>NZ_CP014140.1:3662500-3664835 GCF_001439585.2 Aneurinibacillus sp. XH2 | reverse complement strand
ACAGTGATACTCGTTTGTGTGCGAGGTAAATATCCCATGAAAGTGAAGGTCAGCTTCAAAGTTGATTTCAGGCACTTTTATGGGGCCCGAAAAACATTCTTTACTTTATGAGCTAGCTTATGAGCTTGCGTATCAATCTTCAACTTTTTTGGAGAGTTTGATCCTGGCTCAGGACGAACGCTGGCGGCGTGCCTAATACATGCAAGTCGAGCGAACCGATGGAGTGCTTGCATTCCTGAGGTTAGCGGCGGACGGGTGAGTAACACGTAGGCAACCTGCCTGTACGACCGGGATAACTCCGGGAAACCGGAGCTAATACCGGATAGGATGCCGAACCGCATGGTTCGGCATGGAAAGGCCTTTGAGCCGCGTACAGATGGGCCTGCGGCGCATTAGCTAGTTGGTGGGGTAACGGCCTACCAAGGCGACGATGCGTAGCCGACCTGAGAGGGTGAACGGCCACACTGGGACTGAGACACGGCCCAGACTCCTACGGGAGGCAGCAGTAGGGAATCTTCCGCAATGGACGAAAGTCTGACGGAGCAACGCCGCGTGAGTGAGGAAGGTCTTCGGATCGTAAAACTCTGTTGTCAGGGAAGAACCGCCGGGATGACCTCCCGGTCTGACGGTACCTGACGAGAAAGCCCCGGCTAACTACGTGCCAGCAGCCGCGGTAATACGTAGGGGGCAAGCGTTGTCCGGAATTATTGGGCGTAAAGCGCGCG
This sequence comes from Aneurinibacillus sp. XH2, assembly GCF_001439585.2. Classification (NCBI taxonomy): domain Bacteria; kingdom Bacillati; phylum Bacillota; class Bacilli; order Caryophanales; family Paenibacillaceae; genus Aneurinibacillus; species Aneurinibacillus sp. XH2. The sequence goes on along the minus strand of NZ_CP014140.1, from coordinate 3,664,110 downwards.
CAGGCGGCTTCTTAAGTCAGGTGTGAAAGCCCACGGCTCAACCGTGGAGGGCCATCTGAAACTGGGGAGCTTGAGTGCAGGAGAGGAGAGCGGAATTCCACGTGTAGCGGTGAAATGCGTAGAGATGTGGAGGAACACCAGTGGCGAAGGCGGCTCTCTGGCCTGTAACTGACGCTGAGGCGCGAAAGCGTGGGGAGCAAACAGGATTAGATACCCTGGTAGTCCACGCCGTAAACGATGAGTGCTAGGTGTTGGGGAGTCCACCTCCTCAGTGCCGCAGCTAACGCGATAAGCACTCCGCCTGGGGAGTACGGCCGCAAGGCTGAAACTCAAAGGAATTGACGGGGACCCGCACAAGCGGTGGAGCATGTGGTTTAATTCGAAGCAACGCGAAGAACCTTACCAGGGCTTGACATCCCGCTGACCCCTCCAGAGATGGAGGCTTCCTTCGGGACAGCGGTGACAGGTGGTGCATGGTTGTCGTCAGCTCGTGTCGTGAGATGTTGGGTTAAGTCCCGCAACGAGCGCAACCCTTGTCCTTTGTTGCCAGCATTCAGTTGGGCACTCTAAGGAGACTGCCGTCGACAAGACGGAGGAAGGTGGGGATGACGTCAAATCATCATGCCCCTTATGTCCTGGGCTACACACGTGCTACAATGGACGGTACAACGGGCGTGCCAACCCGCGAGGGTGAGCCAATCCCTAAAAACCGTTCTCAGTTCGGATTGCAGGCTGCAACTCGCCTGCATGAAGCCGGAATCGCTAGTAATCGCGGATCAGCATGCCGCGGTGAATACGTTCCCGGGTCTTGTACACACCGCCCGTCACACCACGAGAGTTTGCAACACCCGAAGTCGGTGAGGTAACCTTCTGGAGCCAGCCGCCGAAGGTGGGGCAGATGATTGGGGTGAAGTCGTAACAAGGTATCCGTACCGGAAGGTGCGGATGGATCACCTCCTTTCTACGGAGTCTCGGCACGCACGAGCATTCACTGTTCAGTTTTGAAGGAACTTCGTTCCTACAAAAAGAAAATATGAAGACGACCGATGAAAACATACAATGTTTTGTTAGAATGTCGGTATTTTCATTTACATTGTGGGGCTATAGCTCAGCTGGGAGAGCGCTACACTGGCAGTGTAGAGGTCAGCGGTTCGATCCCGCTTAGCTCCACCATACGATGTCTGGTGACGATAGCGAAGGGGTCACACCTGTTCCCATCCCGAACACAGAAGTTAAGCCCTTCAGCGCCGATGGTACTTGGGCGTATGCCCTGGGAGAGTAGGACGTTGCCAGGCTGGAATGAACGTATCTTTTTTGTTTGTGGGTTTTGCCTGTAAACAAAAAGTACGTACTCATTCTAAACCCATCATAGAAGTTGTACCTTGAAAACTGGATACAGAAGAAACACGCGCAAAACAAGGATTCCATAAAAGAAACCCTTCAATGTGGTTAAGCTACGAAGGGCGCACGGTGGATGCCTTGGCGCCAGGAGCCGATGAAGGACGTGGCAAACGACGAAACGCTTCGGGGAGCTGTAAGCAAGCGTTGATCCGGAGATGTCCGAATGGGGAAACCCACTTCCCGTAATGGGGAAGGACTCCTGCCTGAAT
>NZ_CP014140.1:3602500-3660000 GCF_001439585.2 Aneurinibacillus sp. XH2 | reverse complement strand
GCAGGAAATTTGAGAGGAGCTGTCCTTAGTACGAGAGGACCGGGATGGACGCACCGCTGGTGCACCAGTTGTTCCGCCAGGAGCACAGCTGGGTAGCCATGTGCGGACGGGATAAGCGCTGAAAGCATCTAAGCGTGAAGCCCCCCTCAAGATGAGATTTCCCACAGCGTAAGCTGGTAAGACCCCTTATAGATGATGAGGTGGATAGGTTCGAGGTGGAAGCGTGGCAACACGTGGAGCTGACGAATACTAATCGGTCGAGGGCTTAACCAAAGATAGACTGGATGTCCTGTGCGTCATGTTTCTTTTGATTCAGTTTTCAAGGTATAATAGAAAAACCCCCTTATCCAATCCAATTGCAAGCTGGATAAGGGGGTTTTTGTTACTAAGGGAAAGTTTATGTAGAATACAAACCGATTCCCTGTCGCTCATATTTAATAACGTACGATTTTTTTTCGTTTTTCCATTTCTGTATACGTAATACTGTAACGATCCGAGGTATACTAAGCGTAATATGGTAACTGAGCATTAAAAAGCCGTATTGTACGCTCCACCATGCTGTAACCAACAAGCTGACAGCCGTGCCGATAGAGAAAAACATCCACTCAATTTGCTGGTAATTGGAGATGGATAAAGGTAATTTTGTCCTCCATCCGCCCCAAGGAGATAAAAACCCATCAATGTGCCAACACATTGGAAGCGATGAGACAAAGCAGTAAAGGAAGAATGAAATTCCCTGAAGTATCCATATGATTATAAAATATCCAAAGGAATATAATAGGTGCTGGCTTGTAGCATTAAAGTATCGTTCGGCGACAAAAAGCAGGAAAAATATAAGTAAGGCCTGTAAAATCATCATGGACGGCTTCCAACGGTAGCGGTAATGAAGGGTATGGCTGTAGATTGTTGACTTTTCCTTTTCCAGTCTTCCTTTATCATTTTTTTCCTGTATCAATTCTTAATACCTTCCTTAAATAATGTACAAATTCTTGCTGAAGATAAGCAGGCTACTATTTTCTTTATCGGAAAAGGAGTGGGGATTTTGTATGATAAAATAGACCCCGAGATTATTGTACCTTTAGCTACCCCTGACGGTATTAAGGCCATCATTTTAGGAGTAAAAAGTATTCGTCCAAAAGAAGTAACACGGTTGCGACGTTCTTTAAGCAGAATGAATGTGCCTTTGCTTATGATGCCGGTTAAAGAGGCCCAAGTAGTAAAAAATGTATATTGTTTTTATCGCCTTGGTCTTTTGCAGGAAACGGAATTATATCAGCACTGCCAAGAACACGGGGCTGATTTTATTATGGTGCGCAGGGCTTTGGGGTTAGATCCCGCTATTGGACAGACAAGGGAACAGGAGAATGGAGAGTTGATTCTTAATTGGTTATTGAAGACCGCTTCCTTATTTTTTGCTTTTCGAATTGAGCGTGATTTTAACAAAAAAAGTGTTGGAAACGTTTCGTTAGGTGTCTGGGGAAATGCGGAGACTCCATTCGTGTATGAAGCGGTTACATCCTTACACTTCTTAGGGGCTGATATTCATTTATTTTCTATGCATGATGAAGATAAAGACGACATGAAATTTCCCTGTATTTTGTATCAGGACAAATGGAGGGCGCTTCAAGGAGTCGATGCGCTTATCATTTTAGAAAAACAGCAAGCTTTCGTTTCGATACCTGTTAAAGAATGGTATATAAGAAGAAGTTTGATGAAACAAAACATTGTAATTGATGTTTGTAATTTATATGAGCCGGAGGAAATGGAGCAAATAGGGTATCAATATATTAGTTTTGGCCGTTTTTATGTATAAAAATAAAAAGAATAGGGAAAAATAGCTGAAAAAAGATGAAGGTGATAATTGATGACGGAGCAGGAAGACCATAGCTGCATTGTATGTGGTCATGAGGAAGAACGAGGAATCTTTATTTTTCGATCATTTGTCTGCCATCGGTGTGAACAGGAGATCATAAAAACAGATGCTTCCGAAGATAGATATCATTTTTTTATTCGTCAAATGCGAAGAATATGGTTGAAACAAAACGCGTAAGCCCTTCTTGAAATCAAGGAGGGTTTCTTTTATGGTGAGAATTGGGACAGACGAAGGGGGAAATCATGATGAACCATACAATTGCGCCGCTATACGCAGCGCTTTGCGCATACGAGAGAAACAGGCATATATCACTGCACGTACCCGGACATAAAGATGGGAACGTATTTGATAAGGAAGCGGACAATCATTTCTACTCCATTTTAAAAATAGACGCAACAGAAGTGAGCGGGCTTGATGATCTTCACCATCCTGCCGAAGTTATTGCCGAGGCACAGGAGATGGCTGCGGATGCTTTCGGTGCCGCTGAAACATTTTTTCTTATCGGAGGCTCCACGGCGGGCAATCTTGCCGCTGCTCTTACGCTATGTGCTCCTGGAGATACGATCCTTGTCCAGCGCAATGCTCATAAATCGATCTTTAATGGTTTGTTGCTGGCTGGCGCGCGCCCGGTGTTTATTACGCCTTATACTGAACCGGATACACAGGTAGCGACAGGAATCAGTGCAACACATGTAAAAGTAGCCCTTAAGAAATATCCGAGTGCCAAAGCGGTCTGGATTACCAATCCTAATTATTACGGTATGGGACAAAATGTGGCAGAAATTGCGGAAGCTTGCCATCAAGCGGGAATCCCGCTCATTGTAGATGAAGCGCATGGTGCCCACTTTAGTCAGGCATTGAATGTTCCAGATTCTGCTTTAAAAGCAGGAGCTGATTTGGTCGTTCAATCAACGCATAAAATGCTTCCTGCCATGACTATGGCGTCCATGCTGCACATACAGGGAACCCGCATTCCACGAGAAAAATTGAAACGGGTACTTTCAATGATACAGTCAAGTAGCCCTTCGTATCCGTTGATGGCTTCGCTGGATGTGGCACGCCGCTATCTTGTGACAAAAGGAAGGAAACAATTAGTCGCTACAGTAGAAAAGCTTGAACAAGCACGGCTCGATCTTACTAGGAAACTTGAGTATCTTTTTATCTGGTCCGAAATAGATGGGAAAACGGTATATACTCGTGACCCGTTAAAATGGGTGCTGACAAGCCGCCATTTTAACGTTACCGGGTACCAGTTACTTGAATGGCTGGAGGAAATGGGGATTGTAGCTGAGATGGCAGATCTGCGTAATGTTGTCCTTGTTTTTCCCATTCATAATGAGGTGACTCAAATAGAAAAGGTCATAAACGCCGTTTTGCAACTTGAAAAGAAGCTGGCTAACATGCCGGGAGAAAGACGGACACGGAACCGTACCAACGCTTTTTTTACGAGACCTGGGCGATTGGTTAAGCCATCGATCTCTTTGCAGGAAGCCTTCCATTTCCATAAAAAACGCGTGCCGCTTGAACAAGCCATTGGATGGTGCAGCGCGGAAATGGTCATTCCTTACCCGCCTGGTGTTCCGCTGCTTGTACCCGGGGAAAAAATTACCGAAGAACATGTTAATATCATACAGGAGATAAAATGGGCAGGAGGGTATTTTCAGGGGACGTCCGATGAAACAGTAGAGGGAATCTTTGTACTGGTCAGCCTGTAGTTTTTTGTATATGATAACATCATACGAAATAAGGGAGGAGTGCGCCGTTGAAGGGTTGCTTTGTCACATTTGAAGGGGCTGACGGAGCGGGCAAGACTACACAAATTAAGCTATTGTACGAGTTTCTCCGTGAACAGGGCCACAATGTTCTACTGACCCGGGAGCCTGGGGGCACAGGCATTAGCGACAGCATCCGGGCGCTGCTCTTAGATCCGAAAAACAGCGAGATGAGGCACCAAACTGAAGTGTTGTTATATGCTGCGTCGCGGGCTCAGCATGTCCGTGAAAAAATTATTCCGGCGCTGGAAGAAGGAAAAATTGTATTATGTGATCGATTCGTTGATGCCAGTCTAGCGTATCAAGGCTACGGCCTTGGGCTGCCGCTGGAAGAAATCATAAATATTAACCAGTTTGCTACTGGTGGATTGACACCGGATATAACGTATTTTTTGGATCTACCAGCAGAGATTAGCCGCGAGCGTTTAAAGCAGCGTTTTGCAGCTTATAAGGGACCGGATCGTATTGAAAGTAAACCGGCTGAATATCATCAAAAAGTAAGACAAGGGTTTGCGGAAATCTGTCGTAAATACGCGGATAGAATTGTAAAAATCAACGCGGCGCGCAGCATTGAGACAATACAGAAAGAAGTGCGCGATCATTTTCTGCATTATCTGACAAATAGACAGTAACGCTTTCCCTTTTCACAATAGGCCAGCGGAAAAAGCTGATTTAGTAGTAACAAATAAAGTAAAGAAAAGGGTGGATTTCATGCGAATTGGGGAAAATATGCCGCTCGACAAAATACAGGGGGTTGAACCGAAGCAGAAGGTGTTGCCTCAGTATTACGTCGAATTTGACGAGGTTATGCAGTTCCAAAGCGGACAATTGGACATAGAGAAATTCAACAGACTCATCGAAAAAATTGACAGGCAGGGAGAACGGTTAGCCCGTTCCCGCACGATTAAAGATTTGAAAGAATATAAAGCGCTTGTCAAAAGCTTTATGGAAGAGGTGGTCAAACACGGGGTCGCGTTGGAAGAACGCCACGGTTTTAACCGTCGCGGCCGCAGCAAGGTATATAAAATGATTACCGAGGTTGATAAAAAGCTTACGGAAGTAACGGATGCCGTATTGAAAAAAGAGAAGAAGAGTATCAGCATTTTAGATACAATAGGCGAAATTCGGGGCCTGCTTATTAATATGTACATGTAAGCAAACCAAACGAAAGAAGTGTGGATTGGTACCATGTGGAGCGAGTTTCCAGCGCAAAAACAGGTCGCTGAACTATTATATCGCAGCCTAAAACATAATCGTTTATCGCACGCATATTTGTTCTCTGGCCCTAAAGGGGCGGGCAAAAAGAAAGTGGCTAAACATTTCGCCAAGGCTATTTTTTGTCTGAAGCAGAATGGAGATAGTTGCGGCATATGCAAAAATTGCCGTTTGATTGAAGAAAGAAATCATTTTGACGTCCATTGGATTGAACCGGAGAGAAACATCATTCGAATTAAGCAAGTTGAGGACTTGCAGAAAAAATTCTCCTACAGGGCGGCAGAGTCCAGCCATAAAGTATATATTATGGATGAAGCCGACAAAATGAACCAGGAAGCCACCAACAGAATGCTGAAATTTCTCGAAGAACCTCCGCAGGGGGTTGTTGCCATTCTATTAACCAGTCGAATACAGGATATTCTTCCTACTATTCTTTCCCGCTGTCAGATTATTACATTTGCAGCTCCCTCGCCTGAAATCATTGCCAAAGAACTCGAGCAAGCGGGCGTAAAGCCTGGTCTGGCTCGCGCTGCAGCGCAGATCGCCAACGATGTTGAAGAGGCACGTAGACTTTGTGAAACAGAATCGTTTGCGCAGTTGAGAAGCCTAGTGATACAATTAAGTGAGGACATCCTTGAAAGGGGCACATATGCCCTTGTCACCATTCATGATAAGTTTCTCAAACAAGAGAAGGCGACTGACAAAATCGACCTGTTTCTTGATTTGTTTTTGCTCTGGTTTCGTGATTTGTTGTTTTTTTCACTGGGAAAAGAATCCCAGATTACGAATAAAGATCAGATGGAGCCCATTCAGAAACAGGCACTGCGTATGAGTCAGCGTAGACTTGTGGATGGAATGGGGACAATCCTGGTAACAAAAAACAGGCTTACGCATTATGCGAACCTGCAGTTATCCTTGGAAGATATGGTGCTTCGTCTGCAGGAGGGATAACATTTTGTTTGATGTTGTAGGTGTCCGCTTTAAAAAAGCGGGGAAGATATATTATTTTGATCCTGGTGATTTCTCGATTGAAATCAACGATTTTGTGATTGTGGAGACCGCGCGAGGCGTGGAGTATGGGCAGGTGGTTATCGGGCGTAAGCAGGTGGACGAAAATGATGTTGTCCTACCACTGAAAAAAGTATTGCGCATTGCTGATGAGCAGGACCGTTTTCAGGTGGAAGAAAACAAGCGGCTGGCAAAGGAAGCGTTTGGCATCTGTCAGGAGAAGATTGCTGCGCACAACCTAGAAATGAAGCTGGTCGATGTGGAATATACGTTTGACAAGAACAAAATCATCTTCTACTTTACGGCAGAAGGACGTGTCGATTTTCGTGAACTCGTCAAAGATTTAGCCGCTATTTTCCGCACGCGTATTGAGCTCCGCCAGATTGGTGTTCGTGATGAAGCGAAGATGCTTGGCGGAATAGGGCCTTGTGGTCGCATTCTCTGCTGCTCCACGTTTCTCGGCGATTTCGAACCGGTGTCCATCAAGATGGCGAAAGACCAGAATTTGTCGCTGAATCCTGCGAAGATTTCCGGTTTGTGTGGACGGCTTATGTGCTGTCTCAAATATGAAAGCGATAACTATGAGAGCGCGAAAGAAGAGCTTCCGGACATAGGAAAAGAAGTGGTGACAGCGATGGGGTATGGTCGTGTTGTCGGTCTTAACATCTTGGAGAAAAAAGTTCAGGTGGATCTATATGAAGCGGAGCGAATTATGGAACTGCCTTTTGAAGAGATTAGCGTAGTGGAGAAGGTGCAGTAGAGAACAACTGAGGTGGGGATTGTGAACAAACAAAGCATGTTTCACCAGCTCGCTTTGATTGAGGAAAAGGTCGGAGGGCTATACGAGGAGATCGGCCACTTGAAGAACGCGATGCTGGAGCTTATGGAAGAAAATAAAAATCTCTTGCTCGAGAATCAACACCTTAGGGAGCGGTTGCAGCAGCGGGAAATCGAACTGGAAAAGAAGGAAAAGCTCCAGAGCAGTGTCATAAAGACGCGAAAGGATAAAAAGAAAAGGTTGGTTGTCGGTGAAGGATATGATAACCTGGCACGTTTGTACCAGGAAGGTTTCCATATCTGCAACGTGCATTACGGAAGTGTACGCACGGATGGAGATTGCTTGTTTTGCCTAGCTTTTTTAAATAAACAAGGATAACGGAAACGACCCGAGTTGTACGCGGGTCGTTTTTTAAACACTTTTCATTTTTGGCGAGCATAAGCCTCCGAATTTTTCTCATTCATAGAAAGGAACTCTTATGGTAGAAAATGTAAGGTTGTATTCGGATGAACGAATTGATGATTTGCTAACCAAAGATATGAAAATTATTCAGAGTAAACAAGTATTCTGCTTTTCGCTTGATGCCGTGCTGCTGGCCCGCTTTGCTTCTCTTCCGATAAAAAGGGGTCGGATTATTGATTTATGTACCGGCAACGGCGTCATTCCTCTGTTGTTAAGCGTGCGTACAGAATGTCCGATTGATGCCGTAGAGATACAAGAGAGGCTTTACGATATGGCCAAGCGCAACGTGGCGCTGAATGGGTTAGAAGACAGAATTACAATTTATCATGGGGATGTAAAAGAGGCACTCACATTTCTGCGGAATGGGAGTTATGACGCCCTGACATGTAATCCACCGTATATGCCGGTTGTTGGTGGGGAGAAAAATAAAAGCAGCCATGTAGCAATCGCACGCCATGAAATCTTACTGACGCTTGAAGAAGTGATTCGCATAAGCAGCAAGCTAGTTCGCCCAGGCGGAAAAGTAGCATATGTACACCGTGCCGGACGTTTGGGAGATTTAATGACGTTGATGCGTAAATACCGTATCGAACCGAAACGGATTCGGCTCGTCTATCCAAAACCAGGGATGGAAGCCAACATGGTATTAATTGAAGGAATTCGGGACGGAAAACCTGATGTAAAAGTACTTCCACCATTGATCGTTTATAAAGAGAACGGGGAATACTGTGACGAAATTCATTCGATTTATTATGGCGACAGGAAGGAGGAGTAGGTATGTTTGTACAGAAAAGCTTTGCTTCCGGCGATCATGACGGAAAGGGCAAGCTATATCTTGTAGCAACTCCTATAGGCAATATGGATGATATGACCATTCGTGCCATTCGCGTGCTTCAGGAAGTGGATATTATCGCAGCGGAGGACACCCGGCAGACACGCAAGTTGCTTAACCATTTTGAAATTGGGACGCGACTTATTAGTTATCATGAACATAATAAAGCAGCTAGTGGGCCGGAAATTATTCGCTTATTAAAAATAGGAAAATCGATAGCGCTTGTAAGCGACGCTGGGCTTCCGGCGATCTCAGATCCGGGGCAAGAGTTGGTTCGAGATGCGGTTGACGAATCCATTCCTGTAATCCCCGTACCGGGAGCAAACGCCGGGCTGTCCGCGTTGATTGCCTCCGGACTGTCGACAGATCGTTTTTTGTTCCGTGGTTTTCTTCCGCGTGATAACAAGGAGCGCCGGAAGGAACTAGAGCGACTTCGTTCATATCCAGAAACGCTTATTTTCTATGAAGCGCCGCACCGTATCATTAAAACTTTGGCTGAAATAAGGGAAGTGCTTGGTGAACGCAAAGTGGCGCTAGGGAGAGAATTAACGAAGCGCTATGAAGAATTTGTGCGGGGAGAGATAATGGAAGTGCTTGATTTTCTGAACGAGCAGGAGGAAATCCGCGGCGAATTTACCGTTATCGTAGAAGGAAATGAAGGAGAACAGGGAGCAGGCCAGTTAGAGCAATGGTGGCAAGGACTCGACATTGTATCCCATGTAGATGTTTATATTGAAAAAGGGTTGACGAAGAAGGAGGCGCTGAAGCAAACAGCAGAAGAACGTGGACTTCCTAAGCGGGAAGTGTACAACGCTTATCATCAGAAAGAAAAATAAGCTTCCCGATTGTTAGGAAGCTTATTTTTCTTCATTTATGTTATGCTTTTTGCGTGGGTATTTCAGATATGCAGGAACCACAGATAATTTTTCCTTTGTACGTTATCGTATTTTCTGTGCTTCCACAGAAGATGCAGGCTGGCTCGTATTTTTTTAACATGATGCGTTCGCCGTCAACATAAATTTCAAGAGCGTCTTTTTCTCCAATACCCAATGTACGACGGAGTTCGATTGGAATTACGACACGACCTAATTCATCTACTTTTCTTACAATACCAGTTGATTTCATGTTTACTATATCTCCTCTCGTAATTACCCGAATTTATTCATTATTTTTATCGTCAAAATTCGACATACTTTCTTTATCACTATCCTAACAGCATTTTTCGATGAGGTCAACCATTTACTGGGATTATACTATAAAAAAATCTCAATATATGTAAAAAAATACTAATAAAGGAAATATAGTGTTTAAAATGTAATATATGTATAAAATATATAACAGTATATAAGACTGAATTTATTTTAAATTTATACCTTATTTTAAAATAATACAAAAATATTCTGTGAAATAGATAAATCTTGATGCAGATTTTTCGACAAAAACACAAACACTCGTAGTTATTAATTCGACAAAAAAGGGAATAAAAGGATAATATAGTGAGGGATTAACATAAGACTTGACGAAGACTGACAGGTAAGGTATAGAATAAAAGGAAAAGGAAATCATATATTATGGATAATATATGCAAAACGATGATGGGAAGAGTAATCGCGTGTACTTTTTACAGAGAGCCGGGATGGGTGGAAACCGGTAAAAGGAGCGGGATGAAGATGGCCCCGGAGTTTTTGCTTTCGAGCGCATGATGCGTTAGGGGGCAACGTTTCCCGCGTTACGGGATTGAGCCTGTCTTCTTTTGACTGGAAAGCTAGGAAGACAGGGAATTTGGGTGGTACCACGAGAGCTTCTCGTCCCATATGGGGATGGGGAGCCTTTTTTCATAGAAAGCGAGCGGGCAGTGCTCGCAAGTTTTCTTCCTCATTTTTTTGGTGAAAGGATGAGTAAGATGAGTAAACCAACGTATTACATTACATCACCGATTTATTACCCGAGCAATACGCTTCATATCGGAAATGCTTATACGACAATCGCCTGCGACGCGCTGGCCCGTTATAAGCGTTTACGTGGATACGACGTGTTTTATCTCACAGGCACGGACGAGCATGGACAGAAGCTGCAGCAACGCGCCGCGCAGGAAGACAAGCAACCGTTGGAATTTATTGATCCGATTGTTGATTGGATTAAGGACTTATGGGAACGCCTTGATATTTCCTATGACGATTTCATTCGTACTACCCAGAAGCGTCATAAAGATGCCGTGCAGAAGATCTTCCAAAAGCTTGTTGATAAAGGCGATATCTACCTAGGCGAATACGAAGGTTACTACTGTGTGCCTTGTGAAGCGTTTTGGACGGAGCATCAGTCGAAAAAGGATGGAGAACATATTTGTCCAGATTGTGGACGCCCAATTTCGCTTGTGAAAGAAAAAAGTTATTTCTTTCGTATGTCGAAATACCAAGATCGGCTTTTGAAATACATCGAAGAGCATCCGGAGTTTATTCAGCCAGAGTCCCGCCGCAATGAGATGGTAAATAACTTCCTTAAGCCGGGTCTGGAAGACTTGAGCGTATCCCGCACATCATTCGACTGGGGCATTAAGTTGCCGAACGACCCTGAGCACGTTATCTATGTCTGGATTGATGCGCTGACGAACTATATTACCGCGCTAGGATATATGAGCGAAGATGACACGAAATTTAACAAATATTGGCCGGCTGATGTCCATATGATCGGTAAGGACATTCTTCGCTTTCACACGATTTATTGGCCAATTATTCTAATGGCGCTTGACTTGCCATTACCGAAGAAGGTATTTGGTCATGGTTGGCTGCTTATGCCAGATGGAAAAATGTCGAAATCGAAAGGCAATGTTATCGATCCAAAATTTTTGATCGAACGTTACGGTTCCGACTCGATTCGCTACTTCCTGTTGCGTGAAATTCCGTTCGGTCAAGATGGCGTATTCACGCCGGAAGCATTTATCCAGCGTTTGAACTTTGATCTAGCGAATGACCTTGGCAATTTGGTGAGCCGGACGGTAGCGATGATTGAGAAATATTTTGAAGGCGTGCTTCCGGCTCCGACCGCGCCGGAAATGGTGGATGAAAACCTGCGCAATGTGGCGCGTCAAGCAGTTACTGGTCTCGAAGAGCACATGGACGAAATGCGGTTTGGCGGTGCGTTGAACAGCCTATGGGATCTGGTGAGCCGCACAAATAAATATATTGATGAAACAACGCCATGGGTGCTGGCAAAAGATGAAGCCAATAAAGAACGCCTTGGTACAGTTATGTACAATCTGGCGGAAAGCATTCGTATTATTTCTATTGCTTTGCAACCGTTTATGACACATGCACCGCGCAAAATTTGGGCGCAGCTGGGTATTACGGGAAATGAAGATATTACAAGCTGGGAGTCGGCAAAAGAGTGGGGAGCGCTTCCGGCCGGCATAAAAGTAAACAAGGGTGATGCGTTATTCCCACGCCTTGATCTGGAAAAAGAAATTGCCGTTATTGATGAGACAACGGCAGCAGCGCGTAAACAGGCGGAAGAAAATAAGAAAAAGAAGGAACAGGCGCAAGCTAAAACAGAAGAGAAGCCAGCCGTACCCGAAATCAATATCGATGACTTTATGAAAGTGGAATTACGCGTGGCGCAGGTTATCGAAGCGGAAAAAATTCCGAAAGCAGATAAATTGTTGAAGCTGCAACTGGATCTCGGCTATGAAAAACGCCAGGTCGTATCCGGTATTGCCAAGCATTACAGTCCGGAAGACCTTATCGGCAAGAAAGTGATCTGCGTCACTAACCTTAAACCGGTAAAGCTGCGTGGTGAAATGTCGAATGGAATGATTTTGGCCGCATCTGAAGGAGACAAACTCACTCTTGCGACCGTTCCTGACAGCATGCCGAACGGGGCGATTGTAAAATAGGTGTCTGGACCCAAAAGGAGGCTGTTATAGTGCTGTTTGATACACACGCCCATTTGAATGATGAGAAATTCAATGAAGATAGGGATGCCACAATTACCCGTGCACGGGAAAGCGGTGTTTCTTACATTTGCAATATCGGGTACAACCGGGAGACGATTCGTACGTCTCTCGAGTTGGCCCATAAATATGACTTTATCTACACTGCCATTGGCTGGCACCCTCAGGATGCCAAAACGTTGACAGATGAAGATCTTGAATGGATTGAGAACTTGGCACGCGAAGAGGAAAAAGTGGTAGCTATCGGCGAAATTGGGCTGGACTATTATTGGGATACATCACCGAAAGATGTGCAGCAGGAAGTATTCCGCAAGCAGATTCGCCTTGCCAAAAAATTGCAGCTTCCAATCATTATTCATGATCGGGAAGCGCATCAGGATATTGTTCATATTTTGCGTGAGGAAAAAGCGGAAGAAGTAGGCGGGATTATGCACTGCTTTTCTGGTAGCTCAGAAATGGCCCGGCAATGCATAGATATGAATTTCTACATTTCGCTTGGTGGGCCGGTTACGTTCAAAAATGCTAAGAAGCCAAAAGAAGTGGCGGAATGGGTGCCGCTTGACCGGCTATTGATTGAAACGGACTGTCCGTATTTAACGCCGGAACCATACCGCGGCAAGCGCAATGAGAGTGGATATGTACGGTATGTCGCCGAAAAAATCGCAGAGATCAAAAATATTTCTTTCGAAGAATTAGCTCAAATTACGACAGAAAATGCTAAAAAATTATTCCATATTCAGGAATAGTCGAAGCATTTCTAAGATTTTCTGCCTCAAGTATATCAACGGTTGAGAGATTTTTTTGGATCTTTTATCCCATTGAAATTCTGCAAGATTTGTAGAATCTCATGTAAAAAACTGGTTTGACAAATTTTCAGAGGATCGTCTACAATGACTCTCAACCGTTTAAGGAGGCAGATAGACTTTGGAACAAAATCATATTCAGTTGGATTTTTGGAAGAATCGTATGTGGATTCTTCTGGCCGCTGTTGCGATGATTGTTATCGTAAGTCTTGTGTTTTTGTTTAATTCATGGAAAACAAAGAAGATTACTTTCATAAATGATGGCAAAGTAATGACCGTAAAAACCAAATCTAAAACGTTGGGAGATTTTCTGGCTGAGAAAGGGATAACGCCGGGGAAGTTCGATGAATTGAATTTCGGAATGGAGACGGTGTTGACGGATGGTATGGAGGTAAAATACATACCGGCAAGAAAAGTAACAATTAACGTAGCGGGTCAGAAGAAGCAAGTGATGACGGTAAAACGCCAGGTCAAAGATATTCTGGCGGAACAAAAAATCAGGCTTGGGCCGCTGGACAGAGTAGAACCGGCGTCTGGTCAGGCTGTAAAAGAGAACCAAACAGTGACGGTCACAAGAATCACCAAGAAGATCGTGAACAATGAGAAAACGGTAGCCTTCAGTACAAAAGAGCGTAAGGATAACACAATGCCGCAGGGAGAGCGAAAAGTTATCCAACAAGGCCAGCAGGGAAAAATTTTGGAACGGTATGAGGTTGTTTATGTCAATGGCAAGCTGGCTTCTAAGAAGCTTGTCGATTCCGAGGTGCTGCGCGACTGGAAAGACCATATCGTAGCCGTTGGAACGATGCGGATGATAGCTGCGTCACGTAGTGGCTCTAGACTGGAGGGAGGAGACTTTACTCCACGCAGAACGCTGCGCGTTAGAATGACTGCATATTCGCCGCATGCATCTTCAACCGGCAAGAATCCGGGCGATGCGGGATACGCGATTACCGCCACGGGAGCGACCGCGGAAGAGGGAAGAACCATTGCAGTAGACCCGGATGTCGTACCTCTTGGCTGGTGGGTTTATATTGAAGGGTACGGTTTTCGTAAAGCTGAAGACACTGGGGGCGCTATCAAAGGCAACCGTATGGATTTGTTTTTTGAATCCGAACAGGAAGCCCAAGACTTTGGCGTCCAGTACAAAACGGTGCATGTTATCGGTCCTAAAAAACCAAATTAATTGTATGATACAAGCAGGGGAAAACGGGTTTTTCCCTGTCTTTTTTGTGAAAAGAGGAAATAGATGTGATGATTAAAGAAGTCATTGTAGTTGAAGGCAAATCTGATACTGTTGCGATTAAACGAGCGGTTGAGGCGGATACAATCGAAACGGGCGGTTCGGCTATTCCTGAGCGGGTAATTGACCGAATTCGCAGAGCGCAAAAGACAAGGGGCGTCATTATTTTCACTGACCCCGACTATCAGGGGGAGCGGATTCGCAAAATTATTAGTCAGGCCGTTCCCGGCTGCAAGCATGCGTTTATTAGAAAGGCCGACAGCCAGGGCAAACGGAATTTGGGTGTAGAGTACGCGTCACCGGAAGCGATCCGCAAAGCGCTGGCGAAGGTACGTACAGAAGCGGAGGCGCCTAAAGAACAAATCACAATAGAGGATATGATTGATGCTGGCTTGATCGGTGGTGCACAGGCAAAGGAACGTCGCATACTGTTAGGAGAAAAACTGGGGATTGGCTACGCCAATGCCAAACAGCTTCACAAGAGGCTTTTAATGCTGCAAATTACGCGGGAAGAATTTGCGGAAGCGCTGGCTTGGGTGGAGGCACAGGAGGAACGGAAATGACCATACGCGATATTGCAACACCAACAAGAACCAAAGAAATTCTGAAAAAGTACGGATTTTCTTTCAAGAAAAGCTTAGGACAAAATTTCTTAATCGATTTAAATATTCTGAGTAAAATTGTGGCTGCGGCCGAGCTTACGAAAGAAAAAGGCGTACTCGAAATCGGCCCCGGTATTGGTGCATTGACCGAACAGCTTTCCCGGCAAGCGGGACAAGTGGTGGCGATCGAAATTGATCAGCGCCTGCTACCGATTCTGAAGGACACGTTGTCTTCATATCCACATACGGAAGTCATTCACGGTGACGTACTCAAAATGGATGTAAAGTTGTTAATCAAAGAAAAATTTAAAGAGCAAAAAAAGGTTAGCGTTGTGGCGAATTTGCCGTACTATGTCACTAGTGCGATTTTGATGAAGTTACTGGAAGAGAGGCTGCCGCTTGAAAATATTGTCGTAATGGTTCAAAAGGAAGTGGCAGAAAGAATTTCCGCGTCTCCTGGTAGCAAAGCGTATGGTGCGTTGACCGTGCTGGCACAGTTCTACGCAGAAGCGGAAATAATTACCGTTGTGCCACATAGCGTCTTTATTCCGCAGCCAAATGTCGATTCTGCGGTATTGCGCCTTCGCATTCGGGAACGGCCAGCTGTTGAGGTGGTAAGCGAAGCAATATTTTACCGCGTAGTGAAAGCAAGCTTTGCGCAACGTCGCAAAACTCTTTCGAACAACCTTATGAACAATTTATTTGGCAAAGATAAGAAAGAGAAAATGCTGCAGGTGCTTAAGGAAGCGGGAATTGATCCGGCAAGACGCGGGGAAACGCTGTCGATTGAGGAATTTGCCCGGCTAAGCAACATCATAGCCCATGCGTTTGAGGGGCAATAAAAGGCGAACCCTTTTTCCCGGCAAGCATACGATGTGAGGAAAAGGGGGTTTTTTATGTTTCCCAGTCAGAAATTGCGTGTCGGGGATATTGTGGCTCGGAAGTCGCACGGATGTGATTTATTGTTTCAAATTGTTGATATTAATCAGGAAAAAGGCACATGCTCGCTCATTGGTTTGGATTACCGTCTGATGGCAGATGCACCGCTCAGCGATCTTGTAAAGGTAACAGAAGAGGAAATCGCAAAAATACGGAGCAAATCTGAGCAGAAACATATTGAAGCAATGCGAATGATTGAGCAAGAACGACGCTCTGCACGTGAGAGGAATATGTGGCGCCAGGTAAATTATATAAAGGAAATGGGTGGTTCATTTGATTGGCCGGGCAAAGTGCTTCATGTTGATGGAGACAAAAATTATTTGAAGAAATGTTTAACTGTATATGAGCAATTAAAAGTACCTGCTGTCGGCTATCATATTCCAGAAAAAGATTTCCCTCAACAAATTATTTCTATGCTGGAAAAGCACCAGCCGGATATTTTGGTGCTAACCGGACATGATGCTTTACAGAGCAAGCGCGGGCCGGCGGATGATTTGAATAGCTACCGTAATTCCAAATATTTTGTCCAGGCGGTAGAAAAAGCTCGGATGTTTCAGCAGGGCAAAGACAGCCTTATCATCTTCGCGGGAGCTTGCCAGTCCTATTTTGAAGCTATTTTAAACGCGGGCGCCAATTTTGCCAGTTCACCCAAGCGTATTAACATCCATACTCTCGATCCTGTATACATAGCCGAAAAGGTGGCGTATACATCGATTCAGCAATCCGTAAACATATTTGAGATGGTCAAGAATACGATTACCGGAATCGAGGGTGTAGGAGGTATCGAAACAAAAGGTTGCTTTCGTTTCGGGATTCCGAAGCCGCATTAACACTCCATACGCCTGAAATTATAGGATTATTGGGTCGTTAGCGTCCATCTTTCATCCCACGATGAAAACCGTGGGATGAAAGAAAGCGTTGCTTTATAAAGCACAACCTTTTTCTTATTTTTTTGATTTTTAAGATTTATAAGCGCTTTCTTGATAAAAAATTGTTGACAGCTTTTCTGTAGTCTTGCTATAATTTTCAATTTATTTGACATACTATAATGGTGGTGATATACTTACATATAGTGAGGTGGTCTGAATGGCGAGAAATACGTTACACGATATAAAACGTAGTTTAGATAATCACATTGGAGAACGGATTTTACTCCGTGCCAATGGCGGACGTCGTAAGACCGTGGAAAGAACGGGTGTACTGGAAGAAACATACCCGTCAGTGTTTATTGTGAAGTTGGATGAGGACAAACATGCTTTTGAGCGTGTGTCATACAGTTATGCGGATGTGCTTACAGAGACGGTGGAACTTACCATTTGCCGTAACAATGAACATATTCGCATTTCGCTTGAACAGTAATATACAGTAGGATTTTATATCCTGCTGTTTTTTATTTTGCTTTCTTACGTATACTATGCGTACGGGAAATAAAGGGGGCTGTATGTACATGGCACGCAGACGAGGGATTATGTCGGACAGACTCAAGTATGAGTTGGCTAAAGACCTTGGATTTTATGAAACGGTTCAGCGGGAGGGCTGGGGCGGCATCACGACCCGCGACGCGGGGAATATGGTGAAGCGGGCCATCCAGCTGGCCGAAGAAGCGCTTGCAAAACAGAATCCCGGCAAATAACATTTTTCCCGACTAAGGCCAGGCAATGTATGCCTGGCCTCTTCATATTATGCGTATTATATTGCTTCCACGTGGAAAAGGGAAGCGATTAATGCTAAAATAAGCAAAGCATAAAGTGGAAGGGAAGAAAGAATTGGTGAACGATGTTTACCTTATGATAAAAGCTCCGGCAAAAATTAATTTAACGCTGGATGTATTGGCAAAGCGTCCGGACGGCTACCATGAGATTGAAATGGTAATGACGACAATCGACTTAGCCGATCGATTGACCATTTACCCGCGGAAGGAAGACAAAATTACGCTTGATTGTAACGTAAGCTACTTGCCTCTTGATGAGAGAAATCATGTATACCAGGCAGCCCGGCTGGTAAAAGAACGTTTTGGCATTAAGCGTGGGGTTCATATTTATATTGACAAGCAGATTCCGATTGCAGCTGGCCTTGCGGGCGGAAGCAGCGATGCGGCAGCTACTATCAAAGGATTGAATCGCTTGTGGAATCTGAATATGAGCATGGCGGAGATGGCCGAGCTAGGCTCGCATATTGGTTCTGATGTTTCTTTTTGCGTGTATGGAGGAACTGCATTGGCACGTGGGCGAGGCGAGAAAATTGAACCGTTGCCGTGTCTGCCCCCTTGCTGGGTCATTTTAGCAAAGCCGCCTATTGGTGTATCAACCGCAGAAGTGTACGGAGCATTACGGGTGGAGGAACTGAAAGAAAGGCGAAAGTCCAGTGAAATGATTGCGGCGATTCGTCAGGGGGATTTTGTCGGTGTATGTCGCGCGTTGAACAATCATTTAGAAGCAGTGACGCTGAAAATGCATCCTCAGGTACGTCAGATTAAAGAAAGAATGTATCGTTTTGGTGCAGATGGTGTTTTAATGTCGGGAAGCGGTCCAACGGTGTTTGCGCTGACGGAGCATGAATCGCGCATGAACCGGGTTTATAATGGACTGCGTGGTTTTTGTAAGGAGGTATATGCCGTGCGTATTTTAGGAGAAAATAACGGGTAGCACTTGCGTAAATCCGTACATAAGTGGTATATTCACTTCATAATATTCGGTTTTTAATACGGAGGAGCGTACGTAGATGAAAAAGTTAAGGAGAAGTGCACGGCTGGTAGATATGACGCAGCACTTGCTGGCTCGTCCCCATAAATTAATTCCGCTAACTTTTTTCGCGGATCAATACGGAGCTGCAAAATCATCAATTAGCGAGGATTTGTCAATCATTAAAGAATTGTTTGAGTTAGAAGGAGTCGGACTGCTAAAGACAGTTGCAGGAGCAGCGGGCGGAGTGAAGTACATTCCGATGATGAACGCTACGGAAGCACGAACTGTTGTAGAGGATTTGTGCGAAATGCTGAAAAGTCCGGGCCGTTTGCTGCCAGGTGGCTATCTTTACATGGCTGATTTGCTAGGGGAGCCGGAAGCATTGTCCAAAATTGGTAAAGTATTTGCTTCCGTTTTCGCGGAAGCGGAGGCCAATTATGTGATGACAGTGGAAACAAAAGGAATTCCACTGGCATATGCCACAGCACATTACTTAAACATTCCGGTTGTGATTGTACGCCGTTATAGCAAGGTGACTGACGGCTCCGTAGTAAGTATTAACTATGTATCCGGTTCAAGCAAACGCATTCAGACGATGTCTCTTGCCCGCCGTGGATTGCCTGAGCATTCTAAAGTTCTCATTATTGACGACTTCATGAAGGCTGGTGGCACCATTCGGGGAATGATGGATTTGTTGGAAGAATTTAAGGCTGAAGTAGTAGGTGTTGGCATTTTTATGGAGACGGCTAATGTAAAAGAGCGTTTGGTGGATGATTATATTTCGCTGCTGCGGATGACGGAAGTAGATGTGCGCGATAAAGAAATTCGTCTTGAATTAGGAAATTATTTTAAAAAAGAAATATGAATGAATGTTGGAGGGATCTTCATGGAACAAATTTCTACTAATCAAGCTCCAGCGGCCATTGGCCCTTATTCTCAAGCCGTGAAGGTAGGAAACTTTATTTATACGTCAGGCCAAATTCCGTTAACACCCGAAGGCGAATTAGTAACAGGTGACATTGTAGCCCAAACGCATCAAGTATTCGCTAATCTGAAGGCTGTGCTGGCGGCAGCTGGCGCTACGTTGAATAATGTAGTAAAGGTAACCGTTTTTGTGAAAGACATGAACGACTTTGCCACTATTAACGAAATTTATGCAGAATACTTCGGCGAGCATCGTCCAGCTCGTTCTCTCGTTCAAGTAGCACGGTTGCCAAAGGATGTTTCCCTAGAAATTGAAATGATAGCAGCAGTATAAGATAAATAACATGTCAATAGGGTAAAATGCTGAAATTGTAAAAAACTTAAAAAATTTTTGTGGATATAGAAGGATTTTTTTCCACCTTTGTTGAATTACAGTTATCAAGCTTCTGATAATTGGTAAAAGGTGGTGAGCAGACATGGAAGTGACGGACGTAAGACTTCGTCGCGTAAACACGGATGGTCGCATGAAAGCGATTTGCTCAATTACGATTGACAATGAGTTTGTTGTGCATGACATTCGTGTTATCGACGGAAACAACGGTATGTTTGTGGCCATGCCGAGCAAACGTACTCCAGAAGGAGAATTTCGCGACATCGCGCATCCTATCTCTTCGTCTACTCGCGAGAAAATTCAAGCTGCCGTATTGGCTGAATATGAGCGTGTAGGGAATAATAATACAGAAGAACTCGTGGAAGAAGGAGCTTAATTTTATGGTTTCAAAGGGGCCTTGCAGAGAGGGGCCCTTTTTCTTGTGGTATAGGAAAGTATATGTTTGGAAACTGGTAATCCCCCAGGAAAACAAATAGGTTGCAGAGGCAAGATAGGTACGACTACTCGCCTATTCCTTGAAAGGAAAAGGACGGGCTTGTTTTTGTCCCTCTTTTTCTCTGTATCTTGAAATAGGAAAGCAATTAAGATATAGTCATTGTGGAACTTATCAAAATGGGAGGATACCATGTCGGATAAATTTGCGGTTGTATTAGCTGCTGGTCAAGGAACACGAATGAAGTCGAAGCTGTACAAGGTACTGCATCCCGTTTGCGGTAAGCCAATGGTTCAGCATGTAGTTGACAGCCTTAAAGAGCTGGACATGGCTCGTATCGTTGTCGTGGTGGGGCATGGAGCTGACAAAGTAAAGGAACAGCTGGGAAATGCAGTTGAGTATGCAATGCAGGAAGAACAGCTGGGAACCGCTCACGCCGTGATGCAGGTAGCTCCAATTTTAAAAGGAAAAAAAGGAACGACGCTTGTTCTGTCCGGTGACGAGCCGCTAATCAGCTCTGAAACACTTTCTGCTCTGGTAGCTCATCATGAGGCAAAACAGGCTGCCGGAACAATTTTAACCAGAATTATGGACAACCCTACGGGCTATGGCCGCATTATTCGCGGTGAGGACGGGGCTGTGGAACGAATTGTCGAGCAAAAGGACGCGAATGAAGAGGAACAGCGCGTGAGAGAGATCAATACGGGCACGTATTGTTTTGATAATGAAAAGCTGTTTTCCGCTCTTGAGAAAGTTGATAATAATAATACGCAAGGCGAGTACTACCTAACCGATGTAATCGAGATCCTTAAAAAACAAGGCGAGCGTATTGAAGCATCTGTAACGGAAGAAATAACCATTGGTGTTAATGATCGGGTAGCGCTCGCAAAGGCGGAAGCGCTTATGCGAGAGCGCATTCTTACTAAACACATGAGAGAAGGCGTTACCATCATCGATCCATCCAGCACATATATTGAAACGGATGTGGTGATTGGGCGCGATTCTGTGATTTACCCGGGTACGTTGATTGGCGCTGGCACCGTTATCGGTGAGGAATGTATAATTGGTCCGCATAGTCAATTGAAGAACTGCCAGGTGGGCGACCGCGTGGAAATTAAGCACTCTGTGCTGATGGATAGTCGCGTGGACAGCGATGCCACGGTGGGTCCGTTTGCATATATTCGCCCGCATTCCCATATTGGTGAAGGGGCGAAAGTGGGTGATTTTGTCGAAATTAAGAATACGTCTCTGGGCAAAGGAAGTAAAGTTTCCCATCTTACGTACTTAGGTGACGCCGAAATCGGAGAGAATGTAAATGTTGGTTGCGGTACCGTTACAGTAAACTACGATGGTGTAAACAAGTACAAAACGATTGTTAAAGATCGTTCGTTCATTGGATGCAACGTAAATCTTGTAGCGCCGGTAACGGTAGGCGAAGGCGCGTATATAGCGGCGGGCTCCACAGTTACGACAGACGTTCCGGATGGGGCGCTGGCAATTGCCCGCGAACGCCAGATTAATAAAGAAGATTACGCAAAGAAAATTATAAAGAAATAAGTTATGAAAGGTATGGAGGTTTAACAGGAGTATGGCGAATTATCGCGACCCAAAGTTAAAGGTATTTACTTGTAATTCTAATCCGGCTTTGGCGAAAGAAATCGTAGATCATATTGGTCTTCCAATGGGAAATGCGCAAGTTGTTCATTTTAGCGACGGTGAAGTACAGATTAAACTGAATGAGAGTGTACGTGGTGCTGACGTATTTGTCATTCAATCCACCTGCGCGCCCGTAAACGAACATGTGATGGAACTTCTTGTTATGGTGGACGCGCTGAAGCGTGCTTCAGCAAAGAGTATCAACGTGGTCATGCCTTATTATGGATATGCCCGTCAAGATCGCAAAGCGCGGGCGCGTGACCCGATTACGGCAAAATTAGTGGCGAATTTGATTGAAACGGCCGGAGCGCACCGCGTGATTACAATGGACCTCCATGCCACGCAGATTCAGGGATTTTTTGATATTCCAGTGGATCATCTGCTTGGGGTGCCGATCCTTGCTAAGCATTTTATTGAGAAAAAACTGGAAGATATCGTTGTTGTATCTCCAGACCATGGTGGTGTGACGCGTGCGAGAAAACTTGCTGAGCGTCTAGAGGCACCAATCGCCATCATTGACAAACGCCGCCCGGAACCGAACGTAGCGGAAGTAATGAATATTGTCGGTAATATTGAAGGTCGTACAGCAATTATTATCGATGACATCATTGATACAGCAGGAACCATTACGCTGGCGGCGAACGCTTTGATGGAAGCGGGAGCCAAAGCGGTATATGCTTGCTGTACGCATCCGGTATTATCTGGCCCGGCCATTGAGCGCATTCAAAATTCCAGCATTAAAGAACTGATTGTAACGAACACAATCCCGCTTGGATCTGAAAAGCAAATCGATAAAATTAAAGTACTATCTGTAGCACCGATTATCGGAGAAGCGATCATTCGCGTACACGAAGAATTATCGGTAAGCAAGCTGTTCGATTAATTTTTTCCTTGTTTTGTGATTGATCCCTTCTTTTATTGGGTAAGGTAGATAATGATATTGCTATGAACCTTACAATAGGAGGGGATAATAATATGGCAATGGAATTGAAAGCTCAAAAAAGGAAATTGGGATCGCACTCGATTCTAACAGAGTTACGCGGCAAAGGCCAAATTCCTGCCGTCTTATACGGAGATGGTAAGGAGAGTGAGCCGATTGCGGTTGAAGAACGTGAATTTATCCAGATTGCTAATCGTCAGGGATTACATCACGTCATCAAGCTAAATGTAGATGGAATTTCTTACAATGTCATGGTTAAAGACGTACAGAGCGACCCAATTAAAAATAAAGTGCTCCATTTGGATTTCAACAAGATAAATATGAACGAAAAAATTGACACCACCGTGGTGGTTGTCCTCGAAGGAGAGGCCGAAGGCGTAAAGAACGGCGGCGTCTTACAGCATATGTTGCGTGAGCTAACGATCAGTTGCTTGCCTAGCGAAATTCCGGATAAAATTACCTTTAATGTTGAACATTTGCAAATTGGCGATTCGGTGACGGTAAGCGATCTTACTGTCCCAGATGGTATCGAAGTGAAGCATGAAGGTGATGAAGTGGTGCTGAGTATTGTGCCGTCGCAGGCTCAGCCAACAGACATAGCCGCTGAAGAAGCCGAAGCGGACGCAGGAGCGGCGGATAGAACCGATGCAGAGAATAGCTCCGGCGACACGGCGCCGGATAGAGGATAAACGTTGCGAAAAAGCGTAACCGGTCGGTTGCGCTTTTTCAATGTTATAAAATAAGGGGAGAATGGTATGAAAATAATCGTGGGGTTGGGAAATCCGGGCCAGCAGTATGAAATGACCAGACATAATGTTGGCTTTTGGGCCGTTGATCTTCTTGCGGAAGCGTGGGATATTCCGTTAAGAGAAGGAAAGTTCAAAGGATTGATTGGCGAAGGCAGGGTCGGAGGCGAGAAAGTGCTTCTTGTCAAGCCCTTAACATATATGAACTTGTCCGGCGAATGTGTTGGTTCGCTTATAAGTTTTTACAAGGTTGATCCAAAGGAAAGTTTGTTGGTGATTTATGATGATCTCGACTTACCATGCGGGAAAATTCGTCTGCGTACCAAAGGAAGTTCAGGCGGACATAACGGGATGAAATCGTTGATTGCTCATCTGGGCACAGAAGAGTTCAAGCGTATTAAAATTGGTATCGGACGCCCTGCCCCAGGAAGAAAAGTCGCAGACTATGTGCTTTCCACATTTCCACCAGAGGAACTGGCCGAAGTGCAGGAAGCGGTTAAGAAATCAGCGGAAGCGGCGAAAACATGGATGGGTATGTCATTTTTGCGCGTGATGAATCAATTCAATTAATGAATCTATAAATGCACTGTATGTCACACTTACCTTCTGGAAAGAATAAGAATGAGCATATCGTATTTCCGGGAGGCATAAATATGAAGATACGATACATTTGTCCGCATTGCGGTATGTTGTATGCGGCCATCGACCATCCCGAAGCAACAGAAGAGCGCCTGGGGTTTCATTCCTTGACCCCCGATGAGAGGAAACATATAATTAGCTATGAAGCAAACGGGGATATTGTGGTAAGCATAACATGTGAATATTGTAGTGAAGCCATCCACCGTTATCCTGAGCTTACGTATCCTTTGCAATAAAGCAGACAGGGCCTTGGCTTTTGCGCTAAGGCTTATTTTTGCATTGATTTTATTTGTAATTTCTTATAAGGAGAGGAGGAAGGGTGATTGCAGGGTCTGGTAGAAAGATTTAAGCGTGACAGCGAATTCGAGGCGATTGTGGAAAGCTTCGAAAAAGGGTTGCGCGAACAGTTAGCATCCGGGTTAAGTAACTCGGCCCGTCAGATATTTTATGCCGCACTTTATCAGAAAATGGAGCAACCTCTGGTAATTGTGACGCACAATATGTTCCAGGCTCAGAAAGTATATGATGATATGAGCCAGTTGATTTCCCCTGATGAGCTATGGCTGTATCCGGCTAATGAAATGGTTATCTCAGAAGTATCCATTTCTAGCCCGGAGACGCTTAGCCAGCGAATTGAAGTATTGAACGCTCTTTCCGCAGGAAAAAAAGGCGTGCTTATTGTTCCATATGCCGGAGTGCGCCGTTCGGTCGTGCCTGTAGATGAGTGGAGGCAAGCCCAGTGTTCCATTAAAGTTGGAAGCGAAATTGAATTGGATAGTTTTCTAGCAAAGATGGTAGCGCTTGGATATGAGCGGGTAGAAATGGTAGAAGCGCGTGGCGAGATTAGCGTTCGTGGGGGAATTATCGATATTTTCCCCGTATACACGGCAAATCCGGTTCGGATCGAATTGTTTGATGCGGAGGTTGACTCTATCCGGACATTTGATATTTCCACCCAGCGTTCCATTGAAAATTTATCCGAAGTGGTTATCGGCCCAACCCGGGAGGTCTTTGGCGATAAAGCGGTGTTTAACCGAGCGGCGGAAAGGCTTGAAGAGCATATGAGCCGTGCATTGCCCAAGGTAAAAGACATTCAGGCGAGAGAGAAAATTTTGGAAAAAGTCGGATGGGAGATTGAACAGCTTCGTCAGGGTCATTCATTTACGGGAATCTATAAATATATTTCTTTTCTTTATCGGACAAATGAAACACTGATAGATTATATGTCATGTTCTCCGCTTGTCGTGATTGATGAGCCTTCCCGTATTGTAGAGGCGGCCGCTCAATTGGAAAAAGATGAAGCAGAATGGAAGACGACATTAATACAGCAAGGGGAATTTCTTCCTGATATTGAATTATCTCATTCACTGGAAGACATTATTGCGCCGAAAAAATGGAAGATTCTTCATGCCTCACTTTTTTTGCGTCAGGTGCCGAAAACGAATCCACAGAACGTTGTGAACTTTAACTGTAAAGCGATGCAGAATTTCCACGGTCAGATGAATGTGCTTAAAACGGAAATGGAACGTTGGAAGAAAGCCAAGGCCACCGTAGTATTCTGCGCGGCAGATGAAGAACGGGCGCGCCGTTTGGAGCGCGTATTTCATGACTATGATATTGAAGCGGATATTATCCTTTCACCGGAAAAAGCGCTGGAAAGTGGAAGACCGGTTATTACCCTTGGCAATCTGCAAAGCGGATTTGAACTTCCGATGCTGCACCTCGTAGTGATTACAGAAACCGAAGTGTTTACCCAGAAGCAGCGCAAAGCAGCAAAGACGCGGAAAAATTTGAGCAATGCTGAGCGCATTAAAAGCTACACAGAGCTTCGGGTTGGAGATTATGTTGTGCACGTAAATCATGGTATCGGAAAATATTTGGGGATTGAAACGCTTAAAATTAATGGTATTCATAAAGATTATCTTCATATTAAATATGCTGGCAATGATAAGCTATATGTTCCGATTGAACAAATCGATCAGGTACAAAAGTACATCGGCAGTGAAGAAAAAGAGCCGAAAGTATACAAATTGGGCGGAAGTGATTGGAAAAAAGTTAAGAGTAAAGTCCGCGCTTCTGTGCAGGATATTGCCCAGGACTTGATTCGTTTGTATGCGGAGCGTCAGCAGGCAAGAGGATACGCCTTTAGCAAAGATGGAGAAGAGATGCGTGAATTCGAAGCGATGTTCCCTTATGAGGAGACGGAGGATCAGCTTAGGGCGATTCGTGAAATTAAAGAAGATATGGAGAAGCCGCGTCCCATGGATCGTTTGCTTTGCGGTGATGTTGGCTATGGGAAAACAGAAGTGGCTATTCGCGCCGCATTTAAGGCCGTCATGGATGGAAAACAGGTAGCTGTGCTTGTTCCAACGACGATCCTCGCTCAGCAACATTATGAGACGTTCCGGGAAAGATTTGCCGATTACCCGGTTAACATCGCAGTTATTAGTCGGTTCCGTACCCGGAAAGAGCAGAACCAGACGATCAAGGGATTAAAAGACGGAACGGTTGATATTATCATCGGTACGCATCGTTTGTTGTCTAAAGACGTGGCATTCAAAGATTTAGGCCTGCTTATTGTCGATGAAGAACAGCGTTTTGGTGTTACACACAAGGAAAAGTTGAAGAAGTTAAAGACAAATGTGGATGTTTTGACATTGACAGCGACTCCGATTCCGCGTACACTGCACATGTCGATGCTTGGCGTGAGGGATCTGTCGATCATTGAGACGCCGCCGGAAAACCGTTTCCCGGTACAGACATACGTTATGGAATACAGCGGTGCGCTTGTACGGGAAGCCATTGAACGCGAATTAGCGCGTGAAGGACAGGTTTATTTCCTTTATAACCAAGTTCAGGGTATTGAACAGATGGCAGACCAAATTCGCATGCTTGTTCCGGAAGCGCGAGTGGTGGTTGCCCATGGTCAGATGAGTGAAACGGAACTTGAATCTGTCATGTTGAGTTTTTTGGAGGGCGAGGCCGATGTCCTTGTCAGCACAACCATTATTGAGACAGGTGTGGACATTCCAAATGTAAATACGCTTATTGTAACAAATGCTGACCGTATGGGACTGTCACAACTGTATCAGTTGCGCGGGCGTGTGGGTCGCTCCAATCGGATTGCGTATGCATACTTCACATACCAGCGTGATAAGGTGTTGAATGAGGTTGCAGAAAAGCGTTTGCAAGCGATTAAAGAGTTTACGGAACTAGGCTCTGGGTTTAAAATCGCGATGCGTGACCTGTCTATTCGTGGCGCGGGGAACTTGCTTGGAGCGGAGCAACACGGCTTCATTGCATCCGTTGGTTTTGATTTGTACAGTCAGATGCTGAAGGATGCGATTGAGGAACTGAAAGGTGAGCCGAAGAAAGAGGAAGAAGTGCATCCGGAGATTAATTTGACGATCGATGCATTTATTCCGTCCGACTATATTCAGGACGGAAAGCAGAAAATCGAGATGTACAAGAAGTTCGCGGCCGTTTCTTCTTTTGAAGAAATTGATGAATTAACAGAAGAACTGGAGGATCGCTTTGGTGATATTCCGCAAAGCGTTCGGAATTTGTTGCTGGTGTCCAAACTGCGCGTGCATGCGAGAAAACATCGTATTGTGGAGATCAGCCAAAAGGGAGATACGATTCAACTTGTCTTCCACGAAGATCAGAGTACTAAAGTGGATTGGGGTGACCTCTACGAAATTAAGGGGCCTCTTCTGCGGAGAATTACGCCCTCGCGTCAAGGGCAACAGGTTGTGGTCGGCATAAAGGTCAAAGGGCTAAATCATGAAGAAAGTATTGAGCTTGTGGAGAATTTCCTCATGCAATTCGATGAATTAAAAAAGAAACAAGAAGGCGAGGCAGTAGCTGATGTGGCCAACTAAAACGTACGGGAGGTTGATTGCGGTAGGCGTTCTGACACTAACTGTACTTGCAGGATGCGGAAAGAACGACCCCGTTGTCGCCAAATATGACAACAACAAAGAAATTACGGAATCGGCATATAAGAATTACGTAGAAGTGATCAAAGCCATTGATCCGGGTATGGCGGGGGTGATTGACGCGGGAGATAAAGAAGCGTTGACATCAGTGCTTCATTACCAGATCATGAGCAGGCATATTGCTGATCAGGTGAAAGAGACTGATGAAATGAAAAAAGAAGCGAACCAGAATTTTTCTCAATTTGAGGAATTTGCTAAGCAGCAACTTGCACAATCGGAGAAAATGGATCAGTTCTACGCCAATCACAAAGTAACGGAAGAAGAGTTGAAGGATTTTTTCCTTGATCAGGTAAAAATGATTTCTTATTTTTCCAAAGATATTAAGGAAGAAGACAAGAAAAAGGAATATGAACAGGCAAAAAAATTGGGATACCTAACCCAGGTAGATGTACGCCATATTCTGATTGGCACGGACAAACGCTCTAAAGCGGAAGCGAAGAAAAAAGCGGAAGAGCTTGTGAAGCAGCTGCGAAATGGTGCGAATTTTGCCAAACTGGCGAAGGAAAATACGGACGATCCGGGCAGTAAAGAGACAGGCGGTCTATATCAATATCCGATGCCTGATGGGACTACCTTAGAGCAGACGGCAGAGCCGTACAAAAGGGCGGCCATGACGCTACCACTCAACAAAATCAGCGATCCGATTGAAACGAAATTCGGATATCATATCATGCGTGTTGAAAAGCGAAAAGTGCGGACATATGATGAAGTGAAAAAAGATATTACCTACATGCTAGCGCAGAAAAAAGAGGGTGAATTCTTAACGACAAAAGTAAAAAGTATCATCAAGGAAGAAAAAATTCCGGCATCCATGATTAAAGAGCAGCCGAAACAGTCTGCCCCAAGTGCACCGGGACAGCCAGGTCAGCCTGTGCCGAGCACGCCTGCACCGAATGAACAACCGGCTCCGGTGCAACCGAATGGCGACCAGACATCCCAGAATAAATAATTCTTTACACTCAGGCCTTGCGAATTCGCAAGGCTTTTTCTTATTGTATAAGAAGTATATTCTGCTTTACAGTGATAAAGCGACATGTGCTTTCTTTCCATGTGGAAAAAGGACTAGGCATAATCCCGCGAGTTTTTCTTGAGGAATACAGGTATGCGGATTGAACAAGAGATGGTGAATATTCTCCCGTCAGGAGATAAATACTACAAGCAAGCTAATCATATGTTGCAGTCATTTAACCACTTTAAGAAAGCGAGGCATCAAGAATTATGAAGGCAACTGGTATTGTGCGCCGAATCGATGATCTAGGGCGTGTGGTAATTCCGAAAGAAATTCGCCGTACGCTCCGCATTCGCGAAGGTGATCCGCTGGAGATTTTCGTCGACCGTGATGGAGAAGTGATTCTGAAAAAGTATTCGCCGATTGGAGAACTCGGTGACTTCGCCAAAGAATACGCTGATTCGTTGTATGAAAGTACGAGTCATATTACGCTAATCAGTGACCGCGACACCGTTATAGCTGTATCTGGCGCTTCCAAGAAAGAATACTTGGACAAGCCGATTGGTGAAATTGTGGAAACCTGCATGGAAGAACGGCGCTTACATCTGCAAACGAACGCAGGCGAATATGAGATCATTCGTGACCATGAAGAACAGTATTCTTCGTATGTCATCGCTCCGATTATTGCCGGCGGTGATCCGATTGGCTCCGTCATTCTTCTGACGAAAAGTGATCAGGCCAAGATGGGCGACCTAGAAGTGAAGCTGGTTGAAACCGCAGCCGGTTTTCTGGCAAAGCAAATGGAGCAATAGGAGAAGTATTAGGAATGTGGAAAGCTCCCTGGCAAAATATTTTGCCAGAGAGCTTTTTTATTGTAAGGAAAGTTCGCCCTCTATCCGGCATAAGCTATTTCAGGAGGGCAAGCTTGACAGGCCCCGCTCTGACGTTTTTTTGTGATATAATATCCGAGAATTTACTGGGAAAAGAGAGGGAAATCTATGTCTAAGACTCAGGGAGCCTCTTTTTTGAAAGGAGCTGCCATACTGGGAGCGGGAGCGCTATTATCAAAGATGCTTGGCGTTGTGTATCGCATTCCGTACCAGAACATTACAGGCGACCTTGGTTATTACGTGTATACTCAGGTATATCCGTTATATAGCGCGCTCCTTATCCTTGCAACGGCTGGATTCCCGATTGCCATTTCAAAATTTGTGGCTGAAAAGCTTGCGGTTGGCGATGTGTACGGAGCGCGCAAAATTTTTCGTGTATCTGCGGGTGTATTGACGCTAACTGGTTTTTTGTTTTTCCTTCTGCTTTGGTTTGGGGCACCGGCGCTGGCACAGTTCATGAAAGATGAAAAGTTAGTCATGCCGATTCGAAGCGTATCGTTTGCTCTGCTTATTGTACCGGTAATGGCGGCAATGCGAGGATATTTTCAAGGCCATCATAACATGGTGCCGACCGCCGTTTCACAGATTGGCGAACAGTTCGTGCGGGTGGCTACCATTATTGTCTTATCTTACTGGTTTATGAAGACGACCGGAGATGTGTACCTTGCCGGTGCAGGTGCCGTATTTGGTGCGGTAACAGGAGCATTTTTCGCGTTTATTCTTATGCTGGTTTTCTGGCAACGTAACCAGAGCGTGCAGCGGCAGGTTTGGGAAAGCGCAGGGAAGCATTCATACAGGAAGGAAACGGTTGGAGAAATCGTACGTAAATTATTTTATTACGCAATTCCGATATGCCTTGGTTCCCTTGTGCTTCCGCTGATGCAGCTTTCTGATTCATTTACTGTTGTCAGCATGTTGATGCGGGGAGGAAATACGGCGGAAGCGGCGTATCAGTTAAAAGGAGTTTTTGATCGCGGCCAGCCGCTTGTGCAGTTTGCCGCCTTCTTTGCCACAGCACTTTCCCTGTCGCTTGTCCCGGCAATTGCCGAAGCGCAGGCGCTTAGGCAACACCATTTGATCGCTGCGCGTACGGAGCTGGCGCTTCGCTTGACTTTTTTATTTGGCTTGCCAGCTTCCCTCGGTTTGGCTATTGTTGCCGGTCCAGTAAATGTAATGCTGTATGAGAATGGAAATGGAACATTGACATTAATGGTACTTTCGTTTACAACCATTTTCTCAACGCTCGGCATTACATCAGCTGGAATCCTACAGGGGATGGGTGAGGTAACCCTTCCGGTGCGCAATTTGTTTATTGGCGTGGTCATCAAACTTCTATTAAATATTTTGCTGATTCCACTTTTCGGGATTACCGGTGCGGCGCTTGCCACCGTATTTTCTCATATTGTTGCTACGATTCTTAATTTATGCGCGGTATCTCGTTTTACAGGCGCAAGATTCGGGCTTCGTTCCTTCTTTGCTAAACCATTTTTGGCGGTCACGGTGATGGGGCTTGCTGTATTTGTTGCCCGGCAGGCAGCGGAACGCGGACTGGCAGGCGTGTTTGATTCTGAACGACTGTATTTTACCGTAGTAAGTCTGATCGCCGTTAGTGCGGGTGTTATTATGTATGCTATCGCCCTGCTCTTATCGGGAACGGTACGACGCGCCGATTTAGCAAGCACGGAAGCGGGCAGAAAAATCATTCCGCTGTTGTTAAAATTGCGGCTTCTGCATGATTAATTAACGAAAGGGGACGAAACCATTGAACAAAATTACAGTTATCGGACTCGGCGCGGGAAATCTGGAAGGACTTCCTCTTGGGATTTACCGCATGTTAAAGCAGGCGCAACATCTGTATATCCGTACAGAAAAACATCCTGTAGTCGCCGAACTTGCCGTGGAAGGCATTCTATACGAAAGTTTTGATGAAGTATACGAAGCGCATGACCAATTTTCGGACGTGTACGAAGAAATCAGCAAACGCTTGCTTGAGCTTGCGACGAAAAAAGGAAACATTACATACGCCGTACCCGGTCATCCGTTGGTGGCGGAGCGTACAGTGCAACTTTTGTTGGCGAAAGGGAAAGAACGTGGGATCGAGATTGAAATTAAAGGCGGGCAAAGTTTTCTTGAACCGGTATTTTCTGCGCTTAAGGTGGATCCGGTAGAAGGCTTTTCCTTGTTGGACGCGACCGATTTGCGCGACTACCATATCCAGCCTAAGATGCATCATTTGATTTGTCAGGTATATGACGCGTTTGTCGCTTCTGATGTAAAATTAACGTTAATGGAAGTATATCCGGACGATTTTCCGGTTACCGTCGTGACCGCCGCAGGTGTTGCCGGGCAAGAGAAAATTACGACCGTCCCATTGTATGAATTGGATCGCCTGAACGAGTACAGCAATTTGACAATCGTTTATGTTCCACCGACGGAAGAGGATCAGACGTTAAACCGCCAGTTCTGGCGGTTACGGGAAATCGTTGCTATTCTGCGCAGTCCGGAAGGATGTCCGTGGGATCGGGAGCAGACTCACCAATCCATTCGGAAAAACTTAATTGAAGAAACGTATGAAGTGCTTGAGACGATCGACGATAATGACCCGGAAGCGCTGTGCGAGGAAATGGGCGACTTGCTGCTGCAAATTATGCTTCACTCACAGATGGCAGAAGAAGACGGGTATTTTACGGTTCGAGACGTTATTGAAGATTTAAATAAAAAGTTGATCCGCCGTCATCCGCATGTATTTGGAAACTCTGAAGCGGAGAATGCGGAAGAAGCGCTGCAAAATTGGAAGGATATCAAAGAAAAAGAAAAAAGAGAAAAAGGGAAAGAAGTAGCATCTCTGCTTGATGGGGTGCCGCGTGATTTGCCTGCCCTTTATAAGGCGTATAAGTACCAGAAGAAAGCGGCAGAGGTTGGATTTGATTGGGACAAGCTTTCCGATGTTCTGGATAAGGTAAAAGAAGAGTTAGAGGAATTGAATGAGGCACAGACGCTGGAACACCGTCGGGAAGAGCTGGGCGATTTGTTGTTTGTCATTGTGAACGTAGCTCGCTTTATGAAGATTGACCCGGAAGAAGCGCTTGCGTTGACAAACAAGAAGTTTTACTCTCGTTTCTCGTATATTGAGGAAAAACTACGGGAAGCAGGCAAAACGTTTGCCGATACCACGCTAGAAGAAATGGAAAGCTGGTGGCAGGAAGCGAAAACAAAGAAGAAAGAGGAGATATAGATGCGGTTGGATAAATTCTTAAAAGTTTCTCGGTTAGTCAAACGTCGCACGCTGGCGAAAGAAGTGTGTGATCAAGGCCGGGTCACTTTGAACGGTCAAGTGGCCAAATCAAGCTCTGCTGTCAAAGTGGGGGATGAGTTAACCATTCGTTACGGCAACAAGCTCATCACTGTCAAAATCGAAAAAATCCTCGATACAACTAAAAAAGACGAGGCAGCCACAATGTATACATTAATTAATGAAGAATATCTTCCCCGCGATAACCGGGAAGAAACCGATATTTCTATTTGGTGACTTCATTGATGATCTGTAATTGGCGAAAAGGATAGCGAGGGAGCATGAGCTGGGTTTCTTTTTCCTGCCCAGCGTCCATGCTTCCTCGCTTTCTTTGTTCTAATTATGGCTTGCCCTCCATAGGATGGTATAAAAAGGAGGGTGGGTCGAGATGATGGAAACGAATCCGAAGAAGACAATTCGTCACGAACTTGTGATGGTTAATCGCAAAAAACTCGATATAACAGGCGTGCTCAAGGTAGAAAGTTTCGATCATGAAGAATTCCTGCTCCAGACAGAGGCGGGGTTTCTTACGATAAAAGGGAAAAATTTGCATATGAAGAATTTAAGCCTTGAGACGGGACAGGTATCGATTGAAGGACTGGTCTTTGCGATGGAGTATATCGATGAATCTTATCAGGGAGAAAAAGCCAGAGGACTATTTGGCCGGATTTTTAAGTGACGCTTACCGGACAGGCAGCGACGATGATGTCAATGGTGTTGTGCGGACTGGCCATGGGCATACTATATGATACATACCGGACAATGGAGCGGAAGTGCCGTCTTGCCCGTTGGCTGGTATGGCTTTGCGACTTTTTATTCTGGATAAGTTGTATATTTCTTGTATTCGGTACACTCTTGCGCGTCAATGAAGGGATTGTAAGAATTTATATTTTCCTTGGTCTTGCCGTAGGTGTGGTATTATATTTTCTTCTATTTCAGCGTACGTATCTATACATTTTGAACAAGCTTATCTTTTTTTCTTTATGGCTTTACCGGGTCACACTTCGCACCGGATATTATCTGCTGGTCGCTCCGGTTCTTTTTTTGTATCGTATCCTGCTATCGACGGCACTTTTGCTGTTCTCTGTTATTTTCAGAATAGGAAAATGGATTTTGCTGCCATTTAGATTTTTAGGGCATAAGCTGTGGGGGTGGATGTGGCACTTTCTACAAAAACCGCTAGGAAGAGTAAGAGAAAAGGCAAGAAAAAGGTGGCAAGCCTTGACGAGTTGGATAAAAGGTAAGAAAATGTAAAATAATCAATCAAGAAAGGTGAACGATATGCAGAAACCGCAATCTTTGCCACCAAACTACGGACGGAAGCGCCGCATGCGTCTTTTGCAGATTATTGTCATTTTGTTTTTGTCATGGGCTGGATATACGTATTATTCACAAAGCCAACAATTGAATGCAAAACAACGTGAGCTTGTGGATTTACAGCGTCAGGTGGCTGAAGTACAGCAAGAGCAGAAACAGCTCGAATTACAGGTAAAAAGAATGTATGATAAGGATTATATTAGTGAACTGGCGAGGAAAAATTTCTTTTTTTCCAAAGAGGGAGAGATTATTTTCATAACCCCGGATGAGAAAAAGAAAAACCAGTAGTGGCGCGGACGAAGGAGCTTTTCGCTCCTTTTTTTACGCGCTTTTTTTCTTTTCACCACGTTCGCAAGAAAATCGACACTTGTGTGAAAATTCGGCGTTAGTTGTCGGAATTTTTTTAAATCCTATCTTCCAATTTTGACAAAATTTAATTTCAGAATGTGCTTATAATGGGAATCACAAAAATTAGATTAGGTGGTGCTTATGTATGATGCAGAACAAATCGATGGCGATAGCGGGGGGGATGACCGCTCCGGTTGGGAAGGCGGGAAAAAAAGGTGGAAAATGGTTATACGCAGTATCGTACCAGTGGAGCCTGCTCCATTTGCTGATGGGTTTTTTATTGGGAAGAGCGGTCATTTTTCAGGAACTTTCTCCGTTTGCTATTCCTTTTTTCGCGGTGATGTACTTTTTAAAGAAAAATCGGCTGCTTCTTGTTATGTTTTCGGTTATGGCTGGAAGCGCAATGCAGTCGATAAGTATCGCTTCAGCAAATTTTTTGGGGATGGCCATGGTGCTCGTCATACTGAGCCTATTGGAGAAAGGCAGAAGGATAGAGTTGAACTATGCTCCGTTGGTTTCATTTCTCGCGGTCCTCCTCAGCAATATGGCGGTTGACTATATCATGAACCAATTGACTTGGCACACGTTATTTATGAACGGTGTAGCGGCGGTACTCGGCTTGATTTTAACTCTTATTTTCGTGCAGGCGATCCCGATTGTGACTACGAAGCGTAGTCAGCAGCATTTGCAGACAGAGGAAATCATTTGTCTAATTATTCTTTTGGCATCCGTGATGACGGGAACGGTTGGCTGGATTGTGCAGGATGTATCAGTCGATAATGTGCTTGCGCGCTATCTTGTTCTATTATTCGCCGCCGTGGGTGGAGGAACGGTGGGTGCCGCTGTTGGTGTAGTAACCGGGCTTGTACTTAGCCTGGCTAACATAGATGCAGTCTATCAAATCAGCTTACTAGCATTTTCTGGCTTGCTGGCTGGTTTGCTTCGTGAAGGTAGAAAAGTAATGGTGGCGCTTGGCCTTCTTATCGGTTCTGCGATTTTGACCATATATGTAGGCGAACAGCGGGAAATTTTGCAATCTTCGCTGGAAACATTCGCAGCTGTGCTGTTTTTTTTGATTACACCGCGCTTTGTGCTCGATAAAATCGCAACGTTTATTCCAGGCACGGAAGAAAATGCGTTTTCACAGCAGCAATACTTAAGAAAGGTGCGTGATGTAACAGCTGGTAAAATGGAGCAGTTTGCACAGCTTTTCACTAAGCTGTCCGAGACCTTTGCTGGTCCCGATTTGGCGAAGCCAGATGAAGCGTTACAGAAAGATTATTTTTTAAGCGAGGTGACGAAAACGACGTGCCAGCGCTGCTGGAAAAAAGATCAGTGCTGGAGCCGGGATTTCGATAATACGTATGAAGCATTAACTCAGATGGTACACGCTATGAAACAGGAAGGTGGAGTAAACCTGAATGAAATGCCGAAAGAATGGTTGCGCAAATGCGTGAAGCAGGATCGTGTTTTGAGTAGTATGGAGCAGGAGTACATGCGCTGGCAAACGCAGCTGCATTTAAAGCAGCAAATTGCTGAAAGCCGACGGCTTGTGGCCGAGCAGCTGGCGGGAGTATCGCGTGTGATGCAAAATTTTGCTCAAGAAATCCAAAAAGAAGGCATCCACCTTCATGTGCAGGAACAGCAGATTTTAAGCGCATTAGAAGGAGTAGGGTTGTCCATACGAAACGTCGATATTGTGAATCTGGAAGAAGGGAAGGTAGATATTGAAATTACGCAGCCGTCATGCCAGGGCAGAGATGAATGCTCAAAGATTATCGCGCCGCTGTTAACCGATATTCTGGGAGAAAAAATTACGGTAAAAAATAAAAACTGTCAAGCGTTTGAAGATGGCCTGTGCCACATGTGCCTAGGTTCGGCACAAGATTTTGAAATCGATACCGGCGTGGCTGGCGCCGCAAAAGGAGGACAACTGCTATCCGGCGATTGCTTTAAAATTATGGAGTTTGGCAGCGGCAAAATGGCATTGGCGATAAGCGATGGTATGGGCAATGGAGAAAGGGCATATGTAGAAAGTTCTTCTACGCTGGAACTGTTGCAACAATTGCTCGAATCCGGCATGGAAGAAACATTAAGCATTAAATCCGTGAATACGGTTCTTTCGCTTCGATCTCCTGACGAAATATTCGCCACGGTAGATCTTGCCTTGATTGACCAGCATACTGGACAGGCAAAATTTATCAAAACCGGCTCCACTCCAAGCTTTATTAAGCGCGGCAAAGAAGTGATTTCGATTTCGGCTAATAATTTACCGATTGGCATTATTGATGACATTGACGTCGACGTCGTGAGTTGTCAATTAAAACCGGGGGATTTGCTCATTATGATGACAGACGGTATCTACGAAGCGCCGCGTGTCGAAAATAAAAACTTGTGGATGAAACGGAAAATTTCTGAACTGAAAACCAATGACCCGCAAGAGGTCGCGGATTGCCTGCTCGAATTGGTTATCCGACACCATTATGGCGAGATTCATGACGATATGACAGTAATGGTGGCTAAGATTGACCATTATATGCTCCCGTGGGCAACGATTCCTGTACCAAACGCCCCGAAAATTGATCGCCCACGTTATGTCAGCTAAGAAAAAATGGCGCCTGCCCTGTCCGGACATAGTCGGATTGTTGGGACAGGGCTGTTTTTTTTGTTATAGTGAGCGTTTTGCAAAATAGCAATTTTCACCGAAAGTGAAAAAGCGAATACGATACTAAAGTTGATTTTACTTTATTTTTTAAAGTTGCTTCCTGATTTAAAAGCTGTTCAAGGACATGCGGGCAGAATTTTTTGTTCTACTTTTTATGCACAACGTTGGCGTACAGACGCTTTAGACATAGCCAAGGCTGAAGCAAGTAAAATACAGAGGTTCAGAAAAACTTGCGTTTTTACTTTTTGAATACCACGGATATGAAGTTGATTTACCGTTAGATTTTCTTTGAGTCTGGCAAAAACGCGTTCTACGCTTGTTCTCTTGTTATAAAGTTCTTTCCAACGTTTCGTATCCCGATGAGGAATGCTAAAACGACGCAAGTCGTCATTTGGATTCACTTTAACAACCATTCCGTAATCAGAAGGAGAGCACCAGGCAGAACCATGTGGGCAGTCAACTTTCCTAACGGTATGAGGACAGCGAAACTTTAGGTACCGTTTGTCTGCTCCCCAATATACCATATCAAAACCCATGGAGCAGCGTGGTGTTCCGTTAGAGGAAAATCCTGTCGGTGGTTCTTTTTCATTTCGTAAATTAAGCGGAATAATGGCTTGTGCGTTCAGTTCATGGGCAGCTTCATAATTCTTTAGCTGGTCATAGCCAGCATTCATCATGATAAATTCGATGTCGATATCTGAAACTTCAGCCGCTTTATTCATCAATGCGGGTCCCATGTCGCCGTCATTTACATGAGCAGGCGTGACTTCTACAGCAATGGGAAGCTCACTTTCCGTATCCACAGCAAGATGAATTTTGTAGCCAAACCAGGTGATTTTGTTGCCATACGTATCAAACTTGGCACCCCACGTGGCATTTCCTGTGGTTTCAGACTCCTTCTTCGGCTGTTTTCGTTCATACGCTTCAATCGCTGTACTATCAATAGCAAGATGCTGTGTGATCATCAGACCTTCGGTCTGACAGGAAGAAACCA
The DNA here is from genome assembly GCF_001439585.2 of Aneurinibacillus sp. XH2. Lineage (NCBI taxonomy): Bacteria > Bacillati > Bacillota > Bacilli > Caryophanales > Paenibacillaceae > Aneurinibacillus > Aneurinibacillus sp. XH2. The sequence goes on along the minus strand of NZ_CP014140.1, from coordinate 3,621,661 downwards.
AGTCGTGAAATAACTGCTCAGCTATTTGCTTTTCCACCATATCCGCGAATACACGACTAAATGTAGCGATAGATGGAGCATCCTGATCTAGACGAAAGCCACATTGATAACGAAAGCGTAAGTCTGTTTGTAAGCGACGATGCAGCATGGTAAATGTCGTAATGCCTTCCATAGGTGCAGCCAGAAAAGCGCGTAGAATGGCTTCGCGGCAATATCCTGGTGCTCCTTGAGGGGTATGACTTTTTAATTGTTTGGCATATGGACGTAAGTCCAAAGAAGAGAAAAAAAGTTCTAATCGCTCTTTTGATTCAAGTTTTAGCCATTCTTCAAAGGAAAATAGCGTTTCTTGTAGAATATACACAGTGGACTTCCTCCTCTTTAGTGGAATGGGTTTGGTCACCTGTACTCTTCTACAAGTTGGGGTGAAGTCCTTTTTTGTGACTAAAAAAGCCTTGCGGCTCTAAGAGCGAAAATTATGCAAAACGCTCATAGTAAAAAACAAAATAAATTTTTGCAACCAAAATGCTATATTTTACGTACAAGTAAATAAGCCGGACTGCTGGCTAATGAAGTGAAGGTGGAAATTTTGCTTGGGCAAATACAAAGAACGATACAAACGTATAGTTTGTTAGAAATAGGGGATAAGATTGTTGTTGCTATCTCAGGCGGTCCTGATTCGGCTGCGCTCCTACACGCACTGGCCCAAATGCGGAATCAATATAACTGGAGAGTTGTCGCGGCTCACTTGAACCATCAATTCCGTGGCGAGGAAGCCGAAGAAGATAGCAGATATGTACAACGCTTATGTGAGCAATTATCAGTTCCTTGTTTTGTTGAAGCGGCAGACGTACCTGGAATGATTGCTGAAACCGGTTTGAATCCACAGGAGGCAGCCCGACAGGTGCGCTATCGTTTCTTAAGGAAAGTGGCTGAACGGATGGGAGGGGCTAAGCTGGCCACTGCTCACCATGCCGATGATCAATTGGAAACAATACTTATGCGCTTTGTAAGAGGAACGGGAGCCGAAGGGCTGGCGGGAATTCCATTGCGCCGGGTTGAACAGGGGATTGAGATTATTCGACCTTTGCTTGAGGTGACACGGGAGCAAATTGAGCGTTATTGTGTGGAACACAGTCTTATGCCGCGCCAGGATCGAAGCAATCTTAGTGATAAATACTTTCGAAATCGGGTTCGCAGGCACTGGATTCCGCTTATGAAGAAGGAAAACCCCCATCTGACTACCGCTGCCGCTCATTTGGCAGAGGTGTTACGGGAAGAGAATGACTATCTTCAGCGTGAAAGTGAGGGAAAACTAGCCTCCATCATAGAAGAGCAAAACGTGAATACAATAGTTATAAGACAAAAAGATTTTCTTAGGCATCACCTTGCTTTACAAAGAAGGATGATTAAACTAATATTAAGTTATCTGCTGAAAAGCGACGTAAAGGAAATAGGGTATGCGCATATTGAAAATATACGGCAAATTATCAAAGAGGCTCATCCTTCAGCCAGCCTTTATTTGCCTGGAAGCTTGCAGGTGCGAAGAGAGTATCAGAGGGTAATTTTCTCAACGAGCGAAGAAGCACCTTCCATTCCCCCCTACATATATTCTTTGGACATTCCCGGACAGGTTTACATTCCAGAAGTAGATCGGATCATTCGCTGTTTTTACGGAAACAGGGAAGCGGAGAAACGCCTGGCGGAAGGGACGTACGCGGTGTTTGATCCGGCGGGTGTTAAGGGAAGGCTATATGTAAGGCAAAGACGTGCGGGAGACCGTATGACGCCTCAGGGTATGAGCGGAAGCAAGAAGGTAAAGGATATTCTTATTGATATGAAGATTCCTCGTCTTGCGCGAGAGCGTATTCCTCTGCTGACGGATGGTGAGCACATTCTTTGGATTCCCGGCGTTAAACGTTCGAATAAATATTTGCCTCCAAAGGAAATGGATATTGTACTATATGTAGTACTCGAATAGTCGCTTTTTCATATACTGTTCTTTTATGATGCTGCGGAGAAAATCGGCAGTGGCTGGCAATTTGTTGGCGTGTTGAATAGCAGGAGGTTTGTCATGGACAAAGACATTGAAAAAGTGCTTTTTACAGAAGAAGAAATTGCGGAAAAAGTTCGCGAGTTGGGACGTATTCTTTCTAAGGAATACGAAGGAAAGAACCCGCTCGTTATTTGTGTTTTACGGGGCGGAGCTCCGTTTATGACAGATTTGGTACGCCGCATGGATATTCCGCTGGAGATGGATTTTATGGCTGTATCCAGCTATGGAGCTTCCACGCAGTCTTCAGGAGTTGTCCGTATTATGAAAGACTTGGATACGTCTGTTGAAGGCCGCCATGTTATTATTGTCGAGGATATCATTGACAGCGGTCTTACGCTAAGCTATCTGATCGATATTATTCGACGCCGCAATGCGGCTTCAGTGAAAGTGGTGACGCTTCTTGACAAGCCAGCGCGTCGTACGGTGGACTTGAAGCCTGACTATTGCGGGTTTGAGATTCCGGATGCTTTTGTAGTTGGATATGGGCTAGACTATGCGGAAAAATACCGGAATCTGCCTTATATCGGTATTCTGAAGCCTGAGGTGTACAGCTGAGCCCTTAAGTTGTGAACGCCGGGTTTCATGTGGTAAAATAATGTAGGTGTTTGAGCGCGAGAGGAGGTAAGGAATGAATCGGTTCTTCCGCAATACAGGATTTTATCTGCTAATTATTTTAGTAACGGTTGGAATCGTTAATTTTATTACCAACCAAGGTACGGATACATCAAAAATCCCGTATAACGAGTTCCGACAGTACCTGAATCAGGGCAAAGTGGCTGAGTTGCGGATACGTCCTGAACGGGGTACGTATTATATCGAGGGTAAGTTGAAGGACCAGACTATCTTCTATACAAACGGGCCTCTTTATGATAATGAGAAGTTGCTCCAGCAGATAGAAGAAGCAAATCTGGCTAAAGAAGAGTATCTTGAACAAAAGGGTGACTCTGTTTGGTTAACTTTTCTTACATCGATTATCCCTTTTGTTATTATTTTTATCCTGTTCTTCTTCCTGCTGAATCAGGCGCAGGGCGGCGGCAGCAGGGTTATGAACTTTGGCAAAAGCAAAGCCAAGTTATATAATGACGATAAGAAGAAGGTGACGTTTAACGACGTAGCCGGTGCGGATGAAGAAAAAGCCGAATTGGTCGAAGTTGTGGAATTCCTGAAAGATCCGCGCAAATTTGCGGCACTTGGCGCCCGTATTCCAAAAGGGGTGCTACTCGTCGGTCCTCCGGGTACCGGTAAAACATTGCTGGCTCGTGCGGTCGCAGGTGAAGCAGGTGTGCCGTTCTTTAGCATTAGCGGTTCGGACTTTGTGGAAATGTTCGTCGGTGTTGGCGCGTCCCGCGTACGTGACCTGTTTGAAAATGCGAAGAAAAACGCTCCATGTATTATTTTTATTGACGAGATTGATGCCGTTGGTCGTCAGCGCGGCGCAGGTCTCGGTGGTGGGCACGATGAGCGTGAACAGACGCTCAACCAGCTGCTTGTTGAGATGGATGGGTTTGGCGCGAATGAAGGAATTATTATCATCGCTGCGACGAACCGTCCTGATATTCTTGATCCAGCGCTGCTTCGCCCAGGGCGTTTTGACCGCCAGATTACGGTGGATCGTCCAGATGTGAAGGGACGAGAAGAAGTATTGAAAGTCCATGCACGTAACAAGCCGTTAGCGGAAGGCGTCGATTTGGATGTTATCGCTCGTCGCACACCTGGCTTTACGGGCGCGGATCTTGAAAACTTACTCAATGAGGCGGCGTTGCTTGCAGCGCGGCGCAATAAGCGGAAAATCGAGATGACTGAAATCGACGAAGCTATTGACCGTGTTATTGCGGGTCCGGCGAAGAAATCCCGCGTGATTAGCGAAGATGAAAAAAGGCTTGTGGCTTACCATGAAGCTGGTCATACAATTTGTGGTTACTTTTTGAAACATGCCGATATGGTTCACAAGGTAACCATTATTCCGCGTGGTAGCGCGGGCGGGTATACTGTTATGCTTCCTAAGGAAGACCGGTACTTTGCTACGAAAACGGAATTGCTTGATAAAATTGTTGGTTTGCTTGGCGGTCGTGTAGCGGAAGAACTAGTGCTGAAAGAAATTAGCACTGGTGCACACAACGATTTTGAACGTGCAACAAACATCGCACGTCGTATGGTTATGGAGTTCGGCATGAGCGCGAACCTTGGTCCGATGCAGTTCGGCCAGAGTCAAGGCCAAGTGTTTCTGGGTCGCGACTTTGGTCATGAACAGAATTACAGCGACGAAACAGCGCGTCAAATCGACCAGGAAATTCAAAACATTATCCGTGATTGCCATCAACGTTGCACTGATTTGCTAACGGAGCATATGGATAAGCTGGAAGCGGTCGCGCAGGCATTGCTTAAACACGAAACGCTAGATGCAGAACAAATCAAGAGCATCATTGAAACTGGCTCCATCGATGGTGATGTTGGCGAGGTAAAAGAAACGACGACTGGTGATGTAAAGGTGCAAATCACCGGAAAATCGGAAAATATGGCCCAGGCACCGGGAATTGACACAGAAAGAAGAGACGAAACTGATACGTAGGAATAGAGAAGCCTTCTCAATAAGTGGGAAGGCTTTTTGTTTTTATCGATTTGTCTTATTAAAATCAGGTGCAAACCTGTGAAATCATTGCCATACATTTCTTTTTTACGGGCGCTTTTGATTTTTGGATTTCTTTTGGGTGTGTACAATTTTTCAGTTTAACGGTATCATACAGGTATTCAGTTGCCCGGAAGGCACATATCATTTAAGGATTCTCATGGAGGTTGCTCAAATTGATGGAAGCGTTAGCTTTAGCGAAGAAAGAACAGCGTAACCAAGAGCTGCGGGAAAAGATTATGCGTCTGAAAAAGGAACGAAACGCCATTATTCTGGCCCACTACTATCAGCGCCCGGAAATTCAGGAAATTGCGGATTTTCTGGGAGATTCTTTCGGGCTTGCGCAGAAAGCGGCAACAACGGATGCAGATGTGATTGTATTTTGCGGTGTTCATTTCATGGGTGAAAGCGCTAAAATCCTTAATATGGAAAAAGTTGTTCTGATTCCTGATGAGCGCGCAGGCTGTCCGATGGCTGACATGGTAAACGTAAACGGACTGAGAAAATTGAAAGCCCAGCACCCAAATGCAAAGGTTGTGGCTTATATTAATACTTCGGCCGATGTCAAAGCGGAAACAGACATTTGTTGTACATCTTCGAACGCGAGGAATGTTATCCAATCGATCGATGCAGAGGAAATTATTTGGGTGCCGGATAAAAATCTTGGACATTGGGTTTCCCAGTTCACCGATAAGAAAATGATTATCTGGGAAGGATACTGCAATACACATGACCAGTTGACAGTAGAAGACGTTTTAAAGCTAAAAGAAGAGCATCCGGACGCCCAATTCGTTGTTCATCCGGAATGCCGTCCGGAAGTTGTGGCGCTTGGGGATTTTGTTGGCAGCACAACGGGTATTCTTAAATATTGTCGTGAAACAAATCACAAGAAGTTTATTGTGGGTACAGAAGATGGAGTAGGTTATAAATTGCGTCTGGATAGCCCGGATAAAGAGTTTATCTTTGCTTCAAAATATCTTGTTTGCCCGAACATGAAGGTCAACAACCTAAAGAAAATTGCGGATTGTCTTGAAACTATGCAGCCGCAGATTCATGTGCCCGAAGAAATCGCAGAGAAAGCACGCTTGTCTTTGGAGCGAATGCTGGCTGTTGAAGCCGTGCAATAAGCGGCTTAGCCAGGAAAGAAGGATTGAAGCGAGATGGTGCCACGCTATGTCATTGATTTTAAGCTAACCGAACTTGAAACGTATAAAACGGATGTTTTGGTGATAGGCTCGGGTATTGCCGGGCTTTATACTGCTTTGAAAGTCAGCGAACAATGTGATGTAATTTTGCTCAGTAAAACGGATTTAATGCAGAGCAACACTCGTTATGCGCAGGGCGGTATCGCGGCGGTTACGGCAGAGACGGATTCGCCGGAACTGCACCGGCAGGACACGCTAATCGCCGGGGCCGGCATTTGTTCGAACGAGGCCGTCGAAGTCCTGGTTCATGAAGGTCCTTCCTGCATTGAGGATTTAATTGAATATGGGACAAAGTTCGATAAGGAAGATGGCGCCCTCGCTCTGACGAAAGAGGGCGCCCACAGTCGACGACGCATCCTTCACGCACAGGGCGACGCCACAGGCGCGGAAATTGTGCGAGCGCTTTCGGAACGTGCGCGGGAAAACAAACGGATTACTATCTGGGAAAATCATTTCACGTATGATTTAGTAACCCATCAGGGCGAATGTACTGGAGCACTTGTGCGTAAACCGGATGGAAGCACTATATATGTACGAGCGAACGCAACGGTACTTGCAACTGGAGGAGCCGGGCAGCTTTATCGCTATACCACCAACCCGGAAATTGCCACGGGTGACGGACTGGCCATAGCATATCGGGCTGGAGCCTATATTAAAGATGTGGAATTTATCCAGTTTCATCCGACTGCTTTATGCTATCCAGGCGCTCCTCGTTTTCTTATCTCCGAAGCGGTGCGAGGTGAGGGAGCAGTCCTGCGCAATATGAAAGGGGAGCGCTTTATGGAAAAATATCATTCTCTTAAGGAGTTGGCGCCCCGGGACATTGTCGCGCGCGCAATAGTGTCTGAAATGGAATCAACCGGTTCAACGTTTGTTTACTTGGATATTACCCATGAATCGGAAGAGCGAATCAAGCATCGTTTTCCTAACATTTACAAAGTTTGCTTGCGCTATGGCCTTGATATGGTTACAGATTGGATTCCGGTTGCACCTGCCGCCCATTATATTATGGGGGGAATTAAAACCGATTTGTATGGTGAAACCGCGACAAAGAGGCTTTTCGCCTGCGGGGAGGTGTCCTGTACCGGGGTGCATGGCGCGAATCGTCTGGCGAGCAATTCTCTAGCGGAAGCGCTTGTGTTTGGAAGGCGTATTGCTGAGCGGATAAAAACGATGCCGGATATTGGAAATGAGGTTCCTGCCATTTCTTTTTCACTAATGCGCCAGCAGACAATGAGCAGCGATACGATAATGGAGCGTAAGCTTCGTTTGCAAAAACTCATGCTAACGCATGTCGGCCTAAAACGAAATGAAAAAGGATTAACGAAGGCAGTGCGTGAGCTTGAACGTTATGTAAAGGCGTTTCGTATGAAGATAGACAGACCGGAAGAAGCAGAATATTTGAATCTGTTGACATGCGCCTGTTTGGTCGCAAACGCAGCGTTGCTCAGAGAAGAGAGTCGGGGAGGACATTATCGGGAAGACTTCCCGAAGCGGGATGATCTCGTATGGCGCAAACATATTGTACAGTCGATTGAAGATGGGGTTTTAGAGGAGCGAAACACGAATGAAAATGAATGAGCGATTGCTGGACAGGCAAATTGAATTGTGGCTTGAAGAAGATATCGGGTTTGGAGATGTGACCAGCCTTTCGACCGTGCCGGATGAACTGGAGGGAGTCGGCATTCTGTATGCAAAACAGGAAGGAGTGATCGCCGGCCTTGAAGTGGCGGCCCGTGTATTTGCTTTTGTAGATTCCTCGCTTGTATTTTCGCCAAAAGTGGCGGAAGGCTCTTTTGTTGGGAAAGGAGCGGTGATTGCGCAAGTGGAAGGGCGCGTCCAAAGCATTCTGAGCGGAGAACGTCTTGCGCTGAATCTGTTGCAGCGCCTCTCGGGTATTGCTACTGTTACCCGGAAGTATGTGGAAGTGGCGCGGACTGCAAGTGAAAAAGTTCGTATTGTTGACACACGTAAAACGACGCCAGGTCTGCGTATGCTGGAGAAATATGCGGTTGCAGTCGGCGGTGGACATAACCACCGTCTCGGCTTGTTCGACGCAGTCATGATTAAAGATAATCATATTAAGGCAGCGGGTGGCATTGGCCCAGCAGTTGAGCGCGCACGGGCGGCGGTTTCCCATACCATGCGTATTGAGGTGGAAGTGGAAACGTTGGAGCAGCTGGAAGAGGCGATTAAGGCGAAGCCCGATATTATCATGCTGGATAATATGGAGCCGGAGATGATGAAAGAAGCTGTGCGCCGCATTAATGGACGAATAATTGTTGAAGCTTCCGGAGGTGTCAATTTAGACACGGTGGCTGAGATTGCAGCAACCGGCGTCGATGTCATTTCGGTGGGAAGCCTGACACATTCCGTTTCGGCGCTTGATATTAGTCTTGACTTAAACGAAAGAAAACGATAGGCAGGGATACGATGTTATTTGTTATTGATGTAGGAAATACGAACATTGTGCTTGGCGTTTATGAAGGTGACGAATTAAAGCATAATTGGCGCATCGGCACTGACCGGAGTAAGACAGACGACGAATTCGGCATACTAATTAAAAGCTTGTTCGCTGACAAGGGTCTTACGTTTGGTGATATTGAAGGCATTATTATTTCATCGGTAGTTCCGCCGCTCATGTTCCCGCTGGAGAAAATGTGCCAGAAATATTTTAACATCAAGCCGATGGTCATTGGCCCTGGTTTGAAAACAGGTTTGAACATTAAAACCGATAATCCTCGGGAAGTGGGAGCAGATCGAATCGTGAATGCGGTAGCGGCTATTCATTACTACGGCACTCCTTTAATAGTCGTTGATTTCGGTACAGCTACTACATTTTGCTTTATCGACGAAGAGGGTGGATATCATGGTGGAGCGATTGCTCCCGGTATCGGCATTTCCACGGAGGCGCTATACAGCCGTGCCTCCAAGCTGCCGCGTATCGAACTTGTTAAGCCGCCGAGCGTTATTGGACGCAATACGATTCATGCAATGCAGTCTGGGATTATCTATGGATTTGTTGGCCAGGTGGACGAGCTTGTGCGTCGAATGAAGCAGGAGTCTGTGAAGACGCCAAAAGTAATTGCGACAGGTGGGTTGGCTGAACTTATTGGCAGCGAATCGAACGAGATCGATGTTGTTGACCCATGGCTAACGATCAAAGGTTTGCAGCTTATTTATAATCGCAATAAAAAATAGGAGAAAGGCGGGCTTGTGCCGCCTTTCTCGTTTTTGCGGCCTGTGGGTATTGTGGTAAACTAGTTTTTGTAAGTACGGTCATAACCCGTTATTTTAAGGAAGAAAGAGGCTAGAAGATGAAAGATTATTTAATCCGAGGAATGGCATATGATGGTCATGTCCGTGCGTTTGCAGTACGCACTACAGATACAATGAGAGAAATCCAAAAACGCCTGGATACGTGGCCGATTGTCAGTGCAGCGCTTGGGCGCACGGTGTCGGCGGCCGCGATGATGGGAGCGATGCTGAAAGGCGACGAGCGCTTGACGGTTATCGTACGTGGGAATGGCCCGGTCGGCCAAATTGTAGCGGATGCCAACGCCAGAGGTGAAGTGCGTGGCTACGTTCACAACCCGCATGTGCACTACGATGAGAAAAATGCACAGGGCAAGTTGGATGTGCGTCGCGTGGTCGGAACGGAAGGCAGTATTATTGTGACGAAGGATTTAGGTTTAAAAGAGCCATATCAGGGTACGAGTCCTATTGTATCCGGAGAAATCGGCGAAGATATTACGTATTACCTGACTGTCTCTGAGCAGGTACCATCTGCGGTTGGTGTAGGCGTCCTAGTAAATCCGAATAACACCATTAAAGCATCCGGTGGTTTTATTATTCAGCTTATGCCTAATACACCAGAATCTATTATTGAAAAGCTGGAGCAGAAGCTCGCTGTTGTCCGCCCCGTTTCTACTATGATTGATGAAGGGATGGCGCCGGAAGAAATTTTGAAAGAAGTACTGGGCGCAGATTTTATGGTATTGAATAAGATTGATATCGTATTTAGCTGTCATTGTTCGCTTGAGCGAGTACAGAGAGCACTTATTAGTCTAGGCAAGGAAGAGCTGGACGCGATGATTAATGAACAGGGTGAAGCGGAGATTACATGTCATTTTTGCAATGAAAAATACCATTTAAACAAAGAAGATTTAGAAAATCTTCGTGCAAACCTGTAGAGGACAATTGACGCTTTCATAGTTCGATTGGTATAATATAAATAAAACCTATTTACTTGGTAGGAATTCGGTGAGGAGGATTTCCGATGCGGGTAGCTCAATCTATTACTGACTTAATCGGATATACACCTTTGGTAAAGCTAAATCGAGTGACGGAAGCGGATGAGGCGAATATTTATTTAAAATTAGAGTTTTTCAATCCTGGAAGCAGCGTGAAGGATCGAATTGCTTTAGCGATGATTGAAGCCGCAGAAAGAGAAGGCGTGTTAAAAGAAGGTATGACGATTGTTGAACCTACGAGCGGTAACACGGGAATCGGCCTAGCGATGGTGGCGGCAGCAAAAGGGTATCGTGCATTGCTTGTTATGCCGGATACGATGAGCATGGAGCGGCGCAACCTGCTCCGTGCGTATGGTGCGGAGTTGGTATTGACGCCTGGAGCGGAAGGAATGGGCGGCGCTATCCGTAAAGCGGAAGAACTTGTCCGTGAAAACGATGATTACTTTATGCCTCAGCAGTTCAAAAACCCGGCCAATCCACAAATCCATCGGGAGACGACGGGAAAAGAACTGTTGGAACAGGCTGAGCAAATCGGTGGCGTACACGCGTTTATTTCTGGCGTAGGCACAGGCGGAACAATTACCGGAGCCGGTCAGGTGCTAAGAGAAAAGTACCCTGACGTTCATATCGTAGCCGTGGAACCGGCAGCATCACCTGTATTATCCGGTGGCAAGCCGGGACCGCATAAAATCCAGGGGATCGGGGCCGGTTTCATTCCAGATACATTGGATACGGATATTTATGATGAAATTATTAAAGTAGAAAACGAAGAAGCATTTGCCATGGCCCGTCTTGTGGCGAGAAAAGAAGGCATTCTTGGCGGTATCTCTTCCGGCGCGGCGATTCATGCAGCCAAGAAAGTCGCCAAAAAATTGGGGCCGGGCAAGAATGTGATCGCCATTATCCCGAGCAACGGTGAAAGATATTTAAGTACCCCTCTTTATCAATTTGATGAGTAATGAGTATAATAAAAAGCGTAAGCTCTTGTCCTCTTGGCGGCAAGGGCTTGTTTTGTGCAAGGGAAAATAGACGGAGGGACGCGAGTGAAGCGAGCAGAAGATTGGGTCAACGAATGGCTGGAACGATACGAGCGAGTGCCGTTCTGGCGGAAAGTAAAATGGGAAAATGAAAGTCCTTGGATGTTGTATAAACAATTGCGTGCGAACAGCGAATATGCATTTATTTTGGAGAGTGGCCGAAATGGTCGTTACACGTATGTAGGAGCGAATCCGACTGCGGTCCTGGCGTATAAAAACGGGCAGGTAAGCGAGAACGGTACCTCTTTTGCGCCGGTTGTGTCTGATCCGATGACGTTTGTGCGGCGCTGGATGGGTCATGAGTTTTCTCCGGCCGCAGAGGAAACGGCACAGGTGGGACTGCCGGAGTGGATAGGAGGAGCGGTAGGTTATATCAGCTACGATACGGGCCGCTATTATGAAAACTTGCCTTGCATAGCAAAAGATGATTTGCGGCTTCCTGATGTGTATCTTATGATGATGGAGGAAGTATATGCATTTGATCATGAAGCGCGGGAAATCACCGTTATAGTTTACATTGGATCGAAAGCGAAACTTCACGGTTTGGATGAGGGAGCGGAGCGCCTGAAAAGCATGCTGGATGTTCTTGCGGACTTGCCCGTCGGCCCGGGAGAGAATGCGCTTCTGGAAGGTTTGGAAGGAGCGCCACTCGGTAACCTTTCTACTTCGTTTGATCAGGCCGGGTTTGAAGAAGCAGTCAGACGGGTGCAGGAGTATATTGCGGCTGGAGACGTTTTTCAGGTCAATCTCTCCGTTCGGCAAACAGGGACGACGGAATGTGGAGCGGAAGAGATTTACGAAGTGTTGCGCGCCATCAATCCTTCGCCGTACATGGGTTTGCTTCGGTTTCCGGAGTTTCAGCTTGTGTCCGCTTCGCCGGAGCTTTTACTTCGCATTAAGGATAAGACGTTGAGCACACGTCCAATCGCCGGCACGCGCCGCCGCGGCCGGAATGCAGAAGAGGACGCCGCGCTTGTCCGCGAATTGCTGGATAACGAAAAAGAAGTTGCTGAGCATATTATGCTTGTTGACTTGGAGCGGAATGACCTAGGGCGTGTAAGTCGGTTTGGTTCGGTGCATGTGGACGAACTAATGGTAGTGGAGAAATATTCGCATGTCATGCATATTGTTTCTAATGTCAAAAGCGAATTGGACGAGAATAAGGATATGTATGACGCGGTTATTGCTGCGTTTCCGGGTGGGACGATTACTGGCGCGCCAAAAGTGCGGACGATGGAAATCATTGAGGAGCTTGAACCCGTTACGCGTGGGCCGTATACCGGTTCAATATGTGCGTTCGGCTTCGACGGCAATGCGGTTTGCAATATCATCATTCGTACGATGATTTTGAAAGATGGGCAGGCGCACGTGCAGGCGGGCGCAGGAATAGTGATTGACTCCGTGCCAAAAGCAGAGTATTATGAATCATTAAAGAAGGCGGAAGCATTGTGGAAGGCGCTTTCTTTGGCAGAAGCGAAAAGAAGAGTCGAGAAGAGGAAAAGAGAGGAGAGTCGAGCATGATTTTAATGATTGACAACTATGATTCGTTTACGTACAACCTGGTTCAGTATCTAGGAGAACTGGGAGAGGAATTGCAGGTCGTACGCAATGATCGCATTACTTGCGAGGAGATTGCGGAATTGTCTCCTTCCTACCTGATGATTTCACCTGGGCCATGCACGCCGAACGAAGCGGGTATTAGCTTGGAAGCAATTAAGCGCTTTGCAGGAAGCATCCCGATTTTTGGCGTATGCCTAGGCCATCAGTCCATCGCCCAAGTTTTTGGAGGGCGTGTCATTCGTGCGGAGCGTCTTATGCACGGGAAAACATCGGACGTATACCATAATGGGGAAGGAATTTTTGCCGGATTACCTTCACCGTTCAAAGCGACTCGCTACCATTCGCTGATTGTGGAGCGGGAGACGTTGCCGAATTGTCTAGAAGTTACGGCTGAAACGGCGGAAGGAGAGATTATGGCGCTTCGTCACCGTAGGTTGCCAGTAGAGGGAGTACAGTTTCATCCGGAGTCGATTATGACCGAGCACGGAAAGCAGCTGTTGCGCAATTTTTTGACGCGCTACGCTTCCTCGCGAGATATAGAAAATAAAAAGGAGCGGACCGACTGTGAAAGTTTTTCTTGACGGGCGCATTGTAGACGCTGAAAAAGCTGTGATCTCGCCGTTTGATCACGGCTTTCTTTATGGTCTTGGTTTATTTGAGACAATGCGGGTATACGGAGGGCATATTGCACTTTTAGAAAAACATTACGAACGTTTGCGAAAGGCAGCAGAAGAGCTGGGAATTGTGGTCACAATGACGCGCGAAGAGTTGCGCTTCGCCATTTTGCAGACGTTAAGTGCCAATGGTTTGGAAAATGCGTATGTTCGGGTAGATTTGACGGCCGGGGACAAGGGGCTTGGTGCGTATGCCGGGATTTACGATGAGCCGCGCTGGCTTATTTTCGCCAAGCCGCTGCCGGATTTTCCGTCGTCTTTGTATGAAAAGGGGAAAAGGTTGCAAATTCTGACGCGTCCGCGCAATTCTCCTGAAGGGGAATGGCGGTTTAAATCGCATCATTACATGAATAATCGTTTCGGTAAAATGGAAATTGGGAATGATCCGAACGTAGAAGGACTGTTTTTGACAGAAAGCGGCTGTATCGCTGAAGGTATTGTGTCTAATGTATTTTTCGTTTCGGAAGATACCCTTTATACACCGGACGTAAAAACCGGGATTCTGCCTGGAACAAGACGTGAGTTTGTGATGGAGTTGGCCGAAGAATGTGGGATTGCTGTTCGGGAAGGATGGTATTATATTGAGCATTTAATGGTTGCTGATGAAGTTTTTATTACGAACGCGATTCAAGAGATTGTTCCGATTCATGCTGTAAATGAGAAAACGATCGGAGAGGGAACAATAGGGGCGGTAACCAGGCAATTGCTCGAATTGTACCGCCAGCGTATTATTTAGTTTGCTAAATCAACAAGAAAAACTGTGACGGGATATTTTGAAAAAGAAGAGAGGGGAAAAAGATGCGGCGATTGCAACCGATACAGGCTGGACGCTATGAACTGCCTGTTCACCAGCGTACGCTGGTCATGGGAATTCTTAACGTAACACCGGATTCTTTTTCGGATGGTGGTCATTATCAAACGGTTGAAAAGGCGCTGGCCCATGCTAGGAAAATGGTGGAAGACGGCGCAGATATTATTGATGTAGGGGGGGAATCAACACGTCCTGGGCACGATCCAGTCAGTGCCGAGGAAGAACTGGAACGGGTAATTCCGGTTATTGAAAGGTTATCGCGTGAACTTGATGTTCCGTTGTCGATCGATACATACAAAGCCCAGGTGGCACGTCAGGCGATAGAAGCCGGAGCTCACATTATCAACGATGTTTGGGGAGGCAAGGCGGATCCGCGCATGCCCGAAGTAATGGCTGAAATGGACGTGCCTGTGATTTTGATGCATAACCGTGATAATACAGATTATGTTGCGTTTATTGATGACGTATTGCGGGATATGGAAGAATGCATTGACTTAGTTAAAGCAGCTGGGGTAAAGGATAACAAAATTATTCTTGATCCTGGCATTGGGTTTGCTAAGAATTACGAACAAAATTTGGAAATGATGTATCATCTGGACAAATTAACCGCGCTGAATTATCCTGTGTTGCTTGGGACTTCGCGCAAGTCATTTATTGGCCGTGCGCTTGGCGATTTGCCGGTATTGGAGCGCATGGAAGGAACCGCGGCAACAGTGGCGCTTGGTATTGAGCGCGGTTGTTGTATGGTCCGCGTCCATGACGTAAAACCAATCGCACGTGTATGCCGGATGATGGATGCAATGCTTTTTGGCTGGCAGCAGGGGAAGGAGTAAAGAGCTATGGATAAAATTTTGTTTAATAGAATGGAGTTTTGGGGCTACCACGGTGCCTTTAAGGAAGAGAACAAACTTGGACAGCGCTTCTTTGTCGATTTGGAATTGTATCTTGATCTGTCAAAAGCGGGACACAGTGATAAACTGGAAGATACCATAAATTACTCTGACATTTATCAAACAACGCAGCAGGTTGTTGAGAAAGAAAAGTATGAGCTGGTGGAGGCTGTTGCTGAACGTTTAGCAGCCAAAATTCTTGACAGCTATCCTCTGATTGAAGAAATTCTTGTTCGCGTAACGAAGCCGAACCCACCGATTCCCGGACATTATGAGTCTGTGGCGATAGAAATTAAACGCAGACAGGCGAAAAATAATGAGTAGACAGTCAACACAGGTTTTTCTGGGGCTTGGTTCCAACATTGGCGACAGAGAAAAGTTATTGATTTGTGCTATTCGTATGCTTGATGCTGTACCAGGTATAAAGGTTACGTGCGTGTCTTCCTTATATGAGACTGACCCGGTCGGGTATACGGAACAAGACACGTTTTTAAACCTTGTCGTAGAGATCGAAACAACATTATCTCCGGCTGTACTCCTGGCAAACACGCAGCAGATTGAAGCGGAATTGGGCCGTGTTCGCACGATTCGCTGGGGGCCGCGAACGCTTGACATCGATATTCTTTTGTATGGAAAGCAGTGGATAAGGGATAAAGGATTGGAAATCCCTCACCCGCGCATGTTGGAACGAGCATTCGTTATTGTTCCGCTTGCCGAAATTGCGCCTGAAATTGAAATTCCTTATAAGCAGGATGAGTGTATTCGGTTTTTTCAAGTAAAAGAAGTTGAACCTTATACGCAGGGTAGGGAGGGCGTTCGGAAGTTGAAAAGGCTCGGTTGGAAAAAGATATAAATTAACTGGAAAGATGAAAACAGTTGAAATCAAATGAGCCTATGATAAAATAGTGGAATAATTAACGGCGTTTTTTCCTATGTAGGAGAACGGGTTATGTTTTTATACAAAGTATATGTGGAAGGTGGAAGTATGGCTAACCTTAGAATTGGTAATGTCGAACTCAAGAACAACGTAGTGCTTGCCCCCATGGCCGGCGTATGCAATCCGGCATTTCGCCTGATTGCCAAAGAGTTCGGTGCGGGACTTGTATGTGCTGAGATGGTTAGCGATAAAGGGATTGTTCATGGCAATAAGAAGACGATGGAGATGTTGTACGTAGATGAGAGGGAAAAGCCGTTAAGCCTGCAAATTTTTGGCGGGGACAAAGACACGCTAGTAGAAGCGGCCAAGTATGTCGATAAACATACGAACGCCGATATTATTGATATAAACATGGGATGCCCAGTTCCTAAAATCGTAAACTGTGATGCGGGAGCACGTTGGCTGCTAAATCCGAATAAGATAGAAGAGATGGTTTCCGCCGTCGTGGAAAGCGTTTCGAAGCCGGTAACGGTTAAAATGCGCATCGGCTGGGACGAAGATCATATTTATGTGGTAGAAAATGCGAAAGCGGTAGAGCGCGGTGGAGGTAAAGCCATTACCATACATGGTAGAACGCGCGTGCAGATGTATCAGGGCAAGGCAAACTGGGATTATATCCGTCAGGCCAAGGAAGCGGTCAGCATTCCGGTGATCGGAAACGGAGATGTTATGACTCCGGAGGACGCGAAGCGGATGATTGACGAAACAGGCTGTGACGGTGTTATGATTGGTCGTGCGGCGCTGGGGAATCCGTGGATGCTTTACCGGACGGTGGAATACTTGACCAAAGGCGAGCTGCCGCCTGAGCCGACACCGCGCGAGAAAATTAATATTGCGCTTCTGCACCTTGATCGTCTCATTAAGGTTAAAGGTGAAAAAGTTGGTGTGCTGGAGATGCGTAAACATGCAGCTTGGTATTTAAAAGGCTTGCCAGCATCGGCGCAGGTTCGCGATGAAGTCAACGTGCAGGAAACACGTGAAGGAATGGCGAATGTCTTATTATCCTATCTGGAACGAATTGAGGCGAGAGTCGCCGAACGTGCGGCGAAACAGCAGGAAGAGAAGGTAGAAGCAGTTCACTAAATGTAATTTGACATTCGCAGGGGACTACCATATAATACCTTCATATCTGCATACCGGACTGCCAGTGTTTCACTGGCAGTTTCATAATATATCAACCATTTGCATAAAAAATACAGTTTTATCATACACTCTACGATACATTAGCTATAGGAAAAGAATAGAAGTATGGGGGAATGCCAAGATGTCGGAAAAAGAAGTAATCCTAACAGCTGCGGGTTTGCAAAAGCTTGAAGAGGAATTGGAACAATTGAAAACGGTAAAACGACGTGAAGTTGCGCAACGCATCAAGGAGGCAATCAGCTATGGGGATCTCTCTGAGAACTCCGAGTATGAGGAAGCGAAAAATGAACAGGCTTTTATTGAAGGGCGTATCATTACGCTTGAAAAAATGCTTCGCAATGCCCGCGTAATCTCCGGCGATGAATTGGATACCGGTATTGTTAATGTCGGTTCTACCGTAAAAGTAAGAGATCTTGAATTTGATGAAATTATGGAGTTTAAAATTGTTGGTTCCGCGGAATCCGATCCGACGCAGAACAAAATTTCTAATGAATCTCCCGTGGGGCTGGCGCTGTTGGGTAAATCCAAAGGCTCCATTGTTGACGTAAATGTTCCCGCAGGCGTTGTACGCTATGAGATTCTTGATATTAAAGTCGATTAATGTTGTGTTTGCCAAGCTCCTTCGATTTCGTGGGAGCTTTTAGCTGGTTTTAGGCTATAGATGAAAGTAAAAGGTTTCGAGGAGTTGAACGCAGGAATGTCCCGACACGAAGAATTAAGCGAACTAGAGCAAATTCGGCGAGAGAAGTTGCATACATTGCGCGAAAACGGAATTGATCCGTTTGGCAAGAAGTATGAGCGTTCTCATTCTGCTAAACAAATTCTTGATCAATATGGTAATTTGGAAAAAGAAGTCCTGGACGAGAAAGCAATTGAAGTGTCGATTGCAGGGCGGATGATGGCGAAACGTGGTCAGGGAAAAGCAGGTTTCGCACATTTGCAGGATCAAAGCGGCCGCATCCAGATTTATGTACGTCAGGATCAGGTTGGAGAGAAAATGTATGATATGTTTAAGCTTTGCGATATTGGTGATATTCTGGGTGTGAAAGGCGTTATTTTCAAAACGAAAACTGGCGAGACGAGCGTGAAAGCGAAGGAAGTTACGCTTTTGAGCAAATCCCTGCGCCCTTTACCAGAGAAGTTCCACGGTTTGAAAGATGTAGAAACTCGCTACCGCAAACGTTACTTGGATTTGATCATGAATCCAAACGTAAAAGATACATTTATCGCCCGCAGCTTGATTTTGCAGTCCATGCGCCGGTATCTTGACGAACGTGGATATCTGGAAGTGGAAACGCCAACGATGCATAGCATTCCAGGCGGTGCAGCTGCGCGTCCTTTTATTACTTATCATAACGCGCTTGATATGCGCCTTTATATGCGTATCGCTACTGAGCTGCATCTGAAGCGTTTAATTGTAGGCGGTTTGGAGAAAGTATACGAAATCGGACGTATTTTTCGTAACGAGGGAATTTCTACCCGTCACAACCCGGAATTTACTTCGATCGAGTTATATGAAGCGTACGTTGATTATAAAGATATTATGTGCTTAACGGAAGATTTAATTGCTCATATCGCGAAAGATGTATTCGGCACGACGGTATTCCATTATCAGGGACATGAAGTGGACTTGCAGCCGCAATGGAAGAGGATCCATATGGTTGATGCTATCAAGGAGATAACCGGTGTTGATTTCTGGCCGCAGATGAGCGATGAAGAGGCGATTGAATTGGCGAAGAAGCATAATGTTCCTGTGCCTCCGGGAGCTAAGTATGGTCATATCGTCAACGAATTCTTTGAGCAGTTTGTCGAAGAGACGTTAATCCAGCCAACATTCGTGTACGGACATCCGGTTGAAATTTCTCCGCTTGCGAAGAAAAACGAAGAAGATCCACGGTTTACGGATCGCTTCGAACTGTTTATCGTGGGTCGTGAGCATGCGAACGCGTTTACCGAGTTGAACGATCCGATT
>NZ_CP014140.1:3547500-3597500 GCF_001439585.2 Aneurinibacillus sp. XH2 | reverse complement strand
CGAGACCTACAAGTCGAGCAGGGACGAAAGTCGGGCTTAGTGATCCGGTGGTTCCGCATGGAAGGGCCATCGCTCAACGGATAAAAGCTACCCTGGGGATAACAGGCTTATCTCCCCCAAGAGTCCACATCGACGGGGAGGTTTGGCACCTCGATGTCGGCTCATCGCATCCTGGAGCTGAAGTAGGTTCCAAGGGTTGGGCTGTTCGCCCATTAAAGCGGTACGCGAGCTGGGTTCAGAACGTCGTGAGACAGTTCGGTCCCTATCTGTCGTGGGCGCAGGAAATTTGAGAGGAGCTGTCCTTAGTACGAGAGGACCGGGATGGACGCACCGCTGGTGCACCAGTTGTTCCGCCAGGAGCACAGCTGGGTAGCCATGTGCGGACGGGATAAGCGCTGAAAGCATCTAAGCGTGAAGCCCCCCTCAAGATGAGATTTCCCACAGCGTAAGCTGGTAAGACCCCTTATAGATGATGAGGTGGATAGGTTCGAGGTGGAAGCGTGGCAACACGTGGAGCTGACGAATACTAATCGGTCGAGGGCTTAACCAAAGATAGACTGGATGTCCTGTGCGTCATGTTTCTTCTGATTCAGTTTTCAAGGTATAATAGAAATAATCCCTTATCCAATTGTAAGCTGGATAAGGGATTATTTTTGTTTTTAAGTTTTTTATTTTAAGGCACACTTCTAAAATTTTTTGTAAAAAACGCATATTAATTTCTCTTGCCTAAATACAGAAAATTTATTATACTCATTTATGAAGTATATACTTCATAAATATTAGAATATGAAGTAATAGCTTCTTTATTGGAGGAGCATGAACATGTCTTTTCGAGAAAAGATCAGCAACGTTTTTCATAATTTAACTGCTGGCCAGAAAAAGGTGGCCCGATATGTGCTAGATAATGCGCATGAATTTTCAAAAAATACAGCGGCTGAAATCGGCAAAAAAGCTGGTGTCAGTGAAACGACGGTTATTCGTTTTTGCCATGCTGTTGGCTTTGAAAGCTTTATTCAAATGCAGCAGGCTGTCTGGAATGAACTGCTTGAATCGAATTATACTCTGTATTTGCACAGAAAATCCTCTTCGATCGCTGAGAATGCGCAGGATAATCAGACGGATATTCTTGATGAAATTATGAAAAATGATATGTTCCATATCGAGAAAACGTTTAAAGAGTTGTCGCGCTCAACCTTTCGAGAGGCTGTTCATTACCTTAAACAGGCATCTAACATTCTCGTTGTCGGCCATCGTACATCCTACGCGCCAGCATCTTGGTTATCTTATACCCTTAACCTTTTGCGTGGTGGGACCAGGCTTTATCGTCCAGACACGGATGATATGGCTCAATGGATAGCGGAAATGGACCGGAATTGGGTGGTTCTGGCGCTCTCTTTTCGGCGCTATGCAAAGGAAACATTGCGGTTAGCCCGTTTTGCCAAAGAAAAAGAGGCCTGTATTATTGGAATTACAGATAGCCCTGTAGCTCCTATAAGCCGTTATAGTAACTTTGTTCTTCCTGTAGCTGTAACCGAGTCTACACTCGATTCTATACCGGCGCTTTTTTCTTTATTAAACGCATTGGTTACTGCAATATCGATTGAGAAAAACATAGAAATTACCGAGAAGCTCACGCGGTACGAAGAAACGTACGAACGTGTATATCTGGAAAAGGGGGAGAATCGTGAGTGATTTGAAAACGGAAGCCCAGGCTTTGTATCCGGAAATTATGCAGACTTTTGCTCACCTTCACGCAAATCCGGAAGTTAGCTGGAAGGAAGTTAAAACTACAGAATTTTTAGTAAAGAAACTTCATTCTCTTGGCCTCAAGACCATTACTTTTTCCGATTGCACAGGGGTTGTCGGGATATGGGAAAACCTATCTTCTGGAAGTACGGATGGAAAATCATTAACCGTGGCGTTGCGAGCCGATATTGATGCGTTGTGGCAAGCTGTCGATGGAAAGTGGAGGGCAAACCATTCTTGTGGGCACGACGCTCATATGACGGTTGTGCTTTCGGCAGTTCAACTTCTGAAAATAAGCGGATTCATCCCAGATGGCACAATAAAAGTTATTTTCCAGCCGGCTGAAGAAATGGGGGCCGGCGCTTTAAAAATGGTCGAGAAAGGCGTTGCAGATGATGTCGATTATTTGTACGGCGTGCATCTGCGCCCGATACAGGAACTTCCAGACGGGAAGGCGTCACCAGCAATATACAACGGAGCTACCCTTCTTGTACGCGGCGAAATTCACGGCACGACAGCGCACGGTGCGCGTCCGCATTTGGGGGTAAATGCGATCGAAGTAGCATCGGCTTTGCTGCGGGCGATTCAAGACATTCACATTAATCCGATGATTCCCTCCACGGTGAAGATGACAAGCTTGCATGCTGGAGATGAAGGAAGTAGTAATATTATCCCTGATTACGCAAAGTTTACGCTTGATGTCCGAACACAGTCCAATGCAGTGCTGGATGAATTATATGAAAAAATACAGACAGTTGCTTGTCATACGGCGGCGATGTTTGGCGCTCGAATTACACTTTGGCCGGAAGGCAGAACCGCGGCGGCCGAAGTTGCTGAAGAGGCGAAAGTGTTTATGAAACAGGCGATCGAAGATGTGCTTGGAGCAGAAAATACGGCGCCAGATGTTATTACGCCTGGCGGGGAGGATTTCCATTTTTATACGCTTGAGCGTCCCCGCATTAAAGCCACAATGCTGGGTTTAGGGTGCGGGCTTAAACCAGGACTGCATCATCCGCACATGACGTTTAATCGGGAAGCGCTGATTTCTGGTGCGCGAATTATGGCGCGTGCCGTTGTTCATACCTTTGAAAAAGGGGGGGCAAAATGAAGGATCAGCTTACGATTCTTGCGATGAATACCGTTGAGGAAATCGAACGAATTACGGAACTGGAAAAGCAAATTTGGCAAACCGATACACCCATGCCGGTAGACCAAATGCTAACGGCAGCCAAGCATGGTGGAATCGTTCTGGGGGCTTTTGTGGGAGAGAGGCTCGTGGGTTTTCAATATAGTTTTGCAGGTTATAATGGTCAAAAGGCATATGTTTGTTCGCATATGTTAGGTACACATCCAGATTTTCGCCATATGAAAATCGGTGAAAAGCTGAAATGGGCCCAGCGTGAGGAGGCGCTTAAGCTCGGATATGACCTTGTTACATGGACATATGACCCGCTTGAATTGGTGAATGGATATCTTAACATCCATAAGCTGGGTGCGGTTTGTTCCACATATATAGAAAATTGTTACGGAAATATGCAGGACTCATTGAACAGTGGGATCGCATCCGATCGTTTTCAAGTAGAATGGCATATCCGAAGTGAACGAGTGGCACGAAGAGCGAAAGGTGAATTGACACCAAAAGCTGAAATCCCCAAAAAATTCCTTATGGATTGGAGAACAGATATACACAATGATCCTGTTCCAGGAAAGGCAGACTGGAGACAACTGCAAGAGAATCATGTTCTCTATGTTCCGGTTCCTGCCTACTTTCAGCAAATCAAGCGGCGAAATAAGCCACTCGCCATTGCTTGGCGGGAGGCGGCGCGGGAAGTATTCGCCCGTTTGTTTTGTGAGGGCTGGGCGGTAACAGATGTTATCCGGAACGATAAAGAAGCGCCGGTTCATTTTTATGTACTACATAAAAAAGGGGAGTGTATGGTATGAGAATCAAACAAATCATTTTGCGTCACATGAAAATGCGGATGCTGCGACCATTTACCACCAGCTTGGGCACCGAATATGATAAGGAGTTTATTGTAGTAGAAGCAAAAAGCGAAGATGGATTATCGGGATGGGGAGAGTCTGTTGCGGCGATTGAACCTTTCTATAAAGAAGAAACCGTCAAAACAAATTGGCACATTCTTGAAGACTTCTTAATTCCGCTTGTACTTGAAAAACCGATTGCTCATCCGGATGAATTGAATGAAGAACGCTTTAAGCCTATTCGGGGCAATTACATGGCCAAAGCGGCGATTGAGGGCGCCATTTGGGATTTATATGCTAGACAACAAGGGATTCCGCTTGCGAAAGCGCTAGGTGGAGAAAAGAAAAAAATCGAGGTCGGTATCAGCCTTGGAATCGAGGAATCGGTGAATGAATTGTTATCGCTTGTCGAAAAATATGTACAAGAAGGGTATAAGAGAATTAAAGTGAAAATTAAGCCTGGCTGGGATGTAGAAGTGGTACGCGCCGTTCGTGAACGTTTTCCAGACATTCAGCTTATGGCTGACGCGAACTCTGCCTATACACTGGCAGATGCAGAGCGACTCAAAGCTCTTGACGAGTTCAATCTTACAATGATTGAACAGCCGCTTGCACATGATGACATTGTTGATCATGCCGAATTACAGGCGCAACTAAAAACTCCGATCTGTCTTGATGAGAGCATTCATTCTGTTGAAGACGTACGCAAAGCTATCAAACTGGGAAGCTGCGGCGTTATTAACATCAAGATTGGTCGCGTAGGAGGATTGACGGAAGCGAGGAAAATACATGACCTGTGCAAAGAGCGCAATATTCCGGTTTGGTGCGGCGGTATGTTGGAAGCAGGAATCGGTCGTGCGCACAATGTGGCCATTACTACATTGTCTAACTTCATTCTCCCCGGCGACACAGCTGCTTCTTCCCGCTATTGGGAAAAAGACATTATTACACCGGAAGTCACGGTGGAAGACGGATGGATTACTGTACCAGAGAAACCGGGAATCGGCTATGAGCCAGATCATGACTGTATGGATAATTTTACCCTATATAGCAAATCTTATTTTGCATAATCAGGAAAAAATACGGAGTGCTTGTATGACGCAAGCACTCTTTTTTGTTTACATATTTCTTAACATTAAATTTACAATTCGTTCTCAGGTTCACAAAAGCAAAGAGAAACAAGTAGTTTCCAAGGTGGGATGATGCTAGTAAAGCCTGTATTTTTAACGGTGTAAACACTTTGTAAAGATAGGTTAAAGATCGTGTAAAACACCTTGTTGTGCCTGTATTCCTCGATTATTATGAACAACGTAATTATTCAACACAAAAGAAAAAGTAAAACCATTTTACCAAAAATCTTAAGGGGGATTCTCGCAGTGAAGTTGAAGAAGCTCGGCGTACTACTTTTTGCGCTCGTGATGATGTTTTCTCTCGCGGCGTGTGGCTCTTCTGGCCAAAGCTTAAAACCGGAAGGAAACAAAGAAGCTGCAGCAGGAGGAGAACAATCTTCCGGCGATGGGAATGCAGGTTTGTTAAATGGCGCGGGTTCCAGCTTTGTAAATCCGTTATTCTCCAAAATGTTCAGCGAATATTCCAAAGAACACTCTGATGTAAAAGTGAACTATCAGGCGATCGGTTCCGGTGGCGGCATTAAGCAATTGACAGCCAAAACGGTTGATTTCGCTGCTTCTGACGCTCCGATGAAAGAAGATGAAATTAAAGCTGCCGGCGGTAACGTGCTGCATATTCCAGTAACGCTTGGTGGCGTAGCGATTGCATACAATCTTGAAGGTGTAAAAGACCTGAAATTGACTCCAGAAAACCTTGCCGACATTTATAACGGCAAAATCAAAAAGTGGAACGATCCAAAAATCATGGAGAATAACAAAGGTGTAAAACTTCCTAATGCGGATATTTTCCCAGTACACCGCTCCGATGGTTCGGGTACGACTCATATCTTTACAACATATCTGAATAAAGCAGTTCCGGATATGTGGTCAAAAGAACAGACAGGCAAATCCATCAAATGGGCGAATGTTGGTACCGGCGCAAAAGGTAACGAAGGTGTAGCAGGACAGATACAAAACACTCCGGGTTCTATTGGATATATCGAGCTGGCATATGTTATCCAGAACAATATGACCGCCGCGCAAATTAAAAACAAAGAAGGCCAATTCGTGGCTCCGTCTCTCGAATCTGTAACAGCTGCCGCAAAAGGCGCGCTGACGAATATTCCGGAAGATTTGAAAGTGGAACTGAACAATCAGCCTGGCAAAGACAGCTATCCGATTGTCGGTACAACTTGGGCGCTTGTTCCGGAAGATCTGAAAATGGATAAAGCAAAAGCAGAAAAAATGCTGACCATGCTTAAGTGGGTTGTAACGGACGGGCAGAAGTTTGCGTCTGATTTGCAGTATGCGCCGCTGCCGAAAGAATTGCAAGATAAGTGCGTGGAGCAGTTGAAAAAAGTAAAAGTAGATGGGCAACCGGTTCTTAAATAATGAAGAAGCACAAGGAAAAGCGTGCAAAAAACTCCGCGGAGTTTTTTGCCGCTTTTTTCAAGAGAATGGGGAGTGTAATCCTTGAAGAAAAGATATGGAGATCAATTGTTTA
Organism: Aneurinibacillus sp. XH2; assembly: GCF_001439585.2. Taxonomy (NCBI): domain Bacteria; kingdom Bacillati; phylum Bacillota; class Bacilli; order Caryophanales; family Paenibacillaceae; genus Aneurinibacillus; species Aneurinibacillus sp. XH2. Next base: position 3,591,158 of record NZ_CP014140.1, on the reverse strand, counting down.
AAGGCATCGCGTATATTTTTGGTTTTTCCATTATTGCCTTGCTTGGCATTATGGTATGGGAAATGTTTCGCGGGTCAAGCTTTGCCATTGAAAAGTACGGTCTCGACTTCTTGTTTAGTTCGAATTGGGATCCGGTAGCTGAACAGTTTGGTGCATGGCCCTTCATTTATGGAACCATTGTTTCTTCACTTCTTGCATTGGTTATCGCAACACCCATTAGCGTGGGGATTGCTATCTTCCTTGTTGAGATTGCCCCGAAATGGTTTCGGGATATCGTAGGTTTCTTAATCGAGCTTTTGGCGGCTATTCCTTCTATCGTATACGGCTTATGGGGCATTTTTGTGCTTGCTCCGATTATTCGCGAGTATATCGCCCCTTTATTTATTAACACGTTAGGAAAGTTTATTCCATTTTTTGCGGGTCCGTCCTTCGGGGTGGGGATTTTTACCGCGGGTGTGATTTTAGCTATTATGATTATCCCGACTATCGCTTCCATTTCTCGCGAAGTATTGATGGTTGTTCCTAACGCGCAACGTGAAGCTGCTTTGGCTTTAGGCGCGACGAAATGGGAAATGATTCGTACAGCTGTATTAACATATTCGCGTTCAGGCATTCTCGGCGCGATGATTATCGGCCTTGGCCGCGCCATCGGCGAGACGATGTCTGTCACTATGGTTATCGGAAATCGACCGGAAGTTCCGGATTCAATATTTGACCCCGCCTACACGATGGCGAGCGTCATTGCTAATGAATTTAATGAAGCCTCCTCTGACATTTATATATCTACATTAATTGAGATTGGCTTCTTGCTGTTTGGTGTTACTTTGTTGGTCAATATTTTTGCACGCTTCCTCGTGTGGTCAACGTCTAAAGGCGTACAGGAGGCGAAATGATGGAAACGGTATTAGAAAATATGAAAAAACAAAAAGTAAATAAGTTAAGCGCCAATCTGGGGCGCCGCCGCATGTTCAGCGGATTCATGATTACGCTGACTGTTATCAGTATGATCTTGGCACTGACCCCTTTGTTCAGCATTTTAGGATATGTTATCGTTAAAGGTTTTTCGGCTTTAAATCTTGCGTTCTTCACTGAATTGCCCGCTCCTCCCGGAGAAGCCGGCGGTGGTATGGCGAACGGTATTATAGGTACGTTCACGCTTATTAGTTTAGCATCTGCCATCGGTATTCCAGTAGGACTAATGGCTGGTATTTTTCTTTCGGAATATGGTCGCAACCGTTTTGGTAAGCTAGTTTCTTTTTTGACTGATATTATGCTGGGTATTCCTTCCATTGTCATCGGCATCGTGGTTTATGCGCTCGTCGTGCTTGCGATGGGTGGGTTCTCCGCGTATGCGGGTGGCATAGCGCTGGCATTTATTATGATTCCAGCAGTAACGCGCACGACGGAAGAAATGTTGAAGCTAGTACCGAACCATATCCGCGAGGCGGGGCTTGCACTTGGAATTCCAAAGTGGCGTGTTATTATGCTTATTATTTTACCAACCGCGTTGCGCGGCATTATTACTGGCATTATGCTCGCCATCGCCCGCGTATCGGGTGAGACGGCGCCGCTGTTGTTCACGGCGTTCGGGAATATGTATTGGAGTCAGTCGCTGAATGAACCGATTGCTTCGATGCCAGTGCTTGTATTTAACTACGCGATTTCCCCATACGCGGAATGGCAGGCGCAGGCATGGGCCGGCGCGCTGACGTTAATTTTGATTGTTGTAGTTCTGAATGTATCAGCGCGTCTGATTACAAGAAAGCGATAGAAGATACGAGGTGGAGACCAATGATTGAAGCAAGAAACCTAAATTTATGGTATGGGGATTTTCACGCCATAAAAAATATCAACATGACCATTGAAAAAAATAAAGTAACCGCGTTTATTGGCCCTTCAGGCTGCGGTAAATCGACATTTCTGCGTGCGATTAACCGGATGCACGAAGTGATCGAAGGCGCAAGAGTAGAAGGCGAAATCTTGCTGGAGGGAGAAAATATTTACGGTCCGGATCGCGACCCGGTAACGGTACGTCAGCAGGTAGGTATGGTATTCCAGAAGCCGAATCCATTTCCGACGATGTCGATTTATGACAATGTGGCGGCCGGTCTGCGTATTAACGGTTTTAAAGATAAGAAGAAGCTGGATGAGATCGTAGAGCGTTGTTTGACACAAGCAGGATTATGGAACGAAGTAAAAGATCGTTTACACAAAAATGCGATGGGACTTTCCGGCGGTCAACAGCAGCGCCTATGCATCGCCCGGACGCTGGCGGTGGAGCCGGAAGTCGTGCTTATGGATGAACCGACTTCCGCCTTGGACCCGATTTCCACGCAGAGAGTAGAGGAATTGCTGTTTGAGTTGAAAAAGAAATATACTATTATCATTGTAACGCATAACATGCAACAAGCAGCGCGCGTATCCGATTACACAGCATTCTTCCTCCTCGGAGAAATGATTGAATTTGACCAGACAGAAACGATCTTTACTAATCCTCAGGATAAAAGAACGGAAGATTATATCACCGGTCGTTTTGGATAAAATATCGGCAGCCCTCTCCTTCTTTGAGTTTGGGTTGCCTTCTTTGTATAGACAATATGCCTCTTCTTCTATGACATTTTGCTGCTGATCGAAACGTTCACGGAGAACCTGAAGTAAGTTTGCTTCAGGTTTTTTTATAGGGATAAAAAAGGTTATATAAGAATAGGAACAAGAAAATAGGTCAACAATAAAAGTACAATCCCTTGCATTTTTTTTAAAATGTCATTATAATTAAAGTCAAAGAAAGTCAAAGTCAAATCGAAGAAAAAGCGAACCGGTGAAGGAGGTGTGTACATGAGGAACATATCGGACATCATTGAGCAGCATTTGAAAAAAATATTGCAGCAAAGCAATGGTGCGATTGAAATTCAACGCAGCGAATTAGCTGATAAGTTCCAATGTGTGCCTTCCCAGATTAATTACGTAATCAGCACCCGGTTTACAGTAGAGAAAGGATATATTGTGGAAAGTAAGCGGGGTGGTGGCGGCTATATCCGCATCCGGAAAGTTGAATTTATTGATAATCAGCGCTTTTACAATGTGCTAATGGAAACGATCGGAGAGAGTATAACCGCTACTGCCTGCGAAAATATTATTGAACGGTTACGGGAAGAACGTATCATTTTACCAAAAGAAATGCAGATGATGAAAGCGGCGACCGGAAAAGTCCTGTCGGCTGTCCCGGTTCCGCTCCGGGATCGTCTTCGCGCGGAGATTCTCCGGGCGATGCTGACCACGATTTTTATTTATTAGCTTATAGAAATATGTGTACTCGGGAGGGAAGTGGATATGATTTGCCAGGAATGTCAACAGCGTCCGGCAACGCTGCATTTCACCAAAATTGTTAACGGAGAAAAGACAGAATTTCATATTTGCGAAGTATGCGCGCAAGAAAAAGGGGATATGTTCCCTGGTGGTATAAACAACTTTTCGATTCATCATCTGTTATCCGGATTATTAAACAACGCCGAACCTGGTGTTAATGCGTTTAAGGTACAACAGGAAGCGCCACTACGTTGTGAGAAGTGCGGGTTAACATATGCTCAATTCAGCAAAAGCGGAAGATTCGGTTGTAGCAATTGTTATAAAGCGTTCGAAGAAAAGCTTGACCCGCTTTTCCGCCGCGTGCACGGCAATACACATCATAGCGGCAAGGTACCTGAACGCTCGGGAGGAGCGATCAAATTAAAGAAAGAAGTGGACCGACTTAAGGAAGAGCTACGGAAGCGTATTGAGCGCGAGGAGTTTGAGGAAGCGGCAAAGCTGAGGGATCGGATTCGTGAACTAGAGCAACAAATCGCAGGTTTGTAGGAGGGAAAACATATGTCTTTCCAGAAGTTTATAACCAATGCGGTAAGTGAATGGATGAATGGCGACGGCCAGGATGCCGATATTGTCATCAGCAGCCGGGTACGATTGGCCCGGAATTTACAAGACCAGCCATTTCCTATGCTGGCCACAGATTCGCAGCTGGAGCAGGTTCTGGGAAGAGTGGAGCAGGCCATGCAGGATGAGGCGTTTAAACAACAAGAAAACTTTGAAATGATACGGATGGACACTTTGACTCCGTTACAGAAGCGCGTGCTGATGGAGAAGCATCTTATTAGTCCAAACTTGCTTTCCGAATCGCGCAAAGGCGCTGTTATTCTTAGTGAAAACGAAGCCATTAGCATTATGGTCAATGAAGAAGACCATTTGCGTATCCAGTGCCTGTTTTCTGGACTTCAGTTAAGAGAAGCATGGAAAGTGGCGGATAGGGTGGATGATATTTTTGAAAAGTATCTGGACTTTGCTTTTGACGAACGGCGGGGTTTTCTCACCAGTTGTCCGACCAATGTCGGAACCGGCATTCGCGCTTCAGTCATGATGCATTTGCCGGCCCTTGTGCTAACCCAGCAAATTAACCGCATTTTGTCCGCAATTACACAGGTAGGGTTAGTAGTAAGAGGGCTATATGGCGAAGGCAGCGAAGCTGTAGGAAATCTATTCCAGATTTCCAATCAAATTACGCTTGGGCAATCTGAGGAGGAAATCATCGAGAATCTTATCAGTGTCGCGCGGCAGATTATCGATCAGGAACGCGCAGCGCGCGAATATTTAATGCAGAATCGCAGACTGCAACTAGAGGATCGCTTGTGCCGTTCATATGGCATTCTGACCAATGCGCGCACTATTGAGTCAAAGGAAGCCGCAGAACGGCTTTCCGACGTAAGACTCGGCATTGATTTGGACATTATTAGAAATGTGCCGCTAAGCGTCATGAATGAATTGATGGTTATGACACAACCGGGATTTTTGCAGCAATATGCAGGCCAGCAGTTGACGCCTGATTCCCGTGATGAGCGCCGGGCGCGTCTAATCCGGGAGCGGTTAAAGTCAGCGATGGAATAAGCAGTAAAGAATAATTATACTTCATTCGGAGGTGTTTGTTTTATGATGTTTGGTCGTTTTACGGAAAGAGCGCAGAAAGTTTTGGCGCTTGCCCAGGAAGAAGCGGTTCGTCTAGGTCATAAAAATATCGGAACTGAACATATTCTTCTTGGCCTAATCCGTGAAGGGGACGGTATTGCGGCGAAAGCCCTGCAAGCGTTGGGGCTTGGCCTTGATAAAATCCAGGGTGAAGTTGAAGCTCTTATCGGTCGCGGCGGCGAACAGCCGACCAATATCAATTATACGCCGCGCGCCAAAAAAGTTATTGAGCTTTCAATGGATGAAGCAAGAAAATTAGGTCATACGTACGTTGGTACGGAGCATATCCTGCTCGGCTTAATCCGTGAAGGCGAAGGTGTGGCAGCGCGCGTGCTTAACAATTTAGGCGTAAGCTTGAACAAAGCGCGCCAGCAAGTGCTTCAATTGCTGGGTAGCAGTGAAGCGATGTCTTCGCACCAGCAAAACTCAAGCAGTGCGGCAGTCAATACGCCTACGCTCGATAGTTTGGCACGCGACCTAACGGCGGTGGCGCGCGAAGGCGGCCTGGATCCTGTTATCGGACGCTCTAAGGAAATTGAGCGTGTCATTCAAGTGCTTAGTCGCCGTACGAAGAACAACCCGGTTCTTATCGGGGAGCCGGGCGTTGGTAAAACTGCAGTTGTGGAAGGATTGGCCCAGCGTATCGTGAGCAACGAGATTCCGGAGACCCTTCGCAATAAGCGTGTGATGACGCTTGATATGGGGACGGTTGTTGCTGGCACGAAATATCGGGGTGAATTCGAAGACCGTCTAAAGAAAATTATGGATGAGATTCGTCAGGCAGGCAATATTATTTTATTTATTGATGAGCTACACACCCTTATTGGTGCAGGCGGCGCGGAAGGCGCAATTGATGCTTCCAATATTCTGAAACCGTCTTTGGCTCGCGGTGAGTTGCAGTGCATCGGTGCGACAACATTGGATGAGTACCGCAAGTATATTGAAAAAGACGCGGCTTTGGAACGTCGTTTCCAGCCGATTCAGGTAGACGAGCCAACACCAGAAGAAGCGGTGCAAATTCTGTTTGGTCTGCGTGACCGTTACGAAGCGCACCACCGTGTTAAGATTACAGATGAAGCGATTCGCCAGGCTGTATATTTATCTGACCGCTACATTTCCGACCGCTTCCTGCCGGATAAAGCGATTGACTTGATTGATGAAGCGGCATCGAAAGTACGTTTGCAATCATACACAATTCCACCGAACTTGAAGGAGCTTGAGCAGAAGCTTGAGGAAGTTCGCAAAGAGAAAGACGCGGCTGTGCAAAGTCAGGAGTTCGAAAAAGCGGCTTCCATGCGTGACAAAGAGCAGAAGCTACGTGAAGAGCTTGAGAGAACGAAGAACGAATGGCAGGAAAAACAAGGTCAAACTGACTCTGAAGTGACTCCGGAAGATATTGCAGCTGTTGTAGCAAGCTGGACCGGCATTCCGGTTGTGAAATTGAAAGAAGAAGAAACCGAACGCTTGTTGAAAATGGAAGAAATTTTGCATAAGCGTGTAATTGGTCAGGAGGAAGCGGTAAAATCCATTTCCCGGGCTGTACGCCGAGCACGTGCCGGATTGAAAGATCCGAAACGCCCAATTGGTTCCTTCATTTTCCTGGGACCAACAGGTGTCGGCAAAACTGAGTTGGCTCGTGCTCTTGCAGAAGCGTTGTTCGGTGACGAAGATGCGATGATTCGCATCGACATGTCCGAATATATGGAGAAACATTCTACTTCTCGTCTGGTTGGAGCGCCTCCGGGATATGTCGGATTTGACGAAGGGGGGCAGCTAACCGAAAAAGTGCGCCGTAAACCGTACTCTGTGGTGCTGTTGGACGAGATTGAAAAAGCACATCCTGAAGTATTCAATATTCTACTACAAGTGCTTGAAGATGGTCGTTTAACTGACTCCAAAGGGCGAACAGTAGACTTCCGCAATACGGTTATTATCATGACTTCCAATGTTGGGGCCGATTTGATTAAGAAAAACACAACGCTTGGCTTTACAACGCCGGACAGCACAAAACATTATGAAAACATGAAAGACCGGGTACTTGCGGAATTGAAACGCAATTTCCGTCCGGAATTCCTAAATCGGATTGACGAATTGATTGTATTCCATTCTTTGGAAGAAACGCATATTGCGGAAATTGTTCTACTTATGACGGAACAGCTGCGTAAACGCCTGAACGAACAGGATATTGACTTTGTCCTCACTGAGGAAGCGAAGAAATTCCTAGCAAAAGAAGGATACGATCCGGCGTTTGGTGCTCGTCCGCTGCGCCGCGCGATTCAGCGTCACATCGAAGACCGCCTGTCGGAAGAGTTGCTAACTGGAAATATTAAGAAAGGCGACACTGTAAAAATTGATGTGGTAAATGGCGAATTAATGGTGGAAAAAGCGAGCGAGTCTGTCTCTAAGTAAAGAGACGACGCGTAAAACGCGAACGATAAAATACAGAAGAGGCTCTCCTTGAGAAAGTATGCTTTGCTCAGGAGAGTCTTTTTATGTGAATAGGAAAGTGTATGGCTAAGCTTGTTAGCTTGCGTTAAGGCTTGGCACTAGCTGAGTTTTCTTTATAGAATAATGGTTAGGAAATGCTCAACAAAGCAGGAGTTTGACATATATAGCAAGAAAATATTGAAGAAAGAAGAGAAGAGAAGTATGGCAAAATACAAAACGAAATATGTATGTCAAGAGTGTGGTTATGAATCCCTGAAATGGATGGGCAAATGCCCAGGTTGCGGGAAATGGAATACAATGGTAGAAGAATTGGAAGAAAAAACGAAACCTGGCGAACCAGCACGCCGTGGTGTATCAATAGGAACAAGTCGACTTGTGCCCATTACAACCATTGTAGGAGAAGATGAACCGCGCCTGGCAACGAATATTAGTGAGTTAAACCGTGTGTTGGGCGGGGGCGTGGTACCGGGTTCGCTCGTGCTTGTGGGTGGCGATCCTGGAATTGGAAAATCAACGCTTTTGCTTCAGGCTTCACAGGAATTGGCAAACAACAACCATAAAGTATTGTATATTTCTGGTGAAGAATCGGCGAAACAGATTAAGCTGCGCGCCGAACGACTGGGCGCGGACAGTCCGAATTTATATGTTCTCGCCGAGACGGATTTGTTTTTACTGGAGCAGCAAATTTCTCAACTTATGCCTGCTGTCGTCATTTTGGATTCAATCCAGACCATTTTCCATCCGGATATTACGTCGGCTCCTGGAAGCGTTGCCCAGGTAAGGGAGTGCACAGCTCATTTGATGAGGCTGGCGAAGACGAAAGATATTGCAATTTTGATTGTCGGACACGTTACGAAGCAGGGAGCGATCGCTGGTCCCCGTTTGCTTGAACATATGGTGGATTCTGTACTTTATTTTGAAGGGGAACGGCATAATACGTACCGAATCCTCCGTGCGGTTAAGAACCGCTTTGGTTCTACGAATGAGATTGGGATTTTTGAAATGGGAGAGAATGGATTAAAAGAAGTGATAAATCCTTCTGAGATGTTTCTATCTGAGCGATCGCTAGGTGTGGCCGGGTCTACAGTTGTCGCCAGTATGGAAGGAACCCGTCCCGTATTGGTGGAACTACAGGCACTTGTTACGCCGACCGGTTTCGCTACGCCGCGAAGGATGGCCACCGGAGTCGACCATAATCGAATTGCTATGATTATGGCGGTGCTGGAGAAACGTGTCGGATTGCTTTTGCAGAATCAGGACGCATACGTGAATGTGGCGGGAGGCGTCCGTCTGGATGAACCGGCGATTGATCTTGCAGTAGCGGTAAGTATCGCTTCCAGTTTTCGTGATAGACAAACCCAACCTTATGATGTAGTAATCGGAGAGGTGGGACTAACCGGGGAAGTTCGTGGAGTTTCCCGTATTGAGCAGCGCGTCAGGGAGGCGCAAAAATTAGGATTTAAGCGTGTAATTATTCCCGCTAAGAATGTCATGGGCTGGGAGCATCCGAGCGGAATTGAAATTATTGGGGTGCAGACCGTGGCCGAAGCGTTGCGGGAGGCGTTGGGAGGATAATAATGGCAACAGACAACAAGCGTGAACAATTTATTAGTGATGTACTTTGCTTTGTATCGCCGGGCACGCCCCTTCGTGAAGGACTAGAAAATGTTCTCCGAGCCAAAACAGGCGCGTTGATTGTTATTGGAAATACCCCGGCGGTACAGACAATCGTTGACGGAGGATTTTCTATCAACTGTGATTTAACTCCAGCTAATCTGTATGAACTTGCCAAGATGGATGGGGCTATTATTTTAAGCGAGGACGCGAAAAGAATTTTATATGCTAATACGCAGTTAATTCCTGACTCTTCGATTCCATCTATGGAAACAGGAATCCGGCATCGGACGGCGGAGCGGGTGGCGCGGCAAACCGGACAGCTTGTAATTTCTATTTCACAACGACGTAACGTGATCACGTTGTACCGCGGGCCGTATCGTTATTCGCTCAAAGATATTGGAGTCATTTTGACCAAGGCGAACCAGGCTATTCAAACGCTGGAAAAATATAAATCTGTGCTCGATCAGGCATTGACCAACTTGGGTGCCCTCGAATTCGAAGAACTTGTAACACTCCATGAAGTGGCGCTTGTTGTACAGAGAATCGAGATGGTACTGCGCATTAAATCGGAGATTATTAAATATATTAATGAACTGGGGACTGAGGGACGCCTTATCAGTATGCAAATGGAAGAGCTTGTATCTAACATCGAGGATGATGCCTATTTGTTAATTAAAGACTATTGCCGTCTTGGAGATGATGTTGATCCAGAAGATGTACTGATGCAATTGCACAAGCTATCCGGTGATGAATTGCTTGAACCGGTAAACATTCTCAAGATTCTCGGATACACCCCGAGTGCGAATTTGAGTGATGAGCCAGTTTTTCCGCGCGGCTATCGGATTTTAAGCAAAATTCCTCGCCTGCCGGCTTCTATTGTAAATAATTTGATTGAGGAGTTTTCTAGTTTGCCGCGGGTTATGATGGCAACGATTGAGGAATTAGACGATGTGGAAGGAATCGGTGAAGTGCGCGCCCGTGCAATTAAAGAAGGATTAAAACGGATACAGGAACAAGTGTTTATTGACAGACATATTTGATTCGGAATAAAATAAAATAATTGTTTGAGGCCTGTCTTTGGATTTTCCAGATACAGACAGGTTTCAAATAAGAGGCGACTGTTTCAAGAGATAGAAACAGTACCAGGGAGGTAAAAAGTCTAGAATGATAGCGAGGACGATACCGAATCTGTTTACAGTAGGCAACTTGTTTCTGGGAATTATTGCAATGCTGCTAGCTTTCCGTGGGGAACCGACTGATTTGAGCTACGCGGCTATCATGGTTATTATCGGTATGGTATTTGATGGTTTGGATGGTCGTCTTGCTCGTATGCTAAACGCGCAGAGCGATTTTGGCAAAGAGTTAGATTCTCTTTCCGATATCGTGACATTTGGAGTGGCACCGGCTTTAATTATGTATGTCGTTGTGCTTGGTGATATGGGATGGACTGGGATTTTGCTGACTGGACTGTTTCCAATTTGTGGAGCTCTTCGTCTAGCGCGTTTTAATTCCTCTACGAGCGGCAATACGGGATATTTTGTAGGATTACCCATTACGGCGGCAGGTGGCGTATTGGCAACGTTGGCTTTGTATCACAACGCTTTTCCGCCGATTTATCTTGTACTAAGTATGTTAGGACTTTCTTATCTTATGATAAGCAACATTAAGTATCCCAACTTTAAAAAGGTAGGGATTCCGCGTTCGGCCTACTGGGTCACCCCTCTTGTTGTCCTGATTGCTGCGATCATGGCCGTGCGTTTTCCAGCACAGTTTCCGATGGTTGTATTTATCCCGCTTGTATTTTATGCGCTTTATGGTGTGAAGAAAAACGTTAAACGTATGCGAAGAAAACGCAGGCGTGAGAATACGGAAGAAGAAATTATTAATTTGTAGAAAGACCGGATGCTTGTCCGGTCTTTTTTTGGTTGCAAATTTTTAATATAAAATTAATTTGACATATTTATTGACATGATTATATTATATATGATATGATTATAAATTTTAAAATGTTGACAAAAAATGGGCGTTATGATATATTAGAAATGGATACTCTGTTGGGGGTGGGGTTGTTGTTTCGAATCGGAGATAAGATTGTTTACCCTATGCATGGCGCAGGTATTATTGAGGCCATTGAGGAGAAGGAAATCCTTGGTGAGAAACAGCAGTACTATATTATGAAGATGCCCGTCGGCAATATGCAGATCATGATCCCGATGGAGAAAGTGAAGAACCTTGGTATTCGCGAAGTCGTGGATGTTCAGGCTCTTGAGCGTGTCATGGAAATTTTGCGACACGGCGAGCTTGACACGTCCATGAGTTGGAATCGCAGATACCGTAAGAATATGGAAAAAATGCGTACAGGTGATATTTATGAGGTAGCGGATGTTGTCCGTGAACTGATGCGCAGGGAGAAAGAAAAAGGGCTGTCGACGGGAGAGCGAAAAATGCTGGACAATGCCCGACAGATATTGTTAAGCGAGCTTGTGCTTGTTAAAAATATTAATGAAGAGCAGGCAACAGATCTGCTTGAGCGTGTTGTCAATAGTTAGAGGGGAAAGCTTCTCTACGAGAAGCTTTTCCTTTTTTTCCTGTAACTTTTGTCGTTATTTCCTCGTAAGAAAGAGTAAAAGAAAAAAATAAAATCCATATTTATACAGTTTTTGTTTTTTCATCGTTTTTTATTCGGTAGATATGACTATAATGGAATATGAATCATTTTGAGGAGGTGAAGGTATGGTTAGACGAATCATTCAACTGTTTTTTCTCTTGGTCGGTGCGGGATTGGGCTATCAATTCGGTTCTGATTTGTTCGGGCTTTTGAGTTCGCTCATCCATATTGGTACAATCCCCGGCGTGGAGTATATCAGTGCGGTACTCGGGGCTATGCTCTTCTTCTTGATTACTTCTTGGCCGACAGAGTACATTGTAAAGATTATCAAACGCAGTGAAGAAACACTGATTAAGCTACCGATTACGGATGTTTTGTTTGGAGCCATGGGGCTTATCATTGGACTTATTGTGGCTTTTTTACTTTTTCTTCCCATTAATAGCATTCCTATCCCAATTGTGGCGAGATTGCTTCCGTTGCTTATTTCTGTACTATGCGGATACATTGGTTTTCAGGTAGGGTTGCGAAAACGTGATGAAATTATGTCCGTATTTTCGATTGGTCGTTTTAAAGGTGAGAAAAAGAAGGAAGAAAAACAAGAGCCGAACCAGACCGAATATAAAATTTTGGATACAAGCGTAATTATTGACGGACGGATTGCAGATATTTGTAAAACAGGATTTCTTGAAGGGGCGCTTGTGATTCCTGAATTCGTGCTAGAAGAGCTACAGCATATTGCAGACTCATCTGACACGCTTAAGCGCAACAGAGGGCGACGTGGTCTTGACATCTTGAACAAAATTCAAAAAGAATTAAAAGTAAAGGTTATTATCACAGATCAAGATTTCGAGGAAATTAGCGAAGTTGACAGCAAGCTGGTTAAGCTTGCTAAAGTGATGAAAGGAAAGGTCGTGACAAACGACTTTAATCTAAATAAGGTATGTGAGCTTCAGGGTGTATCTGTGTTGAATATTAACGATTTGGCCAATGCGGTAAAACCGGTAGTGTTGCCGGGTGAGGAACTGCATGTGCAGGTTATTAAGGACGGAAAAGAAAATGGCCAAGGTGTCGCGTACTTGGATGATGGAACGATGATCGTTGTCGAAGGCGGGCGGGATTATATCGGTTCGTTTGTTGACGTGATTGTAACTAGCGTTTTGCAGACGTCGGCTGGCCGCATGATTTTCGCGAAGCCGAAATTAATGGAAAAAGCGCTGTAAGAAATGAGTGGATGAAAGTGAATATAGGTGTGGTTATCGCAGCCGCTGGACAGGGTAAGCGAATGGGCGGATCGGTGAAAAAACAATTTATCGAACTGGGCGGAAAACCGGTCCTGCTTCATACGCTCTCTCTGTTTATCGGGCTTGAACATGTGAAGGAAATTATCGTTGTAACGGCTGAAGAAGATATGGAATGCACGCAGGAGTTGCTCCGTGGCTATCGAGGGGTTCGTGTCATTCCAGGCGGAGCGGAGCGCCAGGACAGCGTGTATCTTGGTCTTAAAGCTCTCCGTTCTGTCGAATATGTCATGATTCACGATAGTGCGCGGCCTTTTCTTACCCGTCCGACGCTGCTGAAACTAATAGAAGCGCTCCGTGCTAAGCGAGCAGCCATCCTCGCCGTTCCTGTCAAAGACACGATTAAACGGACGGATGCAGAAGGAATCGTGGTGGACACACCGCCAAGAAAAAGCTTGTGGGCTGTGCAAACGCCACAAGCTTTTGCTCTGTCTGATATTATCCGTGCGCATGAGCGGGCGCGCGAGGAAGGCTTTATTGGTACGGATGATGCCTCGTTGCTGGAGCGCATGGGACAGACTGTGCATATTGTTGAAGGAGAGTATACGAATATTAAGCTTACGACTCCAGAAGATTTGGTGTTCGGAGAAGCGATTTTGGAGCGGAGAAAGGAGACGGGCGATGATACGAGTAGGACAAGGATTTGATGTTCATCAGCTGGCGGCAGGCCGCAGGCTTATCGTTGGGGGTGTGGAAATTCCTCACGAAAAAGGGCTTCTGGGCCATTCGGATGCGGATGTTTTGCTGCATGCGATTACGGATGCGATTTTGGGTGCTTTGGGATTAGGGGATATTGGCAAGCGCTTTCCAGATACCGATCAGACGTTCAAAGATGCGGATAGCCGCGTGTTGCTTCAGGATGTCTGGAAGCTGGTAAAAGAAAAAGGATATATCATGGGGAATGTGGATGCGACCATTATTGCTCAGCAGCCGAAAATGGCTCCATATATAGAACGAATGCGCGAAGTTATCGCTACTTGTGTGGAAACGGATAAAGAAAGGGTAAACGTGAAGGCGACCACGACAGAACAGCTTGGTTTTACGGGCCGTGGCGAAGGAGTGGCCGCAATGGCTGTTGTATTGTTGCAAAAAGAAGGATTATAATAGATGGAGCTAAATTTTTGAAGGATGGTGGCCATTCATGTCGAAACAAGTCCGCGTTCGGTTTGCACCGAGTCCAACCGGACATTTACATATCGGGGGTGCCCGTTCGGCGCTGTTTAACTATTTGTTCGCTCGTCATCACGGTGGCGACTTCATTGTCCGCATCGAAGATACGGACCGGAAGCGGAATGTGGAAGAGGCAGAAGCGAAATTAATCGAAAGCCTTCGCTGGTTTGGAACGGAGTGGGACGAAAGCATCGATAAAGACGGCGGTGTAGGCCCATATCGTTCCATGGATCGGCTGGATATTTATAAGGAGTATATTGACAAGCTGGTAGAAGAAGGGAAAGCCTATCATTGCTATTGTACGGAAGAAGAGCTGAATGCAGAGCGTGAGGCGATGAAAGCAAGATGTGAAACGCCGCGCTATTCGGGAAAATGCCGTCATCTGGCCCCGGAACAAATTGAGGCGTACAAAGCGGAAGGGCGGACTTCTTCTATTCGTTTTCGCGTACCAGAAAACCGGGAATACATTGTACATGATCATATTCGTGGTGAAGTAAAATTTGAATCAAATGGTATTGGAGATTTCGTCATTGCCCGTCCGGACGGGATTCCGACATATAATTTTGCCGTGGTTATTGATGACTATCTTATGAAAATTACACACGTTATCCGTGGCGAAGAACATCTTTCAAACACGCCGCGCCAGCTGATGATTTATGAAGCGTTCGGCTTTGAGGCGCCGGAATTTGCACATGTGGCGTTGATTCTAAATCCGGACGGGAAGAAGATGAGCAAACGGGACGAGTCCCTTATTCAATTTGTCGAGCAATACCGCGACCTCGGCTATCTGCCAGAGGCACTGATGAACTTTCTGGCGCTGCTCGGATGGTCGCCTGAAGAAGAACGGGAAATTTTCACCCGCGAAGAGCTTATTGATAAATTTTCACTAAGTCGTGTATCCAAGTCACCGGCTATCTTTGACATTCATAAGTTAAATTGGATGAATAACCATTATATTAAGCAAGCTCCTGTAGAGCGTATTGCTGAGCTTTGTATTCCGCATATGCAAAAAGCCGGGCAGCTGCCGCAGAAGCTGAATGAAGATCAGTATGAATGGGCAAAGCAAGTGGTTGCCCTGTATCAGGAGCAATTACAGTATGCGGCCGAGATTACAGGGCTTGCCTCTCTATTCTTTGAAAACGAAGTGCAATACGATGAAGAAGCGAAAGCAGTGCTCTCAGACGAGCAGGTTCCAGATGTTATGAAGGCGTTCCATGAAGAGTTGGTGACGCTTAAAGAATATACGCCTGATACAATTAAAGAAGCACTGAAGGCTGTGCAAAAGGTAACCGGCCAGAAAGGTAAGAAGTTGTTCATGCCCGTTCGTGTTGCTACTACCGGCCTTACACATGGGCGAGACCTAAATCAGACACTATTCCTTCTCGGCCGTGACAAAGTGGTTTCACGTGTGCAAAATGTGATAAACAACTACGAGAAAATTGCAAAATAAAGATAATGGCAAGGAACGGAAGAAGTACGAAAAGGAAGAAAGGCACCAGAGAAAGCCGCCGGTATGATAAAATGTACCGTGCTGGAAGCGGCTCTGCTTTTCGTTTTCGGAAATGCATCCGTGAGCCGGGTCTCTGAACCATTTTATAGTAGGAGACTCCGTGTCCCGCGTTACGGGTTTGAGCGCGCTTTGCTTTTTTAAGCAGAGCGAAACAGAGTGGAACCGCGGAAAATTACCGCCTCTGTAGCCATTATTTGGCTATGGAGGCTTTTTTATTGGTAATATTAGGAATGGAAGGGGTGGAAGTATGCTTAAAACGTTGCGGGAAGATATTCGTGCGGTAATGGAGCGGGACCCCGCAGCGCGTAGCGCGCTGGAAGTACTCCTTACGTACTCAGGATTGCATGCTATTTGGTTTTACCGCTTAAGCCATCGTTTATGGAAAAGGAAGTTCTACACACTGGCGCGGGTGATTTCGCAGTTTGCCCGCTTCTTAACCGGTATAGAGATTCACCCTGGGGCGAAAATCGGGAAAGGGCTGTTTATTGACCATGGTATGGGCGTCGTTATCGGAGAAACTTGCGAAATTGGCGACAATGTAACGCTTTATCAGGGAGTGACTCTCGGCGGTACAGGTAAAGAAAAGGGCAAGCGTCATCCTACGATTGGCAATAATGTGCTGATCGCTTCCGGGGCGAAAGTGCTCGGCTCGATGAAAATCGGCGACAATTCAAAAATCGGAGCTGGTTCGGTTGTGTTGCAGGAAGTGCCGCCGAATTCTACAGTTGTCGGTATTCCTGGTCGCATCGTTATTCAGAATGGTGTAAGGGTAAACCATGACTTTGATCATACTAATTTGCCGGACCCAATCGGCGAAGTGTTGCGCTCGATGCAGCGAGAAATTGATACCTTGAGACAAGAAGTAAAACAACTAAAGGAGAGTCGACAAGCCCATGAGCAGCATTAAAATATACAATACGCTGACCCGTAAAAAAGAAGAGTTTGTTCCGCTTGAGGCGGGCAAAGTGAAAATGTACGTTTGCGGGCCGACGGTGTATAACTTTATTCATATCGGAAATGCCCGTCCACCCATTGTGTTTGATGTAGTGCGTCGTTATTTCTCATACCGTGGCTATGAAGTAACGTACGTTCAAAACTTTACCGATGTAGATGATAAAATTATTAAAAAGGCCGAGGAAAGCGGCATGGGCGTGGAAGAAGTTGCAAACATGTTTATTGCAGCGTTTGAAGAAGATGTGCGGGCGCTCGGTGTAAAGAAGGCAGACGTCCACCCAAAAGTGACGGAGCACATCCCGGAAATTATCGCCTTCATTGAAGACTTAATCGCAAAAGGGCATGCGTATGTAGCAAGCGGAGATGTTTATTTCCGTACAGCTTCCTTTGCGGAATACGGCAAGCTCTCGTACCAAAACATTGAAGAATTGCAGGCGGGTGCCCGCATTGAAGTGAGCGATAAGAAAGAGAATCCGCTTGATTTTGTGCTTTGGAAAGGTGCGAAACCGGGGGAAATTTGTTGGGAAAGCCCATGGGGCAAAGGTCGGCCGGGCTGGCATATTGAATGTTCAGCGATGTCAATGAAATATCTCGGCGAAACTTTCGATATCCATGGTGGAGGTCACGATCTTATATTTCCGCATCATGAAAACGAAATCGCGCAAACGGAGAGCCTGACAGGCCATCCAATGGCAAAGTACTGGATGCATAATGGATATATTAATATTGAGAACGAAAAAATGTCCAAATCGCTTGGAAATGTGATTCTGGTAAAAAAACTGCGTGAGAATTATCCAGCGCGCGTTATTCGCTTCTTTATGCTAGGGGCGCACTACCGCAACCCGATTAACTTTAGCGATGCGCTTTTGCGGCAGGCGGCAAACGCTCTGGAGCGTATTGATACAGCTGTGCGCAATCTGAAGCATCATCTGGATTCAGCGGTGGACGAGGCCGCCACGGAAGAAGAAAAGCAACGGGTAGACAGTTTTCGCCAGCGTTTTATCGAAGAAATGGATAATGACTTTAATACGGCTGACGCTATCACGGTGTTGTTTGATATGGTGCGTGAAGTGAATCAGATGATGGCAGCGAATGTGTTAAGAAAAGAAATCGGCGCAGCTTATCTTGCTTTATTTGCAGAATTGGGAGACGTGCTTGGCATTACCTTTGGGGAAGCGGAACAGAATATGTCGGGCCCATCCGATGAAGAAATTAATACGTTAATTGAGGAGCGGGCACAGGCACGTAAAGTGAGAAACTTTGCTCGGGCGGACGAAATTCGGAACCGATTACAAGAGATGGGAATTATTATCGAGGATACGCCGCAAGGCACGCGCTGGCATCGCAAATAAACGCAAGGATAGAGGCGCAGTATGAAACAAGATAAACTGACGAGAGATCCAAGACAAATCAATGCCCTTGCCCTTGCGTACATGGGAGATGCAGTATTGGAGGTTCGCGTCCGCCAGCATTTGATTGCGGCGGGTGAGGTAAAGCCGAATTTGCTGCAACGTGCCGCCGTGCGCTATGTTTCAGCCAAAGCGCAGGCCAGCATCGTAGAAGGTATTTGGGAACGGTTGACCGAAGAAGAGAAGGCTGTGCTAAAGAGGGGACGTAACGCTAAGTCGGCAACCGTTCCGAAAAATGCTAATATTGCTGAATACAGACTCAGCACTGGTTTTGAAGCGTTGCTTGGTTTTTTATATTTAACTAGGCAGGAAAAGCGTTTAGACGAAATTTTGTCTTATGCGCTTGAGTGGGTAGATAGCGGCTTGGCCGCTCCAACCAAAGAATAAGAAGGGGTTTGCCATGAGTGAATATATCGTCGGAAAAAATCCCGTCCTGGAAGCGTTGCGTTCGGGGCGTTCCATCAATAAAATATGGATTGCGGAAAATTCGCAAAAAGGAGCCGCCAATCAGGTAATAGCACTGGCCAAAAAAGCGGGTGTCACCGTACAAATTGTTCCTCGCAAAAAGCTTGATCAAGCGGCGGAAGGAGAAAGTCATCAGGGCGTACTGGCGTACGTAGCCGCTTACGATTACGTAGAATTGGACGAGATTTTACATAGAGCGGAAACGTCTGGAGAACCGCCCTTTCTCGTACTGTTGGATGAAATTGAAGATCCGCACAACCTTGGCTCCATTTTACGTACGGCTGATGCGACCGGCGTTCACGGCATAATTATTCCAAAGCGGCGTTCTGCCGGATTAACTTCCACCGTGGCTAAAACATCAGCTGGAGCAATTGAGTATGTACCGGTTGCCCGCGTCACCAATCTTGCTCGCACGATTGATGAGCTCAAAAAGCACAATATTTGGGTAATAGGTACGGATGCTTCGGGAGAAAAAGAATTCCGTGAAGCGCGTTTTGATATGGGAGTTGCTTTGGTAATTGGCAGTGAAGGAAAAGGCATGAGCCGTCTTGTCAAGGAAAAATGCGACTTTACGGTAAAGTTGCCGATGGTAGGCCGCGTCACTTCTTTGAACGCGTCTGTTGCGAGTGCCTTATTGATGTATGAAGTATACCGCCAGCGTCATCCATTAGCTAAATAAGGATGATCGGTGATGGAAGAAATACTAATTGTTGATGGCTACAACGTGATCGGGGATTGGAAGCGGCTGAAGGAAAAGAAGAAAATTAGCCTCGAAGAGGCGAGGGACGATTTGCTTGGCTGGCTGGCCGATTATCAAGGATTTACCGGAGCGCGCGTTATCGTTGTGTTTGATGCCCATAACGTAAAAGGCATGGGCAAGAAACTGCGGGAGTATCGCCTCGATATTCGCTATACAAAAGAAAAGGAAACAGCGGATGAGTGTATCGAACGTTTAGTATTCGAATTATCTGGTCGTCGTCGTCAAATTTATGTCGCCACGTCAGATTATACAGAACAGAGGGTGACATTCGGTTATGGCGCTTTACGTAAATCAGCGCGCGAGCTGTGGCGGGAAATGCAGCAAATTCATCGCGATATTAGAGAGAAAGTGCGCGAAACAAAACAGCAGCCAAAGGGAAGAGGAATTATCCTTAGTGATGAAATTAAAAAAAAATTCGAAAAGTGGCGCCGTGGAGATGGTTAACTTCATTGACGGTAAAGGTTACATAATATATAATTGCTTTATCTGATGCATAACGGCAGGTCGGAGGGATGATGTTTGGCTGCAGACCATACCCGCTATGATGCTTTGCACGATGAGGAAATTGTGGATCTTGTAAGGTCAGGTGACAGTGATGCGCTTGAGTACTTGATTAACAAGTACAAGAATTTTGTGCGTGCGAAAGCTCGTTCCTATTTTTTGATTGGCGCCGACCGTGAGGATATTGTGCAGGAAGGTATGATTGGGCTTTATAAGTCAATTCGGGACTTTAAAGGGGATAAACTTGCTTCCTTTAAAGCGTTTGCTGAATTGTGTATTACGCGCCAGATAATTACTGCGATAAAAACAGCCACTCGACAGAAACATATTCCTCTTAATTCCTACGTCTCGTTGGACAAGCCTATTTATGATGAAGACTCAGATCGTACTTTGCTGGATATTATCTGCGGCACGAAAGTGACGGATCCAGAAGAGTTGATCATTAATCAGGAAGAATATGACGACATTGAGGATAAAATCAGCGAAATTTTGAGTGATTTGGAACAACAAGTTTTGCTTTTGTATTTGGATGGGCGCTCATACCAGGAGATTGCTGTTGATTTAAGCCGTCATGTCAAATCGATTGATAACGCTCTCCAACGCGTAAAAAGAAAGTTGGAGAAGTACTTGGAAGTTCGCGCAGTATCGCAAGTATAGCTATAAAGCATCGTGAATATGGATAAGAATATAGAAAAAACAGGGCTATTGCCCTGTTTTTTTATTTCGAAAGTCATCTATAAATATTTGGAAAAGTTTTTCAAAATATAGTGTGTAAGGCGTTTATAATGGTATAATAGTACTAACTAATTTTTAGAAAAGAGAGGAGGATAAGTAATGAAAGCTAGAAGTTTGAAAATAAAGTTATTGATAGTTATTATTCCGTTAATTGTGATAGCGCTTTCTTTTGTGGCATGGATAAACCACAACAAGGCTAAGGAGTTTTTAGAAAATAATTTTAGGGAAAAGGCGTTTATCCAACTGGAGCTTTTGAATATGAAAGTCACTAGCTGGCTGGAGAAGCAAAAAGAGCTAGTCACTAATATGGCTTCTGCGCTGGATATTCGGAGTATGGACAAAGAACTACAACTCCAGTATTTAAAATCTCAACTGAAAGAACATCGTGACTATGAAATGTTTTTTATTGTGGATATGAAAGGAGAAGCTTTCACGACAGCAGGACAGAAAACAAATGTGGCCAATCGAGATTACTTTAAAAAAGTAATAAACGGTGAGCCGTATGCAATTTCGGATCCGCTTATTTCACGCGTAAGCGGGCAGATGGTTATTGTTATTGCAAGTCCGATTTATAACCGGGAGAACCAGCTAAGCGGTATTGTGGCAGCTACGGTGCCGGTTACTACCATGAACAATTTAGTAGCTGGCGAAAAAATTGGACAGACCGGCTATGCATATATGGCACAGCGCGACGGACTCGTTATCAGTTATCCAAAAAAAGAAGAAATTTTAAAGTTAAACCTATATAAGTTAAATATACCGCATTTGACAGAAGGTATTGACGAAGCATTTGCTGGCAAGACTGTATACAAAAGGTATACATATAAAGGCGTGGATAAATATGCTTTTTTCTCGCAGATTCCTACTACCGGGTGGCTGGTCGCCATTACTGCCCCAGTAAAAGAAGCATCCAGCCAGCTTGATTATCTAGCTAAACTTTCATTTGTCACAGCGATTGTTATTCTTACTTTTGCTATTGTTATTTTAATCGTGTTTTCTTCACGTTTTGTTCGTCCGATTCAGCATTTGAGCGAGCTGACCAGCATGATCGCCAAAGGGGACTTAACCGTAAAAACGCCAAATAGAAGCAGCGATGAAGTAGGTGTGCTTAGTCAAAATTTTAATCAGATGGTAGAGAACATTCATATGTTGCTTCTCGAAATTAAGGAAGCTTCAGGTAAAATGAGGCGTTCTTCCGAAGTTTTAACGCTCACCAGCCAGGAGACGACGCAGTCTGCTGAACAGGTAGCGACAACGATTAACGATCTGGCTGAAGGAGCGGGAGATATCGCTAATTCTATTCAATCGGTTCATATGGAAGTATCTCTTGTCAATAACGGTCTACAGCAGATTTCCGCTTATGCTGACGAGATGAACCGTACGTTCACAGCTACTATACAACTAACGGGAGAAGGCGAAAAAGCGGTACGAGCCGCCGTATATAAAATGGAAGAAATTCAGCGGATGGTAGATGATGCGTCGGCTGTTGTACAGAAGCTGGGGGACCGCTCGGAAGAAATCGGACAAATTGTCAATCTGATTACTGGAATTGCTTCTCAGACGAACCTGCTTGCGTTGAATGCAAGCATTGAAGCTGCGCGTGCCGGCGAAGCAGGGCGCGGTTTTGCGGTTGTGGCCGATGAAGTACGGAAGCTTGCAGAAGCAACGGATCGAGCGGCAGGCAATATTTCTCGTATTGTCGAAGAGAACAAACGGGAGACGCATGAAGCGATCGATTCGATTGTGCGCGGCCATGATATGATCGCGCAGGGGCGGGAAATGGTGCGGCATACCGGGGATTCTTTCGGAGAAATTTACAAGCATATTACGCTTGTAGGTGAGAAAAGTTCGCATATCACTTCGTTCATTAAAATGGCGGAAGAGAACGCGCGCAAAGTTTCCCAGGAGATGGAACGTATCTCAGCTATTACGGAAGAAGCTTCCGCCGGTTCTCAAGAAGTTGCTGCGGTGAGTGAGCAGCAAGCCGCAGCTGCACAGCAACTGGCGAATGATGCAGCTACTATGGCGCAGTTGTCTGAACAGTTAGAAAGTCTGGTAGCAAGATTTAAGGTGGAGCAATAAAGATAAGTTGTTGATGAACTCTATTCTTTTGGTTGCTGCTTGTCTTTCTTACACAAAGTATAGTTTCTGTTCTATTTCTAGTTTAAGTCAATTTTTGTTTGACACTGAAATTCCCTTGTGATAAAGTATTTGAGGTAGCCGTGTGTCTGCGCGGTTTTACTTGATGCAAAATTCATTATGAAAGGCTAGTACATAGCCAGTAATGTGGGAGGTGTAACATCATGCGGGTAACTGTAACGTTAGCGTGCACCGAGTGCAAACAACGCAACTATACCACAACCAAAAACAAACGTAAGCAAACGGAACGCATTGAGATGAAGAAATACTGCAAATTCTGCAACGATCATACGCTTCATCGTGAGACTCGCTAGTATAGTTTGAGAGTTTGAAGTTATTGGGGGTGCGTTATGGGTTTTGTAGATAAACTCAAACGCGGACCGGCCTTTGTAAAGGAAGCTTGGGCCGAACTGAAGAAAGTTACTTGGCCAACCCGTAAAGAACTTGTTTCTTATACGACCGTTGTACTGGTAACAGTAACGCTTATTGCAATCTTCTTCGCTGTAATTGATTTAGGTATTTCCCAACTCCTTGAGTTAATCTTGAAGGCAGGGAAATAATCATTAGGGGGGTTAAGGACACCTGTTTGTCCTCGAATCATGGAAAAACACTGGTATGTTGTTCACACTTATTCAGGTTATGAGAATAAGGTTAAAACAAACCTGGAAAAGCGCGTAGAATCAATGGGAATGGAAGACAAAATCTTCCGTGTGCTCATTCCGACAGAAGATGAAACCGAAGAGCGTGACGGCAAGAAAAAGGTCGTAACGAAGAAGGTTTTTCCGGGTTACGTGCTCGTCGAAATGATTATGACGGACGATTCCTGGTATGTTGTACGGAATACACCGGGTGTAACTGGATTCGTTGGTTCTGCAGGTGCAGGTTCAAAACCGACTCCTCTACTTCCTGAAGAAGTGGCAGCTATTATGAAGCAGATGGGCATGGAGGAATCCGTGAAGCGTGTTGACTTTGTGCTGAAAGAAATGGTTCGGGTGAAAGAGGGACCGTTTGCCAATATGGTTGGCTCCGTTGAAGAGATTCAATTGGACAAGCGCAAAGTCAAAGTGTTGGTTGATATGTTTGGACGCGAGACGCCTGTTGAGTTGGATTTTACTCAAGTGGCTAAGTTATAGAGTCATTGTTTTTAGGAGGTGTACCACATGGCTAAAAAAGTTATCAAAGTTGTTAAGCTTCAGATCCCTGCGGGCAAAGCGAATCCGGCACCGCCTGTTGGTCCGGCGCTTGGTCAAGCAGGCGTAAATATCATGGGGTTCTGTAAAGAATTCAACGCTCGCACACAAGATCAAGCAGGTCTGATTATCCCTGTTGAGATCACCGTGTTTGAAGACCGTTCTTTCACATTCATTACAAAAACCCCGCCGGCTGCTGTTCTACTGAAAAAAGCGGCTGGAATTGAATCCGGCTCTGCTGTTCCGAATAAGAACAAAGTTGCAACGATTAAGCGCGATAAGGTTCGCGAAATTGCAGAGACTAAAATGCCTGACTTGAATGCTGCAAGCGTGGAAGCCGCTATGCGCATGGTTGAGGGTACTGCGCGCAGCATGGGCATCACAATCGTTGACTAATTTGCTGGTTAACCATACATGTTTCTACCGAGGGGTTGTGTAATGTGCGGGGAAATCCGCCTACGCGCAACCCTGTTTCGTGGGAGGCACAACCGTTACAACCACAATTAAGGAGGAAATGAAAGTGGCTAAAAGAGGTAAAAACTACTTAGAAGCTGCAAAGCTCATCGACCGCAATGTTGCATACGAAATCGAAGAAGCTCTTGAACTCGTGAAAAAGGCTTCTAAAGCTAAGTTCGACGAAACTGTGGAAGTAGCAGTTCGTCTGGGCGTTGATCCGCGCAAAAACGATCAACAAATTCGCGGTGCTGTTGTACTTCCGCACGGTACTGGTAAAACTCAGCGTGTACTTGTTTTTGCCAAAGGTGAAAAAGCGAAAGAAGCGGAAGCTGCAGGCGCAGATTATGTAGGCGACGAAGAATACGTAAACAAAATCCAAGAAGGTTGGTTCGATTTTGATGTAGTCGTTGCTACACCGGATATGATGGGGACTGTAGGTAAGCTTGGTCGTGTACTTGGACCAAAAGGTTTAATGCCTAACCCGAAAACCGGTACCGTAACATTTGAAGTTGAAAAAGCAGTTAAAGACATCAAAGCTGGTAAAATTGAATACCGCACAGATAAAGCAGGAAATATCCATGCTCCGATTGGTAAAGTATCTTTCGAAGTAAGCCAGCTTGCTGACAATCTGCGCACGCTGCTTGATGCGTTGTTGAAAGCAAAGCCGGCCGCTGCAAAGGGAACATACATGAAAAATATTACTGTAAGCTCCACAATGGGGCCTGGGGTAAAAGTAAACACTTTAAAAATTACAGCTTCGGCAAAATAATTGCTTGACATCAATTTTTAAAGTTGATAAGATAGCATTCGTTGATAAATGAATATGCCGTTACCGTAGACAGAAGGTGCCTGTTCAGGCAGGCTTAATATCCTTCCGAGGTGCTGATGAAGATATAGATTTGATATCTGAAGCCTTCGCATGTCTGCGTGGGCTTTTTTCATTTTGATAAAAGTCTCATGCTACAGGAGGTGCAAACATGTCCGTACGTGAAGAAAAAGTTCAAATTGTTAACGAAATCGTTGAAAAGCTTCGTAACAGCAAAAGCACTGTAGTAACTGACTATCGTGGATTGAACGTGGCTCAAGTTACTGAACTGCGCAAAAAGTGTCGCGAAGCGGGCGTTGAGTTCAAAGTGTACAAAAACACGTTGACTCGCCGCGCGACTGCTGAAGTTGGCTTGACTGATCTGGACGAAGTATTAACTGGTCCGACTGCTATTGCATTCAGCCTCGAAGATGAAATCACGGCTGCGAAGGTTTTGGCTGATTTTGCAAAAGAAAATGAGGCTCTTGAAATCAAGGGCGGCGTAATGGAAGGCAAAGTTCTTTCTGTTGATGAAGTCAAGGCAATTGCAAGCCTGCCGAATCGCGAAGGTCTGCTTTCTATGCTGCTTAGCGTGCTTCAAGCACCTATCCGCAACTTCGCGCTTGCTGTTAAAGCAGTTAGTGAACAAAAAGAAGGCCAAGGAGCTTAATCTAATAACTTGTTAGGAGGAATCATAATGAGCAAAGAACAAATTATTGAAG
Source organism: Aneurinibacillus sp. XH2 (assembly GCF_001439585.2). Classification (NCBI taxonomy): domain Bacteria; kingdom Bacillati; phylum Bacillota; class Bacilli; order Caryophanales; family Paenibacillaceae; genus Aneurinibacillus; species Aneurinibacillus sp. XH2. Next base: position 3,565,361 of record NZ_CP014140.1, on the reverse strand, counting down.
CGATTAAAGGCATGTCTGTTCTTGAATTGAACGATCTGGTTAAAGCTATCGAAGAAGAATTCGGCGTAACTGCAGCTGCTCCTGTAGCAGTTATGGGTGGTGCTGCTGGCGGTGCTGCTGAAGCTGAACAAACTGAATTCACAGTTGTTTTGGCGAACGCTGGCGCTTCCAAAATCAACGTTATCAAAGTTGTTCGCGAACTTACAGGTCTCGGCCTGAAGGAAGCGAAAGCAATGGTTGATGGCGCTCCTGCTACAGTTAAGGAAGGCGTATCTAAAGAAGAAGCTGAACAAATGAAAGCTAAGCTTGAAGAAGCTGGCGCAACTGTTGAACTTAAGTAGTTGTATAACTGCTCACGATAAAGCCCGGCGTATCAGATACGCCGGGCTTTATCTCCTTAGAAATAAACTGTGAAACACTTGCGAAGCGTGCTCGTCTTGCTTTTTGACATCACGTTTAGCAACTCGTCCTTTTTGTATATAATAATTGAAGAATTGTAAGAAGCGGGGTGGCACGGATGGAGCACTACTATACGAATCAACCTGGAGCCGACAGCAAAGAACAGAGCTTTACGTTCACCTTGCGGGGCAGAGAGTTTCGTTTTGTTACTGATCGCAGCGTCTTTTCAAAGAATCGCATTGATTTCGGAAGTGTACTTCTGATTGAAACAATGGAAATAAAAGATGGAATGGACGTTCTCGATGTGGGCTGCGGGTATGGTCCGATTGGCATGTCCGCCGCGACGTTGACGCCTTCCGGCAACGTGTTGATGCTGGATGTGAATGAGCGGGCAGTGTCGCTTGCAAACCGTAATTTGCAATTGAACGAAATCTCAAACGCGGAGGCAATTGTAAGCGACCGCTTTTCTGCTGTTCCTGTAGGCAAAAAATTTCATGTGATTTTAACGAATCCCCCGATTCGTGCCGGTAAACAGATTGTGCATGGGATTTTTGAAGAAGCTTTGGCTTATCTTGTGCCGGGCGGGAGCCTCTGGGTTGTCATTCAGAAAAAGCAGGGTGCTCCTTCCGCTCTTGCGAAACTACAGGAATTGTACTCTGAAGTTCGAGAGGTCGCCAAAAAGAAAGGATACTTCGTGTTTCAGGCAATAAGATCTTAAGTTGACATTATTTTTCGATTATGGTATCGTTATTTAATGCCACTGATTATGTGAACGAATAAGTGGAAGTTGCACAAAATGTCAACCTTTTTTTTATTAATAGTAAAGAAAGAGCAATCGGATGAAGTATGACAATATTATCTCTAGGGAATACTGAGGTAATATCAACATCCGGTTCTTCAAATGCATAAAGTCTTCTCTACATATTAGGAAGGCTTTGTTCTTTTTTGTGCAAAAACTCCGTTTGAGAGGTGAATAAGTTGGCAGGTCATCTAATTCAGTGTGGACGTTATCGCCAGCGTCGCAGCTACGCAAGAATTAAAGAGGTAATGGAATTACCTAACCTGATCGAAATCCAGCAGAAATCATACCAATGGTTCTTGGATGAGGGACTTCGCGAAATGTTCCATGAGATTTCTCCGATTCAGGATTTCACAGGTAATCTTGTTCTTGAGTTCATCGATTATAGTTTAGGCGAACCGAAGTATTCTGTCGATGAAGCAAAAGAACGAGATGTAACGTATGCTGCTCCGCTGCGTGTGAAAGTTCGTCTCATCAACAAAGAAACGGGAGAAGTCAAAGAACAAGAAGTATTCATGGGCGATTTCCCGCTTATGACGGAGACGGGGACTTTCATTATCAATGGAGCTGAGAGGGTTATTGTCAGTCAGCTTGTTCGTTCTCCTAGCGTTTATTTCAGCACAAAAGTAGATAAGAATGGCAAGCAAGCGTATGCGGCGACGGTGATTCCGAACCGGGGCGCATGGCTTGAACTTGAAACTGACGCCAAGGATATTATCTATGTTCGTATCGACCGTACAAGGAAGATCCCGGTTACGGTTCTTTTGCGTGCTCTGGGCTTCGGTACGGACGTGGAAATCCTCAATTTGCTCGGGGAAGACGAGTATATCAAAAATACGCTGGAAAAGGATAACACAGATTCAACGGAAAAAGCGCTCATTGAAATCTATGAAAGATTGCGTCCAGGTGAACCGCCAACTGTAGAAAACGCAAAGAGCCTGCTTATTTCCCGGTTCTTCGACCCGAAGCGATACGATTTGGCGAATGTTGGTCGTTACAAAATTAATAAAAAGCTTCATATTAAAAATAGATTATATAATCAGCGCCTAGCTGAAACACTAATTGATACGTCTACTGGTGAAATTATCGCAGAAGCCGGTCAAATCATAGACCGTCGTTTGTTGGATCGCATTTTGCCGTATTTGGAAGACAGCGTTGGCTTCACAACCATAAAGCCTCGCGGTGGCGTGCTGGAAGAAGACATTCGTCTGCAGGCAATTAACATTTTCTCGCCGATTGAAGACGGAAAAGTGATTAAAGTTATTTCCAATGGCATGATTGATAAAAAGGTCAAACATATTACGCCAGCCGACATTATTGCTTCCATTAATTACTTTATTAATCTGCTGCATGGCGTTGGTTCTACTGACGATATTGACCATTTAGGTAATCGTCGCTTACGTTCTGTAGGAGAGCTTTTGCAGAACCAGTTCCGTATCGGCTTGTCTCGTATGGAGCGAGTTGTTCGCGAACGTATGTCTATTCAGGATGCAAACGCGATTACACCACAGGCGCTCATTAATATTCGCCCTGTGATCGCGGCGATTAAAGAGTTCTTTGGAAGTTCGCAGCTCTCACAATTTATGGATCAGACCAATCCGCTCGCGGAACTTACGCATAAGCGTCGTTTGTCCGCGCTTGGTCCTGGCGGCTTAACGCGCGAACGCGCAGGCTTCGAAGTGCGTGACGTTCACCATTCGCACTATGGCCGCATGTGTCCGATTGAGACTCCGGAAGGTCCGAACATTGGTTTGATTAACTCGTTGTCTACGTATGCGCGAATCAATGAGTATGGCTTTATTGAAACACCACGGCGAAGAGTCGATCCAGAAACAGGCCGCGTAACTGATGAGATCGTATATTTGACGGCGGATGAAGAAGATGTATACAATGTCGCGCAGGCGAACGTGCCGTTGACAGAAGACGGATATTTTGCTAGTGAGACGGTGATTTGTCGCCGTAAGGGTGAAATTATTACTGTGCCGCGGGATAAAGTTGATTTTATGGACGTTTCTCCGAAGCAGGTCGTATCTGTAGCGACGGCAATGATTCCGTTCTTGGAAAATGACGACGCCAACCGCGCTCTTATGGGTGCAAACATGCAGCGTCAGGCTGTTCCTTTGCTTGTACCGGAAGCGCCATTTATCGGTACAGGTATGGAATACAAAGCGGCGAAAGACTCTGGGGTTGCTACGATTGCTCGCCATTCTGGCGTTGTTGAGCGTGTAACCGCGCGGGAAATTTGGATTCGCCGTCAGGGAGAAGTAGACGGTCGCACAGTGATGGGTGACATTGATAAGTATAAACTGCATAAATTTGAGCGCTCTAATCAAGGAACATGTATTAATCAGCGTCCTATCGTGAAGAAGGGCGAGTTTGTGAATGCGGGAGACATTATTGCGGATGGCCCTTCCACGGAGAAAGGTGAGCTGGCATTGGGCCGCAACGTTGTAGTTGCATTCATGACATGGGAAGGTTACAACTATGAGGACGCCATTCTGTTGAGCGAAAAGCTTGTAAAAGAGGATGTATATACTTCTATTCATATCGAAGAATATGAAGCGGAAGCGCGTGATACGAAGCTCGGACCGGAAGAAATTACGCGCGATATTCCGAACGTTGGGGAAGATGCGTTGCGCAATTTGGATGAGCGTGGTATTGTTCGCATCGGTGCTGAAATTAAAGACGGTGACATTCTCGTAGGCAAAGTTACTCCGAAAGGTGTAACCGAGCTTACCGCTGAAGAGCGCCTATTGCACGCTATCTTTGGTGAAAAAGCGCGCGAAGTGCGCGATACGTCCCTTCGCGTACCGCATGGTGGTTCCGGTATTGTCGTTGATGTTAAAGTGTTTACCCGTGAGAACGGAGACGAATTGCCGCCGGGTGTAAATCAACTTGTGCGTGTGTATATCGCACAAAAGCGTAAGATTTCTGTAGGTGACAAGATGGCGGGACGTCACGGTAATAAAGGGGTTATCGCTCGTATTCTTCCGGAAGAAGATATGCCGTTTCTACCGGATGGTACGCCCGTAGAGGTTGTATTGAATCCGTTAGGTGTACCATCGCGGATGAACATTGGTCAGGCCTTGGAAGTGCATCTGGGTATGGCCGCTAAAGCACTCGGTATCCATATGGCTACCCCGGTATTCGACGGTGCAACGGAAGAAGATGTATTCGACACGCTGGAAGAAGCGGGTTTAAGCCGCACAGGCAAAACCATTCTGTATGACGGGCGTACAGGTGAGCCGTTTGACCGTGAAGTAACGGTAGGAGTTATGTACATGATTAAATTGGCTCACATGGTTGACGACAAAATTCATGCCCGTTCTACAGGACCATACTCTCTCGTTACCCAGCAGCCGCTTGGCGGTAAGGCACAATTCGGTGGCCAACGTTTTGGGGAAATGGAGGTATGGGCGCTCGAAGCGTACGGTGCTGCTTATACACTCCAGGAGATCCTCACCGTCAAGTCGGACGATGTAGTAGGCCGCGTGAAAACGTACGAAGCTATTGTTAAAGGAGAAAATGTACCGGAACCTGGTGTACCGGAGTCCTTTAAAGTATTGATCAAAGAGCTGCAAAGTTTAGGTATGGATGTGAAAATCCTCGCTGAAGACGAACAGGAAATTGAAATGCGGGATACGGATGAAGACGAGGAAACATCTGGAGATAAACTTCACCTGAACATTAGCGGTGCCGAAGAGTAAAGGATGAAACCGGGAAGTAATGGGAGGTATGCGCCTTGTTAGATGTCAATAATTTTGAATATATGAAGATCGGCCTTGCATCACCCGATAAGATTCGTTCCTGGTCTTACGGAGAGGTCAAAAAACCGGAAACCATTAACTACCGGACCTTAAAACCGGAAAAAGAAGGCTTGTTCTGCGAGAAAATTTTCGGGCCGACAAAAGACTGGGAATGTCATTGCGGAAAGTACAAACGTGTTCGTTATAAAGGCGTAGTTTGCGATCGTTGCGGCGTTGAAGTAACCCGTGCGAAAGTGCGCCGGGAGCGCATGGGGCACATTGAATTGGCTGCCCCTGTCTCCCATATCTGGTATTTTAAAGGGATTCCGAGCCGTATGGGTCTTGTGCTTGACATGTCCCCACGCTCTCTAGAAGAGGTTATCTATTTCGCATCTTATGTTGTTATCGATCCAGGCGAAACGCCGCTTGAGAAAAAGCAATTGCTTTCTGAGAAAGAGTACCGCAACTATCGCGAGAAGTACGGTTCTTCTTTTACCGCTATGATGGGCGCAGAAGCGATTAAGCGTCTGCTTGCGGAAATCGACCTTGATAAAGAAGTGGACTGCTTAAAAGAGGAGCTGAAATCAGCGCAAGGCCAGCGCCGGAACCGTGTGATCAAGCGGTTGGAAGTATTGGAGGCATTTCGTAATTCTGGAAACCGTCCGGAATGGATGGTGTTGGATGTGTTGCCGGTTATTCCGCCAGAACTTCGTCCGATGGTGCAACTGGACGGCGGCCGTTTTGCAACCTCCGATTTGAACGATTTGTATCGCCGGGTTATTAACCGGAATAACCGCTTAAAGCGTTTGCTTGATCTTGGTGCGCCGGATATCATTGTACAGAATGAGAAGCGTATGTTACAGGAAGCGGTAGACGCTCTGATAGACAATGGCCGTCGCGGCCGTCCTGTAACCGGGCCGGGCAATCGTCCGCTGAAGTCTCTCAGCCATATGCTGAAAGGTAAACAGGGGCGTTTTCGGCAAAACCTGCTTGGTAAGCGTGTGGACTACTCTGGGCGTTCCGTTATTGTCGTAGGCCCGCAGTTGAAAATGTACCAGTGCGGTTTGCCAAAAGAAATGGCGCTAGAATTGTTCAAGCCTTTTGTCATGAAAGAGCTTGTCGCAAAAGGTCTTGCGCACAATATTAAATCTGCGAAGCGTAAAGTGGAACGCGTGCATCCGGAAGTCTGGGATGTTCTCGAGGATGTAATCAAAGAACACCCGGTTCTTTTAAATCGTGCTCCCACATTGCATAGACTCGGCATTCAGGCTTTTGAACCCACGCTTGTTGAGGGGCGTGCGATTCGGTTGCATCCGCTCGTATGTACGGCATATAATGCCGACTTTGACGGTGACCAGATGGCTGTACACGTTCCATTGTCTGCGGAAGCGCAGGCGGAAGCGCGTCTGCTGATGCTTGCGGCGCAGAACATCCTTAACCCGAAAGACGGCAAGCCGGTTGTTACGCCGTCGCAGGACATGGTACTTGGCACGTACTATCTGACGATGGAAGATAAGACTTCTAAAGGAGAAGGCAAAGTTTTCTCCAATCCGAATCAGGCGATCGCGGCTTATGCGAATGGACATATTACACTTCATGCCCGTATCGCTCTGCCGCCGAAGAGCCTGAACAAAACTTCCTTCACACCGGAACAATTTGCGGCTCCGTTGATGGTAACAACGGTCGGAAAATTAATTTTCAATGAAATTTTCCCGCCTGAGCTACCATATATTAATGAGCCGACGAAAGAAAATCTTCAGAAGAAAGTGCCGGATAAGTTCTTTATTTTTGAAAAAGGTACGAACGTGCGCGAATTCCTAGAGAAGTTGCCTGAGCAAGACGCGGTCAAAAAAGGGTATCTAGGAACGATTATCGCTGAATGCTTCCGTCGCTTCGGCACGACGCAGACATCGATCATACTCGACAAAATTAAGGAGAATGGTTTTAAATATTCCACGCAGGCTGGTATTACTGTTGCTGTTGCCGACATCAAAACTCCGCCAGAGAAGCAACAAATTCTCGAAGAAGCGGAGAAAAAAGTTCAATCGGTTATGCAGCAATATCGTCGCGGTTTAATTACAGAAAACGAGCGTTACGACCGCGTTATCAGCATCTGGAGCAAAGCAAAGGACGATGTTACGAAAGTGCTTATGGCGTCGCTTGATAAGTTTAACGCCATTAATATGATGGCGACATCCGGCGCCCGTGGTAACGTGTCACAGATTACACAGCTTGCCGGCATGCGCGGTCTTATGGCAAACCCGTCCGGCCGTATCATCGAACTTCCGATCAAGTCCAACTTCCGCGAAGGCTTAACTGTATTGGAGTACTTTATTTCCACACATGGTGCGCGGAAAGGTTTGGCAGACACAGCGTTGCGTACAGCTGACTCAGGTTACTTAACCCGTCGCCTCGTCGACGTTGCACAGGATGTGATTGTCCGTGAAGAGGATTGTGGTACGGATAAAGGCGTTGTGGCAACTGCGCTTCGTGACGGGAATGAAATCATTGAGGAATTGCAGGATCGAATTGTTGGGCGTTATTCGTTCCAAACAGTGCGCCATCCAGAAACAGGGGAAATTATTGTCGGTCGAAATCAGCTCATTGATGAAAAAATTGCGGAAGAAATTGTGGCCGCAGGTATTACGGAGGTCAATATCCGTTCCGTTATCGGTTGCCGTACGCAGCATGGTGTATGCCGGAAATGCTACGGTCGTAATCTGGCGACGGGCAATGTAGTGGATATCGGTGAATCTGTTGGTATTATCGCGGCTCAATCTATCGGTGAGCCAGGTACGCAGTTAACGATGCGTACATTCCACACCGGTGGTGTTGCCGGCGATGACATTACGCAAGGTCTTCCGCGTATCCAGGAGTTGTTTGAGGCCCGGAATCCGAAAGGCCAGGCTGTTATTACCGAAATTGAAGGTGAAGTTATCGACATTCGCGAAGGCAAAGATCGGCGCGAAGTCGAAATTCGCGGGGAAACCGAGAATAAAGTATATCAAATTCCTTACGGTTCCCGTTTGAAAGTGTTCGTTGGTTCCAAAGTGGATCTTGGTGAAGAATTAACCGAAGGCTCCATTGACCCGAAAGAAATGCTTAAGATCCGCGGTATGCGTGGCGTTCAATACTATATTTTGCAGGAAGTACAGAAAGTATATCGTATGCAGGGTGTAGAAATTAACGACAAGCATATTGAGGTTATGATTCGCCAGATGCTGCGCAAAGTGCGTATCATTGACAGCGGGGATACTGAACTCTTGCCAGGTTCTTATGTGGAAATCCATGAGTTCGAAGAGGCGAATAAGAAAGCGCTCTGGGATGGAAAACAGCCTGCAGTGGCACGTCCGGTGCTGCTTGGTATCACAAAAGCGTCGCTTGAGACCGATTCATTCCTGTCTGCAGCATCGTTCCAGGAAACAACGCGTGTCCTTACTGATGCTGCCATTAAAGGAAAAGTTGACCGCTTGTTAGGTCTGAAGGAAAATGTTATTATAGGTAAGCTGTTGCCTGCGGGCACAGGTATGACTCGCTATCGCAACATTGCTTTGAAGCATGAACTCATGCCGGCTGAAGAAGTTGCGGAAGAGGCACTTGATGAAAGTCAGTTGAAAGATGTTATACTGGAAAAATAGTATGTAAAATTGTTGACACGCTCTATTGCAGGTGATATGATATTTGAGTGTGCCTAATACCTACTTTGGAGGATATGCAAATGTCTTATGAAAAAGTGGAGCAGGCCAAATCACTTGTAATCGGAACAAAGCAGACCACAAGGGCCATTGAGGCCGGAACGGTAGCGGAAGTTATCGTTGCTAGGGATGCTGATACCAGATTAACCGGAAAGGTTATTTCCCTTTGCCAAGATAAAGGTCTACCGGTTCATTACGTCGATTCGATGCGCCGTCTCGGCAAGGCATGCGGGATCGATGTAGGAGCCGCGGTGGTTGGTTTAAAATAATAATATGTAAGTTTAACTTTGTTTTTGCTTATTCTCGGGCATTAAAACGTAAGGTTTGATGCCCGAGAGCAAAAACTTTTCGTTTGCTTATGGATGAACCACCAGGACCTGTGGTCTTAAATTTTATTTGCAACATTGGAAGGAGGTGCGACGCATGCCTACAATTAACCAGCTCGTGCGTAAAGGTCGCGAAAAGAAAGTGTACAAATCCAAATCTCCAGCTCTTGGAAAAGGCTATAACAGCATGAAGAAGGAGATGACTGACACGAACTCCCCGCAAAAACGTGGTGTGTGTACTCGTGTTGGTACCATGACACCGAAAAAACCAAACTCTGCGTTGCGTAAATATGCTCGTGTACGTTTGTCAAACGGAATCGAGGTTACTGCATATATTCCAGGGATTGGTCACAATCTGCAAGAACACAGCGTTGTTCTTATCCGTGGCGGCCGTGTAAAGGATCTGCCGGGTGTACGTTACAAAATCATACGTGGTGCACTTGATACAGCAGGCGTACAAAATCGTCTTCAAGCTCGTTCTAAATACGGTGCGAAACGTCCGAAAGCGCCGAAAGCGTAATTTGCTTGAAGCAATATGAGAGATAACGTGAAAATTGACGGAAAAGGAGGGGAAAAAGAATGCCACGTAAAGGTCCAGTACCTCGTCGTGATGTATTACCTGACCCGATTTACAACAGCAAACTGGTAACTCGCCTTATCAACCGCATGATGATTGACGGTAAGCGCGGTGTTGCTCAACGTATTCTATACAATGCTTTTGATATGGTGAAGGAGCGCACTGGCCGCGATCCGATGGAAGTGTTTGAAGAAGCGCTGAAAAACATCATGCCGGTTCTTGAAGTACGCGCTCGTCGTGTAGGTGGTGCAAACTATCAAGTTCCGGTAGAAGTTCGTCCGGAGCGCCGCACTACGCTTGGACTCCGCTGGTTGGTAGAGTACTCCCGCAAACGCGGCGAGAAAACAATGGAAGAGCGCCTGGCAGCAGAAATCATCGATGCTGCGAATAACACTGGCGCCGCTGTGAAAAAGCGTGAAGACACGCATAAAATGGCGGAAGCGAACAAAGCGTTTGCTCACTACCGCTGGTAGAATGCAAAGCGGACGTTGGTCCGCTTTCCTTTGCCAAATCTCTAAGATGAGAAAGGGGCTAGTACTTACATGGGACGCGAATTCCCCTTAGTCAAAACTCGTAATATTGGTATCATGGCTCACATTGATGCCGGTAAAACCACAACAACAGAACGTATTCTGTTCTACACAGGCCGTGTTCATAAAATCGGTGAAACTCACGAAGGCGCTTCACAAATGGACTGGATGGAGCAGGAGCAAGAGCGTGGTATTACGATTACTTCTGCTGCTACGACAGCACAATGGAAGGGCCACCGCATCAATATTATTGACACGCCAGGCCACGTAGACTTCACAGTTGAAGTAGAACGTTCGCTTCGCGTCCTTGATGGTGCGGTTGCTGTTCTCGATGCGCAGTCGGGTGTAGAACCGCAAACGGAAACAGTATGGCGTCAGGCTACGACATATGGTGTACCACGCATTGTATTTGTCAACAAGATGGACAAAATTGGTGCGGATTTCCTCTACTCTGTGCGCACACTGCATGAACGCCTGCAAGCGAATGCGCATCCGATCCAAATGCCGATTGGTGTAGAGGATGCATTCCGTGGAATCATCGATCTTGTTGAGAAGAAGACATACATCTATACAAACGATCTTGGTACAGATATTGAGATCACTGAAGGTTTTCCGGCTGAATTCGCAGATCAAGCAGAAGAGCTTCGCAATCAGTTAATTGAAGCAGTTGCTGAATTTGATGAAGAACTAATGATGAAATATTTAGAAGGTGAAGAGATCACGGTTGAAGAGCTTAAAGCGGTGATCCGCAAAGCTACGATTAGCGTTCAGTTCTTCCCAGTAACTTGTGGTTCAGCCTTTAAAAACAAAGGTGTTCAACCGATGCTTGATGCTGTGATCGATTACCTCCCGTCACCGATCGATATTCCGGCAATTAAAGGTGTGGTTCCGGATAGCAATGAGGAGGTAACACGCGAATCGACTGACGACGGTCCGTTCTCAGCGCTTGCGTTTAAAATCATGACTGACCCTTATGTAGGTAAACTGACGTTCTTCCGCGTATATTCTGGTACGCTTGATTCCGGCTCATACGTGTTGAACTCTACTAAAGGTAAGCGTGAACGTATCGGTCGTATCCTACAAATGCACGCAAACCATCGCGAAGAAATCAAGAAGGCTTATGCTGGTGACATTGCGGCGGCTGTAGGTTTGAAGGATACAACAACTGGGGATACTCTCTGTGATGAGAAGCACCCTGTAATTCTTGAATCTATGGAATTCCCTGAGCCAGTTATCGAGATTGCAATTGAGCCGAAGACAAAAGCTGACCAAGATAAGATGGGTATGGCTCTTGCAAAGCTGGCAGAGGAAGACCCAACATTCAAGACATGGACCGATGAAGAAACAGGCCAGACGATCATCGCCGGTATGGGTGAGCTGCACCTTGACATCATTGTTGACCGCCTGAAACGTGAATTTAAAGTCGAAGCGAATGTTGGCGCGCCGCAGGTTGCGTACAAAGAAACTTTCCGTTCTGCTGCGAAGGTTGAAGGTAAGTTTGTTCGTCAGTCCGGCGGTCGTGGTCAATACGGTCACGTTATCGTGGAATTCGAACCGGTTGAAGCTGGTACAGGCTTCGTATTCGAAAACAAAATCGTCGGTGGTGCGATTCCAAAAGAATACATCCCGGCTGTTCAAGCAGGTATCGAAGAAGCTATGCAAAATGGTGTTCTTGCAGGTTACCCTGTGCTTGACTTGAAGGCGACTCTCGTAGATGGTAGTTACCACGATGTAGACTCATCCGAGATGGCGTTCAAAATTGCAGGTTCTCTCGCTCTAAAAGAAGCGGCTAAGAAATGTAATCCGGTATTGCTTGAGCCAATGATGAAAGTTGAAGTTGTTGTACCGGAAGAATACATGGGCGACATCATGGGTGACATTAACTCTCGTCGCGGACGTATCGAAGGTATGGAAGCCCGCGGTAACGCGCAAGTGGTTCGTGGCTTTGTACCGCTTTCCGAAATGTTTGGTTACGCAACAACATTGCGTTCCCGTACGCAAGGTCGCGGTACTTACACTATGCACTTCGATCACTATGAAGAAATGCCGAAGAATATCGCTGAGGAGATTGTTAAGAAATCCAAAGGCGAGTAATTTTTCGTAAAACCCCTTTATCGTAACTGAAGAAAGGTTTAAAATGTGTAGGTGGGTGCATACCCTTTGCGCATTTGGACCTTTCTTTACAAATACTTAACTTCTTAAAAAACCAACCTTAAATTAAGGAGGCTTTTTACCAAATGGCTAAAGAAAAATTTGAGCGGACCAAACCGCACGTAAACATTGGTACTATTGGTCACGTTGACCACGGTAAAACCACTCTGACAGCAGCTATCACAACTGTGCTTGCTCAACAAGGTAAAGCTAAAGCTATGGCGTACGATTCTATCGACGCTGCTCCGGAAGAGCGCGAGCGCGGTATCACAATCTCTACTGCACACGTTGAGTACGAGACTGAAAATCGCCACTATGCGCACGTTGACTGCCCGGGTCACGCTGACTACGTTAAGAACATGATTACTGGTGCTGCTCAAATGGACGGAGCTATCCTGGTAGTATCCGCTGCTGACGGTCCGATGCCGCAAACTCGTGAGCACATCCTGCTTTCTCGCCAAGTAGGCGTTCCTTACATCGTTGTATTCATGAACAAGTGCGACATGGTTGACGATGAAGAGCTGCTTGAACTGGTTGAAATGGAAATCCGTGACCTGCTCTCTGAATACGAGTTCCCGGGAGACGAAATTCCGGTTATCAAAGGTTCTGCTAAAGAAGCTCTTGACAATCCAAGTGGCGAATGGGCTCAAAAAATCCTTGAGCTGATGGAAGCTGTTGACAACTACATCCCGACTCCGGAACGTGCTGTTGATCAACCGTTCTTGATGCCGGTAGAGGACGTGTTCTCTATCACTGGTCGTGGTACTGTTGCTACTGGCCGTGTAGAGCGCGGTGTAGTTAAAGTTGGTGACCAAGTAGAAATCATTGGTCTGACTGACGAGCCGAAGTCTACAACTGTAACAGGTGTAGAAATGTTCCGCAAACTGCTCGATCAAGCAGAAGCTGGTGACAACATCGGTGCTCTGCTTCGTGGTATCGATCGTAAAGAAATCGAGCGCGGACAAGTTCTGGCTAAACCAGGTTCTGTAAAACCGCATACTGAATTCACAGCTCAAGTTTACGTTCTGTCTAAAGAAGAAGGTGGACGTCATACTCCGTTCTTCTCTAACTACCGTCCGCAATTCTACTTCCGTACAACAGACGTAACTGGTATCATTAAGCTGCCGGAAGGCACAGAAATGGTTATGCCTGGTGACAACGTTGAGATCACTGTTGAGCTCATCAGCCCGATTGCTATGGAAGAAGGTACTCGTTTCGCTATCCGCGAAGGTGGCCGCACAGTTGGCGCGGGTACTGTTGCTAAAGTCATCAAGTAATTTCTGTACAACGTATATAAAAAACCTGGTCTAATGACCAGGTTTTTTATGTGCCTTTTATTACTAGCAGGTATGTTTTTTATGCGTTTCAATTAACTCATGCACGACCAGATTAATATCTGTGGCATCAATCGGGATGAACTTACCCTCGTACTCCTATTTTTTGTAGTGATAAAGGGGATCGTAATATGCTTTTAGAATAGTGCGGATATGAAGCAGGTGTTGTTGAATCGAAGCGTATAGGCCGTGTTTTCGATGCGCATTCAGGCATGCTTCATGTGCGCTAGTATGCGTTTTTCGCAGATAGAAAGAACTCGCGTGCTGCGCTTGTCCTTTTGTCGCTTATGTAGCAAAAATCATTTCACTACGTTGTTTCACGATCGTATAAAAAAGAACCGTCTCTAAAAACAGACGGTTCTTTTGGCTTATGCTTTTCTTCGTTGGCTTATAACGGTAAGCGTTGGTTGTTTTGCTTGCTTTTCTTCTCCTATTAGCTTTTGTAGACGCTGCTTATAAACTTCGCGTGAAATACTAAGCACAATGCCGATGCTAATCAGGCAAACCAATAATGATGAACCACCATAGCTGATAAAAGGAAGCGGCACTCCCGTAATTGGAATCAGACCCGTGACGCCCCCGACGTTAATAAAGGCCTGTATAAAAATCATGCTTACTACGCCAACGCCGACCAATGTCGCAAAAGTGTCTTTGACTCGCAGCGCAATGACAAGGATCCTCCATAAGAAAAAAAGATATACAAGCAAAAAGATACAAGCCCCGATAAATCCAAGTTCTTCCGCCATAATAGAAAAAATAAAATCGGTTTGTGCTTCAGGAAGGTATAAGTACTTTTCAATACTTTTTCCAAATCCGGCGCCAGTAATTCCGCCGTGCGCAAGGGCAAAATAAGAGTGTGCAAGCTGGTATCCGTGCCCTAAACCGCTTAATCCATCCGCCCAGGGGTCCCCGAAGTGTAACAGCCGGTTTCTCCGGTATTCAGAAAGAATAATGAATAAAAAGCCAACGATTCCAACAGGGATTCCAAACATGAACAAATGCTTGAGATTTGCTCCTCCGGCAACAATAACAGTTACAGCGGTCATCATAAGGATGGCAGCTGAGCCAAAGTCCGGCTGGATGGCGATCATCATGCAGAAGATGCTGACAATAACCAGTACAGGTAGAAGTCCTGTTTTTAAGTCTCGGATTTTGCCCCCCTTCTTAGCAATAAGTGCGGATAAATAGATAATGATCGCAAGTTTTGCGAACTCAGCCGGCTGAAGCAAACCGACTCCAAGATTAATCCAACTGCGTGCCCCATTGCGCAAAACACCAATACCAGGGATGAGGACGGCAAGAAGCAGCAGAAAGATAATCAGAGCGATAGTAAGAAAATGTTTTTTATAGAAAGTGTAGGGGACGTTCATAGTAAACAGCATTGCTACCAAACCAATAACAGCCCACATCACTTGCTTTTTTACAAAGTAGGTATCTGTTCCGTAGTTGTAAAGGGAAAAAACAGAACTGGCGCTGTATACGATGACAATTCCAAACCCTACGAGAAAAAGTGTTAGAAGAAGGATGGGAAAATCAGGTCTTCCTCTTGTTTTCATATTCTTCCTCCATATAATAAGGTTTGTTAGTCTATCCAAAACTTAAGCATATTAGTAGTTTACTATACTCAAGCTGGTGAAACAGGGGTATTTTTTCCCTATCTTTGCGATAAATGCCGAGTTCTCAATTTCATCTTATATTAACAAAAATTTAATTGTAATTTAATAATTTACTTTTACTATTATGAAGATGCCGTATTTTCTCGTTTTCTTGATTGTGGGGGAATACCAGGCGATATTTTATGGAAAGTTATGCCTACTTTCTTGAAGAAAGGTGGAGTGTGCCTGGATGCAAGAAGGACAGTTAGAACAGTTAAAAAACGAAATAACGCAGATGGCCCTAATTGCCCAAGCAGGATTTTTTCAGGCGTGGAGTGCTTTTCAGGAAGTGGATCTGAAGTTAGCCAAAGATGTCATTGTGCGTGACGAGAAATTGAATGTACTCGCGGAAAAAATTTTTAAGATGAGTTTAAGCTTGATTGCGCTTCAAGCCCCTGTAGCGACAGATTTACGGACAATTGGCTCATACTTGAAGATCGCCACTGATTTGGAACGAATTGGCGATCATGCAGTTAAAATCGCCAAGGTAGTTGTTCGTCTCAATGGAAAAAAATCCTCTCTTTCCCCGAAAGAAATTCCTATAATGGGAGAAAAAGTGGCAGAAATGCTTGAAGTATGCGTTCAAGCGATTCAATCCGACGATGCTCGCCACCTTCGTCTTCTTGATAATATGGACGATGGCGTCGATGAATATTACAAGAAATGCTTTGACTATATAGAATGGAGCATGGAGAAGCGGCCAGATTTGGTAAAGGAAGGTGTGCAGCTTATTAAGGTGATTCAGTCGCTGGAACGGATCGGCGATCATGCCACGAACATAGGAGAGTGGACGCTGTATATGTGTACCGGAAGCATTGCAGACTTAAATACATGATGAAAAGTACAAAGAAAGCGGCTGTAGGCAGATACTACGGCCGCTTTCTTTGATGTGCCCGGCATGGGCATCATCTTGTTATGCTTCCGACAGAAGCTTATCCAGTTCTGCTGGTTCAAAGCCTTTGATGGCTTTTCCGTTTATGACGGTAACAGGAATTCCCATAACGCCTAATGCTTCAACTTCCTGTTGATATTTTCGATTAGATAATACATCTCGTACTTCAAATGTATGACCTTTTTCTTTTAAGTAATTTTTTACCATTTCGCATGTGCTACATCCGGGGGCGGAGTACACGATAATTGACATATAGAACCCTCCTCACATATATAAGCAGAAACATTCGCGATATGTACTCTTCTTTTGCTTGTTAAAACAAGAAGCGGCCTGGTTTGCAAAAGGTAGGCGAGCACATTCGCGAGTTTTTCTTGCTTACAATTATATAGAAGTTTAACATGACACGCGAGAAGGTTCCTTATTGTGACCGGACGCAAAATCCGAAGCATTCACCGCCTGCGTAACAAGAAGCTCGCAGAGCTTCAGCGCAAAATGAACAAGTGCCAGAAATGCAGCATACATCGCAAACCTGTCCGATTTGCGGGACGAAAAAGAAAGTGACCAGAAGAGGGGTGTCAACAATCTAAAAAGGTATTGACGTACCTTCTTATCATGTGATAATCTAAATCTTGTCGTCACAAAAGTGACTTAAAGAGCTTAAAAAAAGATTTTTAAAAAAAGTTCTTGTAAAAAACTTTTTGATGTTATAAAATAAAAAAGTCGCCGCTAAAAAGAGGCGGAATAAAAGAAGTTCCTTGAAAACTGAACAGTGACACTCGTTTGTGTGCGAGGTAAATATCCCATGAAAGTGAAGGTCAGCTTCAAAGTTGATTTCAGGCACTTTTATGGGGCCCGAAAAACATTCTTTCTTTATTAGCTAGCTTACGAGCTTGCGTATCAATCTTCAACTTTTTTGGAGAGTTTGATCCTGGCTCAGGACGAACGCTGGCGGCGTGCCTAATACATGCAAGTCGAGCGAACCGATGGAGTGCTTGCATTCCTGAGGTTAGCGGCGGACGGGTGAGTAACACGTAGGCAACCTGCCTGTACGACCGGGATAACTCCGGGAAACCGGAGCTAATACCGGATAGGATGCCGAACCGCATGGTTCGGCATGGAAAGGCCTTTGAGTCGCGTACAGATGGGCCTGCGGCGCATTAGCTAGTTGGTGGGGTAACGGCCTACCAAGGCGACGATGCGTAGCCGACCTGAGAGGGTGAACGGCCACACTGGGACTGAGACACGGCCCAGACTCCTACGGGAGGCAGCAGTAGGGAATCTTCCGCAATGGACGAAAGTCTGACGGAGCAACGCCGCGTGAGTGAGGAAGGTCTTCGGATCGTAAAACTCTGTTGTCAGGGAAGAACCGCCGGGATGACCTCCCGGTCTGACGGTACCTGACGAGAAAGCCCCGGCTAACTACGTGCCAGCAGCCGCGGTAATACGTAGGGGGCAAGCGTTGTCCGGAATTATTGGGCGTAAAGCGCGCGCAGGCGGCTTCTTAAGTCAGGTGTGAAAGCCCACGGCTCAACCGTGGAGGGCCATCTGAAACTGGGGAGCTTGAGTGCAGGAGAGGAGAGCGGAATTCCACGTGTAGCGGTGAAATGCGTAGAGATGTGGAGGAACACCAGTGGCGAAGGCGGCTCTCTGGCCTGTAACTGACGCTGAGGCGCGAAAGCGTGGGGAGCAAACAGGATTAGATACCCTGGTAGTCCACGCCGTAAACGATGAGTGCTAGGTGTTGGGGAGTCCACCTC
>NZ_CP014140.1:3490000-3542500 GCF_001439585.2 Aneurinibacillus sp. XH2 | reverse complement strand
GCGCTCTTACCCGGGGAGGTCTGTCTGATAAGCCGAGTATCCTCGGTAACCTCATTCGCGACAGAGGTCATAGTACATGCCATGTGACGACATGACATGGAAGGGCCGAACATTATGGAGAACGAAAGACCAGGCGTTCGAAGACACGCGATGAAGGCAGACAATCCGTATGGACTTATCCGAAGGAGGATGTGGTGAATTCCACGGGGGACTTCGGAAGGGCAGAGTGTGCCTTCGGCACAAAAGGAACCTTTCGCTCACGCAAGGATCCGTCGTTTCCTCCAATCTGGCATTATGGTGAACGGGTGAAACAGTCTGTCACTGCCTTTATCAAAGGGAAGCTAAAATTGAAGGTCAATCAAGAAAAGAGTGCTGTTGACCGACCATGGAAACGCAAGTTTCTCGGTTTCAGCTTTACTTCTCTCCTTGAACCAAAGATTCGCATTGCAAAACAGTCACTACAGCGGGTGAAGCAGAAAATCCGTCAGATTACATCTCGACGCAGACCTATTCCTATACAATGGAGAATCGAGGAACTTAATGAATATCTGATGGGATGGATAGGATACTTTGCGCTGGCAGATACGCCAAATGTATTTCAAAATCTCGACGCATGGGTGCGCAGGCGACTGCGTATGTGTTTGTGGAAAGAGTGGAAACTTCCCCGAACAAAAGTGAAAAGGCTTCTCGCTTTAGGCGTGCCTAGAGGAAAAGCCTATGAGTGGGGAAATTCCCGTAAGGGATACTGGCGTATCGCCAAAAGCCCTGTTTTACATCGGACTCTTGATAAACGATTCTTCGAATCGTATCAACTTAAGAGTCTAAAAGGACGATATCACGCCTTGCGGCGTACATAATGAACCGCCGTATACCGAACGGTACGTACGGTGGTGTGAGAGGACGGGGGCTAGTCACCCCCTCCTACTCGATTTTATGCATCAATTTTTAATATAACTATAATAATTACCATATTTAACTTTAACATAGCACAGTGCACACGCGTTAGTGTAATCGTTTGCAACATTTCAAAAAACAATGTATCATTTCAATAGTCCAATAACTCATAAAAAAATAAATATTTATACTAAAATAATCAGTTATATGTAGGAGGGACTCTGATGGCTAAAGAACTGTTTGAAGTAAAAAAAGTAGAGAAAAAAGAGCTTTTTCCGGTTCAGGACATTCATCATGTAGAGATTTATGCGGGTAACGCCAAGCAGGCAGCTTATTATTATTGTCGCGCCTTCGGTTTTAAAGTAAAGGCTTACCGGGGGTTGGAAACAGGCTGTCGTGACCGTGTATCTTATATGCTGGAGCAAGGGAACATCCGCCTAGTAGTTACCGGGGCGTTGGATGATCAAACGGATGTTGCAGAGTTCGTAAAACTACACGGAGAAGGGGCGAAAGATATCGCCCTCAAAGTAGAAAACGTGGAAGAAGCGTATAGAGGAGCGTTGGAAAGGGGAGCGATCGCTGTCCGCGAACCGTGGACGGAAAGCGATGAAAACGGTATCGTAAAAAAAGCCGTTATTGGTACATACGGCGATACCGTACACACATTGATTGAAAAAGCAGACTACAATGGTATTTTCTTGCCAGGCTATGAACCGAATGATTTTGAAATTCCATCTGTTTCTACAGGACTTGTAGGTATTGATCATATCGTTGGAAACGTAGAACGTATGGATGAATGGACTGAATATTATGAAAAAGTGTTCGGATTCACTGTATTCAAGCATTTCGACGACGAGGATATCTCCACTGAATATTCGGCGTTAATGTCTAAAGTTATGACGAATGGAACAGGCCGAATTAAGTTCCCGATTAACGAACCGGCGGATGGAAAGCGCAAATCGCAAATTCAAGAATATCTGGATTTCTACAAAGGTCCTGGTGTCCAGCACTTAGCGTTTCTGACCAATGATATTGTCGCAACTGTGAGCGCGCTAAAAGCAAATGGAGTGGAGTTCCTTTATACACCGGACACATACTACGAGAATTTGACAAATCGTGTGGGTGAAATTGACGAAGATCTGAAGAAACTGCAAGAGCTGAACATTCTTGTAGACCGCGATGACGAAGGATACCTGTTGCAAATCTTTACAAAACCTGTTGTGGATCGTCCAACGCTCTTTATCGAAATCATTCAGCGTAAAGGTGCGCTCGGATTTGGCGACGGAAACTTTAAAGCACTGTTCGAATCAATTGAGCGCGAACAAGAACGTCGAGGAAATATCTAAATGAAGCTTATCAGTTATTATCTTAGGGACAACAAAACGGTGAGAGCAGGCTGGATTCACAACGGAAAAGTATACGACATGGAAGAAACATACCGCTATCTGGCAGAAACGAGAGGGGAAGCTATTTCCCCTCCCGTTTCTCTGCTTGACTATCTGAATCTTCCGCAAGATAAAAAAAAATGGCTTTATGCGCTGACAAGGGAAAAGGAAGCTAAGATACCTGAGGTATGTGAGGAAAAGGGGGTAAAGCTGGCCGCACCTATCCCACGTCCGCCGAGCTTTCGTGACTTTTACGCGTTTGAGGAACATGTCAAAACTGCGCGGAGAAAACGCGGACTTGATATGGTACCAGAATGGTATAAATTTCCTGTTTTTTATTTCTCGAATGCAAGCGCCATCAAAGGATCGGGAGAGCCGGTAGAAAAGCCGAGCTATACCGAATGGCTGGACTACGAGTTGGAAGTGGCCTGCGTTATTGGGAAGGAAGGCCGAAATATTAAGCGCGAACAGGCGCTGGATTATATTGAAGGCTTTATGATTCTTAACGATTGGAGTGCACGTGATGTCCAACGTGAAGAGGTAAAAGTTGGGCTCGGACCGGCGAAAGGAAAAGACTTTGCTACTTCGATGGGACCGTACCTTTTGACGAAGGACGAATTGGAGGATCGTCGCAACGGCGAACATTATGACCTGGAGATGAAAGCATTTGTTAACGGAAAATTGTTGTCCCAGGGAAATATGAAGACACTTTATTTCTCTTTCGCACAAATGATTGAACGTGCCTCACAGGATTGCACGCTGTATCCTGGCGATGTTATTGGCTCCGGAACGGTCGGAACCGGTTGTATCCTTGAGTTGGGTGCCGAAGTGCATCGTTGGCTGGAAAAAGGGGATACAATTGAACTTTCTATCGAAAGATTGGGCGTGCTTCGTAACGAAATCATTTAGAAGTAGAGTGGAGGAAGCGATATGACAGTGGCAGGACACCCAAAAATTACGGCAAAAAAGCAGCTGGAAGGACTTGGTGTCTATAAGCCGGGTAAACCGATTGAAGAGGTAAAGCGGGAACTAGGTTTAACCCAGATTATTAAATTGGCATCTAACGAAAATCCGCTAGGCTATTCGGAACGCGCTAAAGAAGCGATGATTCGCGAAATGGATAATATTACATTATATCCGGAAGGAACGGCACCAATGCTTGCGCAGAAGTTGGCTGAGCGGCTTCAGGTAAAACCGGAACAAATCATTGTAGGTAACGGTTCGGATGAAATTTTGCATTTGCTAACCCGTAGCTACATTCGCCAAGGAGACGAAGCAATCATGGCGGATGTCACCTTTCCCCGCTATGAAACAAATGTCAGAATCGAAGGTGGCGTTCCGATACATGTTCCTTTGGTAAACGGCGTACACGACCTTGATGGAATGCTGGCGGCCATTACTGAGAAAACTCGAATGATATTTGTATGTAATCCGAACAACCCAACTGGCACCATTGTTGGAAAGGCGGAAATGCAGTCGTTTATCGAAAAGGTTCCGGATCATATTCTGTTAGTTATTGACGAGGCATATTTCGAATATGTCACGGACGAAAATTACCTAGACTCCGTTTCACTTATTGGCTCACATCAGAACTTGGTTGTATTGCGTACTTTCTCCAAAATCTATGGACTGGCTGCGCTTCGTGTTGGGTATGGCGTCATGAATGAGGCATTCGTTCAGGAATTGATGAAGGTAAAAGAGCCTTTCAACACTAACCGGCTAGCGCAGGCTGCTGCACTTGCTTCGCTTGACGACGAACAGTTTTTGCAAAATTGTAAAAAGAAAAACGAGACAGGCCGACGTTACATAGAAAACGAGGTTGAAAAGCTCGGGTTAGGTTATTTCTCTTCTCAGGGAAACTTTGTAATGGTGAAACTTCCTTGCTCTGGCGATGACGTGTTTAAAGCGCTTCTGAAAAAAGGCATCATCGTCCGTTCTGGAACCGTGCTTGGCTATCCGGAAACCATTCGGGTTTCCGTAGGAACGGATGAAGAAAATCGGGCGTTTATCGCAGCTTTGCGTGAAATTATTGGATAAAAGGGGAATATGAATGCCACATTACGTAAAAATGGGAAACATTCCGCACAAGCGTCATACGCAATTCCGCAAGCCGGATGGCGGACTGTATTATGAACAGCTTATGGGAACAAAAGGATTTTCAGGAATCCAATCACTTATTTATCATATTAATCCACCAACCCAAGTACGAGAAGCAAAAAAGATTAAAGATATTCGATTTGAATTCGAGGAACAGAACACGCTTAGGCACCGTCATTTTCGTACGTGGAACGTAGAGGCGGGTGGCGATTTCTATGAAGCGAGAAAAATATTACTTGCCAATGATGACTTGGCAATCGGTATTGCCCGTCCGACAGAGCAGATGTCTTATTTCTATCGGAACGGGGAAGGTGATGAGCTTCTGTATGTTCATGAAGGAAAAGGGAAGATTGAAAGCCTTTTCGGTGAGCTTTCCTTTTATCCGGGAGATTATATCGTGATTCCCAATTGGTACTACCTATCGTGTTCATCTGGAGACGGAGGAAGCACGTTTCCTTGTTGTGGAATCCAACTCAGCAATTGTGCCACCGAAGCGCTAACCGCAACGAGCATGGGCAACTGCTGGAGCATTCCCCTTATTGTGAGCGTGATTTTCGAACGCCGGAGAAGCTGGAGCCCAAAGATGAGAAAGGCGAGTTTGAAGTGCGTGTGCGTGCGCATAGCATGCTGACGTCCTATTTGTTCGATTTCCATCCACTTGATGCGGTTGGCTGGGACGGTTATCTGTATCCGTACGCTTTCAGCATCCATGATTTTGAGCCGATTACGGGACGTATTCATCAGCCACCGCCTGTACACCAGACGTTTGAAGGGCACAATTATGTTGTTTGCTCGTTTGTACCGCGTCTGTATGATTATCATCCAGAAGCGATTCCGGCTCCGTATATTCACAGTAATGTGGAGAGCGATGAAGTGCTATATTACGCGGATGGGGATTTTATGAGCCGGCGCGGCATTGAAGAAGGGTCTATTACGTTGCATCCGAGCGGACTGCCGCACGGGCCGCATCCAGGCAAAATCGAAGAAAGCATTGGCAAGAAAGAAACAAAAGAACTGGCGGTTATGATCGATACATTCCGCCCGCTTTATGTCGTAAAGCAGGCGCATGTTTACGAAGACGAAGGATACATGTATAGCTGGCTACCGCAAGAATAAAGGAGGGCTCTATCATGAATATCGAACCGAGTACATTACGCTGGGATGAAGCATACAAATTGATGACCGGTTCCATTCTTCCACGCCCGATCGCGTTTGTATCAACGGTAAATGAAACCGGACAGGCCAATTTGGCTCCGTTTAGTTTTTTCACGGCGATCTGTGCTGATCCGATGATGATCTGCTTCGCTCCGATGCGCAGAGGAACAGACGGCGCGCGCAAAGATACATTGAACAATATCGAAGCTACGCGCGAGTTGTTGTTAATATTGTTGGTGAGAAAATCGTCAAGCAGATGAACGATTGTGCAGTTGAATATTCGCCTGATGTAGACGAATTTGAAGAGGTCGGCTTGACGAAAGCATCGAGCCGTATCGTAAAACCGCCGCGCGTAGCAGAAAGCGACGTACAACTTGAATGCGTGCTTCATGATATACTGCACTTTGGAGACAAGCCGGGCGGCGGAAGTCTCGTAATCGGTCAGGTAGTTACTATTCATATTAAGGATGAATTATATTTTGACGGGAAAATTAACACAGAAAAGTTAAACCCAGTTGGCCGTCTGGCCGGTCCTGTATATACTCGGGCTGTTTCTGATACATTTGTGTTAGAGCGCAAAAAACAACCGGCTAAATAATTAATCCGCTTAAGGAGAGGACACTATGGATTTTTTTCGCAAAAAAAGTCTTTCTCAACAATTCACCAGAAAAAAAGATAGCGATTTAAAGAAGGCATTAGGTGCTTGGGACTTAACGATGTTAGGGCTTGGTTGCATTATTGGAACGGGAATTTTCGTAGTGACGGGGGTAGCGGCGGCGGAGCATGCGGGCCCTGCCCTCGTTCTCTCCTTTGTTCTTTCTGGACTTGCTTGTGTGTTTGCAGCTCTTTGTTATTCGGAATTTGCTTCTTCTATGCCTGTAACTGGGAGCGCTTACACTTACAGCTATGCAATATTTGGAGAAGTAATCGCCTGGATTATCGGCTGGGCGATGGTATTGGAATACGGGCTTGCCGCTTCGGCTGTAGCTAGCGGATGGTCCGGATATTTTCAGGGATTAATAAAAGGGTTTGGTGTCGAACTTCCAACTGCTATCACCAGTGCCTATAATCCAGAAAAAGGAACATATATTGACATCCCGGCAATTGCGATCGTGTTATTAATTACTTTTTTATTGACCCGTGGTATTCGTGAATCCGTGCGAGTAAACAATATTATGGTCATCGTAAAGGTAGCTGTCATTTTTTTGTTTATTGGAGTAGGTGTATGGTATGTCAAACCAGAAAACTGGACACCGTTTATGCCGTTCGGCTTCTCCGGTGTAGCTGCGGGTGCAGCGAGCGTATTTTTTGCGTACCTTGGCTTTGATGCAGTCGCTTCCGCCGCCGAAGAAGTAAGAAATCCACAGCGTAATATGCCCATTGGTATCATTGCTTCATTAACTATTTGTACGTTGCTGTATATCGTTGTTTCTATGGTTTTGACAGGGATTGTGCCTTTTACCCAACTAAACGTAAAGGAGCCGGTTGCTTTTGCGCTGAGATATATTCATCAAGACTGGGTGGCCGGGTTTATTTCTGTCGGTGCAATTGCAGGAATTACGACAGTATTGCTTGTTCTTTTGTACGCACAAACTCGTTTATTCTTTGCCATAAGTCGTGATGGTTTGCTGCCGAAAGTGATGTCAAGGATTCATCCTTTCACACAAACACCTATCGCGAACACATGGATTACCGGCATAATTATAGCTGTATTTGGAGGGCTTGTCCCGCTGCATCGATTAGCTGAACTTGTTAATATTGGAACACTTTTTGCTTATATTGTTGTGTCTATTGGTGTTCTTGTGCTGCGTAGAGCACAGCCCGACTTGCCGCGTGCATTCAAGGTACCGTTTGTGCCGGTCATTCCGATTTTAGCGGTTTTGCTCTGCGGTTATTTGATTTTTAACCTCCCATCTCTTACATGGATAGGATTTGGTGTATGGTTAGTACTTGGCCTTATCATATATTTTGCATATGGATATCGAAATAGTGTACTAGCTAAGCAGAGCGTGTTATCGTCAGAAGAAGCTTTGGACGAGCCATATGAAGCAAAGAAAGGAGCACTGTAAATGAATGGATTCGGGCGGCGAATTGGCCCGAAAAATCAATAGGCTGTACGATAAATTTAAAGGACAAAAAAGGCCGCAGCCCTAAAGAGTAAGCGCTGCGGCATATTTATTTTAGCCATTGTGTAAGAATATTCCGTTGCTCTTCCGGGATGATAAAGTGAAACCCAAGATGGGCTAGCACAGCAGAAATTATTGTCCAAATGCTTAGACTAATTCCCATCCAGGCCAGAATACGCTGGCGGGAAGCGCCGAAAGAAATTCCCATCAGAGCGGTGAGATGGCTGCCAACCAGAATGGGTCCAAGCAGAGAAAGGCCGGGAATACCGTAGCGGTTCCATAGTTTTTTGGCGCGTAGTTTACGTTTAGAGTCTTTTTCTTCCCCTTCTGGGCCCCCTCTCTTTTTTTTCCACCAGAGCTTCAAACGTTCGATAAATACGATTAGCAAAAATACTGTGAGAGCGTTGCCCAGAAAGGCAACAATACTGACGGGAAAAGAAGGCAATCCAGCGAGGATTCCCAGCGGAACAACAGTAAAGACTTCGAACATTGGGGTGGCCGCCAGCACAAACACCAAAAGATAGATCCATAAATTGCTCAAAATTATTTCCTCCTCATAATAGTATATTTAAGCCTATTGAAATTATGAATTTCCGGTTGGATTTGAGACTAAGCAAAGAGGATATCATCGCTTTAATCATTTACAAATAAATACAAAAGTGATATCATTATGATATCAATATGATATCTAAAAATCAAGTAAAGGAGGAAGATAATATGACGGAAAAAAGGGCATGGGCAATTGATGGTTTTTTAGGATTGTTACTGCTTGTCGCATTATTTTTAGGCGGCGTATATTGTATTGGTAAAGCGGAGAATCCACTGCTGGGTATTCTGCTGATTTTGCTTGCGGCCATTGGAGCGAGCGGTATATTTATCGTACAGCCGAATCAGGCGGTGGTACTTATTTTCTTTGGCCATTATCTAGGTTC
The DNA here is from genome assembly GCF_001439585.2 of Aneurinibacillus sp. XH2. NCBI lineage: Bacteria > Bacillati > Bacillota > Bacilli > Caryophanales > Paenibacillaceae > Aneurinibacillus > Aneurinibacillus sp. XH2. Next base: position 3,533,911 of record NZ_CP014140.1, on the reverse strand, counting down.
CGTACGGAAGAGTGGGCTGTGGCTTGGAATTCCGCTTACCGTACGTCGCAAAGTATCGCTAAAAGTGCGCAACTTTAACAGCAAGCGCCTAAAAGTGAATGATGTTCAGGGAAATCCGATTGAAATTGCGGCTGTGGTTGTATTTAAAGTGGTAGAATCAGCGAAAGCGATGTTTGATGTAGATAACTACGAACAGTTCGTGGAGATTCAAAGCGAGACAGCGCTTCGCTATGTAGCTAGCCGTTATCCATACGACAACTTTGATGAGGAAGGCTATTCTCTGCGTGGTAATCCAGAAGAAATTGCAGGTGAACTGGCGCGGGAGTTACAGGCCCGTCTTGAAGTGGCGGGAGTAGAGGTGTTGGAAGCACGTTTGACGCATTTGGCGTATGCTACGGAAATCGCAAACGCCATGCTTCAGCGCCAGCAGGCTTCCGCCATTGTGTCTGCAAGACAGCGCATTGTGGAAGGGGCTGTTGGTATGGTACAGATGGCAATTGAAGAGTTGCAGCGTGAAGGGTTTGAACTTGATGAAGAACGGAAGGCTGCCATGATTAATAATTTAATGGTGGCGATTGTGTCCGAACGCTCAGCCCAGCCGGTCATTAACTCGGGGTCTATTTATTAATCTTAATCTATGTCGCAGAAGAAGAAGTTTCTCTTGCGCATCGATCCGAAGCTGTATGAAGCGCTGGAAGGCTGGGCGGCGGATGAGTTTCGGAGCGTAAACACGCATATTGAATTTCTGCTCCGGGAAGCGGTGCGGAAAGCGGGGCGCCTGCCTTCAAAAACGGGGGCGAAAAAGGAGAATCAAAATTCGGAAAAAGAGGAGGAATAGTGGATGTGGAGAATGGAGCGGACAATATTGTACCGCTCCATTTCTGTATCAGAAGCATTACTCAGCAAAGTATTCTTTTTGTAATTCTTTCAATTGTACAAGAGAGCGTTGTGCCCATTCAGACGTATCTTCTCTTAGTTTAGATATTTGTTCTTCAAGAGCTTTTTTTAACGAGGCTTTATATTCGGGAACTTCACCGTCATAAGGACGTACGGAAGCAAGTGGTGCGGACGCTTTCTCCCCATAGGATAACGCGCGGCGTTGATGGAACAGCGGAACATTAGCTGCAAATGGATGGTGCAAATCCCCCTGTGTTGGATGGACCAATACGGCTAGTATTTTGACGACAGCTACGCGAGGTGGATACAGTTCTACTAACTCACCAACATACTCTCCCGATTTATAAGCAGCGGTTACCAAATCTCCAGACTTTAGCTGAAACTCGCTCATCGCAATCCCCTTTTCCATCAGATTTGGAAAAACGCGCGGAGTTGCGCCACGCCTTCGCTTCTACTGTATGAAGCGGGCGCAGTACGCGGGTTTTTCTTAATTCAGCATAGCATATCTCTAGGCTGTTTATGCAACGACATTAGCGTATATACATCTTTTTTTGATATTTATTCATTTGCCTGCTAATACGTCAAATGAATAAAAACACTAGCGGATCTACTTTGCTCCGCTGTTCCCTTCTATTTGTTCTATAAACTCGAAAAATCCAGGAGTAGCCTCCAGATCATAATTATATATAGCCTCTATGATTTTTAAAGTTAACTCTTGTGCTAAATCTTCACGCTCACCTATAGATGTTTGGTAAAGGGAAGACTTTAACTTTGGCTTAAATGTTTGGATGAAAAGTAACATAGCATCTAAGTTTTTATTTTGTGCTTCTTTAAGCAAAGAAGGTAAATCTCCTATTTTAAACGACATCTCTTTCCTCCATGTAGCTTCGAATTTTAGCAATAGCTCTTTTACGTGTTTTACTTACGGCTTGATGTGATATACATAATTTTTTGGCGATTGTACGATCTGACATAGCATGAACATAAGCAAGTTCTATTATTAATTTTTCTTTGGGTGTTAATCTTTTTATAGCTTTACTTAGGAGAGGATCACTTATGATTTCCTCTAAAACGTTATTTTTCTCGATAATTTGTCCATCAAAAGGTTGTTCATTAGAAGGAATCAAATCAACAATTGTGATTTCGTCGTCCTGTGATGCATTTTGAACCGGTTTATCCAGTATCAAAAGATACCTTTGATTATGTTTGCGAATCTTTTTATCGTAATCAATCGCACTGTAATAAAGGAGTTTAGACATAAAGTTAACTAATCGAATTTTCAGATAATAATTTTTAAATGATTTGTCCAATTTCTTTTTACTTTCTTTTGTAGAAGAACTTACCGCTTGAATAAAAAGGAGCAGATTTTTCTTTTCCTTAAGGAAATTTTTAAGGATGGGATTTGAAAGTAAAATTGGATGATCGTTGATAAATTGAACGACATCTTTTTTGAAATGAGAATCTTGTCTCAAAAATTTTGTGATAGACACTTCTCTTACCCCCTCTTTATGTATAAAGAGGAATTAAAATCCAAATTGGCAACCCTAAAATTAGTTTCAATATCATGTTTTATAAATAAAACGACTAAAGAGGGAGCGTTTTTATTGCCTATTATTATTTATTGAAGATAGTTGTGGTGGGTATGTTTCATTTTTTTTATTTGTCACACAAAAGAAGCTTGACACTCTTTACACGTCATACGAATGGCAGGAAGATGAAGAAATACGATATGCCCAAATGTTGAAAGGTGACGGATCTTTCATGTGTAGGTAACGTCGCATCATATTAAAAACAGAGCTTGGTGTGGAGCCGAAATTTTTATAAAGAAATTTTTCAATTCTGGTTGCCAAAAATAATCTGTCTTTCTCTTTATCATCATAGAACGAAACAGGGAAACAAGGTTAGGGGGAAATCTTGGGACTCTGTCCTCCTTTCGTTCTATAAAAGATATCTAAAGGAGAGAGTAGAAAATGGCAACCAAAACGTATAATGTGGATTTGAAAACGCAAAGCTGGAAACAAGGTGATTCTCAATGGGGATCTTTAAAAACGAGTTGTGGCGGTACGATGAGTGCAGAAGGGTGCATTATTACTTCCGTTGCTATGATTTTTAAAAGTTTTGGTGACAATGTTACTCCTAAAACCATGCTGGAAAAACTAAAGAAAAGTAAGGCTGACTGCCCCTTTAACTGGTTGTCCGCTGCTAAAGAATATAAGCATACGTATAAAGATAAAACTTTTGGAAGCTTTGATAAGCTAAAAAATAGTATCTTTAACCTTATCGTCAATAGTAAAATTCCGATTATGGTTCGTGTTCCGGGGCATACTGTAGTTGCAAGAGGCTTTAACGGAACGCTTCCTGTTGATGCAAAAGGAAATCCTGATTTATCCAAAATTACTTCTAACATGATCCTCGTTAATGACCCAGGTAGTTCTAAAAATAAAACATTGGCTGACGTGATTAATCAAAAAGGTGCCGTAGAGTATATCAATTACTACACGAAGTAAACATATAAAATCCCCCTGATTTTTTAGGGGGATTTGTTTAGTCTGTAATAGTATGATCGGAGATCTTTACTTTCTTGGGTAATAAATTTATTCCTTTGATTTGTTTCTTATCTACAAGTAGAATTTCTAATTTATCCGATTTAGTTAATGGCGTAACAGACTTTACCTTTGAACCGCGTATATCCAAGTTAGATTTTTTAATGCTTTACAGGGGGATATGTCTTTAATTTGATGATTACTTAGGACTAGGGTATCAAGTTTAGTTAAAAGTTTAAGGAAGTCAAGGGTGGAAATGTCATCTTTCATAAAATCATCTTTTCGAATTGCATTCGCTGGTTTATTAAGGGTCTGCCTCATGTCTTCCAAATTATCACTTCATTTATACACATTTTGGTAAGGATAAATTTTCCATATATATTTTGTAATGTTACTCCGAAAAATGAAGAAAATCAAATAGTATATTCTCGTTTTTATAAATTCAATGAAAAATTGGCTCATACAAAAAAACCGAACAACGGGCTGTTTTAAAGTGTCCATTATTCGGGTTATGGTTCAGGTTCTGTCCGGTAGTATTATTCTTCATGATTTAATGCATCTTGATGCCGGCGATCATTTGTATCTTGTTGGATTTGTGTGGCGTGGAAACTATTGACTTTAACTTGTTCAAGAGCCTTGACCACATTCTGAAGATTTTTATCTGTTTTTAATCTTCCTTTATTTTTCATGTATAACCCCTCTTTCTTAGTTGCGAATTGGCTAGAGGATGAAGAGTTTGGGCGCATTCGTGAGTATTGCGCATATAATCTTTTGAGAGATCGTGGATATCCGGCGTCTGTTCAACCGAAAGTCCTTGCCGTTTAATGCTTAGTAATGTACATTCGACTTTGTCGGTCTTGTCAAAGGTGGAAGGTAAGGTTCGATTCCAGGCTTTCAGCAATTCGTCTTGGTTAACAAATATATGGGTTTGTTTGTTCGCTGTTAACATCTCCGCTTATCTTAGCGTGCGAAGAAGAGGATGCTTTTATACTGCATATTTTGACGAATCGAACGGGTGAATATAGGTACAGAGGGATAATATTTGAAATAATGAATGTTTATGCTAAAATGTGTGCAACATAGTTTGCGGAATGAGGTGTGAAAGGTCGTGAGCTTCTGCAACCAGAAGGTATTACCTGCTATTCGCCAGATGAAGGATTTTGAATTGCTGTTGCAAAGCCCCTTTGAATATATGGTATTGCTGGACAGTCACATTGGTCAGCTCAAAAGTATCGTGGAAACGGCCAGAAGGCATAACAAAAAGATGCTGGTGCATGTCGATTTAATCCAAGGACTGCGAAACGATGAATATGCCACGGAATTTTTGTGCCGGGAAATCAAACCGGCTGGCGTCATTTCCACGCGTAAAAGTGCCGTACTGACTGCAAAGAAAAATAAAGTGCTTGCTGTTCAGCGTTTCTTTCTCCTAGATACTACCGCGTTGGAAACAAGTTACCGATTGGTAGAACAGACGCAGCCCGATTATATTGAAGTATTGCCTGGCGTGATGCCTCATATTATTTCTGAAATTTATGAGAGGGTAAAAATTCCCGTACTAGCCGGAGGTCTAATCCGTACGATCCGAGATGCGGAATTGGCTTTAAGCGGAGGAGCTATTGCGGTCACTACATCGCGCAAAGAAATTTGGAATCACTTCCTAGCCAATCCACTTTAAAAGAATACAAAATTTGAAGAAAACGCATTCACAATTTTTTGTTGATATGATATATTGGACCTACAGACATAAAATCATTGCTAGAAGTTAATAGGCGAATTTGGTTGGAGATTTTGAGAAAAAAACCATAAAAAACATGAAGGTATTTCTTCCTTCTTATGTTTTTTATGGTTTTTTTTATTTTGTGATGCCGAAGACTATACCTTTGGCAATGAAAAGGAGGGATTCCCAAGAGATTTGCTTATTTTATTCATACTTTATTTGCAGATTATAAAAACTATAACAAGAGAAAGGAAGGGACAAGAATATGTGGCAGAAAATTGTTAACCTTTATCGTCCTGCTCCTCATATTGAGCGATTGCCAGCCGATAAAATTGATGCGACGTATCGTCGGCTTCGGCTGCAAGTATTTTTGGGAATTTTTATCGGGTATGCTGGTTATTATCTGGTAAGAAAAAACTTTTCATTGGCTATTCCGTACTTTACAGAACAGGGATTTTCCAAGGGTGAGCTTGGGCTTGTACTTTCGGCCGTATCTATTGCTTATGGTATCAGCAAATTTGTGATGGGAATTGTGTCTGACCGATGCAATCCGCGTTATTTTCTTGCAACGGGCCTTATTTTGTCCGGGGTGCTGAATATTTTGTTCGGTACGGTACCTTTTTTAACGTCAAGCATTGCTATTATGTTTGTTTTAATGTTTATTAATGGCTGGTTTCAGGGAATGGGATGGCCTCCAAGCGGACGAACGATGGTACACTGGTTCTCGATTAGCGAGCGGGGAACGAAGATGTCGATTTGGAATGTTGCCCACAATGTAGGGGGCGGTATTACAGGGCCGCTTGTCGGATTGGGCATTTTATTGTTTGCTACATGGAAAAGCATTTTCTTTTTCCCTGGCATTATTGCCGTTTTAATCGGTATATACGTTATTATGACGTTACGTGATACCCCGCAATCGGTTGGGTTGCCCCCGATTGAGGAATATAAAAATGAGTATCCTGATGATAAGGATAAAGTTCAGGATAGAGAAAAAGAGCTTACCGCTAAAGAAATTTTATTTAAGTATGTATTAAATAATAAATTTTTATGGTTTATTGCGCTGGCTAATGTGTTTGTGTACTTTGTTCGCTATGGGGTAGTGGACTGGGCTCCTACTTATCTCACTGAGGCTAAAGGATTCAGTCACGATAATTCTCGCTGGTCTTATTTTCTTTATGAGTATGCGGGCATACCCGGAACGCTGTTATGTGGCTGGATGAGTGACCGTCTGTTTAAAGGGCGCCGGGCGCCGGCAGGCATTTTGTTTATGGTGGGCGTATTGCTTGCGGTAATTGTTTATTGGGTAAACCCGCCGGGCAATCCGCTTATTGATAATATTGCTCTTATTAGTATAGGTTTTCTCATTTATGGTCCCGTGATGTTAATCGGACTCCATGCCCTTGACTTGGCTCCTAAAAAAGCGGCAGGTACCGCTGCAGGACTTACTGGGCTTTTCGGCTACTTGATAGGTGCCACTTTTGCAAATGCTGTAATGGGATATACCGTGGATTTGTTTGGCTGGGACGGAGGATTTATCATGCTTATCGCCGCATGCTTGCTTTCTATCTTCTTCTTGGCATTAACATGGAATACCGGAAAAGTAAAACACTAACGGAATAGAAAGACAAGCAAATCATCCGTTTTTCCACATGCAAGAAAAGCGGATGATTTATATTATGTGCATATTGACAGCGTTTTCTTTTTCTGTTTTAATAAAAACACAGGTTAATTATCGTGATGGAGAACAGGAGATCCACAGTAATTCCCTATAGCTTTATAGGGTTATTTACTGTGGATTTTTGTTTTCTGCCGTGAATTAAAGGAGGGAGAATAGAGGATGTCGCCTTTTTTAGGAGAAGTAATAGGTACCATGATTTTGATCATTTTAGGCAACGGTGTTGTAGGCGGAGTAGTGCTTAACAAATCAAAAGCGCACAACTCCGGCTGGATTGTTATTACATTGGGATGGGGATTGGCTGTCGCTATCGCCGCTTATGCGGTTGGTGGGATTAGCGGAGCGCATTTGAATCCAGCGCTGACTATTGCTTTGGCTATCATTGGGCAGTTTTCATGGTCAGATGTGCCGATGTACATTGCGGCTCAACTCATTGGCGCATTTTTGGGAGCGGTAGTAGTATGGCTGCATTATTTTCCGCACTGGAAAGCGACCGAAGACCCGGCGGCGAAACTGGGTGTTTTTGCGACGGACCCGGCCATTCCGCATCGGCTGTCGAATTTAATCAGTGAAATTATCGGAACATTCATACTTGTGCTGGGCATTTTAGCAATTGGTGCCAACAAGTTTGCTGATGGCCTGAATCCGCTTATCGTAGGATTTCTCATTGTTAGCATTGGTCTTTCACTTGGTGGAACAACAGGATACGCGATTAATCCAGCACGTGATTTTGGCCCGCGCTTGGCGCATTTCCTTTTGCCTATTGCTGGAAAAGGTAGCTCGAATTGGGGATATGCCTGGATTCCGGTTATAGGGCCTATTATTGGTGGGGGGCTCGGTGCATTGTTTTACAAGGTATTTTTTCTAACTTAGAATACAAAAAAACATTGGCATAACAGAAAAAGGAGCGATTGTTCATGAAAAAAAAATATGTATTAGCGCTAGATCAAGGAACAACTAGCTCGCGGGCGATTGTATTTAATAAACAGGGGAAAATTGTAACGGTTGCCCAACGAGAATTTTCACAGTATTTTCCGAAGCCGGGCTGGGTTGAGCATGATGCGTACGAAATTTGGGGCTCAATTTTGGCGGTGATTGCGGAAGCGCTTTCTACGGCGAATATCAGCGCGAAAGAAATCGCCGCAATTGGAATTACCAACCAGCGGGAGACGACGGTTGTGTGGGATAAGCATACGGGCAATCCGGTGTATAACGCTATCGTATGGCAATCACGCCAGACGGCCGATATTTGTGAGGAACTTAAAGCAAAAGGATATTCCGATATGGTGCGTGATAAGACGGGTTTATTAATTGACGCTTATTTTTCCGGAACAAAAGTAAAATGGATTCTCGACAATGTTGAAGGTGCACGTGAAAAAGCGGAAAAAGGCGATTTGCTGTTCGGGACTATCGACACTTGGCTTATTTGGCGTTTGTCCGGGGGAGAAGCTCATGTAACCGATTACTCTAATGCATCGCGCACGCTTATGTACAATATTTATGAGCAGAAATGGGACGAAGAATTGTTGGAAATGCTGAATATACCGAAAAGCATGCTGCCGGAAGTACGTCCGTCTTCTGAAATATACGCTCATACGGCAGAACAGCATTTCTTTGGCGAAAATGTTCCGCTTGCTGGAGCAGCTGGCGACCAGCAAGCAGCGTTGTTTGGTCAGGCCTGCTATGAAATGGGCATGGCGAAAAATACGTACGGTACAGGTTGCTTTATGCTTATGAATACAGGAGAGAAAGCTGTAAAGTCCAAACATGGTTTACTAACCACGCTGGCCTGGGGAATTGACGGCAAAGTTGAATATGCGCTAGAAGGTAGCATTTTTGTCGCTGGTTCAGCGATTCAGTGGCTTCGTGATGGTCTGCGCATGCTAAAGACGGCAGCTGATAGCGAACAGTACGCCGCCCGGGTCGAGTCAACGAACGGTGTCTATATGGTACCCGCTTTCGTCGGGCTAGGTACGCCATATTGGGATAGCGAGGTACGTGGTGCGATCTTCGGGTTGACCCGTGGAACAGAAAAAGAACATTTTGTCCGTGCGACGTTAGAATCGTTAGCTTATCAAACGAAAGATGTATTATCTGCAATGGAAGCCGATTCCGGCATTAAATTGAAAACGTTACGTGTGGACGGCGGCGCGGTGAAAAATAATTTCTTGATGCAATTCCAGAGCGATATTCTCGGAGTAGAGGTTGAACGGCCGACGATTAATGAGACGACAGCTTTAGGTGCAGCTTACCTCGCTGGTCTTGCGGTCGGCTTCTGGGAAAGTCGAGAAGAAATTGCGGCTAAGTGGCAGATGGAAAAGTGTTTCAAACCTAAGATGCTGGAAGAAGAGAGAATACATTTGTATACCGGATGGAAAAAAGCCGTTGAAGCTGCGATGGGCTTTAAGTTCAAGTGATCCTTTTACCTTTGGTTGCTGGAGAAGAAAAAGCGTGTTATACTAAATAATGTAGAGTTAACGTGGAAGTTAATATTGGTCGGAGAATAGGAGAAGACCACAGCAGATCCTTTGTTGAAAAAGGATCATGTTGTGGTTTTTTGTTTTATGGAAGAGATAAGCAAGTTGTTTTGCGTCCATACTATATACAGGAGAGTGAAACAAACATGAGCTATACGTTTTCGAGCATGAACCGTCAGGAAATTTTGCGCGATATGGAGGGACAGTCATTCGATGTGCTTGTCATCGGTGGCGGCATTACAGGAGCCGGCATTGCGCTGGATGCGCAAGCGCGCGGTATGAAAACAGCGCTTTTGGAAATGCAAGATTTCGCAGCTGGAACGTCCAGCCGTTCCACCAAGCTGGTACACGGGGGTCTGCGTTATTTGAAACAGCTGGAATTTAAGCTGGTGGCTGAAGTTGGTAAAGAGAGAGCCATCGTGTATGAGAATGCTCCGCATGTTACTACACCGGAGTGGATGCTTCTTCCGATGATTGAAGGAGGCACGTACGGTAAGTTTGCTACTTCCATTGGATTGCGTGTTTATGATACGTTAGCCGGTGTCAAAAAGAGCGAACGCCGCGTAATGCTGAGTAAAGAAGAAACATTGAAGAAAGAGCCGTTGCTCCGCACAGACAAACTCAAAGGCGGCGGGTACTATGTGGAGTATCGTACCGATGATGCACGCCTGACGATTGAAGTGATGAAAGAAGCGGTGCGTCGCGGTGCACAGGCTGTAAATTATGTTAAGGTACAGGATTTGTTATATGAAAATGGTAAGGTGGTAGGTGTTGTCGCTGTAGATCAAATAACCGGCACAAAGCACGATATTCGTGCGAAAAAAGTGGTGAATGCTGCCGGTCCGTGGGTGGACAAAGTTCGCGAAATTGATGGTTCGAAAAAAGGGAAACGTCTGCACCTTACGAAAGGTGTTCACCTTGTTATCGATGGCAAGCGGTTCCCACTGCGCCAGGCGGTATACTTTGATACACCGGATGGGCGCATGGTATTTGCGATTCCGCGCGATGGAAAAACGTATGTAGGGACGACGGATACAGATTACCATGGCGATATTGCCAACCCGAAAATGACGACGGAAGATCGCGATTACATTTTGCGGGCCGCAAATTTTATGTTCCCAACGTTGAAGCTAACTAAGGAAGACGTGGAATCAAGCTGGGCTGGTTTGCGTCCGCTTATTCATGAAGAGGGCAAGTCCCCTTCTGAGCTTTCACGTAAAGATGAAATTTTTATTTCTGAATCTGGTCTTCTGTCCATTGCCGGCGGGAAGCTAACCGGATACCGTAAAATGGCGGAGCGCATTGTTGATTTGGTTGCGTCTCAGCTTAAAGAAGAAGGGTACGGCTCATATCCGGGGTGTACCACCGACAAAATTCGTCTGTCAGGAGGCGATGTGGGCGGCTCGGATAATTTTGGAGCGTTCGTACGTCAGAAAACCGGAGAAGGAGTTCAAGTGGGCTTATCGACGAAAGAAGCGGATAAGCTGACGCGTCGTTACGGTTCAAATATAGACTGTATTTATGAGATTATCCGTGAGCGTCAAGCAGAAGCGGAAGCTTCCGGTTTGCCAAAAGACGTTTTTGGTTCACTTGTGTATGCTATCGAAGCTGAAATGGCCACAACACCAGAAGATTACTTCGTTCGTCGTACCGGAGCGCTATACTTTGATATTCGTTGGGTAGAAAGGTGGAAAGAGCCGGTTATCGCTTACATGGCCCGGAAACTGGGCTGGACGGAAGAAGAGACGGCTCGTCACCGCGCACGTTTGGAACAACTTATGCATGATGCGGTAGTACCGCAGGAGAATGAAGCTTAGATTTCCACATAATAGCATAGTTATGACTAGTACGAAAGCCAAAGCGTGTTGTTGCTTTGGCTTTTTTTAGCCATTTTTTCATGTAAAAATATGATATAATGAAATGTAAAATACAATTATGTAATATATTGGATTTTACAGCTTTTGTTACCTAATTTTTTGTTTTTTCATGATATAATATAAAAAAGTGAGGTGAGCAGTATGGAGGGAATGCTTAAGGAAATCATATCTAAGCTAGAGTCGATTGAGAAAGGACAACAGCGGTTTGATCAAGAAGTAAAAGAAATTAAGCATGTTCAACAGCAGTTGAGCCAAGAAGTAAAAGAAATCAAGCATGTTCAACAGCAGTTAAGCCAAGAAGTAAAAGAAATCAAGCATGCTCAACAGCAGTTGAGCCAAGAAGTAAAAGAGATTAGACAAGAAGTAAAAGAAATTAGAAATGAACAACAACAGCTAGAACAAGAAATAAAAGAAATTAAGCATACTCAACGACAACATACTGATATGATTGTACAACTGATTAACAGTGTAGGCGTATTGAATGGGAATGTGGAAGAACTTAAAGAAGAAGTGATCTTAAGCAAAGAATATGCTACCTCAGCTTTTGAAGAAACGCTTCGCTTAAAGCCGAAAGTAAGAAAATTAGAAGAATCGTCAAATAAACAATAGTCCAGCCTAATGACCCCGGTCTAATGGCTGGTTTTTTGTTATACATTGATCATTATTATATATAATCTACTCCCATTTCTTAACATCAAAAATTTGGAAACTTTATCTCAGGAGATGTAGAACATTTCTAGTAATATGGAAGAGATGGAAGGATAACCCACTGGAATTGTTCGCGAAATTAAGCGGAGGATCAATCAGGTATGAAGTTGTAAAGAAAAACAGTCCTTGAACCATAAACAAGGACTGCTTTTTATATTTATATTTTCTTCTTTTCGTCAGCTATATCTGTGGACTCTTCGAGAATCCCTTTAGCTGAATGACGGAACTCGCGCAGCGCATCTCCGACTCCGCGGCCGATTTGCGGCAGTTTCTGCGGTCCGAAAACGATAAGCGCAATAATAAGGATAAGGATTAAACCGGGAATCCCGATGTTGTTGATCATACGACTGGCCCGCCTTTTTTGCTATATTTGAGGATCCCTTCTGCCGCGCGGTAGGACAGAGCCCCAACGGTTCCGGTAGGATTATAGCCGCTATTATGAGGGAATGCGGAAGCGCCTACTACGAATACGTTCTCGGCATCCCACATTTGCAGATAACTATTTACGGCGGAAGAATCTGGGCTGTCCCCCATGATGACTCCACCCGTATTGTGCGTAGACTGATAAGGCACAATATCATATGGCCCTAATTCCTTATTGGCATCGACGCGGTCTGCGCCCATTTGTTTCAAGATTTCTTCGCACTTTGTAGCGAGGAAGAGAGCCAATTGACGGTCCTGCTCTTCAAAGTCGAAGGTAATGCGAATTAGCGGATCATCGAATACGTCTTTGTATGTAGGATCAAGATCAAGAAAGTGATGCCTGAAAGGCATTGAAGCTCCCTGAGCGGCGACAGTTAAGGAACGATTGGCATACTTAATGGATTGCCTTTTAAATTCCTTCCCCCAGCTTGGTGTACCTTTAGGAACTGGATTGTTAGCGATAGGTCTTAACCCTGTTTGTGTTAAGCTTATACTTGCGCCATGAATAAACTTTAAGTCGGAATGGTCGAAGTTGTCTCCATTATAATCATCCAGCGTTACTCCAAGAGCGCCCGCTCCAGCAAACGTATTGAACTCTTTGTTTTCGAAAAATCCGATAGCATTTCCTCTCATTACTTGATAAGCGTAATTTTTGCCGATGACACCTCTGCCTGTTGCCGGGTCGTACGGACGCCCGAGTTTGGAATTCAACAATAAACGGACATTATTGAACACATAGCTCGCAATCACAATAATATCCGCTGGTTGTTCGATTTCTTCACCTGTCGTGACATCGGTATACATAACTCCTATTGCCTTGTTTCCTTTATGCAGAATACGCCTGACATAAGAGTGGGTACGGATTTCGAAATTTCCGGTTTTTTTGGCTACAGGAATGACGGTTACTACCGGATCGGCTTTTGCTCCGTATTCGCAGCCGAACCGTTCGCAAAATCCGCAATACTGGCAGGCAGAACGTGCTACTCCATCGGGGTTTGTATATGCCTGCGACAAATTTGCCGATGGCAGGATATAAGGATGAAGCTTCATCTTTTTAGCCGTTTCCATAAACATCTTCATAGCCGGAGATGATTTCATGGGAGGAGTTGGGTATTTGCTGGAACGTTTTCCGGCCAACGGGTTTTCCTCTCCCGAAATTCCGGCCATTTTTTCAAATTTGTCATAATACGGTTCCAGTTGGTCGTATGTAATACCCCAGTTTTGAATCGTCATGCCGTTGGGGATTTTGTTTTTACCGTAGCGCTCGATCGTTTTGCTTTTAATCTCGAAATCATAAGGAAGAAAACGGTATGTTTGTCCGTTCCAGTGAACGCCTGCGCCGCCGATACCGTTTCCAATTAAAAAAGAGCCGTACTGTCGCATTGGTAGCGCCCGGATTTTTTCGTTGCTGCGAAAGGTAATCGTTTCTTTTGAAAGATCTTGCATTAATTCATACCGGTAGGCATAACGCAATTCGTCATGCACCATGAAATAGTCTTCTGTTTTCCGCTCTTTTCCTCGTTCCAGACCAACTACTTTCAGTCCATTTTTTGCCAGTTCCGAAGCGATAATCCCCCCAGCCCAGCCTACTCCGACGATGACTACGTCAACTTTAGGCAATTTTCTCATTCCTTTTATTCACCTTTCTTTCTTTAAGTATGGAGGTGATCTTTCAAGCTTTTTGGCGGCATTTTAACAAATTCATCTTTTTCGATAATGTTGGTGTATGCCATCTGATTGCCGGGATAATTCTTCAATTTCCAGCCGCCCATATTTTTATTTCCACCGTATAGCGGATCGGCGTATACTCCTTCGATTGTGGCATTTCGCAATATGCGGAAAAATCCGCTTGGAGAAATGGTTGTTAGCTTTATTTCATCTTTTTCGAAAGCGCGCAATACCTCGTCCTGTTGTTCTTCTGTCAGATCGGCAAAATTTTTTTGATATTTTCTCTGGCTGTAGTTCTGCATTTCCTGAAGCGCGATATCAAAAATTTCTCTTCGGTTTAGCCTTCCTTGATAACCTTGAACTGTTTCACCTTTGAAGAAAGGACTTCGCATGTAATCGCGGGCATTGAATCCCCAATCCCCGGCCAATTGGTGATCGATAAAATAAGCGACACCCAAATCTTTGGCGCCAGGGCCATTCTCGTCAGCGGGGAAAATCCGCTCTGTAGCCGCTTCAACCATTCGGAATTGGTCGGGCCTAAAGTACATCAAAGCCTGGTTATAGTCGGTCGTTGATTGTGTTTGCGGCGCAGGAGATGGTGCCGCTTGTCTTTGGCCGACCGTCAGCAAGCTTCCGACAACACCGCCAACCAGCAAGCCTCCTAGTGCATATCCGGATTTTTTTAGAAAGTTCCGGCGGGATACATTTTCGTTCCCTTTTGTATCGTCCTGAGGAGACATACATTCACCTCCTGATAAGTTGTTTATTATTCTTTCTATACAAAAGAGGGCATCGTTAAACTGTGTATTCTAAAAATTTTGTCATAATGTTTTTTTTGATTTATTTGTGTATTGTTCAGGAAAATAAAGGGAAGGATAAGAATGCGATTTATGAAGAATTCGTTCTAAAGCAATATGGAGGGAATCGAGTTGAGAAGAATAAAGATAAGTGTCGTGCTGTCGCTTGCTTTACTAGCTACTGCGTGCGGCAATCAGGCGGCACCGAAAGACAATGCCGCTCCACCCAGTGCCCAGCATGCAGAGCATGCACAGGAAATTCAAGGAACGATCAAAATACCTGGATATAATAATGAAACAGGGAAAATGGAAGGTTCAACCGTTAAAGCTACAAGTTATGAAGGAAAGGAAGCGCAGAACACAGGAATGTCTGTTTATAGTTTGATTGGCAGTTCCAGTCTTCATGAAGGAGGGATTTCCGCTCACTTGCAATCGAGATTGGCCAGTGGGGGAGTGGAAGGTGTCAAAGTATTGGTACTTGATGACACAGTGATTTTGGGAAGAACAGATAAAAAGATTGTATCGACGAGCTATGATCCGATGCAGAACAAACTGCTGAACGGGACTTCGGGAAATTCGGCCACAGGTATAGCCAATATAAGCCGCCCTCCAGAAAAACTTCCAGATAATAAAGCGGGCGGGGAAAAAGTCAATGGTACAGCAGGAACATCAGGGACGCCCAATGTAGCTTCCTCCGATAATATGGAAGAAGCCCGCCGTCAGATTGCTTCCATGTTTGACGGAAATGTTCGGATTTTGAAAGTAGAGCAGCGTGAAGCAGTAACGGCGATGGATCGGATTAAAAAGGAAATGCAGGCCTCTTCTCCATCAGCGAAAAAGCTAGTAAAAGATATTTCTTTGATTATTAGAAATGCTTCGGAATAAAGAAAGAGGAAAGGCACATCCTGTTGTGAGGAAGTGCCTTCTCTTCATTATCGGCTATCCCGCATGCCGGTATCACGGTGATTTACGTCATCATGCTCAATCTCACTGCCGATATCCATATCTTCAGCAAGGTTGGAAGCCACCGTAGTTCGTTCCAATTCATTTACCATTGTTTTCATGTCTTCGTAGTCCTGCTTTTTCTTATTTTTATGTGCCATCATATTCATCCCCTATACGTCTGTTTTGGATTTTGCCATTTATCTGGTTGCATCTTTTTTTAACCTGTAGCATTTTGGCTAGATTTATACATGCTCATTCAAATTGTTGAAGAAAGTAACACGGTAAGGCTATACTTTACTTTCCGGAAGAACATCGTCTGAAAATGGAACAGGTGGTTGCTGATTTACGTGAAGGAGGGCTTGTGCCGCCCAACTGGAACGAATGAATGCAGCGTTATGATATTTCGGACGGATTGGCTGGTGATTTGAAAGCATACTTGCTTGATATCAGGCAGATGCTTGAACTTGCAGATAACCTCTATAATATAGGATGAAATGGAAAGAAAGCGTCGAAAAGCTGCGTCGGGAAACAGTAGTGGAGGAAATATTGACGCCGGGCGCCGCCAAGGAAGTACTGGGATTATCGCGCAAATGTTTGATGCCTTTTCTTGAATCGCTTGATTGACATAAAATCACTCGCGGTACGGAGAAAGGGCGTATTTGGCTCAAAAAAATAAACATCGTGTCTTGCTTTTTAAATAGGGATACGATAGAATATTCAAGGTCTGGGTCATTACATAAATAATGATGCAGAGAGAGAAAAACCTTGCATTCAACCTATGCTTTTAATATAATGTTGAATGTTGGTTTGATGAATGCGATGATGCGGGAGGTTGCTGACACACCAGGCTCCGATGCCATGGCCTGGGATCAGGTTTTTCCGCTGAGAATTGTCTGTTTTTCAAAATAGGCGACAAAGGAGGGACTAAAATGGCAGCAAAACAAAAAATTCGTATTCGCTTGAAAGCATACGATCACAGAATTCTTGATCAGTCCGCAGAGAAGATTGTTGATACTGCGAAGCGTTCCGGTGCGGAGGTTTCCGGTCCGATTCCGCTTCCGACAGAGCGCAATGTCTTCACAATCCTGCGTGCGGTTCATAAGTACAAAGACTCTCGTGAACAATTCGAAATGCGTACGCACAAGCGTCTGATTGATATCGTAAATCCGACGCCGCAAACGGTTGATTCGCTCATGCGTCTTGATCTGCCGTCAGGTGTTGATATCGAAATTAAACTGTAAGCAAACACAAACCAACGAAACGAAAATAATTGAACGATAAATACATGGATTTTTGATTACACAATAGGAGGTGGCTACCATGACCAAAGGAATCTTAGGTAGAAAAATTGGGATGACCCAAATTTTCAATGCTGATGGCGTAGTGGTTCCGGTAACTGTTGTTGAAGCGGGTCCTTGCGTTGTTTTGCAGAAGAAGGATCAAGCGACTGATGGATATGAAGCGATCCAGTTGGGCTTCGCTGACAAGAAAGAAGTTCGTGCTAACAAGCCGGAAAAAGGCCATGCAGCAAAAGCTAATACAACGCCTAAGCGCTTCGTTCGTGAACTTCGTAATGTTGATTTGTCCCAATACGAAGTTGGTCAGGAAATTAAAGCTGATATTTTTGCAGAGGGAGACATCGTTGATGTAACCGGTACTTCCAAAGGGAAAGGGTTTGCCGGTTCTATCAAGCGTCATGGTCAAGCTCGCGGACCGATGGCTCACGGTTCCCGTTACCATCGTGGTCCTGGTTCGATGGGTCCGATCGCTCCGAACCGTGTAGTAAAAGGTAAACCGCTGCCGGGTCGTATGGGTGGAGAAAAAGTTACGATCCAAAATCTTGAAGTTGTATCTGTTGACGCAGAACGCAACCTACTATTGATCAAAGGTGCCATTCCGGGCGCTAAAAATAGTTTCGTAGTTGTAAAATCTGCCGTGAAAGGCAGCAAATAATCAGGAAAGGAGGACTCGCAATGCCTAAAGTAACTCTTTTTAATCAAGCTGGCAAACAAGTAGGTGAAATCGAGCTTTCCGATGCTGTATTCGGAATCGAACCGAACGAAGCGGTGCTTGCTGACTATGTTATTATGCAACAAGCTTCCCGTCGCGCCGGCACTCACGCTACAAAAAATCGTTCCGCGGTAAGCGGTGGTGGCCGCAAGCCGTGGAGACAAAAAGGGACAGGACGCGCTCGCCAAGGTAGCATCCGCGCGCCACAATGGGTAGGCGGTGGTACTGTATTCGGACCGACGCCACGCAGCTATGCTTACAAACTTCCTAAGAAGGTTCGTCGTCTGGCAATGAAATCCGCACTGTCTTCCAAGGTGAAAAACGATGAAATCGTAGTATTGGATTCTCTGAGCTTTGAAGCACCGAAAACAAAAGAAATGGTGAAAGTGCTCGGAAATCTGAAAGTAGATAACAAAGTTCTTGTTGTTACTGGCGAATACAATGACAACGTCGCGCTGTCCGCTCGTAACATCCCTGGAGTAAAATTTGTTTCTGCCAGCGGAATCAACGTTCTTGATGTTTTGCATCATGACAAGTTGCTGATTACGCAGGATGCAGTCGCAAAAGTTGAGGAGGTGCTTGCATAATGAAAGATCCTCGCGATATTATCAAGCGCCCGGTTATTACCGAACGTACTGCTGACATGATGGCCAGCAACAAATACGTATTCGAAGTTGATTTACGTGCAAACAAAACAGAAATCAAAGATGCAATCCAACGCATCTTCGACGTAAAAGTTGTGAGCGTAAATACAATGCGTGTTAAAGGTAAGCCGAAGCGCGTAGGTAGATATTTTGGAAAACGTTCTGACTGGAAAAAAGCGATTGTCCAACTGAGCGAAGACAGTAAATCGCTTGATTTTTTTGAAGGTGTATAATTCTAGCGACGTAAGCGAAGGAGGGAAAATAAATGGCAATCAAAAAGTATAAACCGACTTCTCCTGGTCGCCGTCAAATGACTGTGTCTACTTTTGAAGAGATTACAACTTCCAAACCGGAAAAATCTCTACTTGCGCCGAAACATAAAAAAGCCGGTCGCAACAACCAAGGTAAAATCACAGTTCGTCATCATGGTGGCGGTCATAAGCAGAAGTATCGTATTATTGACTTCAAACGCAATAAAGATGGTATTCCGGGCCGCGTTGCTACAATCGAGTACGACCCGAACCGTTCTGCAAATATCGCGCTGATCAACTACGCTGATGGTGAAAAGCGTTATATCCTGGCACCGCATGGTTTGCAAGTAGGCATGATCATCGAATCTGGTCCGGATGCTGATATCAAAATCGGTAACGCGTTGCCTTTGGAAAAAATCCCGGTAGGTACGGTTATCCACAATATTGAATTGAAAGCAGGCAAGGGCGGTCAGCTTGTTCGTTCTGCTGGTGCTGAAGCGCAGTTGCTGGGCCGTGACGGTGATTATGCAATCGTGCGCCTGACTTCCGGTGAAACCCGCATGATTCGCAAAGAATGCCGTGCGACAATTGGTCAGGTTGGTAACCTTGATCATGAGCTTATCAATATCGGTAAAGCTGGCCGTTCCCGCTGGTTAGGCAAGCGCCCAACGGTTCGCGGTTCTGTAATGAACCCGGTTGACCATCCGCACGGTGGTGGTGAAGGTCGTGCTCCGATCGGCCGTAGCGGTCCGCTTACTCCTTGGGGCAAACCGACTCTTGGTGCGAAAACTCGTAAGAAAAACAAGCACTCTAATAAATATATTATTCGTAGCCGTAAAAAATAATGCTGTTTGCAAGGTGCGGTCGCAGGTCACCGCACTTCTATCACGAAGGGAGGTTCGTTCATGGGACGCAGCTTAAAAAAGGGACCTTTTGTTGATGATCATCTTATGAAAAAGGTCATTGAGCAAAATGAAAAAGGCGAGAAGAAAGTAATCAAAACTTGGTCTCGTCGCTCCACAATCTTCCCGGAATTCGTTGGTCATACATTTGCAGTGTACGATGGACGTAAACATGTGCCTGTATATGTAACCGAGGATATGGTCGGACATAAGCTTGGAGAATTTGCTCCAACACGTACCTTCAAAGGTCACGTAGATACTGACAAAAAGACAAAGCGGTAATAACTTATAGGTTGAAGGAAGAGAGGAGGTTACTCACATGGAAGCGAAAGCGGTAGCTCGTTATGTTCGCATTGCTCCTCGTAAAATGCGTCTGGTAGTTGACTTAATTCGCGGTAAAGAAGTAGGTGAAGCGATTGCTATCTTGAAGCATACGCCGAAAGCTGCTTCTCCGGTTATCGAAAAAGTGTTAATGTCAGCTGTTGCCAATGCGGAGCACAACCTGAACATGGACTCTAACAATCTGGTTATTAGCAAAATTTTCGTAGACGAAGGCCCGACACTGAAACGTTTCCGTCCTCGTGCAATGGGTCGTGCGAGCCGGATTAACAAGCGCACAAGTCACGTAACGGTCATTCTGTCTGAAAAGAAGTAATAAGGAGGGATAGCGAGTGGGTCAAAAAGTTAGCCCGGTAGGACTTCGGGTTGGCATTATCCGTGACTGGGAGTCTAAATGGTTCGCGGAGAAAGATTATGCTGATCTGTTACATGAAGACCTGAAGGTCCGTCAATATATTAAAGACCAGTTGAAAGACGCTTCTGTTTCTACAATTGAAATTGAGCGTGCTGCCAACCGTTTGAATGTTACTATCCACACTGCGAAGCCAGGTATGGTTATTGGGAAAGGCGGAAGTGAAGTAGAAAAGCTTCGCAAAGCTTTGTCTAACCTGACTGGCAAGAAAGTTCATATCAACATCAACGAAATCAAAAATCCTGATATGGATGCAACGCTTGTTGCACAAAGCATTGCACGTCAGTTGGAAAACCGTATTTCTTTCCGTCGTGCGCAAAAACAAGCGCTGCAACGCACAATGCGCGCAGGTGCTCAAGGAATCAAAACGATGGTAAGCGGCCGTTTGGGCGGCGCAGACATCGCTCGTTCCGAAGGATACAGCGAAGGTACGGTTCCGCTGCACACACTGCGTGCTGACATCGACTATGGTACTGCTGAAGCTGATACTACGTACGGAAAAATCGGCGTAAAAGTATGGATTTATCGTGGAGAAGTTCTTCCTCAAGCGAAGAAGAGAACTGAAGAGGAAGGAGGCCAATAATTATGTTAATTCCTAAGCGCGTAAAACACCGCAAACAGCACCGTCCGAACCTGAGAGGGCAAGCAAAAGGCGGTACAACTGTTACTTTCGGTGAATACGGTCTGCAAGCTTTGGAAGCTTCTTGGGTTACAAACCGTCAGATCGAGGCCGCTCGTCGTGCGATGACTCGTTATATTAAACGTGGCGGTAAAGTATGGATTAAAATCTTCCCAGATAAGCCGATCACGGCGAAGCCGTTGGAAGTACGGATGGGTTCTGGTAAAGGTTCTGTAGAACACTGGGTAGCGGTTGTAAAACCAGGAAAAGTAATGTTTGAGCTGGCTGGTGTGTCCGAAGAGGTAGCTCGTGAAGCAATGCGTCTGGCCATGCACAAACTTCCGATTAAATGCAAGTTTGTAAAACGGGAAGAAACGGGTGGTGACGCAAATGAAAGCTAATGAAATTCGTAATTTGACCACTGCCGAAATTGAACAAAAGTTAACTTCCCTGAAGGAAGAACTTTTCAACCTCCGTTTTCAATTAGCGACTGGTCAGCTGGATAACACTGCACGTATTCGTCAGGTACGCAAAGACATCGCGAGAGCAAAAACTATCCTTCGCGAACGTGAATTAGGCATTAGCTAATAAGAGAGGAGGTCGCAAACATGGCAGAAACACGCAATGGGCGTAAAGTTGTTCTTGGAAAAGTTGTTTCCGACAAGATGGATAAAACGATCGTGGTTCTTGTCGAAACATACAAAAAGCATCCGCTTTACGGAAAGCGCGTGAAATACTCCAAGAAATTCAAAGCTCATGATGAGCAAAATACTGCAAAAATCGGCGATCTAGTAAAAATCATGGAAACCCGTCCGCTGTCTAAAGACAAGCGTTGGAGACTGGTTGAAGTGGTTGAGAAAGCCGTTATTATCTAATCATTTGGACGTTTCAGTAACATCTGAAGGGAGGGACTCTCCGTGATTCAAACTCAAACTCGTTTACGTGTAGCCGATAACTCCGGAGCGAAAGAATTAATGTGCATTAAAGTTCTGGGCGGTTCTGGTCGTAAGTTCGCTAACATTGGTGATGTGAT
This sequence comes from Aneurinibacillus sp. XH2, assembly GCF_001439585.2. Classification (NCBI taxonomy): domain Bacteria; kingdom Bacillati; phylum Bacillota; class Bacilli; order Caryophanales; family Paenibacillaceae; genus Aneurinibacillus; species Aneurinibacillus sp. XH2. Next base: position 3,511,974 of record NZ_CP014140.1, on the reverse strand, counting down.
CGTTTGCTCAGTAAAACAAGCAACACCAGGTGGCGTTGTTAAGAAAGGCGATGTAGTAAAAGCCGTAATCGTGCGTTCTAAGAGCGGCGTTCGCCGTAACGACGGTTCTTACATCCGTTTTGATGAGAACGCGGCAGTTATCGTGCGTGAAGATAAGAGCCCGCGTGGAACACGTATCTTCGGACCAGTTGCCCGCGAACTTCGTGACAAAGACTTCATGAAAATCGTTTCACTGGCTCCTGAAGTACTGTAAAACCTGAACGAGGCATGCTAAGTAAACATAAGGAGGTGCCGTCATGTCCGGGAAAGTAAAAATGCACGTAAAAACCGGTGATAACGTAATGGTTATTAGCGGTAAAGATAAAGGCAAAAAAGGACGTATTCTTGCAGCTTACCCGAAAACGGGCCGTGTGCTTGTAGAGGGCGTAAACATGGTGAAAAAGCACACGCGTGCAAATGCTAGCAATCCTCAGGGCGGTATCGTTACACAGGAAGCTCCGATTCATGCTTCCAACGTAATGATTATTGACCCGAAAACTGGCGAGCCGACTCGTATCGGTCATAAAATTGTAGACGGAAAGAAAGTACGCGTTGCAAAAAAATCTGGCGAAGTATTGGATTAAGTAGTCAGGTCGGAAAGGAGGTCTTTTAAATGGCTGCTAGATTATTAGAAGCTTACAAGGAAAAAATCACACCGGCCCTGATGCAGAAGTTCGGATATAAGTCTGTCATGCAGGTGCCGAAAGTTGAAAAAGTTGTTATCAACATGGGTCTGGGTGAAGCTGTTTCCAACCCGAAAATTCTGGACGGAGCGGTTCGCGACCTCGAGACGATCGCGGGTCAAAAACCGGTTATCACTCGTGCAAAAAAATCCATCGCAGGCTTCCGCCTTCGCGAAGGTATGCCGATCGGATGCAAAGTGACATTGCGCGGTGAGCGTATGTATCACTTCTTGGATAAATTGTTCAACATTGCTCTTCCCCGCGTGCGTGATTTTCGAGGCATTTCCACAAAAGCGTTCGATGGACGCGGAAACTACACACTCGGTTTAAAAGAGCAATTGATTTTCCCTGAGATCGAGTACGATAAAGTGGATGCAATCCGCGGAATGGATATCGTAATCGTAACGACAGCGAAAACGGACGAAGAAAGCCGCGAACTGTTGACACAATTGGGCGCTCCTTTCGCCAAGTAGTTTCGGATTTTTATACGATAAGGAGGAAAGCACGTGGCTAAAAAATCAATGATCGCGAAGCAAAAGCGCAAGCCGAAGTTTAAAGTACGTGCCTACACACGTTGCGAACGCTGCGGTCGTCCGCATTCCGTGTATCGTAAATTTAAACTGTGCCGGATTTGTATTCGCGAATTAGCATACCAAGGCCAATTGCCTGGAGTGAAGAAAGCAAGCTGGTAATCCCTTAAGATGGGAAGGAGGTTAAACATATGGTAATGACAGATCCAATTGCAGATATGCTTACTCGCATTCGCAATGCCAATATGGTGCGTCACGAGAAGTTAGAAGTGCCTGCTTCCAAAATTAAGCTGGCAATCGCTAACCTTCTGAAAGAAGAAGGATTTATCCGTGATGTTGAATATGTAGAAGATAACAAACAAGGCATTCTTCGTATTTTCCTGAAATACGGCGCGAATAACGAACGTGTAATTAATGGTCTGAAGCGCATCAGCAAGCCTGGCTTGCGTGTATACGCGAAGAAAGGCGAGATTCCGCGCGTTCTAGGAGGACTTGGAATCGCGATTCTTTCTACTTCTAAAGGCGTTATGACTGATAAACAAGCTCGTCAACAGCAAGTGGGCGGCGAAGTATTAGCATACATTTGGTAATACATTCGATAGCGAATGGAGGTGTAACGAATGTCCCGTATTGGTAAAAAACCGGTCGCTATTCCTGCGGGGGTAGATGTGAAACTTGATGGTACGACATTGACTGTTAAAGGCCCAAAGGGTACGCTGACCCGTACGCTTCATGATGATATCACAGTAAAGGTAGAAGGCAACGAAATTATCGTTGAGCGTCCTTCTGATAATAAAATGCACCGCGCACTGCATGGTACGACTCGTAGCGTTATCGCCAACATGGTGGAAGGTGTAACGAACGGATTTTCTAAAACACTGGAACTGGTTGGTGTAGGTTACCGTGCTTCCAAGAGCGGCAAAAACCTGACATTGAATGTTGGATACTCTCATCCAGTGGAAATCACTCCGGAAGAAGGCATTGAATTCGAAGTGCCGGCGCAAACGCAAATCATCGTAAAAGGTATCGATAAAGAGCGCGTAGGCCAGGTTGCTGCCGAAATTCGTGCCGTGCGCAAACCTGAACCTTACAAAGGCAAAGGTATTCGTTATCAGGGTGAACACGTACGTCGTAAAGAAGGTAAGACTGGTAAGAAGTAATCGCTAAGGCGTATGTAAGAAAGGAGTGAAATTGACGTGATTTCGAAACAAGACAAAAATAAAGCACGGAAGAAAAGACATCTGCGTGTGCGTAAGAAAGTTTCTGGTACGGCACAAGCTCCTCGCTTGAATGTATACCGTTCTTCCAAGCACATGTATGCTCAATTGATTGACGACGTAGCAGGCGTAACGTTGGCTTCCGCTTCTACGCTTGATCCTGAGCTGAAAGATAAAATTACTCATGGCGGCAACCAGGAAGCCGCTGCAAAAGTCGGCGAACTGATTGCAAAGCGCGGTCTTGAAAAAGGTATCAAAGAAGTTGTATTTGACCGTGGCGGATATTTGTATCATGGGCGTGTAAAAACTCTTGCAGACGCTGCGCGCGAAGCCGGCCTGCAATTCTAATTGAACGAAAATCCTTACACAAGGAGGGAACTTCATGCGTATTGACGCTTCTAACCTGGAGCTGGAAGAGAAAGTTGTCGCCATTAACCGCGTTGCGAAAGTTGTAAAAGGCGGACGTCGTTTCAGCTTCAGCGCTTTAGTAGTCGTTGGCGATAAGAACGGACATGTAGGCGCTGGAATGGGTAAAGCTCAAGAGGTGCCGGACGCGATCCGCAAAGCCATCGAAGATGCAAAGAAAAATTTGATCAAAGTTCCGCTTGTAGGAACTACACTTCCTCATGAAGTAAATGGACGTTTTGGCGCAGGCCGCGTATTCATGAAGCCTGCTGCGGAAGGTACTGGAGTTATCGCCGGCGGTCCGGTTCGTGCGGTACTCGAACTTGCCGGTGTAGGTGACGTATTGAGCAAATCTTTGGGTTCTAACAACCCGATTAACATGGTACATGCAACATTGGAAGGTTTAAGCCGTCTGAAAACTGTTGAGCAGGTTGCAAAGCTCCGCGGAAAAACTCCGGAAGAGCTTTTAGGTTAGGAGGGACTTAAACATGGCAAAACTGCAAATTACCCTCAAAAGAAGTCTGATTGGTCGTACGCAAAATCAAAAAGCTACGGTTGCGGCTCTTGGACTTCGTAAAATCCACCAAACAGTAATCAAACCGGATAACGCAGCGATGCGCGGCATGGTGGAAAAAGTAAAGCACATGGTTGAAGTTAAGGAAATCGCTGAGTAATAAAAAATTTGACACAAGGAGGAGGTGCGACAATGAAATTACATGAGATCAAACCTGCTGAAGGTTCCCGTCACACTCGTAAGCGTGTAGGTCGTGGTATCGGTTCTGGCAACGGAAAAACAGCTGGTCGCGGACATAAGGGACAAAACGCTCGTTCGGGCGGCGGCGTACGTCCTGGCTTCGAGGGTGGTCAAAATCCGCTGTATCGTCGTCTGCCAAAACGCGGTTTCACAAATCCGAACCGCAAAGTGTACGCTGTAATTAACCTCGAAAAACTGAACAAGTTTGAAGAAGGTACAGTTGTAACACCGGAACTGCTTCTCGAAACAGGGATTATCAAACATACACGCGATGGCGTTAAGATTTTAGGGGATGGAGAACTTAACGTTAAGCTGACGGTTCAAGCTCAGAAATTTTCTCAATCTGCGGTTGAGAAAATTGAGGCTCTCGGCGGAAAAGCCGAGGTGATCTAATGTTCTCCATGATCACCAACATTTTTAAGATTGCCGACTTGCGTCGAAAGGTGATGTTTACCCTTTTGATGCTTGTCGTCTTTCGGATTGGCAGCTTTGTTCCAGTGCCGAACATTAATGTTTCGGTACTAGAACAGCTGTCAAATCAAAGCAGCGTCTTCGGATTCTTTAACACATTCACGGGTGGTGCCTTACAGAACTTCTCCATTTTTGCGATGGGGATTATGCCGTATATTACCGCCTCGATTATCATGCAGCTGTTGTCGATGGATGTTGTTCCGACATTCACTCAGTGGTCAAAAGAAGGAGATATCGGGCGGCGCAAGATTGCCCAGGTTACCCGCTATTTGACGATCATTCTCGGATTGATTCAAGCGGTTGGGCTTTCTATCGGATTTAACCGGATGATACCGGGCCTCGTGATAGACCCTTCTTTTACGACATATGCGCTAATTGCGCTCGTACTGACTGCCGGTACAGCCTTTCTTATGTGGCTAGGTGAACAAATCACCGAGAAGGGCATCGGAAACGGCATTTCCATTATTATTTTTGCGGGTATCGTAGCTGGAATTCCGAACGGTGTAAAACAAATCTATGCCTCAGAGTTTATTGGCGCTGAGGATCAAATGTTTTTAAATGTTGTTAAAGTGTTATTAATTCTGCTGGCTGTTATTCTCGTTATCGTGGGAATAGTTTTCATCCAGCAGGGAGCGCGCAAAGTTCCCGTGCAGTATGCAAAACGCGTAGTCGGCAGAAAAATGTACGGTGGTCAATCCACCCACATCCCGTTAAAAGTAAACAGTGCTGGAGTAATTCCTGTAATCTTTGCTCTGTCATTGATTATCTTTCCGCCTACGATTGCTCAATTCTGGCCAGGGCATCCTGTTTCCAACTGGGTGATTCAAACGTTTAACATCCAGACGTTTAGCTCGCAGAATTGGATCGGCATGGTGCTGTATGTACTGCTGATCATCGGGTTCACGTATTTCTACGTGTTTGTGCAGGTTAATCCAACGCAGATGGCTGACAACATGAAAAAGAACGGCGGATACATCCCAGGCATACGTCCAGGAAATGAGACAGCCCAATATATTACGAGAACGCTAAACCGAATTACTTTGGCAGGAGCAATCTTTTTGGCAGCCGTATCCATTCTGCCCATCTTCTTTACGAAGCTGAGCGGGTTGCCGGCTTCGGTTCAGATCGGCGGCACAGCGCTGTTGATTGTTATCGGGGTCGCGCTGGATACGATGAAGCAAATTGAAAGCCAGCTTGTGAAACGCCATTACAAAGGGTTTATTAAGTAAAAGTAATATAGGTGACGAAGTATTTGGCTGTGAATTCACTGACGTATGGAGGGGTAAAGATGAATATTATCTTAATGGGATTACCTGGTGCGGGAAAAGGAACACAAGGCGAAAAAATTGTTGCCGAGTTTGGCATCCCGCATATTTCCACCGGCGACATGTTTCGTGCAGCCATCAAAGAAGAAACCGAGATGGGGAAACAAGCAAAGTCTTATATGGATCAGGGGCTCTTGGTACCGGATGAAGTTGTCATCGGTATTGTTAAAGAACGTTTAGGTAAACCTGATTGTGAGACAGGGTTTATGTTGGACGGCTTTCCGCGTACGATGGCACAGGCGGAAGCTTTGGACAGGACGCTTGAAGAAATGGAACGTACAATCGATCATGTCATCAATATTGATGTGGATCGCAGCATTTTGTTGGAACGACTGACCGGTCGCCGAATCTGCAAAAATTGCGGTGCTACGTATCATGTAATATTCAACCCTCCTTCCCGGGAAGGAATTTGTGATAAATGCGGCGGAGAATTGTATCAGCGGGACGACGACAATGCGGCGACTGTCGCGACTCGCCTCGATGTAAACATCGAACAATCCGCTCCGATCTTGAGCTATTACAAAGCAAAAGGATTGCTTCGTAACATTAACGGGCAACAAGATATAGACAAGGTGTTTGAGGATATTGCAAACGTGTTGAGAGGTCAGGCTCAATGATTATATGCAAATCCAAAACAGAGATCGACATCATGAGGGAGGCGGGACGCATCGTCGCCCTCACACACAAAGAACTGAAAAAAGCTATTCGTCCTGGTATCACTACTGGTGATCTGGATGAGATTGCTGAAGCGTTCATTCGCAAACATGGAGCGAAACCTTCTTTCAAAGGCTATGGAGGCTTTGCAGGCAGTATTTGTACTTCAGTGAACGAAGAACTTGTTCATGGCATCCCGGGCAAGCGCAAACTGAAGGAAGGAGATATCATCAGTTTGGATATTGGCGCCGAAGTGGACGGCTATCATGGTGATTCTGCTTGGACCTATGCGGTAGGCAAGATTTCTCCGGAGAACCAGCGCTTGTTGGACGTTACCGAGAAATCTCTTTATGAAGGATTAGCACAAGCGAAGCCGGATGCGCGCCTGACAGATATCTCTCATGCCATTCAAGTTTACGTGGAGGCAGCCGGATATTCCATTGTCCGTGAATACGTGGGGCATGGCATCGGACGGAGTTTGCATGAAGATCCGCAAATTCCTAACTTTGGACCTCCGGGCCGCGGACCAAGGCTGAAGCCGGGAATGGTACTTGCGATTGAGCCGATGGTAAATGCGGGCAAACGTTATGTGCGCACCCTTGCTGATAATTGGACAGTTGTTACCGTGGACGGTTCAATGTGCGCTCACTTTGAGCATACAATTGCGATTACTGAAGATGGTTATGAAATCTTAACGAAAGAATAAAACTGGAATTGCCATTTCCCTTCGAGATAGACAATGTGATATGATTGCCGATGGGGATATTGTAGGTTTAATCGGCTTGCGTTAAGAGGGCTAAGCAAAAGCAGCCATGCTGAAGAAAGGAGAGTGGCTTTATGGCGAAAGAAGATGTAATTGAAGTAGAAGGTACCGTGATTGAGCCTCTGCCAAACGCTATGTTTCGCGTAGAGCTAGAGAACGGGCATAAAGTGCTCGCTCACGTATCCGGTAAAATCCGCATGCATTTCATTCGTATATTGCCGGGTGACAAAGTTACCGTCGAATTATCGCCGTATGATTTAACCCGTGGACGGATCACATATCGTTACAAATAGAGCAGGAAACGACAGGAGTTAGAGGTTTATCTAACCTCCAACCTCTAATAGTTCCACTCTAGAAATGATGGGAGGTTATCCGAATGAAAGTAAGACCATCTGTAAAGCCGATTTGCGAGAAATGCAAAATTATTCGCCGTAAAGGCAAAGTCATGGTAATTTGTGAAAATCCGAAGCATAAGCAAAGACAAGGTTAATTTATAAGGAGGTGCACGATACATGGCACGTATTGCTGGGGTTGACTTACCTCGTGATAAACGCGTTGTTATTGCGTTAACTTACATCTTTGGCATTGGCCGTTCTACTGCTAGCAAAATTTTGAGCGAAACCGGTATCGATGAAAATACTCGCGTTCGTGATCTGACTGAAGATGAAGCAACAAAGCTTCGTGACTATATTGACAAGAATATCAAAGTTGAAGGGGATCTTCGTCGTGAGGTTTCTCTCAACATCAAGCGTTTGATTGAAATTGGCTGCTATCGTGGTGTTCGTCATCGTCGTGGCTTGCCGGTTCGTGGTCAACGTACGAAAACCAATGCACGTACTCGCAAAGGTCCGCGCCGTACCGTTGCGAACAAGAAGAAGTAAAGGGGGTAAATGAAGTTGGCAAAAAGAAAAGTAGCTGCGACTCGCACTCGTCGTCGCGATCGCAAAAACGTTGAAGCTGGTGTCGCGCATATTCGTTCTACATTCAACAACACGATCGTTACTATTACTGACCCGCATGGAAATGCAATTTCTTGGGCAAGTGCGGGTGGCCTTGGTTTCAAAGGTTCTCGTAAAAGCACTCCGTTCGCGGCGCAAATGGCTGCTGAGCAGGCTGCTAAAGCTGCGATGGAACACGGTATGAAAACTGTTGAAGTTATGGTTAAAGGACCAGGTTCCGGACGTGAAGCTGCAATTCGTTCCCTGCAGGCTACAGGACTTGAAGTCAGCATGATTAAAGACGTTACACCTATTCCTCACAATGGTTGCCGTCCACCAAAACGTCGCCGTGTATAATTTGGCAGCAAGTCGCATAAACTAGCAGTTTAAAAAGTTATACACCTGTGCATACTATCTTAATATGGAACGAACAGGTCTGTGCTTTGGTTGCGATTTACTGGTAACCGCCAAAGGGGAATTCCGGTCGTGGACCTTATGACCCGTCCGGAATTTTCGACGTTTTGAAGGAGGGTTTGTTTGATGATCGAAATCGAAAAGCCAAAGATCGAAGTGGTAGAAGTAAGCGAAGACTCTACCTATGGCAAGTTTGTGGTAGAGCCTCTTGAACGAGGATACGGCACAACGCTTGGAAACTCCTTACGTCGTATTTTGCTGTCTTCCCTGCCGGGTGCCGCCATTATCAGTGTTGAAATCGATGGGGTTCTCCACGAGTTCTCCACGATCGAAGGCGTCGTAGAAGACACTACCCAGATCATCTTGAATTTAAAAACACTTTCTTTGAAAATTCATTCGGATGAAGAGAAAGTGCTTGAAATTGATGCGGAAGGCGCCGGTGTCGTAACAGCTGCCGACATTCGCGCAGACAGCGATGTAGAAATTTTGAATCCGGACCTGGTTATTGCAACGATGGAAGAGGGGGCTCGTCTCCACATTCGTATGGTTGCCAACCGCGGACGCGGCTATGTGCCTGCCGATCAGAACAAACGCCCGGATATGCCAATTGGCGTGATTCCAATTGATTCAATCTACACACCAATTACCCGTGTGAACTATCAAGTGGAAAACACACGTGTAGGCCAAGTGACTAACTATGATAAGCTCACGCTTGAAGTATGGACGGATGGCAGTATCCGCCCGGAGGAAGCGGTAAGTTTAGGCGCAAAGATCATGACGGAACATCTGAATCTGTTTGTAGGGCTAACTGATGAGGCGAAAGAAGCCGAAATCATGGTGGAAAAAGAAGAAGATAAGAAAGAAAAAGTACTTGAGATGACAATCGAGGAACTTGATCTTTCTGTCCGTTCCTACAACTGCTTGAAGCGTGCAGGTATCAATACTGTGCAAGAGCTGACGCAGAAAACAGAAGAAGATATGATGAAAGTCCGCAATCTTGGCCGCAAATCTCTGGAAGAAGTTCAAGAAAAGCTCGAAGAACTCGGACTTGGACTTCGCAAAGATGATTAAGATTGACCAACTGTTCGTTTTAAGGAGGGAAAAAATATGGCATATGCTAAATTAGGCCGTAATAGCGCCGCTCGTAAAGCTTTATTCCGCGATCTGGTAACGGACCTGATTATCAACGAGCGCATCGAAACAACGGAAAGCAAAGCGAAAGAAGTACGTTCTATCGCTGAAAAAATGATCACATTAGCTAAACGCGGTGACCTGCACGCTCGTCGTCAAGTAGCCGCTTTTGTGCGTAAAGAAACAGCTAACAATGAAACCAACCAGGATGCAATTCAAAAGTTGTTTGATACGATTGCACCTCGCTTTTCTGAGCGTCAAGGTGGTTACACTCGCATCTTGAAAATTGGTCCTCGCCGCGGCGACGGCGCACCAATGGTATACCTTGAGTTAGTTGAATAGTTAGCACTGGCGCAAGAAAGGGTGAGGATGAAATCACCCTTTTTTTGCATAGGAAAAACAATGTCTATTCTTTTCTTTACAGAAGTTTTTTATACCTATTCCCTTGTTTCGAAGAAAGCCCGCTAACAAAACATTTGTTTTTATTTCTTTTTTTCTTAAGTAAGGGGAACGGAAGAAAGCGGTGTGGTGGATTTGACTGAAACAATCATACGCCTCAACCATGTTTCTTTTGCGTATGAAGGCGCTGAAGAGAAGGCAGTGAAGGGCGTTTCGTGTGAAGTGAGGAAAGGGGAGTTCCTTTCGATTATCGGTCATAACGGTTCCGGTAAATCCACGCTGGCAAAATTGCTGAATGGTCTGCTTTTGCCAACTGAAGGGAGCGTGGAAGTTGCCGGTGTTGTTACATCGGATGAAGAGCAGATTTGGCAAGTGCGTCAAACGGTAGGCATGGTTTTTCAAAATCCGGACAATCAATTTGTGGCGCCGACAGTAGAGGATGACATCGCCTTTGGCATGGAGAACATCGGCATCCCTCCTTCAGAGATGGAAGCGCGTATCATAGATGTGCTGCAAAAAGTGAATATGTCGGAATTTCGGACGGCTGAGCCAAATCGACTTTCTGGAGGACAGAAACAGCGTGTGGCTATCGCCGGCGCTCTGGCCGTCCGTCCGGCTGTGCTTGTGCTGGACGAAGCGACAGCGATGCTTGATCCCCGGGGACGAAAAGAAGTCTTGGAAGTTGTGCGGCGGATGAACCTTGAACAAGGTATGACGGTCATCCAGATTACTCATTACCTTGAAGAGACGCTGGAAAGCGACCGTATTCTTGTGATGGACGGAGGCGCTCTTGTAGGCGAAGGAACACCGGAAACAATCTATCAAAAAGTGGATTGGCTGCGCAAGCTTGGCCTTGACGTGCCGTTTGCCTGCGATTTGCAGTACCGGTTACGAAAGAAAGGCTTTCGTTTTCCTGTGCTGAATATAACCGGTGAAGGAGTGCTCGATAGCTTATGGATATCCGATTAGAAAACGTGAGTTATACGTATTCGCCGGGCACCCCGTTTGCTTATCAGGCGCTTAGAGACGTGTCGCTTTATATTCCGCATGGTCGTTATGTCGCCATTATTGGCCATACAGGCTCGGGCAAGTCTACGTTCATTCAGTTGTTGAACGGCTTACTGCAGCCTACGGAAGGTACGATGCAGATCGGCGAATTTACATTGCCTGCCAAGAAGAAAAAAGGTCTTGAGAAGCTACGACAGCAGGTAGGGCTAGCGTTTCAATATCCGGAATATCAGCTGTTTGAGGAAACGGTACGCAAAGATGTTGCGTTCGGTCTTGTCAATATGGGCGTCCCGCCTGAGATGATTGTAGCGCGTGTGGATGCTGCTTTGCGCCTTGTGGGCCTTGATCCGGAGAAGTATGGAGAGAAATCTCCTTTCGCCTTGAGCGGGGGCCAGATGAGACGAGCAGCACTTGCCGGCGTGCTTGTTATGAATCCAAAAGTACTGATACTGGATGAACCGACCGCAGGATTGGATCCTGCCGGGCATCGTGCGATTCTGGAGATGATTGCCCGTGTTCATCGTGAAGAGAAACGGACGACGATTCTCGTTACGCATAGCATGGAGGACGCTGCGCTATATGCTGATTATCTTTATGTGATGAATCAAGGACGCGTATGGATGGAAGGAACACCACAGCAGGTGTTCCAGGAGCCGGAGAAGATTCAGCAAGCGGGCCTGGATTTACCGGAAATTACTCGTTTTATCGTGCAGTTTAACGAGCGCGTGCGTACGGCTGGGAGCTCGGTGCCGCCTCTTCCGCTTGATATTTTCGATTCAGAACAGCTGGCTGACGAGCTGGCCCGTCGCTTTTCGCGTAGAGGAGGGAAGCGACGATGAGTTTTTTGAATTCCATTCCGATTGGCCAGTTTGTGCCGCGTCAGTCGTTTCTTCACCAGTGCGACCCACGCAGCAAACTTTTATTCGTACTTTTTTTTATCATTTTTATTTTTATGGCGAACACGCTGGCCGCTTTCTTGTTTGTGGCAGCGGTCACGCTTCTGGGAATCGCGGTTTCGCGCATTCCGGTTATCTACGTTCTGCGTGGATTAAAGCCCGCTCTCTGGATTATCGTATTAACGGTGATTTTACAAGTTTTCACGAATAAGGAAGGCGCACTTTTATTTTCATGGAAGTTCATTGAAATTCACGAAAAAGGGCTGCAGGACGCGGCCTTTGTGTCAGCACGCATTATTCTGCTGATGCTATCGGCTTCTTTATTAACACTGACAACTTCTCCGATTCAGCTAACGGATGGGCTGGAGAGTTTGTTTTCCCCTTTCCGGAAATTTGGTTTTCCAGCACATGAGCTGGCACTGATGATGTCGATTTCGCTACGCTTTATTCCGACACTGCTTGAGGAGACGGATAAAATCGCCAAAGCGCAAATGTCACGCGGGGCTTCTTTTTCCAGCGGTTCGATTATAAAACGGATTAACGGCATCCTTCCTTTAATTGTTCCGTTGTTCGTACAATCGTTTCGTCGGGCGGAAGAGCTGGCGTTTGCGATGGAAGCGAGAGGATACCGCGGTGGAGAAGGACGGACAAAGTACCGGCAGTTGCGCTTCGGCAAGCGGGATGCGATGCTTCTTCTCATTACAATAGGGATAGCGGTCACTGTCTGGCTGCTGCGGGCGTAAGCGGCGGCTTTGGCATTGACTGGTTTTGTCCGGCAATGAAAGGATGAATACAACACAGATGGAAGAGCGTAAGATTAAGCTTACGTTTGGCTATCAGGGAACGGCTTATTATGGCTTTCAGCGGCAGAACAACGGTCCCAGCATACAGGCCGAAATTGAAAAAGTGCTGAAACATATTCTCCGACATGAGACAAAAATCGTGGCATCCGGGCGCACGGATTCGGGTGTTCATGCGAGGGAACAGGTCGCCCATTTTGTTACGACTAGCCGTATACCTGCAGATAGGCTGGTGCCAGCGATGAATACGTTTTTGCCGGACGATATTGTTGTACTGCATGCTGTAGATGTGCCAATGGATTTTCATGCTCGGTATGATGTCACGGAGAAAACCTATAAATACCGGATTCTTAATCAAGATACTCCTGATCCTTTTATTCGCGACTGGGCTTATCATGTAAAAGCGCCGCTTGATATTGAGAAGATGCGTGCGGCCGCCGCTTATTTTTTGGGAACGCATGACTTTACCTCGTTTTGTTCGATGCGCACGCAGGTGGAAGACAAGGTGCGGACGATATATGAAGTAACGATCGAGGTTACGCAGCGTGACAAATTCGTGCCCGGGCAGGGGCTTGACATTTGGCTTACGTTTCGTGGCAACGGATTTTTGTATAACATGGTTCGTATGATGACAGGAGCGCTTGTAGAAGTCGGCAAGGGCCGCTGGGAAGTCGATTACGTGAAATGGATGCTTGAAGCGAAGAATGGTACGATCGCTAAGGCCAACGTCCCCCCGCAGGGCCTGTATTTATGGAAAGTAGAGTATAGGAAGTCAACGCCACCTGGTGTATAATTTTTTCTTGACTTTAATACCAAAATTGTAGTAATATCAAATTCGGTATTTTAAAACCCACTAACGCCCCGAAAATGTGTTGGTTTTTAAAATATAAAGGTTAACGGAACTTTTTGAAATGCAAGTTACAGGAGGGAAAACAATGCGCACCACATACATGGCCAAGCCACTCGAAGTAGAGCGTAAATGGTATGTTGTTGATGCTGAAGGACAGACGCTCGGACGTCTGGCCAGCGAAGTAGCGGCTATTCTTCGCGGAAAATTCAAACCTGAATTCACACCGCACGTTGACACTGGCGATTTCGTTATCGTTATCAATGCTGATAAAATCAAACTGACTGGTAAGAAAATGACGGATAAGCTGTATTATCGTCACTCCGGTTATCCGGGCGGCTTGAAAATCACTACGGCTGGCCAAATGTTGGCTACCAAGCCTGAGCGCATGATCGAGCTTGCTGTTAAAGGCATGCTGCCGAAGAACCGCCTTGGTCGTCGATTGGTTACAAAACTGCATGTATATGCTGGTTCTGAGCATCCACATCAAGCGCAAAAACCAGAAAAATGGGAACTGCGCGGATAGTAAAAGGAGGGTAATTTCGTGGCACAAGTTCAATACTACGGAACAGGTCGTCGCAAGCATTCCGTTGCACGCGTTCGCTTAGTACCTGGCGATGGTCAAATCATCATCAACAAGCGTCCAATGGATGAATATTTTGGTCTTGAAACTTTGAAACTTATCGTAAAGCAACCGCTCGTTCTTACTGAAACGGAAGGCAAGTACGATGTGCTTGTAAATGTGAATGGCGGCGGTACAACCGGTCAAGCGGGTGCGATCCGCCATGGCATCTCCCGCGCGTTGCTGCAAGCTGACCCGGATCTTCGTGGCGCTTTGAAAGCAGCTGGATTCTTGACTCGCGATCCACGGATGAAAGAACGTAAGAAATACGGTCTTAAAGCTGCTCGTCGCGCACCTCAATTCTCCAAACGCTAATTTGGACGATATTTATATTCAGAAAAAGCCCAATCCTTTTGGATTGGGCTTTTTGTTACACGTTTTGCTGACTGCTTTCGTTTAAGATAATCAGATTTTTAAACAAGGTATGAAACAATAAACGAAAAGGCCATCCTAAGAGTAACATTCATACGATAAAACAGGGTGATCGCATGGACAGCAATATAGTATCGTTTGAAGAACGTGCTAGGATACGGAACGAAAATATGCGTAAGAAAATTAAGGATGGCATCGACATCCAAGAGGTGCGCCGCTACTACTATAACACTGTCGAAGTTTCCATTCGTCATCTCCCTTTGCTGCAACGCTACCTTGTCGAAGAATATCTGGCCGAAATTATTTACGAATTCTTTTTCCAAGGCGTTGCAGCTAGTAAGTTATATAAAGCGGGGCGTACGGCGGAAGAAATTGAACGCAGCTACTCCCAGCAACATCTTCTGAGTATTTACACATTAGCTAATGATTTTAACCTTATGAGTCGCCTTGGCGAATGGGACTTTTATTCAGTATCCATTATAGCGGAAGATTTGGCGGCAAAGTGGTTTCGCCACGGCCTTGTCTATGGAAAAAAACAGCGAAAACTTAAATTGCTTTGAAGCGATTTAGAGCGGGCTTATGACAAAAGCTCGCTTTTTTATTTGAACGAAACCAGGGGATATATGTTCCGCGAATAAACAGGAAGGTTGTACATATGTTTTATATATAAGAGCTAGAGATGTACTTTGCTCTATTAAACAATGTCAATCGATCAAGTCAAATGTATATAGTAATTAGAATAGGGGGGGGAGTATACTTTGCGAAAAAAAAGAAACGTAATACTGTGGTTAGGAGCACTGATGTTCCTTATAACACTTTTGACATATAATATGCCGATGGATGATGAGTCATGGTCCGTTTGGTCGCTGCCGCTTTCCGGAAAAATTATTGTCGTGGATGCTGGGCATGGCGGACTAGACGGCGGAGCCAAAAGCAAAGGTGGAATAATTGAGAAAGACATCACTTTGCCTATTAGTATGTATTTACGCGATTTTCTACAGGAGGCGGGCGCTTTGGTTATTATGACACGCGAAACGGATACAGATTTGGCCGCTCCTGGCACAAAAGGGTTGAGTAAACGTAAAACCGAAGATTTACTGCGGCGCGTCCGGTTAATTAAAGATAATCAGGCTGATTTGCTGATAAGCATTCATCTGAATGCCATTCCATCTCCGCGCTGGTCAGGGGCACAAACATTCTATTCGCCTGCGTTAAAGCAATCCGGCCAGATGGCTCATCTTATTCAGGATGAAATTAAACGTGTCATAAGCAATACAGACAGAGTGGCAAAAAAAACAGATGATATTTTCATCCTTCGCACAGCGGAATGTCCATCCGTACTGGTGGAAGTCGGGTTTCTATCCAACGAGCAAGAGGCTAAACTTATGGCGACTTCCCGTTATCAAAAACAAATGGCCAATGCGATTTACCAGGGGATTTTACGTTATTATTCAGGGGAAACTGTTGAAGAAATGCAATAAGCTTTGTAGGAAAAAATAACAGAGTGGTATAATGAAAAAAGTACGCCATTTTGAGAGGTGAAAGACAAGTGATTACAGAAGAGAAAGTGTTAGAGGCGCTGAAAGGGGTTCAAGATCCGGAGATCCACCGCAGTGTAGTGGAACTGGGCATGGTACGTAATATCAAGATTGATGACGATAGAGTAGAATTGGATGTTATTCTTACCATTCAGGGCTGTCCGTTAAAGGTGAAGATTCAGGAAGATGTGGAAAATGCGATTAAAGCGCTTGGTGCGAAAGAAGTTGTTGTTCACTTTGGAGCGATGACAGATGAGGAAAGAGCGCGTGTCGCTGCGATAATTCGTGGCGGTAGTGCAGATGGTTCGCCTTCCGCGCCAAACAATGGCGCGGTACAGGGACACGGCGCGGGCTTAAGCCAAATCTCCCCTCTTCTTGCACCGGATTCGAAAACGCAATTTATTGCAGTAGCAAGCGGAAAAGGCGGCGTCGGAAAATCCACGGTAACAGTTAACCTAGCGGTTGCGTTGGCACGTATGGGCAAGAAAGTCGGTGTCATTGATGCGGATATTTACGGTTTTAGCGTACCGGACATGATGGGCATTACGCAACGGCCGGTTGTAATTGACAGTATGGTTATGCCCGTGCAACGTTTCGGCGTAAAAGTGATCTCCATGGGATTCTTCGTAGAGGACAATTCGCCGATTATTTGGCGCGGGCCGATGCTGGGAAAAATGTTGCGTAACTTCTTTAGTGAAATTCATTGGGGTGAACTAGATTACATGATTCTCGATCTGCCGCCAGGAACGGGTGATGTAGCGCTTGATGTGCACCAGATGATTCCACAGAGCAAGGAAATTATCGTAACGACTCCGCATCCCACAGCGGCGTTCGTAGCAGCGCGTGCCGGTGCGATGGCCCTCCGCACAAACCACGAAATTCTTGGGGTAGTAGAAAACATGTCTTACTATATAAACAAGAACGGCGAAAAAGACCCGATCTTCGGAAGCGGCGGAGGTCAGAAGCTCGCGGAGGAGCTGAAGACAGAATTGCTGGCGCAAATTCCGCTAGGACAGCCGGAGCCGATGCGCGACGAAGATCGTTACGCACCTTCTGTATATCAAGAACATGAAGAAATCGGCAAAATCTATGCGGAACTAGCGCGGAAAGTTGATGAGAAAGCTGGTATTTCCGTATAAGCAAAATACGGCGAAAACGGAAGATGAGGAACTCCTCACTTCCGTTTTTTTTCGTATTAAGAAAGTATATGTTGCTTTATAGTGATAAAGCAATATACACTTTCTTTCCATAAGTAAATGAAGAAAAACTCGTGAGGTGTGTGCCAAACGTTTTCTTTTTCCATGTGGCATGTGGAGCGTGTGGCACGGAGGGAGAGAAAGACTGGCAAATGTCTCCCTCCTCGAGGGCTCCAGATGTTTTGTCAGTCCGGCCGACGTACCACAAGGTGGCCGGTTTTCTTCTATGTGGAAAAAGGACCAGGCATAAGCCAGCGAGTTTTTCTTGTACAAGCGGTTTTAGCTTTGGAAGGAAGGAGAATTACTTTTTACCTCCACCGCCCTCTTGTTTTCCTCCGCCTTCTTTTCCTTTTCCTTTTTCTTTTTCTTTACCTTTGCCTTGCTCAGGCTTTATCATTTGTTCCTGAGCTTTCTGGGCAAGCTGAATCATTTCCAGACGGAACATTGGACTTTGTAGCGCATCTTTCATTACACTCATTGTCTGTTGGCGGTACGCGGGACTTTTCATTGTTTCTAGCACCAGCTTTTGATATTCAGGGTCTTTCATAATATCGAGCATCATTTTCTGGTACTCAGGTTCTTTCATGAGATCTTTTAGTAATTTTTTGTTTTGCTCCTGCATCGCTTTAGCCATAGAAACTGCAAATTTCGGGTCTTGCATCATTTCATGGGCTTGAATTTTCATCTCTTCGCCGCCCCCTTGCCCTGCTCTCTGGACGCTTTGTGTAGATGAGCGTTCGTTCATGGCTTCATGAATTGCTTTTTGCCCCTCTTTTGTTTTTAAAATGTCGACAACCATTTGCTTTGTTTCTTTATAGTCGGAAGAGGCGGATTTTTCTTTTTGTTGACCTCCGCTACAACCCGTGACCAGAACAGCAGCGAGTAGAATGGAAGAAAGCACATATTTTATGGAAATGGTAAAATGGTTCATCACTTTGCTTCCCTCATTTCTCAATTTGTATAGCTATGATTTAGCATGTCAAACGATGATGCTGTTTATCCTTATTGACCGGGCCTTGCGCGTGGTGAATTATGGAGGAAATGGAGGATGTGACGAATGGGCGAAATTACTGGTTTTTTACTGGGGCTGTTGGTACAATCAAGAAAGGGAAACGAGGAAGCATGGGGGTATGTTGGTGACATTACGAAAGTGGTCTTTTTTGTTTTATACGACGCTTCTTATGGGAGCCTTGGGAGCGGTAATTACTGGTGCTTTTATTGGCATGGAATCGCTTGGCGGCGGATTCGGGAATTTTGGGATAGGTATTTTTGGAAGATTAATTATGGGTCTTATGTTTAGTATAATTAGCCAGATGGGTTTTTTCGCCTATTTAATGTTGAATTATTTAGCGCTTAGCGTACTCAGAAGAAAAAGTCTTTGGCTGGGAGTACAGGTGCTCTTGATTCTGTTTGTATTTGTTGATTTGGTCGTTTTACGACATGATCTGTTCGCAAAAGAAGAACCGATTCTCGGATATGTATGGCTGCCGTTTAGCCTGCTCGTTTATGCGGTGGTGGTTGCTTATTTTAAAGTCAAGGCGACGAATGCTTCTGCTTGGATTCCGACCGTTTTTTTTATGTTTGTTGTTACGGTTCTTGAGTGGCTTCCGGCGCTCAAAGAAAACAATCCGAAAGCAATGATTATGATGATTGTGCCGTTGTTATTATGCAATACGTGGCAAATTATGCAGTTGCATCGTGTTCTGCAAAAAAACGAAAGCCTGGCGAAGTAACCGCCCGGCTTTTTCTCATTTATTGAACCTCGTTTGTATTTATTTTTGCGTTAGCGATAAGTTCAGAAACGGTGACAAATTCGTAACCTTTGGAGCGCAATTGTTCGATGATGGCCGGAAGGGCCAGATGGGTCTGCTTGCATGAATCGCTTGCGTGCATCAAAATAATATCACCGGGATGTGCACTGTCCACGACATTTTTAATGATTTGCTCTGTTCCAGGATTCAGCCAGTCTTTCGAATCCGTATCCCATTGGACGACTGTATACCCCATTTTGTCGGCGATTTTAAGTACGCGTTTATCGAAATCGCCATTCGGAGTACGGATAAGATTAGGTGGAGTTCCAGTTAATTCCTTTAAAATTTCGTGGGCTTTTGTGATTTCCGCTTGAATTTCTTCGTCGTTTAGGCTGCTGTAGTTAGTGTATTTATGTCCATGAGAACCGATTTCAAATCCCATGTCTTTAATGCGTTTTACGATGTCAGGGTGGCTTTTGCTCCAGGGCGAGGAAAGGAAGAACGTTGCTTTTTTCACACCTTTTTGCTCAAGAATGTCAAGAATTGGGCCTACACGTTCTTCGCCCCAGCTAATATCAAAGGTGAGAGCGAGCTTTTTTTCCCGCGTGTCCACTTTGTAAATAGCGTTCGGCCCATTTTTTCCTGACGTGAAGATTGAAATATTATCCCTTTCGGCCCAGGCGATGCCAATGGCGAATAAAGCGGCAGTAAGAATGATAAGATACTGTTTAAGACGTCTGGCGTTTACAATCCAAAACAAAAATCACACCTCCTTATTAGTTTAACCCTTGTCCATTACATATGTATGCCTGTGAGTCAAGGATATGCCTTTTTGAAAATAAGGAATACGGAAGAAAGAATCGCGGTATTATCAAGAAGAGGAAAGTACAGGAAAGGGGAGCAGATATGCAATGGTAAAAAGACTGGCAAGCATTGTCTGTGAGAATAAACGATACATATGGCTCGGTGTTGCGCTGATGTTGATAGGTGTGTTCTTCGGATATACGAATGCGGAAGAAATTAAACAATTTGCCAAGCAGATGATAGACAACATTCAACGAATTGGAAGTGATATTAGAGAAGCCAATAACCCGTTATATACATTTGGGGTTATTTTTAAAAATAATGTAATGGTCGCGTTTAGCATGGTGGGGCTTGGCATCTTTTTCTTTGGGCTGTATCCCGCCCTGGGGCTAGTGACAAACGGTATTTTGCTCGGTTTCTTGTTAAAAGTATATGCAAGCGGAGGCATAAGTCCGCTAAAGATTTTGCTCGCTGGAATTTTGCCGCATGGGATTATCGAACTGAGTGCCATCATTTTCGCAGCAGCCATCGGTATTAAGTTGGGTGTATTGACGTATGACTGGGTTGTTAGTCTGTTTGTAAGAGAGAAACGGACAACTGTGAGGAAAAAGTTCAGTGATATGCTGAGAGATCTCCCTTTGGCTGTTGGCACTATTGTAGTTATGCTATTTGTGGCAGCTGTTGTTGAGACTACCATCACTCCCCTGTTGATTCAGAGCTTCGTGGAACAGGAAATAGATATTATGAAGCAAATGCTTAAATTAAAGGGCTGAAAGGGCTTTGTTTCCCCTGAGACTCTTTATTTTTGATGTGGTATAATTCGCAGTGAAAACTGGAAACATAATTCCAAAATAAAAAATACAAATATAAAGATATAATAAATGTGTTGACAATAGTGATTATTATATGATACATTTTCAATTGTCGCTGTTAAAACAGTGATAAATCCTTGAGATAAAACAGGGTTATTTTTAAAAAAGATATTGCAATTTAGTCTAAGATTTGATAAAATGTAAAAGTCGTCAACAGAATGCGACAGAGAAAAAGAAGTCCCTTGAAAACTGAACAGTGACACTCGTTTGTGTGCGAGGTAAATATCCCATGAAAGTGAAGGTCAGCTTCAAAGTTGATTTCAGGCACTTTTATGGGGCCCGAAAAACATTCTTTACTTTATGAGCTAGCTTACGAGCTTGCGTATCAATCTTCATCTTTTTTGGAGAGTTTGATCCTGGCTCAGGACGAACGCTGGCGGCGTGCCTAATACATGCAAGTCGAGCGAACCGATGGAGTGCTTGCATTCCTGAGGTTAGCGGCGGACGGGTGAGTAACACGTAGGCAACCTGCCTGTACGACCGGGATAACTCCGGGAAACCGGAGCTAATACCGGATAGGATGCCGAACCGCATGGTTCGGCATGGAAAGGCCTTTGAGCCGCGTACAGATGGGCCTGCGGCGCATTAGCTAGTTGGTGGGGTAACGGCCTACCAAGGCGACGATGCGTAGCCGACCTGAGAGGGTGAACGGCCACACTGGGACTGAGACACGGCCCAGACTCCTACGGGAGGCAGCAGTAGGGAATCTTCCGCAATGGACGAAAGTCTGACGGAGCAACGCCGCGTGAGTGAGGAAGGTCTTCGGATCGTAAAACTCTGTTGTCAGGGAAGAACCGCCGGGATGACCTCCCGGTCTGACGGTACCTGACGAGAAAGCCCCGGCTAACTACGTGCCAGCAGCCGCGGTAATACGTAGGGGGCAAGCGTTGTCCGGAATTATTGGGCGTAAAGCGCGCGCAGGCGGCTTCTTAAGTCAGGTGTGAAAGCCCACGGCTCAACCGTGGAGAGCCATCTGAAACTGGG
Organism: Aneurinibacillus sp. XH2; assembly: GCF_001439585.2. Lineage (NCBI taxonomy): Bacteria > Bacillati > Bacillota > Bacilli > Caryophanales > Paenibacillaceae > Aneurinibacillus > Aneurinibacillus sp. XH2. The sequence continues at coordinate 3,490,561 of NZ_CP014140.1, read as the reverse complement.
GAGCTTGAGTGCAGGAGAGGAGAGCGGAATTCCACGTGTAGCGGTGAAATGCGTAGAGATGTGGAGGAACACCAGTGGCGAAGGCGGCTCTCTGGCCTGTAACTGACGCTGAGGCGCGAAAGCGTGGGGAGCAAACAGGATTAGATACCCTGGTAGTCCACGCCGTAAACGATGAGTGCTAGGTGTTGGGGAGTCCACCTCCTCAGTGCCGCAGCTAACGCAATAAGCACTCCGCCTGGGGAGTACGGCCGCAAGGCTGAAACTCAAAGGAATTGACGGGGACCCGCACAAGCGGTGGAGCATGTGGTTTAATTCGAAGCAACGCGAAGAACCTTACCAGGGCTTGACATCCCGCTGACCCCTCCAGAGATGGAGGCTTCCTTCGGGACAGCGGTGACAGGTGGTGCATGGTTGTCGTCAGCTCGTGTCGTGAGATGTTGGGTTAAGTCCCGCAACGAGCGCAACCCTTGTCCTTTGTTGCCAGCATTCAGTTGGGCACTCTAAGGAGACTGCCGTCGACAAGACGGAGGAAGGTGGGGATGACGTCAAATCATCATGCCC
>NZ_CP014140.1:3457500-3485000 GCF_001439585.2 Aneurinibacillus sp. XH2 | reverse complement strand
AGGTTCAAATCCTGTCTTCCCGACCACGTTTCTCTATGAAAAGCGATTGAATTGTTTTTTGCGGGTGTAGTTCAATGGTAGAACATCAGCCTTCCAAGCTGAATACGTGGGTTCGATTCCCATCACCCGCTCCATACATTGAAAGCATAAGACTCTAGAGAAGGGTCTTTTTTTATTTATGATCGTTATTTGTATGTCAAAACGCGCTGTTTTCTTAAACATTTTCCAAGAAAACAGCGCGTTTTCTGTAATGGTATTACTTTATTATTGTACTTGTCTGAGCATAAAAGTCAGAAAAATGGAACTCTAATTATATTATAAAACTAAGTGGGTTAATCATTGGTGGAATTCAAACATAGAAAATAGGAATCATCTATATTTTCCGTCTTTAATATGTATAACCATTCAAAATCTTGTCGAGTTGAGTCATCTTTCTTTTACAGTGTACAATAAGTGCAGACACATGGAAAGGAAGGGCTTACATCTATGAATCCTACGATGAATTCTAATATTTCGATTATTGGCGTTCCTATGGATTTGGGGGCCGATCGCCGCGGTGTAGATATGGGACCGAGTGCCATTCGCTATGCCGGGGTGGTGGAACGCCTTGAAAAAATCGGCTACACGGTGCATGATGAAGGGGATATTGTAGTGCGCCGTCCAAAGCAAAATACAACTGCGGGTACAAACCTGAAATATCTTGATGAAATTGCGCGTGTTAACCGGGAATTGTGCGATGCGGTTTCAGGTGAAATGAAAAAAGGCCATTTTCCGCTTGTTATCGGCGGTGACCACAGCATTGCTATCGGTACGATTGCTGGTGTATTGCAGCACCGTCCGAAAACCGGTGTAATTTGGTATGATGCGCACGGTGATATGAATACAGCGGAAACTTCGCCTTCCGGTAATATTCATGGCATGTCGCTTGCGGTTAGCCTAGGTTACGGACATGAATCTTTGACATCTATCGGCGGAGCGGACGCGAATCTTGATCCGGAAAAAACAGTACTTATTGGTGCGCGCGCGCTTGATCCAGGCGAGAAAGAATTTATCCAGAAGCTTGGTGTTAAAGTATTTACCATGCATGAAATCGACAGGATGGGTATGGCTCGTGTAATGGAAGAAGCGCTAAAAATTGTGACAAACGGCACGGACGGCGTTCACTTGAGCCTAGATTTGGACGGACTGGATCCGCACGATTGCCCAGGTGTCGGAACCCCAGTTATCGGGGGCATCAGCTACCGTGAAAGCCATTTGGCAATGGAAATTCTGGCGGAAGCGAATGTGCTGACTAGCGCCGAATTCGTAGAAGTAAATCCTATTCTTGACCAAATGAACCAAACGGCGCGGGTAGCTGTAGCACTAATGGGTTCCGTATTTGGAGAAAAATTATTATAATATAAGCATAGAGATGTGTAACAAAAAGCGAGAATGCGGCTATCCGCGTTCTCGTCTTTTTTATCGGATAAGAAAGTGACACAAAGCGACCTGGCTTTTTTGAGGAAAAAGAGTGGACGGCAATGCACGTGAGATTTTCTTATTTTTTGAAACCTGTGGCGCAGGAAGACGTATATAGATTACGGGAAACTGATTTTAGGATGTGGAGAAAATTGGACATTACTGAGCAACGGATTATCCAGCGTGCCAAAAATGGAGATCGGGATGCTTTCGCGGAACTGGTCGATTTATATAAAGATAAAATATACCACGTATCCTATCGTATGCTTGGGAATCGACAGGAGGCGGAAGACGTCGCCCAAGAAACGTTTTTGCGTGTATATGCCAATCTTGATAGCTACGATCCTAAATACAAATTTTCAACCTGGATATACCGTATCGCTTCAAACTTAAGCATTGACGTCATCAGAAAACGTAAAAAAAATCTCTCCATTGATGCAGAAATTACAGGAGCAGACGGAGTGGATTGGCACGATCGGCTTGCCGATACCAGCAAAGGGCCGGAAGAAGAGGTGCTGACCGACGAACTACAGGAGGAAGTGCAGGGAGCTATTATGGGCCTTAGTCCTAAATACCGTGTGGTAATGTTGCTACGCTATATAGAAAATTTAAGTCTGCAAGAAATTAGCGAAGTGGTTCAACTCCCTGTCTCCACCATCAAAACAAGAATCCATCGGGGCAGGGAAGCGCTGCGTAAAAAACTTCGGTTCATGTAACAAAAAGGAAGGAGAGATTGTTTATGCATTGTAACGAAATCGTACGTCTCATGCATTGCTACCTCGATGAGGAGACGACGAAAGAAGAAGAAATGCAGCTTCGCGTTCATCTTTCCGAATGCCAGAACTGTAAGAGACACTTTCATGAACTGGAACGTACCATTGCCTTTGTGCAGGGGTTGTCTCATATGAAAGCTCCGGAAGGGTTTACCGAGCGAGTGATGGCTGCGCTACCTAAAGAGAAACGCAAAACCAGCTGGTTTGAGCACATTAAGCGGCATCCGTTGCTTGTGGCTGCGTCGCTGTTTATCATGCTGATGGCGGGAAGCATGATGTCGCTCTGGACGGAAGGGCAGGAGCGGTTTGAATTTTCGGCCCCACAATTCCAAAACATTAAGGTTGATGAAGAAAAGCATATGGTCATTGTTCCGGCTGGCAAAGTGGTAGAAGGGGATATTGTTGTCCGTAATGGCAACATAAAGGTTGACGGAGATGTAAAAGGCAATGTAGTCGCCATAGACGGAGAAGTGTATATGGCATCAACCTCCCATATTACCGGCGAGGTACAGGAAATCCATCAAGCGGTTGAATGGGTTTGGTACAATATAAAAAAGGTTTTCAATTTGTTGATGAAAAGTTAAAATAGAGACGGAAGAAGGGCACGGCAAAACCGTGTCTTTTTTGCATGGGTAAAAGAAACAATATATACTAGGAAAAGAAGAGTGCCGGGAAAGTAGTACCTCCCGCTTGAAGGAGGAAAGTGAATGGCCGATTTTACCGAAAATTTTCTTGGCTACATTATTAATGCCGTTGATATCTTAATCGTCACGTACATTATTTATAAATTGATTTTGCTGCTGCGCGGTACACGTGCTCTCCAACTATTTAAGGGAATTATGGTAATCGTCATTGCTATGGTCGCCAGTTCTTTTTTGCAACTTCGTACGTTGCAATGGCTAATGGATAAGGCTTTATCCTATGGCGTATTTGCGATTCTGGTCATTTTTCAGCCCGAGCTTAGGCGCGCACTTGAGCAAATTGGGCGGGGGCGGCTGTTTGCTCGAAGTTCAGCACCAGATGAGAAGATTGTGCTTGATGTCGTGGAGGCCGTGGTCAAAGCTGTATTTTATATGGCAAAGCGCAGGATTGGAGCTTTGATTGTTATCGAACGCGAAACAGGCTTGTCCGATTATGTCGAAACAGGTATTGGACTTACGGCCAGATGCAGTTCTGAGCTTTTAATTAACATTTTTATTCCGAATACGCCGCTACATGACGGCGCGGTAATTATGCGGAAGGATATGGTCATGGCAGCAGGATGCTATTTACCGCTGTCCGAGAACCCCACCATTTCGAAAGAATTAGGGACGCGACACAGAGCGGCTATCGGGTTGAGCGAAGTGTCGGACGCAATTGCGATCGTTGTCTCCGAAGAAACAGGCCAAGTCTCAATTGCGATAAATGGTGAAATTACACGCAATTATACGGAAGAAATGCTAGCCAAACTCCTTCGGGAAAAACTGATGCCGCAGTCGCGAGCTGCTTCGCCGCTTTGGCAACGGAAGGTGAAAAATGATGGATAGATGGCTAAGTAACAACACTGTTGTGAAAGTCATATCTTTTCTGGTGGCGATTATGCTTTGGGCTGTGGTCAATAACGAACCTGCTTCGTATAGCACAGGTGTGGGACAGGCACAAGCGTCTACACAACTGAATAAAGAGTTAAAGATTCGATATGACGAAAAAAAATTTCTTGTGGACGCTCCGTCTACCGTACATGTGGAGATAAGAGGAAGCAAAGACTTACTGGCCATGTCTTCCTTGCTTTCGCCTGACAATTTCGAAGTCTTTATTGATTTGCGGGGATACGAAAGTGGCCGTTACGAAGTGCCCGTTCAGTATGAGGGGTTGCCTCACGGATTGGATATTACCATCCAGCCGAGTCAAGTATCTGTAAACATTGAAGAGATTAAGAAAATCCAGAAGAATGTTCAGGTGCACCTGATGGGCAAAGCCAGAGGATACACAAAGGCGGGCGAGCCGGTCATCAAGCCGCAAACAGTAACCGTGGCTGTGCCGGAAAGCAGGGTGAAAGATGTAGCGTTTGTCCAGGCGGTTGTCAGTGTTGAAGAAGCGGAAGGCCCGATAGATACCAAAGTGCCCTTGCGTGTACTGGATAGAAAAGGGCAACCGCTTGATGTAGCCAGAGTGTCTCCTTCGTCCGCGGAAGTGTACGTGCCGCTCGTTGCGTTGCCTTCCAAAATGGTACCTTTGCGGGTTCAGACCAAAGGAGTTCCGGCGAACGGCTACAAAATTGATTCTGTGACGGTTACTCCGCCGCAAATTACTATCTATGGTTCACAAAGCGTGCTTGACACTATGTCTTCTTACACGCTTCCTGAAGTAGACGTGAGCGGATGGACCGCAACAAAGAAAATACAGGTAAACGTTCCGTTGCTTGATAAAATTGAAAAGACAGATATTAAAACAGCAGAAGTGACTGTAAATATCTCGAAGGCGGAAGAGGAGGTCATAGGGTCGAAGGAGCCCGATTCTCCGGTTGGACAGCCGGAGCAACCTATCAATGTCCATGAATCCGTAGAACTCCCGATTCGTGTCCAAGGTCTTGCTTCCGATAAGACATTCGAATTTGTAAAGCCTTCATCCGGCCGCATTCGATTGGAACTACAGGGAACAAAAGAGTCGATGGAGAAATTTGACAGAAGCAAATTGACCGCTTCCGTTGACATTAGCGATAATACACCGGGGGAGCACACGATGACGGTGCGCATTGCTAATCTTCCGCCTGATGTCAAAGTAACGAACCCCGGAAGCTTGCAAGTAACGATTTTAATAAAGGAACAGGCTGGAGATCAGCATGTTAACTCATGAGAGGAGAGGTAAAAAGCATGGGTAAATACTTTGGAACTGACGGAGTGAGAGGAGTAGCCAACACGGAACTAACGCCAGAATTAGCGTATAAGCTAGGGCGCTGCGGTGGGTATGTAGTAATTCGTGACAGCAAAAATGTGAAACCAAAAGTGGTTGTCGGACGTGATACGCGCATTTCTGGTCCGATGCTAGAGCGCGCCCTTATCGCCGGTCTGCAATCGATCGGCGCAGAAGTTATTCGGCTTGGTGTTATTTCCACACCAGGTGTGGCATATCTGACCAGAGCGTTGGAAGCGGACGCAGGCATTATGATTTCTGCTTCCCACAATCCGGTAGAGGATAACGGTATTAAGTTTTTTGGCGGTGACGGCTTTAAACTGCTGGACGAAAAAGAAGCGGAGATTGAAAAGCTGCTGGATGCGGAAAAAGATGAGCTACCACGTCCGATTGGCGGAGATATTGGTACGGTGCTGAATTATAAAGAAGGTGCCCAAAAATATCTGCAATACTTGAAAACGACGGTGCAGAACCGTTTTGGCGGGCTGAAAATTGTCGTGGATTGCGCGAATGGAGCTGCCTCCGCCCTAGCTGCGCAGTTGTTTGCGGATATGGAAGCAGATGTAGTCACGCTCGCATGCAATCCTGACGGGCTTAACATTAATGACAACTGCGGCTCGACGCATCCGGAAGCGCTGCAAAAAGCGGTGGTTGAGCACGGTGCGGCACTCGGCCTTGCGTTTGATGGGGATGCGGATCGCTTGATTGCCGTAGATGAAAAGGGCAGTATTGTAGACGGTGACTTTATTATGGCAATCTGCGGTATTGCGTGGAAGCGCCGTGGCAAGCTCAAGAATAATACGGTTGTCTCCACCGTTATGAGCAATATTGGTTTCTACAAAGCGCTGGAGGCGGCTGGCATCCAAACGCGTCAGACAGCGGTAGGTGACCGCTACGTCATGGAGGAGATGCTGAAAGGCGGTTACAATATTGGCGGAGAGCAATCCGGTCATATTATCTTTCTAGATTACAATACGACCGGAGATGGACTTTTGACCGCACTACAGCTGCTTGACGTGGTAGTGGAAGCGCAAAAACCGTTGTCTGAACTTGCGGCAGAAACAATGACACAATATCCGCAAATTCTTGTAAATGTCCGCGTAGCCGATAAGACGAAGCTAAACGGCAACGCTGTCATCAAAGCTGTGATTGAGGAGGTGGAAGCGGAGCTTGGCTCTAACGGCCGCGTGCTTGTCCGTCCATCCGGTACAGAACCGATCATACGCGTCATGGCGGAAGGGCCGGATGAAGATGAACTGAAAGAGTACGTTCAGAAAATCGCCGATGTAATTGAGAAAGAACTAGTATAAACTTTTGGAAAAAGGATGCGGTGGTCACCCGCCGCATCTTTTCCTTTTACTTAAATACAAGAATGGTCAGGGGGAAAAATCCCTATTGTGAAAAAATATTTTTTTGTGGTAATGTATCAATAGTATTGTGAGGGGAGGAGTGGAAAGAGCAGGAAACCTTAAAGACGGATTATGAATATAATAATGTCGTAAAAGCGCCAGGACCATTCCGTGAACGGGTGAAAAGGAATGGTTGACGAGGTGGAGGTTTATCGAGTTTTCGGCGGATGCCTCCCGGCAGCGGGCCGCTGCCGTAGGGCTGTCCGACAAAACGTCTGGGAAACCTGACGCACAATAGGACAGCACGGTCTCTTACCCGTCTTCATTTACGTTTTGGTTCAAATTATATGGAATACGGGTATGTGTGTAGGGGGATTTTTAAAATAATACAAAAGACAATGGCAGACGGGGGCACGCCCTGTCTGAAAGCAAGGAATAAGGATAGCGTGTTGCCCCTGTCTTGAAAGGGGAACGTAAATAAGTTATGTGTGGAATTGTAGGATATATCGGAACACAGGATACGAAAGAAATCTTGCTTCAGGGTTTGGAGAAACTCGAATATAGAGGATATGATTCCGCGGGAATTGCCGTAGTAAACGGAGAAGGGGTACGCATCTTTAAGGAAAAGGGACGCATCGCCGCGCTGCGCGATATTGTCGATTATAATACGCATGGAACAGTTGGTATTGGACACACTCGCTGGGCGACGCATGGCGTGCCAAATCGTGTAAATGCGCACCCGCACCAAAGTAGTTCTTCCCGCTTTACGCTTGTGCACAACGGTGTAATTGAGAACTATGAACACCTTAAGCGTGATTTCTTATCCAGTCATTCATTCATCAGCGACACGGACACGGAAGTTATCGTGCAGTTGGTGGAGAAATTCGTGGAGGAAGGTTTGTCCGTTGAGGAAGCTTTCCGCAAAACATTGAAAAACTTGAAAGGTTCGTATGCCATTGCTCTGTTGGATGAAGAGAATCCGGATGTTATTTATGTGGCGAAAAACAAAAGCCCGCTGCTCGTTGGCCTTGGGGACGGCTGCAATGTGGTGGCCAGCGATGCAATGGCAATGCTACAGGTAACAGACACATTCGTTGAATTGATGGACGAAGAAATTGTTGTCGTAATGAAAGATAGCTTAACGATCAAGGATCTGGACGGCAATGTAGTTTCCCGTGAGCCATTCGTGGTGGAAATCGATGTCAGCGATATTGAGAAAGGTACGTATCCGCACTACATGCTGAAAGAAATTGATGAGCAGCCGTTTGTTATTCGCAATATTATCCAGCAATATCAGGATGAAAACGGAAACTTGAAGCTGGATGCATCCATTCGTCAGGCAATGCAGGATGCTGACCGCATTTATATTATAGCCTGCGGCACGAGCTATCATGCAGGATTGGTGGGCAAACAATTCATTGAGAAGCTGGCTGGCATTCCGGTTGAAGTGCATATTGCCAGTGAATTTTCATATAATATGCCACTTTTGAGCCAGAAGCCGTTGTTTATTTTCATTTCCCAAAGCGGTGAGACGGCGGATAGTCGCGCCGTGCTAGTGCAAGTGAAAAAGCTAGGACATAAGGCGCTGACAATTACGAACGTGCCGGGTTCCACGCTGTCACGTGAAGCAGACTATACGTTGCCGCTGTATGCGGGACCAGAAATCGCGGTAGCCTCGACGAAAGCATATACCGCGCAACTGGCTGTACTTGCGATTCTTGCGGTGGATACAGCCATTGCCAAAGGGTTAAGGCCCGATTTCGATTTGCTGAAAGAGCTGGGTATTGTGGCGAATGCGATGGAGACACTGTGTGATAGTAAGGAAGAGATGAAAAGAGTAGCGGATGAGTTCTTGAGCATACATCGCAACGCATTCTTTATCGGGCGTGGTTTAGACTTCTACGTATGTCTGGAAGGTGCGTTGAAGCTGAAAGAGATTTCTTATATTCAAGCGGAAGGCTTTGCTGCTGGCGAACTGAAGCACGGCCCGATTGCGCTGATTGAGAATGATACACCGGTAATTGCACTATCAACGCAGAAGCGCCTGGATTTGAATATCCGTGGTAACGTGAAAGAAGTTGTGGCACGCGGCGCAAATCCGTGCATCATCAGCATGCAGGGGATGGAAGAGGTGGGCGACCGCTTCGTCATTCCAGCCGTACATGAGCTTTTGACACCGCTTGTGTCGGTGATTCCGCTGCAGTTGATCTCGTACTATGCGGCACTGCACCGCGGCTGCGACGTGGATAAACCACGTAATCTGGCCAAGTCGGTTACGGTGGAATAATAGCTTGAAAAGTATATACGAATTGTTGTAGAGTGAAAAAATAGTTGTTTAAAAATCGCACGTCACAGGAGTATAATGGAAAAAACTCCTGGCGTGCGGTTTTTTATTTTCAAGCTAAATTTGGAATGGGGATTACTATGGAACAATCAACAATTCGCTTTCCCTCTTTCCCTCGTACGGAACCACCCAAAGATTTTGTTTTTAGTGTTGTAAAAGTCTTTAGAAAATATGAAGAGAAAATCATATAAATCTGAGTTGATGTCTTAACTATTGTATTTCATAAAAATCAATCGGAGATTGAACAAGCAGTACAAAAGTTTTTTCTATTTATGCACTCTTATCCTGAACGTGTTTTAAAGCGTATCGGCTGTATATGGTAAGAGATCAGACAAGATGTATATAATATCAAAATTATATTTATAGACCACCAAATAGGTATGATAAGATATTTGAATTTCTAATTATAAACATGATGAATAACGTCGATGTAAAAATTCGCAACCTTTGTTTTTGATTTGTTGGCAATATAATAAACAGAATGACAGAAAACAGAATTTCAAATCCATGAGTTATTGCAAACGTATACGTATAAAAAAACGGATAGCCTGTTGAAACAAGTAAACCAATAGGCATTGCGGCACAAAACGCTGCAATCCATCCGTTTCCTCTGCTAAACCATACGATATAGGCTGCTATTGGTGATGCTAACGCAATTACACCCCAATGGATAAAGTAATAGGTAGGGAAAAAACCAAATAACCACATTGAATATATATAATACATTAACAACATTCCGACAAAAAATGCAAAAACTTTTATGGCACCAATTCTTGGATTATTGCTCCATACAGCAATAATTGTAGCCAGGAGAACCCATATACCTAATCTGGTGGTTATGTCACTTATAATACCAAGAATATATCCTAATAACCCATTTGAAGGGATTGTATCACTATATTTTGATATAAAACCAAGAAGCACTCCGAAAGAAAAGGATAACAGTACTTGTAAAGTTTTTTGTTGCATTGTTATTGAAGCCGTTTGTTCTCCCCTTATTTTGCTCAAAAGTTCTATTATCGACAAATTCACTGACCTCCTACTCCTCGATAATATAAACAATCCTTATTGAAAATCATAAAGAATTCTTTCGAACGTTTTTTATCTGGAATATATGGTTTGTGTTAATCGAATATAAACATTGATAATTAACAATAGCCTAATTAAAAAATATTTTTCCTTTTCTTGGGAGGATAATCATAGATACTCCTCATTATATCACGCCAATAATTTGAGCAATACTTGCTAAGCAGGAACTTGTTCACTATAATAAAGTTATTTTTACAAGCAAGCACATAAGCCAATAAAGAGTGCTTTTTTTCATATGGATGAGGTTTTGATTTATAAAAAAAGCGAAACATTGCCCATATGAAATAGTACTTTTTTTGTGTGGCCGTCAAGTACGTTTGAACACTTTTTGCTAAATAACTTTGAACACTTAGTTGTTACCAAATATGGTTGGCCGATGTTTAATACGATAACTTTCTCCATGTAAATGAATGACTTCGCCTTTATGGACGAGTCGGTCTAAAATAACGGTGGCGATGGCTGGATCGTAAAGTAGCTCTCCCCAGTCCTTCGGTCCTTTATTGGACGTAACGATCAAAGAGGTTTGCTCTTCTAACGTAAAGGACTCTAGTTTTGTATTAACAGGCAAACCTTTGAGAAAAGCTGTATGAAGAAAAAAAACTTCGGTTCTCCACCAGGTGGCTGCACGTGAAAACGTTGAAAGATGAGGAACATAGGGAAGTCCAACTATCCAGCACCAATAGGGATAACTACTAAGGAACCTAACAAGCTTCTGTAAGGAAGCAATCCCGAAATCCGTCTTGATAATGAAACATTTCAACATGGATGTTCTTGGGACGGCAGGTCTTCCTGTTACATACGTGGTCTCAGGAATATTAGGACAATCTAAAAACGTTAACGCATGTTGTAAAACAGGGTCTTTGATTGCAAACATTGCATGCTCCATAGAAAAATTGGGCATCATGGGAGTATCTACCTCTTTGGTTCATGGGTTTTTGAGTACTTACCATTCTTTCCAAACAGGTAGGTTTTTTATTGCCCATTATTTAGAGATTATACGTTTTGCAACACCCTCAATTTAATAAAATAAGAAATAGGTGAAAATATGGAAGATATTCGAGTACTCATAGCTGATGATGACAAAGAAATTAGAGATTTATTGAAAATATATCTAGAAAGAGAATGGTATGAAGTAGATGTGGCAGCAAATGGAAAGGAGGCCCTTTCTTTATTTGAGACGAATACATACAATTTAATCATCTTAGATCTAATGATGCCGAAAGTTGATGGTATAGAGGTATGCAGAAGACTTAGAAATAAAACGAATGTGCCTATACTTATGCTCACTGCAAAGGATCACGAGGTAGATAAAATTTTAGGTTTAAGTATAGGAGCAGATGATTATATCACTAAGCCTTTTAGCATCAATGAAGTGGTTGCGAGAATCAAGGCTCTTATGAGAAGGTTTTTGGTATTAGGCAGTAATGACAGTTCTCATGAAGAATCTCTTTTAAGATTTAAAGGCTTAACGATTGATCTGAAAAAATGCACCGTTACGGTAGACGGTGAAGAAATATCATTAACGGCTAAGGAATTTGAACTCCTGAAGTTTTTTGCTTCCCATCCTGAACAAGTATTTACAAAAACACAACTGTTTCGCCATGTTTGGAATAGCAATTATATAGAAGATGACAATACAGTCATGGTACACATTAGAAAGCTTAGAAAGAAAATAGAAAAAGATCCCTCTAATCCTCAATTTATTCAAACGATTTGGGGTATAGGGTATAAGTTTATGGGTGAAAAAGATGAATCATGACAAATATATTTTCCTTATTATCCTTCAATTCATAGTGATTACCGGGCTTTTCTTGATAGATATTAAGGAAAGTTTGGTAGGCCTGTTAAATGGGGCTTTATTTATTTTCTTATTTTCTGTGACGTTCATTCTTTTAATAAAGATACTTCATTCTCGTAAAAGGTTAAAGCACATCGTTGAGGAGTTAAGACGAGCCATGAACGGGAACTTAAAGACAAGATTACTAGCTAAGGACGATCATCTATTGAATGAAGTCATTTTTTTAATTAATGAATTACTTGAACAATTAGAAAAAAATCAGATTGAAGCAATTAAATTCCATACAGCCAGAAGACGTCTTCTTTCAAGTATATCCCATGATATTCGAACCCCCCTTGCATCTATTATTGGATACATTGATGCCCTTCGAGATAATATAGCGGCTTCAGAGGATGAAAAACGTGAATATCTTGAGATTCTCTCTAAGAAATCCAATAATTTAAAGCAATTGATAGATGAAATTTTTGTCATGGCAAAGCTTGACGCTGATGAGATCCCATTGAAAGTAGAATCCCTGGATCTATCAGAATTTGTCAGAGAAACATTAATTGAGTTTTTGCCTAAATTGAAGAATGATCATGTACAGCTACATTTAAATATCCCTGAAAAAAAATGTTTTGTCATGGCGGATCGTTTGAGTCTTATCCGCATCATTCGGAATTTAATCAAGAACGCATTGGAATATGGGAGAGATGGAAACATCTTAGGGGTAGAGCTTATAGAAAAAACGGACGAATATCATTTGCTTATTTGGGATCAGGGACCTGGTATTCCAAAAAAGGATCTTGAATTCGTGTTTGAAAGAATGTATCGAGGTGATCAAGCCAGAAGTTCTTTTCATGGGGGGAGTGGCCTAGGCCTTTCTATTGCAAAAGCGCTTGTAGAGAAAAACGGTGGAACAATATGGGTAGAGAGTAGTCCGTGGGAAAAAACTACGTTTGGTTTTTCAGTACCAAAACATAAGCACTCGAACGGATTTTAAGAAATAGTTAAGAAACAGATAAGAAGCAATTAAAAAAGCCTTCTTATAATGTAACTAAGTTTACTGAAAGAGGGTGCATCATATTGAGTGTAATCATAAAAACGGCCAATCTAACAAAGAAGTATGACAACCAAGTATCAGTCGATCATGTTAATATGACTGTAAATCAAGGAGAGATTTACGGTTTTCTTGGCCGAAATGGTGCGGGGAAAACGACTACGATCAGAATGTTATTAGGGTTGATTAAACCTACCTCTGGAAAAATTGAAATATTTGGAGAAGATTTGTTTAAAAATCAGAAGGAGATTTTAAGGAGAATCGGGTCAATGGTTGAAGTGCCTGGTTTTTATGGAAATCTTACGGCAAAAGAAAATTTACTCATTAATGCTAAAATTATGGGCGTTCACAAGAGAAATGCTATTGAAGAAGTGCTGGAAATTGTAGGACTTCAAAATGAGACGAAAAAGCTCGTGGATAAATATTCTTTAGGAATGAAGCAAAGATTAGGGATTGCCAGGGCTCTTCTCCATTATCCCGAACTATTAATATTAGATGAACCTACTAATGGATTGGATCCGATTGGCATTAAGGAAATACGGCACCTTATTAAATCATTGGCTGAAGAAAGAAAGATTACCATATTAATTTCGAGCCATATTTTATCAGAAATAGAACAGTTGGCAGATACAATGGGGATCATTCATGAAGGAAAGCTCCTAGAAGAGATAACAGCTGATGAACTAAGGAAAAGAAATTGTAGATACATAGAGTTTCAAGTATCTAACGACAATAAAGCAGTGATGCTCCTAGAGAAGAATTTTCATATTTTTGATTATGAAGTTCATGAAGAAGGAAATATCCGCGTCTATTCGCATCTCGGACAACAGGGAAAAATCAATAAATTATTTGTGCAAAATGATATTGAAGTATACAAGATTACAATGAGCGAAGACAAATTAGAAGACTACTTTACCAAATTAGTTGGGGGTGGTACAATTGATTAATTTATTATATACGGAACTATTAAAGTTAAAACGCTCTAAGATGTTCCTCATTAGCGTTCTCGGAGCAGCGGTAGCCCCCTTTATGGTGGTAGTTGCATCCTATATTTATATGAAGACTGAGGATTCACATCAGATCATTACATTTCCTGAGCTTTTTTCCGAAACGAATTTGTATACGGTTTTATTAATCGGTGTTCCTTTATATGGAGTCGTTTCAGCCTATCTTTTTAACCGTGAATATTTAGAAGATACTTTGAAAAACCTTTTAACCATCCCCGTGTCACGAATAAGCCTTATTATGAGCAAATTAATCATCCTATTCATGTGGATCATGTTCCTAACTTTCGTTGCCTGGGGATTAACTTTATTTTTAGGGGTATTAGGACAGTTTCAAGGTTTAAGTCCCTTATTAATCGTTAAGTCTTTGGGGAATTTTATGACAGGCGGGCTCCTTCTTTTTATATTATCAACTCCAATTGTACTTGTAGCAGTTGTCATGAAGAATTATGTACCAACCATTATTTTTACAATCGTGATCACCTTGATAAACGTTATGAGTGGAAATTCGGAACATAGGGGATTGTTTCCGTGGGCAGCAGCAGGAGATATTGCAAATGATACCCTTCAACCGACTTACCCTGCGGAAGTTTCTTATATTGCTATTTTTGCTACATTTATCATTGGATTGATTGCAACCATCGTCTACTTTAAAAAGGTGGATATTCATTGAAGAATCATAACTACATGAATGTATCCAGGAGAGAAATGATGAATGATAAACGATCTATTAATTGCCTTTATATTAGGAATTGTTGAAGGTTTAGCTGAGTTTTTACCGATTTCTTCTACAGGTCATCTAATATTAGTTGGCCATTTATTGGGTTTTGAAGATGAAAGATCAAAAACGTTCGAAATTGTTATACAGTTAGGGGCAATACTGGCTATCTCCATCTTATATCGCAAGCGTCTCGTTTCTTTATTTAATATTAAGCCCATTTTAAAGAAAGAAAAGAAATTCAATGCAATACACATCATACTAGGTGTTTTCCCTGCGGTAATCGCTGGTTTATTGTTGCATGATGTCATAAAAAACTATTTATTTCGTCCAAACACTGTGGTGATCGGACTCGTAGCAGGGGCTATTCTTATGATTATTGCAGAAAAGAAGAAACTTAAACCTGCCTCCTATTCCTTAGATGACTTAACTTATCGACAGGCATTAACAATTGGCTTATTTCAATGTCTATCAGTATATCCTGGTTTTTCAAGGGCAGGGGCAACGATCTCTGGTGGATTATTGGCAAGAGCTAGTTATAAAACAGCATCAGAATTTTCATTTTTAATTGCTATTCCTATTATGATTGGAGCAACAGGCTTGGACTTACTAAAAAGTTGGAATTACTTAAGTACAAGTGATATACCAATGTTTGCAGTAGGTTTCGTTACTTCCTTTGTTGTGGCAATGCTGGCAGTTGTAACGTTCTTAAGGATACTTGAAAAATTGGGGTTAACACCTTTTGCATATTATCGTATGGTGTTAGCTATTGTGTTTACGATATTTGTATTGCTTTAAAAGTACATTTTGATATTAAAAATTGGATGCTGTTTTAAAAACACTGTATTATCCTACTAATCAGAGTGCTTTTGTTTTAGAACGGGAACAAAATGATTAAACCTTGCTCCAAAGCTACAAATGTTATCGAGCAATAAAAAAGTCGTTTAAAAAAACACACGTTATGGAGTAAAATGGAAATAACTCCGAACGTGTGTTTTTTTGTAAGGTGATTTTGTTGGCGAATGTGAAAAATTGATAAAAATTATTCCTTCTGGATTAAGTACAATTTCATCCATTATACAGTTTATCCTATTATTTGTTATATTTATTGTTTCGATTTTAATTACACATGTTTTAAGTAAACGAATAAAATAGTTTTAATATTTTATTTTTAACTCTTTATACAAAAGAGAAAATTCGTGATGTTATATCATCATATTTTGTATATAAATTTATAAAAAGGGGAGTATTTCTAAAATTACGGCTGGGACAATGTTACTTTCACCTATTTGTGTATTTGCACAGGAAAACACACAAGATATAAATTTGAAAAATGCACAATCTTGTCCAGAACGAGTACTACGTCGTATTGGCTGTTAAACTGTCAATTGGAATGTATATAGTAAAAAGAGATATTTGAATAAGGGTAAAATCTAAAATAAACGGTAACAGGGGGAAGATAGAATGAATGTACCAACCTTTAAAATCAAAGAAGTAACCGAAGAAATGTTGCCAGAATTAAAAAAATTAATGTTAAAGTACATAGTGGATTTTTATAAGTGTCCCTAACCCACAGATGAAAATTTAACAAATCACGTATTATATCTTCTTGAAAATCCCCAGATGGGAAAACAATTTATGATCCAGGTGGACAATAAATCTGCTGGCTTTGCGACTTTGTATTATACATTTAGCACGACTAAGGTTGCTAAAATAGCTATACTTAACGACTTGTATATTGATAGCGACTACAGGAAACAAGAATTTGGAGAAGAACTTTTTAAATTTTGCTTAAGTTATACAAGGGAAAATAACTTTAGCACCATGTCCTGGAAGACAGCAGTTGATAATTATGTAGCACAATCTCTTTATGATAAGATGGGCGGTATGAATACTAACCAAAAGTGGATTAATTATGAAATTATACTATAACCGAGTTGTGTAAATGAATTTTGAAACTCGTACTCCTATAACCGATCGCTTGTTAATCTTTCAAGAAAAAGAGGTCACAAATTTACATGCATTACCATTATATAGAGGGAATTTTATTAAAAATTCTCTCCTATTTTTTACAATGTAAATAGGGAGTTGATTCTACTCTCCATATTTTTGTTTAAATTTGTCTTGCAATGCCATATAAGCCGAGGCGAATCCCTTTAGCTTGCGGGTAGACCAACGTTCCTGTAAGTCTTGCAGCGCAAGGAAACCGATTTTCTCTGCTGCTTTTGCTTCAGAAGCAGAAAATAATCATGCAATGTTCGCAATCAAAGACCCTGTTTTACAACATGTGTTAACGTTTTTAGATTGTCCTAATATTCCTGAGACCACGTATGTAACAGGAAGACCTGCCGTCCCAAGAACA
Source organism: Aneurinibacillus sp. XH2 (assembly GCF_001439585.2). Classification (NCBI taxonomy): domain Bacteria; kingdom Bacillati; phylum Bacillota; class Bacilli; order Caryophanales; family Paenibacillaceae; genus Aneurinibacillus; species Aneurinibacillus sp. XH2. The sequence goes on along the minus strand of NZ_CP014140.1, from coordinate 3,468,174 downwards.
TTCTTTTCTGTTGTTTAAAGAACAAACTTGCTCTTGAGCAGCCTCGCTGGTACGGAAAAAATCGTTATCATTTTCACTGCCAGTTGTGTACTATTATTCATAATATTTTATTTTTATATTATTTTTGTAATATAATCAAAATTATAGAAATCAATGTATACTAAAAGGAGAAATATGTGGACTTTATTAGAGCTAATACGTGTTGTTTTAGTTTTGGTTATTGGAAACGCCATACTATGGATTTTAGAAAGAAGTGTATATGTCGCACTTGGTGTAAATGTAGAAAGTAATCTTTACCTAGTATTAACCAGTATTGCAAACCTGCTTATTATTTTTATTCTGTATAGAAATAAATTACAGTTTTTAGGCTGGTATAAAGGGAATAAAAATCGCCTCCCTAAAGCAACAACAATCTTCTTTTTACTATCAGCTGCGTGTTGCCTATTTATAATTCCTTTTCTAACTTGAAATCTCCCGGAAAATCCGGGAGATATAATACTCTTTCTTGTGTAATATATGTATTATTATTTCCTTTATTTGAAAAATCTTCATTAGGAGGAAAAATGAAAAGTAAATTTATTGTAATTGTTTTTGTATTATTAATTCTTATCGGAGGAGGATTATTTTTAAAATTTCAATACGACCATTCCCTTCAAGAAATACAACAAAAAACAATGGAGTATTTAGTGAAAGATAAAAACTACAAAGAGAGTGATATAAAAAAAGTAGAAAGCGTACATACAAAAGGAGGGGACATGGGAGTCTTAGTTAAAGTTACGTTTGTTGACGAACCAGAAACTGAGTATTCTTACCAGTCTTATAACGGGAAAATAATTCAAATTGAAGTGAACGGAGAAAGAAAGGCTTATCCTAAAAGTAAACATGTAGAAACTAACAATAGCATGATAAAACAAATGAAGTAATGATGCGGGAATCAGTCATAAATCTCTTGGATTTTCGAGGGGGGGTATTTTTGTCCAAAAACACTCCCCTATATCTTTCGAGGCAGAGGATTCCCGTCGGCATTTCCTAAGGGTATAACAATAAAACCTGGTGATATGATCGCAACTGGAACACCTGAAGGTGTTGGTATGGGATTTGAACCTCCCCGTTTTTTGAAGTCAGGTGATGTCGTTGAAGTTGAAATTGAGAAGTTACGGGTTTTGAGAAATACAATTGCTTAAAACTGGATTTTGTAGTTCCATCGCAGGCCTTGAGGGAATGATATTTTCTTCAAGGTCTTTCTTTTTGTATTAATCACTTTTTCTGCGCACGTTGCCTATTCCTGCTGGATTGGATCTGTTGCTGTGGTATGTGCGGGAAGTGATAAGGATAGAACAGAGTATAAATAAGGAATACAGAATGCATTGAGCTGTGGTTTTTTATTTGTTCAGATAAAACCCTATATAAATTGAATATAATTTTTATTAGAAAACATTATTGACTTGTTTTATATTTCTATTTATAATTATTTCATATAAGAAATGAAAACTTAAATGGAGGTATTAATAATGGCAGATCGTCTTGTAGGTAAGAAAGCTCCAACTTTTACAATGGAAACAGTTTTAGGAAACGGTGAAGATTTTGGAAAGGTATCTTTAGAAGACTATCGCGGCAAGTGGTTGGTTCTGTTCTTTTACCCGATGGATTTCACGTTTGTATGTCCGACAGAAATTACCGCACTCAGCGATGCATATGAGCAGTTTGCCGAACTTGATGCAGATATTCTTGGTGTATCGACAGACTCCGTATATACGCACCGTGCATGGATTAACACGCCAAGGGAGCAAAACGGTCTTGGCAAGCTTAATTTCCCGCTCGCAGCCGACCTGACTCATAAAGTCTCCCATGATTATGGGGTTCTGGTTGAAGAACAGGGAGTTGCTCAGCGCGGATTGTTTATCATCGATCCGGAAGGCGAATTGAAATACCAAGTAGTTACGGACGACAATGTAGGGCGTTCTGTAGACGAGACGCTGCGCGTACTTCAAGCATTACAAGCAGGCGGTCTTTGCCCGGCCAACTGGAAGCCTGGAATGAAAACTTTATAAAGTGGAAGAGCCGTTACTATAACGGCCCTTGAGCGTGTAGACAAAGTACGGAAGGTACAAGGTTTACACGCTTTTTTGTTGAAATAAATATCATATCGAGATTTTATGCAGAATTTTTGCTTTCCAAGGTAAAAATTTTCTTCGTAGCTGACGAGTGGACAAGGGCCGTTGGTTTTTAAACGTTTGTTTAATTTTTTTGAAAGCGGGAAATTGCCGGGAATGGCGCGTCATTCAGACGTATTGGCGGAATTATAGCGCCGCTCCTTGTTGAGCAAGCATTGCATGTTTTTTGCCGTTATTTTATTGCGATTGGTGTGCTGGCAGTAGTTATGCTAGGATCGGAGACGCGTCATCAGGAATTGATTAGAAAAAGCGAAAGAAACAATGTTGGGACAAATGCAGGCTTATAGCATAGAGAAGCCTACGCATGTTTTTGCTTAGTTTGTAATCGGTTCGATCGTGGGAGCGAGGTAGATATTATTTGTAGACTCCTTTGGAAATGAGCGATCTATTCCTGTTATTTGTTTGGAAATTTTTTTATTGCAACCTGACATATACTTTTTCGTATAGGAAGGTAATCTGCTAACAAAGGAGATACGATTATTATGTCGCTTTTTAAAGACTTATTAAAAACGCTGATGGGTCGGAAAAAGTATGGTTATCATCGTTACAGTAGTAGTGATCACTATCACCGTTCCCACCATCATCCGTCCCATTATGATCACTCTCATTACGGCCATTCTCATTACAAAAGGAAACATAAGAGGCGCAGTTTCTTTTCCAGTGGTGGATTTTTTAGCAGCTAACTAGATAGAGTACGGGGCTTTGAAGCATCGCTGTTAATAATTGCATTTGCAACACTGGTCATAGCGGGGAACCTATTTCTATTCATTCCAGTATGAGCCGCCTTGTGGGACGTCTGTTGTGCATGACCGTCTTGGTGTTACCAGCACTAAGCGGTCTCTTTTTTATTTTATTGCTTTTCACTAACAACTATGGTGTCTTAATAATTTTATTTTAAAAAAGGTAGGAATGTATGTTCGTATTAAAGTCGGCAATTACGAGCGAAGAAACTGGTCGAAAGAAAATGGTACTCTCTATAGCGTGAGCGTTTCTAAAAAGTATACAGAAGGAAAGAACTGTGAATATCGTGGGCTATACATTGAAGTAAAGTATTTAACGCTGATTGTGTAGGGGTTTACAATATCTTACGCAAGTATCTGTGTCGGATCAGGGAACCGTATCCAGCAGTAGTGGCGTTGGACACGCCGGTGATTGATGTACCGATGGAATCAACATACATTCATTGGGAATCCGAAGCTCGCCAATTCATTGGCGATGTAGTTCACCGTGGACGTGTACAGTAAAAGGGGGACAAATGATGAAGGAGCCTGATAAGTGCATCGAACAAGAGCAAGTGCTCTCGTCCCATACAAAAGAACGCTGGTGGCGAAGAAGACGTGAAGTAGAAGAGTGGGAACAAAGAGAAAAGGGCATAAAAAAGGAAAAGCTGACCCTTCCTTTTTTAAATGACGAAGTGGATGTTGAATTGTTTCCCGCGCTTTCTTTGCTTAACAGTATGGGAATTGTGACGGAATATTCATGTGCGGGTGTTAGCGAATTGGATGATCCAGTAAGCCATTCGCTTTACGCGTATGTAACATTGCGCGAATCCGAAGCAGCTCAGGTATTTCTTGCTTATTTGCGCGGGAAAATGCGCCACCGCCTGCTTGTTGTATATGAGCCGGCTCGCAGACGATATGATATTTCTTCTTTTTATATTCGGCATAACCGTTCCTTTTGCTTTTTGTTATACCACTATGCGCTACAGTGGAAAAACACTTGTCCGATGGTGGAATGAAATCGTATACGTTATAATGAAATGAAAGCACTTATTTGAGTGGAGTAGGGGGAAACGTAATGTCTGTATTAGCAGAAATTATGGAGTATAATCGTAATTTTGTGGAAAATAAAAAATATGAAGAATTCCGAACGACAAAATATCCCGATAAAGGCATTGTTATTTTGACATGTATGGATACACGACTTATCGAGCTTTTGCCGCGCGCTATGAACTTGCGAAATGGTGATGCGAAGATTATTAAAAATGCAGGTGCAATGGTAACGCATCCTTTTGGAAGTATTATGAGAAGCATTTTGGTAGCGGTATATGAACTGCAGGCGAAAGAAGTGTTTGTCGTTGGTCATCATGATTGCGGAATGACAAGTTTGAAGCCCGGCTCTGTGCTTGAAAAAATGAAGCAAAGCGGTATCTCGGAGGACAGAATAGAAACGCTCCAGCATGCTGGTATCGAATTGGATAAGTGGCTGACCGGTTTTAATAGTGTAGCAGAGAGTGTTAAGCAGACGGTGTATAATATTAAGAAACATCCGCTATTTCCACCACATAGTGCGGTACATGGCCTGGTTATCCATCCGGAAACCGGGAAGCTGGATCTTGTAGTGAAGGGATAAGGGCAGAAGTTGACAGGCGCCTTTTTTGTAATGTTCCGTTCCATGCTATGGGTACTTGAGATACTGTGTAAGGCTAGTGTGGATTTTGGGATAAGAACGTGGGTAGGTAAATTCTAAATAAGGAAATGATTGCTGAACTCGAGGAACAATCGGTGTGAAACAGGATGAAAAGAGAGGCCTAACAGCCTCTCTTTTCATCTGGTTAAGCGTCTGCTTGTTTCGGTATGGAATCAGGAGATGTGTGTTTTACGTATTTACTGTAGTGTCGGGATTCAGCCACAACCACACCCGACAGGGCGAGCAGGCCGATTAAGTTTGGCAAAGCCATGAGACCGTTTAAAATATCGGCGATGGACCATACGAGTCCAAGCTTGGCCACCGCTCCAAGGAAAACGGTAAACGTATATATAAGCCGGTAGCCGAAAATCGCTTTCGTGCCGAAAAGATACCCAAAACATTTTTCTCCGTAATACGACCATCCAAGAATAGTAGAGTAGGCAAAGAAGATCAGACCGATAGTAACGATCCATCCGCCCGGCCCCGGCAGCATTTGATTGAATGCTTCCGTGGTTAAGGCGGCGCCTTCCAAACCTTTATTTGTATACAGGCCGCTCATAACCAGAGCAATACCAGTGATCGAACATACAACAATGGTGTCAAGAAACGTTCCGGTCATTGAGACAAGTGCCTGACGCCCTGGATGGTCAGTTTTGGCCGCTGCTGCCGCGATTGGTGCGGAGCCCATACCTGCTTCGTTGGAAAATACGCCGCGCGCTACACCGTAACGAATGACGGTGCCGATAGCGCCTCCTGCCATGGCTTGGCCGGTAAATGCATCGGTAAAAATAAGTCCAATTGCACCTGGTAATTTATCAACGTTAGTAAGAATAACAATAAGTCCACCAAGAACATAGACAATTGCCATAAAAGGGACGATAATACTTGCTGCACGTCCGATACTTTTAATTCCGCCAAGAATGACGAGCGCAGTAAGAACGGTGAGGACGGGACCTGTAATCCAAGGACTGATGCCAAAGCTGGCTTTTACGGATTCGGCAACTGAGTTGGATTGCACGGAGCTTCCGATACCGAACGCGGCGAACGAACCAAGCAGCGCGAAGCAGACAGCAAGCCATTTCCAGCCTAATCCACGTTCAATGTAGTACATTGGACCGCCAGACATTTCGCCGTTTTTGCCGTTGATACGGTATTTAACGGCAAGAATAGCTTCTGAATACTTGGTAGCCATGCCGAAAATGGCCGTAATCCACATCCAGAATACGGCGCCCGGCCCCCCGGCTACGACAGCAGTTGCGACCCCGGCGATATTACCCGTACCAATCGTCGCCGATAAAGCGGTCATTAGAGACTGAAAATGAGAAATATCGCCCTCCGATTTTTGATCTTGATTTTTGGAGAAAGCGAGCTTTAAAGCGTGAGGAAGTTCGGTAAATTGCAAGAATGATAGGCGGAACGTTAGATAAATTCCTGTTCCTACAAGCAGAATGAGCAAGGGCGGGCCCCATACGATAGTACTTACTTCCGATAGAAACTTTTCGAAGACTTCCATAGCAACCTCCCTACAATTTTTTCTAAAAATTTTCATTATTTATAAATTACATATAGACAATTCATTTGTCTAGTCTTACAGTTTGAATAAATAAGAATTATAATGAATTTAGATATTTAAGGAAGTGTCTTGTTTAAAAGTTATTCACAGCTGAATACAAGCAAATAATGAGGTGATCATTTGAAGTTAGAAATTAGTCGCTTTGAAGATGGAGCAAAAATTGTTTGGCAGGAGACGGCAGGATTAGCGATCGTAACCATTAAACGGCCGCAATCCAAGAACGCTATGACACCCGAGATGTGGAAGGTGCTCGCAGATATTGGGAAGAAAATAGAAAAAAACAAAAAAATCAAAACGGCAATTTTGCGGGGGGAAGGACCGCAGTTTACAGTTGGTTCCGACATTAAAGCGTTTCATAAAATGACGATTGAGGAAGCGAATGAAGCATTTGTTTTAATGGAAGATGCCATTTCTTCGTTCGAGTATTTACGTATTCCGACAATTGCATTTATCAATGGCCCGGCGATGGGAGCAGGTCTGGAGCTGGCGCTTTCCTGCGATTTACGTGTGGGAACGCCTAATGCGTTGTTGGGGATACCAATTGGAAAATTGGGAATTACGATTAGCCAGCGTTTCTCCCAGCGTCTAGTTAATTTAATCGGGCCGAGCCGGACGAAGGATTTGATTTTTACAGGGCGTTCATTTACAGGTGAGGAGGCGTACAGACTTGGCTTGTTAAATTATCTTGTTGAGGAGGAGAACGCAGAAAGCTTTGTATTGGAATTAGCACAGAAAATCGCTCGTGCTTCTATGAATTCGCTTCAAGCAGCAAAAGAAGCGGTAGCACGTTGTGTGCCGTTCACGGAAGTAGCATTTGGACACCGCGGATATCCACAGTACATTGACCCGATCGACTTTCCTGAAGGTGTAGCAGCCTTTGTGGAAAAGCGGGAACCACGTTTTAGAGGTTAAACAAAAAATTCGCATAAAATTTACGAAATTTTATAACTTTTTCCACTGGAATTGTTTCGTATTAGTGGTACAATAAATATAATTAAAAAACAAAGGAAAGGGGATGGCGGCATGCTCGGTGAAGATATGAAATGTAAGGAAATGGTCATCTTTATGCCGTGCTGTATCCGCCGTATGTTTACCGCGTTCCTTTCCGTGAAAAACACGTATAAAAACGCTGAAGCGACGATAAGGTAATAACAGGACTATCTCATACATGTGAGATGGTCTTTTTATTTTCTTGAAATAAAGCAACAATAAATGTAAGGAACGGAAGATAGGAGGGATACAATGGAAACGAAACGGGCTTATAAGCAAGGTGTGTTTTATAACATGAGTGAAAGATTTTTTAGTTTTGACGAAGTTTTTGAGCGTATCCTGCATTTTATTGCATATGATCCGCTGGCACGGTATTCCATGGCTATCGGTACAGACTCGCACGCGTATCAGACATATACAAAATTTACGTCCGCTGTGTTAATTCACCGCATTGGAAAAGGAGCTTGGGGCTGTCTGCGCGACTGTATCGTACCAAGGCGTATTGAGAGCCTACGGGAGAAAATATCACTGGAGACTTCGCTGAGTCAAGAGATTGCTTATTATATAACGCCGGAGATGATTGCCAAGATTTCGGACGTATTATTGCCATATGTGGAAAAAGGTGCGGATTTTACCATGTCGATTCACTTAGATATAGGAAAACAGGGATCGACAAAAGAATTAATTAAAGAGATGGTGGGAAGGATTCAGGCCATGGGAATTGAAGCAAAAATTAAACCCGATTCTTACGTAGCTTCCTGCTATGCGAACCGGTACACCAAACGTAGTTCAGTAGTAAAATTGAGCGTTACTTAATTTATCTGCAAATTTTTATTTATAAATTGCTCATTCGTTTTAAAAAAGTACTTGCTATCTTGGTTTGTACATGATATATTAAAAAACGTCACTGCTAATACTTCTTAAGGATGAAGGAGCAGTTGGATTGTTTCATAATTTGTTATTCATTCCGCAGTAGCTCAGTCGGTAGAGCAATCGGCTGTTAACCGATCGGTCGCTGGTTCGAGTCCGGCCTGCGGAGCCATTGTGGCCCGTTGGAGAAGTGGCTTAACTCACCAGCCTTTCACGCTGGCATTCAGGGGTTCGAATCCCCTACGGGTCACCATCTGGAGGGTTAGCTCAGCTGGGAGAGCATCTGCCTTACAAGCAGAGGGTCGGCGGTTCGATCCCGTCACCCTCCACCATCTATCCATTCCTTGAAAAAGAAAGCAAATAATATGCCGGTGTAGCTCAACTGGCAGAGCACCTGACTTGTAATCAGGGGGTTGAGGGTTCGATTCCTTTCGCCGGCACCATTTTTGATGCGGAGCCGTGGTGAAGTTGGAGTTCACGCCGGACTGTCACTCCGGAGGTCGCGGGTTCGAGTCCCGTCGGCTCCGCCATTTTATTTTTTTTAATATATGGTAATTTGGCTCGGTAGCTCAGTTGGTAGAGCAGAGGACTGAAAATCCTCGTGTCGGCGGTTCGATTCCGTCCCGAGCCACCATTTTTTGACCATAGATAGTTGGACAAGCTATTAATTATAATCAGATGGGGAATATGGAGGGGTAGCGAAGTGGCTAAACGCGGCGGACTGTAAATCCGCTCCCTCTGGGTTCGGCGGTTCGAATCCGTCCCCCTCCACCATTGAAGTTGGGGTATCGCCAAGCGGTAAGGCAACGGACTTTGACTCCGTCATTCCCTGGTTCGAATCCAGGTACCCCAGCCATTTTTATCGTAAATAACCGCGAAATTCTGTGGCGTTTGCGATATCAGGTCATCTTTGTTGTTTGTTGGAGCCATTAGCTCAGTTGGTAGAGCACCTGACTTTTAATCAGGGTGTCACTGGTTCGAGTCCAGTATGGCTCACCATTTTCATGCGGACATAGCTCAGTTGGTAGAGCACAACCTTGCCAAGGTTGGGGTCGCGAGTTCGAGTCTCGTTGTCCGCTCCATCTATAATATAAGAGCAAAGGCTCTTTTTTTATGCCGGGGTGGCGGAACTGGCAGACGCACAGGACTTAAAATCCTGCGGTAGGCGACTACCGTACCGGTTCGATTCCGGTCCTCGGCACCATTGATATAAGTGCAAAGGTATTTCGTGCCCGTAGCTCAACCGGATAGAGTGTCTGACTACGAATCAGAAGGTTGGGAGTTCGAGTCTCTCCGGGCACGCCATTTATTTCGGGAAGTGGCTCAGCTTGGTAGAGCACCTGGTTTGGGACCAGGGGGTCGCAGGTTCAAATCCTGTCTTCCCGACCACGTTTTTCTATGAAAAGCGATTGAATTGTTTTTTGTAAGTATTGTTCAATAGTAGAACATCAGCCTTTCAAGCTGAATACGTGAGTTCGATTCCTATCCTCCATACATAGATTTTGGGCCTATAGCTCAGTTGGTTAGAGCGCACGCCTGATAAGCGTGAGGTCGGCTGTTCAAGTCAGCCTAGGCCCATTAGATATTACAAAAAACTTTTTAAAAAAAGTGCTTGCAATTTATTTTTAGATATAATAGAATGAAAAAGTCGCCGCTAAAAAGAGGCGAAATAAAAGAAGTCCCTTGAAAACTGAACAGTGACACTCGTTTGTGTGCGAGGTAAATATCCCATGAAAGTGAAGGTCAGCTTCAAAGTTGATTTCAGGCACTTTTATGGGGCCCGAAAAACATTCTTTACTTTATGAGCTAGCTTACGAGCTTGCGTATCAATCTTCATCTTTTTTGGAGAGTTTGATCCTGGCTCAGGACGAACGCTGGCGGCGTGCCTAATACATGCAAGTCGAGCGAACCGATGGAGTGCTTGCATTCCTGAGGTTAGCGGCGGACGGGTGAGTAACACGTAGGCAACCTGCCTGTACGACCGGGATAACTCCGGGAAACCGGAGCTAATACCGGATAGGATGCCGAACCGCATGGTTCGGCATGGAAAGGCTTTTGAGCCGCGTACAGATGGGCCTGCGGCGCATTAGCTAGTTGGTGGGGTAACGGCCTACCAAGGCGACGATGCGTAGCCGACCTGAGAGGGTGAACGGCCACACTGGGACTGAGACACGGCCCAGACTCCTACGGGAGGCAGCAGTAGGGAATCTTCCGCAATGGACGAAAGTCTGACGGAGCAACGCCGCGTGAGTGAGGAAGGTCTTCGGATCGTAAAACTCTGTTGTCAGGGAAGAACCGCCGGGATGACCTCCCGGTCTGACGGTACCTGACGAGAAAGCCCCGGCTAACTACGTGCCAGCAGCCGCGGTAATACGTAGGGGGCAAGCGTTGTCCGGAATTATTGGGCGTAAAGCGCGCGCAGGCGGCTTCTTAAGTCAGGTGTGAAAGCCCACGGCTCAACCGTGGAGGGCCATCTGAAACTGGGGAGCTTGAGTGCAGGAGAGGAGAGCGGAATTCCACGTGTAGCGGTGAAATGCGTAGAGATGTGGAGGAACACCAGTGGCGAAGGCGGCTCTCTGGCCTGTAACTGACGCTGAGGCGCGAAAGCGTGGGGAGCAAACAGGATTAGATACCCTGGTAGTCCACGCCGTAAACGAT
>NZ_CP014140.1:3330000-3455000 GCF_001439585.2 Aneurinibacillus sp. XH2 | reverse complement strand
TGCGGATTGCACCTTACGGTGCAGTGGTAGGGGAGCGTTCCTGCAGCGGAGAAGCCTGACCGTAAGGACAGGTGGAGCGGCAGGAAGTGAGAATGCCGGTGTGAGTAGCGAAAAGAGAGGTGAGAATCCTCTCCGCCGAAAGCCTAAGGGTTCCTGAGGAAGGCTCGTCCTCTCAGGGTTAGTCGGGACCTAAGCCGAGGCCGAAAGGCGTAGGCGATGGACAACAGGTGGAAATTCCTGTACTACCTCCACTCCGTTTGAGCGACGGGGGGACGCAGGAGGGTAGGGTGAGCAGACTGCTGGCTTAGTCTGTCCAAGCGATGAGGCGGGTGTATAGGCAAATCCGTACACCTTAACGCCAGGTCGTGATGGCGAGCGAAATCTTAGTAGCGAAGTCCCCGATCTCACACTGCCAAGAAAAGCCTCTAGCGAGGAGTGAGGTACCCGTACCGCAAACCGACACAGGTAGGCGAGGAGAGAATCCTAAGGCGCGCGAGAGAACTCTTGCTAAGGAACTCGGCAAAATGACCCCGTAACTTCGGGAGAAGGGGTGCCCCGGTAGGGTGTTAAAGCCCGAGGGGGCCGCAGTGAAAAGGCCCAAGCGACTGTTTAGCAAAAACACAGGTCTCTGCGAAGCCGTAAGGCGAAGTATAGGGGCTGACGCCTGCCCGGTGCTGGAAGGTTAAGGGGAAGGGTTAGCGTACGCGAAGCTCTGAACCGAAGCCCCAGTAAACGGCGGCCGTAACTATAACGGTCCTAAGGTAGCGAAATTCCTTGTCGGGTAAGTTCCGACCCGCACGAAAGGCGTAACGACTTGGGCGCTGTCTCGGCAAGAGACTCGGTGAAATCATACTACCTGTGAAGATGCAGGTTACCCGCGACAAGACGGAAAGACCCCATGGAGCTTTACTGTAGTTTGATATTGTAGATTGGTGCATCGTGTACAGGATAGGAGGGAGACAGAGAAGCTCGGGCGCTAGCCTGGGTGGAGTCGTCCTTGGGATACCTCCCTCGATGTACGGATCTTCTAACCTGGTGCCGTGACCCGGTACAGGGACAGTGTCAGACGGGCAGTTTGACTGGGGCGGTCGCCTCCTAAAAGGTAACGGAGGCGCCCAAAGGTTCCCTCAGAATGGTTGGAAATCATTCGGAGAGTGTAAAGGCAGAAGGGAGCTTGACTGCGAGACCTACAAGTCGAGCAGGGACGAAAGTCGGGCTTAGTGATCCGGTGGTTCCGCATGGAAGGGCCATCGCTCAACGGATAAAAGCTACCCTGGGGATAACAGGCTTATCTCCCCCAAGAGTCCACATCGACGGGGAGGTTTGGCACCTCGATGTCGGCTCATCGCATCCTGGAGCTGAAGTAGGTTCCAAGGGTTGGGCTGTTCGCCCATTAAAGCGGTACGCGAGCTGGGTTCAGAACGTCGTGAGACAGTTCGGTCCCTATCTGTCGTGGGCGCAGGAAATTTGAGAGGAGCTGTCCTTAGTACGAGAGGACCGGGATGGACGCACCGCTGGTGCACCAGTTGTTCCGCCAGGAGCACAGCTGGGTAGCCATGTGCGGACGGGATAAGCGCTGAAAGCATCTAAGCGTGAAGCCCCCCTCAAGATGAGATTTCCCACAGCGTAAGCTGGTAAGACCCCTTATAGATGATGAGGTGGATAGGTTCGAGGTGGAAGCGTGGCAACACGTGGAGCTGACGAATACTAATCGGTCGAGGGCTTAACCAAAGATAGACTGGATGTCCTGTGCGTCATGTTTCTTCTGATTCAGTTTTCAAGGTATAACGAAAGAGAACAGCCTTTTGTCTGAAACGTGTTTTTTTAGATAAAGGGCTGTTTTCTTTTTGTATAAATTCGGCCTAAGAACAAAAAATAAAGACCAAGGAGTGATAAACAATGGAAGTAAGACGCGCAAAAGAAATTTTGAATTCACATGATAAAATCGATGTTGGTTTCGAGGGGGTGCAGGTTTGGATTGATTCGATCGATGAACGGAGCAAAACAGCTAGAATACATACCTTGGACAATCCTGCGGATCGCAAAACAGTCGCGCTATCCGAACTGAAAGAATTGGAACATCATTAAAAAGTAGAGGCTGTCACTTAACGTGGCAGCTTTTTTTATCGACAATGACCGCAGGCATTTGTTACTTCACAAGCAAAAATTTTTCTAGGGAATTTTCAGGCTGGCAGGACACAATATGCCCAGGGGGTGAACCGCTTGGAGTGGTTGATTCTAATCGGAGCTATCCTGGCATTTGTAACTGTTCAAAGGAAATGGTTTTATGATCCGACGCACCCGGAAAGCCCGAAGAAAACCCGAGCAAGCACATGGTTCAGAAGCAAAAAGTAAGCCTTTGAAGAGGAGAGCTTCTTCTCTCCTCCCTCTATACCGGGAGTTAGACAGCAAGGAAATGCCTCTACAGATTCTTTCAGGCTCCCGCTGGTAAAAACAGAAGCCAGGCGTAATAACCTGACTTTTTCCTTCGTCCCTTATTTTTTTGTTTCCGGGAACAAAAAGTCAATGAAATGCTGGGCGGTAGGCTGCGGTTCATGATTGGCGAGCCCAGGCCGTTCGTTGGCTTCAATAATCACGTATTCTTCGCCTGTGAAATCAGGCACCAGCAAATCCAACCCTACAACCGGAATGTTTAGCGCGCGGCCGATCCCTTTCGCCCGTCTGTTCGGATCGACGGCAAGCGCCCAAAAGCTTGCACCGTTGTCCGGATCGTTAAACGCCGCTTTATGATCGATGCCGGTAATCGTTCCGATAATTTCTCCATCCTCCGGGTCTTCCGCGACAAAATAGTTAAAAACATGGCTATACTGATTTTTCATCATTAAAACTGGGTCCGCCTCCACCATATTGCTTTTCCTATAAATCTCATTCACGCGCTCTGCATCACGTTCATCTGTCATGAAGCGGATATGGAATCCTTCGGGCTTCTTTTTTGACATGCGATAGTTATGAAGCCAAAGACGGAATGTAATGGACGGGTCAACGAACAGGAGGTTAGGTGCTTTGGAAAGCAGAACATGGTGGTTGCGCACGTAAATTGCCAAGTCGCGCCGCCCTGTCTCTTCCTCTAGAAAAAGCTCGATAAGCTTGCGATCGTCATCAAAGGTTTGCCCGAAAATGAGGTGACCCCAACCGCAGTCTATAGCAATATCGGACTGCATATCTTTTTTCTTTATTTCAGGAATGTTCTCTCCCCAGCTATGCAAGGAAGGGGTCATAAAACATTCTAGCCGGAATCGTTTTCTCTCTTTTCGATAAGGCATGATTAACACCCCATCTTTTGCAGCCATAATTCCAGCACGGTCAACTGCCAGAGCTTGCTTCCGCCCAATACGGTTATGTGCTCTTCCGGCGCACCCAGCAACTTTTCCACATAAGCCGGGTTAAATAGATTGCGTTTTTTCGCTTTTTCTGTCGTCAAAATGTCGCGTGCAAAATCAAGATATTCATTACGCAAGTATTTCAGGGCAGGCACAGGAAAATAACCTTTCTTTCGATAGATCACTTCATGCGGAATCAATCGTTCCGCCGCTTTTTTCAGAATATGTTTTCCGCTGCTAGCCACTTTCAATTCTGGCGGAATCGAAGCCGCCAGCTCTACAAGTTCATGGTCGAGAAAAGGCACGCGCGCTTCAAGACCCCATGCCATGGTCATATTATCTACGCGCTTTACCGGATCATCGATCAGCATAACCCGCGTATCCAGTCGCAACGCTTTATCCACCGGTATTGTGGCGCCCGGTGCGGCAAAGTGCGTAGATACGAACTTTCCAGACACATCGGAGCCATGGTATTTCGGCTGTAGGGCGTCTATTATTTCTTCGTGCGTGCGATCGAAGAAAGCTTTTTTATATTCTGTTACGGCATCGCGCGTACCGTTCATCATCTTCGGATACCAATGGTAGCCGGCAAACACTTCATCGGCACCTTGACCGCTCAGTACCACTTTCGTTTGCTTGCTGACCTCCTCCGACAGAAGGTAAAAAGCGACCGCATCGTGGCTAACCATCGGTTCCGCCATGGCGGTAACGGATTTTTCGATATTGGGAAGGAGGCGGCGGGAATCAATGAAAATCTTTTGATGTTTGGTTCTGAATTCTTTCGCGATCAGATCACTGTAATAGAATTCATTTCCTTCTTCATTTCCAACGTCTTCGAAGCCAATGGAATAGGTGTGGAGAGAGCAGGGATTGCATTCAGCCATAAGCGCAACAATCAGGCTGGAATCGAGACCGCCGCTAAGCAAGGCACCTACAGGCACGTCGCTGACCATGCGTCGCTTTACGCTTTTCCTTAATCCATTCAGCACGCGCTCAATCCACTCTGCTTCCGATAGTGTTTCCCTCCGTTCAAACGTTACGTCCCAGTAGGAGAATATCTTTTTTTCTCCGTTTGCGTCGATGCTCATCACAGTCCCGGGTTGCAGCTTTTTTACGTTTTTAAAAATGGTATGCGGAGCCGGTACTACCGCGTGAAAGCTCAAGTAATAGTGAAGTGCTTCGGGAGAGAGCTCCGGACGAATGACTCCGACGCTTTTTAGCGCTTGCGTGTTGGAGGCAAAATAAAATGCTCTTCCTTCCTCAACGTAATATAAAGGTTTAATACCAAGTCGATCTCGGCCTAACAGAAAGCGTCCACGCGTCTCATCATGAATGCAGAAGGCAAACATTCCGTTTAACCGTTTGACGAATTCATCACCCCAGGCGTGATAAGCTTTCAGCAGAACTTCCGTATCGCTGGTTGAGCGGAACGAGTATCCTTTTTTTCGTAATTCATCACGTAGTTCCTGGAAATTGTAGATTTCGCCATTATAAACGATCGCTAGTTTTAACTCTTTGTCGATCATTGGTTGGTGGCCGTTTTCTGATAGGTCGATAATGCTCAGGCGCTTATGTCCGAAGCTTACTCCGTCTTTTGTATAGATTCCTTCATCATCCGGCCCGCGTGTTTCAAGAGCCGGAAGCATTTTTTCTATAAGAGTTTCATCCGTATGGTCTTTATCATAACGAATCACTCCACAAATGCCGCACATTGTTCTTTACACCATCTCCCATTTAAAAATTTATAAGAATAACATTTTTATCCTTTTTTCTCTATTCCACAATCTTTAGTCAACAAAATGGACTGAATTATAATAAATATAAAATTTTTCTTTATTCAACATAACATAACGCGCGTTTTATGATAACGTATTTTATGGCTTTATGCAAACGATGGAGGAAATTTGCTTGTTTTTTCCTAAATAGGATTCTTTGTTCTTTCGAATTGAAAATAAAAAGACCTGCGACTTATTTCCTGTAAGGAAATAAGCCGAGCAGGTCTTTTTTTCAGAGCTTAGGCCGCTTCAGATTACTTGGAGTGGACTTTTCTCATAAATTCGTTTACATTAGCGGGTACTTTGCGATCAAGTTTTGATACAATAGATAAAATAAGAAAAAGGTGAGGGACATTGTTTTCCTGCTTTTTTCTTAATTTTTTCGTTATGGCTTTTTGATTCGTTCAGGATGCGTGTACACATTCAAAGAAGAACCACGAATAAAACCAACAGCGGTAATGCTCAGGTCTTCGGCTAGCTGGAGAGCCAGTTCGGTTGGAGCCGATTTGGACAGTACGATTTCACAGCCGATTTTCGCCACTTTCAACAGAACTTCAGAAGAAATACGACCGCTGAAAGCGATGATTTTATCATGCACAGGGATTGCGTTTTTCAGACAGAAACCGTAAATTTTATCCAGCGCGTTGTGGCGTCCGATATCTGTACGGGCAAGAACGATCCCGTTCCGGTCGCATAGTGCGGCGTTATGCGCGCCGCCTGTGCTTTGAAACAGGGCGGAAGCTTCCTGCATGAGGCGGATTAAACGAAAACACTCTTCAATAGTAAGTGTTACATTCTTTTCAGTCATTACTTTGGCCGTACGGGCATCGTTATAGAAATAGAAGTTTTGTCGGCTTTTACCACAGCAGGAGGAAATATAGCGTTTAGAATAGAATTGTTGGCTGATTTTATGAGCTTTATGCAATTCTACATAAGCGAATCCTTCCTGCTCCTGAATGATCAAGTTTTTGATGTCTTGATAGGAACGGATAACGCCTTCGGAAGCCAGAAAACCGATGACAAGATCATCAACGTATTCAGGTGTGCATACCACGGTAGCGAATTCTTCTTCGTCAAGAAAAATGGTCAATGGAAACTCGTTTACCACTTCGTCCTGGCATTCATACAGTTCGTTATTCTTGTAGCGTAAGATTTGGCGCGTGCGGACTACAGGATAGGGCATGATAATCACTTCCGTCTTTTTTTATTCCTTAATTTTATTCTTCCGTTTTCAAAAGTCAAACTACGACTCTTACATTCGCTCTGGAAACGTGTTAACCCTGAAGAAGGGAGGAAGGAGAAGAAATGGATAAATATGGATATAGCGGTGACGGATCGCCCGTTCAATGCGGTGATTACTATAATAATGAAAAGCAGAAAGGCAATAGATTAGCTGATTTATTAGTTAGTAAAAAATGGTTGTCAAAAAATTAGTTCAATGATATAGTAAAATTAACTCCAAATGAAACCGTATACATGTCATAAGTTTCAACAAATTTCCGTTTGATTGTCGCTTATGACGTCTGTATCTTTATTGGGGGACATCGATTGTGTATTATGACAAAGATACAATTTATTTAATCGGGGATGCCAAAGCTCCACAAAATAATCCAATAACCGAGCAGTATAAGTCCTATTTCCTAGCACTAGTTTTCGATCGATCTACTGGTAAGATCGTTGATGCGGAATGTTCTGCAACGATTCAACTTACGGCGAAATTTGTTCAGTCATTATTTGTTGGACGGCGGATACAAGATGAAGGTCTTGTTGATGAAATTGCGAACCGTTATTTTGGTTCTTCGCAAAAAGCTCTAATTGTCGCATTAAAGGATGCTCGAAAGAAGTATAATCAAATTTTCACCGCTGCTTTGTCTAAATAAACCTAGACAAAATCCAGTCTAACCGTCAATATGGTAGACTGGATTTTTTATCTTGAAAAATACATATTATTAAAAATATTATAAATATTTACTGTGTTACTGTAATGGTTATGGAACTTTTTTTACTACAAGGAGGGCCAGATGATGATTAAAGATGGATTTATGTATTTAAGTGTACTTGTTGCACTTGCGGCAGTAATGGTTGCGTTAGAAAAGCGTTTCCGCACTAAAGGATTATTTAAGTTTATTCCGGGAATTGTTCTTATTTATATTGGAGCTGCATTGATGAATACATTTGGTCTATTTTCTGAAAGTGATTCAATTAGTTCAACAAATAGGACAATTCGAAGTGCTTTATTACCTGGTATGCTAGCTTTAATGTTATTGAAATGTGATATTCGTGAAGTGTTTAAGCTCGGCCCCAGAATGTTAGGTGCCTTTTTTTCAGCAGTGTTTAGTATTTTAATAGGGTTTACTGTCACATATGTAATATTTAAAGGGTTTTATGTTCAAGATACGTGGAAGGCTTTTGGAGCATTGGCGGGAAGCTGGACGGGTGGTTCAGCAAACATGGTAGCGTTGCAGGGGATTTTCCATGTCCCAGAAAACATATTTGGTTATGCTTTAATGATGGATACGATTAACTATGCAGTTTGGGTTATGTTTATGTTCTGGCTTGTTCCATTTGCAGGAAAATTCAATCGTTGGACAAAAGCTGATGTCGGCTTTTTAAATCATTCAATAGAAGTTTCAGCGGCAAAAGAAGAAAATGAAAAAGAAGGCCCATCCTTTCAGCATATATTATATTTGTTAGGAATTGGGTTACTTATTTCTTCACTTTCCACTTTCGCAGGAAATCATTTGCCTGTCATCGGTGATGTTATCAATGCAACAACATGGACCATCATGATTGCTTCGGTTGTTGGACTTATACTTGCTGTAACGCCAGTTGCGAAAATACCAGGTTCAATGGATATATCCAATGTTATGTTATATATCGTAATTGCACTCATTGCATCACAATCGGACTTTTCTAATATTACACAAGCTCCGATTTATCTGTTGTCAGGCTTCTTAATTCTGCTCATTCATTTAATCGTTATGATTTTACTTGGAAAATTGTTCAAATACGACTTGTTTACATTAGGTGTTGCAAGTCTTGCCAATATCGGTGGAATGGCATCCGCACCAATGCTTGCTGCTTCTTATAATCGTTCGCTCATTCCGATTGGTGTCATAATGGCTCTGCTAGGTTCATTTACAGGAACGTATTTTGGAATGTTAGTCGGTAAAATTTTGTCAAGTTTGTAGAAAGGATGAATTTTATGATTATTCGAGAGTTGTATGTAAAACAACGCCATTTACCACTGCGTGCACCTTTTAAAACAGCTCTTCGTACAGCTGTCGATATTGAAAGTTTAGAAGTTATGATTGAATTGGAGAATGGATTAACCGGAATTGGAGCGGCAGTGCCAACTTGGGTGATTACGGGTGATTCCAGTGAGAGTATTAAGGCGGCATTGCTAGGCCCTATTCGTTCAGCTATTATCGATGAGGATATAACCAATTTTAAGAAGGTGTTAAAAAAAGTACAAAAATGCTGTATTGGCAATACGAGTGCAAAAGCTGCGGCAGATATTGCTCTTCACGATCTTTATGCTCGACTACTGCAACTCCCGCTCTATGCTTTACTAGGTGGGAAAGGAACGATTGAAACAGATATGACAGTCGGGGTTGACGATCCAGACGTAATGGCTGCGAATGCAGAAAAATCGGTGAAGGACGGGTTTAAAGTTTTAAAAATAAAAGTGGGGAATGACCCAACGCTAGATATCGCGCGGATACAAGCTATAAGAGAACGAATCCCTGCAACTATCAAAATTCGTTTAGATGCTAATCAAGGATGGACACCAAAAGAAGCTGTTCGTCTTATTCGTGAAATGGAAAACTTAGAGCTCGGAATTGAATTAGTTGAACAACCCGTCCATGCAAGAGATCTTGAAGGTTTAAAGTTTGTAACGGATCGGGTAAACACACCGATTATGGCAGATGAAAGTTTATTTTCTGCAAGTGATGCCTTAATGCTTGTCTCCGGACGATATGTAGATCTACTAAACATTAAGCTTATGAAATGCGGAGGAATCGATGAAGCTATTAAACTAGCAAGCATTGCTGAAGCCAATGGAATAGCATGTATGATTGGGAGTATGATGGAGTCATCATTGTCAGTAGCTGCGGCTGCACATTTCGCCGCAGGACATCCAAATATTAAGTTTTATGATTTAGATGCTCCGCTTTGGCTTGTTGAGGAGCCAGAGGGGATGCTCTATAACGGAGGAAATATACAGTTAGTTGATGTACCTGGTCTTGGAATTACAAGGGAAAAAGAGTGGTAGGGGAAGATATTTTTTAATGGATTCTTGCCAAATATGGCGTGGAATGATTCGTTACAATTTCACTGGACAGTTAGCGGAACCATTGGTATAATATATGAAAATAATAACAAAAGATGTTGAATAAAGAAATATATATAGGGTTAAGTTGAAGATAGATTGTTGAAGCGCATTCTATTGACTTTTTCCCTTTTGTTTTTGGATATGGCGGACTGGTTTTAGATACACTTCGTGGCCGAAGGCTATTCCATCATGAAACGGTTGTTATAGAGGTTAGTTTCTCTATAAAGCTGTTTTGTGATGGGATTTTTTGTTTATTTACTTATGGGTGCGAGAAATCGCACAAATGAAGAGGTAGGAACCTCGGAGCGGTTCGTCGAATTCGATCGAATATCGGATAAGGAGGAGAAAGATGAGTTCTACAGTAAAAGTGTCTATTCGTATTGATGGGCAGGAGGTAAAGGCGATCGAAGAACAGAATGTCATTGATGCGATTAAGGCGAGCGGCATTGATATTCCACACATCTGTTATCACCCGAACCTGGGCACGATTCAAACGTGTGATACTTGTATGGTGGAAATCAACGGTAAGCTGGCGCGTGCTTGCGCGATGAAAGTAGAGGACGGCATGAATGTAGAGACAAAATCACCGATGGCGAGGGCGGCGCAAGTGGAAGCGATGGATCGCATTCTGGAAAACCATCAGCTTTATTGCACTGTTTGTGACAACAACAACGGAAACTGCCGCATTCATAATACGGTCGAGATGATGCAAATCGAGCATCAAAAATATCCATATAAGCCAAAGCCGTACAAAGTGGATATGTCCCATCCGTTCTACCGCTATGATCCGGATCAATGCATTCTTTGTGGTCAATGCGTGGAGGCTTGTCAGAATGTTCAGGTAAATGAAACGCTGTCCATCGATTGGGAACGCGAGCATCCGCGGGTTATATGGGACGATGACGTTCCGATTAACGAATCATCCTGTGTATCTTGCGGCCATTGTGTAAACGTATGTCCATGTAATGCGCTGATGGAAAAATCAATGCTTGGCGAGGCTGGCATTATGACAGGCATGAAGCAGGAGTTGCTTGGCCCGATGATTGACTTTGTAAAAGAAGTGGAGCCGGGGTATAGCGGCATTTTTGCCGTATCTGAATTGGAAGCAACACTGCGCGCAACCCGCATAAAAAGGACGAAAACGGTTTGTACGTTTTGTGGTGTCGGCTGTACGTTTGAAGTATGGACCAAAGGACGCAAAATTCTCAAAATCCAGCCGACTCCGGATGCGCCGGTTAACGGTATTTCCACTTGTGTGAAAGGAAAATTCGGCTGGGATTTCATTAACAGTGAAGAGCGGCTGACGAAGCCACTTATCCGTAAAGGCGATGAGTTTTATGAAGCGACATGGGAAGAAGCATTGGAGCTGATTGCAAACAAATTCCAAGAAATCAGAGAACGCGACGGTGCGGACGCGTTTGGTTTTATTTCATCTTCTAAATGCACGAATGAAGAAAACTATTTAATGCAAAAGTTCGCGCGCGCGGTTATCGGAACGAACAATGTCGATAATTGCTCCCGCTATTGCCAATCCCCGGCGACAACGGGATTGTTCCGTACGGTCGGATATGGTGGTGATGCGGGCACGATTTATGACATGGCAGGAGCCGGCCTAGCCATTATCGTTGGCGCTAACCCGGCAGAAGCACATCCGGTTATCGCTACGCGTCTGAAGCGCGCTCATAAATTAAATGGACAGAAGCTTATCGTTGCCGATCTGCGCAAAAACGAGATGGCAGAACGCTCGGATTTATTCCTGCGTCCGGCGCCGGGGACGGATCATGTCTGGCTGTCCGCCGTCACAAAATACATCATTGACCAGGGATGGCATGACAGGGAGTTTCTCACCAAGCGCGTAAACGGTTTTGATGAGTACGTGAAATCGCTAGAAAAATATACGCTGGAGTATGCGGAAGAAGTCACTCGTATTCCGAAAGAACAGCTAATCCAGACAGCGAATATGATTTATGAAGCTGATGGAACAGCTATTTTCTGGGCGATGGGCGTTACTCAGCACTGTGGTGGCAGCGAAACGAGTACGGCGATCAGCAATCTGTTGCTTGTGACGGGAAACTTTGGCCGTCCGAATGCCGGCGCATTCCCGCTGCGCGGACATAACAACGTACAGGGGGCGTGCGACTTCGGGGCGCTTCCGAACTTCTTTCCGGGTTATGAACTTGTAACGGACGATGCGGTGCGTGAGCGTTATGAAAAAGCCTGGAACGTAAAATTGCCGCGAGAAAAAGGGCTTGATAATCCCGGTATGGTTGAAGCCATTCATAAAGGCAAGCTGAAAGCTATGTATCTAATGGGGGAAGATATGGCATGGGTTGACTCCAATGCGAACCATATTCATGCCGCACTGGAAAAGCTGGAGTTCTTCGTCGTTCAGGACGTGTTTTTCACAAAAACGGCTCAGTTCGCCGATGTTATACTTCCAGCTAGCCCGAGCCTTGAGAAAGAAGGCACATTTACGAACACGGAGCGCCGTATTCAGCGTCTGTATCAGGCACTGGAACCGCTAGGTGAATCCCTTCCAGATTGGAAAATCATTACCGCCTTGGCGAATCACCTTGGCGCGCATTGGTGTTATGAGCATCCAGGAGAAATTATGGCAGAAGCGGCAAGCCTTACGCCGCTGTTTGCTGGTGTAACGTATGAGCGCCTGGAAGGATGGAATAGCTTGCTCTGGCCGGTAAATGCGGACGGAACAGATACACCGCTGTTGTATACAGAGCGCTTCCCATTCCCGGATGGAAAAGCGCAGCTTATGCCGACTGACTGGGTTCCACCTGTGAAAACAGGGGACGAATATGACCTGGTGTTAAATAACGGTCGTTTGCTTGAGCACTTCCATGAAGGAAATATGACCAATAAGTCCAGGGGGCTTTTATACAAAGTGCCGGATACGTTTGTGGAGGTCTCGCCGGAACTTGCGAAAGAGCGCGGGATCAAAGACGGGTCCCTTGTCCGGCTCGAATCTGAATACGGTGCTGTAAAACTGCGTGTCATAGTTACTGACCGCGTGCGAGGGAACGAAGTGTATGTGCCGATGAATTCGACCAATGAAGATTCGGCGGTTAACCTTTTGACGAACAGCTTCTATGATTTGGTGACACATACGCCTGCTTATAAAGAAACAAGGGTAAAAATGCAAGTGCTCCAGGTGGAAGGTGAAAGTCCGCTTCCCCGCTATAACTCTCGTTTTGGCAAACGCAATCCGCAGCGCGGGGTAGAAGTGGAGCGGAAATGGAAGCGTGCGGATTATAGGGCATTGGAAACCGCTGGACAGGGGGAGAAGTAAATGGCAAAACCTACAACTACGATCAAGAAGCACGAACCGACCGAAGCCGAACTTCAGGCGCAGGCGCTCGAGGAATTGACTGGTCTTATCGCCAAAAACGGTGAAGCGCTGCAGGAATTACTGAAAGTGATTCGCCTTTTGTATGAAAGCGGAGCCTTAGAGATCATTGGGGGGCTAATCCAGGCGCGAGAGAAAGTTGTAGAAATCGGTATTTCCCAGCTTTCCAAACCTACGATGACCCGTGGTATTAATAGTGTTATGAGTGTGGTCGGAATGTTGGGGGAAATGGAGCCTGAAACAATTAAAAAAGTAGTGGAAGGCATTGTTAATGGCATGCGTTGTTCCGTCGAAAAAGCGAGAGCGGACGAAAAAATGAGCTTGTTTGATTTAATAAAAGCTTATAAAGATCCGGATGTAAATCGTGCTATAACGATTATGTTGAGCTTTCTGAAAGGGATGGGGCAAAAGTTGTAACTTCATCCAAATACAAAGAAAGAAACTGTCTCAAACGGTTATCTGATTATAAATAGAATACAATGTGTAGATTATTTATTGTTTTGTATATGCATATATAGCAACACAAAAAGGGGGCCCTATCACTTTGGGCCCCCTCTTTTTTTATATGCATAGAATTATGCGTATATGCATATGTGCGGAAAGTTAAAAGGCATTCTTCCTAATTTTTTAATTACTTTGACTTATATTGAAATTGGCATAATAATTGCTTTGTATATCTATTGTAAAAAGAGATGAAATGATTTTTTATGTTCATTCTCTTATTTCATGGAGTAGGAGTTGATGTTATGCAAAACAAACTATTTCTAATCGCTGTTCTACTTTCCATGATTTTACCTGCGTAAATGTAATTAACGGAGCCGGTTCTCAAGAATGCATTTGATGTTTTGTTTTATATAAATATGGACAACAAAGATAAATGGAGGGACCGAGATCATGCAATATCCGCTTTCACCGGATGTACAACCGGAATTTTGTACAACCGGTTCTTTTATGAGATTGCCTTCTAAACGTGAAAACGCAAAGGTTGCTATTCTTGGCATGCCTTTTGATACAGCTGCTTCCTTTAGGGTAGGCGCCAGATTTGCGCCGCAGGCAATTCGTCAGGCGTCAATGACATTATTCCCTTACCATCCAGTGAATGATGTGTATCCTTTTGAAGATACAAATGCCATTGACATAGGGGACGTACCTGTTATTCCACACAATATTCACCGTAGTTATGAGCTTATCGAAGAGACTGTATTGAATCTAATGAATGAGGAAATTGTGCCGATTGGATTGGGCGGAGACCATTCTGTCACATTGGCAAGCTTACGCGCGGCGGCCAAAGTATACGGTCCTGTTGCTTTGATTCATTTTGATTCTCATACAGATACGTGGGATACGTACTATGATGAAAAATATTGGCATGGTTCTACCTTTATCCGTGCATATGAAGAAAAATTATTGCAGTCAGATAAAGTGTTCCAAATCGGAATTCGGGGCACGCTCAATCATCCTGGAGATGTGCAGGCGAGTGTAGATTTGGGCTACAATGTGATCACGACTCAAGAGCTGCGTAAACGTGGGGTAGAGGATGTTGTCCAACAAGTAAAAGAGACAATTGGTAACACCCCTTGCTTTTTAAGCTTTGATATCGATTTTGTTGATCCTTCCTGCGCACCTGGAACCGGCACATTGGAAGTGGGCGGCTTTAACAGTCTTGAAACGCTTGAAATGATTCGTTCTTTCACCGGTTTTAACTATGTCGGTTTTGATTTGGTAGAAGTTTTGCCTCCTTATGATCCGACGCAAATCACCTCTCTTCTGGCTGCAACATTAGTGCATGACTTTGCCAGTCTGGTAGCGTTGAATAGAAAGAAAAAATAGAAGGTGTAATAAATAAGACAAACAGGCTTTCCGTAAGCAAATGTTAAGGAAATGTCTATACGTACATGAGCGTAGGTGCTACAACATCTACGCTCATGCTGTTGACAAAGTACAGGTCAACAGCATGAGCAAAAAATTCATACCCAAAATTGCATAAGTTATTCTATTATTCATAATTGTTATTACATAATTATTTGTAAAATTTAAATGTATTCTTTTTTGTTTTACGCATAAATCGCGCAAAATACTGCGATATATTTTCCTCTCAATAATTAGAACAATTTTAATATTCTTACATGGCATGGTGTTTGCTTTATCAATATGTTGTTCGAAAAATTTCGATTTATGTAGTAGTTACAAGGAGGAAGATATATGGAGAAAGTAACTTTAAAGCGTTCTTTGAAGTTGTGGCACATTGTTTTAATGGGCATTGGATATATGACGCCGATGGTTGTGTTTGACACGTTTGGAATTGCTTCTGAGACGACCGGGGGGCATGTACCCACAGCTTATATTCTTGCATTGGTAGCAATGTTATTTACAGCTGCTAGTTACGGTAAGATGATACAGGTATTTCCAAATGCTGGTTCTGCATATACGTATACACAAAGAACTATCAGTCCGCATATTGGGTTTCTTGTCGGTTGGGCCGCGTTAATGGATTATTTATTTTTGCCAATGGTAAATGCTTTGATTGCTCAAATTTATCTTTCTGCTACTTTTCCTGGGCTTCCTGCGTGGATATGGGTTATTGGATTTGTCGCTATTGTAACGTTAGTTAATATTTTTAGTGTAAACTTTACAGCTAATTTCAATACAATGCTTGTTGTTTTTCAAACACTAATCATGGTTGTTTTCATCGGGGTAGCCATAAAGAGGCTGCTGAATGGGGATGGTACAGGAATGCTGTTCTCCATAGAACCATTCTATAAAGAAGGAATTAATACTTCGGCGCTTATCGCTGGCGCGACCTTGATGTGTTTTTCTTATTTAGGATTTGATGCGGTGACAACACTTTCAGAGGAAACACCCAATCCAAAGAAAACGATTCCACGCGCGATTTTTCTTGTAGCATTGATTGGCGGTGCTATGTTTATTATAACGTCTTACTTTATTCAATCAGTATTTCCGACCGCGGCCCATTTTAAAGACCCGGAAGCCTCTTCTCCTGAGATTGCTGCGTATATGGGCGGCCTGGCATTTCAGGTATTTTTCCTTGCAGGAGGACTTGCAGGAACGCTTGCTTCCGGGGTGGCATCGCACGCCAGTGTTTCGCGTTTGCTGTATGTAATGGGACGGGACAGTGTGCTTCCGAATAAACTGTTCGGGTATATTCATCCGCGCTGGAGAACTCCGGTTGCAAATATTGTGCTCGTTGGCTTGATTTCTGTGACCGCGGTTTTTTTCGATTTGGCTACGGCTGCCTCTTTTATTAATTTTGGTGCATTGATTGCGTTTACATTTGTGAATCTTTCTGTTATTTCGTACTATGTTGTTCGTAAGAAAATGCATAAAACATTCAAGGGATTTTTCTCTTATCTGGTTATGCCGCTTTTGGGCGCTGGTGCTGTAGCTATTCTTTGGGCAAATTTAGAAAAAAGTTCTTTAATGCTCGGAATTGGGTGGGCTATTGTCGGTTTTATCTATTTATTGTATATTACGAAGTTATTTAAAGTTAAGCCGGCGAGCATTCACTTTGAAGAGATGGAGGAAATGCATCCTTCTAGTTACATCGATGAAGAAGAGAAATCATTTGCGGTTGAGGAAACAGGAGAGATTAATCAGGCTAAAAACGCATAGCTTTTATATTTAAAAAGCGTTGGATTCGTTAAGAATCCAGCCATTTTTTCTGTTATTTGGTAGTTCAACTTTCTCACCTTGAACCACGTTATGAAGCATTGTATAAAGGGCATAATTAAGCAATGGCACAATATTGGCGCCATCGAAAATCGCTGTGTAATGATCGTACGTTCTAAATCTAATACATTTTGCAGAGAAGATAAATGTCCTTAGTGAATAAAGTGCATGAGGAGACCAACCTTTCTCATTGAGTTGTCTGGACAACTACTCTATTCGAGATTTGGGAAGGTACTCTTTTTTTTATGCCAATTGAGCCTTACGGTTCAAGGAATTTTAGTTATGAAATTCATTCATTTGACTTTGAGTATTCTTTAGTGCGGCTCATCCGAATTTATCATTGGCAAAAATGGCCGATCGACTAGGGGTTAGCCGAATCGTACCCTTTCGTTATTCTCTGTAATGGTATTTTATGAAATGACTTGTTTGGGGCTCTGGGTACAATCCGATGCGGTTCACCTGTGTGTCAATAATTCCATCGGCTAACGCGAGCTGCTGTCGGATATTTTCCGCCTGTTCGGGTGTATTAAAGTAAGCGAGGATATATCGTTCCTTCATTAAACATGTCACAAAACATGTCGCATCCTTTCCGTAACATTCAGACTTATGCTTTTATTGTTCACGGTTTTATTCGTATTTATGCGCGAGTTGGAAAAACGTTTCGCATAAAAACCCAACAGAGCATAAGCAGTAAATTTAACCCGATCAGATACAGTACGAGCGCTTTGGTAGCTGTGGTCGCCATGACGAGCAATACGAATAATAGCGTGCTGAGCAGACGCCCCAGGCTGAAAGCAAACTCGCGAATAACGATATATTCTACCCTTAATTTTGCTTTCTCCATGCTTTCCCCGATCACATCAAATGATGTGGAAACAAGGGGCACGGCAAAAAAAGGGTAAAACAGAGCGGTACCGATACCAAGCAAAAGCAGTGTGCTGAAGCGGATTTGCGAGAGCAGTGGCAAAACGGCCACTATGAGCATGAAAGCTCCGATAAAAAGTGAATATTCCCGTTTGTGAGGACGAATCCATTTTCCCACAATATAGTAAGACACAAGTGACAGAGTAGACGTAAGAAATGCGTATATTCCTACTGTCAATTCGCTTGAAGAGGCGATAAACACCAGTAAACCGACGAGAAAGACAACTACGCCTTCTCGCATACCCCAGAAAAAATAGGAAAACACGACGTAATGCCAACGTGAAACGTTGCGGGTATCATTCCATACACTGCGCAATGAAAAGTGTCCTTCGCATTTTCTTTTGGTGATAAAGAAGCTGACCACTACCGCCAAAGTGAAAATGATGAGCGAAATAGAAAAAATAAGCCGGTATCCATTTGCTTGGTGTGAGACGAGCCATCCAGCAAGCAACGGGGCACCTCCGGCGGCCATCGACATAAGCAGTCCGTTCACCCCGTTAAAAACATCTCGGTTTTCTGGCCCGGTAATTTCAAAATACATAACGTAATATCCAAGCCAATAGAAGCCGGCTCCTATGCCAAGCAAAAGGCCAAGCAGAGCGACATAGTTTGTGGCTGACGGACCGAGCATGAGGACAGTTAGATAAAATATGGCCAGAATGAAAACGCCGAGGCGAATGCTTATGACACGATCCCATCTTTTTATAAGGTGACCGCCGATCCAAAATGTAGCTAGAATAGAAAAGAAGGTAAAAAAGTTAAACCATCCGATCATGGCATAGTCTTTTTTTACTTTCCACAGGTAGATATTGACGAAAGTGTTGGAGAGGCCGACGGAGATAAGGTATAGCGTATTCATTAGCAGAAGAAGCCAGGACTGTCTGTCCAGTTTTCCTGTTTGTTTCATATGAAAGCTCCTTTTTATCTTATTGAGACGGTCGTTTTTAGCGTACCCTGCCGTACTTCTCTTTTTGCAAACAGAAATTTCCACAGATGGTTTTTAGTTTATAGTGGATTGACAACATAAAAAATTTTTATAATATACCATAAGGGGTATATAGGGTATTTACTATTTGGACATATGCTATACGGGATTGAAAATTTACTGGGGAAATGGGCAAAAGAATAATGCAAGGGTATTTGGTGAGAAAATAAATGCATCCGCTGTGAAGCAGAAAGAAGGTGAAGATATGCTTCGCGTAACTCCGGAAGCGATTGCGAAGCTGAAGGAGACAATGGAATATCCGAAGCAAGATATTCTCCGCATTTTTATTGCTGGAGCTGGTTGAGGAGGCCCCAACTATGAGATGGCTCTGGAGGAATCCATCGAAGATACGGATAAAGAAGTTATGGTTGACGGCATTCGTTTATGTTTAAAAAGATGACCGGAATATTAGTTTCACGAAAAAAACAATACGATATCTCTTTGTACTTATTTAAGCGTACTGTTTTACTACTTATATGTGGCAAAAGAGAGGAGAGGGGCTTTGCTTGATGCAAGAAAAAATGAGCAAATGTTATATAAAAAAGCCCCGACATTTTCATGGCCGACTTCTAAAAGATTAATTTTGCAGTTTATCGCGGAGCAGGGCGATATCCGCTTCTAGCTCGTCCACTTTCATTGCCATTCGATTCTGGCGCAGCTCCATTCGTTCCAGGCGATACATACCTCGTTCTACGTCTTCAATTCGGGAAAGTAATTTCTGTTGTCCAGTTTCTAAAGATTGAAGAATCAATTTATCGGCTTTGATACTTTCAATGTGTTTGCAGTTAATAGAATCTTTTAGTTCGTCAAAGCGCTGATTCACCTCTTTTTCAAAAGTATCAATACGTTGGTTTAGGTTTTGAAGCTCACTTTGGACTCCTTGTAAAGCTGACAAAATCAAATCAAACCTATCGTTCATTTTTCATCACCTCCTGTTTATATTTTTAAAATTGTCCTTTCTAAGCCAAGCGCAAGAGGTATTTAACTAGTTCGTTAGTCGCAACGTTTCCTGCTCTCTTATTTTTCTCGTTATGTTATGGATGCTGAATGACTAAGATTGATACTCCACACGGCTAAAGCCGTGGGATTCTTGGGGCATTAGCGCCCGCCGTTCGCTTTGGACAACGCACAAGTTCAGGGTGGGGTGTCATCCCATCCCATACTACACCGCATGTACCCACATGGGCAGCGTACCACCAGTACGCTATTCGTGCGTTCACTCCCATGGTTTTACTTCGCTATCAGAACCTTATACCATGACGTCCACAGGAACATGTGACCTACTACCAGTAGGATAAGTGTCGCTCATATATTTAATTATACAGGAAATGGTTGCTCTAAGCATACCCATGGATGGGATACAGAGCAACGCCGCCTTTTATTCCATGATGAAAACCGTGGGTTTTCAGACGGTTGCAAACAAATACTTGTGAAACACCGCCTGTATACTTTGTGCAGACGAATTTCTTCGCTTAGAAAAAAGCGAGAGTGAAACAGAAGAGGCGAGAGTTTTCTTTCGATTTTGCGCCTTTCATCATGAAGTTCCGCTTCGGTTTGGAAGTGTGGTGATTTGCGTAAATCGAACAACAGGCAAGCTCGATCAATATCTGGGGCTTGATGTGTTTCC
This sequence comes from Aneurinibacillus sp. XH2, assembly GCF_001439585.2. Lineage (NCBI taxonomy): Bacteria > Bacillati > Bacillota > Bacilli > Caryophanales > Paenibacillaceae > Aneurinibacillus > Aneurinibacillus sp. XH2. The sequence continues at coordinate 3,434,964 of NZ_CP014140.1, read as the reverse complement.
TGAGGAATTTGAGGCGATTTCCCCTGTGCCATCTGTTTCAAATGAACAAGCAGTAGCATGTTTTTGTTCCAAATTGGATTTTGAGTTGCAGTGGAGAAAAGAGTATACGGAGGATAACAAAGAGTACTACGAGCTAGCATATGTGCCTATATTTCCTTCGATACCGGGTGAGTTGCGTTTTATCGAGGCGCATACGGGAGAAATAATAGTAGGGAAAAAGTGACGAGACAAGACTGTTCCGAAAGCGGGCGGTCTTTTTTGTGTTTGCATAATCTTTACATGTACTTAAATCAAAATTAAAAGTTCTATAAAAAACGGCTTATAAAATAAAGGTGAATGTACATAAATATCATTTGATATTTCGATATTCTTGCGTGGTTGGAAGGAAGAAAGGGACACGAATTTAACAAATCAGGAGTGATATCTTTCATGGAGATGAACCGGAGGGAATTTCTTACATACTTAGGCGCCGGAACGGCTGCTTTGGCTTCTCTTGCAACAGGAATTCCGGCCTTTGCCGCTGAAAAAACATTATCCGAGAGAACGGCGAACCATCTTTTTGGTTTAAGTGAGGATAAGCGTAAGCCAACGAAAGTAAAGTTTAAACCAATCCAGGCAACAGATAAAGATGATCTTGTGCTTCCGCAAGGATACAAATATGACATTGTCGCTTTGTATGGAGATAAAATTAATGCAAAAGGTGATACATTTGGGTTCAACGCAGACTTTACCTGTTTTCTGCCGATAAACGGTAGCAGTGAACATGGTCTACTCTGGGTGAACCATGAATACCTTGGCGAGCTTGAATACTATGTGACTGGGTACGATGCTCTAAATGCTGATCCGAAAAATAATAAACGCACGGCCGAGCAAATCGAAAAGTACCTGTACTCGCTGGGGGGCTCTGTCATTGAAGTTAAGAAAGAAAACGGGCAGTGGCGCTTGATTTCTGATTCGAAATACGGACGGCGTGTTAGTGGTCTGACCAAGCATACATTAACAGGACCGGCCGCTGGTTCTCCAGCGGTAGGCGGCACACGCGAAGTGATTGGCACATTCGCCAACTGTTCCGGCGGGGTTACGCTCTGGAACACCATTCTTTCTTGTGAAGAGAACTTTGACAGCGTTGTTGAAGACACGAAACGAAAAGATGCAACACATTACGGCTGGGTGGTAGAAGTTGATCCGTTTGATCCGAATTCCACGCCGAAGAAGCATACGGCACTTGGCCGTTTCTCTCATGAAAATACGGCAATGACCATCGCGCCGGGAGGACAGTTAGTTGTCTACATGGGAGATGACGCAAATGACCAGTACGTATACAAATATGTTTCTAAAGGAACATATAAGCAGGATGCAGGGAAAGCAAACACGAAACTGCTTGAAGAAGGAACGTTATATGTGGCTAATTTCGGCAAAGGGAAATGGATTGCCCTGGACTATGAGAAGAATGAAGCGCTGCAAAAAGCCTTTAAATCACAGGCTGATGTGTTGGTTAATTGTCGGGAGGCCGCGAAGGTAGTAGGTGCAACGCCGATGGATCGGCCGGAGGATTTGGAAGTACATCCAATTGACGGCACGGTATTTATCTCTCTGACTAATAACTCCAAGCATGGCAATTTCTACGGTCAAGTTATCAGATTATTCGAAGAAGATAACAATCACGCTGCTGAAGAGTTTACGTTTGAAATTTTTGCGGCAGGCGGTCCGCAGAGCGGATTCGCTGCGCCGGATAACCTTGCTTTTGATAGTGCAGGCAACCTCTGGGTTGTAACCGATATTTCTTCCAGTTCGATGAATAGCGGAATCTATAAAACGTTTGGCAATAACGGTCTGTTCTTCATCCCGACGTCAGGCCCGGATAAAGGGATCGCTTCACAGTTCGCGTCTGCCCCAGTCGGTGCTGAAATGACCGGCCCGTGGTTTACGCCGGATGAAAAAACACTATTCCTGTCTGTACAGCATCCAGGTGAGAACCTGGAATCATACGCGGCACCGACTAGCCACTGGCCGCGTGGCGGCGCTTCCATCGCGCTCCCGGGTGTTGTAGCGATTACTGGATTTTAATTAAATAGAGGAGGCAATAGCATTATGCTATCAAATATCGGAATTCCGGGACTGATTCTCATTCTTGTGATTGCGCTCATCGTATTTGGGCCGAACAAATTGCCGGAAATCGGCCGTGCGTTTGGTCGTACGCTAACAGAGTTTAAGTCGGCGGCGAAAAATTTAACGCAGGATGATGACGAAGAGAAGAAAAGCACGCCAGCGCTTGTCAATTCTGAAGAGAAAGTTAAGAAGCTTTCGTAATCGTTACGAAAAGAACGGTATCTGTGGGTACCGTTCTTTTTTTATGCATAGAAAAAAGAACGGTTGATTATTCGATGCTTACTAGATATTTTGTGGATACTGCTTTTGGATTGAGGATGCGGACAGACAAACTTTGTTCGTTGAAAGTGAACACAGACGCAGAAAGAGGAAGCATATTTTGGTGTTATGCAAATAAGCATAACTTTAAAAAGAACGATGCTAATCTTGCTAGATTGTGTTATTTTGATTACCGCTCAAGGAAAAATACAAAATGGCCGTATGGTTGCTTTGTTTGGTTCTGGCACGTTTTTTGTTTCTATAAAAAATAAGGATGATATGTGTCATGTTGAGACATCAAAAGAAAATACGGAGGTGGTATTGATTCATTCGGCGCCGTTACCCATCTTTTTAGCCATACAATTTCCAACCAGGAACTGCCAGAGAAAGAGTGTGATGTGTTAAACATCACAAATTTTATAACTGCGTTACCAGCATTCGCTCCGGCTGTTTCCCAATACTAATATCATGATTATGCTTATATGAATATAATTATTCAAAAACGCATAAAAATGTCTGAATTAATAAAAAATGAAAGGGTTACGAGGCTATGAAAAAGTGTTGATATGATGCTATTCGTAAAAAGATAAGCGTTCGCTTTTAAATTTGGCACAGGTTTTGCGAGAAATTAAAAAGCGAATCGCAAAATTTAAACATGGAAAAGAGCGAGGAGGACTGCACATGGCAGAAGTGGCAAAGACACAAGGGTCGCAAAGCGTACAGGGAGCGGGCGCTTTTGAAGTATTAAAAATGTTTATTGACGGACAATGGGTCGAATCTTCAACAGGCGATACGCGCGAGGTTGTGAATCCAGCCAATGGTGAAGTAATCGCAGTAACGACTGAAGGAAATGAAGAAGATGTGCGCAAAGCTGTGGCAGCAGCAAAACGTGCTTTTTATGAAGATGGCTGGTGGGACACTCCGGCGAGCGAACGAGCGCGTCTGTTGTTCGAAGTTGCGAACAAGCTGGAGCAAAGAGCGGACGAATTTGCCAGACTGGAAACACAAGATAATGGTAAACCATTGCGTGAGACTCGGATCGACGTGGCGGACGCGGTCGCTTGCTTTCGTTATTATGCGGGGCTTGCCACGAAACCGCACGGTCAAACATACGAAGTTGCGGACCCGATACAAGCAATGGTTGTCCGTGAACCAATCGGAGTTTGCGGCCAGATTATCCCGTGGAACTATCCGCTGCTGATGGCTGCTTGGAAACTCGCTCCGGCTCTGGCTGCGGGCAACACGGTTGTATTTAAGCCTTCCGAAGTAACGCCGCTGACTGCCATCAAGCTGTTCGGCATTTTCGAAGAAGTCGGATTCCCGGCTGGCGTAGTTAACTTGGTGCTTGGCGCAGGTCAGACGGTGGGGCATGAGATTGCGGTTAACTATGACATCGACAAAGTAGCGTTTACGGGCGGCACGAAAACTGGTCGAAGCATTATGCAGGCTGCAACTGGGAACCTGAAGAAAATTTCGCTGGAGTTGGGCGGTAAGTCCCCGAATATTGTATTTGCGGACGCAGACTTTGAAACAGCGGTAGATTATGCACTATTTGGTATTTTTGTTAACCAAGGGCAGGTATGCTCCGCAGGTTCTCGTCTCTTGCTGGAAGAGAGCATTTACGACAAGTTCATCGAGCGTCTTGTAGAACGCGCAAAAAAAATCGAGGTAGGGCCAGGCTTGGCAGAAGAGACGGAGATGGGGCCGCTGGTTTCCGAAGCGCACATGGAGAAAGTGTTGAATTATATTAAGATCGGCCAGGAAGAAGGCGCGAAGCTTGTTTGCGGTGGATATCGCATTACGAAAGGCGAGCTGGCCAAAGGGTACTTCGTGGCACCAACGATCTTTGTCGACACAACACCGGATATGCGTATTGTACAGGAAGAAATTTTTGGACCGGTACTGGTTGTACAGAAGTTTAGGGATGAAGCAGAAGCGATTAAACTGGCAAACGATACGGTTTACGGCTTAGCTGGCGCGGTGTTTACACAGGATGGTGCAAAAGCACAGCGCGTGATTCGTAAGCTTCGCGCGGGTATCACTTGGATCAACTGCTATCATCCGACCTACAACGAAGCGCCGTGGGGTGGATATAAGCAGAGCGGTATTGGTCGCGAACTCGGCACATTCGGTTACGAAGAATACACGGAAGTAAAACAAATTAATATCAATCTACAGGTAGAATCGACTGGCTGGTTCAAAAACTAATACTGGTATTTTTCTTCTATCTCTATATATCGTATCAAGCCATAAAGCAAAAAAAACGGTAAGATTGCAGGCCGGATGCGGAAAGAAATGCATTCTGGCTAAATAAATTCAATGAAAGTGGAGGCATCAAAGCATGGAAACAACTATGAACAAATATAAAGAGGTATACGAATATACAGCCAAAGTTTTGGACATTATCGAGAAGACTGATGTAACGAAAGAGGAAGCACAATGGATTACGAGTGAAACCGTGAACGGGTTCCGCGAAAACGTAAACTCTGGATTTCTTGAGTACCGCAAATCGGTTACGAAAGGTGGACAATACGCTTCCGTAGAATGGAAAGACTCGGGTCCGAATTGCTTTATTGATGTAAACGGCAAAGAATACATTGACTGTCTGGGTGGTTTCGGTATTTATAATGTGGGACATCGCCATCCAAAGGTGGTAAAAGCGGTAAAGGATCAGCTTGATAAGCAGGCATTGCATAGCCAGGATCTTTTGGATCCGCTGCGCGCGATGCTGGCGAAAGCGTTGGCTATGCTCACACCGGGCGACTTAAAATATTCCTTCTTTGGCAACAGTGGTACCGAAGCGGTGGAAGCAGCACTGAAATTAGCGAAAATCTATCACCATAAAGAAGGGCGTAGCACTTTTATCGCGACGACACGGGCGTTCCACGGCAAGAGTCTTGGTTCCTTGTCCGGTACGGCAAAAGGCGTTTTCCGTAAGCCGTTTATACCGCTGGTAAGCGGATTTCGTCATGTTGCGTTTGGTGATATTGATATGATGAAGAAAACGATGCATGCCTGCCATATGGTTGGTGAGGATGTAGCGGCGGTTATCGTTGAACCGATTCAGGGCGAAGGTGGAGTTATCATTCCGCCGGACGATTATCTGCCGAAGTTGCGTGAACTGTGTGACGAGTATGGCGCATTGCTGATTTTCGATGAAGTGCAAACAGGTATGGGCCGTACGGGTAAAATGTTCTGTGCAGAACACTATGGAGTGACACCGGACATTATGACTTTGGCAAAAGCGTTCGGCGGCGGCGTTATGCCAGCAAGCGCAACCATTGCTACGGAAGAAGTATTCTCTCATCTATTCGATAACCCGTTCCTGCATACAACAACATTCGGCGGTAACCCGCTGGCATGCGCGGCGGCTCTTGCTACTATTAACGTGTTAATTGAAGAAAAACTGCCGGAACGCGCTGCGGAAATGGGAGAATATATGTTGAACGGGCTGCGTGAAGCGGCTAAAGGACATGAAAATAAAGTGCTTGAAGTACGTGGTAAAGGTCTTTTGATCGGTATCGAATTCGTTAGTGACGAAATTGGATACGAAGTGGCAAAAGGCTTCTTCGATAATGGAGTTTTGACAGCGGGAACACTCATCAATGCGAAAACAATCCGCATCGAACCACCGTTAACGATTGAAAAAGAACAGTGCGATAAAGTATGTGAAACATTTGCGAAGGTGCTAAAAGAGGTAGACAAAGCAGTTCTCGTATAGGCTGCGTGAGGTAGATGGTCATTCAGTATCCGGTGCTTAGTCCTTATTATGGAAAAGTAGAAAAATTATACATCCGTCTGCCTCATACTTTTACGAATGGGAGACATTGTTCTTGATTCGTACGAGTGACGGAATGATCGAAGAAATCGTAGCCGATACTGCTGGCTATGTATATTCCTATGAAGTAGCGAATGGGGATCGGATAATTCCAGGGATGGTACTCGCATATATTAGGGAAGAAGCCCCGCAAGCCGGAAATGATGAAAATGACAAAATGAGCGATTTATGCGCGGATGAATAAAAACAAGCAGGAAGTGTGGAACAAGTTTTAACGCTTTCCTGCTTGTTCTCATATGTATGCAGTAGTGTATAATAAAATTAGTTTATGCATAATTTCTTGAACGGAAGGAGGAAGGAAAGTGCTGGTATTTACCGAAGAGAATGTACGAAAAATTCATACCATATCTACAGACATGTCATTTTCTGAAGTTGAACGTTATTTAGAAGAGCAAAAAGAACCGGTTTTGTTTGTCAAGAAAAAAGAGGAAGTCATTGGCTATGTTCGTGTCCAGGATTTATCGTCCGATAAGGAAGCGGAAAACAATGAAATTCCTTTCTGGCAGGCACATTTGATACCGCTGCATTTTGCTTACCATATTTATTGCGATATATCTGTATCTGATGTATTTAAGCTGCTCGGAGAAGAGATTGTTATTGTAAAGAATAAGCAGGATGAAGTATGCGGATATTTGCGTAGGGAAGACATTTTGATAGAACTCCTGCGGCAAGACAACCACAATATTGACCTGTTCCGAACGATTCTTTCATCGATTCCAAAGGGGATTTTTGTGGTGGATAAACAGGGGAGTATCATCAATTATAACGATGAAGGATTGCGCATGATCCGCTGTGAGAAAGAGAAAATTCATAATCGACCAGCGCGTGAAATTTTCGGCGCGGAACAAATTGAACGTGTATTCGCCACAGGCGAGACGATTCTTAACCAACTTCATATTCGTCCTGAAATGGGAATTTTAGCTGATTATAGTCCAATTCTTAGTCCGGAACATGAGGTTAAAGGCGTTGTGATTGTGGTACAGGATTTGCCGATGCTAGAAGAGATGGCGATGGAACTTGATTATGTAAAAGATTTGAATAAAGATTTAAAAGCGATTCTTTCTACCATTTATGACGAGATTCTGGTTGTCAATCATAAAGGGGAATTGTTGCGTTTTAGCGACAATAACACGTTGAATTTTCGCCAGGATGATTTAGAAAATCTCGTAGGCAAAAATTTGCTGGAACTGGAAGATCAAGGGCTGTTTAAACCATCCGTTACACGCCTTGTGCTTGAGCGAAAACGAAAAGTTTCAGTTATTCAGGATATGAGTAACGGAAGAAAAGTGCTGGCAGTTGGAAATCCAGTGTTTGATGAAGAAGGCAACATTGAACGGATTGTCATTGCATCCCGCGATATTACAGAAACGACAAAGCTAAAAAGCGAATTAAAAGAAATGAAAAAGCTGTCCCAGCAGTATAAAGAAGAATTGGAAAGTTTGAAAAGCAGGCATACGTTAAACCGAAGCGTTGTATATTGCAGTCCCAAAATTGACCGTATTATGCGCGAAATTGAAAAGATTGCTCGATTTTCTTCCACCGTGTTGTTGACCGGTGAATCCGGCGTTGGTAAAGAGGTGTTTGCCAAGGCGATTCATCAATTGGGCGCACGCGTGAACCAGCCGTTTTTAAAAATCAACTGCGGCGCGATCCCGGAAAATTTGTTGGAGAGCGAATTATTTGGATATGAAAAAGGGGCGTTTACAGGCGCCGATCCGAGAGGGAAGGAAGGGTATTTTCAAAAGGCGAACGGTGGCGTACTCTTTTTGGATGAGATTGGCGAAATGCCGCTGTCACTACAGGTAAAGCTGTTGCGCGTGCTGCAGGAGCGGGAAGTGATTCCGGTAGGCAGCACACAGACGATTCCGGTCGATGTGCAGATTATCGCTGCAACCAACAAAAACCTAGAACAAAAAGTAGAGGAAGGAAGCTTCCGTGAAGACTTATTTTATAGATTGAATGTAATTCCGATTCATATTCCGCCGCTTCGAGAGCGCCCGGAAGACATTCCGGTATTAGCTTATTATTTCTTGCAGAAGCTGAACGAGAAGTATCACCGCGATATTCAATTGAGTCCGGACGCACTTAATTTGCTTGAAGTGTATTCTTGGCCGGGGAATGTCCGCGAGTTGCAGAATATCATTGAACGGGCGGTCGTGACGACCGAAGAAGAAATGATTCACGCCGATCATCTGAATCGGTTCCTGCAATGGAAAAAAGCTTCAACGAAAGTAAGACCGATTATCACGAATTTGATTCCATTGCAGGAAGCGCTCGAAGATGTGGAGGAGCAGTTAATTTTGCTGGCGATGGAGCGTTACAAAACGACCACCATGGCGGCGAAGGTGCTTGGCATTAGCCAGTCTTCCGTCAGTCGCAAATACCAAAAAATTGTGCAAAAGCAGGCGAGTATGCATGCATAAAATTGTTTGGCCCGCTGGTTCGCAAGTCTGAGAGGGGTGCGAATGGGCGGGTTTTTTAGGTGAAAAGGTCAAAAATAGGAGGATATATCTTGTTATTTATCATATTTGGCCTATATAATATTCGTTGTATGGCTATTTTTTATATTTAACTCATGGAAATGTTTTTATTTTTGATTATGGGGGAGAAAATGTCAAATTTATCTTGCAAATTTGACGGCAGAGAGTTTGCCAGTCTTGAAAAAATGGTAGAGATACTATTGCATGAAGCAAGTGAGCAAATGGCGCTTATTGATGGAGGAAAAAAGAAAAATAGCCATCAGGAAAGGGCATATGCGAAATGGCGTCTGGTTCATTTGCAACATTGCTTCGGAGAATATGTACCTGAACAATACAGAAGTACATATAACTCCCTGTGGAGTCAGCTCTATCGCTTGGAGCACCAGAGTAATTATCGGCATCCGTACATCGTATATCTGCTGGAAAAAGCGTTGGCTCAAGAGCATTCGCACATCGAATAAACGTGCTGTCCTATTAGAGGACGGCTTTTTTGTTATGCGAAATTTAAGCCAGGCTTAAGGAAAGAGGATTTTGGAATGTGTTATAATGACGGAAAATCCATGCCGCATACGATAGGTTGAGGTGACGGGAATGCTTGCGATGCCGGATATGTCCGCCAAAAAAATTTTGCTGATCGATGATGAGATAGATATTTTGCATTTGCTGGAAACCGTGTTAAAGAAAGAAGGATTCTCTCATATTTATAAGGCATCAAACGGATGGGATGGAATTGATATGTGCTGTGCACATCAGCCGGATATTATCGTGCTTGACATTATGCTGCCTGATATGGACGGCTTTGAAGTATGCCGGCGCCTGCGTGACATTACGGTGGCACCGATTCTTTTTTTATCGGCGAAAAACGAGGATACGGACAAAATCCTTGGTCTTGGGCTCGGTGGTGATGATTATATTACGAAACCGTTCAGCCCAAAGGAAGTAGCGTATCGGATAAAAGCTCATTTTCGCCGCCATTATTATTTAAGCAGAAAAGAAGAGACAGTATACACATTTGGTGATGTGGAAATTGATGCCAAGCGTGGAGAAGTGCGGAAGGCAGGGAAACTGGTAGCGTTAACTGCGAAGGAATATCAGTTGCTATTGTTTCTTGCGCGCCATCCGAACCAAATTTTCAGCAAAAGCAAACTGTATGAAGCAGTCTGGGAAGAAGAGTATTTCGGTTATGATAACACCATTATGGTGCATATGCGACATCTGCGTGAAAAATTGGAAGACAACCCGTCTGCTCCTGTGTATTTGCTGACGGTACGGGGGCTTGGATATAAATTGCAGAATGAGGGGAAAGTGCAAGCATGAAGTGGAAGATGACCAGTTTGTTCCTTGTCCCGCTCATTTTGATGACGGTCGCATTTACGTTTATTAATTTAGCGGCCGTTATTTATTTTTCATCGGCAGAACCGGAGAAAAACGCATTCATCTCCTTTTTTCCTTATGAGGAATATACACGGAAGTTTGGCCGTTTTATCGTATTTGTGGATGATAAGCCGCAAGTTTCGCCTGAAGGAAAGAAAGAACTAAGCAAGAAGCGAGCCTGGATTCAGATACTTAATGCGAATGGTACTGAAGTATACAATCTGAATAAGCCGGAAGCTGCCCCAAAGCATTATACGCCGGGAGAGCTTGTGCATTATTACAGATATACCGCTTCGATTCAAGACTCGACGTTGTTTGTTAGCTGGGTTACTCATGAGGACACGAAATGGACGTACATTCTTGGGTTTCATTATCATACGATTTCCCGATATGTGATGTCGTTTAGCCCGTTCAAAATGATAAATTTTTGGAAAGAAGTCATTTTGGCAGTGTTTGTGTTAACATTCTTAATGGTGATTACGATCGGGTATTTTTTTGGCCGCAAGTTGACACGGCCCTTGGTCGAGATTATCGGAAGTATACAGGCACTGGCACAAGGGCATTATTCCATAAAATACAACATACGTGGTTTGTATAAAGATGTATATAAAAGTTTGAATCAGCTGGCTGATGCCCTAAAGGCCAGCGAGGTGCAACGGATGCGGCTAGAGAAAATGCGTGATGAATGGGTTACAAATCTTTCGCATGACTTAAAAACGCCGCTTGCTTCCATTAAAGGGTTTGGGGAAGTGCTGGCCGATTCAGACTATGAAATTTCACCGGACGAAAGGCGAAAATATGCCGACATTATTGTTGGTAAAACGAGCTATATGGAAAAATTATTGGAAGATTTACGGTTGACATACCAGTTAAAAAATAATCTGCTTCCGTTGCAAAAAAAGGAAGAAAATGTGGTTGAGCTTGTCCGGGAAATTATTATTGATTTGTTGAACGATCCGCAATACGGAGATAGAGCGATCGAATTTGTTACAAACAAAGAGCATGTACCGCTTTTGCTGGACCGGGCTTATTTCACTCGTGCTTTTACCAATCTTATATACAATGCGGTTATTCATAATCTGCCCGATACCCGTGTCTGTGTAACCGTGACAGAAGAAGCGGAAATGGTGACAGTACTTATTCGGGACAGTGGGAAAGGGATTGCGGAAGAAGAGATAGATAAGCTGTTCACCCGCTATTACCGCGGGACGAGCACGAATGAGCGGCATCAGGGCTCCGGTCTGGGCATGGCGATTGCCAAACAAATTATTGACGCGCATGGCGGTGAAATTTGTGTCACAAGCAAACTTGGGGAAGGAACAGCGATTCGTGTTGTTTTTTTGCGGCAGAAAGACAAGAAATTATAAATATGTGTTCATGGTTTGATATTTGTTTGGAAGGGAAAGTAAGAGAGGAAGGAAGAAGGGCTTTGCATAAAGACAAGGGGCTCCGGCTTGCTTTTTCTTCTCCCCATTTTCCCTTTTTACCCCTCTTACCATCATATAAATTTCGAAACATTAATTTTATATCATTTAAGTTTTATTGGCCAGATTATAAAATGCTTCAGAAAACTTGAAGATAGCTTCTTCAATCGTATCCTCATAAGCTCGACCAAAAGTAAATCGAACATATCCTTTTTTTGTCCCTAAAGCACTTCCGGGTACAAAAATCACTCCATAATTCAGCGCAGTTTCGAGTAACTTTTCTTCATGTATAGGAGTTTTCATCTTACACCACATATGGATTCCGCCTTTGGGAATAAAAAATTCGACGTGATCGTGAAGATAATTCTTTATTGAAGAAACCATAGCATCCCGCCTCTTTTTTAATTCCAATACAAGTTGATTTATATGTTCATGAAAATAGGGAGACGTCAAAAATTCATTCGCTATCCACTGTGAAAAAATGCTATGTCCGAAATCAATCTGCTGTTTAGCATCGGACAGGCGGTTAATGACCCGTTGCGGCCCGGTAATCCATCCTATTCTCAAGCCGGAAGAAACGATCTTGGACAAAGAGCTAATATAAAGAACAATTCCATAAGGGTCCATAGATTTTAGCGTAGGAAACGGTTCCTGTTCAAAAGCGGTTAACGTATACGGATCGTCTTCGATAATAGGGATTCCGTATTTTGCCGCGATATCGAGAATTTTCTTGCGACGTTCGGGATGCAGACTGACTCCTGTTGGATTTTGAAAAGTTGGATTTAGAAAAATCATGCGAAGCCGATGTTTTTTATGAAGAGTCAGGAGATCATCAGGGTTTACTCCATTCTGGTCAACCGGCAACAAATGCACTTTTAAACCTACTGACTTAAAGATAGGCAGTGAATAGCAATACGAAGGATCTTCGATAGCGATCGAATCTCCCGGTTTGAGCAGGCATTGCACAATGAGATGCAACGCTTGTTGCGCGCCGGAAGTAATGAGAATGGAGGATGCGGTTGCATCAATGTTTTTGTATTTTTTTACATGGTTAGCAATCGTTTCACGCAACTGGAAATTTCCTTGCGGATTTTCATATCCTAAATGAAAATTGAAGTTTCCTGTTTTTATTATTTGTTGAAATTGTGCTTGCGGAAATAGATCAGGAGATAATTCTCCTGTGGCTAAATCGATAAGATCTTTATTGAGCGCTTCTTTTAGGATGCGGCGGATTAATGGTATGTTGGGTAAAAGAGAGCCTCCGACCACATATCGATTCCAATTCGGCACCCGTTCTTTAGAATTCTCCGCAAGAAATGGGCTCACGCGTGTCCCGCTTCCTTGTTTGCTAATAATAAGCCCTGATGCGCGCAGTTCCTCATAGGCCGTGACCACTGTGCTTCGATTCACGTTCAATTCTTTGGCAAGAATGCGTTCGGAAGGCAATAAGCTTCCGGGAGGATATTCTCCGTTGAAAATCCGGTATTCGATATATTCGACAATTTGTTTATAAATAGGTTTATCATGCAAACGATCAGGTTTCCATTCCATATTCATATTCCTCTTTCTTATGAATCCGGGTTGAATAAAAACTATTATAAACAAGTGGATGGTAAATAAAAAGTTGAATTGGATGGTCCATTTTTTTCATGTTTAATTATTCTAAAGGTATAAATGGCTGATTTGATGTAGAAGAGGGAGGAAAAATGAAAAAAGTTAAAATATATGAAGGTAAATATTGTTAAGGAATGCGGTGGGAATATGAGCGATAATATGTTTCTTTGGATAGTCCATATTTGTCTTGTCGTTTTCGGTGGAGCCATTTGGATTTTTTATAAAAATAATAAAGATTTTCTATGACATAAGTAAAGCCGGTTATTTCTTGATGGAGAAATAATCGGCTTTTTGTCATTTAAGAGGCACACTTGTTGATTAGCCATATGGTGGAGGAAGAAATTCAGCTATTTATTAATGTACGGAGCAAGGAATTCTTTCACTCTTTCTTGCACTTGTGGCGAGAGACGGGAGAACATCTCCAGCATCTCCGGTGTTATCGTAAAGTCTTTGTTCGTTTCCAGAAATGTTTTTGCGTTTTGCGCCATTGCTTCAAACAGCGTCAGCTGCTCTTTTTCCGGCAACTGAAGCGCATTTTCGAACATTTGCTTAAACATTGTCATTTGTTCTTCCGTCATTTTGTTCCCTCTTTTCCTGATGTAATTTTTTCAACGTTTATTATACATTAGCGATGGTATACGGAGAATGGGGAATAAGCGGAAAGTTCCTCATCTATTAGCGCAATAGAAAAGAAAATGTATCTTTTGCAAAGAAAAATGAACGATGGAAATGGATTGAACCAATATCAAATGTAGAATCAAAAAGGGGGGTGAGATGCGATGGAGCAGGAAAACGAAGAATTGTTGGAGAACATTAGGCGGTCGATTGCTGGTGACAGGGAAGCGTTTGCTAGAATTTATGATTGTACGGTGCGCGATGTGACGGGAACTGTGCGCTTTTTGCTTGAAGATAGAGCGAGTGCTGAAGATGTCATTCAAGAGATTTACATTGAAATATATAAATCGCTGCCGAAGTTTAATCCGGCTCGATCTTTTCGCTCTTGGGTTATCGGAATTGCCATTCGGCAAGTGAACAATTATCGGCGACGAAGATGGCGTTTATTTCGCCTATTGGCGAAAAACCAACAATATACTTCTCAGGAAACCGAGCCGGATTTTTCAGGGGAGGTGGCGGACAGGCTGGATAGTCTTGAGGTGATTCGCCTGGTTGACAATTTGCCTTATAAGTACAAACAGGTGATTGTACTGCGGTATTTGTACGAGTATTCACAGGAGGAAATCGCGCGTATTCTGGATATTCCGGTTGGCACGGTAAAATCACGGCTCCATTTCGCTCTCGAAAAGCTTCGTAACATATCGTATACGAACGCTTATTCTCTGGGAAAGGCGGGGGAAAGTCATGGACATTGAGAATCGGTTGCGTCAGATTTTGAAAGCAGAGGCGGAACGAATGAAAGGAACACCTGAGATGAGAAACCGAATTTTAAGCAGTATTTCATATAAGGGGGAACAGAAGAGAATGAAAAAACGTTTGATAGCGGGAGTTGCGGCAGCGGCAATTATGATTCCGACGGCAGGATTCGCAGGTTATTCATATTTGTCGGACGGTATTTTCGGCTCTCAGGAGAACTTCGTTGCCCAGGGAGGCACGAAAGCAGAATATCAGCATGTTGAAGAAAAGCTGGCACAGGCCAAAAGGGTATTGAACAGCAAAGAATACAAGGAAATGGAAGCTTTGTTGAAAGAAGCTGCGGGCTATCATGCGAAAATGGCGGGGCCGGACGGAACGCTTGATGCAAGCCGTTTGAGCGAAGAGGAAAAACAACGTTACAACCAACTGGAAAAAGAGCTTGCCCCTTATTCGGCGAAAATAATGGCGGCCGAAGAAAGCCCCGTTGACACTTTGACCTTGGAAGAGTCGCAAAAGCTGTTGACATTTCCGGTGCGAAAGCCGACGTATGTACCGGAAGGTTATGTGCTGCGCACCGAAGTAGGAGCAGTAAGCAAGGATACAAAGGAACGGAAGCCGGTCATTAATATCTATTATGAGAAAGGAGAAGAAGGGCTCGGCATTTTGCAGCAGGAGCTTGAAGACCCGGATGACGTTCATCTCTTCGGTACGTATTCCAATATAAAAGAGTATACGCTTGAAGGTTTTCAGGCGTTATATGGTGAAAAAGACAAGCGCAACGCAAATGGACTCTCTCTCATCGTTCCCGCAAAAGGAAAGCAAAGCGCGTACCATATTCATGTGTCCGGTCCGCTTCCGAAAGCCGAACTGGAGAAGGTGGCGCTTTCTATCGTACAGCAATAGAGTAGCTATAGTTGTAAAGTAGAGCATGTTATGTACATGATTCTTCCCTTAAACCATACAAGGATGTCGATATATCAAATGTGATTTATATAGAGTCTTCCGGAGAAGGAAGGCTCTTTTTGCGAGAGCGTAATTAAGAAAGAATTAAGGAACGCTAAAAGGGAGATTAAGATACGGACAGTACAATGAAGTCAAATTAAATCGAGAGGATAGGGGGAATAGCCATGACTTCATTTGTAATCGAAACAGAGCAACTAACCAAGAGATTTAAAAAATTTACACCGGTTCACAACCTTTCCTTACAAGTGCGAAAAGGGGAAGTGTATGGATTTCTCGGTCCGAACGGTGCGGGAAAAACGACAACCATTCGGATGTTGCTTGGGCTGATTAAGCCGACGTCAGGAGACATTCGCATTTTCGGTAAACCATTGGCAAGCCATAGACTGGACATCGCCCGGAAAGTCGGCTCTCTTGTAGAATCGCCTTCCTATTATGGACATTTGACCGGCTATGAAAACTTGGAAGTGACGCGCAGGCTGCTTGGCGCGGATAAAAAAGATATTGATCGTGTGCTTGACATTGTCCGGCTGACTGAATGGAAGAACAAAAAGACCAAAACGTATTCGCTGGGCATGAAGCAACGGCTCGGCATCGCGCAGGCGCTATTGGGAAATCCGGAATTGCTCATTCTCGATGAACCGACGAATGGTCTTGACCCGGCGGGCATTCACGAAATTCGTGATTTAATTGTCAGTTTACCTGAACACATGAATATTACGGTGCTTGTATCAAGCCATATTTTACGTGAGGTTGAGCTGATTGCTGATCGGGTGGGGATCATCAACCGAGGGCAATTGCTGTTTCAGGGCAAGCTTTCGGAATTGCAGGCCCGCAGTAAGCCGAAGCTGCGTGTAGAAACAGATAAGATGAACGAAGCGGCGAGACTGTTGTTTAATGCCGGGTATCGCGTAGAGAAAAGCGAGGATATTCTTTACATTAATACGGATAAAAGCGAAGCGGCTAACGTTAACCGTCATCTTGTATTAAGCGGTCATAAAGTATGGCATTTGAGCGAAGAGAGAAAATCGCTGGAAGATATTTTCCTTGAACTAACGAAGGAGGCGCAGAGCGTATGAGTCGCCTGGCTGTTTTTATGACTGAGATGTATAAGCAGAAGAACGGTGTGATGTGGTGGCTCGTTATCGGTGGCCCGCTGCTGATTGCGGCTCTCGTATGGATTGATGTAGGTGTCCGTTACGATTACTTAATTACAAAGAAGAGCAATGCGGGACTTGGTTCCTGGGGAATTATACTGGGTGAGTTAATGTTTTTGTGGGCGTTTTTTTGTCCGATTGGAGTTACGTTAATTGCTGCGATTGTGCATTACCGGGAGTTCAGCGAAAACGCGTGGAAACATTTGTTGAGTTTGCCGGTGACAAGAAGAAATGTCTATTTTTCAAAGTGGTTTTTAATATTATTGCTTACATATCTTGCTATTTTTGTTTTGTTTATCGGATTGTTTGTAGTCGGTAAAATACTTGAATTTTCCGAACCATTTGCCTGGGAGCTGTACGGTCGCTATGCCTTATATCAGGCATTGGGTGTGCTTGGCATCGTTAGCATCCAGCATTGGCTAAGCTCCCGTTTTAAAAATGTAATTGTACCGATTGCGATTGGGATTACCTTGAGCGTATGCGCCCTTTTTTTTGCTCAATCCGAAATGCTTAGTTTCTTTCCGCATGTGACGATTCTTTATGCGACACCATTAGAAGACATTGCAAACAACCGTCCCGTATGGAGCGGGCTGATTGCTGGACCGCTATTACTGGTGCTGGGAATGCACGAATTTAAGAACCGGGACATTGTATAGGAGGAAGGGAAGAGGATGAAACAATTGCTTGCGGCCGAATGGCTAAAACTGCGCCGTTCAGGCATGATATGGATCGCCGTACTTGTGCCGCTGTTTTTGGTGGTGCAGGGCGTAGGGAATTTTCTTCGTTATCGGGATACGGTTTTTGCCGGAAGCACGCGCACAGAATGGGAAATACTGTATGAACAATGCATGTTTATGTATCCTACTATGCTGATGCCGCTTGTCATTACGGTGCTGATCGCTTTGCTTGCGCGCGTTGAAAATGTTCACGGCGGATGGAAACAATTATTGACGTTTCCGGTGACGCGCGGTCAGGTTTATGTTGCGAAATTAGTGATAGCCTGCATGCTTGTTTTGCTTAATATGGCGGTATTGAGCGGCGGTACGTTGGCAGGGGGATGGATCACCGGAGCGGAAGGACAGGCACCTTATGGTTTGTTGCTGGGCAGAGGAGCACTGGCGTTTGTGGCCGCGTTGCCTATTATCGCGATTCAATTTGTGCTAAGTTTTCGTTTTTCCCACATCGGGATTCCGTTGACCCTTGGCGTCGGATTTGCGGCGCCGGCAATTTTCGCTGCGAACTCGGAAAAACTGTGGATTTTTTATCCGTGGACGTATCCGATTACTACATTTTTCGCACCTTCGATGGAACGGTTTGATAAAGGACTCTTAATGTATGGCATTGCCGTTACGCTGTTTGTTATCATCATGACGTTTGGCTTGCGCGAGTTTAAAAACAGGGATATGACATGAAAATGGAGAGGATAGCACAAAAAGGATGGATAGGAAATACAGTAAATAATGTAACGGAAAGAAAAACTACTTGCATTTTTTGCCCATATGCAAAATAATTTATATGAGGAAAATAATATCCTTTTCTTTTTTTAGACAAAAAGTTGAGCTTGGTAAAATATTTAGCGCTTGGCTAATTGTCAAGTTGTTTCGAGGTGATTGGATGGTTGGCAGCAAGCAAGGAATTATCCCTTTAGCGGAGCTCTTACCTGGTGATAAAGCGAAAGTAGTAGCGCTGTCTGGCGAGGGTTTAGTGCGCAGGCGGCTTCTGGATCTAGGAATTGTGCCACAGACCGTAGTAGAAGCCGTACGGCGCAGCCCGATCGGCGACCCGGTGGCGTACCGGGTGCGTGGAACGCTTATCGGATTACGAAAGGAAGACGCGATGAAGATCATGGTTGAACCGTTGCGAAATAAGGAGGAAGACAAATGAAAGGGTTACAAGCGGAGAGGAGAAAAGAGCTTTTACACAGTAAATTTGGAATCGAGATGACAACATCTGAGCAGATTGTCATTGCGCTTGCTGGAAATCCGAATACAGGGAAGAGTACAGTATTCAACGCGTTGACGGGCTTGAATCAACACACCGGAAATTGGCCTGGAAAAACGGTGGGGAATGCGCAGGGAACATTTACACATCGGGGTGAGTCGTTTCTTATGGTTGATTTGCCAGGCACATACTCTCTTTTGCCGAATTCCGCGGATGAACAGGTAGCGCGTGATTTTATCTGCTTTGGTCGTCCTGATGTGACGCTTGTTGTAGTAGATGCGACGGCGCTGGAACGGAACTTGAATCTTGCACTGCAAGTGATGGAAATTACTGATAAGATTGTGCTATGCGTAAACTTGATGGATGAAGCGAAACGAAAAGGAATTACGGTAGATACAGAGCGTCTTTCGCAAAAGTTGGGCGTGCCGGTCATTGCCACAGCTGCCCGTCAAAAGCAAGGACTGAAGGAATTGCAGGATGCGCTGTTCGATGTGGCAACCGGTCGTGTGGTTCCGAAGCCACTGATTCTCCGATATAGTGAACAGATAGAACGGGCGGTAGAGCAATTGGAAGCGGAGATCGCACCGCTGTTGCGAGGGGTGCTTAATCCGCGCTGGGTGGCGCTGCGCTTGCTGGATGGGGATCATACGTTGCTGGAAGATATGGAGAAATATTTGACGGATGACGTGCTGCCACTACATTCTGTAAGTCAGGGGGTATCGCCATCATGGCCGCAGGCATAGGGAAGAACGACTTGAACCATTTGTATGCGATTGCACGTCGAATTGAAATGGGGAACAAAGAGCCGATAAGAGATGTACTGGTAGAACAAATTTTTCAGTATTCTCAGAAAATTGCTGAAGAAGTCACCAAGACGAATGAAAATAAACGAATGGATTGGGATAACAAGCTGGATGACATTTTGACATCTCGTTACCTTGGATTTCCAATTATGTTGGCCATGCTGGGGGTAGTGTTCTGGATTACGATTGCGGGGGCCAACGTACCGTCGGATTTGCTGGCAAGCGGTTTTGGTTGGCTAGAAGGAAAATTGACGGCTTTGTTTATGTGGGCTGGCGCTCCAGCCTGGCTGCACGGCATTCTAGTGCTTGGTTTATTTAGAGGTGTTAGCTGGGTCGTTTCGGTTATGTTGCCGCCGATGGCCATTTTCTTTCCATTGTTTGCATTGCTTGAAGATTTTGGTTATTTGCCGCGAGTTGCGTTCAATCTTGACCGATTGTTTAAAAGAGCGGGCGGACACGGTAAGCAATCGCTAACCATGGCGATGGGGTTCGGATGTAATGCAGCGGGGATTGTTTCTTGTCGGATTATCGAGTCGCCTCGCGAGCGCATGATTGCGATTTTGACGAACAATTTTGTGCCATGCAACGGAAGATGGCCGACGTTGATTTTGATGTCGTCGCTATTTATGACCGCAGCGGTCGGCACAGGTGAAAGCATAACGGTTGCTGCACTAATTGTGGTTGGCATGGTATTGTTCGGTATTATGATGACGCTGTTTGTATCGTGGGCGCTCTCTAAAACATTGCTGCGTGGTGTGCCGTCCCACTTCACGCTGGAACTTCCACCGTACCGTAAACCACAGGTGGTGCGCACGTTTGTTCGTTCGGTATTTGACAAAACGTTATTCGTATTAAAGCGTGCTGTGATTACCGCTGCCCCGGCTGGCGTCATTACGTGGTTGCTGGCCAACATTACGGTTGGGGAGCAAAGCATGCTGGCGCATGCGGTAAATTGGCTTCAGCCGTTCGGACACGCGATTGGGCTGGACGGATATATTTTGATGGCGTTTATACTTGGACTGCCGGCCAATGAAATTGTTGTGCCGATTCTTATCATGGCGTATATGGCTTCCGGCGCAATGTTAGAGTTGGAAGATTTAAGTGCGCTTAAAGCATTGTTTTTGGAGCACGGTTGGACGTGGCTAACAGCGCTTAATGTGATGTTGTTTTCGCTTTTGCATTATCCGTGCGGTACGACGCTATATACGATCGCGAAAGAGACGAAAAGTGCAAAATGGACGGTGCTTGCGGCTCTTATTCCGCTTTCCATTGCGATTGTGGTTTGCTTTGTGGTTACTCAGATTGTCCGCTATTTCGGTTGGGTGGCATGATATAGATCATGATATAGATAATAAAGTTAGGAAGGCAGCTACCTGTGGTAAGGGGCTGCTTTCGCTCTATTTTCAGCTTTTCCTTTTTGAACGTGAAACGGAAAAGCGAACGGCTCGATCAGAAAAGGATTTGAATAAAGTCCAGAAGTCTGAGGAATTATCGCTTGTGCCTTTAGCTCATGAGTCGCTTCATAATTTTTTAGCTGGTCATATCCAGCATTCATCATGATAAATTCAATGTCGGTATTCGAAACTTCTTGGTAGTTAATGTCTCATTTTTTTGTTTACAAATCGTAATCATTACGTTATACTGTTTTTTGGAAATCGGAAGAAATCTTATTTACAGAGTGAGGGATGACAAAAGTGAAAGGTTATTGGAAACTTTTCTATAGTTTATTCGTACTAAGCCTTGTGCTGGCTGTTTTTTTGATAGGCTGTGGACAAAAAGGTGAAGGGGCTGCTTCTGCCGGGAAAGCAAATGGAGAAAAAATACAAGTATATACAAGTATATTTCCTTTATATGATTTTACACGGACTATTGGCGGTGAGCATGTACAGGTGACAAATTTGTTGCCGCCTGGAGCGGAAGGTCATGACTACGAACCGTCAGCAAAAGATATGGCCAAATTAAATGAAGCGAAGTTATTCATCTACAATGGGGCAGGTTATGAGACATGGATTGAGAACGTCACGAAAAATCTTGATCCGCAAAAAACGAAAGCACTGGATGCAAGTCAGGGATTGCAGCTTATAGAAACAGAAATGCATGAACATGAGGGAGAGCACGCTCATGAAGGGGAACATAGTCATAAAGGAGAATCGGTGCATGAAGAGGATCACAGTGAGCATGCTCATGGAAAATACGATCCGCACGTTTGGCTAAATCCGATGTTAGCCAAACAGCAAGCAGAGAAAGTGAAAAATGCGCTAGCAGAGGTTGATCCGGCTCATAAGGATGCATATGAAGCGAATTACAAGAAGCTTGCCGCGGATTTAGATGCGCTCGACAAAGAATATAAAGACGTGATCGGTAAAGCGAAGAAAAAAGAATTGGTTGTATCTCACAAGGCGTTTGCATATTTAACGAGACAATATGGTTTAATCCAGTTGTCTGTATCTGGTCTTTCTCCTTCAGAAGAGCCGTCTCAGCAGCAATTAAAAAGTTTGATTGATACGGTAAAAGCGCATAATATTAAATATGTGGCATTTGAAGGACTTGTTGAGAATAAAGTAGCAAAAACGGTACAGCGGGAATCCGGTGCGGAAGCTGTGACACTTTATACGATTGAGAATGTAACGAAAGAGCAATTTGACGCCGGTAAGACTTATATTGATTTAATGAAAGAAAATCTAAATACGTTGAAGAAGGTGCTGGAAGTACAGTGAGTGACATTGTTTTAGACGTGCAGCATGTTTCGCACCGTTATGGGAGCAAACGCGTACTCGAAGATGTTTCCTTACAGCTGCATCGGGGTGAAATGATGGGACTTGTCGGACCTAACGGGTCTGGCAAGTCTACTTTGCTTAAAGTTATTCTTGGCGCATTGCCCTTGCAGGAAGGAAATGTTACGTGGTTCGGTAAGCCGCTACGCAAGTTTGACGAATGGTCGCGTATTGGGTATGTTTCGCAGAAAGCGAATAGTTTTAATACCGGATTTCCGGCCACGGTATTCGAAGTCGTTATGATGGGATTGACTGCGAAGATGGGATTGTTTCGCAGGCCTGGCAAGAAGGAGAAAGAACGGGTCAGGGAGGCAATTGCGACAGTTGGTATGGGTGGATTTGAAGGGCGGAATATCGGTCGCCTGTCCGGGGGACAGCAGCAGCGTGTGTTTATTGCACGGGCGCTGGTCAGCGATCCGGATGTGCTCATTTTAGATGAACCGACCGTCGGCGTGGACGCACAATCAGAAGCGCATTTTTATGACTTGCTGAAGCGTTTGAACGAAGAAAATCGCATCTCTATTATTCTTGTTTCTCACGATTTAGGGGCTATTAGTACGAAAATGCATTCCATTTCCTGTCTAAACCGCAAGTTGCATTTTCACGGACGAGCCGAAGAATTCGAACGGATACGCCCCGAAATTTTGTTGAAGTCATACGGTTACGATGTACATGTGCTGCATCATAACCATTAGAAGGGAATCAGAAAGCGATGATTGAAGCGATACTAAGTTACAAATTCATGCAGCATGCGCTGCTATCCGGGTTAATTATCGGTTTTGTGGCCCCGCTAATCGGCGTGTTTCTTGTAGTACGCCGGATGTCGCTGATTGCGGATGCTCTGTCTCATATCACGCTATCGGGCGTAGCGGCGGGGTTGCTGCTTTCACAGTATATCCCGTCCTTTCAGAGCATCAGCCCGGTTTATACAGGAATGTTTTTCGCGGTAGGCGGCGCCTTTATGATAGATAAGCTGCGTCAAGCGTACAGGTTCTATCAGGAGCTTGCCATCCCGATTATTTTGTCCACCGGTATCGGACTTGGTGTAGTGCTTATTAGCCTGGCGAACGGCTTTAATGTCGATTTGTTCGGATATTTATTCGGCAGCTTGTTGTCTGTTACGGAAGAAGACTTGGTGCGGGTTGTGATCGCCAGCTTGGTTGTAATTGCAATTGTTTGGTTATTTTACAAAGAATTGCTATATCTTTCATTTGACGAAGAAGGAGCGCGCATTTCGGGCGTTCCACGCAATTTGATTAACGTTGTATTCAGTGTTTTGGTCGCGCTTGTCATTAGCATCTCCATGCAGGTGGTGGGCATTTTGCTTGTTTCGGCGCTAATTACGTTACCGGTGGCGGCCGCGTTGCAGTTGGCCAGCAGTTTCCGGCAGACATTTATCTATGCAATTGTCTTCGGAGAAGTATCCGTTTTGAGCGGACTGTTAATTGCCTATACGTTTGATTTGGCTTCGGGCGGCACGATTGTACTTGTTGCCGTCTTGCTGCTTGTGTGCGTACTTGTCGGCAAGCGGCTACGCAACTCTTGAAGTGAAGTAAAAGGCGGTGGAAATAATGACCGTGGAACAGGCTTTGCAGATTTTAAAGAAAAGTGGATATAAATATACGGGCAAGCGGGAAGAGATGATCCGCATTTTCGCCGAAGAAAAGCGGTATTTGTCGGCTCGCGATATGCTTGAGTATATGCAGGAGCATTATCCTGCGCTGAGTTTCGATACTGTATACCGGAATTTAACATTGTTCGCGGAGTTGAATATTTTGGAGGTAACCGAACTAGGCGGAGAGCGGAAGTACCGTTTCCGCTGTTCAACGGAAGACCATCACCATCATTTGATTTGCTTGTCCTGCGGAAAGACGCGCCATATTAGATTGTGTCCGCTGGATGGGGGATTTGGCGAGCCAGAAGGATTTACGATTACAGGGCATAAATTTGAAATTTATGGTTATTGCTCGGAATGTAGATAGTAGCAAGCGTGAAACCCCCTGATTTTTCAAGGGTTTTCTTTTAGCATCACGTGCCATTCTTTTACTAGCGGCATTAAGCGAGCGGAGTGCACCTTTCCAACCCATTATTTATCACCTCAAATATATTACATCTATGTAATAATTTTCTTTAACGCTTACAAAAACACCCTGCTTGTCCAATGGTCAGGCAGGGTTATTTTTTCTTAAGCTTCTTAACAAGCTCGATGGCTTGTTTTGCTTCCTCATACATATGTTCACGAAAGGCTTTTTGTTCTTCAGGTGTGAGATCGTCGTATCCTTCAAGTCCATCGTAGAAGAAGAGGTTCATTTTCTTATCTTCTTTTGGTGACGGATCGTCAGTACGGCCTAAAAGATAGTCGACAGATACCTCAAAAAAGTCAGCTATTTTTTGTAAGGTATCATAGTCTGGTTGACGCTTATCTGATTCATAACTAGAAAGTGTATTGTTTCGCACACCAATTTTTTCTGCGACAAATTTTTGTGCATATCCATTTTTTTCACGAAGATATTTAATTCGTTCTCCAAGCGTCATTTTGGCCAACACTATCACCTCTTATTTCACCTCCTAATTTATCACAAATTCTCTAAAAGAGAAAAAAATATCTCGAATCGAGAATTTTAATATTGACTTTCACGAATTGAGAATTTATACTTGTCTCAAGAATTCACAAAATGAGAATTTAAAAGCGAGAATAAAGGCGGTGAACAAGTTGAGTAAGATCATCGGAAAGAGAATCAGAAAGATCCGCTTAGAAAAAGGTATGACTCAGGTTCATCTTTCCAAGAGACTCGGGTATAAATCACCTTCGATACTTAGCGAAATTGAATCGGGTAAAAAAGGTTTTGATGCCGATAAGGTTCCTTTGGTCGCTGAAATCTTAGGCGTTGAAGTAAATGCGCTTTTTTTTTGATGAAGAAATTCTCGATTCGAGAATTAACTCGGCCTAACATCTAATTTTTTCCCCACTTCAATTACCAAAACCAACCTCAGTTGGAAGGGGAAAGCTACCAAATAGGCGGTGGCTACTTGATACGCTTAAGTTCAGCTTCTTGCTGAATAGAACGAGCAGAGAGTAATTCGATAATACGTTGCTGACTATCCTGAATTTCTTCCAAACGCTTAACGGAGTCGGATGTATCAAGAAAAGCACGTTTGATAAGCGGAATATCGGAGACTGATTCCTTTATATCTTTGAGTTCTGCTTTTACATCTTTAAGTTCATTAAGGATTTGTTCAAGTAACTTTTCACTCATTCTGATTCATCCTTTCTAACATGGTTTGGAGCATATCAGTGACTTTTTTCCGCTCTTCCGGCGTGAGTTTCTTGGCAGTTTCGATGAGTTGCAGGAGGTCGGGAGGGAGTTGGTCGGAGTCGTCAGAGAGAAACTGAATAACTGTAATTCCGAGTGCGGAACAAAGTCTTTCAATTATATCCAATGTCGGTTGGCGCTGCCCGGCTTCGATATAGCTGATAAACGATTGTGACACTCCGGACATCTTAGCTAATTGGTTTTTGCTTAATCCAAGTGATTCTCGAATCTCAGTTAGTCTTTTGGAAACATCCATTAATCATCATTCCATTCGTTTTATCTCAACAGTGATTTTATCACAAAAAATTTTCGTCAAAATTATCATTATAGTTTTTACTAATCATAATATTAGTGATAGTGTATAAACACGGAAGTGATAAGGGTGAATAGGATTAAGAAACTTCGACTTGAAAAAGAATGGTCGCAATTAGAGCTTTTCAAACGTTCCGGCGTTTCTCAGTCGCACATCCACTACTTAGAATCTGGCAACAAACAACCGACGATTACGATACTTCGCAAATTAGCCGACGCCCTCGGCGTAACGGTCGCCGAACTGCTGGATGAAGAAGAACAAACAGCCTAAAAATTTTACCGCTTCAGTTACCAAAACATTAGGAGGCAAAACATCATGGCGGCCAATCCTATCGAGGAAATGTTCCGCGAAATCGTTCGTGAAGAAGTTGGCAAGGCAATTGCTGAAATCAAGAAAATGCTTGCTGGAACTTCCCTTGAAAAAGAAAAACTTATCGGTGCTGAAGAAATCAGCGAATTTCTCGGCATCTCCAAACGTCGTGCCTGCGAATTATTACCGGGGAGGGTGTTGCGATGAGCTGGAATATGCGTATGCAGGAAGTGCTAGAACGGACGGCTGACTACGATATGAGCTTGATGGATGCCGAACAAAACGAAGCCTATCAACATCGTCTGGAACTGAATCGAATCAAACTAGAAATGCAAGAAGCCAAGAAAGAAGCTGATGAGTTCTTGAAGTTGGCTGAGGCATATAAAGCAGCAGGGGAAGAGAAAGGATATCTAGCAGCATGGTCATATCACAAATTGAATCTGCGGCGCTATCATGATTTGTCACTTTATTACACGAAAAAAGCTGCCGAGTGCGGGAACACTCAAACAGCTTAGCAGAAATGGTCACAAAAATCATAACACACGTTCGCGTGTACGGCAAGCTTTTCGGGCTTGCTGTAGGGGCCGGGAATTCCACCTCTTAACCACATCTTTTCTCTCTGCCTGGCTCCTACAGCACTTCCGAGCCAGGTGCTAAAAAATGAAAAGGAGGAAATCGCCCTTCAAGTAATTTTGAAGAGATGGCAAAGAAGACAGTCATTCGTCATATGTGGAAGTACCTGCCGATCAGCATTGAGATTCAGCAAATGGCTGTCCAGGATGAGACGGTGAAGAAAGTACATTACCAGTGGGCCGCGCAGTGTCTATGCAGACGCAATAGAGGCTGAAGGAGTAACGGCCGAGGATATCATGAACCTGCGTCGGAAGCTACAGAACAGCCACAGGAGCAGGCGGAGAAGCAAAAAGATTGGCAGCAGGATGAACAATTACAGCAGGCAATGGAAATGAAATTTGAATAGAAGAGTGGGCGCTCTCTGCGCCCGACTCTCTATCAAAAATTTGAGGGACAAGCTTCTTTTCTATCATTTGCTTGAACAAGCGGATTGGAATACAGGGGAAGTAAAAGTAAACGTTTCTGAGTTGGAACGGGAAACGGGATGGACGCGCTGGGAGATAAAAGGATCGCTTGATCAAAAGGCGAAAAAAATCCACAAGAGAAACCACATCTTTTATTTAATAACAGCATTATAAACAGCAATAAGAACAGCAATATAAACAATAAACCTAATACGTCGCTCGCTTCGGAAAAAGACATCGAAACCTTTGTCGATGAGAACATCCACATCTTGCCTTTAGGTGTAAACCGAAAACTCTTAATTCGTTATTGTGACATGCTGCGGCTAACGAGAAGTACATGCAAGATTTCCAAAAACGTTTTGCTCCAGGTTTTTGCGAAGATGAAAAAATACTCTGCGAATCAGATTAACTTCGCTGTATGGCATCACTTTGAAAAACACGACGATAAACGCGAGCAGTACACGCTAGGGATTCTTAGAAACACAAGGGATGATGAGGCTTATAGAAAACTAATGCGGATGTTGAACCGTCAAAGCAAGAATAGGTTCGAAATCAGAGAATCAAAAGGAGGCATACGCAGTGCAGCCAGCAGAGAACTTGATCCAGCGTTCCGTGATGAAATTAATTCCCTCTCTTTCTAAAGACGCTGAGGGAGATCGCTATTGTCCGATTTGTGGCCGGTTTGTGCCGAAGACACAGATTGAGTTGTTCGGCAAAGTGCGTATCGTACAAAGTCGTTGCCAGTGCGAAATTGACAAGTTCGTTTATGGCCAAAAGCAAGCTGAGACGCTGATTCAGCGAAAGATGATTGAGCGGAAGTTTGATATCTCAGAGCTGGGCAAGCGCTTTGAAGAGTGTTGGTTTCATACGTTTCAATCACGTCCGGGTACTGAAAAGGCGTATCAAATAGCACGAGATTATGCCCAAAACTTCGAGCACCACCAGGAAGAAATCGGGGTATTACTTTGGGGAACACCCGGGAACGGCAAGACACATCTTGCTGCGGCAGTGGCACACGAAATCAAAGATAAAGGGTTCACGGTTGTTTTTCAGACAATGGCTGAACTGCTAGAGCGTATTCGAAATACGTTTAACAAGAAAGAAAAAGAGACAGAAAGCGAGATTATGGACGCGCTTCGGGACTGTGATTTACTCGTTTTGGATGATATCGGCGCTGAGAAAGTCACAGACTGGGTACTGGATGTGATGTTCCGGATTATTGATGGCCGTTATCGAAAAAAGAGACCGATTCTGTATACGTCCAATTTTTCGCCGGCTGATTTGCTGATTCGATTCATGCCACAACAGCCGACAGAAGAGGACAAAATCAAAGCGCAACGGATTCATGACCGGATAATCGGTACAAGCATCATTGTGGAGAACAAAGCCAGCAGTTACCGACGTGAACGTGCGGCACAACGCTTTCGGGAGATGAACGGAGCATGATAGCAGCAACGAACATTGAGCGTCGGCATCTGACAGAGCAGCGCCGAAATATTTACATCGCTTGCGAAGACTTGAATTTCTTCTGGGATGATCAAGTGTCAGAAGTCATTGCAATGTGGAACATGGGCATCCCAGTTGAATATATCGCAAGTAATTTCGGCAGGGAAGTGGATGAGACAGCCATTCTGATTTTTGATTTGGCGCGGAAAGGAAAAATCAAGCTATGCCGCGGTGGTATTTGGGGGTGAATCGCATGAAAGAGAAGAAAAAACACAGAGGCCCAGTTCCGGTGGTGATTCCGAGCAAGCTTTCAAGATGGATACAAGATAGTTGCTCGGTCGGCCGAGTCAACTCAAACAAAATGGGTAGTGGCCGTCCGGCATGGAACGGGAGGAAGTAGGAGACCAGGAAGGAAAAGCGTGTGTTGCGCTTACAAATTGGTCGGATGCTGGGTAATTGCACGGAATGCGAAAGAAAAAAACAAGCATTGTCGGGGGTTGATAGGAGAAATCACAGCTTGGAATCTCATCGTTTCCAGCAGTATTGATGGAATGAATGTCAGGTAGGGAAACGAATGCGCGAACTTGGAGACCGATTGCTAGGCGATGAAAAAGTTGAGAAAACAAAGCCGAGGTCGAATGGCGTCACTATCACTGTTGAACAGTACATCGAACTGAAAAGAGAGGATTTGACGGACAAGGCTATTGTGGAGAAATACAAGATGTCATACAACAGTCTGTACAAGCGAAAGCGACGCTGGCGTAGCCGTTATCAACAAGCGGCCGACACCGATTAAAGTTTTATACGGAATTGTTGGCCACTTCAAAAGTCCAAGCACAGTGGATTACGAGGGGGCATACGCCGGACGCTCGATTGTGTTTGAAGCAAAGAGCACGAAAGAATTGAGGCGCTTTCCTCTTAGGAATATCGCCGAGCACCAAGTGGAGTACCTTGCAAAGTATCATCGGTGCGGCGCCATTAGCTTTCTACTTGTCGAATTTGCCAAGCATCAGACGGTCTACCTGCTGCCATATGAAGTGCTGGCGCAGTATTGGCAGCACACAGAGACAGGTGGCCAGGGAACCAAAAGAATGAAGGGGAGGTTTAAAATGTCAGACGAACATTTTGAAGAACAAAAGCGACCATTATGGGCATATATAACGGTTGCCATTACCACCTTATTTCTTCTTGCACAAGGGCCGAAGGTTTTCTTACTTCCGTTCTTTCCTTTTATGATGAGTGGATTTTTAAACCGTCCTTTTAATCCTAGTGTAATCCAAATTTTTTTCTTACTCGTTGGATTAACAATATTGGCAGTTGCTGTATGGCTCATTGTAAAAGCCATTCGTGCTATTATTAAAGACCAGAAAAGAAATCCATTCCGAAAAAATAAGGGAGAATTTAAGAGAAAAGGGCCTCTTTGGGCATGGATTGTAATAGCAATTTTCGGATTAGGTATTATTTGGATTGGACCTGGGATTTTAATGTTACCCATTTTGCCTTTAATAATGGCCGGATTTTCGGCCGATAGTCCAAACACTCCAGAATATGTTCCGCTTATGGTTATGGGCATTGGTTATGCATTGCTCATTGGATGTATTGTGCTTTTTATTTCAGCTATAAGAGCGATTAAGAAGTAGGAAGAAAAAAGGCCTCCCGCTCACTAACCGGAGAGGGGCTTCCTGCTTTTACTCTGCAAAAATATTTTACCATAGAGCAGGGGGATGCGAGAATGTCAGCAGAAATTAATGTAAAAGAATTGACTGTGAATATAGAAAAACAAACGGTAGAAATTCCAATAGTAGGACGGAATGCGAAAATTATCATAATAGAAAACGGTCGCGCTGGTGAAATCGAACTCCCTGAATATGGAGAATTTACATTTAAGATTCATCAAGGAAGAATTGCAGACATCGCCAGAGAAGCACGAAAACGGGGATTATGGACTACGTAATGGATATTGTAGTGACCATCCCGAAAAGCGAATATAAAAACGACGATACTGAAACAAAGCATATGGAAATAGATTCGGATTTTGAAGCGTTCTGGAACTCTTACGGGTGCCTAGGTGCCTCAATCCGGGCGACAGAATATATTTTGTCCGTGGTGGACGTGTGGAAAGCTCTATGTGCTGTCTACAGATAGAAGGGAATTCGATTACCAGATGTGAAACGACAGGACGTACATGGAGCGGTGGTTTTCAGATATTTATGGATGACTTACGAGCGGAGAATGGGCCAGCTACATGAGGATTTCAGGGGTTTCACTATCGCTGGTGGGAAATAGGCGCACATAAATAGTTATTCTTCAAAAAAGTAAATAATAGAAACTTAATTTTGGTTTGGTCGTAATTTAAATGTGAAATAAAGGAAGCATAATTAAATGACAGTTAAAAATTCTAATTATCTTAGCGACTAAGGAGGGAAATGAATGACGAACAATACAATATTTTTTCTGTTTAGCGCCTTTCTTTTACTGCTACTCATCCCGATTCTTATCATTAGGGATTTAAAAAAAGAGAAGAAATTAACTGATATCTTCATTTCGAATATAATGTTTTTAATAGTATTTTTGGTATCTGTTGGAGAAGTTTTGAAAGCTTTTCTTGAAACTGATACTATGAACAGTTTTAATCAAATCTTATTTCTTTTCGTAATCATATTTGTAGTAGCACCTTTACTGTTTATTGTTTTATTTCACATTAAAGATGATATTAAGAAATGGAGCAATCCAAAAGAATACAAATATTATTGGATGTATAGGATTAGATACATAGGATTGATTTCTTTAACTTTTATATTTTTTGGTGCAATTTATAAATTTTATTTAATTTTTAAAATAGTATTTCCGTAAGTGATATGAGCGGTTATTGCTCCTGAAGTGTTAGTGATGGGACCTAAAAACCTACATTCTGAGCCTACAATAGGCAAGAATGTAGGTTGGCGCAAAAGTTAAACCATCCTTTAAAACTTAATATGTTCTGCCGAACGAAATCGGAGGACACTATTCAGCAAAGTAAGGAACAAGTATATATCCCTTCTGGCTGTTGGTGTCCTTTTTTATTACCTAAAAGGGGGGATACATGAAAATTAGGAATTTTCATAAAAAATGCGTCATCCAACATGGCGACGTATAAGCGGGGCAATTAAACAAACCAGACGGTAATTATAAAACGATTCATTTAGGAGGATTTCGCTCATGGAACAAAAAATCAATCCAAACTATAATTTCATTGAGTCTGTATGCAGTAAATGCCCAGGAACACACTGGGGAAAAAGTTCAAAATGTCGGATTCACGACATGCACATCGGAAAGGTGCAGAGTTGCCTCCAATGGGATGAGTACCAGGCGGCACAGTGGAAGGAGCATGACGGGCAGCCAGCTTTTCTCGACTTAGAACCAGCACTTGAGGCTGTACAACGTGTGGAGCAGGACTTACGTAACTATCGCTGGATGGCAGAGAAGATTCAAACGTTACAAAAATGTGATGAGTATGAGAAGCAGTATCCGCGAGAGGTATGGGAGAATATTATTCATGCTGGTACGGCGCAATATGGTATTGAATCAATCCTTCCGAAAGCCCAAGGGGTTAATTCAGACGTGACGTATAGGGAAGCACAGAAGCTTTTACGGAACTGGGAACGCATGAAGCGATATGAGCGAAAAGTGAAGAAGTTAGAAGCTGCTGTGGCATCGTTACAGGACGAAAGAGAGCGTGCAGTGGCAGAAGGGATGATGGACGGTGAGAAGATGTATGAAATTGCGCAACAGTTAGATGTGAGCAGGCAGACAGTGGATAAAATTAGACGTTCAATGATTCGAAATCTAGCGTGGATTATGTATGAAGACGAGATGCGAGGAAGCCTGTCGGCGTAGGACAGGCTTTTTGCTTTACATTTTAGACATTAGTTTACAAACTAGACTTTAGTTTACACTCTTGACGTTTTTGGCAGATGAAAAGCGTGGTGTGGTATGCTGGACGCAGGAAAGATAAGCGAAGGCCGTTCCGGGAGAGCGGCCTTTTTGTTTGTCTTTTTTTCTTAAATTAACAAGTGAAGCTTACTAAAAACAAGTAAGGTTTATGTAACAACTGAATTGATTCAGAAATTACGCCGAATTTTCGGCGTTTTTTTATGCCCTTTTATCTTGGGCAACTCAAATAAACGTAAAAAAGGAGCTGTTTTATCATGCAAAAGGAAAGAAAAAATCAATATCCAATCGTTCTAGTTCATGGGTTTGCAGGTTGGGGAAGAGATGAAATGCTGGGTGTAAAGTACTGGGGTGGAATGCATGACATTCAAGAGGATTTGAAACAGTATGGTTACGAAACACACACTGCGGTAGTAGGACCGTTTTCAAGTAACTGGGATCGTGCATGCGAATTATATGCTCAACTTGTTGGTGGAACAGTGGATTATGGTGCTGCACACGCTGAAAAATATGGACATGACCGGTTTGGTCGAACCTATCCTGGGCTTTTGAAGAATTGGGATGGAGAACACAAAATCCATTTAATCGGACATAGCATGGGTGGACAGACGGTTCGTGTGTTAACGCAATTGTTAAAAGAGGGAAGCCAGGAAGAACGAGAGTATGCGAAAAAGCATGGGGTGCAATTGTCTCCGCTATTTGAAGGTGGGAAGTCGTGGGTTCACAGTGTAACAACGATTGCAACGCCGAACGATGGTACAACGTTGGCTGATGTAGTGACACAACTCATTCCAGCAGCACAACAAATTATGGGACTGGCTGCTGCGGTGTCAGGCAATACAAATGTACCGGTTTATGACTTCAAACTCGATCAGTGGGGATTGAAAAGAAAAGCAGGTGAATCCTTTGTGCACTATGCGGATCGCGTATGGAATAGTGGAATTTGGACAAATACAAAAGATATTAGTGCATGGGACCTCAAACCAGAAGGAGCCAAAGAGCTGAATAACTGGGTAAAAGCGCAGCCGGATGTCTATTATTTCTCATACAGTGGAGAAGCTACATTCAGAAGTCTGATCACGGGACATCATCTCCCAGATCTAACAATGAATAAATTGATTACTCCATTTGGTATTTTCTTAGGCTGCTACGGCAGTGATGAAAAGTGGTGGCAGAATGATGGGATTGTAAACACAATTTCGATGAATGGGCCGAAGCTTGGCTCAACAGATGAGATTGTCCCATATGATGGAACACCTAAAATCGGAAAATGGAATGACATGGGGATTCAGGAAAACTGGGATCATGCTGATTATATTGGGCTCAGTCTTTCATATGTTTTGGGAATAGAAAAAATTGAAGATTTCTACCGTGGCGTTGCAGATATGCTTGGTTCATTATCTGTGAGATAAGAATAAAGCATGGGGTGTCTTGTAATTAACAGGGGAGGGGCCTCCCCTTTTTTATGAAAAAAAGAAGATGCTACAAAGAGCATCGAGTGATGAGGGAGCTTTGAAGACTCGCTGGTGTCAGCAGCGGGTAAAGAAGGGTAAGATATTATCAACTATAATTTTACTGTTTGTAAAATGATATAGGAATAAAATTCGTTCGTCATTTTTTGTGGTTTGTCTCCAATAAACGACAGTACCAATAGAAAATTTGACGACAAATATTAGTTATAACGTCCTCTAATTTGATGCATAATATATATGGAAAATTATAGGAGTGTATAAATGTGGTAGTAAAAGTAGTTATGCCAAATCCGAAAAGTAATTGGGAGTCGTGTGTGCAGAGGTACTGGCAAAAGGAAAAAGAGAAGTGGGAACAAAGAAAACGACAGCAGAAATAAGCATCGGTTAATCCGGTGCTTTTTATTTTTGCCCCGAAAGGGGGTAAGGAGGAAAGTAGATGAGACAGGAAACAGATACATTTTATACTTTTGTAGTTGGGGGCGGCGCAGCGAGCGCTGCCTTTTTACTTGGAGGATTTGACCGTTTAGTGGTTGCCCTTGCTATTTGTATGGCAGCAGACTATCTATCTGGCGTTTTAGTCGGGTTTTTTAGAGAAAAAAAGATAAGCTCAGAACGAGCATTTCACGGACTGCTTAAAAAAGGGGCCATGATTCTACTGGTCATTGTTTCCCATCAGTTGGATGTAGTAGCTGGCAGTACAGATTCGCAATTCATGCGAAATGCAATGATTATGTTTTTAATCGCAGTGGAGGGGATTTCACTTGTGGAAAACATGGGGAGGCTTGGGGTTCCAGTCCCCGCGTTTTTGCGTCAACGTTTTGAACAAATGAAAAACGACAACGACAAGGAAGCAAAATTTTGAAGAGAAACGGAGGCAACAAACGGGCATCTATGCCTTTTCATGATCTAAAGCAGGAGGGATGGACATGGCCATTACATGGGACTGGCTGAAACAAAAGAACTTTCGGTTGAACGACCCGAATTTACATCCAGTCGTTGCCCAGCGTGGCTGGGAAGTTGTATTTGAAGCCTGGCAACGCGGTATCTATGTGCTGATTACGCAGGGGTATCGTTCAATCGCTGAACAGAATGAATTATACGCACAAGGTCGAACAAAACCGGGAAAAATCGTGACGAATGCTAAAGGCGGTACCAGCTACCATAACTACGGTTTGGCGCTGGACTTCGCTTTATATACACCGGATGGCAAACAAGTCGTTTGGGATATGAACACAGATTTTAATAAGAATCACAAAAAAGACTGGATGGAAGTCGTACAAATGTTTAAAGCCAGAGGATTTGAATGGGGCGGTGATTGGAGAAGTTTCAAGGACTACCCACACGTTCAAATGACCTTTGGTTTTTCTATTGCACAATTAAAAGCAGGAAAACGCCCATCACGTCCAGCTATGGTGGTACAGGTTCCAGAGCTGACGAAAGTTGTTGCATCGGTTACTGACAAAAAGGAGGAAGAATACATGATTCCCGTTTCAAAAGCGGACAAAATCATCGCACTCATCCAAGCAGAGTGGAAAGAGAAGGACGAACAAATTAAGCAGTATCAGAAAATGTGGCAGGAGGAAAACGCGAAGCCGGACAAGTGTCAGCAGAAGCTGGACGAGTACCATCGAGCAGCCGAAGCGTTGCGTAAGGATAAGAAAGAGCTTGGTGAGCTGGCTGACGAGGTGAGGAAGGCGTCAGGTAGACGAGTGGTGAATGGTTGACCATATTGAGTTGTTTACGAAAACACCCCGCCACCCATATGGATGGCGGGGCTTTTTTTGTTCGTACACCCTGTTTATAGACGAACGGCATACTCGATAACAACGATTATGTCGTACAAACCAAAAGAGGATAGATGCGATTTATTTGTGCAACCGGCAAATAGATAGGCGTCTATTCAAAAAAACAGGGAGGTAGTTAATATGTTGGTGTTATCTTTCTTGGCTGGAATTGCAAAATTTCTTTTTGGTGGAATCGCTATTTGGGCCGTATTTCGCCTTCGAAGTTTAAGAAGGTCGATAGGATGCGGAACCGAAAAGTTAGGAGCGGGATTTGCCCTAGTAGTTTCGCTTGTAATCTTGATGCTCCTTGAATCTAAGTTCTAGTAAGCCGAACGCTCCGTTGCCCTTATGGATGACGGGGCATTTCTATTACATACCCCTTGTCAAAATCAACATAAATTATTCCAAATTTTATTCTTTAAAAACCACTTGACGAATCATCCCTGCAACCATCTCACTAAAAAAGCTGAAATTTTGCAACCAAAATTCAAGAAAACGGTAAAACGATCCCCCGCTGTCCGTATGGATGGCGGTTTTTTTATTTATATAAATACTTGAAAGGATAAATATACAAAATTATATTGACGTGAGTAAATATAATTGGTATAATAAAGTCAAGGAGGTGAAATAAGGATGGATTTGAAAGACTGGGCGATTACAATCGCATCAGTGCTAGGATGCATCAAACTCGGATTTGAAATAGCCGAGAAATTCGAAGAAAGGTGGAAAAAATGGAAGAAGGAAAGAGAGAAAAAGAAAAAGCGCTCCACTAAAAAGCGGAAGCGCTAAGCCCAAAAAAATCTAAACGGAAAGGGGTGTTGCCCCACCTCTTTCCTTACTAAATAAGTATACCACATCCATCCTTAAATTATGAAGAAGCTCTCAACTGCTCTTGATGTTGTCCTGTTGATTGTATTCCTGTCTTGGTTATCTGATTTAGATTTCAGTAAGATGACACCTTTAAAATGGGTTGGCGTAATATCTATAGCTCTATGGTTCGTTTTAAATATCTGGAAGGTGATACTGTGGCGGAAGAAATAACATTCAAATCACGCGATGAATTAACAGCATACATCGTTAACGAAGTAGTAAACACAACTGAAGCACTTGAGATACTTGGCTGTTCACGACAAAATCTGAACGACCTGGTTAAACGTGGTGTACTAACACCAATTAAGGAACTTCCAAGGGATCGGCTATTTTACAAAGCTGATGTTTTAAAAAGAAAAGAACAAGCAGAGCAAAGAAAAAAACAATGATTTTATTAAAGCCCTGGAAGGGGCTTTTTGTTTTGTTCAGATAAAATTACGAAACGTCTTGTACAAATGGCAGAGCAACAATTGAGTGGTAGAAGCCCACAATAAACTATACACCCTGCATATTATGTTTAATATGAAGGGACGTGGAGAATCGGTTAGAGACCTTCCGGGAATCCGGAAGGTTCTTAATTTGTCCAAAGGGAACCATGCCTGATGGAGTTGTAAATGGAATTATTGCAGCTCACCAAACATGGAAACAGACAACAGAACGTAAATAAATAATTGCCCTACTACCCTTTATTGGGTGGTAGGGTTTTTTATAATTTATATGGTTCATATTATGATTTTTCTCAATCACTGAAAAGTATTTACGCATAAAACTTCCATGGTTTTTCAACCACAACCCTGACATAAAAATCGGGGTTCACAAAAAAATAGCAAGTTACAATAATCCCTATTTTAATGATAATATAGAATCAATTATTACTTTTATCATTTATTAGGGGGATGTAATTATGAAATTTGAAGTATATGACCTTATAGGTCCTACAAGTGAATTTCTTGCTACCAATAAAGAAAAATTACTGCAACACATAAAAGATTCAAGAACATTTACTGACGATAAAGGATTAAAATATTGTTTGAATAACATTGATTATGAAGATAATATTATTGGCGGGACTATAAGCCAAGAATATTTCGGTGATTTAAAAACAGTGGAAAATAAGGTGGAAAAGCCCATAAAAAGCAACCCTTGGGAAAAAACTTATTTTTTTATTGATATCGCAACATCAAAATTATTACTACAAAGGAGACGTTATTCTCCTAAAAATCTAAACCATTCAAAGACGGAACAAAGAATAATAGAAATTATACACCATGATGTTTTCTTAAAACATTTCGGCAGTTCCTTTAATATGATTAAAACTTCAGTTGGATTTAATAATGATTTTTTTAAAGAAATTATTAAAAAAGAAAAAATCCAACAATTAGATGTAACTAATCTAAGAGGAAAAAAAGTAGTTGTCGGAACACCATTACATAATCCCAGAGAGGATTGGGATAAGGTTCTGGCGGAAAGTTGGAATACTTATGATTCTAATTATGTCGATGAAATAGTTCTTCGATCGGAAAATGAAGATGGTCTATCTAAGTCTGTTTTTCAAAAATTAGTCCTAGCTGCAGGCGGAGATGTAAAAGCTGTTCGGTATTATGATGAAGAAGAAGAAAAAGTTATAACCGTTTCTCATAAATCTGTAGGTTCGTTGGATGTCGATGTTAAAAAAGACGAGGAAACTGTTACAGTTCTACAAAAGGCTTTTAATAAAATCAAAAGTTCGAGAGATGCACTAAGGAGATTCCGTAGAAAGTAAAACTAAGAGGGTGTATAGTGTGTCCGATATTGAAAGACAACTTCAATTTTATTTAAGAAACAAAAAGAAAAAAGTTATCCCCATGACATACAAAGAATTTGATAAAAATATTGACACCATTATAAGTATATTGGGCGATAATAAAGCTTTAGCGATTTTTAGTGATAAAGAAGTAACTCTTTATTTCGCTAAAGCTTCTAATGTGGGTTTTGTAATCAAGTCGCGAAAATTCTTAGAAAAGGAAAACTTTCCGAAACTTGATTTAACAGTAAAAGGGGCAAAACAACCTATTACTTTCTTTAGTTTTATACTCGAAGAAATAAAAATCCACTGGATCGCCCTTTTATTAATCCTGTTTCTTATAGGGCCATTCATGTTAATTCAAGATAATAAAGATTTTATTAAGGAGCTTAACGCAGCTCTTATTAGCGCATCGGCTATCCTTATAGGTGTCTTTCTTGTTTTTATAACGTTCTTTTATTTAGGTCGTGAACATGATGTGAAATATTTCAGTGAAGGGAGATTTTATATTCATTTTAAAAATGATAAATTCATCATCTCTTCTTCTTTTACATCAATATTGTTATCTATACTAGCTATCGGCATATCTTTTTATCACTATACTCCTACAGCTGCAATTTCACCCATTATAAAAAATTCAATTATCAAAGCTTATGGGATAATTTTATCTTGGCCATACCAAAATGTCGCAGCCGGATTAGCAACTTTGTTAAGTATAATTTTTTTCTGGATATCTTTTCAGGCGATGGTAGGTTACTATTTCCAACGAATAAAAAATGGAATTAATGTAGGAACTGTAGAGAAGATACACAAAGAGTTTTTTAGTGATAAAAATAACAATCAAGAGTAAATTCTTAAAGCTTATAGCACTATAAATAAAAGCCTCTCTGACAAGCGGGAGGCTTTTTCATTTCATAAAATTACCAACCTATCCTATGTATAAATTACTTCCTATGCGGAACTGTAAGAGTATCAAGTACCAACATCATCCACATAGGAGGAATGAATGTTATGCCACAACAAAGACAACAAAGCAGAAATACAAATGAATTGGTTGCACCACAAGCACGCGCAGCCCTGGATCAAATGAAATATGAAATCGCTTCTGAATTTGGTGTTGTATTAGGACCAGACACAACATCACGTCAGAATGGTTCTGTAGGTGGCGAGATCACCAAGCGCCTTGTACAAATGGCAGAACAACAACTTTCTGGTCGTGCTGGCAACATTCAATAATTCCCTCACAAAAACAAGTCCTATCCCCTTATTCGTGCATACCATATAAGGCAGGGAACAGTCAGAAACCTCTCGGAAATCCGGGAGGTTTTTAATTTTATGTACTAAACTAGGTAGTAAAGAAGAGCAATTCTAAGAAAAATGAAGACTATACGTTCAAAAAACAACGTGTTATTTCGTTATTTCCCAAAAGCTAAAAACGCCGATTTTGGCCAAATTTGAACCAAAACGGCGTTTTTAATGGTTATTTATTTATCATAAGTGATGTTTCTTTAACCGTAATTTCTATTCAATACTTAAATATCTAATTATAACCAAAAAGTAGGGTACTCACGATTACTACGTAAGTTATTTACCAATAAAGCTATTAAAACAATAGCTATGGAGCCAATTAATACAGGAGTAATTAAGTAATTCCATGTGTACGCCCCTAATATAACCACTATCGGATCTGCCCCAGCAGGTGGATGCGTCGTTTTCGTAATCATCATGCATGCTATAGCTACTCCCACTCCTAAAGCCAACGTCCAGGTATCATTGCCTAAAAAGTGGTAGACAATCAATCCCACTAATGTAGAAATAAAATGTCCACCAATTATATTTCTCGGTTGAGATAGAGGAGCATTCCAAACACCAAATGCTAATACACAACTTGCTCCAAAAGGAGCCATTAACCAAGATGTAGATGTGACTTGTGTCAGGTAAGCAAGGACAAAGATAGTTATGAATCCTCCAATAAGTCCTGTCATAGCATCTTTAACATTTACGCTTAGAGTGCTTTTTCCTTTGCCTTTCATTTTAGAAAAATAAATGCGACGGGATATACCTACCACTTTCTCTTGGTCAATAACGGTTTGATTTTTAGATATCATTTAATTCAACCTCCTTATCATTTTGATTCCATAATAACCCATCTTTAATAACTGGTCAAAAGATAATTTTATGGTTAGTTTAAAGAATAATTAGATAATTAACATAATAAAAAAACTTAAACCCAATGGATTTAAGCTTTTTGAGTATAACCACTCTTTTTATCATTTTTCTTTAGAGTTTTCTTTTCTTTTTCGCTGTTGATGGCGTGCAACTTTCTTTCTGTTACCGCATATTTCCATGGCACACCATTTTCGTCTTCCACTTTCATCTATAAACAATAATACGCAATCAGGATTTGTACACCGTTTAAGGTAATGTAATCTCTTCCTATCAAGTAAGTTTAATACATCATATGCAATAAGTGAAACGAACGCATCCTCAGGTTGTCCTATTGGAGATGGAAGAAGTTTATTCGGGGTCAATTTATACGAAAACGGTGCTTTTCTAATCATTCTTTCCAAAGAAGATACCCATTCATCTGAAATTTGATATCCATCTGCGATCCGTTCAAAATCACTTCTTAAAAAGGAACGTAATTCACGAAGTGAATGTAA
Organism: Aneurinibacillus sp. XH2; assembly: GCF_001439585.2. NCBI lineage: Bacteria > Bacillati > Bacillota > Bacilli > Caryophanales > Paenibacillaceae > Aneurinibacillus > Aneurinibacillus sp. XH2. The sequence goes on along the minus strand of NZ_CP014140.1, from coordinate 3,393,940 downwards.
TATCTTATCCAGTCTATCTTCTGATTTAGATATAAGCTCATCATCAATTATGGAATTTGTTTCTTTCATTATCTTTATCCAATCAGCTAAATCTTTTTCGGATATCAATAAGTCATAACGCTGCCCACGTCTTATAACTTCAGTGTTTACTAAATCAAGAGAAAGGTGTCCGGATATAAGTGGAAATTTTTTTGTCTCTGCCATGATGTACCTCTTTTCTTCTCACAAAACACTAACATATATAAAAAACTAACCTAACCTTATTATATATGATTTTTTATTAACTTAAAGTTAATAAAAAAGAAACAATATAAATAATAATTTAATGGTTACCTTATGCCCAAGAAGTATAATTTAAACTAACTGTTTTTTATAACTTGACAGGTTAGTAATTAAATATTAAGATAATTAAGAACTAACCGTTTTTTATAAAAATATAGGTTAATATTTAAATCTAAAAATAAAACGCAAATTAAGAAGTAATACCCACAAATTACCAAACAGGACCGACATTTATTTCTCAATATTATGTTGTTCTTGGTTGGTAATTTTTTGTAAATTTAAGTAAAAAATGTTGAATTATACCATATAATACTTTATTATTATTTACGTAGCAAAAATACCCAAAAAGGAGTGTTTATTAATGTCCCAATTAACAGAGCAAAAGTATCAGACCGTTACTCAAGAAGAACTAGAAAGAGTGCGTCAACAACATTCATGGGTTGCAGATCCGATTATACGCGCTTCTGAAAGAGTTCTTGAAGAACCATTTTTCGAGTGGTTGCAAACAGTAAGATCTGTTCAAGAGTTAAAGCCTGTTGTTACTCAACTTTGGTATCATTCTGCTACTTTTCCAAAAGTAATGGGTATCATGTTAGGGTTAACTTCTCTCAAGGAAAATCACATGATGCCTTTCTATGCCATGCACATTTATGGCGAAGCTGATCATCATGAAATGCTAATGCAATGGATGTTGAAACACGGTATCTTACAAGACCGAAAAGAAATCGAGAAATTTATTCCAACAATTGCAACTAACGCTTGCGTCAACTTGGTCTACCAAATGGCTATTGAACAAGATCGTTCCAAGTGGTTAGCATGCTTAAACTCTGGAATTGAACGTTGTTCTAATCACTTTTTCATCAAAATGTCTGAAAAGTTAGATGAATTAGACGTCAATGATCCATACTTTACTGTTCATGTCGAAGCAGATCAGCATCATTCCATCCTTGGATTAGATTATTTAGAAGCTGCAAATGACTCATTCCGCCGTGAAGTTATTATAAACAAAGCATTAGAAGGTATTTCTTTGTGGGCATTCATGTTAAATTCTTGGATTGGTATAAATAGAATGCCTGAATTTGATTTGGAGGGTAATCTGTTAAACAAACAAGCAACTGGTATTAACAATTAAGAGGATCGACAATAAAAAGAGTGCATGTCTGCTATGCACTCTTTTATTGGAGGAAAAAAATGATAACAGTTTGCCAAGAACACATGAAAGATGGATTAAATTTATTAAATGTACCTCATGTAGAAGAAATAACACAACAGTACCTGGAACATAGATGCATTTTCTGTAACAAATTAGCTAAGTTCGAATTATTTTACGTTAAACCTATGAAAATTTCTCTTTCAAGGTAATCCCAAAACAAAAAGCGGGGGACATTCAAGTTCCCTCGCTTTTTGTTTTCATAACCGACATTATCGGATGCGCATTAATGTACAAAAACATTTTCCTTTATATTCCTTTTGTTATAACATGGAACAAAAAGGAAGGTGATAAAATGGATAAATCAAAGAAATTCTATATCACCCAGGTTAATCAAAATGGAGAACTCGCTATTCCTCCTGAGCTGACAAAAAACATTTATAGCGGCTTAATTGATATCGAAATAGAAGGTGGTCGAATTGTTATTAAACCATCTGAGCCCGATTACACTTTAACCTGGACTCCGAATAAAAATAAATAACCCGGCACATTAGGCCGGGATTTTTTATTACAAAAACAAGCGTGCCTGTACCCCCTTTACTTGGCTTTGCGCCCCTATTTTTTTGAACTGTATAACCTTTCTTTTCTTATTTTTTCGATCGCACTTTGATTTCTTCAGCAATATCAAGTGTTTTGTCAAATTTAGCAATGTATATTTTGATTGATATTTTTGAGCATATTATTTGGTATTAAGTGCATATCAGGGTGCATCAGGAGTTTGAAAGTAAAATAATAACCAAGATATGTACTCGAATATATAGTTAGTAACAATTGTGGTATGCACTCAGATATATAATCGCGACTATTATTCGATAAATTAAAACATGCTCCATTGATGCACTATTTGAAACCTCAATTTTTAAACCTTTTCACATTTAAATTCAAAAGCATTTACATTTTGTAACATTAAACAGACATATTTTCAAATAGTGTGTCATACGCTGTATAGCGTGTAGCGCGAAGCGACAGCAAGCCGAAGCGCATACAGCTCACCTAGAATAACTATGCCCTCCTATCAAAACGGTAGAAGGGCTTTATTTTTGGGTATAGATGATATGATATATCATGATAAATAACATTAAATACTCCAACGGAACCATGTAGGCAAACACAATATTAATGGTCATGGTTACTGCCATTATCATCGATACAGCGAACATCTAGATACTCTACTCGTTTGTTAATAGCATTCCCACCTACTTCCCCGTTTTCATCGGGTTCATTAGGGTACCGGGAAGAGCTTCTTTCCGGGAAAGATGGTATCCAATCACATGACAAATTCGGATGCTTTCTCTTAGCAAATCTCTTCTGCCGGGAACCAAGGCGGAATACAGCCGGGAAATCAGTGCTCGGTCTACAACAAACCATAAGGTTTTCCGTACCGTTGAAAGGAGATTGGACGGAACAAATACCGGGTAAAGTGGTTTTTCGTGTGCCATTCAGCAGATCAGATAATTACGACAACGAATACCCTAGACATATCACCGGTTATAAGGCGAACTAGACTAGTGAGTTTTCCTGGTTAGCTCCCCCCCTTTTTTCCCGTATGACAATACAAAGGGATTCCATACACCTCCAGGAAAAATGACAAGCCATTAATGCGATACGACTACTGGCCGGAAAAACATGCTCGGCCTTTATTGCCGATATGGTTCCCCCTCCCCCGGAAGTTAAGGATAGAAGTGAAGTATGGCAACGGTGTGCGGAACGGTATGGACGGCATTGGAAAGAAGTGCGTGACTCTATTCAAAACAAACGTTCTCTTTATCAACAAAAAGATTTTGAATGGATAACCAAACGATGGAAGCTGCACAAGCAGAAAAAGAAGCAAGAAAATCAGCGAAGGATAAAATAAACAAGTAATCATAGATACCTACCCTACTCCATAAAAATGTAAAAGAACAAAAGAACGGAAGGACAGGTGATGTTATATAGCTACCGATTAAGGGTTTAACAAACGGTTATTTGGCAATACTGGCTCCTATCATCACAATGATAAGGAGCGGATTATGTTATGAAAAAATCACTGATTACAAACACTCACGGATTTACGAGTGAAGCGTTACGAAAGGAAGAGCGTGCGATTTCTGATGCTTTTTTTCGGCAGCGTGTGACGGCTGTTCGGCTGATTCTTGAAGGTTTTTCTACGGTAAAAGCTGCAGAAGTACTGGGCATTTGTCGCCAGTCTGTCTCTACGTATGTCAAGATGTTTAATCGAGGTGGGATAGCTGAACTTCTTCAGCGTAATTTCCCTCCGGGAAAACAACCGTATCTTTCACCAGAAGAACAAATGGAGGTGAAAAAAGTGATATTGGAAAGCACACCGGAACAGGAAGGGATTGAACCGTCTCAATCGTGGGATACCCGCCTGCTTCAAAAATGGATCGAAGAACGGTTTTCTGTTACGATGTCACGTTCAGGTATCGCGGATATGCTTCATCGCTTAGGATTGCGTTGGAAGCGTACAACGTATGTATTGGCAAAAGCAAACAAAGAGAAACAGCAGGCGTTTGTACACCAGGTAGAGATGATAAAAAAAACGTAATGGACGAAAATACGGTACTGCTTGCACAAGACGAGACCCATGTTCACTCGTATCAAGCCCTTCGGGCTACATGGTCTCCGAAAGGAGAACAGAAGCAGATTCCAACATACGGTCATCACGCTCAGGTGACTTTATTCGGAACCGTAGATACGCAAACCGGCGACATATTCTGTACAACGGCAGATTCCTGTAATGCCGCTTCTTTTCTGGAATTCTTGAAGAAAGTGATGAAGCGCTATGCCAACAAGAAGGTCATTATGATCATCGATAATGCCCGTATTCATCATGCCAAACTCCTTCGTCCTTTTCTAAAAGAGCATCATCAGAGACTCTACTTATTGTTTTTGCCGCCGTATTCACCCAATCTAAATCCAATTGAAAAGCTTTGGCGCTGGCTTAAAGATAGTGTCATTTCAAACGTGTTTCACAAAAATCAATCGGAGATTGAACAGGCGGTTCAGCGATTTTTAGACTTTACACAATCTTGTCCAGAACAAGTACTACGTCGTATTGGCTATTAAACTGTCAATTGGAATGTATATAGTATATCTACACCAAACAGTCCACCCGCACCATAGTTTTTCAGAAACCATTTATAGCTTTGCGGAAACTCAACCTTTAGTTCACTTTCGATTTTTTCGATGTCCTCATCGGGGATTCCACCAGTAAAATCCGTATCGTCAGAGTGTTCTTGAATAAAAGCAATCAATTCGTCACGTTCCAATTTTTACCCCTCCTGAAAATACAAATTATCTTATTCTTTCCCTTCGAGTTGTTTGGCTCTCCATCTCCAGTACTTTGACCTGAAATTATCGCTTGGGTACGGGAAATCTGGATTTCGTCCACAAAAGCTACGAGTTTGACAGATTCGTCTTTAAAGATCATCTCTAGGCTATTCATGATTCCTTCTCTCCTTTTCCTTTACACACAAAGGAAATTTTTATGTAGGGGATACGGGATGTTACTGAAGCTATCTTTTCCAGACGCTTCCTAACGCTCATTTCCATAGTTTTTCTTATTTTTAGCTTCTGAACGATAGGTGGAGAGAGGGAAACTACCGCTTTCGTCCTCTTAGCGGGGGAATGGGGTGGTAGGGTAGGGGGGCATTCGTACTTTTTCGTATCCGAGAGAAGTCGGTATGTAGGAATTAAAATAACACGGACTGTTGCAGATATTACCACATATTATTTTTACCTCGGTTCTAAAATGGTTATGGGCGATTTAAACGGGGTAAATTTACATTCCCTCCTCAAACCATACGAATCTAAAACTAGTTAAACGAAATATCCCCTACAACGGTTTCTGGAAGTTTAACGCCCGATTTTCGCCGATAGGGGCTTTAAAATTATAAGGTAGTTCAAAGAGTTTTAAATTAAAGCATAGTACAATAGACTCCAGTGTAGGATGTACTTTCCCCGTCTTTTAAATGTCGAACGTTTTAAAACTATTCAAAGTCACCTTAAAGCTAATTAGGCCGCTTACGTCAAATAAAGGCTCTATTCGGCACTGGGTAGCCCCCACCAATAAGAAAAGCTATAGTAGGCAATTGTGCTCAACTATAGCTTCGCTTAAAATGTACTATCTTTTTAAAAACTCTACACTAATTCGGTCAACTTGCAACTCCACATACTTTCCAATTAAACCTAGATAATCAGCAAAATACTCATCTTCATCTAGGATCGTTATTCCTGCGTCTATTGAGTCCCTATTTAAAATACCTCGAATATAGTATTTGTAACCCGAGCCAATACGCTCCAATTCTTTCTTCTCATCGTATATTACTCTAATCTCTAACTCATCTAAAATTGTAAAACCGATTGAGACAGGATAACTTTTTCCTACTTCAATTTCATACGGACATACAGAAGTGAAACCTGTAAATTCAATTCCTTCCACCTCTAAGGTGACTTCTTCTTCTATATGCGGGTCTAATCTTTTAACTAATGCCAAATACTCCATCTCTAGCCCCCTCTTCTTACTCAACAGGATTGATTACCGGAATGTTTTTGCCGTTTATAGTTTTCCAAAACTTCTTGCCGCTTTGAGTATGATAAGTGGTAATTTCACCATTATTGTTCGTACCTACAAACTCAAATTTAGCTTTACCATCTCTGTTGTTACCCATAAATTTCACGTATCCTGTTCTAGTTTCTCCTTTATATTCATATTGTACCTTAATTCCGTTTTTGATTACGTCCTGTGCACCTTTTAAATACTCATCTGCATTCTTATATGTTCCACCAAATTCATTTCCGTGTTTTTTATAATGTGCCTCAAGTTTAGCACGGTCGGCAAACTGAGATGGAACTTTACCCGTCCCCTATGTTGTAAAGCTAGACTATTGAAAAGTAACGGTGGCTGCTAGATGTACCAGCAATACCACCAGTCAGCTTGCTTGTTTTTCTGCTTTTTCAGGAAGACGGAACGCTGTTTTGTTCTTCATCATGCCATAGATGATATTGACTAACCGCCGCATCACACATACCAATGCTTGGGTTGGCGTTTTGCCTTCTTCCTTCTTCCGGTTGAAGTATTCGTAAAAGAGCGGATTGCGCGGCTTTTTGCTCCCTTTTGAAACTTGTACTTGCTGGACAGCTAGGTTGTAAAACAAGCCATGCAATACCCTATTGCCCTGTCTGCTTTTTTGGTTCGTACCCTTACCGCCAGAACTGAAATTAACAGGTGCGATTCCTGCAAAACGTGCCAGTTTGTCTGCGCTGGCAAAGCGGTTAATGTCGCCTATTTCTGCAACTAGAGAAGATGCCGTTACCAAATCAATTCCTGGCATGGTTTCCAGTTGGAAATCTAGTACCTTCATCATTCTACCTAGTTCTTCCTCCACATACGCAATTTCCTTCTTTTTGAACTGTATATCTCTTACGTGGCTCTGGATAAGAAAGTTGCGCTGTTCTTGGTACTTTCTTGTTGTATCGCCATCTGCCTGAACCAATGCCAATATTTCCTCCGCCTTCCTTGTAGAGCAGGCGTTATTGCTCGACTTCCGCAAAAATGCCGACAATGTTTCTGCCGATACACCTTCCAGCAAATGCGGGGCGGGGTACTTCTCCCAAAACGCCAGCGCACATTTTCCGTCTATATCGCTAAAAAACTTCTTGTAACTGGGGTAATGGTAACTGAGTTGGGTGTGCAATTGGTTTTTAAGGGAGATCAATGCCTTCACCAAGCCATTCCTTCTCGTCACCAGTTGACCAATCGTCCAGTATACGTCTTGCGGGTTTGCGTCGGGTAACATGTCCAGCTTGTTTAGCAGGATTTTTGCTACACACTCCGCATCCCAGCTATCGCTTTTCTGTGTGGTCGGGTAACTTTTGCGCTCGGCGTAGGAAAGAGCGGAGTTTACTTCCTTCACCTTCTGTTTGTTTTCCAGCAGGTACACCGCTAATGCCCTGCCGTACCCGCCTACATCTTCCAACCCATACACAGGGGTCATGCCTCGCTTCTTGAACTGCTTGACATACGTGGTCAGTTCATCAAAAGCGGCGGGCTTGTTCTCAAACGTAATTTCCCCCAGCTTCTCGTTCCAGCAATTGATCACCACAGCCGTATGGGTCTTCTTGTGCAGGTCAACCCCGATGTAAATATGCTTCTGTTTGTAGTGCATGCAAGGCATCACCCCTGTCTATGAAATGCGTTGAAATGTAAAAAATGTCGGCAACCTCAGCTCAAGCGTTAGTCAACAGGTGACCCGCAACGGGACGCCAGCCAGTCCATTTTCTCGTCGTTCAACGTCTGACATATATCAATATCCTGTTGTTTTTTAAGCGCCGAGCAAAATTATTTTTGTTTTTTCTCCACTTGCTTCATTTTGCTGGATAATAGCGCTTGGGCAAAGTAACGGTTATACGTTGATGCGTAGTATACGATTTCTTCCAAAATCTGCACAACCCCGATTTTTTTAGTCGTTTTCCTAGGTGGAAAGATCGTAAACTAGTAGTAACCGTTACTACTTGGCAGAAAGGAGAATACCCGTCTATTGTCCGGCTGCGTCTAGGTGACATTTTGCAAGAAAAACAGATAACTCGTCAGCAACTTGCCAATCAAGCAGGCTTGCGTCCCAGTACCGTAAGTGATCTATGCAATCGTCCCGTTCAGCGTATCTATCTCAGCACGATTGCTACCCTTTGCGAGACGCTAGACGTATCTGTCAGTGATCTGTTTGTTATTGAACCTGCCGATTAACCCTCATTGCGGTTCAGAGGGTTCAATCTGATAAGTTGGAAGGTATGCAAACAAGCTTTTCTGCTTTATCCAGGGAGGTATTTTATCCATACCTCCCATGTTTTCAGCGGCTTTGTTCAATTTCCGCTTATTCCTAGCCTTTTCTCGGTCTAAATGTGTTAGCAGAAACACGAATTGTCCCATTGTCATATGTTTTGCTAAAAAGTACATCCGTTTCGAGCGAATATACCGAATCATGTCTTCGCACACTGCGATTCTCTCCTGTGCTTGCATCGCCTTTTTCGCGTAATTGGTTCTTCTCATGGGTTTGTCCTCCTCGTATTTGTTTCATACCCTGTAAATGATCGCCTCTGCATAACCGCTTGCTGCCCCTTCAAATAGTCAGCAGGTGGTTTTCTTTGGATTCGCTTCTGAAATGAGGAAATAGAGGCGTAGCTGTTCCTTCACTATGTCCGCTTCTTCCGTCCATCTTCGTTCGTCTTCTCTGACCGGTGCAAATCCATCCGGTATCATTCCCTGTGTTTTCCCCAGTAGAATATCTGTACCTCGCCATGAGCATCCTGCTTTCCGTAAATCTCGTAGATGTTCATAGAAGGTGGTAGGCTTGTAGGTTTTCTTGACAAATTCTTCGCCCAACGTCGCCATCATGTGCCATGTGCTAAACAAGCGACCTGCTCGTCTCTCCCCATACAGTTCCGCCAATCGTTGCTGAACAGCATGTATGGTACACACCAGGCTCATGCCGTTCCTTCCTCGTCTTACTACTTTCGCCATTTCTTTGTCATATACGCCTTTTAGATACTCATCTGTCACTTCTGAAACCAAGGGCTGATGCCCATAGTCGTCCCGCAGCTTTTTGGTGCGTATCTCCACCTCCGCCCGCAAAATTTGGTCAGCCAGCTTCTGCAATCGTTCTGCCTCTGCTTCCCCGAACACCTTTATCACCCGTTGCCTGTCGTGCTTACAAAACTCTGAACCTTTGTGATAATATTTCACACAGGTCGATTCCCCTTTGAGAAACACACCTTGCTTCCCATACGTCTGTACGTCCTTTCTTGCACATTTTTCGCCCAGTTGAAGCCCGCCGATCCACGCTTTCACTGCCTGTTCCGATGGCAATACAAACACTTCTGCCCAATCTACCCGCAGCACTTCCCACAACAAGGCAGAAGGTAATGGTACACCTAACCATTCTCCTACCTTCTCTACCAACCATACCATCGTCGTCTGAAAATGCTCGGGGCCGCCATACACGTTATGACCCATGAGCTGTTTATGTACGCTACATTCTAGCGTCACATACGGTTCACACTTGATGTTCCTACCCCCAAATCCACGCTTTGACCTTTCCACTTTCACAGAAATTCGCGCATCAAATGACCCTTCCAGACTTTTGGTCGTAAAGGAGTGCAAAACTTCCCCTGTTTGTTGGTCTACTTTTTGCCGCAATATGCTCTGCTGTTCAATCTTCTTCGCCAATTCTTCACTAATGAATGGTGAACGTAGGGTAACTGTGTCAATCGCCATTTTCTTTACTTCCTTTCCCGAATGTTGTTCTTGTAAGCGCCCGCGCCAAACGGCTGTTTTGTATTGTTTTTAACGGTTAAGCGTAGTTTTGTTGCGTGATATACTATTGGACAAACGTGTTCATCATGTTCCGTGTCCTGTCCATGAAAACTTTCATAGAGACATATAATAAACCCAAAGCAAAAGTTAAATTCTGAGAAATAAATTATCTATCTCTCCGGTCCGTCTTGAAAAATAAACAGCAAAAAAGCACTTGAAATCACTAATAAAAGTGTTTTTCAAGTGCTTTAAGTGTGTGCTTTCTAAGTTTCCAAAGTTTGGTTAAGTTAGTGATATCGACTGAAACGCAATGGGATACTGTATCGAGATTATGACATATGCTTTGCTTGGAGTCAATCATAACGTATAACCCTGTGAGCAGGTGCACTCTCGTTTATTTTCCTACGGCTCGGTGTTCTTTATGGTACGCCTACAAGAAAACTTCTTCTCGCCCGGTTCTCGTTGGTCTGCTGTTTTTCTTTCCGTATCCTAGTCGATTACTCCTAGCAGGCGGCGCATTTCGACCTCTAGTTCACGAAGCCGTTTTTGTCGCTTGACCAGTTCTTCAAACCATTCCTTGTCCTTCATGGCTAATGCCATGTCTATCAGTTCGTTGTAATCCTCTGAACACATCATCATCTGTTCTTTGAATTCGCTCATTTCTCCATCCTCCCATCGTTTATCGACGATTAGCTGACCTGCCTTGCCTTGTTCCACAACTGGCGGCTAATGATACGGGGAAATACGTCTTTCTGCCGGATGCCGTTCCGTTCTTTTTGTCCGTTGTACGTGTTGAAACCTGTATACGTCTCATTGTTCAAAATGTTTTGCACCTGCACCACTGTCCATTGCTTACCGTTCTTCGTTGTTATGCCTGCTCGGTTCAACTTGCAAGCGATTTTGTATGGGTTATTCCCTTCCACATAGAGTTGAAAGATGCTCTTTACCGTCTGCGCTTGTTGCTCGTCCAACAAGATCGTCCCATTCACTACCTGATAGCCGTATGGCACACCGCCACCTGCGTATTTATTCTCTCTAGCGGTGGCAATCCGTCCACTTTTCGTCCGTTCGTTGATAATCTTCCGTTCAAACTCTGCAAAAGAACCGATCATTTGCAGGAACAGCATCCCTTGCGGAGTGGAAGTATCAAAGTTTTCCGACACGCTAATGAAGGCGATGCCCTTCGGTTCCAGTTCGTCCTCTATCAGTTCCAGCAGATTTTTCAGCCGTCTATGGATGCGGTCTGCCTTTAGGACAACGATACCGCTGATCTCGTTTTCCGTTTGCTCTATGTATTGCATCATATCTCGGTAGCCGCCACGTTCTTTCGTGCTTCCACTTTCCCCTTCGTCAATGAACATCTTTGCCAGTTCCCAGCCTTGGCTGATACAGTATGCTTCTATCTTCCTTACCTGCTCCGCTATGGATGTATTTCCAATCTGGCTATCTGAAGATATGCGGGCATACCCGACCACCTTCTTGATTGTCTCTTGAACCATTTCCAGTTCCTCCTATTTTTTGTTACAGTATACGACCTGGGTGATGCGAATCACAATTCCTTTTATCCTTCCTGCCAGTCGCCAACCGTGATCGTGGTAAGCCAGCACCATTTTGATTTTTGCCTATCCCCACAGCGGCAATAAAAAAGAGCGAACAAAGCCCTGTAGCCTTGTTTGCCCCTCTGCTAGTTGAAATATTTCTTTCTCGCCTGATCGAGTATTTCAGCTAATTTGTCTAATGATCCATCGCTTTTATTGCCTTGCATTTCTAACAGCCTACTGCTCTCCCTTATCAGGTTTACCATGTTCATTTCAACCCTCGTGATTGCTTCCTCAATGGCACGTATGGCGGCAGGATTCGGCTTTTCCTTTTGTTGCTCTTGCTTAATGCGTTCCATCATGCGCCGTATGCGGATTTCAGATAACTTGAACCGATTTCTCACTTGCGCTGTCGGGTCAGTTGATACGAGGACATACAATTCCCGTTCTTCCTCAGTTAGTGTATCTAGCCAGATCGCTTCATACTGACCATGCTTCAATGCGTTTTTATTCCCTTTTAACTTTGAGCGGTCTTTCGGTCCAGTGGACTTTCCACCATGTAACCTACAGCGTCCATTCGCCAAAGCGGCTTTTCTACAAGGCTCGCTGTTTCTTGTCTTTGCCCCGCACAGTTTTTTCTCCATCCTTTCACCCCTAACCTCATTTCATGGGGTTCGTTTCCCCAATCGGGGGAGGACTACACGCCCCCAGCTTATCTGCTTATTTTCAATCAGTGCTTCAACTCCAAATCCTTACACCTATTTTCAAAATCTATAAACGCTTCTGTTAATCCGTTCGCTTGTATGAAGGCTCTGTATAGATCGAGTTTATCTGCCAGTATCTCCATTCTGTCTAAAAGCCTGTGATTCGTTTGTAGCTGATTCCATAATTGCTGTTCCAACTGTTGTTTATTCATCTGCTTTTTCCTCCTGTGACCGTTGTATTTGGTTTGTATCGTGGTTTCGTTCCTTGTCAGGTAAAATGCCCTTGCCTTGATTGTTGATACGGTTTGCGCTACAAGAGCGTGGGGCTGTGTGGGTTATTCTTTATACTGCCTTGCCTTGCGTTCCCAATATCGCCGCTCGTACTCTCTTTGCTTCTCTTTATTTTCTGGTTTTTGCCGCCATTTCCGTCTGTACTCTCTTTCGTACTGACGGCGTGCTTCTAAAGCTTCTTTGCTTAATTGTGCCATTCGTCTATCCCTCCAATTCTTCCAGTTTCGCCATTTGGAAAACTAATAGTTGTTCCGTTTCCCGTATTCGTTCCTCTGCCCGCCGAATCATCGCCGCCGCTTCTTCCTTTACCTCGTCCAAATCCTGTTTCTGACGGGCTAGCACACTTTTGTTATGCTGTACAGTCTCCCTTAATCCAGAGGCTTCACGTTGTAATTCTTCCAGACGGCGAATGGCTTCCAGCCTTGGGTGTCCGTCCTTTTTGTCGGCCAATTGGTCAAAGAATTCAGCCTGTTCGAGTAGCTGTTTTACTTCCTTCGCTACTTGCGGGTCGATACTGCCAGAGCGTCTTAACTCGTCCGCCTGTTTCCTCAGTTCCTGTGCTTTCTGGCAGAATCCCCTTACTTCCTCTACGATTGCCTCGTACTCTGCTTGTGCCTGAGCAATTAAGCCAACCTTTTCTTCTACTGCTTGTACACGTTTTGCCATCGTTTTTCTTCCCCTTTCGTTTTTTAGAATGAAAAAAGGCTCACTCCCCCTCACATTGCAAGTTGGAATAAGCCTTCTAAGTTTATTAGGCGTGTTTGTCAAGTGTGTAAGTGTATGGTTTGTTGGTTGTATTGTACGACCCTGCTTCAATGAAGTAAACCTGATAATATGTATTTTCTTCTACACGAAATCAACCATTACTTTGTCCTTTCCATTATCGTTCTAGCCATCCTGTACTTGCATGGAGTTTGCGTATGAAAAAAGCCTCGGGGTAAAAATGCCCCCAAGGCTAATAAAGTATTCTCCCTTTCTCCAGTTAGGACCTACCAAGTCCTCGTTCAATCTCATAGCTCATTTGTAAAGTCCGTTTACCCATATATTTCTTTGCTTTTTCCAACAGTGTCTTATCGTCACCGATATATTCTAACACTGTACATCCTAAAACCTCTTGAACCATGATATCTTCACAAGCAGCCATTCTTTCGAAGAAGTCAAATATTTTGACTAACAGCTCTTCTTCTCCCTGTTTACTTAATAAAGATCTGACAAAAGGATTTAAGACATCTCCAAAAATATTATGTGGACCAGGTTGTTCTTCTCCCCACCACTCCATTTCTTTTTCATAATCAGGCTTTATCTCAGGAACCGCCTTTAATAGTTCGTCGATTAAACAATCATAGTTCAAGATTTATCACATCCATTTATTTTATTTGCAGAGCGTCTTTGAGATCATCTAATAACTTCTGTGCTGTTGCTAGGTCGTTAGGGTTCAAATTCTCTTTCTTAATTATATTTTCTAGATTTCGAACTCGCTCAATACCTTTTTGAATATGAGACTTTCCACCTACAAGTTGACCTGTTGAGAGTTCATGTCGAATTGCATCCGCTAATCCACCATCCCCAATGGTTGCTCCTGGACGATACATTTGATCAATAGCATTTTTTAATTTTTGATTTGAAACCGCGTTTAACAGGGTATCGCGTGTTGAAAGTTTTCCCGTCCCCTTAGTTGCATTCCCAGTGGATTGTTTCGGCTTCGGCGGTTGTAATGGCTGTTTCGCTTTATCCAATCTTTTTGTAATTTTAACCGTTTTATTGATGTTTTTGACAACCTTAAGTCTTCCTAAAAACAAATTTTCTAATGCTCCGCCTGCGGCTTTCACATCATCCATCGTCCATTTATTGTCTGTTAATGCGTCAAAATTCTCTTTTCCAACTAATTCCCTGGTTAAGGGTTTATAATTTGAAAGCGTAGCAAGCTCTTTGGCTCCGTGAGAAAAAGCAGGTTTGAACTCTCTTCCAAACTTCTTTAATCCAACTACCAGATCATCCATCATACTACGCTTTGGTGGAGGTGATGGGGAGACTGATTTTGGTTTTTGAATGGATTTTGGCTTCTGCAACTTTTTAATAGCGGAATTTTGTTTCTTTATCACCTCAGCCTTCATGATCTTCTTTAATTTGTAAATCTGTTCAATGGGCAATAGGTTGGTTGCGAGTTTTCTAGCGGAAGTGCATACCTTACCTAAGGTCTGAAAGGACTGAGTGAACCCTTTCCACAATTGTTTTGTAGCTTTTTCATAAGCTTTTATTTCTTTTAATTGCCTTCTTCCAGCCTTTGTTCTTTTTAATTTTTCCTCCTGCTTTTTCCTTCTCTTTTGATATTCTTTTTCCGCTCTGTTGAGTGATTTTTGAAAACTTTTTGAGTTCACAACACTTTTTCCGAGCCTATACATATCATATATATTTTTTAACGATCCAAACACTTCGTCTTCACTCTTTCTTTTTTTGAGTCGGACGTAAAGGAAATAAGTTACATATAATGCATGCATCGCCCAATATATACATATATTAACAATTTAAAATATTTTCCACCTAATTCATAGACCTATTTTTACAAATTATAGGATTATGCATAATTGATTATATTTACCCTTTACCATTCAGCGATTATAAGTTTTGCAACACCATCTAAGTTTTTAAAGCATGAATTTTTAGGGACGAGTTAAGAGTCTATATAACCATGGAAAGTGGTATAAGTATGGGATTTAAAATAGCATCAAAAGTATTGAGTTTTGTTTTATGTTTTAGTTTATTGTTAGGAACAGTTTCGCCTGCTATGGCTATGAAATCAGGATGAGTCTATAACTGTTACTAACAAGGAGATTAAGTCATTTGAAGAAGAATTTACATTTCTGGTTGAGGACCCAGTTTTTCAGCAATTAGAGAGAGAATTAGAAGATAAACAAAAAGATAACAATGAGGTTCGAGCCGCAGTTGCTCCAGTAGTAGCAAACGCTTTAAGAGTATTATTAGAAAAAGTAGGTAAATAAGCGGCTGAACAAGCATAGAACGTTGCTAAGCCCTATGTTCAAAAAGCTTTAGATGCTGCTAATGAATATACTATAGATGGTCCAGGAGGTGGTGGGAGGATTATACAGGTAAGAGTTAAAAAAACCGGTCAACCAATATTTAGACTAGATTATTATCCAATAAAGGCCGGGGGACCTTATGTTTTACATTATCATGTAGCACCAGATATGAAGGAACATCATGTGATATTTTAGGAGAGGCGAGTGGTAATATTGTCTGATCAATATGACCATAATATCCATTTACATATTGGATATCAAGATGAAAATTATGACATAGAAGTTATAGCTTTTAAAAAGAAAGATGCAGATATTTGGGATGTTTATATAAATTTTGAAGAAAATAGTATATTGGTGAATAAAAGTTTAACTAATTCTCCTAAAATTGATCCTTTTGGTTACTATGCTTTTTCTATCATTCAAAAGGATATAAGCTACGAAGAGGGGAGTATAAAATTAAAAGAGTGGCTGTTAAAAAACCAAATTATTTGAATTTTGTAGATATGTATCCTTGTAAATAGGGGTCCCGGCAGAAAAATACAGGAAATATATGACAATGCAATTTGTGGAATTAAAAAATTGATTTTTCCTACATTAAGGAATCATCGGTTTTTTATTGGAGAATAATTTTACACTTTTGGTTCCATCTGATACGTTTCTAAAAGAAGAAGGAACAATTAGAATTCCCCTTTACATGTTACTATAGCAGTAAGCTGATCAGCCTACTGCTTTTTATTTTTAAAAATAAATTTGTTTCATTTTTACTTTTAACATAACACGCGATTCATCCCCCACCTACGCCGGAGGCGTGAAGGAAGGGGACTTCTTGCGTGTTATGTTAAATAGCTTTAAAATCAAGGATTTTCGCAGGCTCATAAACTACGTTTCACCCGCATTTCATCTGTTCTCTAAATTTGAAATTTACGGGTATTGCTTGGAATGCAGATAGTAGCAAACGTCAAACTCCTTGATTTTTCAAGGGCTTTCTTTTTTTTATAGTTGACCAAACGTTTAGAAAATAGTGTTTTGCCCCCCCTTTTTTTTAAATTTTATTTTATTAATAAAACAATATGAATAATTAGATATAATTTATGTTATTACAGTATTGAAGTAATGGAACTTTATGACTATAATATAAGAGATATAAGTGCTAATTAACTGCAAAACTTAATTTAACGATAAAGGCAAACTTATCGAAAGATAAGGACGCAAAGCCACGGGTCTAAGGTTCAATGTGAATGATGACAGCCGGGTTACCGAAATCTTTTTAAAAAGTTTGATGAATTTAAAAAAAGGCTATTCCGCATTCGGTAATCTTAGGGAGCGGTATGGCCTTTTCTGTTTTTTACATAAGTAGCGATAAGCCTAGCTTTCGTATCGTATTTATGTAGTTTGTTTATCAATATAGAGTCATAATGAAAGGGAGTGAGATTTAGCATTCAGTACATAGTAATTAGTGAAGGAATAGACAGATATACGTTCAGTTTGGTAGCTAGGAAACATCAATTAAATAGTAAGACAATATATCGCTCGATACGCAAATATAAGGAAGGTAAAACAGTCTTTATAAAAGGAGGATATTACTATGATAAAAAGGAAAATTATTTTTAGTATAAGATGGAAATTAATAATAGCAGTAACCATTTCAATCATGATTTCAAGCTCTCTGGTAGGTGTTGTTACTTATTACTCTGCAAAAAGCGAACTTGAGAAAGCAGGTATTGAGCATTTACATCAAATTGTTGATGGTGCAATCACGATAATTCAGGTAATGGATGAAGAAGTTAAAAATGGCCATCTTACATTGGAAGAAGCCCAAAACAGAGCAAAGGATTATATCAACGGTCCGTTGTTAGAAGATAAGAAAAAGCGGGATTTAAGTAAATCGCATTTTATCTATAAAAAAGAAGGCTATATGTGGGCTTATGATGACAATTACATTGCAGTTATGCACCCGCTAGGATATGAAGGACAAAATCAAAAGGATTTCAAGCTTGAAGATGGTTCTTATTTGATACAAGATCTTGTGAAAGCTGGTAAAAATAGCGATCCTAACGAACGGTTATTAACCTATACGTGGAAAAATCAAGACGAGGCTAAAGAACGACCACAAATGAGTTATGTAGAGTATTACAAACCTTGGGGATGGACACTTGGTATTGCTGTATATCCAGAAGAATTTTATGGCTCTCTTCCTCTTATAAAAGGGGTTATAGCCGGAGGTATTGCTTTATTTTCACTAATTTGTATGGGTGTATTTATATGGTTATTTAATAAAAAAATCAAACTTATTTTGTATGTTAGTAGTATAGCGAAAAAGATAAGTGAAGGAGACTTAACGGTAAAGACGATTGATACAAAGTCTCAAGACGAGATAGGAGAACTTGCTAATGCGATTAATGAAATGGTAACAGGCCTAAAAGGCATTATCAAAAAAGTAAATGACGCCAGTATGCATGTTATTGCTTTATCGGAACAACTAATAAAAAATATGGAACAAACAGATGAAGCCAGCAAGCAAATTGCTATCACTGTTGAGGGGCTGAACCAAGGAGCAGAAGCCTCTTCTCAAACAGCGGAAGAGGTGGCAAGTACGATGGAGGAAACAGCCATAGGAATTGAACGTATTGCTGATTCATCCTCTAGAGTGGCGGAAACATCTGAAAGCTCGGTGAAAGAAGTGGAAAATGGAAATGAAGCGCTATCCAAGGCAATTCAACAGATGCAATCTATTAGCAAATCAGTTGATGATACGACTTCGTTGGTTAAAAAACTAGAGGACCATTCTAAGGAAATTGAGAGAATTACAGATGTAATTACGGAGATTACAGAACAAACAAATTTATTATCCTTAAATGCGGCTATTGAGGCAGCGCGTGCTGGAGAACATGGAAAAGGTTTTGCGGTTGTAGCAGATGAAGTAAGGAAACTTGCTGAACAATCGAAAAAATCGGCAGAGGGGATTACTGGGTTTATTAAGCAAATGCAGGAGCATACTCGTAAAGTTATATCTGGTATGCAGAAAGAAGCGGAGGAAGTTGAGTCTGGAATGGCGGTTATCAATGAGGCGGGCAAATCTTTAGAGAGTATTAGAATAGCCTTCCAACATGTGAACAATCAAATCCAGGAAGTGTCAGCAGCTTCCCAGCAATTATCTGCAGGAGCAGAACAGGTAACGGCTTCTATACAGGAAATGGCTGGGGTAGCCAAAGAAGTAGCCGTTGGTTCAGAAAATATCGCATCAGCTATTGAAAAACAATCCTCTCTAATAGATGAATTGTCAAGTTTCACTATTACTCTTAGAAATCTTGCGCAGGAATTGCAATTGTCTGTAGATAAATTCAAATTATAATTGAATTTTACAGTTTCTTTTAGAATTCAAGCAAGCTGCCAAACGAAATGTCAGAATGAAGAGAAAACAGGTAAGTAAATGGCTCAGATGATCCCATACCAGCATCCCCGCCAAATTATTAAATGTTTGGCGGGGATTTTTGGATCGTTCAATAATTATTCACAAAAGCATTATTAATACTATGTTAATATGAAAATGATTATCTAGTATAAGGAGAATGTGAACATGGGATATATAGTTTTACTTGCTGTTTGTCTTGTTTCTGGAGTGGCGGTTTTATTTGGAGCGTCTAAGTCACTAAAAAATGAATAGCAAACACAAACCATGAAACCCGGCGTGCTCGGACTTTTTGTTTGCTATCACTAACCGTGAACCTCAACATATTTCAATAATTATTCATAAAAGTCTCATAAAGATATCGAAATTTTGAATTAAAATAAATAGGAGATTGATTTGATTAAGGAGGAACGATCCATGAATACGGAAACTTTCGATGGCATATTCTTGATAGTTTTTACTGTTTTGATGGTGGCTACATTTGTTATAACATGGTTAGGATATAAAATGATAAAAAGTAAAGAGTAGAAATGGAGCATACTCTTTTTTTTTGGCTGTAGTTGATATTTCGATGTCGATTTTATGGTGAGAGGATAGATAAATGATATTATGTTTCTTCTTACCATCCTATACCGGGATTTTGAGCCAAGCGATTTTTATCCCCTCAATGAATGAAGGGGCGTTTAGTCACATGAATTCGTAAATATGAAAGGGGTTGGCCCATTATTTTTAGGACAGCCCCTTTTTTAATGGTTAGTAACTTTTCAACCTTCGAATAACAAAATTAGAAATGATAAGAGGAGTGGATTAGCGCTTGAATCCTTCGCCCAATACTTCTATAGAATTGGATATAATAACGAACGCAGAAGGATCGGCGTTTTTAACTAGCTGCTTTAATTTTGACAGTTCGCTTTGTTCAAGTACGCATAGTAAAACCGGACGTTTTTCATTCGTGTAGCCGCCTATGCCGGTTATTTTCGTAACCCCTCTATCGATTTCATTTAAAATTACGTGACGAATTTCTTCATCTTTATCCGAGATAATGATGGCCATTTTTGTATAGCTTAAGCCTAATTGTACAATATCAATGATCTTTCCGGTTAAATAGATGCTGATTAAAGCGTAAAGCGCCTGCTCAAAGCTAAACACGAAAGCAGATGTAACAACAATCAGACCATCAATAATCACCATGCAAATTCCCAGTGATAGATTGGTGAATTTGTGAATAATATGGCCGACAAGCGCCGTTCCGCCAGTGGAGCCTTTTCCGCGAAATACGATGCCAAGCCCTAAGCCCACACCCAATCCGCCAAACAGCGCTCCTAAAAGCGGATCGGTGGTCGCTGGTTTTATTCCTTCCGTCAAATAAACGACAAAAGGTAAAAACGTTGTTCCCACAAGGGTTTTTAAACTGAATTCTTTTCCGAGCAAAAGGGTTCCTAAGAAGAATAAGGGAAGATTGAATGCCCATTGAACATAAGATGGCTTCCAGCCAAATAATCCGTAAAAAATGGTGCTAAGGCCGCTAATTCCGCCGGCGGCAATTTCATTTGGCAATAAAAACAGAGTAAAAGCTAAAGCAACAATCGTTGAACCAATGAGTATTTCTACGTATTCCAATCCCAAAATTACTTTAGGATTCAAGGACATGATTCTACGATAGAGTGTTGTAGCCATGGTTGTTTCCACGCTCCTAACCCCTATTGATGCAGGAAAATACGTTTGAAAGTATAACACTATTCTCAAGAAAATGTAAACAGCAGCCAGGTGCTGCTTCACCTTATTAAAATTATGCTGGACTCGCAGGAAATGATGTATGCAGATTTTTGATCGATAAAGTTTCCTGCTCCACATAAATACAAATATGTTTTAATGTGGAGCCAATGAATCATCAAATGCATAAAAAATAATGGAGGGGGAAAATATATTTTTGTATAAAAATAAGCGATAGGAGGCAACGAGCATGGCCCTAATTCCTTACGAGCCATTTCGTCACCTTGAAAATTTAAGAAGAGAGCTCGATCAGTTCTTTGCAACCGGTTTTCCGGCTGATAAGGATTTTGGCGTCCCTCGGATCGACATACATGAGACTGAGAACGAAATTGTAGCATCTTGTGATATTCCCGGATTAGAGAGAAAAGAAGACATTAATATTGATGTCGAAAATAATGTACTTTCGATCAGCGGAAGTGTTAACAGAGTTCATGAAACGAAAGAAGAGCAAATGCACAGGCAAGAACGGTTTATTGGACGTTTTCATCGTTTGGTGACGTTGCCTGCTCGTGTTTCGGCTGAAGGGGTAAAAGCGACGTACAGAAACGGGGTGCTTGAGATACGGATGCCGAAAGTAAAGCAGCACAATAACAAGAGAATTGACGTAGAATTCCATTAAAGATAAGCGAAACACGAAAGCGCTCTAAGCGTTTCATATGCAGACGCAATGCTTCTCATACAGATAATAATGAATCCCCGCTTGTTAGCAGGGATTTTTTTGTCCTAAGCTCCGATTTAGCGACAATATACGTCTATATGTATCGGGATCAAGGTTCATCTTGCACATGTTCCTCCTTTCTCTTTCCTATATCTTCCAACTTTTGATTGCGTTCTGGTGTACTGGGTGCCTGCTTCTGCTTTTTGTGCTTTTCCTCCAGCTCTCTGAGCGTTGTCGGAGTTCCTATCTTTTCCTGATCCATACTAATCTCCTCCTGTAATTCTTGCACCTATAGAAATAGTATGTGAGAAGAAATTCTGTTTTACTCCGTCGCACTGCTGGCTTTCAAAATTAGGTTTTTATATTTTGGCTTGATTAAGCCGGAACGAAAAACAGGCTATAATAGAAGTGTTATGATTTTATTATGTCAATCAGAAAAAATGAAAGGAAGAAGGAGGCGCACACATCTATGGATATGAACCGTTTCACCCAGAAATCGCTGGAAGCGATTCAACAGGCGGAAACGAAGGCGCTTCGGTACGGGAATCCTGAAGTGGAAACGGAACACTTGCTGCTTGCTTTGTTGACGCAGCATGAAGGACTGTTGCCGCGCTTGCTGAACAGAATGAATATCCCTTGCGAAACGATAACGCGAGAAGTGGAAAAAAGAATCTCACAAAAGCCTCGCGTATCTGGTCCAGGGCGAGAAGCGGGCAAAATTTATATAAGTCCTGCGGTCAACAGTATTTTATTGAAAGCGGAAGATGAAGCGAAAGCGATGCATGATGAATATGTGTCGGTTGAGCATTTGTTTCTTGGCATTTTGGAGGAAGCGAAGAAAACAACGTTGCACAATATTTTTGCTGCTCATGCTGTTACTCGTGAAGCATTTCTTGCCGTTTTGCATGAAGTAAGAGGGGGACAGCGCGTCACAAGTGCGACACCGGAAACCACATATGAAGCGCTTGAGAAGTATGGATATGATTTGGTAGAAGCGGCCCGCCGCAATAAGTTGGATCCGGTCATTGGCCGCGATGCGGAAATTCGTCATGTTATCCGGATACTGTCCCGTAAGACGAAAAACAATCCCGTTCTTATCGGGGAGCCGGGAGTAGGGAAAACGGCTATCGTTGAGGGGCTGGCCCACAGAATTGTGCGCGGGGACGTGCCGGAAGGATTGCGCGATAAACGAATTTTTGCGCTTGATATGGGCGCGCTCATCGCCGGTGCCAAATACAGGGGTGAATTTGAAGAACGGCTGAAAGCCGTGTTGCAAGAAATTAAGCGGAGCGAAGGCAAAATCCTGCTCTTCATCGACGAGATTCATACGATTGTTGGTGCGGGTCGGACGGAAGGTGCGATGGATGCGGGCAATCTGCTGAAGCCGATGCTAGCCCGCGGCGAACTGCACTGTATTGGTGCCACAACGCTTGATGAATACCGTAAATATATTGAGAAAGATGCGGCGCTCGAACGTCGTTTTCAGACAGTGATAGCGGATGAACCGACGGTAGAGGATACGATTTCGATTTTGCGCGGTCTTAAAGAGCGATTTGAAGTGTTTCATGGTGTCAAAATTCACGACAATGCGTTGGTTACGGCGGCCGTGTTATCGCATCGCTATATTATGGATCGGTTCTTGCCGGATAAAGCGATCGATCTTGTGGACGAAGCGTGCGCCATGATTCGCACCGAAATTGATTCCATGCCGGCCGAGCTTGATGAAGTGGCGCGACGCGTGATGCAGTTGGAAATTGAAGAAGCTGCGTTGAAAAAAGAAACAGATCCGGCGAGTCAGGAGCGGCTGGAACAATTGCGGAAAGAACTGACCGAGCGCCGTGAACGGCTGGCGGCGATGAAAGCACAGTGGGAAAGCGAAAAGCAGGCGCTGGGGAACATTCGGAAGCTGCGTGAAGAAATCGAACAAATTCATCAGGCGATCGCGCGGGCGGAACGTGAATACGATTTGAATAAAGCCGCTGAACTTAAGTACGGCAAGCTTCCGGAAGCAGAAAAGAGGTTGAGAGTGGAAGAAGAAAAGCAGGCGTCCCGCAAGATGGAAGGCTCTTTGCTGCGGGAAGAGGTGACGGAAGACGAGATCACCCGCATTATTTCTCGCTGGACAGGCATTCCACTTTCCAAGCTGGTGGAAGGCGAGCGGGAGAAGCTGCTTAAGCTTGATAAAATTTTGCACCGGCGTGTTATCGGTCAGGATGAAGCGGTAGATCGCGTAGCGGATGCCATTATTCGTGCCCGAGCAGGCATTAAAGATCCGCGCCGTCCGATTGGCTCCTTTATCTTCCTTGGACCGACCGGCGTCGGGAAAACAGAGTTAGCCAAAACGCTCGCTGAGACGCTGTTCGATACGGAAGACAATATAGTGCGCATTGATATGAGCGAATATATGGAGAAGCATAGCGTATCCCGCCTGATTGGCGCACCGCCCGGCTATGTCGGATTTGAAGAGGGCGGACAGCTGACGGAGGCGGTGCGCCGCAAACCGTATTCCGTTGTTTTGTTTGATGAAATCGAAAAAGCGCACCATGATGTATTTAATGTATTGTTGCAAGTGCTGGATGATGGAAGAATTACTGATTCGCAGGGACGTACGGTCGATTTTAAAAATACCGTCATTATCATGACATCTAACATTGGCTCCGCTTATTTGCTGGAGGGAATTACGGAAGACGGAGATATTAAGGATGAAGCGCGCGAACAAGTAATGGCAGAGTTGCGGATGCATTTTAGACCTGAATTTTTGAACCGGGTCGATGAAATTGTGTTGTTTAAGCCGTTGACTACAGAAGAAATCAACCGGATTGTTGATTTGCTTGTAGATGATTTAAGAAAACGGCTCGCAGAGCGTGGAATCGAGCTGAAATTGGCGGAAACGGCCAAAGCTTATATTGCCAAAGAAGGTTATGATCCGGTATATGGGGCGCGTCCGTTGCGCCGGTTCTTACAGCGTCACCTTGAAACGTTGATCGCCCGCGCGCTTATTGGCGGAAAAATTATGGAAGGCGCATTGCTGACAGTGGATTATGAAAATGAAAAGCTTACGCTTAATTGGAAAAATCGCCCTGAAGACTAATAGAGATAATAGAGAAAAAGACATCCCGCTTTCCAAATGGAGGGTGGGATGTTGTTATTTGAGATAAGGGGTTAATTGTTCAACTGCGTTTTGCAATTTTGCGGCCGCTTTGTTGTACAGTTTCTTTGATTCGCTTGACTTTGTCTCAAGTGCGAACAATTCAAATTCAGCCTGGCATTTTTTTAATGTGGCTAATAGTAATTGATTTTCAGACGGCTCCGGTATTTGAAGCTGGTCATTATACAAGTCTAGGTACAATTGTCCCTGAGCATCAACCTGTCCGATGAATACATTATCAAGTGTAACACCTGCTTTTTCTAATTCCGTATTCAGCCATTGTATGTTGTGGCCGCTTGCTTTTAGCGCGTCCAGTATAATATTTCCGTCCATAATGACAGTTTCAGGTTCGTGTTCTGCATCAACAACAGAGTTTAAATCTTTAAGGGTTACGGATTGCGCTTCTTTCTTTGGCATGACGCTCAATTCTCCGCTTGTTTCTAGCATGGCGAATTCCACATCGGCAATTTTAAAATTACCTTTCAGGCGCAATTGTTCAAGCAATTCATCTGTGCTGATGCGTTCTTTTTTCATGTTTTCTTCCAGCACTTTTCCGTTTTTGATGAGAACAGTGCCTTTTCCCTCGAATAAGTCGCGCACGAACTTGCTCTTCAGTGAAAGATAATCCACCAGGAAAGGAATCAGGGCAAAAACCAGCAAACTGGTATAGCCATGAACGAGATTGTTTTCAAGATCCGTGGCGACGTAGGCGGCCATGTCCCCGATGCTAATGCCTAACACATACTCGAAAAATGTTAGTTGGGCTAACTGTTTTTTTCCATTTAAACGCGTAACAATAAATAAAGTAATAAGAGCAAAAAAGGCACGCAGTGCAATGTGGATAACGTCATTCATGCCATTCACCTCATAATGGCAGGGAAGACGGAGTCGGTGACCCGTCTTCCTATGTTTTTTCCCGGGTTTAGAACCCTTTGTACTGTGGTTCTTCTTGTTCTAGTTGTTTTACGCGCGTTTCTAATGAATTGATAATCGCTTGGGCTTGCTGCGCGTTTTGCGTGAACAGTTGCTTAGCCTGTTGGTTTTGTGTATTCAGTGCAAATGTTTCCAGACTTGCCTGAGCACTCTTCAGGCTTGCAAGCGCTTGTTTTACTTGTGCAGATACTGTCATGAATTTCACCTCCACAGCAGATAGTATGTGCTTATCCTTTTGGATTAAACACAAGTGCGCACAAAAAACCGAAAATAATAGCCGCAGAAATACCGGCGCTCGTTACTTCAAAAATTCCCGTAATAATGCCGATGACACCATCTGTTTGCATTTCCTGTATCGCTCCATGAACAAGCGCATTTCCAAAGCTTGTAATCGGAACAGTTGCTCCTGCTCCGGCAAATTTGATCAGCGGCTCATACAGGCCGAGCCCATCCAGAATGGCGCCGGCCACGACAAGTGTGGACATCGTGTGTGCGGGTGTCAATTTTGCCACATCCATTAGCAATTGACCGATTACGCAAATGATTCCACCTACGATAAAAGCCCAGAAAAAAATCATGCATTGTGTGCCTCCTTGCTGTTTATTGTTCGATAGCTACGGCATGCGCGATACATGGAATCGTTTCGTTTTGCTGAAAGCTGAGCGGAGAAAGCAGAGCACCGGTCGCTACGACCAAAATGCGTTTCCATTCGCCCTGACGCAGCCGTCTGAGCAAGTGTCCGTATGTCACGGTGGCGCAGCAGGCGCAGCCGCTTCCCCCGGCGATTACTTGTTGATCTTCGTTGTAAATAAGCAAGCCGCAATCGGTTAGACGTTCATCCGAGATCGGAATTTCGTGTTTGGCAAATAAATCCTTGGCGATCGAATGACCAATTTGGCCAAGGTCACCCGTAGCAATTAGATCATAGTGATCGAACGGGAGTTGCAAATCCCGGAAATGGGCTGTGATCGTATCAACGGCCGCCGGAGCCATGGCGGCTCCCATATTAAAAGGGTCTGTGATCCCCATGTCTACTACCCGTCCAACGGTGGCGGCGGTGACTCGTGGCCCGGCTCCGGACGCGGCGACGATGGCGACGCCAGCTCCGGTTACTGTCCACTGGGCCGTTGGCGGTTTTTGTGAACCGTATTCCGTAGGATAACGAAATTGTTTTTCCGCTGTCGCGTTATGGCTGCAAGTTCCGGCCATAGCGTACTTGGCGGCACCGCTGTCGACAAGCTGAGCGGCAAGAGCCAGACCTTCCATCGATGTAGAGCAGGCGCCGAAAATTCCGAGGTAAGGGACGCCAACAGTACGGGCCGAAAAGCTGCTGGAAATAATTTGATTCATCAAATCGCCCGCGATAAAAAAGTTAATGTCTCCCTTTTGGATTCCGGCTTTTTTAATAGCGGTATCGCAGGCATCTTCCATCATTTTTTTCTCCGCTTTTTCGAAGCTATCTTGTTGTAGCCAGATGTCCCCATACAAAAGATCGAAATCTTCAGCGATTTTTCCCTGTGCTTCGAACGGCCCACCGACTGTCGCCGAAGCAAGGATGACCGGACGATTCGTGAACACCCAGGATTGATGTCCTTGTAGCATTACGACATCCCTCCCAACGCCGTCCACGCCCATTTCAGCAACCCGATGACAAAAGCGGCAAAAACTCCGAAAACAATGACACAGCCTGCCATTTTAAACATATTTCCGCCTACTCCGAGCACGAATCCTTCACTTTTGTGTTCAAGTGCAGCAGAAGCGATAGAATTGGCAAATCCTGTTACAGGAACAGCTGTTCCTGCTCCAGCGTACTGGGAAAATTTGTCGTACACGCCCAATCCGGTAAGTAAAGCAGAAATGAAGATAAGTACAGCTACCGTTGGATTTCCCGCAGTTTTTTCTGTGAAGTTAAAATAGGTTATAAAAAATTTTTGAATGAATTGACCAAGCAGGCAAATAGCTCCTCCAACAAAAAAAGCACGTAGGCAGTTTTTGATGACGGAACGGGGGGGTTCGTGCGCCTTAGCAAAAGTTTGGTATTCGATTTGGGTCGGGGTTAATTTTTTGTTTTTTGCTTTGTTTCCCATATGCATTCTCCTCACATAATAAAGTGACTATGTATTATTTTGGAGAAAAAAGAAGTTTTCATTCACTGTGAAAGGGAGAGAAAGGTGAAATGAAAAATAAAAGCACGAGGAGACAAATGCTTCCTCGTGCTTTGGAACAGCGATTTATTTACATTTTTGTCGAGCGTATGAACGCTTGCGGCTTATGATGCTTGTTTGGAGTGCTCGATTTTTCTTGTTAATATTGATTACGATTTCGCTTTGAACAGATTGATGCGCGGGGCTGCAAGCAACTGTTCATACGTAAACTTCGTTCCCAAAAGGGAAATGTCGTTTAGATAAAGTGCGTCTTCAATTTTTTGCGAGATGTCTTCCGGTACGAACTTGTCGTAGCAATTTGGGCAATCGACGGAAGGAATGTTCAGGATTTGCACCGTTTTTTTACCATCAGGTGTTACCCAGTAACAATCCTGTACGCCTTCTTTTGCTTCTTCGGTTCCACACCATATACAATTCATTGATGTTCCCCCACGTTGTTTATTTGTTTTCTTTTGCTTTTGCCATTTTTGCCTTCATTTCGTCGCGTTTTGCCCGGCGGTCTTTTAGGGAAGCATGGTCTTCGGACTGCTCGTATTGCTCACGTTTTTCCATGCGTTGCAGACCTTCTGGAACGAGGTTGAACTTTTCATCACGCATGATGGCGGTGATGCCTACCGATTGTTTTTCTTCCGTAATGCCATAGTACTCGTTGAAGTATGCGTCTGCACGTCCCGGTACGTAGTTCTTCGGCTCTGGATAGGAAGTGATAACACCTTCGAAGTTGCGGAGTACAACTTTGTCCGGGCTTTGTGAAATGAGATAGTTCGGTTGTAGCGCAATCTTTCCGCCGCCACCCGGTGCATCTACTACGAATGTCGGAACCGCGTAACCGGACGTATGGCCGCGTAGGCCTTCGATAATTTCCAATCCTTTGGATACCGGGGTGCGGAAATGGCCGATACCTTCGGACAGGTCACATTGATAGATATAGTACGGACGAACGCGGATTTTTACGAGTTCGTGCATAAGTTTCTTCATGATCGGTACGCTATCGTTAATACCAGCAAGGATAACGGCCTGGTTGCCGACCGGAACACCCGCGTTGGCTAGCATTTCGCACGCACGCTTGGATTCTGGAGTAATTTCCAGCGGCGTGTTAAAGTGCGTGTTGAGCCAAACCGGATGGTATTTTTTCAGAATATTGCACAAGTTTTCTGTAATCCGCTGCGGGAATACGACCGGGGCGCGGGTACCGATACGAATAATCTCCACATGCGGGATCGCGCGCAGATTTTTGAGAATGTATTCGAGCACCGTATCGTTAATCAATAAGCCGTCGCCGCCGGAAATCAGAACATCTCGTACTTCCGGTGTATTCCGGATATATTCAATAGCTGCATCCAATTGCTTTTTCGGTACTCCCATGCCGATTTGACCGGAGAAACGGCGCCGCGTACAGTAGCGACAGTACATGGAGCACTGATTAGTTACGAGAAACAGTACGCGGTCAGGATAACGGTGTGTCAGACCAGGAACCGGAGAGTCCTCGTCTTCATGCAGCGGGTCTTCCAGGTCGTATTTCGTTTTCATGATTTCAGCCGAAATAGGAACCGATTGCATGCGCACCGGACACCGCGGATCATCCGGATTCATTAACGATGCATAATACGGCGTGATGTTTAACGGAATGGTTTGCGTAGAAATGCGTACACCTTCTTCTTCTTCCGGTGTTAGATTGATTACTTTTTTCAAGTCATCGACCGTTTTGATTGTATGAGTAAGCTGCCAGAGCCAATCATTCCACTGTTCTTCTGTTACATCTTTCCAAAGCTCGATTTCGCGGTAATCGCGACATTTAGCGGGAGTCGGGTGCCACCCTTCGCCTGGTGCCGGAGTGTGTTGTTGTCCTTTATTTAAATCTTTTTCAAGCAAGCTCATCTGCTGTACCCTCCTCAGAAATTTTCTAGTCGCTATTTAAATACAGCAAGATGTGTGCCAAAAGTAATAAATTTTCTAAAAATATTGATTTGGCGGTGTTTACGTGAAAAAAGGAGGGATATGCTCCCTCCGGAATTTTTAAATGGAGTGCCAAAAAACTGGCACTTCCAGAATTTTTTGCTGCAAAAATTTTGTCTATAAATTGAATTTTTTAAGTTTGTATTGCAATGCTTGGCGTTTAATACCGAGCGCTTCGGCTGTTTTGCTTACGTTACCTTTATAGCGGCGCAGTGCATCATCGATGATATTGCGTTCGATCGTTTCCATATAGCTAGGCAAATGCATCGGGTGGGAAGGCAGGAAAGCGTCCGCTCGTTCGATGGTTGCAGCCGGCTCAAGGTCAAGCGGTTTCTCCGTAAATTGTGGCGGAAGATGATGCAGCCTGATTGTTTCTTCGTTTTCCTCTAGCATATTAAATGCCGATTCAATAGCGTGACGCAGTTCACGAATATTACCCGGCCAGGAGTAGTGCAGGAACGTTTCCATTACTTCGTTGCTTACGCCTGTAACTTTCATGGCAAACGTTTGATTAAATTTTTCTATAAAATGATGGATAAGCAACTCGATATCTTCTTTACGCTTGGTCAGCGGCGGCAGTTCAATGTTGACAACATTGAGTCGGAAGAACAAATCTGAGCGAAGAATGTTATTTGCCAGCGCTTCCTGTGGCCCGATGTTCATAGCCGCGACAATGCGTACGTTTACCTCCTGCTCGGTAGAGCCTCCGACTCGCCGGACACGTCCGTCCTGAAGTACGCGCAGTAATTTGGCCTGTAGCATAATATCCAAGCTGTTGATTTCATCAAGAAAGAGCGTGCCACCGTCCGCCTGTTCAAAAATTCCGGGCCGGTCGATAGCTCCAGTAAAGGCGCCTTTGGTCGTGCCGAACAGCAGTCCTTCCATCAGTTCACGCGGTACCGCAGCACAGTTCTGTGCGATGAACGGTTTGTCGCGTCGGATGCTGGCGTTATGGATACTCTGGGCAATCAGCTCTTTTCCCGTCCCCGTCGGGCCACAGATAAGCACAGGGGATTGGGTTCTGGCCGCCCGCTTGGCGCGCGTAAGCGCTTGCTGGAAAAGAGGGCTTTGGCCAATAAGATCGCTGAAATGATATTGCGTATCGTTCCGCGAATTTTTTTTATGTGTTGTTTTCTTATATAGTTGCTGGCGCAAATCGAGCACTTGATCGTTGAGTTGAACGATGCGTGTAATATCTTCCGCGAGTTCGACGGCACCGATGATTTCTCCGTCTCTAAACAATGGATACGTACTGTTAATCGAAGTGATTTGTTTGCCCTTCATGTTCATATAGGTTTGTACTTTATCGACCGTTTCTTTTCCGGTACGCAGGGCACGGATAAGGGTGCTGCTTTCGTTCGTAAGGGACGGGAAAAGATCGAACACGCTCTTTCCGATAACATCCTCCCGATCCAGACCGTCAATTTCCGCCATTGTTTCATTGAAAAATACAGTTGTTCCTTTTTTATCAACCATATGGACGCCTACATTGATAATGCTAAGGAGCCATTCGAATTCATTTGACCAGATTGCTGCAAGTTCAGACACATAGATCACCCTTTTCTTGAAAAATTTAGGGAAACGTGTTGGCGGTATATACTTTTTAACAAAAGGTATCGTTTGAAAAATCCGCAAGTTTTTCCTGTTCTTATGGCATATTTTTTGCAATATTATTTGCAATATTAAAACTATAAAAATACCAAGAGAACGGAGGATTTATTTATGACGACAAAAAACGATATTTATTATCATGCATGCACGGAAAAAGATGAGCGCTTCATTATGGATGTTTGCCTTGATCCGTTTAATGCCCGCTTGCGTGTTGACGATTATCGTGGTGACGTTCGCGCCATGCATTCGCGGATTCTTGAATTGGTAGAGCAACATTCATTCACAAAAGTATTCATCAAATCCCGTCAAGAAGACTGGCAGACGTTTTTAAGTCTTGGCTATATGCTTGAAGGTGTGTATAAAAAGTATTTCAATGGCAATGACGCGTACAGCATGGCCATGTATTTTACGGATGAACGTCGCACGAGCGATTACTGGATGGAAGAGGATACAATCCTTCGACAGGTGCTCGCGCTTCCACGTAAACTATCCGATGAATCGTTGGCTTTAGGATATTCGCTGCGCCTTGCGGTGACGGAAGACGCGGAACAATTAGCTAATTTGTACGGTGCGGTGTTCCAGACATACCCGACCCCAATGAATGACGTTTCCTATATCAAAAAAGTCATGCTAGAAGGCACTATTTTCTATATAGTAGAAAAAGAAGGTAAAATTGTTAGTGCCGCTTCCGCCGAAATCAACGCAACTTACAATAACGCGGAAATGACAGACTGCGCTACTTATCCCGAACACCGTAAACACGGATTGATGCGTCATTTGATTTCCGCGCTTGAGAAGGAACTGCGCCGCCGTCACATGTACTGCGCATATTCGCTGGCTCGCTCGCTGTCCTTTGGCATGAACGCTGTATTTCATCAGCTTGGTTATGAGTATACGGGCCGCATGACCAAAAATTGCAACATCTTCGATAAATTTGAAGATATGAATCTTTGGGTAAAAAATCTTTCAGCAAAATAGTGCATTTACAGTACGGAAAGCGCCGCATGGTCAAGACGGTAGGCCATGAGCGCAAGATGCAGCTGGGTGAGAACGTGCGCGTTTTGCAGCTCCTTGCCCGTTTTTTCTGCGATTTGCTCTAGACGGTATTTCAGCGTGTGGCGATGGATGAACAATGCCGCCGCTGTGTTTTTGATATTCGAATTGTTTTGCAGATAACATTCAAGCGTATCGATTAGACTTGAACCATGTTTTTGATCGTATTCAATCAGCGGATCAAGCAGCGGTCGATATAATTGTTCCAGCGAAATTCCCGCTTCCTGCATTTGCAGAAGCGGGGCATAGGCCCCGATTTTGTCGTAGGAAAGCAGCGGTTCGCCGGCAGCGATAGCGACCTGCAACGCTAAGCGCGCTAAGCGCGCTTGGTCTGCGATTTGGCTTAAACCATGGAACGGTTCGCTTAGGCCGATATAGAGAGCGCCGGGCGGGAGAAACGATAGCGCTTCCTGCTGTAGGGATTGCGCGGCCCTTATTATTTCTTTTTCTTGTTGAATGGTCATAAGCAGGGTAATGGTCTTCTGCTTTTCTCTCATCAATACGGGTTTGTTTTGCTTTTGTACCCATCGCTGAATGAAAGGCCGTATACTCTCGGTAGACGGGGAGGCAAGCTGCATAACCGCCATTGTTCCTTCCAGCCTGTAACCGAGGCGCTGGGCCAGTTTTTGCAGTTTCGTTTCATCCTGCTCCCTGCTTTCCAGCAGTTCGTCCAACACGTTTTCTTGCAGGCGGAGCAGAGCTTCGTCGACCGCTTTTTGTTTTAAAAATTCAATGGCGCATACCATGGAGGCTTGTTCCACGATGAGACGGTCCATTTCCGTAAGCGGAGCTCGTTTTTTTATATAGAGAAATCCGTAATGCTCACGATCGGTAGCAATCGGATGAAGCCATTCATTTTCTGCAAGCAGAATGGAGCTGCTTGTTTTTTTGGGTCCGAGAGCTTCGACAAGCTCAGCGGGAGAGATTGCTTCTGTCGTTTGCCCGCTTCCTTCCAGCCACTTGCCATTCGCATCGTATACTTCTACATCGGCTTGCAGATGAGCGGCAAGCGTATGGGCAAGGGGCGCCAGGCCTTTATTATTGAGCGCGAGCAGTGTTAGTTCCCGATGGATTTGCTGTGTATCCTGCATGAGCTGAAGCTGACGGTTTACAATATGGCCGAGCAGTGCCTTGGTTACTTCGGAAAAGTTCATATGGCGTGGAATCTCGAACAACGGTAAATCATACGCGTTCGCTGCAGCAATAAACTCAGGCGGAATCTGTTTCATATAGAACCCGGTATGAATAGCGACTGCTGATAAGTTTTGCCGCGCGAGCCGAGCGATAAAGTCTTTTCGGTTCGCCTCTGTGTCCAGACCATATCCGGTCGTAATCAGAAATTCCCCTTCCTGCAGTCGTGTCACATCCTCAATGATTTCCACAATTGTTACCCATTTGATAATTCTGTGCAGGCCGCCGTGCCCTCCTACGAGCTTGATTTGTTGGATATCAGGTAATTGTAACGCTTCTTTTAGTGTAATGGACATACTTCGTTCCTCTCTTTATACATGGTGTATAAAAAATATACTACAAATTTATGTAATAGTGAGAATATTTTTTTTCCAACTAGCTTGATATGATAAAGGCAGCGAAGCAATGAAAAGAGGGAGATGCGCGTGAAAATAAAAAGTCATGTCATTAAGCCGTTGCTAGACAAAGAATATCCCACTGTTTCCCATGGACGCGGAGTTTATTTATATGATACCGAAGGGAAAGCATACATTGATGGATGTTCAGGCGCGATTACCGCTAACATTGGACACGGTGTACAATCGGTCATTGATGCAATGAAAGAGCAGGCCCAAAAAGTGTCATTCACGTATCGCTCACAGTTTACAAGCGACGCGGCGGAAGAACTTGCAACCAAGCTTGCCAGTTGGGCACCGGGTGATTTAGATTATGTGTTTTTTGTTAATAGCGGATCAGAGGCGACGGAGACAGCGATGAAAATCGCTATTCAATATTGGCAGGAACAGGGCCGTACGGGGAAAAATAAAATTTTGTCCCGCTGGATGAGCTATCACGGTATTACGCTTGGTGCTTTATCTATGTCCGGGCATATCCTGAGAAGAAAGCGCTTTATTCCTTTGCTGGAGGAGTTTCCATCAGTAGAGCCGCCTTATTGCTATCGTTGTCCGTTTGGCAGCACGTATCCGAGCTGCGATTTGCTTTGCGCAAATCAGTTGGAGCAGGCCATTCATCGCATTGGGGCGGACAATATTGCGGCATTTATCGCAGAGCCGATCATCGGTGCCTCTGCTGGTGCAGTGACTCCGCCGCCATACTATTATCAACGAATTAAAGAAATTTGTGAGCGCTACGAGATTTTATTTATTGCTGATGAAGTGATGACCGGAAATGGTAGAACCGGTAAACCGTTCGGCATTGACCATTGGGGAGTGGTTCCCGATTTGATGGCGCTTGGAAAAGGAATGAGCGCGGGCTATACACCGATGGCAGCCACCATCGCGAGCAAGCGGATTATTGATGTTATCGCCGCTGGTTCAAAATCGATTATGTCCGGTCATACGTTTAGTGCCAATCCACAATCGGCCGCTGTTTCGCTTGCGGTCATGAAATACATTGAAGATCATCGGTTAATTGGAAAAGTAGAAGAGCGCGGTCAGCAATTAATCGCAGGCTTGCAAGCGCTTATGCAAAAATACGAGATTATCGGCGATGTCCGCGGCAAGGGATTGCTTTGCGGTATGGAGTTTGTAAAAGATCGCACGACGAAAGAGCCGTTCCCGTTCCATCTTCGCGTGACAGAGCGGTTAATTGAAAAAGCGATGAATAACGGTTTGCTCATATACAGCGCGTCCGGCGGCATTGACGGGCAAGCGGGAGATGCAATTCTGGTTGCGCCACCATTCGTTATCACGGAAGAAGAGATCAATGAGTTGCTTTTTATTCTTGATCGGTCGCTTGGTGAGCTTGCGCTGGAGCTTGAACAAGAAGGGCAGCTCGCTTCCAAAGAAAGCGTATAGAAAGGGGAGAGGGGAAGTGCAGCAGACATTATCGAAAGTTGTTTCCCTAGAAGAAGCGCTGACACATATAACAGATGGCATTACGCTTATGTATGGGGGATTTGGTGGTATAGGCAGTCCGCCAACCCTCATTGATGGCATCTTAAAAAAAGGTGTGAGCAACCTAGATTTGATCGGCAATGATACGGGATTTCCTGATGTCGGGATCGGCCGTCTGGTTACGGCTGGTCGCGTCCGCAGCTTGATTACTTCGCATATCGGTTCCAACCCGAACGCCGGGCGCCTGATGACAGAAGGAAAGATGAAAGTGACTTTCTATCCGCAGGGGACGCTGGCGGAAAAAATTCGTGCAGGCGGCATGGGGCTCGGCGGTATTCTGGTTGATGTCGGTCTTGGTACGATCGTAGAAGACGGCAAACAAAAAATTAAAGTGGAAGGCAAAACGTATATGGTCGAGCCGGCGCTTACGGCAAAGGTGGGAATCGTATATGCGCTGAAAGCCGACGAGTACGGCAATCTTGTATACGACAAGAGCGCACGCAACTTTAACCCGCTGGTGGCAATGGCGGCAGACATTACTATCGCAGAGGTTGAAGAAATTGTGCCGCTCGGCGAGCTTGACCCAGAATGCATTGTTACGCCTGGGGTGTATGTTGACTACATTGTAAAAAGCGAAGGGGTGAACTGGAAATGGGCGTGGGAGTAGAACAGCGACATCTTATCGCGCGCCGCGCGGCGAAGGAAATCCGACCGGGGATGCTGGTGAATTTGGGCATAGGCATTCCAACGCTGGTTGCGGACTATATCCCACCGGAGTGGCAAGTCATGTTTCACGCGGAAAACGGGATTCTGGGTACGGGCCCTTCGCCAGCCAGAGGAGAAGAAGATGAAAATTTGTGCAATGCCGGTGGATTTCCGATTACAATCGTGCCAGGCGCTTCATATTTTGACAGTACGGTCGCCTTTGGCATGATTCGTCGCGGCTATCTGGATATTACAATTCTCGGCGCACTTGAAGTAAGCGAAAAAGGCGATTTGGCCAACTGGATTGTTCCTGGTAAGCGGGTACCCGGCATGGGTGGTGCCATTGAATTGGCACAAAAATCGAAAAAAGTGATTGTGCTGATGAATCACACTAACAAAGCGGGTGAACCGAAAATTCTCCGGCAGTGTACGTTGCCTTTGACCGCTCCGGAATGCGTGGATATGATCATTACGGAGCGCGCGGTAATTGAAGTGGTAAATGGGGAACTGCATTTGAAGGAAGTGCTGTATCCGTACACGGTGGAGCAAGTAGTCGAAAGTACAGGCGCGCCGCTTCACTTCAAGGAAAGCAGCCAGATTCCAGTCTTTAAATAATATGGGAGGGGGCCAAGTCATGATTCAGGAGAAAATTAAGCGTTGGATGCAGGAACACCGGCAGGAAGCGATTGATTTTTTGGCGCAGGTTGTGCAGGCGCCGAGTGTACAGGGCAGAGAAGCCGAGGCGCAGAAGCTTATCGCCGATAAGCTGGCATCGTTAGGACTTGAAGTGGACGTCTGGGAACCGGCCGGCGAGGAATTGGTGAAGCATCCATATTTTTGTTCGCCGCGGACTTCATTTGAAGGAAGCCCGAATGTAGTGGGGATCTGGCGGGGCGAAGGCGGTGGCAAATCCCTTATTCTGAACGGCCATATTGATGTTGTGCCGGCCGGTGACTTGGATCAGTGGGAGGATGATCCCTTCAGCGGTAAAGTTAAAGACGGTAAAATGTACGGGCGCGGCGTTACGGATATGAAAGGTGGCAATATTGCCATGCTGTTTGCCATTGAATGTTTAAAAGAGCTAGGTATTAAACTAAAAGGCGATATTATTTTCCAAAGTGTGATTGAAGAAGAAAGCGGGGGCTCCGGCACGCTATCTACCGTATTGCGTGGCTATACGGCAGACGCCGCGCTCATTCCAGAGCCGACCCAAATGAAGATTTTCCCGAAACAGCAAGGCTCCATGTGGTTCAAAATTAAAGTGAAAGGCCGTTCTGCACATGGCGGTACACGTTACGAAGGAGTAAGTGCAATCGAAAAAGCGATGATTGTCGTAGATGCCGTCCGCAAGCTAGAGAAAGAACGCAACGAAAAAATTACTGACCCGTTGTATAAAAACATTCCCATTCCGATTCCAATTAATATCGGAACGATCCAAGGTGGCGAGTGGCCTTCCTCCGTTCCTGATCTGGTGGAGTTACAAGGGCGTATGGGTGTTGCCCCGGATGAGGAAATGGAAGATGCGAAGCGTGCAATGGTAGAAGCGTTGGCGGCGATTGACGACGAGTGGCTTAAGCAGCATCCGCCACAGCTGGAATGGTTTGGCGCACAGTGGGTACCGGGCAAGATTGACATAGACCATGAACTGATGAATCACTTAATCCATTCGTACCGTACTGTGCTAGGAGAAGAACCGATTATTGAAGCATCCCCGTGGGGAACGGACGGCGGGTTGCTGACGAAAGTAGGCGAGACGCCGGCTATCGTCTTCGGGCCTGGAGTAACCAGCATGGCCCACTACCCAAATGAGTACATCGAATTGGATCGGGTTATCGAATGTGCGGAAATTATGGCGCATACTATTATGCACTGGTGCGGGGTAGCGAGCACGTGAAAAAACAACCCCTTTACCCCTCCCTTCTACAAGTGGAGGGAGATTTTTATTTGGTAAAAAATGCAATGCTCTCTCCGCTTTAGTGGAGAGAGTTCCTAAATCAATGAAGCAAGTATACAGGTGCTGTATTAGAATGAATTTCGCTTATGTTGTTTTCCGATTTGTTTTTTCAATAAGGTCACTAATAAGACATCTAGCTCCTGGCTTATTTTTAGAACATCTGGATGCAATAAATTTAAGTTGTTATAAGCTGCTACCGAAATCATCTTATTCCTTTTTATCTCTATTTTATGAGAAATCTCTGCTTGTTTCTTGTCGTTGGTACCCATGATTAAAGTTCCTTTCTGGACAACTTCATTCTATTTTGGGGCTGTTTTAGACTTTGGATGTTGAAAGTCCGACGCCATCGTCCAGTACGCTTTCGTTTTTGCCGCCAAAGAGATGTATCAATTATATCCAGATAACTACTCAATTGGAAATTTTTCGTCTCTCTACAGTGTAAGCTACTACTTTCCTACTTGTCTATCCCCTTCTGGTCTACGCAAAATATCGTGAACAATGGTTCATTATGAATGAATTACTATTGATATTTTTTGGAAAATATGTTTATATTATCGCTTTTGAATTATAAATACGTATTCATAATGTGTGAATTCCTATTCATAATGAAAAGATAGAGACATTAGTCTTATTCTTCTGTTTTGTTATATTAATTGTCTTTGAGGTTTCGACTGTGGATGGTGGAAAGAGAATGGGAAAAGGAATAAAGCGTTTGCAAATTGTCACTTTCTATTTATTTCATACGTTTGCTATACTAGTATAGAAAGGGGGGGAGCCGGAGTTACTGCACCTAACTTCATGACAGCGTATGATCGTGCAATTAGTTATAGGTATCCTTTTTTCTATCATTGAAGAAGCTACAACTCTTATTTTCTTTTTGTGCCTTTTTCGTTATGAGGTTAAAGAAAAAATAAAAGAAGTTATATTGGTCAGTGTATTGGTAGCGATTTTTTCGCGCATCATTCGAATGTATCTTGACCTCTCGTATGCTGTTCTGCTCACTATGGTAGTTTTTTATGCTCTTTTTATTTTAATTTTTCGTTCCCGGTTATTAAACGGGATCATTATTATTTCTATGGCATATATCGCTAACATGGTCATAACGACTATTGATTATTTTATTGTAACTTTAATGACGGATCACCTGTTTAGTGAAGTTGTAAGCCAAATTCTTTATCAAATTTCCATTATATTGGCCAATGCATTATTGATGCTTGGGGCGGCTTGGCTTGTTCATAAAAAACAGTGGGGAGTTAGCCTGGTTCAGGATAGTTTTTCTAAAGTGGGCCGCCAGATTAACATATTAATTGCCTGCTATTCGTTAGTTGGTATGATTATTGTCGTACAGACGGTTACGACACTCGAGGTATCGTATGACAATTTATACTATAATATTTGGATAATTCTTAGCATGTTCAGTTTATTTTTATTGATGTTTTTGCTGGTGCGCAACATTCAAGTCATGCAAAAACAGATGAAAATGGAAGAAGAAAGGTTATATTTAGAAAATTTACATAGTTATACAGAGGAAATTAAGCAAATCAACCGGGATTTCTATTCACAAACTCAAACGTTACGCCATATGGCTAGCTGTCAGAATGTTCACATGCTGGTACAGTATCTCGATCACCTGCTGCAAGAACGAAATTTCATGCAGGCATCGATCGAGATTCATGAACCGATGCTGGCCGCTTTTTTAGGGAAGGAGCGGCACGTTTGTCAATCGTATGGCGTAAGTTTAACAGTAGAGTGCATCGGCCATTATTTCACTCCTGAATCGATTTCTGGCTATCAGTTGAACCGGATTTTGAACATGATTTTCGATGAGATCATTGCTGTGCTGAAAGACAAGCCCAGCGCTGATAAATTCATTCACTTTCAAATACATAGCGTCATCGGTGGAACGACAACATTTACGTTGAAAACGAAGCATGTACAGGCGATGCCAGTCGACATCGTCAAACAACTGAAGATGAATGCGGGTACATTGGCGCTTCAGTATGATCCGGATACCTCCAAGTCTACCATCATCGTTACGTTTCAGGGGGATGCATTATGAGAAAGCTTGCCCATAGACTCGCTGTATATCTTAAAGACAAGAGCGGCCATCCGGCTTCTGTGGCTGTGCTGCAATTTGGTATCGAAGGGTTCCTCCATACATTGGTGACTATGCTGGTGCTGGCTGTCGTCGCGATAGTGACAGGACAAAGCAGAGACGTTTTGTTTCTCGTTTTGGGGTTTAGCGGTCTTAGACTTTTGACCGGAGGCGCGCATGTAGAAAGCGGCCTCGGTTGTACGCTTGTCTCGGTTACGATTTTAGTTGGCAGCAGTTATATTCCGGTGTCATTATGGACAGGCTTGCTGCTTTGTGTGCTGTCTTTATGGCTCATTGAAGTGTATTCTTATTACCTTGAGCCATACCAGTCGACCCGTCCCCTGAAGCATAAAGACAAATTTAAGGTGCTGGCTAGAATCTGGCTTGGACTTGGGTTTATTTTTTCCTTTTTTGAAAGCAGCCGTCCGTTCGCCATCGGTCTAATGTTACAAGCATTATCCGTAACTCCGTACGGTGTGCGTTTGGTGCATAGTTTGAATCGGTTGTTTGGGAAAGGGGGTGAGTCGCGATGATGCGAAAAGCTCTGTATTCGGTAGCTGCCTTTTTTACGGGACTTGCAACCTTAATGGTAACCTCGATGTGTATGTTAATGGTTTATGCTCCGGAAGCACCGGAGGAACTGCGCTAAAGGAATGGACTCATACAAGGATAAGGTGGTGATATCATGAATATTTTAGTATGTGAAGACAACAAATTTCAGGCGCAAACGCTTGTCGATCATTTAAAAACACTGGAATATATTGACCACGTGGACGTAGTAAACACAGGGGAAGCGATGATTTCTGCTGTGCTGGAAAAAAATGATATCACCGCCATTTTTCTTGATATTGACTTACCGGATATGAACGGACTGGAAGCATATGGGATTTTGAAAATGCGTGGCAAACACATTCCCGCCGTGTTGATCACAGGCATGAAACCGCTGGCCAGCGATACATATCATTTGGATATTATCGACGTAATCGAGAAACCATATTTGCCGCCGCGTGTTGAGGAAGCGTTGCGCAAAATCCGATTGCATATCGAGTATCAACGCTTCATCAGAGTGGGGGGCATGTATGTGCCGATTATCAATGATAAGATTATCCAGGTTGTTCCGGATGACATTTTGTTTTTCGAGTCTTGTTCCAGAGGTGTCAAGGTTCATATTGTCCATGATACGATTGAAGCAAAATATATTCCTTTGAAGGTGTATGAAGAATATTTGCGCAATCACGGTTTTGTTTTTAGTCACCGCGCCTTTTTGGTAAACACCAATAAAATTGCGGCGGTGAATGACGAAGGGATCTTTTTTAAAGGAGAAAAAGAAAGAAAAGCGTTGGTGGCGGAGGAGCGCTCGGGGCTTATTAGGAAACTTTTGCGAAGGCTTGATATTTTGCCTACATAGGGACGAGTTGCCTTTGCGATGACGAGTGTGCGACAATGCTTAGTGAGGTGATCGTATGGAGCAATCCATATCGGTATCATTTGCGTGGTTTGCGGGCTTGATTTCATTTTTTTCGCCATGCGTATTTCCATTGATTCCGGCTTATGTGACACACTTGACCGGAGGGATGGTGCAGGACGATCGGTTGGTGATTCGGCGCAGTACATTGTTTATTCGCTCTTTTGCATTTGTTATCGGATTTTCGATCATTTTTGTTTTATTTGGGGCAACAGCCAGCTACCTCGGTCAGTTTCTTCGTTCAAATCGTGAATTGCTTGAGCAGTTGAGTGGCATTTTGATTGTTATTTTTGGGTTTCAGACGATCGGATGGTTGAAATTACGGTTTTTGGCGCGTGAAAAGCGATTTGATATGTCGCGCATTCAGGCTGGCAAATGGTTTTCTTCCCTGCTTCTCGGCATGGCGTTTGCTGCTGGCTGGACACCGTGTGTTGGTCTGGCGCTTTCTTCAATTTTGCTTCTGGCTAGCAATACGGAAACTGTAAACACAGGCATTTTTTTGCTTAGCATCTACTCCTTGGGACTTGCCATTCCATTCTTTATTATTTCTTTTATTATGTTGTACTCTGTTAGAGCGATTCGTCGGCTTAATCGATGGATGCCGGTGATTAAGAACGTGAGCGGTTGGGCGCTCATTGCTATGGGCGTACTTATCTATACTGGGCAGATGCAGCGTTTAAGCGCGTGGCTGTCCTCGTTTCTTATATTTCCGGGAATATAATATACTCCCGTAATAAAAAAACAAAAGGTATAATATGTAAGAGAAGGTTGAAAGAGAAAGTTGAAATACCTTCTTTTTTTTATATGTTGCCTTCTCCGGCTTGGAACGGACAAGGCATTATTTTATGGGCATTTTATTGCTTGCTGGAATAGAAGGTGGTGCTGAATATTGAAAGGTTTTTGTCCAATTGCAGGAAAATTTCATCGACACCATATACAGGTTTTATGTTTTTGGGTATAATTATAATCTATGTGGGAGAGGCGAAATCTCCTGGATTGCCAAGAAAAAGGACGTGTTCGGAAATGGAACTATCGCTTGTCATTCCGGCATACAATGAAGAAAAAAGAATCAAACATACGCTTGAGGCGGTCATGCCTTTTATGGACAATCACTTTGCAAGCTATGAGGTGCTTGTTGTAGACGACGGCAGCACTGACGGAACAGTAGCCGTTGTAGAAGCATTGGGTCACCCTTGTCTTCAGGTTGTATCGCTGAAGAAAAATATGGGCAAGGGAATGGCTTTGAAGCACGGTATGCTGCTTGCAAAGGGGAAGTATATATTCTTTATGGACGCTGACTTGCCGTATCCGTTGGAAAGCATTACAAAAGCGCTTCATGTATTTTATGCTAAAAAAGCGGATCTTGTTATCGGTGGACGTGACTTGTACCAGGAACAGTCAGACGTTCCATATCCGTTGTCGCGAAAAATTGCTTCCGCCGTATTTTCACGGTTTATTAACGCGGTATTACATTTGGACATCCCGGATACCCAGTGCGGATTCAAAGGATTTACCAAGGCGGCGACACGCGTAATTTTTCCGCAGTTGACTATTCAGGGCTTCGGCTTTGATTTTGAGATGTTATTTTTAGCTCGCAAGTATGGGTATCATATCGAGAGGATTCCTGTAAATCTGCGTCATTCCGTTGATTCGAAAGTACACATTATCAGAGATTCATGGAAGATGTTTCGGGATGCCTTGCAGGTGCGAACAAATGATTGGAATGGCGTTTACAATAAGCTAAAGGAAGTGCGACATGAGGGGTAAGTACATACAGCTTGCTGTTGGTATTGCCATTACGTGTCTGTTTCTGTTTTTAGCCTATCGCAATCTTGGAAATGTAAATATTGCTCGCTTGCTGCGTTACCCGGTTGATTATTTCTATGTGTTGCTTGCGGTATTCGCTTTTGCAGCGAGCCAGTGGTTTCGCGCATTATCCTGGACAAGAGGGTTTGCGCCGGACATCCCTGTCAGGAAAATGTTTGCGTCAGTATGCATGGGCAACGGTTCGAACATGCTGCTCCCATTTCGGATGGGGGAAGCGATCCGCGTTATGACAATCGGACAGATGAGAAGAGATTACGCATCAGTGGGCGTAAACCTTGTGCTAGAACGTTTGTTGGACGTATTTATTTTGATTGTGCTTGCGGTCAGCGTCGCATTTTTTGTCCCGTTTGAGCCTGTGGTAGAAGCGAAACTACAGCTTATTCGCAACCTGATGCTTGCAGCGATGGTAGCAGGGGGGCTGCTGCTATTGCTTGCGTTGCGTTTGCGTCCGCGTGTGCTGGCATCAGAAAAAACGCCAGCGGTAGCACGCAGATTGTTTCATTTTCTCGATAGCCTTGCGGTTTTTAAATCACCGCTTGTGATTGTGCGTGCGTTGTGTTATCTTGTCTGTTCTTGGGGATGCGTATACTTATCGACCGTATTCGGATTAATGGCGGTTGGGATTTACGGCAGCAAAGCCTGGGTAGCGAGCCTGGTCGTCATTGTGCTGACGAACTTGATTATGCTGATCCCGTCCGCGCCGGGAGGTATCGGGGTATTTCAGTATGCTTGCATCTATTCGTTATCTTTGTTTGATGTGCACGCGTTTCAAAGGGCAATTTTGTCCGTGCTGCTTCACTTGGTTCAGTATGCGGCTTTGCTCCCGCTTAGCATTTATTACTTTATGCGGGGCGAGTT
Source organism: Aneurinibacillus sp. XH2 (assembly GCF_001439585.2). Taxonomy (NCBI): domain Bacteria; kingdom Bacillati; phylum Bacillota; class Bacilli; order Caryophanales; family Paenibacillaceae; genus Aneurinibacillus; species Aneurinibacillus sp. XH2. Next base: position 3,349,930 of record NZ_CP014140.1, on the reverse strand, counting down.
TACGGTTAGGGAGATTTACCGCAATGTGGCAAAACGGCAACGTGCCCGGCTATCAGAACGATAGAGAAAAGGAAGACAGGCGGAGACCTGTCTTCTTTTTTTCGAGATAGGAACAGGACTAACGAAGGAAGGAGTAAAATCATTGGGCGAGAAGAAAAAACTACAGCTTTTGCCATGGTTTTGGTTTTTGTTTGGTGCAGCTATGGCATTAAAATACGGATATGAAAAGTTTCGCTATTATCCCGTGCTAGATGACTGGATTCAATATGGGGCGTTTCAGCTTTATGACGACCCGTTTCGGCAAATTTTTCTAAATTACAGCTATCATACACGACCGCTCGCTTCATTGTTTGATTTGTTCGTATGGGGTAAGTTCTGGCCGAATCTTGCCGGGGCGCTTGTGATTATTACGGCTTTACATACGGCCAGTTGCTACTTACTTTATCGCATTTTCGACAGGCTAGGTTTGCCGTTGGGAACGGCGGTAGCCATTATCTTCGGCCTTCTTCCTTTGGGCAGCGAAGCGACATACTGGCTGTCCGCTTCATCACGGTTGGTCGTGGGGCTTTTCTTGATGCTTCTTTCGCTTTATTTGCTTGTGCTGAGCTTTGAACAGAAGAAAAAAATAGGATATGTTGCAGGTTTTGTAATTGTTCAGCTTTTGTCTTTTGGTTTTTATGAGCAAATTATTGCGCTTGGCGCGGCTTGTTCTTTTCTGATTATGCTCTGGAAACAAAGATGGCGTTTGCTTTGGCTACCTATTTTAAATGTCGGATTTATTGGAATTTATTATGTGGTATTTAAAGAAGGGGGCAATACCGCCGAACGGGGACAGCTTGTTCCATGGGAAAGGTTGCTTGTTCATACGGGTGGTGTGTTTCATGAATTTTATGATATTGTCGTATTGTTGCACACTAAATTTTACAGTATCGGTTTTGGACGTGGCCTGTCTCTTTTGTTGAAGAATCATTCCTATCTTTACTTATTCTTGATTACAATCGTGGCGCTGACTATCGGCTGGCTGGCCTTCCGGATGGCAGACAAGGAAAGCAGGTTGCGCCGACCGGGCGTGGAGATTCTGCTCGGAATTATCATAGCAGTTGTACCGCTTTCCCCGTTCTTTATTCTTGATAAAAGCGGACTGGCGTTGCGCAATGTATTTCCGTCTTTCATAGGGCTTGCGCTTCTTGTGGACGGTTTGCTGTTGCTGATAGTTAGAAAGAGAGTGGGACGGGCTGTATACGGTATGCTGATCGCCAGCCTGACATTTATTTTCACCGTTGTGAATGTAGCGGAGATTGTTGATTATAAAAATGTAAGTCAGGCGGATCGCTATATTGCGGAGCAAATTATCGCGCTGGGAAAGAAAGAACATAAAATAAATGGAAAGTATCCCGTTTATTTGTTTGGGGCTGAGCCGCAAATGGTTCAAGTAGGCGTTTCATTTTTAAACCATGTGCGCAATGCGACCAGCAGTGATTGGGCAATGGCAGGAGTTATGCGGGCGGTTGGTCAAAATCGTTATTATCCGTCAGTTACACCGGTTTCTGTCAAGAAGGATATTATTATCGCAAGCCGAGATATGGAGCGGGGACTGATTCTTGGGCTGGAGCCCGATTTGACGGTTGTGCCGCTGCGGCCGCAGAAAAAGCGCAACGGGGATTATCATCTGGTAAGGCCGGACGGTACAAGATTCGGCATCTATTTCACAAGCAAGCAGTATTTCCGTAAATGGTAGTTGTTATGATAAAAAGAATAAGCGAATACTATCTGGTGTAATGGCATGAAATTAAACATAGTGATAAAACATCCTGATGCGCTATAATAAAGAATGGTGTTTTGCTCACTGTAAAGAAAGGATGTTTTGTTAATTCCATGAGAACGTTAAAAACCATTCTAAGAATGACGTTTGTTTTTTTGTTATTATTCGGAATCGGGTTAGGTGCGTATTACGCCTATTCTTTTTATTCTTTCACGACGAAAATTCAGAAACCGGGCACCGCGACATCGCTTCCGGAATGGACGGGAAAAGAACGTGTCAATATTTTATTGTTGGGTGTGGACAAGCGTGATTATGAGGAGTCTACGCGTTCAGATTCAATTATGGTAGTAAGCATCGACCCGGTAACTCAAAAAGCGCATCTATTTTCTATTTTGCGCGATTCATGGGTAGAAATTCCGGGTCATAGAAAAAACCGGATTAATGCTGCATATGAACTTGGCGGCCCGGAATTGATGGCTGAGACGGTGGAGAATTTAACCGGGCTTCCGATTCAATATTATGTAGTGACCGATTTTAAAGGGTTTGAAAAAGTAGTGGATGCGCTTGGCGGCGTTGATTTGTATGTTGAAAAAGACATGGAATACTATTTGTATGAAAATAATGGGTACTATGATATTCTGCTGAAAAAAGGCTATCAGCACCTGGATGGTCGTAAAGCGCTGCAATATGTGCGTTTCCGCCACGACAAAATGGGCGACTTCAGCCGGACAGAGCGGCAGCGTAAATTCTTGAAAGCTTTGGCTGAAAAGGCGAAAAGTGGAACGAGTATCTGGAAAGTGCCGCGTGTGCTGGAGGCTATTTCTCCTTATGTAACGACTAATATGGGTTCCACCGATATGTTGCGTCTGGCAAACCTGGCCTATAAAATCGATCTGGAGAATCTACAGACGGAACAAATTCCGCCTTCTACGATTTTGCGGGAAAAAACGATTGGTGGGGCACAGGTAATCGATCCACGTGCAGAGCGGACAAAAGAATACATTCGTGAACTTCTGGAAAATCCGGTGGATGGCCAAGCTGAGGTAAACAAAGAGGTCAAGGGTTCTATAAACTGATTTTGTGTATAGGATAGTTGATAAAGGGGGACGGACTTATGGGAAAAATGCTTGAAACGATTGGATCCTGGATTACCGCCATTATCGACTATCTGGGGTATATGGGTGTGTTTCTCGGCATGCTTCTAGAAAGCGCCTGTATTCCGATTCCGAGCGAGCTAATTATGCCGTTCGCCGGTTTTTTGGCTTCTCAAGGCAAGATGGACCTGGTTTTTGCGATTGCGGCGGGAAGCTTTGGAGGCACGATCGGTTGCGTTGTCGCATATATCATCGGGCATCGTTATGGACATTTGTTGGAGGGGCCGCTTAGGTTCATCTTCCCGCTGCATGAAGTACGACGTGCGCAGCGCTGGTTGGCCCGGCATGGAGATAGTGTTGGGTTCTTTACTCGCTTGCTTCCGGCTATCCGTACGTTTATCTCCTTGCCTATGGGAATGGCACGTGCGCCATTTTTGCGTTTTATTGTCTATAGTTTTCTTGGCACGACGATGTGGTGTACGGCCCTTGCCTATGTAGGCTGGATTCTAGGTGAGAATTGGGCGGAGATTAAAACGTATTTACATTACGGGGACGCGTTTGTTTTGGCCGCGTGCGCGGTGCTTGTCATTTATTACTTGTGGAAAAGAAAAAAGCGAAGTCGTTTTGTATGAAGGAAGGCTCCTGGTTTTTGCCGGGAGCCGCTTTAAGTTAAGGAATGTTCTGCTTTCTTCTGAAATGCCCAAAAGGTTCCTTTATTAACCACAATATATTATGTTATAATCTCCTTATAAAACTAAATATAGGTAAGCTTTATGGTGTGTTTGCATGATTTTTTATCTTACTAAGAGATCAGGTAAACACTTAAAAGGGAAGACCGGTGAAAGTCCGGCGCGGTCCCGCCACTGTGAACGGGGAGCAACTCTTGGATTCACCACTGTTTCATAAGACTGAAATGGGAAGGTATAGAGAAGCGATGATCCGTAAGCCAGGAGACCTGCCATAAAGAAAGCACCGTTGGAACCACGAGGATGGGGAGGTGTAATCAGTCATGAGGGCGTTTGCCCTTTCTTAGGCGCGTTAAGCTTAGGCACAGGTATGCCTTTTTTCATTGCCTATTACAAGCATCCTTATACCCAACGGGAGAGGATGCTTTTTTTATTACCGCAAAGGAGATGGAAGAATTGCAAACATTTGTTTTTGATATGGATAAACAGGTTCCTTCACTCATCAGCGATATCTTGAGTGATTTTCCCCAATTAGATGCGGATGCGCTTATTCGGGGTACGTTCGCGAAAGGGAAACACAAAGAACTAACGGAACAAGAACTGGCGAAAATCGTTTCCATGTCAGCCGCGGAGCTGATCTCTAAAGAGGAGCCGGAATGGACCTATGTTGCAGCTAGAGCATATATCATTGCGCTGTATCACGAAGTGGCCCGAAGCCGTGCATACCCATTCAGACTTTCTCGTCCCTATGGTTCTTTTCTCGACCTGTTGGAGCAGTTAGTGGAAAAGGGCATTTATCAAAAGGAGATGCTAACGGCCTACCGCTTACAAGACATTATGGAACTGGAACAAGAGATCGATCCCGAAAAGGACAAGCTATTTACTTATTTGGGGATTGTTACTCTTGCCGAGCGGTATTTGGCCAGGGATTACACCGGCAACCTGTTTGAACTGCCCCAGGAGCGATTTATGATCATTGCTATGCACCTCATGATGCAAGAACCCAGAGAAAAAAGATTGGCGCTGGTGAAAGAAGCCTACTGGGCACTGAGTCATCAGTATATGACGGTGGCAACGCCGACTATGGCGAATGCGGGAAAAGCAAGGGGGGGCCAGCTTTCCAGCTGCTTTGTGGACACGGTTGATGACTCGTTGCAAGGCATCTACGATTCCAACACCGATATTGCCCGGCTGTCCAAAATGGGAGGCGGCATCGGCGTATATATGGGAAAAGTGCGGGCTCGTGGCTCTTCCATTCGCGGCTATGAAAACAAATCGAGCGGGGTTATTCCTTGGATTCGCCAACTGAACAACACGGCGGTAAGCGTCGACCAGCTTGGAACAAGAAACGGCAGCGTTGCTGTTTATCTCGATGTATGGCACAAAGATATCCTGGCTTTTTTAGATTTGAAAATGAACAACGGTGATGAGCGCTTGCGGGCGCATGACATCTTCACGGGTGTGTGTATCCCTGATCTTTTCATGGAAGCGGTAGAAAACAGAGAGGAATTTTATTTATTTGATCCGCATGAAGTTCGCAATGTAATGGGCTTTTCTCTGGAGGATTTCTATGATGAGGAGCCGGGGCAAGGCAGCTTTCGCGAACGTTACGAAGCGTGCGTCCGTAATGCCAGCTTGAGCCGTGTGACGGTACCGGCTATAGAAATCATGAAGCGGATCATGATCTCGCAGTTGGAAACGGGAACTCCGTTTATGTTCTACCGGGATACTGTTAACCGCGCGAACCCGAATAAACATGCGGGAATGATTTACTCCAGCAATTTGTGTACGGAAATTCTAGAGAACATGTCTCCTACAACGGTGTGCGAAGAAGTGTTACAGGACGGAGAGATTGTGATTCGGAAAATACCGGGCGATTTTGTTGTCTGCAATCTTTCCAGCATTAATCTGGGGCGTGCGGTACCCGCAAACGTATTGGAACGATTAATTCCCATTCAGGTGCGCATGCTGGACAACGTGATTGACGTAAATCAGATTGATGTTCTACAGGCCCACTATACTAACAAAAAGTATCGAGGCATTGGGCTTGGAGCTTTTGGATTACATCATCTGCTCGCCGTCAATAAAATCAGATGGGAAAGTGAAGAGGCGGTTAGATTCAACGATCGGTTGTTTGAACGAATCAATTATTTAGTCATTCGCGCTTCACTGGAATTAGCGAAAGAAAAAGGAGCCTATCCGCTCTTTTCAGGCAGCGAGTGGGAAAATGGAGAATATTTTGTCCGCAGACGTTATGATTCTCCCGAGTGGAAAGAACTCGCGAAAGAAGTAGCCGTATGCGGCATTCGAAACGGATATCTGATGGCCATTGCACCAACCGGCTCAACGTCGCTGATTGCTGGCTCCACCGCTTCTGTTGATCCAGTGTTCGAGCCGGTCGCTTATGAAGAGAAGACCACATACAAAATTGCCAATCCAGCTCCCGATTTGTCTTCTCGCACACTGTGGTACTACAAGGGAGCGTATCATCTGGATCAGCACTGGTCGATCAAACAGGCTGCCGCCCGCCAGCGTCATCTCGATCAGGGACAAAGTATCAATTTATATGTCCGTCCTGACATCCATGCCAGGGATTTACTACGGTTGCATATGGAGGCCTGGAAACAGGGATTGAAGACAACCTACTACATCCGCAGCCGTGCGATTGAGATTCATCAGTGCGAAGCCTGCACATAATAGCAGAAAGGGGAACGGAAATGCTGCAGCAACAGAAAGTTTTTGAGACAAACGCTCCAAACAAGTCAAACAAAATCATTAATGGCAAGTGTTCTGGGGTATTAAACTGGGACGATATCCGACACCCGGCCATGTATAAGCTGTACAAGGTGTTAATTTCCAACCACTGGATTCCGTCCGAGATTCCGATGAACAAGGACAAGCAGCAGTTTTCGGAATTGACACCGATCGAGCAGGACGCTTTTAAGAAAATTATCGGGCTTCTTGCTGTTTTGGATAGCATGCAGACCAATTTTGTGACCGATGTTGGGCAATACTTTACAGATTCCTCTCTGGTGGCAATTGCCGCTATTATTAACCAGCAGGAAGTGATTCACAATCAATCGTATTCTTATGTGCTCTCCAGCCTGGTTGATTACCAGACTCAAAAAGACGTATTTGAATACTGGAAACATGACGAGGTGTTGCTGGAGCGAAATCTTTTCATTGCAGACATGTACCAGCGTTTTCGGGATCAAAAAAGTCCTCAGACTTTCTTCGAGGGGCTTGTCGCTGACATGATTCTGGAAGGAGTTTTCTTCTACAGCGGGTTTGCTTTTTTCTACAATCTGGCTCGTCACCAGAAGATGCTGGGAACCAGTCAGATGATTAGCTACATTCAGCGGGACGAGGCTCAGCATACGTTCTTTTTCGGAGAAGTGTTTCAGCTTCTATTGAACGATTATCCTGAGTTAAATACAGAGAAAAACCGCGCCTTTGTGTATCACAAAATGCACCAAGCGGTTGAATTGGAAATGAAATGGGCTCGTCATGTTCTGACAGGAGTCGAAGGTATTGATTTTGAAGAATTTGACCGTTATATCCGGTTTATTGTAAATAAGCGATTGTCCATGATGGGGCTTGAGAAAGCGTATAAGGGAGTGGATAATTGCATGCCGTGGATCCGGCCGTTCTCAGATGAAGCCCTGAACCAAACAAAAACGGATTTTTTCGAGGGAAAATCCCGCACTTATGCCAAGGTAACGAAAGAGAACGGTTTTGATGAGTTGTAAAGATGGTTAAATCCCTGAGTTTTAGAACCAATCTCCTTTATTTTTGAAGTTTTATTGCTCCTTTGCTTTTCTTTGATTAGCTAGGAAGGGAAAGTCTGGTGTCACGGAAAGTACTTGACCCTAGACTTTTCCCTATCAAGTCGCAGAAAAACTTGTTCTGCAAACAATTTTGACCAAATAATAGAGCGGCATTAGTAAACAGAAAATTGAAAATGTTAAGGATGAAAAGGGGACAGGGAGGGAAAGATTATGCATTTACAATTTAGTGAAGGAATGCGAGTAGAACGGTTTGACGGGATGCAAGGACAGGTGCTTGCGGTTTACGAACTTTTTCTCATTGTGTTGTGGGAGGATCAGCAAATCGGTGAATATCATCTTGTGGATGATTTGCCGCCGTATTACTTGTATCCCATTGATAATTATAAAGATGAAAGTTGGGAATAAGTATGCGTAACGATTATGAGGGGATTACATTTATTTCAGTATTTTCAGCACAGCAACTGATTTATCCGTTTCATTCAGGTTTGGCTTGTTTCCGTGAGCCGGGTGAGCAATGTTCATATTTGCGGGGAGTGCTGGAAGAGACAGCTATGCAAATTTCCGCAGCTGTCCATCATAACCAGATTGTTGGATATGCCACACTTTTGCCCCCTGATTCGGAGGAGCGCTGGAAAGCGCTCCCTTATATTAGAATGATGGGGGCTTTAGAGGTGGCTCCCTCGTATCGCCGTCAAAAAATTGCTCGTCGTATTTTACAGCGTTTATTTGCTGATGCCAGAGATATTGAAAATCAGATTGTACTTGCTCTTGAATATTATTGGCATTGGGATTTAAAAAATAGCGGTGTTGATGTGTATGAATATAAAAGAATGCTAAAACGCTTGCTTGCGTCAGCGGGCATGGAAGAAGTCTATACGGACGATCCTGATATTCAGGCGCATGCTGCTAATTTTGCTATGGCGCGTATTGGACGTAATATTTTAGCTGAACAAATGCAGGAATTTTTTTATCTCGCGAATCCTCGCGTATGGTAGAAGTATCGCTGTCAAAACCCCGGATATCGATAGGTAAAAAATCTCTTTTTTACTTTAGTCCTATCTTGCTCAAATAGTCTTGATTTTGTCTCATTTGTGCCGATACATATATAAGAACATTGTAATGAAAAGAGAACTATCGAGAGAAATAGGGGATGTCAAATGGATTTAGCCTCAATTATCGGAATTCTTGTAGCTTTAGCCGCTGCGGCGTTCGGTTTTTTCTATGATGGAGGAAATCTGAATCTCCTCTGGAGCGCGTCTTCATTTGTACTGGTTCTTGGTGGAACCATGGGAGCGGTCATTCTTTCGCTGCCTACGAGCGAATTGAAAAAAGTGCCCAAGCTCTTTAAGAAACTGTTTACTGAACAGAAATTGGATTATATGGGCCTGATTAACCAAATGGAGCAATTGGCAGGGAAGGCACGTCGTGAAGGATTGCTTTCGCTTGAGCAGGAGATAGAAAAGATCGATAATCCTTTTATTGTAAGAGGATTACGTAGTGCGGTTGACGGGGTCGATCAATCGATCATAGGAGAAATGCTGGAGTATGATATTTCTGCTATGGAAACTCGCCATCAGCACGGCGCCAAAATTTTTGAGAACGCGGGCGGTTATTGCCCCACCATCGGGATTTTGGGAACCGTTATGCATATGGTAGTGATTATGACACATTTGAATGAACCAGAGTCATTGGGGCCATCCATTAGCGCTGCTTTTCTTGCCACGCTTTATGGGGTGGCGTTTGCAAACTTATTCTTCTTTCCCTTTGCCGAGAAGTTGAAGGCAAAGTCAAAAGATGAAGTGCTTTATTTGACAATCGCCCTTGAAGGTATCATTGGTGTGCAGCAAGGAATGAACCCGGTTGCGTTACGTGAGAAGCTGCTTGTCTTCCTTTCTGAAGCGCATCGGAATACAAAGGCGGGCGGTGAAGAAGCACATGTTCAGAAAGAGGCAGAAGCATGATAGTCATGTTAATTTAGAGCGTTGGCTGATATCCTATGCTGACTTTATCACTTTATTGTTTATTGTTTTTCTTATTCTTTTTTCTATGAGCGCGGTTGACGCGAAGAAATTCCAGGCTTTGCGGGAATCATTTAGCCAGATAACAGGATCGGGTGCTTCACTTGTAATGCCGGCGCCCGGCTCAGCTGCGCTTTCTTCGGCAAACATAAATACAGGGAAGGAAAAGAAAAAGAACGAAGTTCCATCCGAACAAGAACGGTTTGAACAAATTAAAGAAAAAATGGAGCAATATACGCAGGCCAAAGGCTTGGATAAAAACGTGAAAATTAACATAGACCAGAACGGGATTAACGTAACGATTACTGGAACCGTTTTGTTCGCGATTGGCGATGCTACGCTGCAACCGGAAGCGAAGAAGGTTATTAAGGATATGTTTAATTTTATTAATTCTATCGACAATCCGTTGCGGATTGAGGGGCATACGGATAATGTTCCGATTCATAACGCACGATATCCTTCTAACTGGGAGCTTTCTGCCGCTCGCGCTATGAATCTAGTTCGTTATCTTGCGGAGGAATATAAGATTAAACCAGAGCGTCTTTCAGGCGCAGGTTACGGTGAATATCACCCGGTAGCTCCGAATGATACGCCGGAAAACCGAGCTAAAAACCGCCGAGTGGAAATTATGATTTTAAGTTCAAAAGCGGCGGCCGCGGACGCGCAAAAACCACAAAGCAAGCCATAAAGCAGGTGTTTTCTTGGGACGCCTGCTTTTTTTCTGCCCTGACTGATGCCATTTGGTGGCATAATATATCAAGAACTGCCGTTTTTACCACGCTTAAAGTGATGTTCCTGCTATAATTGTGATTGGAGAATAGATGGTATAAAAAAAGGTGGTAAAGTTTTCCATTGCTCGAGAAAAGTATGATACGGCTAAAGTTCAAAAAGCGAGGCACTAGAATAGGGAGGGAGAAACGGTATGTCGTATGAAGCCATTGGGATTTCAGTACTGTGGACGTTTTTATACGGATATTTAATTGTTGCCTCCATTGATTTTGGTGCCGGCTTCTTCTTTTTTTACGGAAAGTGGAAAAAGAAAGATCATATTATAAATGGTATTATTGCCCGTTATCTTTCCCCTGTCTGGGGGATAGCGAATGTTTTTCTTGTTTTCTTTTTTGCCGGACTCATCGGTTTCTTCCCAGATGCTGCAACCTATTATGGCGCAGTATTTTTGGTACCAGGGAGCGTTGCGCTTATGTTATTGGTTGTACGCGGATTTTTCTATGCGCTTGCCCATTTTGGTGCGCGGGAAAATCTAAGTTATTTATTCATTTACGGAATTACAGGCCTGTTAATTCCCGCATCTTTATCTACCGTTTTTACGATTTCAGAAGGGGGATTCATTACGGAGCAACCAGAAGGATATATGGCATTTACGCCGGGCTTGCTGTTTACCAGTCCTTATTCATGGGCGGTAGTTCTTCTGGCAATTGTTAGTGTGTTGTTTATTAGCACTAGTTTTCTTACGTATTACGCTAATAAGGTCGGGAACACTGAAGCAATGGAATTGTTGCGTCGTTTCGCACTCTTTTGGAGCGGTCCGACCCTTCTGGCAAGCGTAATTGTATTTATAACACTACGTGCTCACAATGCTTGGCATTTTGGTCAAATGATTGACGTCAGCTGGATGTTTATTGCTTCTTTGCTTTTTTTTGTAATTGCTGTCTATTTTATCGCCCAGCGTCAGGCGCTGGGGACAGCGTTTATTATGGTTATGTTGCAGTTTGGATTCGCATTTTTTGGTTATGGAGTATCCCATATGCCTTATCTGCTGTACCCATATTTGATGATTCGTGCCAGCGTTACCAGCTCACAGTTGGGACTTTTGCTTGTGGTTGCGTTCATCATAAGTCTTTGTCTTTTAATTCCAGTCTTATACTTTTTAATGCGCTTTTTTCTCTTTAATGGAAATCATCCAAAAAGGAAATTGAAGTAAGTTTTATCTTAGAAACATGCGGCCTTTTTGTATGGGAAAATTGTTCAATCTTAGAGAAAGAAGTAGTACAATGAGAGAAAATGCTTCCAATAAATATGTTTATTTGTCGAAACGAGAGTAGAAGTGTAAAACTATGGAGAAAGAGAGGATATGGATGAAAAAAGCGTGGCGGAGGATAGGGATATTTCTTTTTCTTTTGCTAGGCGTATGGTCTGCTACCGTTCAGGCTGCTTCTAATGCCTCGATTCAATTGTGGATGAATGGCAAACGGATAAAACCGGATGTTCCTCCCCAATTGATAAACGGCCGTATGCTTGTACCGATTTATATTGTGCAGGAAGGCATGGGAATGAAAGTTGAATGGGACGCGAAAACACGCCGGGTGACCGTATCAAATGGCAACAAAAAAGTGGAGTTAACGATTCATTCCAAAACGGCACGTGTGAATAGTTCAAATAAAAAACTTGATGTAGCTCCGGTTATTATTAGCAATCGGACGTTTCTTCCTTTCCGGGCTGTAGGAGAATTGTTGGGGATGGAAGTCGGCTGGGAAGAAAAGACGAAAAGCGTTATTTTGAACAATCCTGTACAGCTTCGCATAAATGGACAAGCTGTCGCTGCCGATATATACAATCATAACGGTACATATTTTGTCGATGCGCAAAAAATTGCTGCATCTACCGGATATACTATAAAGTCGCAAAAAGATAAGGTTGTGTTTATAAAAGACGGGGAAGCAAAAACAGTGTCTGCGGGTTTATACAAAAAAATTGATAACAAAATTACAGTGCCGTTATCCTTTCTTGCAGAACTTGTTCATGGCACGGGCAGCTGGAACGCGAGTAAGACTATCTATACTCTAACGTCTCAGGCGGAGCGCCCGGCATCGGAGGAGCAGCCCAAGAAGCCGGAAGCAAAGCCGGAAGCACCAGCTAAAATAAAGGTAACGGGGATTAGCCAATCTGGAAATGTATTAGAAATTAAAACAATTGGAAAGCCCCGAGCAAAAGATCAAGTCATGAAAGCACCGTTTCGTATTGTAATCGATGTGCAGAACGCGCAGTTAGCGATTGCGTCACCGCTTCCGCTTAACGGAGAGGCGAATTCCGCAATAAAAGAAGTACGGTATAGTCAGTTTTCTCCAGATACAGTTCGCGTAGTGATGGAATTGGTCGGTTCGGCGAAGTATGACTTGGTTTCGAATCAGGATGGCATTCAAGTAAGGTTGAAAGATGTACAGTATCCGCAGCCTCCGGTACCTGTCCCCCCAGCAACGCAATCACCGGATGTTCCGGCTGTTATTGAACCATCTAATGGTGGCGAAGGTTCTGTGACAAGTCCGTCCGAAGACAATGTTAATACACCGACTTCTGTACCACCAGTGGCTCGGTTGTCCTCTAAAGAAAAGGTGAAGATTGTTGTTGATGCGGGCCATGGCGGTACCGACTCGGGAGCGGGAGGTAACGGCCTAAAGGAGAAAGATTTGACGCTAGGAATAGCGCAACGTTTGGCTAACAAATTGCGGGCAGATTCCAAGTTTCAGGTTATTATGACGCGCGAGGGAGATACGTATCCCACCTTGGCAGAACGTGTAGAATTGGCAAACAAGGAAAATGCTGATCTGTTCATTTCTGTTCATATCAATTCGGCCACTTCGGCGAGCGCCAAAGGAACCGAAACGTATTATTACACCGAGAAGAGCAAAGAATACGCCCAAACAATACACAAGTACTTTGTAGAAGCTACCGGGTTTTATGATCGAAAAGTAAAAACAGCAAAGTTCTATGTTATCAAAAATACAAAAATGCCAGCTGTTTTAGTTGAAGTCGGATTTATTACCAACCCGACGGAAGCGAAGGAAATGGCAAAAGACGAATTTCAACAACGCGTGGCGGATGCATTGTACACCGCTCTCCGCGAATATGTAGAACAACATTAGTTTTTACAAGCAGCCAGTCCAGTGAAGGACTGGCTGCAATTTTTTTAATGTGCAAGAAACAGAGATATTGATGATCAATAATACGCCTTTGCTTCCTTTACGTCTTTTGCCTTTCTGCCCGTCACCGAAGCGTAAAAAAGCGAAGCAGTGGTTGTGGCTTCAGTTATGAGCATGGCGTAGATGATGTGTTCTTGCTGGCAATCACTTATAATGATAAAAAACGAGGGGAAGGAAGAACGCATGATTATCGGTATGGGCATTGATATTGTAGAACTTGACCGCATTAGAAAAATTCTTGCAAGGCAAGAAAAAAGCTTTCTGAATCGTATTTTCACGGAACGGGAGATTGGGTATATACCGGAAGCGAAAGCAAGAAGAGCTGAATTTGTGGCAGGGCGCTATGCGGCAAAAGAAGCGATTGCCAAAGCACTGGGCACGGGCATTGGTAAACGTTTTTCGTTTCGAGATGCAGAAATTATCCCCGAAAATGGGGGAAGACCGATTGTTGTAATAAGAAGTAGTTTCCTTCATGACATTACTGGATACAGCGAATGCTGTTGCCATTTATCGATTTCGCATAGTGAGCAATACGCGGTTGCCCAGTGCATTTTAGAGAAGCGGTAGACTTGTCTGCATATCGGCGGATGGCCGGACATACATATATAACGCGGGTTAGGAGGGAATGATATGTACGTGGTGAGCGCACAGCAGATGCGTGAGATTGACCGGTTCACCATTGAGCAAATCGGTATTCCAAGCCTCGTTCTCATGGAAAACGCAGGGGTTGCAGTCGTCAGGGAAGTGGAAAAACGGTGGCCTTACGGCAACATCGTTATTCTTGCAGGGCCCGGAAATAACGGTGGGGATGGATTGGTTGTTGCACGTCATTTGATGAACCGAGGGCGCGATGTTTCGGTTTGGTTATTCGGAGAAGAGAACAAGCGAAGCGAAGATTGCAGACGTCAAGTGGACATGTTGCTGAACTGTGGTTATACCATACGCGAATGGCGGGAAGGACAAAATGAAGCACTAAAGGCAGATATGCGTAAAGCGCGCGTCATTATTGATGCCTTGTTAGGAACAGGCACACGAGGAGAGTTACGTCCTCCTTATCCTCTTGTAATTGAACAACTTCAGCAATGTGAGAGTAAAGTAGTGGCGGTTGATATTCCAACAGGGGTAGACAGCGATACAGGGAAAACGTTGCAACATGCGGTTCAAGCCGATCTCACGGTAACATTCGCTTTTCCGAAGTGGGGACATTTTTTGTATCCGGGCGCAGCTTATGTTGGTGAATTGGTAGTAGCTGATATCTCTATACCTTCACGGGCGACGAGTGAATTTGTGTTGAAAGATCAACTGCTTACGGCTGAAGGAATGCAGAAGAAATTGCCCCAGCGTCCGCGCTTTTCACACAAAGGAACGTATGGTCATGCGTTGATAATTGCAGGTTCAAAAGAGATGACAGGAGCACCTGTACTTTCTGCGGCTGCCGGGCTTAGGACGGGCTGCGGTTTATTAACGTTGGCGATCCCGGAACCGGCGTTGCCAATCGTGGCCGGTAAAATTAACGAGCCTGTCTTCTGGGAATGGCCGGCTGAATCAGGACACTTTGCGTGCGGGAGTTATGCTTTTTTAAAGCAGCGTGTTTCTTCATTTGACGTTGTGGCTATCGGTCCAGGTCTAGGTAAATGGACAGGAGGGAATCAGTGGCTTAGCGAAATTATTCGCATGGTTGATGTGCCGCTTATTTTGGATGCTGACGCTTTGAATTTACTTTCCGAAGACCTTTCCATCCTTCGCGCTAAGAAAAGTCCGGTTATTTTGACGCCTCATCCGGGAGAAATGGGCAGATTATGCGGATGCAAAACGGCAGATGTTGAAAAAGACAGGGTCGGTTATGCGCGTGAATTTGCCCAAAAGTACCAGGTTTACGTGGTACTAAAAGGAACATACACTTTAATCGCCACTCCTGATGGTAGGATTTTTGTAAACCCGACGGGAAGCGCTGCACTTGCCAAAGGCGGTAGCGGAGATGTTTTGACAGGAATGCTGGCGGGAATGCTGGCACAAACCGAAGATATAGAATCGGGCATTCAGTTGGCTGTGTTTATCCATGGACTGGCTGGCGAAATTTGTGGTGCAAAGTCGATGTACGCCACATTGGCGGGCGATATTATCGACGCGATCGGGCCGGCGCTTCAAAAACTGTCGTTTGCAGGCGACTCATTTCGTACAGATTTCCCAGGAAATTGACATGGGATCCCTCCTTTGTCGAAAAAAAGGCGAAGGAGTTGAAAACTTGAAACGCGTTTTTTCATTGTTTGTTTTATTATCGCTGTTATGTCTGGCTCTGGTCGGTTGCGGTTCGAAGTCATCCGAAGATGTAGCAGGGGATTTAGCGAAACAAGTGGAAAAGATGTCAGGGTATAAATCTAGAGCATCTCTTTTACTGCAAACCGGCAAGACTCCTCAGGAATATGAAGTGGAAGTATGGTATAAAAAGCCAAACTTTTATCGGATTGCTTTAACGTCGAAGCAGCGGAACATTACGCAGATTATTTTGCGGAATGAGGAAGGAGTCTTTGTTTTAACTCCACATTTGAACAAAAGTTTTCGTTTTCAAAGCGAGTGGCCTGAAAAGCATGGACAGGTTTATTTGTATGAGTCGTTGGCAAAAAGCATTGTAAATGACACAGCAAGAAAGTTTCAAGGTGAAGGAGAAAACTACACTTTTGAAGTAAAAGCCGATTACCAAAATCGTTCGCTTACAACCCAAAAAATTGTTTTAAATAAATCTTTGGAGCCTGTACGCGTTGACGTAATGGACAGCAATATGAACTCAATGATAACAGTACAATATAGTTCTTTTGAGTTAAATCCGAAATTTGATAAAGATGCTTTTGACAAAGAACGTAACATGCAGGCGGCAATTTTGGATTCAGTGCCGGTTGTAGCAGATGCTACTGCCAGAAAGCATGAGAGTAGCTTTGGGCTTATTGAGCCGATGTATCTTCCTAAGGGCGTATCGTTAAAAGGAATAACAAGAGTAAAAGATGAAGATGGCTACCAAATTGTTTTAAGGTATCAAGGAACGTATTCTTTCAATATTATGGAAAATAAATCTCAGGCAACGACTGCAAGCTTTGTGACAGGAGATCCTATAGACCTGGGCTACACCATCGGGATAATGACTGGTGATGCTAAGAAAACGTTACGCTGGGATCATGATGGAGTAGAATATACATTGTCTGGAGAAATGCCGCAAGAAGAAATGATTGAGGTTGCAAAATCCATGTTTAATCAGGTTGGGAAATAAGGGTGGTAAGCCGCCCTTTTTCTTTTAAAAAAGTAAAAAATAATAAAAGGTGTTGACATACAGAAAGACCCTGTGATAGATTATTTCTTGTCGCTGTAACGAGGCAAAAAACTTGCTTTCAAAGTTTGCTTTGTTATAATGAACCTTTTCATAACAACACAACAAGAAATCAACATAAAAGCAGCAAAAAAAGTTGTTGACAAAAATCTTAGGTTATAATAAGATAAAAAAGTCGCCGCTAAAAAGAGGCGAAATAAAAGAAGTTCCTTGAAAACTGAACAGTGACACTCGTTTGTGTGCGAGGTAAATATCCCGTGAAAGTGAAGGTCAGCTTCAAAGTTGATTTCAGGCACTTTTATGGGGCCCGAAAAACATTCTTTCTTTATGAGCTAGCTTACGAGCTTGCGTATCAACCTTCAACTTTTTTGGAGAGTTTGATCCTGGCTCAGGACGAACGCTGGCGGCGTGCCTAATACATGCAAGTCGAGCGAACCGATGGAGTGCTTGCATTCCTGAGGTTAGCGGCGGACGGGTGAGTAACACGTAGGCAACCTGCCTGTACGACCGGGATAACTCCGGGAAACCGGAGCTAATACCGGATAGGATGCCGAACCGCATGGTTCGGCATGGAAAGGCCTTTGAGCCGCGTACAGATGGGCCTGCGGCGCATTAGCTAGTTGGTGGGGTAACGGCCTACCAAGGCGACGATGCGTAGCCGACCTGAGAGGGTGAACGGCCACACTGGGACTGAGACACGGCCCAGACTCCTACGGGAGGCAGCAGTAGGGAATCTTCCGCAATGGACGAAAGTCTGACGGAGCAACGCCGCGTGAGTGAGGAAGGTCTTCGGATCGTAAAACTCTGTTGTCAGGGAAGAACCGCCGGGATGACCTCCCGGTCTGACGGTACCTGACGAGAAAGCCCCGGCTAACTACGTGCCAGCAGCCGCGGTAATACGTAGGGGGCAAGCGTTGTCCGGAATTATTGGGCGTAAAGCGCGCGCAGGCGGCTTCTTAAGTCAGGTGTGAAAGCCCACGGCTCAACCGTGGAGGGCCATCTGAAACTGGGGAGCTTGAGTGCAGGAGAGGAGAGCGGAATTCCACGTGTAGCGGTGAAATGCGTAGAGATGTGGAGGAACACCAGTGGCGAAGGCGGCTCTCTGGCCTGTAACTGACGCTGAGGCGCGAAAGCGTGGGGAGCAAACAGGATTAGATACCCTGGTAGTCCACGCCGTAAACGATGAGTGCTAGGTGTTGGGGAGTCCACCTCCTCAGTGCCGCAGCTAACGCAATAAGCACTCCGCCTGGGGAGTACGGCCGCAAGGCTGAAACTCAAAGGAATTGACGGGGACCCGCACAAGCGGTGGAGCATGTGGTTTAATTCGAAGCAACGCGAAGAACCTTACCAGGGCTTGACATCCCGCTGACCCCTCCAGAGATGGAGGTTTCCTTCGGGACAGCGGTGACAGGTGGTGCATGGTTGTCGTCAGCTCGTGTCGTGAGATGTTGGGTTAAGTCCCGCAACGAGCGCAACCCTTGTCCTTTGTTGCCAGCATTCAGTTGGGCACTCTAAGGAGACTGCCGTCGACAAGACGGAGGAAGGTGGGGATGACGTCAAATCATCATGCCCCTTATGTCCTGGGCTACACACGTGCTACAATGGACGGTACAACGGGCGTGCCAACCCGCGAGGGTGAGCCAATCCCTAAAAACCGTTCTCAGTTCGGATTGCAGGCTGCAACTCGCCTGCATGAAGCCGGAATCGCTAGTAATCGCGGATCAGCATGCCGCGGTGAATACGTTCCCGGGTCTTGTACACACCGCCCGTCACACCACGAGAGTTTGCAACACCCGAAGTCGGTGAGGTAACCTTCTGGAGCCAGCCGCCGAAGGTGGGGCAGATGATTGGGGTGAAGTCGTAACAAGGTATCCGTACCGGAAGGTGCGGATGGATCACCTCCTTTCTACGGAGTCTCGGCACGCAATGAGCCTTCACTGTTCATTTTTGAAGGAACTTCGTTCCTACAAAAAGAAAATATGAAGACGACCGATGAAAACATACAATGTTTTGTTGGAATGTCGGTGTTTTCATTTGCATTCTGGGGGCATAGCTCAGCTGGGAGAGCGCCTGCCTTGCAAGCAGGAGGTCAGCGGTTCGATCCCGCTTGCCTCCACCATACGATGTCTGGTGACGATAGCGAAGGGGTCACACCTGTTCCCATCCCGAACACAGAAGTTAAGCCCTTCAGCGCCGATGGTACTTGGGCGTATGCCCTGGGAGAGTAGGACGTTGCCAGGCTGGAATGAACGTATCTTTTTTGTTTGTGGGTTTTGCCTGTAAACAAAAAGTACGTACTCATTCTAAACCCATCATAGAAGTTGTACCTTGAAAACTGGATACAGAAGAAACACGCGCAAAACAAGGATTCCATAAAAGAAACCCTTCAATGTGGTTAAGCTACGAAGGGCGCACGGTGGATGCCTTGGCGCCAGGAGCCGATGAAGGACGTGGCAAACGACGAAACGCTTCGGGGAGCTGTAAGCAAGCGTTGATCCGGAGATGTCCGAATGGGGAAACCCACTTCCCGTAATGGGGAAGGACTCCTGCCTGAATCCATAGGGCAGCGAGAGGCACACCAGGGGAACTGAAACATCTAAGTACCCTGAGGAAGAGAAAGCAAATGCGATTCCCTTAGTAGTGGCGAGCGAACGGGGAACAGCCCAAACCGGAAGGTTCGCCTTCCGGGGTTGTAGGACACTCTATACGGAGTTACAAAAGGATGAGGTAGAAGAATCGATCTGGAAAGGTCAGCCATAGAAGGTAACAGCCCTGTACTCGAAACTTCATCCTCTCCTGAGTGGATCCTGAGTAGGACGGGACACGGGAAACCCCGTCTGAATCCGGGAGGACCATCTCCCAAGGCTAAATACTCCCTGGCGACCGATAGTGAACCAGTACCGTGAGGGAAAGGTGAAAAGCACCCCGGAAGGGGAGTGAAACAGAACCTGAAACCGTGTGCCTACAACTAGTCGGAGCACTGTCTATGTGTGACGGCGTGCCTTTTGTAGAATGAACCGGCGAGTTACGGTTGCGTGCAAGGTTAAGGCGGATAGGCCGGAGCCGCAGCGAAAGCGAGTCTGAACAGGGCGCATGAGTACGTAGCCGTAGACCCGAAACCGTGTGATCTACCCATGTCCAGGGTGAAGGTGCGGTAACACGCACTGGAGGCCCGAACCCACGCACGTTGAAAAGTGCGGGGATGAGGTGTGGGTAGCGGAGAAATTCCAATCGAACTCGGAGATAGCTGGTTCTCCCCGAAATAGCTTTAGGGCTAGCCTCGGACGCCTGTACCGGAGGTAGAGCACTGATTGGATGCGGGCCC
>NZ_CP014140.1:3067500-3327500 GCF_001439585.2 Aneurinibacillus sp. XH2 | reverse complement strand
AGGTCGCGGGTTCGAGTCCCGTCGGCTCCGCCATTTTACATCATTGGGCTCGGTAGCTCAGTTGGTAGAGCAGAGGACTGAAAATCCTCGTGTCGGCGGTTCGATTCCGTCCCGAGCCACCAGTCACAAACTTAGGAATTTTATCATGAAGCCGGTGTAGCTCAACTGGCAGAGCACCTGACTTGTAATCAGGGGGTTGAGGGTTCGATTCCTTTCGCCGGCACCATCACAGTATTTCATTACTCTGAATATCTACTCTTTGGATTGTCCAATAATATGGAGGGGTAGCGAAGTGGCTAAACGCGGCGGACTGTAAATCCGCTCCCTCTGGGTTCGGCGGTTCGAATCCGTCCCCCTCCACCATTGAAGTTGGGGTATCGCCAAGCGGTAAGGCAACGGACTTTGACTCCGTCATTCCCTGGTTCGAATCCAGGTACCCCAGCCATTGATGAGCCATTAGCTCAGTTGGTAGAGCACCTGACTTTTAATCAGGGTGTCACTGGTTCGAGTCCAGTATGGCTCACCACTTTCATGCGGGTGTGGCGGAATTGGCAGACGCACTAGACTTAGGATCTAGCGCTTCGGCGTGGGGGTTCAAGTCCCTCCACCCGCACCAATTTAATTAAAATGCGGACATAGCTCAGTTGGTAGAGCACAACCTTGCCAAGGTTGGGGTCGCGAGTTCGAGTCTCGTTGTCCGCTCCATCTGTATTCATTTTTACTTAGTTGTATTTTCAGGCTTCTTCATTTTAATAATGTGCCCGTAGCTCAACCGGATAGAGTGTCTGACTACGAATCAGAAGGTTGGGAGTTCGAGTCTCTCCGGGCACGCCATTTATGCCGATGTGGCGGAATTGGCAGACGCGCACGACTCAAAATCGTGTGGGGTACCCCCCGTGTGGGTTCGACTCCCACCATCGGCATCAAAAAGGAGACTTTGGGTTTGTGGAAAGCCTACTAATAAAAGTTTTATGACATACTATTTTTACTGCATACAATCTTCGTACTGTGTATTACTTATTAAAAGCTAAATCACCTAATTCATCAATGTTAATACTCCAAATATCATCGCCATTATATATAGCGACCTCATTAGCTTCTCTATTGAAGTAAAGTGAATATTTTTCTTTTTCTTTAATCAATTCCATGTCCTTCAAATATTGTTCCATATCTTGCATTTTCATTCCCCTTCCTTATTTAGTAGTTTGTGTTATTGTGAAACAATTGTTATTTTAAAAGCATTTCAAATGTCTATATTTCACTACTTAATCCGAAAAGCCTAAATTTTTAAATGAAGTTTCAATGGATATGTATGCAACGAATCCGTTCGACATTTACTTGTCATTCAAAACACAAGAGATAAACGCTTTTAAGATGCCTTCAAGAGAATACAATACAGATGTTCCTTTAAGAAGTGTTTTACAAGAATTAAAAGGATTGACGAATTGATTAGATAGTTTGCACACTGTAGCCTTGTAAAAAATTGTTTAATAATGATTGATTAAAAGTAGACGTTAAATCATAAAATGTCTACTTTTACAATGGTAATATGCACCAATGTAGTGTGTAGAAAAGGGTTGAGTAGATTAACCAATGGTTTTAGACGGCTTATGCTATATAAAAAAGTGAATCGAAATATATTGGGATTCATGCGTTCGATAGAATCTACATGTTTTGTTTTGTATTTCGAGGACTTATTTTAAAACTATTTGGTTTTTTTATCACTTTATGTATTTTTTTACAAAAAAACTATTGACATCCATTTTTTTGATATTTTATATTATGAGTTGTAAGAAGAAAATTAAAAGGTGAAATTTTATGAAAACTAAAACTATTAGTAGGATGGTAAAAGGAGTCTTAGCAACATCGCTTGCTACAGCCGTTGCGTTTGGGGTAAGGCAAGAGTCATTGGCGGCTTCGCCTCAAAACCAAGAGAATGTTGTTAAACCACAGGCAGGTGTCATTACTCCTCAGTCTATTGTTTCAAAAACGAAGTCAGTAACTTTTAAGGCTGGAGGAACTTATCAAACGTTAAGCATTACAGGAACTTTTGAAACACAATATAGTGATATTTATGAGAGACAAATGTTTGCGGGAATTAAATCTATAACTTCGAAAGTAACAACTGGTGGAAGCTGGAAACAAACAGGGTATGAAGTACGGCTAATTGATGGTGGTCGTACATATGTTATTACTGTATCAGGATATTTTACAATAGCTGGAGTAACTTATACAGTTACAGAAAGCGTAGAATTTTATTGTAATGCTGATGGTTCCATTAGCTGATGAGAAAACTTCATTTTAACGAATGCCGAAATTTGAAATACAGGTGAAATTTAACATGAATAGCGATTCATCCCCCACCTACGCCGGAGGCGTGGAGGAAGGGGACTTCTCGCGTGTTATGTTAAAAAGCACTTTTCCTCTTCAGTAAAGAGGAAAAGTGCTTTTTTCTTTATTAAAACATATTTTTCAGCATGGACTGTACCATTGGATTTTGTAAAAGTTTGGTGATTTCGGCAAAATCAATTCCGCTTAGCGTATCAGAAAGGCCTTCTTTTCTATTTGGCTTTTTGTTGTTTGTTTTTCCTAGCTTTGTCACTACACCGCTGTTGAGGCCCTTTTTTATTAATGTTTGTACCGCAGGGTTTTGCAGTATTTCTATTAGTGCGGCGGCATCTAACCCTTTGCTATCGTTTCTTTTTGTACGGGTTCTTCCGCTTTCTGAAGTTTGGTTCTTACGACGGAGAAACGGAAAGAGGTTAATACGGCGGCGTTGTCGTGGCTTGCTTCTCGTTGTTCGCGTTCTCCGGGCTACCGACTTTGTTTGATTTAATGCTTTTTCGATTTTACTTGCAGATTCTTTTGTCTCATTCACCTGGCTTGCTATTTCATACAGTGACTGTTTGAATCCTGTAAGCCGTTTGCTTACTGCGGTTGCCGGCTTTTTCTTCTTTCTTTTTTTTGTCAAACCGGTCACCTCCTTAGTTATATAAATTTGTGCACTCTATATAAACAGTGTATGTGTCATTCCTATCGTGAGAAATAAGGTATGTACTCAGAGTGGAATTACGGGCGGGAATCCTTAGCCTTTTCCTTTCACCAGACTTCACTTTGTTTAAAAGTGGGAGTCTTCTCAGTTGCTATGATAAAATAAAAATAAAATGTACTTTTTTACAGAAGATGCTGTCTGAAAGCTCACTGGCTTTAACTGTGGGATGAAAGACGGCGTTGCTCGGTATCCTATTCGTGGAGATGCTTAGAGCAACAATTTTTATGTTTGCAAATGACGTTGCAGAATTTAGTGTGGAGTGGAGGACTGCTATGAAGAAATATCGTCAGGGAAACGTATTGCGACATGAAGAGGCAAGCGCTAAAGATATTTATTTAAGGCGCCCGTTCAAGTACAAGTTCATTGAAACCATTCTTTATGTTTTTGTGATGTTTGGCATATTGAGTTTGCTGCCGAAAAGCAGCGTAGCTGTGTTTATTGTCGCTATGGTAGCTGCTATTGTTATCGTTGGTTTTGCCCCGTTTATTTATAAAGTATTGCTCCATCCAGCATATAAGCTTTCCCGCACCCATTTACTAATTCGTATAGGTAAGACTGAAGAAAGTGTGCCGCTGCATGAACTACAGCGCACAAGCACATGGAATTCGACGTACCGGGCCAACGGGAAGAAATATCACATTATGGCTTCGCAAGAGTTTCTTGAAGAGTTGGACAATCAAATCGCACGTGTACAGAAAAGAGGGAAATAGACGATGGAAGCATTCTATCGGGATGTCTGGGCTGAAATCGACCTAGACGCCATTGGAAGAAATATTAAAACATTTCGTAAGCACATTCCTTCAGAAACAAAAATTATGGCGGTTGTTAAGGCGGATGGTTATGGTCATGGTGCTTTTCAAATAGCGAGGCGGGCGCTTAAGGAAGGCGCTGATTGGCTGGGGGTCGCGTTGTTGGATGAAGCGTTGGAACTTCGTCACCAAGGAATTGAAGCGCCAATTCTTGTTCTCAGTTCATTTCCTACCCGGGGAATCAGGCTGGCCATCGAACATGACATCACTATGACAGTATATCAATTGGAGATGTTGCGGAAAATTTCTCAGGAAGCTGAAAAGCAAAAAAAGCGGACAAAAATTCACATAAAAGTGGATACAGGCATGGGACGTATCGGTATGCGGAGCGAGGAAGAATTAGGAGCATTCATGGAAACGGTGCGCGATTGTCCGTGGGTAGAGGTCGAAGGGATGTTTACTCACTTTGCAACAGCTGATGAGGAGGACGGCACCTACACAAAAGAGCAGTTTCAGATGTTCCAACGCTTTGTGGATAGTCTGGAGGAAAGAGGAATGAAGGTTCCACTCCTGTATACAAATAACAGCGCAGCGGCCATGTTCTACCCGGAGCAAAGCCGTCATATGATCCGTTTGGGTATTAGTTTGTATGGCCAGTATCCTTCTAGGTACTCGAAAACGACAGGTATCCCGCTAGCGCCTGCGTTTCAATGGAAGGCGCGGATTAGTCATGTTAAACAAGTGCCGGCCGGGGCAAAAATCGGCTATGGTGCGACTTATGAAGCGAAACGAGATGCGGTTATTGCCACCGTTCCGGCAGGGTATGCGGATGGATACAATCGTTTGCTGTCGAATAAGGGGTATGTGCTTGTTAAAGGTTATCGAGCGCCGATCGCTGGACGTGTCTGCATGGATCAGTTCATGATTGATGTTACGCACATTCCGAATGTAGCTGCGGGAGAGGAAGTAGTTTTGATCGGGCGACAGGGCAACGAAGAGATTTCGGTAGATGAGATGGCGGAATGGCTGACGACGATTAACTATGAGGTTACATGCATGGTTAGCAAACGGGTTCCACGCGTATATTACGAAAATGGCCGCATTGTTGCTGTAAACAATCACATATTACCAGACTTCTGTAAGGAGTAGGGAGTTCATGCGTCGATTCCTACTGTTGTGACGCAGGAAGAATCATGATACAATCAGTAAGAATCAAAATCTCTTCTAAAAATGGCGAAGAGATGCAGGAATTTGCTATTATAACTCGAATACTAAGAAGGGAAGTCGAATCTTCCCGCTAAAAAACCGTGCAAAGTATAATTCTGTACCCATTACGACATACTGGTAATGAGACGTACGCGCGGTCTTTCATCTTAGAAAAAAGTTGTACAGTGTTGGTGTTGGAGGTGCGATGGTCTTGTCTAAAATGGACACGAAGCGAATTATGATTAGCTTGCCGGGGCATCTATTGCAGGAAGTCGATGGATTGGTGGAGAAAGAAAAATCTAATCGCAGCGAGTTTATCCGTCAGGCAATGAGATTATATTTGAAAGAGCGGAAGAAGCGGCATATTCGTGAAATGATGCAGCGTGGATATATGGAAATGGCCAATATTAATCTAGACATCGCGAGCGAGGCTTTTCAGGCTGAGGAAGAAGCGGATTTGACATTGGGTCGTTTAGTGAGCGGGGTGTAGTGTGTGATCGTGAAGCGTGGCGACGTATATTTTGCGGATTTATCCCCTGTTGTCGGATCGGAGCAGGGCGGAGTCCGGCCTGTGCTGGTTATACAGAATGATATAGGAAACCGCTTCAGTCCGACAGTAATCGTCGCAGCCATTACGGCCCAAATCCAAAAAGCTAAGTTGCCTACCCATGTAGAAATTGATGCAAAGACATACGCATTTGACCGTGATTCTGTTATCCTGCTTGAGCAGATACGGACGATTGATAAACAGAGATTAACGGATAAGATCACACACCTTGATGAAGAGATGATGGAGCGAGTAAATGAAGCTCTTCAGATTAGTTTGGGACTTATTGACTTTTAAACAAGATTCGTTTTTTATAATTTCTCGAAAGGCTGCTGTGAAATACGGTAGCTTTTTTTCATTATAAAAAAGTCGCGGAAGGATTGTTACTATGGAAATAAAACAGATGGCTTCGGTTATTGCGGATGAGTTACAAATTACTTCCGGACAGGTGGAGCGGACCATTGCGTTGCTTGATGAAGGTAGTACGGTTCCGTTTATCGCCCGTTACAGGAAAGAAGCTACAGGAATGCTGGATGAAAATCAAATTCGTTTCATTCAGGAACAGGTTCAGTACTTGCGTCAACTTGCGGAAAGAAAAGAGGAAGTCATTCGCCTGATTGCTGAACAGGACAAGTTGACAGAAGAACTGGAAAAACAAATTCGGGACGCGACAAAATTACAACAAGTAGAAGACTTATACCGTCCCTTTAGACAAAAGCGGCGGACGCGGGCGACGGTGGCGAAAGAGAAGGGGCTTGTGCCGCTCGCAAATTTCATGTTAATGGCTTGTACAGGTGACTTGCAGGAAGAAGCAGCAAAATATATTAGCCAGGAAAAAGGGGTTGCTTCAGCGGAAGAAGCGATACAGGGCGCATCTGATATCATTGCGGAGCAGGTAGCCGACGACCCGGATGTGCGCAGTTGGGTACGGGAGTATACGATGAAGCATGCGACGCTTATCACATCCAAGAAGGAAGATGAACCATCCGGAAAAAAAGTGTATGAAATGTACTACGAGTATAGCGAGCCGGTCAGCCGGATGGCACCCCATCGAGTTCTTGCTGTAAACCGGGCGGAACGGGAAGGGATTCTGCGCGTAAAGCTTGCGCTTGATTCTGCTCCGATATTGCAACATTTGGAACGAAATTGGATTCGCAAAAATAGTATTGCAGCCGAGCAACTAAAATCCGCGCTAGAAGATGGCTACAAGCGGCTGATTGCGCCTGCGGTTGAGCGGGAAGTGCGTGGCCTATTGACAGAGAAAGCTGAAGAACAGGCGATTCATATCTTTGCGGAAAATCTCCGTCAGCTATTGTTGCAGGCGCCGTTAAAAAATCGTGTTGTATTGGCACTTGATCCAGCTTACCGTACCGGATGCAAGACGGCGGTTCTGGATGAGACGGGCAAATTGCTGGAAGTAGCTGTTGTCTATCCGACGCCGCCACAGAACAAAACCGATGAAGCGAAGCGTGTGCTTACAGAACTCATCGAAAAGTATGGGGTGCAGGTCATCGCTATCGGTAATGGTACCGCTTCTCGAGAAACGGAGCAATTCGTCGCTAACATGCTAAAAGAAATTGATCGTGATATTTCTTATATTATCGTGAACGAAGCAGGCGCGAGTGTTTATTCCGCGTCCAAATTAGCAGGGGAAGAGTTCCCGGATCTAGATGTGGCGGAGCGAAGCGCTGTATCTATCGGTCGTCGTTTGCAGGACCCTCTTGCAGAACTCGTAAAAATTGACCCGAAATCCATCGGCGTCGGCCAGTATCAGCATGATGTGTCACAAAGCAGGCTGGCAGATAGCCTGCAATTTGTTGTGGAATCAGCGGTGAATTATGTGGGCGTGGACGTCAACACCGCTTCACCTTCGCTTCTGCAATACGTGTCGGGCATTACCAAACAGGTGGCCAAAAATATTGTGTCTCGCCGCGAACAACTAGGGAAATATGTATCGCGTGCCCAGCTAAAAGAGGTGCCCCGCCTTGGTGCCAAAACATACGAGCAATGCATAGGGTTTCTGCGCATTCCGGATGGCGAAAATCCGCTTGATAATACTCCTATTCATCCCGAATCTTATCCGGCTGTAGCTGTTCTCTTGCAAGAGCTCGGAATTCGGACGGACGAGATTGCGAGCGAGGCGGCAAAAGCAAAGCTAAAGGAAGTCAATGTAAAGGATATGGCGCAGAAGCTGAGCATTGGCGAACCGACGCTCACCGATATTATCGAAAGTCTTCTGCGGCCAGGACGAGATCCGCGAGAAGAATTGCATGCACCGCTTTTGAAAAAAGATGTATTAGATATTACAGATTTGTCGAAGGGGATGGAACTGCAAGGTACAGTACGCAACGTAGTCGATTTTGGCGTATTTGTGGATATCGGTTTGAAAAATGATGGACTTGTCCATATTTCTCAATTGAGCCGTCGCTTTGTTAGACATCCGCTGGACGTCGTATCCGTTGGCGAAATTGTTACCGTCTGGGTAAAGGACATTGATGTGGAAAAGGGACGGGTCGGCCTCACGATGCTAGGACCGGAAGCCGTGCAATAGTCGAGGTTAACAGGGAGGCCGTAAAAGCTTCAGTTGCGGCCCCCCTGTTTGTCATTGTATAAGAACCAGCAATCGTTCAGCAGTAGAATTTGCTTCCGGTTTTTTGTTTGAAAAGCTTTCATCAGTTGACGTTTTAACCATTGAGGCATCCTTATTCCTCCTGTTGACATATAGTAAGGCCAAAAAGCGGAATACGGTACGCGCGTCTTTTACTACTATATGTCACTGGAGCTTGGATGTTACTCGTATTCATTTTCTTCTGCCAGATATTCGAGTTGCGCGTGGAGGGCACGAATTTCAGTCAGCAGCGAGATGAGAGGATAATGTTCCTCCTTTAGTGAGGCGAATTGCTTTTCTAGGTTGGCTAGGTAATCGATGCCCTGGATAATGCGGGCATTTGTATCATGCAATTCGATATCACTGCATTCGGCAATAATGTGCGGCAGAACGGGGCGTTCTGCGACCGTTAGTTTGTCGATTTCTTTATGCAATCGGCGTAAAAGGGCAATAAGCTGATACATATAGCCGGAAGGCATGGCGACAAATTGGAGTTTATTTTCCACTGATAAAATACAATAGCGCATAACACGGCTCCCCCTTGCTTTGTATATGTCGTATGTACGTTCACAGTGTAGCGTATGTTTCGTCCCGGCGCAAGAATGGGAGGAGAAGAAATGGAAAAACTGACGGATGGACAATTGCAGAAATTGGTGGAGCGAATCTCTACGAAATTTTTTCGGCGCCCGTTTGCGCACAGGGCGTACTTTAACCCGCGTTTGAGAACAACAGGGGGGCGCTATGTACTTGGGACGCACAACATTGAGCTAAACCCCAAGCATTATGAAATGTTCGGAATGAATGAGCTTATCGGTATTATTAAACATGAACTCTGCCATTATCATTTGCATCTGACTGGCCGGGGATACAAGCACAAAGACGCGGATTTTCGACGGTTGTTGAAAGAGGTTGGTGGAAGTCGATACTGCCGTTCGGTAGCGCCTGAGCGGAAGCGGGAGACGTACCGCTATGAATTGATATGCAGGGATTGCGGAACACGCTATTTGCGCAGGCGGAGAATGAATACCTGCAGGTACGTTTGTGGAAAGTGCAGGGGACGCCTGCTGTTGCGTGAATGGAGGGAATACAATGACGGAAAAACGCCGTGATGAATTCGGGTTAATTTCGTATTTAACTGGCGGGCAAACCATACCGCAGGCGCTCAAAGGGCGGATTGCCGTCGGAAATGGGGATGACGCCGCCGTCGTCGCCGGAAGAAGTGGATATGATTGGGTTGTTTGCTGTGATTCAATGATCGAGGATGTGCATTTCAAACGGCAGACGATGCTGCCGTCTGACATTGGCCATAAAGCGCTGGCGTCAAACATTAGCGATATTGCGGCGATGGGTGGAATGCCGCTGTTTTATCTTGTTTCTCTTGGATTGCCGCGCACATGGACGGAAGAAGAGGTTGCAGAAATATACAAAGGAATGACGGAATTAGCCATGCGTTACGATATGGCGCTTATTGGCGGAGACACAGTGGCCATGCCGGGCCCCCTGACTATCACAGTTATGGTGCTTGGAGAAATGGAACAGGGGAGAGCGCTCCGCCGTTCTGGTGCCCAGCCGGGTGATCTCGTATTTGTCACCGGAACAGTGGGAAATTCAGGAGCCGGGTTGGATGTACTTTTGCAAGAGAGGTGGGGAGTGCATAACATTCCAAATGAGTGGGAATTTCTTGCTTCTTGTCACCGCCGCCCGGAACCAAGAGTAGACGCCGGACGAATGCTTGCGCAAAGCGAAATACGCATTGCGTTAAACGATATCAGCGACGGGCTGGCGAGCGAAGCGTGGGAAATCGCTGAAGCAAGCGATGTGGTGTTAGTGCTGGACGAAGCAAACATCCCGCTCGGTGATTGTATTCAGCGCTACGCTAAAGTTAGCAGAAAGGATCCTTTACAATGGGCCTTTTACGGGGGCGAAGATTATCAGCTGATCGGATGTGCGCCTGCGGCGGCCAAAGAAAAGCTTTCTGAAATGTTCGAGAAGGCTGCCCTTCCGCTTTACTGGATCGGCGAAGTACAGGAAGGAAAGGCACAGGTATGGTTGCGGAAATGGAATGGAAAGCTAACGCAGCTTGAGAAAAAAGGATATAATCATTTTACATGAACGGTAAGTTTGTATAGGAAGTGATAAAAATGGAAAAAAGGCAAACGTATACGTTTTACACCCGTTCCGTAGAAGAAACGCAGGCGCTGGCTGAGAAGCTGGGAAAACGGGTAGAACCAGGAGATGTATTTACTTTGTCCGGAGACTTGGGAGCCGGAAAAACGAGTTTTACGCAAGGATTGGCCCGCGGCATGGGAATAGAGGGCGTCGTGAATAGCCCGACGTTTACGATTATTAAAGAATATATAGGACGTTTGCCTCTTTATCATATGGATGTATACCGTATAGAAGATGAGGCGGAAGATCTTGGGCTTGATGAATATTTCTACGGCGATGGCGTTACGGTTATAGAATGGCCGCAAATGATTGCTGAGCAGCTTCCTGAAGAACGCTGTGAAATCGTAATCAAGCGCGGCGCTGAGGATGAGAGGACACTTATTTTTACCCCGATAGGGAGCCGATACCAAATATTATGTGAGGCGATAAAACATGATGATTCTGGCGATTGATACATCCAACTTTAGCCTGGGCGTCGCTATTTGTTCCAAGGAAAAAGTTCTTGGGGAATGCACGACAAATTTAAAGAAAAACCATAGTGTTCGCTTGATGCCAATGATAGACCAGTTGTTGAAGGAAGTGGAAGTCGATCCGGCGGAACTTTCCGCAATTGCTGTTGCACGCGGGCCGGGCTCTTATACAGGGGTTCGCATTGGGGTGGCTACCGCCAAAAGTATGGCCTGGTCGCTTAATATTCCGCTTATCGGTATATCAAGCCTCGAGGTACTGGCCTGGAATGGTGCATATTTTCCAGGCATGATTGTGCCGTTGTTTGACGCGCGCAGAGGACAAGTGTATACAGGCGTCTATCGTTCTGTTCCCGAGGGAGGCGTACAGCTTGCGGAACCAGAGAGAATTGTGTTGTTCCGCCAAGCTTTAGAAGAATGGAAGACGATCGCAACGGAAGAGCCTGTCCTCTTTTTAGGTGATGACGTGGCGCCTCATAAAGAGACCATCCAGGAAATACTTGGTAAGAGGGCTGTATTTGCGCCGCTGTCGTATCAAATACCGCGTGCCGCTCATCTTGGCGCGGCGGGATGGAAAGCGCTGCGTGAAGGGCGAGTGGAGAATACGCAAACCTTTGCTCCGGTCTATCTTCAATTGGCGGAAGCGGAAGCGAAGTGGCTCGCCAGTCAGAAGAAGTAGGGGGACGGACGGTACGATGGAACAAGAATTTATGATTCGCCGTATGGAGATGAAAGACCTTGACGATATTGAAGAAGTAGAACAACTTTCGTTTCCTACCCCGTGGTCGCGCGAGTCTTTCATCAATGAGCTGAAAAATAACGTATTCGCCCGTTACTTCGTAATTGAAAAAGACAAGCGAGTTATCGGGTATGGCGGAATGTGGCTTGTACTGGACGAAGCTCATATTACGAATATTGCCATTCATCCCGATTATCGCGGTTTGCGTCTCGGGGAACGTCTGATGCGACGATTAATGGGCTTGGCCATCCGTTCCGGCGCCGCTAGCATGACGCTGGAAGTGCGCAAAAGCAATGAAGTGGCGCAGCGGTTGTACAGGAAGCTTGGATTTGTCGAAGAAGGGGTGCGTCCCGGTTATTACACGGACAATGGAGAAGACGCGATTATTATGTGGGCAACATTAAAAGAGAATGTTTGCGAGACAGAAACCTTTGATTTATAAGGGTTTCTTTTTTTGTCTTTAATGATAAGAATGAGGTTATCGGTTTTTATGTTACCACTAATAGTTTCTTGAAAGATATGGAGCTTTTGCAATAATATAACCATTATGTTGTGTATAATTGTATACAAGCACGTTTATTCCAAGGTATTCGAAAATGCAGGTGAAATAAAAAATGAACAATTGGAAACACAAAGTTTACAAGCGCCGTGAAGAAGCGCTGGCATCCGGGAAGCCGATCCGTATTCTTGGCATTGAGACGAGCTGCGATGAAACGTCGGCCGCCGTTATCGAGAACGGGAATACGATTCGTTCTAATGTGATTTCTTCCCAGATCGAAAGCCATAAACGTTTCGGCGGTGTAGTACCGGAAGTTGCTTCGCGGCACCATGTTGAAAATATTACGTTAATTATTGATCAAGCGCTGCGGGAAGCGAACCTTACGTTGGATGATATTGATGCGATTGCGGTTACATACGGTCCGGGACTTGTAGGGGCGCTTTTGGTCGGTGTGGCAGCAGCTAAAGCGATTTCGTTTGCACGCGGGATTCCGCTTGTAGGCGTGCATCATATCGCAGGCCACATTTACGCCAATCGTTTTGTCAAGGAATTGGAATTTCCATTGCTTGCGCTGGTTGTTTCCGGCGGGCATACGGAACTGGTTTATATGAAAGAGCATGGTGCTTATGAAATTATTGGACAAACGCGTGATGACGCGGTAGGCGAAGCATACGATAAAGTGGCCCGCTCGCTTGGCCTTCCGTATCCGGGTGGCCCGCATATTGATCAGCTGGCGCATGAGGGCGAACCGTCCATTCCGTTGCCGCGCGCCTGGTTGGAAGGAACGTATGACTTTAGTTTTAGTGGCTTAAAATCGGCGGTTTTGAATACTTTACACAATGCGGCGCAACGGGGAGAGTCCATCGAACCGAAGAATCTGGCCGCCAGTTTTCAGGAGTCAGTCATTGAAGTGCTTGTAGATAAAACATTTAGGCTAATTAATGAGCGCCCGGTAAAACAGCTTTTGCTGGCCGGCGGTGTGGCCGCTAACAAAGGTTTGCGCCGCGCGTTGTCCGAGCGGGCGGCGCGGGAAGGCGTGGAACTTATCATTCCGCCACTTTCGCTTTGCACCGACAATGCAGCGATGATTGCTGGAGCTGGCTATATTGAATATAAAAAGGGAAACCTAGCTAGTATGACGTTGAACGGTGTTCCCGGTTTACCTCTCGCTTGAAAAGGCAATCCTATGTACAGGGTTGCCTTTTTTCTACGTGTAGCTTTTTGTCAAAACTTGTGGACATATGCTGAATAACATTATCCATAGATTTGTGGATAATGTGGATAAATTAGTGGATAACCTATTTTACCAACCTTTATTTGTGTTAAGAGGTGTGGATAAAGCTGTGTGTATGTGGAAAAGGAGAGAAGCGGGTTGGGAAAAAAGACGATTCTTGTTGTTGGGTTTTGTAGTTTTTTTCTCGCTTCTTGTTTATGTTTTGCCACAAATGTTCTTTCCCAAAACCGATCTTCCGTTATGTTGTTTCTCGTGCCGGAGCTTACCCGGGAAGATGTTCGCGAGGCATATGATTCGCAGCGTTTTCCTTTCTTAAAACAGGCGGCGCTGGGGGAGTTAAATATAAGAAGTGCCCTATCTCTTAAAGATATTCACAATGTATTGACGATAAGCGCGGGAACGCGCGCGGCAGGCTCAGAATGGGGAAGGCACGCATACGGAATTCACGGACGCAATGGAGAAGGAATTGCCTTATACCGTCAATATACGGGAGAAATACCTCCCACGTTGCGGAACGGCTCAGTTCTGTTTCCTTATATGGCCGTTTTGCGGAGAAGCAATGAACAAAAAAATACAGGGGCGGTGCCGGGGTTAGTAGGAGAAACACTGGAAAGGCATGGAATTTCCAGAGCCGTTATTGGTAACAGCGATACAAATAGCCAAATCAGCCGCTTGGCAGCATTGATTACGATGAATCAAAAGGGGATCACCCCTGAAGGATGGGTTGGGGAGGAAACGCTGATCCGCCATGCTTTTTTTCCAGGAGAAAGAAAAACAGATTACTCTTTCATGTACTATCATATGGCGCGATGGAAAGCCAGAGGTGTTGGCCTAATTGTAGCGGAACTGGGCGACTTGCGCCGATTAGGGAAATATGAAAGCGTGCTGGATACCGAGCGATATGCTCTCCTGCGCAAACAGATCGTGCATGAGATGATAGGGTTTGTGGGAAAACTGGTTGCGGAAGCCGAACCCCGGCAGCGCATACTGCTTGTTTCTGCCTCGCTTCCTGACAGCGAAATCGTCGCCAAAAAAAGAATGGCGTCTGTACTTTTGTGGGAAGCCGGAAGGTACGGTGGGGTGATCACGTCTGGTACGACAAGGCAACCGGGAATTGCGGCCAACATTGACATCGCCCCGTCCGTTCTGTCCTGGCTTGGAATACAGCTCCCTCCCGAAATGAAAGGACTGCCGCTTAGAGTTGATCGTTCGCGTTCGGTATCCCATGATTCATTTTGGCGTACAGCGGAACTGGTGGATGCTATTTACGCTACAAGACCGTTTGTTTTATATCCGTATATAGTTTTTTCTATCATTGTGATTTTAGTTGTACCCGCTTCTTTATTTTTGCGCGGGAAAGCAGAAGAAATAAAAAGAAAAGCCACACCGGCGCTCCAATGTTGTTTGTTATTCGTTTTGCTGATGCCTTGTCTGCTTCTGTTTCT
The DNA here is from genome assembly GCF_001439585.2 of Aneurinibacillus sp. XH2. Taxonomy (NCBI): domain Bacteria; kingdom Bacillati; phylum Bacillota; class Bacilli; order Caryophanales; family Paenibacillaceae; genus Aneurinibacillus; species Aneurinibacillus sp. XH2. Next base: position 3,312,785 of record NZ_CP014140.1, on the reverse strand, counting down.
TTCTGCCTTGCCGTATTTGCCATCACCTTTACTCACAGTGCTTTTGCTGGGCGGCGTGGGAAGTTGTCTGGCATATATACTACGAAAAACGTCGTTTGGTCTTTGTTTTTTATGCGTTGGCCTTGCAGGGTGGCTTCCTGTTCTGGCGGACGGTTTGTTGGGAGGCGAGCTGATCCGGCGTTCTTATCTGGGATATGACCCGGTTATTGGCGCTCGTTATTATGGAATTGGTAATGAATATATGGGCGTTATGCTGGGCAGTGTTGTACTAAGTTTGGCAATGTGGGGAGAACTGCGGGGGAAACAGAGAAGAGGGTTTCTCATTGCGACTATGCTTGTTTTATTCGCCATACTCATTTTGTATATGGCTTGGCCAGCAGGGGGAAGCAAAGCAGGGGGAATTCTCGTTTTTCTGGCTGCTCTTGTATATGGCGTGTTCGCTTTTTCCGGGTGCTCCATGCGAATATGGCGTGTGGTACTGGTTGTAACTATCGGCTTAGCAGCGGCCTGTTTGGTGTTCTGGCTGAATTATCAATTCGCCGCGCAAGAACAGTCACACATTGGTCGGGCGGTCGGAGAACTGCTGGGTGGAAACTGGGCGGAAATCGGGAGAATTATAGAGCGAAAGGTAACGATGAACTGGCGCTTAATTCTGACTTCCATATGGAGTAAATTGTTTATTGCTGGTTTGACCGTCAGCCTGCTGCTTTTGTATTGGAAGAGGGAAAAAGTAAAACAATTAGCTTCACCTTCTTCTTTTTTTATCGCCGGAGTAAAGACGATCGCGTTTGGTTCGTTTGTTGCCTTGTTCACCAATGATTCGGGTATTATTGCTGCCGCGTTGGCCATGCTGTACGCGCTCGTCCCCATTTTGTACGTTTTGTTGCGGAATGAAAATACGGTTGACTAGCGCTATCATAACAAAAGCAGAGGCTAAACTTTGTGTTTCATCTTTTTGCCGTTTACATACGAAAAAACGGCCGCAATTTTTTTCCCGCGGTGAATAAGCCGGGAGGTTTTGCGGCCGCTGTAGTTATTCCTGTAATTCCGCCCACTCTTCCAGACAGGCATCCAGTTCCACTTTTTTTGCTTCCATTTGCTCATGAAGTTCCCGCGCTTTTTCGTGATCCTGAAATACTTCTGGTTTGCATAATGCTTCTTCCAGCGAGGCGATCGTTTCTTCCAGCTGTCCGATCGTACTTTCCAGTTCTTCGATGCGGCGCTGACGTTGACGTTCCGCCCGTTTTGCTTCTTTGTTTTGCAGGAACTTTTCTTTATTGGAGGAGGGAGCAGGATGCTGTTCTTGTTTCTGAACCGCTTTCGCTGGAGCAAGGGCAGCTGACTGTAATTCCTCCAGTTCTTGCTTTTTCTCCATATAATAATCGTAGTTCCCGAGGTAAGAAATAACGCCGTTCGGAGTCAGTTCAAGCACCCGGGTCGCGATTTTGTTAAGGAAATACCGGTCGTGTGATACGAAAAAGATGGTACCAGGATAATCTTCTAGCGCTTCTTCGAGAATTTCTTTACTGAATAGATCAAGATGGTTTGTTGGCTCGTCCAGAATCAGGAAATTCGCCTTTTGCAGCATTAATTTGGCCAGCGAGACACGGGCCCGCTCTCCGCCGCTCAATTCACTAATTTTCTTAAGCACGTCATCGCCGCTGAACAGGAAGTTGCCCAGCACGGTGCGAACGTCTTTTTCCTGCATGGTCGGGTATTCGTCCCACAGTTCGTGCAACACTTGCTTCGCATGATTTAAATCTTCCTGTTCCTGATCATAAAAGCCAAGCATGACATTGCTTCCGTACTGAATTGATCCGGCGAGCGGCGGCATTCGTTTAACGATTGTTTTCAGCAAGGTGGATTTGCCAAGGCCGTTTGGGCCGAGCAGTGCTACACGTTCCCCGCGTTTGATGTCAAACGACAGGTTCTGAGCGAGCAGCGTATTTCCGTATCCGATCGCAACATCTTGTACAGTCAGCACTTGGTTACCGCTTACTTTCTCGATATCGAAGGAGAAATGTGCTTTTTTCAATTCGCTGATTGGTTTTTCGATCGGTTCCATCCGTTCCAGCATTTTGCGCCGGCTTTGCGCGCGTTTGGTCGTAGAAGCGCGGGCGATATTGCGCTGTATAAATTCCTCAATGCGCGAAATTTCTGCCTGTTGTTTTTCGTACTGCTTCATTTGCTGCTGTACCCGCTCGCCTTTCTGGATAAGATAATCAGTGTAATTGCCGACATAGCGCGTAACCTGGGTTCGTTCCAGTTCGTAAATAATATTGACAAGCGAATCGAGGAAGAAGCGATCGTGCGATACGACCAGCAGGGCGCCCGGATAGTTTGACAGGTATTTTTCAAGCCAGCCGAGCGTTTCAATGTCGAGATAGTTAGTCGGTTCGTCCAGAACTAGGACATCTGGTTCCATCAGGAGTAGTTTGGCCAGCGCGAGGCGCGTCTTTTGCCCGCCGCTTAATTGATGAATCGGCGTATCATAATCTTCCGGAAAAAAGCGCATGCCGTGCAGAACAGAACGGGTTTTTGCTTCGTATTGATAGCCGCCTTTCGATTTAAACTCCTCGGCTAATTGGGAGTAAGCGTTCAACAGCCGTTCGTGCTGGGATGCATCGGCAATAATGTTGGGATCAGCAATTTTCTGTTCAAGGCGGCGTAATTCTGTTTCCTGTTCCTTAAAATGTTCAAATACGGTCATCATCTCTTTCCAGATAGTATGTTCCGTATCTAGACCGCTATCCTGGGCCAGGTAACCGAGCGTCGTATCTTTTGCCTTCTGGATCTCTCCCTCGTCCGGCAGGATTTGGCCCGTAATAATTTTAAGCAGCGTCGATTTTCCAGCGCCGTTCACGCCGACCAGCCCAATCCGTTCGCCTGTCTGCAGTACCATATTAATATTGGAAAGCACCGGAGTGGCGCCGAATGATTTGCTTATGTTCAATGTTTGCAATAAGATCATTACTTAATTCACCTCTATTTTTGTCCATTGTTAGTTTATCGTAAAATACGGGCAAGGGAAAACCGGGGAAGGGAGAAAAGTGATGAATAAGGAAGAAAAAAAAGATATCAAGCGTCTTGTGCGCCGTGAGATGTTAAAGCGGAGGGCGGCGCTATCCGCGAAAGAGCATATCTGTAAATCAGAGGCGGTGGTGAAGCGGTTGTTTGCCGTCCCGGAAGTTCGTGCAGCCCAGAGGTTGTTTACTTTTCTTCCTTTTAGAGATGAAGTCAGGATTGACGCGTTTCTGGAAGCGTGCCGCGATGAAGCCAAGAATATATACATACCGAAAACGATTGTTGCTGATAAACAAATGATCCCTTATCTTTTTGTAGGATGGGATTCGCTTGTGGAAGGCCCGTATGGCATTCGTGAGCCGGATACGGACAGAAGCGAGCTGTGGAGCGGTGAAGCATTTGATATTATTATTGTCCCCGGAGTAGCTTTCACCGAGCGGGGAGAACGTCTTGGATATGGCGGAGGCTTCTATGATCGTTTCTTTGCTCAGCTAAAGGGGCCCCCTCCTTTGCTTATCGCTCCTTGTTTTGAAGTGCAGATCACGACTTTTCTTCCGGTGGAGTCTCACGATAAAAAAGTGGATATAATTGTAACAGAGTGCCGCACTATCGTTTGTTCATGATTTTGCCACTGTATATATGCGCAAAAATCGACACAACTTGGACAGGTTGTAGTACAATATAATTGAATTTTTATGTATAATAACGGAGGGTTACCTGAATGTGGAAAATTGGGGTTGTCACATCTAGCAACTCGGTGTATCGCGGGGAACGGGAGAATGATTGTTTTCTGAGACTGGAAATGTTGCTGAAAAGCAATTTTGACGTTGATGTTACCCACCATCGTGTGTCGCCTGACAATATAGAGATGCTTAAAGAAAATATGATTGAACTTGTCGACCGGGAAAGAGTCGATTTATTGATTACAATTGGCGGCACAGGACTGAGCCCGGAAGATGTGACTCCAGAAGCGACGGAACTTGTTATTGATCGCCATGTTCCGGGGTTGGCTGAAGAAATGCGCCGCTCTGCTATGCAAAATTCGCGCAAGGCATTGTTGACGCGCGCCGCCGTAGGTACGCGTGGAAATGCGCTGGTAATTAATCTTCCAGGAAGCCTCCCGGCAATGGAATGGTGTTTTCTGGCGATCGCAGACCAAATTTCGTCAGCGCTGGCTATTATTCAAGGAAAAAATGAAAACGTAAATATTTAAAGGTACAAACAACACTATATTTTGCAAGCTGTTTGTTAAGAGAGGGTTTGAACAGCATATGAGCAATGAAGACCGAGATATGCGGGTGGTGGAACACTTAAGCGAGTTGCGGAGACGTGTAATCTGGGTGTTGATTATTTTCATGGTGGCGTTTATCGGCGCGTTTGTCTACGCTGATCCGGTTGTCCGCTATTTTCAGAAAAACGCCGATATTCAGTGGAATGTTTTCGCTCTTGGCGACGGATTACGCGTGTACATGCAATTTTCATTTGTTATCGCGCTGGTGGTTACCCTTCCCTTTATGTTGTATCACATCTGGCGATTTGTTTCTCCGGGGCTTCGCCCGCATGAACGAAAAGCGGCTGGCGCTTTTATCGTTCCAGCATTCTTGCTTTTTATAACAGGGCTGGCTGTAGGATATTATTTAGTATTTCCGATGCTCGTAAGCTTCATGAAGAAGTTTTCCGAGAAACTCGGTACCGTAGAAACGTTTGGAATCTCTCAGTATTTTGGTTTCATGTTCAATATTGTGATCCCGCTGGCCTTGTTGTTTGAATTGCCGATCATTGTTATGTTTTTAACACGGTTACGCGTGTTGAACCCAATGCGGATGAAGAAGATGCGAGGTTATTCATATTTAGTTTTGGTCATTATAGCCTCGCTCATTTCACCACCAGATTTTATTAGCCATTTAAGCGTTTTTGTCCCACTGGTCATTTTATATGAAGTAAGTGTTGTGCTATCACGTATTGTGTACCGGAAACAACTGAAAGAAGAAGCCGAATGGGAACGCGAGTTTTATGGAGAGAGACAGGAAAAAGACGCTGTGCTAACGGTTGATAGAGAATAATAAGTATAATAGGGATAAGAGAGCCGAACCCTCCGGCTCTTTTTTTATCGTTTAAGAAACGTGGCTATTTGATGAATCAATACTTACCACAAGGAAAAGAGGAGTGAAGAATACGCGTATTTTCTACTCTAAATTCTGGAAAATCAACAGCCGTATTTTAGAATAAAGCTTATACGAAACGTACAAAATGAGAAAGAAAAATTTTTGTAACGCGGGGCTTGCAAAATGGAAATAAAGTATATATTATAATAATTGTGTTAGCACTCATTTGTAACGAGTGCTAACAACTATACTTAACAGGGAGGTTGTTTTCAGTGTTAAAGCCATTGGGTGACCGTGTGATTGTAGAACCTATCGCAAAAGAAGAAACAACTGCTAGCGGAATCGTGCTTCCGGAAACAGCGAAAGAGAAGCCGCAAGAAGGCAAAATTATTGCTGTAGGAAACGGCCGTTATGAGAACGGTGAGCGCGTAGCTTTGGAAGTAAAAGAAGGCGATCGTGTTATCTACTCCAAATATGCTGGCACTGAAGTAAAATATGGCGATAAAGAATTGTTAATCATGCGTGAAAGCGACATTCTCGCGATTGTTGAGTAATCACTGAGAACGGCACTTTCATAAGTATCTGAGTTTTTCACCGTGCAGGTATCTATATAAAGACTACATAAATTAGGAGGGCGAACAGAATGGCGAAAGAAATTCGTTTTAGCGAAGAAGCGCGCCGCGCGATGCTTCGCGGTGTTGATACGCTTGCTGACGCAGTAAAAGTAACTCTCGGACCGAAAGGCCGCAACGTGGTACTTGAAAAGAAATTCGGTTCTCCGCTTATCACAAACGACGGTGTGAGCATCGCGAAAGAAATCGAGCTTGAAGATCCGTTCGAAAACATGGGTGCACAGCTTGTTAAAGAAGTTGCGACCAAAACAAACGATGTAGCGGGTGACGGTACGACTACTGCTACCGTTCTGGCTCAGGCGATGATTCGCGAAGGTCTGAAAAACGTAACAGCGGGCGCAAACCCAATGGATGTTCGCCGCGGTATTGACAAAGCGGTTCGCAAAGCGGTTGAAGAACTGCATGCTATTTCCAAGCCGATCGAAGGCAAGGAGTCTATCGCACAAGTTGCTGCAATCTCTGCTGCTGACGAAGAGATCGGCCAGCTGATTGCAGAAGCTATGGAAAAAGTAGGTAAAGACGGCGTTATCACAGTTGAGGAATCTAAAGGTTTCACAACTGAACTTGATGTTGTAGAGGGTATGCAATTTGACCGTGGATATGCATCTCCGTACATGATTACGGATACTGACAAGATGGAAGCGGTGCTTGAAAATCCGTTTATCCTGATTACTGACAAGAAAATCTCCAGCATCCAAGATATCTTGCCGATCCTTGAGAAAGTTGTACAACAAGGCAAGCCGCTTCTGATCATCGCTGAAGATGTAGAAGGCGAAGCGCTGGCAACGCTTGTTGTCAACAAATTGCGTGGCACATTTACTGCGGTAGCAGTTAAAGCCCCTGGATTCGGTGATCGCCGCAAAGCGATGCTCGAAGATATCGCGGTATTGACTGGCGGTCAAGTAATCACTGAAGACCTCGGTCTTGACCTGAAGACAGCTTCTCTGCAACAACTTGGTCAAGCCGGCAAAGTTGTTGTAACGAAAGAAAATACAACAATTGTAGAAGGCGCTGGTGACAAAGCGAACATTAACGCTCGCGTGAACCAAATCCGCGCTTCTATCGAAACAACAACTTCTGACTTTGACCGTGAAAAACTGCAAGAACGTCTGGCTAAATTGGCTGGCGGCGTAGCAGTTATCAAAGTTGGTGCGGCTACTGAAACTGAATTGAAAGAGAAAAAACTGCGCATCGAAGACGCGCTGAATGCTACTCGCGCTGCTGTTGAGGAAGGTATTGTAGCTGGCGGTGGTACTGCGTTTGTAGCTGTTTACAATAAAGTAGCAGAAGTTGAAGCGGAAGGCGATGAAGCTACTGGCGTACGCATCGTTCTGCGCGCTCTTGAAGAGCCGGTACGTCAAATTGCTGCCAACGCTGGCCTTGAAGGTTCTGTTATCGTTGAGCGCCTGAAACAAGAAGAAGTAGGCATCGGCTTTAATGCGGCAACTGAGCAATGGGTGAACATGATCGATGCTGGTATTGTTGACCCGGCGAAAGTTACTCGTTCTGCGTTGCAAAATGCTGCATCGGTTGCGGCTATGTTCTTGACAACAGAAGCGGTTGTAGCCGACAAGCCAGAAAAAGAAAAAGCAGCTCCTGGCATGGACGGAATGGGCGGCATGGGCGGTATGATGTAATCGCCTCTGGGAGAAACCCCTTCGAAGAAGTTCGAAGGGGTTTTTGCATGCATTTCGCCGGATTGAGAGAAGAAGCAACATCATCTACAGTTCTGATTTTTTTTAATAAATTTATGGTATGACGAATGAAAAAGCAAAAGAAAAAGAATTTATATGAGGAAAATCCGAACAATTAGATAGAAAAGAGGGTTAAATTTTCATATTTTAGTGCTTGACTTTTCGAATACCTCTGGTAAACTAAATTCGTTAAAGCCTCATATAATCTCAGGGATACGGCCTGAAAGTTTCTACCGAACGACCGTAAATCGTTCGACTATGAGGACAGATAGCTGTGCACCAGGTTTCTGTCTCTATACTTTTTTATAGAAAGCCTGGTTTTTGTTTTTTTATAGGAAAAAATAAAAATGCTAAAATGTTTGTTATGCTTATAGATGCAGCGATTTATACAGAGGAGGATTTTACAAAGATGGACAAGCCGAAAGAGTTAGTTGTAGTTCTCGATTTCGGAGGACAGTATAATCAGTTGATTGCACGTCGTGTTCGTGATCTTGGTGTATTTAGTGAACTTATACCTTATAACACTCCGGTTGAAGAATTGGAAAAGCTGAATCCAAAAGGGATTATCTTCTCCGGCGGTCCAGCGAGCGTATATGCCGAAGGAGCGCCACAGTGCGACACCCGCATTTATGACATGGGAGTGCCGATTCTGGGTATTTGCTATGGTATGCAGTTAATGTCTCACAATCTGAAAGGGAAAGTGGAACGCGCGGGCGTGCGTGAATACGGGCGTTCCGATATTTCCATTCATAATGATTCCCTGTTCTTTAAAGGGCTCGACAAAACGGAAACAGTATGGATGAGCCACTCAGACAAAGTAATCGAGGTGCCTGAAGGTTTCCAGATTGACGCTAGCAATGAAGCGTGTCCGGTAGCAGCTATCAGCCATCCGGTGAAGAAGTTCTACGGTGTCCAATTTCACCCGGAAGTTCGTCATTCCGTACGCGGCAGCGAGATGCTGAAGAACTTCCTGTTCGAAATCTGCAAATGCGAAGGCAATTGGTCGATGGAAAACTACATCGATATGATGGTAGAAGAGATTCGCCAAAAAGTCGGCAACAAAAAAGTGCTCTGCGCGCTGAGCGGTGGCGTGGACTCTTCCGTAGTGGCCGTGCTTATTCATAAAGCGATTGGTGATCAGTTAACATGCATGTTTGTCGACCATGGTTTGTTGCGTAAGGGTGAAGCGGAAAGCGTAATGGAGACGTTCGCTGAGAAATTCCAGATGAACGTGATTAAAATCGATGCCCGCGAACGCTTCTTGAATAAGCTGAAAGGCGTATCTGATCCTGAGAAAAAACGTAAGATTATCGGTAACGAATTTATTTATGTGTTTGAAGAGGAAGCCAGCAAGCTGAAAGACATGGACTTCCTTGCCCAGGGTACGCTGTACACAGATATCATCGAGAGCGGTACGGCAACGGCACAGACAATTAAGTCACACCACAATGTAGGTGGCTTGCCGGAAGATATGAAGTTTGAGCTTATCGAACCATTAAACAAATTGTTTAAAGACGAAGTGCGCAAGGTGGGCGAAGAGCTTGGTCTGCCACGCGAAATCGTATGGCGCCAGCCATTCCCAGGCCCAGGTCTTGGAATTCGCGTGCTGGGTGAAGTTACGGAAGAGAAGTTAGAGATTGTACGCGAATCTGACTATATTTTGCGTGATGAAATCAAAAAAGCAGGTCTGGAGCAAGACATCTGGCAATACTTCACCGTGCTTCCGGATATTCGTAGCGTAGGTGTTATGGGAGATGGACGTACGTACGATTATACGGTTGGCATTCGTGCCGTTACATCAATTGACGGGATGACAGCTGACTGGGCGCGTATTCCGTATGAAGTGCTGGAGAAGATTTCAGTGCGCATTGTAAATGAAGTTCCGCATGTAAATCGTGTCGTTTATGACATTACGTCGAAACCGCCGGCAACGATTGAGTGGGAGTAAGTATAATTCGCGAGAGAAAAGGAAGAAAAGAGAAGATGGATAAGCTGTTCAGGTTGAAAGAGAATAACACGAATGTGCGTACGGAGCTTATCGCTGGTATTACCACGTTCATCACAATGGCATATATTCTAATCGTCAATCCGCTCACACTAACGGCCGGAGGGGCCACAGGCATGGATTTCAATGCTGTGTTTGTGGCTACCGCGCTTGGCGCGGGTCTTGTCACGATTATGATGGGATTGTTCGTGAACTATCCCATCGCGCTGGCACCTGGCATGGGTTTAAACGCATATTTCGCTACTGTCGTCATAAGTTCGGGGGGAGCCATTACCTGGCAAATCGCGCTCGCTTCTGTGTTTATTTCCGGTATTATCTTTTTTATTCTGACGATTACAAAAGTCCGGCAATTATTGCTGGACGCGGTTCCGGAATCTATCCGTGCGGCGATTACGGTAGGTATCGGTTTGTTTATTACGATTATCGGATTCAAGACAAGCGGCCTACTGACCGGTTTTTATATTGGAAAAGAGGGAGCAAAACCATTTACGGAGATGTCGCCGAATGACTGGCTTCTCCAACTTGGCAACTTTGTTGGACATAAAGAGATTTTGCTGACGATTATTGGTTTGCTGCTTACAAGCATTTTGATGGTCATGCGTGTACAGGCCGCGATTTTGTTAGGAATTGTTGTGACGACGATCATCGGTATTCCGATGGGGGTAACCAATCTATCCTCTTTGACAACCGCTCAGTGGGTGCCTGATTTCAGTAATCTGGCCATTGGACAGATGGATTTGGCAGGTGCGCTGAATGCAGGATTGTTAACGATTGTATTTACGTTTACGTTTGTCGAATTGTTCGATACATTCGGTACGTTGACGGGTACGGCCGCCAAAGCGGGCTTGCTGGATAAACCGGATGCAAAAAAACGCATCGGGCGTGCAATGCTGGTGGATGCTGGCGGGGTAAGCCTTGGCGCGTTACTTGGCACAAGTACCATTACGGCATATGTAGAAAGTGCAGCAGGTGTAGGCCAGGGTGGACGTACGGGTCTTACTTCAGTTACAACGGGCATCTTGTTTTTGCTTGCTTTATTCCTCGCTCCGCTTGCGTTGGTTGTTCCGGCTCAGGCGACGGCTCCGGCGCTTATCATTGTAGGTGTGCTTATGATGGGCGCAGTACGCGGCGTTGAATGGGATAACATGGTATACGCTATCCCGTCGTTTTTTACCATTGTGATGATGCCGCTGACATCTTCCATTGCTAACGGAATTTCGTTCGGTATCGTGTTCTACGTTATTCTCGCTACTGCGAACAATCTTGCTGGAGGCAGGAATAAGATTCATTGGCTTATGTGGATTCTTGCGCTGCTTATCATTGCGAGGTTTTTATTCATTGACATTAACGCATAACTCTATTGAAGTAAAAAAGCATCGGTTTTCACTTGAAGCCGATGCTTTTTTCACTTCGGAAAGATACAAGCTCGAGTTTTGTCGAATTTTTTTCTTAAATTATTAGAAAAGTTAGATCAATCTGTTGTACAATTTTAACATAAGTAGCGAGAAGTCTTCTTTCTCTTATAGATGGGAGATGAATCATTTTTTCTTTTGTATTTATTTCTGCAACTGGAGGGAGGTTCATTAGGAATATTTAGTTCGACAGCGAAGCTTGTAAAGAATTGCGCTTTGCCGTTTGCTTGAAAGGAGCCTTAAAGTAGGCGTATATAAACCGGGAGGAGATGGGGAGGCGATGGGCTTTTTCCCTTTTGCGACCGATAATATAAAAGAAAAAATGTGGATTGAAACATTTAGCGTGCTAATTGTTGATGACGAAGAATGCCATTTAGATATTATCGAGCAATTTTTATCCGAAAGAAACTATCGTGTGTTTTCCGCTTGCACGGGCACGGAGGCGCTGTGCATTCTTGAGAATGAAGATATAGATTTGGTTCTGCTTGACATTGCGATGTCTAGCATGGACGGATACAGAGTGCTTCGTGAAATCAGAGCGATGAAAGAACGGTATATTCCTGTCATTATGCTTACTTCGTTTGATAGTAAAGAAGATAAAATCAAAGCGCTGGAGGAAGGTAGCGACGATTTTTTGAACAAGCCTATTGATAAGTATGAGATGTATGCAAGGGTGCAAACGTTGCTACGCATGCGCCACTATTCTAAACAAATGGCTGTCGCCAAACAGCGCTTGGAAAACGAAGTGGCGCGTCAGACGGCCGAGTTGCAGCAAGCGCTTAACGAGCTGCAATTGTTGAATAGCAAATTGGCGGACAGTCATCGAGAGATCGTAGAACGTTTGTCGGCAGCTGCCGAGTTTAAAGATCCAGAAACAGCAGCCCACATTCAGCGCATTAGCCATTACTGTGGGGTAGTGGCCCGGGCAATGGGCATGGGTGAAGAAGAGGTTAATCTGATGATTCAAGCCAGTCCCATGCACGATATCGGGAAAATTGGCGTACCCGATCGTATTCTTCTTAAGCCGGGAAAGTTGACGAAAGAAGAATTTGAGAAGATGAAACAACATACCGTAATCGGACATAAAATTTTAAGTGGTTCCGATTCGCAGTTGCTTAAACTGGCGAGTGAAATCGCATTATCACACCATGAGAAATATGACGGAACCGGGTATCCACGTGGTTTGTCTGGCGCCGATATTCCGCTGAGCGGAAGAATTGTGGCCGTTGTAGATGTGTTTGACGCTTTGACAAGCCGCAGGCCGTATAAAGCGCCATATCCAAATGAGAAAGCGTATGAAATCATTCGCCAGGGAAGCGGAACACATTTTGATCCCTTGATTGTGCGGCTATTTTTTGAAAATCTTTCTGAAATTTTACGTATTCAACAGCAATATCAAGATGAACGGTAAGAGCCAGAGCCTAGAATAGGCTCTTTTTTTTGGATAAAAATGGGCGGACGTCCAAACAGTCTGCCTGTTCAGGACATAGTATGTAACATGCCAAGTGATTCAAGGGCCTTGCTGAAGGGAGGGTATCGACACAACGTGAGTTGCTGAAATGGAGATAAAGTTGGGGTGATTTTAATCCTCTTTATTCTGCTGGTGGTAATCGCTTGCTCGTGTAATAGCTAAATTCCTAATAAGAAGGAAGGGTGAGGCAAATGAGTTGTTCTGGAGGATTTGGAGAAGAGATTGGCGTAATTCTGGTGTTGTTCATCTTGCTTGTAATTATTGCTTGCGCCTGTGACCGATGAAGAAAAAATAGGTATCCGCCGATTTTTCTGCCAGATAACAACGGGGTAGGCGGGTGTCCAAACCCTTACCGGTCAGGTGGCATACGTTGTAATACGGGTGATTGAACCCCCTGATGCTTTAGACAGCACGCTAGAAAGGGGTGAAATGAATGAGCTTTTTCAATGGAGATGACGTAATCGGTGTGATTCTGGTGTTGTTTATCCTGCTTGTTATTATCGCTTGCGCTTGCGATAGTTAATGCATAACATAACATGCAGGAAGACCGCCTTTCGGGCGGTCTTTTTTGGTGGCTAAAAAAGAGTTAGAATAGGGCTTGGTATGCGTCATGTTTTCTTTACTAGAATTTTGTAATAGCGAATAATATTATTTAAAAAAACGTTAAATGTTCGGTAATTTCCTTGACGAGCCTTGATTTGCTTGTTAAACTAAAAGTGAATTAAGCGGAAAGTGAATCTAGGGTTCCGCAGCCGAAGGCAGAGCTGTAGGTCCGAGCGATTCAGGCGTGCGATAGCACGCTACACCGTAGGGATAAAAGCCCAGGCGGTAGGTTTCCCGTTATTTAAGGGGAAATCTACCGCCTGGGCTTTTTTTGTCGTATAAGAAGGTATATGTTGCTTTATAGTGATAAAGAAACATATACTTTCTTTCCATAAGTAAATGAGGAAAAACATGCGAGGCGTGTGGTACGGAAGGAGAGAAAGACCGGCAACGTCCGCGAGCTTTTCTTGTGAAAATCATGAAGTAAGAAGAAAAAGCTAGCAGTCTCTGAGGTTTTTCTGACAAAGGAAACATACTAAGGGAAATAAGGGGGATTGCATATAGATGAATCAGCCGCTTGTAGGTGTGATTATGGGGAGCACGTCAGATTGGGATACGATGCAAGAAGCATGTGCCATTCTGGAAAAATTGAAAATACCTTACGAAAAAAAGGTGGTATCCGCTCATCGGACACCGGATTTGATGTTTGAATACGCCGAGAAAGCAGAGGAACGCGGATTGGAAGTTATCATTGCGGGAGCTGGCGGCGCGGCGCACTTGCCGGGCATGGTCGCTTCCAAAACGGCGCTTCCGGTTATCGGCGTACCCGTGAAATCTTCAACGTTGAATGGCCTTGACTCACTGCTTTCGATCGTGCAGATGCCAGGCGGTGTTCCGGTCGCCACAGTCGCGATTGGAAAGGCCGGAGCGATCAATGCAGGGTTGCTCGCCGCACAAATCCTAGGAAACAAATATCCGGAAATTCGTGATTGTTTTATGGCGCATCGGGAGGCCGTTAAACAAAAAGTGCTGGAGGCGGAATTGCCATTATGAGTAAGAAAAAAATCATTACGCCTGGCGCCACGATTGGCGTACTCGGGGGAGGTCAACTGGGACGAATGATGGCGCTTGCTGGTCGCGCGCTCGGCTATCGTTTCGCTACGCTTGATCCGACAGAAGATTGCCCGTGTGCCCAGGTATCGGATAAGCACGTTGCGACCCGTTACGATGACGTCGAAGGAGCGATGGAACTGGCGCAGGCCAGCGATGTGATTACGTATGAATTTGAAAATGTGGATGCGGATGTAGCGGCGATTTTAGAGGAAAAATCATACGTGCCGCAAGGAAGCAGTCTTTTGCGTGTGACCCAGCACCGGATTCGGGAAAAATCAACGCTGGCTTCGTTCGGAATTCCGGTGGCTCCTTTCCGTGTCATAGAGAATGAGCAAGATGCGGATCATGCGATTCGCGAATTGGGAGTGCCGGCGGTTATGAAAACGGCGACCGGCGGTTACGATGGAAAAGGTCAATACGTTATTCGCCAGGCGGAAGAAGCCGTATCCGCCTACCGCGAGCTTTCCAAAGCCGGTACGGAAATTATTATCGAACAATTCGTGCCTTTTACGAAAGAAATCTCGGTTATTGCGGCACGCAGTGTTTCGGGTGAAATTAGGACGTTTCCGGTGGCCGAGAACATTCACCGAGAAAATATTTTGCATCTGTCCATTGTTCCGGCGCGTATTACGGAAAATGTGACGGCACGCGCGGAGGAATTGGCTAAAACAATTGCAGAGAAGCTAGGAGTGGTCGGGCTAATCGCGGTGGAGATGTTCGTCACGGCGAACGATAAAGTGCTGGTTAATGAACTGGCGCCGCGCCCGCATAATTCAGGGCATTATACGATGGATGCTTGCGTGACTTCGCAGTTTGAGCAGCATATCCGCGCGATTTGTGATCTGCCGCTTGGAGATCCGAAGCTTTTAACCCCGGTTGTCATGGTCAATATTCTCGGCGAGCATCTTGAACATGTTCTTGATAAAATAGAGACGCTTCCTCGCTCCGCAAAACTGCACCTATATGGCAAAAAAGACAGCAAGCCGAAGCGGAAGATGGGACATATGAATGTCTTGGCGGAGTCGGTTGAGGTTGCGTTACAGCAAATAGAAGAATTACAAATCTGGGAGTAAATCAAGGGAGGATACGTAACATGATTCCACGCTATACCCGCCCGGAGATGGCGGCGATTTGGACGGAAGAAAACAAATTCAACGCATGGCTGAAAGTCGAAATTTTGGCCTGCGAAGCCTGGGCTGAACTGGGCGTTATTCCGAAAGAAGATGTTGAGAAGCTGTGGAAAAACGCCCGCTTTGATATCCACCGCATTTATGAGATTGAACAGGAAACGCGCCATGATGTGGTGGCATTCACCCGGGCGGTATCGGAAACGATCGAAGGCGATGAGAAAAAATGGATTCATTACGGCTTGACGTCTACCGATGTAGTGGACACCGCGCTTTCATACTTGCTTTTGCAGGCGAATGAAATTATCGAACGAGATCTTGTCCGCTTTATTGAAATTTTGAAGGAAAAAGCGCAAGAACACAAATATACCGTAATGATGGGACGTACGCACGGCGTACACGCAGAGCCGACTACGTTCGGTTTGAAAATGGCGCTCTGGTATGAGGAAATGAAGCGCAATCTTGAGCGGTTCCGCCGCGCGAAAGAAAACATTGCGGTTGGCAAAATTTCCGGCGCGGTCGGCACGTATGCCAACATCGACCCTTTTGTGGAAGCGTACGTGTGCAAAAAGCTCGGCTTGAAACCGGCACCGATTTCTACGCAAACGCTGCAGCGCGACCGTCACGCCGAATACATGGCAGCGCTGGCGCTTATTGCGACATCGCTTGACAAGTTCGCAGTAGAAATTCGCGGTTTGCAGAAGAGCGAGACGCGGGAAGTGGAAGAAGCGTTCGCCAAGGGACAAAAAGGCTCTTCCGCGATGCCGCACAAGCGCAACCCGATTGGCAGCGAAAACATTTCCGGTCTGGCGCGTGTGATTCGCGGACATATGCTGTCAGCTTACGAAAACGTTCCGCTCTGGCATGAGCGCGACATTTCCCATTCTTCTGTAGAACGCGTGATTTTACCGGACGCGACGCAGTTGATCAACTACATGCTGAATCGCTTCGGCAACATCGTGAAAAACCTGACAGTATTCCCGGAAAATATGAAACGCAACATGGATCGTACCTTTGGCCTCATTTATTCGCAACGTGTTTTGCTCAAGTTGATTGATAAGGGCTTAAGCCGTGAGGAAGCGTACGATACGGTACAACCGCGCGCAATGCAAGCGTGGGAAGAACAACGTCCGTTTCGCGAGCTGATTGAAGCTGATGAGAAAGTAAAATCGTTGTTATCGAAAGAAGAAATCGACGATTGTTTTGATTATAGCTGGCATCTGAAGCATGTAGACACGATTTTTGAGCGTCTCGGGTTATAAAGTAAGGCTGACTGACATCTCTTCCTTTTCTTGGCCGGGTTTTTTTAGCGTGCCTAAGCGAATGTATGCGCTCCGTTCTTCTTCAAGCGATCCCGCAAAATATGCAGGTATCTCGAATAGGAGAACAATTGTAATATCGTTTCATTTTGTGAAACACAGGGCTGAAGCTCGTCAGAAAAAAGTCTGTGAAAAGGAAGAATGTCAGTCCTTTCAAATTTATAAAAGTTAATAAATGAATTATATTTTCAATATTGGCAATAGATTGTAAAAACAAAGGGAATGATCGGGCCAGAAGCCTAGAAGGAGAAAAACGATGGAAAAACTCGAAATGCTGTATGAAGGAAAAGCGAAACGGATTTATCGCACAGATAAGCCAGGAGTTTTCTGGGTGCAATACAAGGACGATGCCACCGCTTTTAACGGAGAAAAGCGGGCTCAGATTATGGGAAAAGGCGAACTGAACAACCGTATAACTTCAATTTTTTTCCGTATGTTAAAAAAGAAAGGCATTGATAATCACTTCATTGAAGAGCTATCGTCGACCGAACAACTGGTAAAGCAAGTAGACATTATCCCGTTGGAAGTTGTCGTACGAAATATTGCAGCGGGTTCTCTCGCCAAGCGTCTTGGTATGGAGGAAGGGACAGAACTTTCTCAACCGGTCGTTGAATTTTATTACAAGGATGACGAGCTTGGCGATCCGCTCGTTAATGATTCACATATTGATGTGCTCGGCATTGCAACGGAGGAAGAACGCCGATATTTGCGCGAGATGGGGCTCAGAATCAATGAAATACTCACCGCATATATGAGGGAGCGCAACATTATTTTGGTTGATTTCAAGTTGGAATTCGGTCGTACTGAAGATGGAAACATTCTGTTAGCGGATGAAATTTCGCCGGATACGTGCCGTTTCTGGGATGTAGATACGAAAGAAAAGCTGGACAAGGATCGTTTTCGCCGCGATCTGGGCAACGTGGAAGACGCTTATAAGGAAATTTTAAAACGTATTGGAGGAGAAGCACATGTTTAAAGCCGTTGTATATGTAACATTGAAAGAGTCCGTACTTGATCCGCAGGGAAATGCCGTAAAAGGCTCCTTGCATTCCTTGGGATTCGATGAAGTAAACGATGTTCGTATCGGTAAATACATGGAAGTTGAACTGAATGTAAACGATCGCGTAGCAGCGGAAGAACGCCTGAAAGAAATGTGCGAAAA
This sequence comes from Aneurinibacillus sp. XH2, assembly GCF_001439585.2. Classification (NCBI taxonomy): domain Bacteria; kingdom Bacillati; phylum Bacillota; class Bacilli; order Caryophanales; family Paenibacillaceae; genus Aneurinibacillus; species Aneurinibacillus sp. XH2. Next base: position 3,295,178 of record NZ_CP014140.1, on the reverse strand, counting down.
ACTGCTCGCGAACACGGTAATTGAAGACTATCGTTTCGAATTGGTGGAGGCGTAAGCGATGAAGAGTGCAGTCCTCGTATTTCCCGGTTCGAACTGTGATATTGACATGTACAAGGCTGTGGAAGATTGTCTTGGGGAGCCGGTTGAATATGTATGGTATACCCGGAACAATCTCGATGAATTCGATTGCATTCTCCTCCCAGGCGGATTTTCTTATGGGGATTACTTACGCCCCGGAGCGATGGCCGGCATGGCACCTGTGTTGAACGCGGTGCGCGAAGCGGCGGAGAAAGGCAAACTGATCATGGGCGTATGCAATGGGTTCCAGATACTGACGGAAGCACGCCTGCTACCAGGTGCGTTACGTCGCAATAAAAGTCTGAAATTCCGCTGCGAGATTGTGAACTTGCGCGTAGAGAACAACAAAACACCATTTACTTCACAGTATGAAGAGGGTGAGATTATCCGTATTCCGATCGCGCATGGTGACGGTAATTATTACTGCGATGAAGAGACATTGCGAGAAATGAAAGCGAATCATCAAGTCGTATTCCGTTATAACGGCGACAATCCGAACGGTTCCATTGAGAACATTGCCGGGGTTATCAATAAAGCGGGCAATGTGCTGGGCATGATGCCGCATCCGGAGCGGGCTGTGCACGAATGGCTCGGTTCAGCGGACGGAAAGCGCATGTTTACTTCGATTTTACAGAGCTGGAGGGAGAAGAACGGTGTCACATATAGAGCCTAATCCGCAACAGATCGCCGATAGAAAAATTTACCGTGAAATGGGTTTGACTGACGAAGAGTATGCTAAAGTCGTTGAAATTCTTGGCCGAAAACCGAATTACACGGAGACAGGCTTGTTCAGCGTCATGTGGTCCGAGCATTGCAGCTACAAGAATTCCAAACCGGTGCTCCGCCGCTTTCCGACATCCGGTTCGCGCGTATTGCAGGGACCGGGCGAAGGTGCAGGCATTGTTGACATCGGCGACGGTCAGGCGGTTGTATTTAAAGTGGAAAGTCATAACCATCCGTCTGCGATTGAACCGTATCAAGGAGCTGCGACCGGCGTGGGCGGTATTATTCGCGATGTGTTCTCAATGGGAGCACGTCCGGTTGCCCTGTTGAATTCCCTTCGATTCGGTGAACTGAATAAGCCGCGCACGAAATATCTGTTTGAAAACGTGGTGGCAGGAATCGCGGGTTACGGCAATTGCATGGGCATTCCGACAGTAGGTGGCGAAGTTGCTTTTGACCCGTGCTATGAAGGAAATCCGCTCGTAAATGCGATGTGCGTAGGTCTCATTGACCACGATAAAATCCAAAAAGGCGTGGCGGAAGGAATTGGCAACCCAGTTATGTATGTAGGTGCTGCAACCGGACGCGACGGCATTCACGGCGCGACATTCGCTTCGGAGGAATTAAATGAAGAATCAGAAGCGAAACGGCCGGCGGTGCAGGTTGGTGACCCGTTCATGGAAAAGTTGTTGCTTGAGGCCTGCCTCGAACTGCTGGAGACGGATGCGGTTGTCGGCATTCAGGATATGGGAGCCGCAGGTCTGACATGCTCAAGCGCAGAGATGGCTAGCAAAGCCGGAAACGGCATGGAACTAAACCTTGATCTGGTACCGCAGCGCGAAAAAGGCATGACACCGTACGAAATGATGCTATCCGAATCACAGGAGCGCATGCTTCTTGTCGTGAAAAAAGGCCGTGAATCCGAAGTGGAGAAAATCTTCAAGAAATGGGGATTAAACTCTGCGGTTGTGGGCCGGGTGACGGACGATGGCATGCTGCGGCTTACGCACAAAGGGGAAGTCGTTGCTGAAGTTCCGGTGAAAAGTCTTGCTGATGACGCTCCGGTATACTGCAAGCCTTCACAGGAGCCGGTTTACTATAACGAATATCGGAACGTGGACACATTAAACTTGCCGGAGCCTGCCGATTATACGGAAGCGTTGAAAAAAGTGCTGTCCGCGCCAACGGTGGCAAGCAAAGAATGGGTGTATAATCAGTACGATTATATGGTGCGCACCAGCACTGCTGTTGTACCAGGATCTGATGCGGCCGTCATTACCATCCGCGGCACGCGCAAAGCGCTGGCGATGAGCATTGATTGTAACGGGCGTTACGTATACCTTGATCCGGAAACAGGCGGCGCGATTGCGGTCGCAGAAGCGGCGCGCAATGTTGTCTGCTCCGGTGCAGAGCCGATTGGCCTGACCGATTGTCTGAACTTCGGCAATCCAGAAAAGCCGGAGATTTTCTGGCAATTTGAAAAAGCGGTCGACGGTATGAGTGAAGCGTGTCGCGTACTTGAAACTCCGGTTATCGGGGGTAACGTGAGCTTGTACAATGAAACGAACGGTGAAGCCGTCTATCCAACACCGGTTGTTGGTATGGTTGGTTTGATTCACGACGTGGATCATATCACGACACAGGCGTTTAAAAATGAAGGGGACGTCCTGCTTTTGCTCGGCGAGACAAAAGCGGAAATCGGTGGTACAGAATATCAGAAACAGATGAATGGTTCGATTATTGGACGGCCGCCGTCCATTGATCTGGAAACGGAGAAAAGATTGCAAAAAACCGTTCTTATGGCGATTCAGCAGGGACTGATCGCTTCCGCCCATGATCTAGCAGAAGGCGGGCTTGCTATTGCTTTGGTGGAATCGGCGCAGCCTGGTCTCGGGGCGAGCGTTGATTGGAATATTGACCTTCGCCCGGATTTTGCGTTGTTTAGCGAATCACAATCCCGCGTACTGCTGAGCGTGAAACCGGAACACGTGGAAAAAGTGCGGGAATTGGCGGCGGCAAACGGCATACTGTGTACGCGGATCGGTACGGTAGGCACGGATGCAATTAAAGTAACGGTAAACGGACGCGAATTGATCAACACGCCGCTGGAAGAACTGAAAGCGGCTTGGAAGGGTGCGATTGCATGTCTGATGCATTCATGATGGAACATGATGAATTGTGGGATAAATTGAACGAAGAATGTGGCGTATTCGGGGTGTTTAACCACCCCGATGCGCCGCAATTGACATATTACGGACTTCATGCACTGCAGCACCGGGGTCAGGAAAGCGCCGGGATTTGCGCGTCCGATGGGGAGAAATTTACTTCTCACCGCGGCATGGGCCTGGTAACAGAGGCGTTCAGCGGCGGGGAGTTAGGCAGAATCCGCGGACGGATGGCAATTGGGCACGTGCGTTATACAACGGCGGGCGAAAGTAAGCTTGAAAACGCCCAGCCGCTTGTCTTCAAATACACAGGGGGCAATCTGGCGCTCGCGCACAACGGCAATCTGGTAAACGCCACGCAGGTGCGCCATCAGTTGGAACGTCAGGGCTCCATCTTCCAGACAACAAGCGACACGGAAGTGATTGCCCATCTGATCGCGCGTTCCGGTTATGAGATTGAACAGGCGGTAAAAGAATCGCTGCGCATGATTAAAGGCGCGTACGCCCTGCTTGTTATGACGGAAAACAAAATGATTGTTGCGCTTGATCCGAACGGTCTGCGCCCGCTTGCGCTCGGAAAAATTGATGACGCATACGTTGTCGCTTCTGAGACCTGTGCGTTTGAAACGGTAGGAGCCGAGTATATTCGCGACGTAGAGCCGGGAGAGATGATCATTATGGACGAAGAGGGCCTTCGTTCCGAACGGTTTGCCGGCCAGTCCCAACGCGCGATTTGTTCATTCGAGTACATTTATTTTGCACGCCCGGACAGCGATATCGGCGGTATTAACGTACATCTGGCCCGTAAAGAGCTGGGACGCCAGCTGTACAAAGAAGCCCCGGTGGAAGCTGACGTTGTCACCGGGGTACCGGATTCCAGCATTTCCGCGGCGATCGGATACGCGGAAGCGGCAGGCATTTCGTACGAGCTTGGCCTGATTAAAAACCGTTATGTTGGGCGGACGTTTATCCAGCCGACACAGGAAATGCGAGCTCGCGGCGTGCGGATGAAGCTGAGCGCGGTGCGTAAAGTCGTGGAAGGCAAGCGCGTCGTCATGATTGACGATTCCATTGTGCGCGGCACGACAAGCAGCCGAATTGTAAGAATGCTGCGCGAAGCGGGAGCAAAAGAAGTGCATGTACGTATCAGCTCCCCGCCGGTTACCAATCCGTGTTTTTATGGAATTGATACCTCCAGCCGGGAAGAGCTCATTGCAGCGAAGAAATCAATTGAAGAAATCCGGGAGTTTATCGGAGCTGACTCGCTGTATTTTTTGTCTGAAGAGGGTATGGTAAAAGCGATTGGGCGCAACGATACGGCTCCGAACCGCGGGCATTGTCTGGCCTGCTTCACAGGTTATTACCCGACAGAAATTTACGAAGAAACGAAAAATTGCGTGGAAAAATAGGGGGAGAAAGCATGAGTGAAGCTTACAAGCAGGCGGGAGTGGACATTGACGCCGGCAACGAAGCGGTTGAACGGATGAAAAAACATGTCAAGCGCACATTCCGCCCGGAGGTTTTGACTGACTTGGGTGGTTTTGGCGCGCTTTTCGGCCTTGATACAAGCAAATATAAAAAGCCGGTGCTCGTATCGGGCACGGATGGGGTAGGAACGAAATTGAAAATCGCATTTGCGATGGATAAGCATGATACGATTGGAATTGACGCGGTCGCCATGTGTGTCAACGACATTGTGGTACAGGGCGCTGAGCCGCTGTTTTTCCTTGATTACCTTGCCTGCGGCAAAGTTGTCCCGGAACGCATCGAAGCGATTGTCAAAGGAATTGCCGACGGATGCGAGCAATCCCGGTGCGCGCTTATCGGCGGCGAAACCGCGGAAATGCCAGGGATGTATGACGAATCGGAGTATGATATTGCGGGCTTTAGCGTAGGTGTAGTGGATGCTGATGAGATCATCGACGGCAAAAACATCAAGCCTGGCGATGTGATCATCGGTATGGCTTCCAGCGGGGTTCATAGCAACGGATTTTCGCTTGTGCGCAAGGTTCTGCTGGACAACGTTGGAATGTCACTGACGGATAACGTGGCGGAACTTGGCGGTACGCTGGGGGAGACGCTCTTGACGCCGACGCGCATTTACGTGAAATCGTGCCTTGCTTTGCTGGAAAAAGTGCGGGTGAACGGCTTTGTGCACATTACCGGCGGTGGATTTTACGACAATATTCCGCGCATCTTGCCGGAAGGAACAGCGGCTCAAATCGAGTACGGCTCCTGGGATATTCCGCCGGTGTTTACGCTTGTGGAAGAGAAAGGGCGTATATCGAAAAAAGACATGTTTCGTACGTTTAATATGGGGATTGGCATGATTGCCATCGTTCGGGAAAATGAGGCGGCCGAAGCGCTCCGCGTATTGCAGGAAGCGGGAGAGAAGGCGCAGATAATTGGCCGGATTGTACAGGGAGAGCAAGATGTACGCTTTGGCGGGGGGAATTGGTAATGAAAATCGCCGTCTTTGCTTCTGGAAGCGGCTCAAATTTCGCTGCTATTATGGAAGCTATTAGGAACAGGACGCTAACCGATGTGGAAGTAGCACTGCTTGTCTGTGACAGGCCTGGCGCATATGTGCTTACGAGGGCGGATTCTTACCAAGTGCCGACGTTTGTGTTCTCCGCCAGAGATTATCCGGACAAGCCAAGCTTTGAAAGGGAAATTCTCAAACAGCTTGAAGAGTTTGGTATAGAGCTTATCGTACTTGCGGGTTACATGCGCTTGATCGGTGACACGCTTTTAAAAGTGTACGGTGGGCACATTATCAATTTGCATCCGTCTCTCCTGCCTTCTTTTCCTGGAAAAGATGCTATTGGTCAGGCTTTACGCTATGGTGTGAAAGTTACAGGAATTACTGTCCATTTTGTGGATGAAGGCATGGATACGGGGCCGATTATCGCGCAGCGTTCTATTCCAGTGTACGGCAGCGATACGGAAGAAACGCTGGCGGCGCGCATTCATCGGGAAGAGCACCATTTGCTTCCTCAGGTGATTCAGCTTCTGGTAGACGGCAAGGTTCATCTTGATGGACGACATGTACGTGTTGATGCGGAAGATTTTGAATACGGTAGAGGAGTGGAAAAACTGTGAGTGCAGTACAGGTAAAACGCGCATTGATTAGCGTATCGGATAAAACAGGCATCATAGAGTTCGCCAAAGAACTGGAGAAACTGGGTGTAGAAATTATCTCCACTGGCGGTACAGCTGCTCTGCTACAAAAAGAAGGAGTAAAGGTGATCGGCATTTCTGACGTAACCGGCTTTCCTGAAATTCTTGATGGGCGCTTAAAAACGTTGGATCCACATATTCATGGCGGATTGCTTGCTGTACGTGACAATGAAAAACATGTTCAGCAAATCGCCGAGCATAACATTACGCCGATTGATCTTGTGGTTGTTAACCTGTATCCGTTCAAACAAACGATCAGCAAGCCAAACGTAGCATTCGCCGAAGCGATTGAAAACATTGATATCGGTGGGCCGACGATGCTCCGTTCCGCGGCGAAAAACCATAAATATGTAACGGTGATTGTAGATGCGGACGATTATAGCAAAGTGCTTGAAGAAATCCAGACGAACGGAAGCGTATCGGATGAAACGAAGCGTAAATTAGCGGCCAAAGTATTCCGCCATACAGCCGCTTATGACGCACTTATTTCTCAATACTTAACTGAACAGGTTGGGGAGCAACTGCCGGAAAGCTATACGGTAACATATGAGAAAGTGCAGGATCTTCGTTACGGTGAGAATCCGCATCAGACCGCAGCCTTTTATCGTGAACCGCTCGCAGGACAAGGCAATATTGCTACCGCCAAGCAATTGCACGGCAAAGAACTGTCTTACAATAATATCAATGACGGCAACGCCGCACTTGCGATCGTCAAGGAATTTAGCGAACCGGCTATTGTCGCAGTGAAACATACGAATCCCTGCGGTGTGGGCATAGGAGCAACGATTCTGGAAGCGTACCAGAAGGCGTACGAATCTGATCCGGTTTCAATTTTTGGAGGGATCATCGCAGCGAACCGTCCGATCGATAAAGAAACGGCCTTGCAAATGAAGGAAATCTTTCTTGAAATCATCATGGCACCTTCCTTTACCGAAGAAGCGCTCGAAATTTTGCAGGAGAAGAAAAATCTACGCTTGCTGGAACTCGGAGATCTGACGGCAAAAGACAAAGCTGCGTGGAAGTTGACCAGCGTCGAAGGTGGCGCGCTGGTGCAGAGCGAAGATGCGAAACAAATTACAGAAGCTGACCTTGAAGTCGTGACGGATCGCAAGCCGACGAAGAAGGAAATCGAACAATTGCTGTTTGCGTGGAAAGTCGTAAAACACGTGAAATCGAATGCCATCGTTCTCGCCAAAGATAATATGACAATCGGCGTGGGCGCGGGACAAATGAACCGTGTGGGTGCAGCGCGTATCGCGATCGAGCAGGCGGGCGATAAAGCGTTTCGCAGCGTACTGGCGTCTGATGCGTTCTTCCCGATGCCGGATACGGTAGAAGAAGCCGCGAAAGCGGGTATTACCGCAGTGATTCAGCCGGGTGGTTCCATTCGCGATGAAGACTCCATCAAAGTGGCGAATGAGCACGGCATTGCGATGGTATTTACGAAGATCCGCCATTTCAAACACTAAAGTAAAGAGAGGGAGTAAATTCAATGAAAGTACTCGTTGTCGGCGGTGGCGGTCGCGAACACGCCCTTGTATGGAAGCTGGCGCAAAGCCCGAAGGTATCTCGCGTTTACTGCGCGCCGGGGAACGCTGGTATCGCGCAGGTGGCCGAGTGCGTGCCGATTGGTGTCAATGACTTTGCGGCTCTTGCGGAGTTTGCGAAAAAAGAAAGCATCGAGCTGACGGTAGTCGGTCCGGAAGACCCGCTGCTCGGCGGCATTGTGGATTATTTTGAGGAACAGGGGCTAAAAATTTTTGGACCCAAAAAAGAGGCGGCGCTGATTGAAGGCAGTAAAGCGTTCGCTAAAGAGCTAATGAAGAAGTATAACATTCCGACCGGCGCGTACTGTGCTTTTACTGATTATGAAGCGGCCCTTGCTTACGTACGTGAGCAGGGCGCGCCGATCGTTATTAAAGCGGATGGTTTGGCAGCAGGTAAAGGCGTAACCGTGGCGTTTACGCTTGAGGAGGCGGAAGAAGCGTTGCGGGCGATGATGGTGGATGATGTGTTCTCAGGCGCTGGCGCCCGCGTTGTCATTGAAGAATATCTGGCCGGTGAGGAAATGACGCTGCTGTCGTTTGTAGATGGCGAAACGGTTATTCCGATGGTGCCGTCGCAGGATCACAAGCCGGTGTTTAACGATGACAGAGGCCCGAACACAGGTGGTATGGGAACGTATTCTCCGGTACCGCATATGGACGAGTTGGTTGTTCGTCGGGCCATTGATGAAATCGTCATTCCGACGGCTAAAGCGATGGTGGCTGAAGGGCGTCCGTTCCGTGGCATTTTGTATGCAGGATTGATGATTACGGACAAAGGACCAAAAGTCATTGAATTTAATGCGCGTTTTGGTGATCCGGAAACACAGGTTGTACTCCCGCGTCTCGCGAGCGATTTGGCCGATATTTTTCTCGCGACAGTGAATGGAAGGTTAGATGAGTGCCGTGTAGAATGGAAAAAAGACGCAACAGTTTGCGTCATTATGGCGTCTGAAGGTTATCCTGGTTCTTATTTGAAAGGCCGCGAAATTACCGGACTGCCGGAAAATACGGATGACGTGATCGTGTTTCACGCCGGAACGGCTGAGAAGGACGGTCGCATTGTGACAAGCGGCGGTCGCGTGCTTGGCGTGACCGCGATCGGAGAAGATTTGTCTGAAGCCCAGCGTAAAGCGTATGAAACAGTAAAGCGAATTTCGTTTGTAGGTGCGCATTACCGCACCGATATCGGGGCGAAAGCGTTGCGCCGAGCGGAAGAAAAAACAAAATAATCGGCAAAGGCGAAGCCACGCGGTTGCTATGATTTATAGCGACCGCGCGACTTCCCATTTTTAGCCCACATTATAGCTACGACAATAACAGAAGCGACAATGGTTAGAATGACGTATAAATTGTCGCTTACAACCTCCCACATAAGTCGATCCATATGTGCTTCCTCCTTTGTGCGTGTTTATTCGCTTATCGCCGGCAGCGTGGATAACTGCGGATGCGATATGGACGTTTATTTTCGCCGTTTATTGTGCTGATGTCAAGCAGCGCGAGCAGCGGGCAGAAGCGGGTAATACCTTCAGCTACTTTCAGGGCGCTGAGCATAATCAACACACATGTAGAAGTCCGGTAAGGATAGCGGGCAAGACGGGCTATGCCGTAAGAAAGGCCCATGAGTCCGAATGTAATCCGGATGAGTGCGTCACATATACCTACATTTTGTTTCATTTTGCAGTCCCCCTATATCTGAAAACTGTACATTCTTTTCTTAGCATGTGGAAAGAAAAAGGGAATATGCATAGGCTGTATGGCTTTTCCTTGGAAAAAGCGTAAGATTTTAATAGTACTATTAGAAGTATAGTAACAATAAAAAAATACTTATGCGAAAAGTTATACTTTTTTTAGATACAAAATACTATATTACTAGACGAAGACACAATAATGATGTACAATATTTTCAGAATAATAGGTTTTTTATTAATAAAAATAAATTTTATTTTCTGATTCAAAAATACAATATAGAGGGAGGGGATTTGTTTAGAAATAAGATATTTTTGCTTTTTTGAAAAAGGAGATTTTATTTGAAAAATAGGGGGCACATGATGAAGAAAAGAAAAGTCACAGGTATTCTTTTATCTCTCATGCTATCTGCCGGAATAGCAGTTGGTTGCAGCGGCGGGACGAAAGATGCGAATACATCCGCTTCAGGCGGACAGGGCGCAGCTGGGGATACGATTAAAATCGGAGCGAACCTTGAGCTTTCTGGGGGAACTGCATCGTATGGCCAATCTTCTGGTCAGGGGATCGAACTGGCTGTGGAGGAAATTAACAAGAATGGCGGGATCAACGGCAAAAAGCTGGAAGTGGTAAAAGTTGACAATAAGTCCGACCCGGCTGAGTCGACCAATGCCGCAATTAAGCTGATCAGTCAGGAGAAAGTAGCGGCGATTATCGGGCCGGCTACAAGCGGGGCTGTTTTGGCTGAGGTTGAGGTGGCTACCAAGAATAAAACGCCAGTGATTACAACTGCCGGTACAAGCACAAAAATTACGGTAAATGATGACGGGTCAGTGAATGATTTTATGTTCCGCACCTGCTTTATTGATCCGTTTCAGGGAAAAGTGGCAGCAAATTTTGCAACGAAAGAGTTGAAAGTGAAGACAGCCGCTATTTTTTCCGATAGCTCCAGTGATTATGCGAAAGGTTTAGCGGACGCATTTGAGAAAAAGTTTACAGAAAATGGCGGGAAAGTGGTAGCGAAAGAAGCGTATGTGGCAAAGGATACTGACTTTCGTGCTACGCTCACGCGCATTAAATCCGCAAACCCTGAGTTCATCTTTATTCCTGGATACTACGAAGAAGTAGGTCTAATTGTGAAACAGGCGCGTGAACTGGGAATTAAAGCAGTATTGATGGGTGGAGATGGTTGGGATTCTCCGACGTTGGTTGAACTGGCTGGAAAAGATGCGCTGAACAATGCGTACACGATCGTCCACTACTCATCCGATGATCCGGATCCGAAAATTCAAAACTTCGTCAAAGCTTTTAAGGAAAAGTACAACGGAAAATCTCCTAATGGATTTAACGCTTTAGGGTATGATTCCGTTTATTTTCTAGCTGACGCGCTTAAGCGGGCTGGTGATTTAGACCCGATTAAGATTAAAGACGCTCTGGCGCAAACAAAAGATTTGCAGCTTGTATCAGGAAAATTCAGCGTGGATGAGCAGCATAACCCGATTAAGTCAGCTACAATCTTAGAGTACAAAGATGGGAAGCAAGTATTTAAAACAAAAATTAATCCGTAAGTATACGAATGGGGGGCTTGCCCCCCATTCGAAATGTAAGGGGCACATTGTCGCGTTGTCGCGCGAAAGCATTGCCTGGAAGGAGTGGGAACATGGAACTGGTACAGCAGCTTATAAACGGTATTTCACTAGGAAGTATTTATGCTTTAATTGCACTTGGTTATACGATGGTTTATGGAATTATTAAGCTCATTAATTTTGCACATGGCGATGTTTTCATGGTGGGTGCTTTTGTTGGATTTTATGCGGTTACCGTCATGGGGCTGAGTTTTTTTCCTGCACTGTTGTTCGCGATGGTCGTCTGCGCGATTTTCGGCGTGTTGATTGAGCGGATCGCATATAAGCCGCTGCGCAATGCGACAAGAATCGCCGCTCTGATTACAGCTATTGGCGTCTCGTTGTTCATTGAATATAGCACGGTTTATATAAGGGGAGCACAACCGGAAGCGTATCCGGCTGATGTGATTCCGAATAAAAGCTTTGAAATTTTTGGAGTGACCGTTAATAGTCAGTCGTTATTCATTCTCGGCGTTTCGCTTGCGTTGATGGTTATTCTGCAATTTATTGTGCACAAAACAAAAATAGGAAAAGCAATGAGAGCGGTTTCATACGATGCAGAAGCTGCTCGTTTGATGGGAATTAATGTCGACAATACCATCTCGGCAACGTTTGCGATCGGATCGGCGTTGGCCGGCGCGGCTGGCGTTATTTTCGGAATTTATTATGTCAAAATTGACCCGCTAATGGGGATTATTCCAGGCCTTAAAGCGTTTGTTGCAGCGGTGCTGGGCGGTATCGGAATTATTCCAGGCGCGATGGTGGGCGGCTTGGTCCTTGGCGTGGTGGAATCTTTGGTCAGCGCTGTCGGATATTCGCTGTGGAGAGATGGGGTTGCTTTTGTCGTTTTGATTCTAATTCTGATTTTTAAGCCGTACGGATTGTTTGGCAAAAACGTCAGGGAGAAAGTGTAGAGGGGGGGAGAAAAATGCAACGGAAGAGAGCGAAAGGTTTCTGGTTATCCATTCTCCTTGCCATTGCTTTTTATGCAGTTATTCAATATCTTATATCTTTTTCTATGCTTAATACGTTTTATGAGAATACGCTGTACTTTATATGTATCAATATTATCCTCGCTGTTAGTCTTCACTTGGTTATCGGTATCACGGGCCAGTTCTCCATCGGGCATGCTGGCTTTTTGGCTGTTGGTGCTTATATTTCGGCCATTTGTACAATGAAATTAGAGCTGCCATTTAGCGTAGCGTTAATTGCCGGGGGGATTGTAGCGGCTATAGCCGGATTGGTTGTCGGCATCCCCAGCTTACGGCTTAAAGGGGATTATTTGGCAATTGCAACATTAGGCTTTGGTGAAATTATTCGAATTACTTTTTTGAACATTGATTATGTAGGCGGAGCCAGTGGGATGCAAGTATCCCATATGACAGATTGGACCACGCTATTCGTTTGCCTGTTGATTACGATTATCGTAATTATCAACTTTACGAATTCTACGCATGGGAGGGCGTGCATTTCGGTTAGAGAGGATGAAATTGCGGCCGATGCTATGGGAGTGAATACGACATACTACAAGGTCATTGCCTTCGTCCTGGGTTCTTTCTTTGCGGGAATTGCCGGTGGATTGTATGCACATAACTTCTATATCATTCAGCCCACAAACTTTGGCTTTTTAAAATCGTTTGATATTTTGATTTTTGTTGTGTTAGGTGGCTTGGGAAGCATGTCGGGCGCGGTGATTTCCGCTATTTTATTAACGATTGTGTCTACCTTCTTGCAGGATTACCCAGAAACGCGGATGATTATTTACAGTTTGGTTTTAATTATTGTGATGATTTATCGCCCGCAGGGATTGATGGGTACGAAGGAAATTACGGAACTCTTTAAGAAGAAACGCACAGGCATCGAAGGAGGAGAACCAGGTGGCAAACACACCGCTGCTTAAAGTAGACAGCGTCGGCATTCAATTTGGCGGGCTAAAGGCCGTCTCTGGTGTAAATGTGGAACTGTATCACGGGGAGCTTGTTGGACTTATCGGTCCGAATGGAGCTGGAAAAACAACATTTTTTAACCTTTTAACAGGCGTATATGTACCGACGGAAGGGCACATTTTTCTAAATGACGAAAAGTTGAACGGACTTGTACCATATCAAATCACCCGTAAGGGAATTAGCCGGACATTTCAGAATATTCGTCTGTTTGGTGATCTGTCGGTGCTTGACAACGTCAAGGTCGCTTACCACTCGCTTGCGAAACATTCGATTGTCAGTTCGATTCTCCGTTTGCCTTCCCATTTTTCCGGGGAGCGGGAGATGGAGAAGAAAGCGATTGAGTTTCTCAAAATTTTTAAGCTTGATAAACTGAAAGACGAGATGGCGAAAAATTTGCCGTACGGACAGCAACGTCGTCTGGAAATTGCCCGCGCGCTTGCGGCTCATCCGAAACTGCTTTTGCTTGATGAACCGGCGGCGGGGATGAATCCACAAGAAACGAAAGAGCTGATGGAGCTGATTGCGTTTATTCGCAAAGAGTTTAATCTTACCATCTTGTTGATTGAACACGACATGCCGCTTGTGATGGGCGTGTGCGAACGGATTTATGTTCTCGATCATGGACAATTAATTGCGCATGGCTCGCCGGAGGAGATCCGAAATAACCCGAAGGTGATTGAAGCGTATCTCGGCGAGGAGGTTTTGTAATGTTAAAGGTAGACAATATTGACGTATATTATGGAAATATTCAAGCATTGAAAAGTGTGTCATTGGAAGTGAATCAGGGGGAAATTGTGACGCTTATCGGGGCGAACGGAGCGGGAAAAAGTACGTTGCTTAAAACGATTTCCGGACTTCTAAAGCCAAGGCAGGGCAATATTGTATATCTTGACCAATTCATTGCGGGCAAACAGGCGCAGGCGATTGTAAAGCAAGGAATATCCCACGTACCGGAAGGGCGCCGTGTGTTTGCCAATATGACAGTGGAAGAAAACTTGGAACTGGGCGCGTTTTTGCGCCGCGACAAAGATGGTATGCGCAAGGATTTTGAGAAAGTATACGATTTGTTTCCGCGTCTGCTGGAACGCCGCAAACAATTGGCGGGCACGCTTTCCGGCGGAGAACAGCAAATGTTGGCGATGGGCAGGGCGCTGATGGCGCGTCCGAAGCTGCTCTTGCTTGATGAGCCATCTATGGGACTTGCGCCTCTGCTTGTAAAAACCATTTTTCGTATTATTCAGGAAATTAATGAAGCAGGCACAACCATTCTTCTGGTAGAGCAGAATGCGCATATGGCCCTTTCCGTAGCCAATCGGGCATACGTTCTCGAAACGGGCCGTGTTGTTCTTTCAGGCACAGCAGCCGAACTGAATGCCAGCGATGAGGTGAAGATGGCGTATTTAGGCGGACATTAATACAACATGCGGATTCTTCCTTTATGATGAAAGTTGCACGAATTTTTAAATAGAGGAAGAAATCCGCATATTTTCTTTCTATATATTTTTGTAATTCTACGTACTTGGGCATAAATTTTAGAGGAAAGCTATACTAAAGAAGTATGGTAAGATATAGGAAAATGATAAAAAGAAGAGGGATTATTATGAGAAAAAAAGTATGGGCGGCATCGTTGCTTGCTTTGAGCCTGTCTTTTACCAGCGCTTGCGGACTGCTTGATAAGCTGGAAAACAAGAGGCAGCAAAATATGCCGAACATCGAAACGGCTACCGGAGCGGTTCCTGAATTGGTGTCCAAGTACGTAGCTCCCTTAACCGGTCTTCCCGTCGAGAGTGAAAACAAGGATCGCGTTGTGATGGTCATGGTGAATAACCATTCCAAGGCGCGGCCGCAGTCCGGATTAGATCAGGCTGATATGGTGTATGAGATGTTGGAAGAAGGGCTTATCACCCGGTTTATGGCGTTTTACCAAAGCAAGTCACCGAAAGTAGTTGGGCCTGTGCGCAGTATCCGTCCGTATAATATTGAAATCGGACAAGGGTTTGACGCCATTATGTCGCATGCCGGAGGCAGCGTCGCCGCACTCAGCGTGCTTCGCAGTGGCGATTATGCTGATATGGATGAAATTTACACATATCCAAAAGCTTACTGGCGTGATAAATCACGCAAAGCGCCGCACAATTTATATACAAACATTGAAAAGCTGCGTAAAGGAGCAGAAGAAAAAGGCTACAACCTCGGGGGAGATATTCCAGTTTTCTTATTTAAAAAGGAAGATGAATCGGTAGAGGGAGAGCCAGGAACGAAAATCAGCATTCGCTATTCCAAAAGGAATACAGCGGGGTACGAATACGATCCGGCCACAAAACAGTACAAGCGGTTTACCGCAGGCAAACCTCATCTGGATAAAGAGACAGGCAAGCAATTGCTTGCGACCAATGTGCTGGTCATTGCGGCGCACCATCGTGTATTGGACGGCGAAGGTCGCCTGGAAATTGATACGGAAGGGCCAGGAGAAGGTTATCTGTTTCAGCGCGGCAA
Source organism: Aneurinibacillus sp. XH2 (assembly GCF_001439585.2). Taxonomy (NCBI): domain Bacteria; kingdom Bacillati; phylum Bacillota; class Bacilli; order Caryophanales; family Paenibacillaceae; genus Aneurinibacillus; species Aneurinibacillus sp. XH2. The sequence continues at coordinate 3,279,735 of NZ_CP014140.1, read as the reverse complement.
GGCGATAAAAATTACCTGGGAGCGGAAAGATGGGGCGATTCGCGCCTATCAAAATGGTGTAGAAGTACCGCTGTATCCCGGTACGACCTGGGTCAATGTTGTACCAACAACCCCGTCCTTCTCTGAACATATGACGTTTGAATAAGAAAGTGAATAGATCCACCCGTTTGGTTAACGTGGTGGATCTATTCATGACCAGAGGATTTCTATTGTTTACTTTTTCGTTATGATAAATTTGCTCATCTCTTTCTCCAGTGTTTCAGACATATGAGCTAACGAAGAAGAATTTGCCGCCACTTCTTCAACGGTCGCCGACTGCTCTTCCGCTGAAGAAGCTACTTCTTGAGCGGCTGCTGCTGACGCTTGAGCAATGGTGGCGATTTCTTGCAACGATTGCAAAATCTCTTGTGTATTGCTTTCTAATCTGTGAAAGATCTGCTCGATTTTTTTAATATTGTTTTCTGTCGCTCCAACTTTGGAGACAATGATGTCCAATGATTTTCCACCATATTTGATGATATCAACTTGCTTTTCTATAGCACTGAAATTACTTTCCATTGTACGAATGGTAATGGCTGTTTCCGCCTGAATATCGCGAATCATTTCGGTTATTTTTTTGGCAGCTATATTTGATTCCTCGGCAAGTTTATGTACTTCATCCGCTACTACCGCGAATCCTTTGCCATGTTCACCTGCCCGTGCTGCTTCAACCGCCGCATTTAACGCCAAAAGATTGGTTTGGCTGGAGATGTCGGTAATCGTTGTAATAATTCCTCCGATTTCTTCCGAACGACGTTCTAACTTTTGAATGGATTCAGTCGCTGAAGAAATCGTATCGCATACAACGTTAAGATGATGAATCGCTTCATGAATAGAACGGTTTCCTTCGTGGGCGGCGTTTGTTGCTTCTAAGGCATGTTCCATCGTCTTTTTCACTTGCTCATGTCCTTCTTTTGTTTCCTCCATTGCCTGTTCCATTTTCTCAAGAATGATGGAAGTCGCGTCGGCTTGACGGTTTGTTCCATCCGCCACTTCGTTAATGATAGTGGCAATCCGTTGGGAAGCTTCACCGCTTTGATTTGCGGAAGCTGATAATTCATGGCTGCTTGCGTTTAAATCAGATGATAGGGTTTGCATATCCTTGACGAGTGCCAACAGCTTTAGCCTCATTTGTTCAAAAGCGGCTCCAAGTTGCCCGATTTCATCTTTAGTATGCACAATGACTTTATCGGTCAGGTTTCCGTGTGCAATTTGCTGTGTTCCCGTCAAAAGCTGGGATAGAGGCAAAGTAATGGCACGGCTTATTTTCAAAGCGATTACGATGGAAAGAAGGAGCACGATTGATGAAGAGATAAGCAAGACCGTTTTCAAAAATGAAATCTCATCATCCAGTTGTTTAACGACAGCGCGAATGTTTTGCAGGGCTTCCGCACGAAACTTGTCTACCTTTTCGTTAATGCTTTCGGCATATGCGTCAAACTCGCCCATTGTTTCGTTTCCTTTTGCTGTGCCACCTTGAATGTAGTCATGCGCCATTTTTTTTCCCATATTGTAATATTCGTTGAACGACATCTGAATTTCTTGTAATCTTTGCTCCTGTTCCGGATAAAAGGAGCGCATTTCTCCGAGCGTTTTTTCAAATTGTTTAGCATATTCTTCGGCTTTATCGAAACCGTCATCCAAACCTTTTGCGGCTTTCGTAACGCTAATATCGGTGAGCCATTGCTGAACTTGCACAACGGATAATTTCATGTCATCGGCTTTTAAAGCTATCGGCAATGTTTTGGTTTCCATGTGCTGAATATTTTTCGTATTTTGGCTGATTTGCAGCAGAACAAAGGCTAAAACGGTTGCAAATAACAAAAAAATCATCGTAAAAGAAAGTAGCAATTTTCCTTTAATACTTTTCAAACATATCTCTCCTCTTTCAATAATGAACCTCTCCCACTTACCATAGGTTGAAGTGGGGGTTTCTGAACGATCCACCTCGGCAGAACAGGCGATCAACGGGTTGTCGCTGATCTCACAGACACGTGCCGTCTGCGAGGGGAATCATTCAGCAACACACCCTTACGGGCGTGGGTCGGAACAAACCATCTACTACTTCTCGCTTAGGCGATCCGTAGATACGTGGGTTTCTGAATTTCAAACGGCAAGGACTGAATCCGGTTTTCATACAACACTTTGGACAGTAGATTCGCCGCACCGTGAATGTCCCGATGTTGGGTATAGCCGCACGAACAGCGATACATACGCCCACGCACGTTCTTTTTCGCCCCGCAAACCGGACAGGTTTGCGATGTATAGCGTTCCTTGCGCTTATGGAGCATGATGCCTTCCGCCTTCAGTTTGTACGTTGGGTACTTCTTTACTTTCCCAACCTGCCACTGGCTCATTCGCTGATTGTGGCAGCGAGAACGTTTCTTTTTCTTCTTTCGCTGGACGCCTTCGACGTCTCCAAGGTAGACTTCGTTCACTTGCTGGGCGACCACCCATTCGACAAACTGTTTCGTCGTTTTGTGCAAGGCATCCTGTAACTGGCGTTTACTTTTAGAAAGAAGATATTGTTTGGCTCGATTGTATCGCTTCCACTGAAGGCTGTATTTCTGGCACTTGCTCATTTTTCGCTGAAGCTCTGCAAGCTTCTTGTTACGCAGGCGGTGAATGCTTCGGATTTTTCGTCCGGTCACAATGAGACTGTCTCCAGTTGTTGCGACGGCCGCAAGCGTATGAATTTCACCCGGGTCAATGGCGCATGTATGCGAACCCGGCGGGTTCGGTGCTTGACGCTTGCCTTCCCAGATGCCGCGACTCAACGAAATGCGTACGTTGGGATGAATGGTAAAACCGTCCGCCGCCCACTTTGTGTTGAAATACTTCTTTTGCTTATATGGATAGCGGACGTTCGTGTGCCCTTCCTTTCGGGCCTGATGTGCGCTATCTCGCGCCCAAAGATATTTGTGGCACACAGCTTGTATACTCTGGCTGTGCATCGGGAAACGACGCTTCAAGCGTTTTTGTAGTTCGGTTTTACCGATCCACTGCCCGGTTTGCTGGTGGTAGACTTTCGCTTCAGCCAAGCACGTATTCCACACTTCTGCCGAGAAGCGATGTAAGGCAAACAGGGCATCTATGGTAGAGCGGGATGCGGTAAAAGCGACTTTTGCGGTTCGAATCATTCGAATCACCTTCTTTTTCACTACGAACGTACATTCCTAGTACGCAACGAATGGAAGAGAAAAAGAAGCGCGATTCATTCCCCACCTACGCCGGAGGCGTGGAGGAAGGGGACTTCTCGCGTGTTATGTTAAATTGAATGTCGAAATGGTAAAAGTGCTATATATTTAATATATCGTCATATTTTGGTAGGTAAAGATAGGAAGAATTTTTGAAATTTTTAAGGCTGTGCTATATATTTGAATGTGACCGTTTTTTCTTGTCAAAGCGTAGAGAATTACATATTATAAAAATAGCGTTTGCTTTACTTCTTGAAAAAAGTAAAGTGGTACTTATGTAAAGAGTACATGTGCCGGAAACGGAGGGAAAGTCGGTGCAGTTAGATAAAATCAAGGGAAAAGAGCTTGAACAATTATTTGAAGCAATTCTCTCGCTGGAGACGATGGAAGATTGCTTTTTGTTTTTCGATGATTTGTGTACGGTAAACGAAATGAAATCGATGGCGCAGCGCCTTGAAGTGGCACGAATGTTGCGCGAAAAACAAACATACAGCCAGATTGAAGAAGAGACAGGCGCAAGCACGGCGACCATTTCCCGTGTAAAACGTTGCCTGAATTATGGTAATGGCGGATATATGGCCGTGCTGGATCGATTAAGCAAAAAGAAGAACAAAAAAGAGAAATAAGCCTTCTGAATTTTAGTTCAGGAGGCTTTTCTTTTTTCTTTCGTCTTATTTGAATTATAATAACAAGCATGAAAGCATGGAGGAGGATACATATCTTGAATATCCAAACATGGAAACACGTGTTTAAACTTGATCCCGATAAACTTATTGGTGATGAAGAATTAGAGATGGTCTGCGAATCAGGAACAGACGCGATTATTGTTGGTGGAACAACCAATGTGACGTTCGATAATACGATTGACTTGCTTAGCCGTATTCGGCGGTACGCAGTACCCTGCGCGCTTGAAGTATCGAATGTAGAAGCGATTGTCCCGGGGTTTGACGCGTACTTTGTGCCGCTTGTATTAAACGCGCAGAACCCGGAGTGGATTTTTAACGCTTATATTGAGGGACTGAAAGAGCATGGGCCGTTTATTAAATGGGATGAAGTGTTTGTCGAGGGGTATATTGTTTGTAATCCGGATTCAGCGGTCGCACGGCTGACAGAAAGTCGGACGAATATTGCTCAAGAAGAGATGAAAGCGTATGCGCGTCTTGCGGATCAGATGCTAAAGCTCCCGATTTTTTATATTGAATACAGCGGAATATATGGTGACGTGGAGCAAGTGCGAGCGGCGCAGAAGGTGGTACAGAACAGCCGCATTTTTTACGGCGGCGGTATCCGAAGCGCGGAACAAGCAGCGGAAATGGCACAGTGGGCGGATACGATTATTGTCGGCAATATTATTTACGAGAATCTTGAACAGGCGCTTCTGACCGTACAGGCGGTGAAGAAGCAGAAGTAGGCGAGCGCAGCATATTTGAGCACAAAGCCGTTCTTCAAGCAGAATAGACCAAACTCTGAACCGTTCCATGATGGAGAGAGTCCATTGCTTGTTTCCGCTTTTTGAACGGCTTTGCTGAAGGTAAAATGGGCCGGGAAGAAGGTGAGAGTTTTCTTATACAGGTATGATTGTTTTCACCCTGTATGCTACTTAATCCGTCCATACGGCGTGATCAATCTTGTTAAGAACATGTTTTGGATGCTGGGCATGAACAGTAAATGATGTTGCTTAGTTTCAACCGTGCCATGTATAATCTGGATTTAATGATTTCTTCTTTTATGTTTAATAGCGAAGCAATCTCTTGGGCACTTAACTCTTGGTAGTAGAACAGCATGATTATGATTCGCAGCCCCGTGTCCAGGGACATAACCGAATACAGAAACTGTTGCTTTGATTCTCCTTGAGGCAGTGTATCAATTGGCAAAATGCCGTCAGCACTGATTGTAGACGGAGCGACATGCTCACACCTTTTCCATTCCGCTTGTTGTTGCGAAATACCCAGTATACAACGGGCGAGTACATGATGAAACCACCCTTTAAAGTTGTCGATCCTTTCTTCGTTCCTAATGCGTGTATATGTCTCGATCAGCGCATTTCGCACGACTTCTTCTGCCAGCTGTTGTCTGCCTAAAATAACGAGTGATGTTGTATATGCTCGCTGTAAGTAAGGCCCGACCAGTAAGCGAAATCTCTCTTTATCACCGCTACGACATTGTTTTAGTAACATTCTCTCATAGCCCATTTTTAGCACCTTACTTTTTTAGTAGTCAATAAATATAACGTTTTCTCTTCTTCTTTTCAATGAACATAACGAATTCATCATCGTTTACTTAATTTGAACCCTCCGGAAGAAAAATACAGCCAGTGCAAGCATGATGATCGTAATGAGACCGTAATACAAAATAAACCACCAGTAAGGGTCGCTCATTTGCGAGGCTCCGTTGCCAAAGATTGATTTCTCATTCATAAAGACCATCACCACAATATTCGCCGGATTGATGCAGCTTAGTGCATGTAGCCAGCCGTACAACGGATGAGAGTTAAGAGGCGGAAATGAGTCATCAGGAATCATCTTTTCAGCTAAATCTATGTTGATGATGTCATAAAGCATCGCATTGATAAAAAACAGCAAAGCGGTATATGCGAACACGATGGCGTATGTTGTCACAGATGCAGCGCCGGTGCGTTTTACGAGTGTGGATACGCATACGCCCACAGAACCGATAGCCAATATCGTGATCATGTATACACCGAATATTTTCAGCCATTGTTGTGGATCAATTCCCCCGAACAAAAACACAATACTGTATAACGGAAGCGAAGCGAAAATAAGTAAAAGGATAAAGCTAAGCGCCGAAAGCCATTTGCCAATAATGATTTGCAAAGGCGATAAATTAGTTGTCAGTAGAAGCGACAATGTTTGGCGCTCACGTTCTCCACTGATCACACCCGCCGTTAATCCGGGTGTAACGAAAATAATCAGCCCGTATTGTAATATGGATAAGCACATAAAAATTTCGAAGTAATTAGTAGAAGAGTAAGCTTCTTTTTCTTTAAAATACATAATACTGAACACGACAAGCGCAAGCGCCGCCAAATAAAGGCTGATGATCCATGGTGTTTTGCCAGAACGCATACGTATGCGGAACTCTTTACCTAGTACGGGATTAGTGAAGAGTTGTAGAAGGTTCATGAGCCCACCCCTTTCGTAATTTCCAGGAATATGTCTTCTAAATTTCCTTCCATTTCGCTAAATGCAATGATTGGATATTTCTCTATAAGCAAGGTTTGCAACAGGGCTGCTTGCTCGGAATCAGAGCCGTTAAAGCTTATAATAATATGGTCATCTTCCCGCACCGCATTAGAGACTTCAGGGGCGGAGCGCAAACGGGCCAAGAGCGGTTCCCATTTATCCAGCACCCGAATTTTTAATAATCTTTGTGCTCGCATTTTCCGATAAATTTCTTCCACCTTACCTGTAGCAACCAGTTTGCCGGATTCGATAATGCCGATGGTGTCACACATCTCCGCCAGTTCGGGCAGAATATGCGAACTAATTAAAATCGTTTTTCCGGTTTCCCGCAGCACTTTTAAAATTTCCCGCATTTCAATCCGGGAGCGTGGATCAAGCCCGGAAGCAGGCTCGTCAAGAATGATGACTTCCGGATCATGGATCAGGCATCTGGCGAGTCCCAGACGTTGTTTCATCCCGCGAGACAACATATCGACATATTCATCCGTTTTATGTGTTAGTTGCACAAGCTCCAGCATTTGCGGAATTGCCTGTTGTCTTTCTTTGGGCGATAAACCGTAACTCGCCCCGTAAAAGTCCAGATACTCATAAGCCGTTAAATTGTCGTATACACCGAAAAAGTCAGGCATATAGCCGATGAGACGGCGAACTTCCCGCGGATGTTTTACGCAATCGTAGCCGCCGACTTTTGCCGTACCGCTCGTCGGGGTAAGCAGCGTGGCCAGAATGGACATGACCGTTGTTTTTCCGGCTCCGTTCGGCCCTACAAAACCGTAAATTTGTCCTTTTTTAATCTCAAGGGTGATTCCCTGTAAAGCAACGGTACGGCCGAATTTTTTGTATAAATCTTTTACTTCGATCATTTTACGCCTCCCGTTTCTTTTAGCTCTCCTATTTTCGCTTTTACAACCGATAATTGCGAAAGCTGATAAGATTCATTGATGACTTCGTTTTTTAATGGATGCTGGTCGGTCCAGCCGATGAGATAAATCCCTTGTTCTCCAATATCATGATAAATGGATTCGATCAGGCGTGCTTCCGGTGAACGTGTATAATTTCTCTTCTCTACATCGAGAGAAGCAGGTAGCAGCGCTTTGGCAAAATCTGATTTGAGAAAGCTTCTTGGCGTATCAACGCTGCGAATCGGGACATTGACCTGAATGGAATCGCCGGGCGCAAGCGCAGGGATTGTCTGCACGCCATCTTTATAAACGATGCAGACATTGCGTAATGCGTAGTTTGTATGATTGCGAATCGTACCGGTAATCCGGTTATTTTGCGTTGTTAGCGTTGCTGCGAATGTTCCGATCCCTTCTTGATGTTGTTCGGAAAATGCTTGGCGCAGCGACCAAAATGCCGTATTTGTGAATTGTGCTTCCGTATGGTCTGTTTGCAGGAGAATGCGGGTGTTGCTTCTTGGATTTCCTCTTTCCCTATCTTTTAATGGAAACACGGTTATACCTTTTGGGAAGCGCAGGCTGTAGTCCCCGCTATGCGGTGCAAAAAATGCGCTGCCACTCCTAATATCGGCGCTTCCGTCGTTGTTTACTTCAATCAAACTGACATTTTGCAGGTGTACTTTGTTGCCGTATTGCCACTTGCCGTATCCATAGGTTGCCAATGCCGCAATGATTGAAAGCGCCGGAATGAAGAGCCAATTCCATTCCCGGGCGTTTCGTCTTTTCATGATATAAAATAGGACAGGACCAATGATGATGATGTAGGCAGCGAACAGTAAAGCGGCAAGCGAAACGTCCGGCAATTTAAATTCGGGCATGTAGGTTGCGGCATCGCTCAGTTGGGAGGCCATGTATGTGCCATTCCATGAACTTGTATCGTTTTCCGCTTTTTTGCCGATTGTTTCCCAAAGTCCTTTCCCGCTTGTTTGATCAACAGTAAACAATTGTCCACCTTGTGCTGCCCAATCTTTTACGGTTTTCTTTTGCTGTTCATTTAGACGCGCCATTTCTTCTTTGTCGATCAGCAGGGCATTCAGGCCGCTGTTCCGCAGCGTATCTGCTGGAATGTCCTCCAGAGTAAGCGGCTGTACATGAATGGATGGTGCATTTGCTTTTTCCGGTGGTTGGGTACGAAGCAGATGCGTGGTCACCGCTTCATTCGCCAGTATACCGACAAAAATACTATCATTTGGGATGTTGTTCGGGGCCATCGGGTGTTTGACAAGTGTTTTGCCGTTTTGTACCCATTTAACATATGACGGGTTATTTTTAAAATAGCTGAATTGTGCATGTACCCGAAACGTCACATGTTTGCTTTCCCCTTTTTTCAAGGATAAAGGCTTTGAGTATGTACCCACAAATGTATGATTGGTACGCATATCTAATTCAATATTTCCATTGATAGGGGCATCGGTCTGGTTGGTGACGGTAACCCGGACAGGCACGATGGTATCCCATTTGTACGTATTGTTAAAACCAACATTCACTTTTATGCTGACTACCGGTGCGGCAGTCGAGTCGGCGCGTACTGAAACGGGGAACAGACCGCTGCTAAAAAAGCAGATAATAATGACGGTGAAAAGAAGCCACGTGGCCCACCCTCGTTTTCGTTTTTTCATAAGTCTAACACCTTCTCTCCCATAATTACTCTTTGCTTGTTGTGCTTTCTAATTCATAGAATTTTGTTTTCGCTTCGTCTAGATTCATACTGTAATAATGCAGTACATCTGCGCGATCGATAATACGAAGATGTCCGGTTAAGATGTGAGATTGAAGCAAATACGTTTCTCCAACTTTTTCATCTTTCCACCAGACACGTTTCCCCATCGTCTTATAACGGGCTTTTGTCTTGGCACGTTGAATCCACTCTAGCTTGGCATCCGACGGTTCTTGTTCGATGCCTTGAAAAGCAACGAGTTCTATAATCTCGACCACAGATTCACCGAACATTGCCTGAACGATTTCGCTATTGCGAAATAAAATGCCGACGAGCGAAGCGGCGGTGAAGCCTAATGTTTTTCGCTCTTTTTCCACCTGTACAAGCGTTTTTTTGGAAAGGCCGATAATATCGGCCATTTGTTCTTGCGTGAGGCGGGCTTCCGTGCGAATGAGACGCAGCTTCTCGGAAATCATTCTGTCAAACGTTTCGCGAGAAAAATGAGGGGGATGTTGCTCATTCATAGAAAACTCCTTTCAAAATGAGATGAAAAATAATCCTTATAGTGTAAATTTACACTTTTTAAGCAAAAAGTCAACATTTTTGGCTAATCTTTTTGTTTTCTTTTCTATCCTCTCACCATAAAACAAAAGGTAAAATATTAAGGTAGTAAAGAGCATCTGTATAGGTGATTGCATGGAGGACTGTTTGTTATAATGACAGGGAAACGTTTGCTTGGGAAAGGAGTCATTCGCCTTGTTTATAAATCGTGAAGATGTGTTGCAGGGGTTAAACCCGCAGCAGAAAGAAGCGGTGCTGGCGACGGAAGGCCCGCTTTTGCTTTTGGCTGGCGCAGGCAGCGGCAAGACGCGCGTACTGACTCAGCGCATTGCGTATTTGTTAAAGGAAAAAAACGTAGCACCTTGGAGTATCTTGGCGATTACATTTACGAATAAAGCGGCACGTGAAATGAAAGAGCGGATTTCGGCGATTGCCGGATCGGATGCGGAAGATATTTGGATTTCAACATTTCACTCGATGTGTGTACGAATGCTGCGCCGTGATATTGACCGGATCGGTTACAACCGTAATTTTACGATTCTGGATACCAGTGATCAGGTATCGGTTGTTAAGCAGTGTCAGAAAGAGCTTAATATTGATCCGAAAAAGTACGATCCGCGCGCGGTGCTTGGTTTTATCAGCAATGCGAAAAATGAACTGAAAACACCCGAGCAGTATGCCGGGATGGTCATGGGACCTGTTGAACAGGTGGCCCAGCAAGTATATAGCCTGTATCAAAAAAAGTTGAAAAGCAATAATTCGCTTGATTTTGACGATCTGATCATGAAAACCATTCAGCTTTTTGAAGAAGTGCCGGAAGTACTTGCGTTTTACCAGAAAAAATTCAGATATATCCATGTAGATGAGTATCAAGATACGAACCGGGCGCAGTATATTCTGGTGAAAATGCTGGCGGAGGGATACAAGAATATTTGCGTTGTTGGCGATTCCGACCAATCAATTTACCGCTGGCGCGGTGCCGATATTACCAACATCCTGAATTTTGAAAAAGACTACCCGAACGCGCGTACCATCCTGTTGGAGCAAAATTATCGTTCTACCAAGAAAATTCTAGAGGCCGCCAACAAAGTCATCAGTAACAATATAGGACGGAAACCGAAAAACCTGTGGACCGAGAATCCGGAAGGCGCTCCCATCCGCTACTATACGGCAGATAGCGAGCATTCAGAAGCTTATTATATTGTTGAAGAAATCCAAAAAGCAGTCCGCCGCGGCCGTCAGTACCGTAATATCGCAATTTTATATCGAACGAATGCCCAGTCCCGCGTGATTGAGGAAGTGTTCGTAAAGTCAGGCATTCCGTACAATATTGTCGGCGGCACAAAGTTCTATGATCGCAAAGAAATCAAGGATATGCTTGCTTACTTGCGCGTTATTTCCAATCCGGATGATGATTTAAGCCTTACTCGTATTATCAATGTACCTAAACGTGGCATTGGTGCGGGAACGGTTGAGAAAATCGCGGCATATGCGGCGCAACAGGGAATTTCGATGTACAGGGCGATTCAGGAAGTGGAACAAGTCGGATTAAGTGCGCGTTTGGCTGACGCAGTGACGAAATTCTCCCGTCTGATTGCTGAATTGGAAAGCATGCAGGAGTTTTTAAGCGTAACCGAGCTTGTGGAAGAAGTGCTCAAACGTACGGAGTATCGCGAAGAGCTTATCCGGGAAGGTACGCTTGAAGCGCGCAGCCGGCTCGAAAACATTGACGAATTCTTGTCTGTTACCATGGAATTCGAGCGGACAAACGACGATAAATCACTTGTCGCATTTCTTACCGATTTGGCTCTGGTAGCGGATATTGACAGGCTGGACGAAACGGAAGAAGACCGCGGCAATGCCGTTGTCATGATGACATTACATAGCGCGAAAGGATTGGAATTTCCAATTGTGTTCCTCGTTGGCATGGAAGAAGGGATTTTTCCGCATTCGCGTGCGCTGTTGGAAGAAGCAGAAATGGAAGAAGAACGTCGTCTCGCGTACGTAGGTATTACGCGTGCGGAGGAAGAATTGTTTTTGACGCGGGCGCTTATGCGTACATTATATGGTCAAACGAAAATGAATGCGCCCTCCCGTTTTATTGAAGAAATTCCGGAACATTTGTTGCAGATGGAGGGCATGGTGCAGGAACGGATAGCTTCCCGCTATGGCCGGACGGATCATCGGTCGGCACAGCCGCAGCGGCATGGCGTTGTCCCAATGCGTGTGCAGTCACAGAACGGAACAGTGCAAGCGGAGCGCAGCGTCAATGTGACGCTTGACTGGAAAGCTGGAGATAAAGTCCAACACAGCAAATGGGGGATCGGCACAGTGGTATCTACGAAAGGAAGCGGCCAGGATCTGGAATTGACCATCGCGTTTCCAAATCCGATCGGTTTGAAAAAGTTGCTGGCTAAGTTTGCGCCGATTGAGAAGGTGTGAGGAAAATTTATTATTTTTAAGAGAGGGAAAGTGTATGGATCGAAATGAAGCGATTCAACGAGTAAAAGAGCTGCGCAAAATCATCGAACAGCATAATTATTATTATTATGTGAAAGATAACCCGGAAATCTCTGACTATGAGTACGATCAGTTGATGCAGGAGTTAATTCATATTGAAACAGAATTTCCCGAGCTTTTAACACCTGACTCTCCAACACAGCGGGTGGGCGGTGCTCCGCTCGAATCCTTCGAAAAAGTGGAACATAGCATTCCTATGCTTAGTCTCAGCAATGCGTTTGATGAACAGGACTTGCGCGATTTTGATCGCCGTGTCCGCCAAGGGCTGGGCGTAGAGGGGCCGATTGGCTATATATGCGAGTTGAAAATCGACGGGTTGGCCGTGTCGCTCCGCTATGAAAACGGACGTTTCGTGCGCGGCGCAACGCGCGGCGACGGGCGGACAGGCGAAGACATTACACAGAATCTGCGCACCATTCGCTCGCTGCCGCTTGTGTTAAAAAAGCCGCTTACTATCGAAGTTCGCGGTGAGGCGTTCATGCCGCGTCGCGCATTTGAACGTTTGAACAAAGAACGCGCCATGCGTGAAGAGCTATTGTTCGCCAACCCGCGCAACGCGGCAGCAGGTTCTTTGCGCCAGTTGGATCCGAAGATTGCTGCATCCCGTTCGCTCGATATTTTCCTCTACTCGGTGGTAGGAGAAGACACATTGCCGGTAGATACTCACAGCGGCTCGCTTTCCATGCTGGAGGAACTTGGATTTAAAGTGAATCCTGAGCGCCGTGTTTGTGAAGGGATTGAGGAGGTCATTTCTTTTATCGAAGGCTGGACTGAGAAGCGAGGCGAACTTCCATATGACATTGATGGAATGGTTGTTAAAGTGGATCGCCTCGCCTATCAAGAGGAGCTGGGCTATACGGCGAAAAGTCCGCGCTGGGCGATCGCGTACAAGTTTCCGGCAGAAGAAGCGATTACGATTCTGCGTGACATCGAAGTCACTGTCGGGCGTACGGGTGCGATAACGCCGACGGCCATTCTTGATCCGGTGCAGCTTGCTGGAACAACAGTACAGCGAGCTTCCCTTCATAATGAAGATATTATTCGCGAGAAAGGCATTATGATTGGCGATCATGTTGTCGTAAAAAAAGCGGGCGATATTATTCCTGAAATTGTGGAGGTTAAAGTCGATAAGCGGACTGGAGATGAGCAGCCGTACCATATGCCGACGCATTGCCCGGCATGTGATAGCGAACTGGTGCGCCTTGATGAAGAAGTGGCACTTCGCTGTATTAACCCGCAGTGTCCGGCGCAAATCCGCGAGGGGATTATCCATTTTGTATCTCGTAATGCGATGAATATTGACGGTGTCGGTGAGAAAGTCGTGACCCAGCTTTATGAAAAAGGATTGGTGCGAAGCGTGGCCGATCTTTATTATCTGGATCGTGAAGAGTTGCTGAAGCTAGAGCGGATGGGTGAAAAATCGGTCGATAATATGTTAAATGCTATCGAAGCGAGCAAAAATAATTCTTTGGAGCGTTTGTTATTTGGCTTAGGTATTCGTTTCGTCGGTGAAAAAGCCGCCCGCTTGCTGGCACAGCACTTTGGCACAATGGAAGCGTTGCAGAATGCGACCGAAGAAGAGATTGTCACCGTTCATGAAATCGGGACAAAAATGGCGGAAAGCATTGTAAAGTATTTTGCCAAGCCGGAAGTGGTAGAGACAATTGAACGCCTGCGTGAGGCGGGAGTGAATATGGAATATAAGGGCCTGCGTCCGGAAGAAGTGGACGCTGATTCGCCGTTTGCGGGCAAAACGGTCGTGCTGACGGGCACGCTTGCCAGCGTGACGCGTAAAGAGGCACAGCATATGATCGAGGCGCGCGGTGGAAAAGTATCCGGCAGTGTCAGCAAGAGGACGGACCTTGTTGTCGCCGGGGAGGCGGCCGGTTCCAAACTGGGGAAAGCGAATGAGCTAGGGATTCAAGTGATTGATGAAAAGACATTCCTTGAGTGGATAAAATAGAGGAAATGATGAAAGGGCTCTGTTCCTTTAGGAAATAGAGCCCTTTTGTATTTGCTTCATTTACTTTGGCTTGTTTTAATTCATTTTTGAATAAAAATGATTGATAGTAATTCATGATTAAATCAATTCGTCGGAATGTGTAAATATAATATAATAAAGGCACAATGTTTTATGAGTGTTTTGAGGAAGTGATGGATAGATGCGAGAGAACAAAGAGAAGCTGGATGATGTTTTGATGGAACTAAAAGCCATTATCGAGACATCGACAGATAATATTGTCATTGCGGACGGAGAAGGAAATATATTACGAGTTAGCGATAATTGTCGTGAAATATACGGCATTGCACCGGAAGAGTTGTATGGAAAGAGCACGGAACAATTGGAGAAGGTAGGAATTTTCAGTCCTTCTGTTACCCGGCGTGTACTGGAAACAAAACAAAAACAGCAGCTTATTCAGCATACGAAAACAGGTAAAGTTGTTATGGCTACTGGTTATCCGGTGTTTGATAAACAAAAACAGCTTGTGCGTGTTGTCAGCTATTCTCACGATATGACTGAAATTATGGCGCTAAAGGAAAGCTTTGAGAAGTTGACGGAGCAAGTTAAGCGTTATGAAAGCGAACTTGAAGAATTGCGCGAAAAGGAAACACGCATCCCCGGCGTCATTGCTGAAAGTCCACAGATGAAACGCGTCATTACACTTGTGCAACGTGTTGCTAAGGTGGATACGACTGTATTGCTGCTTGGGGAATCTGGAGTTGGCAAAAACGTGATTGCTAAAGCGATTCACAGAAAAAGCGAGCGTAAAGCACAGCCTTTTATCGAAATAAATTGTGGTGCGATTCCAGAAGGGCTTTTGGAATCAGAATTGTTCGGTTATGCTTCCGGCTCATTTACCGGCGCCAGCAAGAGCGGAAAGCCTGGTATTATTGAATTGGCTGACAAAGGCACGTTGTTTCTGGATGAAATAGGAGAGATGCCGCTCGCGTTGCAGGCGAAGTTGCTCAAGGTCATCCAGGAGAAAAAAATTACACCTGTAGGCGACACACGCTCAAAGCAAGTTGACTTTCGTCTGATTGCTGCCACGAATCGGGACTTAGCGGAGATGGTACGCGAAGGGAAATTCCGGCAAGATTTGTACTTTCGGCTGAATGTTATACCGATTGAAATTGCGCCACTGCGTCAACGGCCGGAAGACATTCTCCCGCTTATTCGTATTTTTCTTGCGAAGTTTTCTAAAAAATACGGATTGGAAAAAAGGGTGGATGAATCGGCTGTTCAAGCGTTGCTGAATTATGGCTGGCCCGGCAATGTACGCGAAGTGGAAAACGTGATAGAACGGTTGGTGGTGACAACAGAGGAGCCCGTGATTTCAATTGAGCATCTTCCGGAGGCATTGCGTAAGGAAGCGGAGGCGGCAGAAATCCCAGTATCTTTTCCTGCTCGTAAGCTGAAAGATATTCTCGAAGAAGTGGAAGAGAAGATAATTATGCAGGCGTACAAAGAATGTCGGACTACGCATGAAATGGCGAAGCGGTTGGGAATCAGTCAGCCATCCGTCGTACGTCGGTTGCAGAAGTATAGAAAAATAAGGGATAAGGGCACGTCTATTCAAAAATGAATCAAACGCAAGGAAGATTGGGAGAGGAATTTGACGTATCCCCGGTTTTTACAAGGAAATATATAGTTGGTATGAGATTTGCTTATGAGAATAAAGCGAAGATGTGAACATATGCATAAGAAAGCTGGAGGGGATACGTCATGACAAAAAAATATGAACCGGCAAATTCATTCGAATCTCCACGTTTTTGCGGCGTGCGTACGTTTATGCGTCTGCCTTATGTTCAAACGACAGAAGACGTGGATTTCGTTGTGCTTGGCGCGCCGTTTGACACGGGTGCTTCATTCCGGGCTGGAGCACGTTTTGGCCCTGGGGCTGTGCGTGACTTTTCTATTTTATTACGTCCATATAATCCAGTGAGGAAAATCAATGTATTCGATTATTTATCTGGCGTCGACTATGGAGATCTGCCGGTCGTACCAGGATACATCGAGGAATCTTATAAAAAGATTGAAGAAGGCTTGTTGCCGATTCTTGAAAAAGGCGTCGTGCCGATTACAATTGGCGGGGATCATTCTATTACGCTTGCTGAATTGCGCGCGGTTGCTAAAGCGTATGGACCTGTCGGCCTGGTGCATTTTGATGCGCATAGCGACACATGGGATTCTTATTTCGGAAAGAAATACAATCATGGCACACCATTCCGGCGCGCATATGAGGAAGGTTTGCTTGATATGAATCGCTGTATTCAGGTCGGTATGCGTGGTGGGCTTTATGCGCCGGAAGATTTGGACGATGCGCGCAACATGGGCTTCGATGTTGTAGAAATGCATGAAGTGCAAGAGATGGGCATTCCAGCAGTCATCGAACGCATCCGCAAACGTGCGGGACACGGCCCGCTTTTCTTATCGTTTGACATTGATTTCATTGACCCGGCATACGCGCCGGGAACAGGAACGCCGGAAGTAGCCGGAGCAACAACGACGGAGGCGCTTCAATTGGTACGGGGGTTGGAAGGATTGAATTTTGTCGCGTTTGATCTGGTAGAAGTGCTTCCATCGTTTGATCATGGACAGATTACGGCCAACGCGGCTTCGAATGTCATCTTTGAATTTATTACGCATCTTGCGCTGCAGAAAAAAGTGGAACAAGAGGCGGTTGCACATGGTGAAAGTACGCAAAATCGTTGATTTATCTCGAGGGATTGAAGAAAAGAAAAGGGCAGGGAAAAAATCCCTGCCTGCTTTATTATACCTTGAATTTGCTCATTAAATCATGCAGTTCCTCTGCCATTTTCGTAAGCGTATGGGAGGCTGAAGCGATCTCTTCCATGGAAGCATTTTGCTCTTCCGCGGCCGCCGCCACGCTTTGGGTAAGCTCGGCTGTTTGTTCAGAAATGAGAGCAATTTTGCTTACTGCCTCCGTCATGTTCTCTTTTTCGGTATTGATTTGTTCTACGATCGTATTTACTTCCTTTGCATGTGCAAATACGTCTTCAGCAGCCTTCAGGATATCTTCAAATGACTGCGAAGCGCTGTCCACCATTACCATTCCCTGTTCAACTTCCGCGTTTGCTTCGTTCATCATTTCAATCGCCTGGTGGGTTTCATGCTGGATTTCGGCAATCAAATGTCCGATTTGGCCGGCTGATTGAGCGGATTGTTCAGCAAGCTTGCGCACTTCGTCCGCTACGATAGAGAATCCTCTTCCGTGCTCTCCAGCCCGCGCTGCTTCGATCGCCGCGTTTAAAGCCAGAAGATTCGTTTGCTCGGAAATAGAGGTAATCAAGGATACGATATGAGTAATTTCCTTAGATTTCTCTCCGAGCGCGCGTATGGCCTGTGCCAGTTTTTCTACACGCTGATGAATGTTATTGATTTGTTCCGTAATTTCTTTTGCGTTGTGATTGCCGTTCTCTGCTTTTTCCGCCGCTATCCTTGCACGCTCGTTTACCTGTTGAATTTCGCGCATGATACTGGTCATACTTTCTGAGATTTCAGATACTACTTTTTTTGCATCTTCTACTATCGATACTTGCTGGTCAGTGCCGCTGGCTACTTCCATCATGGACTCCGTAATTTGTTCTGTCGCTTTGCTTGTCTGTTCGGAGCCGGCCGTCAATTGTTCAGAAGTAGAGGCCACTTGATGAGTATGGGAAGCAATTTGTCCCATCATGTCTTTGAGCGTCCGCGTCATAATGTTGAAATTGCGGAACATTTGCCCGAATTCGTCCTCTGTTTTGACCTCGATGTTCTGCGTAAAATCGCCGTCGGACATCGCTGCGGACAATTGATTGACCCGCTCAATATTGTTGGTAATATAGCGACTGTATAAAAGGATAATCGCGATGGTGATAGCGATCGCAATAACAGTTGTCAAGATCAGCGCATTTACAAGAGAATGGACAGGGGCAAGTAGCTCTTCTTCTGGGATAATCAGAGCAAGTACCCAATTGTTCTCCGGAATCCTCTTGTAGTAGATTCGGTTAACACCTTGTTTATCGTTATATGTAACCATTCCGTCGTTCCCGCTTAATAAATGAGATGACGTCTGAGCAAGTGAGGAGTTCGGATCGTTTTTAATGTTGACTTTCATCATTTTATTTTTGTCGGCATCCGCCAGATACGTTCCTTTGCTGTCAAGCAGAAACGCGCGTCCTGTATCCCCGACTTTGGTTGAGTTTATCATTTTCTGCAAGCTGGCTAAGTCGATGTCGCATGTGATAATACCCAAAAACTCACGTTGTTGGCTGTAAAAGGGTACACTGACGGTTACCATGGAAGTATTGGTTACAGTATCAAAATATGGATCGGTATAGACCGCTGGTTGCTTGCTGTTTTTTCCAGTCTGATACCAATCAGTGTTTGGATAATCATATTCTGGATTGTTAAATTCCTCCGTAATCTCGATGTTATCGCCTTTACGGTGAGCATATAAAGAAAAGTATTTAACGTCAGGTTTGTATTTATAAGGTTCAAAGAAGATTCCCATTCCAAGGGTCTCCTTGTTAGTGCCTAGCGCATTTTTTAACATGGCGCTGTATTGTTCCTTCGTATAGGATAAAGCGGAAAATTCAGCGGTACGGGCTACTAATTCAGGCATTTTTTTGTGCGTGATTAAGTCTTTCTCGATTTTGTTTGTAATGCTTTGTAACTGCTGATGCATATTGGTTTCGATTTGCCCATTGATTAATGATTTGCTATAAAAATAGGTAAATAATGTGATGAATAACAATACGATGATAAAAGTGGGAAGAAGTGAAACCAGTATTCGTGTTTTGATGCTCCGAAACCTCATTTTTTGCGCCTACTCCTTTCTTAAGAAGTGTTTTTACAGTATATTTATCGGATTATTTATTACAATCTAACTATATTTTTTCTTGTGAAAGAATGATTTTCATAAATAGGATTGAAACTGGAAATATGAGGGGTTCAACGGTTTTGTAAAGCGCTCATGTGGACGGTTGGTTGCGGCTCTATAGTTTCTCTGGTATGATTTTATCTAGGTTTGCCTACCTTAGATGAGCACATAAGGCGGGAGAGAGCCAGCAGAATTAGGAGGTGGAAACATGAGCGCGATTTCGCGGAACGAAGTGGAATATGTAGCGAAACTGGCCCGCTTAAATCTTACGGAAGAGGAAGCGGTGAAATATACAGAACAATTAAACAGTATTCTTGAATTTGCAGGTAAACTGAACGAACTAGATACGACAAACGTGCCTCCGACAAGCCATGTACTTGATGTCTATAATGTGATGCGCGACGATGAAGTACGCCCGTCCCTTGAGCGCGAGGAAGCTTTGCGCAATGCGCCGGACGAAGAAGATGGACAGTTCAAAGTGCCGGCTGTTATTGAATAAGAAAGGAGGACATCCACGTGTCTTTATTTGATAAAAAGCTAACAGAAATACATAGTGAAATAGATAAAGGGGAGCTTACAGTTTCAGATTTGGTGAATGCATCATTTGAGCGCATTGGCCAGACGGAAGATAAAGTGAGAGCTTTTATCTTACTTGATGAAGAAAATGCGCGTGCCCGCGCCAAGGAGTTGGACGAGCAGCAATCCCGCGGCGAGGAGAAGGGATTGCTTTTTGGTCTGCCTGCGGGGATTAAAGACAATATTGTAACGAAGAACGTAACAACAACATGCGCCAGTAAGCTTTTGGCTAACTATAGCCCGATTTACAATGCCAGTGTGATGGATCGTTTGCATGCGGCGCAGTCTGTGATGATCGGAAAGTTGAACATGGATGAGTTTGCGATGGGTGGTTCTACGGAAAACTCTGGTTTTCACAACACATATAATCCGTGGAATCTGGAATATGTACCGGGTGGCTCCAGCGGTGGTTCAGCAGCTTCTGTTGCGGCTGGACAGGTATACTTCTCGCTGGGGTCCGACACGGGAGGATCGATTCGCCAGCCTGCGGCTTACTGTGGCGTAGTAGGATTGAAGCCGACATATGGTCTCGTATCCCGTTTCGGTCTCGTGGCATTTGCGTCTTCGCTTGATCAAATCGGACCGATCACAAAAAATGTTGAAGACGCTGCGTATGTTTTGCAGGCGATTGCAGCGCACGATCCGTTTGATTCTACGTCCGCTGATGTGGAAATTCCGGACTATATTTCGGCGTTGACAGGTGAAATTCAAGGCTTGCGCGTTGGCGTGCCGAAAGAATTGATGGGGGAAGGAATTGATCCAGAAGTAAAACAAAAAGTTACGGAAGCGTTGAAAGTGCTGGAACGACTCGGCGCCATTGTCGAAGAAGTTATGCTACCGCATACTGAGTATGCTGTACCGACATATTATATTATTGCGCCTTCCGAAGCATCCTCCAACCTTGCTCGTTATGATGGTGTACGTTACGGCGTGCGTGCGGACAATGCGGAGAATCTGATTGAGATGTATCGCGAAACGCGCAGTCGGGGATTAGGGCCGGAAGTAAAGCGTCGTATTATGCTCGGCACCTATGCGCTCAGCTCCGGTTACTATGATGCATATTACAAAAAGGCGCAACAGGTGCGCACGCTTATTAAGCAGGATTTCGACAGTGTATTTGAAAAATATGATGTGATCATCGGGCCAACTGCGCCGACAACCGCGTTCAAAATCGGCGAGAAAGTGGGCGACCCACTCACAATGTACCTGGAGGATATTTGTACCATTCCTGTAAATCTGGCCGGAATCCCGGCAATTAGTGTGCCCTGCGGTTTTGCGAGCAACGGCCTGCCTGTTGGGTTGCAGATTATCGGCAAAGCGTTCGATGAGGCGACGATTTTACGCGTCGCGCATGCCTACGAGCAAAATACGGAACATCATAAGGCTCGTCCTGAGCTGTAAAGGGGGTACATAAGGAATGGCGAAAGAATTTGAAACGGTCATCGGGCTTGAAGTTCATGTTGAGTTATCAACCAAGTCGAAAATTTTCTGCGGCTGTTCCACTGAATTTGGAGCGCCGCCGAACACGCATACATGTCCGATTTGTCTCGGTCATCCGGGTGTTCTCCCGGTTCTGAACAAAAAAGCGGTAGAATTCGCGATGAAAGCGGCGCTTGCGCTGAACTGTGAAATCTCCGAAGAAAGCAAATTCGATCGTAAAAACTACTTCTATCCGGATTTGCCGAAAGCGTATCAAATTTCACAATATGACCAGCCGATCGGCAAGAATGGCTGGATTGATATTGAAGTAAACGGACAAACGAAACGTATTGGTATTACTCGTCTGCATTTGGAAGAGGACGCGGGCAAACTTGTACACGCAGAAAGCGGCTATGCCTCTCTCGTGGATTATAATCGTGTGGGTACGCCGCTTGTCGAGATCGTATCCGAGCCGGACTTGCGTTCACCGGAAGAAGCGCGTGCATACTTGGAGAAATTGAAGGCGATCATGCAGTATTGCGAGGTTTCCGACGTAAAAATGGAAGAAGGCTCGCTGCGCTGTGATGCCAATATCAGCCTTCGTCCGGTTGGACAAAAAGAGTTTGGCACCCGCACTGAACTAAAGAATGTTAACTCATTCCGCAATGTGCAGCGCGGCTTGGAATATGAAGAAATGCGTCAGACCGAAATTTTGCGCGATGGCGGCGAAGTTGTACAAGAGACGCGCCGCTGGGACGAGGCAAAAGGCCGTACCGTTTCCATGCGCGGTAAGGAAGAAGCGCACGACTATCGTTATTTTCCGGATCCGGATTTAATTAAATTAAAAATTAGCCGCGAATGGGTAGAACAAATTCGCGCTACCATTCCGGAATTGCCGGATGCGCGCAAAGCCCGTTATATTTCCGAATATAGCTTGCCGGAATACGATGCTGGCGTTATTACAATGTCTAAAGACATTTCCGATTTCTTTGACGCTGCCGTGAAAACGGGGGTAGACGCCAAAGCTGTATCCAACTGGATAATGGGCGAAGTCATCGGTTATTTGAATGCCAATGAAGCCGAAATGAAAGACATTAAAATGACTCCAGAGCAACTGGGGCAAATGATTAAGCTGATTGACAAAGGCACGATTAGCACGAAAATCGCGAAGAAAGTGTTCAGAGAAATGATGGAAACCGGTAAAGATCCGGAGAAAATCGTCGAAGAACAAGGTCTTGTGCAAATTAGTGACGAAGGCGCGATTAAGCAGATGGTGGATGAAGTGATCGCCAACAACCCACAGGCGGTGGCAGACTTCAAAGCCGGCAAAGAAAAAGCTATCGGTGCGCTGGTTGGTCAGGTAATGAAGGCATCGAAAGGCAAAGCGAACCCTGGACTTGTCAACCAGTTGCTGCGCGATGCGCTGGCAAAAATGTAATCGAGTAGAAAAACACGGCCAAGCTTATTGAGAGCTTGGCCGTGTTTTTTCTTAGAATGTTAGGGAAGTCCATCATTTTTATCATAAGAGAATGTTATAAAATGGAAGGTTTATCTAATAAATATCCCTGGACTATTGGTACATGCAGTACCTTAGCGATGGCCAAGTCCTCCGCTTTTTCGATCCCTTCTAATATTAAGACGATTTCCTCGTTACAGTAATCAATTAAAGATTTAATAAGGTTTTGTTTCTTTTCACAATTCGACAGGTTATGGGAGAAGTATTTGTCTAATTTAATAAAATCCGGTTCTAGTTCTATAAGGTGCCGCAGAGAATAAAATCCTTTTCCTACATCGTCAAGAGCGATTTGAAAGCCCTGTTCTTTTAACGAATAAATCGCTTTTTTTATAAGGCTAAAATCCGTTATTTCTTCTTGTTCATTAATTTCAAATACGATATTTTTTGTTTTAAATGTGAAAATGGACGTTACTTCGTTTAGAAATCTGGTGAATTCAGGATGGATTATGGTTGATGGAAATATATTTATAAATAACTTTGACTCAAATCCTTTGCGTTTTCTCCAATATGTTGCTATTGCATGGAAAATAGATAATATATCTAGTTCATATAATTTTTGATATTTTTTAGCCAAAAGAAAAAAAAGTTCAGGGTTATTTACTTGTTCAGTCCGAAAAAAAGCTTCATAACCGTATATTTTCCAATTGGAAAGATTATAAAGAGGTTGGTATAGATGATAAAACATTTTTTTTGAAAGAATCGTATCTAAATCTTTTTCTGAAAATTTGATATTATCCATAAGTTCCCCGCTTCTTTTTTACTAAAAATAGTATTTGATTCGTAGCAAAATATAAAACAAATTAGTCTTTTTGTTAGATTTTTTGACAAAATTATCTATTACCTTTTATTATAAAATGTTATTTTATAAAATCCATACCTTATTAAAAAAAAATGAAATTAATGGTTACAAAGAGAATTCTTCCAAGGCTTTACTTACCATTTCATCATTAATTCCAATGTATCGCAACGTAATCGAAGGACTGGAATGACCAAAAATATATTGTAACATTGCAACATCTTTCGTTTTTTGGTAAAAGTGGTAGCCAAATGTTTTTCTTAATGTATGAGTTCCGATGGGCCCTTCTACTCCGCAAGCTTTTGCTGCAGTATGTATAATTTGCCACGCTTGAATCCTGCTAATAGGGCGCTCCCCTTTTTGCGAAGGAAAAAGATACTCTGAATCTGCCATTTTTCGCGTATATCTATCAATCTCCCTTCTCAACGTCTCATTTATAATCGTTTTTCTTATGTTTTTTGTTTTCTTCTCTTTGATAATTAAATAGTTGGTATATTTAACATCCATAACCCTAAGAGGTAGGATATCACTAATTCTTAAGCCTGAATTAATCCCAAAAGTGAATAGTAGATAATTCCTGTATGAGCGGTGTAAAAGATACTTTTTTATCTCCTTGATTTTTTCAATATCACGGATCGGTTCTACTGTATTTGCTCCTTTTTTTACTGCCATAAAAATCACTCCAGAATGTAAGATTTAATTTAATTTTTTATTCAATATGTTAAATTGTTCTTTTGGCTTTTATTATCTAAAAAACGAACAAACCCTTTAAAATCAATCATTTAGCTTATCTCATTTTAAAGAATATAAAATCTAACAAAAAGACTATTTTGTTTTAAACTTGATTCATTCATCAACTTAATATTCTTTCAATTAAATAATAAAGTGTGTAAATTAAACAGTTCATTTATGAACAGCTCCAAAAGTCCTGTTGCGCCAACTGTTTTCTAAAGTTGGCGTTTTTTATAGAATGACTCAGTCCTATAAAAATCAGATGACTACCATGCAAACGTCGAAATATCAAGTCAGATGTATATAAAAGCAGAATGATAAAGGAGGAATTTTGATTTGAAGCAATATACTGGAAGATTACTTTTGTCTTTTTTATTTTTGGCTCATTCACTTATATGGATCTATTACCTTTATATAGGTAATCATAGTAAAAAGATGGATATATTTGTGATGTTTGTCACTTATTTTTCACTTGTTATTTTTTGGTATATGGGTAAAAAGTATGATGAGTACAAATTTTTTTCTGAAAAGGATTATCTAACAAACTCGTACAATAGAAGATTTCTTTATAAAATCTTTCCTAAAATGGTAAAGAAGTCAAGGCGGAGTCAGGAGAAGATAAACCTGTTTCTTTTAGACGTTGATAATTTTAAAGATATTAATGATACAAAAGGACATAAATATGGTGATTTAACTTTAAAAAGTATTTGTGCTTCATTAGTTAGCAAAAAAGGGAAAGGAGAAGTCGTAGTTAGGTGGGGAGGCGATGAGTTTGTTCTTCTCATTCCCTGTACAGAAAAAATCGAATCCCACAAGGTGATAAAGCGAATTAGTAATCATATTCATCCGCTTTCTAAAAAATGGGGGATTGATCTTTCTGTTTCTGTCGGTTCCGCAGTTTATCCTGATGACGGGAAAAGTCTTGATGAATTAATTCAAAAGGCGGATCAGAATATGTATCATTATAAATTTCAACTCAAATACGGCAAAAGTCCCCTGCCTCTATAGGCGGGGGAGAAATGCCGCTTCTCTGACTCTGGAGGCTAATCGGCAAGCCTTGAACGATGTCACTCAGGTGGCTTTTGAGAAGAGGAGAGAAGAAATTTGAATAAAGAGAGCACCCTGCGCGTTTCATCTTGAAAATTTTATAATATCGTAGTAATATACCCATTAAACCAATTAATTAAATCGGAGTTTGATGAAAAATGAAGCAGGGTGTACTTGTGATTAGCCATGGTTCCCGTAATAGAACATGGGTGGCAAAAGTAGAAGAATTGCTACAACAGGTTCATGCTGCGTGTCCATTGGAGGTTACGTTCCTCGACATGGTAGAAGGTCGCACCATTGGAGAAGGAATGAAAAGGCTAGAAGCGCAGGGAGTAGAAGAAATTATCGTGGTTCCGTTGTTTGTTTCAAGCGGCAGTACACATTTGCAGGAAATTCGCTATGCACTGGGCTTCACTTCTCATCTGGATATTAAGACATGGCGACATCCCCTGTCAATCGGAGCACGAGTGATTTGGACAGAGCCAATGAATGACCACCCAAAAATCCGGGAGTTGCTCCATGATCGTGTCCGCGAGTTTTCCGTCCGTCCATCCGAGGAAATGCTTATGCTGGTTGCGCACGGTAGCGATGTGCCTGGTTTTAAAGAACGCTGGCAACAGATGCTCGAAGGCCTCGGTTCCACCTTGTGTTGCGAACTTGGTTTGAAGGGAGCTGTATATGCGACCATTCATCCCGATACGATCGCAAGCCGTGCCAGGACAGCATCCGGTGAAGGCCGTCTTATCGTGGTGCCTGTGTTTCTCAGTCCTGGCTATTATACAGAAAAAGCGATTCCAAAAAGGCTGGCCGGAATCCCGCACCGCTACAGCGGCAGAGCATACCTTCCGGATCAACGCGTCGTGCTCTGGCTTGAAGAAACAATTGCCGCCCATCTTAGAAGATAGGCGGCTCTTTTTTGGCTACAGCAAGCCTGCTTCTAGCGCTTTTTCGACGCGGGCCAAATGTTTTTCAGTCATACGGCGCGCTTTTTTGGGGTCTCGGCTGCGTATGGCTTCAAAGATTTCCGAATGCTCCTGGTACAGTCGGGTGGAAGAACCGTCTTTGCTGTAAAGCCAAAGGTTCCGGTAGTCACGGATGGTCTGGTTCATCGCTTCTGAGATGCTTTCCATTATATTTCTGAGAAACGGATTTTTGGTGGCGTGTGCGATCGCCATATGGAATTGGATATCGTAAATGCGGCCCATTTCTTCGTTGTCTCTTGAAATCATCATATTATCCAGAATTTCACGTAACGTTTTTTCATCATGTTCGTCATGGTGTAGTGCCGCGAGTTCGGCGCAGCCGGATTCAATAATTTTACGGACTTGGAGAAGATGTGTAAGCTCTTCCCGGTTACTGATGAGAAGCGCGGGGAGCGCTTTAAGCGCGTCAGTCGCGTCCTGCTTCACGAATGTTCCTTCTCCTTGCCGCGATTCGATCAACCCGCGCGCTTTTAACTGGCTGAGCGCTTCGCGGATGGTTGATTTTCCGACTCCATATTGTTCGGCCAATTTATCAATTGTTTTAAGACGGGCGCCTGGTTGCAGAATTCCTTCTTCGATCATTTTCTGCAAATCGTCCGCCACAACCTGATAGCTTTTTTTGATTAAACTCATGCCTTTTCGTTTCTCCTTAGAAAAAATTCTTGTCACTAAAAGTATGTACCTTCTTTTATACTCTACAAAACTTTTAAAAAGTATGGTAGACTAAACATCAAATTCATCTGATGACCTGCTGATTAGAGAGGGGAAACAATATGGATCAACAGATAAAAAGCGAGTTGCGAAGTATCGTCGGTCAGAATTATTTTTTGGATTCACCAAATGAACTATACGTGTACTCGTATGATGCTACGCCGCTCTACCAGGCGATGCCGGATGTGGTGTTGATTCCAGCCTGTGTGGAAGAAGTATCAGCGATTATGAAAGTGGCGAACAAGCACCGGATTCCGATCGTATCGCGCGGATCGGGCACGAACCTGTGTGGCGGTACGGTTCCTGTTGAAGGTGGCATCGTATTGAATATGAACCGTTTAAACGAATTTAAAGAAATCGATCAAGAAAATCTTACCGCCACATTTGGGCCAGGCGTGATCACGGCCGATGTCCACAAAGCGGTGGAAGCGGTTGGACTTTTCTATCCGCCAGATCCAGGCAGTATGCGCATTTCCACTATGGGCGGGAATGTAGCTGAGTGCGCGGGCGGTATGCGCGGTTTGAAATACGGAGTAACGAAAGACTATGTGATGGGGCTTGAAGCGGTATTGCCGAGCGGAGACGTGTTACGTGTCGGCGGAAAGAACGCAAAAGACGTGGCCGGATACGATGTAACGAAGCTGCTCGTTGGCTCGGAAGGAACGCTGGCTGTCATTACGGAAATCACCGTAAAATTATTGCCACTTCCGGCCGCAAAACAAACGATGGTGGCCTATTACAACGACCTGGCGGCGGCTGCGCGAACCGTGCAGCGCATTATTGCCTCCAAAATTATTCCGGCGACCATGGAATTTCTGGATCAGGCGACCATGACGGTGGTCGAGGATTTTGCGAGAATTGGTCTACCGCTTGACATGAAAGCGATGCTTATCATCGAGCAGGACGGTTCCGAGTGGCAAGTTGAACACGATATGAAGCGAATCGCGGACATTTGCCGGGCTGAAGGCGCCACAGAAGTCCGTACCGCTCAGACGGTGGAGGAAGGAGCGAGTTTAATGGCGGCCCGCCGCTCGGCGTTATCCGCGTTGGCGCGCGTGAAGCCGACCACCATTCTGGAAGACGCGACCGTACCACGCGCGAATCTGGCGGCCATGGTCGAGCAGATAGAAAATATCGCACAGAAATACGGCGTACAGATTTGTACATTTGGTCATGCGGGAGATGGCAATTTGCACCCGACATGTCTTACGGATGAGCGGGATAAAGAGGAGATTCACCGCGTTGAGCAGGCGTTTGAAGAAATTTTTCATACCGCCATTCAGCTGGGCGGAACGATCACGGGTGAGCACGGCGTAGGCATGGCGAAAGCCGGTTACCTTGATTTGAAATTCGGTCCGGTTGGTATGGAAGTGATGAAACGGATTAAAGAAGCGTTTGACCCGAACGGCATTATGAACCCAGGAAAAATCTTTGCAAAAAGCACGAGAAGAAGGGTGGTTGTAAAAGGCGATGGCTGCGGATACAAACAATGCGAGCACACTCATAGCTGATACATTAAGCACAGCGCCAGCTTGTGAAAAACAGGATATGTCCCTGTTAAGCAAGTTTAACATGGATGAGATTATGAACTGTATGCAGTGCGGTTTTTGCCTGCCATCCTGTCCAACATACCGTCAGACAGGCAAAGAAGTGGCGAGCCCGCGCGGTCGCATTGCGCTTATGAAAGGTGTGGCGCAGAAGGCGCTTGCCGTGGATGAAGAGTTTGAGCACAATATGTATCTTTGCCTTGGTTGTCGCGCGTGTGAGACAGCTTGCCCTGCAGGTGTTCCGTACGGCAGTTTGGTGGAAACGGCGCGGGAAGTCGTAGAAACACGTAAGAAAGAAGAAAAGACACTCCCATTTATCCGCAATTTGGTGTTCAATCAATTGTTCCCGTATCCGGAGCGTATAGAAAAGCTGGGAACCGCGCTCTGGGCAGCCCAGGCGGCCGGACTGCATACGCTGGCCCGGAAAACCGGATTGATTAACGTTCTGCCACGCCCGCTGGCAGAAATGCAGCAGTCCGTCCACAAAGTTGCTTCTCCGACCGAGAGAAAAAAGCGTCAGAAAGTGATGAAACCGGAAGGCAAGCCAGCTCAATTAAGGGTCGGTATGTTTAAGGGCTGCATCATGGATGTCATGTTCTACGAAACAAACCAGGCGACTGCCCGCGTGCTGACCAAGGCGGGCTGTGAAGTTGTATTCGTTGATGATCAGGCCTGTTGCGGTGCGCTACACGCTCACGCTGGAGAAAAAGACGGTGCCATTGCGCTTGCGAAACGGAATATCGAAGCATTTGAAAAAGCGGGTGTCGATCTTATTGTGAACAATGCTGGCGGTTGTGGGGCAGCTTTAAAGGAGTATCATCACTGGTTCCATGGCGATCCGGATTGGAAAGAGCGCGCCATGAATTTTGTGTCCAAAATGCGTGATGCGAACGAGTTACTTGCGGAATTGCCAGAACTGGAATTCAAAAAGGAACTTAACCTGCGCGTCACCTATCAGGATTCTTGCCATCTTGCGCACGGTCAGGGGATCCGTAACCAGCCGCGCCATCTTCTCCGTAGCATTCCTGGTGTTGAATACATTGAAATGATCAACGCGGACAGCTGCTGCGGCTCAGCTGGTATTTACAATATCACTAACTTTGACATGTCCATGCGGATTCTGGACGACAAGATGGAGAATGTGAAGATGACAAAAGCGCACGTTATTGTTACATCCAATCCTGGCTGCCTGCTGCAGATGAAACAGGGGATTATCCGCGCGGGCATGCAGGACAAAATGGAAGCGATTCATATTATGGATTTGCTCGATCGTGCACTTTAGCTTTTCGTTTTGATTATATATAAGGGAAAACTCGCGGAGTACCTGCGAGTTTTTTTATTTTTGAGAATTTACGTTTTTCATCCCATAGCTAAAGCCAGCGGGCTTTCAAATGTCATTTTTTATAAAGGAAAGCGGCGGGAGACTTCCGCCTGCTTTGTATTTTATGTCACTGTTTGTTATCCTGTTTTAATTTTTTTAGCATTTTAATTGTATTGCGGACTTGTTCTTTCACGATTTCCTGCTCTTGCGGGGAAAGTTCTTCATATCCTTCATAGGAGGAAATATCGATAGAAGGATCACGGAGAATGTACGGGGGAGAAACAGGATCATCAATACGTCCGAGAAGATAGTCTGTTGAAACGTTGAAAAAATCGGCGAATTTCTGAAGCGTAGCAAAATCGGGCTGGCGTTTGTTTATCTCATAATGCGCGTAAGTGCCGCGGGAAATGTTTAAGTGTTTTGCGATTTCCTCTTGGGTCAAATTTTTTTGTTGGCGAAGTTTTTTTAACCTATCACCAAGCATAACAATCCCACCTTTTTGCTTTCCCGATACATTATACTGTAGCCGTTGGTACCGCTAAAATGATTGTAGCGATAAGTTGCAAAGCGATTGAAAATAACTAATTTTTAAAGTAAAATCAAGGGATGGAGTAGCGTATAGCTACACGGTTAGTTTTTGAAGACAAGGCATAAAAATAACGGGAAATAAATGGAGAAGGATGAATATGCAAGCTTTGATAAGCTGGCTTAAGAACTTTTCATTGCCTCTGAGTGAAACGCAGGTGGTAGGAGTGTTCATACAATAATTATGGTAAGGAGAATGCAGATGGATAAGGCTGTGTGTCCGAACGAGGAGGAAAGGGCGAATTATTCCCTCATCGGCGATATAGCTGTTAAAATGGCTCATGAAGTACGGAATCCTTTGATGACGGTGCGCGGGTATTTGCAATATCTTTCGCGAAGTGTCGGGGAAGAGAATGCGGTGATATTTTTAGATCTTTTAATCCCCGAACTCGATCAAATAAATAAAACGATCGAAGATTTTTTGCTATTATCCCAGCCGGTTGTTCCGAAGAAACGACAGGTTTGTATCAACACGCTCATAAAACAATTCAGCTATTTGGTTTCAAAAGACACGGCGAATCAGGACATCAACTTTCAAATTCATCTTGCCCGGGAACTGGACGCTTATCCGCTTTTTATTGACCCTGATCAAATGCTGCAAGTTTTTTTCTCTCTTTTTTCTAATTCCATCGAAGCAAAAGACAAGCCGACGATGTCTATCTGCATCAAGACAAAGCTGCATAAAAACAAGGCATGTGTATATTTTGCGGACAACGGAAGAGGAATGGATAAGGAAACACGACGACAAATTTTTAATCCATTTTTCTCCACGAAGAAGGTCGGTATGGGCCTGGGGCTACCGATCGTGAAAAAAATCGTTACAGCAAACGGTGGTAGGATTAAGGTAAAGAGTTGTGGCAAAACAGGAACAATTGTCACACTGTTTTTTGCCATGCCTATGAATGTTTAACAGATTTTCAGCGGAGCACAGGAGCGAATACCGCTCTATCTTTTAAAACGAAAGAAAAGAAGGTATGATAAACTATAGAAAATTTATGGATGGGATGGATACGGATTGAAACGAGCTCGGCTTATTTATAATCCGTCTGCTGGCCGGGAAGAGGTGCGCAAACGGATTCCTGATATATTAAATACGCTGGAAGAAGCAGGCTACGAGACATCGTGCCATGCGACTAAAGGGGAAGGGGACGCGACGCTGGCGGCCCGCAGAGCGGTGGAGAATCGGTTTGATTTGGTTATCGCTGCGGGAGGAGACGGAACCGTCTATGAGGTGATTAATGGAATCGCGGAACAGCGCTACCGTCCTGCGCTTGGCATTATTCCCGCGGGCACGACAAACGATTTTGCCCGCGCTATCGGACTTCCTCGTTCGATTCCTAAAGCGGTTGGTGTTATCGCTAAAGGAAAGCCTTCTCCCATTGACATCGGTAAAATTAATGACAAATACTTCATTAACATCGCCGGTGGCGGTTCGCTCACCACGCTTACATACGAAGTGCCAAGCAAAGTTAAGACGATGCTTGGTCAGCTCGCTTATTATATTAAAGGGATCGAGAAGCTTCCGTTTCTTTCGCCGATGCGTGTACGAATTGAGGCAGACAATAATATCGTAATCGATGAAGAAATCATGCTTTTCCTTATCGCCAATAGTAACTCCGTGGGTGGATTTGAAAAGCTTATGCCAAAGGCAAAATTGGATGATGGCTTGTTTGATTGTATTGTGTTGAAGAAAACATCGCTGCCGGAGTTTATTCGCATCGCTACGATGGCGTTAAAAGGCGAACATTTCAAACATCCAAACGTGATTCATTTTCAGACGAAACAATTAAAAGCGACTGCAAACAAACGAGTTGACCTGAACCTGGACGGTGAGCTGGGAAGCTCTCTGCCATGTAAGTTTACGGCGCTGCCGCGCCATATTCAGTTGATTCGTTGAAATTTATAGAAATGCCGTCTGAACGTCCATGGTTTCAATCGTGGGATGAAAGATGGCATTGTTTGGTATCCTCTTTAAGAGAATGCCTAAAACAACAATTTTTTATTAATTATTCTTTGGTTTTTTGTCCTAGATATGGTCGAAAGGTATTAGTAAACAAAGTGGAAGAACGATTTAAAGAAACGGTGTTTTGGCATGATTCGTAAATATACAAGCCAAACCTATAGGCGTGTGGAATGTCAAATTTTACGAAAAATCAGGTGAAGCAGATTGGGAAATACATCACGCAAGAAAAAACAGGCTGCCACGGCTATTGCTGGACTTCCGCTGAAAAAAAACCAGACGGTAGAGCTTGTCATTGAAGATCTTTCGCATGAAGGCAATGGTGTGGGGCGTTATCAGGGATATACACTGTTTGTGCCGGGCGCATTGCCTGGTGAAACAATTATAGCAAAGGCAACTAAGTTGAAGAAGCAATTCGGCTACGCGCGCCTGATGGAAATCCGCGAGCCAGCTGCAAGCCGCGCGGAACCGCCATGCCCGATATACAAGCGTTGCGGCGGTTGTATGTTGCAGCATATGGATTATGATGCACAGCTCGCATTTAAGCGCAAGCTGGTGGAAGAGAATCTGCGCCGCATTGGCAAGATTGAAGGTGCTCTTATTCATCCGACGATCGGCATGGAAGATCCGTGGCGCTATCGGAACAAGGCCCAGGTGCCAATCGGAGAAGAAGAAGGCGGCTTGATTGGGGGCTTTTATGCCCAGCGTTCGCATGAGATTATCGATATGAAGGAGTGCCTGATTCAGCACGAGAAAAGCGATGAAGTCGTCGCCCGTGTGAAAGAAATTGCCGGAAAATACGGCATTCGTGCGTATGATGAGGAGGCGCACAGCGGTTTGTTGCGGCACGTGGTGACGAAAGTAGGCTTTGCGACAGGCGAAGTGATGATTGTGCTCGTAACGAACGGCGAGAGGATTCCGCATGCGGAAGCGCTTGTGCAGGAGCTTGTGGAAGCGATACCGGGTGTGAAAAGTATCGTGCAGAATATCAATACGAAGCGGACAAACGTCATTTTCGGCGATGTGACGCGGGTGCTGTGGGGCGAAGAGTATATTTATGATACGATTGGCGACGTGAAGTTTGCGATTTCGGCCCGTTCGTTCTATCAGGTGAATCCGGTTCAGACGGAGCGGTTGTATAAGAAAGCGCTGGAGTACGCGGCGTTGACGGGCGAGGAGAATGTGATCGACGCATACTGCGGGATCGGAACGATTTCACTGTTTTTGGCACAGAAGGCGAAGCACGTGTTTGGCGTAGAGATTGTGCCGGAGGCCATTGAGGACGCGAAGCGCAATGCTCGCCTGAACGAAATGGATAATGTGACGTTCGCGGTGGGGGAAGCGGAGACGGTGATTCCGCGCTGGTATGAGGAAGGGAATGTTGCCGATGTGATTGTGGTGGACCCGCCGCGCAAAGGTTGCGATGAAAAGCTGCTCCAGACGATTATCGCCATGAAGCCGAAGCGCGTTGTGTATGTGTCATGCAATCCGGCCACGCTGGCCCGCGATCTCCGCATCCTCGAAGACGGCGGCTATAAGACGGCGGAAGTACAGCCGGTGGATATGTTTCCACATACGGCGCATGTGGAGTGTTGCGCGTTGCTCATAAAAAAATAACTATTTGGAAAAGCGCGTTTCTGAATATCAATGAAACGGGCTTTTCCAATATCCTTTATTCATATGAACCTCCCCCACTTACCATAGGTTGAAGTGAGGGTTTCTGAACTGTCCACCTCGATAGAACAGGCGATCAGCGGGTTGTCGCTGATATCACAGACACGTGCCGTCTGCGATGAAGGAAGGGGACTTCTCGCGTGTTATGTTAAAATTTCCCGCAATTGATATGCCAACGGTACGTTACGAGCAAGCCGGGATAATTCTTTTGCTAAAATTAGATTAAATTTACCTTAATTTTGTTTTTAAATCATTGGATGAAGAACAAAATAGTTTTCAGGAAATTAAGTGTCTGATAAAACCATTTGATCAGACACTTTTTATTTTGTCTTGAAAAAAATTTATGTTTTTAAAGTATATATAAAAAATAATGTAAAGGCATGGACACGTACTAAATAATGCATACCCAATACAATACGTTTTTAAATCCCGTCAATTCTCTAATGAAAAATCGTGATTATTATAAAAACTTTATATTGAAAAGTTAGTATGAAATTGTGGATGAATGATGAATCAAAAAATGCATTAATTTCTTCAATGTATTTGTTATATCCAACGGAGATTAAGGATAATCGCTTAACTGTATAAAGTCCCGGTACTGCGCCGTTTATGTAGCCACTTGCGGATACGATGGAATGTAAAGGAACAAAACATAAAATCTTTAAAGCTTTTTAACTTTGAAAGGAGAATAGAAATGGAAGAGTATTTTTTGGAAACCAATAATTTAAGCAAATCTTTTGGTAAACAGCTTGCGGTTGACAATGTTTCTTTAAGAGTGAAGGAAAACACGATTTATGGATTGCTTGGACCGAATGGTGCCGGAAAATCAACCATCTTAAAATTGTTAACAGGGCTTTTGCGTCCTACAAACGGAGAAATTATCTTTAATGGTCATTCATGGAGCAGAAAAGACCTTAAAGATATCGGCGCGCTTATCGAATCACCGGCTCTTTATGGAAATTTAACGGCGTATGAGAATTTACTCGTTCATGCAAAATTATTAAATTTGCCGAATTCAAGAATAAAAGAGGTACTGGAAATTGTCGGTTTGGAGAATACAGGCAAAAAGAAAGTATCGCAGTTTTCCTTTGGTATGAAGCAAAGATTGGGTATTGCTAAAGCACTTTTAAATGATCCAAAACTTCTTATTCTCGATGAACCGACAAACGGACTTGATCCGCTGGGTATACAAGAGTTGCGGAAACTTATAAGATCTTTCCCGAAGCAAGGAATGACTGTCATCTTATCAAGCCACATTTTACCAGAGGTAAAACAATTGGCGGATTATATTGGCATTATTCAAAACGGAAAACTCAAATATCAAGGTGAAATAGAGCAAAACAAAGATTTAGAAAAATTCTTTATAGATGTAGTCAGCGGATAATGAAGGAGGATGTGAATAATGCTGAATATGATACAATCAGAACGTTTAAAATATAAGCGGACATTTGCAAAAAAACTTGTATATATTGCCCCTTTTTTCTTTGTACTATATGCCATGATTACCATGCCTACTATTAATTCAAAATATAATTATTTCGAATACACGGTATTTAATTGGTGGCCATTAATATTTATTCCGTTAGGGACAGCATTGATCGCGTCACTTTCCGCAATGAGAGAAAAAAAGTCGGGAAACTACAGAGCTTTACGATGCCATGATATCAGCATTACACGTATGTGGTTCAGTAAAATCATTGTAATTGCCTATTATACGTTGTTCTCATCAATTGAACTTATCATTTTGCTGTTAATATTAAAATTATTACTGCCCAACAGCATTACATCAGCTGTTGTAGTCATACTGGCCAGTCTTACAATTTGGATCACATCTTTGGCATACATCCCTATAGGTTTGTTTTTGGCAGAGCGATTTGGAACGGTGATTTCTGTTATTGTCAGCGTGATAGGGATCATAATAGGAGTAGTAATGGCTCCGGAATCTTACTGGATGTATATTCCTTGGAGCTGGGGAATGAGACTGATGTCTCCTATTGTAGGAGTTCATCCAAAAGGAGTTCCATTGGAGAAAGGAAGTCCTTTGTTGGATCCTTCCGTTATTCCAATAGGAATTGCTGTCTCCATTGTATTTTTTGTTTTATTGTCATTTGTAACAGCGTTCTGGTTTTCAAAAAAAGAGGTGAACTGAAATGTATCTTCTGAAAATTCTGTCTTCGGAATGGATAAAGACAAAACGTACAACAATCAGGCTTATCGTGTTTGTAACACCGATCATTTATCCAATCTTTATGTTATGGTATTTTTCCAGGTACAATGATCCTTCATCATGGCAAATTAAGATATATGGGGGTTTTTTTGAGGTACTGACCGTCTCTTTACCTATTATTATCTCTTTATTTACTGGTCTTATTTCATATCAGGAAGAAAAATCAGGAAATTTTATTAACTTGTTGGCCGGTCCCGTTTCAAGAGCAAAATTTTACTTTGGCAAACTTTTTCTGCTGATTTTATCAGCAATTGTGGATATATTCTTAGCAACTTTCCTTATGCTGTTGGGAATGAGATATATATTGCACGTAGATAATATTCATTATGATCTATTTTTGCAAGGAGTACTGTTGTCTGTGATTGGCTCACTTATACTTTTTTCCATGCATATGCTCATCAGCTTTGCATTAGGGATGGGAGCATCTATAGCGATCGGAGGCGGAGGCTTCCTTATTTCAGCTATAATTGGGGCAACTGTCGTAGGAGATAACATATGGCAGTTTATTCCTTGGGCTTGGACTGTTCGCCTTTCACAAGTTCCCATGTTATTAATGCCTGAGGCAAAACATGCCTTTGGAATGCAGTTGTCGAATCTTTATTTCCAAGAACTACTTAAAGGTATTGTACCTGCAATTATATGTTTTATATTAGTAACAATAATCGGCTTAATCTGGTTTAATCGCTGGGAAGGAGATAAGTCATATGAATAATAAAAGTAAAAAGCATGGAAAGGAGGAGAATATAGTGGAAATGAAAAATTCCATACTATTGCTTTTATTAATTGGTGCAATCCTCTTGGGAGGCTGTTCGCTTTTAAGTGACTTAAAACAAACAGCATCCCAAAATATGGCTATTGATAAAAAATTGCCGAAATATAAATTGAACAAAGAAAATTTCAAGGAAATAAGCTATGAGGGCAAAACTTATGTTATCCAAGAATCAGAAGTAGATCCCGACGAGTTAAATGAACCTATCGGAAAAGTTTCGGAAAATATTACGATTAATGAAAAGAATGAGATATTAAGCAAAAAAGAGCTTAGAAAAGTTGAAATTGTTCCAAATGAAGAAGACGAAAAAAGAATTCATTTAAATTTTGGTTGGGTATACAGCATAAAAGATGTAAGTCCGGACAAAGAAGTTGCGGTAGTAATTAATAATAAATATCATCTCGCAAAAATAAAATAATTATGAGTCCATGTCTTCAGGCATAAACTTAACTGAATTTTGGGAGCATGAAAAACAGATTGCGAATCTATATCAGATGCAAGTTATGTAATGGAAGAAGCAATACTTGGAATCTTAAATAGACATTTTGCAAAAGAGTACTTTCCTGTTGGTGAAAGTACTTTTTTTATTCCTTCAAAATTACAATGTAATTGGCGAGAACAACATGGGAAAATAGAATGGTAATGACTTTTCAATTAAAAATAACCAAAAAATAATAATATTCCATTTGATAAAAATTTTATAGTTGCATTCGCGAGCTTCAGGAAAGAATCGGGAGGTTTTTTGGCTGTTATCCCAAGTGAATTCTAGAGATGCCGGGAAAGGGACACCGGTTTGAATTTTTAATAGAAAATCTGAAGATAAATCTTTTAAAAAGAAGTTAATATTTTTTTAAAAAATATACAAAAATATAAAAAAATATAAAAAATGTATACAAAAACATTAGAAAAATATTAGAATTTCTATTTATGTTATATATCGTAAAGAAGTTTTTTAGTTTTGGAATTAACTACGTGGTGAGAAAGGATTGAAGAATTTATTGGATTGGCAATCCTTTCAACATCAGTAGTTAATGATAAATATTAAAAAACGAAAGGAGGAGTAAAGAATGGCTAAGTTTGATGATTTTGATTTGGACATCGTGGTGAAAAAACAGGACAACACTGTACAACCTAATGTTACTAGTAAATCTCTTTGCACTCCGGGTTGTATCACAGGTGTTTTGATGTGCTTAACACAAAACTCTTGTGTATCATGTAATTCTTGCATCAAATGCTAATCTCTTGTATTCATATGCTGATATATCAAGATTTGATCGCCAGCTTTTATGCTGGCGGTGGTTTTAAAAGATAGCAAAAAATTTATAAATTTTTTGCTATCTTTTTTTCAATCAAAATCAAAATAACCGTAGATCATATTTTCCTTTATGTTAAGTGAAAAAGTATTATTTATTATATACATATGTTTAGCCATTAAAATTATGCATTAATTAGTACAAATTTATCCGTTTTTAAGCTTGTGTTTGCCTTGAAAGTCCTGTGGTTTGTTCCTTTGCAATTCATCGTGTTTGTTCTTCATGTCAAGCGGGACAGTTAAGCGAGTACCCTTAAAATCGCCAAAGAATTAAGGATGAATACACGATTTTTCTTGAAACAAGCATTATGCTGTAACCATGTCTCGCAAAGGGATCTGGAAATTAGAAGCAAATCGCAAAAATCGAATAATTTTTCTTGGAGTATGTTGTTTTATTATCAGAAGAAGGTACTCCATATGCAAATGTATACAACTTAAGGGAGATCGTGAAGTATTGATTGGGAGGCTGTGTTTTATGAAAGATCTTATATTCAAAGACATCGATACGTTTATGATTAGAACGCCGGTACTATCAGTGAATAATTACTTGAAATTTTTTGATAAGAAACTTACCGATAAAGAAATTAAAGATCATCTATTGGAGATTTGTAATAATCCTGTATTCAGAGAAAGTATATTAGTCGCAAGTAAAAGTTTATATAATAAATTGATTGATTTTTGTAACGGAAAGGAAATAAAAAAGTATGATTATTTTCTTAAAGCAATTTATAAGTATCTAATAAGAATGAGTACGAGACCTACGCCATTCGGTCTGTTTGCAGGAATAGATTTTGGTGAATATACAGAAGAAAATACCTCTATAAAATATGGCGCAAATAATTTTAAGAAATTTGCCAGACCGGATTTAGAATGGTTAATGAAGATCGTGAAGAATTTAGAAAAAGAACAATATGATAAATTATGGTTTAAGATTAACGACAGTATATTTTTTAAAGGAGAACGCGCATTTTTATTACATTCGACTTTAAAAGACAGCGACAAAAAAGTCAATGAAATTAGTGTCAGAGTAACCTCGCCTTTTGAAATCACGTATAAATTGGCCGTTAATTTGATACCTTACCAAAAATTAAAAAAAGAATTAATGAAAAAATTTCAAAATACAGCTGAAGATAGAATTGATAATTTTTTAAAACAATTAATAGAAAATGAGTTTTTAATTTCTAACCTTCAACCGCCATTAACTGTGATGGATCAACTTGATTATCTTATAAAGGAATTGAAAAAAAGTAATATAGAAGAATTGGTCAATGAGTTAATTGATATTCAAGATTACATTCACAGATATACCATGACGCCTTTAGGTGAAGGTGAAAAAATATATAAAGATTTGCACAGGAAAATGGCTAAATTGGCAAAGACAGAATATGTATTGCAAGTTGATACGAAATTAAATTTAAAAGAAAAGAAGCTTAACAAACAAGTTATAAAAGATTTAAATCAATTGATGCGTATACTTTTGCCTTTTTCGATGACCTATCAACAAACAGATTCTCCGTTTTCAAGATATAAGCAAGAATTTATCGAAAAATATGGTGTGGACAGAGAGGTACCTTTACTGGAAATGCTTGATAATGATTTTGGTATAGGTGCTCCTTTGGATTATGAAAATCCCAAAAACTCAAAACTAGAAGTTGGAGTTATAAATCATTTGACCGATGAGAAATTAAAAGAATATTTTTTTAATAAATATGTACAGGCGGTTAAAGATAATAAAAGTATAACGATAATTGATGAAGAGATAAAAGAATTAGGGTTGGATGATTATGATTACAACAGTATCCCTGACTCATTAGACATAAACGTAATAATGAAATGTGATTCTAAGGAAGATTTTGATAACAATAATTTTAAATATTATCTTGGTCCTAATTTAGGATCTACACATGCAGGGAAAAGTTTTGGAAGATTTTCTTATATGATGGAAGGCGAGCAGAAATTATTCGAGACATTAAACGAGGAAATTCTGGAACTGAATAATGATTTTGATGATTATGTAACTTGTGAAATCGTTTATTTGCCAAATGAAACAAGAAATGCAAATGTAACCAGAAATATTCACAACAGTGAATATGAACTCGCTTTATTTACAAACAGCAGCAGAGATGAATCTCATAGGTTAAGTTTAAATGATATTCTGATCGGTATAGAAAATGATATTTTTTATGCAAAAAGCAAATCGCTAGATAAAAAATTAATTATTACTATGAATAATATGCTGAATACGCGAACAGCCCCTAATGCTATTCGATTCCTGTATGATGTAAGTTTAGACGGTAAAAAGATTTGGTATAATTTTCCTTGGGATACGATCTTTTCTGACTATCCTTACATCCCCAAAATTGAATATAAGAATTTCATTATATCACCGCAAAAATGGGTGATAAATAAGATTATCAATACAAAGAACAAAATAGATTTTGCGGAATTTAAAGAACTTTTCGAGAAGTTTTGTTTAGATTATAATGTACCGAAATATGTTTATTTAACTTTTGCAGATAATCGGGTTCTTTTAAATACTGAGGACGAAAATTGTTTGAGAATTCTTCATCACCAATTTAATAACAGATTTGGAAATATCATATTAAGTTCTTATGAAGATGCTGGTTATAATCTTGTTAAAGATCATGCTGAGGAAGAATATATTTGTGAATTGGTTATTCCGTTAGTTAAAGTTAAACAAAAAAATAACGATATGTATTCAAAACCCAAAAAATCAAATAATATCTCCAGTTTATCAAATATAAGAGTAAAATTACCTTTTGAAGATTGGATTTATCTAAAATTGTATGGAGTCAATTCCAGCGCGGATGATTTAATTGCCTTTCATATTTCGGAATACTGTCGCGATAAGTTGGCTAAAGGCGAAATTGAAAAATACTTTTTTATGCGATATGCCGACCCGGAACAACATATAAGATTAAGGTTCAATGCAAGTGAAGAGAAACTGTTAAGTATGTATCCCGACATCAAACAATGGCTCCGAACTTTAATCGAAAAAGGGTTGCTAAATCGTTTTTCCATTGATTCTTATGAAAAAGAAATTGAACGTTATGGCGGAACTGAATTGATAAATTTTGCAGAAACCTTATTTTGTTTTGATAGCATAGTAGTAGAAGACATGTTAAGACTAAAACGTTTAAAAAATATTAATTTTAGCGATGAAGTTATCGGAATGATTTCTATCATTCATTATATGGAACAGTTCGGTTTAGATTATGAAAGTCAATTGGATTTCTTACAACAGCAAATAAATAAACAGGACTATCGGGAAGATTTCAAACGCAATCGCTCTTTTTATATGAAAGCATGTAATACCGACAATAATTGGAAGGGGTTAAGAGAAAGTGAAGAGGGGATGTTATTATTAAATATTTTGAATCAGAGAAACAGAAGCATAAAAGAGTATGCAAGCAAGATCAAGGAAGGTCTGGAAGCTTCATCGGAATTATCCATCTTAGACAGCGTGATTCATTTACACTGTAACAGGTTATTCGGGATCGATCGGGAATTTGAAAAGAAAATCCGAACATTGGTTGCGCATACTTTATACGCATTAAAATACATTAAACTAAATGAAGTGGTATTGGAAAAATAAAGATTGCGGAAAAATTAAAAATGCAGGTTTGACCCTTCATTTGTGCAAGCTCTTGGAGTTTGCACAAATGAAGGTTTCACATGTTAAAGCTTTTTTAAAAACGAAATCCAGCGGCAAAAGTTCGGCAAGTTATCTCCTGTTAACTCAGGTTACACTTCTGAAAGCGAAAAAAGCCTTTATGGCTGGAATAAGGTTTAATTCTAGCATGTGAGGATTGAAAATACTATGAATATAAAAGAGTATGATGATCACGTTACCGTAAAAGATATAATTAATTCAATAAAGATGGTTCCCAAGACGCTTGTTCTCATAAAGAAAGTAGACAGCAAAAGTT
The DNA here is from genome assembly GCF_001439585.2 of Aneurinibacillus sp. XH2. Taxonomy (NCBI): domain Bacteria; kingdom Bacillati; phylum Bacillota; class Bacilli; order Caryophanales; family Paenibacillaceae; genus Aneurinibacillus; species Aneurinibacillus sp. XH2. Next base: position 3,237,590 of record NZ_CP014140.1, on the reverse strand, counting down.
TTTTTATCATTATTTTCCTGAGTTTATTAATGGGGATCGCGCCTATTATTACATTATTCGGTTCGCAAAATTTACTTAATGCAATCGGGTTCCAAAATATTCGCATTATCGTATCCGCATTAATTTTTTATATTTTTGCCAACTTATTCAGTGAGATTATCAGCAGTTTTACGGAATATTACCAAAATAAATTTCAAACTTTACTCAATTACAAACTTAATTTAAAAGTAATGGACAAGTGTACAAAACTGCCCTTAAGACATTTTGAGGATGCTGAAGTTTATGACAAGTTGCAAAGAGTTCAAAATGAAACACCGTACAAACCATTTGAAGTGTTTTTGTCAATATTAAGTACAATATCTGCTATTGTAACACTTTTCTCATCAGTAATGATCCTAATAAATTGGAAACCTTGGGTATTGATTATATTAATCATAATACCGGTAATTTTTTCTTTTTATTTTTTTAAAATCGGTCAAAGAGAGTTTAATGTCAGTTGGCTGCGTGCTCCGGAAAAAAGAAAATCATGGTATTTATCCTACTTAATGACAAGAGATAACACTTTCAAGGAAGTAAAATTATATAACCTTGCTGGATATATATTAAAACAATTTAAAGAAATTAATAAAAAGTTTGTTAAACAGGATATTAAGCTTTTTAAAAGAAGAACAGTTTTTACATTTATATTTGAGGTCGTAGAACAAATATGTATAAATACAGTATTGGTTATTATCATCATCTCAGCGTTGGCAGGTGAAATACTTGTTGGTAATGTCGTTGGGCTTATTCAGGCGTTAAACTTAATTTCAAATAATTCCAGAAAGATACTAAATACTATTCATTCTTTGTATAAAAATAATTTATATATTAATCAACTATTCGAATTTTTGGATTTAGAAGAGGAAGTATTGAATAAAGATGATAGATTAGCATTAGGAATAGACAAAATCGAAAATATAAAGATAAAAAATTTAACGTTTAGTTATCCAACCAATCCTAAAGTTGTATTAAAAAATATTAACCTTGAGATCAATAAAGGTGAAAGAATAGCAATCGTCGGTGCTAATGGTTCGGGGAAAAGTACTCTTATAAAACTTTTATTGAAACTATACGATCATGACGAAGACAGTATTTATTATAACGATGTATCTATAAATGATTTGGATACAGCACAATTAAGAAAATGCATCGCGGTGTTATTCCAAGATTTTGTCAAGTATGAATTGAAATTAAGGGAAAATGTGGGGTTCGGCGATATCACACGAATTGATAATGATAAGGAAATAAAACAAGCCATGGAAAGAGCGCAGGTAGATTTTATCGAGGATTTGAATACTCAGATGGGTTTATGGTTTGTAGACGGCGTGCAGCTTTCGGGAGGACAGTGGCAAAAGGTGGCTATTGCCAGAGCGTTCTTTAGGGATGCGTCTGTATATATATTAGATGAACCAAGCTCAGCGCTGGATCCCATTTCAGAAAAAGAAGTCATTGATATGTTTATCAATATGACAAAAGATAGAATCGGTATATTTATATCACATCGACTATCTACGGCAAAGCTTGCTGATAAAATTGTGGTAATGAACGATGGTGAAATAATCGGGATAGGTACTCATCATGAACTTTTAAATAATAATGATTTATACAGAAGAATGTATGAATTAGAAACTTTGCAAAACGAGGTGGAATATGAACGTCTCAGTGAAAGAGCTAGTTTGTAATATCGCAAAAAAATTATCGGATTATGAGAATATGAAGTGTATTGTTAATCATCCAAATAATTATATTAAAATAGGAAATAGGAGTATAAATCCATTTAATGAATTGAGTTTAAGCCATGGTTTACCGGCTTTATGCGCGCTATACGGTGAATTGAGCGAGCAATATCCCGATGAAGATTGGGATGTATTAGGGCATCAATATATGAAAAGGATTGGTGAACAAATAAATCAAAATGGTTTCTCCTCTTTATCCATGTTTAGCGGATTGGCCGGTATCGGTCTGGCTGCAGTATGCTTATCTAAAGAAGGGAAAAGATATCAAAACTTTATCTCTAATATTAACCAGATAATAGATGAAAGAATAGAATCGATCATAGATTATTTAAAACAGAAACAGTATCCGAATATGGATGATTATGATGCGATTTCTGGAGTCGCGGGTATAGCAAGTTACTGTATGTTATTCCCGCAAGAAATGGAAAAAAGTATATCTTTAATCTTAAAATATATTGTAGACTTATGCCAAGACAAACAGATTGAAGATATAAAAGCTCCGGGATGGTATATTCCTCCTGAAAATTATTTTTCGGAAAGGGATAAAAGAAATTGGCCCGACGGTTTCTTTAACATTGGTTTGTCTCATGGCATACCTGCTTTATTAATCGTTTTATGCAATGCAAAAAAACTTAATATTTATGTAGATGGACAAGATGAATGTATAAAAAAAATAGCCGACTTTCTTATCAAATTTCGTATTAAGGAAGAAAATGAGGCTTATTGGGGCACACACGTTTCTCTGGAAGAATACAAAAAAGGATCTATCCTAAACAAAAATACAAGAGATGCATGGTGCTACGGAACTCCCGGTGTTGCTTATTCATTACTTATAGCGGGAAAAACGCTAAATAATCAATCATATATTGACTGCGCCGTCAGTGGAATGGAAATAGCAAGCAAACGACTTTACGATATTTATTCTCCTTCGTTTTGTCATGGTTTATCAGGTGTTGCGTATATCTGCAATAGATTTTATGAAGAAACGAATTTAAGCTATTTTAGAGAAACAGCCCTCAAATTAGCGAATGATATAATGGAATTTTATAATGATGAATTTCCTTTTGGTTTTAAAAATATTGAGGGGAGCGAAGAAAACAGGGTTTATTATGATTACGTTGGATTAATAGATGGAACAGCAGGAATTTTATTGACGATATTAGCTATACAAAACGGTAAAAAAACGCCTTGGGACTGTGCATTTCTATTATCTGAAGTTTAAAATTAAATCATACAGTACTGTTATTGTTTAATCAGACTAAGAAAAAGGCAGGGTATTCTCTGATTACGTTAAGAGGGTACCCTATCTGCATAGATATTGAACACGTTAAAAAATGTGTTCTAATTCCAATGATCTGTAAGGTGGGATATGGAAGAATGAATAAAAAGAAAATTTTAGTCGTTGATGATAATGAAGATATTTGTCTCACGATAAAACAATATTTGGAACTTTATAATTACATTGTTGAAATTGTACATAGCGGCACCGAGGCATTACAAATCATCAATAATAATTTTGATTTGATTATTTTGGACATTATGATGGAAGGCATTGACGGTATGGAATTGTGTGGCATTATCCGTGACAGAGTGGATTGTCCTATCATATTTGTTAGCGCAAAAACGCTGGAGGAAGATAAGGTTCAAGCCCTTTCTATAGGCGGAGACGATTACATGACTAAACCCTTTAGTTTAAAGGAGTTAAAGGCAAGAATAGATTCCCATTTAAGACGAGAAGAGCGGATCAGATCGAATGATAGGCATCTTCTAAGTTCTAAAAATATTACGATAGATCTTTTAGCTAACGAAGTCTTTTGTAAAGGTGTTAAATTACAGTTAACAAAAAAAGAGTATGAAATCATTAAATTGTTAATGTTGAATAAAAATATGGTTTTCTCTAAAGAAAGAATATTTGAACGTGTATGGGGATTGGATTCGGAAAGTCAGTTAGAAACGGTTACAGAGAGCATTAAAAATATCAGGAAGAAAATAAGATCTTTAGATAAAGAAACTTCCTATATTAAAACATTATATGGATTAGGCTATAAATGGGATGTTACATATGAAAAAAGATAAAACAATAAAAAGGGATTTTTATTTATTAGTTGTTAAGGTCTTCTTGTCAACCATTATATCCTCACTTATTACTTATTTATGTTTATTATTATTCATATTTATGTTTACAAATAATAATACGATCAAACCGACGGATTATTTTGTTAAATATCTGGATTTAATTGAAGAAAAGATTGAAGAAAACTCAGCATCCATTTTAATGGGGCGATTAATTGATATAAAGTCCTATAGCGAGAAAATTCAGGGGGAAGTTTTGGACATCAACGGTAATCATATGTATGGCGATAAGGGAGTTGCTGGGGACAAAATAGATATCGGTGAAGTTATAAATCATGAGATTGTAAAAGGAAGTTATGTTTACAAATTTATACCTATTAAACATGATAACTCTATTCAAGCGGTGTATGTGCTGAAAGCTCCTTTCGGGTTCATAATTAATAATAAGGATCGCCTCGGAGTGGTATTCATTTATATTGTGCTGCTGATTTCTCCGTTAATATTTTTTATTATTTATTTAATTTTATTTACATCTAAGCTGTATAAATCATTGTTTAATAATATTAAAGTATTGCTTCAGGCCGCAGATAAAATTTCGAACGGTGATTTTGACTTTAAGGTCCATGGACTTAAAAGGCAAGAGTTTATAAGGATACAAGATTCTTTTAATACAATGATTAGCGCCCTTAAAGATATGATTGAAAGTTTATCAAAGATTGATGATGAACGTAAAATAATGGTGTCATCGATTGCCCACGATATAAGAACTCCTTTAACCGTAATCCAAGGACAAATGGATTTAATTGCTGCTCTGAAAAACCTTGATAATTTTGATATTACTCCCCATTTAGATATTATCCGCAAGAATTGCAGTAAAATGAGCATGCTTACAGACAATTTGTCGTTACTATATAAAGTAGAAAAAGCAGACTTCTTGTTGAATATTAAAAGAATTGATTTAAACAAAATGCTTGAAGAGAAAAAGCAAGAGATATCAACAATGGCCTATAATAAAAAATCCGTAAAAATTAATTTTGATGTCAATTTAAGCAAACAATTTTATTTTCTTGACGAAGCAATGTTAATGAGGGTCTTAGATAATATTTTATATAATAGCCTAAGATTTACAACAAGTGGAGAAATTAAACTTGAGGTCCATGATGAAGCTGATGGACATAGTAATAAAATTTATTTTAAATGCATGGACACGGGAATCGGATTTAAGCAAAAAGATACATCCGTTTTGTTCAAGGCTTTTTATCAAGATGATCAATATAAAAATCATGTTGGTTTAGGTCTTTATATTTCTAAAAAAATTGTAAACAATTATGATGGAGAGATTTGGGCATACAACAACGAAAAAGGCGGAGCGACAGTTGAGTTTTATATAAAGGTGCTTTCAAATTATTTATTATAAATTGGGACAAATTTTGGGGGTAGACCAAAATTGTTGTGCGAATTTGCTTAACTTTAAAAAGTTCTTCCTAATTGAGTCCTTTATTTTAAAAATATGTTCTGCCGCAACTGGCCTTGTGCTTCGGATGCATCATGTTAAAACAAAAGAAGGATTTAGTCGCAAAAAAGGCGTATAAGAAGGTCCCCCCTCTCTGTTAAAAAACTTTGATTTTCTGTTATACCCCCCTTTTTTGAAAAAAGTAACATAAGGTATATCTTTTTATGTAAGCAGATGCAATTTTTATGATAATAAGATCTAAGAAGGGGAAAATAGATGAAAAAGAAAAAATTGTAAAATGGCTATTTTTAGCTTTATTTGTTATCATTTTAGGATTTTTAGCCTATTTATTTTATCAAAAAACTGTTATTGTTGGACAATTGGAGGAAAGAGAACAGTTATTAACTGCTGTATCAATGGAATTGTAAGAAAATAGATATAAATATAGTGATTTTCAAGATATAGGTGTGGTGTAGTATATAATTATTTTAAAGGTGGAGAGTTCCCTTACCAAGTATATGTTGTATGTAAGGAAGATCCATCTCGTAAATATTATTTTGGATGGAAAGACCATAAAAAAATGAAGTTACGCTTGAAGAAGAAAGTGCCAATTAAATATCAAATTTAAAGGGACAGTTCAGTTTGGAGATGCCCCTTTTTGAAAGAGCATCGCCAGCAACTCTACTTATTTTTTGCCTCCGTATTTACCTAATCTGCATCTCTTTTTTATAGTGATAAGGGAAAGATGGCTATTGAATGGATAGTTATTAATAAATGCTAAAGGCTCTTTTCACAAAGATTGTTGTTCGTAACGTAAAATTTTTACTGAGCTAACGGGCACAATTGGATTGCTTTTTTGGCGCAGTCAATAATTAAAGAAACTTTGTATTGTATTATGAAAAAAAGAATAAGAAGTTGCGGTGTATTATATGGAGGAAGATTGTGTAATACATTGCTGATTTTTTGTTGATATGCTAACCTATACGTACGAGGCATGCAACATTCTCCTTTGCGTAAAAATCGTTGGTGGTACATTTATTTTTACACAGGATGAATGTTGAGGCCTCTTTTTGTTTGCTGGAAATAGCAAGGGGGTAGTTGCATGATTACAGGGGAATTAAAGAACAAAGTCGATAAAATATGGGAAACATTTTGGACAGGCGGGATCACAAATCCGCTGACGGTCATTGAGCAGTTTACATATCTTTTATTTATTAAAGGGCTTGACGAAGTGGAAGCAAAAAATGAACAGGAAGCCGGTCTGTTAGGTATTGATTTTGAACCAATCTTTCCTGAAGATAAACAACACTTGCGTTGGAGCAAGTTTAAAAACTTAGAAGCTACGCAAATGTACGAAATCGTATCAAAAGAAGTATTCTCGTTTATTAAAAATCTGCATGGTAATAAAGATTCTGCGTACGCCAAATACATGAACGATGCGATTTTTATGATTCCTACACCGCAAATGCTTTCAAAAATTGTGGATGGTATCGACAATATCCCGATGAAAGATCGCGATACACAAGGAGATTTATACGAATATTTGTTGTCAAAAATTGCGACAGCGGGAACGAACGGTCAATTCCGTACACCGCGTCATATTATCAAAATGATAGTAGAGTTAGTAAAACCAACACCGGAAGATATTATTGTTGACCCGGCGGCTGGTTCTGCGGGCTTCCTGGTAGCGGCAGGTGAATATCTGCGTGATAAGCGAAGTGACTTATTTTTAGTCCAAAGTTTAAAAGAACATTTTAATAACCATATGTTTCACGGCTTTGATATGGATCGTACGATGCTGCGCATCGGTGCGATGAACATGATGCTTCACGGTATTGAAAATCCGAATATCGAATATCGTGATTCATTATCTGAGCAAAACAAAGATAAAGACAAATATACGCTTGTTCTTGCCAATCCGCCTTTTAAAGGTTCGTTAGATTATGATGCGGTTTCAAGTGATTTATTAAAGATTTCCAAGACAAAGAAAACCGAGCTTTTATTCTTGGCCTTATTCTTGCGCATTTTAAAAACGGGCGGACGTTGTGCGTGCATCGTGCCGGACGGAGTGTTATTTGGAAGCTCGAAAGCGCATAAAGATATTCGCAAAGAAATCGTGGAAAATCATAAATTAGAAGCGATTATTTCGATGCCAAGCGGCGTATTTAAACCATATGCGGGCGTTTCGACGGCGATTATGATTTTCACGAAGACAGGTGCTGGCGGTACGGATCAAGTATGGTTTTACGACATGAAAGCGGATGGCTATTCGTTAGACGATAAACGCAACCCGATTGAAGAAAACGACATTCCGGATATTCTTGCGAGATTCAATAATCTTGAAGTAGAAAAAGAACGGAAACGCACGGAGCAGTCGTTTTTTGTGCCGGTGGAAGAAATTCGTGAAAACGACTATGATCTTTCGATTAACAAATATAAAGAGATTGAGTATGAAGAAATACAGTATGAAGCACCGGGTGCGATTCTTGAAAAAGTAGAAGCGTTGGAAAAAGAGATTATGCAAGGACTACAAGAATTGAAAGAAATGATTAGAGGGTAAAGCATTATGACTGCAATTAAGTATAAAAGAGTTTCAGAAGTATGTGAAATAATCATGGGACAATCTCCTTCTTCTGATACATATAATAATAGGAAAGAAGGATTGCCTTTTTTTCAGGGGAAAGCTGATTTTGGAAAACTGTATCCAACTCCCAAGATTTATTGTTCTGCACCTTTAAAAATTGCAAATAAAAACGATATATTAATGTCAGTACGAGCACCTGTAGGAGATGTTAATATTGCGAATACAAAGTGCTGTATTGGTAGGGGATTGGCTGCTATCAGAGCGAATAATGATATGATTAACTATAAATATTTATTTTATGCACTAAACTATAAGAAAAATGAAATAGAAAATATGGGGACAGGAAGTACTTTTAAAGCTATAAGTAAAAAAGATATAGAGAATATTAAGATACCGGTTTCCGATATAGAAAATCAAATAAAGATTTTAAAAGCATTAGACAAAGCCCAAGAACTCATCGACAAACGAAAAGCCCAAATTGAAGCGTTAGACCAGTTAACGCAAAGTGTGTTTTTGGAGATGTTTGGCGATCCAGTGCAAAATTCTTTAGGGTTTAAAACAGAACCACTTCATGAATTATGTGTTCACATTTTTGGAGGGGGTACACCATCAAAAAGTAATCCGGAATACTATATAGGAAATATACCTTGGGTAACCCCAAAGGATATGAAGGATATTGTTATAAATGATAGTATTGATCATATTAATGAGGATGCAATAGCAAATAGTTCAGCTAAGTTAATCCCACCTAATTCACTTTTGATGGTTATCAGAAGTGGGATTCTAAAGAAAAAGCTTCCTATAGCGATAAATACTAGAGAAGTGACAGTAAATCAAGATATGAAGGCTTTTGTAGTGGATAAAAATAAGATAACTGTTGAATATTTACTTTATTTCTTTGAATTTTACCAGAAAGTTTTATTAAACCGAGTTAGATCAGTTACAGCTGATAATCTCGATTTTCAACAAATTAAAGAAATATTAGTACCAGTTCCCGCAATAAATAAGCAAAAGGAGTTTAGCAACATCTTTTATAAAGTTCTAGCAGAGAAAAATAAATGCTTACAACAATTAAATGAATTAGAGAATAACTTCAACTCCCTTATGCAACGTGCATTTAAGGGAGAATTGTTTAGTGATTAACAAATATAGAGAGAAATGGTTTCGATTACGGGAGGGGTGTTTGTTGCTATCCAATTTTCATTTTTTAGTAGAGAAGCCACATTATGAGAGCTTTACGAATGCCTGTCTAGAAGCCGAAAAAGCTTTGATTGTCAGCCCGGCGACGTGTGCGATTTTGACGCGCCGCGCGCTGGAACTTGCGGTAAAGTGGGTATACAGCTTTGACAGCGCCTTGAAAGCTCCTTATCAGGACAACCTTTCAAGCTTGATTCATCATCATGGATTTTTGTCGATCATTGACGAAGATTTATTACCGTTATTGCGTTACATTGTCAAACTTGGAAATGTCGCAGTTCACACGAACTCGATGATTACGAGAGAAGAAGCAATTCTTTCCCTTCACAATCTTCATCAGTTCGTCTCTTGGATTGATTATTGTTATTCCGATGAATATACTGCTGCTGACTTTGATGAATCATTGCTGCAAATCGGCGAGGAAAAGCGTGAGCGTCCGGAAGAATTAAAGGATTTATACGAACGGCTAAGCTCGAAAGACAAGCGTCTTGAAGAGATGATGAAAGAAAACGAACAGCTGCGCGCTCTTCTCACAGCCAAACGGGAAGCGAACACGAAAGAGTACGATTTCCAAGTCGATGAATCAAGCGAATTTGAAACAAGAAAGAAATATATTGACTTGGACTTGAAGCTTGCAGGCTGGGAATTTAAAAAGGATGTTGTCATTGAATACCCTGTTGTTGGCATGCCGAATCAGGAAGGAATCGGCTATGTCGATTACGTCCTTTTTGGCGACAACGGCAAACCGCTTGCGGTCATCGAAGCGAAACGAACAACCGCTGACCCGAACAAAGGAAAGCAACAGGCGAAACTATATGCCGACTGCATCGAAAAAATGTACGGCCAACGCCCGATTATTTTCTATACAAACGGTTTTGAAACGAACATTTGGGATGATCTGAACTATCCGGCGCGGAAAATTTCCGGTTTTTATAATAAAGAAGAGTTACGCTTACTGATCGATCGCCGCACAATGAATTTGCCGTTAAAAAATGTAAAAATCAATGACAATATTACAAACCGCTATTACCAAAAAGAAGCGGTTTTAGCCGTATGTGACGCCCTTGAGAAAAAACGGCGCAAAGCATTGCTTGTCATGGCGACAGGGAGCGGCAAAACACGGACGGCGATTTCGATTGTTGATGTGCTCACCCGCCACAATTGGGTGAAAAATATTTTGTTTTTAGCTGACCGCAAAACGCTTGTAACGCAAGCAAAAAATAATTTTAGTCATTTGCTGCCGAATTTAACGCTTTGTAATTTACTTGATAATAAAGATAATCCGGAAGAAAGCCGGATGGTGTTTTCGACTTATCCGACGATGATGAACGCGATTGACGAAGCGAAACGAAAAGACGGAAAACGTCTCTTTACGGTTGGGCATTTTGATTTAATTATCGTCGATGAATCTCATCGAAGCATTTATAAAAAATATCGGGCGATTTTTCACTATTTTGATGCGATGTTACTCGGGCTTACCGCAACACCGAAGGACGAAATTGACCGCAATACATATGAAGTGTTCGATTTAGAAAACGGTGTACCGACCTATGCCTATGAATTAGATCAAGCGGTTCAAGATGGATATTTAGTTGATTATCGTACGATTGAGACAAAACTAAAGTTTCTTGAAGAAGGTATTCATTATGATGACTTATCTGAGGAAGAAAAAGAACGATACGAAGAAACGTTTGATGATGAAGTAGGCGAGGATATTGACAGCGCGGCATTAAATGAATGGCTGTTTAATGACGATACGATCGATACCGTGCTTAAAAATTTGATGGAAAAAGGAATTCGCGTTGAAGGTGGAGACAAACTTGGAAAAACGATTATTTTTGCGAAAAACCATCGTCACGCGGAAAGAATTGTACAGCGCTTTGATCAATTGTTTCCTGAGTACAAAGGTGGCTTCGCACGGGTTATTGATTACAGTGTGAACTATTACCAAACGTTAATCGATGATTTTTCTGACCGCAACAAACTGCTGCAAATTGCCGTATCGGTCGATATGCTTGATACTGGAGTGGATATTCCAGAAGTTGTGAACCTTGTGTTCTTCAAGAAAGTACGCTCCAAATCAAAGTTTTGGCAAATGATTGGGCGCGGAACCCGCTTATGTAAAGACTTATTAGGAATCGATCAAGATAAAACCCACTTCCTCATTTTCGACTATTGCGGCAACTTCGAGTTTTTCCGAGAAAACCCAAAAGGGATCGAAGGAAAAGCGGTGGAAAGCTTAACGGAGCGTTTGTTTAACTCTAAAGTTGAAATCATTAAAGAACTGCAACATTTACAATATCAAGAAGAAGAGTATATTGCCCATCGCAATGAATTCATTGATGAGGTACTAGCCGAAATCAATAAGCTAAACGAAGAAAACTTCCGTGTACGCCAACATATTCAATATGTGCACAAGTTTAAAAATAGAGCCAAGTGGGACTCTTTAGCAGCGATGGATGTAAATGAGATCAAAAAATACATCTCGCCGCTCATTGTTCCGCTGAACGATGACGAATTTGCGAAACGTTTTGATTTACTTATGTACACGATTGAGTTGGCAAAACTGCAAACAAAAAATGCGACAAAGCCGATTAAAAGCGTCATCCGAACCGCCGAAGCGTTATCCAGGCTTGGTTCAATTCCTCAAGTGGTAGAACAAAAATATATCATTGAAAAAGTACAAACAGAAGAGTTTTGGAGCGAAGCTGATATTTTTGAATTAGAAACTGTTCGCGAAGCGTTACGTGATTTAGTCAAATTCCTTGAAAAAGAGACGCAAAAAATTTATTACACGAACTTTAAAGACGAAATCTTAGAAGTGAAAGAAAACGGCCCGATGTTTGATGTCAATGACCTGCAAAGCTATCGAAAAAAAGTTCACCATTACCTTCATGAACACCGTGACCAAATCGCAATTTACAAATTAAGAAACAACAAAAAGTTAACAGCCCAAGATTTAAAAGCATTAGAAGAGATTCTATGGAACGAGCTTGGCACAAAGGAAGATTATCAAAAAGAGTTTGGGGAAACACCAGTGACGAAACTTGTTCGTCAAATTGTTGGTCTTGACCCGCAAGCGGCTAATGAGGCCTTTTCCGAGTTTTTATCTAGTGAACGACTTAACATCAACCAAAGCCGCTTCGTCAAACTGATTATTGATTACTTCGTTAGAAACGGAGTCATGGATAAAAAAGTATTGCAGGAAGAACCATTTAAAACCGCAGGCGGCATTGTCGAACTTTTTAAAGATAACATGGACGATGCGCGGAAAATTATTCGCATTATCGACGAGATTAACAAGAATTCGGAAGATATTGTCGGGGCTTAGCAAAAGCGTGCTTGTAGTATCTAATATTAAGTCGGTTGGGTTTTACTAACACCTAAAAAGGCAAAATACATTTGACAATTAACAATAAATACGATTATTCCCTCAGTACTGTCAAGGCCGGCTATAACTTCCCCAAAATCGCCGTTTTAAAATTCCCCAGAAGGGCTCCTCACGAACCCTTCTGTTTTCGTGATGCAGCCTTCTTTTCCCGTAATCTGTAGCTTTCACCTTTCATGTTAAAGATACGAGAATGATGCAGAAGTCGATCCAACATCGCTGTCGCAATAACTGGATCTCCCAATACTTCTCCCCATTCACCAAATGACTTGTTGGAGGTCATGATGATAGAACCACGTTCATAGCGGCGAGAGATGACTTGAAAAAGATAGTGGGCACTTCCGTGCTCTAGATGCATATAACCCATCTCATCCACAATGAGTAAACTTGGCTTTACGAATGTGCGAAGCTTTTTCTCCAACTTTCCTTCTTGGTCCGCTTTTCGTAACTGGGAGATTAGCTCCTGTGCTGTAATGAAATATACCTTATGCCCTTGTCCAATTGCCTCAAGAGCGATGGAAACGGCAAGATGTGTTTTCCCAATGCCGGGAGGACCAAGAAAGATGAGGTTCTCTTTGTGTTTCAAGAATGAAAGGGTCATCAATTCTCGAATACGCCGTTCATCTACAGAAGTCTGCACAGAGAAGTCAAACTCGTCCAACGTTTTGCGAAACGGTAGTTTCGCCAACTTGAGTAACGTTTCCGTTGTACGTTGATGCTTCTGCGCAATTTCTGCTTCTAGAAGGCTGAATAAAAACGCAGAGTATGGTACATTATTCTTGGCAGCTTGTTCTGCTGCTTCCGACCACATATCGCATATGGTCGGTAAATTTAATCTTTGACAGTACTCTTCGATTTTCTCCATCATGACATCTCACCTCCGGTGAGCTCGTCATATTCAGAAAGCGAACGAGTATGTACCTCAAAATGAGAAGCGGGTTGAGAGCGGCCAACTCCAATGTCCTGTTTCTCATTTTGCTTTTGCGGAAGGAAAATCACGTTCTCGTGAAGCTGTTTGCACGAGATGCGCACTCCTTGATAGTAGGCTGTCACTTGTCCATCTAGGGACTCTTTGACCAGTATCTCTTTTTGTGAGTACTCTGGATCCACAATCCATTTCACGCCACGATAGGAGAACGTCCCGTCGAAATGCGTCTTGCGATAGGAACGATAACTTGTGTCATAGTCCGCTTTCTGGAGAATCGGCTGAAGCTTTTCTTCTGCCCAACGCTCTTGCGGAGAAACCCCTGTCGTATCGTTTTTCTTGCGGTTTCCAACGCGATCCAGCCATCGAAGAAGCTGTTGGTTCAGATCCTCTACCGAATCGTAAGATGTCCCTACATAGAATGAATTTATAATGTACTGAATGGCTCGCTCTACTTTGCCCTTTGTTTGAGCCCTGTAGGGCTTACAAGCCTTCGGAGTGAAGGAGTAGTAAGAGGCAAACTCCGCAAATCGTTCATTCCACTTCACCACACCTTGTTCCCGTCCATCTGTCACAGTCTTCATGTTGTCAAACAAGATATGTTGCGGAACACCGCCAAAATACTTGAAACTATGAATGAGACACTGCATCAAGTGCTCCTGGTCTTGAGACGTTGTCACTTCTGCATACTTCATTCTGGAGTATCCTAATACGGCAACGAACATTGTCAGCTTGACTGGTTCGCCATGTAGGATCACGGTGCCAATTTCTTTCCAGTCTACCTGCATCTGTTCTCCAGGCAACGTTTCATACCGTACGGTATACTTCGCTCTATGCGTATCCCGAAAGGGCTTGATGTAGTCTTTCAGGATCGTTCTTCCCCCTGTATAACCAAGGCTCTGGATTTCTCCATACAGTTTCTCGCTGTTAAACACACCATCTTCTATCATGCGTTTATGCAAGTAGTCTTTATAGCGGTCTAGTTTACTTCCTCGGCTCGTTCGTTTCTTTTTCAAAGGCGGGGAGTTTTCCCCAAGATACTTACGAACTGTTTTTCGATCAATCCCCAACTGCCGGGCAATGTCAGAGATAGACATTCCTTTCCGGTATAACTCCTTGATCATAAAAAATTCCCCTCTCGTAATCATGAACCATAGCTCCTCTCAGATGTCTATGGTTCTTATTGTAGGTTGGGGAATTTTATTCCGGCTATATTGGGGATTTTATCATCGGCTTTAACAGTACAGGAGCTTACAAATTTTCTTAAAGCGCTTAAAAGTGAATCACCTTATGTATTATTGTCCGAAACACACATTGGAAATTTACAAGGTTTCACGAAAAAATGTCACGAAATGAATATATTTCTACGAATGAAATGATAACAGAATTGTTTGATTGTGGAATAAAAAGGGTTACAACGAGTCATCCTGCTCTTTGGAAAACAAAATAGCTTATACGGGTTATGTGAATAAGCGAAACCCTACAGAGCTCTAGTCGTTGTTAAGCTAGGTTTTTGTAGGGTTTTTTGTTTTTTTAGGAGGTGAGTGTTATTTATGTAGTCGTTTAATTACGAATGTTTACGACAAATAAGGAGGAGGGGCTCAAATGACAATGATCGAATCGTTAATACAATTAGGACCTTCTGTGATGATGCCGATCATTTTCTTTATTCTTGAATTGTTTTTCAAGTAAAGATTGGTCAAGCTTTTAAAGCAGCGATGTTAATTGAGATTGGGTTTGTAGGAATTAATTTAGTCATTGGCTTATTACTAGATATTCTTGATCTTGCCGCAGAATCAATGGTTAACCGTTTTGAGCTAAAGTTAACCGTTGCTGATCCCGGATGGCCAGTCGGTGCTACGATCGGTTGGGGAACTCCGATTGTTCCGTTTGTTGTTTTTGGAGCGATTATTTTAAATGTAATTCTATTATTGTTAAAGCTTACGAAAACTGTAAACATTGATATTTTTAATTATTGGCATTTCATGCTGACAGGCGGCGTTGTGCACACTGTGACAAATAGCATCACGATATCTGTAATCGCTTCTTTGCTTCCCTTCTATATTGGACTGGACACCACCTGACTAGTTGGAAATCCAGCTGTATTAGCAACAGGATTACTACTGATTCCAGGAACGCTTGTTTTAGCTGTGTTTCTCCCAGGAAACAAAGTCCTTCCATTTGTCGACTTAGCGTCGCTTATCTTTCTCGTACCAATGGCGGTTCCTTATTTAAAGAAAAAATTAATTCGTTTTTTTATCCGGTATAGTGATTATATTATATGCAGGAAGTTCAATTGCCCCTTTTTATACAAAAACAGCTGAAATGGTGAACGTAACTTTGCCAGAAAATCTTCAATCTGCAACTGATACTGATCATATCCCTTTTTTGAAAATGATGGATAATTATTACATATCCCCTGATCTTATATTATAATACATATGATAGTTTTTGCGATATAGAAAGGAATGATAAAACAATGATAGAAAATCTAAAGAAAATAATAGATGATTTGCCAGAAAAAGAAGCGAAAACATTGTTGTACCATATATTCTTGAGAATGAATCTGGTGGAAGAAACGCAATACAGCCAAGAACAATTTTTTACTGATATGAGCAAGACATATAAGCAAATTCTGAATTACAAAGTCAATCAGATGCATAACAAAGAAAACAAGCCATACAAAAAAGTACATATTATTTTTGGTGTTTCTGCTTCTGGATCTCTACGAATGGTACTTAAGGAGTCAGGGGTAAGTGGAGAAGAGAAAGTGATTACGTTTTCTGACCTGTTTTCTATTGGTCCTGTATGGCAATTGCACACTGAAGAAGGCAGGGAGGCGAGAAAAGAGTGGTTTACAGAGCATTTTCGCTACAGCGAAGGAGACAGCACGCATTATATGCAGCACTTTCAAACCGCCCTCAATGAAATTTACTCGATTCCTTCGGATGTGCCCGTCACAATTTGGACAGGAGAAAACGCCCATGAGCAAACTGGACTCCGATTCGTTTTGTATCTGTTAAGAGAGAAAATAAATACGATTACTATTATTAATACTGCAGAAGCCTATAAACAGCATTTCAATCGACAGGATACTAGGTCTTTATATACAGGGGAAATTAGCACGGAACGATTGCAGACTATATATGATGAAATAGATAGGCTCATTCAGCCACTAACAATTCAGAACCGGGACAGGCTTGTTGAAGAATGGCTTCGTCTTGCTGATACGCGGGAAGTATTGCGTATTTGGAAAAATGGATGCGTGGAGAGTGTTACAGAAGAGTGGTGTGACTCATATATTATCCAGGCGGCTCAGAAGTTTCATAACAAGCAGAAGCAAAAAAATTTCATGAAAGCAGCGAGAGTGATTGGAGAAGCTTTAGGGAGCCTGGAACAATATGTCGGTGATGAATTTCTGGAATATCGACTTAGAATGCTGATAAGTCAAAATGTTTTTGAAGCAATAGGCAGTTTGGAAGCTATGAGGTATTATAGCGTCCGACTGCAATAAAGAGGAAATTGGAAAATATATAAGAATTCCTTTGCTTGTAATTGTAGAAGGATTCTTTCCAAAACACCATTTATCACCAAAAAAGAGCTATGAGTATTTCACAGCTCTTTTTGTGTACATGAGGGTTTTATTTCCGTTTTCACTTAATTGATTTCTTATTCTAAAATTCTGTGATAATTTTTCAGCTACGTTTATGCAGAAACCCTACCAAAAGACCAGAATCCAGCCATGTTTTCCAAGCTTCTTACCTTCACCACAAATGGATGGCGATTTTTCAAGTAAGACTTATATAAAACATTTTTTTAAGATGAAACAGTTTAAATATTACCAAAATTACCATTATAATTATAATAAAAAGTATAGAAAACTTCCCATATAGCACTAGTGGATACCTACTACATTTTACGGAGGATTATAGCTATGGATCATCTAATTGCTTTAGATGCGTGTGCTAGTCCTAAATTAGAACGAGCAAAGCTTGAATATGAATGGGAACAATTTATTTCTGGAAACAATACAAGCCCATCCATTCGTCCCCTAATATACGATTCATGGAAACGATGTCTGGAACAAAACGTAAATCCTTTTCAAAGCAAAACATTCATCAGACTTAGTAAGGAGCAGATCGAGGAATATTTATCAACCAATCTACTATATCGTATTCTAAAACCTCTTTAGCCCCCTAGAGAAGTTGGACACTAAGGGTGTATTTTGATTACACTTATAGTGACAGAGGGGGAAGACATCAATGACAAGAAGAAAGTATTCCATTGATTTCAAAAAACAAGTGGTGAAAGAAGCGAAAGAGACCGGTAATTTAGCAGCCGTTGCCCGCCGTTATGAGTTATCCGCTAACATGGTGGGGCGCTGGAAGCGAGAGTTCGAGAGCGGAAAACATGGAGAAATTGATTTCTCTATGGTTCCGGTCCTTGATGCCGAAGAAGTTGTGAAAGAAAACGAACAACTTAAACGGTTACTTGGCGAACAGGCATTAGAACTTGCGATTTTACGTGATTTGATAATACTACCATCGAAAACGAAAAGGGCAGAACGTGGAACCAGTGAAAAGTGAGGGACGAGCCATACCGGGCTATTCCCTAAAGCAGGACGGCACAAAAGTGTCCGATGAACAGATCAAAGAATGGTTGATGGAAGGCATGGAAGGCGAAGCCTATGCCTATGGGTACCGTAAACTGACCGTCTTTTTACGTCGGACATACGGGCTTTGTATCAACAAGAAAAAAGTGTACCGATTATGCAAGGAGATGGATATTCTACGGCCACAGCGCCAAAAACGGGATTCGTACTCGAAAAAGCTGGCACGAAACCGCATTATTACCGGCTCGAATCAATTGTTTGAAACGGACATTAAATACGGGTATATCGAGAAGACCGCTTCTTTTTCATCCAGTCCGTTCTGGACGTATATGACCGTTCGGTCATTGCGTATCATATGGGTCTGTCCTGTGAGGCAAAGGATGCGAGTCGTACGATACAACAGGCATTATTTAAACGGCAATTATTTGGAATAGATACGCTTCCCGTTCTTCGTTCCGATAATGGCCCGCAGTTTACGTCTCATCATTTTACACAAGCATGTGAAACGTTTGGAATTGTTCATGAGCGTATTCCGCCACGAACACCGAATATGAATGGGCACATCGAAGCGTTTCATCGCATCCTGGAAGATGAATGTCTGGCACGTTATGAGTTTATGTCCTATGCAGAGTCGTATCAAGTTGTAACAGATATCCGCTTTTATAACGAGAGACGAATCCATTCGAGCATTTGCGATTTAGCTCCACAAGAGTTTTATGCGCTCCAAACAGAACGTAAGTTCGTAATTAGAGAAGTGCGAGTATAAGCGAGGAATTTTACGAAAAAGGATGAATAAGGTTGTTTGTGTCCAAGTAATGGGGGTTAATCCGAAACCAATACTTGTGAATTTAATTTAGAAGAGAATGGGTAGTTTGCAGTGAAGATAGTTTTTGGTAGAATAAGCACAAAGCCTTGTGTGATAAGGTTTTCGTGCTTTTTTTTATAGAGTATGAAAATAGAATTGCCGGTTTACTGCAAAAAATGATTTTTGGTTGATTTGTTGGAACGTGAAAGGTTTGAGAAATAAAGGATTTTGGCTGCTTGGTTTTTAGGGTTTTATCTGAACGTAGTGGGATATAAAGACGCCCTGCCAAGCGAAGTATAATTAAACAAATTCTTGTTTTATCTGAACGTAGTGGGATATAAAGAGTGAACGAAGTAAGTCATACTGCTTCTGTGCATTAGTTTTATCTGAACGTAGTGGGATATAAAGTCGCTTCGTTCCGCTACCGCTCCACTTCGCTCGGCGGTTTTATCTGAACGTAGTGGGATATAAAGGATTCACGTGGTGCAAATATTCCAATGTACTCAATGTGTTTTATCTGAACGTAGTGGGATATAAAGCTTTCAGCGCCTTTGCTTCAGCATCCATCGTTTTAAGTTTTATCTGAACGTAGTGGGATATAAAGATTAGTGGTATTGTTGGGGCGGGCGTTGTGTCCGCCGTTTTATCTGAACGTAGTGGGATATAAAGTTGTAAACGTCTTTTTCGTAACTGGGCCGTTATACTTGTTTTATCTGAACGTAGTGGGATATAAAGTCTCTCCCGTCTGAGCAAACGGGGGGAACTACGACTACAGTTTTATCTGAACGTAGTGGGATATAAAGTGACATCATTATACTATACTACAGTCATGAAATCAATGTTTTATCTGAACGTAGTGGGATATAAAGTTGGGTGGCTTCCGAACTCGCCCTTCCAAACTTCTGAGGTTTTATCTGAACGTAGTGGGATATAAAGTTTCGTTTTTCATACGATTTTTCTAGTTTGGATTCGTATGTTTTATCTGAACGTAGTGGGATATAAAGTATATATTGCGCGTCTCACCAACTTTAACCGACTTCGTTTTATCTGAACGTAGTGGGATAT
The DNA here is from genome assembly GCF_001439585.2 of Aneurinibacillus sp. XH2. NCBI lineage: Bacteria > Bacillati > Bacillota > Bacilli > Caryophanales > Paenibacillaceae > Aneurinibacillus > Aneurinibacillus sp. XH2. Next base: position 3,217,713 of record NZ_CP014140.1, on the reverse strand, counting down.
AAAGTATCCTCGCTGGCGCTCCGGTACCGTTGACGAGCGCCGTTTTATCTGAACGTAGTGGGATATAAAGTTTTCTTTGCCTTGGGACGCATATTTCTTGCTCTCTATGTTTTATCTGAACGTAGTGGGATATAAAGTAGAAAGAATTGGATTGAAAAAAAATATCGCTGCACAGTTTTATCTGAACGTAGTGGGATATAAAGGAAGTTCGGATATGATTTCATATTTGTCTGTCAGTCTGGTTTTATCTGAACGTAGTGGGATATAAAGGGTGATGGTTCTCCTGACCCGACTGACTGGGGGAAAAGTTTTATCTGAACGTAGTGGGATATAAAGGGCTATGTGGTTCTTGGGATTTATCGTGGCTAGTTGTGTTTTATCTGAACGTAGTGGGATATAAAGGTTTTTTTATGGAAGGAGGTGAATGTGTGGGTAGGAAGGTTTTATCTGAACGTAGTGGGATATAAAGTCAGCCAACCTTTTTCTGTTATGTTCACCCACTCACCCGTTTTATCTGAACGTAGTGGGATATAAAGTGCTCACGGTGGGTTGCTGTTGCTCATTTCGATTCTGTTTTATCTGAACGTAGTGGGATATAAAGAAAGACAAAAGCCAAATAAACGAAACAAACGGCATAGTTTTATCTGAACGTAGTGGGATATAAAGGGGAACTGGTTTTTTAGTCCATCTTTGAGAATGTGCGTTTTATCTGAACGTAGTGGGATATAAAGGTGCTTACTGCGGGCGGCTTCATGCGTCTTGCCCGGTTTTATCTGAACGTAGTGGGATATAAAGCTGGAAGGGTATATCATACCGGTGAGCAGTATTATTGTGTTTTATCTGAACGTAGTGGGATATAAAGGGGCTTGAAAATGTCCATACGCAAGTTGGCTTTAACTGTTTTATCTGAACGTAGTGGGATATAAAGTTTTCTTTGCCCTGGGACGCTTATTTTCTTTTGGGCAGTTTTATCTGAACGTAGTGGGATATAAAGGAAGAGACATAGCCCTATCGGATACAATTTCCACTGTAGTTTTATCTGAACGTAGTGGGATATAAAGGCTTGAGTGATATGGTATCAAGGAAGCAAACTGACCGTTTTATCTGAACGTAGTGGGATATAAAGTTTTCTTTGCCCTGGGACGCGTATTTTCTTTTGAGGTTTTATCTGAACGTAGTGGGATATAAAGAATTCGCCCTTCCAGACTGCTGAGTTTCGTGATGCTGTGAGTTTTATCTGAACGTAGTGGGATATAAAGTTTATATAGCCCAAATACATTTGCGGGCAGGTCGCAAGTTTTATCTGAACGTAGTGGGATATAAAGTTGTCCATATTTGTTGTATATTTCGATACGTGGCTCAGTTTTATCTGAACGTAGTGGGATATAAAGTTTTCATTCCTAAACGAAACCCACCTAATCCTGCAAAAGTTTTATCTGAACGTAGTGGGATATAAAGGGGAATCATGTATTCTTCCTCCTTTTTGTCCGTAATCTTGTTTTATCTGAACGTAGTGGGATATAAAGAAGAACGGCGAGACGGGGCAGGGAAGCTGCTCTCAAAGTTTTATCTGAACGTAGTGGGATATAAAGGAGATTGAAGCGGGCAACATTTTTCTTCCTGACCCGTTTTATCTGAACGTAGTGGGATATAAAGCTGCTGAACCTGGTTTAGATACTTCTATTTCTAAAGTTTTATCTGAACGTAGTGGGATATAAAGATGGATATTGAGTTTTGAGTTTGGTCACTTTTAACTCGTTTTATCTGAACGTAGTGGGATATAAAGTCAACTGCATCTTTCGGCAGTTTTTCGCAGAAAGCAGTTTTATCTGAACGTAGTGGGATATAAAGGGGCTTGAAAATGTCCATACGCAAGTTGGCTTTAACGTTTTATCTGAACGTAGTGGGATATAAAGAAATAACAGGGTTCATTTCTCGCCACTCTTCAGGAGTTTTATCTGAACGTAGTGGGATATAAAGACCGTTCGCAACAACTATTGCCGGGTCAGGAAAATGAGTTTTATCTGAACGTAGTGGGATATAAAGTCATTACATTGTCTTTGACCGTCCCATTTCCTTTAACAAGTTTTATCTGAACGTAGTGGGATATAAAGTAGAATATGAAGGGGAAGAAGTTTACACCTGCTGGCAGTTTTATCTGAACGTAGTGGGATATAAAGTCAAAAGCTGAAAGAACATATTGAGATTTCCCACGAAGAGTTTTATCTGAACGTAGTGGGATATAAAGAGGCAAACTGAACGGAAACTTCGTAGTGAAAAGCGTCTGTTTTATCTGAACGTAGTGGGATATAAAGTTGAGAGGATTTTTTAAACATAAAATCACAACGTAGTTTTATCTGAACGTAGTGGGATATAAAGGCTACTTCGTCCGACTCTACTCCTAGCGATTCGTATGGTTTTATCTGAACGTAGTGGGATATAAAACAACTGTGAGCAAATACGGCAATTCACGAAATACCTGTTTTATCTGAACGTAGTGGGATCTAAATCAAACTACTAAGATATCTAATCTGATGTTAGACTAAAAAGTGGACACACATTATGTATACATGAGTTGTTCGTATGAGAAGACAATATGATGAAGAATTCAAACGCCAAACCGCTCGCTATATTATATGAAGAGGGGAAGGGTGTCATTCAAGTAGCGGGAGAGTTGCAAATTAGTAAAAATACATGAATAACTGGGTGAAGAAGTATAAACAAGAACCTGAGATAGCAAGCAGAAATTCCGAAGAGAAAATCACCAGCTCTCCGAGCTTCAAAAGCGAATTCGTGACCTAGAAGAAGAAAATGCTATTTTTAAAAAAGGCCATGCACATCTTCGTCAAAGACCAGCGATAATTTTTGCCTTTATTCATCAACATCGCCACACGTTTCGGGTGGAGAAGATGTGCCGGGTGTTTCAAGTTTCCCGAAGCGGATATTACGTACATTCCTACTCGCGAAGGCTGGCTTTATTTAGCCAGTGTGATGGATTTATATTCCCGTAATCGTAGGATGGCACGTAGATAGCCAGATGACGAAAGAGCTTGTCCTTCAGGCACTGGATTGAGCTTATATCCGTCAAAAACCGAAGGGTACTGTTCTCCATCATTCCGATCGAAGCAGTCAGTATGTTTCAAAAGAATATCAGGCACGCCTTATACGATACGGCATGCGTTGCAGTATGAGTTGAAAGGGAAACTGTTACGATAACGCTTGTATTGAGTCCTTTCATGGCATTCTCAAACGAGAGTTCATCTACCAGCAGACATATATATAGAACAAGAGAAAAAGCCAAGAAAAGCTTATTTGAGTATACTAAAATTTTTTACAACAATAAACGGATTCATTCGGCAACAGAGTACTTTTCGCCTTCTGAATACGAACGTATGTACTTCAAGAAAACAGCCTAGTTTAAAAGTTTTTGTGTCTACTTTATTGACCTAATATCAGCCATCTTTGTTCAGACCAAGTAGACAGAGTCTACCTCTCAACATCGGAGAAACTGTGTAAAGTGTTAGACATCGATATTCAGGAGTTAATTGAGGTGGAGTAATCCTCTCACTATAGAAATCTGTGGTAGTGAAGAAAAAGTTACGAAAAAAATTTTTAAGCCGTGTTTGGTAAATCCTCAACGGTCGCTTGTAAATAAAAGTTTACTTTACACCTTTCATATAGCCTTCAATTTTTGGCGATAGCGCGAAGAGGAGAATGCCAAAGAGAATGGCTGCTCCGCCAATGAAGCCAAAGTAAATCATTTCGGTCTTAGGTGTATAAAATTTGACAATTTGCGCATTAATCGCTTGCGCGGCGGCATTGGATAAAAACCATAAGCTCATCGTTTGCGCCGAGAAGGCGGCAGGTGCTAATTTTGTAGTAGCCGATAGCCCTACAGGTGACAAGCATAATTCTCCAAATACAACAATTAAATAGCTAAGAACGAGCCATAACGGGTTCACTAATGAATCGTCGCCGCCAAAGTAAGCTGGCAAAAGAATGACAATGTATGATAAGCCTGCGAACAACAAGCCTAAAGAGAACTTTTTAGGTATCGATGGCTGACGGCTTCCGAGCTTCACCCATAACCAGGCAAACACAGGGGCGAACAGGATAATAAATAACGGGTTTAACGATTGAAACCAAGCAGGCGAAATATGGATTCCTGCAAAGTCTAATTGTGTGCGTTTATCCGCGTAATTGGCAAGGATGGTCGATCCTTGCTCTTGAATAGCCCAGAACATCACGGAAGCGATAAATAACGGAATATAAGCAATAACACGTGAACGCTCTATTGCTGTTGTTTTAGGGCTACGGTACATAACAATGAAATAAATCGCTGGAATTACGATGCCGAGAATTCCCACAAGAGCAATAAAGGTATCAAATGTCAGCAGATTCATTGAAATTGCGATAACGATCAAGACAGCAATAAGAGCGGCCCCAACGCCAATCAAGGTGAAAACTTTTTTCTTTTCGGCCGGTGACAGAGGATTTGCCACAAATGTACCGGCAAGGCCAAGATTTTTTTTCTTGGTGAAAATAAAAGCTAACAATCCTAAAAACATGCCGACAGCGGCGATACTGAAACCTAAGTGGAAGTTGTATTTCATTCCTACCGTTCCCACAATTAATGGAGCAAGGAATCCGCCAAGGTTGATTCCCATGTAGAAAATGCTGAATCCCGCATCGCGACGATTGTCTTCTTCGCTGTAAATATCCCCTACAATGCTGGAAACGTTAGGCTTCAGCAACCCTGTGCCAAGCACGATCAAGACCATGGAAACGAAGAACATCGTTATGTTTCCAGGTATCGCCAAAGCAATATGACCAAACATAATTAATATTCCACCGTAAAACACGGCTTTAGAAGTACCAAATATTCTGTCAGCCAGCCAGCCGCCGATGATACTCGACATATACACTAGCGATCCGTAAATCGACATAATAGCAAGAGCAGTGGTTTCATCAAGCCCCAATCCGCCTTTTGATACTTCATAATACATATAGAAAACGAGGATTGCCCTCATTCCGTAATACGAGAAGCGTTCCCAAAATTCGGTAAAGGAAAGGGTGAACAGCCCCTTAGGATGGCCAAAAAAGCCTTGTTGAGGAACGCTTGAAACAATTTTCTGCTTGTTTGAATTTGACATAAAACAACCTCCTTTATTCAACTATAATAATTTTTCTTTTCTATATTGACAAAATATTTTTAAATGAATGAGATGGAAATATATGTAATACTTAATTAATTTTAAAGTAAATAATTAAGTAAAGTCAATAATATTTTTTTAGAATAATAAGTTAATTATGGTGGAATAGATATTATTTCCTTTAGGAGTTTAAAAAGGACTTATGATTTCATCTTATTGGCGAAATGCCGGCATCGGTGCGATAGTCGTTCTACAATCGTGATGATAAAAACAAGCATTTATAAAAATTGTGAAGAAGAAGGGAGAAGCGTTGTATCCATTTACGAAAGAGCTAGCGCAAGAAATCGTCGAACGGACGATGGAAATTTTAGGGGGAAATATTAACGTGATGAACCGAGAAGGGTCATTATTGGCTTTGGCGATAAAGAGAGAATCGGCGATGTTCATGAGGGAGCATTGTTAGTACCAAAGGAGAATAAGACCGTTGAAATTGACGAACGGGCCGTAACATTTTTTGGGCGTACAAGAAAAATCTAATAATTATCAAATAGGAGTTTCGTAGGTCATATGTACATGGATTATTAATAAAGTTTTATTCGTCACTCTATCTAACATATCTAACATAAAAAAATGAGGGTGACTCCATGGCTATCAAGTTAAGGTTCAAAAGCTTTTAGTTTTTGAACCTTTTATCTATTCTTTATCTATAATCACTATTTTTCTCCATGCCAAAGAGCCCCCTATCTGTTATCCACCAACCTATCGCGAATCAACTTGGCAACGCTTCTGAAATCTTAAGAGGACTTTTCTTATTATATCTCTTTGATTTTTTACCATTTTTCCTCATGAGATCATACAGATCATCGAAAAAGGCCGTGATTTTTTCATATGTTTCAAACATGTGGAGATAAATACTGGGTAACGCTTCTTTCACATTCATTTACATGTTCAGAAGAAAAAATTTGTTTAAACGTATGTAAAAAAGGTATCCAATCTATTTCTTGAGACGATAATGCAGGGAAAGGCAAAGTAAAGACTACTTTTATTTTCAGATTCACAATGAATAAGGATGGTCATTTTTTGTCTTTTTATATCATGTTTTTAACTTGATGGCTAGCTTGTAGACCTGTCTGGAAGTTAGACTTTGTCTACAAGCTGTAATCAGTACAAAGAACCTCTTGTGCTGATTTTTTTATGATAAAATTAGGTAAAATATACTTGATTTGTTAGTCCTGTGAGAGTATATTAAAGTTAATAAGAATTCAAATATAGAAAATACAACTTTTAAAAGAAAGGGAGGGGAATATGCGGATCGTTTTTTCTCTAAAAACAAAAGTCATACCTATTTCCTATCGGATGATTATTGTCTCTCTTGTCAAAGAATGCCTCCAGCAAGCGAATGAAAAGTACTATCGAAAGCTATATGAAACAAATCAGGCTGTTTTAAAGCCGTTTACATTTGCGCCGTACTTAAAAAACTTTCGCTTTGCGGAAGATGAGATCTATCTTGATGAATTGGTTCTTACTTTTAGCTCTCCGGATTTTGAATTTATGCTCCATTTTTATAACGGCCTGCGGAAAGTGTCCTGGTTCCGATATAAACAATATGAGTTTATTCGGGGACGTGTTCGGATGCTACCAGAACAAACGATTCGTAATCGATCAATTATTGTAAAGACGCAGTCACCGCTTCTCATTGAAGATGAAAATCGGAAGCCGGTTTCGCCTGAACGACCGGAATTCGCCAAACATTTTGCGTACATGGCAGATACCATTTTACGTGAATATAGAGGAAAAGGACTGCGGGAGTCTTTGATTGTTACGCCATTGGCAATGCAAAAAAAGGTTATTAAAGAATCCAATCATGTATTTACGGAAACACATGGTCCGAATCGCTATCTTTATTTCACAACATATCAGGGACAATTAAGACTGGAAGGACATCCGGAAGATTTGCAGTTGCTGTATCAGTTGGGCATGGGGAAAAGAAGAGGGCAAGGGTTTGGACTTGTAGATGTAATAAGGGGATGAGAAATGTATGGTACTTCGCTTGTATGCAAGTGATTGGCTGATGTCGATGGCGTTGGTCGGATTGCAGCGATTGTACATATATGGTGAAAAACACAACATAATTCCTGACGAACACAGGGGGACTGTTCGTGAAACAGACAGTGGACTGGAAATAGAGCCTGTTGCGTTAGGATATCTTCCGCAAATCTTTTTTTCCTACCTCATTGATGAATATAGCGTGGCTGAACGAGACTACGAACGATTGAAGAACAATCTAAAATACGGAAAAAATAAAGAGCGTTTCTCAGATGCTTTGGCATCTATTAAGAAAACAATCGCTGACTCCACTAAGAAAATTCTCAAATATTTCACAGACACTCCGGCAGAAGCTGCTTTGCAGGACATCCAGAACCGCCTCAAAGAAATAAAACACCACGATCAACTAGAAGAATTACAAATATGCATCCATGATTATTATAACGTAGTAAAACAGAAAGAAATTAACGACAAGCTGACGTTGAATTATTTCAAGAGCGTTATCTTATCTCCGTTTTTTGGACAACCCTCTTTTCTTAATGTAGCCAAAAATAGCCTCGATTTATCAGGGCATATTGATTTGTTTTATAAAGACTATGTGTTACCTGTACAAAATGATATTCAGCTATTAGAAGTTATTAACAAGACGGAAACAGGGGAGGATGTGCTGGCATTTCTTGATGAACATGCGGATTACTCGCCGTTTCGTACATTGAAAAAGGCATGGAAGAAAAAAGACATTATATTTATACGCAATTATATGAAAGAAGAAGTGCCGGAATGTACATTAGCCGCGGGACAGCCTGCTTTTCAAAATTTTGAAGAGATGATGTTTTCGCCGCTGGGGGTATCTAGTAAGAATGCAGCTAACTTCTTCTGGGATTTAGAGAAGAACCGTGCTTTGCCTATTTCTTCGCTGGCAAAATTGGTGCTTTTTTGTGTGCCGCTAGGGGCAACGATGTATTACCGAAAAGACGGGTTTGATGATCAGGGCGAGGTGCGATTGTATGCGGGATTTGTGCATACAGATGAAAAGTTTAAAGAAATTTTTCAGAAAAATGAACATTTTAAACAGTTGAAAAAACAGTCACAGTCATTTGAAAAGATTGTGAGCCGCCTAGTTCGAGGTATTAGAAAAGAAAGTGAATATATTATGCAACATCTGTTTTTTCTTGAAATGTCGGCTAATTATCAAAGTAAACGAACGTTGCTTGATTACTATCATATTCCACACTATTTGGCGAAATATTTTCAAGAGTACGGGGAGAAATTGGAGCATATTTCGCCATACGAATATCGGGAACATTTTATCCGAAATGCTTTGCAGGGAATGGATACGAAGCATGTTATCTTTAAGTACTTGCGGCATGTTATCAAAAAAGGTGGTTCCGGGCTTGGGGTATATATTGCGGTAAGAGAACGGCATAGAATTGAATGCTATAAGAGAGGAGAGAAGGATATGAAAAAGCAGGATAATCGGGTTGCGGCATTTTTTAATAGTGGACGTGACATTCGCAAAGCATTTGAGCAAGCGGGAAAAGCCCGAGAAAGCGAAGATACATACAGTGCCAGTGCAGGAAAGAAAGTGGCCGGAATTGCGTATCGTCTGTTGAATGCAACGAAAGCGAACAATAAAGATAGTTTTATGGACACGCTGTTGCGTGTGTATATGTCAGTAGATAAGCCGGTGCCGACTGTATTCTTACATGCGATACATGAACGAGAAATGGATTTTACGACAGCGGCTAACGCATTTATTGCCGGAATGTTGTCAAGTGAAAATGAAAAACAAAAAGATAGGGAGGAAGCAAGCGTATGACACAGGCTTTAACGATGACCATTGTGTTTGAGGGGAATTCATTGAATTACGGAGAAGGAATTGCTAACATTTCCGAATTGAAAAAGCTTCATCGTTCCAATGGGGAGGTATATTCGTTCGCTTCGCGCCAGAGTCTTCGCTATGATATAGTACGACTTGGTAACCAGTGGTATGGCTGGAATCTTGATACGGTAGCGAAAGAAAAGGGCGGTGTTGTTCAGTTTCGCAAAGATGTTACAATTAACGATTCAGTTGAAATGGATTTATTTGGTTACTTAAAAACATCACAAAAGTCAGAAAAGCGTCCGGCAGTCGTGCGCTTGAGTCACGCAATCTCGCTTGAACCGTACAGAGGGGATTTAGAGTTCCTGAATAATATGGGACTTGCGAGCCGAATTGATCAAATGCCGAATCTGGCTAATATTGAGCAGCATGCTAGTCTATATACATATACGGTAACAGTCGATTTAAGCCGTGTCGGGGTTGATGGTGAAGTAGAATTACCTAATGAACAAAAAGCAGAGAGGATGCGGCAATTTTTGGAAATATTAAAATTCTTAAATCGTGATATTCGTGGTCGTCAGGAAAGCCTCGCTCCTTTGTTTGTTATTGGCGGCGTATATAAGGCGGCGAATCCATTTTTTCTTGGCAAAGTGCAGTTGAAACAGAGCAGTGAAAAGTGGGAGATTGACACGAGGCCACTGGAATCAACAATGGAGCAAACATTTGCCGGAGAACCAGTTGGCGAGCGGACACGTATTGGTATGGTATCTGGCATATTTGGTAATGAAGAGGAATACCATACAACATTTGGGGATCGAGTCGTGTCCATTGAGGCGTTCTTTCAGCATATTCAAAAAGAAGTTGCAGCGTTTTATGGGGGATAACCAATGAAGGCGTTGCGGTTGAAACTATATCAAGAAACGGCATGTTATAAAAAGCCGCTGGCGTTTAAAGTAGGAGAAACATATCCTTTGCCGCCATATGCAACAGTAAAGGGTATGTTGCATGCAATGTTGGGAGCAAATGAGTTTATCCCGATGCGTCTCAGCATCCAGGGAACATACGAAGCAAAGATGGTCGACTATCAAGCACACTATTTTTTTAAGAAAACAGATGTAGCCGAGTTTCCGCTTGTACTGGATGGATTAGCGTCGAAACCGTATGAATATGAGCACATGACCAAAATGCCACTCTATATGCATCTTCTGTATGGTGTGCAGTTATTAATTCATGTGGAAGCAGTACCGGAAGTATTGGAGGCTATTGTTGCGGCTATCGAAAACGGAAATACTCACTGGAGTCTGGGACGCTGGGAAGACCTAGTACGGATTGATGAGTATGAACTAGTGGAAGTAAAGGAAATAGAGGAACGTATTCGTTTAAAATATAATGCCTATATTTTGCGGGATGTGCTCAACTCATTGGAGACGGAACTAAATGCTGTACCGTATCAACTGAACTGGAAGTATGAGATCAAAAACGGGATTCGCCGCTGGGAGAAAATTGATGTTGGTTATGTATTAGCGGTTTCAGGTCTTGAATTTGATGCCGATGATGATGTGTTACAGGATCAGGATGGCAACCTCATTTTCTATAATTTGTAAGTAAGGGTGATGGGCATTGTTTTATGCCAAAACCAAGCCTGTCCAGACAATCCGTGAACATACGGATTGTCTGGTAGCTGAATTAGAACGGTTGAAAAGTACGTATGGTTCTCGTTTTGTCCACATGGATGAACGCATGTGGAAATTGTTACGTTTGGCAGTAGAGTATCATGATGTAGGAAAAGCATGGCCCGGTTTTCAAAATCGGTTGCGTAAACAGCTAGGGGAGAAGAAACTTCCAAATACTATTACATATTCTGTGCCGCATAACTATTTGTCGGTTGGTATGATTCCTATTAAGAAATATAAGTTAACCAAAGAAGAAAGTCGCTTGTTAATTCATGCTGTAGGGTACCATCATGAGCGAAGTGAACTACCAGATAAAGAGAAAATTGAAGAAATTCTAGAGAATGAGATGCGCCCATATCTACCACAATTAATTGATCATATGAAATTGGACATTCCAGAAACGTTTTCATATAAGTCTATTGCCCGATTGTCCAAGCGATACAGTCAGTTCGACGATGATTTTTATAAATATGTGCTGCTTAAAGGGCTTGTGCATCGCATAGATCATGCGGCTTCAGCGGGTGTTGATATCGAGTTACATGCGGATAAGCATATCGGAGCACAGGTAACCGCGTATATGGAGCACAAAGGATATGCGAAAAACGAGTTGCAGCAATTTGCAGAAGCAAATACAGATAAAAGTATTATTGTTATTGCACAGACCGGAATGGGGAAAACAGAAGCTGCATTGTTGTGGATTAATGAAGATAAAGGGTTTTTTACCCTTCCGTTGCGCGTTAGCATTAATGCGATTTATGATCGTATCCTCAGCCCCCAAGAAATTAACTATCACCCAGAAGCGCTGGGCCTGCTTCACTCCACTAGCAATGATTACCTTCAAGAGAAAGAAGAGCTGGATGAGAAGTGGGAGGACATTTATCGCCATTCACGTCATTTATCGTCCAAGCTATTGTTGACGACAATAGATCAGATTTTGAAGTTTCCATTTGGTTATCGCGGATTTGAAAAAGAACTGGCCGCCATGGCAAATGCCAAAGTGGTAATTGACGAAATTCAAGCGTATGAGCCTAAAATTGCCGCGATGCTTATTAAAGCATTGGAAATGATTCATAAAATTGGTGGCAAATTTATGGTGATGACCGCAACGTTGCCTACTATTTATCTGGACGAACTTAAAAAACGTAATATTATTACGGAGAGTGATGTAGGAAAGTTCATTAATCAGGATATTACCCGGCATCGAATTTGTCTGCGTCAGGAGGGAATTACAGAGGTAGGGGAAGAAATCATCGAACAGGCAAAAGATACACAAGTGCTGGTCATTGTGAATACGGTGCGCCGAGCGGTAAAGATGTATGAACAACTGAGGAAAGTCGATCCGGAAGCTAACGTATATTTGTTGCATTCACAATTTACACAGGAAGACAGAAAACTTCTGGAGGAAGAAATTAAATCGTTCAACAAGCCCAAACCGGGTGAACCACGGAGAAGTGGGGTTTGGGTTACGACGCAGTTGGTAGAAGCAAGTCTTGATATTGACTTTGATTATTTATACACAGAAATTTCAACATTGGACAGCTTTTTCCAACGGTTAGGGCGGTGCTATCGGAATGGTAAGCGCAGTCCGGTTCAACCAAATGTATATGTGTTTACAGAAGATGTGGCAGGGCTTGGATACATATATGATGCCGATCTTGTAAAAAAGGGCCTCGCCTTACTTCAGCCATATCAGGGCCGCATCCTTGATGAACAGGCGAAAGTTGAGATGGTACAGCGTTTGTACAGTCGAGAGAGTCTGGCGAATACAGCGTTTTTGCGAGAGTTTGAAGAGGCGCTTCATGAATTTGATTTTTTAGATTTTTATGAGGTAACAGGACAGGAAGCACAGAAGAAGTTACGGGATATTCAAACGGTTCAGGTAATTCCAGAGTGTTTTTTTGATGAGATATTTGATTTAGTGAAAGAGTATGAGAAATGTCAAGTTGATTGGAAGCGGCGTCAGGAGATTCGTAGAAAAATTGAAGCAAAGTCAATAGGAGTTTATCGTTTTCAGGCGGAAGATAAGCTTTCTACTTTGTCGGGATTAGACAATATTTTTATTTTGCATTGTGGATATGAATTTGACAGAGAAAGTAGGCAGGGGCGAGGTATTGTCAGTGACATAGAAATAACCATGTTCTCTTGATGGAGGGAGACCGATGGTGGAAGCAGATATCAAAGGACTTCAGGTGCACTATTATAGCGTATGTCAGCGAAAGCTATGGCTCTTTTCTAAAGGGATCACAATGGAACAGACTAACGATCGTGTTATGGAAGGGAAAATGCTGCATGAGCGTGCCTATCCACAACTCGAACAGAAAGAAATTCTTATTGATGATACGTTTAAAATTGATGCGTTTGATGGGGAATATGTTCGTGAAGTAAAAATCTCCAGCAAAATGGGCGAAGCAGATCGAATGCAGATGCTGTATTACCTGTATCAGTTAAAGCAGCGTGGTGTCGAAAAGAAAGGTCTTATTAGCTATACGAAAGAGCGAGATACGGAAGTTGTTGAACTTACAGAAGCCGAGGAAGCAAAAGTGATTGAAGCATTGGCTGGTATCAAGCGTATTTTGCAGCGGCCCAGGCCGCCTGGTTTGAAAAAGCTGCGATATTGTTCGAAATGTGCATACTATGAATTTTGTTTTGCAATGGAGCGGGATGAAGAATGTTAAAAGATCATTATATTTTTTCAACCGGGAGATTGCAGCGTAAGGATAATACATTATATTTCGTTGACGCAGAAGGAAAGAAAAAATCATTGCCCATTGAACAAATTGAAAACTTGCATATTTTTGGGCAGGTAGACGTAAATTCAGCGCTGCTCAACTTGCTGGCACAGTATGGAGTTTGTTTGCACTTTTATAATTATCATGATTACTATGTTGGGACATTTTATCCACGCGAGAAAAATGTGTCGGGTTATACAGTGGTTCAGCAGAGTGTTCATTATTTAAATAGGGAGAAGCGGCTGTATCTTGCTAGAAGTTTTTTGTATGGAGGAATTCATCATATGCTGCGCAATTTGCGGCGGCATAAGGAAAAAACAGAAGAAATTATACGAGCAATTGAAAAAGAAGCTGCCAAACTGGAGGATACAGCGAAAATTCCGGAATTGATGGGGATTGAGGGGCGTATTCGGCAAGAGTATTATCAGGCATTTAATGTGATGTTGAAGCCGGAGTTTGCATTTGAAAAGCGGACGAAGCGTCCACCGACTGATCCGTTGAATGCGTTAATTTCGTTCGGGAATAGTCGAATGTATACTGAGATTTTGTCGGAAATGTATAAGACGATGTTGGATCCTACCATTAGTTTTCTTCATGAGCCCTCCAGCAAGCGTTTCTCGTTAAGTCTAGATTTAGCTGAAATTTTTAAGCCGTTATTGGTAGACACATTGATTGCTTCGTTGGTTAATAATAGAGTAATTACGCTTAAGCACTTTGATGAGATGGAAGGCATCGTGTTCCTGAATGAAGAAGGACGGAAGAAGTTTTTGGCTGAATGGGAAAAGAAGTTAGAAACAACTGTGCAGCATCGAACATTGAAAAGGAAAGTGTCATATCGCTATTTCATCCGACTGGAGTGTTATAAACTGATTAAGCATTTTATCGGAGATACTTTGTATAAACCGCTAAAGGCATGGTGGTAGAAGATGTTTGTAATTGTGACATACGATGTGGGTGAGAAGCGGGTACATAAAGTATGCAAGAAGTTGAAACAATATTTGATGTGGACGCAGAATTCGGTGTTTGAAGGCGAAATTACAAAGGGAAAGTTAGTGAAGTGTCTGACGGAATTGGAGAAGATAATGGATAAGCGGGAAGATTCGATTTATGTATATGAGGTGCAAAATCCGAGAAATATCGTGAAGCGGGTGTATGGACAGGAGAAAAGTTTTGAGGAGATGTTTTTATAGTATGTAAGGGAAGTTTTAGAAGGGTTTGCAGTAAACCGGGTTTTTAGATAGAGTGAGTATGAAAACGTATATCGCAATGGTTTTGGCCTTTTTTTCTGTGAGGTTAAAAATAGAATTGCTGGCTTACTGCAAAAAAGCTGATTTTTGATTGTTTTTTAGGTGATAAAGACCCCGGCAAATTAATGATTTTCGCTGTTTTATTTTTAGGGTTTTATATGAACGTAGTGGGATATAAATGTCCCATCGTTCAAGCGTTCCGTCCGCTTTCTTACGTTTTATATGAACGTAGTGGGATATAAATCATTCGGGAGCTGTTACCAGTATACCACGGAAGGTGATGGTTTTATATGAACGTAGTGGGATATAAATTGGGATGTAATCAACGGCGGTATCCAGGCGGAAGAAGAGTTTTATATGAACGTAGTGGGATATAAATTACTTACCCTCCTGGGTGGGGGTTGTCTTTTCTACGTGGTTTTATATGAACGTAGTGGGATATAAATTTCAGAAACGATTTTCGGATGCTCGCCCAGTTTCAAGTTTTATATGAACGTAGTGGGATATAAATGGTTCCGTAGCGGGCATGGAAACGATAGAGCCCGAAAGGTTTTATATGAACGTAGTGGGATATAAATCGGCATTAACTTGCATCAAATTGGACGCGATATTATGTTTTATATGAACGTAGTGGGATATAAATTTTGTTGCGGGCGTAAAAGAAGGAAAACGCTGGGTTGTTTTATATGAACGTAGTGGGATATAAATAAAATTTGTGACACCTTATTCCGGGCGAAAAAGCCAAGTTTTATATGAACGTAGTGGGATATAAATTACATCCACACTATCTATTAGATAGTGCACAACCTTTAGTTTTATATGAACGTAGTGGGATATAAAGAAGCGATGTGGAGGACTCTGTAGATTTAAAAGCAATCGTATGCTGTGTACCGGCGGAAACTCCGCAGGATGTGGTGTGGGCATTAAAGGAAAAGAAAAAAACAGCCAAAATTTTTCGGCTGAGATTATGCGGTTACTCACTGTAGCAATCCGTACAGAATCAGACCCTTATACTGTGACATTTCCAATGCCGCAAGAAATACCAGATGATGTATTGCAATGGGTAAAAGAAGATGAAAACAAGAAAATGTTAGGCCGATTCATATACGCGGCACTCACCGGGTTACAGGGACAAATGCCGGGAACATTTCAACAAACAAAGCCAGAAAAGAGTAAAGAAAAGATGGAGGCGGACGAAGCGGCCCGGAAAGCAGCGGCCATGTTTTTAAATGACGATGAATAGAAAAAATCTTACCCGGTAGAAATCTAAAAATCTACTATTCTACCGGGTTATTTCTTGTTTTACCCGGTGAATGTATGGCCGTATCTTCTATGGCGTACCAATCTTCTTTACCTTTTTGGTGGTAAGAAAAATTAAAAAGAAACAGCCTGTTTGGTTCGCGGCTGTTTCTTTTTAATTTAAGAGAATTAAATCGGGCTAACAAATATAGCACCCTCAACACTTTCAGTTGGACTTAATACAACAAAGTTCCGATCAGGTGAAAAGATATTATGCTCAGTAAAGTGAAAACGGTTATAAATATCCCATGTTATGATATCAGCTTTGTTTTTGGCTGGAACATCCGGAATCATGAATTCATGTGAATATTCTACCTTTTTATCCAATTTAACACCTGTAGTTGCCTTGAAATAGTCCGCAAATCCTGCCTCTAATGTAATGAATGTTTCCGTTGAGAATGTTCTATCTACTGTCTTTTTTAGTGTCACTCTCTTGTCGCTATAATTATATACCGTAGTTGTTGCATGCCCATAATTATATCGGTCTACCCCCCTGTATGTATAGCCGCTTTTTGTGCCATAGGTAGGTGTTACTACTTCTGATGAATTGGGAGCCGAGTTTAGAGCTTGCTGTTGGACCTGATTCATCAATTCTTGCTTATATGACTCAGCGCCCTCTTTACTATTGAAATAAAAAACAGGAATTTCATTTCCGTTTATGATTGCTCTTTCCACTTTGTATGGCTTATTGGTGTTTGAAATATTTTCAGTAGACTGTATTTGTGATGTACTGGAACTCGGTTGAAAGCTTTCATCAGCAAAAACCATGCTGCTTCCTAAAAGACTTATCGCAGCAACCAAAGGTATGATTTTCGATTTTTTTGCCATAAAAACATCCCCTTTTTATTGTAATATTTATATAATTAAATGGCACCATAAAAATACAATATTTAACATTTATTTGGTTTAATTTGTAAAATTAAGTTATTTGATGGAATCATAGGAGGTTTATATGAGAATATTAACACTGATGCTTGTTATTTCTCTATTTCTTACGTCTTGCACTGAAGTGAGAGACAAAGAAAAAGAACAGAAGAAAAACCAAATAAAAGAGGAAGTATGGTTGAAAGGGAAGGGGGAAAACTGGAAAATAGAAAATTGTTCAGCGAGAATTTTTGGTAATTCTATAGAGTTTGAAGGAGGCAAGATTCAATATATTGGCTCTGACCTATTTAAGAACGAAAAAAATTTAAAAGATTTTTCGCTAGAGTTTTATCTAAAGGATAATACCCCTTTATACCGACATAAATTAATATATACTGATGTCAATATTCTAATAAAAAATGAAAAAATTGGTTTAATAAAAACTGATCTTCCTGAAAATAAGATATATGATACCAAAAAATACTTTGAAGAGATGTATTGTCTCATTACATGGAATCAAGAAGGAAAGGAAAAAATAGAAAAAATAAAACTAAACATTGTCGAAAGTGAAAAAAATCCTTGAAGAATCAAAAAACAACCCATACTTTTAGTTGAAAAAGACGGAGTAATACAATTTTGTATTTGCTCGGTTAGTTATTTACCCGGTAAAATCAAAATAGACAATCTGCTATGCTTGAACCAATTACAAATTGTACGGAAATACAAAAAAGCCACCGGGACTGATGGGGCTCCTACCTCCCACCAGTTCTGGAACGCCGAACAGGCCTCGGTGACCAGGCGAAACGCTCCGGCGACTTTTTATTACGTTTTATCTGAACGTAGTGGGATATAAAAATCTCCTTAATCTTGCGTCATTCATACACCATGATGTTATTCAACCATCGTTTCATTCGTCTAATATTTTACAAAACTCTTTTTCCAGAATAGAAAAAGAGCATGGGTCAATCCATTTATTTCGCTAAAAAAAGTTCTTCTTTAAAAAATAGCTCCCCTTGTCATACCAATACATTCCATTGATGTTGCTGAACGCGTGTTATTTGAGTTACACATTCCGACTACTTTATGTGCATTCAACTTTTCAAAAGCGAACTTGTAGTAAAAGCTTTGCCGCTTCGCTTCCGTAACCTCGACCCCAATATTCAGGAAGGATTGAAAATCCGATTTCCCGGCTTTTTCTATAATTGACATAGCTCCAAATTTGTGCTAAACCAATCGGCGTTTTACTTCTATCCGCTGCTAAAGTTACAACAAAATTATAATGGTTCGTTTCTTCGTTTTCTTCAATTTTACGTAACAATTCTCTCGAACAACCTTTTCATCTAACGCTACATATTCTTCAAAATACCATAAATCTTTATTATATTCTAAAATCCAAATCATTGACTGATATCTTTGACAGCAATACTTTTTGTCCCGAAATGTCCATTAAACATTCCTACCTTTTTCTATCTTGTTTTATCGTACGGAAGAAGTGTATGTTAAGGTTATTGTAAAATATTTCTTTATCTATTAGATTTTTTGGATATATTAATGTGTAACACTCTCATTTGCTTTAATTTGATTCGGCCGATGAGCTGATGAAGATGCGAACTTCCAGCGTGAAAACAAACGGGGCTGTCTCATAAATAAGTGAGACAGCCTCCCTTTTTTTCTTGGGTCAACTATTTGCGGGTCGTGTTAGCGCAGCGCCGCCAGATCCACTTTCGGCACAAGTCCTTCTTCTGCAGCCCGACTAAGTAGGGCGGTCACGGCTGCGTACCCATCTTCACCCAGATTCGCGGTGAACTTGTTTACGTACAGGTCAATATGAGCCTGTGCTACTTCAGGGGCCAGCTCCTGAGCGTGGCATAGCACGTACTCACGGGATGACTCCGGGTTCGCCCACGCGTATTCGACCGATGCGCGAATCCAGCCTGCGATCGCTTCCAGATCCAATGATCGACGGGCGATGATTGCTCCTAGCGGAATGGGTAGATGGGTGTCGGCTTCCCACCAGCTTCCTAAATCAACCAAGAGATTTAAACCATACGAAGGATATGTAAAGCGCGCCTCGTGGATTACCAGCCCGGCATCGACCAAACCATCGCGCACCGCCGGCATGATTTCATGAAACGGCATAACAATAATTTCACCCACGCCTCCTGGCACGTGCTGGGCTGCCCATAGCCGGAACAGTAGGTAGGCGGTTGATCGCTCACTAGGCACTGCGACCCGTCGGCCAGAGAGCATCGCTGGTTCCTTAGTTTTGGACGTACTGCTTTTCGTTAGCACCAATGGCCCGCAGCCTCGACCCAATGCCCCTCCGCATGGAAGTAATGCGTACTCGGACAGCACCCATGGCAGAGCTGCATACGAAATCTTGAGCACGTCCGGCCCGTTGGGGCTCGCTGCCAGACTGTTGGTGATGTCGATGTCCGCGTATAAAACGTCAAGCCGGGGTGCACCGGGCACAAGTCCGTGTACCCAGGCGTGGAAAACAAACGTGTCGTTGGGGCAGGGAGAAAAAGCGATTCTCATAGTAACACCTCCAGTAATACTGAGCTTGCTGATTCTAGTATGTTTAGAGCTTCTTCGATACGCCATGCAGCTCGGTCACGTGGCCCGACGAGGTTCGATATAGCGCGAATTTCCAGGATTGGAATGCCATGATTATGGGCTGCGGTGGCTACGCCATAACCCTCCATTGCCTCGGCGGTCGCCCCTGGTACCCGCGAGGCTCGTTCGAAGGAGGTTGCAGCGGTACCCGTCACGGTTGATACAGTAAGCACCGGGCCAGTAGTGACCGGTAGTCCAGCGGCATGTAAAGCCTCTGTGACCTGGGTCACCAGGCTAGCATCGACTGGGATGCGGGTGGAGCCAAAGCCCAGCTCGTCCAAGCTACAGAAGCCTTCTGGAGTTTCTGCTCCCAGGTCGGCGGCGACGATCTCGTTTGCCACCACTAGAGAGCCTACTTCAGCCCGATTGGCAAATCCACCGCCAATTCCGGCGTTCACTACCAGGCCGTACTTGGCAGTTGCTAACGCCGTTGCCGTGCTGGCTGCGGCAGCCGCCGGGCCGACGCCTGCCACTAGGACGTTGAACCTGCTGTTGCCGTGAAGCCCACGCAATACCGCGTCTTTCTCGGCTGGGACAGAGGTTATCACGAGTACGCGCATTTCCGTTTCCTGTTGTTTGGGGTGTGAAACAGCAGGCGTTTTTGCGCTCAAATCAAAATTCATAATTATGCTCTCCTTTATTTTCTATCTACAATGACTTTGTTCCAAGCATGATCACGCTTTACTATTTTTAAAAAATCTATATTTTATCTGCTCTGTCCTCTCTATAAAACGCAGCAAGAATTTTTACATCCACTAAAATAATATTCTTATTCAAAGTTATCTTTATCTTAACGCCGTGTAAAGAGGGGAAGTTTATTGAAAAATTTTTATGGGAATGTTTGGAGACGAACATAGATTTTCATATTCGACATAATAATAAAGAAATTCTAGTTTTTTAAAAATTCTGTTTATTTCGAGAAATATGATTCAATACGTCATTGAATCAGGGTAAGGGGCGTTTATTTTTTACTTTTGATTTCTTAATGCTTGAGAAATTTTTTGGGTAAAAAGCTTAAAAACAATGCTTTGCATTTGGTATAATAACTCTTCATACATTTTTTATATTAAGTCTATTTTGAATATATTGTATAATTTTCATTGTCTTAATAGAAAAGGAGGCACATGGAAGGGAAACGACACGATAAGTGAAAAAGGGATGCGAAGCTGTTACGATAGAGCGTTGATTGTTTCGAATTCGAAGATAGGAATATTAATTTAAGGCGGACGACTGTTTGAGCTTACATGTTGCAGTTTTAGGTGTTGGCGGTGTAGGTTAAATATGTGCTGCGGAAGTTGTGAAAAAAGGGTATGTAAAAAAGTTAATTCTCGCAGATATCTTCGCCGAAGGAGCAGAGAAATTCGTGAAAAAGTTATGTGAACAAACATCTGCAGAAATTGTTGTTCGTCAGGCAGATGCAAGCAGTACGGAAAGTGTTGTGGCGATTTTAACGGATGTTGATGTCTTGCTTTATACGAGAATACCGGAGTATAATTTTAAAGTTATGCAAGCATGCTTAGATACAAAAACACATGATATCGACATGGCTTCCGACGGCCCAGACTCGCTGTTACAGCAGTTAGATTGGGATGGTAAATTTAAACAAGCGGGTATTGTAGGAATTATGGGATTGGGTTGTAATCTTGGATTCTCCAATGTTGCTGCTCGTTATGCCGCTGATTAAATGGACACTGTAAAAACAATTACTATTCTCGATGGGGATAACTCTGAAGTTGATTACGACGGCTTTTGTGCTTACTTTAGCCCGCAGACTGCAATTTTAGAGAGACTACGGGCGCGAGGAATGGAATGGTATGTTATTAAGAAAACAAGTCCGATTATAAAAACGGCTTAATAAATAAAGGGTTTTTGTAAGTAAAATGGAGTAGCTTCCATTACTGGAGGCTATCCTGCTATATTCACTAAAACCAAAAAAATAGAGACTCTTATGTAGAAGAAACGTCGATTGAGACCGTTTTGCCAAAAGAAGGGGGGTATTTTCATTGAAAGAACAGACTAACCTGAAGCGAATACTTACATTAGCACCTGTTGTCATGATCGGACTTGCTTATATGGACCCGCTCGTCGTATTCGACTCATTCGGTGTGGTGGCACAGCTGACGAAAGGGCATACAGCTACTTCCTATATCGTAATCGTTGTAGCTCTGTTGTTTACTGCTTATAGCTATGGAAAAATGGTACAAGCCTATCCGTTTGCCGGTTCTACGTATACATATACGCAGAGAAGCTTCAGTCCTTACGTCGGTTTTCTTGTTGGTTGGGCGGTTATGCTGGATTATTTATTTCTTCCGATGGTCAACTATGCTATTGGTGGGGTTTATCTTTCCTCTGCTTTTCCAGCGATTCCATACCCAATATGGGTCATCATTTTGGCGACCATTCTGACTACTGTCACTTTACTAGGTGTTAAATTAACGGCAAATGTTAATACTTTGTTTGTCTCCTTTCAATTACTTGTAACAATTACATTTGTTGGATTTATGGTGAAAGGGATTACAAATGGGATAGGCGCTGGAGTTTTAATATCCTCAGAACCTTTTTATTCAACAAACATTGATTTGGGGCTTATTATGTCAGGTGCCGCCATTCTTTGTTTTTCCTTTTTAGGATTTGATGCCGTTACAACACTATCGGAAGAAACGCTTGAACCGAAAAAGACAATTCCAAGAGCGATTTTTCTAGTTGCATTGATAGGCGGAGTATTGTTTACGACAACTTCATATTTTCTGCAGCTTGTGCATCCAGATTTTGCGGCGTATCAAGATGCCGATGCAGCTTCAATGGAAATTGCTGAGCTTATCGGAGGTGCATTCTTACAAACTTTCTTCCTGAGTGGCTCCATGGTGGCTGTTTGTTCGTCTTCTCTGGCATCGCAAACAAGCGCTTCACGTCTTCTGTTTGCGATGGGGAGGGAAGATTCCCTGCCAAAACGATTTTTTGGTTATATTCATCCGAAGCTTGGCACTCCGGTATTCAATATTTTATTCATCGGTGTTATTTCTCTTACCGCAATAATGGGTGAACTTGAGGTGATTTTTTCATTCATCAGCTTTGGCGCACTCATTGGATTCACATTCGTGAACTTATCTGTCATTGCTCATTATTTTGTGCGAAATAAGCAGCGTGGTGGAATGGATACGATTCGCTATCTTGTAATACCGGCTATTGGTGCAGTGGTTAGTATGTGGTTGTTTACAAGCCTTCATATATCTGCTCTCATCCTTGGTGTGAGCTGGATTATAGTCGGGGTTGTCTATTCCTTCTTTATAAGAAAGAAAAAACTAAGATTAGATCTCGCAATTGAAGAAGCTTAGATCTTTGAAGACCATTTCATCAGCTTGATGAGGTGGTTTTTTATTCCCGATATACCCTTAATTTATTTTTATCTAAACCGTAACGTCTACATTCACTCCTGAATATTTATTCTTTTCGATAGCGAAAAAAGTGGAAGCAGGATGCCCGGTTGTTCCATAAATAATAAAGAAAATTAATCCCGATTTGACTTATATGTATTATTGTATTATAAAATAGATAAGACAAAGCAAGAAACAATCCAGAAAGATTATAAATAAGAACAAGGTGGGGTTAAATTGACAACATTTTTGGTGATTGTGAACGTTGCCTTTATGCTTTTATTTATTACAGGCTTATATATAATGCAAAAAAAGCATATCTCTTTTTCAAAGCGTGTCTTTACGGCATTAGGAGTAGGAGTAGTATTTGGGCTTGTAATGCAATTTTTTTATGGTACAAAATCTGAAGTTGTTAAAACATCTATTGATTGGTTCAACATTGTAGGAACAGGTTATGTAAAATTACTTCAAATGATTGTAATGCCACTGGTATTTATTTCAATTTTGTCCGCTTTTACAAAATTAAAATTGTCTAATAATATTGGAAAGATTAGTGGAATTATTATCGGTATATTAGTAGGTACAACTGCGATTGCTGCTGCGATTGGCATTGCAACATCGTTAACTTTTAATTTGGAAGCTGTTCAAATAGAGCAAGGAGATGCTGAAATTACTCGTGCAACACAACTTG
The DNA here is from genome assembly GCF_001439585.2 of Aneurinibacillus sp. XH2. Lineage (NCBI taxonomy): Bacteria > Bacillati > Bacillota > Bacilli > Caryophanales > Paenibacillaceae > Aneurinibacillus > Aneurinibacillus sp. XH2. The sequence continues at coordinate 3,194,199 of NZ_CP014140.1, read as the reverse complement.
AGCAAAAGCTGGGCGATATTCAAAACATAACATTGCCGCAAAAAATGGTAGAGTTACTGCCAGAGAATCCGTTCATGGATTTAACCGGTGCACGTCCAACTTCCACGATTGCAGTGGTTATTTTTGCTGCGATAATCGGTTTGGCTTTTCTCGGAGTCAAGCGAAAAAATCCTGAACAAGCTGATATATTCGCTAAGATTGTTGAGACTTTCTATACCATCATTATAAGGGTTGTAACTCTTGTTTTACGTCTTACACCATACGGTATTCTGGCATTGATGACCAAAGTTACGGCTACTAGCGATTATAATGCAATTTGGAAATTAGGAAAATTTGTAGTTGCTTCATATGTTGCATTAATCATTATGCTTATCATTCATTTGCTTTTGTTAGCTTTTGCGGGATTGAACCCTATGACATATGTAAAAAAGGCGCTTCCAGTTCTGATCTTTGCCTTTACATCACGTACCAGTGCAGGGGCATTACCGCTTAATGTAAAAACCCAAACCAATGAATTGGGTGTTCCTGAAGGAATTGCAAACTTTGCAGGTTCGTTCGGACTTTCCATTGGACAGAACGGATGTGCAGGGATTTATCCGGCGATGCTTGCTGTCATGATTGCGCCCACCGCGGGCATTGATCCATTTACTCCTTCTTTTATTCTAACGTTAATCTTGGTCGTAGCCATCAGTTCTTTTGGTGTAGCTGGAGTAGGTGGAGGGGCAACATTTGCGGCATTGTTAGTATTATCAACGATGAACTTACCTGTTGCTTTAGCAGGGTTGCTTATTTCGGTAGAACCGTTGATTGATATGGGGCGTACCGCTTTAAATGTTAGCGGAAGTATGACGGCAGGATTGCTTACAAGTAAAATAACGAAAGAATTGGATGCAAATGTTTTTGCTGAGACGAAGCAGCAAAAAGCAGAAGCGCTATGAAGCAGAGAATGGGGTACGATACCTTATTGCTTTGAGAAATTTTATAAAGCAAGATTAGAAGAGCAGGGTGTTCCAAAAGCGGTCGCTTTTGGAACACCCTCTAGTTTATTTTATCAGAGATTAAATACATTTCCTCAAAACTTTGGCAACGCCTCCACAGCATCAGCCAAATCACTATAACTGTCTTTTAAGTATATTACTATGACCGGCAAGCCTCCGTACTTTCTCAATATCATTGTTCGTCGCCTTGAACATCCACTTACAAAACGTATGCCGGAACATGTGTGGTGTGAGCTTTTTATTTGGCAGACTGTAGCTTTCAATCATTCGCTGAACGCCCCGTACCGAAAATTTCGATGAGCAAAAGACGTATGGCGATGCGGCCACATGCGTTTTCTTTTTTGCCATTTCTGCGCGAAATTGCAACCAGTCCCCCAGTTTCGCCAGTAACCAGTAAGATATTGGAGATCGGCACCGTCAGGACTTTCATCCTCTTCCCCATCATCCGAATTCGTTTTACATCCAAATCCAGGTCCGTTAATTTAAGATTGGACAGTTCTTCCACACGCAGTTCCGCATAGGTAAGCAGGTAAACAAACGCATAGTCCCTCTTATATTTCTCCTCGGGCTCGACTCCTCGGCTTTGAACCGGTTTTTTCCGCATACGATGCAATAAGTCCGCAAATCAACTTCAAATTTGTGTATAAAATAGAAAAATATTCTTTTTTTATATGGAAAATTTTTCTGTTTAATAGTATAATTCTTATTAGAAAGTTTTAAAACAATAAATTAGAAAGGTGGTAGGTAAAATGAAGAGACTGATTTTATCAGCAGGTTTATCCACAGTAATCCTAATGGGTAGTATGGGGTCAGCTTTTGCCGCAGAGCCACCAACTAATTCTCCGGATGGTGGACTTGGTAGTATTCTCGGAGCTGTAAATCAATTAGTTGGTAGTTCTAAAGTAAATGTCCAGAGTGGCGTCAGTTTGAATGTAGATGATGTAACTGTGACAGCAAAAGCGGTGAACTCGACTGAACAATCTGGATTAACTGGATTAATCAGCGGTGGAATTTTAGGTGGAACTAGCGGAACCTCTGCTTCCGCATCCTATGCAGGGTATTCAGCTAGTACCTCGGCAAACGGTAGCTGGGGCCTCGCATCTTCGGTTCAATCTATTGGTGGGTTATTGAACAATCTGGGTCAAGCATTAAAATAACATGCTAGAAAAGGAAGGGAAGTTATAATGAATAAGTGGATCAAAACAGTTGGACTTTCAGCAATGTTAGTGGCTGGTAGTTTAATAGCTGGTAATGCGATTCCAGCCTCTGCAGCAGGTCTTGGCGATATACTGGGATCGGTTAATAGTTTAGTAGGAAGTACAAATGTATCTAGTGGTAGTTTAGTTAATGCTAGCGGCCCTAATTTTAACATTCAAGCTGGTTCCACTTATACAGTTAATCAAGATGGCGTTACGGGTCTGTTAGGAGGAGTTCTTGGTGGCACATACAACACCAGTGCGAACCTAAGTGGTCCGAATGGACTGTCTGCATCAGCTTCCACTAACGGTGGCTATGGTCTGGCTTCTTCAGTTCAGTCTCTGGTTAATGGATTAGGTGGTCTACTTGGTGGACTTTTGAAATAACTTTTTCATAAGGTCAGAGATTGATCTCTGGCCTTTTTTACAATGATCATTCTAGTATTTAGAATATTATGTATATTTATCATGGAGGCATATTGATGAAAGGATCGCTTTTGATATTACCACTTTTATCTCCTTTATTCGGATATACTGGTCATATTGCAACACCAGTAACACAAGGTCAGGTATCTGTATCCATTTCGAGCCCCACTGAATCGTATTACCAAAGCAGTATCATTCAACAACTTACTCCTCAAACTTTTGGAGCATCTGTTGAAAAGTCCGTCACGCTGCCATCAGGATTAAATATTTCTGCTAGCTCTTCTTCTACAGTCATAGTACCAGAGTTTATAAAATAATGAGGAGCAGGGAGTTAGCTAAGGGGCTCGGATTGTCAGTAGGCTGGGATGGAAAAACGAGGACAGTTAACCTATCTTAAGTTTGCTAATGTAGATAATTTTCTTTTTTTAGGTTTAAAGATTAGGTTATTATTACTCGAGTTCGACAAATCACTAGGCAAATAAAACACCCATAAACCTAGGCCAGATCAGGGATTATGGGTGTTTTTTTGTGTCGTTTATGTGTGTATCCAGAGTTTAGGAAGGATTTTTAGAAACTTTAGAGGCGGCTCCACCCCTACAGCCGCAAAGATTTGACGCTGTTAAACCGTCAGTTCCGTGCATTGGTGGACACGTCATCATTAATACATTTGGAATCAATGTTGCGGGTGTTCCACTACCATATTGGATGAGTCATTTCTGAGCATCATGAGAGGCTACTGACTGTAATGTTCAACTTCACATCAAATACGCTTCCATTCCTTAAAATAATCGTTCCTCAAAATCACCTGCATATTTTTAATGTCCTTATTTTTACACAATTATACAGGCTCAACTACATACAGTATACAAAGTAGGTTCATTACCTTTCTTTTTCATTATTTTATTATATTTACTTTACAAACATAAGTTATGTGTTGTATATTACTAATATAAAATTAGTTTTATACTTTTAATAAGTAATAGGAGGTACTCATATTATGATGGATCTTGGTTTGTTACTTATTCGTTTGGTAGTGGGTTTGACATTTGCGGGACATGGGGCACAGAAGCTCTTCGGTTGGTTTGGTGGATATGGCCTCAAAGGAACGGCGGGATGGCTGGAATCCATCGGCGTGCGTCCGGGTATACTGATGGCTCTGCTCGCTGGTCTGGGAGAATTGGTGGGAGGTTTGCTGTTTGCTGCCGGCGTATTTACTTGGCTTGGTGCGGCCTTGATTGTCATTACCATGCTTGTTGCCATCGTTACTGTTCACGGTAAAAACGGATACTGGATTACGCAAAATGGTTTCGAATACAATCTTATGCTAATCGTGGTAGCTATCGGGATTGCTCTCATTGGGCCTGGTGCATACGTACTTCTGTAAGAAATATTGCTTCTTTTTTTCTTTATGCATAGGACTCATTGCTTTTATTCTGTTATAAATTGAAGGAACAAATAAAAAAGCCGTTTCTGTTCTGAGGCTGTTAAATTGAGTAATAGCAGGGTGACGCTGTTGCTCAGTTAAACAGCTTACTGAATCGGAACGGCTTTTTTATTCGCGTAACAAGCTAAGCACAACTAAATCGGGCTCAAACGAAAACCAGCTTTTCTTGGATAATAAAATGTCGTAGTAAAAATTAGAGACTTTTTTCTTACCTCTTTTTTAGATTATAAGCAAATTTTCTACCTTCAAAGCACCATAGATTTTTGAAATACCAAGGAAAATCATAGTTTTCAAACAATTATTCTCCCATTCAAGCGTCTTCTGTATCTAAAGAACTATTAAGTAGAAAAAAAGAAATATTTAACAAGGAATTTTTTAGCATCAGAAATATGAAGGAGTAAAAAAGAACCAAAAATTGGTTAATTAAATATATTTTCAACATATTTTCAGTAAAAAAAAAGTTACAACTTCTGGCTTGTTTACACTTTTTTAGGGAAGGAGGTATGATGAGCATGTACAGAGTTACCTGTACACAAAGAACGTGAAGGAGGAATAAAAATGGAAAAACCAACCATTCAAGCGGCAGGAAACCCGTGCGCAATTTGTGGAGGATGCGCGGCATGCTTAGCAGATGGTCCGATCCCGGACTTTGAAGGATTTGGTGTCAGCATTGTTGCCGGTATCTTCTAAAGAAAAAGCGAGATATAAACATCCCGCTCAAACTGCTTCTCTCTATTGAGAAAAGCGGAAAATATTCTTCACTGTTAATTGTAGCACATGTAGCAAAGAATGGATAGGGGGCTTAAGGCCCCTTATCTATTTATCACTATGGGCTTACTGAAAAAGAAAAATAAAATCCGGAAGATGAAAATCGTAAGCACGATGGAGGAATAAAATGAATTTCAATGAGCATTATTTTTCTTTGCATGACAACGTACAATTACATTTAAATCCGGTACAAAGCTCATTGCTCCGACCTTCCAGCGAACGAACTGAAATTACTGACAATCGTGTGTCCGCCATCAACAAAACCGCCGCAGAGCTGTTAATGCGGTGTGATGGTACGAAAACAGGATTGGAAATTTTAGAGGAAGTATGCAAGCAATACAAGGAAGCTCCTTCTACTCATTATGTGTGGGTACGCGATTTTTTCATTCAACTCAAAGGAATGGACATTTTGCAGGAGATGGAACAGCCATCCCATAAAAAAGTAAAAGTGTCCGGAAATTTTGATTATCCTACCCCCGTTCATGCTACCGTTGAACTGCTTGCCCGATGCAATCTTCGCTGCGCTCACTGTTATCGGGAAAGCAATCCGGAAGTTGAAGACACGATGAGTTATGAAGACGTAATGCGCCTGTTTTCTATTCTAAAAGATAACGGAATCTATACGTTGGAACTAACCGGTGGAGAAATTACGATTCATCCTCACTTTTTGCCTGTACTTGAAGAAGCGCTTAACAAATTTGAATTGGTTGGATTGTTAACAAATGGAACAAGAATTACAGATGAAATGATTCATATTTTGCTTCCTTACAAAGAAAAAGTATTTTTCAGCATTTCTTTGGACGGGCCGAACGCTGAAGTACATGAAGACCTTCGCCGTGTCAAAGGAGCGTTCCGGCGGACATGCGAAGGCATAAAAAAATTAGCGGATGCTGGCATTCGCGTCCGCGCCGCGATGAGCGTCTATCCAAAAAATATGTGGCTTATTGAAGAAACTTTGCTGCTTGCGAAAGAACTAGGAGCTATATCGTTCAGCTATTCCAAAGTTGATCCCTTTGGTCGGGGAACGAACATCTTGTTCGAAAAAAAGAAGGGAAAAGAGTTTACGGAGTATTTTGAATACGAATCATCCCTGATTCAAAAACATAAAGACTTTATTGCTCTGCTTACAGACGATCAAATGCGGCTTTCAAAAGCACGGACGAACTGCGGAGCCGGCTGGCGCTCCATTACCATTAACCCGTTTGGAGATGTCCGCCCTTGCGTACTGTTTCCGCAGGGGGTGATGGATCTGGGCAATGTATTTCATCAGCCGTTTGAAGACATCTTCCGTTCGGAGAGAGCGCTACAGCTTTTTCGAATGACGGCTCCTGTAAAAAGTGAAACGTGCAACCCAAATTGTAAAAACAAAAATTATTGTAACGGGTGTGTGCTTCGTGCCATTGAGGCGAACTCGCATTACAAGAAGCCATGCGGATGGATTGAAGAAAATGGGCTCGCTTCCTACACTAAGCACCCAGTGTTTGTATAACGAACACCGGACAGGGATATCCGCCTGAGAAAAGGATATCCCCATTCTTTTCATGATATCCACGGAGAAAGGATTTATGAAATGAAAACCGAGCAACAACATAGCCATAAGGCTTCACAAATCTTATGGCGCTTATTGAAAGAAAACCGGAAATTTGTCAGTTGGTGGTTCGTCTTACTGGTTTTTACTTTGGTTACGACTTTGCTTATTTCTTCTATCCCGTTGGTTGTAAAAGAAATTATCGATCAGGCCCTGCTGAAAAACAATACAGCTTTGCTCTTTCAATTACTTTGCCTTCTTTTTTCTATTTATCTTGTCCATATCCTTTTGGAAGGTGTGAAAACATATATTCAAACGCTGGTTGGACAGCGAGCTGTGGCGATTTTTCGGCTGCGACTGTTTCGGAAAATACTGTCTCTTCCGGCCGCTTTCTACGACCGTCATCCTACGGGAGATATTCTCAATCGAATGGAAGGTGACATTAATGTTGTTGATTTCCTTACATCCAGGCTTCTCTTTCTCAGCTTTTCACAAATCATGATGATGATGTATAGTCTCGGCATGATGGCGTATTTAGATTGGAGACTTTTTCTAGTAAGCGCCGTCTTGTTTCCGACTGTTTATGCGGTTCAAATGTATTTTGGAAAAAAGATTAAACAAAAAACCCTACAGTTACGCACCTTTGCCTCAGGCATTTTCACAGCTACGCAAGAGAGCATAATCGGCATTCGATTCATTCAGGAAATGGGAAGGAGATTATTTGTTGGAACCCGTTATATTAAAAGCCTGCGCAGCGTGATTCGTCAACAATTGCACCTTGCACGCTTCTCAGTCTTTGCATCTGCAGCAATGAGCGGAAATGTGATCTTTATGCTACTAATTTCTTATGGTTTAGGGGGATATTTTGTTACTCAAGATTTGCTTACTCTAGGTACGCTTATTGCATTTAATACATACATCGAAAAATTATATTCTTCGCTGACGGTTGCTTCAACCTACTGGATTGAAATGCAGCGGGCAGCAGCAAGTGTGGAGCGTTTATATTGGTTGCTTGACCAGCCTTCCTTATCACGAGATGGACAACGGCTTGAGCGTTTGCAGGGACATATTGTGTTTCGTGATGTGTCTTTTCATTATGAAGGGAAGCAACAGACGTTGGAAGACATTACGTTTGACATTCAACCTGCGACCACCACAGCTATTGTAGGTGCGAGCGGCTCCGGAAAAAGTACGCTCCTTTCCTTGATTATGGGGCATTATCCGGTGGCGAAGGGAAACATTTTCATTGATGGGATTCCGCTTTCATCGCTGTCGCTTACCAGCCTGAGGAAAAAGATCGGGGTTGTATCGCAACAGCCTTTCTTCTTTTTGGCGACTATACGCGAAAATTTACAACTGGTAAAAAGGGAAGCAACTGATGAAGAATTATATGAGGTTTTGGAAGAAGTAGGGTTGGGAGGATGGGTGAAAGAGCTTCCCAATGGTTTGGATACTATGGTAGGAGAGCGCGGTCTTCAGTTATCAGGTGGACAAAGGCAAAAACTTGCACTTTCCCGTGTTATCTTGCAGAATCCTGATATAATTATTTTAGACGAAGCTACTGCTTTCTTGGATAATTTGTCGGAGGAGCAAATCAAGCGTTTGCTTCGCTCCCGATTTTTTGGAAAAACCATTGTAATGGTAGCTCATCGCCTATCTATGGTACGTGAAGCGGATCAGGTCATTATGATTGAAAATGGGCGCATATGTGCGCAAGGAACACACGAATATTTGTTTGCTACTTCTCTTTCCTATCAAGCTTTGTGGAAAGATGAGGTTTCTGCCTTTACATAACCATACAAGGAGGAGATAACATCATGAATCAGCTTATCTTTCGGCTCGTCATTCTGGCTTTATTTATCTTTGTGGCCATCAAAAACGGGAACAAAGGCGGATGGGTCACCTATGCGATTTGGGCTGCGGCTGCCATTTGGGCCATTGATACTATAAGAAGGGTTCGGAAACGATGAAGACGGCTTTCGTACTTACTGTAAAAAATCTAAGCAAAACATACGGGGAATACAAGGCGGTTCACCCTTTGACTTTTTGTATACGACCCGGAGAAATTCACGGTTTATTAGGTCCAAATGGCGCTGGAAAAACCACTACAATTAAAATGATTATTGGTGTCTTAGAGAAAACGTCTGGAGATATTGAAATCAATGGCATTTCTTTGCAGGAGGAGCCAGTCCGAGCGAAGAGGAATGTATTTTATGTACCCGATCATCCTGTGCTTTTTGAAAAAATGACTGGAAAAGATTTTTTATCTTTTATGGCTGATCTGTATGGTGTTGATTACTGTTCGTCTCTTGTTGAAATTGAATCGGTGATAAATCGGTTTCAGCTGACTCCACATCTAGCAAAAAGCATTGGTGAGATGTCGCTTGGAACCCGGCAAAAACTGTTGCTTACCGCCGGTCTTATGGTGCGGGCTCCACTGCTTATTCTGGATGAACCGATCGTAGGTCTCGATCCTGAATCGATCCTGTATTTTAAGGAATGCTTGCGCGAGTATGCCCAGCAGGGAGGAGCCGTCCTGTTTTCCACACACCTGTTATTCATGGCTCAGGAACTATGTACTCATCTGGTCGTTATGAAACAAGGAACGATGATCGCTGCCGGGCCTGCCAGCGAACTCATATCAAAACAAAACCAAAATCTGGAGCAGGTATTTATGGAGATGATAGCACATGGGGAGTAAAGCGACCTGGCTGCTTGCGCGAACGATCTTGCGAGACTATTTTACTTTTACCAAGAAAAAGACGATTTTATTTATCGTGACGATAATATTGTTGTGGAACGTTCTTTATGAAAATGCAGGGCTTTTTTTTCACAGTGTTTCCTTCCTCTTGCCTTCAAATCTTGTGATGCTTTCGCTGATCGGAACGCAAATTATTTTTTTATATGTGACATTTAACTGGTTGATGTCAGCGCTTTATTACGGCAAGAATACAGAAACGCTGCTGGCCCTGCCCTTTACTAAAAGCCGGATCGTATGGACTTATTTTGCGGTGACCTTGTTGCGGTTTTATGCCTTCAAATTGTTATTTTTCTTGCCGCTTGTATACGCGGCGATGAGAGCAGGCGACTCTTCCTGGACGGAGTGGGGCCTTATCATGGCCAGCCTCTTTCTGTTTCCGGTTTTCACGCAAGAGCTTTCTTTGCTGCTTTTGTTAGTTCTCTTTTCATTTTCTGTAAGAAAAGGGGGGCAGCACATCGCAATAATCCTAGCGGCAGTGCTGTTCATTCTCACTGCTGCGCTCTGGCTTCGAAGTCATCCAGCGTATCTTAACGCGATAGCGGAAACGGTACATCATCCAGCATTTTGGTTCGGGCTGAGCGGGAGTATTGGGGCGTTAGCCGTTCTTCTTCAATTTTTCATTGAAAAAAGCTGGCTAAAAGGGCGTGAGCAGGCGAAGCAAACGAGCGTTGCGGCCGATTTTCTTCCCGGGATGAACAATCAATTGCTGAAAAGGGAAATCAAAAACTTTTTTCTTACGCCTACGTTTATTATTAACTATATTGCCATGGCCATGCTGGGAACAGTGTTTGTATTCTTTTTCATTAATAACTTATCGGCGCAGCTGTTTCCTTCCGTTTTTTCCGCAGATGACATATTCATGCGAGGAAGCGCTATTTTTGCGGCGATTTATTTGTTAGCCATGATGATGTCAAGTTCTACCGTAGCATTTTCGCGGGATGGAACGGAATGGACATATCTGCGTTGCCTTCCGCTTTCTTTTTCGGCACTTTTTCATATCAAGCTTTGGTTTTGTTATGCTGTAGATATATTGGCTGTCTTTCCGGCTGCAATCTTTTTATTCTGGTGGCTTCCGCTCGGCTCGGTTGTTATGATACCCGTGCTTGGGGTTGCGATCGCTGGAAGCATTTTGACGCAAACCCTTGTCAAAATGGCTGTGGATGCTATATGCCCCCAGTTTGCGTGGAACAGTCCGGCGCAAGCGCTGCGCCATCCGAAACGCTATATTGCCTATTTGGTGAATCTTATCGTTATGGGTTTATACGGAGGAATTGGCTGGGGTTCCTATCACTACGGAGTGTTTTCCTTTTTTGAAACAATTTTTCTTATTATATTAATGGAAGCTATAGTAGCCGCGTTTCTTTATTTATTTTTACGCATTGAAGGAAAAAAAGCGGATCGTCTTTCCAGCTGTATATTGAAGGTATAACAGGTTTTAGCATCATTCATTCATGCAGAGGCCGTTCTGGATGTTCAGGCGGCTTCTGCATGAAGGGTACCATAGGCTATTTTTGTTGCAAATAAGGAGTCACCTGCTCGATAACTTGTTGTAACGCTTTGGCATTCATTTCGTATTCCTGCTTGACTTTTTGATCTGTCGTTTCAAGTGCGAAACTTTCTAAATCGGCTTGGCATTTTTTCAAGGTCGCCAATACTAACGGAAGTTCCTGGGGAGTTGGCACCGTAATGTTATCGTTATACAAATCGACATATAGCTGGCCATAGCTATCCACCTGGCCCAAATATACATTATCCAAGGATACTCCTATTTTATCCAAGGCGGTGTGCAACCATCTTACAGATAAACCAGCCGCCTTAAGAGGTTCCAGCATAATCTTGCCGTCCAGAATGACGGTTTGCGCTTCTTTTACCGGGGCTGGTTTCATCTGCAAGTCGCTTGGGGTAAGCGGCTGTTTGTCTTTTTTCAACAGCACGCTAACCTCCCCGTTTTGTTCAAGGACAGCAAATTCCACATCAGCCACAGAAAACACATTTTTTAAACGCAGCTGTTCCAATAATTCCTCTCCAGCATATCTTTCCTTTTTTAGATTTTCCTCCATGATCTTTCCATCTTTTATCAGAACAGTCGCATTCCCCTCCACAATGTCATTAAACTTTTTATTTTTGAGCGCTAAATAACCGAAAAGAATAGGAATAAGCGCCCAGATAAATAAACTGGTAAAGCCATGCAGCCAATTCGCTTCAAGGTCGGATGAAATAAAGGCCGCGAGCGAACCTATGGTAATTCCTACCACATAATCAAAAAAAGTTATTTGGGAAAGTTGGCGTTTTCCCATCAATCTTGTTAAAAAGAGCAATACAACAATGGATATAATGGAACGAATAATCACTTCTAAAAAATTAGGCAATAGACTCCCTCCTTTGACAACAAAGATGCAAATTTTTTTCGTTTATAGTTTGCTTTGCAGGCGTAAATGATAAACATGGAATTTTGAAATTTGTTGCTTTAGACCTTACGTTTTCAATACGTAATCAGGTATTTCGTCAGGCCGGACATTTCGTCTAATTTAAAAATAAATCAATCAATTCAAAAATGAATAATTACTTATGTATCAAAAGTTTTTTAAATATATCAGAAATAGTAAAAATGGTTTTTATTCAAAAATGAATCAATCGGAAGTTGAGCCGATGAGAAGTCTACGTGAAGAAACATGGAACGGGTGAAAAGCGAGTTGAATGTTCTCCGGAATAAGTACCAGCTTGCGTATGGTATGATTATCAAGAGCGAGAAAATGATACAGAACGACGACGGAAATAGCAAAAGCCATCGGTATTAGTCAACCTTTCGTTTCTCGTAAAATTAAAAAATACAGAATAAAATAAAAATGGTATAGAATTTGCAAATTCTAAAGAAACGAAATTACGTGCCAGAGGAGAGAATTTGCATGACAGAGAATAGCTGGATGAAATTGTTCAAAAAGATGCCGGATTTGCTTGCGCCGACGATGGCGAAAGATCACCCGAATTTGCCGGTTGTGAAGGAAGAAGGATGTTATTACTACGGATTGGACGGCAAGAAGTATCTAGATTTCACATCAGGCATTGCGGTAGCGAACACCGGACATCGACATCCAAGAGTAGTGCAGGCGATTAAAGACGCTGCCGATCGGCTTATGCACGGACCGTCCGGGGTTATTATGTATGAATCGCTGCTTCGTTTGGCAGATGAATTGACACGCATCATGCCGAAAGGACTGGATTGTTTCTTCTTTGCGAATAGTGGCACGGAAGCGATTGAAGGAGCTATCAAGTTGGCCAAGCATGTTACCAGAAGACCGTATGTAGTTTCATTTACAGGGTGCTTCCATGGGCGTTCTCTGGGAGCATTAAGCGTCACTACTTCAAAGAGCAAGTACCGAAAATATTTGCAACCGAACGGATTGACGTATCAACTGCTGTATGCGAATCCGAAAGATTGTCCGCCAGAGGAAAATCCGGACACGTACTTCGCAAGCAAGCTGGAAAAAGACGCGGCTTCTCTGTTTGCGCATCAGGTCACTCCCGAAGAGGTGGCGTGCATGATTCTGGAGCCGGTGCTCGGAGAAGGAGGATATATCGTGCCGCCGCAAGGCTGGTTGCGCAAAGTACGGGAGATTTGTGATCGGTATGGAATTTTGCTGATCTTCGACGAGGTACAGACTGGATTTGGCCGCACGGGCGAATGGTTTGCCGCGCAAACGTTTGGTGTTACTCCTGATATTATGGCGATAGCCAAAGGGATCGCTTCCGGACTTCCGCTAAGCGCGACGGTCGCCTCCAAGGAGCTAATGAAACAATGGCCGCTGGGCAGCCATGGTACAACATTCGGCGGCAACCCGATTGCGTGTGCGGCGGCGCTCGCAACGCTGGAAGTATTTAAAGAAGAAAGGTTATTGGAAAATTGCCGGGAAGTTGGGGCTTATGCCCGTGAAAAGCTGGAAGAGTTGAAAGCCATGCATTCGGTGATCGGTGACGTGCGTTCAGTCGGACTGATGATTGGTATTGAGGTTATTAATCCGCGTACCGGTGAACCGAACGGCGACGGGGTCATGCATATTTTGAACCGTTGCCTGGAGAAAGGGGTTCTTTTCTATCTGTGCGGAAATAAGGGTGAGGTTATTCGTATGATTCCTCCGTTGACCGTAACGAAAGAACAGATTGATGATGGGCTGCGAATACTGGATGAAGCACTTACTGAATATGAAGCGGACATGGGAGTAAGTTCGGTGATGTCCGGCGCTGGATGTTAAATAAGAGAGGGAACGGCCCTTCTTTAGTCCATTTTTGCAGGTAAAAATGAGAGGACGGAGGAAAATAGATGAGCGTACTTGATACAACTGTTGTTCTTCTTTATTTTATTATTTTAATCGTTGTGGGATTTGTCGGGGCGAAAAAGGCGAAGACTGCAGAAGACTACGCATTGGCAGGAAGAAATCTTGGTTTGTTTATATATCTTGGATGTCTTTCCGCCGTTATTCTTGGTGGAGCATCCACAATCGGAACCGCTAAGTTAGGATATCAGTTCGGTCTTTCCGGGATATGGTTTGTTTTCATGATTGGCCTTGGTATTACCGTGCTTGGACTCGTTTTTATTCATCATATTTACGGGGCGAATGTAACGACAATCAGCGAGTTGTTGGGGCGGCGGTACAATAAGGAAACACGCTTGCTTAGCGCGTTGGTAGCTGCTATTTATACGATGATGGTTTCTGTGACCCAGGTTATAGGGATCGGAACCATTATTAACGCAGTGCTTGGCTGGAATATGACTGCTTCCATGTTGATAGGTGGAGGGATCGTGCTGTTTTACACGATTCTAGGGGGCATGTGGAGCGTCACAATGACAGACATTATCCAGTTTATTATTATGACTGTCGGTATCTTCCTGTTTATGCTGCCAATGAGCCTGTCACATGTGGGCGGATGGGAAGCGCTTACTTCCCGTTTGCCGGCTACGTATTTTGATTTTACATCGATGGGTTGGGGCGAAATTTTCCAATACTTCTTGCTCTATACGCTGGGCATGGTAGTATCGCAGGACATTTGGCAGCGCGTGTTCACAGCACGTACGACTAAAATCGCGCGCAGCGGCGCAGTATACGCAGGGCTCTATAGTTTTATATACGCGCTGGCGCTGAGCATCATCGGTATGTGCGCGCTGGTGGCGTTGCCGTCTCTTAAGGATACACAGAATGTATTCGCGAAAATGGCGCTGGAGATTCTGCCTCCTGGTATTCTCGGGCTCATTCTTGCAAGCGTGTGTTCCGCGTTGATGTCTACGGCTTCAGGAACATTACTGGCTTCATCGACGCTTTTATCGCACGATATTCTGAAGCAATACTGGCCAAAGGATATCAGCGATAAGAAGTTTGTTTTTTTGTCGCGTCTAATTACATTAGTGATTGGAGTTATCGCCATTATGTTTGCTATCTGGATTCAGGACGTGCTTGTGGCGTTGGATGTAGCATATGCCATTCTATCAGGAGCGATTTTTGTTCCGGTGGTTCTTGGATTTTTATGGAAAAAAGCAACAGCAAAAGCTGGCCTCTATTCTATTGTTATTAGTTCACTGGTGGTGTTCGGGAGTTTGGCGGTTGAAGGACTCAGTTCCACCAATCCGATCATATATGGAATTGTGACCAGTATTGTATCAATGGTTGTTCTTTCATATGTGAGCCAGCCTTCTTCTCCGTCGCAGGAGGTGAATCGGTTTGTAGAAGAGGAAGAGGGCAGAAAGTTGATAAATGGGTAAGAACTGAATGCTTCCCTTTAAAGTAGATGCTTTACGCATTTACTTTAAAGGGGTTTTTTGTAAATGTAACGCATAACCATAGTTTCGCTTTAATGTAAGCGTTTGCGATGATTTTGGAATAGAACTTATAATTTGATTAGCCGATTATTTTCTAAGTAGACGCGCAAAAACACATAAGGAAAAAAATCGTATTTTTGAAGCGGGAAAAGTTACAACACAGTCCGTCACATATACTACACAGCAGGTGTTGGTTATTTACAAAAGCATTGAAAAGGGAGGATGGTTCCGACGTGCCACGATCACGCAGCGCTTTTAAAAGAGTGGCGTGAAAAGTGCGATTCTGTGACTTTTCTTCGTTTGTTCCTGGAAAAACAGGTATAATGGTCTTCCTCATTTCTGGATTGTGATAGTATAACACCTGGCACATTTTATATTCGAGCATTGGTTGTAGCATGCATACAGATAAGGCAAGTAGGGTACAAAGAAGTAAAGAAAGGAGGAAAACCATTTTGATAGAAACACTGGCGCTAACCGACGACTTGGAACTTGTAAAGGATTTGTCGCTCGAACATCTGTCATCCCCCCGCATTGTTTGGTATTGGGTGAACTTTTATGCTCCGACTCTGGAGGAGACACGGCTTTTGAATACATATTTTCATTTTCACCCGCTCGCGATTGAAGACTGTCTTCACGCTTTACAGCGTCCGAAGGTCGATTATTATGGTGAGTATAATTTTTTTGTGCTTCATGCGCTTAATCAGGATACGTTAGACCCGGAAGAAGTAGATATGTTTGTCGGAAAAGATTTTATTGTCACGTTTCATACGGCTTCACTGCATGAAATCCGGGAAGTGAAAGAGAAGCTGATTTCTAAGCAGGAGGCTTGGGCGGAGGGGCCAGGGTATGTTGCTTATTTGTTGATTGACAAACTGGTGGACTATTATTTTCCTGCTGTTTATGAAATTGAGGATAATTTAAATGAACTCGACATCACAATGAAAGAAAATTTCAGCCGGAAGTTAATGGATGAAGTGTTCGAGATTCGAGGCGATTTGATTAAATTGAGGCGCATCATTAGCTCTATGCGCGATTTGCTGTACCGGATTTTAAATTCGGAACGCCTTCGCGAATTTAAAGAGTCGCAAGTATATTTTACCGACGTATACGATCACTTGCTTCGCCTGTCAGAAATTGTGGATGCGAGCCGCGACATTACAGCGGATATGCGGGATAGTTATATTTCTTTTACTTCGCACCGTATGAATAATATTATGGTCACTCTTACCATTATTTCGTCTATTTTTATTCCGCTTACGTTTATTGTCGGGGTGTATGGCATGAACTTTGAGTATATGCCTGAACTTAAGTGGAAATACGGGTATTTTTTGGTATGGGGTGTTATGATTGCGGTAGCCGGTTCCCTGATTTGGTGGTTCCACCGCAAAGGTTGGTTTGATATGTGAAGGTTTCATTTCCAATTTTTTGATATAGTTTTTTTATAAAGAATATTATGATATAATTTCATTTCTAAAAACTTGTTTTCGTTATATATGTAGCAGAGAAAAAATAAGGGGAGAGTTGAGAGGGAGAATGAAGCAGTCAGAGCAATGGACATCGAAGTTGGGATTCATTTTGGCGGCTGCCGGTTCGGCGATTGGTCTTGGCGCTATTTGGAAATTTCCTTATGTCACTGGGACGAGCGGAGGTGGCGCGTTTTTTGTTTTGTTTCTTTTATTTACGGTACTCGTCGGTTTGCCACTTTTGCTTGGTGAGTTTGTCATTGGCCGCAGCACGCAGCAGGAAGCGATTACGGCCTATAAAACGATTGCACCCGGGACAGGTTGGCATTGGATTGGCCGGCTTGGCGTTGTGACGTGTTTCATTCTACTATCTTTCTACAGCGTAGTAGGCGGTTGGATTGTATTGTACTTGTTCCGCAGTGTAACAGGTCAGTTAATTGATGTAGAAGGCGGTTATGAAAAGCTGTTCGAAACCGTTATTGCCGATCCGGTCATGACGGTCGGTGCGCAGTTTGTTTTTATGCTGTTCACGATTTTTGTCGTAGCCCGGGGCGTGCAGGACGGGATTGAAAAAGCAAATAAGTATATGATGCCGGCTTTGTTTCTCTTGTTCCTCGTGCTGATTATTCGCTCTTTGACACTGGATGGCGCGATGAAAGGTATAACGTTTTTCCTGCGGCCTGACTTTTCGAAGCTGACTTCGGAAGCGGTGTTGTATGCGCTGGGGCAATCGTTCTTTTCGCTAAGTGTTGGTGTGTCGGTTATGGTTACGTACAGTTCGTATCTCGCCCAAAACGAGAGTTTGCCGCGTTCAGCAGCGTCTATCGTCGGTCTGAATCTGTTGATTTCCCTGCTTGCAGGATTGGCAATTTTTCCGGCAGTGTTCTCGTTAGGTGTAGAGCCGACGGCAGGGCCTGGATTGCTCTTTATGGTGCTTCCGTCGGTATTTTCGAAAATTCCGCTAGGTGGCTTATTTTTAACCATTTTCCTTGTACTGTTTTTGTTTGCAACACTGACATCTGCATTTTCCATGCTGGAAATTATCGTCGCTTCACTGGTAAAAGGCGATATGACAAAGCGTAAAAAGATAGCTTGGCTTACCGGTCTGCTGATTTTTGTGGCAGGTGTTCCTTCAGCGTTGTCTTACGGCGTATTAAGTGAATGGACGATATTTGGCAAGAGTATTTTTGATGCTGCTGATTTTCTTGTAAGCAACATTCTGATGCCGCTTGGCGCGTTGCTGATTGCTATTTTTGTACCGCTGAAGATGAAGAGGGATATGCTGCTCAAAGAAATCAGTATGGGTTCAACGAACGGACGGCGTTTTTTCGCCGTATGGCTTATGCTTTTGCGTTATGTGGCGCCGATTGTCATCATAATTGTCTTTATGGATGTGTTAGACGTTATATAAACGTAGAATGAAATATTCATGTTTGAGTTCGGATATTTCCGGGAAAATAATAAGGGGAACAAGATACTTTAAAATTGAAGGGGGAATATTGCTATGCCATTTCTTCCAGGCGATCGTTTGCGTAATTTTGATATGCTGAAGCGAGAGTTCATGAACATGTTTCCCGATTTATTGTCCGAATTTAATCTTTATTCGCTGCGCATCGACGTGTATGAGACGGAAACACACGTGGTGGCGTCCTGCGAGATTCCTGGTATTGCCAACAAAGAAGATATCGACATTCAGATTGACGATAACGCGTTGACGATTAGCGGTACGGTAAATAAAGGACATGAAGTGCAAGAGGAGCAACTTTACCGCAGGGAGCGCTTTTCGGGCCGGTTCGATCGAACCGTAATGTTGCCAGCGTCTGTTATCGCCGAAGAATCGAAAGCGAGCTATAAAAATGGTATCCTTGAAATTCGGATGCCGAAGGCGAATTCAAGTCGCAAGAAAAAAGTGAACATCGACTTTCTGTAAGCGTGATGATGGGGAAATATACAGAAGGAAAGGGAGTCTCACAGAGGCTCCTTTCTTACTTTTCAAGGAAAAGGAGGATGGTTTGTTGGAAGAGGTAAACGGACAACAGCTCAAGTATCGTTGCGCAGACATTAGGGCATCGTTCGCCGTTTATTTTTATACGCCGCTATGTGGCACGTGCAGGGTCGCTGAAAAAATGTTGCAGGTAGTGGAAGCGACGCTGCCTGACTTGCCGCTTTACAAAAGCAATATTAACTTTATGTCGGAGCTGGCATTTGAATGGGAGATCAAAAGCGTGCCTTGTTTAATTTTCGTGGAACATGGAAAAGTGGCGCGCAAGCTGTATGCTATGCGTTCAGTGTCTGATTTGTATGAAGCATTAAAACCATTGCTTAATAAGGAAGCAGGAAAAGAACAAAAGGAATAATTTTTGGAAATCATCTGCTTGCATGAAAGCGTTAAACATAGTATGCTAAAACCGTTCGTTTGATAGATAACATATATATATATAATGTTTTAGTTTTTTAGTAAAATACTTATCCGAGATAGGAGAAATATCAAAGTGATGGGTACAGTTTAGAGGAGAAGAGGAGAGAGCAGAATGAGTAAACATACGCAATGGACATCGAGACTCGGGTTTATTCTGGCGGCTGCCGGTTCGGCAATCGGTCTCGGCGCCATCTGGAAGTTTCCTTATATGACCGGAACGGGAGGAGGCGGCGCATTTTTTGTTGTATTCCTCCTGTTTACCGTATTCATTGGAATGCCGCTATTGCTTGCGGAATTTATTATCGGGCGCAGCACGCAGAAAGAAGCGGTTAGTGCGTATAAAGCGCTTGTTCCTGGAACAGCCTGGCCGTGGCTCGGCCGGCTTGGCGTTTTGACGTGCTTTATTGTACTGTCATTTTACAGCGTAGTCGGTGGTTGGATTTTGCTGTATTTATTGCGTGGCGTTAGCGGACAACTGTGGGAAAGCGGTGTAACGTATGAACGGTTATTTGAGCAAATGATCGCTAATCCGTACGAAACTGTTGGGGCTCAGTTCGTGTTTTTGCTGTATGTGATATATGTGGTGGCCCGAGGCGTGCAGGACGGGATTGAGAAAGCGAATAAGTATATGATGCCAGCGCTGTTTTTGCTGTTTATCGCATTGATTATCCGTGCGTTGACGCTGGACGGAGCATGGGAAGGCGTTGTATTTTTTCTGAAGCCTGACTTTTCGGAACTGACGTCGGAAGCTGTGCTGTATGCGATGGGGCAATCGTTTTTCTCACTAACTGTGGGCGCTTCGGTTATGGTTACGTACAGTTCATATTTATCAAAACGGGAGAGCTTGACGAAATCAGCGACATCTATTGTAAGCTTGACGGTGCTTATTTCTTTTTTAGCCGGCTTGGCGATTTTTCCGGCGGTATTCTCGCTCGGACTTGAACCGACGGAAGGTCCCGGCCTTTTATTTATTGTTCTTCCATCTGTATTTAGCAAGATACCATTTGGCGAACTATTTTTTGTAATTTTTCTTTTGTTGTTTTTGTTTGCGGCGCTGACGTCTGCTTTTTCCATGCTGGAGATCATTGTAGCCGCATGGACAGGAGGCCGGCAAGAAAAACGGAAGAAAGTTGCTGTGTTCGCCGGGCTCCTTGTATTTCTTGTAGGTATTCCATCCGCGCTGTCATTTGGTGTTATGAGCGATGTGACATGGTTTGGGAAGACGGTGTTTGACATTGCGGATTACGCAGTGAGCAATGTAATGCTTCCCCTGGGCGCGTTATTGATTGCGATTTTTACGCCGTGGAAAATGTCGAAAGAAACATTGAAGCGCGAATTGAGCATAGGCACGAGCCATGGGGAAACATGGTTCGCTGCGTGGTTCCTTTTTATTCGTTATGTGGCCCCGGTTGCAATTGTCATTGTTTTTCTTGATGTAACTGGAATTATATAAAGACAGGAAGCAAGAAGTGAGAATGTAGAGAGGAAGAGGGGCAGGGGAGTTGCCCCCGCCCTCGCTCCTTATTTTTTCGCTTATGCCCGGCGAAGGCTGCCGAGCTCATTTACGATGGCCTCCATTTCGCTGATGCTGAACGAATCTTTTTTCATTACCATTTCATAAATGTCGCGCAGTTCTTCATATTTTTCCTCATCAAAATGGGAAGAGCGAATGGCTGCTGCGTTAACAACCCGCAGTTTGTTTTTAATCCCTTCAATCATAAACTCTATATTTTCTGTTGACTTTTTCGATAAATCCACTTTTTTCATCCTTTCCATCTTCGGATTTTATTGATTGTAACACGTTTCTTTTGAAATTTGGTGATTGATTGCATATTTCGTGTCATGGGAATATTATACTTGGGTCTATTTTATTCTATTTGAGGGAACTTTCCATTATTAAAACAAGAGCTATTTCTAAAAATATAAAATTTTATCTTTGCAATCGTGATGGTTATAATAAAGCTAAGATGAATTTTGAGTGAGGGAGAGGAATCTCATGGCAGACAAACATACGATTGCAGCCGAAGAATTTGCGGCGCAGTATAAAGCGGGAAAATTGGATGAAGCGTACATTATGGATGTCCGTGAGCCGTATGAATGGGAGGCCGGTCATCTTGATAAGGCGCATCATGTCCCGATGAATACGGTTCCAGAACGTCTTGCAGAACTGAATAAAACAGAAACGATGTATATTGTTTGCGCACATGGTGTGCGCAGCTGGCATGTAACGCAGTATTTGCTAGGAAATGGCTTTGAACATGTAATCAACGTCGAAGGTGGAATGGCGGAAATTGAACAGTATTTAAAATAAAAAGAAAGCCGGGCTATGGACATATTCTCCCCTTCTTCTCAGGCGATGCTGCCTTTAAAGAATTTTTCTTTCAAGTAAAAAAGGCAACCAAGCCTCAGGAAGAAGGAGAGATTTGTCAACATTACAGAGATGTTTCGTCTAAACATTTTTTGATTAATTTTATAGCAGGATTGTTATCGCTTTGTTTTTGCTATTTCAGAATGAAGAAATAAAATACGACTGCTAACGCAAAACGATAAATGGCAAATGGTGTAAGACTGACTCTTTCCAGCAGTTTGAGGAAAGAGACAATCGCTAGCATCGCCACTACCATAGCGGTAATAAATCCTGTGGCAAAGAAGCCGAAATCGCTGACGGACAGGTAGTCCCAGCTTTTGATCAAATCCAGACCAGTTGCGCCCATCATGACCGGAATAGCCAGAATGAATGTAAACTCGGCTGCCGCTTTATGGCTTGTTCCAAGCAAAATACCGCCAGCAATGGTTGCTCCGGAGCGGGAAAAGCCGGGCCATAACGCCAAGCACTGGAACAAGCCAATGCCGAAAGCCTGCCGGTAGCTAATGTCATCCACCGTTCTTGCTGTCGCGCGAGGCTGAAGCTTTTCCGCTGCGATCATTAAAATGCCTCCGATAATAAGGCTAAGCAGCACCGTCCAGGCAGAAAACAGCTTTTCTTTAATGAAATCATGCAGCAAAACCCCGGCAATTCCCGCGGGAAGAATACCGATAATGATATGTAGCAGGTTGAGCTGTGGACCTAATGCATGTCTTCTGCTGATCCCTAGCAATCCTAAAATTCTCTTCCAGAATAGAAGCAGAACGGCACAAATCGAACCAAGCTGGATAACAATCGCGAATGTTTTCCATTTTTCCTCGGTCGCTCCCAGTAGGGTTTCAGTCAAAATTAAGTGACCTGTGGAAGATACCGGCAGAAATTCTGTCAGTCCCTCCACAATGCCCAGAATGATAGCTGTTACATATTCTCCCATATGTATCCTCCAAATGTTTCTCCAATTTTTATTGAATGGTTCAACAGAGATTATTATATAATTGAAGCGGGATAGTCACCACCTTTTTTCAAAAAATAAGCGTTTCTGCGGGATGTGAAGATAAGTACATAAGAGGAGTCTTGGAAAAGAAGTGTATTATAAATCCGTCAACAGGCCCAAAGTATAACTTTGCATTTGAGGAATATACACTACAACATTTAGACTTGAATTTGCTATGCTTATTTTGGACAAATGGCTTATTTCACTCTATAGAACTAATCTTTATTTCGGCGCAGCTGAAGGAAGGTGCCGGTAGCTGTTACGATGAGTTCGCCGCGGTCATTATGCACATGGCATGCCATCTGCCAGATGTCCTGCGCTTGGTGAATGACACGTGCAGTTGCCGTTAATTTTTTGCCGGTTCCTGCCTTATGATAACGAACGTTCATTTCGAGTGTCACGAACTTGTCTTTATCGGAAATTCGTTTTTCTAACATCCATCCCATTGCCATATCTGCCAGCGTGGCAGTAATTCCGCCATAGACGATTCGGTACGGATTTAATATTTGCCGGCTAATAGGCATGGAGCAGACGAATTCGTCCGGCTGTTCACTTTTTTCTTCTGTTACACCAAGGAAATTTCCGAGAAATGGATACCTATTTTCTTTCATGATAGAAAGTGCGTTCAACGTTTGGATGATTGCTTTCAGTTCACGTTCTGACAGACCTTCGATTGCTTTGATTACTTCTTGCTTTGTCATCATCTTCCCCTATTTTCTTCAATTGACCTTTTTTATCGCAAATGTTTTCTTCCTGACACATTGTCATATCTTCGATTTGAATGGTTGTATGAGAGATATGAAACCTTTCCCTGAATATCTGATTGGCGGTACGCAGCACATCGCCGCCCTGCGCGAGATTGCGCACGACAATATGACAGCTGAGCGCTGGAAAACCAGATGTCACAGTCCAGACATGCAGATCGTGCACTTCTACTACTCCTTCCAGCGCGAGCACGGCGCACCGCATTTCTTCTACATCCATTCCTGCTGGCACACCTTCCATTAATACATTAACAGAATCGCGGATGATGCGCCAGGTGGACACTAGTATGAGCACGGCCACAATTATACTTGCAATGGGATCGGCAATTGTCCAGCCAAATAGCCAGATAAGAAGTCCAGCCATGATGGCTCCGACCGAACCGAGCATATCGCCGAGTACATGCAGAAACGCGCTGCGTACATTTAAGTTTTTAGAGGTATCGCCGCCCCGCATCAAAATCCAAGCCGCGGCAATATTGATGAGAAGACCGAATGCAGCAATCGTCATCATGCTGATGCTGGCGACTGGTTGTGGCGAGAATAGGCGATCGTACGCTTCGATAAAGATGTATAAGGAGATAATGATAAGTGTGATACCATTTAGCAAAGCGGCCAGAATTTCCGTCCGTTTATAGCCGTATGTTTTTGTCGCGGTGGTTGGCTTGGTGGCGAGACGCATAGCGAATAGACTTAAAAATAGGGAAGCAGTGTCGCTTAGCATATGCCCGGCATCGGAAATAAGTGCAAGGCTGTTGCTGAGGAGGCCGCCGAAAAACTCGACAATCATAAAGCCGGTAATTAGAATGAAAGCAAGAAACAATGACGTATGATTGGCATTTCCGTCGTGGTGGTGATGGCCGTGTCCGTGGTAGGAGTGCCCATGATCATGGTGTCCGCCCATAAAGAATCCTCCTATATTTTTGGTATTTTCAGTATATGCTTCCCAAAATTAAATTCAAGTATTCTTTTGAATATTTGCTTATTTGTGTATTTCGTTTAGTATAGGGAGGATAGTGGAAAGTAAATGGCCCGCCATTCGCAGTCTGCGAACGGCGGGCCGTTGCCCGTTATAGAGTTCCATTTTTCCGGCGCTTGCTTTTTAACATAAAGCCGAAGCCAATAATAAAGATAGCAGCTATAAAGAAAACGCCTGCCATCAGAGCGCTTCGTTCTCCGACTGAAATTCCGACTCCTATAAAGCATATGACGGCCAAAACCGCCAGCAGAAGCGACTGTTTTTGATGTTTGGTCATTCGCTTTTCACCTCAAGGAAGATTATACTACATAAGAAAGAGGAAGTCTTAATTAGATTAAGAGGTTAAGCGTTGATAATTTTTTTCCGAGCTCTTCTCCAGTTTTGGCAAGCGCCGCATAATCAGATTCATCAACCGGCTGGGAAGGGTTAGTTATGACCATAATTTTTCCCAGCACCCTTTTTTCTCCGCGAATGGGAATTTGCATGATGGATTGGTGGGCGAGCGACACAGGAGCCAATTCATTGGAAGCAGCTTTCAACATCATATTTGCTCCCTCCTGAATATAGACGCCAATCCAGCCGAAGTGCGGAACACGCTTGAAGTTGGAAACGAGTTGTTTGTAAATTTCATCGGGGTCGTCGCTCCGATGAATGGTAACAAGTGTCTCCAACGAAGCGATGGCTGTTGAAGTCGCCATATGAATTCCCCCAGATACTATTCTTTGTCCTAACCATTGTATCAGATTTATGCATGAAAAGATTGTAGTAAGTTCAGGAAGAAATCCCTGGATACGTATAACAGACATGGCGTTTTAATTTTGTCTTGGGAGTATGGAGTTTGGATTAAACCTTTTAGGCGGATATAATGTACTATACAATTGCATATATAATTGAAAAAGGATGAGTTTTTGCATGAAAACGAAAAAAAGGAAGCAAACAGACGGTGCAGAACTGGATGTTGGCCGGGAAATACTTTTAACAATAAAGCGGATTGGGATTAACGGAGAAGGTATTGGTTATTATAAGAAAAAAGCGGTATTTGTGCCCGGCGCCTTGCCTGGGGAAGTCGTGGAGGCAAGCATTACGAAAGTACAATCTTCCTACGCGGAAGGAAAAATAAAAAAAATCAAACAAACATCAGAACTTCGCCAGACGCCATTCTGTCCGGTATATGACGAATGTGGTGGTTGCCAGCTGCAGCATATGACGTATGAAGGACAATTAAAAGCAAAAGAAGATATGGTGCGCGGCGCGTTTGAGCGGTATACGGAGATGAAAGAATTGCCGCTTCGTCCGATTCTGGGCATGGACGAGCCATGGAACTACCGAAACAAGGCGCAGTTGCAGGCCGGGATGAGGGATGGAAAAGTCATTATGGGATTGTATGCGGCGGATAGCCATCGACTTGTTGATATTGGTGATTGCCCGATTCAACATCCGGAAACGAATCGTATGATTTCCGCAGCCCGTGAAGCGCTTGAAAAGTTGAATATTCCAGTATATAACGAGCGAAAGCGAACTGGAGTTGTCCGGACGATTGTGGCGCGCGTTGGCTTTGAGACTGGCGAGCAACAGCTTATTCTTGTGACGGCAGAAGATAAGTTGCCCCGCACAAAGGAACTGATTGCGGAGCTCAGGATGCGTTTGCCACGGTTGACAAGCATTAGCCAGAATATTAATAAGCGGAAGACTCCCCTAATTTTTGGCGACAAGACGATTACGCTCTGGGGAAAAGAGGCGATTGACGAGTCGCTGGGGAATGTAAAGTTCTCGCTGTCACCGCGTGCGTTCTTCCAATTGAATCCGTCCCAGACTGTGAAATTGTACAATGCTGTGAAAGAAGCAGCCGGTTTGACTGGCTCGGAGCTTGTAGTAGATGCGTACTGCGGTGTGGGCACGATTGCTCTCTGGTTGGCCCCGGATGCGCGAAAGGTGCGCGGTATTGAGGTGATTCCGGAAGCGGTGGCAGATGCGAAGCGGAACGCGGAAAAGAGCGGGATTACGAACGCGGAATTTTATGTTGGACAAGCGGAGAAATTGCTGCCACAGTGGGTCAAGCGGGGAGAACGTCCGGATGTAATTGTCGTTGATCCGCCGCGCGTTGGCTGTGACAAAGCGCTTTTAGACGCCATACTGAAAGCAAAGCCGAAGCGTTTTGTCTATGTATCGTGCAATCCGTCGACCCTGGCCAAAAACATAGCTGATTTATTAAAAGAGTACAAGCTGGAATGGGTACAGCCAGTGGATATGTTTCCACATACGGCGCATGTGGAGTGCTGCTCACTGTTAGTACGGAAAGAAAATTAAGTGAGATGTATTGGCCAAACGAAGAGGATGACTTCCTTAATGTTGCAGATTTTATCGACAGACTGGGGAGAATCCTCTTTTTTTATTGCTTTTTGCAGAATATTACTTTGATTAACAGGAGGTAGTTATCAAATGTCGAAATTATAGCCCGTATAGACCTAGGAAGCTTATTTCACTTGTAACCACAGAATGTTAATTTTTTTCGATGCAATATGGCTTTTTAATTGTTGGGATTTTTATTACAAGGGGGAAATGATGTATGCAAAAAATCCAGAAAAGAAAACATCATTATGTTCCAAGGTTCTACCTGAATCAATTTTTAGATTCCAGAGTACAACCGCCACGAGAGCCTTACCTTTGGGTTTTCGATAAGCAAGAAGAAGGGGACGTTTTCAAACGAGCACCCAAAAATATTGGTTATGAAACAGGATTTTATGACATGAAACTTATTGATGGTACAACTACAACTCATGTTGAGGATTTTTTTCACAAAGTGATTGAAACACCATCATCCAAGATACTAAGAAAAATTCTTGACCAACAACCAATAACGGATGAAGAAAAACAAAAGTTTGCGATGTTTATATTTTATTCTCATGCAAGAGTTCCTAATTATATAAATTTTATGAATAAATTCTATGAAGCAACAAAGGAAGGAAAGAGTAATGAAAAACAAGTAATTAAAGATCCTGAAGTAGAAAAAATGATTAAGGAAGCTGAGATAAAAGATGAGGTCTCAACTTTAGAATTTATGATAGAATTAGTCAAAGTCTTTGCCCCAATAATTTATAACATGAATTGGCAGTTTCTTTTTGCGCCTAACGGCTATGCATTTATAACTTCGGATAATCCAGTCATTTTAAATGATCCGAAACAAACAACAATATATCGTCCTGTTGTCGGATGGAATAATCCGAATATTCAACTAACCTTTCCCCTGTCCCCTTCAATGTGTTTTCTAGGTACATGGACTAAGAAAAGAAATTTATACAAGGTAGCAGATATTAGATTCGTGAGAGCAGTGAATTTTAGAACTGCTTTTTTTGCTACAAGATATCTTTTTGGGTCTAGGCCGTTTTATCTGAAAGAAGAGGTATTAAAATTAGAAGCACTTAAAAGTA
Source organism: Aneurinibacillus sp. XH2 (assembly GCF_001439585.2). Taxonomy (NCBI): domain Bacteria; kingdom Bacillati; phylum Bacillota; class Bacilli; order Caryophanales; family Paenibacillaceae; genus Aneurinibacillus; species Aneurinibacillus sp. XH2. Next base: position 3,166,860 of record NZ_CP014140.1, on the reverse strand, counting down.
TTAAATAAAGGAGCCTGTAAAGGTGTTACACTAGTGATAAATTGAGGATAAAATGTTTTAAAAACCATCCGAAGAGACCAGAAAAGAACAGAGTACAAACACCGAACTCCTAGGAATCAAGTCTTTAGTGGACTTCGTCTAAAGGCGGGCTTAACTTGCATACGGATCATATGAAGTGCTGCTCACTGTTAGTGAAGAATGGTAAAATTTAATAGTCATTGAAGTCTATAGAACCGATGAAAGCAAGATCATTTTTATGGAGAAGGTTTATATGGAGCGAAAAATCAGAATGGATTTGTTATCAGATTGGCATGATGAAATGATTAAAGAAATGATTGAGGAAGGTCTCCAGTTTTCTCAAGATTCATCCAAGGATTCGTTGATAATCAAGTATTTTGCTTATTTACGAAAGAAAGGCGGACAAATCCCACGTAAGGTATATAAATCGAAGGAATTTAACTGCCCACCAAAGCACGAGAAGGGGCTGGCAAATCTGATTCACAAGCTTGAGACCGGGGAAGACCTTGCTCCGTATCTTAGTAAGCAAGTTAAGAAGCTCAACCATGACGGTATGTTTAATGATTGGGGGGTACTACATTTTCATCTTGGGGAGAAAATGGAAGGGAATAGCAAGTATATCGAGCGTACAGGGCCGTTGCTCTATGCTGTACTAAGAGAAAATGCAGCCTATCTCATAAACGTCTTGGAGCACCAAAACTGGACAAATCGAGACATACTTCAAACCATATATCGCAACTGGCCAGAATTGATTAGTCCATATAAAATTGCTGGTGATGTAAGGTTAGCTTATAATTACACAGAAAAGCAACATCAACAGTTACGAAATGCCGGAGTAGTTGTCATGGTGGAATTGGAAGAAGAGAACGGAGAAAAGTTTGTTGTTGCGCCTCCTGGAATGGGAATCGTCACATCCGGACATTCCATGAATGATGTTAAGCTCTATCAAAGAGAAGCTAATTTACTTCGTACAATTGAAGATCAAATAAAGAACGATATCATTTCCATCGAACAGGCGATGAAAGAGCAACAAATGGCTACTCCAGAAACTTATAATTTTAAGTTAATCCATGAGGATGGTAAATGGAAAGTGAGAGAAGAGAATACAGGTTATGTAATCAATTTTGAGACTTAAGGTAAAATATAAAAAAACCATAATTTCCTAGTATTTTTATGGTAATCTTACTATACTAGAGGGGTTAACGAATCAATAAGGGATTGCTGTCCAAAGGGGTACTTTCCCACATATGACGCATATGAAGTGCTGTTCACTGTTAGTAAGGAGAGAAAATTAAATAGGATGTATTGGCGATTGCAGTAGAGGGGCGGCTATGATAGTCGCTCCTTTTTAGTTGCATTTAGCATTACTGATTATTATGTTGCATGAGTGGGGACTTGATTGCATTGTTGGAACTTTGTCTAGTATCTTCTTGGCTACATTATGTATTGTGTTCATATGTCGAATTATTGTGTATTTTAAAAGTATTCTATCTTATCCTATAATACACGTATACACATTAAGTAGGGGGAATCTTATGTTAGTTTACCTAATCAGACACATTGATCGAAGAGAATTCATAGACCACAATGAAAATTTAGAAAGCGATGCAGACTTCCAAAAGCCTGCCACATTTTTAACTGTTAACCGTGCTAAAAGGGTAATTGATAATTTATTTCTCCCAGAAGATTACGAAATAGTAGAGTCGAAATTCATTTACTTAGTAATAAATATCGCAAGGGAGAAATGGTTAAACCTACAACATCATCCTTTTGTTTACAGTTCATGGTTAGAAGAAACAGGAGAACGCCAAAAGAAAGATCGTGTACATGTTATGATTGAAACTTTACATATGTATGAAGTTAAGTTGTGGCGTTATTACCATAATAGGGGTGCAGATCCTATCGCCATTAGAAGGCATGAACCACCTGAGAAGATACTAGATCTCGAACAAGTAATAGGGTTATGCAAAGAACTTGATACTATACCTAAACCGCTTACTTACATGAAAGGTCAACCAGTTTGGTCGAGTATACAAATAGAGGAATTTCTATCACGTGAGAAAAATAATCTTCGTCAGAAAAATGAGTTGAATCAGGAAAATGAGTTGAATCAGGAAATTGAGGCTTAGCCACCTTTCATAGGTGGCTCTTTTGTTGAACTAGGGATTAGAAGAAGGCAACCGATTGTTTCCTCAGATGGAGAGGTTTTGAAGATAGTCTTTCTTTATAAATGATGACCCACTAGCGAATAAGATGGTTTTATTCTAATTAACAAGCGTAATCGTTCTTGCCTTTACGGGAGGTCGGGCTGACTTGCATGTACGCACATGATTAGTAGGTACTTTTTACAATTCACAGAAAAATTCATGAGTAAAAAAGATAGCTCTATACCGTGGAAAGTTGGCAGGGCCTGAAACAAAGAAGTGATGAATCAGTGTACTTATTTGCTACCTTATTAGTATGGTATACCTGAGAGTATTTACTTCCAATACTTTTATTAATATTGGAATTTTTAACCTGTTTTTCTTTGAATGTTCTTTGGTATAACCCACATTTTAGCTAGATACCATCGTATCTAGAGACAAATCCCTGACCTTCGCTTTCCCTCATTTTTCTGAAAAATAATTCAATTACCTACCAAATAACACCATAAATTTTTAGATCCTTGTACACAGTATCGTTAAACATCGAGATTAAGTACTCATATTGAATGTGAATGGTGGGTGCAGTGCAGTCAGCCTCCTGACAATAAAAAGAATGGAGTGATTGAAACTGTGTAACGACGATTGTTAACGGTCAAAGAGGTATCACAATGTCTAGGTTTAGACCCGCAAACAGTCTATACGTGGATAAGAAATGGAAAGATTGCAGCTATCAAACCGTCTGACTGTATGATTCGTATTGCTGAGACGGAACTTGAACGCTTTATGAAAGGAGTTGAGTAACATGGCAATTATCGATAATCGTACGGTTTCACTGTCCGAAGCTGCCTCTATGATGAGATAGGGGCCGTTAAGCTTGGAGAAAGTATCATTAGGATTCCTGAGAGGGAGTTGTTCTATTTCTATGCTAAATCGCAGATGGATGGTGAGTGGCAATGATGAATGTATGGACAGTGGAGCGTGTTGCTCGTTCGTTGGGATGTAGCCCCCAGCAGATCAAGCGTTGGTGTGACTTAGGAGACCTCTCCTACTACACTGATACTACAGATCGTTTAGTCTCTCGTTACTCTTACCGAATCATCGAAGAAGATTTATTGAAATTCTTGGGTTGTGAGACCGTGGACGAATTTAAGAAATTACAATATAGATAAAGTATGACCTGTCCTTAATTGGGCAGGTTCTTTTTTTATCGCAACCAAAACCTAAGTTATCTCGATTATTAAATTAGATTAAATTAAGGGGGAAATAACATGATAAATTTTGATGCAATTCATAAGAAACCTATTAATTCCTATGCTCACACTACAGGTTTCACTCGTATGTTGAACGTAATACAGCAATGTGACCGTATCGGTTCATCATACAAACTTCTAGAAATGATTTTGAATGTGCATAACACGAATGTAAGTAAGAACATATCGAACCCATATTCTGTGCGTATGCATAAAATTATGCTGAGGAAGGCTTTAGGTTATTGCACTGAGAAGACAATACAGGATCAAGCTAATACCTTAGTTCAACTAGGGCTACTTGAAAAATATAGAAAGGAAAATGGGGAGGATGGCAATTTTATTTTTACGTTGAGTGAGAAGCCGTATGAGAGTCCGTACATCCTTCTTAGTGAAGCTGAGTACTATTTCTTGGAAGTATATCAACCAGAAGAAAGGAGGGACATAGGAAAAGTATTTAAGGTTTTGAAAGATGCTTCTAAATTATTGGGAGGGCAGTATGTTCAGTTGCTGTACCAAGCGAGAACGCAGGAGGAGACCGACAGGGTGTTGGCTGATTATATTGATGCTTTGCGGCAGAAAGTCGAGGCGGAGGGGATTGTATTGGATGGGAAGCGGAAATCTTGCTCAAAGGAAAGGATTATATTGGAAGGTAAGCAGAAATCTTGTGCGAAGAAAGGGAGTGATTTAGGAATTAAGGAATCTAGCGAAGAAGCAAAGAAAGCGTTTTTGGAATTCATCAAGGGTTCCAATAGTGACGAGTACGAGTAATGCATCGGAAAAAAAACTTCTTTGATATAGAGAATAATTTTTCCGATATGGGGAATAAAATTTCTTTTTTGAAGAAATAGTCTTCCTTGTACCAAGAAAATACCTTCTTGGTAAACCAACAATAAAGCTAGATACTATCTAGGGATTTAGGATGTCCTAACAAATATATAAACAAATTAAATAACAAATGAATAAAAAATGGAGTTGATCTTGGAGATAGATGACGTAGTTGGGGGGGAGTTTATTGAACAAGTTTTACATTTCTTGCTTAAGGTTCCGCCGGGGGCGGCTGTTCCATAGTCCCAGAAAGCAAAAAGCCCTCCGTGGTGGCTCACAGAAGGCTAGGCAGTTAGAAGGAAGGGGATAGGGAGTAATCCCGCCCCGCCTGTCCTCTTATTATCTACTTCCCTATTACTCGTAAATGCTTTAAAGGTGCTAATTCTTTTTTGTAGGCATCCACTTATGTCCACAATTCATACAACCATTTACAATCTTGCTTCTTCCAACGAAGCCGCACAGGATTGCCACAGGAATAGTTAGTGTACTGAGTAAAACGAAGATAATTGCTATCACCTGATAAGCATCTTCATTTCTTTCCATTAAAAATGAACTTAATGCAATACAGGCAAGCGCTCCTCCCCCCATGATAACTAACCATAAGAACATATTTAGGAAGCTATATCCCCGTTTGTTTGCTACTACTTGAGTAGACTTACACTTTCGGCAAGCTACAGTATTGCTAGTACTTGTTGTAGATGTTCTTTGTACCTGTTGTACTGTTGCCTTCATGATATCCCTCCGATATATCTAGTAAAGTTGTCATGGATATTTTAGCATACCGATGGTTCAGTAACCATAAAATGTATTTCTCTTTCTTCTTTCGTATCATTCAATTTTTTTCGCAACGAATCCCGTACATACCACGATCATTAATACAAATGGACAAACGGGAGGGAAACAACATGGAAGTAGAGCGTACATTTGTGGGTGACCAGACGTTTATTAGTTTATTTATTCCATTACTTGACAATGAAATAGATCGGATTATAGAACAGCAATCCAACTTGGAGTATAATGGAAGTAACGCCAATACATCTCATAGTGAAGGAGTTGCGTAGCTGTGAGATGTGCAGTTTACATTCGAGTATCAACAAACAGGGAAGAACAGAAGTCGTCATTGGAAAATCAGAAAGATCTATTCTATCGTTATATTGCGGACAAAGGATGGGATTTGTACGATTTCTATGTTGATGTGGAGAGCGGAACCACTGACAAGAGGGAAGGTTTGAAGCGACTGATAGCGGATGCAGAAGAACGTAAGTTTGATGTCATTCTAGCAAAAGAACTTTCCCGACTAGCAAGAAATGTGGGACTTGCTTCAAAAATCAAGGAGATTGCAGCAAAAAATCGTATAGACATCATTACCCTTGATAATGCAATTAACACAGTAAATGGTGACCAAAATTTCTTTGGTCTGTTTGCGTGGGCTTACGAACTTGAAGCACAACATACTAGTCGGAGGGTAAAGGACACTTTCCGAACTAAGGCAAGTCAAGGAGAGTTCAAGGGTTCTGTTCCCCCCTACGGTTACAGAATTGTTGGCGGCAAGGGAGAGCGGAGAAGACTAGAACTTGCTAAGGATGATACACCAAACGTGGTTAAACGAATCTTTCGTATGTACCTAGAAGGAAGAGGATTTGACGCTATTGCACGAGCCTTGACTCGGGAAGGTTATCCTACACCTGCGCAGGTAATTGGAAAAGCAAATGCAGGGCTGTATTGGCATGGTTCGTCAGTTAAACTCATCCTAAGCAATCCTCATTATGTAGGAGACCTAGTACAAGGAAGACAGACAACAAGAAGTGTAACATCAAAAGTTCGTGAGGAAGTTCCCAAGGACAAACAAATTATTGTCCCTAATGTCCACCCTGCAATTATCTCAAGAGAAGACTTTGAAGCGGTTCAACGATATATGCAGGGACGAAAACAACAACAGGCAAAACCAAAGGCTAAGAAACATCTGTTTACCAACTACCTTTATTGCGCTGATTGTGGTAAAAGTTTGTGGTATGTCCAACATCGCAAAGGATATGTCTGTGGCAACTATTATAAGCATGGGAGACATGCTTGTTCCCAACATAGCGTCAAGGAGAAGGAACTTATTGACGTAATCCTTCATGACATTAAGTGCATGGCTACTCCCTTTAACGATGACTTACTCATTAAGCGACTTGAGTTGAAGACCAAGGAGGTTAAGCGACAGGCGGAAAAACAGATTCAGACCTTGACACAGCAGATTGAAAAACTGAAGGCTGAGAAGAAGGAGTTCATCCGACTGCTTGCTAGTAGAAGTATTACAGAAGACGATTATAAGGAGATTACGGAGGACAACAACAATAAGATTATCGAACTGCAAAACAAGCTTCGCAACTTGTTATCCGTTCGTAATGTTAATGATGCTGAGATGCTTGTCAAACTGAGACAGGAATTGAAGCAAATAATGTCCTTCGACAACCTTACTCCTGAGATGGTTCATCGTTTGGTGAACAAGATTGTAGTCAAGGCGGATGGTTCGGTGAACATTCATTACAAGTTCACCGCCACTGCCCTTATATAGGGCTTTTTATCAGTGACCAGTATACAAGCCATGTGGAGTGTGTAATATTGATGGTAAGAAGGGGAGCCGAGAGTTAGGCTCCCTTTTGTATTGGATTTTTGAAATTGTAATGGATGGTGATTTCTCCATTCGCCGACACTTCTACACGGTCAATGAGCCTGTGCAGGACGTGCCGTAGCGTTTCTTCATTATCGAACTGAAGGTTGATAAAGCGCTGAATTTCAGCTTGAAAAGCGTGTATGTTTGCTTCTGTGTCAATCTCTTTAGCAAGCATATCCTCTAATGTGCGCTTCTGTTGCTCCAATGCAATTTGTTCATCGTTGATGATTTGATACTGTTCCTCATAATCGCGCTGAGTAATGACTTGGCGGGACAATAAGCGAAGCAGTTCCCTTTTTTCAGTTTGCAGGGAATGGATTTCTCGTTCAATCCTTTTTAATTCTTCCATCGCTCCGAGCTTCTTTGTCCCTGCCCTTTTCAAGGCGATATTCAGTAAAGCATTCATGTTTATAGAATTGGTCGCCAAGTCCCGTAGGTCAGACAGCACCTTATCCTTTAGGTCATCATGTTTGATGTAGTGGGACTGGCATGCTTGTTTGCCGTTTTTCTGATAGGTGGCGCAGACATAGCCTTTTCGGTCGTTTTTGTAGTTCATCCCCGCGCCGCAGTCCGCACAAAACGCCAATCGTGCAAAAAGAGACTTTTTCCCACGGCCTCTAAAGATTTTCTCCCCCTTTTTACTGATCTTCTCCTGCACTTCTTGAAACTCTTCCTGTGAAATGATGGCGGGGTGGGAATTCGGAATGATAATCCATTCATCCTGATTGTTCAGTATCCGCTTTTTGTAGCCCTTCTTCTGCAAAAATATCTTGTCTTTCCCGTCCGTCTTGGAACGTCCCTGTACCAGATTCCCCGTATAGTGAGGATTGGTCAGAATCAATTTGACCGTTGAGTATTGCCATTTGTCGCCTGCATTTTTTGCTCCAGCTACCGCCCGTGGGGTGGGGATTTTATTAGCAGTAAGATAGTTTGCGATCTTCTGCATTCCCCATCCTTCCCGCAAATAAAGATCAAAAATATGTCTGACCGTCTGCGAGTGAATCGGATGCAGTTCTAATTTGCCCTTCACTTTTTCATAACCGTATGGGGGAAGACTGCCGTGAAATTTGCCTTCCCGCGATTTGACGGAAATCCCAAACTTCACACGTTTGGAAATGGTGTCGCTTTCCTGTTGAGCAAGCGCTGAATAGATGGCTAGCTTGAATTCTGCTCCATCGTCAAATGAATCGAAATTGTCCTCAACAGACATGACCCGAATCCCAAAACTCATGAGTTGTCTGACCAAGAGAATCGAGTCCACCGTATCCCTTGCCCACCTTGAAACGGATTTGATGAGAACAATCTCAAATTTTCGTTGCTCTGCGTCTTTCATGAGTTTTTGAAGCTCTACACGTTTGACCGTACTTGTGCCGCTTTTGCCTTCATCCGCATAGGTTTTAACCAATTCCCATCCTTTTTCCCGTATGAAGTTTTCAAAGAACGTCAGTTGATTTTCCAGACTGTCCAATTGACTTTTCATATCCGTGCTGACACGGGCGTAAATGGCACACTTCATATTTAGCCCCTCCTAAGAGCCTCATACGAAACGTGCTACCAACAATCCAGTTTGATATTAATGCTGGATTTTTCGTTTGTGACTTCGTATCAGGCTGATAGGGGGATGTTCACATTTTGAAGTTTTTTCTTTTGGTGATTCACCCCACCCGATGCCTAGAAAAAGCAACTTTTCGGTTGGCGGGCGGAGTGGCTAAGAAATATCCCGATGGAAATTTTCAAGAAGTCGTTGCGGAGGGAAAACAATATGACGCAAAGAGTGTTTAGCAGTGAGCAAACATTGCAGGAAGTGATGGAGCTATTGATTTGTACGATCTTTGCAGTTGAGCAAAGTTCAGAAACGGACTGATTACGAAAAATGTTTTATTCAAATTGGATTATTCGCTAGTGACTTCGTATAAAGCTGATGAAGGACAATTATGCAACAGCTTGTTAAAAACTAAATATAGCTTTTTACGTGGTTTTTCGGTAGCACACGTTAAAGAACCGGCCCGACTCATCATCGGTGTATCGTGCGTTAGAGGCACATTGCCTTTTCCCAGATACCACTCAATGAGTGGTCCCGTCGTAGTGCCTAATTGGCAGGGAATCTTGACAGAGTGATGGAATGATGCCATCCACGCAGTAAAGCTACACCTGGGTGCGTCTGATGTCTCGTAGGCTCTGGAAACCTCATCCTCACATAGCTTAGTTCATTCCCCTTTTTGCAAGGGGGAATGCTCTGTGTTCCTATCTTCACATAGCCCCCGCCTGCGAAGCGGGCGAGGGGAGGTTGAGGTAGTTTTCATATGACAATGCTTATAACAATGACAATTACAGTCATACAGTAACATAAGCAGTTGACATTCAATTGATCAGTTTAGGAATACGGTTAGACAATCAGCTATTTATCTGGATAGTCTTACTCCCATCTCCCCCGCCGCCTCCCCCAAAAATCTACTAGTTGAATATGACATAGCTTCATCATCTCTATAACTTTCAAATTGTGGTGTGTGGTGCAGATATCTGCATTTTTACACTGAACAAAACACAACGATTCACTAATAATTGATGTATATTAGTGAATATCAGGAATATTTGTTCGTTATTGAAGAAGGAGTATACTGGTTCTTAAAACTAACTGGATAGATATGATTTGAGGTGAAAAAATGAAACAACTTACAATAGTGGATCTAAGAGACATAATATTTTCCTCTCTTGCTAAAACAATATCAATACATCGAAGTTCTAAAAGAGCACAAGGAATTGAAACGCCTAATGAATTTGAAGAGGTAACAGAAGAAGAAGTCGACGAATTCATTACTCATAATGAGTTATTTGACTTTGAGCTGATAGAGCAACTAAGCGATCCTGGTTTACTTGGATTTGAATCTAGAATTGTTAGAGTTAATGATGAATGGCTTAGAGAATTTAAGGAAAATGTTCAGAATTGGGCACATTCAAACGCTTGGTTGGGGGCTGATAGTTCTTTAGTAGAATGGGTATACACTCAGAGGGTTCCCATAGAATCTGAATTATGGATTCCTAAGAATGAAAAACCACTATGGGTACATTCTTCACCCACATGCCTTATTCTGGCTAATCAATTATTGAAAGAAGGAAGGCTTCTTTCCGAGATGGGATGGAGGCAATTTGAAGAACTTATTGGAATACTTTTAGAAAAAGAAGGATGGAAAGTTGAAGTTACTCGTCAGTCACGAGACGGTGGAATTGATGTTATAGCTTATAAAAAGGATGAAACAATTGGAGAAATAAAGTCAGTTTGGCAAGCAAAAAAATATGGGCCTTCTAACTATGTAAAGCTAAGTGAAGTCAGGGAATTATCAGCTGTTAGAGAAGATAGTCGAGCAACTAAGGGAATTATTGTAACTACAAGCAGGTTATCTAAAGATGCAATTGACTGGATTAAAAGAGATCTTTATCGACTTGACTATAAAGATCATGAAAAATTAAAAAAGTGGATAATGAATACGGAATTCTAGTCAATAAACATTAAGAAATCTCTTAGTAAATTTATAACTATTGAACTACAAAAATATGGTACAAATTATAATGTGTGGAGGAGATGATGATGATGAATAAAAAAATAGGCCGAAATGATCCATGTCCTTGTGGTAGTGGGTACAAATATAAGAAATGTTGCTTGAATAAAAAAGACGATGATAATTTTACTAATCCATTAAAATTTCCAGAAAATTATAAGACTATTAGAAAAGAAGCTAGATTAAAACAATGTCTTCATCCAGATAAGGCTTCTTGTTCTGAAAAAATAATCAATGCACATTCTATTCAGAATAATAAAATACTAAAGCGTATATCAAGCAATGGGTACGTTTATATGCCTTGTCCCAAACCAGACAATCCATTTGCTGTTATAACAAGATGGGGGAGAAAAGAAGCAACCGTTTTTACTGGTTTTTGTAATTATCACGATAAAACGGTATTTCAACCCATTGAAGACAGTTATTTTGATAAAAGTGAACTACATATTTTCTTATATACTTATCGATGCTTTGCTGTTGAATATCATAAAAAACAAGAAGTTATTAATATGCAAAAAGCCATATTTAAACGGAAACCATCATTAATAGGTATGTCTCATCATGATGATCCATTTGGAGGTATGAAATTAGCGTTTGAAGATTTTCAACCAGTTAAGCAAGTATTTGATAATGCATTACTCACTGGTAAATATGATGTTTTATCAAGCGTAATTTGGGAGTTTCCCATTTCCGTAAAGTTTGCAGCTTCTGGTTTTGAAGCACCAAGCACAGATTTACAAGGCAAAAAAATTCAAAATCTACTTGGTACAAAAACATCTGCAAAACATATTTTTATAATGGTTTTTCCCGAGGATAATAAAACTTATTGCATCATTTCTTGGCTTAAAACAAATGATAATTTCTTTTCTGAATATCGAAGACAATTAGAAAATATGGACATGCAACAAAGAAAAAATTATATAAATAACACACTTCCAATCATTAGTGAAAATATTGCGATCAATCCTGAAGCGTGGGATAAATGGGATAAATCTAAAAAAGACGAATTTGGTGCTTTAATTTGGGGGCTATCCGATTTATCTGAGCTAAACGGACAATTTTTTAATCGCTTAGAAGCACCTTTATATGATTTGTTTTCATTATAATATTTATATTCCAATGTTCTCTATCATGGATTGATTAGTAGCACATTCCGCATAGGCTGTCCTAATTAACTACTTCACACATGTGGAGTGTGTCTCGAAGTTAATTCTAAAAAAAGAAGCAGGAAAAAATTAATAATTTCCTGCTTCTATTTAATTTTCGGGGCGGCAAACCGATAATGAATAATCGGCGTACCGTCCTCTTTTACCTCAATCCGATTAATAAGCCGATGCAGAATTTCTGGTGTCAATTCATCGAAGTTGAGAAAGTGAAGTAATTCTTGTTTTAGTTTTTCAATGGTTTCAATCACATCTTCACTTTCCAATAATGAAAGAAGTTGATTTTTCTTTTCCATTAATTCAGTTAGTTCTTTGTTATTTGCTTCAATACTATCTTGATATTCCTCATGGGTAATGATTCCATCAGCTAACAGGTTGATGTATTTTCTTTTTCGATTTTTTAGAACATCAATCTGTTTGTTAATCTTATCGATTTTCTTTTGATAACCAGCTTTTGAATATTTATATACATTCCAATTGACAGTTTAACAGCCAATACGACGTAGTACTTGTTCTGGACAAGATTGTGTAAAGTCTAAAAATCGCTGAACCGCCTGTTCAATCTCCGATTGATTTTTGTGAAACATGTTTGAAATGACACTATCTTTAAGCCAGCGCCAAAGCTTTTCAATTGGATTTAGATTGGGTGAATACGGCGGCAAAAACAATAAGTAGAGTCTCTGATGATGCTCTTTTAGAAAAGGACGAAGGAGTTTGGCATGATGAATACGAGCATTATCGATGATCATAATGACCTTCTTGTTGGCATGGCGCTTCATCACTTTCTTCAAGAATTCCAGAAAAGAAGCGGCATTACAGGAATCTGCCGTTGTACAGAATATGTCGCCGGTTTGCGTATCTACGGTTCCGAATAAAGTCACCTGAGCGTGATGACCGTATGTTGGAATCTGCTTCTGTTCTCCTTTCGGAGACCATGTAGCCCGAAGGGCTTGATACGAGCGAACATGGGTCTCGTCTTGTGCAAGCAGTACCGTATTTTCGTCCATTACGTTTTTTTTTATCATCTCTACCTGGTGTACAAACGCCTGCTGTTTCTCTTTGTTTGCTTTTGCCAATACATACGTTGTACGCTTCCAACGCAATCCTAAGCGATGAAGCATATCCGCGATACTGGAACGTGACATCGTAACAGAAAACCGTTCTTCGATCCATTTTTGAAGCAGGCGGGTATCCCACGATTGAGACGGTTCAATCCCTTCCTGTTCCGGTGTGCTTTCCAATATCACTTTTTTCACCTCCATTTGTTCTTCTGGTGAGAGATACGGTTGTTTTCCCGGAGGGAAATTACGCTGAAGAAGTTCAGCTATCCCACCTCGATTAAACATCTTAACATACGTAGATACAGACTGGCGACAAATGCCCAGTACTTCTTGCAGCTTTTACCGTAGAAAAACCTTCAAGAATCAGCCGAACAGCCGTCACACGCTGCCGAAAAAAAGCATCAGAAATCGCACGCTCTCCCTTTCGTAACGCTTCACTCGTAAATCCGTGAGTGTTTGTAATCAGTGATTTTTTCATAACATAATCCGCTCCTTATCATTGTGATGATAGGAGCCAGTATTGCCAAATAACCGTTTGTTAAACCCTTAATCGGTAGCTATATAAATTAGGATGTAAGGAAATAGACTTATTTTATGACTGATGGCTTCTGAATCATTAGGTTTTACAATGTTATATTATATAATTAATTTTTATGTTTAAATTTAATCAAAATTGGAAGAGTAAATTTTTAAAAAAATAATTAACTAAATCAATTTCATAACTTGGAGCCTTAGAGCCCCAAGGGTTTCAGGAGCTTAAAAAAGTAGCACCTCCCCAAGTTTTACTTACAAACATGTGTTAAAAACTCGATAATCCCTGTAAAAACGCAGTTTTTAATGGGTAATTATGAAATTGATTAAACTGTAAATATATTAAAAAATATGGAATATTTTTCTCTTCCGATATATAATTACAATATATGTAATTGGAAATTTTAGGAGGTTATTATTATGAAAAAAATTATAAAACTTGGGCTAGCAACGGCATGTATATTGACCGTACCTTCAGCATCTTTAGCATGCGCTGTAAAAGACAGTGAAAGTTCGACAACTCCTGCCATTTCAACAAATTCGCAAGATGAAGGAAAAGAAGTAGATAACAAGCTTTTGTCAGTGACATTAATAGACGATGCTTATCATAAGGGAAGGGATTCTTTTGAGAGGACATTTACATGTTCGCCAAGTAATGGGACACTTCTAAATATACATGTAAAAAATAAAGGTTCTGGAAAAGTGAGATTAAAAATATACCATAATGGATATGAAAAGAGGAATATACTTATTGACCCAGGTACATCTACAACAGAACCGTTTTCTAATATCAATGGAGTAGGAGGGAATTGGAAAGTGTACGTAACTACTGACGATGGACACGAGATGGATATCTTTGTCCGTGCAAGACAATCTTAAAGAAACAATTAAAGTGCTCTGTATGGTCTTACCCCTGTCAAGTAGCCAGTGTTAAAAAAGCCTATATTTTTATGCGTCCATTTTTTCCCGATATTCGATCGGCGACAGATAGCCGAGTTTTTTCTGGAACCGTTCACTGTTGTAAAAAGTAATATATTGCCCAATGGCTTGATGAAGTTCGTCCATTGACGTACACTTATCCATGTACAACTTTTCTGTTTTGAGATGCGAAAAGAACGATTCGATGCAGGCGTTGTCTAGGCAGTTTCCTTTGCGAGAGTGGCTGCCCACCATGCCCCACTGTTCGATTCGTCTGTTGTACGAACGAGACGTGTATTGGAAGCCTTGATCGGAGTGGATCATGGTTCCAGTCACGTTTCTTTTTCTTTTTGCTTTATCCAATGTATCCAGGACAAGCTTGAGGTCATTTCGTTCGGAAATATGATAGGCAACAACTTCGTTATTATATAAATCCTGTATGGCAGACAAGTAAAGAAACTGGTTTTGGAAAGGAAGATACGTAATGTCGATTACCCATTTTTGATTTGGTGCTTCTGCCTTAAACTGGCGTGCAAGAAGGTTTGGGTACACTACGGATGGTTGTTTGCCAAAGAAACGTCTCTTCTTACGGATCACCGACCAGAAGCAATCTTACATTCAGATCAGGGTGTTCATTACATGAATCCAGCTTATCAGAAGCGGAGCATAGAACTTGGTTTGCCCCCCTCCATGTCTCGAAAGGGAAACTGTTGGGAAATGCCCCAATGGAATCCTTTTTTGGTCATATGAAGGACGAGTTAGACTACTTAGATTGCATAAGTTTTAACGAGCTCGTTGAGCTCGTGTCTGACTATATCTATGACTACAACTGCCACCGCTACCAGTGGACATTAAAAAAGATGACTCCAAATGAATATCGGAGTCACCTTCTCAGTGTATAGGTTCTTTTTTTAGTGTCTACTTTTAGGGTTACAGTTCACAAAGCCCCTTCTAGGGCTTTTTGTTTTTTGTATTTTTAATGTTCTTCTTATGTTATAAAATAGAACAAAAATAACCCGGCGTGGCCGGGATGTTTTGTACATATTTTATTTTTAAGTAAAGCGTATTCCTAACCACGTAGACAGAATAATTAAAAACAACAATAAGTTTCCTACTTTTTTTGGTTTTTCAATATAACGTATAAGGAAAATAAGAGAGGCTAATAATGCAATGGTGTTAAAATGTTGATTTGTTCTTATAGCAAAAATAATAAAACCTACAAGCACAACAGTTATTGATAGTTCAAGAAATAAAAATAACGGTAAACGATTTTTATAAGGATTAATAAACATATCTATCCTCCTTCAGTCTAAAAATAAAAAACACATCTGTATATTTCAAAAATATACAGATGTAATTTAAGTTTTTTAATAATTTTACAACAAATAACTTGTCTACTAAAATATATAAATTGAATCTACTTAACTATTAGGTAAATATACCTTAAATTCAATGCTTTTATGAGGCCCGCTATATTTTTTTTTTCTGGCTGAATCTGTATAGAAAGTTGTTTCTGTATATTGATACCAATTGTCAGTCATTGGATTTTTCTCGTATAGATCATACGCATAATAAGCATCCGGAATATTGTCACGAAGCATTTTAGATAAAATATTAGTAATAACTCCAACCCCTAATTTAGTGTATAGACCTATTAAATAACTTGCATACTCTATACTATCTTTATTAACTTTTGTATGCCCTGTTAGGGTTCCAACATATTTGTAACCTGGAAGTGCTGTAAGAGCAAAGTTGCTTTTTGACTGATTGCTTTGCTGACGTTCCACTTTCAAGGGTAATATTTCTCCGTTAAATTTTACCTCTCCACTATTAAAGTTAAGTTCCATCTCACCAGTTTTTCCATCCCATTCAGTGAAAGTACGATAGATTCCTTTTTCTTCTACTGCCTTATCAAGTTTTACATACTTTGATATTGGAGCCGTTTCCTCTGCATTAGCAGCAAATGAAGAAACAGGGGAACCTAAAACCATAGTTGCAACTACCGTTCCTAAAATTGCTTTTTTGTAGTTTCTCATATTTTCTTTTAATACTTTGTAATATTTCATATACAGGATTGAAAAAATGACAATCGCTACAATCGTCGTAGGAAATAACATGTTTGCTACTCCGTTCTATCAAGAATATAAGGTCCAGACACCGCTCAAAACTCATTCCCATATCTATTGCTTCGTCAGCAATCTCGCCAAACGAGATAGTCGCCTATTCCTCGTGCCTTTCCATACAGCACTTCTTCCCTGTATCGACAGGAAAAATATGTTTTTGTTTTTGATTCTATAGTATCGTGAATATAGAATAAAAGGATAAAAAAGGGAGAGTTAGTAGTAGATATAACGGAAGATATGGAGACCTGGGAGGAGTTTTCTTTGAGAAAGTATCTACTTATCGTTCTTTTCCTTTTACTTTCTGTATTTCTCACAAGGTTTGTGTTAAATAGAGAATATTATCCACCATTGCCCATCTCTTCTATAAATAAAAGGGAGGCTGTTTCACGGCTTGAACATTCATCTGAAACCATCGTAAAAATAGCGGAGGAAGACGGTTATGAATGGTACATTACAAGAATGGAGCAAGGGAGAGGATATAAGAATGTGACGCGAATGGTAAGTAAAAATGGTTGGACATTGAAGAATAGAGATGGAAACGGATTCTTCTTTATGAAGAAGGACCGGACTATCATTGTAACGACACAAATGTGGACAGGAAATTATATTCTCTGCAAAATACCGAATGAGTGGAGAAGTAAGTAACTTATGGAGAGAATGTCTTTATGGTTAGCTTTAATGAGTAACAGATTCTTATTTTTCCTTTCATTCTCTCAATATTTCGAGAAAAATAAAGTCCTGACATAAAAAACGGGATAAAAAAATCGAAAAAAGCGGGATTTGTAGCAAGAGTTTATTTATTCTGGACATAGTTAGGATGAAAAAAAGAGAAAAAAACGAAAACATTTTTTAGAGAAATGGAATGGTTTTCTGTTTCTCTTTTTTTCATAGGGATAAGGGAAATATGATTATTGAATGGATAGTTATTAATAAAGGCTAAAGGCTTTTTTCACAAAGATTGTTGTTTGTAACGTAAAATTTTTTACTGAGCTAACGGGCAGTATTATTCAGATAAAGGTATTTTCAAAACTACCCATTTATGCTATGTTAAGAGACAAAATTTTTATTAAATTTGGAGGTTGGTATGGGAAATTTTTATCTCTTTGTCATCACATCGATCTTACTTATTATTCTTCCTGGTCCCGATACTGGATTAGCCACGCAAAACACTATTGCTTACGGAAAAAAAGGAGGAATCAAGACGGTTTTAGGCATTTCTACAGGGCTTATCATTCATACCTTAGCAGCAGTTTTTGGTCTTTCCGCCATTATCGTTAAATCCGCACTATTGTTTTCTATTTTTAAATATGTTGGTGCAATCTATCTCATTTATCTAGGTATAACATCATTGTGGTCTTTAAAGAAGAAAAGAGAAGTTTCATCGAATGATGATATTCAAGCAAAATATCAGAATAAATCTCCATTTCGCCAAGGGTTTCTAACGAACCTCCTGAATCCGAAAATAGCTATCTTTTTTCTTACTTTTCTTCCACAATTTTTAACTTCTGGGAGTAACCCCTTTTTGCAATTTCTTATTATGGGAATCACTTATACTGTTTTAACCATTATTTGGTTTTTACTGTATGTGAATTTAATTGATTCTATTAGTGTATGGATGAAAAAAACATCTACACAGCGTGTCATTCAAGGAATCTCAGGATTGGTTCTTGTGGCTTTTGGAATCAAGCTTGCTCTAGAAAGAAGACCATAGTTAACATAATTAATCGACAACCTATTTCTAACCAATTTAATTAGTTGTTTTTTATTTACCATTAAAATCATTGGTTAACATCCAAATGATTATTCAACTAACAGGAATCAATTGCGAAATAAAAGTCTGAGAACGGTTCAGCCACTTGTAATATCCGCTTCGGGAAACCTGAAACACCCGGCACATCTTCTTCACCCGAAACGTGTAGCGATGTTGATGAATAAAGGCAAAAATTATCGCTGGTCTTTGGCGAAGATGTTTTTAAGATGGCATTCTCTTCTTCTAGATCACGAATTCGCTTTTGAAGCTCGGAGAACTGGTGATTTTCGCTTCGGAATTTCTGCTTGCGTAGACTCTTGTTTCTATCATAAATGTGTGTCCACTTTTTAGTTTAACATCATGAGGGTAAAAGAACTCAGCATGACTGAGGAAAAAGGTTATAAAATTGTACAGTCCAGAAAAGGATTTGGGGGAATTTGGTGTGGGGGAAACGAGCCTTACGCTGTCTTAAACAAAGAAAAACGAATCACTAGGCACTGGGTCGGGGTATTGCATATTATTTCACGGAATAAAACCACATAACATTTTGGCGTAACTAAGAGCAATATGGTATTATGAACTAGAAATCCTGGAAGAAAGAGAGCAAACTTTAGATGAAGCCAATATTAACCATTTCAGATTTAATAGCCAAGGCAGAAGAGTTCTGTAAACTTGAGTCGCAAAAGCAGAATTCTTCATTATTTGGAATTACCGACGGAAAAGCAGTTGGTACATATGTCGAACACTCTTTCCAACAGTTTTTACAAGATTCTTTTACTATAGAAATTGGAAATTCTGCCAAGGGAATCGACCTCCCTTCAGAGTCTATAAATACTGATATAAAGGTTACTTCGATTAAACAACCTCAATCTTCTTGCCCATTTAAGTCTCCAAGAGAAAAAATCTACGGGCTTGGATATAATTTATTACTTTTCGTTTATGATAAAAAAGACAATCCTTCAACTCAAACAACTACATTAGATTTTGTAAGCTGTGCTTTCATCGATAAAACTAGAACGGGTGATTATCAAACTACTAGAGGTATTCGGCAAATTCTCGAAAACGATGGTAACGTGGATGATTTGATAGCATATTTTTATGATAGAGCATTGCCAGGTGATGAAATTATTTATCAAGGGCTTGCCGAAGAAATTCTAAGTAATCCTCCCGTACAAGGATATTTAACTATATCAAATGCTCTTCAATGGCGATTGCAGTATAAACGAATAGTTGACATACCTAAGAATAAAGTAGAAGGAATAGTGAAGATTATATGATTCAAAACAAGCGTATCTTACTGGAGTCTTCTACTCAAACTAACATGACTATTACAGACATTAAGGCTTATAACGATACAATCTATAAAGAAACGGGTATAGTTGATTGCTTTACCTCTGTTGACGATTTTATTGAGCATGATAAGTTTGCAAATGAAGAACTGCTACAGGGTGGGAGGGAGTTTGGTGATTATCAAACTCCTCCACATCTGACTCATCAAATCTGTGAATACTTGGTTAGAAATTACAACTGTAATCCTACTATTGTTATTGAACCTACTTTCGGGAAAGGTAACTTTATAAATTCTGTTTTAGATTTTTTTTCTAACATAAAAAAGATATATGGTGTTGAAATACAAAAAGGATATGTTTGGTATTGTAAGAAAACCTTACTGGAGAAACAAAAATTTTCAAACCAAAAACCAGATATTTATTTATACCACGATGACATTTTTAGTCATGACTTTGATAAGAGTATTTTTAACTCTAATGAAGAGGTTTTAATTATTGGTAACCCTCCATGGGTGACTAACTCTGAACTTGGTACTCTTGATGCAAAAAACTTACCAAATAAAAACAACTTTAAAAAACATAAGGGATTAGATGCATTAACAGGAAAAAGTAACTTCGATATTTGCGAGTATATTATCCTGCGGATGTTAGAGACGTTTTCCAATGTTAATGGCACACTTGCGATGCTTTGTAAAAACTCGGTAGCCAAAAAAATCGTTCATGATCTTCCGAAAAGAAGATTTAACATAACTGATATTAAGCTACTAAATATAGATGCCAAAAAAGATTTTAACGCTGCAACTGAAGCCTCATTGTTTGTTGTTAGACTTGGAAAGCCATTAACAGACCAAGTTTGTAAAACTTATAAGTTAGACGAGCCTGAAAAACTTATCTCTACTTTTGGGTGGTATAATCATAAATTTGTATCCAACATTGATAAGTATAAGCGTTCCTACCTTGTCGATAATCAATGCCAATTTGAATGGCGGTCTGGTATAAAGCACGATTGTTCTAGCGTTATGGAATTAGACACGAAGGGAAATAAGTTGACTAACAAATTAAAAGAGATTGTGGATATCGAACGCGACTTAGTCTATGACTTACTTAAAAGTTCTGACCTTAAAGCAGGGATTTTCTCTGATTCCGTTAGAAAAAAGGTGATTATAACTCAAAAGAATATTGGAGAAAGTACCGATTATATAGAGAAACAATATCCAAAACTATGGTCTTATTTACAATCCCACAAAGATAAACTTGACGCAAGAAAGTCAAGTATCTATAAGGGAAAACCCAGTTTTTCAATTTTTGGTATAGGTGATTACTCGTTTTTACCTTATAAGGTTGCTATCTCTGGGATGTATAAAAACTCTCATTTTACCTTTATACAGCCAATTAATAATAAACCTGTCATGCTAGATGATACATGTTATTTCCTTTCTTTTAACGATTACAATACTGCGATCTTTACCTTCGCAGTATTGAATAGCGAAGTTGTAAAGGACTTCCTTTCAGGAGTAGTTTTTCTTGATGAAAAACGTCCTTACACCAAAGATTTATTGATGCGAATTGATTTGTATAGGGCGACAGAGCAGATAACATTTGATGATATTTTATTAACACTTAAACCTTTTTCTGACAAAATAAATTTGCATAACATATCATCAGAGGCATATCAAGATTACATTGATTTATTGAAAAATAAAGCCCTCCTTCTCTAAGGAGGGACTTTATTGTTAGAGCAAATGCATTCCTTTAAGAAGGTTTTCTGGTAATCAAAATCCTTGCAGCATGGCGATGGGGAATGCCACTGGAATTACAATCAAAAATCATTTCTTCAGTAAAAAGTGTTTCCCAATCCACATAATAATTTTGTAATTCGTTTCTTTGATAGAGGTATTCATTTTTTCCCCAGTCGGGTGCAATTTCAATGTCAGGATGTTCAATGAAGGCAAATAATACATTCAGTCCATCAGGTAACGTGTTTTCTTTAAAATGGTTAAATTGTTGCATCCTATTCCTTGGATGGATGTATTGTAATGTTCCAATGGAATAAATGATATCAACACTGTGAGGAAGAATAAAATGATTTACATCTCCCTCAACTGTCCGAATCGTTGTATTCATTTCACTCGCTAATTTCTTCGCCTTTGCTAATCCAGCAGGTGCAACATCCATAGCTAAAACATCAAAACCATGCTTAGCTAGGAACACACTATCCCTGCCTTCTCCTGCACCGATATCAATCACCTTTTTGCCATGGATTTGGTCTTTAGGTATGTAACCCAAAATGCGCTGCGCTAATGTATTCGGCTCTTTTCCCCAGTAGTATTCCTCTTGTGAATACATTTCCTGTAATTGTTCTTTGTCCATTGTAAATTCCTCCAACCCTTTATGTTCGTACACTTTGAATCATAAAGGTTTACGTAACGAGAAGGTCAAGAACAATGATTGTTAGATGGGTACCGCATAAACAATATAAAGGAAGTCATTAATTTGATGGTATTTGGTAATGTATCTATTTTTGTCGAACCATTCAAGTAAATCAGTTAGAATGGAGTAGTATTCATCCTGAATGGCTTTAACAGTATTATTCATACCTTTTTCGGACAAATCTTGCAGATACTCGACTTGTTTTTTCCTGTTTTCAAACATCAAATCCGCAATACAAATTCTCCCATGTGGTTTTAATACTCTACGCATTTCAGTTAAAGCTAATTTTTTTTGTTTGTGGGTAAGATGGTGGAAGGCAAAGCTGGTTACTACAAAATCAAAATCTTCATCAAGGTAAGGGATGGCAAGGAAATTTCCAAGTTTCGTTTCCATATTCGGGAATTTCCGCCGACATTGCTTCAACATTTCTTTTGATTGGTCTATTGCTGCCATCTTAATGTTCCTGGTTAAGAATTTACCTGCTAAGTTTCCCGTTCCAGTTCCAATGTCTAACCCCCATTCGTTTTGTTGTGGCGAGACCCATTGAACGATCATATCAAGGGCTTCTTCATAATTTTGATATTCGTCATTATTGTTCCGTACATATTCATCGTGGCTACTTGCTTTATGGTCAAAATTCCATTTATCATACCAATTCTTTCTTGATTCCCTAAGTCTTTTTGACCCTTCTGCAAGCTCGAAAATATTATGTAAGTCAAGAGATTGTTGTTGTTTCATCAATCCAATCATCTGGTCTGTTGTTTCGAGAATTTGCTTTAATTCTAACCATTGTGAAAACATGACTGAACGTTGGAGTTCAAGATAATACAGGAGTTCCTCCTTATCTTCTTTATCTACCTCTGCTAAGGCTTTTTTTATGTCTTCAATGGTCATTCCTGCTTCCCGTAATGATAGGATGGTTTGCAGTCGCCATATCTCTTTCTCGGTAAAAGTACGATATTGATTGTGCTCCTGCTTAACAGGAGAGATTAACCCTTTTTCTTCATAAAAGCGAATAGCTCTTGGGGAAATGTTTAGTTTATTAGCTATCTCTTTGATTTTCATTATGTTCATAAAAACGAATCTTCCTTTTGAGTTTGAATAGGAAAAATTTGTTTTTTTTAATTCTATAGTATCATAAATATAAAATAAAAGAATAAAAGGGCAACATCTGATGAAAAATGGATGAGTCAAATAAGAAAATTGGGTTACCTTAATAGCCCTAATGTTGAAGTAGAAATGCCGTATGGTATTAGACAAGGTTTTATGAAACAGTTAAAAGATAATGGCTATAAAACAAGGGTATACGTAACGTATGGAAAGACCTATTTTTGATTGTTTTTATCAATATACTGTTCAGCTTCAATTAACCGTTTAACAGCACGCCTAACGTTTACGTCGAATAATAAACCCGTTATCGACCTTCTCGAATCCAACCTTTGGGTAATAATCCATTGCATTGGGTGCAGATAGTAGGATAAGAGCCACCTCTTCACCGATGACTTTTCTTATCCTCTTTATCAGTTCCTTACCGATTCCATTCTTTTGATAATCTTTATCGACAGCCAAATCAGAAAGATAACAACAATAACTGAAATCTGTTAAGGCACGAGCAATCCCAACCAACTTATTGTTATCCCAGGCGGTCAAAATAATATTTGCGTGGTCTAACATTTTCTGAATCCGCTCTTTTTGTTCGATTGGACGTGTTATCCCGCTCTTTTTAAAGACCTGTACAACATCTTCGGCTTTAACTGGCTCGTTGTATTTATAAATGATTTCCATAATATAGGATACCTCCTCTTTACAATTATACCAATTATTATAATATATATCACTACTTTTGATAGAAAAGGGTTCAGTCTTACCTGGCGAAAGTTGAAAAAACGGTTCAATTTTATTCAGCGATTATACCAAGGGCAATGACATGTCTCTATTTTCTAGAAATCTTGGTCAGAAATTTTAACGTATAAGGCAACCGATTCGTCCAATAATCATTTTTGTCGGGTTACTTTTTTGAAACGTATATAGCGAGACGAAGACACATGGTATACTTATAAAATAATAATAAAAAGACACTAAATGAAAATAAGGGTTGTAACAAATGGACTTTATTATTTTTATTTTTTATTCCATTCCTGAAATGTTATTATTAATCGCCTTGGTTCTTACCTTGTGCGGACAGAGGCCGCCTACTACCCGTTACATTGTCGCTTCTGTTTTGATCGCATGTACAAATGAGTTGATTCAGTTAGCGGACACGGATATGGTATTACGGGCATTTTTACAGTTGATTTTCGCCCTGGTTATCATGATGATGTTTTTTGGTTTGCCTTTTTTTAGAGTTTTTATTTCGTTATGTTTTTCCTTGCTGGTATTACAAGCCATTGAATTAGTATCGTTCCAATTCGGTATGCTCATTACCGGAATGGACTATCAAACCCTGAGAGAACATACGGCTTTTCTGTTCGTGATCTGGGGTAATCTCGTCTTGTTATTAGCGCTCTTATTCTTTTTAGAGAAAATAAAATTTTCATTATTCGCAAAGGAATCACTCCAAAAGCCGCCCCGCTCTCAAACGATGATTTATTATTTTTTAGCTGTTCTTTTTTATGTAATAGGGATGGTTGGGGCTGAATTAAATAGCACCGGAACCATCACAAAA
This sequence comes from Aneurinibacillus sp. XH2, assembly GCF_001439585.2. Classification (NCBI taxonomy): domain Bacteria; kingdom Bacillati; phylum Bacillota; class Bacilli; order Caryophanales; family Paenibacillaceae; genus Aneurinibacillus; species Aneurinibacillus sp. XH2. Next base: position 3,142,477 of record NZ_CP014140.1, on the reverse strand, counting down.
AGCAAGGATATTTTAATCATGCTAATCTTTCAAGTGATTTTTCTATTCCTAATGCGAGAAATCATGCGGGCGGACCGAAACGAGTTCAAATTAAAAATTCAGCAAGAGTATACAGAGAATGTAACTTCACTGTTTACCTCTATTCGCGCGCAGCGACATGACTTTGCAAATCATATTCAAGTCCTTTCTCTCTTACTGTATCAAAAACAATACGAAAAAGCCGAAGAATACTTACGCGAACTGGCTAAGCAAACTGTAACAATCAGCAAAATTTTAATTAAAGATAATGCTGGGCTTTCCGCTTTACTCCAAGCCAAAACATCTGAATTGGCCCGTGAAGGTATACAACTTGTGTTAGATTTGCAAACAAACTTAATTAATACGACAATGACAAGTATTGAAATGAACCAGCTGATCGGGAATTTGATTGATAATGCCGCCGACGCTATTCGTGAAGATGGGTACAAGAGCCCGGAAATTCATTTACATACAGCTGTCCATGCAAATATGGTGTATATTAGTGTCACAAATTTTCGTCCTATTATTCCAGCTGATTTGCAGAAGAAAATTTTTGAGTATGGATTTTCAACAAAACCTGGGCATTCCGGAATCGGCTTGGCTATTGTGAAACAGCTAGTTAAAAGTCATAAGGGGGAAATATCCTTGGCAAGTACGCCGATAGCGGGTACAACTTTTATCATTCAACTTCCGGTTATAGAAAAAACACAAGAAGCGGAAAAAGTGATATAACTTTGTAAAAACCGGAGACGATAATATAAAAAAGTCCCTCCCGATTATTCGGGAGGGAAATAAGGGATAAAGGAGCTTACATTCTTTTATACGAGAGTGATTGCAAGAAGTTACAAAAAGACATTGTGAATCGTTGCAATTAGAATGAGAAAAAGTTGGCTTCCCTTTCCTTTGTTTATAAACATTTCATACCAATGTTTTTAGTCATAGGACATACCATCCAATTTATCGATACTACATAGGTATTCGGCCTATTATTGTATAGACAACCATACTACATAATTTTTATTATCCTTACTTGTTCAATTTATGAGACATATCGTACCTAATTCCCATAACAACAAAATTCACTTTACGTCATAGAGGTCTTCATACAGGAACCTTACTTTTAGATATTATTGTAAGCATATTGCTGATTGGAATTGTGCGATGCATTTTGCGAGAAGAGGTTTCATAGATGATGAAGAAGCGGATTTAGCATCGATCGTTGCTATCAAATCAGAAAGTAACATTTTGTATGATGCGTAAAGTATTTTTTTATAGTACGTAATCAGCCAAGAGAGATTGTAAGAAAAAAGTTGGCTTCTACCATGCTAAATACCTATACTATATAAATTTTTACTAAAAGTTATATAGTCACTTAGTATTGCTAAAATTGGTTAGATTTCATGAATTTGGTTGTATTTTTATATCTTCAGGGTTTTAGTATGCTAGTATACGTGCTGTTAAGACACCAAGAGTAGTAAAACTATGAAAAAATTCAATTTTAGCAGGAGGGGATTTGAAGATTTTTGCGAAGATTTGGAATTATAAAGTTAATAATAAAAAGACCAGATAATTTAGAAAAATACAGATGGATATAGAAGGAGGAGTAATGAGATGAAAAAAATGAAATGGTTATTATTCATGATGCTAACCGTTACATTTGCTACAACTCCTGTTGCTTGGAAAGCAGAAGCTGCCACAACACAGAAAGTGGGAGTAGTTGTTAATGTAAAAACAGGCCTCAATATAAGGGCTGGCGCAGGGACGAACTATAAGATCATCGGAGTGTTGAAGAATGGAACGGCTGTGTCGGTTCTAAGCAAAGTTAACGGATGGTACCAGATTAAATACAAAGATATAACGGGCTATGTTTTGGGAAGTTATATCAAATTGTTAGATAATCAAGTTGTTAAAAAAGAAGACGTTAGAAATAAAGAGGAAGTTAAAAATGATGATAAGGTATTAAAAATAGACATTACCTTTTATAATGAAGAAGGAAAAGTAATAGGTTCGGCTAGTGGCCTTTCCCTTAATTCTTTTGGACAGAACGTTAGTTTTATTCAGCAAATACCATCTGGAGCAGACAGATATACAATAAATATTAATTAGGGCCTCTGGTTTCTGTCACCAGGTTAGATGTACATAAAACAACAAGAAAGTTATAAATTATGGTGTTATCGATGCTGAAAAAAATACGTAGGAGGATGACGCAATGGCGCATGAGACGTCATTATCAGAGAATGGACAGAATATGTCAACGTACGTATTTTTCTAAAAAGAACACGTATTGAATGGCGTGTGGATTTTTCATTTGACTTAGGTGGATTATCTATAAACAATTGGATCGCTCTTGCGGAAATACAGGACGAGTGCACCATTTGAAATTCTGTTAAGCGAAAGAGGGGAAAGAAGGTTGTATCAACGACACAGCCTTCTTTTTTGTATCTGTAGAAAAAAGCCTGGTAAGTGTGATGGCGTTTGCATAAGCAGTAGAGCGATAATATTATTATGAATATCCCGGTGCTGTGTATACTCAATATAGTTATCATAAATAAAATGGAAAATTGCGCTTGGTATGGATAGAGTGCGTGACAAGGAGGAATATGGGATGACAGACAAATTGCTTATCGGTTTTGGCGACAGTATCATGGCTGGAGCTTTTGTACAACCAGAAGATACATATCTTGTTAAACTGGGAGAAATGTTCGGTTTTAAAACGAAAAATGCCGGTGTACCAGGAAATACATCTACCCAGGGATTGGCGCGTATGGAAGAAGATGTTTTGCGTTTTCGACCGGATATTTGTATTGTAGCGTTTGGTATGAATGATCACTATGCGGTAGCCTCAGACGTTCGAAATGTAGAGAAGCCGGTATATCGAAAAAATCTTAGAATTATGATTACAAAGCTCCAAGAAATTGGATGCAAACCGGTTCTTTGTACCATTAATCCTGTTATTGCCGGAGATAAACACGCTTATTATTATCGTCGCCATCCAGAGGAATGGTACTTGCATCCGAAAGGAGTAATGGCCTGGATTGAGGAATATAATGAGATAATCCGCCAGATAGCGAAAAGCATGAAGATTTCTTTAGCTGATATTGCTATGTATTGGAAAAAATATGTACACAATGGCGGAAGTCTCGCAGAGGTGTTGCGTACTATTGAGAATAGCGGAGATGATGATGGTGTCCATCCTACGCCAGCTGGACATGCGCTTTATGCGGAATGCATAGCCGAAGAAATCAGTCAATGGTTATAAGGGGGATATGTCAGCCGCCAAAGTAGGAACTTACTAGGAACAGCGGACTGTTGTGCCTTGCTCCGGAAAAGCTACCGTTTGAAGAAGAATAAACAAAAAAGACATGTTTTTTACACAGAATTTGTTAGCTGAAAATATAAAATATATAGTATAATTGTATTATAATGAATATTTAAAATATTAGACTGTTTATGTCTGTCCTCTTTCCTACCAGAAATGAGTTCACAGGCAAACCAGCCAGTCGCGCCCCTTACGTGAATGCTTTTTGCCATGGGGATTGCACTGGCTTTTTTTGCTCATCCATGACATAAAAAGGAGGGAAAGCATGATTACATCGTCGTCAAATCGGGAAGATGTGGCCGATTCTTTTGAGCCTTACAGCCGAGGAGCACTAGATGGTATTAAAGTGATTGATTTAACCCGTGTTCTGGCAGGGCCTTATTGCACAATGATTCTTGGCGACTTGGGAGCTGATGTCATTAAAATTGAAGCGCCCGGTGGAAGCGATGAGACGCGCGGGTGGGGTCCACCAAATATCGGGGGAGAAAGCGCTTATTATTTGTGTACTAACCGCAATAAGCGGGCGCTGACGCTAGACCTGAAGAATTTGAAAGCGCGCGACATTCTGCGTGAACTACTTAAAGATGCGGACGTAGTCATCAATAATTTCAAGACAGGCACGATGGAAAAATGGGGACTTGGCTACGAGACGATGGCAGAACTTAATCCGCGCCTGATTTATGTGTCTATCAGCGGGTTTGGACAAACCGGTCCGTACAAACATGTGCCGGGATATGATTACATTGTGCAGGCGATGGGCGGTATGATGAGCATTACTGGGAGCGAAGAAACCGGGCCGATGAAGGTTGGTGTCGCTATCGCGGATGTCGCTACAGGGTTGTATGCGGCTATCGGTATTCTCGCTGCACTGCGTGAACGCGATCATTCTGGTATGGGACAGATGATTGATCTTGCGCTATTTGATTCGCAGATTTCCCTACTTGTTAATGTGGCGAGCAATTACCTTGTATCGGGACAGATTCCAAAAAGATATGGAAACCAGCATCCGAATATTGTACCGTACCAGACTTTTGCAGCATCCGATATGGAGATGGTAGTGGCGGTAGGTAATGATCAGCAATTTCGCAGACTGTGCGTGCTACTTGGCAAAGAAGAATGGAGCCGTGATCCCAAGTTTGCGACCAATTCCGCTCGGCTTGTACACCGAGAGGAAATCTGTGAACTGTTGCAGGAAGAGTTTAAAAAACGTCCTGCTTCGGAATGGCTGGTACGTTTGACAGATGTTGGTGTACCGAATGCCCCAATTTATAATCTGGCGCAGCTGTTTGAAGATCCACAGGTACAGGCAAGGAAGATGAAAGTGGAAATATCGCATCCAACAGCAGGAAAAGTTTCGATGGTGGGAAGTCCGTTGAAATTGTCGCGGACTCCTGTGTCTATTCGGCGCCATCCGCCTCTTGTGGGTGAGCATACAAAGGAAATTTTACTTGCGCACGGATTTACGGAAGAACAAATTGATGAGTGGTTTCAGGACAAAATTATTTAAAATGTAAATAAAGGAGCGAATAAGAAGATGATGAATTTTGCCTTAACAGAAGAACAAGAAGCTGTACGTAAAATGGTACGTAGCTTCGTGGATAAGGAAATTAAGCCCTATATTCAAGAATGGGATGCGAAAGGCCATTTCGAGCGTAGCATTATGACGCGGCTGGCTGATCTCGACCTGATGGGAGTTTGCATTCCGGAAGAATATGGTGGAAGCGGGATGGATTACAATACACTGGCAATCGTATGCGAGGAGCTGGAACGGGGCGATACTGCGTTTCGGACGGCCGTATCCGTTCATACGGGGCTGAATAGCATGACCTTATTGCAGTGGGGAAGCGAGGAACAGAAACAAAAATATTTGGTTCCACAGGCGAAAGGTGAAAAAATCGGGGCCTTTGGATTGACAGAGCCGAATGCAGGCTCCGATGTGGCGGCAATGCAGACAACAGCAGTGCGTGACGGCGATTATTATATTCTGAACGGGCAGAAGACATGGATTTCCCTATGCGATATCGCTGATCATTTTCTCGTATTTGCATACACGGATAAGTCGAAAAAGCATAGAGGCATTAGCTGCTTTATTGTTGAGCGTACGTTTGAGGGTTTTGCATCGAAAGCGATCAAAGGAAAACTTGGCATTCGTGCAGGGAATACGGGCGAGATTTTCTTCGATAATATGCGCGTCCCGGCGGAGAATTTGCTGGGAGAAGAAGGGGAAGGATTCAAGATTGCCATGTCTGCGCTGGACAACGGACGTTTTACAGTGGCTGCGGGTGCGTGCGGCCTGATTCAGGCGTGCCTTGAAGAAAGCTTGAAATATTGCCATGAACGTGGCACGTTTGGCAAAGAAATCGGAAAACACCAACTGGTGCAGCAGATGATTGCAAAAATGGTAGATGGTCTTGAGACGTCGCGTTTGCTTGTGTACCGTGCCGGGTGGCTGAAAAATCAGGGCAAGCGCAATACGCGGGAGACGTCGCTTGCCAAGTGGCATGCATGTGATGCGGCGTTTGAGGCGGCGTGCGACGCAGTGCAAATTCATGGCGCATATGGCTATTCAAACGAATATCCGGTCGAGCGTTTTATGCGTAACGCGAAAGCGCCGGTGATCTATGAGGGGACGCGCGAGATTCATACGATTATGCAAGCGGAATATGCGCTTGGCTACCGTCAGGATAAACCGCTGCGTAAAATGCTGCCAGCGTGGCCGTTTACGGAAGAAGCGGTAGAAGTATAATCGCTAAAAGCGAGAGTAAAAAAGCGGCTTGTCCGTTGTACAGGCAAGCCGCGCATATTTTTATCGTTGATAAGACGGTTTCACGCTTTGTTTATGATTTTCTTCTTCTTTTGCTTGTTTGGTTATTTTCCGCTTGTGCAGACCTTTTGCGAAATAGAAAATAATAAGAATCAAGTACCAGGCAGGTCCCACGATTAGAGCAATGCGAGTATCAGGGAAATAGGCCATCAATCCGACAACACTGATAAGAAACGCTAGCGTTACATAGGAACTGAACGGGAACAGGGGCATTTTGTACTTCAGATTTTGCACTTGTTCCACGCTTAGGCTTTTGCGGTAGCGGATTTGCGCCAGCAGAATGATAGCCCACGTCCAAATTGCCCCGAATGTGCCGATGCTTGTCACCCACTGGAATACTTTTTCTGGTACGATATAGTTTAGTGTGACGCCAATGAGCAACGCTCCCGCGGAAGCGAGAATCGCGATGTTCGGCACACCGCTGCGGCTGATGTTCTTGAATTTCTGTGGCGCTTCACCTTGCTGTGCTAAGTTGAAAAGCATGCGGCCCGTGCTGAAAATCCCGCTGTTGCAGGATGAGAGCGCAGCAGTTAATACAACAAAGTTGATAATGCCCGCTGCGTAAGGGATACCGAGCTTGTCAAATGTCATGACGAACGGGCTACCTTTTGTGCCAATTTCATCCCATGGATAAATGGACAAGATGACAAACAATGCTCCGACATAGAAGAGCAAAATGCGCCAGAACACAGAATCAATAGCACGGGCGAGCGACTTTTCCGGGTTTTTGACCTCTCCCGCAGTTACACCGATCATTTCAATTCCAAGGAATGCGAACAGCACCATTTGCATGGACATGAGCACACCATTGATCCCGTTTGGCAGGAAGCCGCCGTGTGACCAGAGATTGCTAATGCCGGTTGCAACACCGCCATTCCCGATTCCAAAGATAACCATACCGAGGCCGACAATAATCATGAGAATAATGGTGACGATCTTAATAAGCGCAAACCAAAATTCAAGCTCACCGTAAGCTTTTACGGCGATCAGGTTGACTGCGGCCATAATGACAAGCGCAGCAAGCGCCCATACCCATTGATCAGTATTCGGGAACCAAAACTGCATGTATACGCCGACAGCCGTAATCTCAGCCATACAAGTTACGACCCAGAGGAACCAATAGTTCCAACCGGTTAGATACCCTGCTATGGGCCCGAGATAATCGCGCGCGTAGCGGCTGAACGAACCGGCTACCGGGTTTTGGATAGCCATCTCACCAAGCGCCCGCATAATGATAAACATTCCGGCTCCGGCCAAAGCGTACGCGAGCAGAATTGCAGGGCCTGCCAATTTAATGGCAGAAGAAGAACCGAGAAATAGGCCAACCCCGATGGCTGCGCCCAAGGACATTAACGCAATATGACGTTCTTCAAGGCCACGATGGAGTTCATGATGTTGTTTTTGCTTCATAGAACCTCCCAGAAAATTTTATATATAATAAAAATCATATTAAGGAAACGCTTTCATAATTCGATTATATAGTATATTTTCTCAAATTGACAGGTTTTTATACGAAGTAATTATTTTCTGATTATTTTTCGATAAAATTTATTATATAATTTTAATTTATAGAAAAATAAAAAAACCCCGTGAACGGGGGGAGGTTATAGTTTTGGAATACGGATGGGGCTCACCATTAAAACGGCGAGGATAAGCATAAGCAGGGGACTGGAAAAAGAAAAAAGCGCCAATACAGCAAGAATGAGTCCGGCCAATGTAATGGGTACACCCATATAATAGCCGACAGTAGGTTTAATGTTGAAACGACCGAGCCGCCAGGCGCCAGCAATCGGAAATGCGATAAAAGCGATGGTTAGCAGGGGAGAAGGTGTATGCATGGTATGAATCAAAATTGCGGGCGCTACTCCGAAGCTAACAATATCAGCTAGGGAATCCAGTTCGACTCCCATAGGGCTGTCCACTTTCAGCATACGCGCCAGTTTGCCGTCAAATACGTCGCATAGTGCAGCCAATAAAATTAAGAGGGCAGCCATTTTATAATATCCATTCATAGAAAAAGTAAGCGAAAAAATTCCACATACAAGATTACTTAACGTAAAACTGTTTGGGATCGATCGACGAATAGAACTCATTATACACCTCAGTATGTATTGTTTGTTTGCATTTTATCATATGAAGAGATAAAGAAAAATAGCCCATCAGCAAAACGCTGAAGGGCTTTCATCGTTATCAGAATAATCTTCATTTTGTACGGTCATTTCATTTATGATGCAAAGGGAAGGGGGACTGGAACAAAGCTGTGGGTCTTCCTCGATGGTTGAAAGATCAGAGGAGCAGGTTTCACAAATGTTCATGTCTACACGATGTGAGTCGCCATGTTTGACCTGCAGGCACGATAAACAAACATACATCCTCATGCTTTGTCCTCCTTCTTAAATTAGTATGTTTTTTATTATACCCTATTTGTTAGAAAATTTAAACGATAAAAATGGTGGATTTTATGGAAAATTACAGAAAAAGGTTTAGAAGAGGATACGAATCGTTTTCCCCTTAATTATAATTATATATATGAATGACAATTTTTTTGCAAAGGGGATAGAAATTTAAGAAATTTATTCATATTCTATTATGATAAGCAAAGAAGCGTGATACAAGAGGAAATAAAAACAGGCCGAATTTCCTTTTCGGCCTGAGAATATGGCGAAGTGGGCTTAGCTCCATTCCAAAGTATGGATAATCTTGTTTTTGAATAGGGCAAGCAGGAAATCAATGTAGTAGTCTTGTCGGACAATGATCTGGTACTCATGGTTAGGATGCGGGTAGAAAATAACATCCGTGTACACTTTGTCTTGGTCAAAAAATGCGCGCACTTTGCGTAACGAAGGGATAATTCCATCTACGTCCTTTACCTTAAGAATAAATTCGGTGTCAAGTTCATTCTTCTGCTCTTCAATTGTCAGGGCATTTGTATCATACTGGTAACTGATCATAGCGCTTTCTCCTTTTTACATAAGATAGCGTACGTAAATATATACAGTTGAAATAATGATGGATAAAATCATCAGCGGAAAGCCAATCCACAGGAATTTAAGGAAAGAAATGTGGTATCCCTCTTTAGAAGCCATCCCCGCTACAATCAAATTGGCACTGGCACCGATAAGTGAACCGTTCCCACCTAGGCACGCACCGAGGGCGAGACTCCACCAGAGCGGCTCCAGATCGCTAACACCCATTCTTCCCATCTCCTGAATCATCGGAATCATGGTGGCAACGAACGGAATGTTATCCACGAATGCGGAAGCGATCGCGCTCATCCAGAGAATGAGTAAGGACGTTGCTACCAGATCTCCTTTTGTAAGTTCGATCGCTTTATTTGCTAATTGGGCAATAACTCCCGTCTCTACCAGTCCAGAAACGAGCACAAACAGGCCAACAAAGAAGAAGATGGTTGTCCATTCGACCTTTGTTAATGCGTCTTCGAGATAATGTTCGCCTGTCAGCAGTAACAGAATAAATGCACCAAGCAGCGCAATAGTAGCGGATTCGATATGAACAATCTGATGCACGAAAAATCCTGCGATTGTCAAAGTGAGAATAGCCAGACATTTTTTTAAAAGGGCCGGATCTGTGATCTCGTCCTGTTCTCGCATATCCATCAGGCCGGCTTTTAATTCTTCGGTTGTCTGGATTTGTTTGCGGTACAGCAAAGCGAGAATCGCAACAGTTACAATAAGAATGAATGCGGAAATAAGAGCCAAATTATTGATAAATGCGACAAATGTCAATTCTTTTACCGCGCTTCCGATCATAATGTTTGGCGGATCGCCGATCATTGTCGCCGTTCCACCGATATTGGCGGTAAAAATTTCCGCGATTAAGTAAGGAATAGGCGAGATTCTAAGCTGTCGAGTAATACTGAATGTAACAGGTACCATAAGCAATACCGTCGTCACATTATCAAGAAACGCCGAACCAACGGCCGTAATAATACTTAATGCGATAAGAATTTTTATCGGGTCGCCGTTTACTTTTTTCGCCGCCCAGATCGCGATAAATTTAAACAGTCCGGTTTGCGCTGTAATAGCGACGATAATCATCATTCCGGTCAACAGACCAAGCGTATTGAAATCAATGTGGTGAATGGCGGTTTCCTGATTGACAATGCCTAGGGCGACCATGAGAGCACCGCCCAGCATGGCTACGATCGTCCGATGGATTTTTTCAGAAATAATAAGACCATATGTAACAAGGAAAATCCCGATAGCTATGAGTGCTTGTTGCTCCATTGTGCTTCTTTGAACCCCCCTATACTGAAATGTTTTGAACAAGTACTTACATACGGAAAACAGGAAAAAAGGTTTCAAAAACTTTTTAAATAGGAAGCCATCATAGAGGAAAAGAACAAGTGGGACGCGAAGGAATAGACGGAGAAAAAATAGGGAGAGGAAAGTACAATGAAATTTTTGCTGGCACCGGATTCATTTAAAGGAAGTGTTTCAGCAAAAGAAGCGGCTGAAGCGATGAGAAGGGGCGTACTTAAAGCAAGGCCTTCGGCTCGCACTTTTACACTTCCGCTATCGGATGGTGGAGAAGGCACGCTCGAACATTTGGTGAAAGCAACCAAAGGGACAATATACGAGACGATGATCGAAGATCCGTTAGGTAGGCCAATATGCGGATATTATGGTGTAACGGGAGATGGAAAAACGGCGATTGTAGAATTGGCGACCGCATCTGGCCTCACGCTCCTCAAAAAGGAAGAATTAAATCCGAGGCTTGCGTCTACGTTTGGCACCGGACAATTAATCATGCGAGCAATGGAACGAGGGATCGCTTCATTTATTATTTGCCTTGGTGGAAGCGCTACTGTAGATGGAGGGGCTGGAATTCTCCAAGCATTGGGGTTTCGGTTGCTTGACCATTGCGGAGAGGAGTTGCCGCGCGGAGGCGTCTATTTGCGGGAATTAGCGCACATTGACGATTCACGGGTCGATGAGGGCATAAAGCAGGCAAAATTCCGTCTCGCGTGCGATGTGACGAACCCACTGCTTGGACCGCAGGGAGCGGCCTATGTATTTGGCCCGCAAAAAGGAGCGGACAAAGAAGCGATACGTGAACTGGGGGAAGCGCTGACTGTCTGGGCGGATCAGATAAGGCACAAGACGGGTGTCGCTGTACACGATATGCCGGGAGCTGGGGCGGCGGGCGGAACGGCGGCCGGGCTGTGCGGTTTGCTTGGCGCGGAAATTCGTCCGGGATTTGCTATTGTTAGCGAGATGCTTGGACTGGAACGCTTGCTGGACGAGCATTCAATAACTGCCGTTCTGACTGGCGAGGGGCGCCTGGATGCCCAGACAGCGGGCGGAAAAGTAGTGGCGGGCGTATGTGCGGTTTGCGCCGGGCGCGGCATTCCGGTGATTGCTGTTGTTGGCGGCATCGACGGGGATATTTCGCCCCTTTACGGACGCGGGCTTACCGCCGCTTTCAGTTTGGTTGATGGCCCGCTTTCCGTGGAAGAAGCGATGGGGCGGGCCACGGTATTGCTTGAAAAACAAACAGAGCAAATTGTACGTGTATTTGTAAAAGCGAAAGGCATGTAAAAAACGTCTCAGCCTGTAGCTCCTGTTCCTTGCGGAACTTTGTCTACAGGCTGGCTCGTAGGCAATACCCGCGAGTTTTTCTTTTTTACGCATAAAAAAGATGGTGCGCAAGGACGCACCAACAAAGGGAGTCAACTGAAGACTAGCCAGAGGTATGTTGCGAGGTTCTTACTATTAATTTTACCTGTTTAAAATTAGCAATGAAACAAAAATCGTTCGTCAAATTCCACTTTTTATCTTCAAGAAATGACAAAATACTTTATATTTCAGGTATACTCCTGTTGAGAAAGACTGATCTCCTGATTTTTGTGTCAGGGTTGCGGCTGAAAAGCCATGTACGTTCATTTCTTCAACTTATAATGAGGAGTCTTGAGTGAATCTCCAATGTTGCGGATTTTTAAGTCTACATTTACGTCGATAGTCAATTGCTCAAAAAATGTTTTCGGCTGTTTACGTATCTGTTTATACATATCAGGGTGGTTTTTGAGCCTTGTAGTCAACCGAAACACATCGGCTTTGTACTTCTTTTTGAGTGTTTCTATAGTCTTGTGCAATCGTTTTTCCAGAATATCTGAATAAATACGCTCAGCCCGTTCAAGCTGGTTCGGTTTATCGAAGGAGGCGCCAAGACATTGATATTCCATTAGCTCGGTGTCCAACTCAATCTGAAACGTAATGTGGGGTCTATTGTTTTTCATGGTAGGACGGATGTTATTTTTTCCCTTGAGAATTTGCAATCCTACTTTTTTTCCAGCGTAGCAAGGAAAGTTCAATACCCCTCTTTCGATCTCGCCGTGTAGTATGGAAAGGTTTTGGATGTCGTTTTTGGACAATATGCCCATCTTCTTGAAGTTCTGAAAGACAGTCGCTTGATTAATGACAATTTGCTTTCTTTTGTTTATAGAGGCTGTAAGTAAAAAGAAAGGTGTGTTGCTCCGAACGCTCTTGCTCACGGTACCCAAATTGGATTCAGGCATGATCAATGTTTTTTGAACGCTGTCTGTGATCTCTGCAATATGCAGAGAGGGAGTTGGTTCCGACACGCTCGGTATTGTGAAGTACTCAGTAATCGGGCCTGTTGTCATAATTATCTCGGTGTGACGACGCATTTGGGGAAAGCGGGAGAAAAAGTCAAATAGTTCATTGAGCCCTTTCTCGGATACTTTTTCTCCTACAGCAATCATTTGCAGATGAGATAAAATGGGGAAGCGATCGCTTTGCGTGGTGATTTGCTCAATTCCGTTCGCAATGGACGGAGTTTTAAAGATAAAGTTGGTATAGCCTTTTGGTTGTTGTCCTGTCTGCGTCCCCATTCCCATCTGACCACTTGCACTGGCCGCTTCTACTACCTGCACGATAACTTGATACATACGCATTTCCTTTCCTGCAAAGCGTTCCGGGGGGAGTTCCTCAATACCAAGTCCTACGATGATCGCTCGCCTTTCCAATTCCCTATAATCCCAACATCCTGTTAGAAGAATGGCAGCAAAACTTATGAGTGTAATTGCTGATATAAAACTTCTCTTCCATTTTTTCATACGCTATCACCTTTTTGTTCGGGAGAGGGAAGGAGCCCCAGTTTTCGTCGTACAAATACACAGGTGAGGAGAAGTAGTGGATAGCCGATGAGAAGGAACAAACCGATAGCCCCTACCACATTCAGCCAACCCTCCATTTCGATCAAATTTTCCGGAACGAGGGACAAGACGAAGATTAACGGAAGCGATAACACCATCCACCATCGCAACGAAATACGCGGAAACGTGCGGTTCAATGCAAAAGCTGTTGAGAAAAAAGTGACTAGATGGGTGGTATACGCTAAAGGGAGCCATAAGATAATCAGCAATAGTTCGGCTCGTTCTATAAATTGTCTGACAATTTCAATAGTTTTTGCCATCGTAATGACAGGGTATGTTTGAGCTATGGTCACATCCGGTCCAAGCGTAACTAATGCACCCAACACGACGAAGATATAAAAGATGCCGGACACTCCAATGCCGATAGCGGTGTGCAGATACGCTTTCTCTTTCTTGGCAATAAACGGGTAATACAGAAATAAAATTTCATAGCCCAGAAAGGAGTACACCGTATTCGGTAACGATTGAATGACAGAGGTCATTCCGTCCAAAAAAGGTACCCGTAGTTCATACCAATCAGCTTCCAAATAAGCTAACATCAAAAAGAACACCAACATAAAGATAGAACTGGGGATTCCTGATTCATGTATCCGGACGATTGGCATGAGGCCGTCCCATGAGGAATAAAGAAGGATGAGTAGCATGCTGCCAATGATGACTTCAATGGGGGTAAATGGCAGCATTTCTGATCTCACTACTTCCGCCATGACTCGGATTCCGGTAATAGTGAAAAATAAGTAGTACCCTGCAAGCGATAGGTTAAACAACAGTCCGACCGTACGGCCGAAAAGTTTTACATTGTATTCAATTACCGTGTCCCCTGGAAAGACGCGAGCGATCCGTAAAATTAACCATAGCGAGAAAAAGCAGAAGCCTATCGCTAATATGATAGTCAGCCATGCGTCTTCTCGCGCTTTTTCCATCACCCCTCGAGGTAGCGTGATAAAACCGGTACCGATAATGACGCCGAATATGAGGAACACAAGTTGAACAGGGGTTAAGCTTGGACGAACTTCATTTCCACTCATCATAATTAATATCACCCTTCTTTATGGAAATTGCTTCTTTTACTCAGCTTTTGCGTACATTTTCCTTCCTTCTCGAATGAGTGATAATTCCTTGGAAAAGTAAACATGGTTCATTGACAGCGGTGATTCTTCAAGACGCTGCTTGATTATCGTTTGTTCTCCTTTTTGTGTTGTTTTCTAGATATCATTGGCAAAGGCTTACTTTTACTTCTTTGCAACGGGTTAAGAAATGAGGGGCGTTTTGTAAGCTTTTTAAACGGAAAACGTACCAGTGTATCTTTCCAATCCGCTATGCGAAGAGGAGAGAGAGGGGCCAGATAGGGCACTCCAAACGAGACAAGTCGGGCCGTATGAGCGTGAATGAAAAACAACCCCAATATCAAGCCGTAGAGTCCTAGAATGCTGCTACAAAAAAGCACGAAGAAGCGTAAAATTCGATATGTGATGCCCAGTAAGTAGACAGGGGCTGTAAAGGACGAGATCGTGGTGAGCGCGATAATCACGATGGTAACGGGGCTCACCAGATTGGCGTTGACGGCCGCTTCTCCGATGACCAAGCCCCCGATGATACTGACGGCCTGTCCAATTGGTTTGGGCAGTTTTACTCCGGCTTCCCGAAGAATTTCAATCATGATTTCCATTACAAATATTTCCATTAAAATCGGTAGAGCTACCTTTGTTCGAGCAGCGTCCATAGAGATAACCAGTCGTGTGGGAATCAGCTCAGGGTTAAAGGCGGTTAACGAAAGGTACAATCCTGGAATTACGATACTGAACAGGAGGGCAAGCATTCGAACAAAGCGGATTAGGGTCGCGTACTGCCAACTGCTGTAGTAATCATCAACCGTGTCCAGCAGCTGGAAAAATGTGATAGGAAGAATGAGTGCGTGAGACGAGTTCCCCGTCATGACCACCACGTTCCCTTCCAACAAGTAGGAGCAGACGACGTCTGGCCGTTCTGTCGGACGCAGCTCGGGAAATAAAGAAAACGAATTGTCTTCGATTAATTCCTGTAGATGCATTTGTCCTTGTATGATATCTGTGTCGATAGCAAACAGGCGCCTTTTCACTTCTTCTATGATACTCGGATTAGCCACATCTTCTAGATAGAATATACAAACCTTGTGTTTTCCCCGCTTTGTTATATTAATGACTTCGATAGTTAATTTGGGATCACGCAGACGTTGGCGGATTAGCGTAATATTGGTATCCAAATCCTCTATAAAGCTTTCTTTCGGTCCGATCACGCTTTGTTCTGTATCGGGATTTGCAATATTCCGCTTTTCTACCCTTTCTACTCCAACCGCGAGCCCCGTGGCTTCCCCGTCAACAATTAACAGTGCTTTTCCATCCAGCATTTGTTGAATAGCAGCTTGCCAGTCCATGATCCGTTGTGTTTCTGTGGTGGCCACGATTTGTCGCTGGATTATTTGCAGAAGCTCATGTTTCGCTTTTTCTTCGGATAAAAGCAGTCCCTTTTCGCTTGCATCTTTGTCCCAACGCTCCTGTAAGGGAAGGATGACGTATTCACTTAGATGTTGGATATCTACAAGACTTTGAAAGAAAAATAAAGCGACGCGCCTTCCTGCGCAAATCAGGTGGTGCGAAGTGAAATCCGTATTTTGGCCCAATTGTTCCGTAATGTCCTGAACGTTTTTTTCTAGCGAAGTGTGCAAGGGTTGCAAGGGGATAGAGGATATCGCTGCCTTCTCCTGTGAAAGCCATTGCTTTGATTTACGGGCTTTCTTCCGCCAGAGCTGACTCATTTTCATCGTTATGAATCTTCCCCCTTTATCATTTTTTTTAGGATTTTTTTTATTATTAACGAATACATGATGAACAATACAAAGGGTAGCGCTAACGTTTTGACAATGAAACTCATGCTGATCTCATCTATGTGGATGGGGACGCGAAGCTAAGTCAGCGAAAAATTCGTGTGTTTTCTTATTACCTTAAGCTACCAGTATAGTGCATATATAATTATGACCTGTTTATCTGGGCTGCCCTTTGCATTTAGACATTCTACCAGTATAGTGCATATATAATTATGACCTCTATTCGCTACGCTGGCAGAGTAAGATTTTGTTTGCAGTAATGCGATGGCACGTCGTGTGGAAGACTTGATGTTGGCGATGCAAGTGATTTCCACACCAGAGTCATTGAAGAGGGCTCCAATTTAGACGAGAGATTCTCAATGTGTGAAGGGGTTGCGAATTGGAGTTTATACCACTGACGGCATCCTAGCTTCGTCCGCGTTGTTTAGCGGTCACTGACTTTTGTTTCGAAGCAAAAATACTCTATATAAAGCAGGGGATAAGGTATAATAAATAAGGCGAACGTACGCGCCTTAGGCGTTGATATAGTTTTTCGTCATTAGGAGAGGAGTGGTTACTTTTGGCTATGTTCTCTAGCCCCAGTATGATTATGATGTTTATTACAGGTGTCATCATTCTGGTTGTTTTCTTTGGGGCGATTATTACTGCCATTGTCCAAACAGCGCGCGGGAAGTGGAAGGTGGATTACGATGCTCTCGCCGCTAAAAATGCTGTGGAAGACGAAGCGCGGCGCAAAGCGAGAAAGCTTAGACAGAAGCAAGTATAGGGGAGAATGAGGTGTTTGATCCGACTATATACGAAAACATAAAAGTAGCGCTTGAGGGCGCGATATACGATTTCGATTTTGCGGGCGAAATTCTGGTTACTTCCCGCAGCGATACCGTGGAGTTGGCCTCCATGTCCCGCACGTACACAATTGGCTTCAGTGAGCGACATAAGAAGGCAGAAAAAGGAACGACAGCGCTTCTGATCTTGTCTGCTGATGCGGCGGATCTGGTGGGGGAGATTCTTGAGCTTCCCGAAAGCGAAGGCCGGAAGTTTGGCTGTACGCTGCGCGTCCAATTCGTTATGGAAATAACAGATATAGCGCGGTGCAGAAGAATTGAGGAAGAACTCAACGCTATATGGTCGCATCGTCCGCTTATCATGCAGGAACTAGCTTTTCGGTACGAGCCTTTAGAGCTCGATGAACCTGCCTTGTACCGCAACACCATTACGCTTGATTTTGGACGCAAAATTAACGAAGATAACATTGGTGATATATATAATATCGTTGAACATACCGTGCATTCTTTGCGTCGGTTGGATTGATTCGGTGAATTTCTATATCTAAAAACCCCTGTTTTACGTAAAACAGGGGTCCCTCAGCATTATATCGTATTATGAAACTGGATTTCAAGTTTGGTATCATTTGTAACGATATCGTCGACGGTAAGAGCGGTATTGTCCGCATCCCTAATTAACAATGCTTCTGCCAGCGTTGATTTGTCTCTTCCAGGCGGTAGCGCTTGGAAGAACCAGGGATGAATCGTAAGCAAGATTTCAAGGATGGCGCCGACGGTATGCGGGTGATCGAGATGAATATCCATTGTCTCCGAAGTTTGCGTCCCGTATAACGTTACCAGCATGTCACAGTTCCTTTACATATTTGTTGACTTTGCGCATGGCGCTCGATTGGCTGATGCCGAGTTTTTCCGCCAGCTTGTAAGTGCTGCCGCACTCTTCGTACATACGTCGGATAATTTGCCCTTCGTACAATTCCAGCCTTTTTTTGAGCGAGAGGTTTTCATGTTCTTGCTCTGTCATTGTTTCATCTTCATCTCGAAGCGCAGTTGCAATATGTTTGGTTGTAATGGTATCTTCGTCGATCGTGACTACGAGCCGTTCGAGAAAATTGCGCAATTCCCGGATATTACCCGGCCAATTGGCGCGCCGTAACTCTTCTGCGGCTGCATGGCTGAGTTTTTTTTCAATGCCGTACATATCTTTAAATTCTTCGAGAAACTGTATGGCTAGCGGCACGATGTCTTCTTTTCGCTCCCTGAGAGGAGGGATCGTGATGGGAATGACGTTAAGCCGATAGTATAAATCGTTGCGAAACGTTTTTTCTTCCACCTTCTTTTTCAAGTCCTGGTTCGTGGCTGCGATAATACGTACGTCCACTTGAATTGGGGTGGTGCCACCGATGCGGAAAAATTGCTTTTCTTGCAGGACATTGAGCAGTTTGGCTTGCATTGGCAGTGGAAGTTCCCCGATTTCATCCAGAAATAGCGTCCCGCCGTTCGCCGCTTCGAACAGCCCTTTTTTCCCTTTTTCATGTGCGCCGGAAAATGCGCCACGCTCATAGCCGAATAGTTCTGATTCAATCAGTGCTTCGGGAAATGCGCTACAGTTCACAGAAAGAAAAGGAGCGTGTTTGCGCGGGCTCATATTGTGCAAATAACGGGCAAGGTGCGTCTTACCGACTCCAGACTCCCCGAGAAAAAGCACGGTGCTGTCCACTTTTGCCACTTTTTCGATTTTGGACAGTACCTTAAGCATCGCCGGGCTGCGCACGGACAATATCATACCTGATGCTTCTTCATGCTGTTTTAGCGTTTCTTCGTATGTTTCCACACGTTCTTGCAGCTGGTCAAGCTGTTCACGCAGGTGCAAAAGTTCGGTAATATCGCGCGAGTTGCTTACTACGCGGATGAGCTTTCCATCTTGCGTAAAAACAGGGGTAGCTGTCACGAGCAGCTTGCGTCCGTTCAGTGTTTGTTGCACGAGATTGATTTGTTTGCGCTGCGCGATCACATCGAGTGTCGCAGAAGGGGAGAAAATGCCTCCCGCGACTAGCTCCGTCACGTGTTTTCCTACCATTTGCTCAGCTTTAAGCCCGTAGTTACGTTCACAGGCACCGTTCACCCGGACGGTATATCCTTCCCCGTCCGTGACGAAAATTTCGTCATATGCTGCGGCGAAGACGCTTTTCAGTTCAGCGTATAGATTCTCGTATTCGGTGGCAATATGGCTTTCCGCGTTTTCCCACGGAAAGACGAGCCAGGTGAAGCCGCCGGTTTCGGCAAGTATTTTTCCTTTCCAAAGAAACCCATCTGTGCGTTGGAAAAATTCACCGTCCGCTGCCCACTTACGCAAACACTCGGACAGGCGGACGGGAGTCCAATCTTTTTGGAAAAACCATTTTTCAATCAGCTTGTTGTATTCGAAATATTCTTCACGTACATAACAGAAGCCGATTGAAAACGTATCAAGAAACGGTGCGATGTGGATATTCGAATCCATAAGGGCGCCTCCTTATTATAGGGCGCCGGAATATACGGCGTTCTTATTTGTTTCGGTTGAAGCAAACGAGCTTCATTTCTGTCATTTCTTCGGTTGCATACTTGATGCCTTCGCGTCCTACGCCGCTTTCCTTTACGCCGCCATACGGCATATGGTCGACGCGGAATGTCGGGAAATCGTTAATCATCACACCGCCTACTTCCAAGCGTTCCGCCGCTTCAAAGGCGTGTTCCATGTTGTTCGTGTATATGCCAGCCTGCAAACCATAGCGGGAGTCATTCACCGCTTCAATCGCTTCATCAAACGTATCGAATGGGCTGATAACGACGACCGGTGCGAACGTCTCCTGGCAGCTTACTTTCGCGTGCGGTGGCACATCGACGATAACTGTCGGCTTGACAATATTGCCTTCCGTGCCTCCGGTTAGCACTTTCGCGCCGAGCGTTTCTGCTTCTTCGATCCAGGAAGCGATTCGTTCTACATCCTTTTGTGAAATAAGCGCGGCGATGTCGGTTGTCTCATCCAGCGGATCGCCAATGCGGAGTTTCTTCGTTTCCGCTACAAATTTCTCCACGAAGCTATCATACAGAGAGCGGTGCACATAGATGCGTTGAAGTGAAATGCATACTTGGCCCATGAACGTAAATGCCCCGGTTACGGTACGCTTGATAATGGGCTCAATATCGAACCCTTCGTCGATAATTAGGCCGGAGTTGGAGCCGAGTTCAAGCACAACTCGCTTCAGGCCCGCTTTGGCGCGGATCGTCTTGCCTACTTCTGGACTTCCGGTGAAAGTAATGATTTTTACGCGGTCATCGCATACAAGCTCGTCCCCGACTTCGCTGCCCGGCCCTGGAATGACTTGCAGGGCGCCCGCAGGTAGTCCTGCTTCCGCGAATAAATCGGCAATAAAGTAAGCGGAAAGCGGCGTTTGATCCGCAGGCTTTAAGATAACAGCATTCCCTGCGGCAAATGCCGGGCCGAGTTTATGCGCCACAAGGTTGAACGGGAAGTTGAACGGCGTAATTGCTCCGACGATGCCAAGCGGTTGGCGTACCGTGTAAGCAATGCGGTTTTCACCCATAGCTGACGCGTCCATAGGAATCGTTTCACCGTGGATGCGGCGCGCCTCATCAGCGGAAAATTGGTATGTCTCAATTGTACGTGCGATTTCCCCACGTGCGACCGCAATCGGTTTTGCTGCCTCCAACGCTAAAATACGGGCCGCTTCTTCTTTGCGTTCTTTTAGAAGCAAGGAGACGTTTTGCAGAATAGCGGCACGCTTATGGGCCGGCATTTTGGCCATCACTTTTGCCGCTTCTTCCGCATGGTCAATCGCCGCTTTCATATCTTCCCGCGTTCCGATAGCTACTTCTGCAATTACTTCTCCGGTATGCGGGGATCGAAGCTGTTTATAGGAAGAAGCTTCTTTTGCCCCTCCGGCAATATAAAGCGGTTTCTTCGGTATGGTTTGATTCATTTTCGAAAACCCCTTTCAACGTAAACACTAAAATTAGTGAACTTGCAGAGCGGATGTAGCGGCTGCGATGGATTCCTCGAGAATATCGAGACCTTCCTCAAGCTGTTCGTCTGTAATGACAAGCGGCATCAATACGCGAAGTACGTTGCCGTATAAGCCGGCGCTGAGAGTGATTAAACCACGTTTATTGGCTTCATTTACAATTGTACCTACAACTTCTTTATTTGGTTCTTTCGTTTGTTTGTCTTTGACAAACTCCATAGCGCACATTGCACCTAAGCCCCGTACATCTCCAATTATATCGTATTTTTCCGCAAGCTTGGCAAACCGCTTCATC
Source organism: Aneurinibacillus sp. XH2 (assembly GCF_001439585.2). Taxonomy (NCBI): domain Bacteria; kingdom Bacillati; phylum Bacillota; class Bacilli; order Caryophanales; family Paenibacillaceae; genus Aneurinibacillus; species Aneurinibacillus sp. XH2. The sequence goes on along the minus strand of NZ_CP014140.1, from coordinate 3,121,153 downwards.
ACTTTTTCGCCGATAACGCGCCCGCGTTCGTTCAGGTTGTATTTCTCGATCACATCAAGCACTGCAAGCGCCGCACGGCATCCGAGCGGGCTTCCCGAATATGTGCCGCCTAATTCTCCCGGATTGGACATTTCCATAATTTCTTTGCGTCCGATTACGCCGCTAATTGGCAGACCTGCACCCATAGATTTAGAAATGGTTATTAAGTCTGGAACGACATCAAAATGTTCAACTGCGAAATATTTACCTGTACGGCTGAAGCCGGTTTGAATTTCATCCGCAACGAATACGATACCGTACTGTTTACAAAGTTCCGCCACACCTTGCACGAATTTTTTGGATGGAACGATGAATCCGCCTTCGCCCTGCACTGGTTCCATGACGACTGCGGCGATCGTTTCCGGAGCTACGTCACCAAGCAGGAAGTTTTTAAATTCGTTTAGCACGTGTTCATCATATTGTTCGACGCTCATGCCTTCTGGACGACGGTATGCGTAATGATACGGCGCCTTGTAGATTTCGGGCGCGAACGGACCGAACTCGAATTTGTACGGTTTTACTTTGCTTGTCATGGACATCGTCAACAGTGTGCGTCCATGAAAACCACGAGAGAAGACGACAACGCCCTGACGTTTTGTGTATTTGCGCGCGATTTTCACCGCGTTTTCCACCGCTTCTGCGCCGCTGTTCAAAAACATCACTTGCTTTTCATGATCTCCTGGCGCTAACTTCGCAAGACGCTCCGCAAGTTCAATATACGGTTCATACATCATGACATTAAAGCCGGTATGGATATACTTATCAACTTGATCGTGGAGCGCTTCTACAACTTCCGGCGTGCAGTGACCGACGTTAATCGTACCGATGGCACCTGCAAAGTCAATGTATGTGTTGCCATCAACATCTGTCAGGATCGCTCCCTGCGCTTTTTCTACAAAAGTAGGGATGCCGTTACTGATACCTTTAGGAACGTATTGTTTCCGGCGTTCCAGAATTTCTTTAGCCTTCGGACCTGGCAGTTCTGTTTTTACATGAGCGAATTTGTATCCCATTTGTGTACCTCCCTGGCAGATAGAATATATGAAAAATGATTCATGTACGTTCTGTATATTTCATTAAAGCAAGAGGCGTGCCAAGCTAAAAAAAGATATAATTATTGGGAAACGAAGGAAGTCGGCAGTAAAGTTGAGTCATTTTTGACTTTTATATAAGTCTTTTTTGACTTAAATCTGAGTTTATCATGTATCGATATGAAAGCGAATGGTTTTATTGCTAAAAAGTTTGTGTTGGTTTTGTAGGAATGTAAATTTTTTACAAGTATTAGTAGTTATATGGTCGATAGATTATGGAATGTGTCACAAAATTGCGTGCCATGGGTTCTATAAATTGTACGTAGTCTTTGATATTTCGACTTTCATATTGCAATATAAATGTCGAAGCATCGAAGATGATAGCATAGAAAGGGAGAAGGAGAAGTGCGAAAGAAAATATGGATTGGTGTTATTACAGGGGTCATAGCAATAGGGGGATATATCGTCTATTCGGCGTACGTACCACGCAGCGTGGAAGGAACGCCGGTGTCGCTTGCTACCGTTGTGCAAAAAGATATGGAAAGTCGTATCATGACTACCGGTAAAGTAAAGATGGAACAAGAAATGACGGTATACGCAGGGGCGAGCGGAAAAATTGTTGCTTTGCATGCAGCGGAGGGAGCGCCGGTGAAAAAAGGTCAGATATTAGGTGAGATTTATACGGAGGATATAAAAAACCAATTAATTGATATAGACAGTCAATTGATAGATATGGATGAGCAGGCGAGGGATGTCGATAACCAGGTTGCCGATACTTCAGCGCAAATCGCCGAAAAAAAGGCGGAGTTAGCGAAATTGCAAGCTGCGAATGATGCCATTGAAATTGCGAAAGCGGAAAACGGGATTCGTCAAGCCGAGCAAGAGCTTGAACAAGCGAAGCGAGAATACGCCCGCATCAAAACGCTTGTGGAGAGCGGAGCTGAAAAGAAGCAGGAATTGGATAAAGCGAGCGACCAGATAAAACAGGCTGAATTTAAGCTGAAAACGTCGCAATATGAACTGGCAGAGAAGAAAAAAGGGCCGAAGCGGGAAGAGGTCACCGCTTTGCTGGTATCGATTGCACAGCTTGAAGAGAAGAAGAAGCGGACGGCGACGAAAAAAGAGAGCATTGCGAGCAAAAAACAAAAAATCGAAGAGAAAAGGCAGCAGTTGCTTGCCCAGAGAAATGACGCGCTTATCGTGGCTCCTATCGACGGAACCGTATTGACGCAAAAAGCGAAGGCGGGCGAATATACGACAAAAGGCAATGAACTATTGAAAGTGGGAACGACACAAAATATATACGTGGAAGCGGAAATTGCGGAAGCTGATATCGGCAAAGTGCGCGTCGGTCAGAAAGCCAAGCTGGAAGGAGGCGCGTTAGGCAAACAGGTGGCCGAAGCTCATGTGGTAAGCATCTCACCGGTAGCGATAGAAGCCGCCACACAGAAAAGCGGACAGCAGAGCGAACGGGCCAAAGTGGCGGTGAAGCTGGCATTGGACAAACCAAATGAGCTTTTGCGCCCCGGCTTTCGGATAGATGTAACGATTGTGCACCAAAGCGCGAAACAGGCGCTGCAAGTACCGATCGAAGCGGTGCAGAAGAACGGCGGGAAAGCGTTCGTCTGGATAAATGAGAACGGTCTGGCGAAGAAGAAGGCGGTTGTCACCGGAATGGAAAACGAATTGTTTGCCGAAGTTAAACAAGGTTTGAAAGCGGGCACGAAAGTTATCACCAATCCGGGGCCGCAATTAAAGGAAAATGAGCCGGTTATGGAAGCGAATGTTCCCGGAGAAGCGAGATAAAAGGGGCGGTACAGCATGGTAAAAGTAGAGAATATGTCCAAAGTGTACCGCACAGGCGGTGGCGATATTTATGCGATGAAGAATGTTTTCGTAACGGTTGAAAAAGGGGAATTTGTCGCTATTATGGGACCATCCGGTTCGGGAAAATCGACATTTATGAACATGATTGGCTGCCTGGATCGACCGACGAGCGGGCTGTATCATTTAGACGGAATGGAAGTAACGAATTTGTCGGATAAGCAGCTTGCCCATGTACGTAACCAAAAAATCGGTTTTGTTTTTCAAACCTTTCATCTTTTGCCGCGTTCAACCGCACTGCGCAATGTTGAATTGCCGCTGATTTATGCCGGGGTCGGAAGAAAGGAACGGACGGAACGGGCGCGTGCGGCTCTTGCGCGTGTCGGGCTCGGCGAACGTATGAATCATATTCCGAATCAGTTATCAGGCGGACAGCGGCAGCGGGTAGCGATTGCGCGCGCCCTCGTAAATGAGCCGGCGATTGTGCTGGCTGATGAGCCAACCGGGGCGCTTGATTCGCGGACAAGCATTGAAATTATGGACATTTTCCAACAGTTAAATGAACAAGGAACGACTATTATTCTTGTTACGCATGAACCGGATATCGCATGCTATGCGAAGCGGTTAATCCGCTTCCGCGACGGCCAGGTAGTCGCCGATGACCCCGTGCGGGATCGATTATTCGCGTCGCAACAACTGGCGTCGGAGCGCCAACAGGAGGTGTAATCTATGCGTTTGCTGGAAAGCTTAAGCATGGCTTTGGACGGTTTGCGCGCCAATAAGCTGCGTTCTTTTCTAACGATGCTGGGGATTATTATTGGTATCGCGTCTGTCATTGCGGTTATGACGCTTGGGAAAGGGGGCGAAAGTGCGGTCGTGCAGCAGGTAAGCAAGTTCGGCCAAAATAAATTTATGGTATATACCCGCTACGATACGGAGGAGCCTGAAGATCCGAACGCGCTTACTTTGGAAGATGCGGAATATTTGCCGCAGGTGAGTCCGTACATTTCCGCTGCCGTAGCCAACTCTTACGTAGGCAATACGGAGCTTTACTGGCTCAATAAGAAGAAAACCGTCGAAGTAAGGGCGACGACGGCCCAGCTTCCGGCTGTACAACCCACGCTCCACATGGTGCAAGGCCGCTTTTTTACCGACGAGGATGATAAAAACCGCCGACCGGTTATCGTATTGGAAGACGGAGCAGCTCAGGAATTGTTCGGGACGGAAAACCCGATCGGTCAGCGCGTGCGTTTTAACGATCGGAGCGTAGTGGTGATCGGCGTATTTAAGCAGGAGAAAGTAAGCTTTGATTTTTCCAAAGCAAAGAGCGCGTTTGTTCCGTTTCGTTTTGCGAATGAGCTGTCTGAAAACCAAACGGTAAGCAACATTGAAATGACCGCCATTTCCAAAGAAGCATTGCGGCCTGCGATGAAGCAGGTCAAGGATTATTTGAACCGCAAGCATAACCATAAAGATTACTATGAAGTTTTAAGTATGGAAGACAATATTAAAGAGTTTTCGCAAATGACTGGAATGATTACCCTGATTTTTAGCATTGTAGCTGGCATTTCCCTCGTGGTGGGCGGCATTGGCGTGATGAATATTATGCTTGTGTCCGTGACGGAACGGACAAGAGAAATCGGAATCCGCAAAGCGCTTGGAGCGCAGCGGAAAGATATTTTGCTTCAGTTCCTACTGGAGTCGATGATTTTGTCGTTAATCGGCGGCTTAATCGGAGCATTGCTTGGTATTGGTATATCAGCTATCGGCTTTTCCTATGCTAATATACCGCTTTTGATTTCATGGGAGACCGTTTTGCTTGCATTTTCCGTGTCCAGTTCCATCGGGATTTTCTTCGGATTGTATCCTGCCAACAAAGCGGCAAAGCTAAATCCGATTGAGGCGTTGCGTTATGAATAAGAAGCGGGCTGCTCTTTAACTCTGAAGCCTCTTTGCATAATGAATGAGAGGATTTTTTTGAAAAGTATTGTCTTTTTAGAAAAAGCCGAGTATAATCAAATTTAATAAATCCGATCAATATAATATGAATTCTCTTTCTTATCCAGAGAGATGGAGGGACTGGCCCAATGAAATCTCGGCAACCTAATTCGGTTAGGTGCCAATTCCAGAAAGCACACGCTTGAAGATGAGGAAGAGGGGAGCGTAGAATATAAGCCCTTCTTCTTTAATGAAGCAGGGCTTTTTTAATTAAATTAAACATATAAAACAAATTTGATTAATATTATTTTTGGAAAAAAAGGGGATGGTTATATGGTGGCAGGTAAAGTGTATCTTGTGGGTGCCGGGCCAGGCGATCCAAAGTTGATTACAGTGCGTGGGCTTGAGCTTCTACAACGGGCGGATGTGATTGTATATGACCGTCTGGCCAGTCCAAAGCTGCTTGATTATGCAAAAAAGGAGGCTGAATGCATTTATTGCGGAAAAGAGACAAATCACCATTCGTTATCCCAGACGGAAATTAACGAGATCATTGTGGCGAAGGCTGTGCAAGGGAAAGAGGTTGTTCGTTTAAAAGGGGGTGATCCATTTGTTTTCGGGCGCGGTGGGGAAGAAGCGGAAGCCTGTATCGCGGCCGGCATCGACTATGAAGTTGTGCCGGGCATTACATCGGGTATCGCTGCTCCGGCTTATGCAGGAATACCTATCACGCACCGTGGTTATTCATCCTCCGTCGCGTTTGTGACTGGCCACAAAGCTGTAGAGAAGGAGCAAAGTGGTATTCAGTGGGAGAAGTTGGCCACTGCGGTAGATACGCTGGTATTTTACATGGGGGTCGGCAATTTGCCGGAAATTGTGAAAAATCTTCATAAGTACGGCCGGGCCAAAGAGACACCTGTGGCACTTATCCGCTGGGGTACATGCGAAAATCAGGAGACGCTTATAGGTACATTGGAGACGATTGTAGAGCAGGTACAACAGGCACGCTTTCGTTCTCCGGCAGTGATTGTCGTAGGCGAGGTTGTCCGCCTGCGGGAGCAGTTAGCTTGGTATGAACAACAGCTGCGTCAAGTCATTATTGCATAATATTCGCTGAGATGAGAGGAGAGAGTATGAATGAGTTATACACCAATATGGGCACAAAATAAGGAGAAATTGAATAAAACAGAATTAATAAAACTGGAGAAAGATGGACTGGATGTTATTGAGGACATTTATCGTTATGCGAAAACTGGTTTTGAATCCATTACGCCGGATGATATGGATCGTTTTAAGTGGGCAGGTGTATATCAGCAGCGCCCGAAAGACGGGTGCTTTATGATGCGTGTCCGGGTTCCGTCCGGAAATCTTACGTCCGAGCAGGCGCGCACGCTTGCGAGTATCGCGCATGATTATGGCAGGGATTTAATCGATATTACGACACGTCAGGCGATTCAGTTTCACTGGTTGCGGATCGAAAATTTACCGGACATTTTTGAACGGTTGGCTGCCGTCGGATTGTCCTCATTTGAGGCGTGCGGCGATTGCCCGCGTACGATTGTTGGCAATCCGCTTGCGGGGCTCGATCCGTACGAATTAATAGATACGACCCCGCTTGTGAAACAGTTGTCCGATACGTTTTTAATGAACCGGGATTTTTCCAACCTGCCGCGCAAATATAAAATTTCGATTTCTAGCAATATTTATAATGCCGGTCATGCCGAAATTAACGATCTGGCGTTTACCCCGGCCACGAAAGTAATCGCTGGCAAGGAAATCATCGGTTTTCATGTCTGGGTTGGCGGCGGACTATCGTCCCGTCCGTATTTGGCTCAACAGCTCGATGTATTTGTGCGACCGGAAGAAGTCGTGAAGGTAGCGGTCGGCGTTACAACGATTTTCCGTGACTATGGATACCGGGAGAAGCGTCATCACGCACGCTTGAAATTTCTTGTCGCTGATTGGGGAGCGGAGAAGTTTCTTGCCAAGTTAAAAGAGCTTGTCGGCGAGCTGGAGACGCGGGGCGAAGATAAGATTAAGGGATGGAATGCAGGATATTTTACCGGTATTCATAAACAGCGCCAGGAAGGGTTGAGTTATGTTGGTCTGTCCGTTCCGGTAGGACGTATGTCGGCACAGGAATTGGAAGAACTGGCGCATCTCGCCGATGAATATGGTAATGGCTCACTGCGTACATGCAATTCGCAAAATATCATAATTACCGGCATACCGGATGAAAGAGTGGAAGAACTGTTGCAAGAAAAAGTGTTGGAACGTTTGACACCGTATCCGAAGAATTTTACTGCTTTCGCCGTTTCTTGCACCGGCAATGAATTCTGTAATCTTGCGATCGTTGAAACGAAAGAAAGAATGCGCCAATTGGCGGAATATCTAGATGAACATGTGGAGTTGGATGAACCAATTCGCATGCATATGGTCGGTTGTCCGAACTCATGCGGTCAGCGGCAAATTGCTGACATTGGCTTTCAGGGAGCGCTTGTTAAAACGGAAGACGGCATGAAAGATGCGTTCGATATTTTCCTTGGCGGTACGCTGGGCCCGAACGCGAAATTTAACGAAAAGCTGAAAGGACGCGTGCTTGGCGAGCAACTGCACCGGGTCGTGTTGCCGTTGCTTGCCTATTATAAGGAAGAAAAGCGGAACAAGGAAAGCTTCTTTGATTTCGTACAGCGTGTTGGAATTACACCGTTCCAAGAGAGGCTGGATGCGGCTCTGAAACAGTTGGTATAAAGGATGCCTGGGCATAGGAGAGGTGAGGCGATGTTTATCTATAGATTTGAGATATTGTTTAGGGATGGGGGAACAGCTGCCGTTGTAGTCATACATGAAAATGAAGAAAAAGCGTTCCGCAGCGCCCAGAATCAAATTGAACGCTATTTTTTGCCGCCGAGGCCGGTTGCGGAGATAGCCATTGTAGAAAAAAAGCCGGCTGGAACGGGCCGGGGGTATGTGATCGAGCCATGATTCTGACGTGCGCGGCCATTGCCATTGCCCTGTTTTTCGCGATGAATATCGGCGCCAGCGGTACAGCCGCTGCGATGGGCGCGGCGTATGGCGGGGGAGCTATTCAAAATAAGAAGCTCGCAATGCTGATTGTAGGTGCAGCTGCTTTGCTCGGTGCTGTGTTAGGTGGAGGCGAAGTAGTGAAAACAATCGGGGGAGGTATCATCTCTTCCTCTATTCTCACTGTGGAGATTGTAATAATTATTCTGGCCTCAGCGACACTCACGCTGTTTATAGCAAATCTGATGGGGGTTCCCCTGTCAACGAGTGAAGTGACGGTTGGTTCGATTGTCGGCATCGGGCTCGCGTACAAATCCTTATTCGTCAGCAAACTTGCAGTCATTATTTCCTTCTGGATCGCGGTTCCTCTGGTCTCGTTTAGTGTGGCGTATGTGCTGGGGCGACTAATTAAGATAGCGGAAGTGAAGTGGCCGCATCTTAGCAGACAGGGAAAATGGCAGCGCTGGCTGGGAAGATTGCTTGTGATCGGCGGTGCGCTTGAGGCATTTTCGGCCGGTATGAACAATGTGGCGAACGCGGTTGGGCCGCTTGTTGGCGCCGGGTTAATGTCTGTTTCCGCTGGCGTTTGGATGGGTGGAATATTCGTGGCGCTTGGTGCGGTTTTGTTGGGCGGTAAAGTGTTGGAGACAAACGGGAAAAAAATTACCCGTCTTTCGCTTTTGCAGGGCAGCGCGGTTTCTTTTACCAGCGGAGGATTGGTCATTATCGCCTCTTTGTTGGGCATCCCTGTTCCGCTTGTACAGGCGACTACCTGTGCCATTATGGGCGTTGGTACTGCGGACAACGGTTTTAAGCTTTGGCAGAAAAGAGTTATTCACCAAATCGCAAAGGTGTGGATTGTTTCTCCGGTATCTTCACTTGTCGTGGCTTACGCGATGGTTCATCTCTGGTTGCAGCCGAATCCGTATGTGTTAATCGTTATTATAAGCGTATTTATCACTACGCTAGGATTAATGAACCTTTCCCAGACGATCCGTAAAGAAAAAAGCGCCATTCATGATCAGAGAGGAGGAATCTAGGTGCCGGATATGACATTTTCATATGAAACGCTGACATCTGAACGCTGCGAAGAAATAAATAAAACATTGGAAAATAAGGATGCGCTGGATGTATTAAAGTGGGCATATGGCCTATTCGGTGACAATCTAATCTATGCTTGCAGCTTTGGTGCTGAAGGTATGGTTTTAACCGACTTAATTAGCCGGGTGCGTCCGGATGCCCGTATCGTTTTCCTGGATACACATTTACACTTTAAAGAAACGTATGAAGTTATTGAGCGCGTGAAAGTCAAATATCCGAAATTGCGCATTCAGATGAAGGAGCCGGCGCTGTCCGTACAAGAGCAGGCAGAGCAGTATGGTTCAGAATTATGGAAGATAGATCCGGATTTATGCTGTAAATTACGGAAAATTCAGCCTTTAGAAGAAGTGATGGCGGGCACGGTGGCTTGGTTATCTGGTTTAAGACGGGAGCAGTCGCCGACGCGGGCGAACACACAGTTTGTCAATATTGATCGCAGGTTCCGATCCATTAAAATCTGCCCGTTAATTTATTGGAAATGGGAAGAAGTATGGAGTTATATCAAGCTTTATCAACTTCCATATAATGAATTGCATGACAAAGGTTATCCGAGCATTGGCTGTAAACATTGCACGTTACCGGTGGAAGACGGGAGCGACTCACGTGCCGGACGTTGGAGCGGTACGGGCAAGACGGAATGCGGTCTGCATCAATAAGAATGAAAGAGTTGAGGAAAAGGAGTAGAAAGCATGAGTACAAATCAGCCTCATGGCGGTGTATTAATCAACCGCATTAACTTTTCTTATGACATTACAAAAGTAAGCAAAAAAATCGAACTGGACGCGTTCGCCCTTTCCGATTTGGAACTGTTGGCGATCGGCGCCTACAGTCCACTCACCGGTTTCTTGGGTAAAGCTGACTATGAAAGCGTCGTGTATAACATGCGCCTTGCTGACGGAACCGTATGGAGTCTTCCGATTACTTTGCCGGTAACGGAAGCCGTAGCCGCGCAGCTTGCACCAGGGGATATGGCACAGCTTGTGTACGAAGGAACGGTGTATGGTGTTATCGAAGTACAGGAACTGTACACACCGAACAAGGAAATAGAGGCGGAAAACGTATATGGTACGACAGAAATCAAGCACCCGGGCGTTAAAAAGCTATGGGAGCGACCGGGAGTGTATGTTGCAGGCCCGATTACGCTGATAAAGCGTCCGAAAAAGAACAGGTTTAAAGAGTTCTATCTTGACCCGGCTGAGACGAGAGCCGTGTTTGCTGAGCGCGGTTGGTATACGGTTGTGGGATTTCAGACGCGCAATCCGGTTCACCGCGCCCACGAGTACATCCAGAAAACGGCGCTGGAAATTGTGGACGGCCTGTTTTTAAACCCGCTGGTTGGCGAGACGAAAGCGGACGATATTCCGGCTGACATCCGGATGGAAAGTTATCAGGTACTTCTTCAAAACTATTATCCGCTTGATCGTGTGTTCTTGGCCGTGTTCCCGGCGGCCATGCGTTATGCGGGACCGCGCGAAGCCATTTTCCACGCGATCGTGCGAAAAAATTACGGTTGTACGCATTTCATTGTCGGACGCGACCACGCCGGCGTTGGCAATTATTACGGCACGTACGATGCGCAGCGGATTTTCTTGAATTTTTCGCCGGAAGAGCTGGGTATTACACCGCTTTTCTTTGAACATAGTTTTTATTGCAAAAAGTGCGGCAACATGGCTTCAACGAAAACATGTCCGCATAGTGCGGAAGATCACCTTCATTTATCGGGCACGAAAGTGAGGGAGATGTTGAGCCGCGGTGAGGCACCGCCGCCGGAGTTCAGCCGTCCTGAAGTAGTAGAAGTGCTGATTCGTGGCATGAAGGTCGCGATCGGCAATTAGGACCGGGAGGAGGCAGAAGTATGGCAGGACACAACGCCAATATTGTTTGGCACAGGACAACGGTAACGAAGCAGGATCGGCAGAAAACGAAGGGGCATAAAAGCGCGGTTCTTTGGTTTACCGGTCTGTCCGGTGCGGGCAAGTCGACGCTCGCTAACGAAGTGGAACGCAGATTGCATGAGAGAGGGATGCATACGTATTTGCTGGATGGAGATAACATCCGACACGGCATTAATAAAGACCTGGGATTCAGCCCGGAAGACCGTGCGGAAAATATTCGCCGTATCGGCGAGGTAGCGAAGCTGTTCGTGGATGCGGGTGTGCTTGTATTAACCGCGTTTATCTCGCCGTATCGCGCCGATCGTGCTCTCGCTCGCGGATTGGTAGAAGATGGTGAGTTTATTGAGATTTATGTGAATTGCGCGCTGGAAGAGTGTGAGAAGCGTGATCCGAAAGGGCTGTACAAAAAAGCGCGGACGGGAGAGATTCCAGAGTTTACCGGCATTTCCTCGCCGTATGAGGAGCCGGAAGCACCGGAATTAATCGTGAAGACGGATAAAAAAACGCTGGATGAATCCGCAGAGCAAGTGATCGCATTTTTGCGGAAGAAAGGCATTATTTAGTATAAAGGGCACGGCCTTTTTCTGGCCGCGCCTTTTTACTTTTGCATAAACTTGCTCAAATCTGGAGTTTTCTATATTAGATAGCATGACTTACCGTTGTGAAATAAGGACAAATGGGGTAAGATAAGTTTTCCGTTATCATTTTGCATATGTTTCACCTATTTGGCTCGTCTGAAAAGATGAGAAAACAAATATAAGGAAGGGGTGAAGCTTTATGAAAAAACGCACGGTAAGAACATTTATGGCCGGTGTGATTGCCGGGGCAGCGCTGATGTGTGCAGCCGGTTTTTCATATGCCGCCTTGACAAAAATCGATGTAAGAGTGACGCCTGTCAGCTTTGTGATGGAAGGACAGAAAATACAGCCCAGCGATAAAGAACAGCAATACTTTAATGGTAAAAGTTATATTCCTGTTTCTTTTGTATATAAAGATACTACGTATGTGCCGCTTCGCTTGGTTTCGGAAAAGCTTGGACACAAAGTTGGATATGACCCGGCGACCCATACGATTTATCTAGGGAAAGAAAAAGGAGATGGAAAAGAATTGAAATTTAAAACGATTTATCCTTCGGGCGGCGAACAACCACAATTATCTTCCAGGATTCAGCGGTGGTTTGACGACCATAAGAAGCAGGAATTTATGGGTACGATGTGTGATGAGGATGGAATGTACGCGATGGTGGCAAGAGGCGAGCAGCCAAATGGGGGATACGGAATTGAAATTGTAGGCGTGACCGAATACGTCGATGAGATTGTGGTAAAGGTAAGGCATAAGAATCCGGAGCCGGGCAAAATGTATACGCAGGTGATTACGTATCCGACCACCCTAGTGAAAATGCCATGTACCGACAAAAAAATTCGATTTGAGATCGTGAATGACATACATGGCAAATAAGCACTATCTTTTGTGCGCTTACACAGAGCGAGAGCGGGATAGAATTCCTGCTCTTTTTTTATTTTATTACATAATTTTCTATACGCTCATCGCACATTGTCTTCCTTCTTATTTTGAAAACAAATGATATCATGTAGTACAGGGACAAAGAGAAAGAGGGAGAGCTTGTGGCTGCGCGAAGTTTCGATTTTACGAAAGGGAATATTATGCGACAGATGATCGCCTTTTCCCTCCCAATATTTTTCACGAATGTGTTACAGACGTCATATCAGTTTATTGACAGTTTATGGGTCGGCAACCTGCTTGGGTCAGACGCGCTCGCTTCTGTGTCTGTATCAGCGACGGTTGTGTTTACGATGCTGTCATTTATTATCGGGATGAACGGAGCAACATTGACGATTCTTGCCCAGCGTAGGGGCGCAGGTGATGAAGAAGGGTTAAAAGAATCGCTGAATGCGTTTGTCGTTGTATTTACTCTACTATCCATTGGTATTGGAATTATCGGCTATATTTTTTCGCCTCACATTCTAACGCTGATTCAAACACCGTCAGCTATTCATGAGCTGGCCACTCAGTATTTGCAGGTGAATTTTATCGGAATTGTATTTTTGTTCGGCTATAATTTTATCGGCACAGTGCTTAGGGCGCTTGGAGACAGTCGCACGCCCATACGGTTTGTGCTGATGGCCGTAATTTTGAATACGGTGCTTGATCCTCTGTTCATTATGTACTTTGATCTTGGAGTGGTAGGAGCGGCGCTTGCGACCATCGTGGCACAAGGTTTTTCGTTTGTATATGCGCTTATATACACGAGGAAATCGGGAAAAATTCCATTCATAAAGCCTCATATCCCCGATCGTACATATGCATTGGCGATTTTTAAATTAGGCATTCCTGCCGGTTTGCAAATGATGGTGATTTCTGGCGGAATGATGGCGATTATGAGCGTAGTGAATATGTTTGGCGAGAATGTGGTCGCTGGGTTTGGCGCTTCACAGCGTATGGATAATTTGATTATGTTGCCTATTGTTACACTTGGCTCGGCGGTGAACAGTATGTCCGGCCAGAATATCGGAGCTGGAAAGTGGGAACGTGTCAGCGGTATCGCGCGCAGTGGCATATTGTTAATTGTCAGCGTGTCGTTTGCTATTGGGGTATTAGTGTATGCAACGGCAGCAAAACTGCTTGAATGGTTCGTGGACAATCCGGAGTCGATAGCATTTGGCACGCTGTACCTTCGCACGATTTGTTTTTTCTACCCGTTCCTTGGGATTAACTTTGTGCTGAACGGTATTATCCGCGGTGCAGGCGGCATGGTACAGATTCTGGTGCTGAATTTTATCTCTTTCTGGGTATTGCGTTATCCGCTGACTGCAGTATTTTCCAAGTGGCTGGGCGAGCAGGGGATTGCCTATGGCATGGGTACAAGCTTTGTGATTAGCGCGGTTTGTGCAAGTGCGTATTACCGATTCGGGCGCTGGCGCGAAATTCGTTTATTGCAGGGTAAATAAGGATTTCCGGAAATTTACTATTTGAAAAAGCAAGAAGCAGGTAATGATAAAGGTTAAGAATCTTATTTTCTTGATAGAAAAACACTTTACTTATTAAAGATAATAAATTATAATTAGTTTGTAGTTGTAATGCTTAGAAAATGAATAGAATATGAGTAAAAGGAGAGAGTACGATGGCAAAAGTTCTTTATATTACCGCGAATCCGAAGCCGGTTGAGGCGTCTTATGGCCTGAGACTGGGTGAAACGTTCTTGAAAGCATATCAGCAGCACAATCCCACAGATACGATCGAGCGCCTTGACCTTTACAAAGAAGAAATTCCATTCATTGATGCGCTTGTCTTGAACGCATGGGATAAAGTCGCAAAGAATGAAGCGCTGAACGACGAAGAAAAGCGTGTGCTTGGCCGCATGACAGAACTGCTTGACCAGTTTATCGCGGCGGACAAAGTAATTTTCGTAACACCGCTTTGGAATTTAAGTTATCCTCCGCTACTGAAAGCGTATATTGATAACGTTGTAATTGCGGGCAAGACATTTAAATATACGGAACAAGGCCCGCAGGGCTTAATGGCCGGCAAGCGCGTGATGCATATCCAGGCGCGCGGAGGCGTGTATTCTGAAGGGCCAGCCGTAGATTTTGAGTTCACAGATAAATATCTGCGCGGCATTATGGGCTTTATTGGGATTACTGATTATACCCACATTTTCGTGGAGGGAATGGCGGCCACGCCGGATAAAGCGGAAGAGATCTTTGCTAAGGCGGAGCACAAAGCACGCGAAGCGGCGGTCGAGTTTGCGAAGAATTATCAGCGTACATAAGTTGTACTATTTGCGCTGAATGGGGTATAGACAATAGAAAAAACAGGTGCTACCATTTAATTTGAAGAAGCGTTCACTAACCAAAAGAACATAGGTTGGGAACGCTTTTTTATCATGTTTCGCGAGGAGTTGTTGCCATGTGAGAACAGCAGGCAAATTGATGGTTTCTGTGCTGGCGCTGGCGGCTGCGTTCGCGGCCGGGATCTGGACGAGCGCAGGTGAAGCGGACGGTTTTAAAGAAAAAATTACCGCCTATTTTTATCCTGTAACTTATTATTTTGATGGTAAAAAAGATACAAGCGATCCGAAAGTATATAAAAATAATGGCAATCAAGTTCCGAAGACGATTACATACCAAGGGACCACCTATGTTCCATTGCGATATGTCGGAGAAAAGCTTGGCAAAGAAGTAGGATATGATGGGAAGACACATTCTGTTTGGATAGGGCAAAAACCTAAGCTAGAAGCTGTGCAGGCAAATTCTGTTCAGCGGACAGCAAGCGTAACATCGAGCTTTAAAGTTGAGATTGGAGACCGCTGGGATACTGTCAAATCCAAACTGGGATCTTATAAAGCTGCCTATACGGGAGCGAACAAGACGAAGTGGTGGGTATATGACAGGTATTGGATCGGTTTCCGCGACGGCCATGTGATTGAAATGTTTTCTAACACCCTGGACACACAGTATAATGGCGTAAAAGTGGGGAGCACGCGCAGCGAAGTCGAGAAGAAATTGAAATATAGCGCTAAGCCGGAATGGGCTTTATACGGGGCTACCTTTACTTTTAAAAATGACAGTTCGGAAAAAGTGCTGTACAAATCCGGTTCCTTAGCGATCATTGCTTACTATGACAATCTGGACAAAAAAAAGTTACTTGGTTTACGTGTTGTCAATCCAACTGAGCTTGTTCATAAGAAATACTTTGGCTATACGTATCAATATATAAAAAAACCGAACATTCCTTCTTATCCGACGGATACGGCTACTGTCAATCGAGATGCTGCTAGGCAAGTATTATGGCTGACCAATATAGAAAGAGCAAAGAAGAAAGTGCCTGCTCTTGCGTGGAGCGATCAGGCGGCCGCCTCCGCCTATAAACATAGTAAAGATATGAGCGTGTACAATTACTTTTCGCATACAACGCGCGCTGGAAAGTCACCGTTTGATTTAATGGCTGAGCAAGGAATTAAATACACTTTGGCCGCTGAGAATATTTCTATGGGATATCCAGACGCTATTGAAGCTGTATTTGGGTGGATGAATAGCTCCGGCCACAGAAAAAACTTATTGAATCCCGCTTTTAAAAAGCTTGGTGTAGGCGTGTACGGGACATACTATACCCAGCATTTTTTCACGCCCTAATCAGGCAATTATGTTTTGACAAGTTCATGCTGGAAGAAGTAAAATATCATGTGATTGCCTGAAAATTAAGAGTGGAAGGGACGAGCATTTATGTGGGATTATATTATTCCGATTCTTACGCTGCTTGTCGGAGTGATTGCGGGGTTCGCCCTTGGCGTATGGTACTTGCGAAACCAAATGGCGAATATGCAGATGGATGAGAAACAAATCCAGCAAATCGCCCGCTCGATGGGAATGAACTTGAATCAAAAGCAGTTAAACCAGATGACGCGCAGAATGCAAAACATGAAACCTGGTCTGAAACCGGGTGCGAAAAAGAAAAAATAACCGGGGAAACCTGTCATAAAAGCTGTGAACGAGGCCGATTGGACGCAGCTTTTTGCTATTCGCGTAAAAAAGAAAAAACGCGCATCCGGCACGGATTGCGCGTTTTTTATGTTATGGCTTTTCCAACGCCAATTCTGGCGCAAGAACTTTGCTTTCCATTTTGTGTTCGCGGTATTCCCAGCCTGTGTAGGAATCTATGATGTTCAACTGTTCGTCTAGGTGAACTATCGCAACAAATGCATAGTGCGTTTTGGTTCGATAGCGCAAATCGATCCAGCGCACTTCGTGACCAAACGTTCGTTTTTTTGTATATACGTACGGGTACCGCGTGAAGGATAGAAAAGCTTGCACCTTATTATCCTGCTTTGCTTTTTTGATAACTTCATTTTCTTCTTTATGGTAAAAAGTGTCGTGCCAGATGATACGTTTGTTGTGCAATTCGCCGACATACGAAGCATAGGCGGTCTGGACGATCACACCCCAGTGCGTCCAGCGAAGCGTCGGAAGCAGAATATAGTGCCCTTCTTCGCCTAACTCGGCTTTTACGAACCGCACTAATCTGCGGTAAGTTATTGTTCTTTGGATAATATAGGAAATCATAATCGTATATACGATGCTGAACACATGTCCTGGGTCGAAACCGGCAGCCCAGAAGAGAAAACCGATAAGGTGAATGGCCATGATGAATGGGTCGAATATGTTGATAACATTGAAAGAAATCCATCGTTTGGAGAAAGGGCGGGCTGCTTGCGTACCGTATGCGTTAAACAAGTCGATAGACACATGAACAACTACGGCGAGCAGCGTCCACAATAACAGATGCAAGTATGAAACGCCTGAAAAGAAGGTATAAATACCGCCACTGATAAGTCCTGCCCAAATGAAAATCGCCGGAATGGAGTGAGAGCGTCCGCGATGATTGCGAATATATGATGCGTTGCCGCGAAGTTTTAATACCGTATCCAAATCGGGCGCCTGAGAGCCAATCAGCGTTCCGAGAAGTACAGCATTGGCAAGTTCAGGTTGGCCGGCTACGACCGGATCCAAATACGCAAGACCTGCGAGACCAAATCCCATTGCAATGTGGGTACCTGTATCCAAGTAAACTCCTCCAATTTCCGTATTAGCCTTAAGCGGCTTCTGTTTTCGCTACACTCTTTCTCGTTTTCCAGTTTTCGTGGATAGCGTAAAGCATTATGCTTTATTATAAAAGAAAACGATATGAATGTTTAGCAATTTAACATAAAATATATATTTTTTATATGCTGTTCAGAGTCTTAATGTACCCATTACAAGAACGAATGATGATGCGGGAGGAGAATGTGGATGAACTGGATTCAAGTGTTTGCGGAATATAAAATCATCCCGGAGAAACGCGGAGAATATTTGCAAAAAATTAAAGACATAGCGATTGCTATGGAGAAAATTGGCGCGCGTAATTTCGTATTGCAAGAAGGTGTAGATCAGCCTGGTTTATTTGTTGAAATGTTTCACGTTCCTACTGTGGAGGCATATCGAAAAATCAAGCGAAAACGTTGTGAAGAGACGGGAACTTCGGGGGGATTCTGGCAGAGTATCAACGATTGTATTGTAGCTGGAACGAACAGATTAAATATGTGGGCGTTTGCGCCGGTTGACATAGATGGGAGTGGAGAATAATACATGGCAAAGCAGCAGGAACGGCAGCAAGATCTGATTGGTTCGTTTGATATCGAAGGATTTCAGGATGATTTATTGTATTGGTTTGAAAGGCAGCAGCGGGATTTGCCTTGGCGGCGAGATCGGGATGCCTATCGTGTCTGGGTATCAGAGATTATGCTTCAGCAGACGAGAGTAGAGACGGTGATTCCGTATTATGAACGGTTTATGGAACGTTTTCCGACCGTGCGTGATCTGGCTGAAGCTGATTTAGAAGAAGTATACAAATACTGGGAAGGGCTCGGCTATTACTCGCGGGCTAGAAATTTGCATGCAGCTGTAAAAGAGGTGCAGGAAAAGTACGGGGGCGTAGTACCCGATACACCGGAAGAAGTGCATGCCCTAAAAGGAGTCGGGCCCTATACGGCAGGCGCTATTCTAAGCATCGCATACGGGCTGCCGGAGCCTGCGGTGGACGGCAATGTCATGCGTGTGCTGTCCCGTATTTTTTTAATTGAGGAAGACATTACGAAGGCGAAAACGAGAAAGCTATTCGAAGCGGTTGTGCACCGAATTATCGCACACCGGAATCCTTCGTTTTTTAATCAGGCGTTAATGGAACTGGGTGCGCTGATTTGTATTCCGCGTTCGCCACGTTGTGGGATATGTCCTGTAGCGAACCACTGTCGTGCCCGGGACAAAGGGATACAAGAGTCATTGCCTGTGAAGAAGAAAGCGAAGCAGGTGCGGATCGAAGAGCGAGCGGTAGCATTGATACAGCGGAATGATGGGAGATGGCTGCTTCATAAGCGTCCTGGAACAGGGCTTTTAGCGAATTTGTGGGAGTTTCCAAACACGGAATATAAGGGAGACGCAGACCCGAGAGAACAGTTGAGCACGTATGTATATCAGACGTTCGGAGTAAAATGCATACCTCAGGAATTAGTAATGGAGCATAGCCACGTATTTTCGCATTTGCAATGGAATTTACGCACTTATATATGCGCGTACAAAGGGCAAGAAGATGTGGAAGGAGACGCTGAGGCAAAAGTGCGGGCAAGCTGGGTACTGATAGAAGAAATGCCGCACTATCCATTTTCTGTATCCCATAAAAAAATCGCGGACGGGTTACACGAAGGATTTCAGCAAAGTTTGCTGTAAGCGCATCAAGTCAGGGCGAGAAACGAAATGCGACAACGGATCTGGCTGCGCCTGCTTTTGAACTCTTAATTTTTAGGCGGCTAGAATAGATACGGTGAATGACAAAAAAGGGGGGGGAGCATGGAGAATGAAAAAAGGGCAATGAAGCCGGAAGATATAGAAGAAGTCAAAAAAATCGTAAAAATGGGAAGGGTACTGACCGATGAAAGCGACCTTTTCAGCTATTCGTTTGACGCTTCCTTCGGCACATATTTGCCGGATTTGGTTGTTCAAACAAAAAGTGTGACAGAGCTTGCTGCGCTCGTGAAGTTGGCAAACCGCAAACGAATCCCCGTATACCCGCGCGGACAATCGACGTGTCTGAGCGGGGGGCCTTTGCCGGTGAAAGGCGGTATGGTATTTGATTTGTCAGTGATGAATGATGTGCTGGAAATTGATGAAGAAGATTTAATCGCCGTCGTATCGCCCGGTGTGTTGACCGCGGATATTCATCGTGCGGCTGAAAAAAAAGGATTGATGTATCCGCCAGACCCCAGCAGTTCCCACGTCTCGACTATCGGCGGTAATCTGGCGGAAAATTCAGGGGGGCCGCGGGGATTGAAATACGGGGTAACGAAGGATTATGTAATTGGCCTTGAAGTTATTGTTCCAGAAGGGGAAATTATTAGAACCGGAGGCCGGACGGTGAAGAATGTTACAGGCTATGATTTAACCAAGCTGATCGTTGGCTCGGAGGGAACGCTCGGCATTATTACGAAAGCAATATTGCGACTTTTGCCCAAGCCTCCTGCTTCGGAGACGGTGATGGCCGTATTTGATAGCCTTGTGGATGCGGGCGGTGCTATTTCAAAAATTCTCTCTTCCGGTATTTTACCTGCCAAAATGGAATTGATGGATCAGGCGTCCATTATAGCAGTGGAAAATTACGAGCCATCTAATTTGCCTGTCGATGCTGAAGCGATCATTCTGCTCGAACTGGACGGACATCCTGTGGCGGTTAAAGATGAAGTTCAGCAAGTTGCAGAACTGTGTAAAGCGGTTGGTGCTAGAGAAATCCGCATTCCGGGAAATGAAGCGGAAAAGGCGGAAATATGGCGGGCGCGCAAGCTTGTATCTCCGGCCATTGTGCGTATTAAACCGACGAAAATTTCCGAAGATGCTACAGTACCGCGGAGCAAAATTCCCGACATGTGTGCGAGACTGCAAGAGATCCGTAGAAAGTATAACATTCATCTGGTCGTCTTTGGCCACGCGGGCGATGGAAACCTACATCCAAATATTATTGCCGATAAAAATGACAAAGAAGAAATGAAGCGAGTTGAGGAGGCAATTGCGGAGATTTTTGCAGCAGCGGTAGAACTGGGAGGTACGTTATCAGGCGAACATGGCATTGGGACGATGAAAGCGCCGTTTATGGAGATGGAATTAGGAGCGGTCGGGCTTGACATGATGCGACGTATTAAGCAAGTTTGGGATCCGAACAATATTATGAACCCGGGCAAAATTTTTCCAGAGCCGGGTCAAAAGCTGGAGTTGACCTAAAATGAACGAACCTTTAGAACAGTTGCGGAAAGAGTTGCAATATGAAAAAACGAATCGCTGTGTCCAGTGCGGTTACTGTCTTCCTGTGTGTCCGACATACATTACGATGAGAAAAGAAACGCATTCGCCGCGTGGAAGAATTAACCTAGTTAAGATGGTGGGTGAAGGAAGAATTACCGATTTGTCTGTTCTAGAGGAACCGCTGAATTTGTGTCTTGGATGCCGGGCCTGCGAGACGGCCTGTCCAACTGGTGTCGAATATGGTGCGATTCTTGAGGCATCCAGAGCTGCGCTGGCGCGGCGTAAGAAATTTTCTGTTCCGGTTCGTCTGTTGCGCCGGACAATGTTTAAAAAAGTGTTTTCGAGTAAGCGAATAATGAAATTTGCAGGCAGTATGCTTTGGCTGTATCAAAAAAGCGGGCTGCAAAAAGCAGCGCGCGTTTCCGGTGCTCTTGAGAAATTGCCGTATCATCTTGGCGTTTTTACAGAGGCCATTCCTCCTTTGGAACGTGGGCGAATACCTGTAAGAATAAAAGCGAGAAGAGAAAAGAAGTACACGGTTGCATTTTTTACCGGATGCGTCATGGACGCTGTGTTTCAGCGCATTAATCGACTATCGGTATTGCTGCTCGCGGAGGCAGGGTGCGATGTCATTGTTGTACCAGGGCAGACATGCTGTGGAGCGCTGCACGCGCATGCCGGAGAGGTGGAAGAAGCCAGGCGCCTTGCCAAGCAAAATATTGCCGCGTTTGAAAAAGAAGACGTCGATTTTGTTGTCAATAATGCCGGAGGCTGTGGCGCGATACTGCACGAATACGGCCATTTGCTAGGGAAAGAGGAGGAATGGAAAGAAAGAGCCGAGTCTTTCGCCGCAAAGTCAAGGGATATCAGTCAGGTGCTCTTGGCTTGCGGCGGTCTGAAGAATTTGAAACCACGCTCTGGCGAGCGGGTAACGTACCAGCGTTCTTGCCATTTGACCAACGTCCAAAAGGTTGTGAATGAACCGCTGGCGCTTTTGAAAAGCGTACCCGGCATTGAGTTCGTGGAGATGGAAGAAGCACAGATGTGCTGTGGCTCGGCAGGTATTTATAACATTGTCCATTATAATGAAGCGATGGATATTCTTGATGAAAAAATGAAACATACGAAAGCGACAGGAGCTTCCGCCGTCATTACAACAAACCCGGGCTGTCTTCTGCAAATGAAGCTCGGAATTGAGCGGGAAAATTTGTCCGGTTCGATGCGGGCTGTACATCTTGTTGAATATTTGGCGGAAGCGGCAGGCATTTCCTGAAATATGTTAGTAAAAAATATGTTTGTTATCGGTGAAGGGCTATGAATCGGTTCCAGGTTCTTGGGTGGCAACTGGCAAACGGTATAGCGGCAGGATAAAAAGCAGACCGACGATAAATAGAATTCCTGCCATTTCATACATCGCAACAAGGGAAAATAAATTTTTAAGCAGGCCCGCTATGCTCATCGTAATGACCATTGCCCCGGTGAACAACGGACTGAGAATACCGTTAACCCGACCTATATATTGACTTTCCGTATTTTGCAAGATCATCGTGTTGATTCCTATTTGAATGCAAGGGAGCACTAAACCGCTGAAAAACTGTGCAGTTAATGTTAACCACGGAGTCGTTGATATACCGGATATGGCCATGCAGATCGCGTCGACAAACATGCCGAATGCTAGCAGTTTTTGTGGTGCGACCGATTTAGCGAAAACCATAGCCAATCCGCCGCCTAGAACCATGCCGATCCCGCTGACGGTCATTAACCATTGCAAATATTCTTTTTCTAGACCGAGTCGTTCTGTAACTAGAAAAACGCCGAGCGGCTGGATAAGGCCAATCGCCAAACCGGCGGCGAAGAAACAGGCTCCGAGCAGCGTTAGTACTTTTTTCGACAGCACATAACGAATCCCGGCAGCCATCTCTTGAAGGAGCGTTGAATGAGTCTCTTCTTTACCCATATCGCGATCCGGCGGAAGAAAAAACAATGCAACGGCCGACATGAGGAAAGCTATCCCCGTTATCATAATCGCAACTTGAATACCAAAGGTTTGATAAACGAACGTTCCAAGAACTGGGCCAAAAATCATGAATACAGCGAAGATCGTTTGATAAATCGACATCCCAGCTTGCACCTGTTCGGCCGGAACGTGCATTTTAAATAGCTTTAACCCGGCTGGCTGTGAGAATTGAGACAAGATCGCCGAGAACAGTATGGAAAAAAACACAGCCTTCCACGAACCAAAAATCAATGTAAATAGAACGGCGAATACTGATATGGCGCTCAATACATCGCACCAGATCATTGTTCGCTTGGGGGGCCAACGGTCGGCAAAGGTTCCCCCGATAAACGAGAAAATAAAAATCGGCGCAAATTCAGCGACCGAAACCATTGAAACTGCGAATGCATCCCCTCCTGTCATTTCCACTACATACAGCAGCACGGAGAAATTACGTACCCAGATGCCAATTTGGAGAAAAAGTTCAGATAATAGGATCGCTTGCACAAAACGATTGCGAAATAGGTTGGCCATGGATGGTGAAGACAATATGGTTTCCTTCCTTCCGTTTATTTTTATTTCATATTTCATCACTTTAATTTCCAAATATAAGCATAAAAAACCTCCTTATCCATTTTTCTGGATAGGAGGCAGAACAGTAACAAAAAGATACAGTACAGTACTTTTCGACTGATGCTATTAAATGGGTATTTTATATATAAAAATTCATACTAATCCTATCCAAGAAAAGTTTTTGTGCTTAAATGATGAATGTTTTTAAGGATAAGATTAGTTGATCATTGGTTTAAAAGTCACCCTTCCATTAAATATCAATTTGATATTACACTATTACATAAATTAAATCAAGGATTTGTTTTGATTAACAGCATTGACTTCAACCTAATCTTTTATTTTTTATTGCGAATGTTATGTTTTAATCGCGGTTTCCAAAAATGCGGAGAAGATAAAGGAAAAGATTAAGAAAGTCAAGGTATAGTATCAGCGCGCCGATAATTGCCTCTTTTGTTTCCTCTTCCGTATCTTCGTTTCCGATTATGTTCGTTTCTTTAATCTTTTGCATATCATAGGCTGTTAGCCCAGAGAAAATAACGACTCCAGCGTATGTCGTAATCCAGTATAGGCTGCTGCTTTGGAGAAAGAAATTGACCAGCGTGGCGAGAATAAGTCCGATAAGAGCCATGAAAAGAATAGAGCCCATACGGGACAAGTCCCGTTTGGTTACGTATCCGTATAGAGCAAGCGCGCCGAACATGCCTGCTGTTACAAGAAACGTTAGTACGATGGAAGTAGACGTATAAAGCGCGAACAATAGCGAAAACGTGATGCCGTTCAATGCGGCATAAATGAAGAATAAGAGCATAGCGCTGGTGGCGGACAATTTTTGCACACGCGCCGATAAGTAAAAAACAAGAATAAGCTCCGCAATAAGAATAATGAAAAAGGCGTATGGATGTGCGCTGAAATAAGCGAGTACGTTTTCATTTCCGCTTAACAGATAGGCGACAAGCGCAGTCATCAACAAACCGGCAAACATCCAGGAAAATACTCGTTGTATATACCGCCGCTGTTCCGCGGCAACCGTTGCAAGATTCAATGTTTTTGCCTCCTTTTTTTTTATTTTTAGTCTTTCCTTATTTTACGTTAATTTTGTGCTGTCGGTTGCAAAAAAAAAACAGACCGAATTCCGGAAAGGAAAGACGGTCTGTTGGTGTATGACGCATCATTATTTCGCGTCGTTGTAGCGTTTGCTTACTTCGTCCCAGTTTACAACGTTCCACCAAGCGGAAATGTAATCCGGACGCTTGTTTTGGTACTTCAGATAGTAAGCGTGTTCCCATACATCCAAGCCAAGGATTGGAGTTTTGCCTTCCATCAGCGGATTGTCTTGGTTTGGTGTGCTCGTGATAGCTAGTTTCCCGTTGTCTACAATTAACCAAGCCCAACCGCTTCCGAAACGGCCAGCCGCCGCTTTTGCGAATTCTTCTTTCATTTTTTCGAAGCTTCCGAAAGCCTCGTTGATAGCGTTAGCCAGTTCACCAGTCGGTTCGCCGCCACCGTTCGGGCTCATGATTGCCCAGAACAGGCTATGGTTATAGTGACCGCCGCCATTGTTGCGAACGGCTGTGCGGATGCTTTCTGGTACGTTGCCAATGTTGCGCATTAAATCTTCAATGCTTTTGTTTGCTAATTCTGTATGTCCTTCGAGTGCTGCATTCAGATTGTTCACGTATGTTGCATGGTGTCTATCGTGGTGAATTTCCATCGTTTGCGCGTCAATATGAGGTTCAAGTGCATCAAATGGGTAAGGTAGAGCTGGTAATTCAAATTTTGCCATAATATAACTCCTCCTTTTATGGTTGTATACGGATATGTTTCCAAAATTCATTATATCGTACTTAGATTATAATTCAATACAAAACAGATAAAAATGTATAATAAATATAAGATTGTGTTTTTCTTGCCCTTGCGTTTAGTCATAAATAATGCGTGAACTATGATCCCACGCGCCATGGTCGCCTGATATATCGCCCCGACGTTCAATTTAGAAATAGACATATCGCTTAGCTCATCCGGCTTGCGTCCTACATACATTTCTTCCCCCCCGACTGGCGGCATTTTGTATCGTACAGCCGCAGTTTTTGGTCTCTCTTACTTTTACCGCAATGGCTTTTTTTTAAACACAGCCTGAATATTGAACGAAAATTGTAAGAATTAAGGAATATAAAAGGGTTTTCTTAAAAAAAAATGAATATATTTTTAGTATAAATAAAATGATTGGGGAAGGGGCAATGTGTATGTATCCTTTTGAAGAAGTATTAGCATGGGAAGCAGAAATGAATGACAGTCTCTATCAAGAGAGAAAAATCCTTGCCGCTTATCAATGGATGAAAATGGATTTGAATGATCGCCGGGCCGCTCTTCTTCAGGAAAATACGATCGATGGGATTGCCCTTGACCAGCTAGATCAGGCACTTCTCCATGTCGAAGAATTAATTATGGAACGATATATCATCATTGATGAGAAAGAAAAAGCTGTCGAGCGCATGTATCAGCAATGGCAGCATATACTGCAAAATATGCAATAAAATCTCTGCTTCCCGCTTGTCTACGGCGGGTTTTCTTTTTTGTATGCTTTTTCTATAGTGATAATAGCGACATTTATCAATAGGTGGTGTAAAATAAAAGAAGATGAAAAGCAGGGAGGACGTTGGTGTGCTAATACGGTCGTTTCGTTTAGGAGATTACGCACATATTACTCGCATTTGGGAAGAAACTGGATTGGAGCGAACAGAAACCGAAACGTTAGATGCACTGGCAAAGCAGCTGGCTTGGGATAGTGAATTAGTAATGGTTGCTGAATATGAAGGAGAAGTAGCCGGGGTAATTGTAGGAACCATTGACGGAACGAGAGGATATTTCTACAGATTAGCTGTCAATCCAGCGCTACAAGGACACGGTATTGGGCGCAAGCTGGTCGAGGCGCTGGAAAAAAGATTTAAAGAAAGAGGCGTAACACGAGTATTTATTATGGTAAATCAGGATAATAAGAAAGTCCTTCCTTTTTACAGTTCGCTTGGGTATGAAGTGAAGGAATACATTACTTTATCGAAAAAATTGACGCCCAACAAAGATTCTGAATAAGGGCGTTTGCTTCTTTCGCGCCGAAAATGGGAAAAATGTACGTGAAGGAGCGTTCGTATAGATTACAAGAAAAGGAAGGAGAGCGTGATGACGTCACCCGGAATCCCCATTCGCATCGAAAGCTATAAGCATGACCGGTCGTTTCACCGTTCGTGGGATAAAACGTTACTGCTTCACTTAAGCGATGCGGTTTTAATCGGCGGAAACGATAATGTCCGAGTCACCGAGTCGGACGGGCGGGAATGGCGGACGCGCGAACCGGCGATATGTACGTTTGGTCGCGGACAGTGGTTTAATACAATCGCAATGATTCGGACAGATGGCATTTATTACTACTGTAATATTGGTTCGCCTTTTTCTTTACGCAATGATTTGCTGACGTACATAGACTATGATCTTGATGTGAAAGTTTATCCGGATATGACATATACAATTCTGGATAAAGAGGAGTTCGCGCTTCATAGCCGACGTATGCAGTATCCCCAGGATGTGGTTGACATGGTGTATAAGGGCGTCCAAGAGGTTGTAACATGGATTCAAGAACGCCGAGGCCCTTTTCATCCTGGTTTTGTAGAACGCTGGTATGAACGGTATCTACATTTAAAAAATTAATGAAACTCCTTTTCGCACCGAAAGGGAGTTTTTTATTCGGCAGTTATAGAAAGGGGATGATGAGTTGGGCAGTATAAGAAGATATGTTCGGTTTGTCAAGCCTTACTGGAAGCGCATTGTAATTACGATCGTTGTAGGGATTTTGAAATTCGGCATTCCGTTGATTATGCCGCTGTTGCTAAAGTATGTAGTGGACGATATTTTGCTTTCGCAGGCAGCGCCCGACGATAAAATGAAAAACCTATTCTATGTTATGGTGACTGTCTTTTTTATTTTTACGGTGCTGCGCTGGCCGATCGAATACTGGCGGCAATATTTGGCACAGTCGGTTTCCAATACCGTATTGTACGACATTCGAAACCGGGCATTTGATCATATCCAGAAACTATCTTTGCGCTATTTTCACAATCATCGCGCCGGTGAGGTCATTTCCCGGGTGATTAATGATGTGGAGCAGACTAAAAGCTTTATCGATACCGGCTTGATGAATATTTGGCTTGATCTTGTAACACTGCTTATTGCCTTGGGGATCATGTTTTCCATGGATGGATGGCTTACACTTGTCGCCATTTGTATGTTTCCGCTATACGGCTTTTCGGTCAAATATTTTTATTCTCGTTTGCGCCATCTAACCCGGGTGCGTTCACAGGCGCTGGCGACGTTGCAGGCCCATTTGCACGAACGTGTGCAGGGCATTCCGGTGATTAAAAGTTTTACTCTTGAAGATCATGAACAGAAGCAATTTGATAAACGAAACAGAAATTTTCTGGCGAAAGCTTTAGAGCATACTAGCTGGAATGCGAAAACGTTTGCCGTAGTTAATACGGTGACGGATATTGCACCGCTGCTTGTCATTATGGTAGCGGGTTATCGGGTGATCCAGGGCGAACTGACCGTCGGAGCGCTGGTTGCATTTTATGCGTATCTTGATCGTCTGTACGCGCCATTGCGCCGTCTGGTAAATTCTTCAACAACGCTTACCCAAGCGTTCGCTTCTATGGATCGGGTATTTGAGTTTATGGATGAAAAATATGATGTGACCGATAGCCCGGGCGCACACAAATTGCCGCCTGTGGAGGGAAGGGTTACATTTGAAAATGTGTACTTTCGCTACGCAGAAGACGGGGAGGATGTGCTTAAGGGGATTAATCTTACAGTCGAGCCCGGTGAAACGGTCGCGTTTGTCGGGGCAAGTGGCGGCGGAAAGTCATCATTAATTAGCCTCATTCCGCGTTTTTACGATGTCAGAGAAGGGAGCGTGCGCGTTGACGGTTATGATGTGCGCGATGTGACAATGAGAAGTTTGCGCAGCCAGATAGGAGTCGTGTTACAGGATAATATTTTATTTAGCGATTCGATTCGAGAAAATATTTTGATGGGCAATCCGGAAGCGACAGAAAAAGAAATGGTCGAAGCGGCGAAGGCGGCCAACGCCCATGATTTTATCATAGAATTACCAAATGGATATGATACAGAAATCGGCGAGCGTGGCGTGAAGTTATCGGGCGGACAGAAACAACGGATTGCTATCGCGCGCGTGTTTTTGAAAAATCCGCGGATTCTTATTTTTGACGAGGCGACTTCGGCGCTTGATTTGGAATCTGAGCATTTAATCCAGCAGTCGCTGGAACGGCTCGCGCATAATCGGACAACATTTATTGTCGCGCATCGTTTGTCGACCATTACGCATGCAGACAAAATTGTTCTGATTGAAGATGGACAGATTAAAGAAGAAGGTACACATCAGGAGTTGATGAACAAACAGGGGGCGTATTATAAGCTTTTTACTGTTCAAAACCTGGAAGGAGTGGAAGCGGCAAGCGGAAAATAAGTAGAAATTGCCCCATCTGATATATCGACATCCCGGTGTGGCTGGCAGAAAGAGTGAAGGAGATACTTTTACATGTATCCATTAAAATGATAAATGAACTTATGAAAAGTTATTTTGAATATGATCAAAAGGAAGGAGATTTTTCATGAAAGCATTACTTTTGTTTGCGCATCCAAACAATCAAGATAGCTTTAACTCAGCGATTCGGGATGAAGTTCAGAAAGCCCTGGAATCGAAAGGAGTGGAAACTCGCATCCGGGATTTATACGCGGCGAATTTCCAGCCTGTCTTGACAACTGATGAGATGGCTTTATGGGAGAGAGGGGAAGTGCCTGAAGACATTGTTGAAGAACAGAAGCATATTAAGTGGGCTGACCTCTTGGTTATCATCTATCCGGTTTGGTGGGCAGGGCCTCCGGCTATATTGAAGGGATATTATGACCGCGTGTTAACGAGCGGATTTGCTTACCAGTACACAGAAAATGGGCATGAAAAATTGCTAGGCGCCAAAAAAGCCCTGGTCATCGAAACGGCATCCGCTACAAAAGAATCGCTGCAAAAACGCTCTTTGGATAGTGCATTTAAAGCCGCTGTAGATGTCGGGATTCTTGATTATTGCGGTATTCAAGTAATGGAACATCTGATCTTAGATAATATTCATCATGTATCTGATGATGAACGTAAACAAATGCTGGCCCGTATTAAAGAAACAGTGTCTAAACTCTATATAAATCATAATTGATATATTGACATTCTTCCGTAGTTTGAGGGAAGAAGAAGGGGATGCCCCTTTTTTCCATGCACGTATCTTGGTCATCTCCCTTATCCAATAGATAATGAACCTCCCCCACCTACGCCGGAGGCGTGGAGGAAGGGGACTTCTCGCGTGTTATGTTAAAAAATTTCTTTACAAAAGGTTTAACCACAAACCCATTAAGTTAATGATGGTGTTGTAAAACTAATAATCGCTGAATGGTAAAGG
The DNA here is from genome assembly GCF_001439585.2 of Aneurinibacillus sp. XH2. Lineage (NCBI taxonomy): Bacteria > Bacillati > Bacillota > Bacilli > Caryophanales > Paenibacillaceae > Aneurinibacillus > Aneurinibacillus sp. XH2. The sequence goes on along the minus strand of NZ_CP014140.1, from coordinate 3,091,375 downwards.
TTAAATTTAATAATGAAGTTTTGCAACACCCTCTACGTGGAAAAAGGACGAGCGGCAACAAACGCTAGCATACGAGTATAAAAGAATTAATTTGCTGGTACTTCGTTTTCTTCATAAATCGCTTCCCATCCGGCCGGAGTCACAAAAATACGGATGCATTTGATTTTCCGGTCCTCGCAAAGCGTAAACCAGTGGCGGGTGTATGCGGGAACGGAAATTAAATCGCCCGGTTCCATAACTATGTCGAAGTAACGTCCGTCTTTGCCTTTCAGCGTGAAAATGCCGTGTCCGTCAACGCAGAAGCGGACTTCGTCATCCGTGTGATGGTGTTCTTCTTTAAATTTGTCGAGCAGCGCATCCAGATTTGGTGTCGCGTCGGACAGAACAACAATGTCTTCCGTTTTATAGCCGCGGCGTGCGCTTAAATCATCAATTTCCGCGCGGAATGCTTCGATAATTTGCTGTTTTTCTTCAGCGGTAAGCGAGTAGTTTTTCTTCAAATTCTCATCCAGACGGTCAACGCTCCACTTTTCGTAAATAACATCCTGTGTACTCAAAAATTCTTTCACTTCGTTGCCTTTTACGATTTGTTGTTTTGTGTCTAAAAATGTGATATAAGCCATTATTTTTCCCTCTCTTCCGAATATTCGTTTTATTGTTTGTAAATTATAGCTGACCGGCGGTTCGGTATGTCAGCGGATTGTGCGGTTGAATAGCATGTTGTTCCGCAAGTTGTACGGCAATATGCTGCACTTGAAGCCATTGCAGATGATAAGCGAACAGAAATTCAAAAGCTTCAAGATGACGTTTGGCTTCAAAATCATTTTTACCCCATGCGTAAATGCCGTGATTGCGGATAAGCACACCTGGTACCTGCGGATTAAGTACGCGTTCCACTTCTTTGGCCAGACGCGGAATATTGGCGTAATTTTCTACGATCGGAATTTGAATTTCTGCGCCTTCTTCCCAGATACCCAATCCTTTAATGAGCTCTTGATTACGCAGCGTCACGTATCCTTGATTACCGTATAGTTCGGATACGATATTGTTGGGAACGGTATGCACATGGAATACGGCACCTATTTCCGGAATATTGCGATAGATTGCTGTGTGAATTTGAGTTTCAGCAGACGGCTTCAGAGTTGTTGCTTCATATGGTTTGCTATTTTCGTCCACCACCAGATAATCGTGCGGGGTGCAGACCGTTTTATCTTTTCCGCTTGCTGTTACCGCAACCAATAACGGGGCGGAACTGATTTTGATAGACAGGTTGCCGCTTGTGCCAGGGAACCAGCCCCTGGCAGCAAACGCGAGCTTTACCTGATCCAACTGTTGAAAGACTTGCTGGCGAATTTCATGAGTGTACGCGCTCATTGTGTAACCTCCGTTCGTCGTATAAGATGATCTAAAGCCTCGATACAGTCGTGGAATGTGGAAAATGTTTTATATTTAATGCCGAGTTCTTGGCATTTTTCAGCGAGATAAGAGCGGGCGATTACGGTGTCTGTGATTTTCGCGCCTTCTAGGTCGGTAATGCTATCTCCGATGACAACCTTGAAATATTTTTCGCTTTTATATTTGCGGATGATCGTTGTCTTGCACATTCCGCAGTCGACGTTGCAGTGTTCGTCACACGGATATGGGTAGATAATCTCTACGTTTTCGCCGGAAAAATTGCTTTTGTTGCAATAAATTGTATCGATTTTTTTTGCATAAGGTGAAAGAAGCGGTTCGATAAAAAAATCAATACCATTGCTTGTTACCAGTAACTTAATATTTTGTTTATGGCAGTAATCGACGAACTCGCCGAAGCCGTCACGGATACGCGCGCGGCTTAGCACAAAGTCCGTAATTTCGCGGCGGAGCGAGCTAGGAACGAGTTGAAATAGGGCGTATACTCCGTTGCGCAAGCTCCGTTTTTTCGCAAAAATGTCGTCTACAATCGGTTTCCACTGCTCTTCAGGGACGAAATGTTGCATAATATTGATGATATTGTCTTTTTCGGTAATCGTACCGTCAAAATCGCAAAAAATAACAATTTGCTTCTCCATATTATGCCCCTCCCCATTTTTCGAGCGCTATGGCAAGCGGCTTGCTTACTTTTGCTCCCTCGGCGAGCGTTTTGCCTTGCACCACCGTGTTGATGGCAGCGCGGAACGCACGTGCTCCATCGGCCGCGCCACCTGGATGGCCATGTATACCCCCGCCCGCGTTTACAATTACATCCATGCCGAAGTCATCATACAGTTTGCCGACCAGTCCTGGATGGATGCCGGCGGATGGCACTGGGAAGGAGGATTTATGAACATCATTGGATATGCGAGCATGTTCCGCGATTGCTAGCGCTTCGCTTTGCTTTAGTGCCACTGAACCGTACGGCGAAGGATACAAAATCATATCCGCTCCGGCGAGCCGCATCAGTTTGCCAAGCAGAAGAGGAGACGCGATTCCGTATTCATCTGATGCGTAGAATGCTCCCGCCATTGCCGGATGTGCCATGAGCGGCACATTAATATCCGGGTCAGCCGCCAAGCGATGTAGAATGTCAAAGCCGTAAGGCAATACGTTTAAGAGTAAACAGTTGGCTCCTTTTTCAATCGCGTATTTTGCTTTGTCCACCAGCTGGTGAACCGGCCCGGTCAGGTTGACCGCGTACAGCACGGTACGCCCGGACGCTTCAATGATGCGGTTGTAAGCGGTCAGACGGTTCGCAAGCGGCGCTTTGTCATCCACGAAGAAAATTTCATCGTCTTTTACTAAATCGACACCGCCCTCAACTTGAGCGGCGAATTGCGTTTCCAGTTCGCCGAGCGGAAGGCCGAGACAAGATTTGAAAATACTCATTAAGAGTGGACGATCATGAACACCTAACAATTCTCGTACACCAGCGATTCCGAATTTCGGTCCGGGGAATTGCTTCAATAGGGAAGGAGGAAAGTCGATATCAAGCAGTTTAATCTTTCCGTCCATAGATAATTTGCCGAAGACAGTTGTTAGCAGTGCCGGAATATCCGGAGTAATATTGCCGACAGGATACCGGATAGAAATGATGCCTTTTTGTAGTCCATTTCGTTCTTCCATAATCGTTACGTTGCCCGTGGTGCCAAGATATGGGGCTAACAATTCCTGGCGGGCAAGCGGCAGGTCGGTCCAACTGCCGACAGTCATGCCAACAGCAATGCTTTCTGCTTTTTTATGTAAATTTTTTGCTTCGATTAAATAACTGACAGTAATATACTCGCTCATCATTTCTTCATCCTTTCTAAGGAAAACAAAAAGCTCTCTTTCTGAAAGAAAGAGAGCGATCCGTTCATACGAATTACAAACTCACGATCTTATCTTTCAGAATGAAACGGTTCATCCTGCAGGAATTAGCACCTTGCTTTTTTCAACGTAAAAGCAGGTTGCCGGGCTTCATTGGGCCAGTCCCTCAGCCTTCTCGTGATAAGATGACTCAATTCAATTGTCTGTGTCTAATAATAATTGTAAATTGTCAGTATGTCAATAGGTTTTATTCTTCTTCCCCCTGGTGGTGACAAAAAGCGTGCACTAGCTTGTTGAGATGTTCAAGTTGGTTGGCGTATTCCAGTATTTCCGCTACCACCGGGAAAAGATGGCGCCACTGTCCGTCGTCTTCTTTTTGCGGTGTGCTTTTTACTTCAGGATATAATGCCATAAATTCATGCAGTAGCAGGTTGTTTTTCTCGATAACTTCTATTGGCAAGTGCCAATCTTCCCGCGGTTTTAAAATCCCGTCGTATGTCATCAGGATATTTTTATGGCATTCTGTCAGCGCCTCCAGCTGGTTTTGAATCAGTGGGAACAAATGGTGACCAGGCTTAAAAGAGGAATAGATATGACGCTCGAATGTACGCAGCATATCCATTTCTTTATATAACACGGTAATCATTTGTTTGAGAATTACCCGTCTTTTTTGGCTGGAGTATGTGACTTTTCTTAGCTTTGTAACTTCCTCCGTGTACAAGTCATAAAGCTGTTCAATGTTCTTAAAGCCTTTTTTAATTTTTTCTTTTTCCTCCCGAAAAGCTTTCTCTTCCATTTCGTTATGAATGAGCGTTCGCATGAGCACGGAGAATTTTTCTCCGGTTTCGGAAATTTCCTTAAACAGTTTTCGCTCATAGTGTGGCGGAATGAAGAGCGCATTGACCAGCGCCGCGGAGAAAATGCCAACAATAGTAAGCAAAAAGCGGTTGCTGGCGAAATACAGATAATTTCCGCTTGACGTTTCCATTACGGCGATAACCGTAAGTACGCTTAAAACCAAGCTGCTTTCCAGTTTCAGATGAAGGTTAATCATGATGACCAGCATGACGACGATTCCAACGATCAAAGGTTCCGCTCCAAGAAAATATGTCGCCGTTACTCCGAGCGCCGCTCCGATGATGTTGGCCTCCATCTGTTCTTTTAGATGTTTCAGCGTGCGGTACACGGTTGGTTGAATGCTTAATGTAGCAGCGATGGCCGCAAAAATGGGAGGTTCTAGGTTGAACCATTGACAGACAAGCAACGCCAGAATAAGAGCGATTGCCGTTTTTAAAATACGTGCTCCGACGCGCATAGTCCCTCCAGATAGTATCTTATGCTAATACTGTATATTACCATGCTTCTTTAAAAAAGCAACAAGAAAAAGCAACCGCCCCTGGGAGGAGGGCGGTTGCCGGTATAGGTGGTAATCACGCTGCACAAATGGGAGTTGCAGGTGAAAATTATGCGTGCAAATCATGTTATTCTGTTGCGATAGATGGGTCGGCCTGCTCTTTCACAGGAGATACCATGATAAAGTGCTGTTCAGCGTTATCAATTAAATTCTGGATGCTGGCGGCTTTATCCTGTTGGCCGCTTGCTTTAAGTTCGGTTATATATTCACCAAGCAGGTAGGCGACATCTTCTTTGCCTTTTGCATCAAGCGGTTTCAAGGAGACTTTAGCCGCTTTAGCAATACGGCGTTCAAGCGCAGCCTGATCAAGCCCCATTTCTGGCTGAACGCGCAGGTATACGACACCACCGGTCATACCGGAGCAAATCCACGGTCCTGGATCGCCCAGTACGATCGCACGTCCGTTTGTCATATATTCAAAGGCGAATCCTTTAATATTAGCTCGCGCGCCAATGCCACCCAAGCGATCGTTAATTGGCTCTTGCAATTCGCCGCCGATGACTACGTCGGCTCCAGAGAGGCGGATGCAGGCGCGTGCGTCCGCATTGCCTTGCACAATATATAGGCCTTTTTGTGCTCCGTAACAGAAGCTTTTGCCTACGGAACCGTTAATAAATTGACGATTCGCGTTCGGCGATTTCATAATTGCGACGCGTCCGCCAAATCCAGTCTTACCGACGCCGTCTTGTGCTCCACCATGCACGCGGATGAAGACGCCTTCCGCATTAAAGGCGGCAAGACCGTTGCCTGGCACGCTTCCTCTATCGAAAGTAAGCGAAACTTCAGGCAAATTCACATAGCTGCCGTCAAGATACGGTTTTACGCGGGCACCGGAATAACGACTGCCGAGCACGCGTTGATCGCTGAGCACGTTCGTAAATGTTTCGTTAATCGGTGCATATGGAGACGCGTATTGATCCGATGCTTCATACGTCTCCGCACCAACGGCCACCAATACTTTCGACTCCACGCGTTCGGATTTTAGAAGTGGGAACGGAGCGCTCGTAAGAAGAGCGGATAGATCCATTTTGTTTAATCCGCGCGTTTGCACAAGTAAATCCGCGCGTCCAACCATATCTTGTAAACGTTCAAAGCCTAGCTCAGCGGTGATGCGTTTTACTTCTTCGCCGAGTGCGGTGAATAGACGCTTCAAGTTATCGACTGCTACGTCGAATATGCGTGGTACGAAGCGGCGCAGTCCGTGTTCTTTTGCTTCTTCCACCGATTCGATTTGCGTAGCGATACCTACATGGCACGTATCAAGATGGCAACCGCGACATGTCGTACATCCGACTGCCAGCATGGCCAGCGTGCCAAAACCGATTCGGTTTGCACCCAGAAGGATCATTTTTACCACATCGTGACCGCTTTTTATTCCGCCATCGGCCCATAATTCGACTTTATCACGCAGTCCTGCTTCGATTAATGCCGTATGGGCAGCTTTGACCCCAATCTCCACTGGAAGCCCTACGTGTTGTAATGCATGCACACGCGCCGCGCCGGTGCCACCATCAAATCCGCTCAATGTAATGTAGTCCGCACCGGCTTTGGCAATACCAACAGAGATCGTTCCGATGTTCGGTACAACGGGAACTTTTACGCACACTTTTGCTTCGCTGTTGGCGGTTTTCAATTCAGTAATGATTTGCGCTAGATCCTCAATCGAATAAATATCGTGGTTATTCGAAGGAGAGATAAGGTCAGAACCCAGTGTCGCGTTACGCGCGGCAGCAACTTTTGCCGTTACTTTTTTGCCCGGTAAATGACCACCTTCGCCTGGCTTTGCGCCTTGACCGATTTTAATTTCAAGCAGGTTGGACGAATTGGCCAGTTCTACATTAACGCCGAAGCGTCCAGATGCCACCTGCATGCCGCGGGTTTTCCGATATTTTCCGAGCATATCTTTGATTTCCCCGCCTTCGCCGTTCAGGCTAATCATATTTAATTGCTCGGCCGCTTCTGCATAAGCGCGGAATGCGACTTCGTTCTGTGAACCGAACGACATTGATGAAATCAGAAATGGCAGGCTGTGATCCCCGATAGAGATATCAACTTGTTCCGGCGATACTTCTTTGTTTGCCTTGGATGTATCGAAGTCAGCCAGATGGCGGATAGACAGCGGATTTTCACGCTCCTGCTCCAATAGTTTGTTGGCAAACTCAGTATAAGGCAGGCTTCCAGATGCCACTTCGCCGATTGACTTCCAGATGCGTGGCCACATATGGAAAATTTTCGCCGGCTTTGCTTGCTCGTTGTTCCAATCTTCATAGCGAGCTTTACTATCAGCTTCGAGTTCTGCGAACGAGGTGCCAGCTTTATCGCTGCCGCAGAAGTTTACGATACCGAGAACTTCGGCGACTTCGCTGTTAAGCCCGATGGAAGAGAAGAGACGAGCGTAGCCGCGGAGCTCATGAATGCCGATGGTGGAGATCACTTTCTCCAAACCTTTGTTTAACGCATGATATAGATTTTCAACGGAATGTTCTCTGTCTTTTAAGAATACCGTTGTGAATAGAAGATATGGCGCTACGGCATCTGCACCCAATCCGAATGCTACCGCCAAATCATGAAGGTTGCGCAGGGCTCCTGAGCGCATAATGATGCTTGCTTGGCGGCGCAAGTTGCCGTTTCCTTTTGCGCCAGCCTCTTTAAGTGCGCGATCTGCTTTAGAGATAACGAGATGCGGATCGATCCAGTAACGTCCGTCCCGGTGCGCCATGCTGTCATCGAATAGCAGGATACGGGCTCCATTTTTCACGGCGTCTACTGCACTTTTTGCAATGCGTTCCAGCGCTTGGGGAATGCTTTCTTCTCGTGTGAAATAAACAGGAAGCACATGTGCGTCCGTACCAAAGTGTTCGAGAAGCTGCTCAAGCGACACAGTATTTAGTTTACCGGCTAATTCCTGTAACGCTTTACCTTCAAAAAGTAAAGGTGATGGAAGTTCTAGCGCAGCGGTTGCTTTGCCTTCCTGTGGGAACAATCCCGGGCGTCCGCCAAGCACAATGCGTGTAGAAAAATGTTCCATTTCTCGTTCGCGATCGATGGCCGGATTGGTTACGACGGCAACACTTTCTTTAATAAAGTCGGTAATATTTTGTCGTGCTTCGGCAATGGCTGCAAGCGGGGCATCGTGGCCGAGAGAGCGGATTGGTTCTGCGCCGCTAGACGCCATTTGCTCCGCCAGTTGAATGTGTTCTCTTTCCCAGCCATAAGCAGCGTATTGTTGATTGGTAACCGTCTCAATATCTTCGTAAGGCGTTTTAGCAGCTTTCACTTGTGAGAAGGAAAGCTGGTTGCGGAATCCGGTGAAGTCCATGCGTTTACTGGAGCGCTCCAACACGATGTTTTGCAGTTCATGGTGTGGAACGACTGTAATTGGTTGACCCGGATTAAGCTGAACGCCGACTTTTTCTCCAGGAGCCAGCGCTTTTGGTTCGCTTACCATTTCATATACCGGTATAACACCTTGCTCGGAGGAGAAGTAAAGCGATGCTTCGCTTTCCACCATCCAGAGCGGGCGCAGACCGAGCGCATCTACGCTGAATACACATTCGTTTGCATAACGAGATACGATGCCCGCCGGCCCCTGTGCATAATGACCCCATGTTTGACGGTAATATACATACAAGTCTTGCAGTTCTGGACGCAAGCTTTTCATTTCGTTAATAATCGGTGGAAAAACCATTTCCATTGCTTCGAACAGTGACAAATCGTAGCGATGTATTAATGTTTCGATAGCGCGGTTCATGTTTTGCGAGTCACTGCCGCCTTCAACCAGATCGACACCGAGCATTTCTCCTTCGTCTTCCAGTTTACGAATCGTATTAATTTCCCCGTTGTGGCCGATGATGGTGAACGGCTGCACGCGGAAGAAATTAGATAGCGTATTGGTTGAATAACGATTGTGTCCCACAGTGACGGACGAAGCGAATTCCGGTTGTTGAATATCTTGAAAGTATTGGGGCAGAATGTTGGCTGCTCCCATTACTTTATAAGAAGCTGAGTGGTTGCTTAGAGAAGCGACATGAACGTTATGTTTTTTCTCGATCGCGATTAAAAGCTCGAACAACTCTTTTTCAATTACATAATTGCCTGTGTATTTGCAGGCAAGCTGCCAGAAGACGGGTTCATCAGCCCGACCGTTCTTACCCAGCACTTCACTGTTGACATTGTTTATTTGTTCGAGTTCAATGACAAGGTTCGCTTTTGTAAACATGCTACGGATATTTTCCATTACGCTATGAACGTTATGCCCTTTTGTCGGAATAAAAATGTGGCCGACAGCAAAAGAGGGAGAGTAGGCCAGTTCAGCAGGCTTTCCAGCATCAGCCAGCTTTTTCGCCCAGAGGTCACGCGGGATGTCGCTTAAAATACCGCATCCGTCGCCTTCACCGTCAATGAAGCCCGAACGATGTTCCATTTTTATAAGACCGTCGATAATTTTGGAAATATTATCGCGGTTAGGTTTTCCGTTCTTTTCAATGATAGCAATGATGCCACAGCTGTCGTGCTCTTCTGCCAGATGATTGCGGAAATTACCGAAATCTGCTCTCTTCATCGTTTCGGTCAGCTAAACTGACCTTCACCTCCTAATAAACAAAATTCTCTCACATTGGAAAGGCGGTTTTTCTTTATATATTTATTGAGCCTTCCAAAAAAATAAAATCTTGAATGAACAGTTAAATAAATCAAAAATAAAACAGAAATGTCGGAAAAGTAAGTATAGAATATCATGAATTTTGTTTAACGACAATAATAAAATGGTTAAATATTCATTTGAAAGCGTTTTTATTTTTGTTTCTATAACAATTTTAATAATTTAGAATATAAATGATAATAGTTTAATAACGAATTTTATATGATTAAAATTATATTATTATTCGGATGCAGTTGTGCATTTTTCTAAAATATCAAATTGATGATGATATATTTCATGAATGTTATATTATTTGACAGGGATGTGGGTTCGTAATAATATTTGTGTAAATATAAGGGGTGCAAAATTTAATTGCACCCCTTATGTGAAAATGAATTGAATATTTATTCTTATTTAAGTATTTTTATGAAAGATTTTTTGGCCGCTTCGATCGTATAACGAATGTCGTCTTCTGTATGCGCTGTTGTAATAAACCATGCTTCATATTTAGAAGGAGCGATGCAGATCCCTTCTTCAAGAATAGCGCGGAAGAAACGGGCAAACATTTTATCGTCAGACGCTTTGGCGTCATCGTAATTTTTTACTGGCTTGTCTGTAAAATACATAGCAAGCGCCCCCACTACACGGTTAATCGTTACAGGGATGCCGGCTTCATTAGCCGCTTCTTTTAGCCCGTCACCTAGCAGTTTGCCCAAGCGGTGCAATTCTTCGTAAACACCTGGTTGCTCCAAGACTTCGAGGCATGCGATGCCCGCCTGCATGGAAGCAGGGTTGCCGGCATGCGTACCCGCTTGGTACGCCGGTCCGAGCGGAGCGACCTGCTCCATAATTTCTTTACGGCCGCCATATGCGCCAATGGGAAGACCGCCGCCAATAATTTTTCCAAGCGCGGTCAGATCTGGCTCGACACCGAGCAGGTTTTGCGCTCCGCCATATGTAAAGCGAAATCCTGTAATCACCTCGTCGTAAATAACGAGCGCTCCCGCTTCATGAGCAATTCGATTTATTTCTTCAAGAAACCCTTTTTCCGGCGCTACAATGCCGAAGTTGCCAACGATTGGTTCTACCAGTACACCAGCGACCTGATCACCCCATTTCTCCATTGCTTGGGTAAAGGCGTCGATGTTGTTATACGGAACGGTGATGACCTCGTCAGCAATTGATTGCGGGATACCCGCGCTGTCAGGAATACCGAGTGTGGAAGGGCCGGAACCCGCGGCGACGAGCACCAAGTCCGAATGGCCGTGGTAGCAGCCGGCGAATTTCATGATTTTGCTTCGCCCCGTATACGCGCGTGCCACACGGATGCATGTCATTACCGCTTCTGTCCCGGAATTGTTAAAGCGGATTTTTTCCATGGACGGGATTGCTTCGCGAATTTTCCGGGCAAACATCGTTTCCCATGGAGTGGGCGTGCCATAAAGTACTCCGTTTTTGGCAGCGGAAATGATCGCTTCTGTAATGTGTGGATGGGCATGTCCGGTAATGATAGGGCCGTATGCGGCTAGGAAGTCTATGTATCTATTTCCGTCCACATCCCAGAAATAAGCTCCCTGGGCTTTTGCCATCGTGATCGGAGCGCCGCCGCCCACCGCTTTAAATGCACGGGACGGGCTGTTTACGCCCCCAACAATCACGTCAAGCGCTTCCTGGTATAATTGTTCAGAACGCGTAAAATCCACTGTTCATTCCCCCTGATTTGTAAATATGACTGGTCATAAAAATACTTTACGTCTCTATTACTTTATCATATGATGAAAACTTGTTGTGAAAGATGTATGATAGCTAGTGGAACAAAAACGGAGGGAAGATACATGTTGCGAATTGAAGCCAAAGGACTTACCAAAGAGTTTAAATCGTATATAAGTCGTCCCGGTTTGGCTGGAGCATTCCGTGATTTGTTCAACCGCCAGTACAAAACACTGCGTGCGGTTGATCATATCGACCTTGAAATTGCACCCGGTGAGATTGTGGGATACATTGGAGAGAATGGTGCGGGCAAATCGACCACAATTAAGATGCTGACCGGAATTCTGATGCCGACATCTGGTTATTTGCGGGTAAATGGCATGGATCCGCACCGGGACAGGGAGAAGTTTGTCCGTACTATTGGTGTAGTGTTTGGCCAGCGCAGCCAATTGTGGTGGGACATCGCGGTACAAGAATCGTTTACGCTCCTGAAAAAAGTGTATCGATTATCAGATGAAGAATATAAGCGCCATATGGGACATGTGATTGAAGTGTTAGAGATAGAGGAGCTTCTCACTAAGCCTGTGCGTAAGTTGAGCCTCGGCCAGCGCATGCGTTGCGAATTGGCGGCCGCATTGATCCACAATCCGCCGCTTCTGTTCTTGGATGAGCCGACCATCGGGCTTGATGTGCTCGTAAAGCTGAAAATACGGGAGTTTTTAAAAGAAATTAACCAGAAGTATGGTACGACCATTTTGCTTACAACGCATGACTTATCTGATATTGAAGCATTGTCTTCCAGGGTGATTATGCTGGATAATGGAAAGATTATTTATGATGGCGGATTGAATGAATTGCGTACAACATGGGGAAACGAGAAGAAAGTCATGATTGAATTTACCAAGCCTGCCGATTTGAATGAATTGAAAAGGTTGATGGGCTCGCTTCCTGTAACGTGGCAAAAAGAAAACGATTTGCGTTTCCGGGCCGTGTTTGAGGAAGAGGATTTGGCTGTGTCTGATTTGCTTGCGCGTATTATTTCCCGCTATGAAGTAAAGGATATTTCCGTCGAGGCGGTAAGCACGGAGGAAATTGTCCGCAAAATTTATCAAGAGGGTATTATCCATGCTTAGTATGTACGCGGAGATTATCCGCATCCGATTTTTGACGATGCTGGCGTATCGCGTAAATTATTATAGCGGGATTATTGTCTATAGCATAAACATTGGCGCGTATTATTTTCTTTGGAATGCCATTTATGGCGGTCAGTCAACAATGGGTGGATTTAGCGCACAGCAAATGGTGACGTACGTGGCCATCAGTTGGATGGCACGCGCATTTTATTTTAACAATATTGACCGGGAAATGGCGCTCGATATTAAAGAGGGAAAAGTAGCTATTGAAATGATTCGTCCGTATAATTATTTAACAGTTAAATTAATGCAAGGATTTGGAGAGGGAATATTCCGCCTTCTCTTCTTCTCGGTGCCCGGCATGCTGGTGATTAGCCTTATTTTTCCTATTGATTATCCAGATAATCCAGAGATATGGGGCTGGTATACGCTAAGCTTGCTGATAAGTTTCGTTATTAACACACAAATCAATTTAATTACCGGACTTATGACTTTCTTTTTCTATAATAACGAAGGAATTATGCGTGCCAAGCGCGTAATTGTCGACTTGTTTTCCGGATTGATTTTGCCCATCAGTTTTTATCCGGGATGGGCGCAGGAGATTTTAAAGTTTATGCCGTTTCAGGCGATCAGTTATTTGCCGGGGATGATATTTACCGAAGCGATGCAAGGAGAGAAGATTTATTCGGCCTTGCTCATACAGATAGCTTGGATGTTCGGGTTGCTGCTGCCGATCTGGTTTATGTGGTGGCGTGCCCGCAAGAATGTGATTATTCAAGGCGGATAATAAAATGTTTTGCGTTGAAGAGAGAAGATGCTTGATATATAAGGGGTTCTCTCTTCTTTTTTTTCTTAAAAATAGGTAAATGACCACATTTTGACCAACTTTAGTCTGTTAAAGCGGATTTTACATTCTTTTTGACTGTACAGCTTTATGTTTTCGTAAGCAAGCGACAGCATAGGATGAAGGATAACAGAACATTGTAGCCACGGAAGGGAAAGAGGCTATTCTGTTTCCATTTTGCATGGAATTCGGGGCCGGTATTGCATGCTGGGTGAAAGACTTTCAGAAGACCGGATTGAAATTAAATTATATATTCATAAAACAAATAAGAAAATCCACATTATTCCATGTAAACTTGTCCATTCCTCGCTTACATCTTATTCATAAACTATAGAAAAGGAGATGATGTTTGTGGGAATGATAAATGGATGTTGTGGAAATGTTGGGACTCTTGGACAAGTTAAGTTCACTGTAAATTGCGTTTGCAAGGTATTACGTCAACTTATACCTAAGCAAAAAGCAGCGTGTACATCAGGTTGTTTTCCTAATAATGGTGATGATGGTGTGATTCCATTTGTTCTGACTAATACAGCTGGTACCCTTCATTTTGCATTTGGTAATATCGGTGGAGGTTCAGGAACAGCGCCAGGAGACTGCTTTGTTACACCTTTCTTTACAGTCGTAAGTGTTGATAATAATTGCTGTGCGGTACTTGAATTGCTGCAACCAAATGTAGATTTATTAGCTGGCGCTGGCGCTATTTGTTGTCTTCCAATAAATGCTGTCTGTAATGTTACTGAATTAACGAGAACAGGAATTTGCGTTAATGTCGATTTGAATTGCTTTTGCCAAGTTAACTGCCTCGATCCATCTCTTATTATAAATAATGGAAACATTGGTATTGCTGCTAGACGTCGTCAAACAGGAAAATAAAAACTTTATATATGTTATGTTTAATATGAGGGGCGTGGGGATCGGTTAGAAACCTTCCGGGAAAGTTCGGGGGGTTTTTAATTTTGCCAACAGGAAGAATCGCCGCTGCTGGTGCGGCAATTTTTGCTCATCAAGCATGGAAACAAACGACAAAGCGTAAATGACAAGGAACCCCGCTGTTCGATTATCTGGATGGCGGGACTTTTATTACTATTGATAGATAAAATCAGTTGCTGAATCAATGTTATTAGACATTAAGCTTAAAATTGGGTTTCTTATAAGTAAGATAGGACATATCATTTTTAAAATATGTGAATAAACTATCAGTAGATAACTAAATGAAATGATATATGAAAGCAGGTGAGCGATTATGGCAAATAGATGTACTGTTTTTACTCACTTTCCTAGCGTGTTTATTTCTAGGGGTTGTGACGGTGCAATAATTCCAATATATCAAGTATTTACAGAGCGTTTTCCTACTGTGACACTTGATATTGATAACTTTGGGAGTTGTCCCGTGACATTGATCGTACAACATCAAAATAGTCCAGATCCAATTATACGAGTTGTTCCGCCCGATAGACAAATTTCATTGACGGTTAATTTGGTAACCAACATATCTGTTCAATGTAGTAATACACCTGGCGGCACATGTGAATTTTTCGTAGGTTTAGATGTATCCGGCTGCATTTGTTGCTAGATTAACTGTTCTGCAAAAGGGGCTAATTAGCACTTCGGCAATATATATCATCTAATAAAAAATATATGAATGAAGCTGACAATTATAAACAGACAAACGTAATGATTATAAGAAAGTAGGTGAATAGTATGAAAAAGATGTGCAGACCAGGTACTCCTGTAATCTCATGTCCCACATCAAACATAGAGAAACGATGCGATGTTTTCACTCACTTTAGTAGTTTCTTTCATACCGGAATATGTGATGGATCTACGATAACAGTATATGAAGCATTTACAGCAAGCCTTCCTACTGTAACAATCGATATTGGAAACTTTGGTACGTGTCCTGTGACGTTGATTGTAGCGCGTCAAAATAATCCAACTCCGATTACACAAGTGATTGCACCAGATATAGAGACTTCATTGACGGTTGATTTAGTAACGAGTATATCTGTTCAATGTAGTACGGGTGGTGGCGAATGTAGTTTTAGTGGAAACTTAGACGTATCTGGCTGTATTTGCTGTTAAATTAGTTTTCTCGTTCAATCTCAAGATTCTTTCTTTTTGTTAGTGCCTTTCCCTATTAAGGGAATAACATATAGTCTAGTCAATTAAATCATTTCCTTTATCCTCTTCTTTACTCTAAGGAAGAGGTTTTTATATTTATTGATACTATGTAGAAAATATAAAAAAAGTTTTCTTTATAACTTTACGAATCCAAACGGCATATGGAGACTTTTTGTTATTGATGATGTTGTTAGAGCAACAGGCAGTATCGCTAGCGGCTGGGAACTGACTATTACTACTAGCAGCTCTACTCTATAATATCCATTTAAGCTAATGTTTGATAATGTTTAACACTTGCTGTTCGTTAGCAGTCAATTTAACTTATGGCTTTTTGTTTTTTGTATTTCTTTAACCCGCTGATCGCCTGTTCTGCTGAGGTGGATCGTTCAGAAACCCCCACTTCAACCTATGGTAAGTGGGGGAGGTTCATACTTACTAAGTAAAATTTTTCTTTAAAATTTTTTAAAAAAGACTACCAAATTATATATTTATAGTTATATAATGGTATGGTTGAATAAAAAGGGGGTATAGATTTGTGAAGAAAACATTGAAACTGGCTTTATCATTAACTTTGTCTCTTTCTCTTACTGCACCGGTCGCATTAGCACCTTCGCACGTTGGTGCTGCACCAAAAAAATCTACTAACCAGAAACAGCAATATTACACAAAAGCAGACAAGTCATATATACAACACCACAGTGCTGTATTATACAAACTGCGTACACAAACGGAGGATTTATTGAAGTTCTTCTTTGAAGTCGACAAATATGACGAAGAACAATTTGTTAAGATTGTAGAGAACAAAATAGATGCTTGGGAAAAAACAATGCATCAAGCGTTAAAATATCGACCTCAGGATGTTCCGGCTAAATTCAATAAAGCTCACAGCCTTTTTGTAGCGGCTATTGAGGCAAACATAGAAAGCTTCTCTCCTTTTGAAAACGAGGATGAGGACCCAGAAGTAACCATTAAAAAAATGGAACAGAAACATAAAATATTTAAGCAAAAAGCGTATGCGTTCGATCAAGAAATCAAGCGTTTAAATAAGATTTATAAATAATCAGATTCCCCCTAGTTGCAGCATACCGTCTCCTATCTTCTAAGTTTTAGCGTAGAAGGGAGAGGTTCATCACTATCAACTGGGGGGAATTTGTATTTATTGCTTATTAGGAAATACTTTTCTTGTTTGCCGATCAACTGCCGTAAAGCATCAATATTTACTGGAACGATTCCTGTAGTAATCGTCGGAGCCTCTGTACCACTACCCATGAAATAACTTCGTGATACAATAAACCGCCTACTTTAGCTATTTTACTTTCATCCTGCCAATATATATCAATTTCAATCTCATCGGAATGAACAGATACAGGAAAATTCAGATGTTGAAATGCAAATTCCCCTTGTTTAACAGTTCCAAGAGGTCTTGATACTTGCAAATTTAACGTTAATTATGGAGAGTAATTACGAAAATATTTATTTAACATCCTTTAGTTATTGCTGCACAATGAATAATGCGATTAAAATTGAATTTATAAGAACATCATTTCAGATTGATTACTAAAATATGACTATGGTTCCAGGTCAAAGGATATCTTAAAATAATTTCTGGAGTACCAGAGTACAATGTCAAGGCTTGTTCCAGCTTATTATGTAAATTGGTAGTAAGGAAATGATTCGCTT
This sequence comes from Aneurinibacillus sp. XH2, assembly GCF_001439585.2. Classification (NCBI taxonomy): domain Bacteria; kingdom Bacillati; phylum Bacillota; class Bacilli; order Caryophanales; family Paenibacillaceae; genus Aneurinibacillus; species Aneurinibacillus sp. XH2. The sequence continues at coordinate 3,074,570 of NZ_CP014140.1, read as the reverse complement.
TATTATACAGTTTTTCATAGAATGTCAAAGAAAGGAATGGAGAAAAGCGTTGAAACGACAGGTCGGAAACTTCGGATTGAAGCTTATGCTTGCTCTTGCTACGCTCATTGGAGCGTTTGCGATTACTCCAGGTCAACTAATACTGGCGGCAACCGATCATCAAATTGAGGAAATAAAAGCGGTAAATAGTTATCTACCCGAGGATATTAATAAGCATTGGGCGGCTGATACATTATATGATTTAATTCATGCGGACATTGTAAAAGGATATGTGGATCGAGAGGGGCAAGTAACCATCCAACCTGATAAAAGAGTGACCCGTGCCGAGTTTGTTGCTTTACTTGTGAATACACTGGGGTTGCAGAAAAATAAAGAACAAGACCCAATAAGCTTTTCAGATATTGAACCGAACGAATGGTATTATGAGCCGGTGAATATTGCAAGTTCGCTCGGAATTGTAAAGGGGGTAGGCCGGACGGTATTCGGTCCGAACCGGTATATTACGCGAGGTGAAATTGCTGCGCTTATCACACGAGCTTTTGCTTACACTGTTGCGTTTGATGAAACGAAAGCAAAACATTTTAAAGATGTCGGACAAGGATATTGGGCTAGCCGGGAAGTAGCCAAAGCAAGTTCAGTAAAAATTATCAATGGATATCCGGGCGGATATTTTAAACCGTTTGAATATGCGACACGCGCCGAAGCGATGGTTATGCTCTCCCATGCTCTATACCTTGAGGAAAATGCGGTAGCTTCTGATAAAACGTTGCTTGAGGTGGTACGGACGGCAAATGAGAAGGAAGAACGCGCGTTCCAGGCTTTAGATATTGCGAGCCTAAAAGAGATTGGAGCGAAGCATTACACAGGCTACCGAAAAGCAACGCACGATTTAACAGTTGCTGTACTACAAAAACTCAAAGAAGAGGGGTATACGGTACAAATTACCTGTGAAGGCAAATTGGAGGCCCAGGTTATCGGGAAATGGAACCGCATTGCTGTCGTGGAAGTGAATGGCTTAACATATCGCTTGAAAGCAGTGAAAGATGGAGAAGAGTTGCAAAGTGTGCAACATGTGAAGGGAATGGTCATGCTTAAGAAAGGACCGATGATGAATGAATGGAGAGTATATACTTCCGATGTACCTCTTTTGGTAACGAAAAAAATGTTATCCGTGCTGGAGACACAATCATAAATTCAGAGACCATACGATAAAACAGGGCAACTCAGGCGCTTCGTTTTTTGCTGTTCGTTTGTCTGCTTTGCTTTAGCGCCTTATTCGTATTGACTTTTAGGGTAAAAAGCATACCATGGAATGTGGAAAAGAGACTGAGGACAGTCACCTTGGTACAGTGTCGTAGGCAAGGAGGACGGAGGATGTTTTATCTTTCGATGTTTTGGGATTATCTTAAACAGTATTTTAAGACACGTTTGACATATCGGATGGATTTTATAAACGGGATTGTTTCGGATTTTGTGTTTCAGGCGACCAATCTTATTTTTATTCTTGTTGTATTTCAACATACGACGCTTTTGAAAGGTTGGACGCGCGACGAGATTATTTTTATTTATGGTTTTTTTCTAGTGCCGTATGCGGTCTTCTCTACTTTTTTTAATTTATGGGATTTTCAGGAGAAGTACATTATTAAGGGAGAGATGGACAGGGTGTTGACTCGCCCGGCGCATAACCTGTTCCAGGTTATGCTGGAGACGATGGATCCGCAGTCGCTGGCAGGAGCGGTAACGGGAATTGTGATTATGCTTTACGCCGGTATGAATATGAAGCTCGATATCGCATGGTATGACCCGTTCGTCTTTATTTTACTTGTTATTTCCGCCGTTCTTGTGTATGGCGGCGTATATACGGCTATTGCTGCTATCGGCTTTTTCTCTGATTCAAAAACGGGCATTTCGCCAATGATTTGGAATATCCAAAACTATGGCCGCTATCCAATTAATATATACAATAAAGTGATCCGCTTTCTGCTGACATGGATTTTGCCATTTGCGTTTGTTGGTATTTATCCAGCCGCGTACTTTTTGAAACGAGAAGAATATTATATGTACACTTTGCTTACTCCTGTAATAGGTTGGGGATTTTTTTGCATGGGGGTTATGGTATGGAATTTCGGTGTGAAGCATTATCGGGGAGCTGGTTCCTGAAATAAGGAGCCGGCTCTTTTCTTTGTGTTATGACTGAAAAGTTGGTAAGATGAGAAAAGGATTTATTATTACAGAATGGAGGAGTATATAGTATGGCAAACGTAGCAATTGGACAAGCAGCACCGGATTTTACGCTGCCGGCAAGCAACGGGAAAAATGTTTCACTGCACGATTTTCGCGGCAAAAATGTAGTGCTTTATTTTTATCCGAAAGACAATACACCAGGCTGCACTAGGGAATCGTGTGATTTTCGCGATAAAGCGGATGAGTTTACCGCAAAAGATACAGTCATTCTCGGGGTAAGCACGGATGATTTGACTTCCCATGAGAAGTTTATCAAAAAGTACAACCTTCCATTCCTGCTGCTGAGCGATACGGAAGCGGAAGTGTCTAAGCTGTATGGCGTATATAAGCTTAAGAAAAATTTTGGTAAAGAATACATGGGAATTGAACGTTCCACATTTATTATCGATAAAGAAGGCCGACTGGTGAAGGAATACCGGAAAGTAAAAGTAGACGGCCATGTGGATGAAGCTCTTGCGTTTATCTCGGAAAATTTGCAGTAATCAGCGTCGGAGATCATAAAGAAAGGTGAAACGCAGAATATGAGCTTGGCTTACGAGTGGACGGATTATTACGATATTATCTCCACCGGTCTGGAACATGATGTAGAGTTTTATACGGAGCTTGCTCTTGAGGTGAAAGGACCGGTTGTCGATTTAGCATGTGGCACCGGGCGCATTTCCATTCCGATGGCGCTGAAAGACGTGGAAGTCGTAGGTATCGATGCATGTGAAAGAATGCTTGAAAAAGCACGGGCGAAAGCGAAAATGGCCCGGGTAAGCGATAAAATCAAATTTGTACATAGCGATATGCGCACATTTGAATTAGGGCGGACTTTTTCTTTAATTATGATTCCTTATCGCTCGTTCTTGCATTTGTTGTCCATAAAAGACCAGATGGCAGCGCTGCGGCAGGTGAGAAAACATCTTGTTGAAGGCGGAATATTAGCACTGAACGTGTTTGTACCTCAGATTAAGCATTTATATGAAGAAGATGAGAAAAGCTCGACGCGCGGTATCTATAGTATTCCAGGAAGTGAAGATCGTTTGGTCGTCTGGGATTATACCCGTTATGACCATTTTCAGCAAATCGCTGAAGTTATACGGCAATATGAACGAACGGATCGAAATGGGATTGTAGTACAGCGTGTGGTCACCCCTTTTCATATTCGCTATATTTTTCCGGCTGAGCTCCATCATTTGCTTCGGCTGGCAGGATTCAGTGTAATAGGTCGGTATGGAAACTTTTATAAAGAACCATTTGAGTCGAAGAGCACAGAGCTAATTCTTGTTGCAAAAAAAATATAGCCTGGAGGAGGGATGCGGATGAAGGTGGTATCTACGGCAAAGATGAGCCAACGCCATCAGGAGAAGCTAAAGTCTATGTTTCCCCATCACAATTTCTTCTTTTTCGCTTCTATAAAAGAAGCGGAACAGGAAGTCAAGAATACGGACGTACTGGTTACGTACGGAGAAGATGTAACGCCGGATAACATATGCGAGATGCGGAGCTTAAAATGGATTCAAGTATTGAGCGCAGGGATGGATTTGATGCCTTTGTCTGTTATTGGGGAGAGAGGTATTCTGGTTACAAATGCAAGGGGAATTCACAAAATTCCGATGGCGGAATATACATTTGGTGTAATGCTACAGGTGGCGCGTAGAACGAATGAGTTGTATAAAAATCAACGAGATAACAATTGGGATCGCAGCATACGTGTGGAAGAACTATACGGAAAGACGCTCGGGATTCTTGGCGTGGGAGCAATAGGGGAGGAAATTGCACGCCGGGCCCAAGTATTCGGTATGAAGGTAATCGGGGTTACAAAGAGTGGTACGCCCAAACATGCTTGTGACGAAATGTATACTCAAAAGGAATTGGATAAAGTACTCCCGCGCTGTGATTATATCGTGGTCATCGTACCGTTAACAGAGGAGACGCGCCACCTTATTGGTAAAGAAGAACTGGAAATGATGAAAGAGAGTGCGGTGTTGATTAATATTGCGCGCGGAGCGGTTATCGATGAAGAAGCACTGAGCGCACACTTGCGTGCAGGTAAGCTGAAAATGGCGGTGCTTGATGTATTTTCCGAGGAGCCGCTCCCAGAAGCTTCACTTTTTTGGCAACTAGAAAATTGTCTGGTAACTCCTCATATTTCTGGACGCTCGCCTCTATATATGGAACGTGCTCTGGAAATTTTTCATCATAACCTTGCTGCTTATGACAAAAAAGCAAAGGAAGAGATGATTAATGTAGTTGATTGCCGGCGCGGCTATTAGCTCGTTTTGCCTTACTTTTTGAAGCGGATAGAATGGTGGGAGGGAAAGGTATGAAAATTTATACCAAATCCGGAGATAAAGGCGACACTAGTTTGCTATATGGGGTTCGCGTGCCAAAATATGATGCACGTGTGGAAGCCTACGGAACATGTGACGAAGCGAACTCGGCAATTGGGGTGGCATTGTCATACATGCCGCAAGGAAAAGAATGGGAAGAGTTTTTTTCGGTTTTTCATGTTGTTCAGACAAAGTTGTTTCATATTGGGGCAGAGCTTGCGACTCCAGCAGGAAAAGAGGTAAGCTGGAAAATTGAAGAAGAGGATGTAGAATTACTCGAGAAGATGATTGACAAATGGGATGCTGAGCTCCCTGTACTAAAAAATTTTGTTTTGCCCGGCGGCTCACAGGCTGGGGCTTCCCTTCACTTGGCACGAACCGTTGTGCGCCGGGCGGAACGTAAAGCGATTTTGGTTCGAGAACAGTTAGAAGTTAATCCTATTGTTATCCGTTATCTAAATCGCCTTTCGGATTTTTTATTTGTTGCGGCACGTTATGTAAATCATAAGTTAGGAAAAACGGAACCCCCCCTTCATGAAAATTAAATACAGGCTAAAAGTGCGGCCTCGTTGCAATATAGGGGCCGCTTATATTTTTTTATGATTTGGGTATTGCTTTTAATGTAGGTGTGTGACAAAATAATATTCACTTGTATTTCAAAAACATTTCTTTTTCCAATATTATTTGTGATGACTTGTTGTTTTAGAGCAATCAGCTTTTTTGAAAACAAAGAGAAATTAGCATAAAAAACCTCTTGTTCTTTATATTTAAATGTGATATATTTAAAAAGTCGCCGCTGAAACGCGGTGGCAATGAAAAAGAAATTCCTTGAAAACTGAACAGTGACACTCGTTTGTGTGCGAGGTAAATATCCCATGAAAGTGAAGGTCAGCTTCAAAGTTGATTTCAGGCACTTTTATGGGGCCCGAAAAACATTCTTTACTTTATGAGCTAGCTTACGAGCTTGCGTATCAATCTTCAACTTTTTTGGAGAGTTTGATCCTGGCTCAGGACGAACGCTGGCGGCGTGCCTAATACATGCAAGTCGAGCGAACCGATGGAGTGCTTGCATTCCTGAGGTTAGCGGCGGACGGGTGAGTAACACGTAGGCAACCTGCCTGTACGACCGGGATAACTCCGGGAAACCGGAGCTAATACCGGATAGGATGCCGAACCGCATGGTTCGGCATGGAAAGGCCTTTGAGCCGCGTACAGATGGGCCTGCGGCGCATTAGCTAGTTGGTGGGGTAACGGCCTACCAAGGCGACGATGCGTAGCCGACCTGAGAGGGTGAACGGCCACACTGGGACTGAGACACGGCCCAGACTCCTACGGGAGGCAGCAGTAGGGAATCTTCCGCAATGGACGAAAGTCTGACGGAGCAACGCCGCGTGAGTGAGGAAGGTCTTCGGATCGTAAAACTCTGTTGTCAGGGAAGAACCGCCGGGATGACCTCCCGGTCTGACGGTACCTGACGAGAAAGCCCCGGCTAACTACGTGCCAGCAGCCGCGGTAATACGTAGGGGGCAAGCGTTGTCCGGAATTATTGGGCGTAAAGCGCGCGCAGGCGGCTTCTTAAGTCAGGTGTGAAAGCCCACGGCTCAACCGTGGAGGGCCATCTGAAACTGGGGAGCTTGAGTGCAGGAGAGGAGAGCGGAATTCCACGTGTAGCGGTGAAATGCGTAGAGATGTGGAGGAACACCAGTGGCGAAGGCGGCTCTCTGGCCTGTAACTGACGCTGAGGCGCGAAAGCGTGGGGAGCAAACAGGATTAGATACCCTGGTAGTCCACGCCGTAAACGATGAGTGCTAGGTGTTGGGGAGTCCACCTCCTCAGTGCCGCAGCTAACGCAATAAGCACTCCGCCTGGGGAGTACGGCCGCAAGGCTGAAACTCAAAGGAATTGACGGGGACCCGCACAAGCGGTGGAGCATGTGGTTTAATTCGAAGCAACGCGAAGAACCTTACCAGGGCTTGACATCCCGCTGACCCCTCCAGAGATGGAGGTTTCCTTCGGGACAGCGGTGACAGGTGGTGCATGGTTGTCGTCAGCTCGTGTCGTGAGATGTTGGGTTAAGTCCCGCAACGAGCGCAACCCTTGTCCTTTGTTGCCAGCATTCAGTTGGGCACTCTAAGGAGACTGCCGTCGACAAGACGGAGGAAGGTGGGGATGACGTCAAATCATCATGCCCCTTATGTCCTGGGCTACACACGTGCTACAATGGACGGTACAACGGGCGTGCCAACCCGCGAGGGTGAGCCAATCCCTAAAAACCGTTCTCAGTTCGGATTGCAGGCTGCAACTCGCCTGCATGAAGCCGGAATCGCTAGTAATCGCGGATCAGCATGCCGCGGTGAATACGTTCCCGGGTCTTGTACACACCGCCCGTCACACCACGAGAGTTTGCAACACCCGAAGTCGGTGAGGTAACCTTCTGGAGCCAGCCGCCGAAGGTGGGGCAGATGATTGGGGTGAAGTCGTAACAAGGTATCCGTACCGGAAGGTGCGGAT
>NZ_CP014140.1:3060000-3062500 GCF_001439585.2 Aneurinibacillus sp. XH2 | reverse complement strand
CCAAGGGCAAGGGTTCTCAGCTTATTTAGTTTTCCCGAAAATAACATTTTTCGTCCCTCCTGTAGGCTTTCTTCGAAATTATAACATAATTTCCAAAAAAAAGCCTCCTCAAATAGATGAGGAGGATAGTTAGTACCTCAGGAAGAGTAAAAGAAATGTACATAAATTATATTAAATTATCATTAACACTATGTCAATGGTGAAAGGTTAATTAAGAACTGATGTCGAAATAGAAAATATAAGATCGTTTTTTGTAATATTATCTAAGATTTATTTACTGTGCTGTTTATAGTAGTAAACAGAAAAAGAGACATTTGTTTGTATAACCAAGAAGTAGGCAACATTTATTCGTTATATAACTATCGTTTATTCTGCGATCAAATAAACCAAATGAAAGCTTCGTTATTACAAATTTCTTCATTAAAGTTGCGACATCGTTTGGATTACTGGTTAGATATAAGCTCATTGATTCATTGACGGTGTAAAAAATAAATATTGACTGATAACTAATCTTTATGATATATTTTTATTTGTCTCTGTTAAAAAAATGGGGCAAATATGGAGAGTTTGGAAAAAAGTTTTTTAAAAAAGGTATTGCAAAAAAACAATTGATTTGATAGAATGAAAAAGTCGCCGCTGAAACGCGGTGGCAATGAAAAAGAAGTTCCTTGAAAACTGAACAGTGAAACTCGTTTGTGTGCGAGGTAAATATCCCATGAAAGTGAAGGTCAGCTTCAAAGTTGATTTCAGGCACTTTTATGGGGCCCGAAAAACATTCTTTACTTTATTAGCTAGCTTACGAGCTTGCGTATCAATCTTCAACTTTTTTGGAGAGTTTGATCCTGGCTCAGGACGAACGCTGGCGGCGTGCCTAATACATGCAAGTCGAGCGAACCGATGGAGTGCTTGCATTCCTGAGGTTAGCGGCGGACGGGTGAGTAACACGTAGGCAACCTGCCTGTATGACCGGGATAACTCCGGGAAACCGGAGCTAATACCGGATAGGATGCCGAACCGCATGGTTCGGCATGGAAAGGCTTTTGAGCCGCGTACAGATGGGCCTGCGGCGCATTAGCTAGTTGGTGGGGTAACGGCCTACCAAGGCGACGATGCGTAGCCGACCTGAGAGGGTGAACGGCCACACTGGGACTGAGACACGGCCCAGACTCCTACGGGAGGCAGCAGTAGGGAATCTTCCGCAATGGACGAAAGTCTGACGGAGCAACGCCGCGTGAGTGAGGAAGGTCTTCGGATCGTAAAACTCTGTTGTCAGGGAAGAACCGCCGGGATGACCTCCCGGTCTGACGGTACCTGACGAGAAAGCCCCGGCTAACTACGTGCCAGCAGCCGCGGTAATACGTAGGGGGCAAGCGTTGTCCGGAATTATTGGGCGTAAAGCGCGCGCAGGCGGCTTCTTAAGTCAGGTGTGAAAGCCCACGGCTCAACCGTGGAGGGCCATCTGAAACTGGGGAGCTTGAGTGCAGGAGAGGAGAGCGGAATTCCACGTGTAGCGGTGAAATGCGTAGAGATGTGGAGGAACACCAGTGGCGAAGGCGGCTCTCTGGCCTGTAACTGACGCTGAGGCGCGAAAGCGTGGGGAGCAAACAGGATTAGATACCCTGGTAGTCCACGCCGTAAACGATGAGTGCTAGGTGTTGGGGAGTCCACCTCCTCAGTGCCGCAGCTAACGCAATAAGCACTCCGCCTGGGGAGTACGGCCGCAAGGCTGAAACTCAAAGGAATTGACGGGGACCCGCACAAGCGGTGGAGCATGTGGTTTAATTCGAAGCAACGCGAAGAACCTTACCAGGGCTTGACATCCCGCTGACCCCTCCAGAGATGGAGGCTTCCTTCGGGACAGCGGTGACAGGTGGTGCATGGTTGTCGTCAGCTCGTGTCGTGAGATGTTGGGTTAAGTCCCGCAACGAGCGCAACCCTTGTCCTTTGTTGCCAGCATTCAGTTGGGCACTCTAAGGAGACTGCCGTCGACAAGACGGAGGAAGGTGGGGATGACGTCAAATCATCATGCCCCTTATGTCCTGGGCTACACACGTGCTACAATGGACGGTACAACGGGCGTGCCAACCCGCGAGGGTGAGCCAATCCCTAAAAACCGTTCTCAGTTCGGATTGCAGGCTGCAACTCGCCTGCATGAAGCCGGAATCGCTAGTAATCGCGGATCAGCATGCCGCGGTGAATACGTTCCCGGGTCTTGTACACACCGCCCGTCACACCACGAGAGTTTGCAACACCCGAAGTCGGTGAGGTAACCTTCTGGAGCCAGCCGCCGAAGGTGGGGCAGATGATTGGGGTGAAGTCGTAACAAGGTATCCGTACCGGAAGGTGCGGATGGATCACCTCCTTTCTACGGAGTCTCGGCACGCACGAGTATTCACTGTTCAGTTTTGAAGGAACTTCGTTCCTACAAAAAGAAAATATGAAGACGACCGATGAAAACATACAATGTTTTGTTGGAATGTCGGTGTTTTCATTTGCATTC
>NZ_CP014140.1:2825000-3055000 GCF_001439585.2 Aneurinibacillus sp. XH2 | reverse complement strand
GCGTTTTTTATTTATGGAGAACGATCAGTGGAGTCTGCAAATGTTTCCGATTATATCTCGCAATTTAAGGAAAAGATAAAAGGGAAAGGGGAGGAATCCATGTTATTGCCTGAGAAATTTTTAATTTGTGTGCGTTGTGAAGATGGAGTGAAACGGGAAGAAGGACAAACTCCTATTCCGGGTGAAGGAATTCCAAATGCAGAAGTTATGCTTATCGGGGAAAGCCCGGGAGCAGAAGAAATGAAAAGCGGCCGCCCCTTTCAGGGAAAAGCTGGAGAAAATTTAAATAGGTTTTTGGCTTCTGCGGGCTTAGACCGGAGCAAAATGTATGTTGCGAACACCACCCGCTGCCGTCCCTACAAAGAAACAGTACGTATACTAAAGGATGGTACCAAAAAAATTACCAAGTCCAATAAGCCCCCTTCTCAGCATGCGATTCGATCTTGTGCAACATGGCTTGATATGGAAATCGACTTGGTTAATCCAAAATTGATTGTTACCCTCGGTTCCACTCCTTTAAAGCGTTTAGTTCCTGATTATAGCATTTCCGAAGTGCATGGTACTTTGTTGACTGTGCCAATACAGCATGCTGGCGAAAAAGAAGATAGCCGTGAATTTACATTGTCAGAAAAAGAATATCATGTGTTTCCACTGTATCATCCCGCAGCGATTATCTATCGCAGGGAGCTTCAGGAAGTGTTTGAGCAGGACTTGCATAAACTACGGAAAACGGTGGAAGAGTTGAAATTAAATAGCGTACTTTTATAAAGGATATGTTTATGTTTTTTCACAATAAAGTTTTTATCCTTGCACTTCTCCCCCCTATGTTAACGCTTAAAGGATGATGAAGAGTATTCTGCTTGTATTTGACTATAAAAGTGGTCATCTATAGCATTTTCTTTTTTTGTAAAAATCACCAATGTAATTTATGTATAAAATTTATTCTATGAGGAATTTTAAGACTAGCATTCACCAATATTCACTATTAGGAGGTTTTTCATGATGAATCAACGTCAAACACGTAACACGAACAACTTGGTTGCCCCGCAAGCCCGGGCTGCGCTGGATCAGATGAAGTATGAAATTGCAGCAGAGTTTGGTGTGACACTTGGCCCGGATACTACTTCACGCCAGAATGGTTCTGTAGGTGGAGAAATTACGAAGCGCCTTGTGCAGATGGCTGAACAGCAGCTTTCTGGTCGTATCCAATAACTTTTTGTATCGCTTTGAAGCTATGTATTCTTTTGTTACCAATGCGTGAAAAGAGAACAGAAAGTGCGTGGAAAATGGAGCAACTCTTGAAGAGTATGCTTAGCAAATATTCCGCTGCCTGAAATAAGGTAGCGGAATATTTTATGTTAAGAAAGGTTCATTATCAACGTCAACTTAGTAAGCACTACCGTACTGGAAGTTTTTATGTAGTCAACCATGCTATTCCGCAGTCTGGTCTAAAGACGAAAGAGCAGCTGCTCGAAGCCTGAACGGTACAGATGAGTGAACAAACAAAAAATAAGAGCAGGTGCAAGGCACAAAAAAGATGAAAAATGGAGCTGGGGCAAAAGGCTATGCTCCGTTTTTTTGTCTACTATTTTAACATATGAAAAAAATGTGGTATTGTAGAAAAGGATGTAATCATGATGGGAGAGAAAGCGGATGAAACATGTCGCGGAAGGCATGCAGGATTTTTACCGTCGTCTGACAAAAGATGGATACAAGCCAGACGATGTAAAACCGGCGCTGTATCAGGTAGAGCGCATTGTACATATGGAACAGCTTCGTCGACATATACTAAACTGTATGGATTGCCAACTATGCGAGAACGCGAAAAATCGCGTGCCAGGCACCGGCAACACGGGCACTCCGCTCATGATTGTAGGCGAAGGGCCAGGAGAAGATGAAGAGAACTGGGGCCTACCGCTTGTCGGCATCAGCGGTTCTTTGCTGACGCTTATTCTTGGTAAAGCCGGAATCCGGCGCGAGCAAGTATATATGACTAATGTGGTGAAGTGCCGGGTCACGGATGAAAAAGGGAAAAACCGGACCCCGATGCGGGAGGAAACATTGGAGTGTAGCAAATATTTACGGCGAGAGCTGGAACTTATCAAGCCTCGGGTGGTACTTGCACTCGGCAAAGTGGCGCTGCAATTTTTCTTTCCGGATATGAAAACTATGTCACAGTTCAGGGGCAATGTGTATGACTATCAGGGAATTAAAGTTGTACCCACATGGCATCCAGCATACGTAGTACGGCAGCGGGGCGATGCCCTTGCCAAAACAAAGCGGGAAGTATGGGCAGATTTGAAGGTTGCTATCGAATGTGCCAAGGGAAATTAGAAAACGGGAGGAGAGAAGAGTGGGATCACAGCTAGAATCAGGTAGAAACTTGTATGGATTAAACGAAACGCCGCCTCTCTCAGTAACGGTAACCGCTGCATCGCAGTGGTTTTTTGTTACGCTTTCAAGTTCTCTTGTCGTGCCGTTGGCGATCGGGGAAATGTATGGATTGCATGCATCGCAGCTGAGTCAGTTTGTACAGCAGACGTTTTTTTTTATAGGACTTGTATCGCTTTTGCAAATCTTATTTGGTCACCGATTGCCGATTACAGAAGGACCGGCTGGTATGTGGTGGGGCATTTTCGTGATTTTAGCCAACCTCGGCATGGCTGCTGGACAGGCGCCGCGTGAAATCGCGCAATCTTTGGAACTAGGGCTTATTGTTGCAGGAATTATGCTGATTATTCTCGGAGCGACTGGATTTATTGAGAAAATCGAGAAAATATTTACGCCGCTTGTCAGTGGAAGTTATTTAGTTTTGCTTGCCGCCTCGCTAAGCGGCCCGGTTGTGAAAGGGATGCTCGGTATTGATTATTTTTCGCCGGGAAGTGGGGTTCAGCCTGCTCTGGCCGCTGTTTCTTTAGGGCTTGTTTTCTTTACGTTTGTCATGATTCGTTCACGGTTTAAGTACATCCGCAGTTTCGCTATTCTTATCAGTATGGTCGTCGGATGGCTCATATATTTAGCGACGGGGTGGATAAAGCCGCTGCAGGAGGCAGGGGCGTTATTTTCTTTACCCAAACTATTTTTCTGGGGGCCACCTGTATTGCATGTCGGCACGATTTTAACTTCTCTGATTACAGCTTTAATTTTGTTGACGAACCTTATTGCCAGCATTGCTGTTGTAAGCCAAGTGGTAGGTGTGCGGCCGCAGGAAGAAAATTATCGGCGAGGGGGAATAATGACGGGGGTAGCGCATATCTTGTCAGGAGTCGGAGGCATCGTCGGTCTCGTTCCCCTTTCCATCGCTGCAGGTGTTATTCAGGTGTCGCGCATCGCTTCGCGTCTCCCCTTTATAGTTGGTTCGGTCATGATGATGTTACTCGGCATCTTGCCGCCGGTAAGTCGTATTCTTGCTGGCTTGCCGTCTCCTGTCGGGTATGCGGTCATGTTCGTTACATTTACGCAGTTACTTGGTTTTGGTCTGCGGGATTTCGGGCGTGTTATTCTGGATGAAAGAAAGATTTTAATTGTCGGGTTTGGATTGTTGGGGGGAATCGGACTGATGTTTGTTCCGCCTGAAGCGTTGCGGAGCTTGCCGCCTATCTTCAGCAATCTATTTGGCAATGGTCTTGTTATGGGAGTTCTGTTGGTTATTTTTATGGAACAGGTTGTCATGCGTCAAAAATCATAACTTTCAAGCAAAAAACTCGCGAAGTTTTCGCGAGTTTTTTGCTGCGCTATGTAATAACAAGATATGGCTTTCCGTCTACTTTCGTGCATGCTCCGCCATTTACATGAGTGAACATTTCTCCGGCCGATTTCAACAACTGTTCGTCTGTCCAGCGGTTAAATTCTGGATAGATGTAGAAAACATGTGCTAATCGTTTTGCCTCTTCCGTGACGCTTGTACGTATGGAGTCGACAAAAGGGCTGCCAAACGGTCCTTGCTCGTCAGCAAGCACAAGTTTTCCTGCACAGGAAATTTCCCGCCCGTTTAATCCTTTATATGTTTCACTTTTCTTTCCAAGGCGCAGGCAGACATTTCCTTCGATTTTATCACGGTCATACAATCCGGCCGGAAGACCGAATTGCAAAGATAAGAAGTTATTTATATCCACGCCTGTATGGATCCAGTGAAACGGTTTGTTTTGTAGCACGCGTCGCACAAGCGCCTCCGAGGAAGGACGATAGCGTGAAGGATCTATACCTAAGGCTTTGAATATACGGCGCCATTCTGTAATGCCAGGGACTTCTGTTATCGGTTTATCCAGATAATCATGACGTATATTTTCCAAAAACAGATTAATGCGTCCTTTCAGCATTTTGGGTGTGGCTGACAGCGATACATTATCATAATGTAAAATACCGAGCCTAAGTCCGGGCACTTTATCGCGAATGGAGGAATCCATTGTATATGTTTGCACAGGTCAACCTCCTTTTTGATGGTATTTTATCATATTTGCCAAAAAGACAGGAGAAATTGATATACTAAATAAATAAATCTAAAGAAAAAGAGGGACAAGATGAAAGATGTGATCATTTATACGGACGGCGCCTGTTCCGGCAATCCGGGGCCCGGCGGTTGGGGAGCCGTGTTATTATATGGGAAGCATCGCAAAGAAATGTGCGGTAGCGAAGATAACACGACGAACAATCGCATGGAGCTGAAAGCTGCCGTAGAGGCACTTAAAGCATTAAAAGAGCCGTGCAATGTACGTTTGCATAGCGACAGTGCTTACCTTGTCAACTGTTTCCAGCAGGGCTGGTATAAAGGCTGGATCAAAAACGGCTGGAAAAATAGCAAAAAGCAACCAGTGGAAAACCAAGATTTATGGAAAGAACTACTGGCGCTGATGGAAATTCACAATGTACAGTATGTAAAAGTAAAAGGACATGCAGACGACGAATTAAACAACCGATGCGACGAACTGGCGACTGGGGCCATTGTGCGCCGGTAGAAGGAAGAAAAACGAAGGGGTGGCAGGATGGAACAAAAGCAGCACAAACAAGCGGAGACGGATTGGAGCCACCTGAAGCAGGAAATCATTGCATATGCGCATAAAATTGGAATTGATAAAATCGGGTTTGCCTCGTCGGCCCCGTTTCTAACATTAAAAGAAAGATTGTATAAACATCGTGAGCTGGGTTACGAGTCCGGTTTTGAAGAAAAAGATATTGAAAAACGGACGCATCCAGAGCAAATTATGCCGGAAGCCAAATCGATTATCGCTATTGCACTCGCCTACCCCTCCCGCATGGAAGCGCCGCCAAAATCGACGCCTGGAAATTATCGGGGGATTATGGCCCGCGTGTCGTGGGGGGAAGACTACCATCGTGTACTGCGCGATCGTCTGAAAAAGCTGGAACAATTCCTGCACGAAAAAGTCCCTGATATTAGGACCGAGATTATGGTGGATACGGGTGCATTATCAGACAGGGCGGTGGCGGAACGCGCCGGATTAGGCTGGGTAGGCAAAAACACATCGCTGATCACTCCTGAATTCGGCTCATGGGTATACCTTGGAGAAATGTTGACGAGCGCGCCGTTTCCGCCGGATAAACCGATAGAGGACGAATGTGGGGATTGCACGATTTGCATCGATGCTTGCCCGACGGGCGCCATCGTTCAAAGGGGACAGCTAAA
This sequence comes from Aneurinibacillus sp. XH2, assembly GCF_001439585.2. NCBI lineage: Bacteria > Bacillati > Bacillota > Bacilli > Caryophanales > Paenibacillaceae > Aneurinibacillus > Aneurinibacillus sp. XH2. The sequence continues at coordinate 3,049,359 of NZ_CP014140.1, read as the reverse complement.
TTCACAACGTTGTATCGCATTTTTGACACAGGTTAAAGATATGATTCCGGAAGCATTTCGTCCGGCGGTTGGCAACCGTTTATATGGCTGCGACACATGCCAGCAGGTTTGTCCCAAAAACCGCAAAATCAATTTTACCCATCATCCGGAATTCGTTCCTGATCCGGAGATGGCCAAGCCATTGTTAAAACCGCTTTTAACCATTAGCAAAAAAGAATTTGCTGCGAAGTTTGGCCGTACATCCGGAGCTTGGAGAGGAAAGAAGCCCATTCAGCGCAATGCGATTTTAGCCTTGGCACATTTTAAGGATAAGAGCGCGGTTCCGGATTTAATTGAGATCATGACAAATGATGAACGTCCTGTGATGCGGGGAACGGCTGCTTGGGCGCTCGGCAGAATCGGCGGCGATGCAGCAATTACCGCTCTAAAAAAAGCGAAAACACGCGAAAAAGTTAAAACAGTTCTTAGAGAGATAGAAAAAGCGCTGTCCCTTACAGAAAATGTCGAATGATTGTACTGGATTTTCGTTTTTTATCCGAGGTAAGATGAAAAGAAAATGTATAAAGGTAGGGATTAGGTGAAGTCGGAAGTTTACTATACCGTGTATCAAAGTCCCCTCGGGCCTATTACATTGGCCGCTGCTGACGCTGGAATGTGCTGGGTAGAGTTTGGCGAAAGCGAGACAGCTAAGCTTTCTTTGGTGCGTTGGACGAAGAAATGGCTTCATACGGAGAAAATTACCTATGCTCCGAAATTTTTCTTAGAAGCGACAAAACAGTTAGACGAGTATTTTGCGGGCAAACGCCGTGAGTTTACCCTTCCGCTTGACATACACGGTACGGCGTTTCAAAAAATGGTCTGGGAGCAGTTACGAAGGATTCCATATGGCGAAACGAGATCGTACAAAGACATTGCATTGGCAATAAACGCTGCGAAAGCGGTGCGCGCTATTGGCGGAGCTAATAACAAAAACCCGTTGTCTATTTTCATTCCGTGCCATCGGGTTATTGGCTCAAATGGCGCGCTTGTCGGGTACGGCGGCGGGTTGCATATCAAAGAATATTTGCTGCGGTTGGAGGGCGTACTGGAGCGTTCGGAAATCGGTTTTGTATAAATGATAAATAATACAAGAAATAAGAAGTGGAAAAGGTGGTGTATGACGCTTGCATACAAAGCGTCATACACCACCTTTTTTGGTTTGCGCTATTATTCTGGTCTTCGTGGAGCATATACATATTTTGAAACGATATTTTTTAAGATAGACCGCTTTGGAAAGGAGAAAGGAAATGACCACATGGAGAGAGGCGCTAGAACACTATTTTCAATGTCGGACAAAAGGAATGATTGTAGGGACGGAAGAACTGGATTCTTATCTGGGCGAAGGCACAAAAGCGGAAATGATTCAGGCCTGTAATGCGCGGCGCAGGCAGCAGCTTTCTGCGAGAAATGCGCGTCCGCTGAAAAGTCGGTTGCAGCTTAGTGGTATCCAAATTGAAAAAGAAGGTACCACAGAAATTATCGTTCGGGTTGAAGCGAACGAATGGTATGCTTATCAACTGGAGAATCAATGGTATGAGCAGGAAAAAGAAGTACGCACACGCATTGTATTGCGAAAATGCGAGGAAAACTGGGTCGTTGAGCAGGAGGAACCGATTGTCGCCCACCTTAATGCTTGGGAATCAGAAGCATTAGAAGTTCTTTGTTTGGGTGGTAATGACAAATATGAGGTAGAGGACGGAAGTGAGCACGGATTACGTTATACGTACGATCGGCTTCAGGCGGTGCGTTATGCCGAAGCGTGGTGGGACGGCTACAACCCACAGTTTCGTCACTTTGACGTGGATTGTACGAACTTTATATCGCAATGTTTGTATGCGGGGGGAATCCCCATGCGCTATACAGGCAACAAGGCGACAGGTTGGTGGTATAGAGGAGGAAACAGCCCATCGGCACAGTGGAGTCATAGTTGGGCGGTTGCGCACAGTTTTCGCTGGTATCTCGAAAAGGGAGGCCATATTAAAACCGAAGTGAAAACGAGCGCTGGTGAACTATCGCTAGGAGATGTGATTTGCTATGATTTTGACGGCGACGGGCGGTGGCAGCATTCCACTATTGTTGTGGCCAAAGACAGCCAGGGTATGCCACTTGTGAACGCCCATACGACGAACAGTCGCCATCGCTATTGGGACTATCATGATTCAACCGCTTATACACCGCGCATTCAGTATCGTTTTTTTCATATTTTATAAACGAATTGAATCTTTTGAACGGATGATTCGTAAAGAAAAGAGGAAGGATGATATGCAGATAAGGAGGAAGTGAATGATTGTTATGAGCAATATGAACAAACGGAGGTGGATTGCGCTTGCAATCGTTGTAGTCATAGTAGGAGCGGCGCTGTTCCTTCAAATATTGCGGGGCGATACGATATCTGCTTCTGCCCCGAAATTGTGGCAAGAGGAAATCGTATCAGGAAGCGGCTCCGACAAGATATTGCAACTATATGTAGAAGGCGTGATCTCGGAAGAAACAAGCTGGAATAGTTCATTTGATTACGAAGCGCTTATTTCCCAGTTGAACCAGGGGAAGGATGACCCGAAGGTTAAAGCGTTCGTTATTCGGATTAACTCGCCGGGCGGAGCAGTTGTTCCGACGGATGAATTGTATCGTAAACTCAAACAGATTAAAGCGGAAACGAAAAAGCCGATTGTTATTAGCATGGGTTCATATGCGGCCTCTGGCGGCTATTATATTGCAACAGCTGGAGATAAAATCTTTGCCAATCCGTCCACGCTGACTGGTAGTCTCGGCGTGATCGCTTCGTATTTGAACTACGGTGAGCTTGCAGAAAAATACGGGGTTAAAGAAGTTGTAATTAAGAGTGGTAAGTTCAAGGATATTGGAAATCCGATGCGCGAAATGACGCAAGATGAACAGGCATTATTGCAAAATATGATTAATGAAAGTTATCAGCAGTTTGTTTCAGTAATTGCGGAAGGCCGAAAGATGCCACGGGAAAAGGTTCTTCAACTTGCCGATGGCAGGGTATATACAGGAAAGCAGGCGAAAGCGAACGGTTTGGTTGACGAATTTGGCACATTGGAAGATGCGACTGAGGCGGCACGAAAAATGGCCGGTTTGCAGGAAGCAACGGTTGTTCGCTACGAAGAGCCGTTCGGCTTTTCTAAAATATTCTCGTCTTTTTCGGCTAAACTTTTTTCATTGAATTTGCAGTCTTTACCCGATGTTCTGAAAGAAGAAAGACGGACACCAAGCCTCGAGTATATTTATCGTCCGTAGTTTATACATTGGTGGCAACCGGGCAAAAGGAGGAGTGCTTATGGAACATGAAAGCATGCGGTACGCCGGATTTTGGATTCGTTTTTTGGCAGCCTTGATTGACGCTATTGTGCTGATGGCAGTTATGTATATTTTAGGGTTAACTTCGTCCGAGACATTTTCCGTAGAGTGGAATATAGAGAATCTTATCGGGCTTGCCTACTACATTATCCTTACTGGTTTGTATGGGCAGACGCTTGGCAAAATGATTATTGGGGTCAAAGTAGTGCGGACGGATGGCAGCGCGGCAGGTTGGGGCGCGGTTGTCTTAAGAGAGACAATCGGCAAAATCCTATCCGCCATTGTATTTTTCCTCGGGTTTATATGGGCCGGATTCGACAAGCAAAAACAGGCTTGGCATGACAAGATAGCCAGCACATATGTAGTGAAGACGAAATAAAGGAATGCGAAGAGAAGGGCCGCAATTTTGCGCAGCGGCTCTTTTTTACATATTATGATGAAAAGCAACAGACGAAAGTACGTTCATTTCTGTTTTACAAAGAATGTGCTATGATAAAGATGAGGTGAACAGGTGAATGGCGTTTAACATCGTGTTGCATGAGCCGCTTATACCGGCCAATACGGGCAATATCGCCCGCACGTGTGCGGCGACCGGGACAAAGCTTCATTTAATCGAGCCGCTCGGTTTTTCCACGGACGATAGATATTTAAAGCGGGCAGGGCTTGATTATTGGCATGCGGTCGATATTACATACTATAAATCGTTCGCCGATTTCGCAGCGCAGCACAGGGAAGGACGGCTCTTTTTTGTCGAGACGAGTGGAGCGAGATACCATTCCGAGGTAGAATACAGGGATGGTGATTTTTTTGTTTTCGGTAAGGAAACAACCGGTATTCCGCAAGAGATTCTTTCGCAATATCCCGGACAAACGATACGCATCCCGATGGGCGATGCGACTCGTTCACTTAATCTGTCTAATACAGCGGCGATTGTATTGTATGAAGGTCTTAGACAAATAGGTTACCCTGGCATGAAGTAAAACGGGATACAGAAGTTTGGAGGTATATATTATCGAAGGAATAAATTCCGCATGTTCATTATTATCGACCGTGCGAAACAGACAGGCTGCAATTATCGGGATTTGTACAAGAATAGAAAGAGCATATCGCTCAGCAGTGGAAACAGTAAAAGGAGGATCCGGGAATGGCGGAAAGAGCGATGCTATTTGATCTGGACGGAACGTTGTTGGCATTGGACACAGAAGCTTTTGTTCACAGGTATATGAAGAGGCTGGGGGAATATACCGCTCATATTGTCGATCCGGAATTGTTGGTCAAGTCTGTGTGGCAGGCGACCAAGTACATGATGACAGATGACAGGGCAGAACGGACGAACGAAGAGATTTTCCGTGACCATTTCCTTTCGTTATGCGGCTTAGAACAGGAAGCCATCTGGCCTGTGTTTGATAAGTTTTATGCGGAAGAGTTTCCGCGGTTGAAGGAAGATATTGAACCGCACCCGTACGCGCTTCAAGTCGTAGAGGAAGCGAAAAAGCAGGGCTACAAGCTTGTTGTGGCTACCAATCCGATATTTCCCGACGTTGCTATTCGCGAGCGGATGAAGTGGGCTGGTCTCAAGGAAAATGATTTTATTCATGTAACCGTTTTTGAGTCATCCCATTATTGTAAGCCGAACCCGAAATATTTCCTGGAAATTTGTGAACGGATTGGCATAAAGCCGAAGTATGCTATCATGGTCGGCAATGATATGCAACAGGATATGGTAGCGGCGGAAGTTGGTTTGAAGACATTTCTTGTCGAAGATTACAAGATTGATCGCGGTGTGCCACAATACCGGGTGGATGCTTCCGGTACGCTGCAAGAGCTGTACGATCAACTTATTTCACGCAACGGAATTTTTTCCGAATAATTAACAAAAACATTTTATTAGAAAAATAATTGACAAGAGTGCATAAGACACGTAATATAGTTCTCAGCATAATAATTAAATACTTCTCGCTTATCGAGAGAGGCGGAGGGACTGGCCCAATGAAGCCCGGCAGCGGATTTTCCTTGAGCGGAAAATGCTGTGCCAATTCCAGCAGGATTTTTCTATCCTGGCAGATAAGAGTTCGAGGTTAAGATATAACCCCTCTTCGCTCTGCCGGAGAGGGGTTTTTGTATCACGCATATCGGGCCCATGTGCGCGATACGAACCGACACCTTTGCCAGACATAGAAAATTAGAAATGAATTGAGAGTAAAGAGGGGTAAAAGACGATGAAAAAATGGATTGTATCTGTCGTTTTGTTGCTCACCGTCGGTTTGCTCGCGGCATGCGGCGGGGAAGGTAATGGGAAGAAAATTGTGGTCGGTGCAAGCTCTGTTCCGCATGCGGAAATTCTTAAGTTTGTACAGGATAAATTAAAAGAGCAAGGCGTGGAGATGGAAGTAAAAGAATTTACAGACTATGTGCTGCCGAACACGGCGCTTGAAGAAAAACAGCTTGATGCGAACTATTTCCAAACCATTCCTTATCTTGAAGATTTCAATAAAAAACATGGCACTCATATCAAAGCATTGGATGGCATTCACTTGGAACCGATGGGACTGTACCCAGGCAAAGAAAAGGCGCCTGAACCGAAACAAGGTGCAGTTGTAGCGATTCCAGACGATGTATCCAACGGTGCACGCGCATTGAAATTGCTGGAATCGAAAGGCTGGATTAAACTGACGCCCGGCAAAGAGCTAAACAGCTTGACGAAACAGGATATTATCCAGAATCCGAAAAAGATCAAAATTACGGAAATGCAAGCTTCCATGCTGCCGCGGGCGATCAATGAAGTGGATTACGCAGTCATTAATGGAAACTACGCGATGGAAGGCGGTCTGACGTTCGACCAGGCGCTTGCGGTAGAAAACAAAGATTCCGAGGCCGCCAAAACGTTTGCTAACATTATCGCTGTTAGAGAAGGCGATGAAAACCGCGAGGAGATTAAGAAGCTGATTCAAGTACTGAAATCAGACGATGTGAAGAAGTTTATCGAAGAAAAATATAAAGGTGCAGTTATTCCGGTATTCTAAGAAGCGAGACAACCGGCTTGCCCTTTTTGCCTAACGCAAGAACTCCGCTCTTTATAAAAGATGCGGAGTTCTTATATTTCATAGTCCCCAAGTTTTGTCTTCGTTATAACCAGCTGTGAAGATCGCACCAAGTAACATGACTGAGACAAGCAAGATGATAACCATTTCTTTGTCTCCTTTCCCAAGCCTATTTCATCTTTATTATAATGGATTGTGTCATACTTTGGAATATCGCAGAAAAGACAATCTTGTTAAAGATAATGCGCTTACATTGGAAATTAACGGAGTGATTTGCTATATTGAAAAGGAGCGATACTTTACGGAGGTGAGCTTTACAAATGTATGTTGTGATGAATGTGTTGCAAGTCCCCGCTGAAGGCAAGGAGCGGATGGCAGAGATGTTTGCTAAAAGCGTGGAGCGGATGAAACAGGTACCCGGTTGTCTGGAATTCCAGTTTTTAAGCGCAAAAGGTGCGGACAAGCAGATCGTGTATACGAAATGGGATAGTGAAGAATCGTTCCGAGCGTGGACCGAAAGCGAAGGATTTCGTCAGGCTCATGCGCACGCTTCCAACAATAATCCGGCTACCGGATCGCAACTGGAAATTTACGAAGTGTTGCATGGTGCTACATACGACAAATAAATTGAATCGGGATATAAGTTGAAACACCAGACCTATAGCGGGGCTGGTGTTTTTTAATACCCTGCCTGCAATTTTTGCTTAAGCAGTGATTCTACATTCGGGTCGTTCCGTCATATATATATAAATACTAATAAGAACTACTGGCTTAACTTTATACAAATGGTCATATGTTATAGCTGGAATAGCAAGGGTTTTTGCAAGTATGTAAGCCGGATAAAAATCTTTATGGTGAAAAACCTGCTAGCATGTCATCTGCATTTTCAGAATAAGATAGTAAAAAGCGCCCTAAGAATGACCATTCCGTAGAAGAAAAGGAGAGGAGTGCCCGATGGATATCCTGAAGCGGATTGCAGAACACCGTGCACGTGAAGAAAAGATAAAATGGGAAGGAACATTCGCTGAGTACTTAGAGATCGTAAGAAAGAATCCGCACGTGGCCCAGACCGCACACGCCCGGGTGTATAACATGATTAAGCACGCCGGGATTGAATATAATGAAGACGGCACGAAACGATATAAATTTTTTAGCGATGAAATTTTTGGCCTAGACCGTGCGATTGAGAAGTTGGTGGAGGAGTATTTCCATTCAGCCGCTATGCGTCTTGATGTTCGTAAGAGGATTTTGTTGTTGATGGGACCGGTCAGCGGAGGAAAATCAACCATTGTTACGATGCTTAAGCGCGGCCTTGAACAGTATACACGCACCGATGAAGGAGCGGTATACGCGATTAAAGATTGCCCGATGCAGGAAGATCCGCTACATTTGATACCGCATGAATTGCGCCCGGAATTCGAAAGGGAGCTTGGCATTAAGATTGAAGGTAATCTGTCTCCATATAACCAGATGCGTCTTGAAACAGAATATGGCGGTCACATCGAAGATATGCCAGTCGAACGCATCGTTTTCTCGGAAGCAAAACGGTGCGGCATTGGAACATTTAGTCCGTCTGATCCGAAATCGCAGGATATTGCCGATCTTACGGGAAGCATCGACTTTTCAACGATTATAAAGTATGGCTCCGAATCTGACCCGCGCGCGTATCGTTTTGACGGGGAATTGAACAAAGCGAATCGTGGTCTGATGGAATTTCAGGAGATGCTGAAGTGCGATGAGAAATTCCTCTGGAATTTGCTTTCGCTTACCCAAGAAGGAAACTTTAAAGCTGGCCGTTTCGCCCTTATTTCCGCTGACGAGCTTATCGTTGCCCATACAAACGAATCAGAGTACAAAGCATTTATCAGTAATAAGAAAAATGAAGCCCTCCAATCCCGGATGATCGTGATGCGCATTCCGTATAACTTGCGCGTATCGGATGAGGAGAAAATTTATGGGAAGCTAATTAGACAAAGCGACCTTGGACACGTCCATATCGCGCCGCATTCCCTGCGTGCTGCAGCGATTTTCTCCACTTTGACACGCTTGAAGGAATCGAAGAAGCAGGGCGTTGATTTGTTGAAGAAAATGCGGTTGTATAACGGGGACGCTGTGGAAGGATTCAAAGACTCAGACATTAAGGAACTGCAAAGCGAATTTCCGGATGAGGGCATGTCTGGCATTGACCCGCGTTATGTTATTAATCGTATTTCTAGTGCTCTTATTCGCCGCGATACCGAATGCATCAATGCCCTTGATATTTTGCGGGCGCTCAAGGATGGCTTGGATCAGTCACCTACCATTACAAAGGAAGATAAAGAACGCTACCTTACATTCATTAACATTGCGCGCAAGGAGTATGACGAGTTAGCCAAAAAAGAAGTACAAAAAGCGTTTGTTTACTCGTATGAAGAATCTGCGAAAACCCTTTTGGATAACTATCTTGATAACGTAGAGTCCTATTGCAACAAAACGAAGGTATGTGACCCTATTACCGGTGAAGAAATGGACGCGGATGAAAAACTTATGCGGTCGATTGAGGAACAGATTGGCATCTCGGAGAATGCGAAAAAAGCATTCCGTGAAGAGATACTCATCCGGATTTCTGCTTATGCGCGTAAAGGCAAGCGATTCGACTATAACAGTCATGAACGACTGCGCGAAGCGATCGAGAAGAAGTTATTTGCTGATTTGAAAGATGTTGTCAAAATCACGACCTCAACCAAAACGCCGGACGAAGTGCAGTTGAAGAAAGTAAATGAAGTAACCGCGCGCTTGATTGACGAGCATGGATACTGCCCGATTTGTGCAAACGAACTCTTGCGTTATGTGGGCAGTCTTTTGAATCGATAAGCGGTGAAAAAGGGGGAAATTTTATGAAACAAGAACCACCGTTTATCATTTCACGTGAAGATTGGTCGCTGCACCGTAAAGGTCATCAGGATCAGCAACGCCACCAGGAAAAGGTGAAGGAAGCAATCAAACAAAATCTTCCTGATTTAATAAATGAAGAAAGCATTGTTATGTCGAACGGACGGGATGTTGTAAAAATCCCGATCCGTTCTCTTGATGAATATCGTATTAGATATAATTACAACAAAAGTAAACATGTCGGCCAAGGTGATGGCGATTCTAAAGTTGGCGACGTGATTGCACGAGAAAGCGGAGCGGGTCAGGGGCCGGGCGCAGGCGATCAGCCTGGCATAGATTACTATGAGGCGGAGATTTCAGTAGAAGAGCTGGAAGAGATGCTATTCGCCGAAATGGAATTGCCGAATCTTCAACAAAAACAAGAGGATCAAGTGATCGTTACCGATATTCGCTTTAATGATGTAAGGAAAAAAGGATTGATAGGAAATATTGACAAAAAGCGTACGATTTTGGAGGCGCTGCGTCGCAATGCGCGAGAAGGATACAAAGGAATTAAAAACATTATTGATGAAGATTTGCGTTTCAAAACATGGGAAGAAATCGTCAGACCACACTCCAACGCGGTTATCATCGCAATGATGGACACTTCAGGTTCGATGGGGGCGTTGGAAAAGTACGTAGCGCGTAGCTTTTTTTTCTGGATGACCCGATTTTTGCGCACGAAGTATGAGAAGGTGGAAATTGTATTTATTGCACACCATACCGAAGCGAAAGAAGTAACGGAAGAAGCGTTCTTTTCCAAAGGTGAGAGCGGGGGCACGATTTGCTCGTCCGCCTATCGTAAAGCGCTTGAGATTATCGATAGCCGTTACCCACCATCTCTGTATAATATTTATCCATTTCATTTTTCAGACGGCGATAATTTGACATCAGACAATGATCGTTGCGTGAAGCTGGTAAAAGAGCTAATGGCAAGGTGCAATATGTTCGGATATGGTGAGGTTAACAGTACATTTCTTGATGATATATATAAATCGAGGCCGCCTAAATCGGAAGCCTCGGCACAATTTCAAGTTCAAACTGATCTTTTTTTGTCCATTCTTTCTTGCGAGTGTAGTATACTTTTTCCAATATGGATTTCAACAAATGGTTTTTTTCAACCGGGCTTTCAATTTCCCAGTATGTATCAACAACCTTCTGGATTTGAGGCAGTATATTTTTCTGATGGTGGAGCTGGGCTTCTTCCAGCTCTATTTCTTTTTTTAGTTGCTCAATGTTTGCTTCTGCTTCTTTGATTTTTTGTGAAATAGTCTGGTGACGCTGCAAAAATATCTCTTCTGTGTACACCTTCTTTTCTAGCATTTCAAATGCTGTATCTCTCATTCCGTGCAACTCTTGAATCTCTCTTTCAAGTTTGCTGATTTGTTTTTGCTTGCGTTCAATTATAGATTCCTCTTTTTGTAACGAAGCGGCCAGCTCGTCCTGCTGAAGCGTCGCCTGTTCGACAAGCATATGAAGAGAATTGATAACCCGTTCTTCAATAAGATGAAAAAGCGCCCCTTTCTGAACAGATTGACAGTGTAGATTGATACATCTTAACTGCGGCCTTCTCTCTTTTGAATAAACATAACGCAAGGAACGTCCACAAACGCTACATTTTACAATGCCAGCAAGCGGATTGGTTAACTGACTGCCTTCTTTTGTTGGCGTGCGATAACGGCCACTTAGGGCTAGATTTGCCTGCTCGAATAAATCTTTTGATATGATTGGCTCATGTGCGTTTTCATGACGAATCCAAAGTTCTGGAGGAACGTTTTTTCGTATTCTCTTGCCGTTTCGTTTGATATATTTATGTTTTCCCCAAACGATATGTCCCAGATAGACTTCATTCTTGATGATATAGCTGATGGTAGACTGCTCCCATACCTTTCCTTCTGGTGGCTGAATGCCGAGTAGTTCTAATTTTTTTACGACAGCCTGCCGTCCGTTTCCTTCTGCGGCCAATTCGAAGATTTTGCGTACAACTGGTGCCTCTTCCGGGTGAGGGTGAAGCTTCAAATTCTCATCACGTATATATCCATACGGTGGTTTGCGCGTAATAGATTTTCCATCCTTTGCGGAACGGCGGCGGCCACCTTGCAGACGTTTGTTGATCTGCTTGAGTTCTTCGCGGGCAATAATGGATTTAACACCGAAAAGAAGCTCAGCGCCTTCAGAATTACAGTCAATCACTTCGTTCGGAGTGATGATGAGCGTATCGGAGAATTTGAAAGCGCGGAAGATTGTTCCTGCGTCAATCATATCACCACGACCCAAACGGTCTAAGTCCATAACGACGACGCCTTCAACAGCGCCTTCTTCTACCTGACGAAGCATTTCCTGTGCAACATGACGCTCAGAAAGAAATTCACCGGACACAACTTCTTCAAAGATATCGATGACGTTGTGTTGTTCACGCTTGACGAGCTCCAGCAGTTCCTTTCTGTGTTTAGAAAGCGTATCGTATTGCCGGCCATTTTCCAGGGCCTTTTTTTCTTCCTCGATATCTTTCCTACTTTTTCGTAGATAAATGAAAACATCTTTGCCAGTAGGACGGTACATGTACAATTCACCTCTTCATGATTGTAACACTTGTCGCTTGAGATGTTTGTCAGATTTTCTGTGAACTGTACAGTTGAGATTGTTAATAATATGAATGTACGTTCTGTTTTTGGGATAAAATTTTTTTAGCCTCTTGTTCGACTAAATAGTTTGCTTCAATTCGGTTTCGAATGTAGGTAAGACGTTCGCAAGCATATTCATAAGAGACGCGGAATATTGTAGCCAAGCGAACTGGATGCCAATCGTAAGGTTCTAGTTTTTTCATCATAAAGAATGGCATCATTGCCAAGCTTGTGAATCGCTTAGCATCCATTTCCAAAAATTCGCGCCATGTGTGAGGCATCATGAACTGATCGCCTTCATGGCGCAACATGTGGCATAGCTCATGAAAAAAACGTTTCTTAAACTCAGATTTATTCAACCCTTCCGTCATTAAGATAACCCGAATTCCATCCTGTTCAGTAGAACGTGTCGGGCCGAAGGTAGGGAGTAGGAATACAGAGAAGATTCGTGTCAGGTTTTTAATGCTTAAATCTTGTGGAGTTAGAATACCATTTTGTTTATACAATTGCTCGATCCATGTTTCGGTTAGTCCTTGTCTATAGTATTTTAGCATGTCTCGTCCTCTCCCTGATGCTAACATATGTTCTTGTTTTTGTGTAAAAAGAAAAGCCCAAGAAGGGTGTGTTTAGAAAAAAATAGTTTATTCTGGACGTTTCATCATTTTTTCATATCCCTTTACATTTATGTAATAATTTTCTTTGATGTCTATAATAATTCCCTGCTTGTCCAACTGGTCAGGCAGGGTCATTGTTTATTGTCCAAGGCGTTTCAGGCGACTAATTTCTCTTTCATGCTCACTTATCTTTTTGTACATCACATCAAAGTCAGATTCGAGAAAGCGGAGTGTTCGGTCAGTTTTGTCAAAGCGATCATGAATATCATTTGTCAGAGCATCTAACTTAGCATCAGCTTCCTCCTGTCGTTCCTGAATCGCTTTTACGATTTCGTTTGTTTGAATAAGTTGTTGCTGTATTTGTTTTTGTCCTGTTTCAATCGCCGAAATACGGCTATCCATCTGAGTAAGTTTTTGAAGAATCAAGTCAAGTTTGTCAGACATTTTGGCCCCCTCTTTATTTCTTTTTCTTTAGCTTCTTAACGAGCTCAATAGCTTGTCTCGCTTCTTCATACATATGTTCACGAAAGGCTTCCTGCTCTTCAGGCGAAAGGTCTTCATATCCTTCCAGTCCATCATAGAAGAAGAGGTTCATTTTTTTATCGGATTCTTTTGGTGATGGATCGTTGGTACGGCCTAAGAGATAATCAGCAGAAACATCAAAGATATCAGCGAACAGCTTGATTTCACTGTCTTCTACAGGTCTTTTTCCAGACTCAATTCTAGATAATACACTATAGTTAATATTTGCTCTTCGGGCTAGCTCTCTTTGGGTCCAATCTCGCTGTTCCCTAAGTTTTTTTATAATATTACCAATACCGTTACCCACTTGCTCACCACCTTTTATTTTAACAATGTAATTTTAACATGTTTCTGATATAGAAAAAAATAATGTTGCTAAAAGAGAAATTAATTACTTGACGTTGCTAATATAGAAACGTATAATAAAGACAAGAAAGTTGCTAAAAGTGAAACGAGAAAGGAGGAAGGAACATGAAAAAACTTAATCTCCCTTTTGTTAAAAAACGAAGAGTAGAATTAAAGCTTACTCTAGCGAATATGGCAGATAATTTCGGGTTTAAGTCTCCATCTACATATTTAAAGTATGAAAATGGAGATTACGCTTTTCGTGCTGAACATTTACCACTACTAGCCCAATTGTTGAAATGTAATATCGAAGACCTTTTTTTGACAATATCATTGCTAAATCAGCAACAAAAAACATCGGCATAAGGTGGTGACACAGCTTGAAAACACATTATTTCACCTTCGATCATCTTGCTTGCATTAAAGGTCAAGTTAAGCAAGCGGTGTATGAGAATCAACTGGAAGTACCATGTCGCGTTATCGCTACTATTCCATACATGAGGTATGGCAAAGAGCCAATCGAGTACAAGTTCGACTTCCTTATCGAACAGGGAGCAAGCCAGTACGGAATGGTAGCGCATGAAATAGATAACTGGATTGAGAAGGTCGAGTCACCAAAAACGTTGGCTGAAATTTTGAACGAATTCCCAGATGAAGAAATCGCCGAAGTGCTAGCGCAACGGTTAAAGCAAAGAAGGCACTCAGACTGAAAGGAGGTGAGACAGACACGCTTCAAGGCGTAATTTCCAGCGTCGCTGGATTTGGACGATTAGCTTATCTAGTTACATCTAAGCAATCAAAAGATTAAATCTACCCGACATTGTTTTTTTCCTTTTTAGAAGATGGATTGTTTTCCTTTCATAGTTTTTCTTGATCGTTACAAACCTCCTTGATTCTTAAGTAGGTTTTGAAATAAAGACGAGCGCAGTCTTCGGTTGTTTTATGGTCAGCAAGATTCAATGAATTTTGTAAGAACAAAATCGTTAACCCATGAAATTATCCATATTTTCACCTCCTGTATATTCGAACTCGGAAGAACTCCAACTCGCCAAAGTCCTCGTTCTTCCGAACACCATAATTTTACAGAGAGATAGGAAAATTCTACAAATCTAAATATCGTCAATTTTTCCCCACTTTGATTACCAAAAGCAGCCTCGGTTGGTAAGGAGGTGAAAAAGTATGTGGGTTGTCCTTCTTCCCCAAACTCATACACATAGAGCAAGGGGGAATGAGCAAATGGAAGACCGTCCTTGCTTTGAAACGCAAATTGGCAACACGACCATTAAGATTCGTTCAGCACTCCCGTTTATGACAGCAGAGGAACAAGCACAGTGGTTCCAAGACAATGATTCTCTGCCGGAAGTGCGGATGATGAAAAGAGCATGGATTCGCGCTCTACATCACATAGAAAAAGAAAAATCTGATTCAGCTTGACTTTCCTTTTTTTGAGTAGACAAGCTTTGAAAACTGAATAGAAAGGAAAATTCGCATGATACGGCGTCAACTCAGTCCTTTGCACGAAAACATGCTACTCATTCAAGAAGCGACGGCGCAATGGTCAAGAATGGGGTCTTCACCCGAAAAAGCTCGTTCGCTTGAACAACTAGCACAATACGCAACAGATTTTGTTGTTCACTTCCATTTTCGCACAGAAGAAGGGGCGACACCATGTTCAAGGATGCGAGAAAACGCGCTGGTCTAAGCATCGAAGAGGCGGCTTTCCGTGTGAATGTTGCACCACGGACGCTATGCAAGTACGAAGCTGGCGAGACGGTTCCGGGGCCTGACGTTGTGCCTGGAATGAGCCAAGAATATAGAAGGCCAGACATGACGCAGCGCTACTGCCGGGAACACTGCCCAATTGGACAAAGATATAGCTACATTCATCTGAACAACGTTAGCACGAATTTCTCGGACATATGGATGTAGTTAGAACTGGAGCTGGCAGTCTATAATTTCGAGCCTCCAGGCAGCACGGCGGCCTATATGCGAAATGTACTGTTAGGGAGGTGATAGGGATGATTGGAAAAGCGAGCAGCATTAAAGTAGTACACATTACGCGCTACTCATACGACGGAAAAGGTGGTTTCGATGGGGCTATTAATCGTTGGCTATCTGAAAATGCAGAGGTTGAAGTTTTAGACATTAAATTTTCTTCTAGTGCAACTCAGGAAGATACTTACGAAGATGCGCTAATCATCTACAAACCAGCGCAATAAAAAATGACCTGCCGCTAACAGGTCACAAACAATCCAAACTTATTTGCGGTTATTGTACCATGTTCGGGCATTGGCCGCAAGTTCAAACTTTGAAAATTGAACAGGGGGATACCTATGAGCAATATAGCATACACGATAGACGGCCAACAACGTCGAATTGAGCCGGGAACACATGCGATTCGATTGGTCAATACGCTTGATATGCCGCATGAAGAATGGCTTGAATGGCGGCGTAAAGGTATCACAGGTAGCGATGTTGCTGGCATCTGCGAAATAACAATGTGGAGTTCGCCAGTAAAAGCATATCTCGACAGGCTCGGCCAGTTAGCACCACAAGAAGATAGCGACGCGATGTACTGGGGCCGGATTCATGAGGATGCGATTGCGAGAGGATGAGGAGATGAACTACATCAAAGAAATTAACGCCTTTATGGATTGGCTCGAAATAAACCCACTGGAAGCAATCACACAAACTTTGTGGTTTCACCTTATGGCGATCGCAAACAAGAGTGGTTGGCCAGAGTGGTTTACGGTAGCCAATCTGACTTTACAGGCGCGTTTAGGCGTATCGGATAAAACATTGGGGAAGCACCGAAACATTCTCATTCAAAAGGGAAGAATTGAGTATCGGAATCAGGGAAAACAGCAAGCTGGTAAGTATCGTTTCCTTCCTTTCTATCCGGAGGAATCATCTCGAAGTGAAGAGCTTACCGGAAAAATTCCGGTAAAAGATTCGGTAAGCGACCCTCTTACCGGAAATATTCCGGTAAACCCTCCGGTAAAGTGTTCGGTAAACTCTTCGGTAAACCGTTCGGCATTATATAAACAAAACGAAACAAAACAAAACGATAGCAATCAGGATCTTCTTCTGCAGCGGCATGCGCGCGCAGATTTCAGCAACCCATTTTTGCTTTATGAACACGAAATTGGCCCAGTTACAGATGTCATTCGGGAAATGATGCTAGACTGGCTGGATAGCGGTTATTCAGATGAGCCTGAGGCGCTGCTTTGCCATGCGATACGGGAGGCAGTGATTCATGAAAAGCGTTCCTGGGCCTATGTCAACAAGGTTTTGCAACGTTGCATTCAACAAGGAATTCGGACGGTTTCGCAGCTTGAACAAAAAAAGAAAGAGTTTGAGGCACGCAAGGATAAAAAAGTTGCTCCTTTGCTGATGAAAAGGGAACAGGTGCGAAGAGAGAAGGTTCCTTCTCTAATCTTGGAACAGTTAGAACGGCAGAAGAAAGCAGGAATAGAACAGAAAAAACCAGCAGAGCAGCTTAGTTACGAGGAGAAAAAAGCTAAGATGCAAGAATTACTGAGGGCTATGGGTGAGGTGAAATGAGGAAGTGCCGAGTGCTGATTCCAGAAAAAGCCACGGTTCGGGCCATGATTTGCTGCCTGGACAGCATGAAGGAGCAGTTACACAAACTTGGGCCGGAAGCGTTGGACAAGCGGATTACAGGATTTCGGATAAAAGCAGATCGGAGCTGGGAAATCGAAACAGGGGGCGAGCCTGATGAGAAGCTTTTATGAGCATGGACGAACATTGGTTCCTGGGGAGAAGCATGATATACATTCGTCCAATGAAATTTGGACAAGGTTGGAGAAGTTTTTAAAGGGGATAAAAAATCCCCTCCCGGTCGCTACAACCGGAGAGGGGTTCTATGCTTCCTTCCTTTAAAAATATTTTACCATAGAGCAGGGGGAATTAGGTATGCAATTATCGTTTTTGCCGAAGATTGATCGAAAGGCTACACAGAAGCGTGTAGAGGAAGCATTGGAGACAGCACGTATTTATCGTCAGATTGGTTTTGTTCGCCGTGAAATCGGGATGACGCCTGCTTATGAAGCTCGATACCACGGTGCGACGAACAAGACGACTGATGCCGCAGCGGATTGTGCAGTATGGAATGTTGATAAGGAAGAGGAAATTCGGCAGCTTACGGAGCGTGTGGAGTGGGCTGTGAGCCGTTTGTCGAGGAAGGAAATAGAAATTATTCAGAAGCGTTATTTGAGCGATGAAGAGACGTTTGATTACCTGTTATGCGATGAATTGCATATGAGTGAGCGGACGTATGCAAGAATAAAAGCGAAAGCATTTTATAAACTGGCCTTTATGTTAAAGCTGGAGGTATTGGAGGAGGAAAAAAAAGCAGAAGACCGCTTAAATTAATGGCATCCAAACGTAGTCTATTTGGCAGGAAAAATGCAGTTAGTTTGGAAGTGAATGTGTTACTATGATAGTGTCAGAAGATAAGCGAAGGCCGTTCCAGGGGAGCGGCTTTTTCTTTTACATTAAAATGGAGAAAAAAGCACCCTATTTATGGGCGCTTTTCGTTTATTCCTGAGTATTGTTTTAAAGCATCTTGTAAAATATGCGAAAAGTTAACGTTATGTTCTGATGCTAAATCATCGAGCCATTTTGGAATTGTTAACGTTGCTTGCTTCTCAATGCTTTTTCAGTGTTTTGGATTGTAAAAATAAAACTGGAGGTGGGTGGTGATGTAGATGGCGAAGAGAGGATAAAAGATAACCGAAGAACTTGAAGCAAAAATTTTAGCGATGGCCGCCGAAGGAACGAGCCGGCGGAAAATAGCTAAAATGCTTGGTATCAGCATATCTACAGTGAATCGAGTGGTAAAAGGAAAGGGTGTTTCCGAGGACTTGCTCGAACACTTCGAACAAGAAGATAGGCTCTTTTTTTATATTTCGAAAGGGGATGATTTCACGGAACAGGTGGGGATCATGAAACAACGAAAGGAGGTGAAAGGAGATGCCATATGAGTTGAAAAATGCAAAAATCACACATATTTCACTTGTGGATAAAGGAGCGAATGGCGTACCGTTTGCGATTATCAAATGGCCAAACGATTGATGAGTTTAAAACGGTCGCTGTAGCGCTGACAGCTAAATGGCCGGCAGAAGCAGATGTAATTGGCAAAGCCGAGAAAATGGAGCTTATCAGTAAAGCAGGCAAAGCGATTTCATCTGGAAATATGAAGCACATTGAAGATGCTATTACTGCATTAACCACATTAAAAGAAAAAGTGACTGTGAAAGAGTCAGGGGGATGATGATGTGAAAGTAGAAGACGTTCAAAAAGCTTACGATGACAAAGGCACTTGAACCGATTAAGAGGCAAGTAGAGCAACTTGCCGATGATGTGCAGGTACTGAAGAACAGTCGAAGTTCGAGTTGATTTCCCGGACACGGTTGACGGCAAAATCATGCTAGCATGGGTGAAGCTACAGTGAACATTCATGATTTTGATGGACTTTATCGAAAACTTCAGGAAATGCAACACGGTGTAATTGAAAAGGTCATCCGAAACATTGTAGAAGCATTAGGCGAAACGCTATTGAATGAACTTATCGAAGAAATCGGGCGACAGGATTTAATTGATACGGGAACGTTGTGGAATTCTTTTACACGTGGCGATGAAGAGAATGTATGGGAATGGGATATTGACCGCAATGCCATTACATTAGAGGTCGGCTCTAATCTCTCATACGCTCGATACTTGAATGATGGATATACAATAGAAAAAACGCATTTTGTTCCTGGTTATTGGAACAGTGGCGGAAGTTTTATATATGCTCCATCTGCTAAAACTGGTTTTATGGCAAGGCCACGCACTTTTATCGGCCGGACATACTTCGATATTACAGTTCAGCATTTTGAAGGCGGCATGAATGAATTGATCGTACAACGATTAGAAAAAGAGCTGGGGAGGGGAGCGGCATGATGGATATTGGTAAAAAAGTATGGGTTGAAATCATTAATCGAATATATCCTGACTTGCCTGTTATCCGAGATAAAGATACCTGGTTAACCGGGCAATTTAAACGACCCAGTGTGTTTATTGAAACCGATCTTGTTTCGGAAAAAGTGCATACGCCGCAATCTGTAAGAGTTATAGAGGATGTAGGGCTAGTCTTTCATTATGATTACGAAAAAGAAAAAGAAGAGGATAAAGGGGAACCGATTCCATTTGATTTATCACCGTTCTTTTTGTATTTGCGTCAGGAACGGTATTGTGTAGGTCCACAAAAACATGGAATTATGCTAGTGGTCGATCCGCCACGAACACGTGAGAAAAGCGATCAGATAGAAATAATATGCCGTTACTCCTATCTTTTGCACATTCCCAAGCATACAACAACGCCTGGGGGCAAAGAAATACAGAAAATCAATCATTTTTGTGTGGAGGGGGTGGACGAATGAGTACACGAAAGAATACACCAACTGAACATTGGAAGCAGTTTGAGAATATGGAGCTTACGAAATCAGAAATGATTGAGCAAGCTCCTATTTTATTCAATGCGGAACGCTTTGAAATGGCTGGCGCACTGCATGATGTAGGACACAAGGAAAGTGTAACGGTTAAGACAGCAAAGAGAAAACTGGATAGCTACTTAAAATTAAAAGAAAATACACCAGTAAAAGAAAGGATGAAAGAAAATGTCAATTCAGAGAATTAGAGGCGGCGTATATATTGACCTGATGGCTGTCGCCAAAGAGCGGATTTTGCCCCGTTCCGGCCGTGTGCTGGTTCCGTACCAGGGCGACTGGGGACGACCCAATTTTCCGGTCGATATGGCGAATACGGCTGAACGAACGGCAGAAACCTGCCTGCTTGTCGATGAAGTAGAACTGGCGGCCGAGAACGGCGCCACGGTTGTTGGTTTCAATATCACGAATGGAACAGAGAAAAAGGCAGCTATTGAGGTGGCGACAAACTATGTCATTGAGGCCAAATATCCGGGTGCGCGCGGGAATGATTTTGGTCGCTTGATTCGCAAAAGTATCGGTGATCCAAGCAAAAAGGAAATGGTTGTGAAGGACACAAAAGGCATCTTTGAAGATGAAGTGTTTGTGTTTGAATCACGAAAAGACTTGGAGAACCGCTTGAAAAAGTCCAAGATGGTGCGTTTTGTAGATAAATCTACAGATGAAGCGCTCGACATTCCAGAAACAACGTTTGAACAGCTCTCCGGCGGTGTATCCGGCATCGGTACGATTACACCAACGGATTGGACACGCATCTTCAATCAAATTAACGGTGTGCAGTTTGATGCGATGTACTTACCAACGTTCGACCCCGCGGTACAAGCAGCAGCAAAACAGTGGATGACAGACCGGAGAAAGCAAGAGCGGCGATTATCACAGCTTGTTGTTGCAGGCGACCCGAATAAAGATGATGACATGGAGGCGCACAATGCGCGCAGTCGGGCTATGAATGCACGTTTCATTATCAACAATACGATTGCCGGACGGCATATCAACGGGAAAGAATACAATTCACTGCAATGGGCGGCATGGCTGGCCGGTCTTGTGGCCGGAACCCCGGCTAATGTATCCATGACCAATATGAAAGTACCGCTCGAAGAAGCTTTGATAGACTGGGGACACAGCGATGTAATGAAAGGTCTATCAGAAGGTACGCTCATGGCGACGCGGGATGGTTATGACTATGTCATCGAATCCGCTGTTAATACGCTTACCACGCTGGGGCCAGGCGAACGGGAGGACTTTGGTAAAATCCGTGTTTCCATGACAATCGATCAAATTATGAATGATATCTATACAGCAGGGAAAAAGTACAAAGCTAAGCTCGACAACGATTCAGATGGTCGGGCTATTTTTATTGGCGCGGTTCTGGAATACCTGAAAATACGCGCTGAACAAAAAGCGATCGATAAACAATTCTCATTTACGGAACATCCGACGAAAAAGAGCGACTTCGATTTTGCTTACTTTAAACTTTTTGCCAAACCGCTTGATGCCGTTGAGGCATTTTTCGTTGACTGGGAGGTAGCATAATGGAACGCGAACTGATTGGACGGAATATGTGGATCCAAGACCATAATGGTGACCCGATTCAAACCATAAAGGAAATGGAAGTATTGCTTAAAACAGAGACTCTTGACATTGTTCGAGCCATGCGGATGGCGAAAACAAAGCAATTGGTTGGGTATGAAATCACATTCAAGATGGTGATGTCGAAGTTAGAGTCACGGCTACGTTATAAGCTGTTAGACGACTTTAAAGCCGGGCGAACGATGTTTTTGCCGCGCGTGACGGGGAAACTGGAAGATAAAATCACCGGAAACATTGAGCGCGTGTTAATGACAGGCATCCATATTCATGGTAATATTGATATTTTTATCGCGAAAACGAATGAAAATAAAGGAATTGACATCACCTTAGAAGGAACGGTAACAGACTTTGAATTCTTGGATAAATTCCCGGATTATATGGCGTGAGTATATACTCGCGCCTTTTCATTTCACTATTAAAAAATCGAAAGGATGAGAAAAAATGAGCGATAAACTACAAAAATACTTGGCAAAAGGAAAAACAGGTTATAAAAGCGAGACCATCACAGTGAAAGCGGATGGCGAGGAATGGTCTGTGCGTCGGCTTACCACAATGGAAATTCGCCGCGCGGTGGAATTGGCCACAAATGAAGATGGTACACCACGCGAAACGTTCAACGAAATTGATGTGATGATCGTGAAAGCGACAGAGCATGAATTTGATTGGAATAACGATGAATTACTAAAAGTGTATGGTTGCGAGATTAAATTCGAACTGCCGCCGCGCATTCTGGACAACCCGGAAGAATACGCGAAATTGAGTCGTGCCGTTCGTGACTTCACCAAAACAAAAGAGGGATTGATAAAAGAAGCAAAAAACTCATCCGAACCGACGGAGAAGCAAGTTGGGTAGCAAGCTTTTGGATTAATCAGCACAAGCTACCGGCTGAGATTTTGCCGTATGAAGTAGATAAGGAGATGCAGCAATACTTTTGTATGGCGGCTTCGATGTTGGCGGAGGAAGAGATGAAACGAATGGCACGAAAATAGGACACGTTTGTTTACGTTGATTCCTATTTTTTCAAATGGTATAATATCAGTACAAACATACGTAGAATAAAAAAGACCGCTGGTGCGGCAACACCAAGCGGCCTGTACAATAGACGTTCCCACAAGGGGATCGGCTCATAAGCTCTAATTAGAAATAGACCTTCCTTTCTGCTTGCGAGGCTCAAGGGAGGTCTATTTATCTTTCTTCATGACAGCAATGGCTGTGAATACTGCGATAAATATTGTGGCAACCAGCACGCCACAACCCAGCATTAAAGATATTGCCTCATATACTGTCATTATTCTCACCCCCTTTCTATTAGGGGATGAGCCGACCACCCTTGAGAGAGCCGATTCTATTGTACAGGAAGATTATAGCATATTTTTATAGAATGGATGCGCGCTCTTTTCCGGGCGCGCTTTTATTTTGCTTAAATTTTGGAAGGAGGTGAAACATTGGCAATAAAACCTGTTACATTCGTATTCCAAGCAAAGGACTTCATTTCGGAAAGATTAAGAAAAATGGGTGCTGAAATACGAAGAACGTCGGAGGACGTGATTGGCCTAAGAAGTACTACTGAAAAAATGTACGACAGTTTGGCAAGTGGCGGACAAAAAGTACAAAAAAGTATGCGCGATATTCGCGATCAAGTTGGCGCCGCAAATAATGAAATGCAAAGTTTTGCTCGAAAGAAAATGGATGATATCTTTGGTCGTGCAAAAAAAAGTGCAGACGATTTTCGCTCTGAAGTGAAACGAGCCGATGACGAGGTTAGAAGCATGAACGATGCGACCGTTCATTTACAGGCAAAGGATGAGGCCAGCCCAACACTTGATGGAATTACCTCAAAACTTGCAACCATCGCAGCAACAGCGGGAAGGATTTTTATTGGAGTATTTGATGGCGCTACTGAGTATTGGAATGAAGCGGCTCGCTTGGCACCATATATGTCAAAAGCAGAACGAGAATCAGCGCTAAAAAAAGCGGATGACCTATACGGGAAAGGCTTTTTTGAATCACGGGTAGAAGCGGTAAAAGTTACAGCCGACATTGCGCCGCTCGTTAGTGACAAAAAACAACTGCCGTCTTTTGTTGAGTCTTTAGCAAAAATGAAGTATATAATGCCAGATTCAAGGTGGGAAGAATTAAGTCGCGCGCTTGGACAGAGTACAAACGTCTTTGAAGAAACTCCGCAACAGGTCACTGACAGCATGATGTATGCCTATTCGAAAGTCGGGGATAGGAAGCAAGATTTAGCAAACACTTTCTGGGAATCTGCACTTTACTTTAAGAATGCGAATTTGACTTCTGCTCAAATGTCGAACTTTCTTGTGCAAAGTGTGCAGAAAGGCGCGTTTAACTATGACAAGCCCGCTGACTGGTTTAAAGAGGCGTTTGGTGTAAAAGCGCTTAATGAAGGTGATATGGCTAAATATTTCGAGCATCGTGGTTCAAGTAAAGATGTAGCAAAAAAACAAGCGAAAGAATTTGTAGCCGATATCAATTCAGGAGATCGTCAAAAGTCTCAGGGAGCTATAATGGCGCTTGTAGCCGATCTTGCAAGCCAGGAACGCTCCGAACGGAAAGCCTCGCTCGTTATGCTTGGTTCAGCGGTTGGTGCAGACTTAGCGAGTTCAATTCTTGAGACATATGGAGTGGCACTTGAAAAGCCTCCGGACGAAATCGCTGGTACAACGGATCGGATGATTAAGGCGCAAAAAGATGCCAACCCAATGATGGAATGGATTGAAGCGCGTCGTCAAATGGATTTAATTATGCAGGAAATCGGTGGTAATGTAGCTCAAACATTTCTTCCGTTAGTCAAAAAAATGAATACGCTTCTTGTCGAAAATAAAAGCGAAATTCAAGGATTTATAGGGGCTATTACTAGTGGCTTAACTAAAATAACGGGATTCTATAAAGAACATACAGGCCTTATTAATGGCATTTTAGGTACAGTACTTGCTGTTGGAATTGCGTTAAAAGCCTGGACCATAAGCAAAAGAACGATTGATACCATTAAAGATATAAAATCAACCATCGGTAGTGTTGCAAGAAAACTCGTTTCTTTGCTTCCTGGTAGAAAAAAAGGCAATGATGTCCTTCCTGAACGCCGCCGCTTCACCCTAAAAGGAAGCGATCCTATCCATTCCGTCTCGTCCGTAACTATCAACGCCGCGCGCGTCTACATTAACGGCCCGGTTGACGGTGGTAGAGGCGTCCGGACGCGTGATGAAATTGGCGGCGGACGAAAGAAAAATAGTGACACTACACCGCGGCGGCGAAAACGAACCATCCCGCGTGAGGTGGCAGGCGAATTCCTTCGTCGTGGCCGTCCGGAACCTAAACCGAAAAAGAGTGTCTTTTCCCGTTTCAAAGACTTTGTAACAGGAAATCGCAACAAAATAGAGGAAACAGGTCTTGAACAGGCCGATAAATTAGCGAGGATGGGTAAGTTCGTTAAAGGAGCTGGCGTCGTTGGTACAGTGGCTGGCACCGCACTAGCCGGATACGACATGTATCAAGCAGCGAAAGAAAAAGGATGGCGAGAAGCTATTTCCACAAAAGGTGGAGCTATGGCCGGCGGGGCATTAGGTGGAATGATTTTTGTCGTAGGCAGTTCTATTCTTGGCCCTGTCGGAACAATGGTCGGCGCAGCCGCTGGGAACTGGATAGGAACTAAACTGGGGGCTTTAGCTGATCAAAAAGGGTGGACAAAAAACATCGTAGATGGCGTTGTAAGTGCGAAAGAAAAAATGAGCGAATTTACATCTGACGCCGTTAAAAAGCTTACCAGTCTAAAAGATAAAGTGTCTTCCTGGTGGCGGGGAGACAAAGGGAAAACGAAAGAAGTACAAAGTGCAGTTGCGAGTTCCTCTTTCTTCTTTCCTTCTTTTACTCCAGAAGGAAAGAAGAAAATACAGAACGCAATCACCTCCCTTAGGAATTCGCTGAAAGAAAAAGGAATTGAGATAGACCTTTCTCCGCTCCAAAAGGCCGGTACAAAGGTGAAAGATGCTTTTACGATGATGAAGAAGAATGTTACAGGGTGGTGGAAAAGCTCTGATTCCAAAAAGGCGCAGGATGATATGAAGGCGGTTGGAACTTCTACCCAAAAAACAACCGCACAAGCGAAGCAACTTGGTGTTACAACGGCTAAAAGTACGCAACAGGTAGTCCAAGGCGCAAAACAAGCAGGCCGGAGCTTTACAGACGTGAAAGCGGCGGCGACAAATGCCGTTGCCCAAATTAAACAAAAACTTGAATCTCTTGGTGATATCGTAAGTAAGGGGCAAAACTGGGGGAGCAACCTCATTTCCATGGTTATATCTGGAATGCGCAGCCAATTTCCTACGTTAACATCTGTTGTATCCAGTGCGGCTGGAATAATAAAAAATTTCCTTGGTTTTTCTTCACCGACAAAGGAAGGGCCCGCAAGCAAATCTGACCGCTGGGCACCGAACTTTATCCATATGTTCGTCAGCGGTATTGATGAGCATATTGTTGGACGGAAAATGAATCGTGTAGCTGCCATGATGAATCAGCCGCTCCGTGGCCGTGCTTCCCTTGATGTGGTGCCACATAGCCGAATGGCTTCCGGTAGCGGTATTCCGGTTGCCAAAGCGTTTCAGGGACAAGCAAACCGAGCAGCCAATATAAACATTGGAAAAATTGTCATTGATATGGGACAGCTTATGAAGAATGTCAGTGACCCACAAGCAGTTTTGCGTATTTTATCTAGCCGAGAAGCGCATGGAATTATTATCAATACGGTGGAAAAAGCATTGATTAACGCTTTGGAAAACGGGTGATGCAATGTTAGCGTTAGCACAAGGAAATCATCGGTTTCGGTTTCCTCTCACAACGGCTGAATTTCAAGTCCAAATGGGAAATGAGATCGAGACCTTTACCATCATTACAGGAGAAGAGATGACGTCAAAAAAACCGGTTTCAAAAGCAAAACGGGTTTCTTTTCAGGTGATTGTACCACGAAGATGGGAAGAAATATGGGAAAGCGGAACCGAAACGATTAAATATAAATCACCAGAACAATTCATAGAGTTGATGGATCAGTGGAAGGGACGACCGGTTGTCGTCCTTTTTTATTCCGTATTTTCCAAGACGATGCTCATCGAAAACATTGAGGTGACATACAAAGACGGACAAGGGAACTTGCATGTGACCCTGTCATTTGTCGAGTATAAGCCAGTTAAAATTGTCACCTATTCAAACACAAAACAATTGCTGAAACCGGGGCTGGTGATTACAAAGCCGGCCAAAAGCCGCGCAAATACAACGACGAAAAAGCCGAAGAAAAACGAGAGGAAAAACAAGGACAAGAAAAAAAATAATACGAACAAAGATAAGAAAAAGGATAAGAAAAAAGAGGAAAGCAAAATGGGCAACTTTGATTATGCCGCCCAAAAAAAGCGAATGAGTCAAACAATAGAGCGGGCAAAAGGTGGGAAGTGATGCAAACCGTTCAAAATATCAACACACAGGATTTTGCGGTCGTGTATGGCAAACAGAATGTCCGTCATATTCTCACGGACGCTCTGACCGATTTATCCTGGTCATCGAACCGGGATGAAATCACTCAAACGATGACAGCGCGGTTGCGAAACGCACCTCCCATTCAAGAGGCGGGGATGCTTATGTGTTTTGCCAAGCGTTCCAAGCATCAGCTACTAAACCAGATGAACCAGTTTTTTCACGGCCCCATTATAAGCTGGGAGAAAAACGAGTTTACGGACGAATGGGAGATTACCGCGAAAGAGCTCGGATGGTATTTGACCAAAAATGATGGCACACGCCCGTATCTTAAGGGAGAGGCGGGAGCGGAGCTACAAAGATATATCCAGTCAACAGGCGTTGACTTTCGTTGCCCAAATCTTGGCTTTTCAATAGACGAACGGTATGGAACAAGGCCACATAGCGAAATTGTGTTGGATGTGTTGCAAAAGGCATATGAGCATACCGGATACCGCTTTTATATTGAGTATATCCGTACTGATCAAAGTTACTTTATGGTGGTGACGCGCGAGGGAAGAAACACGCGTGTGCCAGTCTTTGTACGTGAACAGATGGAAGCCAGTAGTATCAGAAAATCAATCGAAGACGTATATACGGTGGTCACCGCGCAAAAATGGAAGGATGACAAAGTGGTTTCGTCTGTGACGAAGAAAAATGACGGTGCCATAAAAAACATTGGGCGAATGGGAAAGATCATTGAAGTAGAAGAAGGAGAAGACCCGGCGGCTATCGCCACCTATAAACTTTATGAGCTTTCCAATCCGCGCCCAACAAAAAAAATCACTGTTCGTCATTCCGATCATACGCTATCCGGTCTCCGGGCTGGATGGCTTGTTTTGATCCAGGAGGAAAAATACAAGTCGAAATGGGTGGTTGTTTCGGCAGATACAACATTCAAAAATGGGGTATATACAGTACAGCTTACACTCGAAGGAAGGGAATGAAAATGAATGAAGCGATAAAACGAATTAAAAATAAAGTGGCGCGACACATTGACGCACGAGATGTAGAATATGCAACACTTTTAAGTTGGCCGAATGCCAAGATAAAAATAGAAGGGGATCCTCATCCATATGAGCAAGACAAACTTGTGTTTGCTGAATATCTGCTTGACCGAAAAGTAGATGTTGTTTTTCAGGTGGTCGAATATATGGAGGGAGAAGAGGCGAAAGGCTCTGTTTCGGGAGTACTTGCCAATGGGATGGAATATGAAAGCGGAATGCCATACCAACAAGTGCCGCGCTCTCTTCTCAAAGGCGTTCTGCTCATTCCCAGTCCCTTAAAAGTCGGTGATAAGTTGATTGTTGAACGTATCGCCGACCAACGCTATTACGTACTGGGGAGAAGGGATGTGGTCTATGATGGCGGATGAGTCTCAAGTGTTTCCGGATATGAATTTTGAAGACTTGAATGATATTGACCAATTCGAGGGAATGCCTTCCGAACAAAAATGGACGTATATGATTGACTTTGAAAAACGTCGGCTTCTACTGGATGAGGATGGACGTCCTAAAAAAACAGAAACATACGAGGAATATTTGATCCAAATATGTACGATGATTTTGAATACAGAACGGTTTCAGTACGTCATTTATGATGGGGAAATCGGCGTGGAGAAGTCAGAATGGCCGGCATGGGAAGACCTTGAAATCAAACGCGATATTGAGGAAGCGCTGGA
Organism: Aneurinibacillus sp. XH2; assembly: GCF_001439585.2. Taxonomy (NCBI): domain Bacteria; kingdom Bacillati; phylum Bacillota; class Bacilli; order Caryophanales; family Paenibacillaceae; genus Aneurinibacillus; species Aneurinibacillus sp. XH2. Next base: position 3,020,640 of record NZ_CP014140.1, on the reverse strand, counting down.
AGTCCATTCAGAAATCGTGAAAGCCGAGGTTTTAGCGATGGAACGGGCGGAAAATAAAATGCATATAAGTGTCCGTTTAACTGGATTATCAGGGATGGTGGAAACGGAGGTGGAGGTACTTGGAACTGGATGACAAAATGTTGTTGCTTTTAGAAACACCAGAAATGATTTATGAGCGTGTAGCGAACCGCGTTAAAGGCGAAATTCCTATCGAGCAGGGAGAATTATTTTATATCTTTGCTTATCCAATTTGTCAGGAGATTGCCGAGCAGCAAGAGCAATTACAATACATGTTTATTCAAGGCTTTCCTTTATGGGCCGACGGGGAATTTTTAGACCGACATGGGGAAAAGGAATTCATTAAGTTAGAGCGTCTACCGGGAGAAGACGACGAATCATACCGTAAACGAATCCTTACAGCAACCAGAGAAGAAGAAGGAAATGGGCGTCGTCGGGACTATGAACGATGGGCGCGTGATGCCGGTGCTGGTGGTGCCTTCGCCGTCGAACACGCTCGGCATGAGAATAGCATTGATGTGTACATTACAGACTACCAGGGCAATCCGGCAACGCCTGAACTATGCGCCACAGTTCGTGAAAAGATGGAAAGCAAACGGATCGCTGTCCATGATTTGCAGGTTCTTCCAGCTCTTACGAACGCGATTCATGTAGAAGCGCGCCTGCATCTGCTTCCTGATGCAAAGCCAGAAGAAGTTGATCGGTTGATTTTAGAACGTCTCACCCAGTACGTTCAGCAAACGTCGCTGATTCGCTATCATGTTATCAATACGCTTTTGTTTGTTCCTGGGGTTGTCGATTGGGAATCTTGTACCGTAAATGGGGGGACTGACAATATCGAAAGGCCAGAGGGAGCGATTAATGTTGTGACGTGGAGGCGAATCGAATGATTCGGATTCCGCTAAAATACCGACAAAAAATCCCGCCTTTTGTATATGAAGACCCCATTCTTGCCAAGGCGTTTGAAGCCATTGACGAGGAAATCCAGTTATTCAATAAAAAGGCGCAGGAAATTGTTGATCAATATTTTCTGTCCACAGCTACATGGGGATTACCTGTTTGGGAGAAAATGTTCGGGATTACGGACAGTAGCGGGACAGATGAGGAACGACGTGAGAAAATTCGGCGTAAATATTGGGCGAAACGGAATTTTACATTGGAAACACTACGGTTAGTCGGGGAGCAAGCAGGGCATTTAGACGCTGTAAAAGAAGATTTCATGCGTAAAATCGTGATGTTTGAATTTTTCTTGGACAAACCTGTTCATTTGCCTTCGTTATATAAAGATTTTGAAGAATTACGCCCCGTCCATGTGCAGGGAGCAGAAGTGATCCTTCATCATCAACCTGAAGTTGTTTTGATTGAAGAATACGCCCGTTACCATCACATGGATTCCTATATTTGTGATACGTTTTATCCAGAGATTGACGCAGAAGGTCGATTATATCATGAAGCATTAGACGTATCTGAACAGGGAAGAAATCATAGGCTCGACTTTCCTATTATAGATACATTCTATCCAGAGGAGGAAACACGATGATTATCCAGCCTCTTTTCTTGACAAACATCGTACAGGATATGGATAACCGTATTGATCATGCATTGGTCAACGTTGCCGGGGAGCTTGCGAAATATCCTATTTTTCGCTCGGAAATCCAAGAAAAAAAGTTAACGGTTTACATCTATATTCCTGATAATGAGGCGATAGGCAAGCAAATTCTTGGCGCATCGCTCATGAGCAAAGACGGAAACACATTAGCAAATAAACCCTTGAACGCAATCAAAGGCGACAAGGGTTTTTTAATTGCTTTCGAATTTTCTGTGGAAGTGAAGGTGAAGACAAATGGCGTATGAAAAGCAGACATGGATTCCTCACATTGTTGACCCGAATAAGCCGCTTATTGATCCGAAGACAGGGAAGCAGGCTATTGACCCGAATACAGGACGCGTCTTGTGGCAGCCAGTACAGGAGGGCACAAGATTCACTCCCGGAAGAATGAATCATATGGAGGAGGGAATTGAGCAAGCGCATATCTTAATTGAGCAACTGGCTAAAGAATGGGGAGGAAACTTTGTTGCCTCTCCAAACGGAGCGGCTGGCTTCCAATTCTCGCATGATGGCCTGACCGTTTCATGGACCGCAGGTATTGCGTATGTAAACGGCCGCCGCTTTGAAGTTCCGGCGGGTAGCATGGAACTAAACCCGACGCAGGGACAATACATCTATCTGGACACGGACGGAACGATGAAGAAAACGACGTCCCAGGCGACCGCAGAGGCTGGGCTTTTGCTTTGGTATTTTGCCACGGATGCCAGTCAAGTTATTACGTCTACGGATAAACGAAAAATCATTACGCCGGACACATATGCAAAAAAAGAAGAAGTAGTCATGAAAGAGCCTGGAAAAGGGTTGTCTACTAATGACTATTCTGATACAGAAAAAGGGAAAGTAGCATCACACGAAACCCGCCTACAAAAAATCGAAGAAGAAATGGGGGAAGGGACACCGTTTCAAACAACAGTACTTCCTGGTATGAATATCATCACCGTCCCACGTAGTACACCGTTCAATGTGCTGAACATAAAAGGTCGGACGTTGATTAACCTATTGGGACGGGATGGAAATTGCGAAAGTTTAACTAACCTCTCTAGCCATTTGAATGTTAATGTAACTGCTACGTTAGATTCAACGAATAAAAGCATAGGGAGTAAAAGTATAAAGGTTACGTTGAACGCAGGAGCAACATCAGGTAATACCGTAGGTGCTTTTTTTAATTTACCAAGCACTACAGCTAACGACTACTATATTTTTATTGGTGAAATTAAAAACGGTAATGCAACTCAAGCAAGAATAGGACTTCCAAATGTAGGAAATGTATATAGTATGTTTGCAACAGATACCACAAAATTTACAACTGTATATAAAAAATTTATTCCACAAACATCTAGTTCTACGTATGTTGCATTAATGGTAGAAGGGGCGGAAGGACAATATGCATACTTTGACGCTCTCCGCCTTTATAAAATTAGCGAAGCCGAATACAACGCCATAGACAATATGACACCGGAGCAAATCGCCCAACGTTGGCCGTATGTAGACGACATAAAAGGCGTTCGGAATCCATATATCATCCGGTATGGTAAAAACATTCTGCCGCCGTTTACGGAGTGGACGCTTCATGCAAATACAAAAGTGCAGAGTTCTTACGAATTAAAGCACACGAAAACAACGACAGGAACTTATGAGGCAAGTATTTTTCGTTTACCAGCCGTTGCTGGACAAACGTATACAATCGCTGGAGATATTGAACTGTCAGGTATTGTTGGCTCTAGCGGACAAACGGCTACTGTAGAGATTTATGGATTTGACAAAAACGGAAACTATGTTTCTCTTGTTGACAACTGGATTAATGAAAATGGACAATCTAAAGTATCCTACACAGTCCCAAGTAACGTAACACATATCGAAGGTAGATTAACTGTTAATGCTAATGTAACTGGTACTGTAACTTTCAAAAACCCGATGCTCAATATCGGAGACACCCCCTTACCTTTCGAGCCACAAAACAATGACTATATCTTCATTGACGGTACATTCCATGGAATGAACGGCGTATCAGACGAAATTGTTGTGCGGGATGGTAAGGTATCCGGGAAACTGAAACGGTTTGAAGAGATTGCGTTGGATGGAAGTTTATCGTGGGAATTTTTCATGGATTCGGCAGGCTGGAAGGTGGTAAGAACAAAAATTCCAACCGGAAGATGGCCGTACAATATCTATACTCATGTCATGACAAAATACGACGGGAAAGTATTGGTAAACAAAAATGCTGATACCTTTACTGCCGCTGACTTATTTGATTTGTACGTTAATGACTATGTTTATATCTCTATCGCAGACACAGACAGCGGTTGGCCGGAAGCATGGGCGGGAGCTACTCTCGCAAAAGCAACCTATACCACACTTACAAGAGACGCAACTGCCGTAGATATGATAAAAGCATACTTTAATGGATGGAAATGGGACGAAGCGAATAAACGTTGGTTTCCTATAAATAATCCAGCGTCATATTCCTCCGATGTTGATTATGTAACCAATCCATCCAATGCCGGAGCATATCCATACCGTCTACTCTACCAACTCGCTACACCAGTCGAAGTCCCGGTAACATCCGAAGGGGAAATTTCTTTGCACGAAGGGGATAATTTGCTTGAAGTCGGGACAGGGGTTGTACGAAGAGAGCATGCAAATCCCGGTTTATCGTTACCAAGATATTGGATAAACGCAAATGGATTGCAGAGTACATGGTTTAAAAATCGTGCAGAAAAAATCCTTGCCGTATATAAGAATGAAATTATTGATAAAAGCTGGACGATATGGACAAACACTATAACAGGATATGGTCTTTCCGAAGCAGGTGTATTAACAACAGATTATGACCCGACAGCAGCCTACTCTGCATCATACATTGTATTAGATAAGTATTTATATACAGCACCGTTACTTGACTTACAATGTGAATATAAAACAAAATTAGCTGGGGTAGTATCAGAATTAGCGCAAGACCAGGCGGATACAAAAACCGATGTAGACATGATAAAAGCACAGTACGCACGAAAGCAACAGGGGCCATGGGTTCCGGCGGTGTTGTTGAATGGGTGGGTGAATTATAAGGAGTCTTTTGCTACTGCCGGGTATATGAAGGATGAATTTGGATTCGTTCATATTAAAGGCACGATAAAAAGTGGAGTCACAACAGCAGGAACGGTGATTACTACACTTCCTAAAGGTTGCAGACCAAAAGAGAAGCGGGAAATTGTTACAGCGTGTTTCAGTCCTGCTTCCGTTGCGCTTCTATCTATCTATCCTACAGGAGATATTGTAGCGGATATTGTCCCATACAACACATGGTTGTCTTTAGAACTAAAACCGTTCCTAGCCGAACAATAAAGGAGGTAACATATGCTCATACAAGTACACCGGATAGATGAAAACGGGTTTTATGTTGAGCCTGTTCTTATCGAATCGGAAGAAGAACTATACGAAACGGTGACGATGTTTGAAGAAACACCAGAAGGCGAGCGAGTGCAATACACAACTCAGCAGAAACGTGCGGATATTATGGAAATTGCCCCACCGGAAGGTCTTTTCCGGCCGCGTTGGGTTGAAGGAGAATGGACGGAAGGGTTATCCCAACAGGAAATCGACGAACTGACGAAGCCAAAACCATTGACGCCGTCTGACATGGAGCTTTTACAACAAGAAAATGCAAGTTTAATTATGAAAGTCGCTGCTTTAGAAATGCAAAATGAACAACAAGCACAAGACCAAGCGGCGTTGATTATGGAATTAACTGAGAAAGGAGTTTTATAATGAATTGGTTTGATACCATCAAACGTTATTACAATATAGGCTGCTATACAGACGATCCAAAAAGTACAATGTATGTTGGGAAATTCGTCGAATATGGAAAAATCACAAAAGAAGAATACGAAACGATTACAGGCGATCCTTATCTGAAGCCGGAGGATAATATAAAAACGAAGAAATAACCAACGTCTTTTCCAAAACGGAAGAGGCGTTTTTATTTTCTTGAATAGATGTATAAATGACTAAATAATAGCACACGCTATCCAAATGGAGGTGGATAGTGATGTGGATAATACTAGGTATTTTGGTTGCAATTATTTTATGGAAGTTACTTAAATTGACGTTTACCGCTTTGATCTTACTCCTTATTGTCGGCGTAATTTTAGGAGCTATACCGACGTTTAGAAGGAGAATAGGAAATCGATAACTAAAGATGAATGCATTTTTTAGGAGCCATATTGGCTCCTTTTATTTTTCCCCAACAGGGGTGAGGAGGATGTAGATGAGACAGGAAACAGATACATTTTATACTTTTGTAGTTGGGGGCGGCGCAGCGAGCGCTGCCTTTTTACTTGGAGGATTTGACCGTTTAGTGGTTGCCCTTGCTATTTGTATGGCAGCAGACTATCTATCTGGCATTTTAGTCGGGTTTTTTAGAGAAAAAAAGATAAGCTCAGAACGAGCATTTCACGGACTGCTTAAAAAAGGGGCCATGATTCTACTGGTCATTGTTTCCCATCAGTTGGATGTAGTAGCTGGCAGTACAGATTCGCAATTCATGCGAAATGCAATGATTATGTTTTTAATCGCAGTGGAGGGGATTTCACTTGTGGAAAACATGGGGAGGCTTGGGGTTCCAGTCCCCGCGTTTTTGCGTCAACGTTTTGAACAAATGAAAAACGACAACGACAAGGAAGCAAAATTTTGAAGAGAAACGGAGGCAACAAACGGGCATCTATGCCTTTTCATGATCTAAAGCAGGAGGGATGGACATGGCCATTGCATGGGACTGGTTGAAACAAAAGAACTTTCGGTTGAACGACCCGAATTTACATCCAGTCGTTGCCCAGCGTGGCTGGGAAGTTGTATTCGAAGCCTGGCGAAAGGGTATTTACGTGCTTATCACTCAAGGGAATCGTACCTTTAAGGAGCAGGAGGAAATATACGCAAAAGGTCGGCGGAAAAATCCAGATGGTAGCTGGACAGTTGTAAACAAAAAAGAAATCGTGTCCAACGCAAAGCCAGGGGAAAGCTATCACAATTACGGTATCGCTCTTGATTTCGCTCTATATACACCAGATGGCAAACAAGTTACATGGGACATGAACACAGATTTTAATAAGAATCACAAAAAAGACTGGATGGAAGTCGTACAAATGTTTAAAGCCAGAGGATTTGAATGGGGTGGTGATTGGAGAAGTTTCAAGGACTACCCACACGTTCAAATGACCTTCGGTTTTTCTATTGCACAATTAAAAGCGGGAAAACGTCCATCACGTCCAGCTATGGTGGTACAGGTTCCAGAGCTGACGAAAGTTGTTGCATCGGTTACTGACAAAAAGAAGGAAGAATACATGATTCCCGTTTCAAAAGCGGACAAAATCATCGCACTCATCCAAGCAGAGTGGAAAGAGAAGGACGAACAAATCAAACAATATCAGAAAATGTGGCAAGAAGAAAACGCGAAGCCGGACAAGTGTCAGCAAAAGTTGGACGAGTATCACAGAGCAGCCGAAGCGTTGCGTAAGGATAAGAAAGAGCTTGGTGAGCTGGCTGACGAGGTGAGGAAGGTGTCAGGTAGACGAGCGGCGAATAACTAACTATATAGGTCAAAATAAATAACGATTGTCGTCGATGTCGTCGACCTCTAATCCTGCAAAAAAGGCGGGGGATCGACGACATTTGATTTTGGTTTAAATATGTATAAACATTGAGGTTGGCGATAGGACGTAAAAAATAGCTTATCATATGGCGTATGTTTATATTTTGGTGTGAGAACTAAAAAAACGTTATGTCGCAAGGATTCTCATTATGTATGTTTTCATGTAAAATGGGTTTGTAGCTTACCTATAAGGAATTGAAACTCGTCTTTACCCATGTGAAGGCGACCGTCTTATACTGTTTGTAGCTTACCTATGAGGGATAGAAACAATCCTATAAATTGGCTTGACAAGTTATCGCTGCAACGATCTCACTAAAAAAGCTGAAGTTTTGTAACCAGAATTCAAGAAAGGGGTAAAAGATACCCCGCTATCCGGTCGTCCGGATGGCGGGGTGTTTTTATTTGTTGCGAACCGTGCTGACCAAATCAAAGTCGATATTCCTTTGTGCCAGCGGCTGCTTCTTCATACGTCTTGGGGGTACTCTCTTTAAAATATTCTGGAGATATTAAGAGATATTAAAGGCTGTCAACAAGGGTTGTCAGCACTGTCAATGCTGTCAACGCGCACTTGCTGATTCTGTAAGACTTTGACCGTAATATCGAGCACCATCTTCTCTACAATGCTTCTGAACGTTCCTTCTTCGAATGGACCATTTACCAGTGGCTCCCGATCGGTCGCTTCATCCCATTCGGTAATATCAGCGCGAACCAGTTCGCAGAAGACCTGTTCGTTGAAAAATTCAACGCTTTGTTGATGGAACTGGGATAAATCCGTGGACATGAGGCGGTCTTTGGACGGAAAGCCAGCGGGTAGCGGCTGCTCTACAAGAAAATCGAATTCGTTGCGCACATTAAAGAAAGGACCCACCGGGGGCGTAAGGAACGTCGTAATTTCCGCCACACAATCGAACGGGACATCAACCGTTAGCGAATGAATCACAGAGCGTACCTCATCCTCATCACTAGGGCATACAGGTGTTGCATACTGAATATTTTTGCGCACAAAACCACTTAGGAACAGTTTACTGCGGGGTGTTTCACCCGGCAAGGTACGCGGTTGGATAAGACGGCATTGCGTTAATTTTACGCGCTTTTTAATTTTCTTGATTTCAAGCACATCTTCTGGAAAAGTAATACGCGCTCTTAGCGGCAGCTGCACCGACACTTCCTGAAGTAGTACCGGAACTTTGACAATAGGGTTGCCTCCTGTTAGGGTAGGTCGGACCGCGCGCGCGTCACATTCATTTACACTAGCTGTTTCATCAAAATTAATTGGCATTTACCAATTCTCTCCCTCCAATTTTGACATACTACATACTATGAAGGAAAACGGATTGTGTATGGATATATCACATAGGACAACCGTACATTGTTTGTATTTAAAAAAGAAAAGCTGACTTGTGAGCCGTTTTTCAACGCTATTTTGGTTGCTCAAAAACATTCCCTATATTTTCCTTTTGTTGTGATATGGAACAAAAAGGGAGTGTGCAAATGAACAAACGCTATCTCTCCCGTGTAGACAAAACAGGGGCTATCCTCTTACTCGAAGACCTTCAGAAGCTTGTCCACGCAGGCAAACTGGAAGTACATACAGAAAACGGCTAGCTTGCACTAAAGAACCCGAAACCTGACTACGTATTTACAGGATGTCAGAACAAAAATAACCCGGCGTGGCCGAGATGTTTTATTTTAACGTGCTTATAATTTTTTCACCTTTTCTAAATATCAGGTCGTTTTTGTTTGCGTATACTCTTGAAGAGCCTCTTCTAAAATCTACTGCTGTTCTTTCTCGGTAATAAATGCCCTCGTTTTCAATAAATATACATTATATTATGAAAGTTTAAATATGCGTGCTTTTTTAGCCATTAGTATCGCCCTCTTCTTCTATTTCTAATAAATCGTCGTAATATAATTAAGAGCACAATGACGGACGATACAAGCGCCATTACAGAAGCGATGAAAGCAAACCAATAAATTGACATCGAGAATTCCTTCCTTTCTTTCCAAACATGTGGCTTTTTATTGTTTATTATTCAGAGATTATACGTTTTGCAACATCCTTATAAGAATAAGGGTTGCGAAACAATTTGGAAAAACAAAGGTAAATAAAATTAAATATCTCTGTTTATCTCAAGTTTTTGCAAGAGGAAAGAGAATAAAAAGGAAAAAAATAAAATAAGTATGTGGTCAATGTGGTCAAACAAAAACCTGGCCTTGCGCCGGGTCTTCTCTTTCACTCGCTCGTACGAAAGCTAAACATCCCAAGTTCCTCTTACGATAGGGATGAGGGGAAATTTTCTAATAAAAATAAAAAGCCGCTACTATAAGCAGCGACCTTCTTCCCACTACGTTCAGATAATTACTATATAAATTTGCTTTGAGATTTTAACGTTTCAAACAACCAATTCTGGATAATACTTTCTCAGGACACGGGTGAATAAATTCAAGAAAATCAGAAACAGATGAGCGAATCTCCGATTCATCTTTATGGAAACGGTTGACGATAACCATATCCTTCAGCCAGCGCCATAACTTTTCAATGGGGTTCCATTCTGGAGAGTACGGAGGAAGAAACAATAAGGAAAGCTGGTGCCGATTCTGCTCTAAAAACGGTCGTAACAGCTTCACATGATGAATCCGGGCATTATCCAGTACAAGAACAATAAATTTATCCATATAATGGACCAGAAGTTTTTGGAGAAAACTTAAAAAAGCAGCGGCATTACACTGATTGGCTGAAGTACAGAATCCATCTCCTGTCTGGACATCGACGGTTCCAAACAGGGTAACATGGGCGTGATGATTCGTCATAAAATAATCTTAAAATTATGTATATTTTTAATTTATCTAAAAGGAAATAGGCTGGAAACAAACGATAGAGCGTAAATGACAAGGAACCCCGCTATCCGTATGGATGGCGGGCTTTTTATAGTTTTACAACTTAGAGATATTTAAATATTTCTTTACTGTAGTGTAAGGAATTGTGAATCTTGGTATTCCGGCAGCATACGATGTGTATTCGTAAAGAGAAAAATAAATAACAATACCTTTGTCTGTTAAATAAAAACGTTGGTTTTGTTTGATGTTTTTGAATGAAGATAAATCAAATTGGTATTTATCCTTGGCCTTCACTTGTTTTTTTATCTCATTGCTTAAAAGTGACACATAGTTTGTATTTTTCTTAAACAGATCCTTTAAATTATACACTTTGCCTGTGTTTACATTGATGTTATAGGCGATCAAATCATACATTCCATGAGCTCCGCCCAAGTATTCAGAATCAGTAAATACAACACTTATTATACCATTCTTGTTTCTGCTTACTTCATATGTTGTTGAAACATTATACTTATGATCTTTCATGAATGGATCTGGACCCTTCGCATTCACTTTTTGTGCATACTTTTTTCTTTGTTGTACGTGGTTAAAGAAAAGCGTATTAATGCTACTTTGAATTTTTGCATTAGAAAGACCGGAGATATAAGGATATTCGATATCTCCCTCAACATATTTAAGATTAATTTTTTCTTTCTTTTTTGTAATTTTCACTGTGGAAATTTTAGAAGCTGCCGATACAGATGAATAATTTGGAACCAAGCCTATGTAAGTTCCTGTTAATAAGAGAAAAGTGAGTGCAAAAGCAATAAACTTTTTCATTAGATAGCCTCCTAAAATTTTTAAAATACCTTCTTTTTCCATTGATTATAGTTTGAATGACATAGTTTTGGCTGTCAAGTATGTTTGAACACGTAGTGGCTGCCAAATATGGTTTGCCGATTTTAATACGATAACTTTCTCCATGTAAATGAATGACTTCGCTTTTTTGGATGAGTCGGTCTAAAATAGCGGTGGCGATGGCTGGATCGCCAAGCAACTCTCCCCAGTCCTCCGGTCCTTTATTGGACGTAACGCTCAAAGAGGTTTGCGCGTACATTTCATTAATGAACTGAAAAACCAGGTTTCCTTTATTTTGATCCGTTGCCATAAACAATAATCACCAGCTCGGAGGATAGAATTCTTTTAATACGGCTCTGGCTGCTGCGGGTAGTCTCCTGGATTTTTCATACGTCATTTAGTGTATAGTCCTATTAAATAACTTGCATACTCCATACTATCTTTAGTAACTTTTGTATGCCCTGTTAGGGTTCTAACATATTTGTAACCTGGAAGTGCTGTAAGAGCAAAGTTGCTTTTTGACTGATTGCTTTGCTGACGTTTCATTTTCAAGGGTAATATTTCTCCGTTAAATTTTACCTCTCCACTATTAAAGTTAAGTTCCATCTTACCGGTTTTCCCATCCTATTCAGTGAAAGTACGATAGATTCCTTTTTCTTCTACTGCCTTATCAAGTTTTACATACTTTCAATATAATAGACATTCAACGTTAATGTCTGCCTATAAACATATTAAAGATCCAAAATTCAAATACTGTATCGTTCGTGAAAAAGGTGAGGTTTATAAAGCGTTAACCACTTTCTTTGGGAAGGAGGAGAAAGAGTGACATCGGATGAGGTTAGACAATTAGAGCGGGCGGTTGATGAGATTACTGAAATTGCCAAAGGGTTCGGGCTTGATTTTTATCCGATGCGCTATGAAATTTGTCCGGCGGACATTATTTATACGTTTGGCGCATATGGTATGCCAACACGCTTTTCTCATTGGAGTTTTGGTAAAGCTTTCTATAAAATGAAACTGCAGTACGATTTAGGTTTAAGCAAAATCTACGAACTAGTCATCAATTCGAATCCGTGCTATGCGTTTCTTCTGGAGGGCAATTCGTTAATTCAAAATAAACTAATTGTAGCCCACGTGCTGGCACATTGCGATTTCTTCAAAAATAACGTTCGTTTCAGCAAGACAAACCGAAATATGGTCGAGAGCATGGCGGCGACAGCAGAGCGGCTGCGCCAGTATGAGATTGAATATGGCAAGCAAACCGTAGAAGAGTTTCTTGACGCGGTGCTTGCGATTCAGGAGCATGTCGATCCAAGTTTGAACCGCCGCCATTTTAGCTGGGCGGAAGAGATAGAAAAAAAACGGAACACCGTCGAACTAAAAAAAAACAACCCTTATGGGGATATATGGTTTTTAGACGAAGAGGAGCAGAAACGACGGAAAATTGCGGAAGAAGAAGTGAAGAAGAGGTGGGATCGCTTCCCTCCAGATCCGGAAAAAGACTTGCTTTTGTTCATTGAAGAGTTTAGTCCGCGCTTGGAGAATTGGCAACGCGACGTACTTACGATTATGCGGGAAGAAATGCTGTATTTCTGGCCGCAAATTGAGACGAAAATTATGAATGAAGGCTGGGCGTCTTACTGGCACCAGCGTATTCTGCGGGAAATGGATTTAACTGAAGAGGAGACCATTGAATACGCGAAGCTGAATGCTGGTGTTGTGCAGCCGTCTACCATAAGCATTAACCCGTATTATTTAGGCCTGAAAATGTTCGAAGATATTGAAGAGCGCTGGAATAACCCGACTAAAGAAGAACAGGAACGTTTTGGTCGAAAGCCAGGCATGGGGCGTGAGAAAATCTTTGAAGTACGCGAACTGGACAGTGATATTTCTTTTATCCGTAACTATTTAACAAAAGAACTTGTTGAAAAAATGGATATGTACGTATTCGCACGTCAAGGCAACGATTGGACGATTACAGACAAATCGTGGGAGATAGTGCGCGATCAACTGGTGACGAGTCGCGTCAATGGCGGATTTCCATACATTTTAGTACAGGATGGCGATTACTTGCGCAATGGCGAACTATATTTGTTTCACCAGTATGAGGGAATGGAATTGGATATAAAGCACCTAGAAAGAACGTTGCCATATATCTATAAGCTTTGGGGCAGAACGGTGCACTTGGAGACAAAAATCGAGGAACGTCGCGTGCTGTTTACTTATGACGGTAAGAAGTGTCACCGGAGATTTCTTTAATTACCGAAGACCGCTACAGGAAAAGCGGTCTTTTTCTTTCCCATATTATTCATACAAGGTAAAGAAATTTTTTCTTTTTTGTCTAACTAACTATTTAACCAAAGGAGAAAAGGAAGAAAAAGGGGGATTTGGCGATGGCGCGAATCGACACGGGCGGAATTTTGATTTCCGTATTTATTGGCTTTGTGCTTGGATTGAAAATGCAGGATAATTATTTATGGGTACAGCCAAAACCGACGGAAAATGCGCTGCAAGCAATTGCCTCCACGGATGTTGTGCAAGCGAAGAATATAACAAAGGAAAGGCTTGTAGAAGAACTAAAGAAATACATGACATCCAACTTTGGCTACCAGTCGTTAAAAGTTTCATGGATTCAATATATTAAAGATTACGATATTTTTTTGAAAACGAAGGTGTTATGATTCAAGTTCAGACTCATTTGCTTGAAACGAGCGGGGATTTAGTATATATGTTAAACGCGGTACAAGGGTTTGTGAAAAGCCGCTTGCCGGATATGTATGAACAGAGTCGAGTCGTGATTATAAACCAAAAAGGGGATATACTGATGGAAAGGAAGTTTTCTGCTTCATAAAGATAAACGATTATTATAGGGAACAGAAAACGGAGGGATGCAGTGATGGTACCTGCTTTGTTTGTTGCACACGGCGCGCCGACATTGGTATTAGAAGAAAATCAATATACGAAGATGCTAAAAGGATTGGCTGATCGTCTGCCGGAACCTCGTGCTATTGTGTTGTTTTCGGCGCATTGGGAAGCGCCTGTACAGATGGTGAGTGCTGTAGAAGAATATGAGATGATATATGATTTTTACGGTTTTCCGGAAGAAATGTATAAAATTGTATATCCGGCCAAAGGAAACAAGGATCTTGCACAGAAGATCGTAAAGTTGTTGGAGGAAAGTGGAACCGATTCCAAAGTGGACGCGGAGAGGGGGATTGATCACGGAGCTTGGGTGGTACTTCGGTTGATGTACCCGGATGCTCGTGTCCCGGTTGTTGTGCTATCGGTGAATCCTGCGCTTTCCCCTGCGGAGCAATATTACATAGGGCGGGCGCTGGCACCGTTGCGGAAAGAAGGTGTGATGATTATTGGAAGCGGCGGAACGGTACATAATTTGCATAGGTTGAATTGGAACAGTTTAGAAAAAGAAAAGTGGGCGGCCACGTTTGACGATTGGCTGCAAGCAAAAATAGAGATGTGGGATACGGATTCGCTGTTTAGGTATGAGACGGAAGCGCCGTATGGCAGGGAAGCTGTGCCACGCAACGAGCACTTTATTCCGCTGTTGCTCGCCATGGGGGCGGCGGATGACGGAAGAAAAGCGGATTTGCTGCATCGGGAATATCAGCATGGAAGCTTGAGTCTATGTTGTTGGAAGTTTGAATAATCAGTGTAAGGGTGTCGCAATTTATAGTCATTTAACTACAAATTGCTAATTGGAAGCATCCTTCCTCTGCAGACGAGCAGCCGATTGGTAGGTATTCAGTATACAACGATTGGCAAAGTATTTGAATATCCGCGTCACGCATTTGAAATATGAAAGACCTTTCGATAATTGAAGGGTCTTTCATATTTCAAAGCGGTGTTTGAACAGCATGTATCCAGTTTTATGACGTTTTCGGATATAATCTTGCGTTTTATACGGCAACAGATGTAATGTTATGCTTGAGCCATTTTTCCTAAAGGCCCATTTTCATTGATGATATCTTCCAAGTCGTATACAGATATGGGAAACATGGGAAAGCCGACATAGTAAGGGGTAATTTCATACAGTTGAAAATAAATAACCAATGCTTTATCTGCTATATAAAAATCTTGATCTGGCCGAATCCCTTTAAATTCGCCTAACAATGGGATGTTTCGTTTTTTAATCTGGAATTGAATAATATTGGACAGTCTTTTTATGTAATCACTTCCTTGTTGAAATAAATCCTTCAATTGATAGAGTTTACCTGTTTGAATATTTATAGTTAATGATTTTAAAATGGTGAGTCCATGTGCGTGGTGCAAGATATAGGCATAATTCTCTAGGGTTAGGCTAAGGATATCTCTTTCATTGGATTTGATCTCATAATGGCCGAGCATTTCGATCGTTGTTGGATTTTGATAATACCCTTGTTCTTGGATTAAGGCATAAACTTGATGCAAAATGATAACGTTTATTTTTTCTTGTACAGCCTTATTTTTCAGTCCTTCTACCCGAGGATAATAAATGGTGACATTTGGGGCAAGAATGGACATTGTTTGTATATAAACGGGGAAGTTATATGAATCCATAGCATACCAATCCCTTTCGATTTTTTCCTATGTTTTAGCCTATTCAGGAAGTGGTTGCACGGTTTTTGTTTAGAGATTTTTTAAATTTATTGACAGTTTTCATAAACGTAATTATTATAGAATAAATAATTTATATATTGATTTTCTTATCAAGAGAGGCGGAGGGACTGGCCCAGTGAAGCCCGGCAACCCCAATGACCCTATTCGAGGGAAGGAAGGTGCCAATTCCAGCAGGATACACATATCCTGAGAGATAAGGAAAAGGATGAGCAATCAGCTCCTTTATACCTTACTCAGGATAAAGGGGTTTTTATTTTGCCCTGCAATTTGGTTCGTACGATGCACACAAACTGAATATATCGCTCTTATCAAGAGAGGTGGAGGGACTGGCCCGATGAAACCCGGCAACCATCAAACGCAATGTTTGAACGGTGCTAATGCCTGTGGAACGACTGTTCTAAACGATGAGAGGGGAAAGTTTGCTGTATATAAACACTCTCCATCGAAGAGTGTTTTATTTTTTATCTTTGATGTTTATGAAACGAAATGAAACGGAGGAAGAACATGAACATTGAAACACTTCTTGTTCGTTCTGGGTTAGAAAGAGACCGCGCGACTGGTGCAATCAGTACACCGATTTACCAGAGCGCGACTTTCCAGCATCCAGAGCTGGGTGTCAGTACCGGATATGATTATTCCCGCACAGCCAATTCAACCCGGACAGCGCTGGAAGAAGCGATAGCCGTGTTGGAAAAAGGAGCGAAGGGCTTCGCTTTTGCTTCCGGGATGGCCGCCATTTCCTCTGTTTTTTGTTTGTTAAAGAGCGGGGATGAGATTTTGCTTTCTGATGACATTTACGGCGGCACGTACCGGGCGATTACAAAACTGTTCCCTCGTTTCGGCATACAGTCAAAGTTCGTAAATACAACGGATATCGGTGCGATTGAAAGCGCGATTACGCCGGCGACACGTGCGATATTTTTGGAGAGTCCGTCCAATCCGCAGATGAATATTACAGATATTGAAGCCGTATGCCGGCTGGCCAAACAATACGGGTTGCTAACCATTGTCGATAATACGTTTATGACGCCTTATTTACAGCGGCCTTTGCGGCTGGGAGCCGACATTGTGATTCATAGCGCCACCAAATATATCGGAGGACATAGCGATGTTGTAGGGGGGGGTGGTGGTAGCGGGCAAAAAAGAAATCGCTGAAGAAATCGGATTTATTCAGAACGCGTTCGGTGCCATTCTCGGCCCGCAAGATTCCTGGTTGTTGCTACGGGGATTGAAGACGTTGAAAGTGCGGCTTGACCAACATCAGAAAAGCGCGCATAAAATAGCGGTTTGGCTGCAAAACCATCCCGCGGTAAAGCGGGTATATTATCCCGGTCTTCCCGAACATCCGGGGCATGAGCTGGCCGCTAAACAGGCAGCGGGCTTTGGCGGCGTGCTCTCTTTTATGTTGCATAATGTAGAACAGGTAGAGCGATTTTTGCGGAATGTCACTCTTCCGGCTCTTGCCGTAAGTCTCGGCGCTGTCGAAAGTATTTTGACGTATCTGGCTCGGATGTCGCATGCCAGTATTCCGGAAGCGGATCGAAAGAAAATGGGAATTACGGATACGTTATTGCGCCTATCGGTCGGTCTGGAAGAGCCGGACGATTTGATTCAAGATCTGGAGCAGGCTTTGCAATGTAGTGTTTCCAGTTCCAATTATGTTTCTTGAGTATATATCATTTTGGATGTTTTGTATGTACAATCAAAAGAAACTGTTTTGTACATATAGGACATTGATACACAAAGATGGAAAATCTTTCGGGGTATGGGTAACGATACGGGCTGTGCCCAACGGCAAAGAGCATCATGTGCGGCAATACGGCGTGCATTTAATAAACAAGCCGTGTGGCGAAGAGAGACCGGTCGGTGATGCAATTGAACGGCAGTGTTTGATGGGATGAAAAAGTGCAGTTCCTGGCTGGGAAGCGCAGCGCATGTTTACCGGGGAGAAGTCATTTCCATAAGGGCAAACCGGGATAAGGAAGGACAGCCGATAGATGTTTCGGCTGTTTTTTTACATAGAAAATGATTTGAGAAAGAATAGGCTCATAATAAAGGAAACAGGGAAAAGATGATTGACTTTTTTATTTATTGTAATATACTTTTATAAAGTAAGTTAATAACTTATCAGGAGGTTGGATATGATTACTATTTATCCAGCAGCTTCGCGTTATTCCACAAATCATGGTTGGCTGCAAAGTAATTTCAGTTTTTCGTTTGCTGAGTATTATGATCCAAATAATTTACAGTTTGGCCCGCTTCGGGTGTTTAATGATGATATCGTACAACCGGGTACGGGCTTTGGTGCTCATCCGCACAGGGAAATGGAGATTGTCTCTATTGTGCTGAGAGGACAATTGAAACATCAGGATAGCACTGGTAATTCAGCGGTGCTTGTGCCGGGAGAAATTCAGCGCATGACCGCCGGGACGGGGATTATGCACGCTGAGTTCAATCCGTCCGATACGGAAGAGGTTAATTTTTTGCAGCTTTGGTTTCTACCGGATGAAAAAGGATTGGAGCCTTCATACGAACAATTCGCGTATAATCAGGAAGCAATGAGAAATAACTTGTTGCCTATAGTAGCGAAACGTCAAGTAGATGGGCATCGCGTAGCGCATATTCATCAGGATTTGACGTTATATCTTTCCAGGCTGGATACCGGCAAGAGCCTGACATTTACGCAAGCGGAAGGCCGCCGTATCTATGTATTTGTGATTGAGGGCGAACTGGAATTAAACGGGAAGAAAACGCTGCACACTCGTGATGCCGCGCGCATTATGGACACGCTAGTATTGGAGTTGAAAGCAGCAGAAAATGTACACTTTATGCTTATCGATCTTCCTTAATCATGCAAGTAATGAAAAACTTGCGGGTAACGTGCCCGCGAGTTTTTCTTATCTTTTTTTCACGATCATGCGCAAACCGTTTTTGGGGCGCAGCGTCACCACCGGTTCCGGTTCGACCGGATTGTGCGGATCGGCGAGACGCAACTGGAATTTTTGAGCAATTGTAACGAGAATAAGCGTGGCCTCCATAATGGCGAAATGATTACCGATACAGACGCGCGGCCCCCCGCCGAACGGAAAGAAAGCAAACTGCGGGATTTCTTTAAGGAGATTGCCTGCAAATCGCTCAGGAATAAAGGCATCTGGATTATCGAAATATTTTGGATTGCGGTGCATGACATACTGGCTCATCATAATCGATTCGCCCGGTTTAAATGTATGTCCTCCAATCTCTATTTCATCCGTCACCTCACGGTTAATTGCCCAGGCGGCCGGATAGAGGCGCAGCGTTTCCCAGATTATATTTTCCGCGTATTTTAATTTCGGCAGATCATGTACGGTTACTTTCCGTCCGCCAAGCACTTGTTCGATTTCCGACCAGAGCTTTTGCTCCGCTTCCGGGTGTTGGGCGAGAAGGTATAGCGTCCATGACAATGTGTTTGCCGTTGTTTCATGGCCGGCGATGAAAATCGTCATGACTTCATCGCGTACCTGATGGTCGGTCATGCCCGTACCATCGTCTTCATCCCGTGCCGCAAGCAGCATGGAGAGTAAGTCGCCACGGTTTTCATCTTCGCTTTTCCGGCGTTCTTCAATAATCGAGAAAATGACCTTATCCAATGTTTCCGCTGCTTCTTTAAATTCGCGATTGCTTTTGGTCGGGATGCTTTCCGGAATATCAATAAACGAAGAGGCGCGTCGGCTTACATATTTTAACCCTACATCAATCGCATGCTCGATATCATTTAAATTTTTATTAATACTTGTCCCAAACATTGTTTTTGTGATAATGGAGAGGGTTAATTCCATCATATCTTTCGAGATAAGGCGCTCTTCGCCGTCCTTCCATTTACTGATGAGTTTCTCCCCATATTCCACCATCGTGTCGCCGTAGCTGACAATATGGTCTTGACGGAATGAAGGCTGCATAAGGCGCCGCTGACGCATGTGGAATTTTCCTTCGCTTGTGAGGATGCCTTCTCCGACGACTGCTTTGGCAACTTGTAGACCTTTTCCTTTTTTAAAGTGTGCTTGTTTGGTTACGAGTACTTCCTTAATATAATCGGGGTTGCTTATTAGATAAAGGTGCCGGGGACCAAATCTCAGGTGAACAATATCGCCATATTCTTCAGCGGCGCGGCGCAGAAATTCAAGGGGATTCTTGCGAAAAGCAAACAGATTGCCGGTAATGGGTAAGCCCTTTGGGCCGAGAATTTCGATTTCACTCATGTATGTTCCCTCCATTTTTGGTTATATTGTGTACTATCTCCCTTTCTTATTCTTTTTTTTATTTTTCCTTTATAAATCTTACGGAAAGACAAAAGAACATTGTCCGTGGGGAGGAGTTCGTGCTATGATTTGAAAAAAACGGGATTGCGAACTTCCTGTTTATTGTTGATACCTTAGCGGGTATGATAAAGACATACCATCGATTGAGGTGATAAGGGATGGAATATAACGATGCTATAAAAAATCGCCTCCGCCGCATTGAAGGACAGATTCGCGGAGTGCTCAGCATGATGGAACAGCAAAAGGATTGCCGTGATGTTGTCACCCAACTCACCGCGGTTCGTTCCGCTGTTGATCGCGTGATCGGATTGGTTGTGGCAAATAATATGGAAGCGTGTATACGCATGGAAATTGAAAAAGGAAATAATCCCGATCATGTTATTAAGGAAGCGGTTGATTTGCTTGTAAAAAGCCGCTAAGAAAGCAAAGCAGCACGTTATGTGCTGTTTTTTTGTGATACCAGTTTACTTACGACTTGAGAACAAAATGTGAAGATATGGAAAATATGTTGTTAGGGAGTGTCATTTCCGCGCTGTCGACCGGACTGAGCGCCGTGCCGATTTTGTTTCTTCCGCATATTTATCATTATGCACAGCATATACTGGTAGCGCTGGCCGCTGAAATAATGATGGTCGATTTCCCTAACATTATGATTCCTCCGATTGGACGGTGATTCCGTGACGCATCAACAGGGCGGTAGTGACACCGACACCTTTTCGTTTTGTTTTGGAAAATGTGCCATTATAAATCATGTTGCTGCCACAGGAAGGGCTACGTTCTTTCAAAATGGCTTCTTTAGCATTAACTGATTGCGCAATAAGCAAAACCTGCCGTGCACCTTGCAGGAACTGTTCTGTTACGTCATTGCCTTGATTGTCAATAACTTTTGCTTTCCCATCGAGTACATCAAATCCGTCGCCGCCCACAATTTCCGCCGGATTGCGGGGGGTTGACAGCCCGCCCAGTTGCTCTGGACAGACAGGAATTGCTTTTCCGTCTTTGACGAGTTGCTCAATTTCTGCTACCCGATTGTCTTTTTGGTCGTACCGGCATGCGCATCCCATTAAACAAGCGCTTATGATTTTCATCTTTGTTTCCCCTTTATCATTTTATTATTTGTGTTGTCAATCACACGATCATGTCGTTTCCGGTTTCTTTTGTTTTTTGTTGCAACTTCTGCAAGCTTTCTTCAAGATGAGCGATCAGCATGACTTTGCCTTGTTAGGGGAAAGCGCTTTTATCGTTGCTCCCCCGATTCTGCTGATGGCTCCGGTAATCATGGCACCTTTTCTTTCTATTGTTCATATATGCTGTTCCCTTTGAAATAGGGTGGAGAGGCAAATTATATTATACCACGTACCACAAAGTCTGAATCGAAGCCGCTGAAATTATACGGATGCTTAGTATTGAACAGCAAAATTCATCATAAGGCGTGCTATACTTGAAAAAAAGAGATAAATATGCGTACTGCGCGCGGAAGAAAGGGTGTACGAGCAGATGGAACATTTAATCAATCCGCGGGTTCGTGATATTCAAATTTCCGGTATCCGCAAATTTTTCAATCTTGTGCAGCAATACGATGACGCCATTTCTTTAACAATTGGTCAGCCTGATTTTGCTACGCCAGGTCATATTAAAGAAGCAGGAAAACGCGCGATTGATCAAAACTGGACAACATACACGCCGAACGCTGGCCTGCCTGAGCTGCGGGAGGCGGCCGCAGCGTTCGTTTGGAAAAAATACGGCTTACGTTATGACCCGGTGACGGAGATTATTGTGACGAACGGAGCGAGTGAAGCGATTGATATCGCGTTACGTACCGTTCTGACGGAAGGCAGCGAGGTTATTTTGCCGGGCCCGGTTTATCCTGGCTATGAGCCAATTATTCGCTTATGCGGCGCCACACCTGTATACGTGGATACACGTGAAACCGATTTTAAAGTCACAACGACGTTGTTAAGCGAGAAAATAAATAAGAATACGCGTTGCGTGATTTTACCGTATCCGTCCAATCCGACCGGCTGCACATTAGAACAGGATGAAATTGAAAAGATTGCTGCCCTCCTGGAAGACAAAGAGGTGTTTGTGATTTCGGACGAAATTTACAGTGAGCTTATTTACGAGAAAAAGCACCGCTCCATCGCTTCGCTTTCTTCCATGCGGGAAAAGACGATCGTTATCAATGGCTTGTCTAAATCTCATTCCATGACAGGATGGCGCATCGGATTTACGTTCGCACCTGCATATATAACATCGCAGATGGTGAAAGTGCATCAGTATAATGTTACATGTGCCAGTGCAATAAGCCAGTATGCGGCGCTTGAAGCATTAACGGAAGGCATCAATGACGCGGAGATCATGAGAGCCGAGTATGACAAGAGAAGAACATACGTGTATGACCGCCTTACAGAAATGGGGCTGGACGTTGTTAAGCCGAATGGCGCATTTTATATTTTTCCGCGTATTGGGCACTTTGGACTGTCTTCGTTTACATTTGCTTCGCGTCTTTTGGAAGAACAACGGGTGGCGGTAGTACCAGGGGACGCTTTTTCAGCTTATGGAGAGGGATACATCCGTATTTCTTATGCTTACGCGATGGAAGTGCTGGAAGAAGGGCTGAATCGTTTGGAAGCCTTTATCACATCTTTGAAATAGTTGAAATTACGAATGATGGTTAATCGAGAGCCATAAAGCAGAAGAGGGGAAGACGCGGCCGCAGCCGGGAGGCGATAGGATTGTCCGCTCGTGGCCGTCAGATGAGAAAGAGGAGCCTTGTCAGCTCCTCTTTTTTGTTTCATACGGCACGCCGATACCCGTAAACCCGAATAGTATCGTGATTACAGGACAAAGCAGACAGAAAAACGCGAACGGCGCATATTCAAAAACAGATACGCCAAGTACTCCGGAAATAAAGACGCCGCTGACGCCCCACGGAATAAGCGGATTTACAACGGTGCCGGCGTCTTCAAGCGTTCGTGCCAGATTTTTGCGTGCAAGACCGAGTTTTTTGTATTGCTTGACAAACGCATTACCGGTAAGAATGATAGACAAGTATTGCTCGCCGAGCAGTAAATTGATACCTATGGCGGATAAAGCGGTTGAAGCGATCAAGCGTCCGCGCGTCTGGATAAAACGTTGAATCATATCCATCAGTTGATAGATAATGCCAAGATGATATAGCAAGCCGCCCATGCTGAGCGAAAGAAAGATAAGAGAAACGGAAAACATCATGCTTTGAATGCCGCCTCGTGTTAGCAATGAATCAATGACTTTGTTTCCTGTCTCGGACGTAAAGCCATTTTGGATAATCCCGATCATGTCACCTATTTTCAATTCATGATTAAGCATGAACGCTACTGCAATTCCCGATAGAATACCAACCATCAGCGTTGGAATGGCCGAAATCCGGCGCATCGCCATGACCATGATGAGCAGAGGCGGCAACAGTGCCACAGGATGGACAACAGCATGTTCGATAAGCGCACGGTGCAGGCCCTCAATTTGTTCCTGCGGAATGGCTCCTGCGTTTCCGTTTCCGAGAAATAAAAACAGCAGGAGAGAAAGCAACAGCGCCGGAGTTGTTGTCCATGTCATGTGGCGAATATGGGTGAATAAATCGATGCGTGCTACTGTAGGCGCTAAGTTTGTCGTGTCGGACAGGGGCGACATTTTATCACCAAAGAACGCTCCTGATACTATCGCACCTGCTATCCAAGCGGGATTGATGCCTATCATCGTTCCCATGCCCATAAATGCGACTCCGATCGTGGCTGTCGTTGTTAGCGAACTTCCGGTGCAGGTTCCTACAACCGCAGTGATAAGCAGAACGGCGGCTAAAAAGTATTTTCCCGATAAAATGCTGAAACCGTATGCCATCATTGTGGGAACAGTGCCGCTTGCTATCCAAACGCTAATGAGTGCACCGATAAGAATAAAAATAAATATCGGCGTAAGTCCTGGCCGCACGCCTTCAATCATACCTTCTTCAACCGTTTTCCAGGGCACTTTTTTTATGGAACTAATAATGATTAAGAGAAAAAGGGATAAAAGTAAAGGAACGTGCGGAGGCGCCTGCCATCCGATAATACAGAAGCTAAGAATGCTGAGCAAAAACAATGTAATAAGCCCAGCTTCCGCTTTTGTAAATTTTGTTTCTTGGTGTTGCTCTGGCACGATTCATTCCTCCAAAAAATTTTACTACTTAAACGCTTGTACGCTTTTAAGCGTTAAATTAACTTTTTAAGAATACTCGATTAATAGTTTGTTTGTAAAGCATTATTTTAAAAGATGATAAAAAAAAGATGAGTTATACTGTCTAGTAGAAATCAATCCATAACAGAGAATGAAAGGCAGGAAAAACATGGGGAATGACGTGCTATGGTGGGAAGAAGAAAACAGGCAATTGTTGTCCGCAGTATGCCGAAATTGCCCGGAACCGCATTTTCAGCGGCGTTCAGGTGATTTACCGCATATCGGGTGCTGTGCGTATGAACCGGTATTTACTTTGTTTGAAATATATAAGATGATTGCCGCGGGAAAG
This sequence comes from Aneurinibacillus sp. XH2, assembly GCF_001439585.2. Taxonomy (NCBI): domain Bacteria; kingdom Bacillati; phylum Bacillota; class Bacilli; order Caryophanales; family Paenibacillaceae; genus Aneurinibacillus; species Aneurinibacillus sp. XH2. The sequence goes on along the minus strand of NZ_CP014140.1, from coordinate 2,996,239 downwards.
ACGGAATTCTTTCTCAAGGAAATATATGCAAATCCGCAAAATGAGATATACGACTATGAAATTGTGGCGGGTGCTAGCATTCAACCGTTATTTTACGAGCGTTCTTCGGAAGAAGATGAATCGCCGGCGGAGCGCTATGAACGTCTGAAACGATCGCCCAATACGGCGTATCTTGCGGTGGATGAGCGGCTGGCGTATGCGGTATGCCAGTTCTTTATTGATGGCAAAGGGTGCGGCCTCGACCCGCGCTTTAAAACAAGCATCTGTCGTTCCTTTATTTGCAGCTCGATTGAGGAGCAGTTGACAGAAGAGGAACGGAAGCATTTGAGCGCCTGGCAGCGCGCGATCCGTGATGAAGCAGAGCCGTTTCACAGACGACATAAAGCTATTTTAGAAGAGAAGGGGTGGACATTACACAATCACGTACATGGCATTGTGGAATACTTTCGCCAGGTAAGCCAAGAAGCCCCTCTTTTTTGATGAGAAAAGAGAGGCGCAAGCTGTGAGTTTTTCTTAATTTTACAATCCGGCGTGCGGTTACATAATATTTTTTATGCTAGGGCTATTAAGGCTGCTGAGCGTGACGTCTGTTTGACGGTTCTGCCGAATTTCGCAGACACCATTGCCGCTTCGGCTTGTCCTGGAGCGGCGGCCATACCTCCTGTTAGCATGTTTTTTGCCATTAAGGAAAAGAACATTAGCAGATGGATGGCATTGTTTCCTGTAATTATAAAAAAAGACAGAAAGTCATATAGCCTTTGTTTCGCCTATAAGCGAATAGAGACTATATGACTATGTTGATTGTTTTACAAATAAGGGGAAGAAATCTGGTGTATGGCTGCGCGAATAGGCATTTCGACAGCCTTTTTATACGTTTCTATCAAGCCTGCGAGGCGGAACAGTTCCCGGTTAGGTTTGGTATTCACTTCGATGATCCAGATTTGGCCTTTTGTATCAATTCCGATATCAATTCCAAACTCTATGAAAGAACCGAATTTTGATTCGATGTGTTGGGGCAATAATAAGCTTACTTGTTTAATGCCTTGCAGGATGCTTTCTGTTTCTTCGGGAGAAAAGCGTAGCGTAAGCAAGTTTTTTATGGGAACAGCGCGGCCCCCGCTTTGTAAATTGGAAGTAATGAGCTGTTGTGGAGATTGTTTGCCTACGATACCGGTTATTATCCACTGTCCTACCTCATTTTTTTGTACGAGTACACGGCTGTCACAGATGAAACCGGGGAGAAGCGCAAGATCGAGGCCTTGCTGTAAAATAAACGTGCGGCCCTGCCTTTGACACCAGAGCAGAAGGTAACGTTCGGCTGCAGGAAGAGAGCGGATCGTATTGCGGATGATGCAGCCTGTTTTATCTCTGCCGACCATCTCGAATATCTCGTGCTTGCGCTGAATACGGATGATTCCTTTGCCTCCCGAACCGTTAACTGGTTTTGCGTACAGGACTGGATATTTTCGTATTAGTTTTCCGAGTGCGCCCTGCTGTACGCGCATTGTTTCAGGCAGATGCGGGGCGATGTCGGAATGACCACTAAAAAACTGGTGCGCGTTCCACTTGTGAGCAAAACGGCTATTTAAATAAACAAGGCGGCTTTTGTTCCGGTATGCTGCGTACTTTTTGAATATCTCAGGTGTCATGTTACTAAAGCGGTCATATACAATATCGGGAGTCCGTGTCTTTTTGGCCTCCCATTTTTTTTCTTTTTTGTCGTATGCAAATCCGCGGACGATGTTTTTTTCTTCACAAATATCAGCTGGAGAGTAAACAACGAGCTCGCAACCGTATGTTTCAGCCACGAGCGCCAAGCGAGTAAGATATGTTTTGCCAGCGATAAAAGCGCCGTTGCGATAAGTTAACACTCCGATAAGTAGTTTTCTTCCAGTCATATTGTTTTCACGTCTTCTTTTCTCCAATCTCCTGCCGCAAGCCATAATGTCGGCTTTCCGGTAACGCCGCGCACGCAGGCGAACGCAACCATTCCGATGGTAAAGCAAGTTTTTAAGCTAGCCGTATTATCGGCTGCTACCCGCACGTACAATTTGCCAAGCCGGGAGAGCGCCGCGTTCGTCAGCGCTGTTCCGATCCCCTGTTCTCTTGCTTTCTGGTGGACAACGAGAAACGATTCCTGTGTCCCATACCCATAAACGGCGATACAGCCAAGCAATTTGCTGTTTTGGGTATAGATAAGAACAATATTCCCTTCCTCTTCTAGCATTTCCGCAGGCAATGCGCGCAGCCAGCGAATGGCGCGGGCGGTGATGCGTCTATCCCCATGTACATGAATGAAACGGAGCAATTTTTCCCGTGTTCGGGAAAACAAAGCGGGAGAAAGTTCATGAATGAACATGGCGTTTTTCACCCGAAATAGCAGCGAAATTTGCCTGATACTGTGCGTACTCGACGATGCGCCGCAACGAAAGTTTACGGATATGGGGTTCGTCGAATTTGCCCGGTTTGGCATTTGCCTCTATAAACCAGAGACGTGCCGTCTTATCAATGCCGATGTCTATGGATATCTCCCCGAGAGTAGGCCACTCTTTTTCAAGGGATCTGGCGATACATAACGCCATAAGCCGTATGTTTGAGAGCAGCTTTTCCGCTGAGTAATCCGGAAAAGCGGCTGAAAGGATGGGGACCGGAGGCTGCACGGAACCGCCGCGTGGCACGTGAGTCGTAATTTTACCGGAGCCGGCCAGCCGAACCCCGATGCCCGTCACCCCCCATTCACCTTTTCCGTCTTTTTGCACAAGCAGACGAATGTCAAAAAGTTTGTTATCAAATGTGGCGAGGTCAATTCCTTTTTGAATTAAGTAATGCTTTTTTACGTGCGGAGCGAGATAGAACCATGCTTCTTCTTTTGTTTTAAACATTTTTCCTACTGTTTTTTTTCGTTCTTGATGTTGCACGAGATAGTTTCCGCCACTTTGACGCTGAACCCGGTAAATTCCCTGCCCTGACATTCCATTTGCCGGCTTTAGATATACGAGCGAATAGGAAGAAATCATATTATAAAAAACATCTTTGGAAGAAAGCGGGAGCGTACGTGGCAGATAGGGAAGGGTCTCGGGATTGTTCTGTAGGGCGGCGTACAATTGTTGTTTGTTAAAAAAGTGTGGGTTATAAAGCGTTAGACCGGGGGTGGCAGAAAGCTGGTTTAGTGCGGCTTTTACATGCGCTTTTCCCTCATACGCTCGGTTTGGAATCCTGTTATAGAAAACATGCGGAAACGGAAGTTTTTCTTTTATCCATTTTTTTCTTTTTTTATCGAACAAGTATCCTCGCACGGTGCGAGAATTCCAGTCGATATTTTCCACTGGAACGACATAAACGAGCGCTCCCAGCTTTCTTCCTGTTTCGATAATATCAATAAAGTTGCTTTGTACACCGCGGAACAGACCGCCTCCTGCCACGGTTAAAATACCAATGAAAGGACCGATGGTAAGGTGTTTTTGCTGAGAACGGATTCGTACTTTTGAATTGATAGTATGGGGGCTGGGATGCTTACAGGTGATAAGCAGTGTTTTTTTCCAGCCACCAATGCGAAGGTGTAGCTTTTTCTTTGCCAGTAGGGTGTGCGGCGCTTTTTTCGCGGAAAAATGAAGGTGCCATGTACGATGCAAGGGGTGAATGGACACCCATCCCGTCGCGATTATACTCATATGCTCACCGACCCTTTCGCAACTGCGCAAGATAATGTGTATAGCGCAAAGGGTTGAGCCGTACATCCCGGTAATATGTGCTGTTTTCGATTCGACGAAATGAAGCGCGTCCTGGCTTGGAATTCACCTCAATCAACCAAACTTTGCCTCCCCTATCGACTCCAATATCAATGCCGAGTTCGACTAAGCGCCCGTGTTTGCTTTCTAGAAACGGTGGGAGTTCCTTAACGATGTATTCAATATCACTATAAATTTTCTGTAACTGTTCTTCGGTGAAATATTTGTTTAGAAATGGTTTACACGAATGCGCTTTGCCGCCGCCGCATAGATTGGACGTAAGGCCGTTTACTACTCCTGCCCGAATGGCGCGCCCGGTCTCAACCCATTCGCCTTGGCCATTTTTTTGTACAAGCACCCGGATATCAAAAGGGATGCCTTCCGGTGTGGAAAGCTCTAGATAAGGCTGGGCGATCATTTTTACACTAAATTGGTTGCGTAGCCAGAGCAAGAGCGCAGTACGATTGGAGAATTTGCGGTAAAAGATTTTGTTTTTAAAATCGCGCCCTTCGACTCGATGGCTTCCTTGTTTGGAGGTGATTTTCATAACGCCGATGCCAAGCGAATTGCGCATTGGTTTAATTACGACTGCATCGTACTTGTCGAGCATGTTTTTTATTACCTGCAGCGAAGTGACAAGTTCGGTTTCCGGCATATATGCGGCAAGGCCAGCGTGCTGGATAAGTAGGTTATGGTTTTTGAGTTTATCGCCCAGCACATGTCCTAGAAAAGTAATCGAAGGATCATTTTTTAGTTTTCGGATTTGCGTCTCATACTTCTTGCGATTAGAAAGCCGATCATAGACAAAGGTGGGGAAAGGAAAGCGTCTTTTTATCCATTTTTTTTGTTTTGTATACTGGTAACCAATAACAGTCCGGGTAACGAAATTAATCTGGGTTGGTAAAAAGACGTATACGGGCAGTCCGATACGTATCCCGGCCTGGCATAAATACGCGTAGAATGACTTTTCCGGAAATGGGTGATATTTTGTGCTTGGGGTCGCTAGGATGCCAAGATACCCCAACGTCTTTTTTATCATGGTGATAACCTCCTTTTCGAGGAACGTTTGATTTGCATTGTTTTTTTGCGAGGATTAGGTATATAACCGCTGCGGTAAAAACAGTAGTCGACCAGCCGAATGACAGAAGGGCGGGGCCCTTTACCGGCATTCGCCAAGGAGTTGTTTGTTTTTGAAGGTTTCGAATTGATTTCAAGCAGCCATACTTTGCCTGTTCTATCGACACCGAGATCGATGCCGAGTTCAGCATAATGTCCTTCCGTACACTGTTCGAACAGGCGGGCGATAAGAAGCGCGTGTTGCCGGACGGAAGCAGTGATGGAAGCGCGGGCGGCGGGGGAAAAACCGGCTGCAATCAGCGTATTGCCCAACGGAAGTATAGTGCCGCCGCGTGCTACATTAGAGACGATACTTTTGCAGGTGGGAGCACTTCGTCCGACAATAGATGTAATACTCCATTCACCGTTTTTATTTTTTTGGACAAGGGCCCGAAAGTCGACAATGCCTCCCTTGAGTTTGATTAAATGCAGTCCCTGTTGCATAAGATACGGTTGTTTACGCATACGGGAACGTAGCATTTGGTGCAGCAAGTTGAACGAGTTGTATCGCCGCGTTACCGTGTCATTGAGGGTAGCATACTGACATATATATCCATTTTGGGTACGGGACAGACGGATAATTCCGCGCCCCAGGCTTCCGCTCGAAGGTTTTAGGTAAATATAAGGATGCTTTTGCAGCATGGCTTGCAATGAAGCGGCTCCTTTATATAAATCCGTATAAGGTGTAAACGATGCTGTTTCTGGCAGCAAGGACATACGCTGATGAATTTGCCATTTATCCAGGAACTGTTCGTTGAAAAATAGGACGCCTTTTTCTTTTAAAATCGCGATTTTTTCTTTGGTCTCCTCCCTTTCTTCAACTTTGCGTGAACCGATTCGATTGTACGTGCAAAACGGTATAGGAAATACTCGCTTTATCCAATGACCATTGCGGTATGTCCAGCCGTTCACCATATCTTTTTCCCGCGAAATTTGATCGAGTGTGAAAATAAAGCCGAGCCCGCCGCGCAGGCGGCATGTTTGTGTCACTTCCCGACAGAAGTCGGTAATGCTGCCGAAAGGACCTTCGTCTGTTGGCACCATCCTTGAGATTAAAATACCGACAATCGGCCCGATAACTAGCCTCCTTGTTGCCGGGTGGAAGTGGAGTCCATACGCGATTTCTTCTTCTAATAGGCCGAGCCGCTGTGCGAAAGATTCTTTTATTTTTATGACGGATGAAGTCGTAATTTCAAAAGCGGCAGTTATTGTCCGCAATCCGTACATAAGTTCGAACGGTTTTTTGCCGACAATCCCGTATTGTTTGACAAAGGAAGCCGGGAGCAGCACATCGATCGCAGCAGGAAAAGACTGGTCGGGTGTGCGCTGGATACGCGTATAACGTTGTGGCAAGGCTCGCTCCCCCTTTCCTACATCTATATATCATCCCTTCATCTTATGAAAAAAAGAAAGGGAGCGTGAGTATTCTCCTATTTGTTTGTTTGTTTGTCGTACATAACGCTGGTACAATAAGAAAAGATGGACAAGAAAAGAAAATAATGGAGGGTAGAAGTATGAAGATTACGTATCATGGACATTCTTGCGTACAGGTTTCTCATGCGGGCAAATCTATCATTATTGATCCGTTTTTGACTGGAAACCCACTGGCGGTAACAAAAGCGGAAGATATCGAAGTGCAATATGTATTGTTGACGCACGCACATGGCGATCATATTGGTGATGCGCTTACTATCGCAAAGCGGAACAATGCCATGATTATCGCCACACATGAATTGGCTACATACATGGGATGGCAAGGCGCAAATGTCCACGGAATGAATCTTGGCGGCGCCTATGAATTTGAGTTCGGCAAAGTGAAAATGACACAGGCGTTCCACAGTTCTGCCATTGTGCTGGAAGACGAAAGACAAATTATTTATGGTGGCATGCCGGGCGGGTTCCTCATCACAATGGGAGGCAAGACACTCTATCACCTTGGGGATACCGGATTATTCAGCGATTTGAAATTGATTGGCGAGCGAAACGATATCGATGTGGCATTTGTACCGATTGGCGACAACTTCACAATGGGGCCAGAAGATGCGTTGCAGGCGGCTGAATGGGTCAGCGCCAAGCTGACGGTTCCGGTGCATTACAACACGTTCCCGCCGATTAAGCAAGATCCGGAAGCTTTTATTCATAATCTGGAAAACAAAGGATTAAAAGGAAAAGTTGTAAATCCGGGAGAAGAATTGGAAATATAATAGATTAGTAATAGTTTTGTAATATGTGTGTAATATTGATGAGGTATCTTAAAAGTGTGATGAAAAACCCCCTTTTTATATACCTCTTGTGTTTTGGGCGGCGTACAAGCCGCTCTTTTTTTCGTAAGATAAAGCGAGAGCGGAAAAAGAAATGGCCTGCCACTTGATCTCCTCGTACTTAAGGAAAGAAGTGTCAGGCCTTTTAAGCTGTGCTTATGTGAGGCGAGAATGCCTAGCAATAGGTATATAAGGTACTAATGTAAAGTTCGAAAGGTTTGTGCTCATGATTTTTTAGTATTTTTACCAATCATTAAATTCAATTTTTTGAATGACGACATCCGTTTTTCCGTTTGGTGTATTTAAAGTAAATGCTTCGTTTGTTGAGCGCAGTATGAGTTGCCAACCTACCGGAGAAAGAAAAGAAATGTATCCAGAATCTGGGTTGGCTTTTTCGGGAAAACATAAAGTGAAGGAGTCTGTTTCCTGCCCTTGCTCATAAAATAGCAATACTTTACTTCCGATAAACACGCGAGACATTATTGAAGTAGGGCCCGCGTTAAATGTTGAAAGAAAACTCTCAACTTCTTGTACATATTGATCGAAAAACTTGTCCACTTTACTTCGTTCCAAAAGGTTTGAAGGGAAGTAAGTATCTAAGAAAGTATAACGATGTTCATCAATAAATGCTAGCTGTTCAACTAAACGCTTTTGCAAAGGATGATAACTATGGTTCATAGTAGATTTCTCCTAAAGCTGGATTTTTTCTTGGATTCGGTTTGGTTGTGATACTTATCGTACTCATATAATCCTCCTTATTACATAGATTTAGGTGCATGATAAAAAAACACCCATTATATATTTTATCATTAACAACCAGGAAATTTTATCTAAAAAATGAAAATTTCGCGCCTTGTTTTCTTGGTTGCATCTATCTCCCATAATGCGTAAGATAAATAACAGTGCATAAAATCTCGAAACAAATAGGTGATTCTACCCATGCGTCTACGTAAAAAACCTGGCGTGCGCGAAGCGATGGCCAACTATCCGAAACTTGTCCCACAGGATGCGGAACAGTACAAAGGCAAGTGGCGCGAGTTTTTTGGCAACAACAATCCAATACATGTCGAACTCGGTACTGGTAAAGGCAACTTTATTACGACGCTTGCCGAACAAAATCCGCATATCAATTATTTTGGTGTCGAATTGCATGAAGAGGTGCTTATTAAAGCCGTGAAAAAAGCGGAGGAAAAAGGGCTTGCGAATATTGCATTTCTCTGGATTAACATTCGCGAACTTGAAAGCTATTTTGCACCCGCAGAGGTAGACAGGTTCTACCTTAATTTCAGCGATCCTTGGCCGAAAAAGCGCCACGCAAAGCGTCGCCTGACCCATAATGATTTTCTAAAACAGTACAAAAAACTATTAAAAGCGGAAGGCTGTATTCAATTAAAAACGGACAATGAGGGATTATTTGAATACAGTCTCAATCGATTCGCAGAAGAGTTGTTTTTGTTGAAAGAAATTACGTTTGATTTGCATAACAGCGAATACGCGGAAGGCAACATCATGACTGAGTATGAAGCGAAATTTGTACAGAAAGGGATGAAAATTTTCCGCTGTATCGCCGCGCATCCAGCGCAACTGGCGGCCAATTTTGTGGAGAATGAATAATTTCTTATCATTCTGATTTCTCAGCCTCGCGCATATACTGTACAAGCGTAAAGAGAAAAGGAAGCGTTATATCCAACTTCCTGTTTACGCTTATTACAGCAAAACGAGGTGAAGAATATGAGGAATGATTTTCGGCATATTATTTATCTGATTTTCGCATTTTTGCTTGTATTATATAGCTTGCCGCGCCTTCCGCTTTTGCGCAGTCAAACAGAAGCGGTCTTGTTCAGCGTTATATGGCTCACATTCGCTCTTCTTATTATTGGCTCTCAGCTTTATCAAATCATTGATGGATGGGCGAAGGCAGAGCAATCACCGTTGCTTGCTATGACGCAGGATGAGCAGAAGGTTGGAAGAACACAACCCGATTATGAATAGTACAGAGGAAGCCGCCTTATCAAGGCGGCTTATTTTCTGTTTGTGATTGTTATAACAAAGAAGTATAATAAAAATAATACAGATTGATACAGAAAAAAGGTGAGTCTATGGCAACGAAACATGAACAAATTCTTCAGCATATCGAAGATTTGGAAGTAGGTACCAAGATTTCCGTGCGCCAGATAGCAAAAGATTTGGAAGTGAGCGAAGGAACGGCGTATCGGGCGATTAAAGAGGCGGAAGCGCAAGGATTGGTCAGCACGATTGAACGTGTAGGAACTGTACGGATCGAAAAGAAGAAAAAACAGAATATTGAGAAGTTAACGTTCGCTGAAGTCGTAAACATTGTCGATGGACATGTGCTTGGCGGACGGGAAGGGCTTCATAAGACGCTGAACAAATTCGTTATTGGAGCGATGAAACTGGAAGCGATGATGCGTTATGTGGACGCGGGCAGCCTTTTGATAGTTGGAAACCGTTATCAGGCACACAAGCTTTCCTTGCAACACGGAGCGGCCGTATTAATTACCGGTGGTTTTGACACAAGCGAAGAAGTAAAGAAATTGGCGGACGAATTGAAGTTGCCCATTATCTCCAGCAGCTATGATACGTTTACGGTGGCAACATTGATTAACCGTGCGATCGATGATCGTCTTATTAAAAAAGAAATCATGATGGTGGAAGATATTTTAATTCCGCTGGAGGATGCCTATTATTTGCAGGCAAATCATACAGTAGGAGATTGGCGCCGGATGGTAGAAACAATCGGGCATGGCCGCTTTCCGGTTGTGGACGAAAACATGAAAGTGCTTGGCGTGGTCACAACAAAAGATATTGTAGGGCACGATTATAATGTTCCGGTAGAGAAAGTAATGACGAAGAACCCGATTACCGTAATGGCGAGGGTTTCGGTCGCGTCGGCGGCTCATATGATGGTGTGGGAAGGCATTGAGATGCTTCCGGTTGTAGACAATCACCGCCGCCTGCTGGGGATTATTACTCGCCAGGACGTATTGAAAGCGTTGCAGTATATCCAGAAGCAACCCCAAATGGGAGAAACGTTTGCAAACCAGATTATGAACCGATTCCATGAAGAAAAAGGAGAAGGGGGCATTTATTTTCGAGGAGAAGTAACACCGCAGATGACGAACCATCTCGGAAACATTTCCAGCGGGGTGCTGACTACCCTCGTCTCCGAATCTGGAAGCCGAGCGTTGCGCCAGTATAAGAAAGGCGATATGGTGCCGGAAAATATTACGGTGTATTTCTTAAAACCGGTACAAATCGAGAGCACGATTGAAATCCGCCCGCGCGTGCTGGAGGTGGGCCGAAAATTTGGAAAGGTGGAAGTCGAAGTGTACCATCAGGGTATGCTTGTTTCAAAAGCAATGATGACCGTGCAGGTTATCGAACGATAAAACAAGAAAGCGGAGTCGCGGCTCCGCTTTATCTTTTATTTTGTTGTTCTCTTTTGAGCTTCGTAAAGTATGTAAGATTACGGATTCCCATAATCAAGTTAACCGCGCCTATAAAAAGGAGAATAATACCAATAACCAAACGAATTGTATCCACATCGTCAAACATAAGCTGATTAGTACCGACACCGAGCAAGAATATGCCCATGCCGATATTCATGCGCGCCTGATAAATTCGAGCGATCACACCGGGTTGGCTGCGCCATGTAATCGCGTAGTAAATAGCAATGGTAGCTGATAAAATGATAACGATGGTAAAAATGGACGATAATGGCAATGATTGAACTCCCTTTCCTGCATTTTTCTTCAATTCATTTTTGCATTCATTTATCCAGTAATTATAAACAATGGCCGCTTTTCGGCAGGGAAAGCGGCCGTGCTTTCGCGTTATGAATGGGGGCGGGTCTCGTGTTCTGTACCGTCCGCGGGAATGAACCAGCAGCCCAAGGATGTTTTGTCGACATGAACATTTAGCTTCTCTTCCTTGATGTAGCGTTCCATCAGTTCCGTAATTTCTTGCGTTTCAGAGAACGCGGAGAACCCTTTTTTTAATTTTTTGACTTTAGCGCGAGCCATTTCTCTTCGACTAATAACCATTGTTCATTCCTCCTTTTTTTTATTTTACTAAAGTTTGCAAGCGGTGGCGATAGGAAGACTATCTTTTTTCTTCAACCCGGATATAAAAATGCAAGGAGGGCGAAATCACAAGTGTAGACAAGTGCAGTAAATATGTCCGTCCATCGATTGTGTATGTGCGTTCCGCAAGCATTATTCCGATCCCTTCATGAAAACTGGCGACATAATCCAGCGGCTTTCCTTTAAGAAAATATAAGTCCTTGAGCAGCTTTTTTTCCAGTTCTGTTCCCACGAACTCGTCTTGTGTTTGCAAATGAATTTCTATTTTTTCTACCACTTTTTTTTCTTTTTGAATCAAGTTTTTTCTTATTTCTTGATACTCTATTAGTTGTTCTACATATTGAATATTTTCATTTTCTAGTTTACGGGCTTTTAAATGGAGCCTGTCCATTTCGTCTCCTACCATGAGAAGAAGCGCGCACATTCCTGCAATCACCCCGAGAAGAAAAAGAAGAACAAACCGGAGGGAGCGCCGAAAAGCGGAAGCAGAAGGCACCCTCATGAAGGCTCACCACGGATGAGCCATTGGATCATGCGTGTGCCTGTATCCGCACCAATAAACGCGCTGATGATAAAAATAATTTGTTTAATAACAGGAGACATGTTGCCGTCGAGAATGACGCGCTCGATTTGCATAAATGAATCAAAGGTGCCACCAAGTGCGCCGACCATTCCCCATATTTTTAATTTGACCGCGAGCGTTTCCATTTCATGAAACGGAGGCTGCCGGGTTAGAAAAGCTGCCAATCCCCCCAGAATAGCACCTCCTAGGACAATGCCGAAGGCGACAAAAAAGTACATCACCATATGGCTAACTAAATAGCCGAACAACGATTTGTTCACAGGAGATTTACTCCTTTCTATAATAAAATAGATTTGTTTTCATGCTTTGATGAACCGTGAAAATATCCTGATATATCAATCTGTATGGGAGACAGGCTGCAAATAGAAGGGGAATATTTGTTCTTATATTGCTTTGAGTATTATATGTTAAGGTTTATAATAATTGCAGGAGAAAACGGGAGATTCCCGAAGGCGAAGAGGGTGAGAAACATGAAAACGGCATCTTTTGTTCATTTGCATGTGCACAGTGAATATAGTTTGCTTGAAAGCGCGGCGCGCATTTGGCCGCTGGTGCACCGGGCGAAAGAGTTGGGGATGGAAGCGCTGGCAGTTACGGATTCCTCAGCGATGTACGGGGCTATCCCTTTTTATAAGGCGTGCAAAGCGGAAGGAATTAAGCCGATTCTTGGGACACAGCTTCAAATTAAAGATGAGACGAAAGAAGATGGACAGGTACATGGCCAGAAAGGATTTTCGTTGATTTTGCTTGCGGAGACGCTGGAAGGCTATCGTAACATTATGCGGCTGTTATCCCGCGCACATGCGGAAGGTGTGTATCACCCGGTGCTGGCAAAAGAAGCCTTGCACGGATGCACAGAAGGTATCATTGCACTGAGCGGGGCGCAGGATGGAGAAATTGGTTCGTTGTTGAGAGCAGGGAAAATGGATAAAGCGAAGGAAGTGGCTGAGGAATACAGGGCACTGTTTGGTTCAGAACATTTCTTCCTTGAGATTCAGGATCATCTTCTGGAAGAGCAAAGGCTTGTAAATCAGCGCACAGTCGATTTGAGCAGAGCTACCGGGATTCCGCTTGTAGCTACCAACAATGTACGTTATTTACGCGAAGAGGACGCTGACATTTTGGATATATTGCTTTGCATAGGCGAAGGGAAAAAGATAGATGATACAGAGCGGGCATACCAGACAAAGGAGTATTATTTAAAGAGCGCGGAAGAAATGAGCGAGCGTTTTATCTTTCTGCCAGAGGCGATTGAAAATACGGTCCGCATTGCTCGGCGTTGCCAGGTGGAGCTTCCGTTGGGTGAGACGATTTTGCCCCGTTTTCCTCTTCCAGACGGCCAAACCGCAGAAGAGTATTTGCAGAAAGTATGTGAAGACGGACTTCGTTTACGCTATGGTAACGATGCGAACGAAGAGGTTCGTGAACGGTTGGCTTACGAACTTAGTGTAATTAACCGCATGGGATTTGCCGACTATTTTTTGATTGTATGGGATTTTATCCGCTACGCGCGTGAACGAGGGATCGCGGTCGGGCCAGGCCGGGGATCGGCGGCGGGCAGTTTAGTCGCGTACGTGCTACAAATTACGAATATTGATCCGGTAAAATACAATCTCTTATTCGAACGTTTTTTAAATCCTGAGCGTATTAGTATGCCGGATATCGATGTGGATTTCAGCTACGAGCGCCGTGATGAAGTCATAAATTATGTAGTAAAAAAATACGGGGCTGATCGCGTAGCACAGATTATTACGTTTGGAACGATGGCGGCGCGTGCGGCTGTGAGGGATGTAGGGCGCGCGCTCGATATACCGCTGCGGGATGTAGATCGAATCGCGAAATTGATACCGGCTGAACCCGGCATTACACTGGATCGCGCGCTGAAAAGAAGCAAGGCTTTGTGTCAGGCGGTAACGAATAATCCGCAGACGAAGAAGCTGATCGAGCTTGCGCGTGCTGTGGAAGGGCTGCCACGGCACGTTTCCACTCATGCGGCCGGTGTGGTCATTTCGCGCGACCCTTTGACTGAGCACGTGCCGCTACAGCAGGGGCATGACGGGCATGCGTTGACACAGTATACGATGGAAGCGCTTGAAGATGTAGGGCTTCTAAAAATGGATTTTCTTGGATTGAAAAATTTAACGTTGCTTGAACAGGCCATTCGCCTTATCAAAGAGCAAGAAGGGATTAGCATTGATTTGGCGGCCATTCCTCTTGATGATACGCGTACGTACCGAATGCTTGCAGAAGCAGATACAGCAGGCGTCTTTCAACTGGAATCGGGGGGCATGCGTCGTGTGCTCAGGGAAGTAAAGCCGTCCAAGTTTGAGGATATCGTTGCTGTTTTAGCCCTGTTTCGTCCGGGGCCGATGGAGTTTATTTCGGATTTTGTAGCGGCCAAGCATGGCAGGCGGGAAGTGACCTATTTGCATCCTGTACTGGAACCGATCTTAAAGGAAACGTACGGCTTTATTCTTTATCAGGAACAAATTATGCAAATCGCTTCCAAGGTGGCTGGGTTTACGCTTGGCGAGGCCGATATTTTGCGCCGCGCGGTGTCAAAGAAAAAGCGTGAGTTATTGCAAGAGCAAAGGAAAAAGTTTGTCGATGGCGCGTTGAAACAAGGATACGATGATAAACTTGCCAACCAGCTGTATGACATGATTGTTCGTTTCGCTGATTATGGATTTAATCGGAGTCATAGCGCTGCGTATGCAATGATTGCGTACCATATGGCGTATATAAAAGCTAATCATCCAGTCGCATTTTTTGCGGCGTTGTTGACAATGGCGCAGGGAAATATGGACAAAGTAGCTGAGTATGTAGACGAATGCAAGAAGCGCTCCATTCCTGTGCTAGGGCCAGACGTTAACCGCAGCGAAACAGATTTTACAGTAGAAGACGGAAGCATTCGTTTTGGGCTTGGAGCAATTAAAAACGTCGGAGTGCAGGCGATTCGACGAATTCTAGAGGAGCGAGCCAAGCGCCCGTTTGTGGATTTGGCCGATTTCTGCATGCGCGTTGATCAGAGGGTGTGCAACCGACGTGTGCTGGAAGCGCTCATTAAAAGCGGAGCGATGGACAGCTTTCCCGGACATCGGGCGGCTTTGCTGGCCGCGCTGGACAGGGTGATTGAATGGGCGCAGCGCGCGCGGCGCAAGGAAGAAGAACAGATTGGCTTTTTAGTAAAACCGGAACAACATAATGAAGAGGTGCTAATGGTTCCGGACGTTTCGATTAATACCCCGGAATTTGGTTATGAAGAGAAGCTTTTGCAGGAAAAGGAATTGCTTGGCTTGTATATATCAGGCCATCCTCTGGATGAGTACCGCGAGGTGTGCGAGCACTTTTCGTTTCTCCCGCTTCACCGGCTTAAGGAAAAGCGGGAAAAGCAGCCGGTGCGTCTTGCTGGTATGGTATGCGCCGTACGCAACATTACTACACGCCAAGGACAACCGATGGCATTTGTACAGCTGGAAGATCAGACCTCGCGTGTAGAAATGGTTGTATTTCCGGGCGTTTACCATCATGCCATGCCGTTACTTCAGAGAGGAAAGTTGTTGGCGGTTGAAGGGAAAGCTAACAGACAAGGGGATGAAGTGAAATGTATCGCTGAACGGATTAAAGAGCTGACGGAAATCGCTTATACATTTACTCACAGTGATATACCTAGGGAAGCGTTTGAATCTCCACCTATGGTATTCATTAAAATCGAAGAGGCTGTGGAGAGCGATGTGGTCAAACTGCAAAATTTACAGCAGATTTTGCGCGCGGAGCGGGGGATGAGTCCGGTTATTCTCTATTACGCAGGAAAACGGCATTCTGTGCAATTGACGGAAGAATATAATATAACTCCTAAAAGTGATACTATTAGAAAAATTGAGAAAATAATTGGGGAAGGAATGGTTATTATTAAAAAACGGTAAATTTACGGTAAAAAACCCCTAGAAGCAGGTTCGATCAGGTTTACAGATTACTCTCTTTTGGTATAATGAGAGAATAATAAACGGAGTGGTCAGACCACTTTGATGAAATTCGGGGTTGAAGAGAGAAGGAGTTGTTAAAAAGGTGCCAAACATGCGTGAAGCAGCACTGAAGCTGCATAGAGAGAATCGAGGAAAAATTCGGGTGGAATCGAAAGTTTCGCTAAAGAGCACAGAAGATTTGAGTCTGGCTTATTCACCCGGAGTAGCTGAGCCGTGCAAGGATATTTTTGATAATCGTCAGAAAGTATATGAGTATACCGTGAAAGGAAATATGGTTGCTGTCGTTTCCGATGGTTCGGCGGTACTTGGTCTCGGAAACATCGGACCTGAAGGAGCGCTTCCGGTTATGGAAGGCAAAGCGGTTCTCTTCAAATCTTTTGCAGGTGTAGACGCGTTTCCAATTTGTTTGAACACGCAGGATCCGGAAGAAATTATCAAAACCGTAAAGTACCTGGAACCGACGTTTGGCGGCATTAATTTAGAAGATATCGCCGCTCCGAACTGCTTTATTATTGAAGAGCGGTTAAAGCAGGAATTGTCCATTCCCGTATTCCATGACGACCAGCATGGAACGGCGATTGTTACAGCAGCCGGGCTTTTGAACGCGCTCAAAATCGTCGGTAAAAAAATGGAGGATATTTCCGTTGTTGCAAATGGTGCGGGCGCAGCTGGTATCGCCATTATTAAGCTGCTTCTATTCATGGGTGTCAAAGAAGTCATTATGTGTGACTCGAAGGGTGCGATTTATGAAGGGCGTCCGTTTGGCATGAATCCGATCAAGGAAGAGATCGCGCGCATTACAAACCAGCGCAAAGTGGAAGGTACATTGGCCGATGTGCTGAAAGGAGCGGATGTGTTTATCGGCGTATCCGTCGCAGGATCGCTTACGCTAGAGATGGTACGGTCGATGAACGATAACCCGATTATTTTTGCAATGGCTAATCCGGTACCTGAGATTATGCCAGATTTAGCAAAAGAAGCGGGGGCTGCGGTAGTTGGCACAGGACGTTCGGATTTTCCGAATCAAGTGAACAATGTGCTTGCATTTCCGGGAATTTTTCGCGGAGCGTTGGAAGTTATGGCTACCGATATTAACGAAGAGATGAAGCTGGCCGCCGTACGTGCGATTGCAGACCTAATTAGAGATGAAGAACTGAAACCGGACTACATTATTCCTTCTCCGTTTGACCCTAGGGTGGCACCGCATGTAGCTGCCGAGGTTGCGAAAGCAGCGATGGATACCGGTGTAGCCAGAAAGGAGATCGACCCTGAACAAATCAAAGGACAGATGCTTTCCGCAGTACAAATACTATAAAAAAGCTGTTGATGATGATAAGGAGGAGCAATCCTCCTTTTTTGGCAATTAAAAATCAGCAAACAGGGTGAGTGCCGTGTCAAGTTTGCCCGAGCAGCGCAAAGTGTATCAGGAAATTCTTCTGGAAATAAATAAGATTATTAAAGAGGACGGATTAAAGCCGGGAGACAAGCTTCCTTCTGAGCGGGAACTGTCGGATCGGCTTCAGGTGGGACGTTCCTCGGTGCGAGAAGCGCTGCGGGCGCTCGAGCTCCTAGGATTGATTACGACCCGCCGTGGGGAAGGAACGTTTCTCCAACATTACCGACATAATCAGCTTATTAATGTTATGGGCGCATATATTTTAAAAGACTTTAAAACGAGAAGAGACGTAGTCGAAATGAGAAAAATACTGGAGCTTGATGCGGTTCGCTTGGCATGCAGCCGAGCCGGTGAAAAGCATTTCTCCGAGATGGAACGCATTATTTTGCAAGGTGAAGAAAAAATTAGGGAAGGCAAAGTGCCGACGGAGGAGGATTATTTGTTCCATAGGGCGATTTGCCGTGCGAGTCGTAATTCTGTATTACATCGGATATGGGTACCGTTGGTTGAGTATAGTAAGTCGGTGCGCGAACGTTCTCTTGCGCGTGAAGGAAGAGCAGAAGAAGGATTTAAGGAACACAGGGCGATTTTGGAAGCTATTCGAGCCGGTGACGAAGAAGAAGCTGTGCTCCGTATGGCGAACCATCTCGAAAACAGTATCTTATAGCCTTGAACGTACGTAAAGAACAATAAAGCAAAAGGTTTAGAATGGAACCAGATAACATATATTTGTTTAAGGAGGAAGACGGGATGTGGACGGTCATCTACATCGCCCCGAGCGCAAAAATCGCGGAAAAAATCCAAGACAAGCTAACAGCCGAAGGGTTCCTTGTGAAAATACGCCAATCCGGTGTCTCCAAGCAGTATGAAATTCTCGTTCCTGCGGGTGAGGTGGAAGAAGCGCAGGAAGTCTTGAGTACGATTCTTCATTGATACCTTAAGAGAGGTGTACTATTTTTTATGTTAAAAGATATTTTCTATAAAAAACGTCGGTACGCAACTGTACGTACGGGACAGGCCCAGGATCGGGGGGAGGAAAAAGCTGAAGTCAAGGAAGTGCCCGAAGGTCTGATGATTAAATGCGACAAGTGCGGTACAATTGCGTACGCCAAAGAACTTGAAAAAAATTTAAAAGTTTGCCAGGGTTGCGGCTATCATTTTCCAATGACAGCATTCGAGCGGATCGCGATGCTGTTGGATGAAGGGTATTTTTTCGAGTATGATAGCGAACTGCTCTCGACTGATCCGCTGAACTTTCCGGATTACTTATCGAAGCTAAAAAAGGATATGGAGACATCCGGCCTTTCTGAAGCGGTTGTAACGGGAGAAGGTACGATCAAAGGCTATCCGGTAGTTATCGCTGTTATGGATCCGCGCTTTCGCATGGGAAGCATGGGCTCGGTTGTTGGCGAAAAAATCACCCGTGCGGCTGAACAAGCGCTCGAGAAACGGTACCCATTCATTTTGTTTTCTGCTTCCGGCGGCGCGCGTATGCAAGAAGGCGTGCTCAGCCTGATGCAGATGGCAAAAACAAGCGCCGCTCTTGCTAGGCTGAACGAAGCGGGCGTTTTGTACATTTCCGTGATGACGAATCCGACTACTGGAGGGGTGTCGGCCAGCTTCGCTTCGTTAGGTGATTACAACTTTGCGGAGCCGGGGGCGTTGATCGGTTTTGCGGGGCGGCGCATTATTGAACAGACCATTCGCCAGGAGCTTCCGGAAGATTTTCAAACCGCGGAGTTTCTTCTAAAAAAAGGTCAGCTTGATAAAGTCATTCCCCGTCAAGAACTGCGTCATACGCTTGCTAAAATTCTTGATATGCATACGGTAAGGAGGGGAAGCTAATGGCTGGAGAATTATCATTTGAAAAGCCGCTCCTAGAATTAAACAGAAAAATTGAGGAATTGCGCAGATTTACGGAAGAAAAGGATATAGATTTTACGGATGAAATTGTAAAATTAGAAGCGAGGGCGAAAGCGCTGGCCCAGGAGATATACGGAAATTTGACGCCGTGGCAGCGCGTGCAGTTGGCTCGTCATCCGGAGCGTCCGACCACACTTGATTTTATCAATGCGTTATTTACTGATTTTATCGAACTGCATGGCGACCGTTTGTACGGGGATGATGCTGCCATCGTCGCCGGTATCGCTAAATTTAACGAGCAGCCTGTCACAGTAATAGGGCATCAGAAAGGAAAGGACACCAAAGAAAACATTGCGCGCAATTTCGGAATGCCGCACCCGGAAGGCTATCGCAAGGCGTTGCGTCTCATGCAGCAGGCGGACAAGTTCAACCGGCCGATTATTTGCTTTATTAACACGCCGGGCGCTTATCCGGGTAAAGCAGCGGAGGAACGTGGTCAAAGCGAAGCGATTGCACGTAATCTCCGCGAGATGGCCTCGTTTGGGGTACCAATTATTTGCATTGTGACCGGCGAGGGCGGAAGTGGTGGCGCATTGGCGCTTGGCATTGGTAACCGTTTATTAATGCTTGAGAACGCCTTTTACTCCGTCATTTCTCCGGAAGGGGCGGCGGCGCTTCTGTGGAAGGATGCATCCCAGGCACAACGCGCGGCTGAGTCGCTGAAAATTACGGCGCAAGACTTGTTTGAATTAGGAGTGGTGGACGAAATCGTGCCGGAGCCTATCGGTGGCGCGCACCGTAATTTTGCGGAAACAGTAACCGGCTTGCGTTCTGTGTTGCTCAAACATCTTGATGCGTTAAAAACCATGAGCCGAGAGGAACTGGTTGTTGATCGTTATCACAAATATAAAGCAATAGGACGGTATGCAGCCTTCACGGAATCTGTATAATATTTCATTCTTGATAGTTTGACATTCGTATTGTGGTGAGAGGATACATAAAGAATGTCGAACTATCAAATCAAATGTACATAGGAGGTCCGTAAACGATGCGAAAAACGAAGATTGTATGCACGATTGGCCCTGCAAGCGAATCGATTGAGACGTTGAAAGCATTGATGGAAGCAGGAATGAACGTTGCCCGCCTCAACTTTTCTCACGGCACGCACGAAGAGCACGGTGCGCGGATTGCCGCGGTTCGTAAGGCGGCATCTGAAGTGGGAAAAAACGTGGCGATTTTGCTTGATACGAAAGGACCGGAGATTCGTACAGGTGTGTTGGAGAGCCCGTCCGTTGAACTAATAGAAGGTGAAACGGTTGTACTGACGACGGAAGAGATCAAAGGAAATGAAAAGCGTGTATCCGTTACATATGCGGGACTTCCAAACGACGTGCATCCGGGATGCACGATTCTTATTGATGACGGCTTGATCGAGTTGACTGTCGAGAAAGTAGAGGGCACGGAGATATATTGTCGGATTCGTAACGGCGGGACGCTAAAAGATAGAAAAGGGGTCAATGTTCCCGGTGTGCAAATCAGGTTGCCGGGCATTACAGAAAAGGATGCTAAGGATATCGAGTTTGGTATTGAACAAGGCATTGATATTATCGCTGCTTCATTTGTCCGCAAGCCTGAAGATGTGTTGGAGATTCGCGAAATTTTGGAACGTCATAATGCGGATATTCAAATCATTTCAAAGATCGAAAATCATGAGGGAGTTAAAAACGCGGTCGACATTCTTGCTGTTTCAGACGGCTTGATGGTTGCTCGCGGAGATTTAGGAGTAGAAATTCCTGCGGAGGAAGTGCCGCTTGTACAAAAAGAATTAATTCGCCGTTGCAACGAGGCAGGCAAACCGGTGATCACGGCAACGCAGATGCTGGATTCGATGCAGCGTAATCCACGTCCGACACGCGCTGAAGCGAGCGATGTGGCGAACGCGATTTTCGACGGTTCAGACGCGATTATGCTTTCCGGTGAGACAGCAGCTGGTAAATATCCGATTGAAGCTGTGAAAACAATGAACCGAATCGCGGAACGAACAGAAGCTGCGCTTGCGTATCGCGAAATTTTGCACACACATTCGAGTGCGAAGCAGATGCACATTCCGGATGCACTAAGCCAGGCGGTAGCGAACGTGGCATTTGATTTGGATGCAGCCGCCATTATTACCGCAACAGAGAGCGGACACACGGCGCGAATGGTTTCGAAATTTCGTCCGAAAGCGCCGATTATCGCAGTTACTCCACATGAGCACGTATGCCGCAAGCTGGCGCTTGTGTGGGGCGTGATTCCGCTTTACAGCGAACCGACGGAAAGCACGGATGAAATGCTGGATATTTCCGTACGTACAGCTGTTCGTTCAGGTATTGTGAAGCGCGGTGATCTTGTCGTCATCACAGCGGGTGTACCGGTGCGTGAGTCGGGTACGACAAATCTTTTGAAAGTGCATATTGTCGGCGATGTTGTGGCCCGAGGTCAAGGCATTAGCCACAACACTGCCACAGGTAAGGTGTTGAAGGTAAAGAGCGGTGTCGAAATTCCGCCGGTTGGTGAGAAAGGGTACATCGTGGTAGCAAAAGGAACAGACCGCGATATGATGCCAGTTATTGAGAAGGCAGCTGCGCTGATCGTGGAAGAAGGAGGGCTTACTTCGCACGCTGCAGTGGTAGGGCTTAATCTTGGCATTCCAGTTGTTGTTGGCGTAGCGGATGCGATGAATTTGTTTTCGGATGGCGATGAAGTAACAGTGGACGCAGCAAGCGGTCGCATATATGCCGGATTTTCACAGATTTTGTAAAATGGGAGAAACGGTGGAGTGAAAGATGGTGACAGAAGGAAAAGAGAAGTGGTTTGAGACGACGCTCAGGGTTCGCTATCAGGAGACGGATCAGATGCAGGTTGTTTATCACGCCAATTATCTTGTATGGTTTGAAGTTGGGAGAACGGAAATGATCCGGCAGATGGGCTTCACTTATCGGCGGTTTGAAGATATGGGATTTATGCTTCCACTTTCAGAGGCACACGTAAAATATAAACGTTCGGCCCGTTATGATGATGAAATTCTTATCAGAACGAGGGTGATTCGTTGTGAAGGCGTTCGCCTTTTGCTTGGATATGAAGCGTTGAGGCTACCGGATCGCGAGCTTCTAGCCTCAGGTGAGACACATCATATCTGGACGACGACCGATTTAAAGCCGGTGCGTCTGGAGAGACATGCGCCGGAAGTGTACCGCTTGATGAAGCAATACGAATGGTAAAAGGAAGGGGGAAGAAGACATGCTGCGCGTATTTATAGCGATATTGCTGATCGTGCCTGTGCTTGAAATTTGGTTGCTAGCGGCCGTCGGAAAAGGTATTGGCTGGCTTCCGACGCTTTTGCTTTGCATTCTGACAGGGGTGATAGGAGCGTGGCTCGCCAAGCGCCAAGGATTGCAAATTTTTCAGTTGGCGCAGGTACAGTTCAGCCGGGGTGAGTTGCCGGGTGAAGCGATTTTGGACGGCATTTGTGTGTTCGCCGGCGGCCTTCTTCTCCTGACCCCCGGATTTTTTACCGATATTGCTGGATTTTTGCTTTTGATTCCATATACGAGAGGAATCGCCAAATTGTTCATGAAGAGATGGCTGTATAAAAAAATTCAGTCCGGCAACACTCAAATATTTATATGGAACCGATTCAACCGATTTTAAGATAGTCGATAGTACGCCCTTTTTTTCGTACTCTTTAACATTCTGCTCGGCGAATGGTTTTGCTGCATAATGTTAATACATACAAAGAAGAGCGCATCACGCCGTAACGCTGCCGGTTAGCTTCTTTTCCAGCATAAGGCAATCCTGTCCTTCTTTCGAGGACAGGATTGCCTTTTCTGTTTTGTGGACGCCTTTTTTTACAGTTCTGGCGGTTTTCCTTTTATATATTTCCACGTATCGCGGAAGATACCCGCGTTGCGCAGTGCGTTAATAATCACCAGCAGCACGGGGCCGAGAATAAGGCCAAGGAATCCGAATAGTTTCAGTCCGACGAAGAGCGCGATGAGCGTAAACAACGGATCAAGACCAACATTCGTAGCGACGATTTTAGGTTCCATAATTTGCCTTTGTATGATTACGATTGCGTACAGAATAGCAAGTCCGATAGCAAGACGGAGATCTCCTGCGAAGGCGGCGTATGCAATCCACGGTACGAATACTGCCCCTGTTCCCAGATACGGCATTAAATCGACCAAACCGGTAAGAAGACCAATGGATACAGCATACGGAACGTCGAGAATGAGCAACCCAACGATCACAATCATAGAGGTAATGGAAACAAGTGTAAGTTGCGCTTTCACGAAACCAAAGAGCGCTTTTTGCAAATCAGTCAATATTCGTGCGCCTTTGTTCGTGAACTCGACGGGAACCATGCTTTTTGCTTTGCTTATCATTTTATGGTAGTCCTTGCTTATAAAAAAGGCAGATAGAATCGAAATAACGAATACAGTCGCCATATTGGGAATGGAGCTTAGAAAATTACTGATGCCGGTAAGAATTGTTTTCGTCATATTTGTTCCGGCCTGGGCAATCTTGGTCAGAGCCTTTCCTGCATTTTCCTGTATTTTTTGCTGGTATCCCTCATCAAGACTGCTGTACAGGCTGACAAAGTGTTCATACAGACTGGATTGCAAACTGCGCGATATGAAATTTTTAGCATAATTGGAAAGTTGATCGATGTATATCGGCAGCATTTCGAGCAATTTTCCTATTTCAATGACAACTTGTGCGACAAGTATAGTAATGATGCCAACCAGAACGGCGATCACTATCGTAAGCATGACGGTTACGGCAAGCCAGCGTGGCCAGCGTGCCCGCTTCTCCAGCATATCTACCGGACGGTTAATTGCATATGCAATGATAAAACCGATGATGAAAGGATATAATAAAGGAGCAAAAAAGATTGTGAGTCTGTACGTGGCGTACAGAATACCCATCACAAGTAAGAAACGGAGCACCTGAAACATTCGATGGTAAATAAGAGGATTCATTCCGACCTCCTTATACATAGCCAGACTAATGATTAGCACTTTCACAAATTTCTATTTTAGGTTATGATAATTGTGAACAAAAAAGCAAGCTTTCTGCTTGTTGTGGAAGATTTCACATTTTTTTTAGGAAACATTCACAAACCCGCTGAAATATTCTATAATTATTCTGAAACTAAAGACGTATCTTCTCTCTTTTTTTATGCCTACAGAGTTTTCCGGGAAAAGAGAGAGGATATTTCTGAGGGCGTCCGACAGATAAAATTATAGGGATAAAGGAGAGATAATACTATGTCAGCAAAAGGATTAGAAGGAATTGTAGCAGCCCAGTCTTCCATTAGTTCCATTATTGACGGGGTGCTTACATATGCAGGTATCAATATTGATGAACTTGCCGAAAACGCTTCATTTGAAGAAGTTGTGTACTTATTGTGGCATGGTCGCCTTCCGAAGGCTAATGAACTTAGCCAGCTGAAAAAAGACTTGGCTGAAAATGCTGCGATTCCTGAAGATGTAATCACGCTGTTAAAAACTATCCCTGAAGGAAATCATCCGATGGCTGTTCTGCGCACAGCGATTTCCGCTCTGGCTCTGTATGATCCGGAAGCTCAAGATATGTCTCGGGAAGCAAATCTACGCAAAGCAACTCGCCTGCAGGCGAAAGTAGCAACCGTCGTTGCGGCTTACCACCGTATCCGTCAGGGGAAAGAAGTAGTGGCTCCGCACGCGGAATTTGGCTACGCGCAAAATTTTCTATACATGCTGAACGGAGAAGAGCCGGATCAAATCGCGATCGATGCGCTTGATACGGCACTTGTCCTGCATGCTGACCATGAGCTGAATGCATCCACGTTTGCTGCTCGTGTTACAGTAGCTACTCTGTCTGATATTTATTCCGGAATTACATCTGCAATCGGCGCTTTGAAAGGACCGCTACACGGAGGAGCGAACGAAGCGGTAATGGCCATGCTTGAAGAAATTAAAGACCCGGGCAATGCGGAAAGCTATATTCGTAATAAACTTGCTAATAAGGAAAAAATCATGGGATTTGGTCATCGCGTATACAAAGATGGTGACCCGCGCGCGAAGCATCTGCGTAAAATGTCTGAAAAGCTAACAAAGCTTACAGGTCAGCCGCAGTGGTATGAGATGTCCGTGAAAATTGATGAATTGGTAACGGCTGAAAAAGGATTAAAGCCGAATGTAGACTTTTATTCCGCGTCTGTATATCACAGCTTAGGTATTCCGCGTGATCTGTTCACGCCGATTTTCGCGATCAGCCGTATGTCTGGATGGACAGCCCATATCTTAGAGCAATATGAGAACAACCGCCTCATTCGTCCGCGCGCCGAATATGTTGGACCGGTAAACGCGCATTACGTTCCACTTGAGGAACGCTAAAACATAAATAAAGTTTAGGTGAGGGGTTACCGTAAGGCAGGCCCCTCTCCTGCTTTTGCCATAATTGTGTTGTAGGGAAACCTCACGCGCTTAATACATATTTAGGAGGGGTAAAGGTGTCCATTTTTGAAAAATATGAAATGCCTACACACGGAGAGAAAATCACGGTAGACAGCACAGGCAAGTTGAATGTTCCAGACAATCCGATCATTCCTTTTATTGAAGGAGATGGCACGGGTCCGGACATCTGGAACGCGGCGGTTCGCGTTCTTGACGCAGCAGTAGAGAAAGCATACAAAGGCCAGAAGAAAATTGCGTGGTACGAAGTATACGCGGGGGAAAAAGCGTTCAACAAATACGGCGAATGGCTTCCAAATGACACATTGAAGGCTATCAACGAATATCTTGTCGCTATCAAAGGCCCGCTGACAACGCCGGTTGGCGGAGGTATCCGTTCTATTAACGTAGCGCTGCGCCAGGAATTGGACTTATATGCGTGCGTGCGGCCGGTGCAGTATTTCAAAGGCGTACCTTCTCCTGTAAAACACCCTGAACTGACAAACATGGTTATTTTCCGCGAGAATACGGAAGATATTTACGCTGGTATCGAATGGAGCGCGGACAGCGAAGAAGTGAAAAAAGTGATCGCGTTTCTGCAAAACGAAATGGGCGTTAAGAAAATCCGCTTCCCGGAAACGTCCGGAATCGGTGTAAAACCTGTTTCCCAAGAAGGGACAAGCCGCCTTGTGCGCGCCGCTATTCAATATGCGATTGACAACAATCGCAGGAGCGTAACATTGGTGCATAAAGGCAATATCATGAAGTTTACTGAAGGCGCGTTTAAAAACTGGGGATACGAGGTGGCGGAAAAAGAATTCGGCGACAAAGTATTCACTTGGGCGCAATACGACCGTATTGCCGCAGAATTGGGTAAAGATGCGGCAAACAAAGCGCAGGAAGAAGCGGAAGAAGCAGGGAAAATTATTGTAAAAGATTCTATCGCTGACGCGTTCCTACAACAAATCTTGACTCGTCCTGCCGAGTACGATGTGGTAGCTACGTTGAACTTGAACGGTGATTACATTTCAGATGCGTTGGCTGCTCAGGTTGGTGGCATTGGTATTGCGCCGGGCGCAAACATTAACTATGTAACCGGTCGTGCAATTTTTGAGGCAACTCATGGCACTGCTCCGAAGTATGCAGGACTTGATAAAGTAAATCCGTCTTCTGTTATTCTATCCGGTGAAATGATGCTCCGTCATTTGGGCTGGACAGAGGCAGCCGACTTGGTTATCAGCGCGATTGAAAAAACAATCTCTTCCAAGCAAGTAACATACGATTTCGCTCGTCTCATGGAAGGTGCAACTGAGCTGAAATGCTCTGAATTTGGCGATGCACTAATTAAGAACATGTAATTTAAAACTTGCTTTTTATGGGGCAACGCATACACATCGTGTATATGTTTCCCCTTCCTTATGTGTTCTACATGCTTATGCATGTGAAACATTCTATAAATTGCATTCAATCAGGAGGAGACCGTTATGTCTTTCACTCGTAAGAAAATCGCTGTTATCGGTTCTGGATTCACTGGAGCAACTACCGCATTCATGCTGGCTCAAAAAGAACTCGGAGACGTCGTACTTGTTGACATTCCGCAAATGGAAAATCCGACAAAAGGTAAGGCATTGGACATGGCCGAAGCAGGCCCGGTTCAAGGATTTGATGCTCGCATTACAGGTACTTCCAACTATGAAGAAATCAAAGATGCTGATCTTGTGATCGTAACGGCAGGTATTGCGCGTAAGCCTGGCATGAGCCGCGATGACCTTGTCAATACAAACGCAGGCATTATGAAATCCGTGGGCGAGCAAATTAAGAAATATGCGCCGAACAGCACAATTATTGTATTGTCTAACCCGGTAGATGCGATGACGTACACGATTTACAAAACGACTGGTTTTCCGAAAAACCGCGTAATCGGCCAGTCCGGTGTGCTTGATACAGCACGTTTCCGTACATTCGTAGCGATGGAACTGAATATCTCCGTTAAAGACGTAACAGGTTTTGTGCTTGGCGGCCATGGCGATACAATGGTGCCGCTTGTACGTTATTCCTATGCTGGTGGTATCCCGCTTGAAACATTGATTCCAAAAGATCGCCTGGATGCTATTGTTGATCGTACACGCAATGGCGGCGCGGAAATTGTAAACCTCCTGGGTAATGGTTCCGCTTACTATGCTCCGGCTGCTTCTCTGGTAGAAATGGCTGAAGCCATCCTGAAAGATCAGAAGCGTATTTTGCCTGCTATCGCTTATTTGGAAGGTGAATATGGCTACAACGATCTGTACCTTGGTGTACCGACATTGCTCGGCAAAGACGGTATCGAAAAAGTATACGAACTTGAACTTACTGCAGAAGAAAAAGCGGCGCTCGACAAATCCGCTGATGCCGTTCGCAACGTCATAGGTGTATTGAAATTTGACTAATTTGATCCATGTGATTTTCGATAAGAGTCCGGTGCGTATCCGGGCTCTTTTTTTGAGGCGACGAATAAGAAAAGAGAGCCATCAATAAAAGGTGTAGCTCTCTGATATCCTTGTAGCTATTGATTTGTTGCAAGGATTCCCAATTTCGACTCCAATAAACGCTTATTGTGAAGTACGCTGTTATCTTCCGGTCTATATTTGCGAGCTTCTTCATTATGTTCGTAAGCTTTTTGATAATCGCCTAAATAATAATGACAAATACATAGTTGCAGGTGGGGATACCAGGTATGATAGGCAGGGTAGCTAAAGCTCCATTGATCGGAATCGATCGTTAACCGCGTGGCAAATTCAAACCAAGCGGCCGCTGTTTTGTAGTCTTTTTTACGGAGAAAATGATATCCGATCCGGCAAATGGCTTCCGCTTTCGGTTTTGCATACTGAAAACTTTTTAATAATGAGGTGAGTTCATTTGGAAAATCTCCTAAACTGCGGTAGCAATCCGCCATAAAAATGCAAGCATATATCTTGTCTTCGACCCATCCTTCTTCCAATGCGAGGTTATTTTGATAACTTTCAATCGCCTTTTCACCGATTGTAATGCCAGGCAAGAGTGTAGCATTATTGCCTATTTTTGCTCCGCGCTTGATCATTGGCCCTTTATGCGGGTAATTTCCCATTCCCATATACTTATCATTTGATGAGGAACAGCATGGGCCAATGAATACCTCATCTTCGATGATCATGTTTGCCGTAATATAGCTACCCGTTTGAATCGTTACTCTTTTGCCAATCGCAGTAGCTGGTTCAACAATCACGTTGCGTCCGATAATACTGGATTCTTCGACGACTACATCTTCTCGGATACTGCTTAAATCCCCGATCAGAACATCTTCGTGCAAAACAACGCCATAATAGATCTCTTTAGCCCCCTAGAGAAGTTGGACACTAAGGGTGTATTTTGATTACACTTATAGTGACAGAGGGGGAAGACATCAATGACAAGAAGAAAGTATTCGATTGATTTCAAAAAACAAGTGGTGAAAGAAGCGAAAGAGAAGAAAAGGGGACATGCCCTGCGCGAAAAACAGCGGCAGATGGCTTGTTATTCCCTTTTTTCAGGCTATAGGCAGGGCCCATCGTAGCCTTTCCTCTCTCCTTTTCTTACCCTCTTACTACCATACACATGTCGAAACATTAAGCCAGATGTATATAAATTCCCTGCTAAATGACAGGGATTACCACATAAATGAAATAGCTAAAAAGCAAGAGACATCGTTTGGCATACGTCAACAATTGCTAAGTAGTCGTCGTATTTCACTCTTTTCACCTCTCACATGGATTTTCTGTTCAACTTATTGCAGGATATGATTTTCATATTTATAAAGTTTATAAAGAATGAAAAAACAGGCGTTTGGAAAAGCCTCTTCAAGTGATTGTGAACTTCAAAAGCGGATTCAGGATTTGGAGAAAGAGCGCGCCTTGCGTGAAGAACAACTGCGGCTGGCTTGCCATTCGCCTTCTTCCAGGTTTCAGGCAGAAAAAGTGTGCTGCGTTCAAATGGTTATGCCGGATGAGGAGAAAGCTCTTCTTGCTTCTTATTTTTTCGATAAGGTATGATAACTTTGGAGGGATATAGTTATGCCAAACAAAAGATTGATTTTGGCTATTTTTGTGGTCGTATTGTTGGTACTTGGTGGGTGTGCAACCAGCCAGGAAGATCTGGCTTATTATCAGAGCCAATTTTTAAAAAAGTCAGATGCTGCTTTTGAAGCTTTGGACAACTTCGGAAAAGTGCTGGAAGATGTACGGAATGAGGCGTCCAAAGGTATGAAGCGGACAAAAGTCATGAATGCGGTTGATCAGGGTCGCACAACCCTTCAATCCATGCATGATGACTTGTTTAACTCGCCTGTTCCGAAGGAAATGGAGCTGGCTAAAGAAACGCTATTAAAGGGAATTAACAAAAAGATAGAAGCGCATAGCGAATTATTTACGTTTTATGATTTGCAGGACAAGCAATTCGAACAAAAAGCGGAGCAGTTGTTAAAAGAGTCAAATGATTTGATTCAGCAGGCGAAAGCTGAAATCCAAAAATTTAAGAAATAAGGGTGCTAAGAGTGAAGAAAATACTTGTAGTAGATGATGAACAATCAATTGTAACATTGTTAGAATTTAACCTTCAAAAAGCAGGTTTTGCAGTAATAAAAGCCGGAGACGGTCCGACAGCGGTAAAAATGGCGGAAGCAGAAAATCCTGACTTAATTATTCTCGATATTATGCTGCCGGGGATGGATGGCATGGAAGTGTGTAAAACGCTAAGAATGGAAAAAATGAATACGCCGATTTTGATGTTGACTGCCAAAGATGAAGAATTTGATAAAATTCTTGGTCTTGAACTCGGCGCGGATGATTATATGACCAAGCCATTCAGCCCGCGCGAAGTCGTTGCGCGCGTAAAAGCGATTTTACGTCGCAGTGGACATCAGGAGCAGGAAAGCGGGGCAGGGCAGCAAGAGCAAACGATTACGATTGGAAAGCTGGTGATTTATCCAGAGAAGTACGAAGTTTTCTTTGACGGCAAACGTCTGGAGTTAACACCGAAAGAATTTGAGCTCTTGCAGTATATGGCCAGTCATCCGGGGCGTGTTATGACGAGGGATCAATTATTGAACGCCGTTTGGAATTATGACTTTGTTGGCGATTCGCGGATTGTTGATGTGCACATCAGCCATCTGCGGGAAAAAATTGAAGAAGATACAAGACAGCCGAAATATATCAAAACGGTGCGCGGCCTTGGTTATAAACTAGAGGGATAGCATGCAGAAATTCCGAATTCGCCTTAACTTTGTTTTTCTTATAATTATTGGTGCTCTTTTGCTTATCCTTGGCATTTATTTTGCGAAAATGTTGCAGTCTCTGTACATTGACGTGTTGGAAGAACGTCTTGCGACAGAAGCGCGTATTATCGCTGATGATGTGCAGTATGCTGGTTTGATGACCAGAACTGATCTCTTGCAACAACGCATGAAGCGGTTTGCTGATGATATTGGAGCACGCATTACAGTGCTTGATCGGCAGGGAGATGTATTGGCTGATACGGAGCATGATCCGGCAACGCTGCCGAACCATGCCAATCGGCCAGAAGTCCGCAAAGCGCTGGAAACAGGTGTGGGACAGGCTGTAAGGTATAGCGCGACGCTTCATTATGATATGATGTATGTCGCTGTGCCGCTGAAACAAGGGCAGGATATTAAAGGAATTGTACGCGCGTCTATTAAAGTGACACGTGTACAGGAAACCGTGAAAAAACTGTGGATGAGTCTCGGCGGTGTGCTTGTGTTCACGCTTTTGCTGTTTGGTTTCATCAGCACGCGCATTACGAAAAGCATTACCCAACCGATTGAAGAAATCACCCGGGTGGCTCGATGTATTACGCGCAAGGAGTTTAAAAACCGTATTCGCACGAACGCCAAAGGGGAGATTGGGCAGCTGGCCCAGGCGATTAATTTCATGGCGGTCAGCCTTGAGCAACAGATGTCAGCTATTCGGGAGAATGAGAAACGGCTGGAGAGTATTCTGAACAATATGTTCAGCGGAATGATGTTGATTAGTGATACGCGCCGCATTGCGATGATGAACACGGCTGCGGAGCAATTGCTGGGCTATAACGCGAAAGATTTTCTTGGCCATATCCATACCGAAGTCGGTAAGAATTCAGGCTTAAGCCAACTGATTGACCGTTGCCTGGAAACCGGAGAGAAAATACGTGAAGAAATTCATGTTTACTATCCTGAGGAGCATATTATTGACGTCAATCTGGGAGCGTATACGAATGAAGAAGGCGAAATCAAGGGAGTGATTGTGCTTCTGCACGATATTACCGCAATCCGCCGTTTGGAAAAAATGCGGAGCGAATTCGTTGCCAATGTCTCTCACGAATTAAAAACGCCGATTACTTCCATTAAGGGATTCACTGAAACGCTTTTGGATGGTGCGTTGGAAGATCCGGATATCAGCCGCTCTTTTCTTACGATTATTAATGAGGAAAGCGATCGTCTTAATCGCCTGATTACCGATATTCTTGATTTATCGAAAATCGAACAGAAAAAAATGCTATTGAAAATAGAAGAACTTAACTTTAGTAAGTTAATTAAAGAAACCGTACGAATTGTGCGGGAAGAAGCACGTGCCAAAAACATCGCCATTTATCTTCCTACGGAAGAAAACATTACACTGGAAGCGGATCGTGACCGCCTCCAGCAAATTGTTCTGAATTTGGTAAGCAATGCCATTACCTATACACCTGAAAACGGGGAGGTAACCATTACATTGTGTGAGCGTGAAGACAAAAGCGTGGAAATGATCGTTGCTGATACCGGGATCGGCATTCCGCCCGAACATCTCCCGCGCATTTTCGAGCGTTTTTACCGTGTGGACAAAGCACGCTCACGCGAATCCGGAGGCACCGGACTTGGACTTGCCATTGTTAAACATCTGGTAGAATCGCATCATGGCACGATTCATGTGGAAAGCCAAGAAGGGAAAGGGACGACATTTACAGTTATTCTTCCAAAATATCAGCCGCCAAAATTTTTAGGCTAGCGGGCTGTGGGCTGATTGTAACGCATAAACAAATAGATGCCACTAATAATCACAGCTGTTCCGATAAGTTGGGCGGCTGTTATTTTTTCGCCAAGAATAAAATAAGCGAGAATAGCGGCCCCGATCGGTTCCCCGAGAATAGCTACGGAGATGGTATTTACGCTTAACCACTTAATCGCCCAATTAAAAACCGTATGTCCAAGCAAAGTCGGAAAAACGGCAAGCCCGATAAAAACAAGCCAATCTTTTCCTGGATAAGGATACAAAGCGAAGCCGAGTGATAAATCGTATGCCAGTAATACAGAAGTGCTAATTGTATATACGACAAACGTATACATCATAAGGGAGAGGCGTTTACGAACGCTTTGTCCGAATAGCCAGTATCCCGTGACAGTTGCCGCGCCGAGAAGAGCGAGAATGTCGCCGAGCAGCGCCGTGCCGCCGATGCGGAAATCGCTCCAGCCGATATATACGCTTCCGGCTACAGCCAGCAGACAGCCGATTATTCCCTCTAAGGAGACGCGTTCTTTAAAAAAGAAATAAGCCCCTACAAATGAAAACAGCGGCTGTAGGGTCACAAGCACGACCGAACTGGCCACTGACGTGTAGTTTAGCGATTCAAACCAGAGAATAAAGTGAAGCGCAAGAAATACCCCAGCTATCGCAGAGAAAACCCAATCGCGGGCGCATATGTTCTTTATTTCATGGGCATGCTTCCATAACACGAACGGAAGCATAAAAAGCACGGTAAATAACAGCCTATATGTGGCGATAACGCCCGCAGGCGCATCCGTAAGTTTTACGAAGATGGCGGAAGTGGAAACCGCGATGGTTGCGATGACAAGAGCTAGATAAGGTGAAAAAATCGGTTGTTTGTTCATAGCATCTCCTATTTATACATATTATGAATTTATTATAGATTCCTTATTTATGGTAAAGAAAATGATTATTTTTGACAATATTGAAAAAAGAAACTTTGAGGCTAGGCGAACCGTATTACATAATGAGAAAAAGATACGAGGAGGAAGCAGCGTGAGCGAAAAAAAAGTTGTACAAATGGGAAGTGAAAACTTTAAAGTGGGAAAAATTCTAAAATTTCTTATCCCTGTTATTATTCTTGTTATTTTAGCGTTTGAATCGTTTACGGTCGTTCCGCCTGGACACAGGGGAATTGTTGTGCAATTGGGCGCTGTGCAACCGAAAGTATTTGATGAAGGGCTTCATTTCAAAGTTCCGTTTATTCAGGAAGTAATGCCGATAGAAGTTCGTGTACAGAAAGCAGAAAGCAAAGCGTCTGCCGCTTCAAAGGATTTGCAGGTTGTGACAACGCAGATGGCGGTAAACTTTCACATTGATCCAGCGTCCGTTAACAAATTGTATCAAAATGTTGGTATAGATTATAAAGCGAGAATCGTTGATCCGGCCATCGGAGAGGCACTCAAAGCGGTCGCGGCCCGCTATACGGCCGAACAGCTTATTTCCAAGCGTTCGGAAGTTAGCCAGCAGGTAAAGGAGTTGCTTGCTAAAAAGCTAAGCACATATCATATGGCACTTGACGAAGTAAATATTACTGAATTTAAATTTAGCGATGAGTATAATCGCGCGATTGAGCAGAAACAAATCGCGGAACAGCAAGCACTGAAGGCGAAATTGGATCTTGAACGGGTGAAGATTGAGAAAGAGCAAACCATTACCAAGGCGCAGGCGAACGCCGAAGCACTTCGCCTACAGAAGGAAAACGTAACGCCTGAACTCGTAAAATTGCGCGAAATCGAGGCACAAATTCAAGCGATTGAGAAGTGGGACGGTAAGCTGCCAAGCACTACCGGTGGAGCCATTCCGTTCCTGAATGTTCAAAAGTAAAAATCCATGTTACAGGTAGTCTGGCGCTGTCCTTTTTATGGACAGCGTTTTGTTTTGTCTTCAAACTCTATGGTATGATGGAAGCGTATATGCTTATTTCGCTAAAGAATAGGGCGTGGAATGGAAATGAACGAGAAATTAATGATTATTGACGGCAACAGCATTGCCAACCGGGCTTTTTACGCACTTCCTCTTCTGACGACAGAAGAGGGTTTGTATACAAATGCGGTGTACGGATTTACCACTATGCTGTTGCGCATGATGGAAGAGGAGAAACCGACACATTTGCTGGTAGCGTTTGACGCGGGCAAGGTTACATTCCGGACGGAAGAATATAAAGATTATAAAGGCAAACGTCTAAAAACGCCGAGTGAGCTGTCCGCGCAGTTTCCGCTGTTGAAAGAATTGCTCGAAGCTTTTGGCGTCAAGCATTACGAGCTGAACGGGTACGAAGCAGATGATATCATCGGAACGATATCCGCGCGGGCGGAAGCAAACGGCTTTGAGACGCTGATCGTATCTGGAGACAAGGATATGCTGCAACTCGTCTCAGATAAAACGCATGTCGCCTTGACACGCAAAGGTATTAGCGAAGTGGAAAGGTATTCTCCGGCTGAGATTGATGAGAAGTATGGTCTGACGCCTGCGCAGATTGTTGATTTAAAAGGACTGATGGGTGACACCTCTGACAACATTCCTGGCATTCCGGGGGTTGGCGAGAAAACAGCGCTTAAATTACTGCATGAATTCAAGACGGTGGAAGGCGTTCTTGAGCACGTTTCTGAAGTAAAAGGTAAAAAGTTGCAGGAGAAAATCGAGGCACATGCGGATGATGCGCGCATGAGCAAACAGTTAGCCACAATTCTTCGTGATGCGCCGATTGCACTTTCGCTCGATGAGCTTAAATATAAGCCGTATGAACGGGAAAAGGTTGTGCCGGTACTGGAGCGGTTCGCTTTTAAATCCCTGCTGGAGCGTCTGGGCTTTGATTCAGCGGAAGCGGACGCTTTGCTGCAACAGGAAGAGAAAGAGATCGAATTTGTGACGATTACAGAAGAGAACAGGGATAAGTGGGCGGACAAACTAACGTCGCCTATGGCGGTCATGGTAGAAGTGGACGCAGAAAATTACCATGGAGCTCCGATTCATGGCGTTAGCCTGGTGAGCGAAGATGTACGGCTGTATGTGCCGTTTGGGCAGGTCAAATGGCCAGCGCTTGTGGAGTGGATGGCTGACCCAGAACAGAGGAAATGGATATATGATGCTAAGCGCAGTCAGGTGGCGCTTGCATGGAAGGGCATTTCGCTGGAAGGGATCAGCTTTGATGTATTGCTTGCTTCTTATTTAAGCAATCCATCGGAGACGAATCATCAATTGTGTGATGTGGCGGAAAGATACGGCATCAAGCTGGCCTCTGACGAGACGATATATGGAAAAGGAGCCAAACGCTCCGTACCGGACATATCGGTTCTAGGGCCGCACATTGTGCGCAAAGCGGATACCATCTATCGTCTTTATGATAGAATGAACAGTACTTTGAGAGAAGAAGGGCTTACAGATCTGTTGTATGATTTAGAATTGCCGCTTGCGGCCGTGCTCGGCGCAATGGAGAAACGCGGCGTACGTGTGGATAAAGAACGGCTCGATGAAATGGGTGTGGAGCTTAAGGAGAAGCTTGAAGGGCTTACTAAGGAAATTCATCGCCTTGCCGGCACGGAATTTAATATTAATTCGCCGAAACAGTTGGGTGAGATTTTATTTGAAAAATTGCAACTGCCTGTGATCAAAAAGACGAAGACCGGTTATTCAACGAGCGCCGATGTGCTTGAGAAGTTGGAGGGAGCCCATGAAATTGTGCCGCTTATTCTTGAATTCCGCCAGCTGGGTAAATTACAGTCAACGTACATTGAAGGGTTAAAGAAGGAAATTCATGAAGAAACAGGTAAAATTCATACATCATTTAATCAGGCGGTTACGGCGACCGGACGTCTAAGCAGCACGGAGCCAAATCTGCAGAACATTCCAATCCGCCTGGAAGAAGGAAGAAAAATTCGGCAGGCATTTGTGCCGTCTGAGCCGGGCTGGTATATTCTTGCCGCCGACTATTCACAGATTGAATTGCGCATTTTAGCACACATTTCGCAGGATGAAAATTTAATTGATGCGTTCCGCAAAGATATGGATATTCATACCCGCACCGCGATGGATGTATTTGGGGTAGAAGAAGACGAAGTGACATCGCTTATGCGCCGTCAGGCAAAGGCGGTTAATTTTGGTATTGTGTACGGGATCAGCGATTACGGTTTATCGCAAAACTTGCATATCACGCGAAAACAAGCGGCTGAATTTATCGAACGTTATTTCTCCGTCTTTCAGGGAGTTAAGCGTTATATGGACAATATTGTCGTTGAGGCAAGGAAAAATGGGTACGTAACAACGATGTTGAATCGCCGCCGGTATTTGCCTGATATTAATAGCAGTAACTTTAACCAGCGTAGCTTTGCCGAGCGTACGGCAATGAACACGCCGATTCAAGGGACGGCGGCTGATATTATTAAACTGGCGATGGTGAATGTGGCGCGGCGGATGGAAGACGAGAAGCTGGCGAGCCGCATGCTTTTGCAGGTGCATGATGAATTAATTTTTGAAGTGCCAGAGCACGAACTTGAAACGATGTGCAGGCTTGTACCGGATGTGATGGAAAATGCACTACCGCTGGATGTTCCGCTGAAAGTGGATGTGAATTATGGAATAAACTGGTACGAAGCGAAGTAGAAGTAAATGTAGAGAAAGCGATAAGCAAAGGAGAGAAACTGAATGCCAGAATTGCCAGAAGTGGAAACGATCAGGCGCACGCTAAGCAAGCTGGTCATCGGCAAAACAGTTGCCGATGTTATTGTGGGTCTGCCGCGCTTAATTAAAGCACCGGATGATGTCATGCAGTTTGTTGAGTTGCTGAAAGGGCAGACAATCCGGGAAATCGGTCGGCGCGGAAAGTTTTTGCTTTTTTATCTGGATGATTATGTGCTGGTGTCTCACCTGCGTATGGAGGGGCGTTACGGTCTCTATCGGACAGGAGATGAAGTAGAAAAGCATACGCACGTCATTTTCCGGTTTACGGACGAAACGGAACTGCGGTATAAAGATGTGCGTACTTTCGGGACAATGCACTTGTTCCCGAAAGGACAGGAAATGGCTGGTCCTCCTCTTCATAAGCTGGGACCGGAGCCGCTGGATGAAGCATTTTCCGCAGCTGTTTTGAAAGAAAGGCTTGAGCGGAGAAAAACAAAAATAAAGCCTTTATTGTTAAACCAGGAAATTATCGTTGGTTTGGGGAATATTTATGTTGATGAGGCGCTGTTTCAGGCCGGGATCCATCCAGAGAAAACCCCGGACGAATTAACGGATGATCAATGGGAGAAACTGCATGTGAGCATTGTACAAATTTTGCAGAAATCCATTTCATTAGGCGGCTCGTCCATTAAGTCATATGTAAATGGACAGGGAGAAGCGGGCCGTTTCCAGCACACGTTAAAAGCATACGGGCGTACGGGAGAACCTTGCTTCGTATGTGGCACCCTGATCGAAAAATTTGTTGTCGGGGGCCGTGGCACACATATTTGCCCGAATTGCCAGCCACGCAATTAAGAGGCACCCCTTTCTTTCCTTCTCATATACTGTAACAGGTGCCCATGCAAAACAAAGCGCACGAAGAATAATGGATGGGAAGGAGGAAATAAGGTGCTGCACATTTTTTCACTCCTGGTGCTGGCTTTTGCGGTCAGCCTTGACGGTTTTGGTGTAGGGGTTACGTACGGAATGCGCCGCATTAAAATTCCGGTGCGTTCCGTTCTTATTATTACTGCATGCTCGGCACTGGTCATTCTCGTTTCTATGTATCTGGGCAAGTGGTTGACCTATTTTTTATCGCCCATTGCCACACAGTATGTTGGCGGTTTGATTTTAATTGGCATCGGGCTATGGACAATATATAATGTGAAGCACCAGCAAGCGCGCGAAGAACAAGAGGAAATGGAACAAGAACGACAGGCGCAGGAACCTCGTTCGCTAGTTGCTTTTGAAATTAAGTCGCTCGGTCTTGTTATACAAATTTTGAAAAGACCTATTGAAGCGGATATTGACCGTTCCGGGACAATTTCTGGAGTGGAAGCCATGTTTCTGGGGCTTGCTCTTTCTTTAGACGCATTTGGCGCGGGGATCGGCGCGGCGCTTATTGGATATGAACCTTGGGTAACGGCGCTGCTAATCGGAGTAAGTAACTGTTTGTTTATTTTGATCGGTTTAAAGATTGGATTTATCTACTCGGAAGCGGATTGGATGAAGCGGATGACGTATCTGCCAGGGGTGCTGCTGATTTTGTGCGGTTTTTTTAAAATGATTTGAGAGCGAGTTGAAAGGACATGATTGTTGGATTAACAGGCGGCATCGCTTGCGGTAAAAGCACGATATCCCGGATGCTGGCCGAGCGCGATGCCCGTATTATCGATGCGGATATTATTGCGCGTGAAGTCGTTCGACCAGGTGAAGAGGCCTGGTCTCTTATTGTCGAGCGATTTGGACGAGGGATTCTGCTTGACAGTGAAGAGATTGACCGGGTTAAATTAGGTTCGATCGTGTTTGCCGATGAAAAAGCGCGGCTTGCTTTAAATGACATTGTACATCCGGCGGTACGGCAGCGTATGCGTCAGCTGACGCAGGAAGCGCAGGAAGAGGGCGTGTCACTTATTGTATTAGACATTCCGCTTCTTTATGAATCAAAGCTCGAATATATGGTGGAAAAGGTAATCGTTGTCTATTGCACACCCGAACAGCAGTTGGAACGGCTGATAAAGCGCAATGGATTCAGCGCGGAAGAGGCGCGGCGTCGCATTGCGTCACAGATGCCAGTAGAAGAGAAAAAGCTCCGCGCGGATTATGTAATTGACAATAGCGGCACGTTAAAGGAAACAGAGGAACAGGTGGATGAACTGATGGAACAGCTGCTTTCGTCAGATAAAGGCGCGAAACGATAAAGTACGATTGTAGTGAAGGGGTTGAGGATGAAACGATTGAATCGAAAACATGCATTATTTTTCCTATGTCTTCTGGTGGTTTTTCTGCTGTTGGACGCGCCTGTTATCTGGAAAGCGATGTACCCTGTATATTACAAAGAGGAAATCCGTAAATCGGCGCGGCAGTTTGAGGTAGATCCGTATCTAATTATGGCGATTATTCAAGTGGAATCCAAATTTGATAAGAACCGCGTATCGAAAAAAGGGGCTATTGGCTTAATGCAGGTAATGCCTGCGACCGCGGAGTGGGCAATCCGGCAGACAAAAATGTCGCCTATGGCGGTCGATTATTTGGACGAACCGGATACAAATATTTTTCTTGGAACATGGTATGTTTCATTTTTGTACGAAATGTTTAATCATAACCCGTATGCTGTGATCGCGGCGTACAATGCTGGTCCAGGAAATGTTAAAAAATGGATGGAGCGCGGAGTCTGGGATGGAACACCAGAGCATATTTCACAAATTCCGTTTGGCGAAACACGGCATTATGTACAGCGAGCATTATACTACAAACAACGGTACGAAAAAATTTATGCGGACGAGTTTGGCGTTTTGAAGTAAGACAAGCAGCAAAATGAGTTTCTGTTTTATTCAGAGAAAGCAGGACTGTATTTTGCTGCATTTATTTTGTTTGAATATTTAGAAATTAATAAATTTGGGTTGGCATATTGAAAAAAGTGTCATACTTATTATAATAAATACTTGTAATAGTATGGAACATATCCGGGGAGGAGAACGTATTAATGACGACACGAATTGCCATTAATGGATTTGGACGTATTGGACGGATGGTATTCCGTAAAGCGATGAACGATCCGGAAGTTGAAGTGGTAGCAATCAACGCGAGCTACCCTGTTGAAACGCTTGCTCACATGATTAAGTATGACACAATTCACGGTAACCTTTCCGATAATATAGAAGTAAAAGATGATATGATTATCGTAAACGGTCGGGCTACGAAAATTGTTTCTGACCGCGATCCGGTTAATTTGCCGTGGAAAGAATTGGATGTCGAAGTTGTTATTGAAGCGACAGGCAAGTTCCGAGATAAAGAAGGCGCAGGCAAACATATTACAGCTGGCGCGAAAAAGGTTGTTATCACCGCACCGGGCAAAGACGACGACGTAACAATTGTCATGGGCGTTAACGAAGATATGTACGATTACGAAAAACATCACATCATTTCTAACGCTTCCTGCACAACTAACTGCCTTGCTCCAGTAGCAAAAGTGTTAGACGAAGCGTTTGGCATCGAATATGGAATGATGACAACCGTACACTCCTACACAAATGATCAGAAAAATCTGGACAATCCGCATAAAGATCTGCGGAGAGCACGTGCGTGCGGGCAGGCAATTATCCCGACGACAACAGGCGCTGCTCGGGCGGTTGGACGCGTGTTGCCGCAGCTGCAAGGCAAGCTGAACGGTTTTGCACTCCGCGTTCCGACACCGAACGTATCCGTGGTCGATCTGGTGGTAAATGTGAAGAAAAGCGTAACGGTGGAAGAGGTAAATCGCGTGCTGCGCGAGGCGAGCGAGGATAGCATGAAAGGAATTCTCGGCTATACGGAAGAGCCACTTGTATCTGTAGATTTTAACGGCAATGAGAATTCTTCCATTGTTGACGCGCTCTCTACAATGGTAATGGGTGATAAACAAGTAAAAGTGTTGGCTTGGTATGACAACGAGTGGGGCTATTCCTGCCGTGTGCTTGATCTGACAAAGCATGTGTCCGCCGCTGCTTACGCGAAAAAAAAACAGGAAGTAACTGTGTAATTACGGTTTGAAATGGTATTTCCGGCATAGAAAGACGGGACAATCCATATCGGGTTGTCTCGTTTTCTTATGTTTTTGGACTTGACTACAGCTTTTTTCTGGGACAAACTAGGGAAAAGTACGCAATGGAGTGGGGTTGATGACATGCGTTGTCCTTATTGTGCTCACAACGGAACAAGGGTACTCGATTCGCGCCCGGTAAACGATGGAAAGTCGATTCGACGGCGTCGTGAGTGTGAAGAGTGCACAAGGCGTTTTACTACATTTGAAGTCGTGGAAGAAACACCGTTATTAGTCGTGAAAAAAGATGGCGCCCGTGAAGAATTCAGCCGAGAAAAAATTTTACGTGGAATCATCCGGGCCTGTGAGAAGCGTCCAGTTCCCTTAGAAACACTGGAGTCGATCGTCGATAAAATTGAACGAGACCTGCGCAACAGTGGCAGATCCGAGGTGCAAAGCAAAGACATTGGGGAATTGGTCATGAATGCGCTCTATGATGTTGATGAAGTGGCATATGTGCGATTTGCTTCTGTATATCGTCAGTTTAAAGATATTAATGTATTTGTCCAGGAACTTGAAGAATTAATTCGTAACAGCAGGAAAAAAGAATAGAACACGAGCCGGTCACGCGGTGTAAGATTGCGAAGAATAGCGGCGGTGATGCTATAATAAAAAACGAAAAAATTGATGGCATAGGGAGTGATACGGGTGAGATGGCAGGAGACCGTCCCGAATGATCCCTACCTTATCCGGGTGAGGCGGCCGATTAGCAATGTGGAACTCAGTTATTTGATTCATCTGTACCAACCGCTGGTCGGGGCGCTACCTGTCGCACTGTACCAGACATTGCTTTATAACCTTTCGCTGGCGAATTTTTCGGCTGTGCAGGGGTTGCATTATAGATTAATGGTAACAATGGCAGTTCCATTGAATGTCATTGTAAAGGCGAGACATCAATTAGAAGCGATCGGACTTTTGGAAGTATATCAAATTGAGGCGGACGGACAGCGTATTTTTGAATATATTTTACAGCCACCTCATTCGCCGGATATTTTTTTTAGTGACGACACGTTAAGCATTATGCTTTTGAATCGGGTAGGTAAAGAATTTTATCGCAAGCTGCGGCGCCAATTCTCGATCCCGGAGGAATATCGTTTGCCGGAGAATGTGGAGAGAAAACGGATTACGAAAGCGTTTGACGAAGTGTTTTATCATCTTTCCCTGAGTGAAATTACGGTAGAAAAGGGCACTGAGACGTATAATTTCCTTAAAGACGTGAGGGAAGAAAGTCCGCTGCCCTTGTTTGATCCGATGGCGGCGACGCGGCTAAATTACGCGAACTCTCGCCTTGATTTTGAGTTTTTGGAAGCTTCGCTTCCTAAGATGATTAAAAAAGATGGGCTGTTTACGAAAGAAGTAAAGGCTGAGTTAGAAAGCCTGGCCTTCCTATATGGCATTGATAATGAAACAATGGCTCGCTTTTTGCAAGAGCCTTCTGTCATCGAATATGATACGATTGATACCGCTTCGCTACGCCGTCTGGTAAAAGACTGGTTCCGCAGGGAGAATGGCCGGGCCCCAAAAATCGTGTCACGGGAAGAAATTGTGTTTCACTCAGATACGGTGGAGACAGAACGGAAAGAGCGGGAAGAAAAGGCGCTGACGGAGGCGGAAAGTCATGCGTTGCGCCTATCTTCCCTTTCGCCTTTTCAACTTATAGGACTTTATCAGAGAGGAGCCAAGATTGCTCCAGCCGATCAGAAGATCGTTGAAGAATTGCTTGAGGAGTATCAGCTTCCTCCTGGAGTAGTGAATGTGCTGCTGGAGTACGTTATGATGACATATGACCGGCAGCTGCCAAAAGACATCATTTATAAAATCGCCGGTCACTGGAAGCGGAATAACATTAGAACTGTACAAGAAGCGCAGCGCCAGGCCCGGCAATTTTATTCAGAACGGAAAAGTGCCAAGGCGGCTTCTGCCGATAAAAAAGTGTTTACTCGCGCCTCTTCTGGCGGACGAAGCAAGCGGCGTAAAGACGAGATTCCGCCGCTCATACTGGAGC
Source organism: Aneurinibacillus sp. XH2 (assembly GCF_001439585.2). NCBI lineage: Bacteria > Bacillati > Bacillota > Bacilli > Caryophanales > Paenibacillaceae > Aneurinibacillus > Aneurinibacillus sp. XH2. The sequence continues at coordinate 2,952,915 of NZ_CP014140.1, read as the reverse complement.
AGTTGGAGCGGCAAAAAAACCAGGTGACAGAGGGGAAAACTGCAAAATCATCCAAGGTGGAAATGATAGATGAAGAGTATGAAAGAAAGCGAAAACGAATGGAAGAACTGTTGAAAGCGCTGGGAGAAAGCAAGCAGTAAGGGAGAGGAGAATATGCAGCGTGTGAATAAACTATTGTCTTCTTATAAGGTAAACGGGCGCTATTCATTCGAGGAAATTGTCAATGAAGTGACGGTAAAGCCGGAAGTTATAGAGTTGAGAAAAAAGCATCCGGAGATTGAAACGATTCATATTATGCGATCCCTTTCCCGTATCAAGCAGGCTATTGATGAAGCGGGCCATTGCCGCCGTTGCCCCGGGCTTGCCAAATGTCCGAATCTATTGTGGGGCCACAGGGCGGAACTTGGCTGGACCGGGGTTTCCATTGAAGTGCGCCATACTCCTTGTAAGCTTTATATGCTTGACAGGCAACAAAAAGAACGAGAAAAGCTAATTCGTACACACCATATCCCGAAGGAAATTTTGGCTGCTTCTTTTGCTTCAATAGAGGGAGATAAAGAGAGAATTGATGCGATCAATGCCGTTATGAATTTTTGTGTAACGGTCGAGCCCGGAAAGCCAGGGACAAAAGGGCTGTATTTCTACGGTCCGTTTGGCGTCGGCAAGAGCTACATGATGGGTGCGGCTGCCAAAAAGCTGGCTGAGCGCGGCATTGCTTCGCTTATGGTGTATACGCCCGACTTTTTCCGGGAAATTAAAGATGCGCTGAATGATAATACGGTTCAAGAAAAAATCGCGGTGCTGAAAGAAGTGCCCGTACTTATTCTTGATGATATCGGAGCTGAAACGCTTTCGCCTTGGGCACGTGACGAAGTCCTAGGCGCGATTTTGCAATACCGGGTAAGCGAAAATTTGCCTGTGCTTTATACGTCGAATTATACGTATGATGAACTGGAGGAGCACCTTGCTCATTCGCAAAAGGCAGGGGTCGAACAGTTAAAAGCGATGCGAATTATGGAACGGATCCGCTATTATACGGATGCGTACAAGGTGGATGGAATCAATCGCCGTATCCGCAAATAACTGTAAAGAAAGACTAGATGAGACAATGGAAAAAGGACGAGCGGGCAGTTTACATGAGTTTTTTACTTGTAGTGAATGACAAAAAGTGAAGACGAACGAAGTGGCCTGATGGAGCAGTAGGCAAGCAGGGGGCATTGTGTTACCATTAAAGGGTGAATGTAACGTTTGGAGGGATAAATCGTGGCGATTGACCAAATATTGGAACGAGCGCTGGCCGGGGAACGGCTGGAATTGGAAGATGGCCTCCGTTTGTATGAAAGCGATGAAATCGAAAAAATGGGTTACTATGCTAATAAAGTGATGGAGAAGTGGCATCCGGAGCCGATTGCAACATTTGTAATCGGGCGCAACATTAACTATACAAACGTGTGCGACACATACTGCCGTTTTTGTGCCTTTTATCGTCCGCCAGGATCGGACGAAGGGTATGTACTTCCGGATGAAGAAATTTTTAAGAAAATCCAGGAAACGGTTGATGTACAGGGAACGGAAATTTTGATGCAGGGAGGAACCAACCCGAATTTGCCTTTGGAATATTATACAAATTTGTTGCGCAACATTAAGAAGCGTTTTCCAAGCATTCACATGCATTCGCTGTCTGTGGCGGAAATCGTAAAAATATCCGAAGTATCGAAGAAACCGGTAGAGGAAGTGTTGCTTTTGCTTAAAGAAGCAGGACTCGACTCTTTGCCGGGTGCGGGTGCGGAAATTCTTGATGACCGGACGCGGAAAAAAATCAGTCGCCTAAAAGGCTCTTGGAAAGAATGGATCGATGTGATGAAAACCGCTAATCGGGTCGGTCTGTCAACAACAGCCACCATGGTTATCGGATTCGGTGAGTCGATGGAAGAGCGCGTGCTGCATTCGTTGCGTATACGTGAAGCGCAGGATGTAATGAAAGCGGAAGGTGGGCCTGGCTTCCTCGCTTTTATTTCTTGGACGTTCCAGCCGGACAACACCAATCTGAAAGCAGAGCGGCTTCCGGCCGAAGAATACTTAAAGAATGTGGCAATTACGCGCTTGCTGATCGACAATATCCCGAATTTCCAGTCTTCTTGGGTCACCATGGGGCCTGAAGTGGGCAAGTTGTCGCTTTCCTATGGTTGCAACGATTTTGGATCGACGATGATGGAGGAGAACGTAGTATCTGCTGCGGCCTGTACGTATAAGGTAAACACGAACCATATTTTGCAGTTGATTCGGGAAGCCGGCAAAACTCCGGCGCAGCGCAACACAAAATATGAAATCTTGCGCGTCTTCAAGGAAGGCGAAATGGCAGAAACCGATTTTGTGATGCAGAACTAGTAAGTATTTATAAATGAGCAAAAATGAATACAATAAATAGGGCTTTTCAGGACTGATTGTACAGTATAGATGCGTAAACGAAAGAAGCGCACATACATAGCAGTATGAGACATTTTCTTTCCTGCTCTGGTAAGGTTATACCATAGGAAAAGAAAAATGTCTCTCTTGTTTTTTATAAGGAGCATCTTTGGCCTTCACCTCATGTCTCTTCGTTTATAAAAATCAGGGTGTCGTAAGAATACGTGAGTATTCGTAAGAAAAACTTTAATTCATAGAGGGAGAGTAAAATGAATAAAACGGTAAAGGTTTTGGCTTGGGGTTTTGGCATCTGCTTATTATTGGTTGTCAGTTTAGTCATCTCGTTTAAAATTGGAACAAAGGGAAGCGAAAAGGAAATGGCCAAGATTAAGGCACAAGCCGAAAGTTATGTAAAAGAAAGATTTACAAGGCCAATGAAAGTATATGATTCGATGTATGATAACATGGGGAATTTCTCCTATTTTGACTATGCTGCCAAAGTGTATTCAGTTAATGAAAACAATCTATCTTTTCTTGTTTTTTATAATCAGGATACAAAGCAATTAGAGGATAACTATGTGGCTAGTAAATGGGGAAGGGATTTGGAAAAAGACTTGTTTCCTTTTGTAGAAAAAGAATGGGGAAAAGTAGATCACTTATGGGTAATATACGACGAACGGGTAGGATATGATTATGAAATTGACGTAAATAAAATGCCTGCTTATAATACCGTAGCAGCGAAGCCATTGATTATTATTGCCATTCCTCGAAAAAAAGAAGCGAAGGATAATGAACGGTATGATAAAACAATTGCGTTTTTGAAAAATCAATTAAAGCTCCAACATGCAGGTGTCTCTTTTGAATATATAAAGGACGGGGTTATTCTGGAGAAAGAAGGAATTTCCCGTGAATTTTAAGAAAGGACGATAATTTTGAGTGCCGGTCTTTACCTTTTTCTTCTTATTTTCAATTCTTTACTTTCAATCATGGTGTTTCCTGGATTTGTTCGGACATGGAAACAGCTCAAGACGGGTAGGATGAAAGGCAGAGCAATCGTTGTAGCGTTTTCTATTATTTGGTTGTGGATAGTCATTCTTTATCAAACTTTTGTTTATCTTGGATTTATAGATTAAGGGGTGACCGTATCGAAACGGGGGAATGGTACGCTATTTTCACTGTTAAACCGTTATGTGTATGATAGCAAGGATCATGTTGTCGATACGAACTATGGCGAGAAAGACAACAATAGCAAGATGAAATAAAATGGCCGCACAAAAAAAGACCCATTGAACAATCAATGGGTTCAAGGTAGGAGTGGAGAGATTAATTCAATTCCAGGAGGTGTCAACCCATTTAAGGGGGTTGTTTTTATTATAAACGTTTTTGAAAGCGTTATCAATATTATTTTCCAAATTTTTTAATCTTTTTTGAGGTTTTTTGATGGAACATCAGGAAAGAGGAAGTATAAGCTGGCTTGACTTTCACTTTCAGGATTACTATAATCAAAACAACAACATTATACTCAAAAGCAATGACAAGGACACGGTCCCAACCAACCGGTTTTCAGAGAGGAAAGTCGTAGGCTGTGAGCTTTCTAACACGAGGTTGTCGGACTACCCCCTTTAGCTGCCGACCGGAACGCGCATATGTGTCAGTATGGAAGGCCGGAATGACCGATTCCGTTATTTTAAATGAAGGGCATGGTTGGTGCATGTTAGCCTCCGTGCCGAAATAGGGTGGTACCACGAGAACAACACGCTCGTCCCTTGGGGGATCGAACGTGTTTTTTATTTTTATAAGGAGGAATTGTGATTATGTCTGTACTGCAAGTAACGCTGCCGGACGGTTCCAAACGCGAATACGAAGCCGGCGCAACTGTAGAAGATGTCGCTGCTTCCATCAGCCCGAGTCTTCGCAAAAAAGCGATTGCTGGTAAGGTGGATGGTAAGATTGTTGATTTAAAAGCAGTCATTCCACATGATGCTTCTGTGGAGATTTTGACGGAAGACAGCGAAGAGGCGCTTGAAGTGATGCGTCATAGCTGTGCGCATCTTATGGCACAGGCAATTAAACGTATTATTGGCGACGACAAAGTGCGCCTTGGCATTGGTCCGGTCATTCAGGACGGTTTTTACTACGATATCGACACCGATGTAACCATTACACCGGAGATGCTTGAGCAAATCGAAAAAGAAATGCAGAAAATTGTCAAGGAAAACCTGCCGATCGAGCGTCGCGTTGTATCCCGTGAAGAAGCGATCGGCATCTATAAAAAACTCAATGATCACCTGAAACTTGAGATTATTTCCGAACTGCCGGAAGACGCAGAGATCACGATGTATTATCAGGGCGAATTCTTTGATTTGTGCCGTGGGCCGCACGTACCTTCTACCGGAAGAATTAAAGCATTTAAGTTAATGAGCGTAGCTGGTGCATACTGGCGCGGCGACTCCGATCGTCAGATGCTGCAGCGCATTTATGGCACATGCTGGGCGAAGAAATCCGATCTTGATGAATATTTGCACTTCCTTGAGGAAGCCAGAAAGCGCGATCACCGCAAGCTAGGAAAAGAACTTGAATTGTTCATGTTTTCAGAAGAAGCTCCGGGCATGCCCTTCTACTTGCCGAACGGAATGATTATTCGCAATGAATTGGAAAAATATGCTCGTCAGCTGCAAATTGAGCGCGGCTATCAGGAAGTGCGCACGCCTCTCGTTATGAACCAGCGCCTGTGGGAGCAATCCGGTCACTGGGATCATTATCACGAAAATATGTATTTCACGGAAGTGGATAATACAAAATTTGCGTTGAAGCCGATGAATTGTCCGGGGCATATGCTTGTGTTCAAAAACAAAATTCATTCGTATCGCGACCTGCCGCTGAGAATGGCGGAGTTCGGCCAGGTGCACCGCCACGAATATTCCGGCGCGTTGAACGGAATGATTCGTGTCCGCACATTTACGCAGGACGACTCGCACATTTTCGTACGTCCGGATCAGATCGAATCCGAGATTAAGCATGTGATTGAATTGGTCGATAAGATTTACGGCGTATTCGGCTTCCCGTACAGCGTCGAACTGTCTACCCGTCCGGAAGATTCCATGGGTAGTGACGAACTGTGGGAGCTTGCGGAGCGTTCGCTGCAAAACGTGCTGGAAGAGTTAAAAATTCCATACCGCATTAATGAAGGGGACGGGGCGTTCTACGGTCCGAAAATTGACTTTCACATTCAGGATGCGATTAAGCGGAGCCATCAATGCGCGACGATTCAGCTCGATTTCCAGATGCCGGAGAAATTTGATCTCGCTTATGTGGGAGAAGATAACGCAAAGCATCGTCCGGTTGTTATCCACCGCGCGATTTACGGTTCGATCGACCGTTTTATCGGTATTCTAACCGAGCATTTCGCAGGCGCGTTTCCGACATGGCTGGCTCCGGTACAGGCGAAGTTGATTACAATCGCTGAGCCGCATATGGAATACGCGGAAAAAGTGAGAGAAAAAATGGCGGAAAAGGGGATCCGCGTTGAAGTGGATAGCCGTAACGAGAAAATTGGTTACAAAATCCGTGAAGCGCAGATGAACAAAATTCCGTTCATGCTTGTTATCGGCGATAAGGAGAAAGAGGACGGTACGTTGTCCGTGCGCCGTCGCGGTGAAGGCGATCTCGGAGCGAAGAAAGTGGATGAAGTGATCAAACTTATTCTTGACGAAATCGAGACAAAGAAATATTAAGGTTAGCAGGAAAAAAGAATTAACGCCAGTCATTCATGATGCAAAAAGACCCTGTTTTTAGTAAAAACAGGGTCTTTTTGCATATTTTTTACGCTGAAATCACGGAACGCCATTCTTTTCATTTGTATGACGTAATCATGTCACTATCTCAAATGTGATTTTTTATAATGTAAAATTGTTTATTTCTTTCTTTAATTCATCTGATATTTTATGAAGCGAATTTGTCGATGCAACGATTTTTTCCGAGAACGTAAGCTGTTCCTTGGATGAATCAGCAACACTGCGAGTATTTTGCGCAGTGTTTTCGGAAATGTAAGCAAGTTGCTCAAAGGAGGCAGTTAATTGTTCGGTGCTTGCTGATATTTCTTCCGTTGCTGCGGAAATGTCTTGTATTTGCCCGGTGACATTTTGAATAGATTGCAGAATCTCTTGAAATGCGACACCGGCTTTATTAACAACCGCGGTGCCTTGCTGAGCTTCCTGGGTTCCCTTTTGTATTTTTTCAACAACCTGCATCGTCGTTTTTTGTATCGTTTCAATTAAATGATAAATTTGTTCGGAAGACTCTTTGGATTGTTCGGCTAATTTTCGCACTTCATCCGCCACAACTGCGAATCCTTTTCCGTGTTCGCCTGCACGAGCGGCTTCGATTGCCGCATTGAGGGCCAGTAGGTTTGTTTGATTTGCAATATTGCCAATCACCTCAACTATTTTTCCGATTTCCTTTGAATGCTGGTTTAATGTCTCAATAATCGAGGCGGATTCCTGGGCGGATGAGTTAATTGAGCTTATTTGTGCAACGGTTTCGTCTATGATTTCATTTCCCTGTTTCGCTTTCATTAGAACCTGCATAGTCGATTCTGAAACGTTTGCAGCCGATTCGGCAATGCGTTGTATGCCGATAGCGATTTCATTCATCGCTTTCTTGTTTTCTTCCATTCCCTGCATTTGTGTTTCTGCACTTTCGGAAATTTTTTGCACATTGCTCGTTATTTTGTTTAATGTTTCGGAAGAATGTTCAGATGAAGCAAGAAGTTCCTGAGCAGAAGCAGTTACGTGGCTTGTTGTTTCATTTACTTTTTTGATAAGAGTACGCAGATTAGACATCATGTAATTAAAAGAATTGGATAGTTGACCGATTTCATCTTTCGATTCGTACTCTATCTTTGCATTTAAGTCTCCCTGGGCTGCTTGTTCAATAGCCATAACAACCTTTTTTAGTGGGTTGATCACTAACCATTGCGTAAATAAGGCAATGATGATTGTTGTCGAAAAGAAGCTAATAAAAGTATTAACATATAATTCAATACGTTCATTTATAAACTGATCAATAAGAGAGTTTAGATAGGCGGAGGCAAAAAAGCTGACGAGCAGACTTATGATAACAGCAACGATCATTTTGTTCCGTAGACTTCGTTGCACAGACGCGATGTCAGTAAACATGAATTCATTTTTTGTTGAGGAATTTTTTCTATATGACATGTTATTCTCCTCCTTAATTGCTTGTTTTTAATATAAATTTTATAATAAATAGAACTTTATTCATAGTTCTATATTACATGTTAGAAAACAGAAAGTTTCTTTTCAGGAAAATTATCCTTTCTGAAAAAATTACAAAAATAAGGGGACAGCCTTGACGGAGTAACCGGCATCCGCTATACTACTAGAAGTGTAAAGAATATAACGGAATCCAAAGCAGAAGCACCCGCTTCTCACCTGCATGATGCACATGGTGTTGTCGACAGGTATGCTTAATCCATAATATCGGGTTATATTTATGGAATAGAATGCGGGCGCAGTGTGTCCGCATTTTTGCTTTGGTCCAAAATCTTTTGGAGGTGGCAGGCTATTAGCAAAGAGCATTTAGTCAATGAGGAAATCCGCGCTCGTGAGGTTCGTTTGATTGACACGGATGGTCAACAGATCGGGATCGTTTCTTTGCGAGAAGCACTTCGTCTGGCTCAGGAAAAAGATCTTGACTTGGTGAACATGGCGCCGAATGCGAAGCCGCCGGTATGCCGTATCATGGACTACGGTAAGTTCAGATACGAACAGCAGAAAAAAGAAAAGGAAGCTCGTAAAAATCAAAAAGTGGTTGACGTGAAAGAGGTTCGTCTGTCACCGACTATTGAAGAGCATGATTTTCAGACAAAGCTGCGCAATACCGTAAAGTTTCTGGAGAATGGAAACAAAGTGAAGCTCACGATTCGTTTCCGCGGGCGTGCGATTACTCACGCTGAGCTCGGACAGCAAGTCATGGAAAAGCTTGCGAAAGAAGTAGAACACATCTCTACAGTAGAGCGCAAGCCTAAGATTGAAGGGCGCAGTATGATCATGATTCTGGCGCCAAAAAGCGACAAGTAATTTTTCTTGATTGGAGGATTTGTACGATGCCAAAAATGAAGACCCACAGCGGTGCTGCCAAGCGTTTTAAAAAGACTGGAAGCGGCAAATTGAAGCGTTCCCATGCGTTCACAAGCCATATTTTGGAGAAGAAATCTCCGAAGCGTAAGCGTAATCTACGCAAAGGTGCGCTCGTTTCTAAAGGCGATCAAAAACGTATCGCTTCTCTGTTAACGTACGTGAAGTAATTTTGATTTGAAAAATGTAGGAGGAGAACATCAATGCCAAGAGTAAAAGGTGGAAATGTGGCGCGCAAACGCCGCAAAAAAGTATTGAAGCTTGCAAAAGGTTATTTTGGTTCCAAACACCGTTTATTTAAATCCGCAAACGCGCAAGTCATGAAGTCTTTGCTGTACGCTTATCGTGATCGCCGTCAACGTAAGCGTGACTTCCGTAAACTGTGGATTACTCGTATTAATGCGGCAGCTCGTATGAATGGTTTGTCCTATAGCCGTTTTATGCATGGTCTGAAAGAGGCGGGACTGGAAGTCAATCGCAAAATGCTGGCTGACCTGGCTGTAAACGACAAAGAAGCGTTTGCTCAACTGGCAAACACGGCAAAAGAAAAGCTGAACGCGTAATTGAATACGTAGATGAAAAGCGGGGTAGAATAATGTTCTACTCCGCTTTTGCTTTATACCTGCTGTTCTTGCCTGGTGGATAGGTTGTCCCGTTTTCGGCAGCAGTAAACAAAAGCCGGCGGGATATTGAGTGGTACAAAATCGATGTCTACCTGTTCAAAACGCTTATGAAGCTGGCGTTTCATTTGTTGCGAATATTGGAAAGCGATGAATAAGCCGCCAGGTTTGAGCGCTTTTTCTACGCCGTCCATAATGGCATCGCGCAACTCTTGCGGAAAATTGGCGAACGGTAGCCCCGATAAAATATAGTCGAAATTTTGAATCTTGAGTTTGCACATTACGTTATAAATATCGGAAGCGTTATTGTAGTAGGATAAGTCAGGATACATGTTTTGAAGCCGGTTCCTCATGTTATCATCTTTTTCAAATACGACCAGTTTGCAGTCATTGCGTTTATTTTTACGCAAATATTCCGTAAAAATTCCGGTTCCCGCGCCCAGTTCAGCGATCGCTTTCGCATTTGCAAAATCAATCGGTTTTATCATCGCGCGAGCCAAAAAGCGGGAGCTTGGTGTTACACTACCTATGCTTCTTGGAGAACTTAAAAATTTATAGAGGAAAAGCAGTTTTCCCATGTGTTCCTCCTTGTGTGGGTATTGTCATTATTATAACAGTAACATACTTCTAGACCAAACAAATCCGTCGACAGGCGGAAAACACATTGAAAAAGGGTTTGGACAGGCGGATAGCGAAAAAGTAAAAGGAAAGAAGAAGTGAAGGAGGATATAGATATGGCTTTTATGAACCCATCGAACGAAGAACGGCGCAAGATTCTTGAAGAAGCGAAAACCATTGCTGTCGTTGGCTTGTCTAACAAACCGGAGCGGACGAGCTACATGGTGTCTCAGGCGATGCAAAACAATGGGTATAAGATTATTCCGGTCAATCCGACCATTGAAGAATCGCTTGGAGAGAAAGCGGTTAGCTCGCTGACAGAAATCAAGGAGCCGGTAGATATCGTCAACGTGTTTCGTCGCAGCGAAGAGGTAGGCCCAGTGGTAGATGACGCTATTAAAATCAAGCCGAAAGTAATCTGGATGCAGCAGGGTGTTTATAACGAGGAAGCCGCGAAAAAAGCGCAGGAAGCAGGGATTACCGTTGTTATGGATCAGTGCATTAAAGTGGATCATGCCTTGCTTGTAAGAAAATAAGCAAAAGCAAGGAAAACGTGCGGTCAATCCCGCGTCTCAAAAATCGTGAGATTTTAACTTTTCAGCCAAGAAGTCTCCCACTTCTAAACGTGAAGGTGCTTTCGTCACCAGTGAAAGTGGGGGATGAATTGGCTTCGGACAAGGACAGGCTAAAGCCTGTTCAATTGTCCGACATTTTGATAAAATCAACCTATGATGTTCTTTGATAACTGGATATATAGGGTTGCATGGAGAAATAAAAATGCGAAAACCAAGCTGACCCTTCCATGCGTAAAATATCCAAGGTAAGAAAGAACCCCGAATCGTCCATCTAGGGCAGGAACTGTCCGAAGTAACGCTCAAGGAGACGAAAGAGTACTTTCGTCGAGGAGTTGAGAAGCTCCCACTTCAAGCGTTAGCTAAGTGGCGAGTAGTTCACTAGCTCCCTAGGATCGTTGCTTTTTTCAAAAATCTCATGTTCATCAGACACTATATAAATCTAACTTGAATCTTCAACTTTTGTGTAATTGACGGAAATTTTGTCCATACTGCTCCTAAGAACCTACGATGGTAAAGGAGCGGAATCAAGAATGAAGCGAGTAAAAATTACGAACACTCATGGCTGGACAGCCAAAACATGACGAAAACAAGAACGGAAAGTCAAAGATCCTGCCTTACGAGCGCGTGTCATGGCGGTTCGTCTTGTCATGGAAGGCTATCTTGGAAAAGAGGTCGCCGCCATGCTCAATCTTCATCGTCAATCTGTCTCTACCTACGTTGCGATCTTTAACCAGGGTGGTGTAGACGCTTTACTCGAGCGGAAAAAATCGCCTGGAAAAGAACCGTATCTGACAGAAGAACAACAGGCGGAATGGAAACGAATCATTTTAGAAAGCACACCTGCCGAACAAGGACTGGAAATGTATGCTTCATGGGATACGCGCATCCTGCAAACGTTTTTGAAAGAAAAATTCGGCGTTTCCATGACTCGTGTTGGCATTCTAAAAATGCTCCGTCGGTTGCGTCTCCGTTATACACGTCCTACCTATACACTGGCGAAAGCCGATGCAAAAAGACAGGAAGCTTTTGTCACACAAATGAACATGATAAAAAAAACTTGATCACAGAGGATACGGTTCTGCTTTATGAAGACGAAAGCCACATTCGTTCCTATCAAGTACTGCGCTCTACATGGGCAGAAGTAGGCAAGCAGAAACAAATTCCTACTTATGGACATCACGTAAGTGTAACATTATTCGGTGTGGTCAACGTGCTGGACGGAGATGTTCTTTGTATGCAGTCAGATACGTGTAATGCCGAAGCTTTTCTTTCTTTTTTACAAAAAACATTGGAACGTTATCCAGAGAATTATATCGTAATGGTACTTGACAATGCACGTATTCATCACGCCAAACTCATTCAGCCATTTTTGGAAGAAAATAAAGAACGCCTCTACCTGATGTTTTTGCCGCCTTATTCACCCCATCTCAATCCGATTGAACGGTTATGGAAATGGATGAAAGAGAGCGTGATTGCGAATCGATTTCATAAAAACAAGAATGAAATCCAAAAATCCATTGATTCTTTTTTAGAGGGAATTAAAGATTGCACAGAGCAAGTGCTACAGAGAATTGGTTGCCTGCCCGAGATGTCGAAATGTTAAGTTAGATTTATATATATTCAAAACCTCCTTTACTGGGTATTGAAAATATAATATCTATTACATTTTGATTGAATGATTCTCCTTTTTTTAGCCCTTTACCAAATATTATATCATAAAGACATTTTTTTCCTATAACTATGTTAAAATAAGTAAAGGAGATAATTGAATCAATTTCATAACTCGGAGCCTTAGAGCCCCAAGGGTTTCAGGAGCTTAAAAAAGTAGCACCTCCCCAAGTTTTACTTACAAACATGTGTTAAAAACTCGATAATCCCTGTAAAAACGCAGTTTTTAATGGGTAATTATGAAATTGATTAAATTATTTAACGATTTGAAGATTTGTTTTCTCTACTATATCAAGGAGATTACACAATGTCTGTAAAAAAGAAAGTCTTACTTGGGTTAATTATATTAATCCTTATATTTGCTGGGGTTATTGGTTATGTATACTATTCTCTCTTTTATTCAATGTCTAATCTTCCTAAGGGTGATTTTATAAAAAAAGTTGATTCTCCTGATAAAAACTATACTATACAAATGTATATTGTGAATGGGGGAGCTACTGTATCGACAGCAGTTCGAGGTGAGCTAATAACAAATAAAAAAGGAACTAAAAAAAATATTTATTGGGATTATAAAACATCTGATACGAATGTAAAATGGCTGGATAATGACACAGTATCTATAAACGGGCACGAAATTAACGTAGAAAAAGATGTATATGACTTTAGAAGAAAATAATCCGATAGTTTGTATTGAAACTAAAAGAAATTCTTGAATAATTGCGTAATATGAAAACCCTAGTAAACAAAATGTGTTAAATATACTACTTTACAATCCGTATACAGAATAAATATTGATGTGGAATTGAATTTTCCCTTTAAAATCAACATTTTCGGGGTAGTGTCATGATGTTCACACTACCCTTAATAAATAGTATTTTGTTACATTTAAACTATTTATTAATATATTTATACATAAATCAATTTCATAACTTGGAGCCTTAGAGCCCCAAGGGTTTCAGGAGCTTAAAAAAGTAGCACCTCCCCAAGTTTTACTTACAAACATGTGTTAAAAACTCGATAATCCCTGTAAAAACGCAGTTTTTAATGGGTAATTATGAAATTGATTAACATAAAATTCAATTTTGGTATTTACATCCATATTAAATTACATTATAATTCAATTATATTCCAATTTTTATAATATTTGAGGAGAGAGAAACTATGAAAAAAAGAAGTATTGCAGCAGTGATTTTATCGTAAGCATTAACACTAACAACGGGGGTTAGTGCAATGGCTTCTGAAGAAGCACCAAATTCAGTTCTACAAAAGACTGATGTGCAAGTATTAGCTAGTTACCCAAATATTACATCTAGCTTCTCGAAAACCTTGAAAAACAATGCTGCCTATATTGCATACTATGCTATGTGGGATAAAGATCAAGGAACATATCCTGCAGGTACAGGACTAGAATTTGCCTCCAAAGTTAAAAGCGGTGGGGAATGGGATTATAAAAGGACTCTCGGCCCTTCTACTAAATATGAATACAATGGATATGCTATGAGAGGTGAGGATCTCGGTAACGTACATTATGGTTTTGTTGGTAGAGCGGCAGGCTTCGCTCCTACAATTTTAAGAAGCGCAGCAGGTGCTTATCAAATTTATAGCGGAACTTCCATGCCTAACTGGTGGAGTTCTTATTTTGACGATCCGATAGACCAACAATATATTAATTTTGGAATAAATATGTGGGACAATGGTACTCTTCCTAAAACCCTTTCTGCAATGCAAACAGAATCTATGACCCCTTCTATTGAAGATGCACAATTATTTAACTTATTAACTGACAGCGAGAAAAAGGAGATAGAAGAGAAAGCTAAGAAAAATTCAGCTAAGATTAAAAAAGAATTAAAAGAACAAGAACAAAAGCAACAACAAGAAAATAAATAGTTTTTTAAAAGCAAAAAGCCGATTTTTTTTACCTGAAAAATCGGCTTTTTGCTTTTAATCAAAGAATGGCTGGAAAAATCATATTAAATAAAGATTTAGATCAATAAACACATACATCATGTTTATGTAAATCACTAGACTTGCCCAAAATTAGAAACAAAATTTGCCATCTACAAAGAAACGAAGGATTCCCTATGCAGCTTGCAGCTGTTTTTGAATAAAATCCAGCGACTCTCCTGCTCTTGCTGCCCGATAGACAAATTCAATCCAGCTTTGGCTTTTTTTACCCGCCATCGCTGTAATCCATCTAGAAGTGTAGCGTGTCCTGTAAGGATGCAAAAAGCAGCGGTAAAAGATAGCAGTGTCCAGAAACGATGAATTGCTTTTGTACTTCGTACTTGATAACGGTCAAACGAAAAATTACCCTTTATCGTTCGAAAGTATGTTTCAATTACCCATCGCTTGCTATAGTAGGATAGAATTTGTTCACTAGATAACGAAATATCTGTACTTAGAAAAGCTCGCATGTTTTTCAAGGTAAGCGACTCAGCGGCATCCCAACATAAAAGCACTACAGCATTTTCAACCATGTTTAGTTTTCCTTCATAACGATAAACACGATAGGAAGTGTGACCGACGGTCACAAGGTCGGTATCACTTTCTCTAATATGGTTCGCAAATTCTTTCAATGATTGACGAATCCCTTGCGGATAAAAAATGCGATTGGTTTTTAAGCCGCTGATTACATGACATCCAGATTGTGCGGCTGTTTCAAGTACACTTTTGGCAGGATACCATGTATCAATAAGAAGATATTTCTTCTGTGAACAACGTGGTAAATTCGCTACAAGCTCACAGGCCAGTTGAATTTTACTTTGCTTCTTGGATTCATATCGTTTGAAATCATAGGGAATCACGCAATCACCACAACGCAGTACTTGTTGAACCATCTCATACCCCCATACCTGTTTTCCTTTTGTATGGGAATAATGAAAACCAGTTCCCTGTATGGATAACATCGCCTGTGACGAAGGCTTTTTTTTCTCACAAATGGTATCGTCTATGATAATGAAGATCGGTTCTTCTGTGCGTTTCGCTTCTTGTCGAATCATTTTCCAGGTTTTTTCCTGGATGATGCGCATGAGGTAGTTTTCATCCCATTTTCCGTGTGATAAGAAATGACTGAGTGTACGCTGATTTCGTGAATGGCAGCCTTCTCGGTGAATATCGGTAAGGGTACCAGAGAAGCCACGGGTCATGACACCATCTATAAAGAAGCTGACCTGCCAAACAAAGGAAGTCAGCTTCTTTATACATAGAATTAATCATCTTGCTCCTCATGCTTATCGTTTTTTTCTGCCTGCTTATTGTCATCTGTGGCAGATACATCTTTCTTTTCCTTCTCTTCCTCTTTTGATTTTTTTTCCTTTTTTGGTTTGCGTGGCACTTGTTCCATTACGGCTGCCAGATTCGGATTCCCGTTTTTGCGAAGCGAATGGGCAATCTCTTTCGGATCTATTCCTTCCGCGACCATGCGGTCAATTTTCGCCAAATCCCCTTCGCGGATGCCGTAACTACGAAGCTGGTTTATTGTATTCGCATCTAATCCCTGACCTGCGGCCGAAGCCTCGGTTACGGCCTGTTGTCCTGGGTTAGCGGGTGTGACGCCGGAAGAGGTGGCTACCGAAGATGAATAAGAGGCACTCGCTTCTCTTTGTTTTTGGGATGTTTTCGTTTCGTTTTGTTCTTTGCTTGCCGAAGAGGAAGATACCGTATAGCCTGGCTCCGAATAAAGGCCTTCCGCTTTCGCTTCGTCGAGCGTTTTATTAAGTGGAATGAGTACGACTCCGGTTTCCGTAACTTTAGAAGAGGTTGCATTTTCTGTTTTGGATAAAGGGGTGTTGGTTGCCGATTGTCCGTTTGAAGGCGAAACGTTGTTAGGTTTTATAAACAGAGTGGCGAACGCGAAAGCGAGAAGAACCATCGCAGCTCCTCCAGCGATAATATACAGACGTTTTACTGACGTTCGCGATTGCAACCATTTGTTCATTTGCCGATGCTTCCTTTCTTTCAAAGTCCTCCTACATAATATTCGCATATTCTCTTCCCTTTTTGAAGGGTGTATATAAAATTGATAGCGTTTTTTAACAAATTGCAAACGATAAGAGGATGTGAATTTATCAAGTTAAATGTATTATTTAAAGAGAAAACGGGAAAGCAGGGGGAGTTATGCAAATCAAATGTTCAGATCAGCGCCCTGTTGTTGCGATAGCCGGGGCAAGCGGTTTTGTTGGACAGGCACTAATGAAGCGGCTTATGAACAATTACCGTGTGATTGGATTGACACGGAACGAGAAAAAGGTCAGCGAATCCGAACGGAGCAGATGCCTGAACCTGGAATGGCGACAAGCGGATTTGTTTTCCTTGTTGGAAGCGGAAAAAGGTTTGCAAGGGGTGGACTACGCTTTTTATCTTGTTCGCACGGGAGTACCGTCGGCGCGCCTGACACAAGGGAAGATTCAGGATATGGATGTCATCTTGGCGGACAATTTTGCGCGTGCCGCGAAAAAAGCGGGCGTCAAACAAATCATTTATCTGGGCGGCCTTATTCCGGAGCAGGCAAATGGTGTACCCGGCTGTTTGCAAAGCCGCCTTGAAGTAGAAGCAGCATTGCGGGCGCATGGCGTACCGGTTACGGTTTTGCGAGCTGGCATTGTCATAGGAGCTGGCGGTTCCTGTTTTCGGATGATTTTGCGTTTGATTCGCCATCTTCCGATGATGATCTGCCCGCGTTGGATGTCGTCCGAGGTGCATCCGATTGCGCTTCAGGATATTGTGGTATTGCTTGCAGCGTGCATAGGGCGGGAAGAGACGTATAGCCAGTCTATCGATGTAGGCGGTTCGGATACGTTGACATATAAACAGATGATTTTGCAAATTGCTGAGCTTATGGGGAAGAAGCGCCGCCTGTATTCCGTACAATTTTTGGCACCGGTAGTGTCGAGCCTGTGGTTGACAGCGGTAACCGGGATACCGTTACAACAGGTCAAGTCATTCGTTGGTAGCATGAAATATCCACTTATAGGGAAGAGAAGATGGTTACAGCAACGATTGGGGTTGCCCGGATTGCCGTTTGCTGAGGCGGCTTGCCTAGCATTGCAGGAAGAAGCAAGGGGAAAAACGGAAAAGAGAAAGCAAGCTGCTTTATTTGGCGGCAAGCACAGGAAAAAGAAACGGCTTAATAATGTGCGTTCAGTGCAGCGTTTCGTTCTCCCCAGGGGAAGAAACGCGGACTGGGCGGGACGAGAGTATGCAGAATGGTTGCCCAGGCATTTAAAACCGATGATTAGGGTATACCAAAAAAAGGATGGACGCTTATGGTTTTTGCTTGCAGGCGTGAAAAAACCATTATTGGAACTGACATACTCTAAGGAACGGAGTACACCTGACCGCACGCTTTATTACATTACCGGGGGAATATTGGCCCGGGTTGATACGCAACGCAGGGGAAGGATGGAATTCCGCCAAGTGTTGGATGGAAGATATGTAATTGTTGCGATTCACGAGTTTATTCCGCGAATGCCATGGTTTTTGTATAGAGCAACACAGGCGCTTGTGCATCTTTGGGTGATGCGCAGTTACGGACGGTATCTTCATCTACAGGCGGAACGTATTGGAGGCTAAGTAATAATAGTTCCGATTTGTTCACCGTATCGCAGAAAAGTTCCTCCCCTGATCCGTTCGTTAAGCGCAATTTTATCCTTTTTAAACAAAAGGATAACCGTGGAGCCGAACTCAAACAGGCCGACTTCTTCCCCCTTTTTGTATACCGGCCCATCGTTTAGGCGCTTTGAATACATTTGACCGTTTTTGACGTTTGTGGCGTGTTCGCCATACGCTACCTTTACGCTTCCCACGATAAACGCTCCGACCTTGACGATCGCTATCTCTCCGGCAGAAGTGCTGGCATACGTAATGAGGCGTTCGTTTTTTGTAAACAGACCTGGCACATGGTATACACCGATGCTGTTTACGGGAAACAGGCGCCCAGGAATGTATGTCAGTTTCGTTAACCGCCCGTCGAGCGGCATGTGAATGCGGTGATAATCACGCGGACTCAAATAAATTGTAAGAAATGTCCCACCTTCATATTTAGCGGCTGTTTCTTCTGAACAACCAAGCAATTGTTTGACGGTATAATTTATATTTTTTGCCTGAATAAGCGTTCCCTGATGAATGGGACCAAACTGTGCCACCTTGCCGTCTACAGGACTTACGATGGCTTCCGGAAGCGGGCAAACCGGCCGGGTGCCCGCTTTTAATTTCCGGGTAAAAAAAGCGGTCAGATGCGGATATTCGGCAACCGGCTTTTCAATCTCTTCAGTGTTTATATTAAAAATAGAGATATACGGCTTAATGAAGTATTTGCTCAATCGCGAGCGTCCCAGTCTTCCGGCCAGCCTGGAAAGCGTGTTTTGCGGCAGTAGGGTTATTATTCGTTTTGCCAAAGGACCAATCACTTTTGTTATCCTTTCTATAACAGTATAGTTAACTTTCTTATTGTAGCACAAAACCGTTTACCAATCTCTTATCTTTTCATCGTCCTCATTGTAATCTCCGTCTCCGTTTAAGTCCCACCAGTTTTTTCCTCGCAAAGACCTGGCGTATTCGATTTCTGACGCGGAGGCCCCCATGCTTTCCAGAGCTTGAATTTGAATTTCAAGGCATTTCATTTCTGCATCCATTCCTGTCCATACTTCATTGGGAACGGCCTCCTTATACGTATAGAGGTAGTCGTGGTACAGCTTGGAATGGTAAGCGTCATGGGCGATTGTGCTGGCGTACCATGTAAGCGAAGCGTTAACAGTCGACGCCCCGACTTTATAAGTTGGCGGTGTTTCGTACGCGGCCATTCCGCTAAAGTTATGCTGTTGGATTCTACCGATGTAAGTGACCGTTATCTTGTAAGCGTCTGGCGCTTTTTCTTGTAATAATTTTAAAGCAGCTTTTGTTTTAGTAATAAAATTTTTGTCTCCGGTGATTTGAATGGATGGAGAAGAGAGGGCGCTATGTCCGGCTGGTGCAGCTTTTACTTTAACCGTGCGGGTAGTCGCCGCGTTCACGGATAGATCGCCATGAAGAAAGAGTGTACAAATAATAAGAAGCAAAATAACAGGATTCATAGGGGCGCGGCTCCTTTCCTAGGGAAATGTTGTATCATTCATTTCGAGGAACGCACCAGAAATCCTTTAGTTATTATTTCTTAATATGGAAGAAACATGGAGAAGAAGTTGAAGAATAGGAGAGAGGAGTACGGCAAAAAATACAATCATCTAAAATAAACTTGAGAAGGAGTGTGAAATAGATGGGTGAAAGAAGATTTCGGCAGTATACTCACCAAAATCCGCTGGGGCATATTCATGAAGAAGATACCCCGTATCTCGGGGAAGCAAAAGAACCGGCAAAACCTGCCCCATCCGGACAGGTAAGAAATGCTTCGAAAATGGAAAATTCGGGGGATATGCGGCTAGGAAAAGAATAAATCAAGACTTTTAAGGGCGCTTTGAATGAGGCGCCTTTTTATATTAGATGGAACCGGTGAAGCGGCAAAAGACAAGCGCGCTCCCATTTTTTGAAAGCCATGATGTTGATGAAATATAGTAAGTTTGAAGACTTTACACTAATTGAGCAGTTTAATATTTTCATAAAGAACAAAAGTACATGTTTCTAGTGTATGATAAACCATAAATGAGACGTTAGATATAAAGGGACGAGGAATTGGAATGAAACAGGTGATAATTTGGCTTATTCGAGCTGGTTTATTTGGCGTATTTTTCTTATTGACTTTTTATTTATTTGATTGGGACTTTGTCAGGCGGCAGGGAGAGCGGCTGTTGTGTCATCCCGGCTGGTTGGTGTGGATGGCGCTTGCTTATTTGCTAGCATTCGGGTTACGCGCTCTGGCGTGGCGGACGTATTTGCGGGGGCATGTCTCTTTTTCCGCCTGCCTGCATGGGCTATTTTACAGTTTGTTTATAAACCATGTGCTACCTGTAAAAGCAGGGGATATCATTCGAATTGGATATATAGTGAAGCGGGAGGCGATCTCTTGGAGCGAAGCCGTTCATTCCGTGGTAGTACTACGCTTGCTTGATATGCTTGTGTTGGGCGGTATGGCAGCTGCTGGAATTTTAGCATTAGGGCTTTCATTGCCTACCGTCGTATTTTGGTTTGCGCTTGCGGGAAGTATTGCGGTGGTAGGTGTAGTGTATACGTGGTTAAAAAAAAGTGAGCGGGGCTTTTTGCGAAAACACGTCCACATGCTACGGGATGGATTGGCCGGCCAGCGCGGCTTCTTGATTGTCGTAGCCACAATTTTCAGTTGGGTACTTGAAGCGTGGGTGATCTATGGTGTTGTCCGCGCGCTTGCGCTCGACATTTCATTTCTGGAAGGAGTCTGGGCAAATAGCGTGACAATTGCCGGACAAACGTTTCATTTTACTCCAGGTGGTGTGGGGACATATGAAAGCGTGATGAGCTTTTCATTGGCAGCACTGGGCACGGAATGGCAGGACGCCTATCTTGCGACGCTACTAAGCCATGCGTTTAAGTTTGTATTTTCATATGTGGCAGGACTTTACGTTTTGTTTTGCGCTCCGCTTTCCGTAGGTGAGATGCGTGAATGGATAAAAGGAAGAATGCAGCCGAATAATGAAAAATGAAATGTGTCATACTATTATAATGACGAATTTTACGAAGATGAAAAAAGAGGTGAACGGAAATGAAGGCGGGCTGGTGGAGGCGCTGGTTGCGCGAAAAACGGAACACCAAGCGTAAAACGGAAGAGCGGGTGCTTCTTATGCCTGAAGAAAGGGAGTTAGCTTTAATACTTCAGGAGTTAAGAGGAAAAGTAGAGCAAGCTCAGGAAGAAAGGCGGCTGGATTATGAAATGTATGATGAATGTCGCCAGCTTTTGTTTCGGCTCGATTTGCTGGTGCCGTATTCAGGCATCATGCCGCCCGCTTTGCAGGAAAGGATCGCCAATCTGATTATGGAAGATACGCCCAGATTGCTTTATCCGTATTTGGCTCTGGGAGAAGAAAGCATGCGGAGTGTCCGGCGCGAGGCGGTTGCAGGCATCCGTTTCATGGCGGCGGAAGCGAAGCGGATTGTGGGCGCCATCCAAGAATATGAGCGCCAGGGATTGGCGAGCCAGGCTGCTTTTATTTCCAGCTGGTACAAAAAAAAGTAAAACACATTTTGCAAATATGATTGACAAAAAAAGTTCATCTGGTTTAATATTATGTTTAATTAAAAGATGTAACCGGTTACCTATTTTATAGCTTTTTGTTTTTGTATGTTTTTTTATAGTGTGTGTAACCGATTACATAAAATAGTGATGGGAAGGAAGAAACAGATGCCCACCATCAGAGACGTATCGAAGCTTGCGGGGGTTTCCGTGGCGACCGTATCACGCGTACTGAATCGTAGCGGCTATGTTCACGAGGAAACGGAGCGCAAAGTGTTAAAGGCGATTAAAGAATTGAATTATACGCCCAACTTCGTTGCCCGGAGCTTAACCAACAAGAAAACGGGCACAATTGGCCTGATGGTGCCCGATATTACAAACCCGTTCTTTCCGGAATTGGCTCGTGCTGTGGAAGACGTGATGCAACAGTATGGATATACAACCATTCTCGGCAATTCCGATGAAAACCCACAAAAAGAAAAGCAGTATATCCAATTGCTGAAACAAAAATATATTGATGGCGTGATCCTTGCTTCAACGGCGTTGACGGCAGAAGAGGTACATACGTTCAAAGTACCGGTTGTTGTATTGGATCGAGTGGTTTTATCCGACAACATTCCGATGGTGACTTCGAAAAACAGGGAAGGAGCCCGGGAGGCGACTCGCTTTCTTTTGAAACAAGGTTGCAGGAAAATCGCGCATCTTAGAGGGCCTGTGCAGCTCAGAATTGCTGATGAGCGTTGCCATGGATACCTCGATGTGGTAGAAAAATTGGAATGGTTCCATCCAGGGCTTATTGTTGCCAGCAATTACGATATGCGCCAGGCTATGCAGGCGACGCTGGAACTCCTGAAGAAGCATCCGGATATTGACGGGATTTTTGCTGGAAACGATATAATAGCCATCGGCGCGATGCGGGCGGTGCAGCTGCTTGGTATTTCAATACCAGAAGAAATGGCGATTATCGGCTACGATGGCATCACGATGGGAGAAATCGTGTATCCGGAACTGACGACAATGGCTCAGCCGATTTATGAGATGGGCGCGCTCGCCGCGCGTATGCTGATTAAGATGATCGAAAAACAGCCGCTTGATACTTTGTATTATGAACTGGATGTGCAGCTCATCGAGCGAGGGACTACGAGGAAGGGATAAATAATGAAACGACCAAAGATTGTTGTCATAGGCAGTATTAACATGGATCTGGTAACAGAGACACCGCGGGTACCCGCATTGGGGGAAACCGTGCTCGGCAGCAAATTTTCCACGCTTCCCGGCGGAAAAGGTGCTAATCAGGCAGTGGCCTGCGCACGACTCGGAGCTGATGTTTATATGATTGGGTGCGTAGGAGAGGATAGCTTCGGCACCATGCTTATAGATAATCTCAAAAAAGAAGGGGTTCGCGTGGACGGTGTGGAACCGGTTACACAAACAGCGACAGGCATTGCTTCGATTGTGGTCGAGAATGGGGATAATTCCATTATTGTCGTCCCGGGCGCTAACCATGCCCTGACCCCGGACAAAGTTCGCCGTGTCGAAGCCATGATTCGGGAAGCAGATGTGGTATTGCTGCAATTAGAAATTCCGCTGGACACTGTGGTAGAAGCGGTGCGTATTGCGCGCAAGGCTGATGTTCCGGTTATCGTAAATCCGGCCCCAGCGGCCGAATTGCCGCAGGAAGTGCTTAAAGATATTACCGTTCTGACGCCAAACGAGTACGAACTGGCTATTCTCCTTGGCAAGAAGCCGGGGGAGCATGGGGACTTCAGGGGCCTTATGGCGTCGTATCACGGAAAGTTGGTGATGACCAAAGGAAGCGACGGTGCATACTACAGCGATGGTAACGGAAATATTCGACATCAGCCTGGCTTTCAAGTCGAAGTGGTGGATACGACGGGCGCAGGCGATACATTCAACGCAGCGCTGGCCGTCATGATTGGCCAGGGCTGTTCGATAGCAGAAGCGGTACACTATGCGGTTGCGGCAAGTGCGTTATCGGTTACAAAGTTCGGGGCGCAAGGCGGCATGCCGTCTCATGAGCAGGTAGTCACTTTTTTGAAGCAAACATAGTAAGACAACAAGGAGTAGAGTCATGAAGAAAATTGGCGCTTTAAACAGCGAGATTACAGCCGTGATTTCTCAATTGGGGCATACGGATACGATTGTAATTGGTGATTGTGGGTTGCCGATTCCGGATGGGGTGAAGCGGATCGATCTGGCGCTGAAGCCGGGGCTTCCTTCCTTTATTGATACGCTGGAAGTTGTCCTGGAGGAAATGCAGGTCGAAGCAGCGGTGCTGGCGGAAGAAATTAAAACGCATAACCCGAAGATAGAGCAGCAGGTGCGGGAGATACTGCATGATGCAGAAATGTCTTACGTATCCCATGAACAGCTCAAACGTTTGAGCGAGCGGGCGAAAGCGGTGATTCGCACGGGGGAAGCGACACCGTATGCCAACGTGGTTCTAAGATCCGGCGTAATTTTTTAAGCAAAAGGATGTTGCGCAATGAGCAATCTGATTGAAATGACAGGCATTAGCAAATCGTTTGGCAAAGTGCAGGTGCTAAAAGATGTTTCATTTTCTCTAAAAAAAGGGGAAATTCATGCGCTGATGGGTGAGAACGGTGCCGGGAAGTCAACGATGATGAAAATATTAACCGGCATTTATCCGAAGGATTCTGGTACGATCCGGGTTCGTGGCCAAGAAGTAAATTTCAGTGGTCCGAAAGAAGCGGAACAGATGGGCATTGCTGTTATCCATCAGGAACTAAACATCATTCCGCAGCTGACGGTCATGGAGAACATGTTTCTTGGGCGCGATCTTTGCTATGGCAGAACAGGGATTTTACGCACGCGGGAAATGAAGCAAAAAACGCGTGAATACTTGGGGCGTCTAGGTGTCGACATTGACCCGGATGCGGAAGCGGGCTCTCTATCCATCGGGCAGCAGCAAATGATTGAAATCGCCCGCGCCTTGTCGTTGAACGCGGAGGTGCTGATTATGGACGAACCGACGGCGGCGCTGACCGACAGGGAAATTGAGGCACTGTTTGAAGTCATGCGCGATTTGCGGGCGCAAGGTGTCGGGATCGTATATGTATCGCACCGCATGGAGGAAATCTTCGCAATTTGTGATCGGATTTCTGTTTTGCGCGATGGTATCTTTGTCGGTACCGAAAATATTAAAGAGACGGATTTGGATACGATTGTCCACATGATGGTCGGACGTCAGCTTGGTGAACGTTTCCCGGAACGCAACGTGGCAATTGGCGAAGAGCGTCTGCGAGTGGAGGGACTGAGCGATAGCGGGGCGATTCGGGATATCAGTTTTTCCGCGCGACGCGGCGAAGTGCTTGGCATCGCTGGCCTGATGGGCTCCGGACGGACGGAAATTGCGCGCGCGTTGTTTGGTGTAAGCGAGAAGCAAAGTGGCCGAATCTTCTTGGATGGCCAGGAGATTCACATCCGGAAACCGGACGATGCGATTCGGCACGGTATTGCGTTTGTAACGGAGGACAGAAAAGGAGAGGGGCTTGTGCTCGGATTGTCCGTGCGAGAAAATATTGCGCTGACCAATTTGGGGAGACTCTCGAAAAATGGCGTGGTATCTTCTGTGAAAGAAGCAGGGTTTGTGCGGGAGATGATTCAGCGGCTGAACATTAAAACGAGCAGCGGCGAGCAAACGGTAAAGTCGCTGAGCGGCGGAAATCAGCAGAAAGTCGTAATCGGCAAATGGCTGGGCATTCAGCCGAAAGTGCTCATCCTCGACGAACCGACACGTGGCGTTGATATCGGCGCCAAAAAAGAAATTTATAACATTATCAATGAACTTACTGCTGTAGGTGTCACCATTATTATGATTTCATCAGAGCTGCCGGAAATTCTCGGTATGAGCGATCGCATTCTGGTTATGCATGAAGGAAGGCTGGCAGCAGTTATGGATAAAACAGAGGCTACGCAGGAAAAAATCATGCATGCGGCCACCGGAGGAAAGTAATATGGCAGATAAAAAATCTTTTGTGATGAATTTTCAAAAGCTGGGGCCTTTTATCGGACTTTTGATTATTACGGTTATTCTTGCAGTGCTGAGCCCTAACTTTTTAACGTTGGACAATATTTTAAATGTGTTGCGTCAGGTTTCGATTAACGCACTGATTGCGTTTGGCATGACTTTTGTCATTTTGACTGGCGGGATTGACCTGTCGGTTGGTGCGATTCTTGCGCTTGCGGGTGCGCTGACGGCCGGAATGATGACTGCGGGTATGGATCCGCTTCTGTCCATTCTCATTGCACTTCTCTCCGGCGTATTGATGGGGACGGCGAACGGTCTTTTGATCGCGAAAGGAAAAGTAGCGCCATTTATTGCAACGCTTTCCACGATGACGATTTTCCGCGGTCTTACGCTTGTATATACAGAAGGAAGACCGATTACCGGATTTGACAGCGAGATGTTCACCATGCTCGGCGCCGGATACTTTTTCGTAATCCCAGTTCCGGTGCTCTGGATGCTTGGATGTTTCGCGGTGCTGTATTTTATCCTGAAGAAAACAGCGTTCGGCCGCCGCATCTACGCAATCGGCGGCAACGAAGAAGCGGCGATTCTGTCCGGCATTAAAGCAGACAGGGTAAAAATTTATATTTATGCGCTGACTGGTTTGTTATCGGCGCTGGCAGGGGTTATCCTGACTTCGCGCCTCAATTCCGCGCAGGCAAACGCCGGAATGGGGTATGAATTGGATGCCATTGCTGCGGTCGTGCTGGGGGGAACCAGCCTATCTGGCGGTCGTGGCTGGATTTTTGGTACCCTTATCGGTGCGATGATTATCGGCGTGCTAAACAACGGTTTGAATTTGCTGGAAGTTTCTTCGTTCTACCAGCAGGTGGTAAAAGGAGCCGTGATTTTGCTTGCTGTTTTGCTTGATCGCAAAAAAACAGCGTAAAAAACATATCCATCACCATACAAATGTACAAACATTAAATCAATATTTGTCTAAGGGGGATCAGAAGAAAATGAAAAGATTAGTAAAAGGTTTTGCGGTAAGTTTGCTCGGTTTATCCATGCTGGTAGGTTGCACCACCCAGGCGCCAGGTACAGGAGATAAAGCAGCTGGCGACAAAAAAGAGCAGATTACGGTAGGGCTGGCTATTTCCACACAAAGCAACCCGTTCTTCGTGACGCTGAAAGAGGGGGCGGAGAAAGCGGCGCAGGAAAACAATATAAAGCTAGTAACGGTTGACGCACAGGATGACCCAGCGAAACAAATCTCGGGAATCGAAGATTTAATCCAGCGGCAGGTGGATGTCATTCTTGTAAACCCGACCGACTCCGCAGCCGTTGTGTCTGCCATTAAATCCGCGAATCATGCCAACATCCCGGTCATTACCGTTGACCGTAGCGCCGAGGGAGGCGAGGTCGTATCACACGTAGCTTCCGACAACGTAGAAGGGGGCAGAATGGCGGCTAAATATTTGCTTGAAAAAATCGGAAAACAAGGCAATATCGTTGAACTTGAAGGAATTCCAGGTTCTTCCGCGGCACGGGAGCGCGGCAAAGGTTTCCATGAAATCATTGACAAAGAAAAAGGTGTGAAAGTGGTGGCCAAGCAGCCGGCCGATTTTGACCGCGCGAAAGGTATGAGTGTTATGGAAAACATTTTGCAGGGGAATAAGGATATTAAAGCCGTATTTGCTCATAATGATGAAATGGCGCTAGGGGCTCTGAAAGCGATTCAGGCTGCTGGATTGAAGGATGTAGTTGTTGTCGGCTTTGATGCAACGGATGACGCAGTGGCTGCGGTGAAAGAGGGCCGCATGAGCGCGACTGTCGCGCAGAAACCCGAGCTTATCGGCAAGCAAGCGGTTGAACTTGCGAAGAAAGTAGCAAACGGCGAAAAAGTAGAGAAAAATGTGCCAGTGGAGCTTGAATTGATTAAAAAATAACGAATAGAATGATGAAAAATCCCCGGTTTCGGTTCGTAGCGGCCAATCCGGGGATTTTTTGATGCTTTTTTAATATTCATTATTTTGCAAAAGGGAATTTCTGTGCATATATGCCCGTTCAAATGAACCGCTGGAGGAATAGATGCTGTCTTTGTAATCTTCATACCATCTGCGGATAAGTTCCAGCTTTTCGCGGTCGGATGCTTTTTTTAAATAGAGTAGTTTTGCTTTTTCATCAGGCGGCATGTTGTCAGTAACTTCGGCTTTTTCAGCAGCGAACAGTTGGTTCATGTTGCTGATAAAGAAATTGAACATATATTTTTGCGTAATCTCAAACGCATATTCTTCCGGATGTCCCTTGTCGCGTCGTTCGCAGTAGACGCCCAGCAGATCCGGTTCCTCAAACATTGCCATATTGTTCTCCCCTTCATGTCCTTTTGCTTTTACTATAACAGAAAGTGAAACCGTATAAAAAGTCGGCCACTGTCGCTTTGTTCAACATGTAAAGCGGAGAAGTCAAAGTAAAGGACTAGACTTGCCCAAAATAAGAAACAAAATTACCATTTAGTGATAGAAAAAGAGAAGGGATTCAAAAATGAAAAGGGCAGGAGATACAAATGATTAAAAAAATCGAACACGTAGCATTGATTGTTTCCGATATGGATCGTTCCATTGCGTTTTATTCATCGATGTTTGGGTACAGGGTACGCCTTCGCGGTCAGAACGCGGTGCGCGAGATGGCGTTTTTGTACTGATTGCTCATTACAAGGCGAAGGGAATTGTTTTTAACACTGAGGAACCGAAACCGACGCTTGGAGGCGGTCGGATGATTTTATTTTATGGCCCGGATCGAGAGCTCTTGCAATTCGTTGAACCGGGCCAGCGGGAGCGGTAGCATTCGCTTGAACGGTAAGTTCAACATAGTGGCTATATTAATAATTTTTCTTAAAATATTGACGATTGGCTGTTTAAAACGATATAATTTCTGATAAATAGTACGATTTTAAAACGTAATATTATATTTTTATGATATTAAGGTATTGATTTTTTATGGAGGGGATACGATGGTTAAGCTGATCGCGATTTACAAAAAGCCGGAAAATGTGGAGGAATTTGATAAACATTACAAAGAAGTACACGCGCCGCTCGCGGAAAAAATGCCGGGTCTTCTAAAGCTGGAAGTTAATAAAATTTATGGCTCTCCTGCAGGTGACAGCAATCTTCATTTGATTGCAGAAATGTATTTTGAAACAAAAGAAGCGCTTATGAACGCGCTTTCTTCTCCGGAAGGAAAAGCAGCAGGCAAAGATTTAATGGGCTTCGCTGGCAAGGTTGTATCCATGCACTTCGCGGAAGTAGTATAGGAGAAAGGTTTAAAAAGCATGTTGAGTGAGACGGAAACACATCGCAGGTACCGGGAACAAATCACTCGGTATGTGAGTCGCGATCCGTACGCGCGCCATTTAGGAATCCGGCTGGTTGAACTTGGAGAGGGAACGGCTGTGGCGGAAGTAGACGTGCGTGAGGAAATGTTGAATGCGCATGGCACAACACATGGAGCCGTCATTTTTGCGCTGGCTGATTTTGCGTTTGCTGCGGCCTGCAATTCATATGGACGTCCATGCGTGGCGTTATCGATGAACGTTCAGTATATGGCTCCAAGTGGAAAGGGCGCACGGTTACGTGCAGTAGCGACAGAAAAGAAAAAAACAGCACGCGCCGGTTTTTACCAAATCGAGGTGGAACACGACGGCGAAAGCATCGCTCTGCTTGACGCGGTCGCTTACCGCAAGAGTGGGTTTTTTCTTGAGGAAATCGGACAGAACGCAGCTAATGAAGAGTAACAGGACGCGTTGGCAGCGCTGGATTGGCAGGAGAGACTACCATGAAATCAAACAATCGTTTTAACCAATATCTTGGTATTGAAATCGAGCACCAGGACGAAAATAGCTGCACGGCAGTGCTTCATATTCGCCCGGAATTGTACAATAGTATCGATGGAGTGGTGCATGGCGGAGTGACAAGCACGCTTGCTGATGTGGTCATGGGGCACGCGGCCGCGCCTCATGTTAACGGTGTGCAGCAGTGCGTAACATTGGAGAGCAAAATCAACTATTTGGCGCCTGCTAGGGGAAATAAGCTGATCGCACAATCTAGGGTAATCAAGCGCGGAGGCCGTACTATTATCATGCAAGCGGAAGTGCGCACGGACGATGGGGAGCTGGTTGCCGTCGCGCTTGGCACATATGCCCGTGTAAAGACAACTCCACAGTGATGTGGAGTTGTCTTTACATTCGTATAAGAAAGTATATGTTGCTTTATAAGGAAGGAGAAGAACGGGTGAAAGGATTACAACCGGGAGAGACAGAGACGTTGGAAATTGTCGTGCAGGACGATATGCGTCCTACGTTTGACGGCAACGTGGTTCACGATGTAATGTCGACCGTGACTATGATTTATTATATGGAAAAAGTCGGACGCCATGTTATTTTGCCTTACCTTGAAGAGGGGGAGGAAGGAGCCGGATACGAAATTCAGGTTAAGCACATTGGGCCTGCGGTGGTGGGGCAACGGGTAAAATTTACAGCCTTATGTACGGAAGTTACTCCGAAGCGAGTCGTTTGTGAAGTGACCGCGGAAACATCAGAAAATATTGTTGGTACCGGAATTTTTACACAGGCGATTTTTAAAAAAGAAAAAATGGAGGCACGTATCACGGAGTTACGGCAAACCATTGCACAAAAATAATGAAACAGGAAGACCGTGGAATTTTCAATCGCGGTCTTTTTTATCGGATCATTAACAACCTTATCAAAACAAATATTGCTACTATTCGATATAGTATTAAGAATTAAATGTAAATTTATTGACCGCGAAAATATACAGCTACTATAATCAATATAAATATGGTGTTATCTGCATATACAATGATAAACTGTGATGGTTTTTATATGTCTCAGCAATGTAGGAGAAAATTAAAAAATCTATAATTCCTAGTTGACATTATGGTTTAATGTGTTAGAATAAAATCAACAAATTGAAAAGGCAAATGATTAGGACTCTTATCCAGAGAGGTGGAGGGACTGGCCCAGTGAAGCCTCGGCAACCATCAAAGAAACTCTTTGACACGGTGCCAATTCCAGCAGCGCTCGCGCGCTGAAAGATGAGAGGTCCGGCAAACTTGTGATGAGTGTACGCCGACCTCTTGCAGCGCAGGAGGTCGTTTTTATTTCCCCTTGTGCAATCTAGGAGGAATAAAGGAGTGAGGAGTATGATTAAATTACAGAGTATTAGTAAAAGTTATACCACACCGAACGGGACATTTCAGGCAGTAGCTCCAACGTCGCTGCATGTGGAGCCAGGGGATGTGTACGGTATTATCGGGTTCAGCGGTGCTGGTAAGTCAACTTTGCTTAGACTGGTTAATTTGCTGGAGCGACCGGACGAGGGAAAGGTATATGTGGATGGTCAGGAGTTAACCGGTCTATCAAATCGAGAGCTGCGCAAAGCGCGCCAGTCCATCGGCATGATTTTTCAGCATTTTAATCTGTTGAATAATCGGACGGTGGCGGACAATGTGGCGTTTCCGCTAGAAATAGCCGGTCTTCCAAAAGAAGAGAGAAAAAAAAGAGTACAGGAGTGCTTGGAGATTGTAGGGCTGGCCGAGAAGGTGGACAGCTATCCTGCCAAGTTGAGCGGGGGACAAAAGCAGAGGGTCGCTATCGCCCGGGCGTTGGCCAGCCGGCCGAAAGTGCTGCTATGTGATGAGCCTACCTCAGCGCTTGATCCGCAGACGACGCGTACCATTTTATCTTTTCTTAAAGAAATCAACCAAAAGCTAGGCGTAACGATTCTCATCGTCACGCATGAAATGAGTGTAGTGAAAGAGATTTGCAACAAAGTAGCAGTCATGGAAAGAGGTCATCTCGTCGAAAAACTTTCGCTTTCTGAACGGGAAGTAAAGCCGAAAACTGAAATCGCCCAGCTATTATTCGAAGAGGAAACAGGCAAGGAGAGAGGGATAGCCAATGTTTGATAATGTGATTGCTTTATTGCCGGAAATTGGGGTTTCTATCGTAGAAACTTCTATTATGGTCGGCATTTCAATAGGCTCAGCGCTTTTGCTTGGCATGCCGCTGGGGGTTCTGCTTTTTCTGACAGGTAAAGGACAATTGCTGGAAAGCCCCATTTTATTTCGAATTTTAAGTTCGCTCGTTAACATTGTCCGATCGTTTCCCTTTCTTATTTTGCTCGTGGCATTGATTCCGTTGACGCGAACATTGGTCGGAACGACGATCGGTCCGGTGGCTGCGGCTGTTCCGTTGTCGATTGCAGCCATTCCATACTTTGCACGTCTGGTGGAGCAATCGCTTCGTGAAGTTTCGAGAGGAGTTATTGAAGCCGCGGTGGCAATGGGGGCGTCTACATATCAGATTGTTTGGAAAGTGTTATTGACAGAAGCGCGCGCTGGGCTTACGCTCGGACTCACAGTATTGATTGTCAGTTTTCTTTCCTATTCTGCGATGGCCGGCGTTGTCGGAGGCGGAGGGATCGGGGATTTAGCGATTCGCTTCGGCTACTACCGATTCCAGACGGATGTTATGATTGTGACCGTGCTTTTATTGGTGGTGCTTGTACAAGTCATTCAATTTGCGGGCAATCGTCTTGCACATTATCTTGATAAACGTTAAGGGAGAGATCTTTGTGAAACAAAAACCGTTTATTCTTATTGCATTAATTTCATTAATAGTAATCTTTTTGACAGCTTGCGGAGGACAAGAGAGCGAAACGGCAACAGGAAAAACGCAGGGGAACAGTAAAGAACTGGTTATTGGTGCGACGGCGGGGCCGTATAGTGATCAGGTGCGTTTAGGAATTAAACCTATTTTAGAAAAAAAAGGATACAACGTGAAGATTGTTGAGTTCAACGATTACGTGCAGCCGAACCAGGCGCTGGCTGAAGGTTCGCTGAATGCGAATGTGTTTCAACATGTCGTGTATTTGCAGAACTTTGCGAAAGAGCATAACTTGGATATTCAAGATGTTATCCAGGTTCCGACGGCTCCGATCGGCATTTACTCGCATAAGCATAAAACACTGGAAGAAGTGCAGCCGGGAGCGACCGTTTCGCTTCCGAATGATCCTACTAATCAGGCCCGCGCGCTTGTCATGATGCAACATTTCGGTTGGATCAAGTTAAAAGAAGGTGTAGATCTGCTTCGCGTATCGGAAAAGGATATCGTGGAGAACAAGAAAAATATCAAGCTCCTGCCGCTGGAAGCAGCCCAGCTTCCGCGCTCGCTTGAAGACGCAGACTACGCATTTGTCAACGGGAACTTCGCCATCGCATCGGGCTTGAAACTTACGGAAGCGCTGGCGCTCGAAAAGATTCCGGATCAATATATGAACGTGGTCGCTGTGAAAACGGCGGACAAAGACAGCCAGTTTGTTAAAGATTTAATCGAAGCATATAAATCTCCGGAGTTTAAAGAAGTTATCGAGAAAGAATTCCAGGGATTTGTCAAACCTGATTATTTAAAATAAGCACATAGGGGGGAAGAAAACGATGAGCACAACAATCGGAGATGTTCTTGAATGGTCAGTCCGTAATTTTCCGGATAAAATTAGCTTAATTTATGAATACGAAACGAAGCATCACCGCTGGACATATACAGAATTGAATCAAAAAGTAAACCAATTTGCCCGGGCGCTTAAGCGCCTGGGTGTCCAAAAGGGTGACGTTGTTTCTTCCTTCTTATATAATACGAGCGAGTTTGTGGTTACATTGTTTGCGACGGCAAAAATCGGCGCCATTTTTAATCCGATTAACTATCGGCTAGCTGCACATGAATTGCAATATATCCTACAGGATGGAAAAGCAAAAGTATTGTTATATGAAAGACAGGGCTCAGACGTGGTGGAGAAAGCGCGTGAGCTTGGGAATCCGGTCGAACATTATATATATGTGGATGAACCGTTGACAGAAGGAGCGCTTGGATTTTACGAACTGCTTGAAGCAGAAGATGTTTCCCGTCCGGAAGTGGAGGTATCGGAAACCGATTATTGCATTATGATGTACACAAGCGGTACTACCGGACGCCCGAAAGGCGTACTTCACACGCATCGCAGCAAAATTCATCATAATTTTATGATGATGCAATGCATGGGCCTAACAAAGGATGACATTGGTCTTGCCGCCGCGCCGCTCAACCATACGGCGGAATTGCATACTTCTTTCCTGCCGCGTGTGCAGGTGGGAGCGACTAATGTGCTTTTGCACCATTTTGACGCTTCCCGTGTGCTGTACACGATCGAAAAAGAAAAAGTCACGCATATGTTCGCGGCACCAACAATGGTCAATATGTTGCTGTATGCCGACGATTTTGAAGCGTACGATTTATCATCATTGCGTCTGCTCGAATACGGCGGAGCGTCCATGGCTCCTGTCCTTATCCGCGAGTTTGAGGAGAAAGTAGGCGCGGACTTAATCCAGATTTACGGTACAACCGAAATGGGCCCGTGTATGTCTGTGCTGTACGCAGACGAACAATTAAAAAAAGCCGGCTCTGCTGGAAAGGCAAGTTTGACGCATGAGTTGCGTATTTGTCGCGTCAATCCGGACGGCACGCCAACGCATCCAGATAACATTTGCGAGCCAGGCGAAATCGGCGAAATTCTTGTCAAAGGTCCGTGCATGATGGAAGGTTACTACAACCGCCCCGAAGCGACGGAAAAAGCGCTGGCTTACGGCTGGTATCATACGGGCGATATGGGCGAGTACGATGAAGACGGCTACATTTGGATTCGTGATCGCATAGATCATATGATTATTTCCGGTGCAGAAAATATTTATCCGCGCGAAGTGGAGGATCAATTGCTGGAACATCCGGGCGTACGCGAAGTGGCCGTGGTGGGCAAACCGGATCCGAAGTGGGGACAAATTGTGTTTGCCTACATTGTCCGCAGCAAGGAAAGCAATGTGACTGCGGAAGAGCTGGATACGTTTCTTGTGGAAGGAGAGCGACTGGCGAAATACAAACGTCCACGCGCTTACTGCTTTGTCGACGAGCTTCCGAAAACGGCCAGCGGCAAAATACAAAAATTCCTTCTCGAAAAGCAAGCGGTTCATGTGTAACCGAGAATCCCTCACTGCTCATTGCAGGGAGGGATTTTTTAGCGTACGTATAAGTAAGAAAATAAATGATAACGTTACGGGGTTTTATGCGTGGCTACACAGTAGAGAAAGGAAATATCAAGCTCATATCGAATATTTATACTTAAGGAAAAATGGAGATGGGGTGGAAGCTTGAAACTGTATATTTCCGTTGATATGGAAGGAATTACTGGACTGGTGGATCAAACGTTTGTTGATTCAACAGGACTCAACTACGCGCGTGGTCAAAAATTGATGACAGATGAGGTAAACCACGTGATTGAAACCGCGTTTCAGCAGGGGTTTAAAGAGATTATTGTCAATGATAGCCACTCCAAGATGAACAATTTATTAATCGAACGACTGCATCCGGAAGCACAATTGATCTCTGGAGATGTGAAACCGTTCTCTATGGTGCAGGGGCTGGATGATACATATACGGGCGCGATATTTCTCGGCTACCATTCGCGCGCTGGCAGGAAAGGTGTATTGAGCCATACGATGATTTTCGGTGTGAGAAATATGTATATTAATGACGCGCCTGTAGGTGAACTCGGTTTCAACGCGTATGTGGCCGGCCACTATGGCGTACCGCTTTTGATGGTAGCGGGCGATGACGGTGTGGCAGAAGAAGCGGAAGCGCTCATCCCTGGCATTACCACTGCGGTGGTGAAAAAACAAATGTCCCGTACATCCGCGCTGTGCCTGACACCGGAGAAAGCAGGCTGGTTGCTGCGCGAGAAAACGAAACT
Organism: Aneurinibacillus sp. XH2; assembly: GCF_001439585.2. Taxonomy (NCBI): domain Bacteria; kingdom Bacillati; phylum Bacillota; class Bacilli; order Caryophanales; family Paenibacillaceae; genus Aneurinibacillus; species Aneurinibacillus sp. XH2. Next base: position 2,917,892 of record NZ_CP014140.1, on the reverse strand, counting down.
GGCGATTGAAAGCAGAGAAAACGTCGCCCCGCTTACACCGCCGGAAAATCCGGTATTAACGATTGAGTTTGCGAACTACGGGCAGGCGGAATGGGCACATCTATTGCCGGGAACGGAACTGGACGGGGAAGCGCCGCTCGTTCGCTATAAGGCGCAAGATATTCTTGAGGCGTATAAAGCGATGATTGTCATGACGGAATTAGCGATGAAGGCGAAATTTTGCTGATGTTTATTGTATCAGACTACAAGAAAGGAAAATGAAGGGGGATATAACATGGATTTAAAACTAAACGGAAAAGTAGCGCTCGTTGTAGCATCAAGCCAGGGCCTTGGCCGGGCGATTGCCGAACAGCTCGTAAAAGAAGGTGCGCATGTTATGATTACGAGCCGTAACGAAGAAAAGCTTCAGCAAGTAAAGCAGGAGCTTGAACAGTATGGGATGGGCAAAGTAGCCTATCACTGTGCCGATATTACGAAATATGAAGATATTAAATCGCTCGTGCAGGCGACACGTGAGAAGCTTGGCAAGATTGACATCCTTATCAACAACGCGGGCGGCCCGCCGGGCGGCACGTTTGAACAACTGGACGACGAACAGTGGCAACAAGCGTTTCAGTTGAACCTGTTAAGCTACATCCGCCTTATTCGCGAAGTATTACCTGATATGAAGCAGGGTGGCGGACGCATTATCAATATTGCCTCTTCTTCCGTTAAACAGCCGATTCCAGGCCTTATTCTTTCCAACACGTTCCGTCTCGGTATTGTCGGGCTTGCCAAGACACTGTCCGTAGAGTTAGCACCCTATAATATCCTTATTAACACGGTGGCGCCAGGTCGTATTGCAACTGACCGCGTAGCGCATCTGGACGAGATGAACGCGCAGAAGCAAGGGATTTCCAAGGAAGAAGTGGAAGAAAAAGCGAAGCAGGACATCCCGCTTAAGCGGTATGGGGAACCGGAAGAGTTTGCAAAAGTGGTTACTTTCCTTGTATCAGACGCAAGTACATATATTACTGGAAGCACGTTGCTTGTGGACGGTGGAATGGTGAAGTCGATATAAACCAGAGTTCAAACCGCTGAAACAATAGTTATTGGACTGATATATTTATAGAAAGAAGGATTCTGATGAACGAAATACGAAATATTTTTTGTGTGGGAAGAAACTATCGGCTGCATGCAGAAGAACTGGGGAATGCGGTGCCGACTTCCCCTTTTCTTTTTTCCAAACCGACCCATGCGCTTGTAGAGGCGAACGGGCAAACGATTACGTTGCCGGGCAACCGTGGTGAAGTGCATTATGAAACAGAGCTTGTGCTCTATATTGCTCGCCCTTTTGAACCCGGAATGAAAGTGGAAGATGTCGTGAACAAGATGGCGCTTGGTATTGATTTTACGTTGCGTGACGTGCAGAATGAACTAAAGGAAAAGAGCCATCCCTGGCTGAAAGCTAAAGGTTTTCCGAATTCGGCCGTACTTACGTCTTTTCGTCCATTTCCCGGTGTAGAAGCATGTCGTGGCACAGACTTTTCGCTATTTAAAAATGGGGAGCAGGTACAGTGTGGCAATATAAGCAATATGTTATTTGATATGCAGACCATTATTGAATTTACAGACGAACATTTCGGCCTGGGTGAAGGTGATATTATTTATACGGGTACACCGGAGGGTGTCGGTGCCGTGGCGGACGGCGATAAGCTGGAACTGCGCTGGGGTGAAGAGGTCTGGGGCACGTTCACTGTTCAATTGCAAAAATAAGAAGAGCAAAGCAACAAAAGAAGCCACCGTATAGCCATCGACTGACGGTGGCTTTGCTTTACGGGCGGTACGTCACGCCAAGGATAGGATCAGCAGCCCTTTTTTCGGATCACGTCGCACAGAAGTGCTGGAAGGAAGGAGGATAACATTTTGAAAAATCTAGTCAGAAATTAGTTTTTTTGTTCATAGCATAATAGCAGATGATTGGAGGAACGCATCTTCTTCGCTTTGCCTGTACGTACGACTAAGAGCGTCAGCAGCACTCCGGATTTGTTCTGGGGTTGCATTGCCCAAGCCGATATCGGCAAGCGTGGTCGGCAGTCCAACAGAACGGCAGAACACAATAACTTCCTCAAGTTCCTTCATGCTACGGTTCTCTAGGACAAGCTGAATAATCGTGCCGAACGCAACTTTTTCTCCGTGGCAGTATGGATGTGTTTCTTCGAGTATGGTTAATCCGTTGTGAATGGCATGGCACGCGGCGAGCCCTGCGCTTTCGAAGCCAAGACCGCTTAGAAGCGTATTTGCTTCTACAATATTGTTCAATGCTTCCGTTACCACGTTTTGCTCGCAGGCAATTTTCGCTTGATAGCCGTCACGTAACAAAATTTCATAGCACAGCTTAGCGATAGCCAGCGCTGCCTGCGTCATGGTGCCGCCCGCTATGTTCCTGGCCCGGGCACGGGCGCAAGCGGCCGCTTCAAAATATGTGGATAGTGCGTCGCCCATTCCAGCTACCAGTTGACGAACCGGCGAATGGGCGATTACTTTTGTATCAAGTAAAACCAAATCCGGATTTCGCGGAAGCACAAGATACTGTTCGAATACGCCCTCGTCATTGTAAATAACGGAGAGGGCGCTGCATGGTGCATCAGTGGAAGCGATGATTGGTACGATAGCGACAGGACAATTTAATTTAAAGCTTACTGCTTTAGCCGTATCGATCGCCTTCCCACCGCCCACGCCGATAATAATATCAACCGCTTGGGCTTGTCCGATTTTTTTCATTCGGTTAATTTCATTGTTGGAGCATTCCCCTTTAAATGGTTCAATTTGATAGCTTATGCCGTGAGAATTTAAGCTTGTCGTAATGTTTTGCTTTATCGCTTCAATTCCTTGTTGTCCACCGAGAATAAGTGATTTTTTACCCAAAGGAGCAATGTAGTGGCCAATTTCCTTTGCTTCTTTTTTTCGAGCCAGTTCCGTTAATCTTTGCAACAGAATATGTTGGGGCGTATGCGTAACTTGCTCGATAGGCACATTTAATTCTTCAGACAGCCTTTTTGCGGTTCCTAGGGAGACAGGATTTGGTTTTATAGTTCTATAAATATTATATGGAGATGAAGATGCTTATTGCACTTGTGAGCTTTTTTTCTGCGTGTTAGATTTATCATGATAAGCAAACGGAGGAACTGCATGGAAAGAAAATATCATTGCTGTGCTACATGCCGTCATTTTCAAGTGGTAAAGCAACCGGGACAGAAAACATCGTATCGATGCGCACGGCTCGGCTATGAGACCCGGCCTGTCTACCAATTTAACTGCTGGAATCCGAAAGAAATTGTTTCGGAACGAATGAAACAAGAAAAAAAGAGCGAATAAGGAGGATACGATGGGCGCTCTAACACTTCGTGACATTGTGGATGTGGAAGTGTTGCAGGAAGTTCAAGACCGTTTTGCGGACGCTACCGGCTTTGCGGTGATTATTGGTGATGAGCAAGGAAATCCGATTACTAGGCCGAGCAATTTTACCTCTTTTTGCTCCTATATCCGTTCCTGCCCGGAGGGTTTGCGCCGCTGTATTCTGTCGGATGAGCGGGTAGGAATTCTCGTGGCAAAAAAAGGAAGACCGGTCATTCATCGTTGCCATTCAGGGTTGGTAGATTTGGCGGCACCTATTATTCATAATGAGAAATATCTTGGTTCCGTACTATGTGGACAGGTGTTGATGGCAGGGCATGAGGAAGAACAATTGCAAAATGTTTATCAAAATATCAGCGAGCTTCCGGAAGGGAAGGCGATGATGGTTCGTGTATTGGGCCGGTATGAGGAAGACAAGATTTTATTTGAGGTAGAGGATAATGGAAAAGGGATGCCAGACATCCGGTTGGAAGATATGTTGTCCACCATCCAGCGTCATGCCGTCGGACATACTACCGGGATTGGGATTTATAATATTCATCGCAGACTTCAATGTCAATTCGGTGAACAATACGGTTTTCCGGATTCGAATTATTTTTCGCGTATATTCCGTAAACGTGAAGGGATAGCACCGACTGAATATCGGAAATGGCAGCGAACGATAACAGTTTTGCCTACTTATCAATTCCAAAACTCGCTTTTCTAGTAAAGAAAGTGCTAATAAAGGTTATTTGAATACAGATACAAAAAATAGATTGAAAATTATAATTATTCTTGAAAGAGAAGGATTAAGAGGAGAAGAGGTGAAATGATGCAGGTTTCACAGTTGACAAAGCGCTCTCAGCGCTTTTTGATGCTTGAACGGCAACCGATTAATCAGGATGGGTTTGTCACGGAATGGCCGGAAATGGGGTTTGTGGCTATGTCGAGCCCGAACGATCCGAATCCTTCCGTGAAAGTGGAGAATGGAAAGATCGTTGAGTTGGACGGAAAGTCGAGAGCTGGATCGTTTTATCGCCGATTATGCGATAAACGCGAAGATAACCGAAAAAGTCATGGAGATGGACGGGCTGGATATCGCGCGTATGCTCGTGGACATTCATGTTCCGCGCGCAGAGATTGTTAAACTGGCGGAGGGCATGACCCCGGCGAAAGTCGTTGAAGTTCTTAATCATATGAACGTGGTTGAAATGATGATGGAGCTTCAGAAAATGCGGGCCCGGAAAACTCCTTCCAACCAATGTCATGTTACCAATGTGAGGGACAATCCGGTTCTTATGGCCGCTGATGCCGCGGAGGCGGGGCTTAGGGGATTTGATGAACAAGAAACGACCGTAGGCATTGTGCGCTACGCACCGTTTAACGCCTTGGCGCTTCTTGTGGGTTCCCAGACTGCGCGCGGCGGTATTTTAACGCAGGATGCGCTGGAAGAAGCGACTGAATTGCGGCTTGCTATGCTGGGTCTGACTTCTTACGCGGAAACGATTTCGATCTACGGTACCGAGTCCGTATTCGTTGACGGGGATGATACGCCGTGGTCGAAGTCATTTCTTGCTTCCGCATACGCATCCAGAGGAGCAAAAATGCGCTTTACGTCAGGCACAGGATCAGAGGTACAGATGGCAGGCGCGGAAGGAAAGTCAATGCTTTATCTGGAAGTGCGCTGCATCATGATGGCCAAAGGCGCAGGAGTCCAAGGATTACAGAACGGATCGATCAGCTGCATCGGCGTACCGGCAGCCGTGCCGAGTGGCCTTAGAGCCGTACTGGCTGAAAATTTAGCGGCCATGATATTCGGTTTAGAAGTAGCATCTGGAAATGATCAGACGTTTTCCCATTCGGCAATACGCCGTAGCGCTAAAATGCTTTGTCAAATGTTGCCGGGAACAGACTTTATTTTTTCCGGCTACAGCGCTGTACCGAACAGTGACAATATGTTTGCGGGATCGAATATGGATATCACCGATATGGACGATTATTTAGTATTGCAGCGCGATATGATGGTGGACGGAGGCCTCAGGCCGGTAGACGAAGAAAGCGTGATTCAAATCCGGTATGAAGCGGCCAAGGCGCTCCAGGCAGTGTTTGATGAACTGGGCTTCCCCGTCATTACGAACGAAGAAGTGGAATGCGCGGCGTACGCCAGCAGCAGCGAAAACATGCCGCCACGGAACGTGGTAGAAGATTTAAAAGCAGCAGAACGGATTTTAACTGAAGGGATTACAGGATTGGATGTGGCATTAGCGCTTGCAAAACGTGGATACAGAGAAATTGCCGAGCGTGTGTTTGCTATGCTGAAACAGCGGGTCGCCGGAGATTATTTGCACACGTCGGCTATCATTAATAAAAACAATGTCGTCATTAGCGCGGTAAATGATGAAAACGATTACGGAGGTCCGGGTACGGGATATCGCCTCAGTCCGGAAAGATGGGAGGAAATAAAAAATATTCGCCAAGCTATCAGCCCGCAGGACTTTGACTAAGGAGGAGAGGGTATGCCATCTACTGCTGTTGCGTTCAAAATAAACTGGAAGGAAAAAGGAACGGCAAAAAAAGGTGACGATCCGCATGAAGTAGTGGTTGCCGTCGGCCCGGCCTTCGGTGCGGCGATAAATAAGACGATCGTTCAAGTGGATCACGCGAGCGTGTTGCGAGAAGTTCTCGCCGGTATTGAAGAGCAGGGTGTAAAAGCACGTGTTATCCGCAGTCTTTCAACAGCGGATTTGGCATTTATGGCGCATCAGGCAGCTAAGCTTAGCGGTTCCGGTATTGGCATCGGCATTCAGTCGAGGGGGACGACCGTGATCCATCAACGAGATTTGGACCCGCTTAGCAATCTGGAACTGTTTCCCCAATCCCCGCTCATTACGTTGGAAACGTATCGGGCCATCGGGCGTAATGCTGCGATGTACGCGCTCGGTGAAAGCCCAAGTCCAGTGCCGGTTGTAAACGATCAAATGGCCCGTCCGAAATATCAGGCGGTAGCTGCCATTCTTTATCTCAAAGAATGCCAGTCGCTTATTCCGGACATGAAGCCAGTTGAGTTGGACGTTGAATTCACAATAAGGGAGCAGGGGGGAATGTAATGGAGGCACTTACTAGGGAACATTATCCGCTCGGTTTAAAAAAGCCGGATTTATTGCGAACACCAACTGGAAAACAGTATCGCGAGTTGACGCTGGATGCGGCGATTCGTGGGGAAGTACAGGCTGAAGATTTGCGGATCAGTTCAGAAACCCTGCAAATGCACGCACAAATTTGCGACAGTCTGGGCAAAACGCAACAGGCGAAAAATTTCCGCCGTGCAGCCGAACTTATCGGTATCTCTGATACGAGAATTCTTGAAATTTATCATGCATTGCGCCCGCGACGCTCAACCAAAGAGGAGCTTCTTGCCATCGCTGAAGAACTGGAGAAGCAATACGGTGCCAGAGAAAACGCTGCGCTTATACGCGAGGCCGCCAAAGTGTATGAAAAGCGGAATTTGCTAAGGCAAAGTGAGGAGTAACGGTGGATTCCCGAATTATTGCTGGTGTAGATATCGGAAATTCCTCGACAGAAGTAGCGCTTGCCTGTGTAGGAAACGGACGAGTCGAGTTTCTTTCTCAGTATTTGGTCAAAACAACCGGGGTTAAAGGAACGGTGGATAATGTCCTTGGAATTCGGCAGGCACTAAAGGAGGCTGCGGGAATGGCGGGCGTATCCTTTTCGGAAATTGCTGCGCTCTATCTGAATGATGCGGTTCCGGTTATCGGCGATTTGGCGATGGATGTGATAAGCGAAACGGTCATTACCGAATCATCTATGATCGGTCACAATCCAGATACACCCGGCGGCACCGGATTAGGAATCGGGACGACCGTGCAACTCGATGAACTTCCTGATACATGTGACGGTCAGGATTATATTGTAGTTATTCCTGAGGGAACTGACTACGAATGGGCGGCTGTAGAGGTAGCATTGCCTGGACATGTGATTCGCACGCTTAGCAACCCGTATGGTCTGGCAACCGTTTTCGGGTTAACGCCGGAGGAGACGAAACGGATCGCCCCAATTGCCCGGGCGCTTGTCGGTAATAGGTCCGCGGTTGTTATCCGCACACCGCAGGGGGAAGTGATAGAGCGGAAAGTGGAAGCTGGTCGCATCACTTTCCACGGTCAAAGAAACAAGGTAGAAGTATCGATAAACGACGGAGCTGACATAATTATGCAGGGAATGGAGAGAGCGGGGCAGTTGCTGGATGCGGTTGGAGAAGCTGGTACCAACGTAGGGGGGATGCTCAACGGATTACGCCAGAATCTGGCCGATGCAACCGGACAACCGTTTGACGCGATAACCATTGGCGATTTGCTGGCGGTCGATGCGATGATTCCGGTATCAGTTAGCGGGGCGATAGCAGGAGAACTTTCTATGGAAAGCGGTGTGGCCATTGCGTCCATGGTCAAGACGGGGCGGGTTCCGGTGCAGAAAGTGGCACAGGCCGCGGTCAAAGCATTTGAGAAGATGGCAACGCAGGTTAAGGCATAACTTTTCATTATGTAAAAAATGAAAAAAACAAGCTCGCGGTCATTGCCTGCGAGCTTGTCTTACTACAATAACCGCTTTTTCATAACATAATTCAAAAAAACCGAACCGTTGTGTTCTTTATTTTGGCTTTGTACGCACTGATAGCCCTGTGCTAAAAAGAACGGACGGGCTGTAATGCTCGCTTCTGCAAATACTTCCGTAAGACCGAGCGCTCTGGCTTCGGTTTCAAGCTGAGCTAACAAGCCGGAGCCTACGCCTTTGCGCTGAAAGTCTTTGTGCGCATACAGGCAATTGATATAGCCGTTGCGCGCCAAGTCGCCGAAGCCAATAATAACGCTATCTTGTTCGGCTACGTATGAGATATTATACGCAAGCATTTGTCCCCACTTATCGGCAGCCAGTGCTTCCGGAGCCCAAGCGTCTACCTGTTCTTTTGAATAGTCTCTGGCGTTAATCGTATGAACCGTATCGTAGAACAACTGCCGAATTTGTTCTGCGTCCTGTGGTTCAAATCTTCTAATCTTCATTTTTCTCCGTTTTTTCTTGTTTGGCCAGTTCGGTTATTTTTTGGAGCAGAATGTGCTGGGGCATATGCATAATCTGCTCAATCGGTATATTTAGCTTTTCAGATAGCATTTTAGCTGTTTCAAGTGAAATAGGGTTTGGTCTCATAGTATAAGCCTCCTCTTTTTATATCATACCATTATAGCAGACAAAAAAAGAACGACGCTAAGGTCGTTCCCGGTTAACATGACAGGGAGGAGAGAACCTCGCGCAGCTCACGGACAATCGTCTCCTGGTATTTCGTGCCTTCACCATACTCCGCAAGCATTTTTGCGCGCGCTTCTTTGATTTTTTCTTCGTAATCGGGCGCGTTGCGTACTACGTCGCCGCACCAATCGGCTGCAAGGATCAAACAACGCCAGTCACTCTTTTGGCGCAGAGATGTGAAAAACGCCTTTTCTCCTTTCGGCCACGTAAAGCGGTGGTACCAATCATGGAACACTTCCTTGTTTTTTGTCATTCCTTCCATAAATTGAGCCGGAGTCAATCCTGTGTTGAACTTTTCTTTCAAGTTTATGCCCACTATTAAAGCCTCCTTACAGGATATATATTTCCTAATGTTTCGACATTCTGTTTTGCCAAAGAGCATATATTATGTGTGTTTCGGTAAAAGAAAAAAACTCCTGCCTACAGATGTGCGATAAGGTTCTTGATTTTTTGGTGGCAATAAGGAAAAGTGTACATGTGCGGAAGAATGGTATATCGTACCAGGCGCACAATTACGACGGAAGCACGGGTGGAAGCGGAAAGCGGAACGTTGCTGGCGATGGCGACGGGAAGTTTTCGGGTGTTGAAATCATCAAGCGACACAAGCGATAGGAGGAAAATCAAAAGAAAAGAACGAGGCGATCTTATGCATGATTACGAACCGCCTCGTTTTTTATTCATTCCTTTTAAATATCCGAACAAAATTTATTGAACTCTTCACGCGAGACTTTGCATCGTCCATCCGGAAACAGGAGGTAGACGTCGTTCTCCGTTTCTTTAATCACCATGCCGTGTTGCGGCAGAATTTTATCGTAACCTTTTGTTGTACGGATTTGTACAAGTTTCATGACATACAACCTCCTCGTTTGGATTGGTTTTGTAATTAACATATTAACATTTCATTAATTTAATGTAAAGATTTTGTTAAAAAATATTCCAATCTATTGACAAACCTGTCTTTTTTGAGTTTTCATGGCTTTTCGCAAAGAAGAAGATTGGCCCGTATTATTCTTATATATATATATGAGATAAAATTTTTTAATTCCAAAGAAATTTCTATATCGTGGATATTTATTGGCAGTGGTTTTTCTATTCTGTAAAATAAAAAAATACAAAAAATAAAACGGCAGAGAGGGGAGAGGAAATGAAAGTTTCTTTGTTTATCACCTGTCTTTCAGATGTGTTTTTTCCACATGTTGGACAGAGTGTGGTAGAAGTATTAGAACGGTATGGAGTAGAAGTCGATTTTTCGCAGGCGCAAACGTGTTGCGGCCAGCCCGCGTACAATAGCGGTTACCATAAAGACGCTCGCAAAGCGGCGAAACACATGGTGGAAGTGTTCGGAGACAGCGAATATGTGGTTGCCCCTTCAGGTTCCTGTGTGGCGATGATTCGCCATTATTATCCTGAGTTGTTAAAAGACAATGCGCTCTGGTATAAGCGTGCTAAAGCGGTAGCCGAGAAAACATATGAGTTCTCCGAATTTCTTGTTCATGTGTTAAAAGTGGATAAAGTTGACGCCCATTTGCGGACGACTGCGACATATCATCACTCCTGTCATATGAGCCGCGGCCTTGGGCTTAAGCAAGAACCAGCGGCGCTGCTGTCGCAGGTGGAGGGTCTCAGAATGGAAGAGTTGCCCTATTGTCAGGATTGTTGTGGCTTCGGGGGAACGTTTGCAGCGAAAATGAGCGCGATTTCAGAAGCGATGGTAGATGAAAAAATTAAGCATATCGAAGAGACGGGAGCGAACGTCCTTATTGGCTCAGATATGGGGTGCTTAATGAACATTGGCGGACGGCTGCGCCGGAGTGGAAAAGAGATACAAGTGATGCATGTAGCCGAAGTGCTGGCGAGAGGAGGAACGAAATGAGCGGGCAACCGATCACGTTTTTTGGGCGTGTAGAAAAAGCGCTTGGTGATGAACAGCTGCGCAAAGCGGTGCCGTTTACGCAGGATAGGCTGCGCGCTGGTCGATTTCAGGCGGCGGACGAGCTGGGGAATATAGAAGAATGGCGCGATTTAGCGGCACAAATACGGGCCCATACGCTTGAAAATTTAGATAGCTATTTGGAACAGCTGGCGCTGAACGTAGAGAAGAACGGGGGGGATGTTCATTTTGCTTCTACGGCGGCGGATGCGGTAAATCACGTACTTCGCATCGCGCAAGAAAAAAACGCACGTTCCGTTGTGAAATCAAAATCCATGGTTTCGGAAGAGATTCACTTAAACAAGCACTTGGAAGCACAAGGGTTGCGCGTCATTGAATCCGACTTGGGCGAATATATTATCCAGCTGGCCAAAGAGACGCCCTCCCATTTGATCGCGCCCGCTATTCATAAAACGAGGGCGCAAGTAGCGGAGCTGTTTTCAGAAGTGGCGGGACGTGCGCTTTCGGATGAGACGGAAGTGTTGTGCCAGTTCGCGCGCGAAGAATTGAGACGCGAGTTTCTGGAAGCGGACATTGGCATTTCTGGCTGTAATTTCGCTGTAGCAGAATCAGGCTCAATTGTGTTAATCAGTAATGAAGGCAATGCGCGTCTGACGACGACACTGCCGAAGGTTCATATCGCCATTATGGGCATGGAGCGGCTTGTCCCGACTTGGAGCGAACTCGACATTGTGGTTTCGATGCTGACACGCAGCGCGACCGGACAAAAAATCAGCGTATACATGACGGTAATGAGCGGACCGCGGCGTCGTGGAGATATTGACGGGCCAGAGGAGTTTCACTTGATTGTGCTGGACAATGGGCGCTCCGACATTCTTGGCACGGCTTATCAAGAGGTGCTGAAATGCATTCGCTGTGGAGCTTGTTTAAATGTATGTCCGGTATACCGTCATATCGGCGGCCATGCGTACGGCGGCGTATACAGCGGACCGATCGGAGCTGTGTTGACACCGCTTTTCGAAGGGTACGAAGAATGGAAAGAGTTGCCGTATTCATCGAGCTTGTGCGGCGCCTGTACCGAAGTTTGTCCGGTCAAAATTCCGCTTCATGATTTGCTGATTGAGCACAGGAAAGATGAAGTGGAACAGGGACATGTCTCTTGGCAGGAGAAGTTTGCATTTAAAGTGTTCGGCTATTTAACCTCTCATCCTTCCCTGTACGACAAAGCGGTACGTACGGGGCACGTAGCCACCGGTTGGCTTGCGAAAGAAGGTGTCATCGAAAAGGGACCTGGCCTGCTTGCTGGTTGGACAAGCATACGCGATTTGCCGCGCCCGGCCAAGCAATCGTTTCGTGAATGGTGGAAGCAAGAGAAGGAGGGACGAGGACGTGACAATTAAGCAGCGGGAAGAATTTTTGGCACGGATCGCTAACCGCCTTGGACGTCCACGGCGCAGTGGAGTGATGCCGCCTGATTGGATGGTGAAACCGTATGTGCATTTGCATGCAGGGTTGAACCAGGAAACGTTAATCAAGCAGTTTATCGAAAACCTGCGGGCATTGCACACTGAAGTGCTACGGGCTTCGCGCGGGGAGCTCGGGAAGGCGTTGGAGCGTATTGTTGAAGATTCTGCGGCACGTTCTGTCGTTTATTGGAATGATGAACGGTTACAGAAGATTGGACTCGACGATTGGCTGACACAGCGCGGGATTGCGCATCAAGTTTGGGATGTTTTGTTAGATGAACAGGAACTCCGCCATTGTGCAGCAGGGGTTGATATGGGGATTGCATACGCCGAACTGGGATTGTCGGAAACAGGAACAGTTATGCTCTGGAATGGCGGCGGACGCGGTCGCTTGGTAAGCTTGCTTCCGCCTGTGTTTGTCGCTGTGCTTTCCGAAAATACGATCATTCCGCGTCTTACCGAAGCGATGGCGTATGTACGTGGGAAGATGTCAGAAGGATTGCCGGCTTGCATTAATTTTATTACGGGACCGAGCCGGACAGGGGATATTGAGGCAGATCTTGCGTTTGGTGTACACGGGCCTGGCAAGGTTTATGTCATACTGTTGCAAGAGCAAGAAAATATCTACGAATAAAGGGGACGAAAAGCTTATTTCTCTTTTAAAGATGAAACAAAAATAATAGAATAAAAATGAGATAGAAGCGGCACGCGGGCCGCTTTTTTCTTTGTTGGCTCGCGGAATAAAGACGATGTTTTCTTTCGCTTAATGCGCGAGCTGAGAGAAAGGAGAAAAGATGGATCAAGAAATGACATGGCTAATTGGCTACGCTGTGGTGATAAATGTAGCAGGGTTTATTTTGATGGGGGCTGACAAGCGGAGGGCCCGGCGCGGTTTGTGGCGGATTAAAGAAAAAACGCTGTTTCTTGCGGCGCTGCTCGGCGGAGCGGTTGGTTGTTTGGCGGGAATGTACACATTCAGGCATAAGACGAAGCATTGGCGGTTCGTTGCCGGGATTCCCACTATTTTGTTGCTGGAAATACTACTCGTATGGTTCTTGATGAATGAGAGGTAAACTTTGGACATGATGAAGAGAATTTTCATGAAGAAAAAAAGAATCGTATTTGGTGCGTGCGTATTTTTTTTGATTGCTATTTTTTTATTATACAAACCGATTTTAAATGGAATGGCACACTATCTTGTATATCCTGACAAAAAGCAAAAAAGCGATTATATCATTCTGCTTGGCGGAGAGAGGGATGGCCAGCGCACGCGTAAAGCGGCTGAATTATATAAAGCCGGGCTTGCACCCAAAATTATCGTATCGTCCGGCGCGCAAATTTCCTGGCGCACAACCGAGAGCAAAGAGATGGTGGCGCTGCTTAAGCAACTGGGTGTTCCGAATGAAGACATTATTCTTGAACAGAAATCGCGCAGCACGTACGAGAACGCATTGTATACGCGGGAATTGCTGAAAGGGAAAACGCTGCATCATAAGCGCATTACACTGGTAACGGACAACTGGCATACACGTCGCTCCATATTTATTTTCCGGAAGGTGTTTATGGACAGTGGGATCGAAGTGAATAGTGTTGCCTCTTATTCATTGGAAAAGGTGTGGCTGGACAACTGGTGGCAAGACCATGAAAGCACGCAGGAAATTTTAACGGAATGGGCGCGCCTGGTTGTATATTGGATTAAATACTAGCTTTCTTATGCTTTCTGGTGCGAATAATTTGGTAAGATGGAAATGAGTACGTAATCCAGCGTGAAAGGAAGATAGTATGGAGCAACTGAAGCAATACGGCATTCATCAGGTTACCGTACCGCTGCCGTTCCGTCTAAATCATGTACATTGCTACCTTGCACGTGTTGAGAATAAATGGACGGTTATCGATACGGGATTGAACCGTGAAGAAACGAAGCGGACGTGGCAGGCAGCGTTTCGTGAATACGGAATCGCGCCTGAAGATGTGGGAAGGATTATTCTTACGCATTATCATCCGGATCATTTTGGGTACGCAGGCGGCTTGCAGAAATGGACAGGCGCCGACGTTTACATAAGCGAAACTGCTCAAGACCGGGGGCTTTACGTCTGGACCGAAGAAAATTTTGAACGCAATGAACAATTTTATCTTGCCGCCGGAATGCCGGAGGAGTTGGTTCGTAAGCTCAGAGAAAATGACGATGCGTTTTACGGATTAGTTCGCCCGTTTCCTGAACAAACACAAATCATTCATGAGGGCGATACATACCGTATTGGAGAGCTTACATATGAAGCGATTCATACGCCCGGCCATGCGGAAGGACATATGTGTTTTTATAACAAAGAAGAAAAAGTATTGCTGGCAGGTGATCATCTGCTGAAGAAAATTACGCCTAATATATCTTACCATGGCTATGGAGACCCGAATCCGCTACGCACCTATCTTGCCTCGCTTGAAAAAATCAAGACATTGGAGATTTCACTTGTGGTGCCGGGGCACGGTCCTGTATTTACGGATGCGCAGGAAAGAATTGAAGAATTATTGCGCCATCATGAAGAACGGCTGGCCTTCGTGCTGGAACAAGTTCGGGGTGAAATGACGGCTTATCAGGTTTCGCAACAATTGTTTTCCCGTGTTCTGACCGTGCATGAGCAACGGTTTGCTATTGGTGAAACCATCGCCCACCTTTCGTATCTGGAGGAAAAAGGGGAATTGGAGCTGTGCCGCGATACAACTCCGTACGTGTATAAAAGGAGATAAGCAAAGGAAAAACTCGCGGGCTCTGCCTGCGAGTTTTTCCTTCTAACTTGCTTGCAAAAATATGATTGGTAAATCATTGGCCTGAATGTACAAAAAGAGAAAAAACCCGGGAAGACCCGGGATATTAGTCAGCATATAAAAGAATTTATTCCGCTTTCGGTGCGGCATTTTTGATGCTTTCCGGCATATCGGCGAACTTCTCGAAGTTTTTAATGAACAGATCGGCAAGTTTCTTTGCCTGCGCATCATATGCTTCTTTATCTGTCCATGTGTTGCGAGGATTGAGAATTTCGGATGGTACGCCTGGGCAGTTCTTCGGCATAAGAACGCCGAATACCGGATGGCTTACGAATTCCTCTTTATCCAGTTCACCGTTCAGCGCGGCGGTTATCATCGCGCGGGTATATGGTAAATTCATGCGTTTGCCGACACCGTACGGTCCGCCGGACCAACCAGTGTTTACAAGATATACTTTCGCCTTATGCTTGTCGATCTTTTCACCCAGCATTTCTGCGTATACGCGAGGCGGGAGCGGAAGAAATGGGGCACCAAAGCAGGTAGAGAACGTCGCTTCCGGCTCGGTTACGCCGCGTTCTGTTCCAGCAAGCTTGCTAGTGTAGCCAGACAAGAAATGGAACATTGCCTGTTCTTTTGTTAATTTTGCGATGGGCGGCAGCACGCCGAACGCGTCCGCAGTCAGGAAGATAATAACGTTCGGATGCCCGGCCACGCTCGGAATTAGAGCGTTCGGAATATAATGCAGCGGATAAGCCGCACGTGTATTTTCCGTCAGGCTGTTGTCATTATAATCAGCTTCGTGCGTTTTTTCATTGATTACAACATTTTCAAGTACAGAACCGAATTTAATTGCATTGAAAATTTCAGGTTCTTTTTCAGCGGATAGGTTAATGCATTTTGCGTAGCAGCCGCCTTCGATGTTGAATACGCCGTCATCTGACCAGCCATGTTCGTCATCCCCGATTAGTTTACGATCCGGATCAGCGGACAGCGTCGTTTTGCCTGTACCGGAAAGACCAAAGAATAGCGCCACATCCCCGTCTTTTCCCATATTGGCAGAGCAGTGCATAGAAAGCACGCCTTTTTGCGGTAACAGGTAGTTCATAACGGAGAAGATGGATTTCTTCATTTCGCCTGCGTAACGCGTGCCGCCGATAAGTACGATTTTTTTCGCAAAGTTAATAATGATGAACGTTTCAGAGTTCGTGCCATGAATTTTTGGATCAGCTTCAAATGTTGGGGCGCTGATTACTGTGAATTCAGGTGTGTGAGTTTTCAGCTCTTCTTCCGTCGGACGAATAAAGAGCTGGTGCGCGAACAGGTTATGCCATGCAAATTCGTTTACCACGCGGATTGGCAGACGGTAGCGTTTATCGGCGCCGGCGAAACCGTCAAAGACGAGCAATTCTTTTCCGTACAGGTAGTTGATAACGTCTTGGTATAGTTTATCGAACTTTTCTTCGGAAATTGGCTGATTTACGGTACCCCATGCGATTTTATCATGTACGGAAGGTTCGTCTACAATAAATTTGTCTTTCGGGGAACGACCTGTATATTTTCCGGTTTTAGCAGTGAGCGCACCTGTGGAGGTCAGTTGGCTGCGTTTGCGTAGAACAGCCATTTCAACAAGCTGTGCTACGGATAAATTAAAATGTACATTCTCTCCGTTGAGAATATCCTTCAACTCTTTGTTTGTTTGTGTTTCCATTTTCCCTATCCTTTCCTGCATTCTTTCATTATTATCGAAAGATTAGTATGTCACTTATACAGTTATTAGTATGTCTTAATAATAGTATGCTTTCCTCCATTGTGCAACCTTTCCGCGAAAAATTCCTAAGAAGTTGCTGGTTTTTAAAAGGAATATTAAAGAAATGTTAAGATAAAGCGGTCATTCAGAAGAAATGTTCTAAATTCGATGAAATATTACAAAAAATGACCGGATGTTTCATTTTTCATCCGCTTTTTTTTATGATAAGATAACTTTACAATTAAATATTCGTTGCAATGCCACCACGAAGTTAACTTCTCGCATGATTTGTAGCCCTATTTCTTGTAAGTGTATAACAAGAAGGAGGATGGAAGAGTGCTGAGAAATAAGGAACTGTCAGGTGTTTCGAAGCCGTTGAGTCTGGTGGAAGAAATTTTAACAAAACAGGGGTTCCAGCGCAAGGGAAGCAAGGAAGAGCCGGTGTTTCGGATTCATATGCGGGATGCCTCGACCAATAAAATATACGCGCTGGAGATTCCTTTTAAAGAAGAAGGAACCAGTTCCGAACGTATTGCCCGTTTTGGTGAACCGTATATTGCTGTAAGTTCGTCTTCGGCTATGCACAATGGAGGGATTGATGATATTCCGCTCTCCATCTCCTGGGCTGCGGAAAGCAAATTGGCGGAGGTGGCTGATTATTTAGCGACGGCATACCGTTCCAATCATGCAGGATAACTGTAAGTGACAGATATATCAAAACCTCTCCCGCAGTGGAGAGGTTTTTTATTTACCAATTGTTGGAGAGGAAAAATTTGTGAAAGGTTTACCTGCAATGATATAAAGCTGTCATTTGGCTTTTCGGAGGAAAAAGGGCGAGAGGCAACGCCCGGGAGTTTTTCTAACATAGAGTGAGGAATTGGCTTCCTCGTCCGTAGAATGATAATGGAAAGACGGTGGAGGATAAAAACGGATGAAGGTTTATCATGAGGCTTGGCCTGTCGAAGAAGAAAGAGGCAGCGTTGTGATTATCCACGGTGCAGGAGAATATTTTGGACGTTACCATTGGGTGGCGGAAAAATTAAATGAAGCTGGCTATTCAGTATTTGGCGGGGATTTACCGGGATTAGGCCGTTCAGAGGGACGCAGGGGTCACATTGACACCTTTGACGAATATTTGGCGGCTGTTGATGATTGGCTTGCAGCGGCTCATGACAGAAAGCGTCCTGTGTTTTTGCTCGGACACAGCATGGGAGGGCTTATTGTAGTGAGGTATGTAGAAGACAGAAGGCCGGATGTGGATGGGCTCGTTCTTTCTTCTCCTTGCCTTGGAATTGCACGTAAGATTCCCCCGGTTTTGGAACGTTTTGCTTCGCTTTTAAATAAGGTAGCGCCCGGCGTTCGGCTTTCCACAGGAATTAAAGCGGAAGCGATTAGTCGGGATGAAGCTGTAACGATGAAATACGTAAATGATCCGTTCATCACGATGAAAGTGAGCGTACGCTGGTATAAAGAACTGAAAAAAGCGGTTCGGCTTGCTCATGAAGAAATAGACGCGTATCCCAATATTCCTACGCTTGTGATGCAGGCAGGGGCCGATCAGATTGTTCGTCCTTCCGCTACGAGGGAGTGGGTAAGAAAGTTGCCTGTTGATGCAAAGAAATACATAGAGTGGCCGGAGTGTTACCATGAGATTTTCAATGAACCGGAGAGAGAAGAAGTGGTAGCGGCTATGCTTGAATGGATGAAAATTATAGCGTAGGCGTAAGTAGTGGGAGTGTTCAATATAGTAGAGAGGAACGATGACAGAAAAAATATTGCGAAGAAAGGACTTGCATAATTTACTAAACTTTATTATCGTTGTTTTAGCTATAGGCAAAAAAAGAAACTTTTCTTTTTGCCAAAGCGTCAAAAAATAGACTACTAGTTTAGGAGAAAGCTGGAGGTGCGAGATTCCTATATGTCGCAGGAACTATCTCGCAAAGCGAGTAAAAGCAAAGAAAAAGCTCGCAAAGCGAAACGGAAGCGAAAGTGGTTGACTATTTTTACTATTATATTATTTATTATGGGCGGCTCGGCGACCGCCGCGTATTTGAAGTTTCAAAGCTTTATACATAATATTCAGGATAAAGCCGAGCTGTCGACGAAAGAGGCTGGTGTGGCCAAAGCAGAAACGATTTATGAAGCGGATAAGCCGATGTCAATTGTGCTGCTCGGCAAAGACTCACGCGGAGAAAATGAGGAGTACGGAGGCGGTCTGACAGATGTTATGATTTTGATGACGCTGAATCCGGAAACGAAGAAAATCACAATGCTTTCTATTCCGCGTGATACACGGGTTGTTATTCCGGGAGAAACGCTTGATCATAAGATTAACTTCGTATATAAGCGTGGCGAGATGATGCGTGAAGAAGCGGAACAAAAAAAGGAAGAGCCAGAAGAGACCGGGGTTTCACTGGTAAAAAAAACGCTTGAGAGTATCTATGGTATTCCGGTTAATAATTATGTGCTTATCGACTTCGAAGGATTTAGAAAAGGGATTGACGCGCTTGGTGGCATTGAGGTCAATGTGGATCGCAGGCTTGTATATCACGACCCGACGGACGGGACGAGCATTGATTTAAATCCCGGATTGCAAACATTAAATGGGAAGCAGGCGCTTGACTTTGTACGTCATCGCCACGATGATCGCGGCCTGAAATATTATTCAACCGATTATGAGCGAAATGATCGACAGGTGGCTGTTATCCAGGCGGCAATGGAAAAGATGAAGTCGTTTTCAGGTATCGCGAATTTCTTTAAAGTGTTGGATGCGGTTGGAGAAAATGTAAAGACCGACCTTTCCCTTGAGCAAATGAAGGCACTTGCTATGACATTCGGCAAACTTGACGCCTCCAGCATTGTAAAGCTTGAGAATACGGGCGTTGATTGGGATGCTAAAACAAGTCGCACAATTATCCCGCAGGAAACGTTGGACAAAAACCGGGTTGCGCTGCAATTGTCCATGGGTATTGATCCTTCTACGGTAACCAGCTATAATGATTCACCGGCTGGCGGAAGAACTCGTTCTAAAAAAACGCTTGGTGAAGAAGAGATAAAGAAAACCGCTGCAGAAGGAGAAAAAAAGCCAGCCCATTCGAAGCGAGGCGAAGCCTGGAAAGAAGAGGAGCCCAAGAAGCAAACAAGAAAGACAAAATCGAGCGAGGAAGAGGATAAGCACAGCAAATCTTCTGAACGCAAGAAAAAATCATCCGATAATGACAGTGAACATAACAAAGAGAGTAATCGGTTAGACCGGGAAAAGTCGGTAAGTGAAAACGTATCTTCTCATTCTAAAAACGAGCGTCCGGATGCACCGGAGGCCCCGACTCCGCCGGAGGCTCCTGAGGAGCCTCGTGTTCCAAAGGTTGAGGGAAATAAGGATGAAAAGTAAGCGAAAAAAGAGAGCCAAACTTGGCTCTCTTTTTTCGCTTTACACGTTGACTCCATATTTCGCTTGCTTTGCGGCCTTTTCACGCTCGGATTTTTTCAGATATTTTTTGCGTAAACGGATCGATTGCGGCGTTACCTCACAATATTCATCGTCATTCAGGTATTCCAGCGCCTCTTCCAATGTCATGATGCGCGGCGTTTTCAGTTTTACCGTCTCTTCCTTTGTCGCGGAACGAACATTGGTGGCGTGCTTCTCTTTACAGATGTTGACCACCAAATCATTGTCGCGGTTGTGTTCACCAACAATCATACCTTCGTAAATCTCCGTTCCTGGATTCACAAATAGGGTGCCACGGTCTTCTACGCTCAGCATGCCGTATGTGGTGGCTGTACCATCAATCATAGATACGAGAACACCTGCACGGCGTCCGCCGATACTTCCAGATACAACTGGACGGTAACTGTCGAATGAATGGTTCATAATGCCGTATCCACGCGTTTGGGTCAAAAATTCAGTCCGGTAACCAATAAGCCCGCGGGATGGGATTAGAAATTCCAGGCGTACAGAACCAAAACCATTGTTTACCATATTAATCATTTCTGCTTTGCGCGCGCCGAGAGATTCCATAACAGCTCCTGTATATTCCTCTGGAACGTCAATGATAAGACGTTCGGTTGGCTCGCATTTTACGCCGTCGATTTCCCGGATAATGACTTCAGGTTTAGATACTTGAAGCTCATACCCCTCACGGCGCATATTTTCAATCAGGATGGACAGATGTAATTCCCCACGCCCGGATACAGTAAATTGCTCTGGTGTTACTTCTTCGACGCGCAGGCTAACGTCCGTTTCCAGTTCAGCCATCAGACGCTCGCGCAGTTTGCGGGAAGTTACGTGTTTCCCTTCGCGTCCGGCAAATGGGCTATTGTTGACGAGGAACGACATTTGTAGGGTCGGCTCGTCAATTTTTAGCAGCGGTAATGCTTCCGGCTGTTCCGCATCCGCGATTGTTTCTCCGACATTAATATCTTCCACTCCAGCAACCGCGATAATATCTCCGGATTTTGCTTCTTCAATTTCAATTCGTTTCAATCCGCTAAATCCGAACAGTTTATTGATGCGTACTTGCTTGATGGAGCCGTCACGTTTGATGTGGGCGACCGTATCGCCTTTGCGGATGGTTCCTCTGTGAATGCGCCCAATACCAATTCGGCCAATGTAATCATTGTAGTCAAGCATGGTTACCTGGAATTGCAGCGGGGCGTCAGCATCGCCACCAGGACCTGGGATATGCTCTAGGATGGTATCGAACAGAGCTCGTAGATCGCTATCCTGTTTATCCGGTTCTATGCTTGCGGTTCCGTTAATGCCAGAAGCATAAACAATCGGGAAATCTAATTGTTCTTCTGTAGCGTCCAAGTCGATAAAGAGGTCATACACTTCGTCGACCACTTCCGCTGGACGTGCATTTTCGCGGTCGATTTTATTAATGACAAGAATGGGTGTTACGTTTTGCTCGAGCGCTTTCTTTAGTACGAAGCGCGTTTGAGGCATACAACCTTCGAACGCATCCACAACGAGCAGGACACCGTCTACCATTTTCATGATACGCTCCACTTCGCCGCCGAAATCGGCATGTCCGGGCGTATCCAGAATGTTAATGGTCACGTCTTTATACGTAATCGCGGTATTTTTAGCAAGAATTGTAATTCCGCGTTCCCGTTCTAGATCATTCGAATCCATTACCCGCTCTTGCACCTGTTCGTTAGAGCGGAAGGTTCCGGATTGGATCAACATTTTGTCGACCAGTGTCGTTTTTCCGTGGTCGACGTGGGCAATAATCGCGATGTTGCGAATATCGTGGCGTATACTCATACAGTATGAAAGCTCCTTTCCATATTTCCGCTTGTAGCGGGCAACATGCAGGTTCAATTATACCATGCATATTTCGTATTATAAAACGGTACGGTGTTTTCCGCCTACTTCTTTTTTGGATATTAAGGAAGTTTCCCTATCAAAAAAAGCCTTCCGGAAGCCGGAAGGCAGGGAGGTTAGAGTGTATAATCTGGGGGGTTCACTATATAGCATACGAAACGAAATGGAAAAAGGTTTCGTTTTTTGTCATCATCAAACGCGCTCTCTATCCACACTTACATAAAAGGAGTATACTGTTATAGGTGTGGAATTAAGAGTGTCAACTGCCCAATTATGACCGTTTTCATTATACAATCGTTTTTAAGTTTTTAGTGGATGGAAACGAGGGATTTACGCAAAACATGAAAAAGAAATGAACAACAGATTGAAAAGGGAACATGCTCATCTTCGCAGGAAGAAGGCGCTGTTCTTTCTCATTTGGAAAGGAGAGAGAGTCGGTGGATGCTTTTATTATATTAGCAATTATTATTGCGCTCGGTATTTTTTCAAAAAATGCGGCAGTCTGGATCGCGTCCGGCGCGCTTATTGTGTTCAGGTTACTTCCGAACGAGCAACTGTTGAACTGGACGAACCAATATGCGGTCAAAATTGGCATCGCCATTCTTACAATGGGGGTACTTGCACCAATCGCACTGGGGAAAATTACAATAGCAAACTTGCTTGATACCGTAAAAAGCGGAGCGGGTATTTTGGCGATAATTATAGGGATTGGTGTGGCTTATCTTGGCGGAAAGGGAACTGGCCTGCTGGCTGCTCAACCTCAAATTGTAACAGGACTGATGGTTGGGACAATTATTGGTGTTGCGTTTTTTCGCGGTGTTCCGGTGGGACCGCTTATTGCTGCAGGTATACTGGCCCTGTTTGCGAATTTGCTAAAGTGATTTATACTTTCTGTATGGAGGTTAAGAGTAATGAATCAAGCCCAACCAACAACACTCCCATTGATGTGGGGGGATAAAAGATACCATACATGGAATTACCATTTGCGTCAGCAATTTGGTGATAAAGTGTTCAAAGTGATGCTTGACGCAGGATTTACTTGCCCGAACCGAGACGGTACGATCGCGATCGGCGGTTGCACATTCTGTAGTGCCCGGGGATCGGGAGATTTCGCCGGTTGGCGCCGTGATGATTTGGTGACACAGTTTAATGAGGTAAAAGAAAGACAGCATAAAAAATGGCCGAATGCTAAGTACATCGGATACTTTCAGGCATACAGCAACACATATGCTCCGGTAGATGTACTGCGGGATTACTATGAAGTAATTCTGAAGCAGGAAGGCGTGGTCGGGCTCTCCATTGCGACGCGTCCAGATTGCCTGCCGGATGATGTGGTGGAACTTTTGGCGGAGATAAACGAGAGGACGTATCTTTGGATCGAACTCGGTCTGCAAACGATTCACGAATCAACATCAAAATTGATTAACCGCGCGCACGATACGGCTTGTTACTATGAAGGCGTAGAGAAACTGCGCAAGCATAATATTCGTGTATGCTCACATATCATTTTTGGTCTGCCGGGCGAAACGGAGGAAATGATGATGGAGACCGTGCAGGCAGTGGCCAATATGGATGTACAGGGAATCAAGATTCATTTGTTACATTTGCTGCGCAAAACACCGATGGTAAAGCAGTATGAAGCTGGTCTAGTGAAATTTTTAGAGAGAGATCAGTACGTTCGTCTTGTCGTAGACGCGCTTGAAATCTTGCCGCCGGAAATGATTGTCCACCGCTTAACGGGAGATGGGCCACCGGATTTGCTTATCGGTCCGATGTGGAGCCGGAAAAAATGGGAAGTGTTGAACGCGATTGATGCGGAATTAAAGCGCAGAGACACGTGGCAAGGAAAGAAATTTGCTCGGAAATGGTAATAAAGCCCGGAATACGGCTACGTATAGCCGCATTCCGGGCTTTTAGTTTTCTTCTTATTTATTTTTATTTGTATTCTACGCGATGCAATTCGGAACAAAACTGATAAACAAAGTTAGCTAACCGGCAAAGGAGTAGGGGTCGGCTTGGCAAATCCTTCTTTATATTTGTTGTCGATATATTTACGGATGTCCAGCAGGCTTTTGCCTTCCTGCTTCATCATGATCGATTCTGCCGCGATATGAAGGCAATTCACACAAGTCGTCCCATGCGAATTCCATACGATCTTGCCGTCCGGCTTTACTTCGTGAATGAAACAATCGCGGTTGCTTTTGTGTCCTACGCTTTCGCCACATCCGCAATAGCAGGCTATATTTTCTACCACTTTGTAATTGTGCCCAACCGCCTGATACACTTTGGCGACTTGCGGATCGAAATCTTTGAGAAATGATGGAAGCTGGTCTGGGCCGGCTGTTGTTTCCAAAATGTCTCCTCCCGGCAATTGTTGCTGATGAGCCGCATGTCCGCCTTGGTCTGGCTGCTCTTCCTTGGACGAGCAGCCCGTAAGTGCTCCTGTAAGCAGCATAAAAGCGCAGGCAGCAAATAAAAGTTTTTTTGTTCTATGCATCATGCTCAGTTTCCCTCTCTTCCGCCAAATTTCTTTTCGTAATTTTCAATGAAGAAATTAGCTAGTGAATCTTGCGACAAAATACTCCCATTCTTCTTCCGTGTCCGTATTCATAATTTCGTCATACACTTCCAGCAACCATCCTTCTTCATCTTCTGGTTCGGGGAGCGAATTTCCGGTCATCAATTCCGCCGCTCGATTATCATATCGCCACTTTTCTTTATAGAGGGACAGAAGGGGAGTGATAGCTTCTTTTAATAGCGCAGTTTCGCGCAACGGGTCCCGTTCTACTCGTGTTTCGTACAGTTCAAGGTATTCTTCCTGCGTTTTTGGCTTTGTTCCCTCTTTTAGTTCTTCACCGAGAAATATGGCATGCCTTGCTTTATCCAGAAAGCCGCGAATCTGCTCCTTGTTCATACATCTCCCTCCATCGTTATTATTACATTTCAGTCTTGTCTGTAACTGATAACTATAGTAGCGTATTTTGCATAAAGAATCGACTGGAGATAGAGACGTAATATGAAGAAAGAGGGAAAAAATGAATCGAAGAAGTTTTTTAAAGCGTCTTATTGCTGGGTTTGGTGGACTGATGCTGCTTATAGGCTTGGATGCTCTGTTTATTGAGCGGCGTCAGCTTTTGTGGCACGATATGACGATTTCGTTGCCGGAGCTGCCAAAAGCTTTTGAAGGAATGCGCATTGCACACTTTTCAGACATGCATCTTGGACACGGCTTGACCGCGGAAGACATTAAGCCGCTTGTCTCCCGGATAAATGAAGCGCGGCCGGACATCGTTGCGTTTACGGGAGATTTAGTTGATGATGGAATGGAAGAACTGGAAGCGGCAGCGGATGTGTTGGCAGGCCTCCAGGCTCCTTACGGCAAATATGCGGTATTGGGAAATCATGATGTGCGCGGAAAAGCGGACCCGGACCGGATTATCCAGGCATACCGTGCGGCGGGATTCGTGCCACTTGTTAACGAACATGTAAAGATTACGCACGAAAGAACAGGGCAAAGTATTTGGATTGCGGGTTTAGATGATTTTTGGAGGAAGCCGAATTGGAACAAAACGTTTGCTGATATTCCGGAAGGCGGTTGTACAATCGCATTAATTCATGAGCCGGATTTAGCCGATCTTGCGAAAGATTATGGTGTTTGCTTGCAACTTTCGGGGCACAGTCACGGTGGGCAGATTCGCTTTCCGTTTGTAGGAGGTATATTATACCCGCCATATGGCCGAAAATATCCCGATGGTTTGCAGAAGGTGGAGAATAGTTCCATGTTTGTCCATACTTCACGCGGCATCGGTACGACGATTCTGCCGATTCGCTTTTTGTGCCGTCCGGAATGGCACGTTCTTACCTTGAGTCGTTTCACGAATTTGTGATAATTAGGTGGGCTTATTTTATGTATTTTTTTCAATTTTCGTTTATAATAAGATTATGAATGTCTATATAAGGAGAGAGCACGTATGTTTACAAACATCGGATTTCCCGGCGTTATTTTAATTCTTGTAATTGCGCTCATCGTGTTTGGCCCCAAGAAATTGCCTGAAATCGGACGTGCGTTTGGACAGACATTGAAAGAATTTAAAAATTCGGCGCGTGAGTTGACGTTAGATGATGATGATGACAAAAAGACATCGCAGTTAAAAGAAATTAAATAAAGAAATGAAGGGTGCATAAGCATCCTTTTTTGTTGTATTAAGAATATAGTTGCGGAAAAAAGCGAGCGGGCATAAGTCTGCGAGTTTCCCTATTTGATAAGTTCTTTTACTTTTTATAGCAAGGGAGCTATAATAAAATATAGTAGCGATAAAGTAACGGTAAGCAGTTGAAGACTCGGCTCTGGTTTGTCCCTTACACGTACGGTGTGTTAGGGCTTTTTGTGTTTGGTCAGCTTTAGGCGAAAGGAAGGTGAGTATATTTATGGAAATATGGAAGCGGAATTTATATATATTGTGGTTTGCCCAGTTTATGGTGCTTGCCGCTATGAATTTGATCATTCCGTTTTTGCCGATGTTTTTGCAACATGATTTGGGCGTCAGCGATCCGGTTGCGGCTCAGCGCTGGACCGGTTGGATTTTTGGGGCGAACTTTCTGACTGCATTTCTGCTGGCGCCGGTCTGGGGCAAGCTTGCTGACAGAGCTGGGCGCAAAGTGATGCTGATTCGTTCCAGTATCGGAATGTCACTTGTGACGTTCTGCATGGGATTTGTTGCTTCGCCTGTGCAACTGCTTGTCCTCCGTCTGCTTAACGGTTTAATTTCTGGATTTGTGCCCGCGGCTGTAGCGCTTGTATCTACCAATACACCGAAAGAAAAGACCGGCTACGCGCTTGGTTTTTTGCAGTCCGGCGCGGTCGCAGGAACGATTCTTGGCCCATTGCTTGGCGGACTTTTGGCGGAATGGGTTACTTTTCGCGACATTTTCCGCATCACCGGGATGATGCTGTTTGGTGCCTCGATGCTGGTTATTCTTTTCGTTAGGGAAATCAACAAGCCGCAGCCGAAGTCAAAAGCGGCGATAGAGACAAAAGAAGAAAAAGGATTCCGCAAAATTTTGCACACATCTCCCCTGCCAGGATTGTTTTTGACTGGTTTCTTGATTCAATTTGCAATAATGAGCACGAATCCATTCATGTCTTCGTACGTACAGGAATTATGGGACAGCGGAGCGTTTGTGTCGCTTATGGTAGGCATCGTCATTTCGGCTTCAGGCATTTCCACCATGCTATTTGCGCCTCTGCTTGGTAGGTGGGGTGACAAAATCGGTTCACAGTACGTATTATTAATTTGCCTTATCGGTGCAGTTGTCTTTTTTATTCCGCAGGGTCTTGTGCATTCCGTCTGGCCTTTGATTATCCTCAGATTCCTGCTTGGCATGTGTATAGGTGGCCTTGTGCCTTCGGTCAATAACCTTATTCGCAAGTATGCGCCGGAAGGGATGGAGAGCCAGACGTTTGCATACAGTACGAGCGCGATGAATCTGGGGAATTTGCTTGGTCCGATAGCAGGTGGGATGTTGAGCGGCTTCATTGGTTTGCACGGTCTATTTTTTATGGCCGCTTCGCTATTTTTGATGAACACCTTGTGGGTGAAATATACGTTGCACCGTACGGAAACGCCGCGTACTTTGCTCGCTCATATGTTGCATTCAAAATGAGAAAAACTCGCAAGTGGTTCCTCATTTGCGATAAAAAACGGCCGGGAGATTCGCATTCCCGGCCATTTTTAGAATGGAATAAAATAATATGTTAATTTTTGTTATTTTAGAAGATCGGCATACGGAGAAAGGTCGATTTGGTTTGCTTCAAGTGCCGTTACCGCCCGGCTTTTGTCCGGTGCGGCCATAATATAGCCGCGCACAACGTGATCCTTGTTTACTTCTTCGGCCCCTGCCTGCTGGGCTACTTGCTCGACTTTACTTTTGATTGATTTTTTTGCCATTGGTCGCACAAATACCGGCAGCGGTTTCATAAGTTCATCAAGAAGTTGGGCTGACTCATCCTGCCATTTCATGATTTTTTGAACATCCTTTCTGGATTCATAATCGTCCTTATTATTATACCTGCAACAGGAGAAAAATAGAAGGTTACCCATTTTTATTCGCTATGAAGGAGGGCTTCAATTTCCTGTACAGTGCGCTCTCCCCAGTACGTAGCGAGCAAACTGCGGGCCCATGTCCATGCTGGAACGTAGCCTTCAGGCGCAAAGTAGTTTTTTGGTGAGCCGGCGGGGCGGCGTTTTGGATTGACGCATGCGTAATTTTTCCTATAATAATCGCCCCACCGGCTAAAACTTTCTGTTTCGCGGATGGCTGCCGTGATTAAAAGACCGAGGTCGCACTCGATGATTTCGAGAGGGAACAAAGAGCAGCTAAAAGGTTTAATTTGGGATGGGTTCATTCCTTTATCCAGCGCGTACTTATGGATGGCGCAGATACGCTTTCCATTTTCTTCTATTAAATAAAGACAATTTTCTTCAAACGTACGGATAGAAGAATAGTAGTTCGTATGGATCGTTTTCTCGAACACCCCTTTTTCCCTTGCTTCTTGCGCGCGCCCGTCGTTCGTATACGTTTCCAAGATCGTAAACGCATGTTTTTCAAATAGCGCCAGGTTATCGCCGTGCATGGAGTAGGGCTGCCCCTTTTCGCAGCAATTGTGGCCGTGCACGAGATGGCAGTGGAAGCAATCAAGATTTACCGGGGTAAGCAGGGCATTTATATCAATTAAGTACGAACCGTGTCGGAGAATGGTTTTCCCGAGACGTGGCACGATGTATTCATATACTGCTAACGATTCGGCGAATCCTAGTTCTTCCGGTGTGCCATAATAACGACTGCGCATAAACATCACACTTTCGTTTCGTAATTCTTACTTATAATAATCAAAAAAGCTTCTTATAGCTACCCTCTATGTGATATGATATACTTTACAGAAAAAAATAATCAATTGCGAATAATCGCTCAAAGGAGCTACTGAGAGATTAAGAGAAGGGGAGAATGATGGAACAATGAAAACTCAGATATTTATTTATGATACAACACTGAGGGATGGCACCCAGGGAGAAGGTGTCAGTCTCTCGGTGGATGACAAACTGAAAATCGCAAAAAAACTCGATCAGCTTGGTGTCCATTATATTGAAGGTGGCTGGCCGGGAAGCAATCCAAAGGATATGGAGTTTTTTTTACGGGCAAAAGAACTGAAGCTGAAACACGCGAAGATTACGGCGTTTGGCAGTACACGCCGCTTTGGCGTAACGGCGGAAGCAGATGCAAATTTGAATATGATTCTCAAGAGCGGAGTCGAAGCTGTTGCAATTTTTGGGAAAAGCTGGGACTTTCATGTGACTGAAGCGCTCGGTACGACGCTGGAGGAAAATTTGAGCATGATTTATGAATCGGTTCGCTTTCTGAAAGACAAAGGTTTGGAAGTCATTTACGATGCTGAACACTTTTTTGATGGCTACAAGCACAATCCGGAATATGCGATGGTAACGATCCGCAAAGCCATGGAGGCCGGAGCGGACTGGTTGACGCTTTGCGACACGAACGGTGGTTCCTTGCCGCATGAAATCAGCGAGATTGTAGCGCGAGTATGCGAAGAAGTAGGAACGAAGATCGGCATTCATTGCCATAACGACGGAGAGCTGGCAGTGGCGAATTCCCTGGCAGCGGTGGCGGCGGGAGCAACGCAAGTTCAGGGAACAATCAATGGATTGGGAGAACGATGCGGCAATGCCAATCTGATTTCTATTATTCCGAATCTTCAGTTAAAGCTTGGCTATGCTTGTGTATCGGACGAACAATTGAAGCAGTTGACCAACACGTCGCGCTATGTGTATGAAATTGCAAACATCGTACCCCAGAACACACAGCCATTTGTAGGTCAGAGCGCCTTTGCGCATAAAGGTGGAATGCATGTGAGCGCGATTTTGAAAGACGCGGAAACGTACGAGCATATTAAACCGGAAACAGTAGGAAACACGCGTCGGGTATTGGTGTCAGAATTATCTGGACAAAGCAATTTGCTGTTTAAAGCGCAGGAACTGAATATTGATTTAGACAAAAATAAACCGGAAGGGCGCGCCATTATCCAGAAGGTAAAAGAGCTTGAATACCAGGGGTACCAGTACGAAGGTGCAGAAGCTTCGTTTGAACTGCTGGTGCGTAAAGGACTCGGCGATTATGAAGAAGTATTTACCGTCGAGTCATTTAAAGTTTTGATGGAAAAGATCGGGGAACAGGACGTTGTAACAGAAGCGACCGTCAAGGTGAAGGTAAATGGACAGACCGTACATACGGTAGCGGAAGGAAACGGGCCGGTTAATGCGCTGGACAATGCGCTGCGCAAAGCGCTTGAAGTATTCTTTCCTGATCTTAAGGAAATGTATTTGACCGATTATAAAGTACGCGTGTTAAGTGAACACGAGGCGACTGCTTCAAAAGTGCGTGTGCTGGTAGAATCAACAAAAGATGGCCGCGATAGTTGGAGTACGGTCGGCGTGTCGACAAACGTAATCGAAGCAAGTTGGGAAGCGCTGCTTGACAGTATGCGTTACGCGCTTTTGGGGCGCCATGAAGAAGCGGTGGACATCCAGCTGGAAGAGAAGGAACGTCTGGGAATTTTAAATCATTGATGACAAGAGGATGAAGAAGGGGAAGGGGAGAAACGATCCGAACAGCGATAAAGAGTGATGTCGTTCTTTTCCTTCTCCTCTTCAACCTCAAGTCATGATTTATCAAGCCGAATAGTATTGAACTGTTTGATGATATCTTTATTCCTCGTCTTATTATAACTAGGCCCCTCAACCTCATGGACATTTCATTATATCCTCTTTAATCATTTATGACCGCTTTATTCATTCAGCTTTATACATTTATGTTTCGTTTTGACGTGGTTATAGTGCTGAAAAAAAAGTTTTCACTATGTATATATTACTTAATTTCTTCTAATAATAAATGATGTCTTAATAAAATAATGGTTTAACATCCAAAAAATGTATTACTAAAAATGAAAAGACAAGCGTGCATGCTAAATCGTCAACTGCAGATTTTGGTGTTGAACCTAAATGTTACATTTTAACAAAGGGTGATTTCGTGAAAAACGAAACCAAAGGATTAGACTCTTTAATCATAGGGATCGACGTTGGTTCTACGACCGTCAAAGCAACCGTGGTAGACCCAAAAACCAAAGAAATTCTTTGGTCAGACTATCAACGTCACCACACGAAGCAGGCGGAGAAGGTTTTAGAATTCTTGATTGTTATCGGTAATGAGTTTTCCCACGTTAAACAAGAAAATATTCGCGTATTTATGACGGGCTCCGGTAGCGGCCCAATTGCTGAGCACATTGGTGCGAAGTTCGTTCAAGAAGTGAATGCTGTCACGATGGCGGTAGAACATCTTCATCCCGATGTAGGAAGCGTAATTGAATTGGGAGGTCAGGATGCTAAGATTATCATTTTCAAGGAAAACGAGGAAACAGGCAACAAGCAAGCGCTTACCTCGATGAATGACAAATGTGCATCCGGTACAGGTGCCACGATTGACAAGTGCATGATCAAAGTGGGAATGCCGATGGAAGAGGTCGGCCGGCTACACTTTGACGATACCAAACTGCACCATGTAGCCGCAAAGTGTGGTGTATTTGCTGAAACGGATATTGTTAATCTGGTGAAAAGCGGGATTCCGTCCGCGGAAATTATGTGTTCTCTGGCGGATGCCATTGTTATGCAGAACCTTTCCGTTCTGACTCGCGGAAACACGCTGCGGCACCGCGTTCTTTTGCTGGGTGGTCCGAATACATATTTGCCTTTTCTGCAAGAATGCTGGCGAAAACGTATCCCTGAAACCTGGCAAGAACGAGGATACAATTACCCTAAAGACATACCGATTGATGAATTGATTTTTGTGCCTAAGAATTCACAGTATTATGCAGCTTACGGTGCCGTTATGTACGGGATGCATGAACCGACTGGTGTAGGTACTTACACGGGCTTGAAAGGGCTGAAGGAATTTATCGCTCATGGCCGAAAAGCAAAACTGGGTGAGAATGCCGGCCCGCCTCTGGTGAGTAGTGAAAAAGAACTGGAAGAATTCCGCAAGAATTATACGATTCCTTCGTTCACACCAGCTTCCTTTGCGCCGGGACAGAAGGTAAGGGCAGTTATTGGCCTCGACGGTGGTTCCACGTCATCCAAAGCCGTGCTCGTTGATGAAAGCGGGAATATTCTGCTTAAGGAATATCAACTTTCTAAGGGGAACCCGCTCGAAGATACGAAAGAAATGTTAAAGCGGATTCGGGATAAGGTAGAGGGTCAAGGAACCGAATTAGAGATCATTGGTTTTGGCGCCACAGGATATGCGGCAGATGTGCTGGAAAAAACGTTGAAGGCGGATGTCAATATTGTGGAAACGGTTGCTCATATGATGAGCGCTGTTCATCAATTTGGCGATATCGATGTTATCTGTGATATCGGCGGGCAGGATATCAAGGTGCTTTTCCTTAAAAACGGAGATATTCGTAACTTTAGATTGTCAAATCAATGCTCCGCCGGGAACGGGATGTTGCTGCAAGCCATGGCCGACCAGTTCGGCATTCCGATTCAGGAGTATGCGGATACTGCTTTCAGGGCTGACCTCACTCCGAAATTTTCATATGGTTGTGCTGTATTTCTTGATGCAGATCGGGTGAATTTCCAGAAGGAAGGGTATTCTAAGGAAGAATTGTTGGCAGGTTTGGCACTGGTATTGCCAAAAAATGTATGGCAGTATGTGGTGCAGATCCCGCGTATGGCTGAATTGGGGCGCAAGTTTGTCTTACAGGGAGGAACCCAATATAATCTAGCCGCAGTAAAAGCTCAGGTCGACTACATTAAACAGCGGGTTCCCGATGCAGAGGTTTACGTTCATCCCCATCCGGGGGAAGCAGGAGCGATCGGAGCCGCGATGGAAACGTTGCGTGTTGTAAAACGTCGGGGGTATTCAACGTTCTTAGGGCTGGATGCCGCTATTCATTTACGTTATGTGACTCGCAACGATGAATCTACCCGGTGCACCTTCTGTCCCAATCATTGCAGCCGAACCTTTATTGATTCGCAAACGCCAGATGGACAAACAGCGCGTTATATCTCCGGTTTTAGCTGTGAAAAAGGAACCGTTGAAAACAAAGAAGCCGTCATCAAACTGACTAAGGAGCGGCAAGAACTCAAAAAGCATTATCCAAACTTGGTGGAGTACGAGGCGCGCCGCATGTTTCAACACTTCTATGAACCGCAAGCTTTGCCTGAACCAGGTACGATAGTGGATGATATACAGGTAGCACGCCGCTGGTTTGGGCTAGGTGGGCTCCGAAAAACATCATATAAGCGACGTTTTAGGCGCTCTTCGCATGAAGCGATGGAAAGGCGGAAGCAAATTCGGATCGGAATTCCCCGGGTGCTCAATATTTGGTCTACAGCTCCTTTTTGGCGTACATATTTCGAGACGCTTGGTGTTGACCAACGAAACATTGTTTTCAGCGACTATACAAGCGAGGAAATGTGGCAGGAAGGTGGAAAGTACGGCTCGATAGACCCTTGCTATCCTTCGAAGGTAGCTCAGGCCCATATCCATAATTTATTGTTTAAGCATCATGAGCGAAAGCCTCTTGACTACATCTTTTTCCCATGCATTACCCATATTCCGACCCACTTGCAAAATGTGATGGATTCGGCCAGTTGCCCAATTGTGGCCGGTGCTCCGAATGTAATTAAGGCCGCCTTTACAAAAGAAATTGACTTTTTTGCCACGAAAGGGGTTACCTATCTTGATCCGGCGGTAACCTTTACGGAACATAACTTGATGAAAAAGCAGCTGTATGAAGCGTTTAGAGAACATCTTCAAATCACAGAAGATGAAAGCGATTTCGCTGTGGAGCAAGGCTTTAAGGCGATGGAGATGTTCGATATGGAAATGCAGGAAAAGGGTCGGATAATTCTTGAACAGGTAGAAAAAGAAAATCGTCTTGCCATTTTGATGATTGGGCGTCCTTATCATTCCGATCCGGGACTTAATCACGGTGTATTGGAAGAGTTTCAAGTGCTGGGCTATCCCATTCTGTCCATGCGCTCTATTCCGAAAGATGAAACATGGCTGAGACGCTTTTTTGAAGATGATTTAAAAAGTGGGCGTGTCGATTACGCATTGGAAGTAACCGATGTGTGGCCAGAAAACTTCAGTTCCAATAGTGTACAAAAGGTCTGGGCGGCCAAATTTGCCGCGCGCCACCCCAATGTGGCGGTATTAGATTTGTCCAGTTTTAAGTGTGGACATGACGCTCCTACCTATGGGTTGATTGATTCGATTATTTCAACCGCAGGTACCCCTTATTCGGCATTGCATGACATTGATGCCAATAAACCAAGCGGTTCGATTAAGATTCGGGTGAAGACATATGCTCATAGCCTGGGACTTAACGAAGAGCGTCTACAGGATATGGCTCAGAAAAAGGTAGAATTGCAGCAGCGTCTTGAACAAAAACGCGCCGAGCTGCTGAATCGGCAACAAACCAAACAAATTGAGTTATATGTGGAAGGAAGTATTTCCAAAACAGGAAATTAAAACATGTCTGAATGTTATTAAGACAAGGAGTGGAGTACATCAATGAATAGGATAGGGAAGTCTGTAAACACCAAGGACAATGGTCAATTCCAAGTTCAGCATTCTCACGAAGACGAATTGCGTCGGTTTCAGATAGAACTGGAAAAAGAGTTGGGTTTACATCAGCAAAAAAAGAACCAATGGTTTGATCCGGTTCCCCGCCAGTTTTTGGCTAAAGACAGAGCGACCACGACTATTTTGTTTGGTGGACTGACGATGGTTCACGATTATCTGGTAGAGGGCGCTCTAAAAGGGTTGGGATATCAGATCAAGCATTTGGACTGCCCGGACAACGAGTCGCTTCGGTTCGGCAAGGAGTTTGGCAACCGTGGGCAGTGCAACCCGACATATTTCACTGTAGGCAATTTAATCAAATACCTGTGTTATTTGCGGGATGTGGAAGGGAAATCGAAAGAGGAAATCATCCGCAACTATCTGTTTATTACTAGCGGTTCCTGCGGCCCTTGTCGCTTTGGCACTTATGTCACGGAGTACCGGAAGGCCTTGCGGGATGCTGGATTTGACGGTTTTCGTGTTCTGTTGTTTCAGCAGCAAGACGGTTTAAAGCAGGCAACTGGTGGAGAATCAGCCCTCAAATTAGACACTTCCTTTTTCATCAGTTTTCTAAAAGCGGTTCTTTTAGGAGACATTTTGAATGCATTAGGGTACCGTATTCGTCCTTATGAAGTGGAAAAAGGCGCGACGGAGGCAGCCTTAAGCCGTTGCAAACAACACTTGTATGACGCCTTAAGCAGGCGGAGGTGGCTCATTCCAGCGCTCATTAGATGCCGTAAGGAATTGCAAGCTGTTCGGGTAGACCGGACACAGGTAAAGCCTAAAGTAAGCATTATCGGTGAGTTTTGGGCCATGACAACAGAAGGGGACGGCAATTATCAATTGCAGCGTTTTCTGGAGCAGGAAGGGGCTGAAGTCGACGTACAGTCAGTGACAGCTTGGATTCTGTATCTTATCTGGGAGGGTCGCTATGATACTCTGAGGCGAATGAATCTGCGCGAGTCGGACTCTGGACGTTACGGCCTGCAGGGAAAAAAACCTATTTTGCATTTGCGTATGTTATGGGTGGCTGATCGTGCTCTTCGGATCATGTTTCAGATGTACGCCAAGATAATCGGTTTGTATAATTACCATTTACCTGACATGGATGAGATTGCCCGAGTTGCCCATGAACACTATGACAATCACTTGCGCGGCGGGGAAGGGCATATGGAAGTAGGCAAGTTAATCCTTAATGTGAAAAAACGAAAAGTAAACATGACCATCTCCGTTAAGCCATTTGGATGCATGCCGTCTTCCGGGGTATCCGACGGGGTTCAGTCATTGATTACTGAGAAGTATCCCGAAACGATCTTTCTTCCGATTGAAACGACGGGAGACGGAGCGATTAATGTATACAGCAGAGTGCAGATGATGCTATTTAAGGCAAAACAGGCTGCGCAGCAGGAGTTTAACGAAGCATTAACGAAAAAAGGTTTTACGGTCGAACAGCTTCAGAAGGTAGCGACTCGTTCAAAGTTTATCCATCCTTTGCAAACAAGCCGTCACGTCGTTGCTTGTACGGCGGCGAATGCGGTATATGGTACGTGCAGGTTTACAGGCGAATTGTTCTTCCGACGCAACAAAGAGGAAATAGAAGGAGTGTGAACTACCCACCACCTGCGCTTCGCTTAGAGGTGGGGGCTTCTCAGCTCCACGAAGAAAGCAACCTTTCTTCTCCCTGAGCGTTACTTCGGGTAGTCCCTACCCTAGATGTCCGACGTTTCGGAGTTCTTCATTCCCTTGGATATTTTACGCATGGA
Organism: Aneurinibacillus sp. XH2; assembly: GCF_001439585.2. Taxonomy (NCBI): domain Bacteria; kingdom Bacillati; phylum Bacillota; class Bacilli; order Caryophanales; family Paenibacillaceae; genus Aneurinibacillus; species Aneurinibacillus sp. XH2. The sequence goes on along the minus strand of NZ_CP014140.1, from coordinate 2,881,543 downwards.
AGGGATCGCTTGGTTTTCGCATTTTTCATTTCTCCATGCAACCTCATATATCCAGTTGTCGAAGAATATCATATTTTTAGTTTACCAAATTGTTGGATAACTGAACAGGCTAACGCTTGTCCTTATCCGAAGCCCATTCATCTCACCGCTTATCGAAGCGGGAGACTTTTGGGCTATTCGGTTAAAAAAATTCCTTAAAGTAAAGCCTCCATATTTTTTTGGAGGTTTTTTATTTTGCCATAAATGATCGAAACGTCGAATTGACGCTGTAGAGTCACTTTTGGAGTGGAGAAGTCGCCAGCATTTTCTGCGTTTTATGATGATGAATTTGATAAAGAATTTGAAGGGGAGAAGAGATGTGAGAAACGACGTCGGGATGGAGTGGGGAAACGCTCAGGGAAATATAAGGTTCAGATGAGTGTGATAGGTGGTAAAGAATAAAAACATGAAAATTGAGTGGTGCATGTGGATGGAAAGAAGCACACGTTTTTCGATGATTTTGGAAATTGTTACATTAATGGTATTAGTGGCTAAGGGGATAGCCATGCTCGTTACCCTCTAAAAGATATTTCTCCCATCACATCAATGATGGGAGAAATATTTGGATAAACGATCCGAATGATTGATTTAGTTAACCATGCCCTCCATCGGACTGCTAGCTTGGGCATATCGTTTCTTCGGAATTCGACCCGCTTCAAAGCCCAGTCGTCCGGCTTGAATAGCCAGTTTCATGGCTTCCGCCATTTTTACAGGGTCTTGTGCGCCGGAGACTGACGTGTTCAACAACACACCATCCGCGCCGAGTTCCATCGCAATCGTTGCGTCGGATGGCGTGCCGATTCCGGCGTCAATAATGATTGGCACGGTAGCTTCTTCGATGATGATGCTGATGTTAAGCGGATTAAGGATTCCCTGTCCGCTGCCGATCGGGGATGCGCCTGGCATCACCGCATGTGCCCCGGCTTCTTGCAGGCGGCGGGCCAGCACCGGATCGTCATTTGTGTATGGCAATACGACAAATCCTTCTTCTACAAGGATTTTAGTCGCCTCTAGCGTGGCGAGTGGATCCGGCAGCAAAGTTTTCGTATCTGCGATCACTTCTACTTTAATCATGTCACACAATCCGGATGCGCGCGCCAGACGAGCGATGCGAACCGCTTCTTCCGCTGTGCTGGCTCCGGCTGTATTGGGCAGAAGTTTGTATTTGGTTAAATCGAGCTGTTCCAAAAAGTTCGGTTGTGCTGGGTCGTAAATATTCATCCGGCGAACGGCAAATGTCAAAATTTCCGTTTCCGAAGCTTCCACCGCGCGGCGTTGCACTTCAAAATCTGGAAATTTTCCTGTGCCGAGCAGCAGGCGGGATGAAAATTCGTAGGGACCAATTTTAAGCATATGTATCAACCTCCACCAACAAAGTGTACTAATTCAATCGTGTCGCCGTTTGAAAGCCTAGTTACGGCGTGCTGTTCCTTTTGCAAAATTTCGCGGTTCACTTCCACAATAACGATGCGGTTTTGGATGTGTAAGTACTCAAGCAATTGCCGTACGTTTTCAATTGTGTCGGGAACGGTTTGCGTTTCGCCGTTGATTGTCAAAGTCATGCGGCTTCACCTTCCTCTCTTATGAAGTTACAGGGACATGACGTTTGTCGGAAAAGGGGGCAAGTTCAACGTCCAGAGCCTCCCCGGCAATCATTTGCGCGATGATCTCCCCGGTCAGGGGACTCAAAAGAATACCATTACGGTAATGTCCTGTGGCGATTAGCAAATTTTTGCAGGAAGAGACAGAACCGAAATAAGGGAGGCCGTCATTGGTTTGTGGGCGCAAACTAACCCACGTTTTTTCGAGCGTGCAATCTTTGAGCGCCGGCAGAAGACGCACCGCTTTCGTCATCAATTCCTGCAAACCGCCTAAAGTCAAGCGCTCGTCAAATCCACAGTCCGCGGAAGATGCACCGACGAGTAAGCGATTGCCGCTTTTCGGAACGATGTAGCATCCGTGTGAGTAAATGGTTTTCTGGATTGGCTGCGGCATGCATAGTACGGAGAACGCTTCGCCTTTGATCGGAAAAACGGAAACAGATAGGCCAAGTTTACGCGCGATTCGTCCGCTCCAGGCTCCGGCGGCGAGCACGTAATGTTCGGCTGTAAATGGCCCCTGCGTAGTGCTAAGCCTGGTGATCTGTCCATCGGCGACTTCGATATCCAGCACTTCACAACGCTCGAGAATCGTAGCTCCGTGTTTGACGGCGGCGACAGCGAATGCGCGTGTAAGATCCGGCGCGGACACTTGCGTATCATCCGGCAAATAGAGCGCTCCGTTCATTTCGTCGCTGACAGCGGGTTCAATATGTTTTACTTCGGTTCGATCCAGCCATTCGACACGCAGGCCCAGGTCATGCTGCCAACTTGCCCGATGTTTTAGCATGTCGCCTTCTTCTTCTGTCCAAGCAACACGCAACATTCCCGCATGATTAAGTCCGATATCAATGCCTGAAACAGCGTATAGTTCTTGTTGCAAATCGGGAAATAGGCTGCGGCTGCGTAGAGAAAGCTCTACTAATGGTCCCGGCTCAGAAAATTCGACCTGCGCTCCTAGCATGCCGCCTGCTGCGCTCGAAGCATGCGCGCCGATGGTATCTTTTTCAAGAACGGTGACTGTTTTTCCGCGCTTGGCCAACTGATAGGCAATGGAGACGCCAATAATTCCGCCGCCGATAATGACGGCGTCCTGTTGTTTTTTCAATGTGATCCCTCCGTTTTTGCCGTCGGCCAGACGTGACGTGGAGATGTTCGTACCTGGCTGATGGCCTGTTGAAATTGTTGCACAGAAAGCACAGGTTCCTTCGCTTGCATGACAGCTGACAGTACCGCGATGCCGGTGCAGCCGGTTGCAAGTATCTCTACTGTATTTTCTGGTGTGATCCCTCCAAGGGCAATGACGGGAATGGAAACGATTTCCACTACTTCCCGAAGCGCCGCTAGCCCACGGCCTGCCTGTCCTGGTTTGGAAGCGGAGGCAAACACGTGGCCGAATAATACATAATTCGCCCCTGCTGCTTCTGCCGCCTTTGCTTCCTCTACGCTGTGTACGGAGACACCGAGAAGGAGAGAAGGGGCGAGGTGGCGCATAACCGGGGCTGGAAGGCTGTGATAAGCCGTTTGAATCCCGACAGCTCCAGCTGCAAGGGCAACATCGGCCCGGTCGTTTATGATTAGTTTTTCGCGCGTAAGTCCGACCTTGCCGAGCGTTTGCGTCCACTCCCATAGTTCGCGTGCGGTTCGCTGCTTTTCCCGCAAGTGGAAGGCATCAATATAGGGATGAATATTTGCAATGATTTGTTTTGCTTCAACGAGCGATTGTTTGCCGCTACTGATTACGTGAAAAACATGTTTTTGCATTTGCATACCTCTTTATATCTCGCTCCCGTTCCACACGCTTCCTTAGGAAGAAATGGACGGTGGGCGTAAGCGCAGGAAGAAGAGGCGGAGTTTTTATTCCTAAATCTTAGTCATTGTACATTAAAAAAAGCCGGGATCTTATGCTGGGACCCGGCCTGTACGTTACAGTAACGAATGGATTAAATGCCTACTACTTTCCTACGCTGGTACGAACCAGATCAGGTCCCAAGAGTTTAGAAACTTCATCGCGTTTCATTCTCAGCCCGGCTCATCGGGCTCCCCTAGTAGTGCTTTCTATATAATATTTTTTTATCATTATAATAGATTTAGAAAAGCATGTGAAGATGCTTTTATTATAAAATGAGTTTATATCAATAAAATTCAGAATTAATTTTCGATTTTTAGAAAGAATGAAGAATAGGAGCAAACGTCGGGAAGTTTTGTTCCTGTTTTCCTTTTTTGGGTAGAAATAATTAAGAGAATTCGGGTAGAATAAAAAATAGTTTGTTTTTGCGAAGAAAGGAAGGAAGCTATGAGTTCATTCGCGGATTTTCAGTTAAAACCGGAAATTCTGCAAGCGATTGCGGATCTGTATTATAAAGAACCGACACCGATTCAGAAAGAAGCGATTCCGCTTGCGCTTCAAGGCAAAGATGTTATTGGTCAGGCGCAGACCGGAACGGGTAAAACCGCCGCTTTCGTTATCCCGATGCTTCAGATGTTAGAGATACAAAAGAAAGATGTGCAGGCGCTGATTATGACGCCGACGCGGGAGCTTGCTATTCAGATTGCAGACGACGTTGCCGATTTGGGCAAGTATTTGGGCGTACATGTATTGTCGTTACACGGCGGACAGGATATTGCGCGCCAGATTAGCAAGTTGTCCGGCCAGGTGCATATCGTGGTCGGTACACCGGGGCGTATTCTTGATCACCTGCGCCGAGAAACGCTACATTTCGGCCGCATCAAAATGCTCGTGCTGGATGAAGCGGACAAAATGCTAGAGATGGGTTTTTTGGAAGAAGTGGAAGAGGTATTCATTCAGACGGCGCAGAAAAAGCAAGTATTATTGTTCTCGGCGACGATGCCGGATGCGGTACGTAAGCTTGCTCATCGTTTTATGAATCAGCCGCAAATTGTGCGGATTGAAAAGCGGCAGATTACGGCAGAAAATACGAAAGAATCATATTATGTAGTAAATCAGAGCGATAAATCGGATGTGTTAATGGAACTTGTCAAGGAGGCCCGTCCGTATTTGGCTGTGATTTTTGCTAATACAAAACAACGGGTAAATGAACTGGTACGTCGCCTGCAAGAAAACGGAATCGAAGCGGAGGCATTGCATGGCGATTTGACCCAGAAGAAAAGGGAGCAGATTATGGAGCGGTTCCGCCAGGCCAAATTCCAGTATCTTGTCGCTACAGACATTGCGGCGCGTGGCCTTGATGTGGAAGGGATTACCCATGTATTCAATTACGATATGCCCTCCGATTTAGAAAGTTATATTCATCGTGTTGGACGTACTGGCCGGGCCGGGCAGCAAGGTGAAGCCATTTCTTTAGTTTCGCCGCGCCAGAAGCAGTGGTTCAACCGCTTCGCTCGGGCGATTAGCGGCGGCGTGGAGCAGAAGTTTCTTGGCGGCAAGCCACGTGAGGAACGAAAACTGCGCAAGCGGGACGAAGCGGTCACGATAGAGGCACAGGAAGCGAAAACAACGGAGCAGGTCGCAGCGAAGGAGACGGAGAAGAAGCGCCAGGGCGGACGCGCCAAAGCGAAGCCGCCGAAAGTAAAGCCAGGTTATAAAAAGAAAATGCGGCTTGAACGGGAAAAGCAGTTGCGCAAAGAACGCCGCCGCAAGATAGAAGAAATATACAAGAGAAGAAATAAGAAATAAGAAATAAGAGGGGCAGGGAGACGTGTTCTTGTGAACGCCTCCCTTTTTGTATCCTTCTATTTCCTCGTTTATAGCCAAAATGTCGGATTGACAGTAAGCCTAATACATTGTACTTTATAGTTAAAAGTAAATAAGCCCATAGGGGAGTAGCTTTGAAAACGATAGGGTCGTCATTACGGGAACTCGGCGGGAACCCCGGCTCTATCGGCAGCATATTCATGTTGTAAGCAAGACCTTTGCCGTATTCGGCAAGGTCTTTTTGTGTTTTTTAGAAAGAAATCCATTTTTTTAGGTTGCTTTTCACACAGTAGAAAATATTGAGAGGAGGATGATTGTAATGGATTTTTTATCCACAGAATTTTTTTCCATGCTTTTTTCCATTATTATTATTGATTTGGTACTGGCCGGCGACAACGCGATTGTAATCGGGCTCGCGTCTCGCAATTTGCCGAAAGAGCAGCAGAAAAAAGCGATTATCTGGGGGACAGCCGGTGCAATTGCGATACGCGCGCTGGCTACAATCTTTGTCGTTTGGCTGTTGAAAATTCCGGGCTTGCATTTTGTCGGCGGCGTGATTCTTGTATGGATCGCGTATAAGCTTCTTATTGGCGAGGAAGAAGAAGAAAATATTAAGAGCAGTTCATCGTTGTTGGGAGCCATTCGTACCATTATTGTCGCTGACGTGATGATGGGTCTTGACAACGTACTGGCGGTAGCGGGAGCCGCTCAGGGACATATGGGCATGGTCGTGCTCGGTCTGTTAATAAGCATTCCGCTCGTTGTTTGGGGCAGTCAAATTATCATCAAATTAATGGAGCGCTTCCCGATTTTGATTTATGTTGGAGCAGGGGTACTTGCTTTTACTGCTGCTAAAATGCTCGTTACCGAAAAATTGGTTGTTCCTTTCTTTGCAGAAAATCCGGTTATTAAATGGGCCGTTATTGTTGTTGTCGTTGCAGGTGTGCTCATTAGTGGTAAGATAAAAAAAGACAAACAATCAACAACAACAGCCTCTGCGTAATGTAGAGGCTTCTTTTTTTACTCGTATATGAGTTTGCTTACATTTCTTCTTTATCTTGTTGATGGATTTCATTACTATATTATTATGAATTATTATGAGAAGCTCATGGATTGTGAGAAACTCGTGCTTTTTTACTTTTCCGGGTCTAATATATTATTAAATGTAAAGAAGTAAAGGAATTGACGAAAGAGAGAAGGTGATGCACGTTGGAGCCACTTTCCCGTGTGGAGAAGTATCGCCAACGCAAGGAAAGAAAAAAAGGGAATCGTTCCCTTTTTTGGATGGTATTAATTATTTTGTACATATTTGTTCTATATATCCTTATTTATTTTATTAAGCTACCTACTGATTATGCGTGGCGCATCGGACTAGAAGCTGGATTGTTTTTTTTAAGTGTGATTTTTCTTGACGCATATTTACAGGCGTTTACTACCATTTCTACACGGCCGGTGCAGAAGATGGAAACGCGCTTGATTCGTCCTAATTCGTTTATTATCGGGGCGTGGGTAATTTCTCTTTGTTATCATTTGGGCGTTGGTTTGTTTAGTTCAATGTATTTGCCGGATTGGATGTATTACGCGGGTTTTGTGTTTACACTGGCTTTATTTTTGGCGACGATCATTCATTTTCTCACCTATTTCGCCTACAACAAAAAAGAGCGCCAGTGGTTGCTTGAAGAGATGTACGCAAGCGACCAGCGCAGAGCGTATGAAATGATTCGTGATAACCAGTCGCAGTATTACTGGATTCGTAATGTCATGGAAACGAATGAAGAAGTACGACAGATGATGAAATGGAACGGTTTTGACCGTAATTTGGAAGAAAGGATGTATGAGCTACAACCGTATTTTCAGCGCACGATTTTTACGAAGAAAGATTTGGATAAGATTGCAGGTATAAGTGCGTGGTTGGAGAACATGCGCCGTATTATTGAGGAGCATCCGAGCTATAGTTCATTGAAGATCCATTCCGATCATCTGCCGCTGCGAAGCAAAAGGGGACAGGATTGATGAATATGCTCGCTATCTTCTTCCCGCGCCATTGAGCTCGGGAAGAAGAGGCAGGATCATCAACCATCTGATTGTATCTTTTATCTATCGATTTCAAAATACTCGATTTTACCATTTTTGCCGACGCGGACGGTAATGATGACGGGATAGAGTTTATCGGGTTTGGAAGTGAATACTTTTCCTGCAAGGCGATATAATGTTTTTCCTTCGTCTAGCTGATTTTTTTCTACAAGCTGCAACGAAGAAAGCGAAGGTAGATTGAGCGATTCGATCGGGCTTTGCTTTTCCTGTTTCATTACACTTGCGAGTAATGCCGGTTTGTCGTTTCCGTTTTTTTCAATTAGCGATACGATATTTTTAGACAGAACATTGATCGCTAACTGCGCGATGGCTCGGTCAGCCGCTGATGCGTTTTTCTGCGCGGCGGCTGTCTCCCAGTCATTGATGGCTTTTTGCTTCGCTTGCATCTGCTGTTTTACCCAGGTCGTCGATTCGGCGGTTTGTACGCGCGTGTCGTCGGAAGAACAGCCTGTCCCTGCCAGTGCAATTCCTGTCCCTAATAAAAGCACAGCTGCGATATGTTGCCACCTCATTTTCGTCCATTCCCCTTTTTCTTAAGCTTTCACATGCGTTTCATAAAGTTAAACGGTTCACAGGCAAATTAGTTGCGCTTACGTAAAAGAAATTCTTCCGTATAATCCAATGAGGCGACATAAGTTTATTTTGCGGGATTGCAAGGACGTACATAGAACATCCACAAAAAGCTTAGCGCTTGGCGTAATTCTAACGAAAGCGTGTTTGTCATTTCTTCTGTAACGCCCCGCTTGTATACGCCTTCCTGATGAAGGATGGTATAGCCGATTTCTGTGAGCAGTCTCCCGCATTCCCACGGCATCATCGTGTTAATTACAACATCTTCGCCGTACAAGCGCCGGTAGCCGTGTTCACGTGGAGCGGCGGTTGGACCGAGGATGCCGAGCGCCAGCAAGCCACCCGGTTTCAGATATTCCTTTAACGAGATGAGCATCCTGCGCGGGTCATCTGTCCACTCGATAACATTAATGGCCATAATTGCCTGGAAGCTTTGTTTTTCAAACGGCAGTTCGCGCAGGTCAGCTTTGACGAATGAAAGCCGAAGGCCGGGTTTTATTCGCTTTTCCGCCTTTTTGATCATTTCTTCTGAAATGTCGAGCCCGATGACACTAAATCCGAGTTCTGCCAGTTTAGCGCTGCCGTAGCCGTCGCCGCATCCTGCGTCAAGCACGGGTCCAAGTTCCGGCTTGATATATGACGAAAGCGTTGGCAATATTGTTTTACGACTGCCGTTCTCCCACATTTCTCGGCTGTTTGCTTGCCAGTGCCCGGACATTTTGTTCCAATGTGTTTCGCATGCTGCGTGCCAATTAAACGCCATTTTCCTTCTCTCCTTTTTCTTTATTTTATTGTTTACTGAAAAGTAACACAATTATTGTCAAAAAGCGAGAGGGATGGCACATAGTGGTCAAGCAAAAAAATTTCTTTATACGCCCCAAAGAAATAGGGTAAAGTTATAAAGAGAATGACGAAACGAGAGTGTGAGGCGAGAAGATTGCAGAATACGGAAAAAAAAGATTGGGGAATGTTAGCCAGACGTTGTGCGTTAAGCGCGGGAAAGCTAATTGAGGAAATGCTGGTTCATCCGTTGGAAGTTATGTACAAGACGTCTTCTTCCGATTTAGTTACGTCGGTGGATCGGGCGGTTGAACAAATGGTGATCGATGAAATCTTTAAAGTATATCCGGATCACGGAATTCTTGGAGAAGAGGGATTGGTCGCCTGCGAGCCGTCCAAATTCGAGACAGTATGGATGATTGATCCGATCGACGGGACGACCAATTTTGTTCACCAGCGGCAGAACTATTGTGTCTCGATTGCCGCATATCATCGAGGCGTATGCGAAGTGGGCGTTGTGTATGACCCAACACGTCAGGAATTGTTTTACGCGGAGCGGGGTGGGGGCATTTTTTTGAACGATGCCCCTCTTCGAGTGAAGCGGAATAAAGAAATGAAAGAGGCGCTAATTTCGACAAGCCTTTTTTGGAATCGGCGGGCAATGAAGAATGGCCTTTCGGAAAAAGCGCAACGGCTCGCGCACAGGGCGCGTGGTGTCCGGATTTATGGTGTGGCAGCGCTAGAACTTGCGTACGTCGCGGCTGGACGGCTTGATGCCTATATCAGCCCCGGTCTGAATGCGTGGGATCTGGGTGCTGGAAGACTGCTGGTGGAAGAATCCGGCTGTAAAATTAGCACAATAGAAGGGAAAGAGCTTCCGTTTGCAGAGCGGACGAGTGTGCTTGCTGCCAACCCGAATATATATGACTTTTTGCTTGAATTCTTAACAGAACATACTGTATAATATAATATTAAGTAAAGCATGATCTTTGATAATTGAATCATACTCTACGCGTTAGCGTAGGTGAGAAAGGTTCATTATATCGTTGTTTGTGGCGAAACCAACGTTAAAAATACCACCGGAGTATTGTCTGTTTCATCCCCTGGTGAAGGGGATTTTTTTGTTTTTTGTATAAAACGGACAACGCAAGGGGCCGCCGCAGGTCCCTTTTTCTTTTCCGGATGGTGAGCTTTGAATGTTAGATGGGAGGGGAAAACATGTCCGAATTCCAGATTCCACGCAAGGTGCAGCGATTGCATGAAGACATTCGGCCGGAACAGCTGCGCTACCACAGTCGGAGGGTTGCCGTAACGAAAGAGTTTACGTTTGATTCCGCGCACCATCTTCACTTATATGAAGGAAAATGCAAAAGCTTACATGGGCATACGTACAAACTGGTAATTACCATGAGCGGTTTTGTCAACGAAATAGGGATTTGTGTCGATTTCGGAGATATCAAGGAAGTGTATGAAGAAATAATTAAATCGCAGCTTGACCATAAATATTTAAATGAGGTGCTGCCGCCAATGAATACAACGGCAGAGAACATGGTTGTCTGGATATGGGAAGAACTGGATTGCGCTATTGAACAGCGCGGCTGGAAACAGCGCGGAACGCGCCTAGAAGAGCTTGTGCTGTATGAGACACCGACAAGCTACGCGACGCTTAAGCGGGAATGGATGGAAAGCAATGCATAATTTGGCTTGGGAAGAGCTGCACACTGACCTGAAAGTGCCGATGGTTGAGCTGTTTGAAACGGTGGAAGGAGAAGGCAGGATGGCCGGTTATCCGACCGTTTTCATCAGAATTTTTCACTGTAATCTACGCTGTACATGGTGTGATACTACGTATAGCTACGCGCCGGAGAAACCGGCTTTTACCGCTAGCATTTGTGAGATTGTTGACCGGGTCTCCGCCTATGGACATGGCGTAGTTTGTCTGACTGGTGGCGAACCGTTGATGCACGGTGTAAAATCGCTTGCGCTTGTCTATCATCTAGCACGGATTCCACACGTTTGGGATATCCATATTGAGACGAATGGGGCGATTGATTTGCAGCCGTTTCAAGCGCTGCGCGAGCGCGAGAAAGAAGTGCGGGAGAAAGTACGTTTTGTCATGGACTACAAACTTCCAGCGAGCGGAGAGACGGAGCGCATGCATGTGCCCAATCTCGCGCTTCTGGAAGAACGTGATGAAGTGAAGTTTGTTGTAGGGAATGAAGCAGATTTTATGTACGCTTTGGATGTGCTAAAACGACATCCGACGCGCGCTACCGCGCTTTTCAGTCCCGTATGGGAAACGATGCCGCCCGCGGATTTGGTTTCATTCTTGCTTAAATATAGGCCGCAGGAAGGGCGGGCGCGCTTGAATATGCAGATTCATAAAGTGATCTGGGATCCGGAGGCGCGCGGAGTATGAGGATCGTTCTGTGCGTATTTTCGCCTAGCTTATTTTTTGATCACTTCATGAGATAAAGGGGGAAAAAGACGGTGAAGAAAGCAGTAGTTGTGCTGAGCGGTGGTCTGGACAGTACGACTTGCATGGGAATTGCCCGCGATGCGGGATATGAATTATATCCGTTGACGTTTCACTATGGCCAGCGCCACGATCGGGAAGTAGAGCAAGCGAAGAAAATTGCTGCCTTCTATCGTGTACCGCATCACCGAATTGTTACGCTTGATTTTTTGAAGCAGATCGGTGGCAGCGCGTTGACGGATGAAACGATCGCTGTGCCGGTAGGAGGTGTGAACGAAGCCGGGGAGAATGATATTCCGTCTACGTATGTGCCGGCGCGCAATCTGATTTTTCTCTCATTGGCTACCGCGTATGCGGAAGTGGTCGGAGCGGAAGTCGTTTATATCGGCGTTAGCGCTGTTGATTATAGCGGCTATCCCGACTGCCGGCCGGAATTTATTCGCGCGATGAATGAGACGATCGGTCTAGCGACTAAAGCGGGCATAGCCGGTGCAGGCATCCGGATTGAAGCACCGCTTGTGCATTTATCCAAGAAAGAAACGATTGAATGGGGGCTGCGTCTTGGCGTTCCATACGAATTGAGCACCTCGTGCTATCAGGGAGGCGAGGAAGCATGCGGCGAATGCGATAGCTGCCGTCTGCGCCTTAAAGGATTCGCTGATGCCGGAGCTAAAGATCCGATTCCGTATAAGAAACGATAAGAAAGGATGAGTCAACAATGGCACAAGTAGAGCACAATCACGCGAAATATAACAACATTCGATTTGACATTCAGGACGAGTCGGCGATCATGGTCGATATTCTTGAAACCATTCCTTACGAATACGTCGGAAAAAAAACGGAAGTCACCATTCCGACAAGTGAGTTTACATCCGTATGTCCATGGTCCGGTTTGCCGGATTTCGCGGATATTAAGATTACATTTATTCCTAACGAAAAATTAATCGAGATGAAATCGTTGAAATACTATTTGACTTCTTACCGGAATGTGGGCATTTATCAGGAGCACGCTACGAATAAAATTTTGGAAGACCTCGTCAAATTGGCAGATCCGCTGTATATGCGCGTGGAAGCGATCTGGAACGCCCGCGGTGGACTTGGAACGGAAGTTATTGTAGAATACCGTAAGGAAGGATATGAAGGGTAGCGTGCAGTAAATGGATGAAATCAAAACCATCCTTGATGTAAAAGCTTTGCTTCGCCGGTTTGGCATCGTTATTTACACGGGCGACAGGTTGACTGACTATGAATTGTTGGAAGAAGAAGTGCGCGAACTTTATCAGGAGAAGCTTATCAATATTACGGAATTTCGCGCAGCGATGACCGTTCTGCAACGGGCGAAACGGGATAATGAAGAAATATAGAGAAAAAGAGCCTGCGCTACGGCTCTTTTTCTTTTTGCGGATTGCGCGGGAGAATTTTGCAATATTTTGCAACTTTTGTCGGTTTTATGCTGTGTTATTATGTGTATTATTATGTAGTATTGTTATCCTTCCGCATATTTTAGGGGGTTAAACGAAACATGAGGACAAGACGAACAACAAAACAGGGCCGGAAAAAGCGCAAACCATTTTGGAGACGAGGGCCTTGGGGCATCGTGCTTCTGATGACCGCGCTATTCGTCCTGTTAAGCGTTGGAGGCTGTTCGGCGCTGTACATCGCCGGCAACCAGATGATTGACATGAAAAAGCTAGATTTGATGGAGACATCGACGGTATATGATGCTACAGGCAATGAAATTACAAAGCTTTGGGTTGAAAATCGGGAAAAAGTGCCATTTTCTCGAATACCGAAGCACGTTGTTGACGCCTTCGTTGCGACGGAGGACAGCCGTTTTTACGAGCATAACGGGATTGATCCAATCGGGATCGGGCGCGCTATTGTCAAGGACATTATTACACGAAGCAAAGCGGAAGGCGCAAGTACAATTACTCAACAGTTAGCGCGCAATGTGTTTTTGACGAATGATAAAACGTTTATGCGAAAAACGAAAGAAATGATGATCGCGCTGAATCTAGAACGCCAACTTTCAAAACAACAAATTTTAGAAATGTATTTAAACCGCTTCTATGCGGGCGACGGTATTTTTGGCGTGCAGACGGCTGCTAAATATTTTTTCGGTAAACCAGTAGAGCAATTATCGCTGGCTGAAGGTGCGATGCTTGCTGCCTTACCGAAAGCGCCCAACACGTATGATCCGCGCGATCATCCGGATAAAGCGCTCCAGCGACGCAATCTTGTGCTGAAATTGATGCAAGAGAATGGCTATATTACGAAAGAGCAAATGGAACAGGCACAGAAAGAAGAGCTGAAGACGGTGCCTAAACCGACGAAAAAAGCAAATGAAGCGTATCAGGCATACATTGATTACCTTGAGAAAGAAGCCGAGGATTTGCTTGGAATTACTGGCGATCAGTTATACCAAGGTGGCTATCAGATTTATACGTATCTGGATCGCGATGCGCAAAAGGCAATGTTTGAAGAATATGAGCGAGAGAGCAACTTCCCACAAGGAAAATCAGATCAGAAGGTGCAATCCGCCATGGTCATCATGGAGACGAAAACCGGCGGCATCACCGCCATGGTGGGGGGGCGCGATTATGAGCGGAAAGGATTGAACCGTGCTACAGTGAGACTGCAGCCAGGTTCTACCATTAAACCGTTGATTGCTTACGCACCAGCGCTTGAAAAGGGATGGACACCGTATACGATCGTTAAAGATGAAAAGAAGACGTACCGTAAATATAATAACTGGACACCAAGGAACTATCGCGGTGAAGGATACGCGGGAAGCATTACGATGAACAAGGCGCTCGTTGAATCCCGCAACGCCGCAACCGTTTGGACGCTTGATAAGATAGGTCTTTCAACAGGCGTCAGCTACTTGAAAAAGTTTGGCCTTACCGTGGAACCTGATGAAGAAAATAATTTAGCCTTAGCTTTGGGGGGCATGAAACACGGGGCATCTCCAATTCAAATGGCGCAGGCGTATTCCACCTTTGCCAATGAAGGAAAGATGCACAAAGCGCATGTCATTAAGAAGATTACAACGAAGGACGGTACAGTCGTTGCCGAAGAAAAGAACGATGAAATGCAGGTCGTTAGTCCACAGACCGCGTATTACATGACGGAAATGCTTCAGAATGCCGTTCGAGAAGGAACGGGCAGAAAAGCGCAATTCGGCCATCCGCTGGCCGGGAAAACTGGAACGCAGCAGTATGACAGCAAGAGAGTCTCGGGCGGTACGCGCTACGCGTGGTTTGTGGGATATACTCCAGATTACGTTGGCGCCGTTTATATGGGGTATGATAAGACGGACGACGAACATTATTTACGCACGTCAGGAGGCGGCGCGCCTGCTCAGTTGTTCAGCCGCGTGATGCGGAAAGCAATGGAAGGTAAGGAGCGCAAAGACTTTAAGCGCCCAGAAGGCGTGGAGCCGGTGAAACCGCCTGTATCGCTTCCATCGATCAGTGATTTGTCCGCGACTGTCGTGGATGAAGGCGGACTAAAAGTCAAAGTGAATTGGAGCGGCAGCAATGATGATCGGATTAAATATCGTCTGTATCGTTTCCTTGGCTCACCGGCCGACAAGCAATTGATTGCTGATACCGGGTCTTCTAGCTATATGGATGCGTTTGACCCGAATCAGTTATATACGTATGTAGTTGTTCCGTATAACGCGGAAACTGGAGAGGAAGGAACGATGTCCAATATGGCGACGGTAACGGTTCCGGATGTGCTTCCGGGTACGGAGGAGCCGAACAAGTCTCAGGACCCGAATAACCCGAACCAATCACAGGATCCGAACAATCCGAACCCGGCTGATCCAAACCAACCGCAGGATCCGAACAGCTCGAACCCGGCTGATCCGAACCAGCCGCAGGATCCGAACAGCTCGAACCCGGCCAATCCGAATCAGCCGCAGGATCCGGGCAGCGTAAATCCGGCGAATCCGGGCGAACAGAACAAGAACACGGAAGCGCCGATGAAAGAGTGGTCGAATGAAAGGTCGGGCAAGAGTCACGGACGCAAGCACAGCGGTGAAACTTCTCCGGAATACATTCAGTAACTGTCAAGAAAAGTCCGCAAACAGAGCGGGATTTGGTATAATGAAGAGCAAGGAGAAGATAAGGAGGTGTGGTTATGACCACAAGCCGAAATATAGCCCGTTTTTTTGAAGAACAGCTATCCAATGCTAAGACGCATTTTGAACGTGCACTGGATTGTAAACATACAGAGTTTGACGATTTGTATCCGTATATGAATGAACATCCGCAGTTCTTCTGGTATAAACGTTATGTGGCGTGGCAGGAACTCCTCACCGTTGTCCGTCTGGCGAAAGAGCTGGAAATTGAATGGAAGCATCTGTTTACCGACAAGCAGGTGCAGTACATTGAATGTAAAGTATTGGAAGCCCGCGTTTTGGATTACTGGTATGAAAACGACCAGCAGGAGCTTAAAGAAGAAGTAGGCGCTGACGATTAAATGCAATAAAGATAAATAGCAATGCTAAACATAGGGAGGGAGCGCAGCTCCCTTCTTTTTTGCAATATAAGAAAGGCAGAGTGGATATGAAAATTCCTGAGGCTTTTAGTAATAGAATGAAAAAATGGCTAGAGCCGGACGAATATCAAGCGTTCATTGCATCATATGATAACATGCGCGCGCAGGGACTGAGAGTAAATCGACTCAAGATCTGCCCTGACTCTTTTGTTCAGCGGGTAGACTGGCAGCTTGCCCCTGTGCCATGGACGGAAGACGGATTTTATTATCCGGATACGTTCCGCCCGGCTAAGCATCCGTATTATCACGCAGGTTTGTATTATATACAGGAGCCGAGTGCGATGGCGCCAGCCGCCATATTAAATCCACAGCCGGGAGAGAAGGTACTGGACTTATGCGCCGCTCCCGGTGGAAAAACAACGCAGTTAGCAGCCGCCATGAAAGGAAAAGGAATTCTTGTCGTCAATGATAATAATCCAAACCGTGTCAAAGCGCTCGTAAAAAATGTGGAATTGTATGGTGTCACCAATGCGATTGTGACCAATGAAATCCCGGACAGGCTAGCCGAAGTATTTCCTGGGTATTTCGACCGGATTCTCGTAGATGCGCCATGTTCAGGGGAGGGAATGTTTCGCAAAGAGCCGGATATGGTGAAAAGCTGGAGTGAGCAGGCGATTGAGATGTGCTGTGGGATGCAGCACGACATCCTGAAAGGCGCAGCTCGTATGCTGCGTCCGGGCGGCTGGTTGCTGTATTCAACCTGTACGTTTGCACCGGAAGAAAATGAACAGATGATTGCCAAATTTTTAGATGAGCATCCCGATTTTTTGGTTGTGCCGATCCCTCTTTATGAAGGATGGGAACACGGGAGGCCTGAATGGACGCTGAATGCTGGTGCGGACAGTCGGATAAGCGGAACTGCCCGTCTCTGGCCGCACCGGGTGCGGGGGGAAGGCCATTATCTTGCGCTATTGCAAAAGCGGAAAGATGCGGTGGCTACGTCTTTTTCCGAATATACACCTGAGAAAAAATGGAAAAGAAAAGAGCTTGAGAGCTTTTACGTGTTTGTAAAAGAGACGTTACCACAATGGAAAGGGCTTGTAAGTGGGGAATTTGCTGTGACGATGCACGAAGATCGCGTGTTTTTGTCACCGGTTGGGCTTCCGTCGCTTAAGCCGCTTCGCTTGGCAAGACAAGGATGGCTGCTCGGAACGGTGAAAAAGAATCGTTTTGAGCCTTCCCAGGCGTTCGCGATGGGGCTTGTAAAAGAAGATGCGGCTCGTGTCATTGATTTTGCGGCAGATGATCCAGATGTCATCCGGTATGTAAAAGGCGAGACGGTGATGCGCCAAGTCGGAAAAGGCTGGGTTCTCGTCTGCGTGGATGGATTTCCGCTTGGCTGGGCGAAAGGAGCGGGCAATATGCTGAAGAACATGTACTCAGCCGGCTGGCGGTGGCAGGACGGCGCATAGTCGCGCCGCTAACAGATGGGTGCTCTTTTGAAAAAGAATTGGAAAAAGGATGTGGAAACGGTGAGGTTGGATAAACTGTTGGCCAATATGGGATATGGGACACGCAAAGAAGTTAAAAAGCTATGCAAAAGCGGCGCAGTTAAAGTGGACGGTGAGCCGGTAAAAGATAGCAGCATACACGTGAACCCCGATACGCAGGAAGTAGAGATTTACGGAGAAATTATACAGTACCGCGAGTTTGTTTATTTAATGATGAATAAGCCGCAGGGCGTGATTTCGGCCACGGAAGATCTTGTAGAAGAGACGGTGGTAGATTTGCTGGACCCGGAATTTTACACATTTGACGTTTTTCCGGTCGGGCGGCTTGATAAAGATACGGAAGGGTTATTGTTGCTTACAAACGACGGAAAACTGGCTCATGAGCTACTTTCGCCGAAAAAGCACGTACCTAAGCGGTATTTCGCCCGAATAGAAGGACGGGTAACAGAAGCGGATGGCGCGGCGTTCCGCGCGGGTGTGACGCTTGATGATGGATATAAGACGCTACCAGCCGAACTTACGATTCTGTCACAAGGAAGCGTTTCCGAAATAGAGCTAGTTATCTATGAAGGCAAGTATCATCAGGTTAAGCGTATGTTTGAAGCAGTAGGAAAGAAAGTGGTGTATTTGAAGCGAATTGCGATGGGTGCGCTTCAGCTGGACGAAGCGCTTGAGCCTGGTGAGTATCGTGAGCTAACAGAAGCAGAGGTGGAGCTTTTGCGGGAAAAAGTTTAACAGTATCAAGGATCAAAGAGCGCTCGAGAGGCTTAGCAGCCGTCCGGGCGCTTATTTGTATAAATAGAAATGTCAGGAATTGAACATAATGAAAACGAGGCGGTGAACGTATATGAGCAAAAAAATAATTCTACTTCTCATTGACTCGTTTATGCCCCATGTTCTGCAGGAAGCACGGGAAAAGGGGCTTGTTCCGGCTCTTTCTTTTTTGATGGAAAAAGGGGCTTACTGGGATAATTGTGTGACGGTATTTCCTACAATGTCTGCTACAGTGGATGCATCACTCGTCACCGGTGAATACCCGGAAAAACACGGTGTGCAGGGATTAATCTGGTACCACCGACCGGAAGAAAGAGTCGTTAATTATATTAATGGCAGTAAGTCAGTCTGGCGCATCGGGGTAAGCAAATGTACGAAAGATGCACTGATTGAGGTAAATGAAACACACCTTAGCCAGGATGTGACTACAGTATTCGAGGAATTGACAAGGCGGGGAAAAACGAGTGCTTCGTTCAATTTTTCCGTGCATCGCGGTCCTTGTCGTTACCGACTTCGCAAGCCTGGAATTCTTAAACTAATACTAGCCGGCTTATCTTTTGAGCGCATGGTAAGCGGTCCGGAAATATGTACAATCGGCCGGTTTATTGATTCGGAATTTTTGCGCTCGTTTCCATGGAAATGGAGCCATAGTATATTTCAGAAATATGGCTTAAATGATTGGTTTGCCATTGATGCTACCTGTCGTCTCGTAAAAGAAAATAAACTGCCAGATCTAACGGTTGTGTATTTGCCAAACATGGATTATGCCTATCATCGTAAGCCGGATCAAGGGCCGCAAATTTTGGCGAAAGTGGACAGGGGAATTCAACGGTTGCTTGATAGTTTTGGCGGCGGAGAAGAAGCAATTCGGCAATGCAGGTTTATTGTCGTGGGCGATCATGGCCAGACGAAAATCGGAGCTGAGGTGGAAGCAAACATCGACATACCGCAGCATTTTGTCGGCATGAAAATGGCCGAGATGAAGGAAATTAAGCCGGATAGCGACGATGTCGTTATTTGCAATAATGAAAGAATGTGTTACTTTTATCCGCTGAAAGAAGGTGTGCAGGAGGAAACGATAAAACGTCTTTTGCGAGATTCCCGTATTGATGTGCTTGCGTGGAAAGAAAGAGGAGGCGTGCGTGTCCGGCGGGGGGAACAGGAGCTGTTTTTTGCTCCGGGAAATAAGATCGCCGATGAATACGGACGGATGTGGAATACGGAAGGCGATCTTTCCCTTATTGATGCGCGGCAAAAGGAAGAGGGCGGCTCCGTTTTTATTGCGTTCGGAGATTATCCCGATCTTTTTTCACGGTTGTACGGTGCATTGTATGCCCGGGAAGGCGATGTAATTGTAGCCACAGCGGCTCACGGATGCGAATTTTTTACCCCCGATGATCCTGTACATCGCGGCGGCGCAAGCCACGGTTCACTGCATGCGCTCGATTCCTTCGTTGGGCTTATTATTACCGGGGAAACCAAGGAGCGGTTTGCTCGTCCGCGCATTGTAGACTTGAAGTCGTATATTTTACAGCAATTAACATAAGTTTCAGCACAAGCGGTCTGGTTCGCTCGAATGAGGGGATAACATCAGACCGTTTTTTCATCGTTATCCCGTATATTCTTCGTTTGCGTTATAATTAAGAAAAGCCATAGCAAAAACGCATGAGGGACAGGAATCACACTGATTGACATACCGCTCTTCGGCTCCGTCCTGAGACGGAGAAAAAACCAATCCGCAGTCAGTTTTACGTACGGGGTGCAGCCGGCTAAGATAATATAAAGGGATAAAATACTTACGCTTTCTATCCTGAGTGCGTACGGGAGAAGCTCCCGGGATGTATACCCGCCTTTGCTTTTTCATGATCGTATAAGGGTGCTCTGGAAAAAGCGCAGCAGGCATAAGCATGTGAGTTTGTTGCAACATGGGAGGTGGAGAAGTGACGAGAGAATCGCTTTTGTTTTCATATTTGCTGGGAGCTGCTATTATTTTTACCGGGCTGGGTATTTTGTTTGATATGTTAGGCCTGAAAGATTTTAACTTGGTAGGCCTCTTTCCGTTTCTTTTTTTATATTTTGGTTTGAAGTGGTGGAGCCGCGGGAAGAAAATCCGCGGCAGCGTACTTTTGTTTATCGGAATTACGAGTTTTTTTGCTTATTGGTTAAATATTGATCCGGGCCGGATTATGGGACTTATGCTATCCATTTTGTTTATTTATTTTGGCTATCGCATGATTCGCGGGAAAAGCAAGAAAATCGAGATTCCACAATCCTCCAGGCCGGGGGACGGATTGGCTCGTCCGATTTCGCATGAGCCCCTGGAACAAGCGACGGTGTGTGGAGATGAGTTCGGATTTACTTATTCGTTTCATTCTCCGGAGCATAAACATTCGCTTATCGGCAATCTATTTCTTACAGGAAGTCGTTGGCAATTACAGGATATGAATATCTGGCACGGAATTGGAGACGTAAAAATTGATCTATCCCGTGCTTACATTCCGGACGGTGAAACCGTCATTATTATAAATGGGTGGATTGGAGATATTGACATTTATGTACCTTACGACCTTGCAGTATCTTTGACGGCGAGCGTGAATTTCGGCGATATTGATGTGTTCGGGAACAAGCAGGGAGGCATTAACCGCAGCATGACACTTTCAACTTCCGGTTACCTGAACTCGGATAAGCGCGTACGCCTTGTTGTGAGTTTATTAATCGGCGACATTGACGTTATTCAGCTATAGGGGAGGAGTATGGTGTCAGAGCGTAGGCTTGCCAACATTCAGTGGCAATTAATGAGGCGGTTCCTCTGGGGAAGCGTCGGCGCGGCTTCGGTGGGAAGTGTCGTGTTTTTCTTTATCTGGCATGGGGTGGCCAGTGTGCCGATACTGAGGAATTGGTTGTTTGACAAGCTGGGATTTCGGCTTCCGGTTTTTCCCGATCTTTCGTTCGTGCTTGTGCTGCTGCTTTTTCTTTGCATGATCGCTGCGCTTGTTGGTGCGAGTATCGGATATATATATGGAAATTTAATGAAAAAGCGGATTGAAATTTTGCTGCAATCGGCGATGATGATTGAACGTGGACATTTGTCAACAAGGGTGCCTTATCTAGGGGACGATGAAATTGGAAGGCTGGGAGAACGGCTCAATGAGATGACGATCCGCTTTCAGCAGCAAGTGATTTCGTTGCAGCGCTTGTCTGCCCATAATGCGGAGTTGACGGAGCAGGTGAAGCAGGCGGCGGTGACGGAAGAAAGGCAGCGGCTGGCCCGCGAATTGCATGATGCGGTGAGTCAGCAACTGTTTGCCATTTCCATGACGATGGCAGCGGTGAAGCGTACACTGGCTCAAAACCCGAAAAGAGCTGTCCAGCAGGTAGAATTAGTGGAGGAAATGGCGGCAGCTGCCCAAGCCGAGATGCGCGCATTGCTTTTACATTTGCGTCCCACCCAATTGGAAGGCAAATCACTTAAAGAAGGAATTGAGGGATTGCTTATCGAATTGCAGGCAAAGCACGCCCTTTCCTTTTCTTGGCAGATTGAAGATCTTCCATCACTTCCCAAGGGGATGGAAGATCATCTGTTTCGCATTTTGCAAGAAGCATTGTCGAACACGTTGCGCCATGCCAAGGCTAAAAAGGTTGAAGTGAAGCTAACGAGGATACAGAATCGTTTAAGATTGAGAGTAACGGATGATGGAATTGGATTTTCTCAAGGGGAAGAGAAGAAATCATCTTCGTATGGAATGAAGTTAATGGAGGAGCGGGTCGCCGAAATCGGCGGCGTACTGGTCATTTCATCGGCGCCAGGCCATGGAACGATGATTGAAGTAACCATTCCATTTGTCGGATAGAGAAGAAGCGGAGGAGACAATATGAGTGAGTCGATAAAAGTACTGTTGATAGACGACCATGAGATGGTACGGATGGGCTTGGTTGCTTTTCTGTCAACAGAAGAAGGAATTGAAATTGTTGGAGAAGCTAGTAGCGGGGCGGAAGGGCTTAGAATTGCCGAGCAAACAAAGCCGGACGTTATTCTGATGGATTTGGTGATGGAAGGAATGGACGGCATTGAAACAACGCGGCGGATGAGATGTGTCCATCCGGAAGGCAAAGTTATAGTTCTGACGAGCTTTATCGATGACGAGAAAGTATATCCGGTAATCGAAGCCGGGGCTTTCAGTTACTTGCTAAAGACGGCGCGTGCTTCGGAGATTGCCGAGGCGATTCGTCAGGCTTACCGCGGGCAGCCAGTTTTGGAAGCACAGGTGGCGGGAAAGATTATGTCGCGCTTTCGCCAGCGGACAGTGGAGAAAGCGCTGCCGCATGAGCAGTGTACGAATAGGGAACTGGAAGTACTTCGCCTGATCGGGGAAGGCAAATCCAATCAGGAGATTGCGGAAGAATTATATATAGGCATTAAGACGGTAAAAACACACGTTAGCAATATTTTAAGCAAGTTGGGGGTAGAAGACCGGACACAGGCTGCCATTTACGCTCATCGCCATAGAATTTGTAAATAATAGCGATAATAAGAGAAGTACGCACTCCTATTTTGCGCTTGGGTTGGTTTTTTGCTTATAAAATTAATGTTTCCAGTGGTAGACGTTGCCCGGATTTTCTTCATCTTTGCGCGCTTTTAGATAGAAGCCCGGGGCGTTGGGCTGGTGAAAACCGGGCGCAGCTTTTTCAGTGATGGTGACTTTTGTGCCGATAGAAATCATGCTGAATATCTCTTCAACTTGAAAGTTATGCAGCCTGATGCATCCTTTTGAAACTGCTTTTCCGATTGATGCTGGATCGTTCGTTCCGTGTATGGCGTAGTCGGTGTCACTTAAGACAAGCCCGCGCGTGCCGTATACTTTGCTTTGTGAGAGTGGCTGGTTTACTTTTTTGGTAATAAAATAAACACCGGCAGGAGTACGATCTGCCGCTCCTAGGCCAATGTAGTAAGAACGCACTGTGTAGGGTCCTGCATATACGATCATGCGAAAAGATGGCTGATAGACAACGATCTCAAGCGGCTGAAGTTCAATGCTTGGCTCCGGCATTCCGCCGATGCGGAGCACTTCTGCAATCGTCTGCCACGCCTGCTGAGGATCGAACCGTTCCGGTTGATAGATAATACCTGTATTTTCGAGAGCTGGGGCGCGACCATCATGTATCGGCTGAACGAATGGAATTTGTGATAGATAGTTGTGTGGAAAAGGAGCAGTCAGCGCGTCCAGCTGTTTGGGTAATGTATCATGATACAAATAGTAGTTGTATAGTGCGCTGCGCATCACAAGAAGCTTTTCTAGACTGTTGCGCTGCAGAGCGATCGCTTTTTTAATTCGTTTAACTTCAGGTTGATCGTCGCAGGTACAGAACGGATTGAAAAATGTGATATCTTTTCCCTTGTTATAAGCGATATAAGAAAGCGTATTCGGTTGATAAAAGGGGAGCGGGGTATATACAGGAATAAACCGCACTTGCGGCACACCTACAATGACTGGTTCTTTACCTGGCGGATAATGGCGACGCTCGATATAGCGGTGCAGCTGCTGCTTTAACTGTTCTTGTGTCTGGCCTGTCGGAACACCGATAACTTCGTAGAACGGAGCCGCAGGACGTGCGGGCGCTTCTAGACGCGATTGAGGGAAGAATTGAAAGTAGAAAAATAGCAATACTACAAGAATGATTCGAATAAAATTTACCATCATGAATATCTCCTCGATTTCATCCCAAACTCTTGTGGCTTCGTTTCTTATCTCTATATCATCTATATATCTTCATAGAAAAAAAGATACATAGCATTGCTAGCTATGTATCTCAAGTATCGGCAAAAAATTAGACTTTCATAATACCGCCTGTGCTGGCTGATGTTACAAGTTTGGAATAACGGGCCAGATAACCAGTTTTTACTTTTGGTTCGAAACCTTTCCATTCCGCTTTGCGGCGTTCCCATTCTTCTTCGGGTACATGTACGTCCATACGGCGCGCTTCGATGTCGATGACGATATGGTCGCCATCTTGTACAAACGCGAGTGGTCCACCCTCAGCGGCTTCCGGGGAAGCATGTCCAATGGAAAGACCACGGGAAGCTCCAGAGAAGCGTCCGTCTGTTACGAGCGCTACTTTTGGCCCTAAGCCCATGCCAACGATTTGTGAAGTCGGCGCTAACATTTCCGGCATGCCTGGTCCACCTTTTGGCCCTTCGTAGCGAATGATCACGACATGACCTTCTTTTACTTTACCGCCAGCGATTCCTTCCAGTGCTTCATCCTGTGAATCGAAAACGATGGCAGGGCCTTCGTGGCGCGTGATGCCGCCTTGGATACCGCCCGTTTTGATGATCGCACCATCCGGAGCCAGATTGCCGAACAGAACGGCCAGACCGCCGGTTTCCGAATATGGTTTATCAATTGGATAAATAACGTTGTAGTCTTTAACATCATGGCCAGCGATGTTTTCACCAAGAGTTTTGCCAGTAACGGTCATTGTGTCCAGATGCAGCACTCCTTCTTTTTTAGACAGTTCGTTGAGTACTGCGGATACGCCGCCTGCCGCGTGCAAGTCTTCAATATGCCAGTCGGATGCTGGCGCCAATTTGGCGAGATGTGGTACGCGTGCCGCTACCTCGTTGATGCGTTCCAACGGATAGTTTACGCCTGCTTCGTTTGCTAGCGCGAGCGTATGCAGAACCGTGTTAGTTGAGCCGCCGAGCGCCATATCGAGTGCGAATGCGTTGTCGATCGCTTTTTCTGTTACGATATCACGTGGTTTCAAATCCATTTTGATAAGTTCCATTAATTGCTTTGCAGCACGTTTTACTAGCTCTTTTCGTTCCGGAGCGGTAGCGAGGATGGTGCCGTTGCCAGGAAGAGCAAGCCCCAGCGCTTCCGCCAGACAGTTCATGGAATTAGCGGTAAACATTCCAGAACAGGAGCCGCAAGTTGGACAGCCGTACTGCTCAAGCTCTTGCAGTTGTTTGTCGTCGATTTTTCCGGCTTGGTATGCGCCTACACCTTCAAATACAGAGGAGAGCGAAATTTTGCGTCCATCGCTTGTCTGTCCAGCTGCCATTGGTCCTCCGCTTACGAAGATCGTTGGGATGTTGAGGCGCATTGCTGCCATCATCATACCGGGCGTAATTTTGTCACAGTTTGGAATGCACACCATACCGTCGAACCAGTGCGCTGCCACAACCGTTTCCACGGAATCGGCGATGATTTCCCGGCTTGGCAGGGAGTAGCGCATGCCGATATGCCCCATAGCGATACCATCATCTACACCGATGGTATTGAACTCAAACGGTACGCCGCCCGCCTCGCGGATTGCTTCTTTTACAAGTTTTCCGAACTCTTGCAGATGGACGTGGCCCGGAATAATGTCGATGTAGGAGTTTACTACCGCGATAAAAGGTTTATCGAAGTCTTCGTCTTTGACGCCTGCGGCCCGAAGCAGACTTCGGTGCGGTGCGCGGTCAAACCCTTTCTTGATCATGTTGCTTCGTAACTCTGCCAAGATAAACCCCTCCACTTTTTCTTTTACCAAAATGTCAGAAAAACAAGACATGTAAAAACAGACGGTCTTTTGCCTTGCTTTTCTTAACTTAAAATTTTTATCATTGTACCACTATTTTATTAGATTGTATATTTAGTAAAATTTCTTCTTTTATAAAATTGTAATTTTTTTAATTTTATAAAATTAACATTTTTCGGAATATAAATTTACCTATAACATTTTTTTTAAAATTGGTTTAAAGTATTAGAGGGGTAAAACAAATTAGAGCAGAGCAGAGGTGAGCTAAAAGAATGAAAATTCATTATTTTCTAAAGGAAAGCAAAGTTAGGAGAAGGTGGTGATGTAAATGTCACAGAAATCTAATTCTGGGCAAGAACAAAATCCAGGCGGTTTTGTGCCGTACATTCCTCCGCATGAACATCGACCAGAAATGACGTGGACGGCGCTTATTCTTGGTGGTATTCTTGCTGTTTTGTTTGGTGCTGCTAATGCTTACCTGGGATTGATTGTTGGGATGACCGTGACCGCTTCGATTCCAGCAGCGGTTATTTCGATGGCGATTTTGCGAGGAATCTTGCGCCGCAATTCGATTCTGGAAAATAATACGGTGCAAACGATTACATCAGTCGGGGAATCACTTGCTGCAGGTGTGATTTTTACGATTCCGGCACTATTTATATGGAAGTTGCATCCAAGTCTGACGACGATTGCGATTATTGCGCTTGCGGGCGGAATTCTCGGCATTATTATGATGATCCCGCTGCGTAAAGCGTTAATCGTAAAAGAACATGGAGTGCTTCCGTATCCGGAAGGGACAGCTTGTGCTGAAGTGTTGATTGCCGGAGAAAAAGGCGGCGGGCTTGCCAAGCTTGTTTTCAGCGGGCTGGGAATTGGTGCGCTGTTTAAATTCATTGCTGATGGAATTAAAGCGTTTCCATCCGAGATCGAAACGGGAATCCGCGGTTTTAAAAACGCAGCGGTCGGAATGGATACGCTTCCAGCGCTTCTCGGTGTCGGATTTATTATCGGGCCGCGCATCGCGGGATATATGCTTGCGGGTGCTGTTCTTGGCTGGCTCGGTTTCATTCCGTTAATTAGTTATTTCGGCTCGTTTGCTGCAAATCCGATTTTTCCGGCGGAAGGGCCAATTAGCCAGCTTGGATTTTGGGATATTTGGAGCAACTATTTGCGTTATATCGGAGCCGGTGCTGTCGCGTTTGGTGGAATTGTGAGTCTGTTTAAAGCGATGCCAACCATCGCATCTTCATTCGCGATTGCGCTGCGGGGGTTTAGCAGTACGCGCGGTTCGAATGGAGGGGCAGTGCTTCGCACGGAACAAGATATGCCGATGCCCTATATTATTGTGCTTGTGCTTGTTCTCATTTCTGTCTTGGCTTTCTTCCCGAAGATTCATATTGGCATTCCGGGTGCTTTGCTCGTAATGTTATTTGGCTTTTTATTTGTTACTGTTTCATCTCGTATCGTCGGTATTGTCGGTAGTTCATCCAACCCGGTGTCCGGAATGACGATCGCAGCTCTAATTTTGATTACCCTGGTTTTGAAAATGATTGGCTTCGGCGGAGAAACCGGCATGATTGCCGCTATTACGATTGGGGCGGTTATCTGCATTGCTGCGGCTATGGCCGGAGATACGTCACAAGACTTGAAGACGGCGTTCCTTGTCGGCGCAACGCCTAAGTATCAGCAGTACGCATTAATGTATGGCGTATTTATTACGAGTCTGACCATTGGTTTTGTACTTATGTTGCTTGATCAGGCCTATGGATTCGGTTCGAAAAACTTACCGGCACCGCAGGCAACGTTGATGATGATGGTTGTTGAAGGGATTATGAGTGGCAATTTGCCGTGGACGCTTATCTTTATTGGTGCGGCTGCTGCAGCTATCGTTGAGCTTATGGGAATCGGATCGCTGCCGTTCGCGGTCGGTCTCTATTTGCCGATTCATCTGAGTATGCCGATTATGCTGGGTGGCATTATTCGGGTTTTGGTGGAACGACGCGAGAAAAATGAAGAGATGCGCAAGCAGAAGATTGAGCGGGGGATTTTACTGTCTTCCGGTTTTATTGCCGGGGAAGCGCTCATGGGCATTTTGATTGCCGTCGCAGTGTCCGCAGGTGTTGTCTTGCCGGAAAACCCATTCTTTGGGCCGCTTGTGTCGCTCATTGCGTTTTTGCTTGTTGCCATGATCTTATTTGCTGTGAGTTCAAAAGGCAAGCAAGTATCATAAGCTAAAAAAGTTCAAAACCTCCATATCCTCCTACCGAAGGATATGGAGGTTTTGTCATGCTTGTTGTCAAGCAATTGCCGCATATTTATTTTTTACGATGGTGGAAACGGGGAGTTTTTACGAAAAAATGCTTGCGGTGTTTATCTGAATATGATATTTTCTTGATAATGTTACTTCTAATAGCGTATATATGTGGAGAAGTACCCAAGAGGCTGTAAGGGGCTCCCCTGCTAAGGGAGTAGACGGGTCATGCCGTGCGCGGGTTCGAATCCCGCCTTCTCCGCCATTCCGGGTAAAAGTAAGACGCTGTCGCTTTATGTGACAGCGTCTTTTTTGTGCGATGTTTTGCCGATTCGCCTGCTGTGACGCAAAGCGGCCGTCCTCTCGCATTGGGTAAAAAGGACGGGATATAAGAACGCGGGCTTTTCTTATTTTTAATCGGTTTCCCATGTGATATGATGTTTTCCATTTTCGACATGTTCGAAGGCAAATCGTATTTCATACTCGCCTTCCTTTTCAAAATGAACGTTATAGCCGTCTTGGTATGTTCCGGGCTCGAAAGTTTTTTCAAATACTGTTTTGCCGCCCGGGTCGGTTACGGTAATAGTGACACGGCCTTTTTTGAATTGCAGTTCGTGCAGTTGGATGGCAAGAACGGTATCGGGGATAGACGGCACTTTCCTGGTAATGGTTTTGTTATAAGTTTCATATGTAGCTTTAATTTCTTTATCGGTAATAGATTCTACGGTTTTTGTCCCGTACTCTGTGCATCCTGCAAGCATGAAGCAACATAGCAAAAAAACGAGCAGATGAGTCAAACGTTTTGCCATGGCGCTTTTTCCCCTCCTTATTTTTTGGGTTAATATTTTTTAGCCGTCCTTCCCACCCTTTGTGCGCATTTCCAATATAATACCATTTCATTGCATCGGGCAAGGAATATTTATTTTCTTCTTCTTTCTCAAACCTAGCCAAAGCGAGAAATCATGCTACAATAATTGAGGATGGTGCCTCACTTTTTGGCAAAGGTGGTAAGCAAAGGTGCAGGCGTGCAAGTGATAGATACGGCACAACAGAAGAAGCGAAAGAAGCGGAGAAAGAAAGGAAGAGACGTTCCAATGAACTGGCTTGAACGATTAAAGAGATGGCTTCTGGCAGAGGAAGAATTCAAGAGCAGAGCCGTAAGGGAAGAATATGGGGAACAGGAGTATGATGTTCCCGCTGTTCCAATTGGAAATAGAAATTTAACCATCCGCACGGCCAATATTTATCCGAAGCGGACAATTAAGGGAAAGGAAATAGCTGAACGCATCGAACGACGCCGGGCCGTCCGGCGCGAGGCTTCTACTCCCGCGCCTCGTAGGCCACATAAGGATAACCGGGAAAATTTTAGATTTCCGCTCATTCCCGATGAACCGGAAGCTAAAGAAAAACGCTTTCATTATGAGGAGGAACAAAAGCTAGCTTTTAACGGCCAGTATAAACGAGATCCCTCAACCATTCACCAGGTAAGACGAGACTCTACAGATGGGGAACGCCAAGCCTCTTCTACACATCAAGCGCGGCC
The DNA here is from genome assembly GCF_001439585.2 of Aneurinibacillus sp. XH2. Classification (NCBI taxonomy): domain Bacteria; kingdom Bacillati; phylum Bacillota; class Bacilli; order Caryophanales; family Paenibacillaceae; genus Aneurinibacillus; species Aneurinibacillus sp. XH2. Next base: position 2,852,204 of record NZ_CP014140.1, on the reverse strand, counting down.
AAAAGGAAATGGTTCTTTCCGGCCAACGGAAGTCATATCGCCGATTTATGGTCGTCAGCGCCCGGAACAAAAAAAATGCAAAGAGATAGCGGAATCCCCTGTTCCTGCTTCTAATACTCTTATTCATCCGATGGTTTTAAAAAAATTGAAAATGCCGGACGCTGGAAAGAAAGAAATGGTTTTGGCATCGGTCGAAGAAGAACAGCGGCGACCGGAAGAAGAGGCACCGAAAGCGTATGCGGAGACACTGGAGCATGTGAAGACGTCGGCAGTAGAAGAGAAGAGCCGGATGCATACGCAGGCGAATGATGAAGAAATTGATGGAACGAAGCAGAATTTGCTGGAAGAGCAGCGGACAGAACCGGAGAAGCCGCGGGTACAAATCGGGCAACCGCCTGTTTTTGTGGATGTAAACCGACCAAAAGCTGACGAAGAACCGCGTTTTGTCGAGAGACAGGATGTAAGACTGGGATGTGCAGAATCCGGGGAGGGAATGCCCGCCACGGCTAAACCTCAAACAGGTAAGTACGAAAAGCCGCCTTTTTCCTTGCTGCTTCAACCGCCGCATGTGCAAGCGGAAGACGAGGAGTACATTAAGCGTCAGCGCGAGATACTGGCGACAACATTGCACAATTTTAACGTAAATGCTGAAGTTATTGGTGCCGTCCGCGGTCCAACGGTAACCCGATACGAAATTCAACCGGCTCCAGGCGTAAAGGTAAGTAAGATTACGAATTTGAGCGATGATATTAAGCTGAGTCTGGCCGCACGCGATATCAGGATTGAAGCCCCAATCCCGGGGCGTTCCGCTGTCGGAATCGAAGTGCCGAACGAGCAAAGCATGCCGGTGTATTTGCGTTCGGTGCTTGAGTCGGCCGCATTTTGTGAAGCTTCTTCGCCGCTTACGGTAGCGCTCGGCATGGATATCGGTGGCAAGGTGGTTGTGGCAGATTTGGCTAAAATGCCGCATGGTTTAATTGCTGGATCGACTGGTTCCGGAAAAAGCGTATGTATTAATTGTATCATTTTAAGTTTATTGTATAAGGCAACACCGGATGAAGTGCGCCTGCTTCTTATCGATCCGAAAATGGTGGAACTTGCTCCGTATAATCGCATTCCGCATCTTGTTGCTCCGGTCGTTACCGATCCAAAACAGGCAACCGCCGCGTTGAAGTGGGCCGTACAGGAGATGGATAGCCGTTACGAAAAATTTGCGGAAGCGGGCGCCCGCGATATTTCACGTTATAACGACCTGATGCGCCGCGCGTATCCGGGCGAGGCGGAACGCTTGATACCGAGCATTGTGATTGTGATTGATGAGCTCGCTGATTTGATGATGGTTGCGCCGCACGACGTAGAAGAGTCCATTTGCCGGATCGCGCAAAAAGCACGCGCCTGTGGCATTCACCTTCTTGTGGCGACGCAACGCCCTTCTGTCGACGTTATTACTGGTTTGATTAAAGCCAATATACCAACGCGGATCGCATTTTCCGTTTCGTCTCAAACGGATTCCCGAACCATTCTTGATATGAACGGGGCAGAGCGTTTGCTGGGGCGCGGCGATATGCTGTATTTGTCGAGCGGCAGCTCGAAACCGATACGCCTACAGGGTCCTTATGTATCTGACGAAGAAATTGAGGCTGTGACCGAATACGCAAAAAGCCAAGCTGCACCGAACTATCTATTTGAAAAAGAAGATTTAACTCAGGCGCTGAACAATGAAAGTACGGATGAATTGTTTGCTGAAGTGGTGAAATTTTGCGTCGAGAATGGACAGGCATCTGCTTCACTTCTGCAGCGCAATTTCCAAATTGGCTATAACCGTGCCGCCAGGTTAATTGATATGATGGAGGAAAGAGGCTTCATTTCCGGCTATACAGGCAGCAGCAAACCGCGTGATGTGTTTTTGACGCGTGCGGAATATGACAACATTTTTGCCGGGGAAGGAAGACGGGAGTAGAGCTGATGCCCGCTGTTTCATGATATAATAAAAGGAAACACTCGTAAGGTAAGGAGTTGAAATGTCTTGCCAAGTGAACGCGAATCGTCGGTTCTTGTCGATTTTTTCGCCGAGCGGAAGGCGAAACAGCGGGCGTTTAACGAGATGCATGAACGGCTGATGGAGAAGATGCATGAGTACGCGTGCCGGACGCTGAATTTACGTGAGAAAGTGCGGGCCAAGCATGTGTTTCGGAGCAAGCTTACCCTTCCTTCCGAGGCGTTGCTTATTCCGTTCTGGGAAGCGCAGTACGGTATATGGCTATTGCTTGAGTACCAGAATATTAAAGGCGAACGGATCATTGAGAAATATTTGATGGAAGAGAACGCGGATTTGTCTGAGCAGGAGCTTCATCTTGCAGCGCGCTGGATGGCCGCGTATCCTTCTATATATCGCGTGATAGAAGCGTGGGAGGAAGGGTATCGGGTCGACGATATATGGGCGGAAGAAACAATGGATGTGGCACTTGGTGAGAGGGAACAGGTACGTAGCGAATTTATGGTCGGGCAATACCTATTTGCCCGCTTGGCCAAGGTTGGATTTATTCACCGGTTTATTGGGCCGTATGCATTGATTCCCAAAGAACGGATTCCTCTCATTAAGCAGAGCTTGGAAGCTGATTTTGAACGAAGCAAAAAAGAAAACAACAGCCAATGGTCATGGCGTTTATTCATGCAGCAACATGGCATTAAAGCACTAAGAATATATCAGTAAAAAACGAGGCAGCGAAAACGTTCGGTTTACGTTTCGCTCCTCGTTTTTTAGCAGTGACATAAAGCGGCCGTCCCTTTTTATCCGCGAGTTCTTCTTATGCTCCTATATATTTGGCATAGAGAGAACGGGCAATTGTGATGTCATCGGTGCCTTGCACGACGACACGTCCGTTCGGGAATACAACGAGAATATAATGGTTATCGACATGAAAGCGAAGTAGAAACTTGTTCCGTTCGACTTTGCCGAGCGGAGTAAACCGCTCCATGAGCTCGTCCAAATTGACGTGTCGGTCACGCGTCGGGCTAATTTGGACGCTGTTGCGACCACACAGCGATGTAAATGTATCTTCTTTACCGGACAGATCAAGGAATTCAAACACACCTTTTCCACAAGCGGGACAGTCTGGATTTTTCTTATCCGTCAGGTTTATACGGGTATGGAAATTGCGCCAAATTTCCATATGCTCGAGGTGCGGGTTACGATGTTTTTGATCGCCTACGAGTATTTTTAGCCCTTCGACAGCTTGGTAGGAAGCGACAATATGAATAATCGGACCGATCACGCCCGCTGTATCACATGTTTCTCCGCCGCTTGGCGGCTCAGGAATCAAGCATCGCAGGCAGGGAGTCACGTGCGGGCGAATGGTTGCAAACATACCTTTCGCGCTTACCGCGCCGCCGTATACCCAAGGAATGTTGTGTTTGACGGCTACGTCATTGATCAGAAATCGAATGGCGAAATTGTCGGTACCGTCCAAAATCAAATCGCAGTCGGCCAGCAGTTCCTCAGCGTTCACAGCTGTTACGTCAGCAATAACCGGATCGATGATAACTTCGCTGTTTACTTTTTTTAATTTTTCCGCTGCCGCTGCGGCTTTCGGAAGGTGGTTTGCCGCGTCTTCTTCATCGTATAGCATCTGCCGCTGCAAATTACTCGGTTCGACGAAGTCGCGGTCAATAATGCGCACGAACCCGACGCCGGCCCGAACCATGTGGTTAGCAAGCACCGCGCCAAGCGCGCCCGCGCCAACGATGGCGACTCGGCTTGCGCCCAGTTTCTTTTGGCCTTCTTTTCCGATTGGGGCAAATAGCAATTGTCGTGAATAACGCGTATCCATACTCGGGCATGCTCCTATCAATGAATTACCCGCCACTTGTGCTTCGCTTAAAGGTGGGGGCAAGTGATTTGTATGTTTTAGCCGAACGATAAGCAACATACAGGAATCTCCTTACGATTACCCTCGCTTTGAAGTCGTTCGTTCTAGCATGATTATAGCATACGTTTTAGGCGACTCCTAATCGAAAATTACCCCTTATATATAAATTGCTTCATTGAAAAATTATAAAAAAAACTATCTTGAAAATATTTTTATAATTTGATAATATTGGTATTGCATTGGAAATCATTTGACAACTTAAGGAGAGAAGGCCAAGAATGCCATCTTACATCTTTGGTAAGATTGAGTTGGACGACACCCAGTTGCAGAAGGATTTAGAAATAGTTAAAGGATTTCCGAGAATTTCAGAGGAATACGATGAGTTTGGGACCGGAGTCTGGATTAACAACTCGTTGTGGAACGCAAGTCAAGATGCTACTGATACTATGTACCGCGATTTCGACTATCCAGCAAAACAAACTGAGTATGGTCGGCAACTTCCATACATTAGCAAACTCGTCACTGAAAACTTTAATTTAGAGTACCTGAAAATGGTTCGTACCAGGAACCTAATTGATGGAATGGTTATTCCTCACAAGGATTTTGTCGAGCTTAACAAACCGAAAAATCAATATTTTCGAGTGTTTGTTCCTCTCGAAGATAATCAGCACGCTTTCCATTCGGATGAGGATAATGTGTTTCAAATGAAAAAGGGAGAGATTTGGTTTTTAGATGCGGCTATCGATCATGCTGCCGTGAATTTCTCTACCGAAAGTCGGATTTTCCTCTGCCTTGATTTTGCATTTCCAGGTGATTTCCACCCGTCCGAGATTTTTACCAACAAAGCGCTTTACAACGAACAGATCAAGCCAACTATTGCGAAAAGGGAACAATTAAAGCCGGAGGCCGTTGAACACATGATCCAGTCCCTTTCGCAAATCATTGATAAATACAATTTCAAAGATGTTTTATTTATGTTGTCTAAGATTCACTTCTATAAGGATGTTCCAGTATCCGCTGCTTACGACTGGCTAGAGGAGATTACCCGTCGTTCCGGAAAGGAAGAGCTTTTGGACAAGACTCAAAAGTTACGTAAGTACATGATTGAAAAAAGGGATTTGGGCGAGCGATTTTCCATTAACGACTGGAAAGAACTAACTGCATAAATTAAAATGGGCTTTGTCTTAGACAGAGCCCATTTTTAATGAGGTGAATGAAAGTGAAAAAGAATATTCAATTGCAACCTAGACCCTCACAAGAGTTAAGCAATTGGAAATGGATAGTTCCCGTAAGTTTTATCTTAACATGGAGCAGTGGAGCGATCTTTGTCAAACTGGGTTTAGAGTATGCCAATGCTTTTACGTTCGTATTTCTTCGTTTTCTATTGTCAACGGCATTACTCTGGGGGATTTGTCTGATGCTCCGATCCACTTACCCGAAAACAGTGAAAGAGTGGGGGTACATTGTACTTACGGGTCTTTTATTGCAAGCCGGATACCAAATTTTTTATTTCTTCGCACTAGATCAACACATGTCGCCTGGAATCTTAGCCATCATCTTAGGGGCACAACCGATTATCACGGCTTTTTTTGGGGAAACCAAAACTAGATACTATCAGTGGTTGGGGCTTTTCTTAGGGTTAAGTGGACTAATCCTAGTCGTTGCCGATAATATCTCAAAACCAAACTTCACACTATACAGCTTAATAAGTGCAATATTATGTTTGGTCTGTATAACGATCGGTACGTTTATGCAAAAGCAAATTCAGATCAGTCAACCAATCAACATGGCCATTCAATATTCTGGGGGCCTCTTGATGATCCTAATGCTTCTTCCGTTTTTTGGAGGATGGCACGTTCAATGGAATTTCACTTTTCTCTTTAGTTTGTTTTGGATGGCTTTTGTTATTTCGGTTGGAGCTTCAATGATATTGTACTTTATGATCCGAAAAGGAAATCTAACAAACGTCACGAGTTTGTTGTATGGTGTCCCACCTGTCACTGCACTACTGGATTACATAATCTTTAAAAATCAACTGTCGTTAGTGGCTTGTTTAGGAATGGTGTTTATTATTGTCGGTCTATTCCTAATCAATCGGCAAGGAAAGGTCGTATAATTTGTTTGCGAATTTATGGTTTTTAAACAAGCGACTACGAAGGTGTTTTTTAGTCCAAGTTCATTCATAAAAGAGATTGCAGTTATATCCTTATTTTTCCACCTAAGGTACAATTTATAAAACCCTTGATATCTTTATTTAAATCCAAAACCAATCTTTTATTAATCTTTTTATTATCCTGTTAATATCCCAAATACGATTCTGTTAATATAAACGAACTATCCGGAAATCCCTTGAGATCATTAGGTTTGTCAGTTGTCTTTAATGGATTGATGGCACCGAATTTGACGGATGCTCCTTCTACCACTATGAGTATGTTTAAAACCGGACACATTGCAATTTCACCACGATACGAATAGGAGAATAATCAAGAAAATGTGTATAATATATACATTCAACCTTTTTCGATTGTTAATTTGCGTAGTTTGCTAAAATTCGAAGTGCTTTTATATATAAGACTTCAAAATTTAGGTGCAAGGAGATGCGAGCTTCATGAAAGTTTTAGTTGATAGATTTGGCCGCGTCCACGATTATTTGCGAATTTCTGTTACTGATCGCTGTAATTTGCGCTGCGTGTATTGTATGCCGGAGGAAGGAATGGAGTTTGAACCGGCGGATCGGATTCTAAGCTACGAAGAAATTACCGAGGTGGTGGCGGCCGTAGCCAAGCTTGGCGTGCGTAAATTGCGCATTACTGGTGGTGAGCCGCTTGTACGCAAAGAGATCGAAAAGTTGCTCGCCATGCTTTCCGCCATCCCAGGCATTGAAGATATCGCCTTGACAACCAATGCGATTTTTCTTGCGCAAAAAGCGGAAGCGCTGCGGCAAGCAGGCGTTACCCGCGTGAATATTAGCCTTGATTCTTTGAGACCGGAACGGTTTGCGCTGATTACGCGCGGCGGAAGCTTGAAACGGGTGCTTGACGGTTTGGAAGCCGCGCTGCGTGTAGGATTTCATCCGGTGAAGTTGAATGTCGTGCTCATGCAGGGACAAAATGATGACGAAATCGAAGACTTCATTCGTCTGACGCTGGATAAATCGCTACAAGTTCGTTTTATCGAATATATGCCAATTGGACACGCTGATGATGGTTGGCGCGCGAAGTACCTTTCGCTTGAAACGGTATTCGAAAGGGTAAAGCAGATGGGATTGACGTATGAACCGGCGGAGGATATTTACGGCAATGGCCCGGCGGAAAATTACCGGGTGCCTGGAGCGGTGGGGACATTCGGCTTGATTCATCCGGTTAGCGATCATTTTTGCGGCAATTGCAATCGGCTTCGTTTGACAGCTGATGGAAATATTAAGCCTTGTCTTTATTGGGATGACGAATGGAATGTGCGTCCGCTCATCGGAAATGAGGCCGCAATTCAGGATTTGTTTTTGCGGGCAATTGACGCGAAGCCTGAAAATCATGAGATGGCGCAGGTGCTGATGAAGCAGGAACAGTCCCACAAGCCGACCGTGCGCCGCATGTCGCAAATAGGAGGTTGAGGTAGATGAACGAATCGCTGACACACTTTAATGATCAGCAGCGGGCTCGCATGGTAGATATTACGGGAAAACAAGTGACAGAGAGAACGGCGGTTGTTCGCAGTCAGGTGACAATGAAGCCGGAGACGCTGTCCCGTGTCAAGGAAGGCCGTATTGGCAAGGGGGACGTACTGGCAGTGGCACAGGTCGCCGGAATTATGGCGGCTAAGAAAACGTCAGATGTGATTCCAATGTGCCATCCGCTCGCGCTAACGGGTGTGGATATCCGTTTTTCTGATAATGGGAAAGATACGCTTTACATTGAGGTAACGGTTAAGACGACAGGTAAGACCGGCGTGGAAATGGAGGCGCTGACCGCCGCTTCAGTGGCCGGTTTGACCATCTATGATATGTGTAAGGCGATGGATAAAGAAATGATTCTTGGCCCGACATACCTAGTCTCAAAAACAGGCGGCAAGAGCGGCGATTTCTTGAGCAACGTCAGAGTCGCTCTCGCGTTTGAATAGAAGGTACCAGGGGGATCAAATCATATGAATGGAGCCAAAGGCAAGACCTATAAACAGGATGGTGTATAGCATCCCGTGCGTCTTTTCCAGTTAAGGAAAGGCGCTTTTTTTGTCTTGAGATACCATCCGAAAATCATATATGATTTTTTTAGAAAATATATTGAAATCATATATGATTTTGTATATGATAAAAACATGAAGAAAAACATAATGAGCAAAACGCACTATGCTTACAACTTCATGCGTACCGGTATTCTTAACGGCACGTTCGGGCCGGGCCAACGAATTGTCATTGATCAAATTGCGAAGGAGCTGGGGTTAAGCATCATTCCGGTAAGGGAGGCGATTCGACAGTTAGAGTCTGAAGGGCTTATTCAATATAAACCTTACAGTGGTGCCATCGTTAGCACGATCAATGAAACCGAATACGTGGATACACTTTCCGTATTGGCTATTCTGGAAGGATACGCAACCGCGCTGAGCGCAGCGCACATTACACCTGATGAAATCAGCGAGCTTGAGCGGCTGAATGAACAGATGAAAGAGGCGTTGCTTGCGTTCGAGTTTGAAGCATTCGGTGAGCTAAACCGTGAATTCCATTGCGTCATTTACAGGAAATGCGACAACCAGTACCTAAAAGAGGAAATAAAGAAGGTAATGGGCAAAATGGATACGCTCCGCCGTTCTGCTTTTACGTTCGTGCCACAACGCGCGCACAATTCGGTAGAAGAACACGCGCGCATCATTCAGATGCTGAAAGAGGGTGCCCTGTTCGAAGATATCGAAAAAATGGCAAGGCAGCATAAGTTGAACACTGCCAGCGCCTTAAGAAATCGGAAAGCTTCACTGTTTGCCACCAAAAAGAATCCATTTTGATTCATTTTTAAGGCAAGTAATTTTTTTTATGATAAATTTTCGCAAAACATATTATTTTCAAATAATATATTATTTCTTAAGGAGGCTATGGAAAAGATGTATCAAGAGGCAAAACGACGTCTGCGTGGCTCTATCGCACCGATTGTCACTCCTTTTGATGAACAAATGAATGTGGATGTTCAGGCGCTAAAAGGTTTGATTGAATGGCATATCGCAAGCGGCACACATGGTATCTCCGTAACGGGCACTACCGGTGAGCCAAGCTCGTTGACGATTGAGGAGCGGGAACTGGTGATGGAAACTGCCATCAAAACGGCAGCTGGTCGCGTTCCGGTCGTGCCTGGCACAGGTTCCACCAACCATGCGGAAGCACTGCATCTTACAAAGCGTGCGCAGGAAATGGGGGCCGATGCGGCGATGGTAATTGTTCCATACTATAATCGGCCGAACCAACAGGCGCTGTACAACCATTTTAAGACGATCGCCGATTCGGTAGACATCCCGATTATCATTTACAACATTCCGGGACGTACGGCGGTCAATCTTGAAGTAAAAACGTTGGCGCGTCTTGCTGAAGATTGCCGAAATATCATTGGTGTAAAAGAATCAAACAAAGATTTTGAGCATGTGAACAGGGTATTGTTGAATTGTGGCCGCGATTTCCTGTTGTATTCCGGAATTGAGCTGCTTTGCTATCCGATGCTTGCCATTGGCGGAGCTGGACACGTGAGCGCTACCGCCAACGTGATGCCGAAAGAGGTAGCCGATCTTTACAACCTATGGATGGCCGGTGAAGTGGAAGCGGCTATCGACCTTCATTATAAAATGATGCCGCTTAATGATGTACTGTTCAAAGATACGAACCCAGGCCCCTTGAAAACCGCGCTCGGCATGATGGGCAAAATGAATCCGGCGCTCCGCCTGCCCATGGGACCGCCTTCTGTAGAATTGCAGCAAGAAATCAGGCAGACGCTTATTAGTTACGGACTCTTGGATGAGAAAGTAGGAATGAAAGAATGAAACATGCACGATTTTTCCATGAAGGTCGCATTGTGAGAGGGATTGTGGATGGAGAGGTGATTATTGATCAAGCAGGAAAAGAATATTCGATGGAAAGTGTTCAATTCTGGTTGCCGCCGCTTACCCCCAACCATATGATTGGTCTCGCGCTTAACTATGCGGATCATGCCGAAGAACTTGGCTTGGAGAAGCCAGCGGAGCCGGTGTTGTTTATCAAACCGAACAGTTCCCTGGTTGGTCACAAGGCTCCGGTATACTATCCGAACGGAGCTACATATATGCATTATGAGAATGAACTGGCCGTTGTTATCGGCAGAGGTGGAAGAAATATCAAGCATGCCTATGCGTATGATCATGTAAGCGGTTATACAATTATTAACGATGTGACCGTTCGGGATTTTGTCAACAATTTCTACCGTCCACCGGTTCGGGCGAAAGGGCACGATACGTTTGGGCCGATGGGACCGTATTTCGTGGAGAAGGAAAATGTGCCGGATGTGGAAAACTTGGAACTTCGCACGTATGTGAACGGCGAGCTCCGCCAACGCGGTAATACAAAAGATTTAATGTACTCGATTCCAGATATTATTGAGTTCGTCAGTTCTTTTATGACGTTGGAGCCGGGTGATGTACTGCTGACAGGAACTCCGAAAGGCATCTCCCATGTGAGTCCGGGAGATACGATGCGCCTCGAAATTGACGGGTTGGGTTCGCTGGAAAATCCTGTGTTGGACGGGAGGACGAAGGTTTCGACCGGGGGTGAGACTTGTGAGCAAGTACAACGTTGAACGGGTACCGCACTATATTGGCGGAAAATTCGTTGAGGGAACGTCCGGCAAATTGTTTCAAAACATGAATCCAGCTACAAATGAAACGCTAAATGAAGTAGCCGAAGGGGAAGCGGAAGACATTCATCTCGCGGTGCAGGCGGCACGCCAGGCATTCGACGAAGGGCCATGGCGCACAATGGGTGTAGCGAAGCGGTTGGAATATATTGTACGTATTGCAGATTTGATTGAAGCAAACGCGGAAGAATTGTCCTATCTTGAATCGCTCGATACGGGGCTTCCCATTAGCCAGACGAAGAAGCAGGCGGCGCGTGCCGCGGAAAATTTTCGCTTCTATGCCGAGATGGTGAAAAGCCGCATGGTAGGCGAAGCGTATCAAGTCGACAGTTCGTTTATCAACTATACGATTCATAAGCCGGTGGGTGTAGCCGGACTGATTACGCCGTGGAATGCGCCGTTCATGCTGGCGACATGGAAAGTGGCTCCGGCACTTGCTACAGGCAATACTTGCGTGCTTAAGCCAGCCGAGTGGTCACCACTGACGGCGAATAAGCTTGCTCAGATCGTCCACGAAGCGGGCCTACCGCCGGGTGTATTTAATGTTGTGCATGGGTTCGGGGAAACCGCGGGCGCCGCGCTCGTTGCGCATCCTGATGTTCAGCTTATTTCTTTTACCGGCGAGACGAAAACCGGATCTGAAATTATTAAAAATGGCGCGGATACGCTCAAACGTTGCTCGATGGAGTTAGGCGGAAAATCGCCTGCGATCGTGTTTGCAGATGCGGATTTGGAGCGAGCGTTAGATGCGGTTGTTTGGGGAATCTATTCCTTTAACGGTGAGCGTTGTACCGCAAATTCCCGCTTGTTTGTGCAGGAGAAAATTTATGACCAATTCGTCGATGCGCTAAAGGAAAGGGTGGCCAACATTATAGTGGGTGATCCGATGGATCCGGCAACTGAGGTTGGGCCGCTCATTCATCGCAAACACTGGGAACATGTAACTAGCTACATTGCCCTTGCCCAGGCGGAAGGCGCTGAGGTTATAAGTGGTATCGTTCCAGCTGAATGTTCGACAGGAAACTATATAGCGCCCACGTTGCTTCTTAATTGTACGAATCGTATGCGCGTCGTCCAAGAGGAGATTTTTGGGCCGGTTTTGGCAGTGATTCCGTTTAAAGAAGAAACGGAAGTACTACAGATGGCGAACGATGTAAAATATGGTCTTGCCGCGTATGTTTGGACGAACGACATGAAACGAGGGCATCGCCTGGCTCAGGGAATAGAGAGTGGCATGGTATGGATAAATTCGCAGAATGTGAGAGATTTGCGGATTCCGTTCGGTGGCGCCAAGGCGAGCGGTATTGGCCGGGAAGGTGGTCATTATAGCTTTGAATTTTACACGGAGACCCAGGTGATTCATGTAGCAATAGGTGAGCATCCGATTCCACAGTTCGGTAAAAAGAAGGAAGAACGGACGGGAATAGTCGCTAAGTGATAAACGGAAGGATAGGGGATAGAGATGGTGCGGAGCTATATGCCTTAGACTTGATAGATAAGCATCTTATCCCCTTATCACGATACTCATGTATATAAATTTAAAAGCGGGGAGGATGAGTCATGCCGGCACGCACAGGCAAGCAGTATTTGGAGGCGCTGGAGGCGGCGAAAAACAACATATGGATTCATGGACAAAAAGTAGAAAAAATAACGGAGCATCCAGCCTTTCGCAATATCGTTCAAAGCATGGTAAATCTGTATGATCTTCAGCATGAAAAAGCAGATAAAATGCTTTACACATCTCCTACGACGGGAGACAAAGTCGGCCTGTCGTTCATCGAGCCGAAAACGAAAGAAGATTTAATGGCACGCCGCGAAATGATTACGGAGTGGGCGCATTATTCGGGTGGAATGATGGGGCGTTCCCCTGATTATTTGAATACAAGCATTATGGCGTTCGGTACGGCGTCGTCTTTTTTCGCGCAGGCCGATCCTCGCTTCGGCGAAAACGCGCGCAGCTATTACGAATATTGTCGGGAGAACGATATTAGTCTTACCCATACATTGATCCATCCGCAGGCTAATCGCTCCAAAATCCAGTCCGAGCAAAAAGATCCATATTTATCAGCCCGTATTACGGAGAAAAACGCGGATGGTATCGTAATTAATGGTTGCCGTCTACTCGCTACGCTGGGCGGGGTCACGGACGAAATTGTTGTGTTTCCGTCCACGCTTAATAAAGGCAGTTCCAAAGATGATCCGTACGCGTTCGCGTTTGCGATTCCGAACAATACGCCGGGGCTGAAATTTATTTGCCGTGAGTCCTTTGACTATGGGAGAAATCAATGGGATCATCCTCTAGGCGCCCGCTTTGACGAGAGTGATGCAATTGTAGTGTTTGAGAATGTATTGGTACCTTGGAACCGCGTATTTGTTTGTGAAAGTACGGATATTTGCAACCGAACGTATGTGGAGACGAATGCCGTCGTTCATATGACTCACCAGGTCGTGGCGAAAAACACAGCCAAGACAGAATTTGTTCTTGGCGTTGTGCTGAGCATTATTGATGCCATCGGTATCGAACAATTTCAGCATGTCAAGGAAAAAGCGGCCGAAATCATGATTGTGCTTGAAACGATGCGTTCTCACCTGTACCGCGCAGAACAAAACGCCGCTATCGACAAGTACGGCAATATGACGCCGGATTTTGCGCCACTTAACGCCGCTCGCAACTGGTATCCGAAAATATACCAGCGCATGGTAGAAATTATCCGCATTCTCGGAGCGTCTGGTTTGATGGCTATTCCGACAGAAGCAGACTTTAACAGCGAGGAAATTGGCCATCTTGTGCACCGTTACACCCAGGGAGCCAACATTGACGGTTATGAACGCGTTCAACTGTTCCGCCTTGCTTGGGATATTTCCATGAGCGCGTTCGGCTCGCGCCAGGCGTTGTACGAATATTATTTCTTCGGCGATCCGGTTCGCATGTCGAATGTGTACTATGACATATACAACAAAGAGCCTTATAAAGCAATGGTCAAAGAGTTTCTCAACCGGGTGAAAAAATCGACTCGAAATTATACTAAAGTGTAAAATGTAAGCGTTTTATAGGGCTGGTGAAAAGCTGATTCGTCTTTTCGCTAGTCCTCTTTAAAAAAGGAGGAATGAAAGCGTGATCGGTTTTGACATTATCCGTTTGGCTCACGCCGAATTTAATGTGACGGATTTGGAGAGAGCGCGCGATTTTTACGTGAATGCACTTGGGTTTATCGAAACGGAAGCGGATAGTAACCATATTTATTTGCGGGCGATTGAAGATGGAAATCACCATTGCCTAGTGCTAACAAAAGCCGATACGCCAAGTTTGAATCATATCGCTTATCGCGTTGGTTCCGAAGAGGAGCTTTACAAACTGGAAGCATTTTTTCAGGCTCAAAATTTGCCGATGCGCTGGGTGGAAAAAGACGAAGAACGTGGGCAAGGGCGCGCTCTTCGTATCCAGGACCCTGCAGGGTTTCCAGTGGAATTTTTCTTTGAGATGGAAAAAGCGGAGCGCATGCTGCAAAAATTTAATCAACATACAGGCGCTAAAATTAAGAGAATTGATCACGCTAATTGTTTGGTGACAGATATTTATTGCATTCATAAGTGGTATATGGAAGAATTAGGGTTTAAATGTTCCGAGTACACGGTGGTGGGCTCAGCTGAAAACGAAAGGCTTTGGGCCTCTTGGCTTCACCGGAAGCCGAGCGTACATGATTTGGCGCTGGTTAACGAACGCGGGCCGCGCCTACACCATATTGGTTTCTGGGTGGATGACGCCAAAACGATCCTGGACGCTTGCGATTATCTGGCCGCTTCTGGCTACGCGCTACATATTGAGCGGAGCCCGGGTCGTCATGGTACATCCAATGCATTTTTTGTCTATGTGCGTGATTGGGACGGACACAGGCTTGAGCTTTATACAGGTGATTATTTTACGAATGATCCGGATTGGGAACCGATCAAATGGCATCTGGAAGATCCGCAGCGCGCGACATTCTGGGGTACGGAGCCGCCGCAAACGTGGAAAAAAGAAGCGATGCTCGTCCAGAATATCCTGACAGGGGAGTTAGTGGAAGTGAAGGAACCGGTATCCAAAAAAGTGACAAAATAATAGAAATAATAAACGAAGAGGGGAGCTTTTGCCGTGAAGAGGTTATTTGTTCTTATATTGAGTCTGATATTCGCATTTTCTATTGTGGGATGCGCGGGCAAAAGCAGCGAAACGAACGCCGACCAAAACAAAAAGGCGTCGGAAAACAGTGAGCCGATTAAGATCGGCGGCGTATTCTCGGCATCCGGAAGCGCGGCTTCTCTTGGCAAACCGGAGATGGATACGCTGAAAATGATGGCGGATAAAGTGAATGCGGAAGGTGGCATTAATGGGCGGAAAATCGAAGTGGTCGCCTATGATGACAAGTCTGACCAGAACGAAGCGGTCATAGCGATTAAGAAGCTGATTGAACAGGATAAAGTGGTAGCCGTTATCGGGGGAACGATATCCGGAAATTCGCTGGCGATGATTCCGCAGGCGGAAAAAGCGAAAATTCCGTTTATCTCGGTCGCGGCCAGCAAAAATATTAATAAGCCGGTGAAAAAGTATGTGTTTAAAACCGCGCAAGGCGATGATGTTGTCATTCCGCGCGTCGTTGAATACTTAAAATCTCAAAATCTTACAAAAGTGGCGTGGCTAAGTGTAGATAATCCTTACGGTTCAAGTGGAAAAGAAGAATTTGTGACGTTGGCGAAAGATGCAGGCATTGAAATTGTCAGCTCAGAAGTGTTTGAAGCTACAGTTAATGATGCGAAGCCGATGCTGACACGTGTAAAGCAAAAAAATCCACAGGCGATTGTGATCTGGGGAACCGCTCAGGAGTCGGCAATAGTAACAAAAAATGTGCGGGAGCTTGGTATTCAGGTGCCAATTATCGAATCTCACGGTATTGGAAACAAGAAATTTATCGAACTTGCGGGTGAAGCAGCAAACGGTGTCATCTTCCCGGCAGGCCGCCTGCTCGTTGTGGATCAGGTTCCAGCCGACAACAAGCAAAAGCCGGTGCTTGAAACGTATATGAAAATATTTCAAGAAAAATACAACTATGCACCGAGCACATTTGGTGGCCATGCCTGGGATGCGTTTGAAATTTTAATTGCTGCCATTAAAGCGGCAGGAGATGATCCGGAAAAAATTCGTGCGGCCATTGAAACAGGCACCAAAGATTTTACAGGCATTACCGGGACATTCAATATGTCCGTGGAAGACCATAACGGTTTGCAGTCTGATTCGCTTGCCATTATTGAAATTAAAGACGGAAAGTGGACGTTAAAAGACAACTAGAAAAGCACAGGAGGCTGATTCGCTCTCTGGCCGTTACGTGGGAGGAACCAGCCTTTATTTTCATACGGTCGGACGGATAGCGTAAATAAGTAGACAAGGAAGTGAATCATACATGGGAGACATGAGCCAAATTGTTCAGCTGCTTTTTTCCGGGTTGACCATTGGCAGCATCTACGCTTTGATTGCGATCGGTTTTGTTATTATATACAACATTACAGGCGTCCTCAATTTCGCACAAGGAGAGTTCGCTATGTTTGGGGCGTTGATTTGCATTTCGCTTGTAGGGACAGGGATGCCTTATTTACTTGCAATTTTACTGAGCATTGTGGCAGTTGTTATGATTGCTGCTATGTTTGAGCGCGTAGCGATTTATCCGGCGCGCCATTCGAGCGTTCCGACGCTAATTATTATTACGATCGGCGTATCCATCGCGCTGCGCGGTATTGCCTTGTTTATTTGGGGGACGGATCCGTATCATCTCATTCCGTTAACAGCGGGAGACGCTTTTAACCTTGGGGGGGCAATTATTCAGCCGCAAAGCTTGTGGGCGATCGGCATTTCGGTCATTAGTCTTGTTTGTATGTATATATTTTTTGAAAAGACGTTCATTGGCAAAGTGGTTACCGCGTGTGTTGTTAACCGTTTCGCGGCAAGGTTGATGGGAATTAGGCCGGAGAAGATGTCGCTTATTTCCGTCAGTGTAAGTGGAGGTCTCGGTGCTCTTGCCGGGATCATTATCGCGCCGATTTCCGGCGCGACGTACAACATGGGATTGATGCTCGGAATCAAAGCGTTCATCGCCGCGGTAATCGGTGGTTTATCCAACGCTCCAGCGGCGATTATTGGTGCGATGATTATCGGACTTTTGGAAGCGTTCACAGAAGGATTATGGACGACAGGATTTAAAGATGCAGTAAGTTTCGGCATCTTGTTGCTCGTACTGTTCCTGTTGCCAAACGGCATTTTGGCCAAATCTTCTGGAAAACGGGTGTAGAAGGAGGATGCGTGATGAAAACAAATATCAAGCTGATTTACAGCCGCAGCCTCAAGGGGCCGCTTGTTCTTACGTTCGTTTTGCTGGCCCTGCCTTTCTTGATTCCATCCCCTTATTTTTTGGGCATGATGGTATTGATCGGGTTTTATACGATTGTGGGAACGGGATTGTCTATGCTTATGGGATATGCCGGCCAAATCTCGCTTGGCCATGCGGCTTTTTACGGTGTAGGAGCTTACACATCAGCGATTTTGACGGCCAAGATGGGAATGCCTGCCCTTGCCGGGATCGCTGCCGGCGCGCTCGTGGCGCTCATCATTGCGTATATTGTCGGGGTGCCGACATTGAAGCTCACTGAACATTATTTGTCGCTGGCCACGCTTGGATTTGGTGTCATTGTGTTTATTTTTTTTAAGCAGCTCAAAGGGTTAACCGGAGGATTGGATGGATTTTTCGGCATTCCGCCGCTTGAAATTTTCGGTTTTGAATTTACGACTGATTTCGCTTACTACTATCTTGTTTGGCCGCTTGCGATTTGCAGTATTTTGTTTGCACGCAACGTGATTCAATCGCGCGTTGGTCGTGCGCTCCGTTCCATTCATGGCAGTGAGACTGCATCCAGCGCTCTTGGCGTCAACACCCAGAAATACAAGTTGCAAGTGTTTATGATGAGCGCTGTATATGCCGCGGTCGCTGGCAGTCTGTACGCGCATTATGTTACATTCATTAGCCCGCAGCTATTTGAGGCGATGGCGTCGATTCATTTCCTCATTATGGTGATTATCGGCGGCATGGCGAGCATATGGGGCGGTATGGTTGGTGCAGCTGTATTCGTTTTTTTAAGCGAAGGGCTGAAAGAGGTGATCCCGCTTGTCATGAGCAATGCAAGCGGTGAATTCGAGATTGTTTTTTTTGGGGTATTGTTAGTAGCTCTTCTGATTTACATGCCAGAAGGACTTGTACCGGCACTTTCTAAAACATGGAAGAATCTTAGGAGAAAAAAGGACAGCGGCGGTCAGAACAGCAGGAATGCGCACATGGAACTTGAAGACGAGAAGGAAGTTCAGGTGAGCATGGTCGGAGGTGGTGAAAGATGAACCAGGCAGCACCATTGCTTGAAGTGCGCAATCTGACCAGAAGCTTCGGCGGTGTTATGGCAGTACATGATGTTTCATTTGACATTTTTCCTGGGGAAATCGTCGCTGTTATCGGGCCGAATGGCGCCGGCAAAACGACGCTTTTTAATATGATTACGGCTATCCTTCCCGCTACGTCAGGTTCCATTCGTTTTTACGGCCAGGAACTTATCGGAAAAAAAACGTTTGAAATCGCACAGATGGGAATTACACGCACATTTCAGAATCTGCAAATTTTCGACAATATGTCGGTCATTGAAAATGTGATGACCGGCATGCACATCCGTGGTAAAACCGGTTTGCTTGGCGCAGGGTTTCGCCTTTCGCAGGTGGCAAGAGAAGAACGGACGATGTTGGAAAAGGCGCTGGAATATCTCGAAGCTGTCGGGATGGCGCATAAAGCGTATGAAAGCGCGGCTATGCTTCCATACGGTAACCAGCGACTTGTCGAGATTGCGCGCGCAGTTGCTGCGGACCCGAAACTTATCTTACTCGATGAGCCAATGGCAGGTCTTAATCCAGAAGAGTCACGTGAATTGGTAGATGTTATTTTAAAAATGCGAAATAAAGGTATGACGTTTCTGTTTGTGGAGCACGACATGGAAACCGTGATGTCGACCGCCGACCGGATTGTTGTGCTTGATTACGGAGGCAAAATTGCGGAAGGAACTCCGGAGGAAATCTATAATGATCCGCGTGTCATCGCGGCCTACTTGGGAGATGAGGGGGGTTTGGAATGTTAGAAGTAACGAATTTGCATACGTATCACGGGTACCTTCACGTGCTGCGCGGCATTCATTTTTCGCTGCAAAAAGGCGAGACTCTGGCGATTGTTGGTTCGAACGGCGCTGGCAAAAGCACGTTGCTCGGAACGCTTGCGGGTATTTATGCTCCGCAAGCAGGAAATATTGTTTTCGAAGGCGAAGATATTTCAGAGTTGCGTGCCGAGCAGGTTGTTGCGAAAGGAATCGCTCTTGTTCCGGAACGGCGGCAAATCTTCGATTCTCTTTCAGTAAAAGACAATCTCATTCTCGGTTCCTATCACCGCTTTAGACGCGACAGGCAACAAGTGTTGCGCGATTATGAAAAAATGTTGCACTTTTTTCCGCGGCTTCAGTCAATGCTAGATCGCCCGAGCGGTTTGCTGAGCGGGGGAGAACAGCAGATGCTTGCCATTGCGAGAGGGTTGATGGCGAATCCGAAACTTCTTATGCTTGATGAGCCGTCGCTCGGGCTTGCTCCGCTTATCGTTAAAAGCATCATGGAAATTTTACAGCAATTGAAACAAGAATTCGGAACGACTATTATTCTGGTAGAACAAAACGTAAGAGCGGCGCTCGGCATCGCGGATTATGCTTGTGTACTGGAGAGGGGACAGATTGTTATCAGCGGAGCCGCGCAGGAAGTAGCGGAGAACCCAGCGGTGCGCGACGCCTATCTCGGCAAAGGCAAAAAAGCGATGTAATACAAAGGAGTGGTTATCATGGCAAAGAAAACGGAAGCGCCTACAACTTTAACAGAACAACAAATGGCCCTGCTCAATGAAGAAACGCTTGTGCTCTTAAGTACGGTAGACGCGGAGACACAGACGCCTACCGTTAACGCGATTTCCTGGGTGAAAGCGCCATCCGAAAGCAAAGTTCGCTTTTCCGTTACGAACTCTTCCCGCATCGTTACGAACGTGAAAGCGAACCCGCGTGTTACCCTGTGTGTCATTGGTCTGGAAACGGTTTATTCCATCGTTGGTAAATGCACGATCCTGGAAGAAAAGATGGAAGGTGTGGCTATGCCGCTCGCAAAGATTGAGGTTGATATCTCTGCCGTTTATGACAGCATGTTCTGGGGCGCAAAAATTACCCAGGAACCGAAATTTGAAAAAACGTATGACCTAGAAAAAGCGAAAGCATTGGACGAACAAGTATATACCGCGATGCTTAAATAAGAAGAATGCTGGAAAAAGCGAAGCCGAAACGGTTTCGCTTTTTTTGGTTCATATGGGCACAGAACGGGAACAACATATAATGTGATGGTTTTTGCAAGAATACGCAAGAAAGAAAGGATGGCTTATGATGGCAGAACAAAAACAGGCAGATACATTGACGTCAATGGCTCCACAACACGGATATCTTCAGCCAGATATTGAATCGAAAATGTCTCCACGGCCAAATGCGGAGGACTATAACTATAAAGGCAGCGGCAAGTTAGCAGGCAAAGTGGCGCTCATTACGGGAGGAGACAGCGGCATCGGGCGCGCGGTTGCCATCGCGTACGCCAAAGAAGGGGCGGATGTGTGCATTATGTATTTAGAAGCGCATAGCGATGCGGAAGAAACGAAGCGTCAAGTAGAAGAGGAAGGGCGCAGAGGCTTGCTCATAGCTGGCGACGTCGGCGATGAGAAGATTTGTCAGAATGCGGTTCAGCAGGTCATTAACGAGTTTGGTCGCTTGGATATTCTTGTAAACAATGCGGCTGAGCAGCATGTGCAGAACAGCATCGAAGATATTACATCGGAGCAGTTGCATCGGACGTTTCAGACAAATATTTTTTCCATGTTCTATTTAACGAAAGCGGCGTTGAAGCATTTAAAACCTGGGAGTTCAATTATCAACACGGCTTCAATTACCGCCTATAAGGGCCATCCGTTACTAATCGACTACTCTTCTACTAAAGGGGCAATCGTTACGTTTACCCGTTCTCTGTCTCAGTCGCTTGTTAACAAAGGCATCCGGGTAAACGGTGTGGCGCCGGGGCCAATTTGGACTCCGCTAATTCCTTCGACATTCCCACCGGATAAAGTGGAGAAGTTCGGCAAAGACACGCCTATGCGGCGTCCGGGTCAACCGCAGGAGCTGGCACCAAGCTATGTATTTCTTGCTTCGGATGACTCTTCTTACATTACTGGGCAAATGATTCATGTCAATGGCGGGATTATTGTGAATGGATAACGCGGGAAATGTATCGTCCGGTTTTTACGGCTCCACAAGAAAATATTCCAGCTTGTTTGTCGGAGAAGCAGATTTACGATGGGACACCAGACCCAGGGTGTCCCATCATTTGCTTTTCGGCACTCTTTGTTATTGCAGCAAGTTATCCTAGTGAAATTTATATCTTTCTGCTCCTTTTTCAACCTTTTCCTATGATTTATAATAATTCGCATGAAAATATTTGCGATATTTTATGTTACATTCTGCACAGTCAGAAGCTTTCCCTGTCTATTATTAATAATACTGCTGCTTTTGCCGGTAAATTGCTCGTTTGCAGCATCTGAAAGAAGTGTCGGCGCGACGGAAGAAGCGAACCATTTAACTTTGAACAGCGAATCGGCTATCCTTGTTGATTCACGTTCTGGGGATGTGTTATATGAAAAGAACGCGGATCGCGCAATGGCACCAGCCAGTATTACAAAGATCGTAACCGGCATTATTGCTTTGGAATATGGGCGGCTTAACGATAACGTAGTGGTGTCTCGAAATGCGCGTGAAGCGGAAGGGACGCGGATTTTTCTGGCTGAAGGAGAACAAAAACGGCTTGAAGATTTAGTATACGGTCTTTTGCTGAATTCGGGAAACGACGCTGCTGTGGCAATTGCTGAACATATTGACGGAAGCGTTGCGGCGTTTAGTCAACGAATGAATGAATTTGCTGCTTCGGTCGGAGCGCATCATACCCATTTTACCAATCCGAGCGGTTTGTATGAAGAAGACCATATAACAACCGCTTCCGATATGGCCAAAATTACGGCCCATGCAATGAAAAATGAAAAGTTTCGACAAATCGTCCGGACGCGGGTAAAACCGTGGGAAGGAAAAGAATGGAAGAGCAAGCTGATCAATCATAACAAAATGCTTGTATCTTATCAGGGAGCAAACGGTGTCAAAAACGGGTATACCACTCAATCAGGGTTTACGCTTGTAGCGTCAGCCGAGCGCGAAGGGACGGAATTTATCGCCGTGTTAATGAAAGCGGATGGTGACAGGCAAATTTATAAAGACGCGATCAAACTGCTTGATTACGGATTTAAAAATTATAAAACCGTTCCTGTGCTACAGGCAGGTGCAAAGATTTCGGAAGGCGGAGAACGTTACCGGATCAGACAAAACGTTTACGCTTCCATTCCAAAAGAGGATCATTTTCGCGTCCATGTAAACGGAGCAGACGGTCTAATTGTTGAAACTGATTCCGGAGTGGTAAGAGAGTATCCATCGGTACTTATGAGGGAACAACATCTCCAAATCGCGGATCCCGATAGAAAGATGGAGAAGATCAGTTCGTCCGGAGATAAATATCAAAGCTTACCCGAATTTTTGATGTTGTGTTTCTGGCGATTGATGATTTTTTTCATGTGCTGGATGGTGATTTTGTTAATAAAGAAAAAACAGGTCTAATTTCTCGCTTGTCTCTATAAATATTATAGGGACAAGTTTTTTTGTAATATGTAATGAATAAGGAAAACATGTATGTTGTTTGATTGCAGAGATCAATGATCAATCAAGGAAAAAATTTAAAAAATATGGAACTAATTCTCATATGTGCTCGTCAATATTAGTGAAAAAATAAGAGGGAGGAAGAAGCATGAAAAAAGAAAAGAAGTGGACAAGTTCTTTGCTGGCGGTATCCCTCATCGCGGGCGGGATATTGCCTTACAACGTAATGGCAGCAGAGGTCAAAGCGGATTCAGCAACACCTTTCGTCCAATCACAACCGATAAAAACAGCGAAAATCTCGCGTGAAGAGGCGCTGCGCATTGCACAAACGGTGATATCCATTCCAGCTGGGTACAGGAACGACCAAGTAGAATTAGAAAACAATAAAGCGATAGGTCGTACGCTTTGGCACTTATCCTGGAATTTGGGGCAACCGGGAGACGATTACGGCCATATTAACATTTTGATTGATGCACAAGATGGAACGATACTAGGCATGGATCGTTGGTCGCGCGATATGGAACGGAGGAATGTTTTACCGGGCAAGATTGATACGGCAAATTTGCTAACGGAAGCGAAGGCATTTGTTTCCAAGCATTATGGTGCATATGCGAATGAACTAAAATTTGATGAGACATCGCTGGACAGTTTCAAACGTGGAGTTTCTGGCATGGAGAATACGCTTGTTTTTACGCGTCAGCATGACGGAATCCCGGTATTTGACCAGGGCGTACGCTTTACATACGACAAGAGAGGAAAGCTGCAGAGGCTGGAATTTAACTGGCATAATAAGCTACAGTTTGAGAGCAATAAAGGCATAAAGAGTGAAGCTGAGATTTTGCAAAGTGTTGAGCGAGATTTAGAACTGGAACTGGCTTATTTGCCGAATGGATCACGTCCGGGCGGAAAGATTGCGCTTGCATATGCGCCAAAATTAAAAACGTCAAATGACACATACAGTGTCATTCCGAACTTTATTATTGACGCAAAAACAGGCAAACAGCTTTCCATGGTAGATGGGAAAGAGCTGACGAGCGCTTCCGGATTGAAAAGCGTACTTTCCACGAGTCCGACTTCTCCTCCCGCCAATATGCACTTGAATGAAGCGGGAGCAATAGAAAAAGTAAAAGAATTGGGTTTAGTTGATAAATCTCTAGAAATTCAGCAAAGAAGCTACCGCGAAGAAACTTCTCCTTATGAAAGGAAAATATGGGAGCTTTTTTGGCAGAGTAAAGACGGTTCTGACAAGCACATTTATGTATCGTTAGATGCGCAGACTGGGGAATTAATCAGCTTAAATCGGTATGATACAAGATACGGCATGAAAATGGAAAAGCCGGAGCAAGTGAAGGTGAATGTGACAGCACAACAGGCGGAAAAAACAGCGGAGGCTTTTGTTAGAAAGGTGCTTCCGGGACGTTTGAGTAACCTGTATACGATGGAAGCTTCTCCAAATTATTTCGGAACAGACACAAACAAAATTATGAGTTATGACGTTTCATTCGTACGCAAGGAAAATGGGATCCGGGTAGTGGGAGAAGGAGCGACGGTTACTGTAGACGCCGAGACGGGAGAAATTGTGAATTACAATATGAACTGGTCCAAATCTGAGCTTCCGGATATCGGTACTATAATTTCCCCTGAGCAGGCGAAAAAGAAGATTATGTCTTTATTGAAAGCGGAGCTTGGCTATTATACATTCCCCCCGTTTTTCTCTCTTTCAGCTGATCAAATCCGGAAAGCGAAGCCTGTATACCAGATCAGCATAAAAACAAAAGGGCAGACAGATGATGCAGGCTTAAGCTATTTGGATGCAAAAACCGGAGAATGGAAATCAGATGGTATTCAGAAAATCAATGATTCTACGCAACCTGTGACCGATATTGCCGGTCATCCGCTTCAAAAAGAATTGCAGGAGATGGTGGATGCAAATCTGCTTGAAGTAAAGGATGGTAAAGTAAACCCGGATCAAAAACTGACTCGCGGAGAATTGCTGAAAGTGTTTTACATAGCAGCGCGCCAACCGTACGATTATTACAACCCGCAGCAAGACTCTTTCTTCTCGGATGTTAAGGAAGAAAGCGAGTATAGACAGGCGGCAGAATGGGCTTTGCAAAATCGCTTGCTGTCGAGAGAAGACAAAATGCTGCGCCCGAATGAGCCGGCCACCCGTGAATTTTTGGCGGAACTGATTGTCAGGGGATTGGGATACGACAAACTGGCAGCGAAAGAGGGAGTATTTGAAAGCAAATTCAAAGATGAGGCTGCGATTCAGAAAAGAGGAAACGCTGCCCTTGTTACTCGTCTTCATATCATGGAAGCGAATTCCAAAGGCGAGTTTGAACCTGCACGCCAGGTGACGAAAGCGGAAGCAGCAGTAGCAATATACCGGTATTTACAAACAAAAGAATTGTTTGCTGACTAAGAGCGACAGTCTGGCGTTGGTTTTGGCGCCAGACTGTTGTTGTCTTTTTCCGGGGCTGGTTCACCGTTGAAATTCGGGGAAATGAACGGCGGCAAAATACAGCATTTGTTTTTATGTCGTTAGTATCCTATGAGACAACCTTGTTCCAGTTTTATTTATATAAAAAAGTAATTGCTTTTACGTAAGAATCGTGATATATTTTCTCTTGTCGATTCGAAAAAATAGCTTTTATATCCAGAAAATAAACATCCCTAAATTAAGTTAAAAAATGCTTGTAATTTTATCAGGGATGTAATAAAATATAAAAGTCACTGATAAAAAGTGATAGAAACAGAAGTTCCTTGAAAACTGAACAGTGACACTCGTTTGTGTGCGAGGTAAATATCCCATGAAAGTGAAGGTCAGCTTCAAAGTTGATTTCAGGCACTTTTATGGGGCCCGAAAAACATTCTTTCTTTATGAGCTAGCTTACGAGCTTGCGTATCAATCTTCAACTTTTTTGGAGAGTTTGATCCTGGCTCAGGACGAACGCTGGCGGCGTGCCTAATACATGCAAGTCGAGCGAACCGATGGAGTGCTTGCATTCCTGAGGTTAGCGGCGGACGGGTGAGTAACACGTAGGCAACCTGCCTGTACGACCGGGATAACTCCGGGAAACCGGAGCTAATACCGGATAGGATGCCGAACCGCATGGTTCGGCATGGAAAGGCCTTTGAGCCGCGTACAGATGGGCCTGCGGCGCATTAGCTAGTTGGTGGGGTAACGGCCTACCAAGGCGACGATGCGTAGCCGACCTGAGAGGGTGAACGGCCACACTGGGACTGAGACACGGCCCAGACTCCTACGGGAGGCAGCAGTAGGGAATCTTCCGCAATGGACGAAAGTCTGACGGAGCAACGCCGCGTGAGTGAGGAAGGTCTTCGGATCGTAAAACTCTGTTGTCAGGGAAGAACCGCCGGGATGACCTCCCGGTCTGACGGTACCTGACGAGAAAGCCCCGGCTAACTACGTGCCAGCAGCCGCGGTAATACGTAGGGGGCAAGCGTTGTCCGGAATTATTGGGCGTAAAGCGCGCGCAGGCGGCTTCTTAAGTCAGGTGTGAAAGCCCACGGCTCAACCGTGGAGGGCCATCTGAAACTGGGGAGCTTGAGTGCAGGAGAGGAGAGCGGAATTCCACGTGTAGCGGTGAAATGCGTAGAGATGTGGAGGAACACCAGTGGCGAAGGCGGCTCTCTGGCCTGTAACTGACGCTGAGGCGCGAAAGCGTGGGGAGCAAACAGGATTAGATACCCTGGTAGTCCACGCCGTAAACGATGAGTGCTAGGTGTTGGGGAGTCCACCTCCTCAGTGCCGCAGCTAACGCGATAAGCACTCCGCCTGGGGAGTACGGCCGCAAGGCTGAAACTCAAAGGAATTGACGGGGACCCGCACAAGCGGTGGAGCATGTGGTTTAATTCGAAGCAACGCGAAGAACCTTACCAGGGCTTGACATCCCGCTGACCCCTCCAGAGATGGAGGCTTCCTTCGGGACAGCGGTGACAGGTGGTGCATGGTTGTCGTCAGCTCGTGTCGTGAGATGTTGGGTTAAGTCCCGCAACGAGCGCAACCCTTGTCCTTTGTTGCCAGCATTCAGTTGGGCACTCTAAGGAGACTGCCGTCGACAAGACGGAGGAAGGTGGGGATGACGTCAAATCATCATGCCCCTTATGTCCTGGGCTACACACGTGCTACAATGGACGGTACAACGGGCGTGCCAACCCGCGAGGGTGAGCCAATCCCTAAAAACCGTTCTCAGTTCGGATTGCAGGCTGCAACTCGCCTGCATGAAGCCGGAATCGCTAGTAATCGCGGATCAGCATGCCGCGGTGAATACGTTCCCGGGTCTTGTACACACCGCCCGTCACACCACGAGAGTTTGCAACACCCGAAGTCGGTGAGGTAACCTTCTGGAGCCAGCCGCCGAAGGTGGGGCAGATGATTGGGGTGAAGTCGTAACAAGGTATCCGTACCGGAAGGTGCGGATGGATCACCTCCTTTCTACGGAGTCTCGGCACGCACGAGCATTCACTGTTCAGTTTTGAAGGAACTTCGTTCCTACAAAAAGAAAATATGAAGACGACCGATGAAAACATACAATGTTTTGTTAGAATGTCGGTATTTTCATTTACATTGTGGG
>NZ_CP014140.1:1162500-2820000 GCF_001439585.2 Aneurinibacillus sp. XH2 | reverse complement strand
TTCTTCGTCGCGTTCCACCGCGTCCTTAAGGAAGTCAGTGCCCGGTTTCATTCCAGCAAGGTAGAGGAAAACGCCATCAATATCCCATGTTTCTAGCTCTTTTTGATCGTTTTGGACAACGACTTTTTCCACGCTGTTTTCGCCAAGAATTTCTTTTACACGGTACTTTTTATAAATTTTTACGTTGTCTTTCGCCTCAAGTATGGAAAGGTCAGCCTGTCCTTTCACGGTACCTGTCGGAAGCAGGAAACGGACTTCTTTGCAGAATTTGGAGAGTGCTTCCGCTTCGTGTACGGCTTCTTCATTGTCTCCCGTGACGACAACCGTACGATCCTGGAAGAATGCGGCGTCACATGTAGAGCAGTAGCTCACCCCGCGGCCCGTAAATTCTTCTTCTCCTTTAATTTTGCTGGAAGGCGCTTTGGCTCCAACGGCAATAAATACACTTTTGGCTTTAATGGTTCCTTCAGGAACTTCCAATTTCTTGATTTCTGCGTCGGAAAAGTCTACAGACAATACGTTTGTGCGTACGAACGTAGCTCCGAAATCGTGTGCCTGTGCCTGCATGCGCTGAAGCAGTTCAAGGCCTGTTAGCTCTTCGCGTACGCCCGGATAGTTAGCGATTTTGTGGGTAATTGCCAGCGTGCCGGCGGCTGGTGCCTTGTCAATGACAAGAGTCTTCAGGCGGCCGCGCGCCGCGTATACCGCTGCGGAAGCCCCGGCAGGACCACCGCCGATTGTAACAAAATCATATACTTCATCAAGAATTTTTTGATCAACAGCTTGAAAAATGTCGCCTGTTTTTTCTTGCGGTTTTGCTTCTGCATTGTTTTGTGCAGCTGGTTCGGCTTTTGGTACTTCCGTCTCTTCCGGCAGGTTTAGCAATTTTTTCATTTTTGCTTCCTGGAAACCGAGCACCAGTTTACCATTGATGTAAGTAGCTGGTGTTCCAAAAATCTTTTTTTGCTGCAATTCTTCGAAGTATTTGTAGTTCTCCGATACATTTCTTTCTTCAAAGGGCACGCCCCATGCGGTCAATTGTTCCTTGACTTTTTTGCAATACGGGCACCCTTGACTCGTATATACAATTACGTGATTTTCCATTTTAATCGCCTCCTGAATTCTCTCTGTCTTACTTTACACAAATTACGCAGTCATTAATCAATGGCAGTTATTTATTTCTTTTGATTATTAATTTATAATGGTTTTAAATAATTATTTATCTTTATTATACGAATGGTTTTTGGTGATGTCAACCATTTGATGCGAAATAAAAAATGAGGCTAATGAATCAGCCTCATTTTCTCAGAGTTAAAATTTGTCTTCTTCGGATACCCCTTTTGGAACGCAATTAATAACCGCTTTTTCAAGCTCAGGATCTAAAATGAAGATATGCAAAGGATAAAACGAAAAGGGAACTTTTTCG
Organism: Aneurinibacillus sp. XH2; assembly: GCF_001439585.2. Classification (NCBI taxonomy): domain Bacteria; kingdom Bacillati; phylum Bacillota; class Bacilli; order Caryophanales; family Paenibacillaceae; genus Aneurinibacillus; species Aneurinibacillus sp. XH2. The sequence continues at coordinate 2,818,574 of NZ_CP014140.1, read as the reverse complement.
TACGCGTATAGTTTCTTTACATATTCTCTCGTCTCGTTAAACAGTTTATCTGTATCGATGCCAAGCTTGCCGCTCCATGTTTCTTTTGATTTGGCCAGCGCTGCTTCAAACAGGCGGATAGCTCCCTCGACGTTTCCATTGCGGAAATGATGAAGTCCCACCGCTACTTGCAACAGTGCTTGAAGCAGGCGGTTCCGCCCTTCATTCAGCCATAATTCTTCCATCACTTCATGGCATTCATAATAATCTTGTTCGACATTAAAATAATATAGATATTCAATATATAAACGATGATACACAACGCCCGCTCCTTTTCCTTAGAATCAGAGGGTTCATCGGTAAGCAAACTAAAAGTAATGCCGCTTAATGACCGATAAATAATCGAGACGCGGTCGGAAGCCCTCTGGAATCAAATAACCATGCTTTTGAATATAACTATACGGAATGGATTTGCGGCCACCGCAGGCAGCTTCCTCCCAGAAACGGATAATATGAGCGGCATCCAGCACATATGTCTCATCATGTAAGATGAAACGGATAATCGCAAAGGAAATGCCCTTTTGCTTCAGTACAAGTCGCATGTGATTAATTTGGTGGGCATGGAAGTTGTTGAGCGGAAGCGACGTTTTGTTGCGGGTCTCTTTCGCTTCGAAGTCGAGGTAGCGTCCTTCAAATACTCCGTTATAGTCCGTTGTCGAAGGTTGACGGAAATATGCTTCCCGGATAACGGCTGAAGAACGAGAAGGATAATCGACTTTTACGATTTGAACGGGTGTCGGCTTTTTGTGGACGGAAGCAATTTCATGTGCTACATAGTATGCATTGCTCTCATTAACATCCTCCTCAAGCGACATGCCGCGGCCCGCTGCTGATGTTTGCTTATCTTGGATAAGCGTGAGAAAATCTTCCGCTCTCATGCGGTTAGGAAGTTCGGCATCGGAATGTTGCAGAGCGGGGAATTTTCCGTTTGGATAGCGAATGTTCCGCAATGTGCTCCCTCCTTTTTCATCTATTGTATAATAACAGAAAGAAGAAAAAAGTTATACCTGTGGGCAAGTCAAGAGCTAAAGAAAAGGAGAAGGGATACGCATTTGTTTGCCGAACCGCTTGCAGCGTTTTTGAGAGGAACAGACATATAAACGAAGGAGGATATGATGAACGACCTGTTAGAATTGATCATGACAAGACGGACGATCGGAAAAGTAAAAGATGATCCGGTGCCGCGCGAAGATATTGAGAAAATTCTCGAAGCCGGCAATTGGGCACCCAGTCATTTCAATACACAGCCATGGAAATATTTTGTAATAACTGGAAACGGAAGAAAAAGGCTAGGCGAGGCGTACGCAAAAATCGCTTTATTAGAAAAAGGGGAGGGGCTCACGGATGCAGAAACGAAGGCATTGTATGAAAAAAGCATGAATAAGGCGTTCCGTGCGCCACTTGTCATCGCAGTAGCCTGCTTGCCGCATGAAGAGGAGTACGTGGTGGAAGCGGAAGAGTTCGCGGCGGTTGCGGCCAGCATCCAAAACATGCTTTTGGCTGCTCACGCGCTTGGATACGGTGCGATTTGGCGAACAGGGGCGCCGAGTTACCATCCTGTTATGAAAGAATTATTTGGACTTGGGGCAAAAGATCGGCTAATGGGGCTCGTTTATATTGGCAGACCGGATATGGTGCGCGAATCCCGCCGCATTCCTGTCGAACAAAAGACTGAGTGGTGGAGCTAAGAAAGAGGGATAAGACCATCCCTCTTTTTTTGCTTTTTATGGCAGGCTAAAAGATTTTTTTGTGGTCACGTTCTTCTTTGAGGATTTCGACAGCCTCGCGGAAGCGTTGGGAATGAACGATTTCTCGCTCACGCAGGAAACTGAGCGAGTCTTTCAAATCCGGATCATCTGTCATGTTAATAAGCCATTGGTATGTGGCGCGCGCTTTTTCTTCGGCAGCAATATCTTCATACAAATCGGCAATCGGATCGCCTTTGGCCGCGATATATGTCACGGAAAACGGTACTCCAGCGGCGTTGTTATAAAATAGCGCTTTGTCATGGTTAGCATAGTGTTCACCTAAACCGTGTTTCTCCAACTCTTCCGGTGTTGCGTCCTTTGTCAGTTTATACACCATTGTCGCAATCATTTCTAGATGAGCCAGCTCCTCGGTTCCGATATCATTGAGCACGCCGATCACTTTATCCGGTACGGTGTAGCGTTGGTTCAAATACCGGAGTGCCGCCGCCAGTTCCCCGTCGGAGCCGCCGTATTGCTCGATTAAAAATTTGGCCATGCGAACATCACATTTGCTGACACGTACCGGATATTGCAGCTTCTTTTCATAAAACCACAAAGTAGAAAGCCTCCTTCGCGTATATTTTTAGATTTGCCAGGGCCAAGGAGATTTCCCCCATTTCCAGGGTGTTGGAGAATAGCTGTAACCAAAACTTGTAAGCGGCCCATATATTGATTCAAAATTTTTTTTCAGTTGCATACTTCTTTGTACGTATTCGTTATACTGGACGATAGCTGCCTGGTCATTTGGATGGGTATTAAGATAAAGATTTAGTTCTAAAATAACAAAATCAGTCTGTTGAATTTCAAGAAGAAGGTCATAGTATTTCTCATCCACTTGCTTCATTCATCTGTCCCTCCCCGGCCGTATTTATCTTTGTATGGACTTTGATAAGGCGCGTACAGTGCGGGCCACAGGGTACCAAGACGTAGGGCTTCGGCAGGGGGGACTTGAGGAAGACCATAAGGCTGAAAACCCATATAAAGCTGAGGCGGAGTTTCATATGTCCTTTTTATTATTGGAGGGCAGGGATCAAAGGGACTTACATACGTACGATATCTTTTGCGAAACGTATGCATGCGTGCGCGCTCCTTTCTTTCATATTCAATCTTTTTTATAAATATGGAGGTTGTTTTTCAATTAGTACAAATTGGATAAAAATGGGGCGATTTTCATTGTTCGACAAAATTCGTCTTTATTTATGTACAGAAATTGGTTCTTATATTGATTTTCCCTTGCCTTTTCAAAAAAGTATGGTATATAAAGAAACAGAGTAAAAAAAAGAATACCCCATACGCAAAAAATAATTGAGTTGGAGGAGAGTATGGAATACGCGATTATTGGTTTGCTTTTGTTGGGCATTGGGATTTTGGTTTATTCCTTCTATAAAGAGAAAGATCAGGCTGTGCAATTGGAAGAAAAAATGGAGAATCTCTCTATTCAGATTCTTAAAGAAATCCATCAGATACAAAGTACGCTTGTGCCGCAAGGAAACAACAAATTGGGGGAAAACCGCCGGTCAAAAGAAAGTTTAAAGGAGAAAAAAGAAGGTGCTTAAGCTTCAGGTAAACAAAAATAGTTTGCGCGGCTTCGCTGCGGGCGTTTTATTTTCGACGGCGGTACTGTCGTTTGTATATTATAGCGAATCGCCAGAGAAAGCAGCTTCGGTGCAGGCGGAAAACGTGGAACGAAAAGATCCGGCTACGCAGCCGATCAAGGCGATTGAAATGCCGAAAGCCGCAACTTCTATTCCTAAACAGACACAGCCTGAGCCAAAAGTATATACATACCGGCTGGTTATTGAGAAGGGCATGAGTCCAGAGAAGGTAGCGGAGATTCTTGAGAAGGCACATATTATTCCTGATAGGAAATTGCTGAATAAATATTTAAACGATACTGGTCTGATGGGTTTGGTACGTTATGGAACATATGACCTTAATAGCAACATGAAAATTCCGGAAATCGCAAAAATCATTACGACACCGAAAGCGGAATAAAAAAAGGGCGCGGATTGCACATGATGTTGTGCGATTCGCGCCTTTTTTATCGAACAGAAAAATTTCCTAAATATTTCGCTTATTATTTTGCAGTGTCGCGGCTGTTTTGCTTCGCGGCCGAAAAAGAACGAGAGAAAAAGCTTTGTGCATTTTGTCTAGCGAAAGGTGTAGCCGATTTCAAAGATGCGATGCCACGGAAGCTCAGCCTTTGCGATGCGCGGAGCGGGAGAAATAGCGACATATCGCCCGTTTTTTCGCGTGGCGAGAGAGAGGGTGGCGAGAAATTGATTGGTGCGCTTGGTCACGTTCTCCATTAACATCTTCTCTTCGAGAGGTGGCACTTTTTTGCTAGAGGAGTAGCGCAATGCGTATTCGTAACGTTTAATTGTATTGTAATAGTAATCTTCGGCGTAGCGGAGTGCAAGCCAACGTTCATGAGCTTCATTCCATGTTGGTTCATCGCGGATCATCTCCAGGTGCGCCACCAGCAGCCCGATGGTATTTCCACTTGTATTCCACGCCGCATAACTGTGAATTTTGCTGGAGAGCTTCTGTCGTAAATAATTTTCCATCCAACCTGTTTCAAGAAAGCTTGCGTAAGAGACATCAGCCACACCGCGCAAGTTGTTAGGATGTGCACGAATCCAGTTCTGCAGATTTTCTATTGGCTCTTCGTGCGAATGAACATAGAGAGAAAGAAGGGCGGGCTGTCCGGAAGCAGGGGACTTCGGCTGGACAAACGCGATTTTTTTCCGGATTACTTCTGCAAGCGGTTGTCCATCATACGCTTTGATCGTATTTTGTAATTGTTCGTGTGAAAATGTTACGTCATAACGTGAAGCAGAGCCGGACAATTCGTTTTTGTAACGGGCCAGCAGCAGTGCTGTAATATCATCTGCTCCAGGCATGATGTACACGTTTCGTATGTTTTGCTCTTTGCAGTACTGGAGAAGACGCATTTCATTAAATTTTGGAAGACCCATATCGCTTGTGTCATCCAGACCGATCACGACGCCGTCGACCAACCCTGCTTTCGCCCAATCCGCCATAGTATAAAGAACACGGGTGTTTTCGTTAAACAGTTTCAAATAATCTCTAACATATGAAAACGGGATGGTATTCTGCATTTGACGCAGAAAGTAGAGCATATAATTCCTGCCTTTGACCGTGTTAGCCATCATGTACTGTGCATACTTACGGCCGTATTGCGTAAGCTCCGTCGAATATTTGAAAGCGGGAGTGATGTACGAAGGCTTCTCCCTGGGAATAAGCCCAATAAGGTATATGGTTTTATATTTATATGCACTTAGAATGCTTTGTAACTCAGCCAGACGGTATGCATTTCGCACATAGCTTTCCGCATGCCGTCCTTCAATTAGACTCCCGTTTAGCCACTGCGGAACGCAGATAAAAACGGCATCAGCTGTGGGCAACTGCTGTATTAAAAACGACTTTATTTTTGCGTAATCGGACGGGCGTTCATAATGATCGAGGCCATCTTCAGGGTAAACGACAGACGCGCCGCCGATTTCGCTGAGCATTTTTATGTATTCAGTATTGACCGGACGGCTGTCAAGCGGGATAAGCACAATCTTTTTTCCGGCGAACGATCCACTTGCCGATACGGATGATGCGGAGCATGCGAGCAAAAAAAAGAACATCATTATCCAAACCCCAAAAAACTTCACTTCATCTCTCCTTGGTTTACAGAATTGACCATGCATACGTTTTAGTTATATTCATCACGCTATAAAAGGATTCACATGAATCCGACACAAGCATACGGGAGGGAAAAGCACATGTCGCAACGTTTGCAGGATATTATGACAAGGCAAGTTGCTACCGTTCAGCCGAACCAGACATTGGAAGAGGCGGCACGAATCATGAATGAATATAACGTTGGCGCTGTTCCTGTCGTTGAAAACGGTCAGTGTGTCGGTATGATCACCGACCGCGATATCGCCACTCGCGCATCCGCACACAATCGTGATAGTCAGACGAAAGTGCGCGACGTTATGACGCACAACATCATCACCGCACCCGCTGATATGGACGTTCATGAAGCGGCTGATTTGATGGCGAAAAATCAAATTCGCCGTCTCCCGGTTGTGGATCACAATCAACTGGTCGGCATCGTTTCCCTTGGCGACCTTGCCGTGCAAGACATTTATCAGAACGAAGCGGGCATGGCTCTCTCTGATATTTCCCAAAACTATCCTAACAGAGGATAACATGGGAAGGAAGGGCCGGGGAAAATTTTCTCGGCTCTTTTGCCATTTATTTTAGTAATCATGAAACTTTCTTCTACGCAAACTAAGCGTGGAGGTGAAACGCATGCACAAAGCATTCAAGCAAGTGATTATCATGTCTTTAGCACTTATGATGGCTGGATCGCTTGCGGCGTGCGGTCCGAGAAAAGATGGCACGACCAAAACGCAATCCGAAACGTACCGCCTCAATCAGTATCGTACCAACGGCACGGTCATGGATGATAATTTCGGCATTCGCCCGTACGGTACACAACAGTACAGTCTGCGTCCAGATATGGCGTATATGTACCCGAATGCCAGAGCAGGGCAATATAACATTTATGGGGCCCGTCCCCATAGTACCGTCGAACAAGATCAAAAAGCCGCCGAAAGAATGGCACAGCTTGCGGCCAATGTCCACGGTGTGACTCGCGCTACAGCGATTGTGTACGATCGCGATGCAGTGATCGGCGTTGAAGGAGCGACTGCATCCAATATGAAAATGTTGGAGCGCAGCGTTCATGAAGCGCTAAGGCGAGCTGAACCGGGATATACGATCCATGTTACCGCGGATAAAACGCTCACCCAGCGCATCCGCACGCTAAGCGCTAATATGGGAAACAAGGGGACGAATGCGATGCGTACGTTTGGACGGGACATTACTCAGTTAATCCGTGATATCGGCCGTTCTGTTACCGCGCCGTTTCGTTAAGTTAAATGGAAGAGAAAGGGAATGTCCGGATGGGTATTCTCTTTTTCTTTTGCGATGGGAGGAAACATGGTATCATAGTTAAATGTGGACAATGAGAAGAAAAACAGGCGCCAGAACTGCCGCCTGTTTTTCCTTTTGCATAAACATTACAAAACGGAGGCGTTTTCACATACATGGCAACAGCAAGACCAAGAAAAACGTTTGCAATTATTTCTCACCCGGACGCCGGGAAGACGACATTGACTGAAAAACTGCTTTATTTTGGTGGAGCCATTCATACGGCAGGCATGGTAAAAAGTCGTAAATCCAAACTACAAGCGACATCCGACTGGATGGAAATCGAAAAGCAGCGCGGAATTTCGGTAACCTCCAGCGTAATGCAGTTCTCCTATAATGGATATGCGGTTAACATTCTGGACACTCCAGGGCATCAGGACTTTAGCGAAGATACATACCGTACGTTGACGGCAGCTGATAGTGCGGTAATGTTAATTGATGCCGCCAAAGGAGTAGAACCACAGACCATTAAGTTGTTTGAAGTATGTCGGATGCGAAAAATTCCGATTTTTACTTTTATCAACAAAATGGATCGTGAATCGAAAGATCCGCTAGCTTTATTAGAGGAACTGGAAGAAGTGCTTGGCATCCGCTCCTGTCCGATGAACTGGCCAATTGGTTCTGGCATTGATTTTAAAGGAGTATATGATCGGGAGAGGCAGCAGGTGGAACTTTTTAAACATGGAGAAAAAGGACGCCATATTTTCCCCGTATTCCAGGAGGGAAAAAGTAATGAGAAAGTGAAGGAACTGTTGGGCGAAGAAAGATATATGAAGCTGAAAGAAGATATTGAGCTACTTGATATCGCGGGTGATCCGTTTGATCGTGAAAAAATTGACAATGGATTATTGACGCCTGTCTTTTTTGGGAGCGCGCTGACAAACTTCGGTGTAGAGTCGTTCCTTGAGTATTTCCTCAGGCTGGCTCCGGGACCGGCTCCCCGTATGAGCGATAAGGGCCTCATTTCTCCAGAGCACAACAAGTTTTCCGGATTCGTGTTTAAAATTCAGGCAAATATGAATCCTGCGCACCGTGATCGAATCGCTTTTTTGCGCATTGTTTCGGGCAAATTTATTCGAGGGATGACCGTACAACACGTGCGCACTGGAAAACGTATCAAGCTTTCTCAGCCTCAGCAATTTCTGGCACAGGAACGCAACATTGTGGAAGAAGCGTATCCAGGAGACATTATTGGCTTATTTGATCCAGGAACGTTTGGCATCGGCGATACGCTGGTAGAAGGAAATCAGACGTTTAGCTTTGCGGATATTCCACATTTTTCGCCTGAGATTTTTGCGAAGGTACGCGCCAAAGACACGATGAAATATAAGCAATTTCATAAAGGAATGCAGCAGCTTACGGAAGAAGGGGCTGTCCAATATTTCACGACGGCCGCTCCCGGCGCCGAAACGTTGATTCTCGGCGTGGTGGGCCAATTGCAGCTTGAAGTTTTTGAATACCGTATGCGCAACGAATATGGGGTAGATGTAGAGCTTCAGCCGCTAGGTTTTACACTTGCCCGCTGGGTGAAAGGGAACAAAAAAGAACATGAATTAAATCTCATCCAGTATGGAGGCAGTCTTGTTGTACGCGACCGGGAAGGAAGGCTGGTCGTGCTGTTGGAAAACGAATTCGCTGAACGCTGGGCGAAGGAGAAAAATCCGGATGTGGAGTTCGTCAGCACATCGTACGAATGATAAGGTAAGGAATCTAAAGGAATTTTCGGATAAACGGCTTGATGCTATCGATGCCGATGGCGAACCCAAGCCCATGGTTGTCCCGGATAATAAAGGCGTTCATGCCGATTGCTTCACCGTTCATATTAATGAGCGGGCCTCCGCTGTTTCCAGGATTGATCGCGGCGTCTGTTTGAATGATGTCTTCATACTTCCGGTCGGCGATTTGAACCGGCCGGTTTTTTGCGCTGATAATGCCGGTTGTAACTGTATTTTCCAGACCGAGTGGATTGCCGATGGAGATGACAAGTTCCCCGACCTGTGCTTCTGTGGAGGAACCAAGAGGAAGTACAGGTAGCGGATTGCGGGTTTGTATGTGAAGTAGCGCGAGATCGCGTTTCGGATTACTCCAAACGACGTTCGCCTTTTTCACTTCTCCTGAATAGAGCTTAACGTAAATTACGCGGGCGTTATGAATCACGTGCTCGCTCGTTAAAATATAACCGCGCGGATGAATGATAAAGCCGGTGCCGAAGCTGCGGCGCACTTCTTTTTCGTGAGGCTGTGAATTCGGAAATAAAAAATTATGAAGAATTTGTGTCATTTTTTTGTTGACCGCGTAGTCTTCCGTTGTAATGGAAATAATGGCAGGTTTTACTTTTTCAACGATTGGAACGAAAAAATTGGCGGGATGCATGTAGGAAGGTTTGCGGAATGTACGCGTTATATGCGTTACTTTTCTTTTCAATCTCTTTCCTCCTTCCTGCACTGGGGCGAAGAATCGGCCTCTAGGCAAGGATAGCTTCTTCTGCCAAGTATATGATTTGCCTTTGACCATTTGGGATAAGAGCGAATCTTTTTTCTCCATATAGTTTATGTTGCTTGTTGGACAGTGTGAAAGTATTTATTTTCTTATAATTCGTATAAAGCAGACGTTTCTGGTACATGCTAGAAAATACATACAGTGGAATACCAAGGAGGTCTGTAATGATGAATGAAATGCCTTTATCTATTTATACGGGACAAATTTTTAAACCTTTCGCCTGGAAAGCGAATTTTGACATGGAATTTTCTTCAGAATGTATGTACTGTGATTCCAATAAGAATCTTAAAGGGTATGTGGTAGAAGATGAAACAGGTGGTTCAGTACGGGTAGCGATTTGCCCGGTGTGTCAGAAAATAAATGCCAGATATTAAAGTGGGTTAAAAGTCGCCTTTCCTGAATACATATAAGGCAAACTGATAGTGTGTGTCGGGAAAGGGGAACGACAATGGAAAAGCAGTGTAACCGTTGCGGCCATGTAATGCATTTGTATTTGCGAAAGCTTGTCTATATGAACCATACGCAAATCGAACATGTGCCTATGTACTGGTGCTGCTATTGCGGGCACCACGAATTAGTTGAACAAATTAAAGAAGAGTTGAAGCAATGCTTACAGCGGCTGCACACCGAAAAAGGAACAAAGGCGATTTCGTTTGCTGAACATTCCATATTTACGCGCATGATGCTAAAGACCTGCGCGCAAAAACCTTGCTTTACCGTTGATGAATGGCTCGACCTATATCTTCTGGCCAAATCGCTGGGGGATAAGCAATGGCTCAGGCAGGTGCTTGTTTCTTTACGGGAAGTAGCGCGCTCGAAATGTGAATAAAGTTTTACAATTTATTAAAAAAACGGGTAGATAGAAGGATATTTATCCGTTTTTTTGGTAGACATTTCCCTAATCTTTTTATTACAATAGAAGTAAATAAATGTGGGAGGTACGCTTAAGATGGGTGGGCAACAAATTGCCATGTTCGGTTTGATTGCATCGATGGCCATTCCGCTCATTTTGTTATCCATGATGTTTATTGCCGCAAAGAGAAAGAAAAGCTCTTAAAGGCGTGAACATAGAGGAGCCCCCTGACGTTCGGCTGTCAGGGGGTTTTGATATCCGGGAACGTAAGCGTAGGAACGGGGTGTTTTTGCATCCATTTTTCTTTTTTCGTGATAAGATACTGCAACGCATCGCTCGGTTTTCCATAGAGCAATACAAGCAGTTTTTGCGAATGCAACAAATCATCGTGCGTTAATTTATAATAATCTTCCGCCGGGTAAGGCATGAGACCCGGGGTTAAGGCATAGTAAAAGTTGGAGTCGGGACGTACCCATTTTTCCTTGGTTGCCTTAATAGCGGCGAACAGCTTGGAGGCCGCCTGTTTTTTGGCCGGGTTTTGATCATATAAATATGCTTCCAGCAGATAATTCATGTTGGCAGCCAGATGGTTGAGCGACGTGTGCGTCCGCCTGCTGTTTTGAGCACCTACATAATCAGGAATAAAGCTGATCGTTTTATCGCCAGCTTTCTGACTATATTTGTCGATATAGCGCAGCATATAATGGTCCCACTTGCGCAAAGTTTCCCTAATATCCGGATCGGGTTTTTGCTGCACGTAGCGCAATAAAAACAGCGCATTGTCGGCGTTTCGACGGTTATCCATATAGGCGTAATCAATGTTATATTCGCGGCGGAGCCATTGTGAACGCGGATACGTGGGCCAGTAGCCCTCTTCGTTCTGTGATTGCACTGCCGTATAGGCTAGATGAGTGGCGATATCCATAAACAGGCTGCCCATCGCTGGATAAGATACGAAATCATTAGCGTGCAACCCTTCGCCATTAGCAGGGTTCCGGTAGAAGGCCATTTTCGAACTTGGTTCGTAGTTTTCCGGAATAATGGAGTATGCACCGTCTGCCCGCAGTTTTTTGTCATGTTCGAATTCGATTTCTAACGCTTTTTTGTACGCTTTTGGCTCATTCCAGTTAATTAGAGGATGGCCGGCGAGTATGCCCCAGGCAGTGCTCATGGAAGTGCTGTCTGCGGGTAAGGTGACTTTGTATTGCGTGTATCCGTTTTGCACCACCTGCACATCGGATGCATAATATGGGAGCTCTTCGTAGACAGTATAGCCGAGAGGACGGTATACTTCCGCTTTACCAATCCGGTAGAACAATTTTTGGCCGTCCACGTACGCGGCTTTAGATAATGAGTTGGGAAGTTCATCCCATCTTTGCCAGGCCGGGGGTTTACCGGGTGCGAACATATGCACGTATCTTGGTTCGTTTTCTTTGACAGTAATTTGAAGGAACGCTTTGTTCGCCTTAGGAGTAGCATGGTTTTCGGCGAAGTATAAAATATCTCCGTTTTTTATCTTGGCTATGGTCAACCGGAAGAAGCGTCCGTCTTTTTTGTAATCGTAACGCGTATAGATAGCATGTTCGTAACGTTTCTCGGTTGTTACTGGTTTAACGTCCTCCATCCAGCCACCTAAATTGATTTTATAATCGCTGAGCACGAAACTTTTAATCCGGTAGGAAAAATCAGCCGATATATTATTTGCGACAAGAACAAAGGAGCATAGGAGTACCGTTATAGTGCTGATCACCAATATACGCTTTGCATATCTCAAGCTGTATCCCTCCTTTCCAGACCACAGAGCGCATGGCAGCGATGAAGTATAAGAGGCCCATATCCTCACAGAGGAATGGACCTCTTATTTTTATTATACCTATAAAAGGATACAGATTAGAAATTTTGCATGGTAGCCCATACGTCTAGTTTTGTTTTTACACGTTTGATTACTTCATCCGTAAATTCGGTTGTTGTTGCACTTCCGCCTAGATCGGCCGTACGCACGCCTTGGCTTACGGCTTCAATGGTCGCTTCGTAAATTGCGCGGGAAGCTGCATATGCGTTTTGTTCATGGAAATATGTGAGCAGGGATGCGGAAGCAAGAATCATCGCCATCGGGTTCGCGATGTTTTTGCCTTGGAGAGCCGGAGCGGTACCGTGCGGTGCCTCTACCATTACGGCTTGTGTGTTGAAATTTTCGTCGAAACCGAGCAGGACGGATTCAGCGCCCGCGATAGAACCAAACATTTGCAACACCATATCGCTTAGGCAGTCGCCGTCGCGGTTCAAAGCCGGAATGACCATCGCGTCACCAGCGGAAGAAAGCAGCAACGCATATGTAGCGTCAATGAGTTGTGGTTCGTATTTTACATTTGGGTAGCGTTTGCTTACGGCATCCATTTCTTCTTTCAGCATGCCTTCATAGATCGGGCTTACCGTGTATTTTGGACCGCCGAATACTTTAGCGTTTGTTTTTTGTGCATGGCGGAACGCGAATTCAGCAACGGCACGGCACGTTTTGCGATCAATTTTTTCGGTGCGGTATGCGATTTCATCTAAGCCTTCACCTTCGCGCCATTCCTTTGCACCGTAAGCATCACCGACAGCCATGCGAACAACGGAAATTGGAGCGTAAGCGCCCGCTACCGGACGGATGCCAGGAATTCTGCGGCCTGTCCGCAGGATGACTTTCCCATCGATTTCGCGGCGGAGAATTGCGTTCGGGCTGCCTACAGAGCCCTTTTCTTCCGGCGTGATTGTGGCCGCCTTTAAGCCAAATCCTGTTCTTTTCATTGCGCGCGCTGCTTCGTGTACGACTTCGTTATTTGTTTTTATGCGATTTTCGAGGCTTAAATCGTATGTCTCAAAATCAATTTCAAAGCCGATAACATCAGGCTGAAGTACGCGCAACGCTTCTTCAAGCAGTTCTTGGCCAGTCTGGTCGCCTTGCATAACAACAACTGTTTTTTTCATGTCTGTACCACCTCTTCTGAAATCTTTCTCTTCCTCTTTTATTTAACAAACAACCTTACTTATTATGCATGATTTCATAAAATATCTCAATTATTATTGACAGGATTTGTATGAGGAATACAAAGAAATTTTGGAGAAACTAACGAATGCATAAAGTCTGACTTTTTGCCGGAGGTTAAGAAAATGGTACAGAAGATACGCATGGAACCGTTGACCGCCAACGAACTTGTACAACTCGAAGCGCGGATGAGCCAGGAAGAAATGATTTGTCAAACATATATGAATGCGGCTTCCAATGTGGTAAGCACGGACTTGAAAGAATTATGCGGCCAAATGGCCGCACGTCATCAAAAAAATTATCAGCTGCTGTGTCAAATGCTGAATCAGCATCAGCATCCGCCGCACGGGGTACAGTAGAAAGGGGGCTGGAATGATGCCAGTATCAGATAAACAAATTGCCAGTGAATTGTTGGCATACGAGAAAATGATGGTTACCGCGTATGCGCAGACAATGACGGAGACGAACTGCCCGGAGCTTCGACAGGGGATTCAACAATTGTTGAATCATTCACTGCAAAACATCGTAGAAATTGGACAGATTATGGCAGCAAGCGGATGGGTGGCTCCGCGTTATGCATTGCCGGATGAAATTGCAGAAGCAGCAATTCGTGCCAGACAGACAAATCAGAATTTGCAACAAGCCGTATCTGCTTGGCAGGCAGCGGAAGCATCAGCCGGACAGCAGCAAGGGGCACGGAAGCAGCAGAATGGAACATAAAGCGGGTACCCGCTTGTATGTAGAACATACAGGCGGCTTTTTGTATTTATACCAGAGAAAAAAACAGGTAATATAAAATAGGAAGATGAACAGAATGAAAGGAGAGGAACAACGATGCAAGAATTGACTTCCATCGAAGAATTAAACCAATTTTTAGAGAAGAATCCTGAGGCCATTTTGTTGAAGCACAGTACAACTTGTCCGATTAGCAGCCAAGCTTACGACGAGTTTATGAAGTATGTCAAAAGTGTGGAGACAAAGCCGTGGGCGCTCATAATTGTGCAAACCGCCCGCCCGGTATCCAACGAAATTGCAGATCGTTTTGGCGTTAAGCACGAATCGCCGCAAGTATTGTATATAAAAGACGGCAGCGTGGCATGGCATACTTCCCATTGGAATATTACGGAGAAGAATCTGCGAGAAAATATAGTATAGGAAATTTTTGTAACATTTTAGCTATAAGTCAGATTGAAGACAAACTCCCTTGTCTCGCAAGAAACAAGGGAGTAATTAAAAAAAACTTTCATTAAACATAGAGATAAAAATTTGCAATTATTCCCACCTGCACTCCAATACGTCTCCTGTTTTGATGACATCCTGGAATGAAGCTGGATTTCCGTTAATTGTAATTACAAGATTTTTTCCTGAATCCATCGTTTGCAAGCTTTCATCTACATAGCGAAATACATCGCTGAAGATCGGATCGCCCGTGAAGCGAACCCGCACCGCGATGGACGCGTGCGCCCGGATCGGTTCCGTTAATGCAACGCGTTCCCCGTCCAAGTAAATTTCCATTTCACTTGCAGGGATTTGAACTGTTTTTCCATTGAATGTTATGATTGTGTTCACTTCTGTTCGTTCTTCAGGTGGAAGCACATCCTCGATCGTAGGAAGTGCAGTTGTATGTCTGCGATATAAAATCTGATCGTTTTTCTTAATTTTGTTATCCAGACTGGCTTCTTTTCCGTTGATAGTAAAAACGTATGTGGAATACGTATAATGCATTGCTTTTCCGTTGACGGTAAACGGCAGTTGCTGGGTTTCCATTTCCGGTCTGTATGCTCCTGCGGCGATGAGTACTTCGCGCAGTGTAGACGGCAGTGAGATTTCTATCTCATCCCTGTCCTTGAGAGGCGTATCCCATGACGCTTCCTGACCGTTAATAAAAATGAACGGAGAAAGGGATAACGGAGTATCATTTAGCATGATGTCCAGCGTGTCGGTGTCTCCTGCCAGTTCAATTGGTTTAGCTGAAGCGGGAACGCCATCTTTTCCCGGCTTAAATATGATCCGATCCTCCGCTTGAACAGGCGTATCCAGTTGTGCTGGCTCGTTGTTAAGGAGCAGAACGGGTGCTGTGCCATGCCCGCCAGGAATGATTTTCATTTTGCCGTTTACGTGTACGGTCATCGCCAGACCGGGACGTCCGTGCAGACGCTTGATGTCTATCCCCGCGTACAGCAGCACATCGCCGACAGTCATTTGTTTTAAATCAAAGATACGCAGCGTTTCCCCGTTAAGATGAATGGATAAATATTTAATCGGGTGTTTCACTGCCGCTACCGCAATTCCCAGCGGCGTTACGAATTCCGGCCCCGTTAGGTTCGCTTTGCCGATAAAGGCTTGGATAGCATCCGCGCCTCGTACAGCAACGCGCGCGGGAGGAAGATTCAAGCGTTCGGCAATTTTGGAGGGCAAGGTTGGTGTCAGGCTACCGCCGCCGATTAGTATCACTGCTTGCGGGGGATTTCCGTTTAACTCCAGAATGCGTTCGCTGATTAAATTGGCAAGGTTATGAATATCGGTTTCAATATTACGAATGACTTCCTCGCGGCTATAGGTGTATTCTATGCCGAGGATGTCGGAAAATGTGACCGTGTCCTGTGTCGACAGTTTCCGCTTGATTTCTTCAGCTATTGGAAAGTCAAGCAGATACGCCTGACTGAGCGCTTCCGTAATTTCGTCTCCAGCGATCGGCACCATGCCGTATGCTGTCACTGTTCCCGCTCCGGTAATGGCAATATCCGATGTACCTGCTCCGATATCAACCAGCGCCACATTAAGGCGGCGCATGGTGGGCGGAACAAGCACATTAATGGCTGCAATCGGTTCAAGTGTAAGCGCGCACATCCTGAGATCCGCTCGTTTTAGTGCAGCAATTAGGGAGTCGACAACTACACGAGGGAGAAACGTAGCGATAATTTCCACTTTTGCCTCGTTGCCGCGTTGGTCGATCAGGCTACCGATGATTTCCCCATCAAGAAAATAGTTGACCACGCTATAGCCAACACAATAATACTGGGTAAAGTCATTCGCTTTATGTTGTTTGGCCAGAATGCGCTGGGCTTTCTGGATGGCGGCAAGTTCAAGTGCGATACTATCGTTGTGTGATATTGGGCCTGCCCCGGAAATATCTTTGCTTACTTCGATGCGTTGTGTATGGAGTGAACGTCCCGCAGCCGCTACGGCCACGTCCGTGAGCTTTACATTTACTTTCGTTTCCAGACGTTGCTTGACACGAGAGATGACTTCAGCTACTGCCACTACGTCGTGGATTTGTCCGTCCAGCATTGAGCGCTCCGTATGCTCTTCGCATTCATACCCGATAACCTCAAATTTGCCTTCCGGGCTAGGGACCACCAGCAGTCCAACTACACTGCGCGTTCCGATATCAAGAGCGAAAATATGTTGTGAATGTCCTTCGCCCATACTTTACAACTCCTCCAATTATAAAGCGTGTCCTTCATGGTTTATTTGAAGGAATATGTAAGATATTCGCTGCGGGATAGAAAATTCCTTTTTTCTTTTATATAAAGGCTGACAAAGAACAAAGAATAAGATATAATACACTTCAAATATTTTTTTGAAAATTGTCTGAAAAAAATACAAGAGGTGGAGAGAAGATGAGCAACGAAAAGTTGGAGCAGCTTCGCAGTGATCTGGATGCGGTAAATCTTCAGATTCTGGAGCTGATTAACAGGCGAGCGGAGCTGGTGCAGGAAATCGGGAGGGTCAAGCTCAAGCAGGGGATTAATCGTTTTGACCCTGAGCGCGAACGTCAAATGCTGAACTTGATTCTGGAGCATAATAAAGGGCCGTTTGAAGACAGCACCATTCAGCATCTTTTTAAACAAATCTTTAGCGCCTCTCTTGAATTGCAAAAAGACGATCATCGCAAAGCATTGCTTGTAAGCCGCAAGAAGAAGCAGGAGGATACTGTGGTGGAAATTGGGTCTGTGCGGGTAGGCGATGGAGATCCGGTGCTTGTGGCTGGCCCGTGTTCGGTCGAATCGTATAATCAAGTTCGTCAGGTTGGGGAAGCGCTAAAAGCGAACGGCATTACCCTTTTACGTGGGGGTGCATTCAAGCCGAGGACGTCGCCGTATGACTTCCAAGGACTTGGCGTGGAAGGTTTGAAGATTTTGCGGCGTGTGGCAGACGAACTTGGCTTAAAAGTAGTGAGCGAAATCGTGAATCCAGCTGATATTGAAATGGCGACCGAATACGTGGATGTCATTCAAATCGGGGCGCGTAACATGCAAAACTTTGAGTTGCTGAAGGCGGCGGGCCGTGTGAAAACGCCGGTGCTTTTAAAGCGCGGTTTATCTGCTACCATTGAAGAGTTTATTCACGCTGCTGAATATATCGTGTCCGGTGGAAACGATCAAGTCATGCTTTGTGAACGCGGTATCCGCACATACGAAAAAGCGACACGCAATACGCTCGATATCTCCGCCGTTCCGATTTTGAAACAAGAGACGCACTTGCCAGTGCTCGTCGATGTGACGCATGCAACAGGACGCCGTGACATTCTGCTGCCGACAGCGAAAGCTGCGCTGGCTGTGGGAGCGGATGGTGTCATGATCGAAGTGCACCCGGATCCGGATGTGGCGCTTTCCGACGCAAAACAGCAAATCAATATCCCGCAATTCAACGAATTCGTCACTAAATTGCGCGAATCCGGCTTGTACAAAGAGAGCGCATCTGTTTTATAAGTGTGAACGGGCAAAAACCGCTGAGATGATTTCAGCGGTTTTTCTTATATACATAAAAAGAATAAGAGAGGTGCACCCTACAAGTATCATATTTCTAAGGAGAAACAGGGTGACGCATATGCCGCGACAGTATACACGAGCACTTGTCCTTATGACGATTCTTGTAACTGCATCGCTTGCTACAGGATGCGGCGGGCAAAAAATCCAGAGCGAGCATGGGAAGACACCGATTGAAGGACCGATGTCATTTGATCATCAGCTTCCAAAGCTAAGAAAAGCAGAGCGGCAGGAGCTGATCAATGCCATTCGCGAGGCGGAAGAAAAAGTGTGGCGTGCTACGGAGCATACAAAAGTTGCGTATGTAAAGGGGCAGCCAGTTCGTGTGTATAGCGATTTCACAAGCAAAAAACAATTATATAATTATTATAGACAAAGCTGGAGCGAGCAACTGGCAACGCAGCTCACGCATGAAACAATTGATTTGAATTATTCGATTCCTAACAAAGCGTTGGCCGTGCATCCTGCATTTCGCCATGTTAGCCTGCTTTCCATGAAAATGCCGGAAATCCGCGTAACTTCTTATTATAAAAACACAGCGGTTGTGGAATGTATAGGAACGCTTATGACAGGTGAGCGGCACCGCATCCAGTACACATTAATGAAAAGCAACGATAATAGTCGCTGGATTGTCGCTCACAAGGCTATTAGCGACGGCGGAATCGGGCCTTATATTGGAAACAAGAGAGGAACATAAGCGCTTATGGACAAATCTCATGTGAGAGTATGGATTTGTCTTTTTCCTTTTCATGAGGTTTACATGAATACGATTGCATGCAAGAGTGATTTATAATATGATAAATGAAAAATTATGAAAATGGGTGAAAACTGATATACAATAATTATGCATAAAGAATATAGGAGGAGTTACGATTGCCGGTTACAATTTATGATGTAGCAAGAGAAGCAGGTGTATCGATGGCGACGGTTTCTCGTGTTGTGAACGGAAACCCGAATGTAAAACCATCGACGAGAAAGAAAGTACTTGCGGCGATTGAGCAATTGGGCTATCGTCCAAACGCGGTGGCACGCGGTCTTGCCAGCAAGCGGACGACAACGGTTGGTGTTATCATTCCTGATATTTCCAGTCCGTTTTTTGCGGAGCTTGCGCGCGGTATTGACGATATTGCTAGCATGTACAAGTATAACATTATTTTGTGTGATTCGGATGAGCGTGTTGAGCGAGAAGTGCATTTAACGAATACGCTGCTGGAAAAACAGGTGGATGGCATTGTTTTCATGGGCCGTGAAATTACGGAAAGCCATATGCAGGTCTTTACAACCGCTTCTGTGCCGATTGTTCTCGCCGGAACAAAAGATCCAACCGGAAAGCTTCCATCGGTTGATATTAGCCATTACGACGCCGGTTACGATGCAACCAAGTATTTGATTGACAAAGGGCACAGGCGGATTGCGATGGTGACTGGACCGCTGATTGATCCGCTCGCGGGTATGCGCCGATTTGAAGGATATAAGCAAGCGCTGACAGAAGCCGGTTTGCCCTTGAAGGATAGCTATGTATACAATGGCAATTTCCGTTACGAATCCGGTCTGGCCGCTGTTGAACAATTTTTGTCTTTGGTGGAACAGCCGACGGCGATTTTTGCAGTTAGCGACGAAATGGCGGTCGGGGTTATCCATGGCTTGCAGGACCGCGGCCTGCGCGTTCCGGATGATATAGATGTTATCGGTTTTGATAACATTCGCCTGGCAGAAATGGTGCGGCCGCGTCTGACGACAGTAGTACAGCCGATGTATGATATTGGCGCGGTAGCGATGCGTTTATTGACTAAGTATATGAATAATGAAAAAGTTGACCATCATATCGTGATTTTGCCGCATCGGATTGAAGAGCGTCAGTCTACCAAAGGACGTATGACAGAAGAACAGCAAGATGAATTGGAGTAAGGAGAAGCGGAGATGAAAATCGGAATCATTGGAGCAATGGACGAAGAAATTGAGCTATATAAAGAAGGCATGGAACTTACGCGTGAGACGCATAAAGCCGGCATTGCATATTATGAAGGGAAATGGGAAGGCAAAGAAGTCGTTCTCTGTAAATGTGGGGTCGGCAAAGTAAACGCAAGCGTATGCACACAGATTTTAATTGATACGTACGAAGCAGAGGCGGTTATTTTTACCGGTGTGGCGGGCGCATTGCACCCAGAGTTAGAAATCGGAGACATCGTCGTGTCATCGGATTGCCAGCACCATGATATGGATGTAACGGCGCTTGGTTTTGCGCGCGGTCAGATTCCTTTCGCTGATGTATCGGTATTCGAGGCGGACGGGAAACTGGTGGAAGCTGCGGTAAAAGCGAGCAAAAAGGTAACGGAAGGTAGAACGATTATTGGACGCATTTTATCGGGGGACCAGTTTATTGCGAGTCGTGAGACGGTACGGGAATTGTACGAGACAATGAACGGTGTCTGCACGGAAATGGAAGGGGCAGCTGTGGCCCAAGTGTGTGCAATGAACGGAGTGCCATTTGTTGTGATTCGTTCCATGTCTGATAAGGCAGATGGTTCGGCGCATGTGAATTTCCCGGAATTTACAAAGTTAGCGTCCAAGCGCTCTTATGAAATTGTAAAAAATATGCTGGAGCATTTATAAAGCGAAAGCGGAAGGACAACCCTTCCGCTTTTTTATCCACGCGGGCAATATAAAAGTGCTTTTTCGATTGTATTTTTGTTCTTGGCGGTAATCTCGGCCCGGCGCGGAATTGGCGGAAACAGCCCTTCAGGATCAAGAATTGTAGGCGCGAGTTGTACCGGGCTTTCTTCTTGATATTTAGCAATCCACGCCTGTGGGATGGGCACATTATTAACGATTCGCTGACCAGATAATTCAGCCCACAATAAAGTCCAGGCGCGCGGCACCACGCGCCAGATGTCATATCCTCCCCCTCCGGTTGCGATTAATCTGCCATCGCATAATTCTTCTGCAAGTTCCCTTGCCAGCTTGGGAATCTCCTGATAAATCCGCATTGATGTTGACAGATGTGTCAGCGGATCGAACATATGGGAATCACATCCATTTTGCGTCACGATAACATCCGGTTTAAATCCGCGAGCTACGGTCGGAAGCACGGTATCGTATGCTTCCAGCCATGAGTCATCTTCTGTAAACGCATCCAGCGGGACGTTGACCGAAAAGCCGTACCCTTGCCCATCCCCGCGTTCAGTAATATTTCCGGTACCAGGGAAAAGATATTTCCCTGTTTCATGAAAGGAAAGGGTCAGCACGTTCGGATCATCGTAAAATGCCCATTGTACGCCGTCGCCGTGATGTGCGTCCGTATCAATATAAAGCACGCGGGCGTCATATTTTTGGCGCAAATACGCAATCGCAACCGAGCAATCGTTATAAATGCAGAATCCGGAAGCTCGTCCACGAAAGCCGTGGTGAAGCCCCCCAGCCAGGTTGACAGCGTGGCGGTATTCGCCGGACATGACCAATTCAACGGCGCGAAGGGTTCCGCCGACCGCCAATGCCGATGCTTCATGCATATTAGGAAAGATAGGACAGTCCTCTGTTCCTAATCCGAAGCTTGCGGCAATGGGGATTTCCTGCTTCGAATGGCCGCATTCTTTCACTGCTTCGATATATTGCCGATCGTGTATAAGCGCCAGTTCGTCATCAGTCGCCATCCGCGGCGGCACAATATCGTTTTCGGAAAGCAAATTCATCATTTGCAGCAAATCCAGCGTCAATACGAGACGCTTTTGGTTAAACGGATGCTCTTCATTAAAAAAATAATGTAAATATTCGTCGCTGTAAATAAAAGCTGACTTTATTTTCATAGTAATCCCTCTGATTCTCTGGGCCAAATCATACGATAGCCGGCCTTCTCGATTTTGGAAACGATGTTGCGTGGATCGATTGTTTGTACGCGGAACACAAGATTTTTCTTGCCCGGTTGTTTTCCGGGGAATACAAGTACGCTGGTTACATTGCAGTTTACTTCTTTGAAAATTTGGGCAACATCAGCGAGAAGCCCAGCTTTATCTTCCACTTCCAATTCAATATGGGAACTTGGATGATGAACGCCCATTAATTCAATAAGTGTATAAAGGATATCTGTTTCCGTAATCATTCCTTTCAGCTCGCCATTTACGACTACAGGAAGGCATCCGATACAGTTATCGTAAAGTGCGAGCGCAGCTTCCTCCACAAAATCGAGCGGGTGTGCGGTAATCACGTTTTTGCGTATAATGGAAGAGACAGGCGTGTCTAAAATTTTTTCGTCCTCATTATGCGGTGTGCTGATAATGGAAGGACATGCATCCCGCACATCGCGGTCGGAGATAATTCCAACCAGCTTGCCTTCTGAAACAACCGGCAAGTGGCGAATCCGGTGCTGATGAATTTTTAGAAGTGCGAGTCGAATTGAATCTTCCGGCTCGATGGTTATTAAACTTCTTCTCATAATATCTTCTACGAGCATCGGATATTCCTCCCTGACTATAGAAATATTCGTGATATATATGCAGCCGGATGCCGAAGAACCTTGTTTCTTAGTATCGGTTTAATACATAAAACGATTTTGAAAGCGGATGCGATCAAAGGCTTGCACCGATTCCATGGGAATGTTCTTTCCGATTCTTGCCATTAAGCAGTTCGCGGGATGGGCACAAATCTCCGGATCGTCGGTGGCGAACCACTCAAGACCGACGGAAGCCATTACTTTTTCCATAATTTTTCTGTATTCCCATACATCGAGTCCTGTGCCTTTTAAATCCCAGTGCCAGTAATACTCGGTCGTAAAAACAATGTAATTTTCCATCGCATCATCACGGAAGGCGAGCATCAGCATGTCTTCCCCCACATGTTGATGACGAAAACACTTGGTCACTTCAATGGCTCCTAGTTCTAGCAGGTCTTCCATTCCAGCCTGTGCCCATCGTTCCATTGGATCGGGGTAGAGGAAAGTGACATAGCCGACGATAGTATCATTATGAACTGCTAGAATAATGCGTCCTTCGGGAAGACCCGCGATTTCTTCCAGCGCTTTTTGCTGATCGCGCGGCTTGCGAAATGCTGTCAACCCTTCATCCATTTTAAGCATTGCGACACGTTCAGGCGAAACGGGTCCTTCGATTAGAAGCCTGCCTGCTGATTTTTCTATTTCTTCTCGATAATACGTTTTTTTGTGCTCCATATTCGTTCACACCTTACTATTCAGATATAAAATCGTTTTGTTATGTTTCACCGTTTGATTCAATCTATCATTTTTTCTTTATAATTAGAAATTATCTAATATTAACTATCATCCTGACAATGCATAAATTTGAAAAACCTGTGAATGATAATAATTGATAAAATAACAGATTATTTGGTATAATCGAAATAACGAAAGGGTTTTCAAAGGAAAAAATAGAGTATATGAATTTAGGTTGGGATCAAGTAAAAATTAGTGGGAGAGGAGCTGCAATATGAAAGAAACGATGCACAGCAAGATACTTCCCGTGGTTGGGAGCGGTTATAATATGCCTGCGTATGAAGAGGCTTATAACAATTTCAGCTGGGAAGATGTAGAAAAGCAATTTACATGGTATGAAACGGGCAAAGTAAACATGGCACACGAAGCAATTGATCGTCATATAGGCACCCTCCGCGAAAACAAGGTAGCGCTTTATTATAGCGATGCAACACGCGATGAGAAATATACATTTGCAGAACTGAAAACTTTATCTGATAAATTTGGAAATGTACTTCGCAAATTGGGAGTTCGGAAAGGGGAGCGCGTGTTTATTTTTATGCCCCGTACACCGGAACTATATGTAAGCGTCCTAGGTACGATTAAAGTCGGCGCCATCGTTGGTCCGTTATTCGAAGCTTTCATGGAAGGCGCGGTGCGCGACCGTCTGGAAGACAGTGAAGCGGTTGCGATCGTCACGACGCCCGCACTGTTGCCACGCGTTCCGGTAAAAGAGCTTCCGGCGTTGAAGCATGTGATTCTGGTTGGTGCAGAAGGAGAACTAGAAGAGGGACAGGTAAGCTATGAGAAGGAAATGGAGCAGGCTTCGGAAGATTTCCAAATCGAATGGGTAGATCGTGAAGACGGTCTTATCTTGCACTATACGTCCGGTTCTACCGGAAAACCGAAAGGTGTGCTTCATGTTCATAATGCCATGATTCAGCACTATCAGACAGCCAAATGGGTGCTGGATCTGAAGGATGACGACATTTACTGGTGTACGGCTGACCCGGGTTGGGTAACCGGGACATCGTATGGTATTTTTGGCCCATGGCTCAATGGGGCAACTAACGTTATTCGTGGCGGCCGCTTCAGTCCGCATGATTGGTATTCCACCATTGAGAAATACAAAGTTACCGTTTGGTATAGCGCTCCGACCGCGTTTCGCATGCTGATGGGAGCGGGTGACGAAGTGGTGAAGCAGTATAATCTGTCCAGCTTACGTCATATTTTGAGCGTAGGGGAGCCGCTGAACCCGGAAGTCGTATATTGGGGCACG
The DNA here is from genome assembly GCF_001439585.2 of Aneurinibacillus sp. XH2. NCBI lineage: Bacteria > Bacillati > Bacillota > Bacilli > Caryophanales > Paenibacillaceae > Aneurinibacillus > Aneurinibacillus sp. XH2. Next base: position 2,794,143 of record NZ_CP014140.1, on the reverse strand, counting down.
AGAGTATTCAATAAGCGTATCCATGACACATGGTGGATGACAGAGACGGGCGCCCAGCTAATCTGTAATTATCCGAGCATGCCAATTAAACCAGGTTCCATGGGTAAACCATTTCCAGGTATTGTCGCGGCAATTGTGGACGATGAAGGCAATGAATTGCCGCCGAACCGCATGGGCAACCTGGCGATTAAAGTCGGTTGGCCGTCAATGATGCGCAAAATTTGGAACAACCCGGCCAAGTATGAGGAATATTTCCGCTTGAAGGGTTGGTACGTATCCGGTGATTCAGCATACATGGATGAAGACGGATATTTCTGGTTCCAAGGCCGTGTGGATGATGTGATTATGACGGCGGGTGAGCGTGTGGGCCCATTTGAAGTCGAAAGCAAGCTGGTTGAGCACCCGGCGGTAGCAGAAGCGGGGGTTATCGGTAAGCCAGACCCGGTACGCGGGGAGATTATCAAAGCGTTCATCTCACTGCGTGACGGATATGAAGCGACCGATGAACTGCTGGAGGAAATCCGCCAGTTTGTCAAAGTGGGGCTGGCTGCGCACGCAGCGCCGCGCGAAATTGAAGTAAAAGATAAATTGCCAAAAACGCGTTCCGGTAAAATCATGCGCCGCGTCCTTAAAGCGTGGGAACTTGGGTTGCCGACCGGAGACCTGTCTACAATGGAAGATTAAACATAAAAAAGGAGGGGAATTAATCCTCTCCTTTTTTTCCTTCTTTTTTACTATCTGTTTTTTTCTCTTCCTTCGGTTTGTCTTCAGACGGCTTGGATTGCTTCTTCGAAGATGTTTTTTCGCCGTCATCATTACTCGTCTTTTTGTCGGAAGGAGTTTTTTGTTCATCCGACTGCTTGTTGTCTTCTTTTGGCTTATCGGCATTATCACCGGGCTGCTCGGATTTTGTTTCGTCTTCTGGCTTCTCTTCTTTCGCTTTGTTTTTATCCACTGTTTCGCCTTCAGTGTTTGGCTTCTGTTCGCTGTCGTTCTTTTTCTCTTCTTCCGTCTTTCCATAGGAAGCAGGATTTTTTGAAGTTGCCAAATCGGCGTTATAAATGGCTGCCATGGACGTTCCTGGCGGACGCTTCATATAATTGCCGGCAGGCGAAAGATTCGGGTCGATTTTCAGAGCGGAGCTGAAAATTTTTCCCCAGACGTATTGAGCGTTATAAAATGAGCTCTTATATAGTTTGTATTTTTTATCATAGCCAATCCATACCCCAAGAGAAATGTCGGGGGTGTAGCCCACAAACCATTTATCTCGATAATCCTGCGATGTTCCTGTTTTTCCTGCGACATCGCGTCCCATTTTGTAGGGACGTACCCTTGTTCCGGTACCACTGTCGATAACATCGCGCAACATATCCGTAATCATCCAGGCGGTCTGTGGTGAGAACACGCGTACCGGTTTTGGTTTGTGTTGGTATATCACTTCATGCTCGCTGTTTTCGATGCGCTCAATTAAATAAGCATCGATGAAGTTCCCTTCATTTGGGAAGGTAGCATACGCATTTGTTAGCTCTTCCACAGAAATCCCATGCGTAAATCCACCGAGTGCAGTAGGCAGGTAGTAGTCGCTGTCCACAATTGAGTTTATGCCCATTTTCTTTACGTAAGAAAGCGATTTTTTAACCCCGGTTTCGAAATACACTTTAACGGCCGGTACGTTACGTGAAAATTTCAGAGCATGGCGTATGGTCATCGGCCCTTTAAAGTTATTGGAGTCATTTTTCGGGGTATATCCACCAGGGAACACAGTCTCCTCATCGACAACGATTGAATCAGGTGAAATAATGCCTTCCTCAATAGCAGGGGCATACACGCCGACAGGTTTGATTGCCGAACCCGGCTGACGGGGCACGGTTGCATGGTTTGTTTTCTCAATTTCGAAGTCACGTCCTTCGATCATGCCGAGAATAGCCCCTGTTTTATTATGGATTAGGATAGCTCCTACCTGTTCCGGCATTCGCTTGCCACCGATTGGTGGACGTTCCGGGCCAAAGTTATCAGAATCAGTGGCGATTTCCTGCATTTTTTCATAAATGCGTTTATCAATGGTGGTATAAATGTGGTAGCCACCCTGACGAACCGCCATTCGTTTTTCTTCCAGAAGTTTTTCATACGGTTGATTTTTTAGTTCCGGCTTTTTCTCAAAATCTTGTTGTAACAGGATTTCCGCTGCGCGTTTTTCGATTTCCATCATAAGGAATGGATATTTCTCAAACGCTTTAGGTGTTGGTTTAGCCAAGTGCGCTTCAATATCATAAGCCAATGCTTCATCGTATTGCTGTTTCGTGATCTTGCCGTTTTCCAGCATGCGGTTCAGCACGATTTTTTGGCGCTCTTTTCCCAGTTGAAGACCCCTCTTTTTAAATGGAATATAAGAAGAAGGTGCCTGCAACATTCCAGCCAGATAAGCCGATTGGGCGATATTCAAATCTTTGGCATTCACGCCAAAAATCCCTTTAGCTGCCGCTTGAACGCCATATACATTCGAACCATTGGCGTTTTTTCCGAAGTACATTTTATTAATGTACGCGTCGAGAATTTGTTCCTTACTGAACATGCGCTCTATTCGCAATGCAAGGAAGATTTCTTTAAATTTTCGCTCCATTGTTTGTTCGGGCGAAAGGATCGTTTGTTTTACAAGTTGCTGGGTTAGGGTGCTTCCTCCTGTCTGCACCGATGCTCCGGTAATCTGCTGGATTCCGGCCCGGGCGATGGCGGAAGGAACGATCCCGTTGTGCTCAAAGAAATATTTGTCTTCCGTTGAGATGATAGCATCAATTAAATGAGGTGAGACCTCTTTATGCGATACAAGCCGACGGTCTTCTGCTGTGATCAATTGGCCGATCATTGTTTTGTCTTTGAAATATGCGAATCCGGTTAAGTTATTGGTAGAGATTTTTTGGTAAATTTCATTATAACTGCGAACCGGGTCGTCTTTGACAAGCGAAGCGACATAACCAGCGGCGGTACCGCATGCGAAAAGCACGCCCATAAAGAATAGAATGGCAGAAACTTGAAAAATAATGAGAAGAGTATGCCAAATGCTTTTTTTGCGCCTTGGCCTATCCGGCGTACTTGCGGAACCGTTTTGTTTTTCCATACAATTCCCCCTTACCTGTAACAGAGACATTATATCATAAAGACGATTCCTGAGGTTAAATGTTGCATTCTCTTATTACTTTTAGTTATTATGGTAATAACAAAGGCATAATATCATTTTATTCACGATGAAGGCGTATCAGTAGTGGCTTTGGAACCGGAAGCAGCAGAGAGTCGGTGGAAGGTGAGAACCGGCCCGGCCAGGCAGCGAAATACAGCGTTGGAGTGAATTCCGCTCCGTATAGATGTGTGGGCGGACGGTATATTCGTTTGGAATAGGCCGTTATCCGTATGAGTGAAGGGCTTTTTTGCCCTTAAGTAAGGGTGGTACCGCGAGCAAACTCGTCCCTTTTTGGGACGAGTTTTTTATTTTGTTTTAAGAAATTAGGAATTGGAGGAAGCAGACATGATTGAAGAAAGCATTGCTTTGACCGAAGAGCAGGCGCGTGAAGTAGAGCGTCAGATGAGCATTATCCGCCGTGGTGTGGCAGAAATTATACTGGAAGAAGAAATGAGAAAAAAGGTGGAGCGTTCTGTCGTAACTGGAAAGCCGCTAAAAATAAAGCTTGGGCTAGATCCATCCGCACCGGATATTCATATTGGCCATACTGTGGTGCTTCACAAGTTGCGTCAATTCCAGGAGTTAGGACATAGAGTGCAATTGGTTATTGGCGATTTCACAGGACGAATCGGTGACCCGACCGGGAAATCCGAGGCGAGAAAGCAACTTACAGAAGAGGAAGTCAAAAAGAATGCAGCGACATATGTAGAACAGTTTGCGAAAATCCTCGATACAGGCAAGATTGAGGTCAATTATAATAGCAAGTGGCTAGCGCCTATGAATTTTGCAGATGTAGTAAACTTAGCTGCGAAAATAACAGTAGCTCGAATGCTTGAACGGGATGATTTTGAAAAACGTTATTCAAATAATCAACCGATTAGCGTCCATGAGTTTTTCTATCCGTTGATGCAAGGATATGATTCGGTAGTATTGGAAAGCGATGTGGAACTGGGAGGGACGGATCAGAAGTTTAACTTGTTGATGGGCCGTCAGTTGCAGAAGGAATTCGGACAGGAACAGCAATGCGCGCTGATGATGCCGATCATCGAAGGATTGGATGGCGTACAGAAGATGAGCAAAAGCTTGGGCAACTATATCGGTATTAGCGAGCCACCGAAAGAAATTTACGGCAAAGCCATGTCAATTCCAGACGAACTGATGGTAAAATATTACGAACTAGCGACCGATATTTCTATGGAAGAATTGGAGAGGCTCAAGAGAGGGTTAGCTGACGGTTCCGTGCATCCGCGCGACGCTAAAATGCGCCTTGCGTATACGTTTGTAAGAATGTATTGGGGTGAAGAAGCGGCAAAACAAGCGGAAGAACATTTCAAAACCGTGTTCCAGCAGCGCGCGCTACCTGCGGATATTCCGGAAAAAGAAGTAGCCGTAAGCGAATTGGAAGACGGCAAGATGTGGGTTATCAAGCTTTTGTCTGTGCTGGAACTCGTGCCGTCAAATGGCGAAGCGCGCCGCATGGTGCAACAAGGTGCCGTAAAAATCAACGAAGAAAAAGTGACTTCCGTGGATGAGCATATCGCCGTGGAAGACGGTATGATCGTTCAGGTCGGGAAACGCAAATTCGTGAAAGTAGTGATTAAATAATAATAAAACTCCCGTCGGAGACGACGGGAGTTTTGCTTGAATTTAAGATTAACGAGAGTAGAACTCGACGATCAACTTTTCGTTGATTTCAGCCGGCAGTTCTTCACGGTCTGGCAGGCGAGTGTACGTACCTTCCATTTTTGTTTCATCATAGCTCAGATAGTTTGGCAGGTATGCACGAGCTTCCAGCGATTCTTTTACTATGCTTAAGTTGCGGCTCTTTTCGCGCAGGCCAATTACATCGCCAGGTTTCACACGGTAAGAAGGAATGTTTACTTTCTTGCCGTTTACTGTAATGTGGCCGTGAGTTGTCAACTGACGTGCAGCCGGACGAGTTGGTGCGAAACCAAGACGATATACCAAGTTGTCGAGACGAGACTCAAGCAGCTTCATGAAGTTTTCACCGACAACCCCAGGCATTTTTGTTGCTTCGTTAAATGTTTTGCGGAATTGCTTTTCCATCAAGCCGTACATATGACGAAGCTTTTGCTTTTCAGTAAGCTGAATCGCGTATTCGCTCATTTTACGACGGGAATGTCCATGTTGTCCCGGTGGAAAATTACGTTTGATGTCTTTGCCAGTTCCGTCTAGGGAAATGCCCAGACGACGAGCCAATTTGTGGCGTGGTCCAGTATAACGTGCCATAAAATTCCGTTCTCCTTTACATTTAGATTTAATAGGTGTTTACTTCCGCCTGGCTAGTTCCTAACTTTACTGCATGCTCTTCGGACGGTAGCGTTTCCGCCGCATGCTCCATTAAGGGATAAAACAGCCGCTGCCCTTAAGGGAGGAAGCTAATGAATTGACCAGACGTTTTTACCTAAAATCATTGCTACCCTAGGATGAAGCACATAAATAATATTATATTCCCTTATAATAGAAAGTCAATATTTTTCCCGGTTGACAATAATAATTCCGGTCGCAACGAACAGCAGAGTCAAAAATACTACGAAATGAAGCGTTTCATTGAGGAAAATGGCAGAAAACGATGCGCCGAACATCGCTGTAAAAGTGATGTCTATCCGGTTTGCAACAAATTTCTCCGTATTCAATCGTATGTAATCTTTTTTACTAAGAAAAAATAGATTGAGAAAATACAGAAAAATTATGTAAATCACAAAGAAAAAGATGAAAAGGGAACATAAATATAGTACAATATCAACCAAGATAAGTTTGCTGTAGAAAGTAATAGAAGAGAATCGTTGAGAGGAGTTAGAAAAGATGAGTAAAGTGGAAACAAAAAAGGGATACTTCGGGGAGTTTGGGGGGAGCTTTGTACCAGAGCCGTTGCAGGCTGCGCTCGATCATTTGGAGCAGGAGTTTGAACGGTATAAGGATGAGCCTGACTTTAATGCAGAACTGGAACATTATTTGAAGGAATATGTTGGGCGCCCGAACCCGCTTTATTATGCGCAGCGCTTAACTGAGAAGCTTGGAGGCGCGAAAATTTATTTAAAACGTGAAGACTTAAACCATACGGGAGCGCATAAAATCAATAATGTGATGGGCCAAGTTCTGCTTGCCAAGCGCATGGGCGCAAAGCGTGTGATCGCGGAAACAGGGGCAGGTCAGCATGGAGTGGCGACAGCGACTGCATGCGCGATGTTTGGAATGGAATGCGTCATTTATATGGGGGAAGAAGATACTCGCCGTCAGGCATTGAACGTATTTCGTATGGAACTTTTGGGGGCGAAAGTAGTAGCGGTAAAAGACGGCGCCCGCACGCTGAAGGAAGCGGTAGACGCTGCGCTCAAGGACTATGCGGAGAATTACGAAAGTACGTTTTATTTGCTCGGGTCGGCTGTCGGACCGCACCCATACCCCACTATTGTACGCCATTTCCAATCCGTTATTGGCAGAGAAGCACGTGCGCAACATCTTGAAAAAGAAGGAAAGCTGCCGGACTATATTATCGCGTGTGTGGGTGGCGGAAGCAACGCCATTGGTTTGTTCGCTCCGTTCTTTGATGACAAAGAAGTACGCATTGTCGGCGTTGAACCAGGCGGAAAAGGGCTTGCACCGGGGCAGCATGCCGCGCCGCTTGTAGCTGGGGAGCCAGGGATCATTCACGGTTTCAAGTGTTACATGATAAAAGATGAAAATGGTGAGCCTGCCGCTACACATTCGATTGCTGCTGGTCTCGACTATCCAGGCGTCGGACCTGAACATAGCTATTATAAAGCGATTGGTCGTGCGAAGTATGTAACGATCGACGATGCTGAGGCGCTTGAGGCGTTTCACGCTTTGTCGCGAACAGAAGGCATTATTCCCGCGATTGAAAGTTCTCACGCGGTGGCATATGCAATGAAACTTGCCCCAACATTATCGCCGAACCAAACGATTATCGTTAACCTTTCCGGCCGTGGAGACAAGGATGTGCAACAAGTTTTCAACATGATGCATAATAAAGGACAATAATGATGAAAAGAGGCCCGAACCCCCGGGCCTTCTTTCATTATATAATAGATCAAAAGGTTCAAAAGTTTTGAAGCGGTGAGCCGCTTAAACTTTCTTGGTATTTTACGTAAAACATATGCTATCATCTGGAAATGTATAGAAATAATGAGTGAAACCTTATTTGATATTTCGTATAATTATTATATGATAAGTAATATTAAGAAGGGACTGAATTTTCTATTACCACTGTAAAGCACATTTATCTTGTTCGTCACGGGGAAACCGAATGGAATGCCAAACGTTTAATTCAGGGACATAGCGATATTCCACTGAACAGGCGAGGCAAAGAGCAGGTGCGACGATTAGCGGCGCGCTTAAAACAATCGCCTATTTCCCAGATTTGCTCCAGCGACTTGCAGCGGGCTTATGATACGGCGCAGGCGGTGGCCGATATGCTTGGTTTATTTGTTTGCCGCCATGTGGAACTTCGCGAGCGGAATTACGGGGACTGGGAAGGAAAAGATTACCGCATGATCCAATCGCAGTTTCCCGACTTTAACCCGTGGATGGATACAGAAAGCAAGTATAATGTTGAGACGTTTTCCGCGATGCAGCAGCGGGGAATGTGTTGTTTGCAGGAAATTTTGCGGGAGAGCGAAGCAGAGCATATTTTGGTGGTTAGCCACGGGGGCTTGATTAATGCGCTGTTGCATCATATAAGCGGGGGAGTGCATGGAACCGGAAAAACAAAGTTGGTAAATACAGGAATTAGTTACGTTCGATACGAAAAAGGCAACTGGACAGTGCATACAGTGAATGACGGAACGCATCTAGCCGACCAGTAAGAGAGTGGGAGAGAAGGGAGAAGGCGGGACTGTGAAGAAGCACACGGTGGATCAAAATTGTGGAGAGATTGAGTCTTCTTATTTTTACAGGGAACGACTTGCGCATATTTTTCGAGATAGTTTCCAGTTTATATTCTCCCCTTTCTTTTTGGCAGATAGGGGATGGGTGTTTGTAGCAGACCGTCATGGCTATGTAGTTGCTTGTGAAAAAGCAGGTCAGCCGGAGTTTGATGTGAAGCCGTTTTATCCGTTGCATCCAGAAAAAATGTATATTCAGAACAATGTGGAGGAAGATAGCCGGACGGTGTGTGTTCCGGTGCTCCAGGATGTTTGGTTTCCTGGCTATATAGGAGTTGTGCTGCCTGCGTGTATAGAAGAAAGGTGTGCGTTTTCGTTTTTGCAGGGAATGACGGCTGTTTTCCGCCTCATACAGGAGCAATACATCAGCAAGACCATTTCTTCATGTATTAAAGCCGTAAGCCAGAATATGGGCCTGAATAGTGCTATGCAGACGATTGTCCGGCGGTTTGCCGAAAGCTTGTACCAAGTCGAATGCATTGCAGTCGTATTTGATGAAGAACAGGATGGAATGGTGCCGCATTGGTCTTCGAGTGAGCAGAATTGGCTGTGTCGGGAGACCATGAAGATGCGCAATCTTAGAAAAATATATGAGCAGATCGTTTCGCAGTTCTCCGTGGAGCGTAATGTTTTGCGTAGGGAAGATATTGATATACAAGGACTATTGGAGTTAGAAGAGCTGTCTGAGGCGGATTGGTTAATTTCTCCTTTTGACTATAATGACAAAATTATCGGATTTTTAGTCGTATTGCGTGATAAGAACTTTCCATTTACAGACGAGGAGCAAAAATTTATCTTTCGTTTCACGAAAGCCCTTGGCCCTTCCGTTCACAACTCTGCCCTTTATATGCGTGTTCAACGCGACGAACAAAAACGGAGCATGATGTTTGAAATTACAAAAAAACTCCATTCATCTATCAATGTGAATGATGTGTTGCATGCCGTGATAGAAAATACAAAAAAACTGTATCCGGAAATGCAGGTTGATTTATGGCTGTCCCATGATTCATTTTCCACGAAGCTGCCCGTCAAGCCATTTTCTTTTTCGACCGGAGAAAGCAAAAGCAATGTAAGTGCCCGAGCGTTTATGGAAGCACGAACGATCATCGTGAAATCCTGGGGGAAGCGCAGTGTGACGTTAGCCGCTCCGCTCAGGGGCAAACAAGGGGTTTATGGTGTGTTGGAACTTTACAGCGACAAGCCGATATCTCTTCCAGCGCGAGAGATAGAGTATATTACGATGCTGGCAGATACGGCAGGTAATGCATTCGAAAATGCTCAGCTTTATCAACAATCCTGCCATTTAATCAAAGAATTGTTGCTCATTGATGAAATGACGCGGCAACTCAATAAGAATATTAAGCTTAACGATTTACTTACATTTATCACGCGTAAGCTGACGGAGACGTTTCGTACGGAACATTGCTGCATTTTTTCTTGGTCAGAAGAAGAAAAAGCATATGTCGCGTGTGCGTCCACTGGACAGGAAAACGTTCCGCTTGTTTTGCGGATTCCGGAAGCAGGCAAACTTCATGATTTGTTTGTCAAAAAGGAGTCGATTTTAATTGCGGATACGAAAGAAATAGATTCACTTCTCCCGTCTTTTTCTTGTCGGTCGTTAATGGCTGTGCCGCTTATGGGTAAAGGTCAAGTAGAAGGAGCCATTTTTCTGATAGATTCTCAGCCAAATCGTTACACATTCGATGATTTTAAGCGCCTGGAGATGTTGGCCCGTCATGTGAAAGTCGCGGTGACGAATGCTTCCCTGCATGCCGAAGTCGAGCGAATGGTGATAACGGATAATTTGACGGGCCTGTATAATCGAAAGTATTTATATGACTGTATCCGTCATTCCCAGCAGCGTGACATCTGTGGCTCACTTATTTTAATTGATGTGGATTACTTTAAGAATATTAATGATACGTATGGTCATCAGATTGGCGATGAAATTTTGATCCAAGTGGCAGAAGTGCTTGTTGCTTCAATTCGCACATCTGATGTTGCCGCTCGTTGGGGCGGAGAAGAGATGGCTGTATACTTGCCAGCGGTACAGGAAGATATTGCCCACCAAGTAGCGGAGCGGTTACGCATGAATACAATGAGCAGCACGAGACCGGCTGTTACGATTTCCTGCGGGGTGGCTACCTGGTTGAAAGAAAACGGCATTCCGAGCGTCGAACGATTGTTCCAGCAAGCGGATGAGGCTTTATATCGCGCGAAGCATAGCGGGCGTAACCAGGTTTGTTTGGCAGGAAAAGTATGAAACATGCACGGAAAGAGCTTCTGGCAGGGAAGTTTCTTTCTTCCCTCATTTTATGAATGAACATTCAATCAGTAGGAGGAAGAGACATGCAAAAAGCAGTGAATACGCAGGTTTTTCGGCTTGAGATCCCGACTCCGTTTAGCGTTGGAGCGGTCAATATATTTTTAATAAAAGGGGAAAGTTGCACGCTTGTTGATGTCGGGCCAAAAACGAGGGAAGCGCGTGAGGCGCTACGAGTCTTCTTAAAAGAGAATGGGCTTACATGGCGGAATATTGACCAGATCTTTCTTACACATCAACATGTAGACCATTCTGGTTTGGTAGCGGAAGTAGCAGAACGTACGGATGCGCAGGTGATCGCCCATCCGAATGCAGTGCCGTATATTGAAGGGGAAGAAACATTTATGCGGCATCACGATGCATTTTTTCGCGAACTATATGAAGAAAATGGCGTTCCGGAACAATTGCTGGGGCATGTAGAGCGGTTTCAGAAAATGTTGAACATGTATAGCGATCCCGCACCGGTTCATCGAATTGTGCGAGGCGGCGAGCTGTTGGGAAGTTGCGGGGAGTGGCGTATTATTTTTACGCCGGGACATACACAAACCCATTTGGCTTTATACCGAGAGGCAGACGGTTTGATGCTGTCAGGCGATTTTTTAATTAAAGAGATCTCATCCAATGCTTTCGTAGAGCCTCCGGCGCGAGCTGGTGAAGAAAGGGAAAAGCCGCTGGTTGTATACAGGCGAGCAATGCAGGAAGTAAAGATGATGCCAGTGCGGCGCATGCTCCCGGCACACGGCGAAGAAATTGAAAAGCCGTCTGAACTTATCGTTTATCGCTTGCGTAGACAGGAAGAGAGAGCGGAAAAAATTTATGGTTTACTTGCGGATGGTGCCAAACATGTTTTTGAGTTGTCAGCATTATTATTTCCTAGCATTTATATTAAAGAGTTACCACTTACGTTTTCGGAAACGCTTGGACACCTCGATTTGTTAATTGAACAGGGAAAAGTAGAGCGAGTATGGTCAGAAGAGAAAAATGTGTATCTTTATCGAACGAAAGAATGGGCTAGATAAATATAATTTGATATACCGACTTACCATCATACAAATGATTTGTAAACTCTCTTGAGGAAGGAGAGTTTTTTGCTTTTTTGGTGATATAATAAAAAATACGAAATGATAAGGGAGACGGTGAATTGAAGCGTTTACTACTTTCTGCCTTTTTCCTGATTGTCACGATCTATTTGGTTATGCAGACTGAATTCGGTCATTTGATTCGTACCGGAAACTTGGAGCAAATTGCCGCGTATATTCAATCGTATGGTTGGGTTGCGTTTTTTATATCAATTATCGCCATTGTCTTGCAAACGTTTTTTCCGATTGTTCCTTTCGTATTGCTGGCGGGTGCGAATGTGGTTGCCTTTGGTCTCTGGCCCGGATTTGCAATCAGTTGGGTTGGTGCGGTGTTGGCCGCGCTGGCCAATTTTCTTTTGGCCCGCTATGTTGGGAGGGAGTGGGCGGACAGAAAATGGGGCCATCATTCGTTTGCAAAAAATTTAAACAAGTATGCAGAAACAAAAGGGTTTATTGTTATTTTGTTTGCGCGGTGGGTCCCCGTATTGCCTTCCAGTGCGGTAAATACGGCAGCTGGCATTTCAAAAGTGTGTTTTCGCACATTTTTACTGGCGACAACGCTAGGCAAAGGCCCGGCTGTTCTGTTTGAATCGGTTGTTGGACATTATTTGGTTCATTGGGAACAGCACAAAGGCAAGCTTCTTTTTATTGCGTTTGGTCTTTGCTTATTTATGCTAGGGATCAGCTATGTGAAGAGGAAGAAAAAATTAACCTTGCTTTCATAAGAGAAAGGCAAGGTTTTTGGGAGGGACAGGCTGTGAAACGTTCACCGAAGCTTACCAAACAAAAGATTGTTGAAGCTGCTGTCGAACTGTTTGATTCACAGGGATTCGACGGTACGACAGTACGGCAGATCGCTTGTAAGGCAGGGGTGAACGTTGCGCTTATTGCCTATTATTTTAAAAATAAAAAAGGATTGCTCGAATATGTTATGGTAGAGTATTATGAGGCTTTATTTCGAAAGCTGGACGGTTGCCGCCATGACACGGAATGGGAATCTCTTTATGATTTGCTGCGCCACATGTTAGAAAGCCTCGTCCGTTTCCAAAGTGAATTTTATCAGGTAACACGATTGATTCATCGGGAATTATCCGTAGAATCAATGCTCGGGCGGGAGATTATGAGCACTTACCTGGCCAAGCTTAAACATTATTTTGCTGCGGTGATTGAAGAGGGAGTTGAGGAAGGGGAATTTCCGCCGTTACAGGTAGAAGGCGTGGTCATTCAACTGATGGCGATTACAAGTTTTCCTTATACATACCCGCAAATTATTCGTGAAGTATTTTATTTGGAGCCATTGGATGAACAATTCGTGGAACAGATGGTGCATTATACATATGACTTTTTACACCATATGATGACACCGCTCAACACATTTCGCTAGGTTTTTTCATAAAAAGCTTGCTTTCAAGCAGGAACTTTCTCGTTTTATACCTAATTATTATTATAATAAGATAGGTTGACTTTTCCAAAAGGAGTACGGCACAATGTCATATGCAATACAACGAATGTTTCGTTTTTTTATAGCGCTTGTCGCGTCAGTTGCGATTCTGGCAGGCCCTTGTTATGCACAGGCCGCCCCAATGCCAGCCTCGCTTGATAAGCCGGTAATAGATATAAACAATGTAATGAAAAGCGAAGAAGAAAAAAAATTCATTAATCTGACGTCTGGCATGAAGCAGACGTACAAGCTGGTCGTCATCGCCGATGCCAAACCACTGACGCTTCAGCAGTACGCACAGAAACTGCTTGAAACTTTTACGATCGAAGATAAAACTATGGTCATGGTTTTGTCAGCCAGTGAGAGAAACATGGTTATTTTAAGTGGGAAATATTTCAAGGAAAATGGGATTAACCAGGAAGTGTTACAGCATAAGATGGAGCATTATTTTGAACCGTATGCGAAGCAAGGCACGCTAATGACCGGCGTTATATCGTTCGTAGAAGCGGTTGATGAAGAATTAAAAGCGTTCGCGCAGAAACAGGGAAGCGGAGAACAGGTTAAAATGGCGGGAATTTCAGCGTCTGCGGCTACTAAGGACGTTACGTCTTGGCCTGTCTGGTTGCTTGGCGGATTGATTTTATTGGCAGTCGCTTCCGTAGGAGCTGCCATGGCTTACACGAAACGTGGACGAATTTTGAAAGAAGTCGATGAAGTGGACGAATGGCGAGGGAAAGTCGCTGATCAGCTTAATTCATTTGAAATTGATAGTTCATGGAAAAAAGAACCGGGAAGAATTAAAGAGAAGTATCTGGCGATTTTGACCTCGCTTGATGACTTAAAAAAAGATGCCATTGCCGATGTAGAACTCATCCTGGTGGATGCTGAAGAAAATCTTATGAAATTCCGTTTTAAAAGAGGCCAGGAAATTATTCAGGAAGCAAAAGATAAACTGTTCCGCATTGAAGAAGAATATCGCAATTTACATATCCGGCTGGGTAAACTTCAGGAAACATTACAAGATATCGTTGCTTTAAAGGAGGAAACAAAGCAGCTTCAGCAGAAAAACGAACGCCGGCTGGACGAGCTGCGCATTCAATATAGCGTCTCTTTTCATGTTTTAAAAGAGGAAATGAATCAGTTTGATCGTGAAATGCAGGCGGTGAAGCAGGCGGAAGAAAAAGGGGATTTCGAAGATGCAAGAGCTTGTTTGCAACAAGCGGCAGAGAGTCAGCGAGCGTTGATGGATGTGATGCAAAAAGTTCCGCTTATTCGTCAGACAATCGTCAAAGATCTGGATCAGGAAATTCGACAGCTGGATGAGGATGCAAAAGAAATGGTGGCAGGTGGTTATACAAGCGGGGAAGAATTCTTTAATGCGCGCATTGTAAAAATTCGTGGAAAGTATGAAAAGCTGCCGATTTTATTCGAAGAAGGGAAAATAACGGAAGCCGAGGAATTAATTATAAAAATACGTGAAGATATTGAATCGGTCTATCAGACGATGGAAGAGATCGTGACAAACCGCCACCAGTATCGGCAGTATGTAGTCGAGCTTCCGTACTATCTTAAAGTGCTAAAGCAGGATGAAGAATATTTAGCAGGTGAATTGCACGATCTTTCACAACGGTATTTGGTAGAAGATGGTGAAGCATTTCATTATTATCAGCAAATTCCTGCTGTTATTGCAGATATCGAAAATGCGCTGGAGCAGATTAGCGCAAGCACAGAAAAAGACAATTATGAACGACATGGTGAGACGCTAACTCAGGTGGCCGAACGCGTAAATCAGATGATGGAGCGGCGTGAGCTTGTGATGAAAGAATTAAAAGTGTTTCGTCAGGGGGAAGTAGAGGCGCACGAAGAATTGCAGGATATGCGTGCCAGCGTTACACGGGTGGAGCAGCAGTTGAAACGATTGCATCTGTCGAAAGTGCCGTATAGCGTTACCAGCAATATTCAGATTTGCCGTCAGGCTATTGATACGGTAGAAGAAGCACTTGGAGAAGTTCCGCTGAAAATGCAAAAAGTTGATCATGTGCTGAAAGAAGCAAAAGAACACGTTTCCGAACTGTTGGAACAAGCGGCAGAGATGATTCGTGATATCCGGTTAGCAGAAGACAAAATTCAACGAACGAACCGTTTCCGGCGCTATGATAAGGAAATTGCCAGACTTTTGCAGACAGCAGAGGACGTGTTCCGTGAAGCGGAGTACGGAGAAGCGCACGAACTGGCCGATCAAGCGTTTCGCCTTGCACAAGAACGGTATGGACTGGATGTAGAATAAAAATGTTGCAAAGAGAGGAGACAGTTCCCTCTCTTTTTTGTTGCCTTGTTTTTCCTCGTTTACTCATGGAGTGAAAAGATATGTTGCTTTATTACTATAAAGTAGCATATCCTTTCTTATACAAAAAAAAGACACATCAATGCGATGTGTCCAATATAAGGGAGTAGAGGTGTGAGAGTCAGTTGCAATTTTAAAGGGGAGTAGGTTTACTATTATGTTTCCCCGTCTGTTTTTTATTTAAACAACAAAATGAAAAAATTTTTTATGCCGAATCGCGGATTCCTGTGTTGGCCTTGACTAGGACTTCGTCAAATTTCGCATCGCTTTCGCGGCGGCCAAAGATAATAGCGCCGAGATAAGCAGCAATGAAACCGGCCGGCACGGAAATGAGCGCCGGGTTAGTCAGGCTGATTAGTGGCGTGCCGACGAGGATTGCTTTGCCTGGTGTTGGATCAAGCACATTTGGACTTACTACAACAAGAATAAGCGCTGTGAAGAGACCGACAAGCATGCCGGTAATGGCGCCTGCCGTGTTAAATCTTCGCCAGAAAATCGTGTACATAATAACCGGCAGATTTGCGCTGGCGGCTACGCAGAACGCCAACGATACGAGGAACGCTACGTTCATTTTTTGCGCGAACAGAGCCAAGATAACAGATGCAACTGCAACGCCTACGGAAGCATAGCGGGCAGCCAGCATTTGTTCCCTTTCCGTGGCTTTGCCTTTACGGATAATATGGCTGTAGAAGTCGTGCGCGAACGCGGAGGCCGCCGCCAAAACAAGGCCCGCTACTACCGCTAGAATGGTGGCAAAAGCAACCGCTGCGACGAATGCCATCAAAAAGTCGCCGCCCAATTCACGCGCAAGCAGCGGAGCCGCCATGTTTCCAGCTTTGTTTGCCTCGATAATCGTTTCGTTGCCGACAAACGCGGCAGCACCGAAGCCGAGGAAAATCGTCATAATATAGAATAGGCCGATGAGCCAGGTTGCGTATACAACTGATTTTCGTGCGGTTTGCGCGTCCTTCACTGTAAAGAAACGAATCAAGATATGCGGCAGTCCCGCTGTTCCAAGGACGAGTGCAATGTTAATAGAAATCGTATCAAGTCCGTTTTTATACTTGACGCCTGGATTCAGGAACGCGTCGCCAAGCGGTGTTGCTTTTTTCATGTGATTAAACATTTCCACAAAGTTAAAGTGAAATTTCGCGAATACCATTAGGGAGATGATGAACGTACCAACCATAAGCAGTATTGCTTTTACGATTTGTACCCAACTGGTGGCTGTCATGCCTCCGAAGATGACGTAAATTGTCATGAGCGTGCCGACAATCAATACAGAGGTGGTGTAATCCAGGCCGAGCAAAAGCTTAATTAATGCGCCTGCGCCTACAAGTTGAGCAATCATATAAAAAATGGAAATGGCAATGGTACTTAGCGCCGCCACCCCGCGAACTTTTGCATTGTTGAAGCGGGCGGCAATCATGTCTGCCATCGTGTATTTGCCAAGGTTGCGGAGCGGTTCGGCAACGATGTACAGAACGACCAAATATGCGACGAGATAACCTATGCTGAAGAAGAAGCCGTCAAAGCCGGTCAACGCGATGGCACCAGCGATGCCGAGGAACGAAGCGGCCGACATGTAATCGCCGGCAATCGCTAGACCGTTCTGCCATCCGGTCAGGCCGCCGCCTGCTGTGTAGAATTCGCTCGTCGTATTGGTTTTTTTCGAAGCGTAGTATGTGATAACAAGCGTTGCAGCCACGATGAGAAGAAAGAATGTAAATGCCATTACTGTTGCCCCCTTTTTTGGAGCTCTTCGATAATTTCATCGGCGAGTTTGTCAAAAGAGGAGGCTTTGCGGGTATAAATCATACATAATGCCCATGTCATAATAAATTGGCCGAAAGCATACAGCCACGCCCAAGTGATAGAGCCAATCGCGGGAGTGTTTAATATGTTGCTATATGACGTCAGAATTGGAAGTGTGTAATAAAAAATTATGAAAAAGACGCACATAGGAACGATAAAATTTCTTTTCGCTTGTATCAAACTTTTGAATTTTTTACTTTGAGCTATAGCTGTATAGTCAATGTTTTGCTCTTGGATTCTTCCCGTGCCGGAAGATTTGTTTTGTGCGAGGTTTTCCATACAGTTTCACCCCAATCTTTATTAGTTTTTTCTATCTTTCTTTGTGTAGAAACATTCATCACCCCCCCAGTAATAAAGCGTTTACAAAATTGTTCGTCCGAAAGATATGTTCAGAACTCACCATAATATTAAAATATTTTTAAAAAAATTAAAACTAAATATATTCGACATATTTAGACAAATAATACAAATGATAGAAAAAGAAAGCAAGCAGAGAAAGTTTAGCGTTTTTCTGCTTGCTTGGCGGATAGCAAAGCGTTTATCGTTCTTTGTTTTTTTGCTTTAACGGAACAAAGCTTTCTTCTATTCCGAGAGCCTGTCTGGCAGCAGCCAAGCCTGCTGCGTGGCCGGTTGTAAAAGCGACAGTAATATTGTAGCCGCCTGTATGTGCATGCACATCAAGCACTTCCCCGGCAAAAAAGAGACCGCGCTTTAATTTAGATTGTAAGCTTTTTGGATCGATTTCTTTTACGCTGACTCCGCCGCCTGTCACCGTAGCTTGTTCAAGCGGCAACGTGCCTGTAATCGTAACGGGAAACTGTTTGATAAGCCGCGCCATTTCGTACCATTTCGTCCGGGAAATATGTGGATACGTTATCCCTTCATCAATACCGGACAATTCAAAAATAAGCTGAAGCATTCGTTCCGGGAGATAGGCGCGCAGCACGTTTTTGATCGCTTTTTTTGGTTCACGTTCCATTAGGTTCATCATTTCTTGGACGATATCATCCTGTGTTTTTTCCGGTAAAATGTCAATGGTTAAAAGGAGCGGAACAGGTCCGAATTTCCGTTGTGCAACGGAAACGTAATGACTTACGCGTAGCGTAGCCGGACCGGAGATACCAAAATGGGTAAACAGCATGTCGCCTTCTTCGGTGCAGATTTTTTTGCCTTTTGGGTTCCATAGCGTTAGATAGACGCTGCGCAGCGAGAGACCCTGCAATCTCGTTTCTTTAATATAGTTATCACAAGCCGTCAATGGTACAGCTGTAGGAAACAGATCGGTGATGGTATGGCCGACAGCCCGGGCCCACGGATAAGCATCTCCAGTAGAGCCGGTGCTCGGAACGGAGCATCCGCCTGTCGCGACGATCACATGGTGACAATGAATGATTTCACCGGATGCAAGCTCTACACCTGCCACTTCGGCATCAGTATATAACAGCTGTTTGACCGGCTCATTTGTGCGTATCGTTACGTTGAGCCTGCGCACTTCGCCAATGAGCGCATCCACTACGGTTTTTGCTTTGTCGCTGACCGGAAACATCCGACCGCGATCTTCTTCTTTCAGCCGGATGCCCAATCCGGTAAAAAAGGCGATAATATCTTGGTTTCCGAAGCTGTTTAGCGCGCTGTACAAAAATTTGCCGTTGCCAGGCACGTTTTTTATGAGTTCTTCCAGCGGTTTGGCATTGGTGACATTGCATCGGCCTCCCCCGGAAATCATAAGCTTTCTTCCAAGTTTATTTCCTTTATCGAGAAGCAATACTTTCGCTTTTTGGGAGGCGGCAGCTACGCAGGCCATGAGGCCGGCCGGCCCTCCGCCGATTACGATAACATCCCACTGTGACATAAAACCACCGTCTTTCTTTTGTATATGTTTGTCTTGTGATATCGTATCTTGATTCGCACTTTTATATTTTTGACATGGTTCTTTTAAATTGCAACTATCCTGAATAAAAAAGTTCTGGTTTTTCCGCACACTTTATATCCAGTAAGTGGTATAATATTTAAAGAAGCGCTTCAAACATTAGTGGCATGGGAGGGGTCTGCCATGGAAAGATACTTGAAGCTTTTATCAGAAAATGCGCAAAAGAACGGCAATATCTATCAATTTGTGCTTGAGTTGATTCGTCAGGTTACGTTTGATGCAAGTTTATCATCCAAAGAGCGCATGGATGAAATAAAAAAAATATACTGGGCTTTGGAAGAATATGTTGCTGTGCAGAATTAGACCGTTCTTTTGAACGGTCTTAGATTGAAGGCAAACTCCCTTGTTACGCAAGAAACAGGGGAGTTTGCCTTCAATCTGAGGCGCTTATCAAGCGTTTCCTTCTTCTGCCCAAATTGCAGATTTTCCGAGCAGGAAACCCCATCGCCTTTATATATTGGAGTGTCAAATGCTCCAATATATAAAAGAAAGTGTAATTTTTCACAAAAATATTAGCAGGAATCCTCGTGTGGACAGCGAATAAAATAATTATAGTAAATGGATTAAGAAACAAATGCTGCAGATACATATTTTCACACATCCCACCATAAATACTATTATTATGATAATAAAACTCAGAATATTCAGTTTTCCTCTACTATATCTCTTCTCGGTTGCACAATCCAGTTCTTTATTTCTTGTTAGCATCATAGCTCAACTTGTGTATGTAATTTTTTTCACGATATATTCATTTTGCACAAGGAGGCTTTTTTATGCACATTCTCGTTTGTGTCAAGCAGGTGCCGGATACGAAAATTATCAAGGTAGATCCCAAGACGAACACGCTGGATCGGCGTGGCGTGCCAGCGATTTTAAATCCGTATGATACGCATGCTGTTGAAGAAGCGGTGCGACTGCGCGCCCGATACGGAGGCAAAGTATCTGTACTGTCGATGGGCCCTCCCCAGGCTGTAGTCGCGATTAAAAAATGTGTGGAAATCGGTGCGGATGAAGGGTATTTAATTTCGGATCGTGCATTCGCCGGTGCGGATACGCTGGCGACTAGCTACGCGCTGTCGCGGGCGATTTACCGCATTATGAAAGTAGAGCCGATCGATCTAATCATATGCGGAAAAATGGCGATTGACGGTGACACAGGACAAGTCGGACCCGGTATCGCGCGTCGGCTCGATATTCCGCCTTTAACCGGCATCAAAAAAGTGGTTGAGATAAATAAAGAGAAACGGCGAATTATTGTGCACCGCAAATTGGAAGACGGCTATGAAGTGCTGGAGTCATCCATCCCCTGTTTGCTGACAGTGGAGAAAGAAATTAACGAAGTGTCTTATTCTCCGTTGCCGAACATGATTCGCGCTGCACGCTACAAGCCGGTGGTTTGGACAGTCGATGACTTGGAAGACGTAGATCGTTCCCAGCTTGGATTGAAAGGCTCGCCCACGATTGTGGGCAAGATGTTTACCCCGCCGAAACCGCAGGGTGGAAAACGCCTTGAAGGCACGGCAGATCAGCAAGTAGAGCAGCTTGTGAACGCATTGTTGAAGGAAAAACGCGAATTGTTTGTGCAAGGGGGCAGGTAAGATGGCTGTTACGATTTCCAGCGCCTGTATTTCGTGTGGCACATGTGTTGATACATGCCCGGTTAGCGCCCTGTATTTAGGCCCGGACAAATGTGAAGTAGACCCGGCAAAATGCGAAGAATGCCAGGAATGTATTCCCGTATGTCCAACGGAAGCGATTAGCTTGCCGAATCCGACCAAGAAAGCCGTATCGAAATCTTCTCCGGCAGAAGCGGCTGCCTCAACGGAGACGGTCGCGCTGCCAAAGCAGGATGAAGTGAAGCATGCGGCGCAGGAACCCATCGCCATGATTGAAACAAAGGCACCCACGAAAGCGAAGAAGCCGACAGATAAGTTTGCCGATTATGAAGGGGTGTGGGTGTTTATTGACCAGACGGACGGTAAAATTGCAGGCGTTTCGCTGGAACTGCTAGGTGCAGGGCGCCGGCTTGCTGATAAGTTAAATGTGCCGCTTTCCGGATTTATACTTGGCTATCAGATTGAGCATTTGGCACAGACGTGTTTTGAATATGGCGCGGACGTTATGTACATGATTGATGACCCACTTTTGAAAACATACCGTTCCGAAACGTACATGAAAGGGACGGTAGACCTGTGCAATAAATACAAGCCGGAAATTATTTTGTACGGAGCCACCACGAACGGCAAGGATTTGGCCAGCGCCGTGGCGACAGATCTTGCGACCGGCCTGACCGCCGACTGTACCATCCTTGATGTAAACGTAGAGAAACGGCTTCTGGAAGCGAGCCGTCCCGCTTTTGGCGGTAATATCATGGCGACCATTCTTTGCAAGAATCACCGCCCGCAGATGGCGACAGTCCGTTCCAAAGTGATGAAAGCGCTCGAACCGCAGCCGGGGCGTACCGGTGTTTTGATTCATGAGCCGTTTGGCTTGCGTGAGGACGATGTAAAAACGAAAGTACTAGAAATTGTACGTGAGGCTGGAAATAGGGTAAAACTGGATGAAGCGCACATTATTGTCGCTGGCGGAAAAGGATTGGGCGACGCACGAGGTTTCCGGATTTGCTATGAATTGGCGGAAGTGCTTGGTGCGAGCGTTGGTGCCAGCCGGGACGCGGTGGAAGCCGGATGGATTAGCCATCAGCATCAGGTCGGGCAGACCGGGGTGACTGTTACGCCAAAAATTTATTTTGCGATCGGAATTTCCGGAGCCGTGCAGCATGTGGTGGGTATGCAAAATTCCGAAATTATTATTGCGATCAACAAAGATCCGAATGCACCTATTCATAATGTTGCTACGTACAGCATTGTCGGCGATGCGTTTGAAATTGTGCCGAAACTGATTACAGAGTTCAAAAAAGTGGTCAAAGGTGGTGAAGCGGTCAATGTCTGAGAAGTTTGACGCGATTGTTGTTGGCGCCGGCCCGGCTGGAACGTCTGCCGCGTATACGATGGCGAAAGCCGGATTGAATGTGCTAGTAATTGAAAGAGGTGAGTATCCAGGTGCCAAAAACGTAATGGGTGGAGTGTTGTACCGCCATCAGATGGAAGAAATGATTCCCGGTTTTTATAAGGAAGCGCCGGTCGAGCGTCCGGTTGTGGAGCAGCGTTTTTGGTTTTTGGGCGAAGAGTCTGTATTTACAGGTGGATACAAAGGTCTGGAATGGGCGAAAGAACCGTACAATAATTTCACCGTTCTGCGTGCTAAGTTTGACCAATGGTACGCAAGCAAAGCTGTTGAGCAAGGCGCTTTGCTTATTAATGAAACGGTAGTGACAGAATGTATTGTGGAAGACGGACGGGTAGTTGGTGTGCGCACGGATCGTCCGGACGGCGATGTATATGCAGACGTTGTGGTGCTCGCTGATGGGGTAAATTCGCTTCTCGCTAAATCGCTTGGGTTTCACAAAGAGTTTAAGCCGGATCAGGTGGCGCTGGCGGTGATGGAAGTGCTCAATCTGCCTGCGGAAAAAATTGAGGATCGTTTTAACTTAGAGCCGAATCAGGGTGCGACAATTGAAATTTTTGGCGATGCGACCAAAGGTGTGCTGGGAACAGGCTTTATTTATACGAATAAAGAAAGCATTAATATTGGTGTCGGCGCGACATTATCCGGAATTATTAAGCATAGACTGCGTCCGTACGATTTGTTGGAGTATTTAAAAAAACATCCGATTGTTCGTCCGTTGATTCGCGGTGGAGAACCGATGGAATACGCGGCGCATCTGATTCCGGAAGGAGGTTTCCATGCGATGCCAAAAATCGTAGGCAATGGTGTGATGGTTGTCGGTGATGCCGGACAGATGGTTAACAGCGTTCATCGTGAAGGAAGTAACATGGCGATGACATCAGGGAGACTCGCGGCGGAAACGATCATTCTTGCGAAAGAGGCAAATGATTTTTCAGAGAATATGCTGGACACGTACCGCGTGCGTTTGCTTGATAGCTTCGTCGGTCAGGATCTCAAGAAATACAAAGATGCGACACATACGTTTGAAAACTATCCGCAGTATTTCAAAGAATATATCCCGATGATTAACAAGGCGGCCAGTCAGTTCTTTACAGTGGACGGCGTGCCCAAGAAAGAAAAACAGAAGAAAATACTGAAGAGTTTGATGGAAAGGAAGAGCAAACTGAGCATGGTGCAAGATATTTATCGTGCATGGAAGGTGATGAAATAATGGATATCATACCGCGTACAAATACGATTGAAGAGAAACAATATCTGGTGAGATTCAGGGCGGATACGCAGTCACATTTGCATGTGCTGGATCACGACATTTGCGCGACGAAGTGTCCTGATAAGCTGTGTACAGTGTTCTGTCCAGCGGAAGTATATAAGTGGGAAGGCATGCGAATGGCGGTCGGTTACGAAGGTTGCCACGAGTGCGGCAGCTGTAGAATCGGCTGCCCATATCAGAACATTAAGTGGGAGTATCCGAAGGGTGGTCACGGCATAGTGTTCAGGTTGGCATAGGAGGAATAAGTAAAAGACAAAAGAGGGTTACTGGGTCTATTCATTACACGCACGCCGCTAGGTTTTATGAGCATCATGGGATTAATCGCCTTGGCAGGCATTGTTGTACGCAACGGTATTGTACTGATTGAGTTTATTGAAGATTCGAAGCAGGAAGGAATGGATGTAAAGGAAGCGGTTATCAAGGCCGCATCCGCCCGTTTCCGTCCTAATAAAACAACACCCAAGAACTATCAAAGATCATGAGCCGCCTGTTTAACCTTCTGCGGAAAAACGGGTGGAAATCCCATTGATACGGGAAGAAAATGGTCTTTGATATATTGGGTGTTGTTTATTATTATACCGCTTCTGCTTGTAAGATAATGAATGTTCAGGTTAACGCAATTTGTTTATTTAATGTATTCATTGCTAACCAAAATATTGGAAATCACATCTGTCGGAATCGTAAATTCGACAGTACCCATATAGCCGGGAGCGACATCGTATTTATTAAAAGAAATTACTAATTTCCCATCTTTGTTTATATAAAAATTCTGGTTCTTCGCAATACTTTTAAATTCCATACCGGGTATGACTTCCGGTCCTCCAGGGTAAGAAACCCAATAGACTTTCCCGGGATCCGCTTTCATTTGTCGTATCATCTGTTCCTTGATATAGTTACTGATCACCGCAATATAAGAGTCATCTTTGAACAAGCTGGGCAGCGTAATTAAAATCTGCTTTTGCTTGTCGATCGTATCGAATTTTAATGTTGTTGAGGACGATCCTACCGTATTTACAACGTATCTGCTGATGGATAGTATTTTCTCATTATTTGTTTTCACTTGGTATCCGCTATCTATACCTAAATGACCGCCACCATTCTTTTCTAAACTGTCCATTTGAGCCTTGAAATCGGCATATAGCTTTTTATTTTCTTCAAGATATTTTTGATTCAAACCATTTTCTAATGATTTATTTTCCAAATTAGCAACAGCAGGTACTTTTAAATCTGCATGATAATTTTTATCCTCTATTTTAAATTCTCTAAAAGTAAACACCTTCACAATATTTGCGACAACGGGCACTTTTGAAAAAGCATTTGCTATCGTTGGACTACTATTAATCCCTATTACAAATACAATAGCCGCCGCTCCTGTTCCAGCAAGACATTTCAAAAGCCTCTTTCTTCTTTTTCTTTGATTTAATGCTTTTTTCACGACAAAATCTAGTTCATTAGGGATAGGTATATCCATATATTGCTTTTTTAATTGCTCCAACTTTTTATCCACCCTACTTTACCTCCTCAACGGATTCAGCATTCATTTTGACACGCAGTAGTCGAAGAGCCTGATATAACCTGGTTTTTATGGTGTTTACATTTTCATCCAACACATCTGCAACTTCTTCTATTTTCAAATCTTCAAAATATCTAAGCACGATGACACTTCGATATTTGATGGGTAAATCATCCAATGCTCTTTCTAAATCAATATTGTTATAAACATCATTTATTCCTGGGCTATAGGACTCCAGTGTTTCTTGGTCTACAATATAAACCTTCTTTTGTTTCCTCAAGAAATCTAAAGAAGTATTCACAACAATTCTATAAAACCAACTCTTAATCGCTTTAGGGTTTTTAATTGTTTGTATGGATGATATAGCCCTATGAATAGAGTCTTGAACGATATCCAGAGCATCCTCAGAATTTTTTACGTAGCTATAAGCTAATCGATAAATATTTTCCTTATTTTCTGTTATATACCGAATGAGTGAGTTTTCTATTTGTTTCATTAAACTAAAAACTCCTTTTTCATACGTATCCATTATTTATTGTCTTACATTGTATAGACGAATGAAACAGCCTAAAAAGTTTTTAAACAAAGCAACCATTTATATAGAAGCAGCGAGAAGTCTTCTTGATTCAGGAGTTGGCAGCGCTTACAAATGCAATGCTTACCACTTCAATTGGTGTCTTTTCTAACACATGAAGACGGATCGTTTCCCCGAGAATCCGTACCTGATATCCTGTTATGAGAATGAAATAGATAATCAGCGCGATACTGAGAATGGTACCGATAAATCTCCCAGCAATGATTTGATTGTACTGATAGAAAGTCTGTCCAGGAAACTGCTGGCTCAATTTGGCGGCAACATATCCGAAGAACAGGGAAAGAAAGCCACCCAGAAGTACCGAGATCCAGGCATCAGATGTTCCGCTCTTATCGACAACGATGCGTGGTAAAACAAGAATACTTACCCCAATAGTAAAATGAGCCACGGTTAAAGCTGTCTGCGTTGGTGTGATTCGATCTTTCGGGTGAAGAATCATGGCAGGGCTCCTTGTATTGCGTCTTCGTTCCTCTTGTTCTGAATTTACGCTTTTGCGTTAATATCTACAGGTCTTTTTCTAAAACGTTTATCCCAGTCTTTTTTATTTTTTCCTACATATGAGAGAAACATGTAAGACGTATAGAATTTTTAATTCCAGAAAGAATGTCCGGTAGTACGCAAAATGTAGACAAGCCAGGTTAATTAAGGCTGGCTTATTCATTTATTGAATCGGGAATTTCGATTCGGGGGATTTCCAATAATTAAACGACTTCTTTGAATTTAACTTTTTTCACGTTTACATGCGTGGCATTATCGGATATTTAGTTGACAAGTCGTTGTTTATTTGTAATTATTATAAAAAGATAATGATTGTGGAGGTGTTATATATGACGATTTATAATTTTACTGTAAAAGACATTACCGGAAAAGAGATTAAACTGGAACAATATAAAAATAAGGTAGTAATGATTGTGAATACAGCAAGCAAGTGTCGCTTTACCACCCAATATAATGATTTGCAGAAATTGTATGATCGTTATCATTATCGTGGATTTGAAATTTTAGGTTTTCCTTGCAATCAGTTCGCAGAGCAAGAACCGGGCACTAATGAGGAAATTCAAGCATTTTGTCAACTTAACTATGGTGTGAAATTTCCGCTGTTTGAGAA
Source organism: Aneurinibacillus sp. XH2 (assembly GCF_001439585.2). Taxonomy (NCBI): domain Bacteria; kingdom Bacillati; phylum Bacillota; class Bacilli; order Caryophanales; family Paenibacillaceae; genus Aneurinibacillus; species Aneurinibacillus sp. XH2. The sequence continues at coordinate 2,767,595 of NZ_CP014140.1, read as the reverse complement.
AATAAAGGTACGAGGGCCTCAAGCACACCCGCTGTTTACATATTTAACAGAGCAAGCACCGTTTATGGGATTTGACTTTACTCAGATAAGCGCAAAATTGCTTCATACGTTCTTGCAGGAAAAATTTCCTGAATTTTTAATTGGTGACTCTATCAAGTGGAACTTTACAAAATTCCTGATAGATAAAAATGGCTATGTCGTGAAAAGATTTGAACCAACTGTGGAATCGATAGATATAGAAAAGGAAATTGAAGCTTTATTATAAAGTTAATTTTATATACATTTGTTTTAGGTATTGAAATGACAAATATTGATGATGAAACGGACTGCGGACGCTAACGACCCAAGAATTCCACGCTTTCAAGCGTGTGGAGTGTCAGTTGTTAGAGATAAATTCCATGTTTTGGCCGTTTCTTATCCGGGTATAAAATAAGATAGGGAGTGAATTGTCCATATGAGCAAATACCCGGAAAAATGTAAAAAATTGTATGATAAGAAACGGCAGACAAGGCTTAACCGGACGCTCAGCGAATTGCGCAAGGAATTGGAGAAGCCGATTTGGAAAGATATTATTAAGAAAAGTGGCAAGTGAAAAAGCACCGGAACATCCGGTGCTTTTATTGTGCGTTCCAAAGCAGGCAACGCAAGCGCGTTATGACGCCGGGCGGCGTTCGCGGAACAGCAGGCTAATGCAGTACAGCCCTGCCAAACCAATGAGAGAATACACAATACGGCTTACAACAGAACCTTCACCGTTAAACAAACCTGCTACCAAGTCCCATTGGAAGAGACCTACAAGCAGCCAGTTGAGAGCTCCGATGATAACAAGAATAAGGGCCAAACGATCCATGATGCATTCATCTCCTTTCTAAGCCTGTACTTTCAGTATGTCCATTTTTTTCGTCGATAATCAGAAAGGAGAACATATCCATAAGACATTCTTATTTTTTGTTTAAGCGCGGAGCGATGACGCGATCGAAAAAGCGCGGAAACAGGTGAAAAAGAATAACGCCGATGCGCATATAACGCGGGATTATCGCTTCTGCTTTGCGGTTATGTATGGTGCGTAGAACGCTTTTTGCCACAGTTTCCGGGGGTAGCATAAACGCTTCTACACTGCGCCGGTATTCTCCGCTTTGGTCGGCGCGTTCAAAAAACGGGGTTTGCACCGGACCGGGGTTGACTAGCGAAATCGAAACACCGCTCCCCTTCAGCTCTTGGCGTAGGCTTTCCGTAAAGCCAACGACGGCGAATTTACTGGCAGTGTAGCCGCTTGACTTCGGCGTGGCTAATTTTCCGGCTACGGAAGCTACATTAATAATATGTCCCGATTTTTGTCCGAGCATATGGGGAAGCACCGCTTTTGTGCAGCGCACTGTTCCCAGATAATTCACGTCCATCATGTTTGCTATGTCTTCGAGCTTTGCCTCCGAAAATGGAGCAAAAATGCCGAAGCCTGCGTTGTTGACCCAGATGTCAATCTTTCCGTATCTGCATATGATTTTCTGAACAATATCGACAATCTGCCTATCCTTAGTTACATCAAGCCTATAATAGCCGACATCGGGCGCGCTATGCTGAAGGTTGTCTGCCAGGGCGCGCAACGTATCTACGGAGCGGGCCAGCAGCACGGGCGTCATTCCGGATTCAGCGGCCAGGATGGCGGTTGCTTTTCCGATGCCGCTGGAAGCTCCGGTAATGACGATTACTTTTTTGTTTTTTGTCGTCATTTTTCACATTACCTCCTGTTCATAGTTTTGACGGTAAAGTGCTAATTCCTGCTTGTCAGCTAAGTGAAAAAAGTCAGTACTGGAAATTTGACAATATGTGTCACATTTCGTTTATGGACGAATAGACTATAGAAGACTACCTTTGCGGGGAGGGCTTTTCATGGAATTTGCGAAGCAATCGGTGGTTATCACCGGGGGAGCTGGCGGTCTGGGCAAGAAAGCGGCACAGCTGTTCGGTGAGCAGGGAGCGTACGTTATTATCGCAGATATTAATAGCGAACAAGGTGAACAAGTCGCCGCGGAGTTGGGGAAAACGGGCATGAATATTGACTTTGTTCAGGTGAACGTCGCCGATGAGACATCAGTGCAAGCATTGATGGAAGCGGTTAAACAAAAAGCGGGCAGGCTCGATATTCTTATCAATAACGCGGGAATTACACAGGACAGCATGTTGCATACATTGACAAAAGAAAAATGGGAGCAAGTCATTGCCATTAACTTGACTGGAGTATATTTATGCACAAAAGCAGCGGTGCCGCTTATGCTTGAGAACGGCTACGGGCGCATTATTAATACTTCATCCGTGGTTGGCCTATATGGTAATATTGGGCAGACGAATTACGCGGCAACAAAAGCGGGTATCATCGGGTTAACCAAGACATGGGCGAAGGAGTTAGGCGGAAAAGGCATTACGGTAAATGCAGTAGCGCCTGGATTTATTAGAACGCCAATGACAGAAGCTGTGCCTGGGAAAATCTTAGAAATGATGCGGGCGAAAGTACCGGTGCAGCGCCTGGGCGAACCGGAAGATATCGCGCGTGCCTATATGTTTCTAGCGTCGCCTCACTCTTCCTATATTAACGGAGCTGTGCTTTCTGTGGACGGAGGAGTTGTTCTATAATTTTCTCTTTTCAAAATCTCCTCCATCTTCTACTATGTATATATTATTACAAAGTTAGATGGAGGGGAATTTATATGAACAGCAAATTGGCAAAAGGGTACGGCGCGAAGCAAGAAATGATTAACAAATTTGTGGATAAGCATGCGGCATGGACAGTAGAAGTGCGGCGCTACCTCCATCAATATCCGGAATTGTCGCATCAAGAATCAAAAACGGCGCGGTACATTCGCGAACAGCTTGAAAGCATGGGGTTAGCCGTGCGGTCTTATACAGGCAAAGATGTCGTCACCTACATAGAGGGAACAGCGCCTGGCAAAACGGTAGCATTGCGTGCTGATATTGATGCGCTCCCGATTCAGGAAGAGACGGGACTTCCATATGCATCGAAAAATCCGGGCATTATGCATGCGTGCGGGCATGACGGTCATACCGCGATTTTATTGGGAGCGGCGCGCGCATTAACGGAAGCGAAGCTATTGTTTGCTGGCCGGATTAAACTTATTTTTCAGCATGCTGAAGAAGTGGTACCTGGCGGAGCATCCGAATTGGTGGAAGCCGGCGTTTTGGAAGATGTAGATGCTATTTTTGGTTTGCATTTGTGGCAAAATTTAGAGGTTGGTCTTTTAGGTACCTGCTCTGGCCCGATCATGGCTGGTTCCGATTCCTTTACGATAAAAATTCAGGGGAAAGGCGGACATGGTTCGATGCCGCATCTGACGGTTGATCCGATTGTCATTGCGGCTCATCTTGTCACACAGATACAGACGGTAGTGAGCCGTTCTCTTGATCCATTATATCCAGCGGTCGTGAGTGTAGGGCAGATTCATGCCGGCGACACGTACAACATAATTCCGGACACTGCGCAACTGCAAGGAACGGTACGCTATTTCCACCCGGATGTACAGAAAGAAATTCCAGCGATCTTAGAGCGCTTGGCGAACGGCGTGTGTGCGTCATTTGGCGCGACGGCAACGTTTGAATATGTGGAAGGTGATCCTTCTGTTGTTAATGACTCGCGAATGAATAATATCGTAGAACAGGTGGGATGTACAGTGCTGGGGAAAGAAAATGTGCGACCAGCTGTTCCGAGCATGGCAGGAGAAGACTTCTCTTATTATCTGCGGCAGGTGCCTGGCGCGTATTTTTTCCTGGGTATCCAAGGAGACGAGGCGGCGTATGGCCACCATCACCCTCGCTTTACTATTGATGAGCGGATGCTTTCTGTCGGAAGCAAACTTTTGGCAGGTATCGCTCTTATGTATTTAGACCAGCAAGCGAAGTAGGCGCAGATAAGTTGGAAGAAACATGAACGCATGCGTGGAAGCGGAAGGGCACACCCTATGTAATAGGGAAGGGCTGTTCGCTTTCACGCGCCGGCTCTCCCTTGATTTAGCAAAAGGGGGGGTTTTTATGCCACAAGGTGTAAAATGCAGCGTTTCAAACTGTACGTACTGGGGACAGGGAAATAATTGTGTGGCTGAAGCCATTATGGTTGATATTGACCGTCACGCAGATACGAATTATAAGGAAGAAATTGGGGAAATTGGGATTTCTTCAGATCGACAAGAAGTAGCCCAATATTCCAGCGAGACGTGCTGTCATACGTTTAAGCCGAAACAAAAAGCATAATAAGCCCGAATATTCCAGCGAAAGAGATGAGAATGGGCATGAAAAGAACAAAACGCCGTGATAACATCATTTTGTTCCCGTTTCGGGAAGAAGTAGCCAGTGAATTTCATGTGCCGGCTCCGTCGCGCCGCATAATTAAACGGCGGAGAAGTCGGCAAGGAGATTTGGAAGCGGGCGAACGGAAGAAAGCAGGTGGAACAGGACTGGGCGTTCTGGGACTTATTATGAGTCTGCTTGCTTTTTTTATGATGCCAGTTGCGCTTGGGATATCCGGTTTTATCGTCGGATACATTGCCGCAATGCGTGGTTCTGGAATTGGAAGATGGGCGATGGGACTCGCTGTTGTTGCTGTCGTTTTGCCTTTGTTTTTGCGTGTATTTTACTAATGTATTGATCAGATCAGCCGGATTCTTAATCCGGCTTTTTGTCGCTTAAGAAATACGGCCGTTGCCTACCCGATGCCTACCATAAGGAAAAGAGGAAGTAAAGAATACGTCTCTTCCTTCTCCGCGCCTTTTGACTTTCCAATTATTATAATATTGAAACTTTATGCGTTTTCCTGCGTATGGACATAATAAGAAAAATTTCTTGACTTAACCGTAAGGAGGCAATCAATCATTGGCGGAGACAAAAAAGAAAAGGCGCGGATGGGGTGCGCTGGGGGGACTGATTGGATTTCTTGCGCTCTTAGGCAGCAAACTGAAATTTTTGCTTCCCTTATTAAAAATGGGCAAGTTCGGAACAACCATCTGGACAATGGCGCTGTCAGTCGGGGCTTATATGCTGATTTACCCGTGGACATTTGCGATCGGGCTTGTTATTATGCTGTTTATTCATGAAATGGGACATGTATGGGCGGCCAAACGCAAAAAACTACCCGTTTCCGTCCCTGCTTTTATTCCGTTTTTGGGGGCGTTGATTACGATGAAAAAGCAGCCAAAAGACGCGGAAACGGAAGCGTACGTGGCACTTGGTGGTCCGCTTCTGGGTACGATTGGTGCGGCAGCTGCGTTGTTTCTGGGGATTGTTACCGGTTATCCGGTGCTTTATGCTATTGCAATGATCGGTTTTTTTCTTAACTTAATTAATCTGCTTCCGATTCATCCGCTCGATGGAGGGAGAATTGTAACCGCGATTTCCCGTTGGCTTTGGGCGTTTGGGCTAATTGGCGGACTTATTATCATTTTGTATTTGAAAGCGATTATTTTCCTATTGTTCTGGGCACTATTCGCTTGGGAGTTGTACGATAAATATATACGTAAGAGGAAAAAGGAGCGAAACGGCTCCCGGTTGCGGAAAGAGTATGTATTTTTATGGATTCCGGTACAGCAATTTGATGAGAAAGGGTTATTTATTCCGGCAGCCGAGCATTGCCGTTCTCTGCCATTTACACATGTAGGAGATATGGCGGCAAAGCGGGATATGCTGAAGATTGACTATCCGGGAATTGAAGAAACGAAAACGTTTGAATATACGTCCGGGCTGGTGCATAATGCGCAGCTTGTGAAAACAGAAATCGCAAATGACCAGGTGAAGATGACAGTTGAGCTTACGGTGGAACCTTATAAAGAGGAGCAGGGCTTGATTCGGGATGACAAATATTATGAAGTGTCGCCGCGCACTCGCTGGATATACGGTCTCGCTTACTTTGGGCTGGCGATTGTGCTCGGTCTTTTGATGGTGTATACATCGGTAAAGATTCCGCAAATTCCGCTCGCAGGATAAATGCCAAAAAGGGCCGAAACTTTTCCGCTGCATGAGTTTCGGCCTTTTATTTATGCGTTAGCCGTTGTATACTTCGGTGAGAAATACATCGGTATCCAAGCGTTCGAATCCTTGAATGGGTTGTTCCTGAAGTGCTTTTAATTCACGTTGCAGTCGAGCGATTTCTGCTTCCATTTTTTTTAGTTTTTCTACTTTCACCATTACAGTCATATTAATCTCTCCTTTATTTAAATATTCAGAAAAAATATTGAATTTTTCTGCAATCTTTTGTTGAAAATTATGAAAAAGAAGACTATGAATTTTTAATTTATTGAAAAATATAATAGCAAGCAAGGTTTCATTTGTAAATAGGTTTTTTAAATGTAATCGTTTGCAAAAAAGAAAAATAAAGAATGCACAGGGAGAAGGGATAGATTCGTCAATAACTATATTTTCTAAACAAAAATAAATGTGCTATGATAAAATTCGAGCTTTTTTCTATATGTGCGGGTAATACTATGAGAAAAGGTAAGAAGGGGAAATTATGATCTATTTTGATAATAGCGCAACAACTCTTCCTCATCCGGACGTTGTAAAAGCGTTTGGCGATGTGGCAAGCCAATTTTTCGGCAATCCGTCTTCGCTCCATCATCTCGGCGGAAAGTCGGCGCAATTGCTCGATCAAGCGCGCAAAGTCGCTGCGGATTGTCTCGGTGTTCAGCCGGGGGAAATTGTATTTACATCCGGTGGTACTGAGAGCAATAATGCCGCGTTGAAAGGTGTAGCGATTCAGCATCGTTCGCGCGGTAAACATATTATTACAAGCAGCATAGAACACGCTTCGGTGTACGAAACATGTAAACAGTTAGAGGAATTAGGATATTCAGTAACATATTTGCCGACAGATGATAAAGGGCGTGTGCGGCCGGAGGATGTACAGCGCGCGCTCTCTGATGATACGATTCTTGTCTCGGTAATGTATGTGAACAGCGAACTAGGTACGGTGCAACCGATCGAGGAAATCGGTCGAATTTTGTCCGCGTATCCGAAAACATATTTTCATGTGGATGCGGTACAGGGGTTTGGTAAGTTGCCGCTTATGCCAGGAAAATGGGGCATTGACCTGTTGTCGCTGTCCGCGCACAAATTTCATGGGGTGCGCGGTTGCGGTCTTCTGTATGTTCGACGCGGCGTGATGCTGTCTCCGCTTATTATCGGAGGCGGACAGGAAGGAGGACTTCGTTCCGGCACAGAAAATGTACCAGGTATCGTCGCAATGGCTAAAGCGATGCGCATGCAACATGAGAGGCTCCAGGAAAACCATGAACATATGAAAAAGCTGCGTGCCCGCTTGATCGATGGCCTTCTGCCGCTTGAGTACTGCAAATTGAATGGCCCAGGCAAGGACGATGCTTATGCGGCACCGCATATTGTGAATGTCTCGTTTCCGGGCATAAAGGCGGAGGTTGTATTGCACGCACTTGAGAAGGAAGAAATTTATGTATCAACCCGTTCCGCTTGTTCTTCTAAGAACAGTAAACCGTCCCGAGTATTACTTGCGGCCGGGATTGACGAGGAGCGAGCACGCAGCGCATTGCGCATAAGCTTCTCGCCTGATAATACGGAAGCGGAAGTGGACGTGTTCATACGGGCGATCCAAAAAATTGTGCCAAATTTAGCAAAGATAATGAGGGTGTGAAGCATGCAGTATGAACATATTTTAATCCGTTATGGCGAGCTAGCGCTCAAAAAGCGTAACCGTGGCGATTTTGAAGCGCAGCTTGTCCGCAACATTAAAAAAAGCTTACAGGCTCACCCGAACGTACAGGTTGAGCGGGTGTACGGTCGGCTATATCTCGCATTAAACGGTGAACCGTATGAGCAGGTAGCAGAAAAGTTGAAGAAAGTATTTGGAATTTATTCGTTTAGCCCGACTCGCTTTCTTAAGACGTTCGAACTCGAAACGATCCAGCAAGCGGCACTGGAAGTGTTGAGAGACGTAGAACCAGTCCCGCGTACGTTTAAAGTAACGGTGAAGCGGCCAAACAAGCAGTTTCCGTATCGTTCCCAGGAGATGAACCATTTGGTGGGTAGTTACATCCTGCGCAATACGGAGAATATAAAAGTGGACGTGCACCATCCGGAAGTCGAACTCGTTGTGGAAATTCGTATCGAGGGGGTGTTTATTTCTTGTCGCACCATCCGCGGTATGGGTGGGCTGCCGACTGGAAGCAGTGGAAAAGCGATGTTGATGCTTTCTGGTGGTATTGATAGTCCAGTAGCGGGCTGGATGACCATGAAGCGCGGCGTACGCATTGAAGGCGTGCATTTTCACAGCTATCCATTCACTTCGGAACGGGCCAAGCAAAAGGTGATCGATCTGGCACGAATTTTATCGCAGTACAGCGGCGGAATGAAATTGCATATCGTGCCGTTTACGGAGATTCAAACCCAGATTCGTCAGCACTGCCCGGAGCATTATATGATTACGATTATGCGCCGCTTTATGATGCGCATTACGGAACGGTTGGCGCAGAAGCACGGAGCGCTGGCGATTGCGACTGGAGAAAGCCTGGGCCAAGTCGCTTCGCAGACGATGGAGAGTATGTATACGATTAATAGCGCGATCCATACGCCGGTTATTCGTCCGTTGATAGCGATGGATAAGGAAGAGATCATGGCAATTTCGAGACGAATTGGAACATATGAAACATCGATTTTGCCCTATGAAGATTGCTGTACGATTTTTGTGCCCAAATCTCCGGTGACGAAACCAAAACCGGAGCAGGCGGAAAAATTTGAGCGTGCGTTGGATGTGGAACGTCTCATTGAAGAAGCGGTTAACGGGGTAGAAACGATATGGATTGAATTTGGAGACGAAAAAGTAGAGCATCAAAATTTCTTCTAGAATTAGAATAACAGGGAAAATCATCTGAATTTCTTTGTCTCTTATATGCAAAAAAAGAGCAGAAATAACCTGCTCTTTTTTTGCGTTGCCTTTTTTATTTTGATCTTTGTTCCAGCCAGTCTCCGATCGTCGGATAAGTCTTGTTGATCGCCTGACGGCCGAAGCAAACGGAGACGTGACCGGTAGGCATTACCACATACGTTTTGTCTTTGCTTGAAATAACGGGCATTAAAGCTTCAATCTGGTGTGGAAGTGCGATATGATCGCGTTCGGCGGCAATGTTTAGCACGTTTGCCTTAATATTGCTCAAATCGACTCTGCGTCCCCGGATATACAATTCGCCTTTTAGCAGTTTATTATGTTGATAGAATTCACGAATCCATTGGCGGAACGCTTCACCAGGAAATGGTATTCCGTCATTTACCCATTTTTGCATTAATTTCCATCCGGTAACGAAATTATCATTTTCCGCCCGGTCAACGAGATTTACATATGGCCCATAGAAGTTTACGATTGGTTTCAACATTTTATTTCCAAAGTCGATCATCTCCGGTGGAATGATACCCAGTGTATCGACCATTTTATCCAGATTGAAATATTTTTCATCGAGCCAGTGCGTAAATAAGCCAGCGTCAGCGAAGTCAAACGGACTCGTCATAAAGATAATGTTGCGGATCGGCAGATCAGGGTGGAGTGAAGCGAAAATAGACGTCATCGTGCCGCCCATGCAGTAACCGAGTAAGGAAATTTCGTCAGCTCCAGATGTTTTCAGCACTTTACGGACAGCGCGCGGAATGTAGTCCATGATGTAGTCGTCCAGCTTCATGTTACGATCTTCCAGCGCGGGTGTGCCCCAATCGATAAGATAGATGTCGAAGCCGCGATTTACCAAGTATTCGATAAGGCTGTTACCAGGGGATAAATCAAGAATATATGGCTTATTGATCAGTGCATAAATCATCAGTAACGGCACGCGGTGTTTTTTGGGTATGGCCGGCTGATAGCGGTATAGCTTTGCTTTGTTTTTTGTCCAGATAATTTCCTTTGGAGTCAGACCTACTTCCGGTTCAGCTTCTGTCGTCAGTACTTCCGTCGCTTTTTTAAAGCGGCGGTACGTGCGCTTTATCTCCTGGGGCATGGAGTCCAGCAAATCTTCCCAACTTTTTTTTGTTACTGGAGTTGCCATGTTTCCTCTTCCCTCCAACCTTCGAAATATTGGTGAAATATTTTGTCTTTTTATGTAACTACATGTAAAGACCGCCGTTAATGTTTAATTGTTGTCCTGTGATATATTCCCCGTCTTGGCACAAGTAAATAACGCCGCGCGCGATTTCCTCTGGAAGACCGAAACGTCGCACAGGGATTTTAGCCACGATTTGTGCACGGATTTCGTCCGGAATGGCCTGCACCATTTCGGTGTCGATAAATCCGGGGCAGATGGCGTTCACGGTGGTACCTGTTTTTGCCAGCTCAAGCGCGAGCGATTTGGTAAAGCCAATCATGCCAGCTTTAGCCGCAGAGTAGTTTGTTTGACCAAATCCACCGGCCTGGCCAATGATAGAGGAGATGTTAATAATACGTCCCGCGTCAGATTCTAAGATGTGAGAGAGAGCAGCCGTTGTCATATTGTAGACGCTGTTAAGATTGACTTGAATGACTTTATTCCAATCTTCATCGGTGATTTTGCGGAAGGTACGATCACGGGTGATCCCGGCATTATTTATCAGAATATCGAGCTTTCCATATTTGGTGATGGTTTCTTCCACAAGAACACGTGCTTGCACCGTATCGGATACATCAGCTTGTGCGGCAAACGCTTTGCCACCGACTTGCTCGATTTCTTTTACGGTTGTGTCCGCAGCTTCCCTGTTGCTGCTGTAGTTAATCACAACTTTGACGCCATGCGCCGCCAATTCTTTGGCAATCGCTGCGCCGATCCCACGGGAGCCACCTGTCACAATCGCTACTCTACCGTTTAAGTTCACCATAAATGAAACACCCCTTAGCTGACGTCATATTTATTAAAGAAAATAATAGATTAAGCACATTCAAAGAGCAGTCCTATCAAGAAGAGGGCGGACAGAACGTTTACTCTTTTTTCTGCTCCGTTTTTTCTTTGGATGTTGTTTCTTTGCTCGCTTCGACTTTCGTAACAGAAAGGGATGGTGACTTTGCTTGTTTTTGCAGCAGATCCATTACCTGGTTTAGTTTTTTATCAAGGTTTTTCATTTCATTTTTTACCTGAGTAATTTCCCGAGCCATATTGAGACTATTAAGCTGGTGCGATAACTCTTCCTCAATGATTTCTTCTAGGTTGTCAATTTTTGCTTCGAGATTGACGATAAGGGAAGCAAGATTGGAAATGTCTTCCCGGGAAGGCATGTTAGCCTGCGCCAGGTATTTCTCTGTGGATTGTTTTACCATGTTTTGATATTGAAGGTACATGTTGAGAAACTGTCCCATAAATTCGGAGAAGTCTTCTTTGCGCATGGATTCATCAAAAATTTTGCTCCATTGTGATTCAGTTTTGTCATACAAGTCTTTCCACATCGCAAAAAGATCGAACGGGATTTGATTACTCACTTGCTCATCTCCTCTTTGGAATTAAATTTTTCCACCTCACTATATGTATGTAAAGGAGGAATTTTTATGTATGAAAAATACATTTCATGTAAAAGTATAGTAAAGGTGGTAATGAAACTCAAATGAAAACATTCGATAAATTATGATATTTTTTTAAAGATTTTATGAAGGTTTTATGAACTGAAAGGAAAAATTTCATTTTATAGTTTAGGTTCTATGACCTATTCTATTAGTCATGATAAAAACTTTATGAAAAAATTAACGGAAACGTTTGACAAAAATTTCTTATAGGTGTAAATTACATATAAGAGATATTTACAGATTTGTAGGTGATGCACATGTCTGCGAGTGATGAAAAAGCTCGTTCTGGAGCCCAAATCAAAGAAGAAAAGCCGATTAGTAGTGCGCCCAAGAATTTAATGGTTCCGTTCCTTCTGTTAAGCCTGCGCGGTTGGAACGTGCACGGCTATGAACTGATTCAGCAACTGATTAAATTTGGCTTTCCCTCCATTGATCAGGGAAACGTGTATCGGACGTTGCGGCAGCTGGAGAAAGAAAAAATGGTGAAATCCGAATGGGACACGTCAGCAGGAGGACCAGCTAAACGGGTATATTCGCTGACGGATGCTGGTGAACAGTATTTAAAATCGTGGGCCGCTTCGCTGGAGCAATACCAGACCATGCTGGATCGTTTCTTTGATATGTACACCCAATTCTTCATGTTGGCCCCTAAAGAGAAAAACAAGGCGGAAAAAGAAGAGAAAAAGTAATAACGGCGGTACTGCAGCATGCTGCACTTACCATATACACTTTTCTTTTACTCATTTCTTTAAGGAGGAATTGAGATGGCAGTCAACAAAAAAGCAGAAAAAGAGCCTGTTGCAGTGCAGGCGGCTAACCAGGGCGGCGCAAGCATGATTGATACGATGTGGGATGGCTGGATGAACGGCGTAAAGATGGTATATGCCTACCAGCGCGAGATGGAAAATTTGATGCTGCAGACGCTTGAGCGCCAAAAGGAAATTTGGGAGAAGACAACAGAGAACCTTGAAAAGGTGGAAGAGGAAATGAAGAAATTCCTCGAAGATGCAAAAGTAAGCTACCAGAATAACATGAAAAATGTTGGCGGTGAACAATTGGGCAAAACGTTTGAAGAATGGGCGCAGCGTCTTGATGAAATCGCAAAGCGTATTCAGCAGCTCACGTGGACACCGGGAAAAGCCAGTCTGAATGTCGTGAACAAATCGCAGGAGCAGTTGGAGGTTTCCTTCAAAAACTTGCTTGCTCAGCAACAAAAAACGCGTGATGAAGTGCAGGCATTAATGGATAATTTCTTGCAACAGGTAAAAATGACCCAAAAAGGCTTGCTAGAATCTTTAGAGGCAAACAAAAATAATACCATTAACATGTTTAAATAATATTTTCTCTTCCCCCCGTTGTTCGGGGGATTTTCCTTGTTTTTTTGTCGAAAGATGTCAAAATAAAAAGAAATACGTAAAGAAAGAGGAAAAGAAAATGGATGTATATGAAAAAGCAAAGCATGTAGTAGAAAGAGCATACGAGGATATTAACATTGGGGACAAGGCGGAAATAAGCAAAACAATTACGAACGAGGATATTGTGGCTTTTGCGGAGTTGACCGGCGATGTAAATCCGATTCATTTGGATGAGGAGTTTGCCAAGAAGACGTTTTTTAAGGAAAGAATTGCGCATGGAATGTTGACGGCTAGCTTTATTTCCACCATATTGGGCACGCAATTGCCGGGGACAAATACTATCTATTTATCACAGAATGTAAAATTTAAAGCGCCTGTCAAAATTGGTGATACCGTTCGTGTGATTGCTGAAGTGGTTGAGAAAAGGGATGACAAAAAGATTATCAAACTGCATACTACTTTGGTGAACCAAAACGGCATCACCGTTGTCGAAGGTGAAGCTGTTGTCATGAAAATGAAGTAGAACAATGAGAAAAAATGAAAGAACCCGGAACAAATAGCCGGGTTCTTTTGCTGGAACAAAAATTACTCTGTTTCACCGCGTGCTTGTGCAAGTAGCAAAGTGATTTCATAGACGCTAGGAAATTCCCAATCTTTCCAGTCAATCGCTTCCATTGCTTTCCTCTCCTTTCTTGCAGTTCGGGTTATATCAACGTATACTCAATGAGTGAACAATGAGAGATGAGTAGTAAAGACTTTTTTCAGGTAAGTGTAATTTTCACCTATTTTCTACTAGTCTACCCGAAATGGGTTGCGATTATTCCGCATTTCATATGTTGATTTTTTATACATAATATGACCTGTACTTGAGTAAAAGGAGGTGGAGAGCGTATGCCTCTTTTGTTATACCATCGGGGAGAGGCATGTTGCTCTTTATGATGAAGAAAGTAAAACTGGCCGAGGAAATGGTCGAGGTGGGACGCCGCTTGTACCAGAGTGGATTCGTGGCCGCTAATGATGGAAATATTAGTGTCCGGGTCAATGAGAAGCACGTGCTTATTACGCCAAGCGGTGTGAGCAAAGGGTTTATGAGCGCGAGTTCGATGCTTCTTGTAAACCTTGAAGGTGAGGTAATTGAAGGAGAAGGGCGTCCGTCTACGGAAAGCGCAATGCATTTTGATATTTACAAACATAGACCAGATGTGCAGGCGGTTGTACATGCTCATCCGCCGACGGCAACGGGATTTGCGGTAGCTGGCATTCCGCTTGACCAGTTGGCGATGCCTGAGCTGATTGTCACAATGGGGACAATTCCGCTTGCACCGTACGGCATGCCAGGTACAGATGAACTTCCGTCCACGCTTCGTCCATATTATCAGGAGCACGACGCCATTCTTTTATCCAACCATGGCGCTGTTACCATGGGACGAACGCTTACGGAAGCGCTTTTTAAAATGGAATCGGTGGAGATGTGTGCCAAGATTTTATTTACTGCGCGCATGCTTGGGCGCGTAAGGGAATTATCTGACGAACAGGTAGATAAGCTTGTAGATTCTCGTTCGTTTTATGGGTTAAAAGGCGCCCATCCGGGCAAAAAAATCATTGAACAACGCCGTAAGAAAGGGGAACAATCATGACAAAAACGTATCAACCTCTCCGGTCTGTACGCTGGGAAGATGATGAACTTGTACTTTTGGATCAAACAAAATTGCCGGAACAAACGGAGTTCCTGACGCTAAAAGATGTCAAGCAGGTTTGGGATGCTATCGAGCGCCTGAAAGTCCGCGGCGCCCCGGCTATCGGCATTACCGCCGCATATGGTGTGTACGTGGCCGTGCGCCATTTCCCGGCCGCGACAGCGGAAGAGTTGCTCGCTGAAGTAAAGAAACAGGCCGATTATCTAGCTACTTCGCGCCCGACTGCTGTTAACCTATTCTGGGCGCTAAATCGTATGGTCAAGATAGCGGAAATAGCGACAGCGCAGGGACAATCCCCGGAAGCAATGAAACGGATGCTGCTTGTGGAGGCGCAGGCGATTCAAGCGGAAGATGAAGCGGTGTGCCGCGCGATTGGCGAACATGCGTTGACATTGTTTTCAGATGGCATAGGCGTGTTAACACATTGCAACGCCGGAGGGCTGGCGACTGCCAAATACGGCACGGCTACAGCTCCGATGTATTTGGCACATGAAAAAGGCTGGAAGATAAAAGTTTTTGCCGACGAAACGCGGCCGGTGCTACAGGGAGCGCGTTTGACAGCGTACGAGCTACAGCAAGCCGGCATTGATGTGACGCTGATTTGTGACAATATGGCAGCTAAAGTTATGGCTAACGGATGGGTGCAGGCGGTTATCGTCGGTACGGATCGTGTAGCAGCTAACGGCGATGTAGCGAACAAAATTGGCACCTACGGACTTGCCGTTCTGGCGCGCGCTCACAATATTCCGTTCTATGTGGCTGCGCCGCTGTCATCGATTGATTTAAATACACCGACTGGAAAAGAGATACCGATTGAAGAGCGGGAAGCGGATGAGATTATCCGTGGTATGGGACGCCAAATCGCTCCGAATGATATTAAAGTATATAATCCGGCGTTTGATGTGACCCCGCATGAGCTTGTTACGGCTATTATTACGGAGAAAGGTATTGTACGCGCACCTTATAAAGAAAATTTACGAGCTTTGTTTGAAAAATAAGTAGCGAAAACATTAATAAAATATATCTGTTAAAGCGATACGCCTCTTCTAGTTTTGCAAGAATATAATAACGCATAGCAGAAGAGGCGTATTTGTTTGCAGAAGTTTAAAAAACTAGCGGCGTCAAGTGAAAATAACCGACAAATACCGAACGGTTAGCATAAACCATGGCTTTTGTGGTAGGCTTAGTGTAGAAAAAAAAGGAAAATATGGATATGAAGAAGCAGCGTCGCCACCAAACGTTGTTTATTTCTTTTGCCGCCGGCGGCCCGAATCAGTACACCGGCAAAAGTATGCGGAAAGCGCATAAAGGTATGAATATTAAACATGAGCATTTCATGGCGATCGTTAACCATTTGGCTGCTGCTTTGAAAGAGTTTAATGTGTCTGAAGAAGATATTCAAGCCATCGCTGAAAAATTAATGCTGATGGAAAAAGAAATTGTCGAAGCGTAGAAATTTTATCGTAAAAAGGCTCTTCACCATAAGTTAAGCGCACTTTGTGTGGTGAAGAGCCTTGTTTCTTATTTTCGCCTTCT
The DNA here is from genome assembly GCF_001439585.2 of Aneurinibacillus sp. XH2. NCBI lineage: Bacteria > Bacillati > Bacillota > Bacilli > Caryophanales > Paenibacillaceae > Aneurinibacillus > Aneurinibacillus sp. XH2. Next base: position 2,751,471 of record NZ_CP014140.1, on the reverse strand, counting down.
TTTAGCGTTTATCCTTTTATAAGTTTGCCGAATGTCCCCGTTTTTTTCCTATCCGCTGATCGACAAACCCTTTGACGTTAGCGACAGCTAAATATAAACTCATTGCTAATAGTGCAAGTTCGAATTCATAACCGCTGTTTGTACCATCACCAAGCAGCCCGAATGGCAGTTTTGCTTTTATGATCGCTCCTGCCATAACAATCGTGAAAAGCATGCCAATATAAGGGACGCCTAAACCAATAATGAGAAATATTCCGCCTATCACTTCAATAAAAGCGACAATGTAAGCAAGCATCCCCGGTAGTCCAATGCTTGCGAACCATTGTGCGATTCCGTCTAACCCCGATTGGAATTTCATCATGCCATGAGCAAGAAAAATAATCCCTAAAATGACTTGAATCAATAAATTCGCAACTTGTTGCCGATTGCTCATATATAACTCCTTTCGTTTTTGGTTATATAAAAAAAAGTTTTCTTTTGATAAACTAATGATATAAATACGATAGGTTTTTGTCAAATAAAATTAAAATTAATATAAGTTACTAAAGTCTGTTAAGATAAAAGTATATAAATATAACTTGATACATGGATATCCTTTGGTGGTTTCAGGGAAGAATCAGGTAACCCCATCATAATAAATGTCAAAACATCAAAAGTAATGGATATAAGGAGTAATAGCAGATGAATATTGGTGCAACGATTCGTGAAATACGTCAAAGAAAAGGGATTACGATTGCACAATTATGCGAAGGAACCGGGCTATCAAAAGGGTTTATGAGCCAAGTCGAAAATAATAAAGCCTCCCCTTCCATTGAAACATTAGCCACCATTGCCAAGTTTTTAAATGTTCCGCTTCCTTACCTGCTACTTGAAAAGGAAAATCGGATGAAGGTGGTTCGGCACAACGAACGAGAACGTAGCATATACGGAAAAGACGGGTTAGTTATTGAACATGTTGCTGAGGAAGGAGGATTACGTTTGTCGCTTGTCGAGATTCCGGTCGGATTTCCAAAAGAGAATGAGCCGAATGCTCATGAAGGGGAAGAGTGCCATCTTGTATTGCGCGGAAAATTGGAAGTGCAGCATGGAGAAGATGTTGCCGTTGTAGAAGAAGGGGACTCTTTTTCTTGGTGTGCTTGTGTACCGCATATTGTTCGGAATATTGGGGATGAATCAGCATTGCTTCTTATTTCAAACTATATTGAAAATCGAAGAAGGATTTATTAAACGCTTTGATATGAAGGTAATCCTGTTTCCTATTTTCCTCCTCTTTTATTTGTGATGATCCTTTTCCTTCTTGATATAATCTGCCAGAAAGCGTGGAAAAGTATAAGTACCGAGATGTATAATTTCAGGGAGAAGAAGAAAGCAGGAGATTTGGTATGATTCATAATCGTTACTATCGTATTTTTGTTATTGTATCGATGACAGTGCGCTTTTTTCTTCAGGTGTGGTGGTTTCAACGCACACACCGGAACGGGGAGCGAGCGGATATTCAGGAGCGGTGGGAAGCGCTCGTTGCAAAGCAGGCTCGTGAGTATAAACGGACGGCGCTTCGCCTTGGCGGATTGCTAATTAAAATGGGGCAATTTTTAAGCACGCGCGCCGATATTATGCCACGCGCGTTTACCGTAGAACTGGCGGATTTGACAGACCGCGTGCCCCCGGTGCCGTGGGAGAAAAGCCGGGCGATTATTGAAAAGGAGCTCAATCAGCCGATTGATCACCTGTTTGCTAATCTGTCAGCAAAGCCGGTTGCTTCTGCTTCGATCGGTGAAGTGTACGAAGGGTATTTAAAAAATGGAAAGCGAGTGGCGATCAAAGTACAACGCGCTGGCATCGAAAAAATTATCGATGCCGATTTAGCGGCTGCCAGAGTCGTTGTTCGTCTGGCAAAGCGATTTACCCGCCTTGGAAAAACAATGGATTTGGACGCATTGTACCGCGAATTGGAGCGCACTGTTTCCCGCGAATTGGATTTTCGTAAAGAACACGCCTATGCCAAACGCTTTGCCCAAATGTATGAAAGGGACGATAAAGTGCAGGTGCCTCACTATTACGAAGAATGGATAACGAGGCGGATTCTTGTGATGGAATGGGTGGAAGGAGCGAAAGTTACCGATCACGCATTTTTGGAAGCGCATCGAATTGATCGTGATGATATCGTGCAGCGCTTGACAAACATGTTTTTGCAACAGGTGCTTATTCACGGCTTTTTTCATGCTGATTTGCATCCGGGAAACATTTTTATCCGACCTGACGGCACGATTGTATTGCTTGATTTCGGAATGGTAGGGGAAATTAGGCAGGAATCGCGCAAGCATATTCAAACTCTGATTCAGGCTGTGGTGCTTAAGGATTACGATTTGATGGTACAGGCGCTTGATGCTTTGCATTTTTTGGCACCACATGCTGACAAAGAACAGGTGAAGCTCGCCTTGCAACATGGACTTGAAATGTATTTTAACCGGGTGTTTGAGGTCTTGGATGACGAATTACTGGAAGAAATTCAGCTTAAGATTCAGGAATTTGTGCGGTTACAACCGGTTCAGCTTCCTGCGGAATATGCGTTTCTTGGACGAGCATTCAGCACAATTGTCGGCGTGCTCACGACGATTAAGCCGGATATTGACTTTATAGAAGTGGGGCGTCCGGTCGTTTCGGAATGGCTTAATCAACAGGAGATGTGGCTGGATAACCGTCGTCTGCTCGGCCAATTACTCCGGGATGTTGCCCGGGAAATGGTCGCTTTACCTCGTCAGATAAACCGTTGGATTGATTCGTCGATAGAAAAAGAGTATCGGGAACGAAAGCAGGCAGACATCGCGTGCTGGCTTGAACATTACAGAACGAAGCAGAGGGCGACACTTGTTTTTACGATCGTTGCGTGGGGAAGCGGCTTGACGTTATGGTTGGCCGCTCATACGCTGGAATCATATTTTTGCTTTGGAGTTACAGCATTGGCGCTGCAGCAGTGGATTTCAGCGTATCGTAAAGTCAGAAATTTATTGAAAGAGCATTCCGGAGAAGGATGGAATCGGAGAATAAATTAGGAAAAGCTTGGTTGACTTTTTCGCAAGGAAGCACACCGCCAGGAGGGGGGATTGGAAACGAATCTGTTTCGTAAGCAAAAAAGGCAACCAAGCTTATGGGAAGAAGATAGGGATTGGAGGAGTTTCAGGGTGAAAAATGGTACTCATCTTTAATTATTTTGTAAGTCACGTTTTAATACTGTTGCTTCGACTGTAGCGCCTTTCTCTTTAACCGCGCGTTCTCCCCATTTTTCATATAGTTTATCCACTATTTTTACCGTTCCCCAACCAAGTATCATGCCAGCAATTACATCGATGACCCAGTGAATTTCAAGGTACATGGTTGAAAAAATAATAAGCGAGCAATACGTTACCATAAGCCGGCGGAAGATTTTTCCCTTTTCCCTTAAGGCGAGAAGCAAGATGGCAAATGAAACGGACGTATGCATGCTTGGGAAACAATTCAGTGACCAGACGGCTGCTTGCTCCGGCGTGAAGTTGCGTGCCATTCCATCGGGATGACCGAGCACGTACCACACCTCTTGAAGAAGCACGGTTGTGTAAAATGGCACAATAATCGGAAGCTGGAACGTATGGCTGGAGAGCACATAGCGAAGCATTTTCCCTGTATCTCTTGTCAGAAAACTACGGATGACAGCTACCCATAATGCCAGCGAGAAACCGTATCCGTATACCCAACGCAGGAAGATGGTCAACCACTCCGGCTGGTAGATGCGGACGAAAGACGCATCATTAAAAGGAATGCTACGAAACAAGTGGTTCCAATTGAAAATATGTTTAATGTTTTTCATTTCCCATGAAGCGAGTTTATACCAGATATACGGTGCATAGCGATATATGTAATAAAGAATAAACAGCAGAAGAACGCCTTTGGGCAGGAAAGCGAGCCAGTTAATTGGCTTTTGGTCTTTCTTGAAATCGAGCAGTAACAATCCTAAGAAGATCCAGTTGAAAATAATCCAATTTTCTACAGTTGAGATATTCCAGACGATGATCCCTGCCAATACCAGCCAGATAACAAGCAAAATGCGCCGCGCAACAGGCATGCGCGTGATGCGGTGAAGCAACCCCTCTGTATGTTGTAGCATAGTTACACCTCTTAATTTTTAATATTCTATTTACAAAACGTTAATATTCAACTCATTATACTGAAAAAGATTGAAAGCTCGCTACTTGTTTTATTGGAAATGATAAAGTTGGAAAATAATAAATATGTAAAGTAAAATAACATTACTTTACATAAATATGCTTTCAAGCTATGAATTTATGAAAAAATACGAAAAAAAGAGAAAAAAGCTATGTAAACGGTAAGAATAAAAGATAATTAATGTTATATTTAATGACATAAGTTGCACAAGACAGGTGGTTTTGTATAATATTATGTAATAAAAACTAACATTAGGGGGCTGGGAACATGAATGCAGGAACACTGTTAAACTGGGTTGATGCATCATACGTATTTCTAGCGGCAATTTTAGTCATTTCCATGCAAATGGGGTTTGCGCTTTTAGAAGCAGGTTCTACCAGAATGAAAAATGCTGGTCATATTGCCGGGAAGCAAATTATTAGCTTTGCAATCGCGGGTTTATTCTTTTGGTTTGCTGGATTTGCTGTTACATTCGGGGAAGGCAATGGTTTTATCGGATGGAGTGGATGGATGCTTCAAACGGGAGCGAAAGGCGAGGACAAAGTGTTTGCCTCCCTTTCGTGGGCGGATATTCCGTTGGCGCTGAAGTTTTTATTCCAAATGGCATTTGCTGCGGTATCTCTGGCGATTGCCTGGGGCGGGTTTGCGGAACGGGCTAAATTTTCCGTTTATCTTGTATTTGGTATTTTGTTCACGACGATTATTTACCCGGTAATCGGTCACTGGGTATGGGGAGGCGGCTGGTTAAGCGAAATGGGCATGCAAGATTTCGCAGGGTCTACGGTTGTGCATTTGCAAGGCGCGCTGGCAGCGCTGGTAGCTACATTGTTGCTCGGTCCGCGAATTGGCAAATACACAAAAGATGGAAAACCGAATCTTCTTCCGGGACATAACCAGGTGTATTCCGTATTGGGTGTTATTATTCTCTGGATTGGCTGGTTCGGCTTTAATGCTGGCTCGACCATGTCGGTAAAAGACGGGTTCTTCGGGTATATTGCGCTGACAACTAACCTTGCGACAGCCGCGGGAGCCATTGCGGCCATGCTCATAGCGCGAGCGGTATTGGGGAAAGCGGATATTCCGAGCATGTTGAACGGTGTGTTAGCGGCGCTGGTGGCTATTACCGCGGCATGCGCGTTCGTGGAACCATGGGCGGCGGTCATTATCGGCGCGATAGCCAGCGTCCTGACGTTTTTTACATCTCTTTATTTCGAACGTAAAGGGGTGGATGATCCGGTATTTGCTTTTTCTGTGCATGGTGTGGCGGGCATCTGGGGCACGCTTTCCACCGGCTTCTTCGCGTCTCCTCGTCTTGTCGAGTACACCGGAATTGGTCAGGCTGGATTATTCTATGGCGGCAGCTTTCACCAATTTTATGTGCAAATAATCGGTGTGCTAGGCGCGGCTGTATACGTTGCGCTTATAAGCTTTATTATTCTTTATGCACTGAAAGCTACGATAGGATTGCGCGTAACGCCGGAAGAAGAGATAGTCGGTCTGGATTTGAGCGAACACGGTGCCTACGGATACCCGGAACATTTGGAATCAGCTGAAAAGCCAGCATATATCGCTGAAATAAATCCGAAAACCTTGTCACGTACGCTTGATATGAGATTACAGCAACGTGCGGAATGATATAAGAAAGGAAAAGCACACTACGATGACGCGGAGGCTAGACATTAGGAAGCAATGAATGAAAAAATAGAGACAGGGTGTGGAAACACAGAAAGTGTTTCCACACCCTGTTTTTACAATCAATAGTATAAAACGCGTGTTTTATTATGAACGGTATGTTGCAAACGCGATAATGCCTTCCTCATCATCCAATTCGAGTTCTAGGCTGGCTGCGAACGGATCGCGATTCAGTTCATGATGCAAATAGAAACGGATCGCTTCAATCATGTTTGCTTGAATCAGGATTTGTGTATGGCCGTTTTCAGTAGCGGAAGCAGAAAAACCATACTCATCATCCCACATGAGTTCAATGCTTACATCGTGCGGGCTGATCTGTTTCTTGTCCGCAATATAAAGGCAAAGCGCGTTTACGATCTCCTGCTCGGATAGCTTTAATTTCTCCATATATGAGCTTCCTTCTCTTTTTGTTTGTTTTTAAAGTGTACGTAGATTTTGCGGATCAGTACAATGACCATAACCACGAACAGCACGTTGATTAGCAGGCCGAGAATGGCGCCTAATCCGCCCAAGTTTCCGAGCAATCCGCCGAGCAGGAAGCCCGCCAAACCGCCAAACAGAAGCCCTTTCATAAATCCGCCGCTTTTTTGCGGAGTTGGCGCTTTTGTCGGTGCCGTATTTTTCGCCGGGCTGTTTACGTTATTAGAATTAGGTTTAGAAATATTGGAGTTTTGATCCTGTTTCGGCTGGAAGTTTTTCGTACCCGAGTTATACGATTTCTTTCCTTTTGCGCTGGCGTAATCAGCGTTTATAAAAGTGCCTGCACTAAAAACTAACGCGACAGCCATAAACAACATAAGAAACTTTTTCATTGTATTATCCCCCTCTCTAAAAGATCCATAATGATTACATATACTCTATACGGGATGGCCGCAAAAAGGTTTCAAAAATTTTTGCGCGGAAAATATTCGTTCCAGCGACGATTGACAAGCTGGGTAATATCTTCACGCGGCACGAGTTCGTCTGGATAGAATGGCTTCATGCGAGCATCGATAATAATAGGCCCTTCAAATTGCACTTTATTGTGGCTAAGCTTTGTTTTTGCGTATACGTCATGCGCCGGGTCAAAACGGGTAAATGTTGTCCATAGAAACGTCGTCTGGTCTATGATTTCATCCACATCGTCAACAAGGAAGACAAGCGGCCAGTCATGTAGTTTATGCTGCGCATGTTCTACCAGCTTGGCGGGCAGCTGTTCATCCGCGTCGAAGCTGGCACCTGATACGACAAGACACCCTCCGCAGTAAGCCTTGGCTTTGTTGATCCCGGGCAATGGCTCCCCACGGTATTCTCGCTGGAGTTCGCGGATAGGTTCGCCGATGCCGAGCATGATCGCCTTGCTGCCGTGATTGAATTTACGGCCTGTATAATCAAGCGTATCCATGGACGTGTCGTGTACAATTAACAGATCGCGCTGCGGATTGAAACGCGAGAGAATCGTCTCCAAGAATTGCGGGAAGTTTTGCAGATTACACGGTACGTCAGTCAGCATCAAAAACTTTGTCAGCGTCAACTGGCCTTCGCCCATGATGCGGAACGCGTGAGCCATCGCTTCCCGGTAGTAGCTTTCACGCACAATGGCCCCGGCTAGGGAGTGAAAGCCTGTTTCTCCGTATGTCCACAGATCTTTGACGCCTGGCATAACGACTGGAAAAATCGGTGACAGCAGACGCTGCAAATATTCGCCAATGAAGTAGTCTTCTTGGCGCGGTTTGCCGACTACTGTCGCCGGATAGATCGCGTCTTTGCGGCGGTACATTTTTTTTATATTGAACACAGGGAAATCATGTGTCCACGAGTAATAGCCATAGTGGTCGCCAAACGGCCCTTCCGGATGGCGCACGTGCGGCGGCACTTCACCGCAGAATGCGAACTCTGCTTGAGCGATTAGTTTATGCGCATGGTGGTCGATTTGTGTGACGTCCAGCTTGTCGCCCATCAGGAAGGAGGTGAAAATTAATTCCGGTAGCATTTCCGGCAGTGGCGCAATCGCCGTGACGATGAGCGCTGGTGGTCCACCGAGAAAAACAGTTACAGGTAAAGCCTGATTGCGGATTTCCGCTTCATGATGGTGAAACCCTCCGCCTTTATGGATTTGCCAGTGCATACCAGTTTGGTTTTTTTTCTGTACTTGCATGCGGTACATGCCGAGGTTGTGCTCTTTTGTTTCCGGGTGTTCGGTATAAACGAGCGGTAACGTAAAGAACGGCCCACCGTCGAGTTGCCAGCCTGTAAGCACGGGAAGTTTGTGTAGATCTACTTCTTTTTCTTCGACTTCCAGCACCGGGGCTTTGCTGTTGGGAACCGTGCGTAACCCGGTTTTGGCCACATCAAGCAACGGAGCCCGGTATTGCCAAAGCACACTCAGTTTCGGCGGAAATAGCTTATCCATTGCACCAATTAATTGTTTCACTAAATTTTCCGGACGTGGTCCGAATGCAAGTTCTACGCGTCGCTCCGTTCCGAACAGGTTCGTGATGACGGGAAATGAGCTGCCTTTCGGGTTGGTGAACAGCAACGCGGGTCCACCTTCAGCGATAATGCGCCGGTGAATTTCCGGAAGTTCCAGATACGGGTCAACCGGCGTGGAAATTTCCACGATGTCTTTTTCCCTTCGCAGCATTTCGATAAAACTTCGTAAATTGCTGTGCATATCATGCGTTCTCCTTGCCTTAAATTGTTCTTCTTTGCCTATTGTACATGGTTTACGTGTCTACTGCACATGAATTTATGCAAAAAGCGATTCTTTATGAAAATGCGTCGGAAAATCTATGATATGATGAGATAAAGAATAAAAGGGGAGGGAGCGGGAGCATTGATGAAACCGAAAATCGTTGTAACAAGGAAAATTCCGCAACAGGCATTGGAGCTTCTGGAGCGCACGGCGTCTTTGTATGTTTGGGAAAAAGAAGACAAGGTAATGCCGCGCGAATTGCTACTTAAAGAAATAAAAGATGCCCACGGCTTGTATTCTATGCTGGCCGATCGGATTGATACAGAAGTAATGGATGCCGCTCCGCATCTGCGGGTCATCAGCACGATGGCGGTGGGTTATGATAATATCGACATTGCCGAAGCGACGAAGCGCGGCATACGTGTTGGACATACGCCGGACGTGCTTACGGAAGCGACGGCGGATTTAGCTTTTGCCTTATTGATGGCTACCGCGCGCCGCTTGGGTGAAGGAATGGCTTGCATTAAAGAAGGGAAATGGAAGAATTGGTCGCCGATGTTTATGGCAGGGCAGGAGGTGTATGGTTCGACCCTTGGCATTATCGGAATGGGCCGCATTGGGGAAGGGGTCGCCCGTCGTGCCAAGGCGTTTGATATGCGTATTTTGTACCACAACCGGACACGGCGCCTGGAAGCAGAAGAAAAGCTCGGCGCCGTATATTGTTCGCTGGAGGAATTGCTGGATAAATCCGACCATGTGGTATTGCTAACGCCAGCCACAAAAGAAACGTACTATATGATGGGGGCAGCACAGTTTGCTCGCATGAAACGGACGGCTACATTTATTAACGTATCCCGCGGCACGAACGTGGACGAGGACGCGCTTTATCGGGCGCTGGTTAATAAAGAAATTTGGGCAGCAGGGCTTGATGTGTTTGAAAAAGAACCAATTCCTCCTTCGCATCCCTTACTTTCGCTCGATAATGTCGTAGCATTGCCTCATATTGGAAGTGCAACTGTACAGACACGTCTCCGCATGGCGATGGTAGCGGCGGAAAATGTGCTTCTAGGCGTAAAAGGCGAACGGTTAAGATATACGGCGAATCCCGATGTCTATGCATCATTATTATAAAGAAAAGATTCTGGATGGTGAAATATATGGCATACAAACTAGCTGCAATTGACATCGACGGAACGCTACTTACAGACGACTACCGGATTACAGAAAAAAACAAAAAGGCGTTGCGAGCAGCGGAAGAGGAAGGAGTACAAATTGTGCTTTGTTCCGGGCGCGCGCCTGTCAGCGTGCTTCCGATTCTTGAAGAAATCGGCATTCACGGTTATTTTATTTGTCATAACGGCGCGGTTACTACACACTCCAAAACGAAAGAAATTCTGCAGGAAAACGGTTTTTCTATGCAATCATTGAGAGGTGTGGTGGAGTACTGTCGCAGGGAAAATATTCACATGGACTTTTGCACCGCATTTGATATGTATACGGAAAGCATGGAGCGCGAAGACGTGCAACGGATGTACGCAAAATACCTCGCACAGCCAAAACTCATTCAGGATATGTTAACCGTGGAGGATAAGCTGGTTAAATTCACTTTATTTGGCACCGATGAACAGCTTAACAAAGCGTACGATGAATTTGCTGCGATGAATTTGCCGGTGCGGACGCTCCGCAGTGGTCCGTCTTATATCGATATTATTGATAAAGCGACTTCCAAAGGCGCGGCGCTAAGTAACCTTGCCGAATATTTAAATATTTCGCTGGCCGATACGATCGCTATCGGTAATTATTATAACGACCTTGATATGATTACTATGGCGGGAATCGGAGTAGCTGTGGCTAACGCACCGGAGGACGTAAAAGAAAAAGCCGACCTGATCGTCGCCTCTAATAATGAAAGCGGCGTGGCGGAAGCCTTGCAGCGTCTTGTGTTCGGGATGAAAAACTGCGTATAAAGACTTCCTTCGTATCGTTTCGCTGTTCATGTTGAGAAAATATGCATTCTATACAAATTTTTTCTTGAAATGTTAAAATATTATAGACAAAAAAGCGTCGAGACAGTATCATAAGAATAAAAATTGAATAAAGAGCGGGGAAAGGTGCAAATTGCCTGTGTGCTTTTTGCTTAAAAGGGAAGAACGGTGCAAATCCGACGCGGTCCCGCCACTGTAAATGGGGAGTGACTCCAGCAATATACGCCACTGTTTCTGTGATGAAATGGGAAGGTATGGAGAAGCGATGATCCATGAGCCAGGAGACCTGCCTTTCTCTAAGATGTTTCTGATTCTTCGGGGGGTGAGAATAAAGAAACGACAACAGTGTACAATACAGCTGGGCTTTTGTATGCTTTTTTTCTTGTATTGTTCCATTGTTTGTTATTGCAACATTTCATTGTATGTGAGGCCACCCTTGTATAAGGGTGGCTTTGTTTGTTATTGTGCATTGACATTTCTTTAAGAGCGAAGGGGGTAATGAGAAAATGGGTTTCAGAAATACATGGAAAAAGTATTTTGCTTTATTCACGATCTTCTTTCTTTTTATTTCTACAGTGTTAGGGTTTTCTTGGTTTCAACCGAAGCCGGCTTATGCTTCTATTGTACCAAAAATAAGAGGAGATTTGGGGAGCGATACTACAGTAACTCCTGATACAGTAACCGTACAAGAGCAGTCTACTGGCCATTCTGTTGGCATTGAAGAGGCGATTCAGACAGCGAGTCAGTATGCCCTGAGCCATAATCAACTATCTGAATGGGAAGCAATCGGGCTTGCGCGCGCTGGACAAGCGGTTCCGGCAAGCTATCTCGAAAGCATAGAACGGGAGGTCGCGGCCGCAAAAGGACAGTACCGTAAAGTAACCGACTATGAACGAATTGCTTTAGCGGTCAAAGCGGTAGGCGGTGATCCGACCGCAATCGCCGGCTATAACTTCATCGAAAAAATTTACAACAATTCTCGCATGACAAACCAAGGGCTCAACGGACCGATTTTTGCTTTAATCGCCCTTGACTGCGGAGATTACAAAACGCCTGAAGATGCGCAATGGAATCGCGAGAAGCTTATTGCTTACATTGTGCAACATCAATATGCGGACGGAAGTTGGCCGCTTTCGCCCGGAGCCGAAAGCAATCTCGATATAACGGCGATGGCGCTGACCTCTCTTGCGCCATACAAAAACCGTCCTGAAGTGCAAACGGTTGTTGATAAGGCGGTTGCTTATTTATCGGCTCAACAAAATGAAACGGGCGGATACACATTTCGTTTTTTGGGGGACGTAACGGAGCCGAGCGAGACTACAGCCCAGGTGATTATCGCTTTAACCGCGAATGGCATAGACCCGACTTCAGCCGCTTTCACAAAATCAGGAAAAAATTTGTTGCATCATTTACTTTCATACCGGCAGTCGGACGGAGGCTTTGTCCATGTAGCGGGCGGAAAAACGGATAGGATGGCTACGGAACAAGCGTTGCAGGCGCTGGTAGCATATGATTTATTTACGAAGGGGAAATCTCCGCTTTATCGCTTCGCGGCTCAGCCTTCACCACCAACATCGGAAAAACCTCCAACGGAACCAGGGTCGCCGCTTCCCGATGGATCAACACCGCCTGAAGGAGGAACGCCCCCGAATACACCTGTTCCTGTAAAAAAAACAATTACGCTATCCGTAATCGGGGATAGTCAGCGCGGCGTCATTTTGCCTGCTCAGTCGGTAGAGCTGAAGGAGGGGGACACAGCCTATACCGTTCTCCGGCGTATGTTAGGCAATAAAGTAGAATCTCGCGGTTCCGGGGCGACGCTGTACGTAGAAGCCATTGATGGGCTGGGGGAGTTTGATCGCGGTCCGCAGAGCGGTTGGATGTATTCGGTTAACGGCTGGTTTCCCAATTACAGTGCAGGCATTTATATGTTAGAAGATGGGGATGTTGTAGCCTGGCGCTATACGCTTGATCTCGGCAAGGATTTAGGTGCGTATTTTCTTGCGGATACGTACAAAGATGGAACATTTTCCATTCCGGCGCATGTTGAAAATGAACTTAACCGTATTGGTCTTACGCCGAATAATACACAGCCGATAAGCAAAGTGGCCACAACGACGGTTGTGCTAAATGCTGCCGAAAGAATGGATGCCAGGCAAGCGGAGCAGATAAAGCAATCGTTGGCTAATCATACGGTATCGTTACAACAGTCCGTTTCAGCCGCTGTCGAAAGCGTAATTAAAGATAATATGGATGAAGTACAACTCATCGTTCCAGCGCAAGCTTTATCCAAAACAACTTCGCTCACGATTACCGAACAGATGGTTCAACGTCCGGAGCTTGTCTCTGGGATATATGATTTCGGGCCGGATGGTACGAAGTTTAACAAATCGATATACATTATGATAAAAATTCCTATCGAAACGGAGCAATTACACGCTCTTGTATTGGCATGGCTGGACGAGCAGAAAAATGAGTGGATTCCGATCCCCGCAGTATTGGATGCGAAAACAGGTATTATTATCGGAAAAGTGGATCATTTCACAAAATTTGCGGTGATCGATCGCAGCAAAGTAGAGAAGACAGCACAGTCCATTCCATCGTTGGATGTGGAGATTGAATCTCTTTGTAAACGAATTCTCGCAAACGCAAGCGATGGTAATCTTACTGAATGGGGAGCGTTCGCGCTGGCCCGCGCTGGCCGCAAGCTCCCTCCGGGCTATCTTGCCTCCATCGAAAAAATGCTTAGAGAGAAAAATGGACAATTTCGCAAAGTAACCGATTATGAGCGCATTGCCCTAGCCGTGAAAGCAGCAGGAGGGAATCCAGCCAGCATCGGCGGTTACAATTTAATCGAGAAAATTTACAATCATGAGCATATGACCATTCAGGGAACAAATGGGCCGATTTTCGCGCTGTTAGCTTTTGATAGCGGTAAATACGAAATTCCTAATCATGCCAGATGGACAAGAAATACGTTGATCGACTGGTTGGTGCAGCAGCAGAATCCAAATGGTGGTTTTCCGCTTGTAAAAGGAGAGGAAAGCAACGTCGATATTACAGCGATGGCCATTACTGCCTTGTCTTCATATTTAGAGAAAAAAGACGTAAAACAGGCGGTTGACAAAGCGGTACAATGGCTTTCTGAGGTTCAGCTCAAAAATGGCGGCTATAAACTGTTCGGCGATGAAAATAGCGAAAGTGTCTCCCAGGTTATCATTGCCCTTGCTTCAGTTGGAATCGATCCGAAAGATGCAAGATTTGTGAAAGAGGAAGGAGATGTCGTGACCAGTTTATTCCGCTTTAAACAAGCGGATGGCGGATACGCCCATTTTATCGGCCAGCCGGCCGATAAAATGGCAACTGAGCAGGCGCTTATGGCGCTAGTAGCGTATGATCGGTTCCTAACAGGAAAAGAAAAGCTTTATCAAATAACGGAAACACAAGCCCAGGCTACCTTTGACACAGATACAACGCCAATGCGTTTTGTAGACGAGGGGGCGATCTCTGACTGGGCGATGGCGGCTGTGTATCAAGCGTATGAGAAGGGCCTGATGGAAAGCGTTAGCGAGGTGGAACAACGTTTTGCTCCGAAACAGGCCATGACACGGGCGCAGTTGACGGTGTTATTGATGAAATTGCGTAATGAAATGCCTGCGGTTGAGGCAAAACAAGTTTTTATGGATGTTACACCGGAAAATTGGTATTACGGTTATGTTATGAAAGCAAGAGAAAAAGGAATTGTTCAAGGGGTTACCCCTTCTTCTTTCCAACCTGAACAAATTGTTTCCCGTCAGGAAATGGCGGTTATGATTGCAAAAGCATTTGGGCTGTCTCCCGCTTTGAAACAGGCGAGCTTCCGGGACAATGACCGGGCGTTCAGGCAGACTTTGCCATATATACAGGCGGTTCGCGAGCAAAAGATTATGGTTGGAGCGGACGACGCTTTTTATCCGGACGTTCCCGTTACACGGGAAATGGCGGCTGTTGTTGCCATTAAATTATATGAAAAAATGAATAAATAAATGTTTCAAGGGAGGGCGCTTTATGCTTAAAAAAGGAAACACACAACTCTATTTTCTGGCTCGGGTTCTTATCGTGCTGAGCTTGCTTGTTGGTTGTAGCACAGCACCGGCCAATACGCCAGCCAATACCGGAAAGGCGGTGGAAACATCTGCGTTAACACAGCAGGCAGAGCAAAAACAGGCCGAGCAAATGCCGACCGCACAGGCGTCGGCTCCCGCTTTATCCGAATCCCAGGCCCAAACGGCCCAACCTGCGGCAATGAACCATCCATCACAATCCAAACCGATACCGCAAAAACAGGAAAAAGAAAAAAATAATGCTTCTTCTCAGAAACAGGAAAGAGAAACAACGAAAGCAGTCGCAGCGGCAGAACGGACAGTACCGGTTCAAGCGGCTGCGAAAGCGACGGTCGATCATGCGAAAACGAAAAAGGCACAACAGGCTAGCGAAACCTCCCCCGCTAAAAAAATGGTCTCCTTTTCTATTGTAGCGGATAAGGAACGGGGAACGATACTTTCGCCAACCGAAGTTGAAATTCAGGAAGGCGATACTGTACTTGACGTGCTCAAACGGGTTACGCGAGAGAAAAAGATTCAGATGGAATATCGGGGCGTGAAAGCGACCGCCTACGTAGAAGGAATTGACAATCTATACGAATTTGACAGGGGAAGCAAAAGCGGTTGGATGTACCGGGTAAACGGGGTTTTTCCGAATAAAAGCGCCGGTATTTTTCCGGTTAAAGCCGGCGACAAAATTGAGTGGCTATATACCGTTGATTTAGGACGGGATTTAGGGGCGAAACTGGAATGAACGGCGGCTTTGCCTCTTTCCACCCCGTTCCGTGTTTTTTTTATTATACAGGGGTCATTGTATTTGCCATGCTTTTCTTTCACCCCATTTTTTTACTCACCGCTCTGGTGTTGCTTCTTGTGTTGAACGTCTTGCATAAGCGGAGTCAACAATTACGCCGCTTGTTTTCGCTATATTTGGTGCTTGGCGGAGCTTTGATTGTATTAAATCCGCTTTTTTCACAACGTGGTGTGCACATTTTGTTTTATTTTCTTGAGCGACCGATTACATTGGAGGCGGTAGTATATGGATGTACGATGATGCTGTCGGTGTTGGTCATCTTATTAGCGTTTTTATCTTATCATTATGTTATTACGACAGATAAGCTCATGTATCTTTTCTCCCGTTTTGCTCCGAAAACGACTTTGTTAGCGATGATGGCGATTCGCTTCGTTCCGTTGCTTAGGCGCAGGCTGTATCAGATTGCCCTGGTTCAGCGGACAAAGGGAGTTTCTATCTACCATGGATCTCTGGCAAAACGGGCGCGCGATGGAATGAAGCTGCTGCACATACTATTAATCTGGTCGTTGGAAGAGGCATTGCAAACGGCCGATTCCATGAAGGGGCGCGGATATGGCACTGCAAAGCGCAGTTTTTATTTTCCTTATCGTATGGAACGCAGGGACTGGGCGGTTCTGCTTGCGCTTGGTGTCACTGGTATCGTTTGTATAGCAGGATGGGGAATAGGTTATGGTGTATTGCCCATTTATCCGCGACTTGGCCATCTTCTGTTGACCCCCGCAGAAACGGTCATCTATGTTGTTTTTTGCATATATTTGCTCATTCCGCTGTGGATAGAAGGAAAGGAGAGAAAAGTGTGGCAACGTTTGAAGTGAAAAACTTGACTTTTTGCTATCCAGATGAAGAGATAGCCGCTCTTTCCGATATTTCGTTTACCGTTGCGGAAGGGGAGTTTATTGTGCTGTGCGGGCCATCCGGTTGCGGGAAAACAACTTTACTGCGTCATTTTAAAAAGGAGCTAATGCCCGTAGGAACACGAACAGGAGAAATTTTATACAATGGAAAATCATTAGTGGAACAAGATGACATGACAGCTGCAGCTGAAATTGGAATGGTTTTGCAAAATCCAGAAAATCAAATGGTGATGGATACGGTTTGGCATGAGCTTGCCTTTTCGATGGAGAATTTAGGATATTCGGTTCCGGTAATGCGTAAGCGCCTTGCTGAAATCGTGCAGTTTTTTGGTTTGGAACGTTTATTATATATGCCGGTACATGAACTTTCCGGTGGACAACAGCAAATGATAAATCTGGCGTCCGTCCTTTTATTACAGCCGCGTGTTTTGTTGCTGGATGAGCCGACGGCCCAGCTTGATCCGGTTGCATCCCGCGAGTTTCTGCAAATGATTCGTCAAATAAACGATGAATTTTCGCTTACTGTCATTATGTGTGAACATCGGTTAGAAGAAGTATTGCCGCTTGCAGATCGGGTGTTGATGCTACAGCACGGGCGAATGAAATATCAGGGAACACCCGAAGAAATGAGCCGGGAAATCGCAGTGCGGCAGGATACTGCGTATTTTTCTTACTTGCCTTCTGTTGCCCGTTTGTATTTAAGCGCTCAAAGCAATGATTTATCCTCTTCGATCCCCTTAACGGTACGTGAGGGAAAACGGTGGTTGCAAGCGGTGATGAATGAAACGGAAAGGAGGCCAACTTTGTCTTCTTCCGCTTCACATGTTGCTGATTGTAACTCAAATATATTCCTGGAGTGTCACGATATTGCTTTTCAGTATAAACAGGAATTACCTCCGGTTTTGCAAAAGCTTACACTTACTGTATATGAAAAAGAGCTTCTTGCTATTTTGGGCGGGAATGGCACGGGAAAATCGACGCTGCTGCAAGTGATGGGCGGGATGCTTGTACCGCAGCGCGGTAGCATATGGCTAAGGGGCCGCTCAGTTCATAAGATAAAAGAAGCGGAGCGCTATCGCATGATTGGATATTTGGCGCAAAATCCTCTCCTGTATTTTCTTCATGATACTGTGGAAGAAGAGTTGTGGTATATGGCGGATTATGTGGGGAGCGAGAGACCTGAGGAAGAAATCTCTTATCTCTTATCGCTTTTAGAAATAGAAGATGTACTGAAAAAACATCCACATGATTTAAGCGGGGGACAGCAGCAAAAGGTTGCCCTTGCGTTGATACTGCTATCACGGCCACACATCCTGCTTGTAGATGAGCCGACGAAAGGAATGGACCCATTGGTCAAAGAGCGTTTTGCTGAGCTGCTTGATACGCTGCGTGCGCAGGGTATGACGGTCGTAATGGTTACGCACGATATCGAATTTGCGGCGCGCCATGCTTCCCGCTGCGCTCTGCTGTTTGATGGGGCGATTACGACAGAAGCTGAACCTTCTGTTTTTTTCAGTGAAAATTATTTTTATACGACCGCTATTAATCGCGTAGTGCGGCAGTATTGGCCGGAGGCGTTAACCTATGAGGATGTGATGGACAGATGGCGCGTTCTCATCGGTTAATTTTGGTTAGTCTCGTTCTCCTTTTGACCATTCTTGCGCTTTCGTCCGCGTTTACGGACGAACACTACTTATTGCTTAGTTTCGTATTCATTGGAGTCACTTTGCTTCCGTTTTTTGCTAAGTTTGAACGGAGGCATATTGAAGCGCGGGAATTGGTACTGCTTGCCGTATTAGCGGCTATCGCCGCCGTTGGGCGCGTCCCTTTTGCGCCTTTACCGAGCGTACAGCCGACTTCGTTTGTCATTATCGTATCTGCCCTCGTTTTCGGTGCGGAGGCCGGATTTGTCATTGGCGCGGTTGCCGCTCTTATTTCTAACGTTTTTCTTGGTCAGGGGCCGTGGACGCCATGGCAAATGTTTTGTTGGGGCATGATTGGTGTGACGGCAGGTTGGTTCAAAGATACGTGGTGGATGAAAAAGCGACTAGGGTTGCTGGCATTTGGTTTCGTATGGGGATTTTTGTTTGGGTGGATCATGAACATATGGTATTTGATTGCCCTGCCGGATGCATTCAGCTGGCAATTGGTTGTCGTCGCTTATGCGCAGAGTTTCTATTTCGATCTTGCACATGCTTTGTCCAATGTGTTTTTTCTTGCCGTGTTTGGGACAAGCTGGACGAAAATTTTGCTGCGTTTTCGACGAAAATATGCTTTGCTTTAATGGAAGGCGTGCCTTTGATAAGATGTACCTTTGCCTATCCCCATGTTGAAGGAGAACATTTTCAGCTTGCAATTCTTAGATGAATATTATACGGTGTTTCTATGAGAACAGACGCTGGCACTGCTCAATCTGTTCTATATATGAGTCAAGGAGATGAACGCCATGCGCGCAGAAGCAGTTAAGTCCAGTAGAACTTTCACAGATCCGATTGAAAAGCACTTTTATGATATTATCAGTTTGATTGGTGAAGATCCAGAACGGGAAGGATTGCAAGAGACACCGAAGCGCATTGCCAAAATGTATCGGGAGATTTTTAGCGGGCTTCACGAAGATCCGGCTGAAGTGCTTGGAAAGACATTTCCAGCTGAAGGAACAAATGATATTGTGATCGTGCAGGATATTCCGTTTTATAGTGTATGCGAACATCATTTTGTTCCTTTCTTCGGAAAGGTTCATATCGGTTATATCCCAAACGGTCGTATTGTCGGCTTGAGCAAATTTGCTCGTCTTGTTGAGATTTTGGCACGCCGTCCGCAGGTACAGGAGCGGATTACGAATCAAATTGTGGACACGCTTGAAAAAGTGATTGAACCGGTGGGCGCGATCGCTGTGGTGGAAGCCGAACATCTGTGCATGAGCATGCGCGGGGTGAAAAAGCCGGGCAGCAAGACAAGAACCATTGCCCGCCGCGGTATTTTTGAAAAAGACAATGGCGTACAGGAAGAACGGTTCTTCCGTTTGCTGGAGAAAGAATGAAAAGATTGGAAAGGGCGGGCCTCCGCCTTTTTTCTTTGCCTAGCTTTTGGAATGATGTATAATAGTCAGAAAATAAAATTCATACATAAGTGGTGGAGGATAAACAGAGATGGTAGCACAGAAAGTAAAAACGATGTTCCAGGAGAAGTACAGAGGAGTGGGCCGGATATTGATTTCGTGTCCGGATCGGCCGGGGATTGTTGCGGCGGTTTCTAAGTTTTTACATGAAAATGGCGCCAATATTTTACAATCGGATCAGTATACGCAGGATCCGGAAGGCGGCATGTTTTTTATGCGAATTGAATTTTTTAAGGAAGGTCTTGAAGAAACGGTTGACGAGTTGCGCCGCGCGTTTACGACGGTGGCGGATCAATTTAGCATGAATTGGAAAATTACGCTGGCCAATCGTCCTAAAAAAATGGTGATCTTTGTATCTAAAGAGGATCATTGCTTGCGTGAATTGCTTTGGAATTGGCAGGCAGGCGATCTGAACGCTGAGATTACAATGGTAATCAGCAACCATGAAGATTCGCGGGAACTTGTTGAGTCGCTGGGGATTCCATATCACTATTTGCCGGTAACGCCAGAGACGAAGCCGGAAGTGGAGAAAAAACAGCGCGAATTAATGGAAGGAAACGTTGATTTCATCGTGCTGGCACGCTATATGCAGATTTTGTCTTCGTATTTGGTGGAGCATTTCCGCAATCGAATTATTAATATTCACCATTCCTTCTTGCCGGCATTTATCGGTGGCAAGCCGTATGATCAAGCGTACAAGCGCGGGGTAAAAATTATCGGCGCGACCGCGCATTATGTAACAGAAGAACTTGATGCAGGACCGATTATCGAGCAGGATGTAAGCCGCGTCAGCCATCGCGACAATGTGAACGACTTGAAGAAAGAAGGCCGTCACATCGAACGCATCGTTCTTGCCCGTGCCGTAAAATGGCACATCGAAGACCGTATTCTTGTAGATAAGAACAAGACTGTTGTATTTACATAAAAAACGGAATTGCCCCCGCATAGGGGGTTTTTTTTCGCGAGGCGTCTGCCAGACGTTGCTTTTTCCGTGTGGAGCGTGTGGCACGGAGGAAGAGAAAGATAGGCAACGTTTGCGCATTTTTCTCATTTTTGTATGCAGAGGCAATAAAACGCTCATAATAAATTCAGCAATAGGACTGGATGATACGGAAGGTTCCCTTTACTATTTTTATGATTGCATACCTGTTAAGGGATACGTTCCTAGTATGTGGTAAATCGGACCTTGCGGTGTCAGCGTGGAATGAAACAATGCAATTTCTTGCACAGTCCAAGCAATAGCTTGTACACAAGGCAGTTTTTCCATGGGAAGAGGAAAGGAAGCAGCATCTGGTTCGCGTGCTAAAGTAATGTGCGGGCGATAGCGCTTTTCTTCCTTATAAAGGCCGAGATGAGCCAAACGCGCCGCCAATGTTTTTTGCAAATCATATAACCCGGGGGTCTGTTCCTGCACCCCGGCCCAAAGTACGCGGGGCCAGGTTAGATTAGGGAATGCTCCAATTTTGGCTAGGCGCAAAGAAAAGGCTGGAGATGTGGTGGCTACGGCTTCCATTTCCTGCTGCACAAGTTCGGACTGTTGTCTGGAAAGCTCGCCGAGAAAATGCAGGGTCAAATGCATATGATGCGGCGTTTGCCATTTTCGGCATTTGACATTTCGTTTTAGTTCGCGTTGTAGTCGCAAAAGTTCTTGGATGGTTTCTTCATTAAATTGAATCGCGGTAAATAGTCTCATACAACCTCCTCCTTTTGTTCTATTTTATGCTTTTTTAGTAATAAGCGGGGAGAGGGAAGGAATTCCGCGTGCAGCGTCGAATCAATAAAATTATCAGGTAAATAAGGCATTGGTTTTGGAAATGCCATAAATATGATTTGAGGTGATTGTATGAGCAAGCGTGTACTAATCGTAACAGGGGATGCCGTTGAGGCACTAGAGGTGTTTTATCCGTATTATCGTTGCCTGGAAGAAGGCTTTGAAGTGACGATTGCTTCGCCTTCTGTAAAGAGATTGCAAACGGTAAGCCATGATTTTGTGGAAGGGATGGAGACATACGTCGAAAAACCGGCATATGGCTTAGAATCTCATGTGGCATTTGCCGATGTGGACCCGGCCGCATACGATGGGTTGATTATTCCGGGCGGACGAGCACCTGAATATATTCGTCTAAATGAGCACTTACCGCGAATTGTGCGCCACTTCTTTGAGGCCAATAAACCGGTAGGTGCCATTTGTCATGCGGCTCAAGTGCTTTCGGTTGTACCCGATTTAATGAAAGGAAGGGAATATACAGCCTACTCAGCTTGCAAGCCTGATGTCGTTGCTTGCGGTGCAACTTATATTGAAGAAACGCTACATACGCAAGGAAACCTTGTGTCTGGTCATGCTTGGCCGGATTTGCCAGGGTTCATGCGCGAGTTTATTAATTTGTTGCGTTAGGAAAGCCGGTGCCGCTTTTGGGGAGGCACCTTATTTTTCCTTAAGGATAGAAAAGAGGGGAAAATAGTGAAGGCTCAAGCTTTGTGCGATTTTCTTGGCACAGTTCCCCTATTCGCTTCACTTACGGAGCAGGAGCGGAAAGAAATTGCTGGCTTGATGTTGCATAAGAGAGTAAAGAAGCGCGACATCCTGTTTTATGAAGGCAAGTCTTGTACCGCCATTTATCTGCTGAAACAAGGCACGGTCAAAGTCTATAAGATAACTGAAGATGGCAGGGAACAAATCGTGAATGTACTGCATACAGGCGATATGTTTCCACACGTTGGCGTGTTTGGGGGAGGAGTGTACCCAGCGACGGCGGAAGCGCTTGAAGATGCTTCTCTTTATTTTATTAATGTGAAAGAATTGACAGCACTTTTGACTAGCAATCCGTCTCTTTGTCTTCGTTTGTTGCAAGTGTTGGAGGCTAAGATTCTTGAGTTACAGCGGCGCCTTTCTGATGTTCTCAGCAGGGACATGAAGGAAAAAATTATAAATACCTTATTGTCACTGGCAAGGTCAAAGGGCAAGGAAGAAGCGGGTGGTTATTCGCTGGAGATGGAGCTAACCCACCAGGATTTGGCTGATATGGTGGGAACGACCCGGGAAACGGTTAGCCGTATTATTAGTCAATTGAAAAAAGACGGGTTCATCGAATTTAATGTGCACCGCATTTGGATTAGGCATTCTTAGGCAAAAGGAGCCGGATGCGGTGAGAAAAGGGCAAATAAAGAAAGCAAATCTTAAATAGGTTCTCCTTTCACATCATTACCTACTTTCGTGGCATAGCCTGTCTGTCTGCCGAATATATTGGGTGCTAGAAGGTGGTGGACAGGAGTTATGGATGTCTCGTTTTGGATAAGGTTTGTTAATATTATTATTATCGATATTGTACTGAGTGGAGACAATGCGGTTGTTATCGGTATGGCAAGCAGGAAACTGCCGCCCCCTCAACGGAAAAAAGCAGTTATTTTTGGGACGGCTGGCGCGGTGGGGCTGCGCATTGTTCTGACGGCTCTTGCCACCTGGGTGCTGCTGATTCCATATCTGAAGGCAATTGGGGGCGTTGTGCTCGCTTGGATTGCATTTAAATTGCTGATTGGTGATGGAGAAGAAACTTCCGATATCAAAGCAGGACATACATTATTTACCGCCGTGCAGACGATTATTATAGCCGATTTTGTTATGAGCCTGGACAACGTGCTGGCGGTTGGAGGGGCTGCACATGGTGACTTTATGCTGTTACTATTTGGTTTGGGGCTGAGCATTCCGTTACTCATGGTCGGTAGTAACGCTGTGGCTGCTTTGATGGATCAGGTTCCGTTATTGATTTATATCGGCGCCGGGATTCTTAGCTATACGGCGGGTACGATGATTATATCAGAAGAAGCGGTACAGCACCGTATCGCTCCTGTATATTATTATTTGGATTGGCTGTTTCCTTTGTTGTTGACTGCTGTCATACTCGGGTTAGGGATCTGGTGGCGGAAGCGGCTGTATCAGTCAATTATTTGATGTGTTGTGTGCTCCAACATTTACCTTTCTTTCAACTGTATGCAACCTCCTTTGTGGTGACATTCTATAGATACACCACACAAGGAGGTGAAACAACATGGCACAAAACAACAATCGTAGCTCTAACAATCTGGTTGTGCCTCAAGCTCAAAACGCTCTGGACCAAATGAAGTATGAAATCGCTTCTGAGTTCGGCGTAACGCTTGGACCGGATACAACCGCTCGTCAAAACGGTTCTGTAGGTGGCGAGATTACGAAGCGTCTTGTTCAAATGGCTGAACAACAGCTTGGCGGCCGTGCATAACTTTCATAATTGGCTTAAAGGGTCGGCGAAAATTCGCCGACCTTCTTTATTTCTGGAAGAAGGACGGGTGGGGAGTGCCTGGGGGCTTTCTTTATTTTTTGGATGCGAACTTATATCTAAATTTTGAATACCACATTTTTTCTAATAATTTAGGAAAATAAAGAAGGAAAATAACAAAAAAGATAGAATAATTAACTTACGGTAAACGTTTTCAAAGGAAGTAAGAATGTTTACCACTCTTACAAAAGTAAACAAAATTTGGAGGAGATGGAGAATGGCCGAATTACAGTTGCATGCACCCGAGTACTATAACATGGTGAATGACATCGAGCGGCATGCGAAAGACCCGAGTAAGCTGGCATTGCTGTGGGAGAATGAAGAAGGGAAGACAAAACAATTTACGTATTCTGAATTATGTCGACTTTCCAATCGGTTGGCGAATGGATTGGTAGAGTTAGGCATTAGTAAGGGCGATAAAGTCATGATTATTCTTCCACGTATTGAGCATGCGTATATTAGCTATATGGCGGTGCTAAAAATTGGCGCTATCGTGCTTCCGAGCTCGGAAATGCTAATGCCGAAAGACATTCTCTACCGTGCGACGCACGCTGGCGTTAAAGCGGTAATCGCCTATCACGAACTTACGGAACGCATTGATGAAGTGCGTTCAGATTGCCGCACGATGGATACGTTTATTGTGTGCGGTGGCGAGAGAGAAGGATGGATTTCTTTTGATAAAGTGATTGAGGGTCAGAGCGAAGAATTCAAGGTTGAAAATACGCGTGCGGACGATATTGCATTTTTAAACTATACCTCAGGCACCACCGGTAATCCGAAAGGAGTTATTCACACTCATAGCTGGGCGTATGCCCATCAAGCGATTGCGGCTAAGCTATGGCTTGATGTTCAGGAAAACGATGTTGTCTGGGCAACAGCCAGTCCTGGTTGGGCAAAGTGGAATTGGAGTCCGTTTATTTCCGTACTCGGTTCCGGTGCGGCAGGGTTTGTGTATATGGGCAGGTTTGAACCGAAGAAATATCTCTCCTTGCTTGAGAAATACAAAGTAAACGTATTGTGCTGCACGCCGACTGAGTATCGCATTATGGCAAAGGAAGAAGGACTTGAAAAGTATAACTTAGAGCATCTTCGCAGCACGGTCAGCGCGGGTGAACCGCTAAACCGCGAAGTGATTGACACATTTAAAAAATATTTTAATGTTACGGTGCGTGACGGCTACGGTCAAACCGAAAACACGTTGCTTATTGGGACGCTGAAGGGAATGGAAGTCAAACCTGGCTCCATGGGTAAGCCAACTCCTGGAAACCGGATTGCGATTATTGATGAGGAAGGTAACCCAGTGCCGTGCGGACAGGTGGGCGATATTGCAGTGCATCGCAGTGTGCCGGCATTGTTCAAAGGCTATCTCAATGATCCGGAGCGTACGGCGGCCGCATTTCGTGGCGAATGGTACCTGACAGGCGACCAGGCAAGAGAAGATGAAGACGGTTACTACTGGTTTGAAGGTCGTTCCGATGATATTATTATTAGCTCCGGTTATACGATTGGACCATTTGAGGTGGAAGACGCGCTGGTGAAACATTCGGCCGTAAAAGAGTGCGCGGTTGTCGCAAGCCCGGATCCGGTGCGCGGCAGCATCGTAAAAGCATTCGTGATTTTGCGTGACCCGAACGCCGCTTCTGATGCTCTTGTGAAAGAGTTGCAAGAGCATGTGAAGAGCGTGACTGCCCCGTACAAATATCCACGGGAAATCGAGTTTGTATCCGACCTGCCGAAGACAACATCCGGCAAAATCCGCCGTGTTGAACTGCGTCAGGCGGAGAAAGCACGCAAAGCTGCTCAGACGCAATAATAACAACAATCTTCGGGCTAAGGCTCGAAGATTGTTTGTGTTAAAAGGAGGCAAGCGTTCGTTCATAAAGATAAATAGTTGACGAAAAAACAAAAACATGCATCATAGACATTTTTCTGAATTTATTTAAAAATAATAATTGAAAACATATAAATAAATAGGAGTGAAGGAGGAGCCAAACATGGTGGATAAGCGCTGTTCTTTACAGGAAGCGATACAAATGATTAATGACAACGATATGATTACTTTTAGTGGCTTCGTTATCTGGCGTCGTCCCATGGCTGCCGTTTATGAGATGTTGCGTCAGGAAAAAAAGGGCCTACACCTTGTGGAAGTTAATTCTGGCACCCACGCGGAAGTACTTGTGGGGGCAGGAGCGGTTTCTATCTGGGAGTCGTGCTGGATTGGACATGAACTATACGGAAAAATCCCATATTGTCTTGACCGAAAACTGAAAGAGCGCTCAGTCATAGTGGAAGATTATAGTCACCAGCATATGCTGTACCGGATGACTGCGGGTGCGATGGGCATTCCTTATCTGCCGACCTGGGCGTCGCGTGGTACCGATATTTTAAATCCGGAATACGATATGCTGGAAAAAGCGGGCTTACGCGATGGTTCTAACGAAAAAATTCCAGCGAAAAAATTCGATTTTGCGCAGGATCCATTTTACAACGAGGGAGAACTTATCCATGTGCCTGCTGTACAGCCGCACGTTTGCATTGTGCATGCTCAACAGGTGGGAGAAGAAGGAACCATTAGGATTTCCGGGCAGACGTACTCGGACGAGCAGGCCATTAAAGCGTCCGATTTAGTGATTGTACTGGCGGAAGAAATCGTGCCTGAATCATATTTGCGCGAAGAGCCGGAACGCAATTTGATTCCAGGTTATTTAGTGGATGCGATTGTAGAACTTCCATGGAGCGCGCATCCGACAGGAGCGTACGGTTATTATGACGCAGACGGCGCTTTTATTCGCGAATTCGCAGCCGCTTCAAAAACGGATGAAGGATTCAAAGCATGGGCTGACGAATGGGTGTTTGGTGTAAGAAGCCATGCAGAATATCTGAATAAGTTAGGGGTATCACGTCTGGAAAAGCTGCGGGCGAATTCGTACCGGAAATATAGCACAAAAGTGAAACGGGGGGAACGGTAAGATGACGCACAAAACGTACGCAAAACTTGGCGAATATTCAATCATAGACATGTTGGCGGTAGCGGCGGCTCGCGAGGTAAAGGACGAAGAAGTTGTATTCGCTGGTACTGGGCTGCCAATGTTAGCGATTATGCTGGCCCAACGGCTAAATGCGCCAAATTGCAAGCTTATTTATGAAGCGGGTACGATAGATTCCAGAAGTGATTCACTGCCGTCATCCGTAGGTGATCCGCGTTGTGTGACGAAGGCTGCAGTCGCCTCCGGTCTATTTGATGTATTTAACCAATTGCAAAGAGGAAAAATCGATCTTGCGTATCTCGGCGGAGCGGAAATTGACAAATATGGCAATGTAAATACTACGGTTGTTGGCGATTATACAAATCCTACTATGCGTTTTCCTGGCAGTGGGGGCAACCCGGATATCAACTCGCTCGCCAAACGTACCGTATTTATTATGGTACAGGAAAAACGCCGTTTTAAAGAACGAGTAGACTATATCACATCCCCAGGTTGGATGGTGAAGAAATGGCCGGAAGGAACGCTGGTACCCCGTAGGCAGGTATATGGCAAAAAGTTTTTGGGCGGTCCGAGCGCAGTGATTACCAATATGGCGGTATTTCGTTTTAACGAGGAAACGGGAATGATGTATGTGGATACGATCCACCCGGGCGTTTCACAGGAGCAATTGCAGGAGAACACAGGTTTTGAATTGGACTTTTCTCGTTGCAAAGGGGAAACGGAACCACCGACGTATGAAGAGTTACGCATTCTTTACGAAGCTGTGGATCCGGAAGGCATTTTTCTTACGCCACAAAGGAAAAAATAAATAAGCAGTTTAACCAAAAACGGAGCGGGAGTAATGTGTCACGCTCCGTTTTGGCGTTATACGTTGAACCTTGTTATTTCTCGTCCGTTAACACGGACAATGATAGTTTTGATATTGCTTTCTTTTACCACGATGGTACGGGTCTGTTTAAATCCGGAGACAGAAGAGCTATCGTCCAGTTTTACTTGATCTACATCAATATTAATTTGCTGCCCGGAACGGGTTACGACAATAATTTGTCCGTTATATCCTGCACTGGGCAGATCGTATGTAAATGTAATGTATAGATTGCCGTTTTTATAGTACGCGTCCTGAATGGTGGTCAACCGAGAGCCTGAACGTACGCCGACGTCTTCGTACGGAACAATTTGACCGAAACGGTAAATGACGTAAGCGGCTTCACCCCGGGTAAGGGTGGCGCGTGGAGCGAATTTACCGTTATCGCGCCCGGAGATGAGGTTAATTTTATCGGCGATGACGACATCGGCTCTATATCCCGGAGCAATATCCTTTGCATCTTTGAAAGGAATACGACTTGTATTAATGTGGGAAGATAAGTCTTGTTTGTAGAGATAGCGGTATGCATTTACGAGATAGTGCGCCATTTCCTGGCGTGTAATGTTTCGCCCGCCGCGAAAACTTCCCCTGTTGTCTATGATGTTGGCTTTGCACAGGCGAACCAATTCGTCCGCGTAATAATCGGAAGCCTTCACATCTGTAAAATAGTTTTTTACTTCGTGTCTGTATCCTGTTGTTTTCAGATCGTTTTTAAGAATTTTTGCCAGCATGACTACAAATTGTCCGCGGGTCAAAGGGCGATCCGGGGCAAATGTGTGATTGTTTATGCCGCTAATGACCCCTTGACTGGTGAGGGAAAGAATTTGCGCTTCGGCCCAGTGTCCATTTACGTCCGAAAACGGAGCAGCGGCTGCCGCAGAACCCCCTCCCGCAAGCAGACTACCTACAGCAACAGCTGCGCTGGCAGCAAGTATGATCCAGTTTTTCTTCATTATTTCGTCACCGTCTTCTGTAATCTCTTCTATTGTTTTGACTCATTTTTTGTGCAAAAGTTGCTAAAAAATAATACAAGCACAAGCACCGATAGTTGTATGAGGAAAGGAAAATCAGCCCATACTACCTGTGGAAAGGTGGAGCGGACTATGGGCTGGCTTGTTTTTTTAAGCGGTATAGCAATTTTTATATTGTTGATTTGGTTTATGTCTGTCCGAATTAAAATCGTATATGAACGTACAAACGAGAATGACCGAATTGATATTGAAATATCGGTGCTTAAAAGGTTGTTGAAATATCGCTTTACAGTGAATCAGCTTCAGATCCGAAGCATTTCTGAAGGGATCAAAGTTTCGGAAAGAGTGGAGGTCGGGCAGCAAGCTCCGAAACGGGCAAAGAAAACATGGATTACACCGCGTACCATTCAGGTGTGGCAGTGGAAATTTGCGCGTTTGCTGCGGAATGTATACGATTTGAACCAGATTTTGCGCCGAACGTTAGAGAATGTTCGGGGCGAGGAATTAATATGGAAAACAAATATTGGGCTCGGAGAAGCGTCGGCTACCGGTGCGGTTGTTGGTGTGGTTTGGACGGTAAAAAGTGCGCTGATAGCGCTTCTTTCCCATTATATTTCTTTGCGCGCCAGACCGCGGTTGTACGTCATTCCAGATTTTCAGCGCGAAATGTTGGATATTTACTTGCTTTGCATACTCCGGTTGCGAATCGGACATGCTATCATTGCGGTTATCCGAATTATGATAAATTATATCCGGAAAGGACGTGAACGTGTATGGGAGAACATCCGATTCAAGGCTTGATGAAAACGGCGATGGAAAATATTAAAGAAATGGTAGATGTTAATACCATTATTGGAGATCCGGTGGAAACACCGGATGGAAGTGTAATTATTCCTGTCTCTAAGGTGGGATT
This sequence comes from Aneurinibacillus sp. XH2, assembly GCF_001439585.2. NCBI lineage: Bacteria > Bacillati > Bacillota > Bacilli > Caryophanales > Paenibacillaceae > Aneurinibacillus > Aneurinibacillus sp. XH2. The sequence goes on along the minus strand of NZ_CP014140.1, from coordinate 2,722,006 downwards.
CGGATTTGCGGCTGGAGGTAGCGAGTTTGAGACACAACAGGAAACCAGTGAAAGTGGACGTCGAAGTTATGAGAGCGATGTGACGCGTCAGCATGGAAACAGTGGAAAAAAAGGAGAGCTTCCATTCGGGGGAGGAAGCGGTGGTGGAATTTCCATTACTCCTGTAGCATTTCTGGTTGTCGGAAAACAAGGGATTCGTTCTATCACGCTGCAAGGACAGGCCCATCTTTATGAGCGAATGATGGATTTGGCGCCAGCTGTTGTGGAAAAAATTCAAGGAATGATTCGGAATAAGGATTCGGAAAAAAAGTGCAATAGCGGTGATAAAAGCGGCAATGAAATTATGGAGGAATTGCATTAAAGAAAAAAGAGCAAAAAGAGCACGTGACAGTGCTCTTTTTTGTAGGAGAAAACTTTTTTATTTTTTAACAATGACGAGCAGCAAATCGCCCGTTTCGATCGAATCGCCTTCTTTAACATGGATCTCTTTGACTACGCCATCGAACGGTGCCTGCATGGTCGTTTCCATCTTCATTGCTTCGGTGACGATGACATGTTCACCTTTTTTCACTTTGTCGCCTTGCTCCACCATGATTTTCAGCACTTTGCCTGGCATGGAAGCGCCGATTTGTCCTAGTTCGGACGGATCAGCCTTGGCACGCTGGACTGTGGTCACTTTTGCCGATGCGTCGCGCACATTAATTTCGCGCGGCTGGCCGTTTAACTCGTAGTAGATGGTACGCATACCGTCCGGTCTGACTTCTCCGATGGATACAAGCTTCACTATCAGCGTTTTTCCTTGTTCAATGTCGACGGCGATTTCTTCACCCAGGCGTAGACCATAGAAGAAGGTTGGTGTATCCAGCACAGACACGTCACCGAATTCTTGCTGGCGTTTTTGCATATCAAGGAAGACTTGCGGATACATCACGTACGACATTAAATCATAGTCGGTTACCGAGCGCTCCAGCTTTTCTTCCAGCATCGCTCTAATCTCGTCAAAATCAGCGGATGGCAGCAATTCGCCTGGACGGGTGGTGAAAGCTTCGCGGCCTTTCAGGATGATGCGCTGCAACTCCTCGGGAAATCCGCCGTACGGCTGGCCGAGATAACCCTGGAAGAACGTAATGACTGATTCAGGAAAGTCAATGGTTTCGCCTTTTTCGTATACATTCTGTTCGTTCAGGTTGTTTTGCACCATGAACAATGCCATATCGCCCACTACTTTGGAAGACGGCGTTACCTTGACGATATCCCCGAACATACGGTTGACCGTGGCGTACATCTCTTTCACTTCGCCCCAGCGGTCGCCAAGCCCGACGGCTTTCGCCTGTTGTTCCAGATTGGTGTACTGACCGCCCGGCATTTCATGCTTGTATACTTCGGCGTTGCTTGCTTTCATCTCCGTTTCAAATCCAACATAGTACTTGCGTACATCTTCCCAGTAATCGGCGAGCTTCTGATAGTTTTCGTGACAAAGACCAGGCGTCCGCTCATGGTGTTCGAGCGCGTATGCAATGGCGTTCAGGCTCGGCTGTGAGGTTAGACCGGACATGGAACTTAGCGCCACATCGACAATGTCGACACCGGCTTCGGAGGCTTTCAGCAGCATCGCGCCCGCGTTGCCGCTAGTATCATGCGTATGCAGGTGAATCGGAATGCCGATTTCTTGTTTCAACGCTTTGATCAATTCGTACGCGGCATATGGTTTCAGAAGACCAGCCATATCTTTAATTGCCAGGATGTGAGCCCCGGCTTTTTCCAGTTCTTTTGCTAGATTCACGTAGTACTTCAGATTATATTTATCACGTTTCGGGTTCAAAATATCGCCGGTATAGCAAATGGCCGCTTCCGCGATTTTGCCTGTTTCGCGCACCGTTTCGATCGCCAGGCGCATCCCTTCCACCCAGTTGAGACTGTCGAAAATGCGGAACACGTCAATGCCGGCACGTGCCGCAGTTTCAATAAACTTCTGGATAACGTTGTCCGGATAGTTCGTGTAGCCAACAGCGTTGGCACCGCGGAACAGCATCTGGAACAGAAGATTCGGGATTTTTTCACGCAGTTTGAGTAAACGTTCCCATGGATCCTCATTCAAAAAGCGCATGCTCGTATCAAACGTCGCGCCACCCCACATTTCCAGCGAGAACAAATCGGGCGCAAGCTTGCCGGTCGCTTCGGCGATTTGTAGCAAGTCGTATGTGCGGACACGGGTTGCGAGCAGCGACTGGTGCGCATCACGAAACGTCGTATCAGTGAGCAGCAGTTTTTTCTGTTGCTGAATCCATTTCACTACGCCTTCCGGTCCGTGCTCGTCCAGAATTTGTTTGGTGCCTACTGGGTATTCCTGCCAATATGAAGTTTCCGGGATACGCGCTTTCGGAAATGTTGGTTTTTTGTCCATCTTCGCCAAGCCTGGGTGCCCGTTGACAATCGTCTGGCCGATATAGGTAAGCAGCTTGGTGCCGCGGTCTTTTCGTTTTGGAAACTCGAACAATTCCGGCTTCGTATCAATAAAAGAGGTGTCGTATGTGCCGCGCAGGAAATCCGGGTGTTGCATGACGTTTTCTAAGAACGGGATGTTAGTCTTTACCCCGCGAATCCGGAATTCCTTGAGCGTGCGCAGCATTTTTCGCGCAGCGCGTTCAAATGTGAGCGCATGTGTCGACACTTTCACGAGCAGAGAATCGTAGTATGGTGTGATGGTGGCGCCAGGCGCGCCGATTCCTGCGTCCAGACGAACGCCGAACCCGCTGGCCGAACGGTATGCGAGCAGGCGGCCAGTATCCGGTAGAAAGTTGTTTTCCGGATCTTCTGTTGTCACACGCGATTGAATGGCGTACCCACGCATTTGTACGCTCGACTGAGATGGAATGCCGACTTCCGGATCTTCTAACGCATATCCTTCCGCGATGCGGATTTGCGATTGCACGATATCAATTCCGGTGATCATCTCTGTAATCGTGTGCTCGACTTGAATGCGCGGATTCACTTCGATAAAATAGAAATTCCCATCGGGTGTGACCAGAAATTCGACCGTACCGGCATTGATGTAACGGGACGTCTTGGCCAAGCGCAGGGCTGCATTGCAGATGTCTTCCCGCTGTCGCTCAGTCAAGGACAGGCTTGGGGCGACTTCGACCACCTTTTGGTGCCGGCGCTGGATGGAACAGTCGCGCTCGAACAGGTGGACGGCGTGCCCATACCGGTCAGCCAAGATCTGTACTTCGATATGTTTCGGGTGTTCAAGATATTTTTCAAGATAAACAGCCGGGTTGCCGAACGCGGACTTCGCTTCGGAACGGGCGCGGTCGAGGGCGCTTTGCAGTTCATCCTGCTTGCGAACGATGCGCATGCCGCGACCGCCGCCCCCGGACGACGCTTTGATGATAATGGGATAGCCATGCTCTTTGACGAAACGAAGCGCTTCTTCGAGCGTGCGTACTGGTTCCGGGGTGCCGGGGATGACCGGAATGCCAGCTTCGATCGCCATTTGGCGGGCGGTCACTTTATCGCCGAACATGCGGATGTGTTCAGATGTCGGACCAATGAACGTGATGCCTTCTTCTTCACAACGTCGGGCGAATTGTTCGTTTTCCGACAGGAAGCCGTAACCGGGATGAATGGCATCGACGTCATGGCGTTTGGCGATTTCGATGATGCCCTCAATGTCCAGATAGGCTTCGATTGGGCCTTTGCCTTCTCCGATGACATACGCTTCGTCAGCTTTAAAACGATGCAGAGCAATATTGTCTTGCTCGGAATACACGGCAACTGTGCGAATGCCAAGCTCCGTGCAGGCTCGGAAAATTCGGATGGCAATCTCGCCGCGGTTGGCCACCAGTACTTTTTTGAACGTTTTGATCTGAGCCATTCAATCTCCCTCTCCTACATTGAAATTTTTATTTTTCTTAAAGTAAAAAGCTATGTTAAATTTGATAACTATAATTAATAATAACACATGAATGAATATTCAAACACATGAAAACACCAAAATGGATAATTTTCTTGCAAAGCAGAAAAAGCGGAAACGATTATGAGGTGAGGCTTGGAGGATGAAAGAAATGAATGAGAACCATGACATACAACAAGTGATTCGGTTTACTGTACCGTGGAAAGCAGATAGAGGAGAACAGGAAAAAAGAAACGTGCGCAGCTTTTTGCGCGAAGAACACGGCATCTCCCGCAGTTTGCTCGTCGAACTGAAGCGCGCCAAAGGGATTCGCTTGAACGGTGTTCCAACCTATCTAGATCATCCGCTTGCTCCGGGGGACACGGTAGAACTATATTTACCTGAAGAAAAATCTGAAAATGTTGAGCCTGAGCCGATCCCATTTTTCATTATTTATGAAGACGATTATATTCTTGTGGTGGATAAAGCGCCGAATCTTTGCGTACATCCAACGATGCTTCATCCGAATGGCACGTTGGCGAATGGTGTAGTCTACCATTGGCAGCGGCAGGGAATTTCACGTAAATTCCGCCCGGTTAATCGTCTTGATAAAGACACATCAGGTCTTGTGCTAATCGCGAAAAATCAATATTCACACCAGCAGCTAGCTGCCGTGCAGCGCGCGGGAGGCATTATCCGCTACTATGAAGCTTTCGTGCATGGACAAGTGAGGGAGGATACAGGGACAATTGACGCTCCAATCCGGCGCAAAGCAGATTCGCTGATGGAGCGAATCGTGCATGAGGATGGACAGTGGGCGCGTACCCATTATACAGTGCTAGGAAGGTACGCAACATTTACTCACTTACGTTTGAAATTGGATACGGGTCGCACGCATCAAATTCGTGTTCATATGAGTTATATGGGACATCCATTGCTTGGTGATGATTTATACGGTGGAGAAAGGATGCTAATTGGTCGCCAGGCGCTGCATGCTCGCATGTTGTCCTTTCCGCATCCGCGCGATAAAAGGATGCTATCGTTTGAGGCTCCGTTGCCGGACGATATGGCAACGTTGCTTGTTGCCGCCCACAACAAGCTATCGTTTCGTTAAGTCTATGAGCGGATATTGTTTTTATCCTTCATTAATATGATGAATAGGATAAAGAAAGGAGCTATTATTGGTTTGTTTATCAAGTAATAGCTCTTTTTTTGCTTTTTTCATTAGACGCGTTAAAGCAGAAAATTCAAGTAATTTAATCTGATTCTTTTAAAAAAAAAGAATATTTCGCTTAATTTTTTGCTTTAAAGTAAAATAGATCGTGTTATAATGAATATATTAAATTTTTATAATAAAGAAAAAAATTAAAGATGTAGGGGGAATGTGTATGGTGAGAAAAAGGCGATGGCTGGCATTGCTTTTTGTGACGATGCTAGTGTTGCTGAGCGCTTGCGGAGGACAAAGCGTTAACCAGCAAGCAGAAGAAACAGAGAAGAAAGCCGGGACGGAAGCTGGAGCGAGCGCCGATAAGAAATTCAAAATAGGTGTTTCACAGTATGTTGAGCATCCGGCATTGGATGCGGCGCGGGAAGGTTTCATTAAAGCGTTGAAAGATAACGGTTTAGAAGAAGGAAAGAACCTGGAAATTGATTATCAAAACGCGCAGGCTGATCAGACAAATGTCAATACGATCGCACAAACATTTGCCGCTGATAAAAAAGATTTGATTCTTGCCATCGCGACGCCGAATGCGCAGGCGATGTTGCAAAACATAAAAGATACGCCGATTCTTTTTACAGCTGTTTCCGATCCGTTAAGCGCCAAGCTGGTGGATAATCTCGAGAAGCCGGGCAAAAATATCACCGGTTTTTCTGACACGCCGCCGGATGTAATTCCGAACACAATGAAAGCCATTAAAGATTTCTTCCCGCAGGCGAAAAAAGTTGGCATTATCTATAATAGCGGAGAAGCGAATTCCGTGGCGAACGTGAAAGTGGCAAAGGAAGAGTTGGGCAAACTTCAGCTTACCCCGGTGGAAGCTACCGCGACCAATACGAGTGAAATAAAGCAGGCAGCAGAGTCGCTTGTGGGTAAGGTGGATGCCATATATGTACCGCAGGATAACACCGCGGTGGCGGCACTGAAATCAATCGTGAGCGTTGCGAATAAAAACGACATTCCCCTATTTGTGGGAGAACTTGAATCCGTGCGCAATGGGGGTTTTGCTGGCGTCGGATTTGAGTATTCCGATATCGGATACGAAACCGGCTTGATGGCGGTTAAAATCTTGAAAGAAGGAGCAAAGCCGGGAGATTTGCCTGTTGGCTACCCAAGCAAGTTGAATCTTGTGTTTAACAAAGAAGCGGCAAAAGAACAGGGAATCGATTTTGAGAAACTGCCGAAAGAAGCAATGGATAAGTGGAAGCCAGAAATGCTTGAAAAAACAGAAGCAAAATAATGCGACCGCATGAAAGCAGGTCCTCCGGTGAAAGGAATCGATGAGCCGGTTCCTTTCCGGAAACCGCATCCCGTGCGTAACGATAATAAAGAATGATAAAAGAGGAGCAGGTGTGAAAGGAGGACGTCATGAACGTAGCAGCGTTATTAGGATCGATTGAGTCAGGCTTTATTTTTGCTATTATGGCGCTTGGCGTATACTTGACGTTTCGGATTTTGGATTTTCCTGATCTGACGGTGGATGGGAGTTTCGCCACCGGGGGCGCAATCGGCGCGACGATGATAACGGCGGGATTTGCCCCGTTTTTGTCCACGGTATCTGCCGTGGCTGCTGGTTTGCTTGTTGGCGCAATGACTGGAATTTTACATACGAAGGGAAAAATCAACGCCCTTCTGTCAGGAATTCTTTCGATGATTGCGTTGTACTCTATCAATTTGCGTATTATGGGCAAAACGAATGTGCCTTTGCTCGGCGAAGAAACGCTGTTGACCCAAATCAAGGACGCGCTCTCTATACTGGGAGATTATGGACAACTGTTTGCTGTTGCAGTGATCGCTCTCATTATTAAGTTTATTAACGATTGGTTTCTGCATACGGAAGTAGGTCTTGCCATCCGCGCGACAGGCAACAACCAGCGCATGATTCGAAGCTTTTCTGCGAACACGGATAGCATGATCATCATCGGATTAAGTCTCTCCAATGGGATGGTGGCGCTCGCCGGAGCGCTGTACGCCCAGTATCAGGGATTCGCCGACGTATCGATGGGAATCGGGATGATTATTATTGGCCTTGCGTCCGTTATTATTGGAGAAGCGATTTTTGGTAACCGCACCATTGTCTGGGCTACATTTGCGGTTATTGGGGGAGCGATTATTTACCGGATGGTTGTGGCGCTGGCGATGCAAATTGGTCTCGACCCGTCTGATATGAAGTTGATGATGTCTTTAATCGTTATTATTGCACTTATCATGCCGCGCATATCTGCAAATTATAAGGAACGTAAGCGCCGTGCTGCGCGTGCGAAAAACCATGGCCAGCGGCCGGCAGTGCTTGAAGGAGGCGAGGTGAAGAAGCATGCTTAAGTTAAAGGATCTCTATGTTGTGTTTAATGAAGGGACCGTTGATGAAAAAGTGGCGCTGAACTATGTCAATCTTCACCTAAAGCCAGGTGACTTTGTGACGATTATTGGCAGTAATGGTGCGGGAAAATCCACGCTAATGAACATTATCTCAGGCGTGTTAAAACCGGATTACGGCACGGTAGAGATCGATGCAGTAGATGTTACTCATCTTCCGGAATATAAACGGGCGCCGATGATTGGCCGCGTATTCCAAGACCCGATGGCCGGTACAGCCCCTTCGATGACGATCGAAGAGAATCTAGCACTGGCGTATGCGCGTGACAAACGCCGCACGTTGCGCAAAGGGGTGACAGCCAAACGGCGCGATGAGTTCCGGACTTACCTGGAGACGCTTCATCTTGGACTTGAAAACCGGTTGAGTGCGAAAGTCGGGCTATTGTCTGGTGGGGAGCGTCAGGCGCTGAGCTTGCTCATGGCAACGTTTACAAAGCCGAAAGTGCTTTTGCTTGACGAGCATACGGCGGCGCTTGATCCCGCTCGTGCGCAGCGAATTACCGAATTAACAGAAGAAATTGTGACCAGGCAGAAGCTAACAACACTAATGGTTACGCATAATATGCAGCAGGCGCTCGATTTGGGAAATCGGCTGATTATGATGGACAAAGGCTCCATTATTCTTGATGTTCCGTCAGAGGAGAAGAAAAATTTGACAGTCGAACGATTGCTGGCTGAATTTCAGCGTTTGTGCGGCGAAAAGTTTGCCAGTGATAGGGCGATACTTGCTTAGTGGTTCGCATAACGTAATAAAAAATCCCCGATAAATCCGGGGATTTTTTATTTGACGTCTTTTTCAAGTTGCAGAGCAAGGCGCCGACCTTGCCGTTTCTTTCGATATAATTGGAGCGCGTAGAACACCAGAACATAGCAAATGATCGCGACGATCGAACCGTTAGCGGCGCTGCCGACAAAAAATGCAATTCCTTTTTCTTTTATAAATTGCCAAAGCATCATAAAACCCATATGGCTCATTTGTTCGCTTACGTCCTGCCCAAATTTGTTTCCGACCAACAGATTGCCTACGCTCATATTAAGCACGAAAAACAGCGGCAAAATGAATTTACCCATCACGAACCCGATAAGCGAAGCAGCGAAATTGCCGCGAATTAACAAGTTAAGCGGATAAAGGAGCAAGAATGCTGAGCCAAGTGTTGGCAGCGTGATAAACTCGATGAAAATACCGAGCGAAAAGCTGCGGGCCACAATCGAAGGCGCTCCTTTGGAGCGAAGCAATTTTAAATATTGATATCTCATTTTCCGGTAAAGTTTTTTTAGCATAGAGATTCTCCGTTTCTTATGCAAAATGCTTAGCCGATCATTAGGGTATTATGTATTATTATAGCGAAAAAACACATGGAATGTTAGTATTTCTTTGATTTTTATAGTATCATTTATAATGTAAGAAGGCGTATATGTTGATAAATAAAGGAGGCGTGAGACATTGTCAATTTTTACTCCATTCACACAAAAAAATGTAACATTGCGTAATCGTATTGTTATGTCACCAATGTGCATGTATACGGCAGGTGATGACGGTAAAGCGACCGATTGGCATTATGTACATTACGGTACGCGTGCGGTCGGTGGGGTTGGCCTGGTGATGCTGGAGGCAACGGCGGTAGAGAGCAGAGGCCGCATTAGCCATCAGGATCTTGGAATTTGGAGTGATGAGCATATCAAACCGTTGCGCCGAATTGTACACTTCGTGAAGGCGCAGGGAGCAGCGGCTGCGATTCAATTGGCGCACGCCGGACGCAAAGCGCAGGTGAAAGATGCGATTGTGGCGCCGAGCGCAGTTCCGTTTGACGAGAATTCGCCTGTGCCGCAAGAACTGAGCGAAGAAGAAATTGAAAAAGTGTTAGACGCCTGGCGGCAGGCGGCCCGGCGCGCGCGTGAGGCGGGATTTGACATTGTGGAAATTCACGGCGCGCACGGTTATTTAATTAATGAATTTTTGTCACCGCTTGCCAACAAACGGACTGATCGTTATGGTGGAAGTTTGGAGGGACGTTTTCTTTTCTTGAAGCGGGTGATCGAAGCGGTAAAGCAGGAGTGGCCGGAGGAAAATCCGCTTTATTTGCGTATTTCGGCGGTTGATCACGTGGAGGGCGGATTAACGATTGAAGACAGTATCAAAATCGCCGGAATGGCTAAAGAAGCAGGTGTTGATCTGATCGATTGCTCGTCTGGCGCCATCCTACCTGTTGTACCAAAGAAAATTTTTCCGGGTTATCAAGTATCATACGCGGAAGCAATCCGTAAACAAGCCGGCATCGCGACAGGGTGCGTTGGATTGATCGATGATCCTTCGCTGGCTAATGAAATTATTGGCAACGAAAGGGCGGATCTTGTTTTTTTGGGACGTGTGCTCTTACGTAATCCGTATTGGGTATTGCAAGCCGCGAAACAACGGAACCGTGAATATGAAGGGCCGCGTCAGTACGAGCGAGGGTTTAAATAAATGAGCTGGGAAAAAACATTCCGGATAAAAGTCGGAATGTTTTTTTTGTAGGGTGGCACCTGCTTTTTTCTTCATGAAACTGCCGCGTTCCATTGTCCGTATAGAAGGGTAAGATAATGTATAGCAGCGAATCCAGAAAAGGAGTCGAGAGACGAATGAAGATAAACGAACAAATCCTTAATGCTGTAGTAGTGCCACGGCTTAATCAACTCCTGTCAAACATGTATATAAACTCGTTTCATTCGTATGAAGGATACGCAGTTGTAAATGCTCAGGTACGGACAAGAGGGGAGTGGCTTCCTGTCCTGTATACGCTTAAACTCGATGCGTTCCGTTTTGATCTATCCGGCCGGTATGTGTCATTTATTTATACAGAAGATGTACAAAGAGAAAAAGTATCACTTACGCAAAAGCTGTCGCACGAAACGGAAATGTTTCTGGCCAAGAACGTAACGGGTAAAACATTATTAATGAACGCGTTGGGAAACAAACGGGAGGTTCACGTTTCGGATAATCGGGTTACTATCCAACTGGCCCCATTGGTAAACATGTATCCGGTATTGCAGGATATTAAGGTGGACAAACTGATTTTTGAAGAAGGGGTGCTTCATCTGGAAATCACAGTACCGCCGGAACTTGCACCTGAGGCTTTGGAATTCGACTGGATGAAATCGATGGAAGAAGTGGAGCCATCTTCTGAGAGCGGAGAAACGGAAGTTCATACAGGTGGTGAATTGATCGTACTGAATCGTGAGCATGAACGATATTACGATCAGTTACGCGGAAGAATTGAAAAATATATGCGTGAAAAAATCGGGGATACCCGGGCGGAAAAAATCGCACCGTACTTGCTGCTTGCTCCAGATTTATTCGTTTTGCTTGCCCGGCTGGCCAAAGATAGACGCGTGCCGCTGCGCTCGAAATCGATCGCGTTGGCCGCGCTTGTGTACTTTATGTCACCGCTTGATATTATTCCGGAATTTATCGCTGGCCCCGGTGGTTTTATTGACGATATTATTTTCGCTGTTCTGGCGCTGAACAAAATGTTGGTAGATGTGGACGAAGAGATTATTCACGAACACTGGAACGGAGATAAAAACGTTGTCGGTATTATTCGTGATGTACTAAGCAAAGCCGATTCGCTCGTCGGCAAAAGCCGATTTGAAATGATAAAAAACGTGTTGAAAAAGCGAAAATAGAAGAAAGATATCATGGGACAGGAAACGGAGGATGGAAAGTGAGAATAAGGGAAGAAAAGGGGCTTACCTCCTTCCCTTATTGTTTTTATGCCAGAGCTTGTTTTGGGAACATCATTTCATGCTTCGCTCTCATTTTACCCCGACCGGTGTGGGAGCAAGTTCTCTTATCATCGCAATCTCATCGCAGCTTGGAAATTTTGAGCAATTAATGCAGTCTTTCCATACTTTGTGTGGCAGTGTTTCTTTTTTTACGACGTAAAACTTACACTTCTCAAAGAACTCCTGCTGATATGTCAATGACATGACACGACGGAGACCAAGTTCTCTCGCTTCATCTATGAGATGGTTCACCAATTTCTTTCCAAGACCTTTTCCTTTTGCTTTTTCTGAAATGGCGAGCGAGCGTACTTCAGCTAAATCTTCCCACAGAATGTGAAGACCGCCCACACCCACAACTTCACCTGGTTCGCCAACTTCCCCTATATCGTCAATGACAACGGAAAAGCAATGCAACGTTTCACAGAGTGATAGCTTTGAACGGGGCAGCATTAGCCCTTGCTGTGCGTACTCGTTAATTAAAGCCATCATCCCGTCAAGGTCTTGTATTTTTGCCTTTCGGATTAACATAGCTATCCCTCCATGAGAATATTGTGTATATGTAATTAAGAATATGTATAATTATCGAATTTATAATAATAAATATACACTCTTGTCTTTGATATGTCTAGGATGTAAATTGGATAAAATGTATTTTTATAAGAATGGACAAGGTGGTTTTGATATGGTGGCGCTTAACAGTGAAGAATCGTGGGAAAGAAATATTCTGGTCTTATAGAAACAAAACCGTAGGAAAAATGGGCAAAAGACTAAAATTACCGCCCATGCAGAGGTGGAACATGGTATGATAATACACGATAAGACATGTGCAAAGGGGTCTTAAAATGAGTGAGTTAGTATATACAGCAAGCAGCATGTTAAAAAAGGTATTCCGTAATGGAGAGCGCTCGCTTTCTAGGCAGGAATTAGAAAGTCGCCTGCAGAATACATACGGCATAAGCTTACAACGCACAGGCCAATCGCCGGGCGAAGTGATTGAGGAAGCGCTTGCTGAAGAAGCTTCGCCTTTTCATGTGGGAAGTTCTCACGCGGTGGTCGAGATGGATGCGCCGTTCCGCGATCATATCGCCGAAGAGCTGGTGCGTTATTTCCTTGAAAACAAAGGGCCTTTGACGGCAGAACAATGTTTAAAAAAGCTGCGCTGGCATAACATAATTTCCTACAGCTACGCTGAAAACAAGCTTCCTCTGTACAAAGACCCTCGGTTTGTCCGTTTTATCGGATCAGACTTGTGGTATTTGGCCCGCTGGGAGATAGCCAATGACCACATTTACCGTTTCCTTGTGGACAAACAGGTTAAACAACTGCCTTTGGCGCAACTGCTGCTAATGATGGAGCATGAATTGAATCTGTCGCGCCGCGAATACGTATTTGTACCGGAGGGAGACCCACGTTTTCACATAGTTGAAGGTTTGGTTATCGTCAGTTATGAAAGAGAAAGCGAGCCACAGCCTGAAGCGGAAGAAGTACAGGTGAATGTGCTGCAGGAGCAAGAACAAGAAGATGTCATTGTGAATGAGAATATTCAAAGGGAAGAGGAGGTTGCTGTAACAATGGCAAATGAATTGAAAACAGCAAGCGTATTTGAAGATGTATTGGTAAATGCCCAGGATTCGACTGAGAAGTTAGAACTCCGTATTAAAGAAATGGAGGAAGAAGTGCTTGAGCATTTCAAGAGCAACAACATGTCCGCCATTTCTCAACTTGTGGCGGAAAAAGAAAAATGTGAAGCGATTGTTGCTGCGCTTGAAAAAGTTATTGAAATCGTAAACAAATAATGAGAAATAAGGATGACCGTATCAATGGAAGCGATTGAAGAGCTTGACGGCCTGCATCGTCGCTTTGAGCGCTTACGCTTGGTGGTGGAGAGCAAGCGGATGCAGGTGAAGTGGATAGAAGAAGAAGTTCGGCTCTGCTTTCAGGAAAGTGACATGCAAGGAATTGCCGAACTGGCCCGCGAGCGGGAGCGGTTGCTCAAGTGGATTGAGATGATGGAGAAATTTATCATCAAGTGGGAGCGATACTGGCACGTTTATGAATCTGCGTCGGGCTGGTTGTCTCCGGGCCTGCATGCGCAAGAATAGGTAGGGCGCTGCTTTCGCCCTGCCGTTTTTTCTAAAACATTTTTTCTGTTTTTCCAAAAAATAATCTTGCGCATTAGAAGCCTTATATGATATTATAAATTCTGTCGCTGCTATATAAGAAGACACGAAATCATGTCCCAGTAGCTCAGCTGGATAGAGCAACGGCCTTCTAAGCCGTCGGTCGGGAGTTCGAATCTCTCCTGGGACGCCAGCAAGGAGCCATTAGCTCAGTTGGTAGAGCACCTGACTTTTAATCAGGGTGTCACTGGTTCGAGTCCAGTATGGCTCACCATTTTTATGCGGATGTGGCGGAATCGGCAGACGCGCTAGATTCAGGTTCTAGTGGTGGCAACACCGTGGGGGTTCAAGTCCCTTCATCCGCACCATTTTTTTTATAACATGTAACGAATGAATTGGTTTTTAATATATTGTTGATAAATGTATAACATAAGAAGTGCGGACAGTCGCTGTTCATGCTTTTGCATGGATAGAGGAAAGTCCAGGCTCGCCCGGGCTGAGAGGCTCGGAGTGTTTGTGCCTGCCGCAAGGCAGGGCAGTCGCGCAAGCGGCTGACGGCGGTGAAATCGGCTACGTTCCTTTTGGAATATGCCGAGAATAGCCTGAAAGTGCCACAGTGACGTAGCTCTACTGGAAACAGTAGGGGTGGAACGAGGTAAACCCCGCAAGCGAGCAACCCAAATTTTGGTAGGGGCACTATCCGAAGGGAAATGAACCGGAGGATAGACGGGACAGGAGTCTCGTAGATAGATGACTGTCGCTTCCATGTACCAGGCTGGCTGCCGTGATGAGTACGGGAAGTACAAAACCTGGCTTACAGCACTTCTTATAGCCGATATATGATCTTATAAGGAAACCGTTCCGTTATTTAGGAACGGTTTTTTCTACATTTGTTGTCAATTTGAAACCCAGGAGGCGGAAGAATGAATTTTACGATTACACCGGAAGCGGTACAGGCCTACAAAAAATATGCGGGATTTCGGGAAGGGGATTGCTACCGGTTGTATGTACGTACTGGTGGTCCTGGTGCGGGTGGACTGTTTTATGCTATCGAAAAAAGCTCGCAGAATGAAATGAAGGCAGGAGATGCTGTGTTTGAGGTGGGAGGTATTCGATTCTTTATCCGGGCAAGCGATGCTTGGTATTTCGAGGGAGGAACGTTATCGCATAATAAATATTTAGGAGAGTATGGATTTGAGTTTCACAATCCTTTGCTGGAATAGAGAAGAGGGGTGTGTATGAACCGGATATTGCAGTTTGATGAATGGACGGAAGCGGTCGGGGGGCTGTTTCATGAAATCGAACAAGCTCCACAACGCTTTGAAGCGCGTGCTGCTGAATTGTATGCCCAGCTGTCTCGGTGGAAAGAGCAAATGGATGAGGAGCAGCTTCGTCCGTGGGAAGCGATGTTGTACACATGCCTTGGGATTTTACAGTGGAATAGCCAGCCAGAAGGAAAAGGAGCGGAAAGCTGGTTGCGTCGGGCGGTTGATTTGGCACCAGAATTGGAAAAGGCATGGAAATACATGAAGCTTGTGCTGCTTGCCGAACTTGCTTCTCTGTTTGACGATATTTCCTTTTTTCCGCTGCGCCAGGTAGATCCGTCCGAGCGTCGTAAACAGAAAACACTTGAAGTTCTTCAGGGTATTGAGCGTCTTACCGGGGAAAAAATCAAGCTGGCCGAGCGGTGGATTGCAGAAGGGAAAGCAACGGAGAAACATCTTGCTGCAAAAGATATTGTATGGGAGGAAGCATCCGCCTGGCTGGCTGGACTGTCGGAATTGGTGCGCGAAGTGGAAGCGTGCGCTATGGCCTACCATCAGTCCATTAGTGGCTTGTATGCGCCCGAAGAGATGTTGCGGGAGTTTAACGAAGCGCTTGAGAGACTAAACGCTTATTTCGAAGACTGGAACACGGCGATGGTCGGCTATCGAAGGGAAGCGAAACAGTCGCCTTCCGCATTGGAACGTCTGGATGCGCTTGTCGGTATGAAAGATATCAAAAAGCGGATTCATGATTTGTATTATTTTTTGCTTTATTTAACAAAGCGCCGAGAGCTTGGATTCAAGATGCAGGACGAGATTGGACTGCACGCGATTCTCATGGGAAATCCAGGCACGGGCAAGACGACGATAGCCCGTCTTTTGGCAGAAATTTACCATGAACTTGGGCTTCTGGAACGCTCTTCCGTTATTGAGGTGGATCGTTCCCAGTTGGTGGGTTCTTATGTAGGGCATACGGAGCAGAAAGTAATGGAAGCGGTGCAGCGCGCGGTTGGCGGGGTGTTGTTTATTGATGAGGCGTATAGTTTAAAACGCGCAGGAAGCGCGGAAAACGATTTCGGACAGGTGGCGATCGATACCCTTGTCGCGGCGATGACCGGGGGGGAATATGCCGGTAAATTCGCTGTTATACTGGCCGGATATCCGGAAGAGATGAGAAATTTTCTGCTGGCTAATCCTGGTTTACGCAGCCGTTTTCCAGAAATTGGTCATTTTTACCTGCCCGACTTTACGATGGATGAACTGGTGGCTATTGGACAGATGGTGGCCCGCAATAATCAGTTTGTGCTAACGGAAAGTGCGGTTGCTGCTTTGAAAGAGCGGATTGAAGTGGAGCGTGTGGACGCTACGTTTGGCAACGCGCGTACAGTCAAAAATATCGTGCTTGACGCGATTACGGCAAAAGGACGTAAGCTGAAAGGCAAAGAAGAGCTGCCAGCTGATGAATTTACCATTTTATATGCGGAAGATTTTGCACGTCCGCTTCCGCAAGCGAAGCCGGCAACTGAACGCTTGCATGCTTTGGTCGGGTTGAAGGAAATTAAAGAAGAGATCAAGACATTGTTTGCGCTTTTATCCATTCAGCGGAAACGGAAAGAGCAAGGCTTACCCGTTACGCCGCTGCAGTTTCATGCCTTTTTTTCCGGCAATCCGGGTACCGGTAAAACGACGGTAGCAGAAATTTATGCTTCGATCTTGAAAGAAGCGGGCATATTGAAGCGAGGACATTTGGTTACGGTCGGAAGGGCAGATTTAGTAGCTGAATATGTAGGACAGACAGCCGTTAAAACGAGGCGAAAAATCACCGAAGCGCTGGGTGGCGTGCTATTCATTGACGAAGCTCACGCCTTGATCCCATCCGGCTCGAATGATTACAGTGCAGAAGCGATCGATACGCTGGTTGAAGAAATGACAAAACATAAAGAAAATCTTGTTGTTGTGCTGGCTGGATATCCCGGCTTTATCGAGCAGTTATTGGATACGAATCCAGGCCTGCGTTCCCGGTTCAAAAAGTATTTTCATTTTCCGGATTATTCATTACAAGAATTACTCGAAGTGGCAAGAACTTATGCCGCTGAACAGGGCTATCAGCTTTCGTTGGAAGCCATCAACCGTTTGCGTCGGTATTTCGAACAGCGAAGCGGAGAGCGAAGCGGCAATGCTCGGCTTGCGCGCGATGTTATTGAGGAGGCCATGCAGCGCCAGGCAAGGCGTTTGATGGATACGGGGCACACAGCATTTACGCGGGAAGAATTAATGCGATTGGAAGAAAGTGATATCCGCCCCTTCCCGTTTTTGTCATAAATATCTATGATAAGTATAGAAGAGCTACGGCAGAATAGGAGGAAACGGCATGATAATCCGGCGAAACGGATGGGTGCACCGTTTGTTGGTTGAGCTGGCCGGAAAAGCGCAAAAGGTAAAAGAAGAAAAAGACATGTTGCAGACGATTATTGATCATGCCTACGAAGGTGTGTTAATTGTCGACCCGAACGGATATATCTTAATGGCCAACGAAATTTACGCGAATTTTCTGGGCTGGAAGCTTAGCGATATGATTGGTAAGCATGTGACTGAAGTCATTGAAAATACGCGGATGCACATCGTGGGTCAGACTGGAAAGCCGGAAATTGCCCAAATTCAAAAAATTAATGGGCGCGAGATGATTGCCAGCCGCATCCCGGTGTTTAACCAGGGAAAAGTGGCAGCCGTTGTTGGAACGGTGATGTTCCAGGAAGTTGATGATTTATTTGCGCTTACCACTAAAGTAGAAAATCTGCGCAAAGAGTTGAATTATTACAAAGACGAGCTGGACAAGCGGTTGCAGGCGAAATACTCGTTTGATACGATTCTTGGCACAAGTGAAGAACTGGAAAAAGTAAAAATACTAGGGCGCCGTGTAGCCAAAAGTGATACAACTATTTTGCTTAAAGGGGAGAGCGGTACAGGCAAGGAATTGTTCGCCCATGCTATTCACCGGGAAAGCTACCGCAGCGCGGGGCCGCTTATTAAAGTGAACTGCGCCGCCATTCCGGATACGTTGCTTGAGTCGGAACTGTTCGGTTACAAAGGAGGTTCCTTTACAGGGGCGAAAAAATCCGGAAAGAAAGGGAAATTCGCCCTCGCGAAAGGCGGTACGATTTTTCTTGATGAAATTAGCGAAATGCCTTTAATGATGCAGGCGAAATTGTTGCGGGTACTTCAGGAAAAAGAAATTGAACCGATCGGCGCGGATAAGCCAGAATCAGTTGATGTGCGTATTATTGCTGCTACCAACAAAGATTTACTCACTCTTGTGGAGCAGGGAAAATTCCGCCATGATTTGTATTATCGCTTGAATGTTGTAATGCTTGAAATTCCGCCGTTGCGTGAACGAAGCGAGGATATTCCGCTGTTAATTGAATCGTTTTTGCAGCAGTTGGAGAAAGAGACAGGTATCCGTGCCAAAGGTGTAGAAGATGAGGCGATGCGTGCCTTGCTTGCTTACTCGTGGCCAGGTAACATTCGTGAACTTCGCAATGTGCTGGAGCGTGCTTTATACGTAAAAAACGGGGAAATGATTGCGTTGCAGGATTTGCCGCCGCTGCTGGCAACCAGCCCCCAGACAGAAAAGAAAATGGTAACATTAAAGCAAGCGGTGGAGAAAGCGGAAGCGGAGGTCATTCGCGAAACGATTCGTCGAACAAAAGGAGATAAGATTGCTGCAGCGCGGCAGCTTGGTATTAGCAAGTCCGGTTTATATGTCAAGCTGGCCCGGTACGGTTTAAACGAAGAAAGGTATCAATAATTGTTTGATACCTTTTTCTATTTTCTTGGAATTTTCGTCTATAATTTTGGAAAAGATGAAAGGGTTTTTATTTACAAATGATTTTGTTTTTTACATAAATAAGAAAAAATGAAGACTTTTCAAGCTCTATTTGTTATGCATAACGACCATCAAAAGTAACCAGAGTGTTTGGCACGATATTTGCTCCCTAAATCAGTAAGATTATTAAGAAAAAAAGAGAGGAGCGGGTATGGTACGTAGGTAGAAAGTAGAGCAAGAAAAGAATTGAAAGCGGTTCAATACATGGTATAGACAAAGGGAGGAAGCTGGATGGAAATTGTAGTTATTTTATTGGCGCTGTTTTTCCTGATGTTTGTCGCTTATCGTGGCTTTAGCGTCATTTTGTTTGCGCCCATTGCCGCACTGTTTGCGGTGCTTCTGACTGATCCAGGGTATGTGCTCCCATTTTTTTCAGGTGTATTCATGGACAAAATGGTCAGCTTCATTAAAAACTATTTTCCTGTATTCTTGTTGGGAGCGATCTTTGGTAAAGTCATTGAAATGTCCGGCTTCGCGAAATCGATTACGGGCGCGGTTATCAAAATGATCGGTCCGAGTCGGGCGATGCTGGCTATTGTATTGGTTGGCGCGATTCTTACGTATGGGGGCGTTTCCTTATTCGTTGTGGCGTTTGCTGTATATCCATTTGCAGCGGAATTGTTTCGAGCAGCTGATATTCCGAAACGCCTGATTCCAGGAACTATTGCACTTGGGGCGTTTACGTTCACAATGGATGCTTTTCCGGGAACGCCACAAATTCAGAATATTATTCCGACGACATTTTTCAAAACAGATACGTGGGCTGCTCCTTGGCTTGGTTTTATAGGTGGACTTTTTGTTTTCATTCTTGGTATGATTTACTTAGAATATAGGAGAAGAAAGGCAAAGGCAGCAGGAGAAGGGTATGGTACAGGTCACAAAAATGAGCCTGAGCTGGTTGCGGATGAGAAACTGCCGCATCCACTTATTGCTATCTTGCCGCTTGTTGTTGTCGGCGTATTTAACAAAATTTTCACAAATATGATTCCACAGTTCTACGGAAAGACGTTTGACTTTGCTGCCATCAATATTCCGAAAGTGGATCCGGTTGATATTTCTAAGGAGACAGCCATTTGGGCTGTTGAGGGCGCGCTTGTGCTCGGCATCTTGACGGTATTGGTTTTTTCATTCAACCGGATCAAAGAAAATTTCAACGCGGGAATTAACGCATCGATCGGTGGCGCGATGCTGGCGACGCTTAACACGGCTTCCGAGTACGGATTTGGCGGCATTATTTCGCTGCTTCCCGGATTTAAGGCTGTGAATGAGGCAATGGCGAATACGTTTACAAATCCGCTGGTCAACGAAGCTGTAACAACAACGACGCTCGCTGGTATCACCGGCTCCGCATCGGGCGGGATGAGCATCGCGCTGGCAGCTATGGGGGAGACCTATTTGGAACAGGCGCAGAAGATGGGCATCGACCCGGAAGTGTTGCATCGCGTAGCTTCCATGGCGTCTGGCGGCATGGATACGTTGCCGCATAACGGTGCTGTAATTACGCTGCTTGCGGTTACCGGGCTGACACATAAGCAATCCTATATTGATATTTTCGTGATGACTGTTATCAAGACAGTCGCTGTATTCTTTATTATCGCACTTTATTATATGTTTGGTATTGTTTAAAATTTCGCTTCATTGCAAGCGATTTCAATTCTATTCTCAGAGCAATGATTACTAATTTCGATGAGGAGTGAGTCGAGTGAGTGTCTACACATCCATTGAGGAAGCCTTAAGCGGAATTCAAGACGGCGCGACGATTATGGTGGGTGGCTTCGGCCTGGTAGGAATTCCAGAGAAGTTGATTCTCGGATTGCGCGACCTTGGCGTAAAGGATCTAACAATTATTTCGAACAACTGCGGCGTAGACGATTGGGGTCTGGGCGTGCTGTTACACAATAAACAAATCAAAAAAATGATTTCTTCTTATGTGGGAGAGAACAAAGAGTTTGAACGTCAGTTCCTTTCCGGTGAACTAGAAGTGGAATTGGTGCCCCAAGGGACATTGGCAGAACGCATTCGTGCGGGTGGCGCAGGTATCCCGGCATTCTATACGCCTGCCGGCGTAGGTACGCCGCTGGCGGAAGGACGTGAAGTGCGCGTATTTAACGGCAAAGAATATTTGCTGGAAACGGCGTTGACAGCTGATTTTGCCCTCGTGAAAGCGCAGAAGGGGGATACGATGGGCAACTTGATTTATAACAAAACTGCGCGCAATTTTAACCCGATGATGGCGGCGGCTGGTAAGATTACAATTGCTGAAGTAGAAGAACTTGTAGAGCCGGGCGAACTCGATCCGGATCACATTCATACGCCGAGCGTGTATGTACAGCGCATCATTCAATGTACAAATTATGAGAAACGAATCGAGCGCAGAACAGTGCGGGCATAATGGCTAGGGACAGTCATGCGGATCATAATGAGGAGGGGAATACAATGGCATTAACCAGAGAGCAAATTGCGATGCGAGCGGCGCAGGAGATTGAGGACGGTTTTTACGTGAATTTGGGAATAGGCATTCCGACGCTGGTGGCTAACTACATTCCGAAAGAAAAACGCGTAGTGTTACAATCGGAGAACGGTCTTCTCGGCATTGGGCCATATCCAACGGAGGACGAAGTAGATCCGGAAGTAATTAACGCCGGTAAAGAAACGATTACAATGATTCCAGGCGCGAGCATTTTTAGCAGTGCAGAATCGTTCGGAATGATTCGCGGCGGTCATATTGATTTAGCGATTCTTGGCGGCATGGAAGTATCGAAAAATGGCGATCTTGCCAATTGGATGATTCCAGGCAAAATGGTCAAAGGCATGGGCGGCGCGATGGATCTTGTGCACGGCGCGAAGCGCATTATCGTCATTATGGAACACGTTAACAAATACGGACAGCCGAAAATCCTGAATGAGTGCACGCTGCCGCTGACCGGAAAAGGCGTGGTAAACCGTATCATTACGGATCGGGCAGTCATCGATGTAACTGAAAAAGGGCTGGAATTGGTAGAAGTTGTTCCGGGATATACGGTACAGGATATTCAGGATTGTACGGAACCGGAATTAATAATTTCTCCAAAATTAGCAAGTCAGGCATAGTTGAATGATAGTAAGGAGATTTTGCTTTTATGACAAAATTGGTGAGGGATAAAGCGGTATTTATTACGGGAGCCGCAAGTGGCATCGGTCTGGAAATTGCGAAAGAGTTTGCCAAAGAAGGGGCAAAAGTAGCGATTAGCGATATAAATGCTGAAGCGGCTATAGCTGCTGCTTCCGAACTGGAAGCGCAAGGGTATACGGCCATCGGTATGGGATGCAACGTGGTGGAAGAGGAACAATTGAAAGCTGCGCTTGACGAAACGGTAGTGAAATTTGGATGTCTCGATGTATTAATTAATAACGCAGGATTGCAATATGTTTCCCCGATTGAGGAATTTCCAACCGAAAAATTCGAATGGCTGGTAAAAGTCATGCTGGTAGCGCCATTTATGGCGATTAAACACGCATTTCCAATTATGAAAAAGCAAAGATACGGTCGGATTATTAATATGGCTTCCGTTAACGGTCTCGTTGGCTTTGCTGGTAAAGCGGCGTATAACAGCGCAAAGCACGGTGTTATCGGGTTGACAAAAGTGGCGGCGCTGGAAGGCGCGGCGTATGGTATTACTGTTAACGCGATTTGCCCTGGGTACGTGGATACGCCACTTGTGCGCGATCAGTTGATCGACTTGGCAAGAACGCGCAATGTACCGCTAGAAAAAGTATTGGAAGAAGTGATTTACCCACTTGTGCCTCAGCGCAAGCTATTGTCTGTTAAGGAAATTGCGGACTATGCGCTGTTTATCGCAAGCGACAAAGCCGCCAGTGTCACCGGCCAGGCTATTGTTATTGACGGTGGTTATACAGCACAATAATTGGAAAAATTCCGGATGCTTATGCTCCGGAATTTTTTCTTATCCGATCGGACAGAAAAGGCTTGTGACTTACGCTTCTTCTCCCGATTCTTTACCGAAGAACAGCACGACGAGTACAGCGAGCATTGTCATGGTAAAGAACATGGTGAAAATGTACGGGAATCCGATGCCTATACTGATTAGCAATCCGACGAGATACGGAGCGATAATGCCGGCGATACGTCCGAAACCGGCTGCCCAGCCAGTACCGGTGGCACGGAAGGAAGTCGGGTACTGCTCAGCAGTATATGCGTAGGTTGCTCCCCAGGCACCGAGGTTGAAGAAGGACAGGCAAACGCCGGAAATAAGCAGTGTCCATACGTTAGGAGAGAGACCAAACGTAAGGGATGAGAGAGCGGCCAACACCATAAATGTTACGAGCGTAGCTTTTTTGCTCCACTTGTCAACAAAGTAGGCGGCGGTAAAGTAACCCGGAATTTGCACCAATGTCATGAGCAGTACATATTCAAAGCTTTTAATAAGAGTAAACCCTTTCATAACCATGATAGAAGGCATCCAGAGCAGCATGCCGTAGTAGGAAAACACGGAAGCGAACCAGAGAAGCCAGAGCACGAATGTTGTGCGGCGGTAGGAAGCGGACCAAAGCAGCTTAATTTTTTGCCCAATTGTTTGTTGATTCGTCTGTCTTGTAAAAGCGGGGGTTTCCGGAAGCGCCCGGCGTAAATAGAGTGCATATAGCGCGGGTAGAGCGCCTATGAACAGGGCGATACGCCAACCGTATTCCGGAATGACAAAGTAAGAGATAACAGCAGCTAAAAGCGCTCCACCTGCCCAGAAGCTTTGTAGCCAGACAACCCATTTTGCGCGATTTCGTTGTGGGGCAGATTCTAGCACGTACGTTGTAACAACGGGTAATTCCCCTCCTAGGCCAAAGCCAACGATAAAGCGAAATACCATAAAGATGATAAGGGAAGTGGCGAGCGCGTTGAGTCCGGTTGCGATGCTGTAAATTAATAGTGTAATAATAAAGAGCTGCTTGCGTCCATAACGGTCGGCCCACAAACCGGCCAGGGCTGCTCCTAACGCCATACCAATAAAGTTAATGGTACCAATAAATCCCATTTCAGTTGGTGCTAGGCCCCATTCTGCCTGTAGCGCAGCAAGAACAAAAGCTAGAATGCCGACGTCCATGGAGTCAAACAGCAGACCGACGCCGGAGACACTAAGCATTTTTAGCGCCCGGCGTTTTTTCTTTTTTTTGTGCATATCATTCACCCTTTCTTGTTATTTTAATGATACATTGGATCTTGGATGCTATATTGTATTCAAGCGCAGATGAATTGCTTATGTGAAAGAAACCGGTAAGAAAACTTTATTTTTGAAATAAAAAACAGGCGGATGGGTATCGCGCCTGTTTTGTGGTGATATGCTGTTATGCGATTTCAATCAGAGTATCTAGCTTGCAAATTTGGAGAATTCTTTTTACCGGAAGCGAACTATTAATCATTTTTACTTCATAATGAGAAAGCAGCGGATGAATCCAACTGATTAAGAAGCCGATTCCCGTACTGTCGATACATCGTACTTGGCGTAAATCGATAATAAGCTGATTCGGGTATTCTGGAAGCTCTACTTCTTTTACTTTTTCTTCCATTTGTCGTACAGTTTCAAAATGGATATCCTCTTGAAAAATAAATACCACTTGATTTTCCTGTACCTTATAATCAATCATTATTTTGTCCCCTTTATCTTTCTTTTTCATTATTTACTTTCTTTCAAAAATGAGGCCAGATGTTTTCTAAATTTTGTAAAATTTGAATTGTTTACTTAATTTTTATTTTTTGTTATGAGGTAATTTTTTAGATAAGGGTGACGGTACTCATTCCGTGTTCCACCTATGTTCCTTCGTAATGTCCTATTCCTGAATGTTGAATTTGCCATTTAACTGATTGCTAAGCAAGCTCAATTCTTCCGCCATCTTCGCCACCTGTTCAGAAGCGGTGGCAACTTCGCTAAATGTTTGCTGAAAATCGAGAATATATTGGCTTACATTCTGGATTTTTTCGCTGTTTGCGCGCACTTGAACGGAAGAATTATTCATAATCTCCATAATAGCGTTGTTCATCTCACGGAAACGGCTTGTTTGTTTTGTAATTTGTTCAAACGAGTCTTCAAAAGAATTTACATTGTTTTGCACCATAGAAATTTGTTCATGAATATGCTCAAGCGCTGCTTGCGTCTGCATGGCCAGATTCCGCACTTCTTTGGCAACAACAGTAAAGCCGCGCCCGTGTTCGCCAGCGCGCGCTGCTTCGATGCTCGCGTTAAGAGAAAGTACATTCGTTTTATTAGAGATCGCGTGAATAACTTGTACGATTTCGCCAATTTTATTGGCGCTTTCGATTAACTCTTTTGATTTCTCGCGCGTTTCGTCCATGATTGTTGCGATGCGGTCGATTTCTTTCAGCGCCGACGAAATTTCTGCTTTTCCTTCTTCTACATCTTTCACCATTTTTTGTGATCTTTCTTGAATGTCGCGCGTGCCTTCGAGCATTTGGGTGACATGCGCCTCTTTTTCGCAAATGGAAGCGCTGGTTTGTTCTGCGGTGGCGACAAGCATCTCCGATGATTCATTGAGGCGGTGTTGAATGTGCTCGATTTCGTTTAAGCGCATCATGGAAGCAGTATACGAATCGATATAGGTGGCAATAGCGATTTGCATATCAAGCGAACAAAGGCGCTGAAAGGAAACAAACGCTTCATACGCTTCTTCTACAGAGGGCATTTCTCTAAGAAGCACAGCAAGCACTTCGTTCTGTATAAGCGTGTAAGCACCAATATACCATTCTGGAAAGAGGTTAATGCGGTTGTGCACATTGCCAATAATTTTGCGGCGTATGATATACTCTTGGCCAATTTCGCCGGATACCATATCCATCAGGTAACGTTCCAACGTCTGGCGCAACTTATCTATGGAACTGTGATGATTAATAATCGTCATGAGGTCTGGAACTTGTGACAATTTCTCGTAAAAAGCATGTACAATGTCTTTTACATTTTTACTGAAAATAGGACGAATTGAAACAAGACGCTGCAAATCTTCCACAGTAAGCCCTACAAATTTGACTTTGGAAGCTTCTGTACTATTCATCAGTTCCTTGTAGTAGCGTGAGACGTCAACGGAAGGCGACGCTTTAGACGAAGGCGATTTTGTCCCTTTTAAAAATCCTAAAGCTTTTTTTTCGTTACCGGATAAATATTCAAACGGACGTCCTTTCATTTTTCTTCTCCTTTACACGTGATATATAAAATTCTAAATAAGTCAGCGGAAGAATAGTTAAAATCAATGAAGATTATACCATGACAGTAGGTTGTAAACTCATACTTTTATACTGAAAAAGTATAATAAATTTGTATATTTCTTAAAAACTGTTTTTTTTAATATCCATTATATGTAGGTCAAAAGGGTTGTTTTGTATGTAAATTGTTGAGGGGGAAGCAATTGCTACGACGCCAGCGTCATAGTAGGCACCAGCGTCGGTGGATTGGTGAGTTGTTCTTACTTTAATACAAGGTAGAACCCTAACATTGTCATAAAAGGAATAGTAGTAATGGAAGCCAATGTGGAGAATACGGTCATGGCTGCTCCGTATTCTTCATCGCGCGAATAACGTGCAAACAAAATAGATGCCAATGTAATCGAAGGCATTGTAGATTGCACGATAATAATCTGCGCCACTTCCTTCGGCAAAGAAAGAACATAGAGCAAAAGCGCGGTGATTACAGGAAAAATGCAGAGCTTCATCACAAGCGGCATGCTGATATGATGAAGGGTAACCGAGCTTTTTTTTCTAAGCATAGAAGGAATAAGCATCCCAATATATATCATGGCGAGCGGAGAAGCGAGACTAGCAAGCGTCTCCGTTAGTTTCATGACCCCGGAAGGCGGTGTAAATTGGAAGAATGCTACAAGCATGCCTGTAAAAATAGCCAACATCGGAATATTGATGAGCGCTTTTAATGCTTGGAAATTCAACTTTTTCTCCCTTTGCAGCATGATGACACCAAGCGTCCAGATTGTGAAATCGAGTCCGGCATCAAAGATAGCGGCCAAAAGCGCGCCTTTTGGTCCGAATAGCGCCGCACAGAGAGGGATGCCAATGAATCCAGTATTTCCGAGTCCGGATAAAAGCGCCATTTCTTTCGCCTTGTCGGGTGGGACACGCATGGCCTGTGCTGCCATCCAACCGAGGAACACACCTAGGCAGTTAATGATAATGGAACCGAGAAAAGTTAGCAAGACAAGTGAAAGGAAAAAACTGTCTATCTTTGTTTGAAAAACACCGTTTAAAATGATACATGGCATTGCCACATTAATAATGATAGCAATCAATAGTTGACGGCGTTCAGTGGTAAAGGGAATGCGGTTTGCCAATAAAGCTCCGATAAGGATCATAGCCGCCATAATTAGGATAGAAGATAAAACGGCTGAAATCTCCACCTTTCTCTCCCTCTTTCTTTCTATGTTTAAATATTTTGCCGAGAATATCATAATAAAAAGCGGCCTGTTCCGGCAATAGGAAGAGGCCACTTCCTGTTGGGTTATACGCTTTTCATACGTTCATAGAGTCCATCGTAGAAGCGCGCTTCAGAGCGGGTGATGTAAGCGCCAGCGCGGTACATCAATTCTAAATCCTGTGGTGAGGTATAACGGTTGAGTACGTTCTTGCATAATTGATAATGACGCGGTTCGTGGTGATCGGCGTGTACCGTCCAGAATGTTGTGTTCAGCTTATGTTCTTTGTTGTAATTCGGGTGTTCCAGGCCTTTGCCGATAAGTTTCATCACTTTGCCGGCGAACAGTTCGGAACCGAACCCAATGGCCGCCATCGCTTCCAGCGGAGTTGCATTGCGCAGAAAGTAGATGAATGTATCCACCGCTTCTTTCGCCGCCGGAGCAACCGGGTAGTCAGGCACGTATTTTTCATTGGTCGGCACATCAGGAGCTGCAGTAATAAGAAAAGAGTGATAGAGGCGGGAATGATAGGCTTTTGGATTGCCGCGTCCTCCTTCATCCCACAAGTTGTCGACAAGCGGTACCCACCAGTCGTCTTCAGGTTTCACCGCTGCTATCGCTGCGCCAAGAATGCGCGGGAAATTGCGGCTGTAATAGCTATATTGCAATGCGAATTCGCGCACTTGCGCCTGTGTCCATTGACCGGCCAGTAGCGTTTGCATGAATGTTCCCTGAATGATTTCTGCTTCAACGATGTCCCAAATTTTTTGTTCAATTTGCTCATAATTCTTAATCGCCATCAGACAAAACACTCCCTATATAATAATCCTTTGTTTTCAGCATTGTTCAGCAGTATATAAGTGTAACTACAGCCTTATGTATTTTACATCCTATGATTTTGTGAACATAAAAACTTACTTATTATACTCATAACTATTGCCAGAAAGTCAAGGTTGTTTTGTTTTGATTTGTCGTCTGAACGCGTGGTTGGCGAGTTTCGCTTTTATTGATAGTATTAAGAAGAAAACGAGTATAGTAAGCGTAGATTTTTAGCGTGAAATATAGTATGTCATATGTGGTGTATGAACAATGTTGTTTTTTATGGAACTCTTTTGACCAATGATGTTAAGGTGGTTGGCCTAGAAAAACCGGCGAAGATAAATTTTTCAGCTTTATCTGGCGTAGGAAAAAGAAAGGATGATGATGATGCAAAAAATAGCGGTTTTAACTAGTGGTGGAGATGCACCCGGCATGAACGCGGCCATCCGCGCCGTTGTGCGGCGCGGCATTTCATACGGGATGGAAGTGTACGGTATTTATCATGGCTACGCCGGACTGATGGAGGGACAGATCGAGCCGATGAACGTAGGTAGCGTCGGCGATATCATCCAGCGCGGCGGTACGATTCTTCACAGCAGCCGTAGCGAAAAATTTAAAACGGAGGAGGGACAGCAGGAAGCGATTGCGCAGCTTAAAGCGAAGGAAATCGAAGGGCTGGTTGTCATCGGTGGCGACGGTTCATTTCGTGGCGCACAAAATTTGGCTGATAAAGGGTTTCCAACGATTGGGATTCCTGGGACAATCGACAATGATATTCCCGGGACAGAGGTAACGCTCGGCTTCGATACTGCTGTGAACACTGTCATTGAAGCGATTGATAAAATTCGTGATACAGCCACTTCGCATGAGCGTATTTTTGTCGTCGAAGTTATGGGCCGGCACTGCGGCGATATCGCGCTTTGGGCAGGCTTAAGCGGCGGTGCGGAATCGATTTTAATACCAGAAGTTGATTTTGATATGAAAGAAGTGACTTATCGCTTGCTGGAAGGAAATAAGCGGGGGAAAAAGCATAGTATTATTATTGTAGCGGAAGGCGTGTGCCCGGCTGCGGAAATCGCTCAAATGATTAAGGAGGAAGCGGGGCTGGAAACGAGGGTTACGGTGCTTGGTCATGTGCAGCGCGGCGGTTCACCGACCGCTTTCGACCGTATGCTCGGCAGTCGTCTGGGAGCCAAAGCTGTTGATTTGCTGCGCGAGGGCCAGACCGGAAAAATGGTCGGAATTCAACGCAACCGGATTGCCGTGGTCGAT
Organism: Aneurinibacillus sp. XH2; assembly: GCF_001439585.2. Taxonomy (NCBI): domain Bacteria; kingdom Bacillati; phylum Bacillota; class Bacilli; order Caryophanales; family Paenibacillaceae; genus Aneurinibacillus; species Aneurinibacillus sp. XH2. The sequence continues at coordinate 2,692,977 of NZ_CP014140.1, read as the reverse complement.
TTTGCCGACGTATTTAGCGGGAAGCATAGCATTGACCTAGATATGTACGAACTCGGGAAATCACTTTCCATTTAATCTATTTTTATTGCTCTAGGAGATGCTCTCCGTGTAAAATAATGGTGTTTTGTTTAAGGAAGGAGAGCTTGAATGAAAAAGCGAGTTACATTCGATTATATACAAGCGGAGCAGTTTTTCACGGAGCGCGAATTGGAACAGATGGCTCCGCAGGTACGGAAGGCGCATGAGATGTTACATACGGGCGCTGGTCCCGGTGGCGAGTATACAGGATGGGTAGAGTGGCCACACGTGTATGACCGCGGTGAATACGGGAGATTGAAGCAGGTAAGCGCGAAGATTCGTGAAAAAGCGGATGCTTTTGTGGTAATCGGGGTCGGCGGCTCTTATCTTGGGGCACGCGCTGCGCTGGAAATGCTGAAGCCCGCGTTCTATAATCAGCTGCCTAGAGCGCAGCGCGGCGGCCCGGAGATTTATTTTGCGGGCCATCAGTTAAGCGCTTCATATACAGCACAATTGTTGCGACTTTTGCAGGATAAAGAAGTATATGTAAATGTTATTTCAAAATCGGGCACTACGTTGGAGCCGGCGCTCGCATTTCGCTTGTTTCGCGCTTTTTTGGAGAAGCGATACGGAAAGAAGGAGGCGCGAAACCGGATCATTGCAACGACGGACAAGGCAAGAGGAGCGCTGAAACAATTGGCTGATGAGGAAGGGTATGAAACGTTTGTTGTGCCCGACAGTATCGGTGGACGTTATTCCGTGCTGACGCCGGTGGGTCTTTTGCCGATGGCGGTGGCAGGACTTGATACTGACCAGATAATGGAAGGTGCCGCAGATGCAGTATCTTTGTGCAGCAAGTCTGATATTTACGCCAACCCGTCTTATCTGTACGCCGCGCTCCGTAACTTGCTTTATAATAAGGGGAAAACGATTGAACTTTTTGTCGGGTACGAGCCGTCTCTTCTTTATATGGCTGAGTGGTGGAAGCAGTTGTTCGGGGAAAGTGAAGGAAAGGGCGGCAAAGGACTGTTTCCGGCCAGCTTGAATTTTTCCACTGACCTTCATTCTCTCGGCCAGTATGTGCAAGATGGTCGGCGCGATTTATTCGCTACGACGCTTTGGATCGAAGGCACGCGCGAGCGGGTGGCCGTTCCGGAGATGGAAAATGATCTGGACGGATTGAATTATTTGGCTGGTGTCACATTGGACGAGATTAACGCGAAAGCATGCGCAGGCGCGATGTTAGCTCACACGGAAGGCGGGGTTCCGAATCTGAAGGTAGCTGTTCCAGAAGCAACACCTTATTATTTCGGACAATTGGTATATTTCTTTGAAAAAGCGTGCGGCATAAGCGGACATTTGCTTGGGGTTAATCCGTTTGATCAACCCGGTGTGGAAGCGTACAAGCGCAATATGTTTCGCCTGCTGGGAAAGCCGTCCGTAACATAGTAAATACTATACCGCCGCTCCGTTTCGGGGCGGCGGTATGGTTTGTGATGATAGAAGCTGTTTGCGCATAAATGTGTATCGTTTTACTAGAATAGAAAAAAAGAAAGGTTAACGTATGACGAAGCGAGAAAGATAGCGGCATGGATGGAATAAGCTTATCTTACGCAATGAAAGGAAATAAGTGGAGTATAATGGGAGAAACGGGAGCAACCCGCAATTTACCGAATGAGGAGAGGAAAAAATGAATTGGGAGCAAAAGGTTACCAAGTGGAGAACATATCCTGCGCTGGATGAAGAAATAAAACAAGAGCTGAACAAAATGCAAAACGACCGGAAGCAATTAGAGGACTGCTTTTATCGCACTCTTGAATTCGGAACAGGGGGCTTGCGCGGTGAAATCGGACCGGGTACGAATCGAATGAATATTTATACCGTACGCAAGGCGTCAGAAGGGCTTGCGCGCTATATGGAAGAGAAGGGAGAAGAAGCGAAGCGGCGCGGTGTGGTGATCGCGTATGATGTGCGCCGCAAATCGCGGGAATTCGCGTTCGAAGCGGCGCTGACATTGACCAGGCACGGCATTCAAACATACGTGTTCGATGATATCTGTCCTACGCCGGTATTGTCATTCGCGGTGCGCCATCTTGGAGCGTATGCCGGAATTGTCATTACAGCCAGTCACAATCCTCCGGAATATAATGGGTATAAAGTGTACGGCCCGGACGGTGGACAGTTGCCGCCTGTGACAGCGGATGCTGTGATTGCCAAAGTAAATGAAGTTGAAGACGAACTGGCAGTTGAGACAGCTGATGAGCAGGCGGCGAGAGCGGCGGGCTTGTTGCGTATCATAGGCGCGGAAATTGATGACGCATACATACGGAACGTTTGCGCGCTCAGCGTAAATCCTGAACTTATTAAACGGATGAAAGACAGGCTTAGCATTGTATTTACTCCGTTGCATGGCACTTCCAATAAGCTCGTGCGCCGCGGTCTTCGAGAACTTGGCTTTACGAATGTCACCGTCGTCAAAGAACAGGAAGCGCCGGATTCGGAGTTTTCCACAGTGGCTTCCCCGAATCCGGAGGAACATGCCGCGTTTGAAATCGCCATTCGCTACGGAAAACAGATAGACGCCGATATTTTGCTCGGAACAGATCCGGACGCGGATCGTGTTGGCGTTGCGGTGAAAAATACCCAAGGGGAATATGTCGTGCTCACTGGCAACCAGACGGGAGCGCTTCTCTTGCATTATCTGCTCAAACAAAAGTGTGACAGCGGCTCTCTGCCGAAAAATGGAGTCGTACTGAAAACGATCGTAACGTCGGAAATCGGGCGCGCCATTGCCGATTCGTTTGGCCTTCAGACCGTTGATACGCTGACAGGGTTCAAATTTATCGGAGAAAAAATCAAAGAGTTTGAAGAATCGGGCGACCATACATTTGTGTTTGGCTATGAAGAAAGTTACGGATATTTAGTAGGCGACTTCGTCCGTGACAAAGATGCGATACAAGCGTGCCTTCTAGCGGCGGAAGTGGCCGCATACTATAAATCGCGCGGGATGACCATGTATGAAGGTTTGCTTGAGCTGTTTGCAACGTATGGGTATTATCTCGAAGACCTAGCATCTATTACGCTGAAAGGAAAGGAAGGACTTGCAAAAATCAGGGCGATTCTGCAAGCGTTCAGGCAACAGCCTCCTGTAGAGCTGGCAGGGCAACAGGTTACTGTCATTGAAGATTATAGGGCGGGTTTGCGGACATTTGCCCGTGAAAAGCAGAGCGAGCGGCTGACGCTTCCTTCATCTGACGTTTTGAAATATATATTAGAAGACGGGTCATGGTTTTGCCTCCGCCCGTCCGGAACCGAACCGAAAATCAAGTTTTATTTTGGCGTAAAAAGAAACTCTATGCAAGAAAGCCGTCAATGGCTGGAACAACTAAAGGCGGAAGTGATGAAGAAAGTAAATAAAATTCTTGCATAAACAGGAGCTGAAGAAGTTCCGCATTCTGAGAGAGGGGAAGCCTCTCTTTTTTTCTTATCCCCTTACTTATCCTCTTCCTCTTCTTGCTTCATGAATTTCCAAAAACGTTGTAATTCTTCGCGTTTTTCTTTCGGTGCGCTCAAATAGTCCTTAAAAAATGTATTAATTTCAGGGTCATTGATGATAGCGGAAAAATGTTCGGCTTTATATGATAAAGGATTATTGGTACGCCCGAGTAAATAGTCTGTCGTCGTATCAAAGTAATCGGCCAATTTGCTAAGCGTTTCGTAATCAGGCTGCCTTCTGCCCGTTTCGTATGCCGTGTACGCAGGTCTGGTAATTCCCAGAAATTTAGCCATTTCCTCTTGGGTCTTCTTTTTTCTTTTTCGCATATGAAGTAAACGTTCCGCTAACATCATGATTCTCCCTTATCTTTATTTACTTATTCCTATTTTACTGTAACAATATGTTACGAATAAATATCAGTAACAAATCGCTCCATTACACGACCGAACCCCCTTGACTTGTAGCGTTTCGACACATATAATAAATGTCATGATGTGTCGAATTGTTACTTAGAAAGGAGGGGAACGGGTGAGAATATGGCTCCGGGAAAAACGGATCAGCAAAAAGATGACGCAGGAAGAAGTAGCGAAAGCAGCTAATATTCAACGCGCTTACTACACGATGATCGAGAATGGCACGAGGAACCCCAGCGTTGTTGTAGCCAAAAGAATCGGAGCGGTTTTGGGCGTTGATTGGACCTATTTTTTTAAACATAAAAGTAACGAAACGACACATTATAAAAAAACAGCATAAATAAGGAGGTGCTATATGTTTCCCACGGAAAAAATCCAATCGAGTAGTATGGAAACCATACTGTTCTACTGCGCCGTCTTGGGAATATTGCTGTTTATCGGCGTAGTGTTAAGAGTGAAAGTGAAGTTTTTTAAGAAGTTTTTTATTTCGGCTTCTCTTATTGCGGGAACATTAGGGTTGTTGTTAGGGCAGTATGGTCTGGGTGTTTTACCCGCCGAAATGACGGAAAGCTGGGGTGCTTTGCCCGGCGCACTAATTACAGTCGTTTTTGCTCCGATGTTAATGGGCGTATCCATTCCAAATCCAAAGAAAATGGGGAGACTTATCGTTCCACATCTTTTATTCGGTTATATGGGTGAATGCATACAGATAGCCTTACCCTTTATTATAACCGGTCTTGTACTGATTCCGGTATGGAATGTTAATGAAATGTTTGGGTCTATTGTAGAAATCGGCTGGTCGGGTGGACATGGAACGGCTGGAGGTATGGTTGACGTATATAATCGCCTGGACTGGTCTGATGGAGGACCATTAGGTTTAACATCGGCAACCGTAGGGCTATTGGTCGGGATTATCGTCGGTATGGTGATCATTAATTATGGTGTCCGTAAAGGGTACACGTCAGTGATTAAAAATGTTCAAGAGCTTAACGTAAACCAAAGCGAAGATATTTTACCGCGGGCAAAGCAACCGTCCGGCTCGGCGGTGACAATGAATAAAGACGTGGTGGAATCGTTAGCCTTCCACGGGTCGCTAATTTCAATCGCGATTTTGATCGGCTGGGTTTTACAGAAGTTGCTCGGCGGGCTCGTTCCGGGGCTGCCATTATTTCCGATGGCGATGGTCGGTGGTTTAGTGGTGCAATTGGTCATTTCTAAAACGAAATTTGCGGAAGCAATAGACACCGGATGTTTGCATCGAATTCAAGGGCTGGCTCTGGAGTTTCTGATTATGGCGGCGATTGCTTCGATTAAGATCCCTGTTGTTATTGAATATGCGTTTCCTCTGTCCATTCTCATGGTAGTGATGACACTCGTCATGGTCTGGTATTTCTTTTGGGCCGGACCACGATTGTTCGGTAAAGATTGGTTTGAACACGCGATTGTTAATTATGGATCGCTTACTGGTGTGACAGCGGTTGCTTTGATGTTGTTGCGCACGGTTGATCCTGAGATGAAAACCGAAGCGGGCACAGGTTATGCCCTAAGAGCGCCATTTATCAGCCCGATTATTGGGGGTGGTTTGCTTACCTCAATTCTGCCTGTGATGGCCCATAATTACGGGTCGCTAAACGTTGGTGTCGTTTTTTTGATACTATTGTTCGTGTTATACATTCTTGCCAGAAGGCTTGGTTTTTGGACAAGGACGACGTGAATGAAGGTTCGTTGCTGAGAGAGTGTGGTCTGTAATAAATCGAAGCAAAGGTAATATATACTAAAATTATAAAATACTAGGGAGAGGTGAACAACCTGTTGCTTATAGCAAGATAAATAAACTGAAAATTTCTTGTATTTTAAGTAGCAGGAATCTTTATGTCGAAATATGAGTTTCTTTATTTGTCTCAGAGTGATGTGGTTGCGTGCGGAGCTTTGGTTATGGATGATGTAATTAAAGATTTGGAGTATGTGTTTACACTTCATCATGCAAACGATTATATCTTACCTTCTAAAGTGGTGTTGCGCTGGGGAGATGCAGAAAGTGAAGGAACGCGGGGAAGGATTAATGCGATGCCTGGCTATGTTGGAGGAGGTGTGGATATTGCCGGGATCAAGTGGATTGGAAGCGCGCCGAAGAACCCTCATGAATACCGTTTGCCGCGAGCATCGGCTTTGATTGTATTAAATGACCCGGAAACGATGCTTCCTCTTGCCGTTATGGATGGTACGGTCATTAGCGCGATGCGTACGGGAGGCGTAACCGGAACGGCCGCCAAATATCTTGCCCGGCGCGATTCGAAGGTGGCGGGAATGATTGGGGCCGGCACCCAAAATAGAACACAATTAATGGCGCTTAAAGCTGCGTTACCCCAATTGTCCAAGGTGAAGGTATATGATTTGTCACTTGAGCGTGCGGAATCGTTTGCGGCAGAAGTGAGCGAAACGCTAAATGTGGAGGTTATCCCTGTTTCCAGCGGAGAAAGAGCGGTTGTTGGCGCTGATGTTGTCGTTACGGCAACGACGGCAAAAGAGCCTGTTATTAAGGCGGAATGGATCAGCGAAGGCTGCTTTTACTCTCATGTTGGAGGATATGAGGCGGAGTTTTCTGTCATTGAGAAAGCGGATAAAATCGTTGTAGATGATTGGGAAGAAATTAAACATAGAGGGGTACAAACGCTGGCGCTGATGCATGCAGAGAAACAATTCCATACCGAAAACATTTATGCTGAGCTAGGTGAAATTGTTGTAGGGCATAAGAAAGGCAGGGAAAATGCACAAGAGTTTATTTATTTTAACTCCGTCGGCATGGCGATTGACGATTTAGTTGTGGCGAAGCGAATTTATGAAAATGCGAAACAAAAAGGAGTAGGAACACCTTTAACATTGTGGGATAAACCAGTATTTGTATAATGTAAGATGAAGCAAATAAGAACATCTTCTATGATGCTTTCAGGTTGTTGACAAGGTATTAAGTCAACAGCCTTTTTTAATTTTTTTCTATTATGTATATAATGAAAAAGAATTTGAACGGAGCGGACGAGGGAGGTACAGGGGATGTCATCAAAAACATTGTGGCGGGTTTTTGTCGTTTTTGCGCTTTTTTCTACTCTGTTTTTAACCGTTGGATTTTATTTAGGGGTCAAGGATATTCTGTATCCGTCCGCGGTTTCGTGGAGTACGGATAAGGGCGCGGAAGAGAAGGCAGAGACGCAGTATGAAAGAAATGTGAAAATTGTTGCGCTGGGAGATTCGCTTACACGCGGCACTGGAGATCAAGCGGGGCTTGGCTATGTAGGAAATTTGCGTGTGAAGCTGTCAGAGGCGAACGGTAGAAATGTGTATGTACTAAATCATGGGGTGAACGGATACCGAACGGACGATCTGCTTAGTGACTTGCGGAATAAAGAAGACATACGGCGTACCATTAGGCAGGCGGACATTATTACGTTGTCTATCGGTGGCAACGATTTGTTCAACGTGCAGTCTGAAGAAGTGAACCCGGAAGCAAGCAGTGCCCGTATTCCAGGGGCTGTAGTGCGGTATGAAAAAATTGTGGAGATAATTACTTCACTAAATCCGAAAGCGAAAGTGCTATATATGGGTCTGTATAATGCGTTTGGCGATTTGCCAAACGCGAAGAAAAGCTATGACGTTGTACGGCGTTGGAACGAGGAAACGGCCCGCGTGTTATATCGATACCCGAATACGATTTTTGTTCCTACGGATGATTTGTTCCGTGTAGGCGGTACGAAATATTTATCAAGCGACCATTTCCATCCGAACCAAGCTGGATATCGTCGCATAGGTGAACGGATGGCGGAAGTTTTGAAATAGGAGGAAAGACGATGGAACGGGAAATTACGCTGGAACTTGAACACGTGGAAAAAGTAATTCGTGGTAAACGTATTATTAAGGGGATTTCATTTTGTGTTCATGCAGGTGAAGTGTTTGGCTTTCTTGGACCTAACGGCTCCGGAAAGACAACGACAATTCGGATGATGGTCGGACTTATTCGGCCAACCGCTGGCCGGATTAAGGTATGTGGTTACGATATTCAAAAGCAGCCTACAAAGGCATTGGCTAATGTCGGTTCCATCGTTGAAAATCCGGAGCTGTATCCGTACTTAACTGGAATGGAGAACTTAGAGCATTTCGCTCGCATGATTCCGGGTGTTACCAAGGAGAAGATTGACGATGTTGTACTGCGCGTCAATTTGAATGAACGCATCCATGACAAAGTAAAAGATTACTCACTTGGTATGCGGCAGCGTCTTGGCATTGCACAGGCTTTGCTTGGCGATCCGAAGCTGTTGATTTTGGATGAGCCTACCAATGGCCTTGATCCACAAGGAATAAAAGAGCTTAGGGACTTTATTCGTCAGCTGGCAAACGAAGGTTTGAGCGTTTTTGTCTCAAGTCATTTGTTAAGTGAAATCCAGCTGATGTGTGATCGGGTAGCGATTATCAATGAAGGCGAAATGATTCGGGTTGGGGAAGTAAATGAGTTACTTAAGCAGGATATGCGCCATATGGTGTGGTATGTCGAGCCGGAAGAGAAAGCGCGCCGTATACTCACTGCATTTTCACATGTCCGATTGCTTGACCGAGCGGATGAAGGAATGATAACGGAAATCGCTCCTGAGCATATTCCGCGCGTGATTGCCAGGCTTGTTGCCGGTGGAGTAGATATTTATGGCGTGGAATGGAAGAAGCTGAGTCTGGAAGACTTATTCCTCACTATGACAGGGGAAAAGTAGCATGTACAGTCTTGTGATGAATGAATCGATTAAAATGTTACGAAAAAAGAGACTTTGGGTTGTAGTGCTGATTCTGCTTGTGCTAGTGCCGATTTTTACATATGCGCAGCTTAGGGCTACGCTGAACAATCAAAAGCAACTTGGTACAACGGATTGGAAAGTGCAGGTGCGTCAGAGCATTAACGATACGACCAACCGGTTAAACAGCACGCGAATCCCAGAAGAATGGAAAAAATGGATGCGGATTCGCGTACAGCAGCTTCAATATTATCTCGACCATGATATTAACCCGACATCGCCCAACGGGGTCACGTTTACGCGCGACTTTATGAGCAATGCCGTTGCATTGTTTATTCCGCTTTTAATTGTTATCGTCTCTTCCGATATTGTTTCGGGGGAATATACGGGCGGAACAATTAAAGTATTGCTTACTAGGCCGGTGAAAAGGTGGAAAATTCTTACCAGCAAGCTAATTACCATTGTGTTGTTTGTTTCAGTCATTGTGGTGCTTACCGGGATTGTTGCTTACGCGATTTCAGGATGGGTATTCGGTTATAAAGGCTGGACATACCCTGTATTGACAGGGTTTCAAACCAAAGGGGAAGAGATTGAGACATCGGGTGTGCATGTGTTGCCGCAATGGCTTTACATGATTATGGAATATGGTTTGGCTTGGTATGCATGTCTTGCGGTGGCTTGTATTTCATTCATGGTGTCGGTGCTTGTGCGCAGTACGGCGGTCGGCATGGGGATTATGGTGTCGGCGCTCATTGCGGGCACGCTTCTTACCAATATGGCGTCGGCGTGGGAGTCAGCCAAATATTTTTTTATGGTCAATTTGCGGCTGACCGATTATCTTGCTGGCACGATTCCACCGATTCCTGGCCTGAGCCTGTCTTTTTCCGTTGTCAATCTTGCCGTGTGGAGCATTGGCTCTCTTATTATTGCGTACGTTGTCTTTATTCAGCGCGATGTTTTGTAAGAAAAACGAGGCCCGGATTGTTGCTCCGGTTTGCCTCGTTTTTGCCTGCAACAGTCATTCCGCTTTTTTGCCCGGTTCCGGTGACGGTGACGGGAGCGGAGCTATTTGATATCCTTTATTTTTCAGTAACTCAATAATTTTCGGCAGTAGTTTAACCGTTTGTTCTTTCTCATGCATGAGAATAATAGATCCTGGCTTCACTTCGCTTGCGATGTTGTTCATAATTAAATCCGGTCGTTTTCCGTATTTCCAATCCAGACTATCCACATTCCAATAGGTTAAAATTTGATTTGTTTCTTTTGATGCCAGCATCGTGTTTTGATCGACCGCGCCATACGGCGGGCGGAAATAAAAAATCGGGGCGCCTATTTTTTGAGAAATGTACTGTGTCGATTCGCGAATCATTTGTACTTGCTCATCTTTTGGCTTTTTACGCAGCGGTTGGTGATGCATCGTATGTGTACCGATAATATGACCATTAGCTATCATTTGCTTAGCTAACGCTATATGTTCGTCGGATTTCAAGTTCTCACCAATCCAGAAAAATGCGCCTTTCAGCTGATGTTCGTCTAAAATGTTGACAATGTCTTTCGTATATTTTCCTGGGCCATCATCGAATGTTAAATATACGGTGGGCCGCTTTTGCGAAATTTTGGCGATCATTTTTCCGACAGCTGGCATTGCTGGGGAAGTCGCCGCGTTAGCTGGGGATTTTTCTGGCTTAGCTGGATGCTGTTGTTTGGGTATCCTTGTTTCTTGAGGGGCTGACGGATTTGAGGATGTGTCTTTTTCCTTGTCCGGTTGTTGCCCTGTCTTCTCCTGTTCTTGTGCTGCTGGCGCTTTGCTGGACATCGAGTTTAAAAACGCGGTTGCCGATTTAACAGGTGAGCTGTCATTGAAAATCAAGTTGAGTTGTATAATGACACCGAATGACAATAAGGCAAGCCAAATTCTGTTTCTTCGTTTTCTCCTCCGGTCGTTCTCCACAACAATTCCCTTCTTTCTCTCTATAAAGCATAAACTTGGGCATAATGCCTATTTTACTATATAGACGGAAACAATGTATAGAAAGTTTCAGGAAAAATGAAGCTTTTCCAAGTCCGTGAGCTTGCTTTCGATCTTCACTATAAAATTATACATTAATAAACTTTTTTGGAAATAGGAAAAATCACTCAACCTGGCAACCTAGGCATAGCGGAATGCGCTGCGGAACTTTTCTCCTGAGAAAGAAATCGCTATAATGAAAGAAAATTATTTTTCGTTGCTGGCAATATATTAAGAGTGATGAAGAATATAAGAAATGACAACGGAGGGATTTATGTTATGATGTCGTATGACGAATATATGCGTTCGGTTATTCAGCCGATGCGCACAGAATTAACATCCGCAGGTTTTGAAGAATTACTGACACCGGAAGAGGTACAGGAGAAGTTCGAAGATATGAAAGGCACTGCTCTGGTGGTAGTGAATTCTGTGTGTGGATGCGCCGCAGGACTTGCGCGCCCGGCTGCCATTTATTCTGTACAGCACAGCGAGAAAAAGCCGGATTACCTTTACACGGTTTTCGCCGGCCAAGACAAAGAGGCAACTGCGAAAGCCAGAGAATATTTCACCGGTTATCCGCCTTCCTCTCCTTCTTTTGCCCTTATGAAAGACGGAAAGCTTGTTTATATGATGGAGCGCCATCAAATCGAAAACCGTCCTCTTGAAGTGATCGCAGCTGACTTAATGGGCGCGTTTGAAAAACATTGCGGGTAATTGGAATTTCTGAATCAGGAGCGTTGACTGACTTTTGTATTCGCTTTTTGCGAAGAAACTGTATTTGTGCGCCGCTTTGATCAAAGCGGCGCATGTAAAACATCAAAGGATGGAAACAGACTAAGGCCACTTTTTCGCTTTTGCTCATCATGCTGGTGGGAGAAAAGCCTAAGAGCGCAGACGAAGAATAGATGCAAAGCGGTCGTGTGATAAGCCTTTAAAAAACTATTGCATTCATAAAAAACTGATGATAAAATAAAGCTTGTCGCTGTTGATGAATATGGACAGGTGTCCGAGTTGGTCGAAGGAGCACGATTGGAAATCGTGTAGGCGGGGATAACTCGTCTCGTGGGTTCGAATCCCACCCTGTCCGCCATGCAATATGGAGAAGTACCCAAGAGGCTGTAAGGGGCTCCCCTGCTAAGGGAGTAGACGGGTCACACCGTGCGCGGGTTCGAATCCCGCCTTCTCCGCCATTTCACATTATTGCTATTGGGGCGGCGTAGCTCAGCTGGCTAGAGCGTACGGTTCATACCCGTGAGGTCGGGGGTTCGATCCCCTCCGCCGCTACCATATTACTTACTCTTGGTGAGTGCATTTGATGGTTTGAAATGTATGTTCCGGGAAGTGGCTCAGCTTGGTAGAGCGCCTCGTTCGGGACGAGGAGGTCGCAGGTTCAAATCCTGTCTTCCCGACCATTTTTCGTTTGGTGTCTGCATACATCGTGAATAGACAAGCCCTGATTCTTTTCTAAGGATTAGGGCTTTTTTTGTCGTATAAGTTGTATGAGAAGGTATGCATCGCTTTATTACTATAAAGCGATGCATACCTTCTCTTTATAAGTAAACGAGAAAACACTCGCGAGGCGCGTGCTACGCAGGGAGAGACAGACCGGCAACGTTTATTGATTCTCCTTAATATGTAAAAAATGCTTGTAGATGTAAAGTGTAAAGAGGATTTATATTGTCTTTCGATACATAACAATAAAGGGGGGGACAAACGTTTTTCTCCTTTTTTTAAATTGTAACTTGTTTCGATGAAGAAAATGGTGGATACTGGTATTGTAGGGTTTTTTGCCTAATTATTTTAGGAATGACTATATGAATGAGGGTGTTGCAATGCTTACCATCGTTGAATAGTAAAGGCTAAATGTAATTGCGAGAACCTTGAAAATACCGGGCTTTTCATGAAGTGCAATCAGTGGAGTTTTGCAACACCCTATTTGGAACAAATAGGAAAAAAGGAGAATATAGTATGGAAAAGAAATACTCCCCACGTGTAAAAAGAACAAGAGAGAAAATCTTGCAGTCCGCAGTGGAAGTCTTTTCACAAAAAGGGTTCCAAGCTTCAACGATTCGCGAAATTGCCCGTTTGGCTGGCGTAAATGATTTAACAGTATACCGTCACTTTGAAAGCAAAGAAAAATTGTTTAATGAAATGTTTCGACGCCACAGTTTGTTTACCGAAATTAGTGAGTATATCGTTCAGGGGATAAGTGATGACTTTGAGCGCGATATTCGTTTGATTATCAGGACATTTATTACGGTATTTAAAAAAGAATTGCCGTTGATTAAACTGTTGCTGAGCGAAGCGGAAAAAATGAAAGAATGCAGGAACTATACGTTTTTATTTACAAAAAATATTATCGAAGCGCTAACTTCCTTTTTCGAATATTATAAACTCGCTGGACAAATTCGTCGGGATGTTAACAGTCACGCGGTTGCTTCGGGGTTATACAGTATTTTGTTTGCCCGTGTATACGCTTTAATTTTATACGGGGAAGGGAAGCAGAACTCTGCCACGATTACAGAAGAAGAGCTTATGGAAGGTTGGGTCGATTTATTTGTTGCGGGAACGGTAAATTCCGAATATTCGTATGCTAAATAACGAACGAAAATATATGTTTTAAAAAAAACATTCGTTTTTTGTTGATTCTTTGCAGGCCAGGAGTTATAATCATGGAGGTCTCAATTAAACAATGTACATACCTCAAGGAGGCTTTCGATCATGAAATATGATGTAGTAATTGTAGGAGCGGGGCCTGCTGGTATTTTTACCGCGTACGAACTAACGAGAAAGAATCCTCATCTGGATGTTTTATTAATAGATAAAGGGCATGATATTTTTAAACGGCGCTGTCCGATTCTGGAGAAAAAAATTAAAAAATGTCCGCCACCAGCTGGAAAAAAAGAATTTAGCGGCTGTTTGCCGGCCTGTTCCATTACAAATGGGTTTGGTGGCGCCGGTGCATATTCTGACGGTAAATTTAATATTACGACTGAGTTCGGAGGCTGGATGACAGATTATTTGCCGCCTTCTCAAGTGCTTGAGCTTATCCGCTATGTGGACGAGATTAATCTAGAGCATGGCGCAACGCGCAACATTACGGATCCGACAACGCCGGCCGTGCGCGAAATTGAGCGCAAAGCAGCGGGTGTAGGATTGAAATTGCTTCGTGCCAATGTGCGTCATCTAGGAACTGAGCAGAATCTTGAAATTCTGGAAAGTATCTACCGCGAACTGGAAAAGAAAGTTCAGATGAAGTTTAAGACGGAAGTAGCCGATATTATTGTAGAAAAAACGGCCGTTGGAATGGAAATTCGCGGTGTAGAATGCCGTAATGGCGAAACATACTTGGCTGATAAAGTGGTTATTGTTCCGGGACGGGACGGTTCGGAATGGTTTGGCAATATGTTGAAACGCCAAGGGTTGCGTCTCTTAAATAACCAGGTCGACATTGGGGTACGCGTAGAAACAACGAATGTTGTCATGGAAGAAATCAACCATCATTTGTATGAAGGAAAATTTCTGTACAGATCTTCTACAGATCAGGTTATTCGCAGCTTTTGTTCTAACCCGAGTGGATATGTAGTAGTGGAAAATCACAGCGGCGTTATGGCAGCAAATGGTCACGCTTACAAAGATGAAAAGCTTGGATCGCCGAATACGAACTTTGCACTGCTTGTGTCCCATGTATTTACAGAGCCGTTTGACAAGCCGAATGAATATGCCAAGGAAATTTGCCGTCGTGCGAACGATTTGTCCAATGGCTCAGTTATTGTGCAGCGGTACGGAGATATTAAGCGTGGCCGTCGTACAACCGAGAAGCGCTTAAAGGAAGGATTTATCGAACCGACGCTTAAAGAAGCGGTACCGGGCGACTTGGGGTTAGTGCTGCCGTACAATACGATGAAGAGCCTGATTGAAATGGTAGAAGCGCTTGATCATGTTACGCCCGGGATTGCGAGCGACCATACGCTTTTCTACGGCGTGGAAGCGAAATTTTATTCCGCACGGCCGTATTTGAATGAAAACTTCGAGACAGAGATTAAAGGGTTGTACGCAGGCGGGGATGGCGCGGGTATTACGCGCGGCTTGGCTCAAGCCGGTGCCTGTGGCGTGCACATCGCGCGCGATATTTTAACCAAAAAAAAGACTATGTAATATTTCCTAACCCCCCGTGATTCTCTATATTTCGGGCGATGATGATGATTATGATATATAATGAAAGGGAGGACGGGATAAGGATTGAAAGGAAAACCGCTTGTACTTATTGTAGATGATGATGTGGATATTTGTTTTTTAATGGCGACGGCCATTCAGTCGGAACAAGTGGAAATTATAACAACGCATTCGGGGCAAGAGGCGCTGGAGCTATACGCTCAGCGTCACCCCGAACTCGTATTGCTGGATATTCAGTTGCCGGAAATGAACGGTATAGAAGTATTGAGCAAGATGAAGGAAATGGATGAAGATTGTCAGGTTATTATGGTTACCGCCTACGCTACGATTGAAACCGCCGTACAAGCTATGAAACTCGGCGCCTTGGATTATATATGCAAGCCCTTTAAGCTCCCACATTTGCGCGAAACGGTACAGAACGCAATTGATTTTATTATGAGCGTACCGGAGCATTTGCCGACGCTTGAAGAAGTTGAGCGCAGACATATTGAAAAAGTGCTTCACGAAGTGGAGGGCAACCGGCGTCTTGCGGCTGAGAAGCTGGATATTTCTCTTCGCACATTGTATTACAAGATTAAACAGTATAATATTCAGACCCATTAAAAATCCAGAATCGTATAACTCTGGATTTTTTTTCTGCAATTTTTGCACTACAGTCCGTTAAGGTGGGACGCTTACAATAGGAATATAGCCATGAAAAAGGGTGGGCTTTATGTTAAGAAAGTTGCTTTGTTTGCCGATTTTGGTGCTGTTCGTTGGCTGTTCATTGTTACCCCAAGCCGAAAACCCGGTCAATCCGTCCGTTGAAAAGCCGTTTAAAGTGGCGCTATTAGTGGAAGGAAAAATATATGACCAAGGATGGGATAACCAGGCTTATATGGGGTTAAAAGAAATCGAGCGCAAAATGCGCGCACAAATTCTTTGTGTTCAATATGTCAATACAGAAGAAAAACAGATAGCACAGGCGGAAAGTCTTGCTAAGCAGGGATATGAACTGATATTTGGAAACGGCCGGAGTTTCGAGGCCGTTTTTAATCGGCTTGCGCCTGCTTATCCGAATACCCGCTTTGTTTTTTTTAATGGTAAAGCGCTTGCGCTGAACGTCTTGGCTGTTAACTTTACTCCAGAATCGATGGGGTATTTCTCAGGGATGGTAGCGGGATTAATGACAAAAACAAAAAAAATTGGCTTGATTCCCGCTTACAGTTCCATGAAAGAAATCGAACCTTTTATCGCTGCGGTTAAACAACAAAACAGAGAAAATAGTGTTATGATGGAAGAAGTAGGAAGCTGGAGCGACGGTGCCAAAGCGATACAGATTGCTCGGCGCATGATAGATAAGGGCGCCGATATTCTCGTGCCAATGGGAGATGGGTTTAACATTGATGTCATAATGGAGGCGCATCGTGCCAAACGGTTTGCAATTGGATACATTTCTGATCAGTCGTTTGTATCCAAAGAAACCGTATTGACCAGCACGGTGCAGAATGTAACGTCCGTTTATCTGAAAATAGCGCGCCAGCATAAATCGGGACAATTACTTGGCAATTGTCTTACGCTTGATTTTGCGGACGGTTCGCAAGATTTGGCCGCATTCGGAGCGATGGTGCCGGAAGCAGTTCGAAAGAAAGTAAGGCAAAAGCTATATGAATATAAAACGGGCGTGTGGAATTTGCCTGTACAATACCATTCTTTGCGGTGCCGGTAGAAAGCGTGGGGTAGGCGATGGGACTGTTTCAAAAATGGAATAATCTTTCGATTCATCTGAAGTTTTTTAGCGTATTTCTGGTCATTGTGTTGTTCGCCGGATGCAGCATGCTCTTGTTAAATAACCAATTGTTACACGTTGTGCGTGACAACGATAAAATCATCAATCAATCTGTTCCTAATTTAACGACACAGCTTCAGGTTAAAAGCACGATTATGCAAAGAATTAATTATGTCATGCTATATATTACTACCGGGAATGAAGAATTCCACGAAAAGTTCGAAGAGGCAAGCGAACAGGCGCGGAAGATTGAAAATCAGTTGAAACAGATGGCGCTTCCTCATGAACGAGAGGCGATGGAACAGTTTATTATTCATAGCGAAAACTGGGAGAATATTTTGCGTGATAGGGTGATACCGGTTTATCAGCGGAATAATGCGAAAGATGCTATGGAAACATTGAATTCACAAGCTCATCCTATCGCTATTAAGCTTATGAATGAAGTAGAGAAGCTGTCACAGCAGAAAGTGCTGGAAATTAATCATGATAATCAAAAAATGCTGGATGATGCTTGGTTGTCAGTAAAGATTGGGTATGCAATTGCCAGCGTTACCTTGTTGCTGGCGCTATTATTCTCTTTCTATATGTCACGCAGCATGACCAACCCCATTCTAGCATTACTAAGCGGTGTGCGTAAAATGACGAACGGAAATTTCTCGGCTAGAGTACCGGCCGAGACTAAGGATGAGTGGGGAGAGTTGGGCAAAGCGTTTAACAGGATGAGCATCAGCATTGCCAATCTCGTGGAGGAATTGCGAGCGACGAACCTTAGACTACAGGAAGAATCGCGTCGTGCTCAGGAATCCACCCGTTTGAAATCGGAGTTTTTGGCAAATATGTCCCATGAGCTGCGGACACCTTTGACGGGCATTATTGGTTTTGCCGAATTGTTACATGAGGAGACGGAAGGAAAGTTGCTACCGTCGCAAAAAAGTTTTACGCAAAACATTATAAAAGCGGGCGAACACCTTTTGACGATGATTAATGATATTCTTGACTTATCAAAAATTGAAGCCGGAAAATACGAATTGGATTTGTCTTCGTTTGATATCGTTGAACTTGTTAAGAATACGTTAACGATGCTTCAGTCGAAAGTAAAAAAGAGAGGGATTTTGCTTCAGGTGGAAACGTCGTGCCCTTCTTTGAATATCGAGGCGGACGAACTAAGGATTCGCCAAGTACTGCTTAATCTTCTCAGCAATGCGATTAAGTTTAGCCCGGACCATAGCACGGTGCGGGTAAAAATAGAACGAACCTCCCAAACCGTAACGGTTCATGTGATTGATCAGGGGATTGGTATTGAGGAAGGTAAAATCGATAAAATTTTTGAACAGTTTTACCAAAACGATGGCCGCTTGGAACGCAAATATGAAGGCACGGGTCTAGGATTGACGCTTTCGCGGCAGCTTGTAGAGTTGCATGGCGGAACGATAGATGTGGAAAGCGAACCAGGGAAAGGAAGCGTTTTCTCCTTCCATCTTCCTTATCGGTCAGCACAAAAAGCTGATTGCGGGAAAAGGGAAGCGACAGCTGAAGCGGAACCACTGCTCATTTTGTATCCAGAAGATTTTTTGCCCTTTTTTCCTTGTTTTTACAAAAGAATCCAAGAATCCTCACTTTCTTTTTTGCCTTTTATGGTAGAATCAAAACAGAGAGCTGTTGAAGTTGTTCAACGCTATCCTGGAAAAAATGCGCTTGTTGTAGCTGTATCGTTTCATCCTGCATATGTCGAATTGCTTGAGGCGATACGTGAGCATACAGATAAAAAAATATTTACTTACATCAAGCATCCGCCCCGGTTGGTGGAACGTGGGCAGATTATGAGAGTGGCTGATGCGATTCTTTCTTCTCCAGAAGACATTCTTTCAGCTAGGTAATGATTCTTGAAAAGTAAAGGGGAAGTGCAAGATGGCACAACATATATTGCTTGTAGAGGATAATCCTTCTAATCGAGAATTGTTTGTGGAAATTTTGCAATTAAAGCCAGAATATACAGTGCATGTAGCTGAGAATGGCTTAAAGGCGTTGGAAATGCTAGAAGAATTCCATCCTGACTTAATTTTAATGGATATTCATATGCCGGGAATGGATGGACTAGCTGTAACGCGGGCGATTAAATCCATCCCCCAGCTTGCGTCTATCCCTATTGTCGCGCTTTCTGCCCTCGCGATGAAATCGGACATTAAATCCGCTTTGGAAGCGGGATGCGTAGGCTATATTACGAAGCCTGTCCGGATCCGCAGTTTTCTTGAGAAGATCGAGATGTATATGACCAAGGGAAAAAACGAAGAGTCGCCATCCGTTTCTTTGTCTTGTGAGGAGGAGTAGAAAAAAGCGGTGAAAAAGAAAATTTCGTTAGGTTTTGGCATGCTGTTTTTTTTGATCATTTTTCCTTTGGTAGGATGGCTGATTTATATGCTTATCGCCGCGCCGGAACGGATTTGTAGTACAGAGTTGAGAGTCAGCGTGCTGATTATTCTTTGGCTCATTGGCTTGCTTGGCGCTTTTATCGTTAAAATGTCGCGGCAAAATAAAATGCTGGAGGAAAATAACCGGCAATTAGCTGAGCTAGATCGTCTAAAAACGGAATTTTTAGCGAATGTATCCCACGAACTACGCACGCCACTTACGGTTATTATCGGATACTCAGAGCTTTTGGCCGAGCGTCTTTCCAAAGAAGAAGGGGACGCGACCAATTTAAAGTGTATTCAGACCGTTCACCGTAAATCAGAAGATTTGCTGCTCCTTATTAACGACTTAATCGATTTTTCACGCATTGAATCTGGAAAGTTGGAGATGAAAATATCTCGTGTTCAACTGGAAGAGATTGTGAATGAGACGGTTGAAGAATTTGCGACAAGCATAGTAAAAAAAGGGCACAAAGTAGAAGTGGTTCATAAAGACACTCCGCTTTGGCTTTATGCGGACAGAGGAAAAGTCAAACAAATTATTGCTAATTTGCTTCATAACGCCATTAAATACACGCCATCCGGTGGACATATTACCATCCGCACTTATACGTTAAAAGGATATTGCCGCCTAGAAGTAGAAGATAATGGTATAGGAATTTCCGAAGATCAGATTACCCAGATTTATCAGCCTTTCAAACAAGCAGACTCTTCCTACAACAAAAAATACGAAGGCTTTGGTTTAGGGCTTGCGATTACGAAAAGCTTGGTGCGCGGCCACCAAGGAAAAATTGAGGTGCGTAGCCAACTTGGTAAAGGTTCTTTGTTTATTGTTTCCCTACCCAGGGAAAAAACAATATAGGTTATGCATAGAGTAGTAGTGGGCGAAAAATTGGGAAGAAGAAAGGGTGATGAAGATGGCTAAATTATCGCAAGAGCAAATCGAATTGAATCTTTCCAAAATCTTTGGTTGGAACCTGGAAGGCGGCGCGTATATTGAACGAAACATTACGTTCGCGAATTTCCGTGAGGCGCTTGCGTTTGTCAATCGTGTAGGTGAGTTTGCTGAAGACGCAAATCATCATCCTGACATTGACATCCGCTATAACAAGGTCAAATTACGTCTCACCACGCACGACGAAAACGGGCTAACAGGCAAAGACTTTGCGCTTGCACAAAAAATCAATCAGCTCCTCGTATCACGACCGAAAGCGATTTAATTGTACGTAAAAGGTAATTAGAATCATTACAGAAGTAGTGTATTAAACACTACTTCTTTTTTTTGGTTAAAATTCCTTTAATTGTATTGTGTTTTTTCCTCCTTTTTATTTTATTTGGGGAACTATTCTTTTTGGTCCTTAAAGTTTTTGGTATAGTCAACAATTTACTATGTTAAGTAGCGAAAGTATATAGAGATGTACTGGCCACTTCCTGGCTCAACCATATACACAGTGCAACTAAATCTTGATTTAGAGACTTTGCTAGAAGAGATTATGGTTTAAAGATTAGGGAACCATTCATTCAGTTCACTTAACCGTATAGATAGATACCGATTCCTTTTTTATCTGATGTTATATATTCTAAGCGGGTGCGCATATATACAACTAATGAATGTACGAGCGGTTTAAAGGAGCTGAAGCAGGAGTGTGGGTACGCAACATTATCTGGTGTATCTTGCTGCTTGGTATTGTTATGCTTAGCATTTTGCTTTTTTTGTTTGTGATGACTCCCATAACGGATTATCAAGATACGGCTCCTGTGCAATCAATGGAATCGGATCATGGCGAAACGCAAGCGGCAAATGAGGGAAACAAGGCGGTGGAAGGAGAAGAGGGGGGAATCATTGAAACACCCGGACAGCAGGGTGAAGCACTCCATCAGTCCTCTCCTTCCAGTAAACAAAAAACGGAGGCGAATCCCAAACAAGGAAAGACGGTCGTATTGCCTATTCAGGAAGAAAAGCCTACACAAGAGCAGGGGCCGCCTGTGGAGAAAGCCGGCGGTGAACCGGCTGATGGCAGCATGTTGTATCAGATTGGACAGGGAATTGGTTATCTTGCGGTCATTGCTGCTTTGCTTCCATATACACTATTCGCTGTGTTAAGCCGCGGCGGCCGCACAGCATATCGCCGATCTGGCCGCGCGGGCGCTCATGGTTTGTCTTTTCTTTCACAGTTGGCGGTAGCGGTCGCTGCACTCCACGGTGCGATCATGCTAAGGCTGGTAGAGAATTGGAACCGGCATATGCTTGCAGGTGTGTGGCTATTTGTGCTTATCGTTCTTTTTTTTCTGTGTATAAGCATTTATAGCCTGGCTTCTTCGCTGAGAAAAAACAATCCGTTTTCCATACTTATGATTGGAATTTTACTATTGTTTATTATTCATACGATTGGCTAGTGCGGCCGATTGCGCAATTCCTTTTTGAGAATTTTTCCAGTCGCGTTTTTTGGTAACGAATCTACGATTTCTACAAAGCGCGGCATTTTGTAAGCCGCTAGGTGAGGTTTCAGGAAATCAAGCACCGTTCTGCGGTCCAGTGTTTCTCCTTCTTTCGGTACAACGAATGCTTTAACAACCTCGCCTTTTACCGAATCCGAAACGCCAATAACAGCAGCTTCCAGTACAGCGGGATGCTTGTACAATACTTCTTCAATTTCACGTGGATATACGTTCAGTCCGCGCGTAATAATGATATCTTTCTTGCGATCGACGATAAAAATATAACCCTCTTGGTCGATATAGCCGATGTCGCCGGTATGTAGCCAGCCGTCTACAATCGTTTCACTGGTCGCTTTCGGCATATGATAATACCCTTGCATGACATTTGGGCCGCGTACGATAATTTCTCCGCTTTCTCCAGCGCCAAGCTTATTTCCCTTTTCATCCACAATGCGTACTTCCACGCCCGGAAGTGGTTTGCCGATGGAGCCTGGTTTTTTCTCACCGTGCAACGGGTTTAAGCTTACTACTGGCGATGCCTCCGTGAGCCCATATCCTTCTACAAGCGGGATTTTATACTGGTGATTAAATAGGGTAAGCACTTCTACCGGCAGCGGCGAACCACCGGAGATGGCGAAGCGCAAGTCCGGAAATTCCACTTTACCTGATCGCATTGCCTGTGCCAACACAACGTACATTGCCGGTACGCCGCAGAATACGGTTACACGGTTTTGTAGTAAAGATTGTATAATTTCTTTAGGTTGGAACGCCTCATGGATGACAATGGTTGAACCCGCGTACAGCGGAAGTAGGACGGAAGTAGTGAATCCGAACGTGTGGAACATCGGAAGCACACACATAAAGACATCATTTGCGTTCAACTCCAGTAGGCGATTGCATGACGCGGTATTTGCCAGCAAGTTTTCATGGCTCAGCATTGCACCTTTCGGTTTTCCGGTTGTACCCGACGTGTATAGAAGGGTAGATATTGCTTTCGGGTTGACTTCCGTTGCTTCGTCTGGCGTAAGCGCGGCGATGGATGCAGATGTCTCGGCATTGATGACAAATACGCTATGCAGACCAAGCGCTGTTTTTAGTTGCTCGGGAGCTACTTTCAGCTTGGCTAAAATGTTTTCATGGACAAATATCGCTTTCGTATTGGCATTTCCGATAATATATGCAATTTCTTCCATTGTAAGCGTAAGATTAAGTGGTACAACAATCGCCCCAATGTGGGCAATCGCAAAATAGCTGTAGATAAACTCTGGAGTATTGTAGCAGCTAAGCGCTACCACGTCGCCCTTTTTTATGCCGTTTTGCCGCAAATAAGCAGCGTATTGCCGGATATTTTTGTCCAGCTTTTCATAGGTAATTTTTTTATCGTGGTAAATCAAGGCTGTATCGTTGGGCTTAGAATGAGTTAAATAAAAATTTCCGAGATGCAACCCTTTAATTTCATTGATTATCAAATGTTATTCCTCCTTTACCTTTATTCAGTATACATAGGGAACAATGAAGTGTAAAATAGCGTTTTTTCTAAAATTCCTTCTTTATTTATGATGGAAAAACCGGGTAAAATAGAATAAGTATGGAGTGATACGGAAGGGGATGTAGGATGGAAATTGCTTCATCGCAGTGGTTTATGGATGGAGTCATCTTGTCGATGGCTGAGAAAAAACCAAAAATCAAACAAAAGCTAGGAGAAGAAATGCTATCCGGACAATCCGGCACGTTTGCGGATATGCTGGCAGCTGCCGTAAAGGACGAAGCGGCTCTGCTTGCGATGAATCCGGATCGAGAAAGTATGGCACCGGATTTGATAGCGGCGATGATGGCAACGTCTTCACGGGCGACGACGAACATTGGACAATCCGTGGCCGGAGAAATTGCCGGACAGCGTGAAGAATTTACGCCTTTGCCAGCAGCGCTGACAGCACGGGCCGTGCCGATAAATCCATACGGGGGATCGGCAGGACGTGCGGAAATTGAAAGGGTGATTGTTGCGGCCGCTGAGCGGCATGGAGTGCCTGCGAAATTGCTTAGGGCTGTCATCCATCAAGAAAGTGGGTTCAATCCGAATGCGCGTTCCGGGGCAGGTGCGATGGGACTTATGCAGCTTATGCCCCGGACGGCTGCGGCGCTTGGCGTAAAAAATCCGTTTGATATTGAAGAAAACGTGAACGGCGGCGCTCGTTATTTAAAATCGCTGCTGGATCGCTACAACGGTAATATTGAATTGGCGCTTGCCGCTTATAATGCTGGTCCCGGTAATGTGAAGAAGTATGGTGGCATTCCGCCGTTTAAAGAAACGCAGAATTACGTACGCAAAATCACCGCCATGCTTGTATAGTTTGCGAAAAGCAGAAAGGCTCCTTACCGTTCTGTTTCAGAATCGGAAGGGGCCTTTTCTGCTTCAGCGATTTTTAGGCGTTCGGCAAGTTTTGGACTAAACGCCGGGATAAGATAATAACCGAGCGTGATGACTGCAGCTAATCCAACAAGAAACGCTGCAAAATTCATGTACGGTTTACCCCCTTTTCCATAGACGTTTGGTGTTACTGCGGTTTGTCCCATAGCCTGCCCTGGTTTCGTAAAAATATTCATTATAGGGAAGCAAGGTGGTTTGTCGTCTCGTCATCCGGTGAATTCACCATATGATGCGCCACTTGAATCAAACGCTGGTACATATATTCCCGGGCGGGACCTTCCATTCCGATTTCATCCATTGCCTCTTTCATCAATGCAAGCCAGCGTTCCGCACGCTTCGGGGTAATCTGGAACCGCATATGGCGTGCCCGCATCATCGGATGGCCATATACGTTGCTATAGAGCGGTTCTCCGCCTAAAAATTGTGTAAGAAACATGAATTGTTTCTGTGTAGTTAGCGTCAAGTCTTCAGGAAAGATCGGACGCAACAAAGGGTCTTTGGCTACCCGCAGGTAAAAAGCATTTACCAGTTTGCGAATCGTTTCTTCGCCCCCGATGGCTTCGTAAGGAGTTTGTGATATCATCGTTTATTAATCCCTCCAGATGCTCATGCTTTTTTCATTATACATTATTTTATCTGGAACGATAGAAAAAAGCGGTGCTAGATACGATAGCTAAAAAAAGCGCCCCTGTGGCAAGACAGGGGCAAAATAGAGGAGTGGTTATAGCAACAAGATTCCGATTGGCTACGGTTTACGGCTAGCATGACCTACACCCGCTATGACAGTGCCAATAGGAGATTACACATATATTATGCCACAGATTGCATGTGAATCTTGTCATAATTTGGTATTAAATTCCAAAGGAAATGATTCTATTTTTGTCGAATTTGTCAAAAAAGAGGAAAAATAAGAATTTCTATTTTCTTATGGTACATTTATTTCGTATTACAATGGCGAAAATCAGCGGGAAAGGGGAAAGAGACATGGAGAAACAAGCTTTTGCCAAAGCGCTCGTTTCGCTGTCCGATACGGTCGCGCGCCTGTTATTCGCTTTGATGGACAAAAGCAATGTATTAGAACTTTTGTCTGGCAAATTAAGCTTAACGATAGAAAGAGAAGCGGCCAGAGCCAGCGGATGGTCGCGCAACGAATTGCTCCTAAAGCTGTTAATTCGTTTAAATCAGGCCGTGCATAATGAAAAATTATCATACATAACGAAAGAGGATTTTGTGCAAAATACAAATTTTATTGTGCAGCAAGCGATTGAGGAACTTTCGAAATCGGACAAGGAGTTCCAAGGAGAGACATTGCTTGATTTGCTTGTGTACGAAGGCGAAAAGATCGAAACGATTCGGCGCGAAGGGGAAGGAATCCAGGAGACGCTGTGCCCGGACGCGCAGAGTATCGCCATATATGTCCAGCGCCTGCTTGAACCGACGGGCAAAACGTTGCCTGCGTTTTCTGCCCAGCGTTTGCGTGAGAAGTTGCTGCCGTTTGCGCTCTATGTCGTGTTTCTTTGGAACGAGCAATTGACTTCGGAAGAAACAGAGGCTAGGATTCAGAGCTTCTTGCGTTACTGGCAGGAAAAGAAAGGAATTTATGACCACCTTCAGAAAAAAATGAGCGAGCATACGTATGCGATTGAGTTGGAAGAACGTTTGCTGGAACAGAAGACAAGTAATATGAAAGTGCTGCAGCGTCAGCTGGATCAGATCGCTGAAGAAAGAGAAAATATTAAGGCGGCGCTAATGAATCGTATACCGCATGATATTCAAAAATTTGAAGGGATTTTCGGCGGGAAAGCAAAAGTTGTTTGGAACCGGATGGTAGAGCTTGCGGAACGGAGAGAAGAAGAAAAGGATGATGCCCAAGAGGAGGAAGGCTTGCTGCGCAGCCTATGGCACCGAATTGATACGAGCATTAGCGACGCGCAGATGGAACGGGAAACGAAACGGCTTGCGGCGAAACTGGTTGAAGAGATGGTCGCCATGAAGAAGGATATTATTCGGCTTCCGGTTTATTACATGGATCGTATTAAACAAATTCATGATTGCGACGGCAAGATTCAGGAAATTCGGCGCTGGCGTTATCAATTGGAGCAGGAAGTAGAAAAGCACAGAGAAAAAATCCAGCATCATAAAGTGCATCGTTCTACGCTGGAGCAACAAATGAAGCAGTGGGAGAAAGAGCTTTTTCTATAAAAACCGAAGCGGACATGCTTCGGTTTTTTTTGTGACATAAAACCGCAATGGACAAGAATAACATGTACAAGAAGGGAAAAGAGCGGAGGGGGATTGAGTTGAAAAAGAAAATCGGAAAATATTTGATTTTGTATATGTTCATTCTTACCGTTTTTTATCTTGGATTTATGAAATATCAACAGCATGTGGCAGCAAGTTATTTAACGGAATTCCAGGCGTTGCACGGCGAAGAAGTGATTGAACAGATAAGCACTATATATAAAGATATTCTGGAGTATCAGGCAAGGTATAAGTTAACCCCTCAGGTCAGCGCTCAATTGGCACAGAATTTGTTAGTGACAGGAAAGAAGTTGAAGGATGTAGACCAGAAGCTAAAGCAGAAATATCCGCATAGACATGTTGACTTCTCATACTTGTACCAAGATTTATTTCTTGTTGTTAAGCAATTGCAAGATAAAGCGAACGACACGAAACTGGGCATTATGGTTGTGCATGCTGTTGAAGGGTTGGGGAATGTGAAAGTGCAAATATACAGTTGTAAAAAGTAAAATCCCAGCGGTTTTTTCCGCTGGGTGATTGTTATAGAAATAGCGCCACAATTTTATAGAAAATGCCGGCAAGCAGCGCGGAAATTGGCAAAGTAATAATCCACGTGATAACGATCCGTCGAGCTACCCCCCACTTTACACCTTTGACCCTTTTGGCGGCACCTACGCCCATAATAGCCGAAGAAATTACATGGGTCGTGCTAACGGGTAAATGGAGCGCAGTGAATCCAAAGATAATAAGTGCCGAAGATAAATCTGCCGCAGCCCCATTGACCGGTTGCAATTTCATAATTTTTCCGCCGACTGTTTTGATAATTTTCCAGCCGCCAATTGATGTGCCCAGCCCCATAGCGAGTGCAGCGCTAAACCGCACCCACTCCGGGATATCGGTCGTACTCTGAAATCCCCCGGCAATTAACGCTAGCGTAATAATCCCCATCGCTTTCTGTGCATCATTTGTGCCGTGCGAGTATGATTGTAGGGCAGCGGTAAAGATTTGAAAGGTTCGGAATCCCCGGTTCGTTTTGCCAAGATTGAAATTTTTAAATATGATCGCAAACAGAGACATGATGATAAAACCGACTGCTAACGCGATAAATGGCGAAATGACAAGGGATTCAATAATTTTGATAAAACCGCTATAGTTCAGGGCATCAAAACCGGCAGCCGCAATGGCTGCGCCTGCAATAGAACCAATGAGGGCGTGCGAAGAGCTGCTCGGAATTCCATACCACCATGTAATCAGGTTCCAGGCAATCGCCGCCATCAAAGCTGCCAGTACAACGGCAGAACCGTTTTCCAGCGTAAAAGGGTCTACAATTCCTTTTGTTACCGTTTTGGCGACCCCGGTGAATGTAAGCGCGCCAACGAAGTTCATCGTAGCCGCAAGAATAATTGCCACGCGTGGGGAGAGCGCACGTGTCGATACCGAAGTCGCGATTGCATTGGCCGTGTCATGAAATCCGTTAATAAAGTCGAACGCCAACGCGAGACAAACGATCGCAATGATAAGTACCAGTGTTGTATCCATAAAAAAGAGCCTCTCCTTACGCGTTTCGCATGATGATCGTTTCGAGGGTATCGGCTACGTCTTCACAGCTGTCTGAAATGCTTTCAAAGATTTCATACAGCTCTTTATATTGCATAATTTTAATCGGGTCTTTTTCTTTGATAAACAGTTCTTTAATACAGACACGGAGCAATTCGTCGCACTGAGATTCCAAATCGTTGATTTTAATCGCGTGCGGACGGATATCCATCAATTTCTTTTTGTTCAGTAATTTGGTGGATTTAGCTACTTCCTCCGTACTTTCGAGAATTTTTTTGGTAAATTCGATCATGTAGTCATCGGCTTGTGTGATGTTATACATCTCAAAACGTGAAGCACATTGTTCCATGCCATCCAGAATGTCGTCCATCGCGTTCGCTAATTCGAGGATATCTTCTCTTTCCAGCGGGGTAATAAACGTCTTGTTGAGTGCTACAATAATTTCATGAATGTACTTGTCGCCTTTTGTTTCATATTCTTTCATCTTAGTGGCGAATTCTTTTAAATCTTCTTCGTTTTTAATTTTAAAATCAACGAAGTATTTCGCGGAGTCTCTGACATTGTCTGCGATTGTGGAAAGCATCTCCAGGAAAACATCTCGTTTTGCCGAGAAAATCATGCAACAATACCTCCAAAAATTTTTTCATACAAAGTTCATTTTAGCAAATCACGTTGGACATTGAAATCTTAATTAAAAATTTACCGAAAGACAACGTGGATCTTATAAAATTTACATAAACTTTACAAAGTAAAATATGCTTCTGCTTAGATAATAGTTTTTTTTATCAAAAATAACATGGAGATTGTCTTGTTTTTTTGCAGGGATTGCTGCATGCTATATTGAAAAGCAGGCACAATAGGAGGAGAAGAGAAAAAATGGAAACCATCGGCTTTATCGGAGCCGGGAGGCTAGGCACCGCTTTCGGCATTTATTTGGCGCGGCGCGGCAGGAGGGTCGCCGGCTATTATAGCCGCACATACGCGCATGCGCAAAAAGCTTCCGCATTTGTTAGCGAGACATGCCAGGCATTCCAAACAGTGCGTGACCTATTGGAACGCAGCGATTGGATCGCCATTACAACGAATGACGGAGCTATTGAACGTGTAACGGAAGAGATCGTCGATAGCGGAATACATATTGCAGGAAAGTTGATTTTTCATATGAGTGGAGCCGGTACTTCTGAATTATTGGCGCCGCTTACGGCCAAAGGCGCGCTAGTTGCTTCATTGCATCCTCTGCAAACGTTTGCTGATGGAGAATCGGGTGCACGAGCGATGGAGGAGGCAATGTTTAGCATAGAGGGTGAGGCGGCCGCAGTGGAAATGCTGAGCGCCTGGCTGGATGAATTGGGTCGCCGGTATTTTGTGATTGATGCCCGACAGAAGCCGCTGTATCATGCAGCTGCCAGCATCGCTTCCAATGGTCTGGTCGGTGTTATTGATTATGCATTGGAATTAATGAAGCTGGTCGGAATTGAGGAGGAACAGGCATTGCCAGCTCTTGTTCCTCTTATCAAAACGACGGTGCAAAATGTGGCTGAAAAAGGGACAGTTAGGGCACTGACAGGGCCGGTGGCGCGCGGAGATGTGGCAACGGTCGCGACGCATATCACGGCGATTCAAGGGTGCGCTTCTCATTTTGTGCCCGGTTATCGAGCGCTCGGACAGATGACGCTTTCCACAGCTAGGCGCGCGCAATTAAAAGATCAAGAAAAAATCACCGAATTGACGCGTTTATTTGAATAATTTATTTTTAGAGTTGCGCGGTAGATAGTTATAGAGAGAATGCTTAGTTAAGGTAGAAAAGGTGACATAAAATGATGATGCAACGCTTTTGGTTTGTTTTATTTATCGCGCTCCTCGTTTCGTATGAAATTGGCTTTAACAGCTTATTTATTATTTTGCTTTTTCTTCCCCTTACGGTAACGGAGCGTGACATGGAGCGGATACGATGTGCAAACCGCCATCAATGGCTTACGAACACACTTATTCTGCTGCTCATTGTTGGAATGGGCATTATTTCTACATTAATTTTCCAGGCCAATGAACCGTTGCATGCCTGGGCGCAGAAACAGCCGTTTTATTTTGACGCAAATGCATTCATGGCCTCTATTCCCTACAATGACGGATCATTTTTTTGGTTTCGGGAACCAACGGTACATGATCCATTGTATGACGTGTACGTTATTGGGTTTATCGCCGTATATCTTGTATACGCGGTGTATGCGTACATAACGGTGAATCGCCAAACCCTTGTTCGTCTTTTGTTCGTAAACTGGTTCGTGCACGGAATGATCGCCTTGCCGTTTTATTTATTTTTTAACGTGCATGAGGTGTGGTCGATCATGGGACATAACTGGGGTCACGTTCCTTATTCCGTGAAAAACTGTTTTCCGAGTCTGCATACGTCGGTCGCATTCTCTTGCTTGCTTTTGGCTTTGCGTGAGAACAGACGGTTTGCGACTCTGTGGAGCATTTATAGCGTGCTTATTATTTTTACGACGCTGTATTTGCGCATTCATTGGGTATTCGACGTGCTGGGTGGGCTTGTACTTGGCTGGGCGTTGTATCTTGTAGCCGAGCGGCTTGCACCGTTTATTATTGCGCGTTTGGAAGCAAGGGAAATGTTGCGGGCTTCACGCGCGGTAACGCGCGCCATTCCGATTCACGGAGAAAGCAAAGCTATACAGCGGATCAATCGTTAATAAAGAGGGGGCATAAGCCCTCTTTTTTTCTTTTAGATTGTCCCCGTCTGGTAAAGATGCGCGGAATTATAAAGTAGAAAGGCCGACGGGCCGAAGGGAAGGAGGGAGCAAAATGGCAGTAAAAGAAAACGTAAAGGCTATGCAGATGGTATTGTTGTTTGAAGACGGAATGGATGCCAAAGGAGACATGAAAGTAACGAAAAAAACGTATAAGAATTTGGCGCTGACCGTTAGCCAGGAAGACATCTGGGAGGTAGCCAATGCTTTAGGAGCGCTTCAAACTCTGCCACTTGTTGGTGTCTATCAGATCGTAGAGCGCGAATTGATAGAAGCGTAAATCTGGATGTCTAAAAAGGTGAAGGAGGAAGACAAAATGAAAACGCTGGAATTGACGTTCACGATGAGCGGTGGCGGCACCATGCGGATTATAATTCCTAATCCGAAACTGCCGGTAGATTCGGTGGAAGTGGCCCGGGTGATGGACCTTATTGTGGATAAACAGATGTTTGTAACAAAAGCGGGCCATGTGGTCGGAAAGAAAGCTGCACGTTTGCTTGATCAGACCGTATCCTCTATCGTGGTGTAGGAGAAAAAGTGGTGAATGAGTGGGTAGCGTTTATTTCCAATGTCGGATTTCCGGTGACAATTACGCTTTATTTGCTTGTTCGCATTGAAGCAAAATTGGAGCAACTCGCATCCTCCATCACGCAACTGACGCAGACGCTTTACTCAATAAAGGAATAGGTGAAACAAAAGCGGCCCTTCCTCGCAAGCGGCGGGGCCGTTTCTCATGTAGACAAGTCATATTTATCTGGAACGGACGTATATATGACAGAAACGTTACGATTTTCATCACAAATTATGATAAATAAAAGTGTTATAATGTTGGTAAAGCGTTTTCATAAAGGAGGATTAAAATAGATGAAAGAAATAACGGATGCGGCTAGCCATCCGAAACTATATGAAATTCGTTTATTGATTTGTGTGGCGCAAGCAGATGGATACATGGATGAAGAAGAAAAGGAAAGAATTTTTCAGCAAGTAAACCTGGATACATTTACTGTGCGTGAGCGCCAGATCTTCCATGATGATTTGGAAAACCCGAAAGATCCGAAAGCGTTAGCATTAGAGGTAAGTCCTTATCTTACTACACTGGAGAAAATGATGTTGATTCGCAAAATGTTTAAGTTGGCGTCGCTGGACAAGGAAATTGTGTCGGAAGAAATTGCTCTTATCTACTCGATAGGGCAGGCGCTTGGTCTTGCCCTGGATAAAATCAAAGAAATCGAACAGTGGGTAAGGGAAGGGATTGCTTGGATGGCGCGTTGGGAAAACATTGTGACAAACCGTTAAGGAACTTTCGTTGCAAAATATATTTGTTGTGCTATTCATATGATGAGCATTAATAATAGAAGGAAAACGCATACATTTGTCGAACTTTTACTGCAAAAGTGTATGGAAAACGATAGGAAAAGTGAGGGCAAATGCATGAATAATGAAGGAGCGGCAAAATCGAAAGTACTGATGGAAAAAGAGGGACACCTTGCATTTGTAACACTGAATCGTCCCGATGAATTGAATTGCTTTGATTATGAAACGCTCACGCAACTTGAGCAAACTCTTGATCAGATCCGCTTTGACAGGGACATCCGTGCCGTCATTTTCACTGGGGCTGGAGAGCGTTCGTTCAGCACGGGTGCGGATCTGAAAGAAAGACGGACAATGAGCGAAGCGCAGGTACGCCAGTTTATCCATAAAATTCGCTTCGTGTTCGATATGGTAGAAGAGCTTCCCCAGCCGACCATCGCCGCGATTAACGGCTTTTGTTTCGGCGGCGGCTTTGAAATGGCGCTAGCCTGCGATTTTCGTTATGCGGTCGACTCAGCGAAGCTTGGCATGACAGAAGTAAGTTGGGCGATTATTCCGGGCGCAGGCGGGACGCAGCGCCTGCCCCGCCTTATCGGAAAAGGCAAAGCAAAAGAACTGATTTTGACAGCGCGTAAAATCGATGCGGCAACAGCTGAATCGCTCGGCATTCTTAACGGAGTGACAACGCGTGAGGGACTTATTCCTAAATGCCGGGAACTGGCGGAAGAAATAATGCAGAATGGGCCGCTCGCCGTTATTCAGGCGAAATATGCTATCAACTACGGGACGGAAGTTGATTTGAAAACCGGCTTGAAAATTGAAACGAAAGCTTATGAAACGATTATTCCGACTAAAGATCGCGTGGAAGCGCTCAATGCTTTCAGCGAAAAGCGCAAGCCGCAGTTCAGAGGAGAATAGTGAGAGGATGAGAAGACAAAAAACAGACTATAGCGAGGTATCAATCTCGTTATGGTTTGTTTTCTATCAGGCGTGTTGATTAGTCAATTTTAGCAGCATTTAGTTTGACACCCTGCTGTAAAAGCAGGGTGCGTATATTATTTAGTCACAGTAATAATTTTGTTGTAGTGGCCTGGTCGCGCATAGTCCGGTTCGCAGAGAATGACTATGCTTTTGTCATCTTCATATACTGAACTCACTTCCATTGTCCCGATGCTTTGCGTATTAATATCGAGGTAGAAATGCAAGCATTGGTGTTTATTTCCCATAATTTCGGCTGATACTTTTTTTAGAATTCCTTTCATTTCTTTCTTCTCTTGGTTTGTTTCCACTGTTACAGTCACTTTTTTCCCTATCAAAGCGGACAAGCATTTTTTAGCATCAGTTTGTAGTTCTTCCAGTGACTTTGCTTTATTTTCCCTCTTCAATACACTCCTGAAAAAGCTGACCATAATTCCTCTCCTTAACTTTGCCTACGAGGTTAGCTGACGGGTTCGGACACAAGGCAATGCCCTACACCAGAGGTGATTCACCCCTATTATATGGGTCCCCCGCTCCTTTCGGATTCGGCGATTGAATCATGATTGGATTATAATAAAGCACAGGCACGATTGTTGTCAATTAGATTTTTAGCGTGCACGGATTACGTGCTTTTGATGCTTTTCGTGTCGTTTTTTTCCCAGTAAAATAGTGTAGGAAAAAAAGAAAAGCGTGTCGAATACGTTGAGGAAAAGGCAACAGGAGGATGAAGCATGGTCAGACAATTCCTGCGCAAAGTATTTGCAGGACGAAAGCAGAAAGAACACGAAAGTGAGTGCGTGGATGCGGAACGGACGGGCGAGATACCTTGGGAAGAGCTAGCGGAGGAAAGTGCTTCTCTACCTAATTCGGGGGAAAATGAACATGGTTCAAACAGAGCGTTGGAACGACGTGATGAGCCGCAAATATATGTTATTACCCGGGAAAAAATTGAGCATCACAGTTATAAACAAATCGCTCGTATAGTGGAAGACATTTTAGGACAAATTGAGCTGGGGTTACGTCGAGAAGGTCGGCTGCAACTGCGTCTCTCTCCAGAACTGATGGCAGAAGCGGATGAATTTTTAGGCAAACGCATCGGAAAATACATTGAAGGGGCGGAGAGAGAAACCTATGATGCGACCGCATTTTTTGATTGGACAGATGAGGAGACGGCACAGATTTACCGGACGTTCGTGCTTCCTTCTCACCCGGAAAAACAGCGAACGTTTATGCAGAGCCGATTTGTGATGATTTATGATACGTGCGAGGCGCTTGGATGGGATGCTCGTGAACGGGCTACAGCGTTTGCCGAAGCCATTGGCTGGGAATTGGACGAAGCGGATTGGCGCCGTTTTGAAGAATGGTTGAAGATGATGTCGGAACGTATTGCGATGGAAGAAAAGCAGGCGGAGATAGGGGGGGAACCGGAGCGCGCAGAAGAGGAAGAAGAGCTGGCAGAAGATAATGAGTTCGCCCATATTACGCCCATCCAAATTTCGCGCGAAGAGGTTGAGCAGGAGGATATTTCAAAACTGGTTACTTTTTTTGACGAAGTGTTGCAAGACAAAGAACGGATTCGCCAGAAAAAGGCAGGACTTGTGTTTTCATTTTACGGTTTTTCCGGCGAACTGGAAGATGTTATGCAGAATGAAGCGGTGAACGCCTGGGCAAGTCGCCTTGTTGAACAATATCCGTACGTGTTTTATTTTCTTAATGACGAATACGTGCCGATGACGCGATTCGTTACTTCTATGGTGGTGACTTCGAGCGTTAACGGGGATGAAATTGTATTTAACGAGGAAGAACTGGAAAAGTTTATCGCATTTATCCGTGAGGCGCTTGCTCGTTTGGCGGAATGGACGGGAGAGAACCCGAATCTCATCATTCAGGAGTTTGAACAGAAATTGTTTTGGACATAGGAATGTCGCTTTTGGAACGAAGGTGCATCTTTCACAGAAAGGCAACGTAAGAGCGGAAAGAAGAGGTGAATGTTTTATCTCGATTTTGGCGAATGAATAGCGACGGGGAAAATATAAAGTGTAAGGAAGAGATAAAGATGGAGGAAAACAGAAAGCTGGAACTAAAAAAAGAAGTGCATCAGCGAGTCGTCCGAAATTTAAGCCGCTCGCTTTCAGAAGAATGGCAAGTTATAGGTGATATAGAGCGGCTGGAGACTATAACGCTGCGCCACTCCGAAAAGCAGGGCGGTGAACTAGAAATTAGGCTCACCCCGCTATTTACGAAAGTGGAGCAGCATGAATCAGAAAAAGAACAATGGATTGAGGATTTTGTGGCTAAAGTGGTTGTAACGGCCAGCGAAGCCGTGAAGGAGCATGCGCTACACGGCAATGAGACGCGGATTTATCCGGTTATTCGCCATCCTTCTTTTGTGAAAGCGGAGAAAAATAAAGAGGTGGTATGGCGCGAACATACAGCTGAAACTGTGCTGTTGTATGCGCTCGATTTGGAAACGAGCTATTTTTTGATTACTCGGGATATGGTCGCGGAGGCGAAGATAACAAAAGATAGATTGCACGAATTAGCGCTCGCTAACCTTGCGCGGCTTGAAAGTACGCCGAAGCAGGATCGTATTGGTAATAATGTATTTTACTTTTTTACAGGTGAGGATAGTTACAGCGCTAGCCGTGTGCTAAATCCGGATTTGCTATCTTGGATGGAGCAGAAAGTAAAAGGGAAAATGGGTGTGGCGCTGCCGCATCAGGACGTCCTTATTATTGCGGATTTGGCCGACGCCAAGGGAGCGTATATACTGGCGCAGATAGCGGTCGATTTTTCCATGCGTGGGGATGTGCCGATTTCACCGATTCCGTTCATGTACGAGAATGGGGAATTGGAACCGTATATGGTCATGCGGCATCCGAAATCGCGCCATAAATATCCGAGCTTGGGCGGTAAGAGAAAACGGCCACCAGAGCGGTAAGAATCCAAGCTTTTTTATGATACAGGAAAGGATATGTTACTTTACAGTGATAAAGAAACATATCCTTTTTCTCTACGAGGAAACACTATTTGTTGAATTTTGTCGACAAAATAAATAGATAAAATATTCTGCTTTTTTTAAAAAAATATATTTATTTTGCTAACGTTTTCATATATAGTAGGAGGTGGAGTTACATTCCAAAAAAGTATAAGGAGGCATTTGTTCATGCAGTTAGCTTCCCCATCTTTACACCCGAATGTTGAAAAATTCCTCAAAGAGCCGAAAAAAATGCTTATTAATGGTCAATGGGTCGAATCGGCAAGCGGCAAAACATTCGAAACGGTCAATCCGGCAACAAAAGAAGTGCTATGCCAGGTGGCCGAGGGAGACGCTGAGGATATTAACAGAGCTGTTAAAGCGGCAAGAGAGGCTCTGAATGGCTCATGGAGCAAGATGACTCCGTCACAGCGGGGACAATTGTTGTATCGGCTGGCTGATTTGATTGAACAAAATGCGGAAGAATTAGCACAACTTGAAACGCTGGATAACGGAAAACCAATCCGCGAAACGCTGAACGCGGACGTACCGCTAACAGTTGACCATTTCCGCTATTATGCGGGGTGGGCAACCAAAATTTATGGACAGACGATTCCAGTATCCGTACCGAATTACTTTAACTATACAAAACGGGAGCCCGTAGGCGTAGTCGGGCAAATTATTCCATGGAACTTCCCGTTGCTGATGGCGGCATGGAAACTTGGAGCAGCGCTGGCCTGCGGTAATACAGTCGTACTGAAACCTGCAGAGCAGACGCCTTTGACCGCACTTCGTCTCGGGGAGTTGATTATGGAAGCTGGCTTCCCGGAAGGGGTCGTAAATATCGTGCCTGGCTTCGGCGAAACAGCAGGTCAGCCTCTGGTCGAACATCCTGATGTGGATAAGATCGCGTTCACCGGCTCAACAGAAGTAGGACGCCTGATTATGCAGAAAGCAGCGGGCACCCTGAAGAAAATTTCGCTTGAACTTGGCGGCAAGTCGCCGAACATTATTCTGCCGGACGCAGATATGTCGCGGGCGATTCCAGGTGCGCTAACAGGTATTTTCTTTAACCAAGGTCAGGTATGCTGTGCCGGTTCGCGTCTATTCGTTCACAAGAAAGTATACGATAACGTGTTAAGTGATATGGTATCGCATGCCCAGAAAATTAAAGTCGGCAATGGTTTATCCCCGGACACGGAGATGGGGCCGCTGGTGTCTGCTGAACAATTTAACCGTGTCATTGATTATATTGATATCGGACAGAGAGAAGGCGCACGCATGATAACTGCTGTGCGGGAAGAAGAAGCGTTGAAGCAGGGATATTTTGTGCAGCCGACCGTTTTCTCTGATGTGACGGACGATATGACAATTGCCCAGGAAGAAATCTTTGGTCCGGTATTGGCCGCGTTGCCGTTTGAAGACATAGATGATTTGGTTGAACGCGCGAATCGTACGATATATGGCCTTGCAGCGGGCGTATGGACACAGAATATTACCAACGCTCATAAACTGGCCGACAGAATCAAGGCAGGTACCATTTGGGTGAACTGCTACAATGTATTTGACGCCG
Organism: Aneurinibacillus sp. XH2; assembly: GCF_001439585.2. NCBI lineage: Bacteria > Bacillati > Bacillota > Bacilli > Caryophanales > Paenibacillaceae > Aneurinibacillus > Aneurinibacillus sp. XH2. The sequence goes on along the minus strand of NZ_CP014140.1, from coordinate 2,655,652 downwards.
CATCGCCGTTTGGCGGTTACAAGCAAAGTGGCATCGGACGTGAGATGGGAAGTTATGCGCTTGAACTTTACACCCAGGTCAAGAGCGTATGGGTCAACTTGCGTGGATAATATTTTAATGCAACTAAAACTCCTCGTAAAAATTACGGGGAGTTTTTCGTGTGTGCCCGGCATGAGTGTCATCTCTAGAGTTTAAGTCCCGAATGGCGAAGGTAGTAGTAGCCATTAGCTTATGGCAAGGGTGTCGACCGTGAGGTTAAATCTGAAGGAAGCCGGCGGCAACTCTTCGGCCTGAGGAACACGAATCTCATATGAGGCCAGCGTTCGTTGGATGAGCCTGCATGACAAGGTAAAGTTCGTATTGCTAAAGGCGAGCGAAGGTAAATGAGATAGCCGCAAAATAAGAAGCGATTCGACAACCTATTCCCCTGTACAGATGAAAGGAAAACAGAGAAAATAAAAGTAAAATTTTGTGCGGGGGGAAACGGGAAGGTGAAAAGGAACTTGGGAATCGTGCACTTTAGCAGGTACTTTTTGGTTCTTGCGATGTTGCTAGTGATGGTACGCATCTTCTTTTTCGCGCCATATGTAGTGGAAGGGGTCTCCATGTATCCGACTCTGGGAGACAATGAGCGTATCGTAGTTAATAAATGGATATATTATGTGCGAAACCCAAGATATGGCGATGTCATTGTTTTGCATGCGAATGATGAAGAAGATTATATTAAGCGCATTATCGGTGTCCCAGGCGATGAACTGGAATTAAAAAATGGTGTTTTGTACCGTAACGGCAAGATAGTGGATGAGCCGTACATTAACGAAGTTACGTTAGGGGAGTTTGACAAAATTAAAGTGCCGCCTAATTCGTACTTCGTGATGGGTGATAACCGGAACCGTAGTATGGATAGCAGAGAGATCGGTTTTATTTCTCGCAGCAAGGTGGTAGGAAAAGCGGAGTTTATTTTTTATCCGTTTCAAAACGTGAAATGGATAGAGTAGAAGAATGGTTTACACTGAAGTGTTTGTTAATGGTAAACACTGAAAAACTGGCGAAGCGTACCCGCCCGCGAGTTTTTCAGTGCTTTAATTTATGCTTTCGCGTATAGATGCTTCTTCATTTGTGTCCACTTCACTTTGAAAACCAATTTGCTTTTTGCTCCATATCCCATCATCCAAAACCCGTATGTTTCGTACATAAAGCTGGAAAAATGCATCTTTTGCCAGAATAGCAAATTTTCTGGTGCACTTTCAAGAATGATAACCCAGTGACGTTCTTTCGCATATTCTTTCATAATTCTAACCAGGTTAGCGCCGATATTTTTGCCGCGGTGTTTATGAGGAATGCGAATCATTCCGAGAAACATCGCTTCGTTTTTGTTATCAAAGAACAGATCAAGCATTATATTGTCAGCCGTCATGCCAGCATCCCGCATTTCCTCGTCAGTACGGTAGAGGTAGCGATATTCCCCTTTTTTTTCTGGATGATAGGGGATGCCGTGCGTTTCGAAAACACGTTGGAACTCCTCAAAAATATTCATGACTATTCCTTCCCATTTACGTTTTTGCTGATCCGAGTGTATTTTACATGATATTCCTACACCAATATACATGGATTTTATACGCATCGCACACGTTGTTTCTAAACAATTTGTGAAAAATGAAGATGCCCGGAGCAGTAAGGAGCTTTCTGGTTATTTTCTGCCTTTTCGTGATTTTTCCAGGTTGAAAGAGTAAAATGAATAAAAAAGAACATTTCATGTGGAGGATTCACAATGTATAAAATAGTAGTGACAAATGATGACGGGATTCATGCCCTTGGTATTCATAAATTGGTAAAGTCGCTGGAAGGACTTGCTGAAATTATCGTGGTGGCTCCTGATACAGAACGAAGCGCAGAAGGTCACCGTATTACTGTGCGGGAAGGATTGACCGTTAAACAGGTTGACTTCCATGGTATGAACGATGTTAAAGCATGGGCGGTAAATGGTACGCCGGCCGATTGCGTAAAAATGGCCCTTAATGTCATTTTAAAGGGACGTCCTGATCTGGTTATTTCTGGAATAAATGCTGGGGTTAATCTTGGAAAAGATATTTATTATTCCGGTACAGTAAGCGCAGCGCGTGAGGCGGTGATTTACGAAATTCCGGCGATCGCTGTTTCATATGATAACCATTTCCATAAAGATGATTTCGGAGAAGTGGAAAAACTTGTGCGTCCCGTTTGGGAAGAGATAAAAATTCATGACATCCCGGTCGATGTGCTGATCAATATGAACATTCCACATGTGAAAGCAGACGAATTGAAGGGTGTGGTTGTCACAGGACTTGACATTCACCACTATCGCGATCGCATTGATGAAAGGCCGGGTGCATTCGGTGTGCCGGAATACTGGCTGGATCGCGAATATAGTGAACTGAAGAAAATCAAAAACAATGATTACCATATGATCAAAAACAAATACATTACGATGACGCCAATTCATATCGATTCTACAGACTATAAATTTATAAAAAAAATGGAAAAGTGGAAAGTTATTAAGAAAAATTTGCTTGCGGAAGAATAGGGGAGGGCGCGGATGTGAGCGAAGCGTGGCAACGGTTAAAACCTGATATCCCTTTGCCGGAAGAACGGGTTTCGCCGGGGGAAGAAACGATGGGAGAGGTATTAAACCGCCTGGCGTTTCAGGATGTATACCATATGGTCGAAGAAGACGGAAAGCAATACTTTCCCCGATTGAATGCTAGGGGAGATGTAGAGATTGTGATTGTTTATGATGATATTGACGCGTTCGGCGAGCAAGCGGAGGCAAAGGTTTATCTGGATTTCACGCGTTATAAACAGAACTGGATCGCGGTGCTTTGGGTAGTGACTGACCCGGAAGAGCCACTCGGCTACCCGCTCCTGTTTGATGCGGTGGATGACACGATGCGGTATATGGCGGTTCGCTTTCTTGAACAGAACGCTGTTTGGGTTCATTACACAGCCCAGGCCGACTCCGGTCTTATTCACCTTTATTCAGAGGCGATTTCGTTTCCTGTGACCGAAAAGGAGAAAGCGACTACATTGTTGCTTGAAGCTTATCACTACGATCCAGGTGAAGAAGAGGATGAGGGGATGCCAGAGAAAACGGCACCAGGCCGAGAGCTTTCCTTTGAGAGACTTAGTGAAAAAGGTTTTTCGTTTTATTTTGATTATCGCTTAATGGAGAACCGTTTCGGGGAAGAGGGTGCACGGGAGCAAGCAATGGGGGCGATGTACCGGGCGCTTTGGATGATGCGGCGTCACCCGAACCCGCAGGCGCGCGAAGCTGAGATTTTGCTGTGGGTCGGTGAGAAAGTGGGAAAAAATAGAGCAGGAGAAGAAACCCGCCTGCTCGTCGTGACCATGACGCCGCAATTACTTGATGTATATCAGATCGTTAATCTGAGCGAACTGGAAGCAAACCCGTTAGCTACGATGCTAATGTCGCTTACAGAATATCAGAAATTGGAAGAGGAATACCCGCTTCAGCAGGGGTATATCCCGATTGCTGGATATGAAAACGGAACACTCTTGCATATCGAATGGGATGAGCGTTCGTTTAAACGGTTAGCTGATGCGTATGCAGGAGAATGGCCTGGTCATCAAACAAACCCTTATCAAACTATAGCGGACGCATAAAACTATCACGTTTTACTGTTTGGTTTGCAAAATATATGCTAAAATAAAAATAGAGCGGAAGGAAGTGAAACTAATGGGAAGTTCTATCGTATAGGAGAAGTAGCGGCACAAGCGCAGGTAAGCAAGCGCACGATCGATTATTACACGAATCTTGGACTTTTGAGTGCGGAGCGATCGGAAGCGAATTACCGCCTGTATCCTGAGGAGACGATCGATCGCCTGCGATTGATTGAGTGCTTAAAACGCCAGAAGCTAACGCTTGAAGAAATTAGGGAACGGATCGTTCAGTGGCAGGATGGCGAAATGACGAAAGATGTGGTAGATGTCGTACAAAGCGTGCAGGAAATCCAGGGCGAGATGCGAAACTTGGAACAACGCGTGCGGGAATTAACGCTACATCTTAGGACAATGGATGAGAGGCAGGCGCGTCTGGTCGCCAAACAACTCTCGCTACAGGGAAGTTCGCTTTTGCATACCCTTATGTTGCTTCTCGGCGACGCACCGTTTTAAGAAATCTTAAATCATACTGTTATAATGAATCAAGGAGGAGTTGCAACCGTGGTATTTACATGGATTACGCCGTTGATTTTGGCCGCTTTCGCGCTAACTATCTGGGCACAATTTAAAGTAAAAGGGAACTTCAATCAATTCGCCCAAGTAACGGCGCGGTCTGGGTTGAGCGGAGCGGAAGTGGCGCGCCGTATTCTGGATGATAATGGGTTGCATCATGTGCCGGTCGAACCAGTGCCTGGAACACTGACTGACCATTTTGACCCGATATCTAATGTGGTGCGTTTGTCAGAGCCGGTTTATTACGGAAATTCCATTGCATCCATTTCCGTTGCGGCGCACGAAGTTGGGCATGCGATTCAGCACAAGGAAGGATACAGTATGCTGGTATTGCGCCACCGCATGTTCCCGGTCGTGAATATTACCTCCGGAATTGCGCCGTTTTTGTTGCTTGCCGGGATTTTCTTTAAAATGACGAATCTTTTGCTTATTGGGATTATTTTCTTCGCTGCGGCAGTGGCCTTTCAGGTCGTAACGTTGCCGGTCGAATTTAATGCGAGTGCGCGCGCCAAGCGCCTGATGCTTGCTGAAGGGTTTGTTGCAGAGAGCGAAAAGCGTGGCGTCGATAAAGTGTTGGGCGCAGCCGCGCTGACGTATGTAGCTTCCACGCTGGTAGCCGTGCTGCAATTGCTCGAATACATTTGGATTTTTTCATCTAATGACAGAGACTAAGATGGACGGGCTGCGTGCGGTGCTCGCGGCCCGTTTATAAATTATCTATCATGTGGTATAAATAAACTATATGGGTAGATGTGCGTTTTTTGATTTTTTGAAGCGATAAGGAGGTGTATCTGTCATTCTTGCGAGTGACAGAGACTAGTTGAGTACTGATCCATTGTCTACCTTGCTTTACATTGCTGCCGTTTTCTTTTTGGTTTTTTTAAACGGTTTCTTTGTGGCAGCGGAGTTTGCACTTGTGAAGGTGCGAAGTACAAGAATTAGCCAGCTTATTATGGAAGGAAACAAGCGCGCCGGCTTGGCTAAAAAATTGATCGACAATCTGGATGCTTATCTTTCCGCGACCCAGCTTGGCATTACGCTCGCTTCACTCGGATTGGGATGGATCGGAGAACCCGCCATCGCCCAATTGCTCGGGCCGGTGATGCACGCGTTGCATGTGCCAGAACCGCTTGTTCATACGCTCTCTTTTGTGATTGCTTTTTCCATTATTACGTTTTTGCACATTGTCCTTGGAGAACTGGCGCCTAAATCCATGGCAATCCAAAAGTCGGAGTCGACGACACTATGGACAGCCGGGCCTTTGGTTTTATTTTATAAAGTTATGTACCCGTTTATTTGGGCTTTAAACAAAGCCGCATTTTTCTTCCTTAAATTCATAGGTATTCAGCCAACAACGGATCACGCTTCTGCGCATACGGAGGAAGAAATCCGAATTTTAATGCAACAAAGCCATAAGAGTGGTCTGATTGACCAGACCGAATTGACATTGGTAGACAATGTTTTTGAATTCGCGGAGCGCAATGCCCGGGAGATTATGATTCCACGTACGGATATGGTATGCGTGTTTCGGGACGATCCGTTTGAGAAAACATTAAAGACTGTCATGGAAGAAATGCATACGCGTTATCCGGTAGCGGCGGAAGATAAAGACAATATTATCGGGTTTGTCCATATTAAGGATATATATCGTCTTTACATGAGTGACAGGCAGAATGATTTGAGCACCATTATTCGTCCAGTGGAGCGCGTGCCTGAATCGATCCATATTAGCGATTTGCTGAAGCAGATGCAGCGCAACCGTTCGCAGATGGCGATCGTTATTGATGAGTACGGCGGAACAGCGGGGCTTGTGACCGTAGAAGATATTCTCGAAGAAATCGTAGGAGAAATTCAGGACGAGTTTGATGAGGAACGCCCGCATATCGAACAAAAAGGGGATACCTCCTATTCAGTTGACGGACGCTTATTAATTGAGGAAGTTAATGACCGCTTTGGTCTGGACATTGATTCGGATGACTATGATACCATCGGGGGCTGGGTGTTTTCCCAGGTGGAGTTTCCGCCACAAGTGGGGCAGACTGTATACGCTCACGGTTATGAGTTCAAAGTGACCGAGGTAGACCACCTGCGCATTGTCCGCCTATCGCTGCGTAGGCTAGAGAAAGACGAGAAAGAGGAGCTTGCGGGAGCGGCGGATGCAAAGGGTGAAAGAATGGTGTATGAGTAATAATAAGTAAAAGGCCGCGAGTCCGCGGCCTTTTACTTATGCTTTGGAAGGAATTTGGCTTTTGGCTTTCTTTTTGGAAGAGAAGCAGAAGAAATTCCAAGAGAAGCCTTTTTTCTTTTTGGTCTGCTGTTTTTGTACAGCACCGAGCATCTGGATTTCAAAGTTTATTTTGCGTATTTCAAGGCGGAGACTTTCCTGTTTTTTCTCCATTTCTTCCATTTTGCGTAGAATTTCTTTGTAATATTGTGTAAGCATCAAATCGGCCGGAGGGGTTTCTTCTTTCGGTTGGTAGGAAACGGATGCTTCGTATGCTTGCATAAATTCTTGCATGGTTTCCAATAGTTGTTGACTAAGATGGCGTTCCAGTTCATTCATCCGTTCAAACAGGCAACGTGTTGTATTGTCTTCAGGGGGACTCATTGGTTCGGTTTCTTCTTGGAATTTGTAGTTAATATCCAGGTTCTTTTTTTCGGGAAGAATTTTTTCCAGCAATAGCACTTCTTCTACTTCCTTTAGCGTTTGCACTCCAGAGTCTTTCACGCGCTTGATTTCAACAAGTAGATTAAATGCCTGCTCGCTTAAAAGAAAGTGTCCTTGGCTATTCTTTTGCAATACCATATATGAGCTGAATGTATCGATCCAGTTGCGGACAGTCCGAACGTTTACATCCAGTTTTTCCGCTACATCTTTTGACGCCATCCACATGCTATTGCTTTGCATTTTTTCCAACCTCCTCATTGGCTCGTGCTTTAAATTAAGAATACGGCATAAATAAAAAAGTTCCTACCCGCTCGACAAAGGTTATCAAAAGAAGTGTTCTTTCGCTTTTTTCGACATAAAAGCATAAAATGTACTAAGCGAGGGAAGCTATCTGTATACATTGAAGCTGAAAGGATGGATGGGGGAATATGGCTTTCATGCGAAGCAAACAGCAGATCGAGGAAATTCCATTGTACGAAATGAAGGTGTGGAGCTGTGATAATGATGAATGCAATGGTTGGATGCGGCAGGATTTTTCATTTTCCGAACAGCCGACCTGTCCTCTCTGTCAGTCGCGCATGACTCAGGAGACACGGATGTTGCCGGAGTTAGCTCACTATATTAATTCTTAGTAATATGTGACCCCTATAACGTCGAGTTACAGCGTGCTGGAAAAGAAATGCGGGAACACAGAACGAGAGTACGGATATGAAAAGCTAAGCGGATATTAGGGGGAAGGAAACCTTGTGAACGGATGGTACTCCGCATCACAAGGTTTTTTGTCGGTTGCAACAAAAAATAACCTGTAGTACGCTACCATTATAGGTATATTGAAATAAGGAGAGAGAGAAATGGATTGGCTACCTGTAGTACTGCTTGTACTTTTAGTTATCTTTATTATTATGCGTATGCTACCTCCGCGCGGTGTCAAAAGCGTCTCGGCCGATGAGTTGCAGGAAGTGCTTAAGCAACCAAAGGGCAAGCAGATCATCGACGTACGGGAACCGAACGAATACCGACGCGGCCATATTCAAGGCGCGCGTAACATTCCGCTTGGCCAGGTAAGATCCGCGGTCAGTGGTATTCCGAAGGACAAAGAGACGTATCTTATTTGCGAGAGCGGATTCCGTAGCGCGCAGGCAGCCCGCATTTTGAAAAAAGAAGGATTTAAAAATTTATACAACGTATCCGGCGGTATGAAACGCTGGAAGGGTAAAGTTGTAAGCAAATAACAGGAAAGAGAAGGAGGACGCCAGAGAGCGATTTTCCTTCTCTTTTTTTTGTATGGAACCTTTTCAACTCTTCCATACTAGAAAGTGAAGGAGATGATCGGTATTATGCTGTCGTACCTAAGAGGAAACAATCGCATAGTGAGAGGAAAGGTCAGATGCGGGCATGTGACGAAGCAGGTCGTGTCTGCACTTTGCCCTGGAGATATCGCCATCATTTCCCATACTAACATTGATGAATTAGCGGCCCGTGAACTGATTGAGCGCGGAGTGGGAGCGGTAGTGAACTGTGCTGTATCGTTTACCGGGGATTACGAAGCGCAGGGGGCGAGAGTATTGCTCGAACATTGCATTCCACTATACGATTGCCCGTCGCATCCTGACTTACTTACGCAATTGTCGAACGGTGAGAACGTTATTATTAACGGTCATTATTTGTTCCGCGAACGGGATCAATCGATGGTAACCCGTCTTGCTCCGGTTACGCCGGAACAATGGGAAGCTTTGCGTCACAACGCCGAAAAAAATATGCCTGAACAGCTTAAACGTTTTGTAGAGAATACGTTGCGCTATGCCGAGCAAGAAAAAAAACGCTTGTTTACTCCGCTTGTTTCGCTTCCCCTCCGTACGTCTATTGCTGGCCGGCCCGCACTTATTGTTTCGCGCGGCAAATATTATAAAGAAGATTTGCATGCGCTTAGCAATTATATTGTGGCACGTAGGCCGGCATTAATCGGTGTAGATGGCGGCGGGGACGCCTTACTTGAACAGGGGTGGTGTCCCGATATTATTATGGGCGATATGGACAGTGTAAGTGACAAGGCGCTGCGCGTGGCTCAGGATATTGTTGTTCATGGATATATGGATGGCAGTGCGCCGGGAGCGGAAAGAGTAAAACAACTTGGTCTTGCCTATCATGTGCTTCCAGCACCAGGCACGAGCGAGGATATGGCATTGTTGTACGCATATGACAACGGAGCTGATTTGCTGATCAGTGTGGGAGCACATTCGGCGATGGGAGATTTTTTAGAGAAAGGAAGGCAAGGGATGGCAAGCACATTGCTGGTACGCATGAAAGTGGGAGGACGGCTTGTCGATGCGAAAGGGTTACACCATTTATACCCGAAAAGCGGAAGGATGCGCCTGCCGCTTTTGCATTATTTAAAAACATGGGTGTAGGTGAAACGATGAAGCATGATACTTCGATAATTATACCGGCTTATAATGAGGCAGCCTGGATTAGAGAAACATTGCGCTCGCTTCGGGCCCATCCGTTGCTTCGCGAATGCCAGTTAATTGTGGTGGATGATGGAAGTACGGACGATACCGCTTTGCTGGCCGCCAGCTGGGCGGATCGTGTGGTGAGACTGCTTCAAAATGAAGGAAAAGGCAGTGCGCTTCGGCGTGGAATAGAAGTGGCGGAAGGCCAGCATTTTTTATTTGTGGATGCCGATCTTGGAAGTACGGCCCGGGAAATGATCCGATTGTTGGAGTTTTTGCAAAGCGAGAAGGTCGATATGGTGATCGCTTCCCCTTTGCACATTTTAAAAGGGGGATTCGGCTGGACAAAGCGTATGGCACGGCGGAAAATTTACCGGCTGACCGGCGCGCGGATCGAAGCGCCTTTGTCCGGCCAGCGGGCGCTGACACGCCGCGCGGTTGACGCGGTACGCAACTGGAATTGCGGGTTTGGCATCGAAGCGGTGATGACGCTCGATATTCTTAAAGCAGGTCTTCTTGTCTGCGAATTGCCGCTTTCATTTCGGCATCGGGAATATGGCCGCACGCTTGCTGGCTTTTGGCACCGTGGTCGGCAATACGCAGCCATTCAAAAAGCGATGACGGCCCGGGAGGTACGCTAAGGTGCTGGCTCTTGCGTTTTGGGCAGGAAGCGGGTGGCTTATCGGATGGTGGGGGATGAGAGCGATAGACTATATATTTTGCCGTTTCGGTTGGCTTGCGGCCAATTACCGTGGGGAGATGATTCCGCTTGGTTATGGACTCGTATTTTCAATGGCCCTTCTTGTCTACATCATTATTTGCGCGACTGTTGCGCAAAATGGGAGCAACGGGCAGGAGTTGCTGCTTGCCTGCGGTTTGAGCCTGGTGGTTTCTCTTGCAGGTTGGTTGGATGACCGGATAGGTCGGTATGACGTAAAAGGCATACGTGGGCATTTTAGGGCGCTTTGGTGTGAAAGACGCATCACGACCGGCGCTGCTAAAGCTGGGATGATCATGAGTTGTTCGCTCGGGATATCCTTTTTATCCGCTTCTTCTTTTGGGGAAAGGGTGGTGAATGCATTGTTGCTTGCGCTTGCGGCCAACTTTATCAATTTGCTTGATGTGCGTCCGGGGCGCGCGCTGAAAGGATTCTGGTTGATTATGCTGCTTTGTTTGGCGGCCGGCACTGTGCCGGAATCGGTGCTTCCTTTATTCGCTTATACATTGATGATTTCGTTTGCAGTGGCTCCGTACGATTTTTCAGGACGGGCGATGCTTGGGGATACGGGAGCCAATCTACTTGGCTTTTTGGGCGGAATTTTTTGCGTTTATGCCTGGAGTTTATCCGTTAAATGCATAGTTGTAACGCTGCTGCTCGGGCTTCATTTCTATGCAGAGGGGGCTTCCCTGACGGTTGCAATTGAAAAGAACCGCATTCTGCGCTGCCTGGATCAGTGGGGGCGGGTGAGGTGAAACAGAGGAACGAAATGCCGGAAGAAAAGGCAGATTGGTAGAAAAACTGCTACGGCTGCTCCTTTTTGCGAAACCGCGGTTGTACCAGATTTTTTTTGCGATCCGTATGTAAAATAAAGCCGCCAATAAATGCGATTCCCAGCACGAACAATACGAAACCTAGCATGAATTTTCCGATGAGAAAGGTATGGATAGCAGGGTCGAAGTACAAATACAGCGTATCTCGCATCATTTTAAAACCGTAGGCAGCAACCGCGCCCGGAATAATATAAACAATAAAAACGGCGACAAATCGTAAAAACATCGTACATACCTGCCTTTTTTCATTTTACGTCCTCATCTTAACCGTTTCTTCCTTGTTTGTCCACTATTGCCGTCATAGCCATACTCTGGTTAAATAAAAAGGGGCCTGCAATTTTTTTCATAGGAAAGGGGGATGTGAATGAAAGTCGTTATTGTGGGAGGTAGCCGGGACGGAATGGCATTGCTCAATGTGCTGCATCGGATGGATAGTATTGAGGTTGTCGGTGTCGTTGATATTGATGAAGGGTCTCCGGGGTTTTTGCGTGCAAAAGAGCTTTCTATTCCTGTGAGCACGCGGATTGAGTCGTTTTTCGAGCGCGGAGTGGATGTGATACTAGAAGCGACCGGCGATGAAACAATGTACCGGAAACTACAGATGATAAAGCCGGGGGATGCGGTGATTATTCCGGGAAGATTAGCTTCTGTCATCATTCGCTTGGTAGAAGAGAAGACGGCATTGGTTCGCGTGCTGCATGAGAAGCAACGGGAAATCGATACGGTGTTAAATTCGACATATGATGGCCTGGTTGCTGTTAACAAAGAAGGGCTGATTTTCATTTATAACCGTGCGGCGGAACGGATTCTCGGCATAAAAAAAGAAGATGCGCTCGGCAAATGGGCGGAGGATGTCATTCCGAATTTAAGATTACATACTGTACTTCGCACCTGTATACAGGAATTAAACCAAGAACAGGCGCTGGACGAAAGCAGACGCATTGTAATGAATCGCGTTCCGATTTTGGACCGGGACGGGCGTGTTCATGGAGCGGTGGCAGTGTTCCGAGATATTACGAAAGTGGCGACCCTGACAAATGAGATTATTACGCTGAAAGATATGCAGAGTTTACTTATGGCGATTATTCAATCGTCGGATGATGCCATTTCCGTAGTGGATACGCACGGAAATGGATTGATGATTAATCCAGCGTACACACGCCTAACCGGGCTGACGGAAGCGGACGTGATTGGCAAACCGGCCGATGTTGATATTTCAGAAGGCGAAAGCATGCATATGCAAGTGCTGAGGACGGGAAAACCGGTACGCGGCGTCCCGCTTAAAGTCGGTCCAAAAAAGCGGGATGTCGTGGTAAATGTCGCGCCTGTCGTCGTCGACGGCGTACTGAAAGGCAGTGTCGGCATTATTCATGATGTGTCGGAGATCAAGAAGCTGACGGAGGAGTTGGAGCGGGTCAAACGGCTTGTACGTAAACTGGAAGCGAGCTATACATTTGATGACATCATCGGAACGAGCGAAGAAATACTGCATGCCATCGAGCAGGGGCGGAAGGCAGCACGCACGCCTGCGACCGTGTTATTGCGGGGAGAATCTGGCACAGGCAAGGAACTGTTTGCTCATGCGATTCATAATGAAAGCGATCGGAAGTACAATCAGTTTATCCGTGTCAACTGTGCATCCATTCCGGATACGTTGCTTGAATCGGAACTGTTCGGCTATGAGGAAGGCGCGTTTACCGGAGCGAAACGCGGCGGAAAGAAAGGTCTGTTTGAAGAGGCGAGCGGCGGCACCATTTTCCTTGACGAAATCGGCGAATTATCGATGAGCACACAGGCAAAGTTGTTGCGTGTGTTGCAAGAAAAAGAAATTGTACGCATCGGCGGCACGAAAGCCATTCCGGTAGATGTGCGTGTGATTGCTGCTACCCACGTTAATCTAGAGCGTGCGATTCAGGCGGGTGCGTTCCGCGAAGATTTGTATTACCGCATTAATGTATTGCCGATCGTGATTCCGCCACTTCGGTATCGAATGTGCGATATGGAGGAACTGGTTGAGCATCTTATTCATAAATATAATCAAGAGTATGGGCGGAACGTGCAGGGGGCGGCGCCGGAAACGCTGGAACGCTTAAAGCGGTATACGTGGCCCGGGAATGTCCGGGAGCTTGAAAACGTGATTAGCCGTTCCATTATCAATATGAAGTTTCAGGAGACGCTTATACAGCCGCACCATCTGCCGGAATTGTCAGCAGCCGGGCAGGCCTATACGCGGACAGAGGCGGGAGAAAGCGGGAAGCTGGAAGCGGTGGCGGATACGCGAACGTTAAATGAACGGCTGGAAGAGGTGGCAAAAGCGATAATTGCAGAAGCGCTGACACGCAACAATGGAAATAAAACAGCGACAGCCAAGCAACTTGGATTGTCGATTCGCAATTTGTATTATAAAATCGAAAAATACGGATTATGAGAAAAATATTGCCTGCATTTTTTTTCACATTATGAATTTTTTTGCAAGTGGAAGAGTGTAAAAATGTAATATTGCCAGGATATTTTTCGGAAGCGTTTACAAAGGAGGTTTTGGCATATTTTTTGCGAAACGCGATAAATGGAAAGGTAACAGGAGTTGTACTTTGCTATCTATTTCATTTCTTATTATCAAAGAACGTGTAGGTGATATGTTTACTTACCTATGCTTAGGAGGCATGAGTTTATATGAAAATCTTTGAGTATATGGAGAAATATGATTATGAACAACTGGTTTTCTGTCAGGATCAGAACTCCGGTTTAAAAGCGATTATCGCGATACATGATACAACGCTTGGTCCCGCCTTGGGAGGCACGCGCATGTGGATGTATGACACGGAAGAAGATGCGATCGAAGACGCGCTGCGGCTTGCGCGCGGGATGACGTACAAAGCGGCCGGTGCGGGCTTGAATCTGGGTGGTGGCAAAGCAGTCATTATTGGCGATCCGCGCAAGGATAAGAGTGAAGAAATGTTCCGCGCGTTTGGACGCTACATTCAGGGGCTGGGTGGCCGTTATATTACGGCGGAGGATGTGGGGACGACAGTGGCCGATATGGATATTATCCATATGGAAACTGACTATGTAACCGGTGTGTCGCCTGCGTTTGGCAGCAGCGGTAATCCTTCGCCTGTAACCGCATATGGCGTATACCGCGGCATGAAAGCGGCCGCCCGTGAAGCGTTTGGCACGGACGACTTAAGCGGGAAAACAATCGCTGTGCAGGGCGTGGGGAATGTGGCGTACAACTTATGCCGCCATTTGCACGAAGAAGGGGCAAACTTAATTGTCACAGACATTAATAAAGAAAATGTGCAACGTGCGGTCGAAGAATTCGGCGCAAAAGCGGTGGATCCGAACGACATTTACAGCCAGGAATGCGATATTTTCTCCCCGTGTGCGCTGGGTGCCATCATTAATGATCACACCATTCCGCAGCTCAAAGCAAAAGTTATTGCTGGTTCGGCCAACAACCAACTGAAAGAAGAATGCCACGGCGACATGCTGCAAGAACTGGGTATCGTGTATGCTCCCGATTACATTATTAATGCCGGAGGACTCATTAACGTGGCGGATGAGCTGCAAGGCTATAATCGCGAGCGTGCGCTGAAAAAAGTGGAAATGATTTATGATAATATTTTAAGGGTATTTGAAATCTCGAAGCGGGATAACATTCCCACGTATAAAGCGGCTGATCGGATGTGTGAAGAGCGCATCACGCGTTTGCAGCACTCGCGTAGCATGTTCCTGCAGAATGGCAAACATGAACTGTCTCGTATCCATCATAAATCATAATGAATGAGCGGGGGTGGCTTTATGTCGAATGAATATGACGTGGTTGTGCTTGGCGGAGGCACGGGCGGTTATGTAGCCGCTATCCGCGCTTCCCAGTTAGGCATGAAAGTGGCGGTAGTTGAGAAGGATAAGCTAGGCGGAACGTGCCTGCACCGCGGATGTATTCCGAGCAAAGCGCTGTTGCGAAGCGCCGAAGTATACCATACCCTAAAAAACGGCGCTTACTATGGCGTGGAAGTGAGCGATATCGGCATCAATTTCCTGCGGATGCAGGAGCGGAAACAGGAAATTGTTGACCAGCTGCACAAAGGCGTACAACATTTAATGAAGAAGGGAAAAATTGACGTATATGAAGGTACGGGCCGCATTATGGGTCCCTCTATTTTTTCGCCGCAAGCAGGAGCGATCAATGTGGAGTATACGAACGGTGAAGCGGAAATTCTTGTGCCCAAATTCGTCTTGATCGCCACCGGTTCTCGCCCTCGCACATTGCCTGGGCTTACGATTGACAAAGAGGCGGTGATCACGAGCGATGAAGCGCTGGAGCTTAAGGAACTTCCCAGGTCGGTGCTGATTATCGGCGGCGGTGTCATCGGAATTGAATGGGCGTCGTTGTTCAACGATTTAGGAGTAGATGTTGAAATTGTTGAATACGCAGATCGGATTTTGCCGTTTGAGGACGAAGACATCAGCAAGGAAATCGCGCGTCTGTTCAAAAAACGTAAAATCAAAGTACATACTGGAGCAAAAGTTCTACCCGAGACGCTCTCGCGCGGCGAAGGGAACGTTACAATTAAAGCGGAGCAAAACGGCAAAGAGCTTGCGTTTACGGCGGAGAAAATTCTTGTTTCCGTCGGGCGTCAGGCCAACGTGGAAGACATTGGCATGAATAATGTGGACGCGCGAATCGAGAACGGTGTGATTAAAGTGAATGAAATGTATCAGACGAACGAGCCGCATATTTATGCTATTGGAGATGTAATCGGAGGCTTGCAGCTTGCACACGTCGCTTCACACGAGGGAATTGTCGCCGTCGAGCATATGGCAGGTCTGCGCCCCCGGCCGATTGATTACACAATGGTGCCGAAATGCACATACAGCCGCCCGGAAGTGGCGAGTGTCGGTCTGACAGAGACGGAAGCAAGGGCCAAAGGATACAGTGTCAAGATCGGAAAGTTCAGCTTTCGCGCGATTGGCAAAGCGCTCGTATACGGCGAATATGACGGGTTCGTGAAATTCATTGCTGATGAGAAGACGAACGATGTGCTCGGTATTCATATGATCGGCCCGCACGTAACCGATCTGATCGCCGAAGGAGCGCTTGCACGCGTGTTGGACGCGACGCCGTGGGAGATTGCGCATACCATCCATCCGCATCCGACGCTATCCGAAATTATGGGAGAAGCAGCGCTTGCGGTCGACGGAAAAGCCATTCATTCTTAGTATGTACATTATCTATTCAAATATATAAGGAGGCGAGCCGCAATGGTGGAAAATCGTCATCAGGCAGCAGGCTTAACCGACGAACAAGTTATGGATATGTATTATTACATGCTTTTGGCCCGCAAAATTGATGAGCGGATGTGGCTTTTAAATCGCGCGGGAAAAATTCCGTTCGTAATTTCTTGCCAGGGGCAGGAGGCGGCCCAGGTCGGTGCGGCGTTCGCGTTTGACCGGAAAAAAGATTACGCCTGCCCGTATTACAGGGATATGGGCGTCGTACTCGTATTCGGTATGACGGCAAAAGACATGATGCTATCCGCGTTTGCGAAAGCGGAAGATCCGAACAGCGGCGGACGTCAAATGCCAGGCCATTTCGGCAGCCGCAAGCATAACATTCTGACCGGATCTAGTCCGGTAACAACCCAGGTGCCTCACGCAGTCGGCATTGCGCTTGCGGGACGGATGGACAACAAAAATCCGGTTGTCTATACATCGTTTGGTGAAGGGTCAAGCAACCAGGGTGATTTCCATGAAGGGGCAAACTTTGCCGGTGTGCATAAACTTCCGGTCATTTTCTTCTGCGAGAACAATAAGTACGCGATTTCCGTGCCGGTTACGAAGCAGCTCGGCTGCAAAAGCGTGGCTGAGCGCGCACAGGGCTATGGGTTCCCGGGCGTATCCATCGACGGTAACGATCCGATTGAGGTGTACAAAGCGGTAAAAGAAGCTGTGGATCGCGCCCGCCGCGGCGAAGGGCCGACGTTGATCGAGGCGGTGACGTATCGGCTTGTGCCACATTCGAGCGATGACGATGATCGCTCATACCGTTCGCGCGAAGAGGTAGAAGAAGCGAAGAAGAAAGATCCGCTTCTTCGTTTTGCCTCTTATTTGCGCGAAGTCGGAGTATTGATAGAAGAAAAAGAGCAAGAAATCAACGAGCGTGTGACCCGCGAGGTGGACGAAGCGACCGAATATGCCGAAAACGCGCCGTATCCGGAGCCGGAATCCGCACTGCGGCACGTATACGCGGAATAAGGGGGTAGACGGAATGGCAGTTATTTCTTATATTGATGCGGTAACCCAGGCGCTAAGGGAAGAAATGCAGCGTGATAAGCGCGTATTTGTATTAGGAGAAGACGTAGGCGTGCGTGGAGGCGTTTTCCGCGCGACGAACGGTTTGTATGAAGAATTTGGTGAAGAGCGTGTGATTGACACGCCGCTGGCTGAATCAGCGATCGCCGGCGTGGCGATCGGCGCGGCCGCTTATGGTATGCGTCCGGTGGCGGAAATGCAGTTTGCTGATTTCATTATGCCGGCAGTGAACCAGATTGTAAGCGAAGCCGCGAAAATGCGCTACCGCTCAAACAATGACTGGCATTGCCCGCTCGTTATCCGCGCCCCTTACGGCGGCGGTGTGCATGGCGCGCTGTACCATTCTCAGAGCGTAGAAGCGATGTTCAACAGTGTTCCGGGTTTGAAAATAGTGGCCCCTTCGACTCCGTATGATGTAAAAGGGTTACTAAAAGCAGCGATTCGTGATGATGATCCGGTTCTCTTTTTTGAACATAAACGTTGTTATCGACTGATTAAGGGCGAAGTGCCGGACACGGACTACACGGTACCGATCGGCAAAGCCGATGTGAAGCGCGAAGGAGAGGACCTTACGGTTATCAGCTACGGCCTTACGTTGCACTTCGCTTTACAGGCAGCGGAAAAGCTGGCCGAGGAAGGAATCAGTGCGCATATTCTTGACCTGCGCACGCTTTATCCGCTCGATAAGGAGAGCATCGTAGAGGCGGCGCGTAAAACCGGAAAAGTGCTTATCATTCATGAAGATAATAAGGAAGGCGGCATTGGTGGGGAAGTGGCGGCAATTATTGCCGAAGAATGCTTGTTCGACTTGGACGCGCCGATTAAGCGCCTAGCTGGTCCGGATATTCCGGCGATGCCATACAGCCCGCCGCTGGAGAAATTCTTCATGCTCAATCCAGAGAAAGTGATGGTCGCAATGCGCGATTTGGCCGAGTTTTAACATAGTAAATGTATAGTATAGAAGCAAAAAGGAGGCAGTACGCGTTATGGCAACCGAAGTGCTTATGCCCCAGCTAGGCGAGTCTGTCACGGAAGGTACGATCAGCAAATGGCTGGTAAAACCGGGAGATAAGGTGAAAAAATACGAACCGTTGTGTGAAGTGACGACAGATAAAGTGAACGCTGAAGTTCCGTCAACGGTGGAAGGGGTCGTCAAAGAGCTGGTGGCGAACGAAGGCGACACGCTTGCCGTCGGAAAATTAATTTGTTATATCGAAACGGAAGATAAAGAACCTATCGCAACCCAGATGGCTGACATCCCGGAGTTTGAAGCGCCGAAGCAATCGGCTTCTGCCGGTTCCGCTTCCGGTGTGAGCATGGCAGCAGCAAAAGCGGCTGGCAAACGTTTTTCACCGGCAGTGATGCGTCTTGCCCAAGAACATAGCATTGATTTAAGCCAGATTGAGGGTACAGGAAGAGAGGGACGGATTACGCGCAAGGATGTGCTAGCCGTGATTGAGAGAAAAGGCACAACACAGGAAAAGCAGCCGGAAGCGGCGCGGGAGAGCGCTTCGCAGGCAGAGCAGTTATCCGTGCAGCAACAGCTAACAGAACGGCAGCCTAAGACCGCGCCGTCCCCGACTGTACGCCCTGCCGTAAGCACGTCAGAAGTGGCGGTTTATCCGGGCGATACGGAAATTTCGGTTACAAGCGTGCGCAAAACAATCGCGAATCGTATGGTCCAGAGCAAACATGAGATGCCGCATGCCTGGACGATGGTTGAAGTCGATATGACCAACCTCGTCAAATTGCGCAACAGCCTAAAGGCTGAGTTCAAGGCCAAAGAAGGGTTCAACCTTACGTTTCTGCCCTTTTTTATCAAAGCGGTTGTGGAATCCATTAAGGAATTCCCGATCATGAATTCCGTCTGGGCGGGCGACAAAATCATCATGCGCAAAAATATTAATATTTCTATCGCTGTAGCGACCGATGATGCATTGTTCGTTCCGGTCATTAAAGACGCTGATCAGAAAAGCATTTACGGATTGGCGCGTGCGGTAGACGAACTGGCCGCAAAGACGCGCCAGGGTAAGCTAACGGTGGACGACATGTCAGGAGGCACGTTTACTGTCAACAATACAGGTTCGTTTGGCTCCGTGCTTTCCGCGCCGATTATTAACTATCCGCAGGCTGCGATCATCAGCATGGAATCGATTGTCAAGCGTCCGGTTGTCATCGACGATATGATCGCCATTCGTGACATAGCGAATGTGTGCCTATCGCTTGACCACCGCGTGCTCGATGGTCTGGTGTGCGGACGCTTTTTGCAAAGCGTCAAACAAAAGCTTGAAGCGTATGGTTCGCATACAAGCATATATTAAGTGGATGCTAAGATGGAGAACCGGGAGCCCCGGTCTCCTTTTTTCGTATACAAAATTTTGCCGAAGGAGGGCAGGAATTTACGAAAAAAAGAAGAATATGTAGAAAGATTGGAACAATTCCTTTGTTTCAAAATAGAAAAAGAAAGAGAAACAATATGGAGTGTTCTATGAGGAGGGAAAACCATGGGTAAAAACAAAGCAAAGAAAGCGCTTCAGGCGTGGGAAGAAAAAGTAAAAGAACGCCTCGCCAAAGTACCGGAGCGCAAGGAGAAGTTCGAAACTTCATCAGGCATTGAAGTGGAACGGGTTTATTTGCCGGAAGAACTCACCGACGAATATATGGAAAAGGTAGGCTTGCCTGGCGAATATCCATACACGCGCGGCGTACAGCCGACGATGTACCGCGGACGTTTTTGGACGATGCGCCAGTACGCCGGTTTCGGCTCCGCGGAAGAAACGAACAAACGCTTTAAATATTTGCTTGAGCAGGGTCAGACTGGCCTGAGCTGCGCCTTTGACCTTCCGACGCAAATCGGCTACGATTCTGACGATCCGATGTCGACAGGCGAAGTCGGAAAAGTGGGCGTGGCCATTGATTCGCTTGAAGATATGGAAATTCTGCTGGATGGCATTCCGCTTGACAGGGTGAGCACCTCCATGACAATTAACGCTCCAGCGGCGGTGCTGCTCGCGATGTACATCGCCGTAGCTGAGAAGCAGGGCGTGCCCTCTGAGAAGCTATCCGGCACGATTCAGAACGATATTTTAAAAGAATATATCGCGCGTGGTACATACATTTTCCCACCAAAACCGTCCATGCGCCTTATCACTGACATTTTCGCATATTGTGCAAAGCATGTGCCGAAATGGAATACGATTAGCATTAGCGGTTATCATATCCGCGAAGCGGGCTCAACCGCAGTGCAAGAGGTCGCCTTTACGCTGGCGGACGCTATTGCATACGTTGAAGCCGCACTGGAAGCAGGACTTGATATTGACGAATTTGCGCCACAATTGTCTTTCTTTTTTAACGGTCATAACCATTTCTTTGAAGAAATCGCGAAATTCCGCGCGGCTCGCCGCATTTGGGCCCGCCTCATGAAAGAAAAGTATGGTGCAAAAAATCCGAAATCCTGGCAATTTCGTGTTCATACGCAAACGGGCGGTTCCACGCTGACCGCGCAACAGCCTGACAACAATATCGTGCGCGTGACCATTCAGGCGCTGGCGGCCGTTCTTGGTGGTACGCAGAGCCTGCATACTAATTCGCGCGATGAGGCGCTGGCGCTGCCGACGGAAGAATCAGCCCGCATCGCGTTGCGCACACAGCAAATTATTGCGTATGAAACGGGTGTGACCGACACGGTGGACCCGCTGGCAGGTTCGTATTATGTAGAAAGCTTGACTGATCAGATTGAGGCTCAGGTGCTCGATTACCTGAAAAAAATTGAGGATATGGGCGGTGCGGTAGCCGCGGTTGAGCAGGGATACATGCAGCGTGAAATTCATGAGAAAGCGTACGAATTCCAGAAGAAAGTCGAGTCCGGCGAAGAGGTCGTTGTCGGGGTGAATCGCTTCCGCATTGAAGACGAGAAGCAGCCGGAGCTTTTACGGGTTGATCCGAACCTTGGTAAAATTCAGCGTGAGAAGCTTGAAAAATTGCGGATGCGTCGCGATAACGATAGGGTGAAGCAGACGCTGGAAGCGCTGCGTAAGGGTGCACAAGGCACGGATAATCTAATGCCGCTCATTTTGGATGCTGTCCGCGCGTATGCGACGATTGGCGAAATCTGTGGCGTGCTTCGTGAAGAATTTGGCGAATACCGTCCAGTTTAAGGGGGAGGATGAGAGAGATGGAGAGAAAAATACGCGTATTAGTAGCGAAACCGGGACTTGACGGCCATGACAGGGGCGCGCTCGTTATCGCACAAGCGTTGCGTGACGAAGGAATGGAAGTGGTGTATACCGGCCTGCGCCAGACCCCGGCGCAAATTGTAGCGAGCGCGATTCAGGAGGACGTAGACGTGATCGGTCTTTCCTGCCTGTCCGGCGCACACAATGAACTGTTCCCGGAAGTTGTTCGCTTGCTGAAAGAACAGGGGGCAGATGATATTATTGTAATTGGCGGCGGCGTCATACCGGATGAAGATATTCCATTTTTGGAAAGCCAGGGTATCGCCAAGGTGTTTACGCCGGGAACGAATACGAAAGATACAGCCGATTTTATTCGCCATAAAGTGATGGAAAGGAATGGCGGGAGCGAACCATTGATGAACGCTCCTGAAAAGATCGAACATATCGGGATCGCGGTGAAAAACCTCGATGAATCTGTAAAATTTTATACCCAGATGCTCGGATTAAAGCTGGTTGGATTTGAAACGGTGGAGAGCGAGAAAGTACGGGTCGCTTTCCTTGAGATCGGCGAAACGTATATTGAATTGCTTGAACCGACAAGCGAAGAAAGCGCAATTGCCAAATTTATCGCCAAAAAAGGCGAAGGTATCCACCATATTGCGTTCAAGGTCGACAATCAGCAAGAGCGTCTGAACAAGCTGAAAGAAGCAGGTGTGCAGCTTATCAGTGATACACCGAAGCTAGGGGCGCACAACAATATGGTCGCGTTTTTGCATCCGAAAGCGACGCACGGCGTGCTGCTGGAGCTTTGCCAGAAAGCGGAGAGCGCAGAACCTGCTGGACATGAGGATAAACATTAAAATATAAAGAAAGGAAAAACGCGGAACATAGGGGATGTTTTGTGTGCGGACGCGGTGCGAAAGAGCCAGCGTCCGCTTGTCCTGAATCCCGGCCGTTATAGAAAAGAAGCGAGATAACGGCACGGATTTGTTTCCGCGGAGCGTCAAGGATAGGAGGGCTATACTAACATATGAGCACCATGTATGAAAAAATTGATGAAATGTATGAGCGGCGCCGTAAGGTCGAATTGGGTGGCGGAGACAAAAAAATCGACGCGCAGCACGACCGCGGTAAATTGACGGCACGCGAACGCCTTGATTTGCTGCTGGATGAAGATTCGTTTGTAGAACTTAACCCGTTTATTGAGCACCGGGCGACCAACTTCGGCATGGATAAGATCGAAGGACCAGGTGAAGGGGTCGTTACCGGCTACGGCAAAATCAATGGCCGCCTCGTATTTGTATTTTCCCAAGATTTTACCGTGTTCGGCGGCGCGCTTGGAGAGATGCATGCCCTGAAAATCGCGCGGATTATGGATCTGGCGGCAAAGACAGGAGCTCCTGTCATCGGTTTGAACGATTCGGGCGGTGCCCGCATTCAGGAAGGTGTAGAATCGCTGGACGGCTACGGCCATATTTTCTATCGCAATTCGATTTATTCTGGCGTCATTCCACAAATTTCCGTTATTATGGGGCCATGTGCCGGCGGGGCGGTATATTCCCCGGCGATTACAGATTTTGTCTGCATGGTCGAAAAAACAAGCCAGATGTTTATCACCGGTCCGAAAGTAATCGAAGCGGTGACCGGCGAAAAAATTTCGTCTGAAGATTTAGGAGGGGCGAAGGTACACGCCTCTGTCAGCGGCAATGCGCATTTCACTGCTCCGTCCGAGCCGGAGATGCTGGAGCAGGTGCGCCGCCTGTTGAGTTTTTTGCCGCAAAATAACAAAGAACAACCGCCTTTCGTACCTCCTAAGGAGAAGGATGACGGCTGGGATGACGACCTGGCGGAAATTGTGCCGATCGCGCCGACCAAGGTGTATGATGTACGCAAAGTCATTTATAAGATTGTTGACGGCGGCGACTTCATGGAGGTTCAGCCGGATTTTGCGAAAAACGTTGTGATTGGATTTGGCCGCATCGACGGATATAGCGTCGGTATCGTGGCAAACCAGCCGAAATTTATGGCGGGCGGGCTTGATATTAATTCATCCGACAAATTGTCGCGTTTCGTTCGCTTCTGCGATTCGTTTAATATTCCGCTTATTACGTTTGAGGATGTATCCGGCTTCTTTCCGGGCGTTAATCAGGAACACGGCGGCATTATTCGGCATGGCGCCAAAATTTTGTACGCATATTCCGAGGCGACGGTACCGAAGATTACCGTCATTTTGCGCAAGGCGTTCGGCGGTGCGTACGTGGCTCTGAATTCAAAAGCGATCGGCGCGGATATTGTATATGCGTGGCCGAATGCGGAAATCGCGGTGATGGGCGCGGAAGGTGCAGCCAACATTATTTTTGCGAAGGAGATCGAGAACAGCGAGAATCCGACCGCGACGAGGCAGGCAAAAATCCAAGAATACCGCGAACGTTTTGCCAACCCTTATGTTGCTGCCAGCCGCGGTATGGTCGATGATGTTATTGACCCGCGCGAGACGCGTAAAAAGTTGCACGAAGCGCTGGAAATGTTGCGCAACAAGAAAGAGGAACGACCGGCGAAAAAGCACGGCAATATTCCATTATAATTTCCATTATAATAGCGAAAACCGGGGATTTCCCCGGTTTTTTTACTAGTCCAACAGCCTAAGCGCTGCGTGCACAAACATTTTACCCTGTTTTCCAAAGCGTCTTCATCAATCTTATGGGATGTACCGCCAACAAATCTTATAACAGAA
Source organism: Aneurinibacillus sp. XH2 (assembly GCF_001439585.2). Taxonomy (NCBI): domain Bacteria; kingdom Bacillati; phylum Bacillota; class Bacilli; order Caryophanales; family Paenibacillaceae; genus Aneurinibacillus; species Aneurinibacillus sp. XH2. The sequence goes on along the minus strand of NZ_CP014140.1, from coordinate 2,631,529 downwards.
ATGACAAAGCTACCAAGCGGATTCATGTTTCTTGAAACGATATACTGCTAAAGAGGAAGGGCACATCATTTATTGAATTTCATCAAAAGTTGGTAAAGAATAAGAATGTATAAAATATATAGAGAATAGGTGGGAACAGGACGATGATTCAGCAAGATCGAATGGTTGCAGAGTTTATGGAACTTGTCCGCGTCGATAGCGAAACGAAGCACGAACGCATCATCTGCGATGTACTGAAAGAGAAGTTTACCGCGCTCGGTCTTGAAGTGAGCGAAGATGACGCGGCGGAAAAAACGGAACATGCAGCCGGAAATTTAGTCGCGACATTGAAGGGAACGATTAAAGACTGCCCGGTTATTTATTTTACGTCTCATATGGATACGGTTGTGCCGGGCAAAGGCATTCGGCCGAGCATACGGGACGGCTACATCGTCTCCGATGGAACAACCATTCTCGGCAGCGACGACAAGGCTGGCATCGCGGCGATGCTGGAGGCAATCCGTGTGCTGAAAGAGCAAAACAGGCCGCACGGCACGGTGCAATTTTTGATTACGGTCGGTGAAGAATCTGGCCTTATGGGAGCGAAAGTGTTTGATCCTTCGTTGCTTCAGGCTGAATACGGATTTGCGCTCGACAGTGATGGCAAAGTGGGAGATATTATTATCGCTGCGCCGTATCAGGCGAGAATCTCAGCTACTATCCGGGGCCGCTCCGCTCATGCCGGAGTGAATCCAGAAGCGGGTATCAGCGCGATTCAGGTGGCGAGTAAAGCGATCTCCCGCATGCCGCTTGGCCGTATCGATGAAGAGACAACAGCGAATATTGGCAGCTTCCAAGGTAGCGGCCCGACTAACATTGTTTGCGATCAGGTCGAAATCATGGCCGAGGCACGTAGCCTGGTGGAAGAAAAACTGAACGCGCAGACGGAAAAGATGAAGCGCGCATTTGAGGAAGCGGCGGCGGAATTTAGAGCTACAGCTGAAGTTGCGATTGCGCTTGCATATCCTGGATTTGCATTCAAGGAGGACGATCCGGTCGTGCAGCAAGCAATCGCCGGAGTAAAAGCGATCGGGCGTGAGCCGCGGCTTCTTGCGAGCGGCGGTGGCAGTGACGCCAATATTCTGTCCGGCCATGGCATTCCGACGGTCAATCTTGCCATCGGCTATGAAGACATCCATACAACAAACGAAAAAATTCCAGTGGAGGAGCTGGTGAAAGCGGCTGAACTTGTCGTGGCGCTTTGCGAACAAGCGGTAAAGCGATAAGAATAAGATATTATCCTATCTACTTTTTTGTCCTTTCCTGCTCTCTACATGCATATTCTTCCTGTAGAAAAGGAGGGATTGCATGATTGCATGGTCATACGGCACGGTCATGCGGATCGTGCGGGACGAGGAAGCGTTACAGGAGCTTGAGGTTCGACTTGTGAATGAAGAGGTGGCGTTGGCGCTTAACTATCCTGAGCTGACGGGGCGCGCAAGCCCAGAAGAGTGTGTCATTGTCAATACGACCGCTGTGGAACTTGGATTGGACAGCGGCGGCAAACACTTTGTCACAGCGAGACTAAGCCCGGAGGGGACGCCGTTATCAGGCAGAGGAGAGGTTCGGCGCGAAGGGCACATCGTGAAAATGCGCTATACCCCTTTTCAGCATACCGTACAATCAGTAGAAGAGAAGGAAAGCGAATACCACGAAATTTTCCAGAAGGTAGAGGGTAAAACATTAGGGAGGATTCCGGTCGTTATCGGCGAGGTTCATAGCATGCTCCCGGCGTTTGTGCTTTCGCTATGGCATTTGTGGCGCCGGGCGGGAGAAAGTAAAATGCCGCGTGTCTGCTATATCATGAGCGAAGGAGGAGCGCTGCCGCTCGCGCTCAGCGACCATGTTCGTTATTTGCAGTCTGCCAGCATGTTAACTGGTACGCTCACATACGGTCATGCTTTCGGGGGACAGACAGAATGCGTAAACTTGTACACAGCGCTTTTGGCGGCCAAATATGTATGGAAAGCAGATGTTATTGTCGTGGCACCAGGGCCGGGTGTGGCTGGCACAGGGACGAAATTCGGATTTAGCGGAATGGAACAGATTACGATTATTGAAGCGGCTCATAAGCTGGGCGGACTTCCTGTGCTAATTCCAAGAGTTAGTTTCGCTGACGGGCGCGAGCGTCATACAGGTATTAGTCATCATACGCTTACGGTGCTTCGTTTTGTTCCGGAAGTACCGCTTGTGCTGAATGTTGAACATCACCCAAAACTAATTGGACAATTGCAAGATCAATCCGTACGGCATACGATCGTATTTCATGAACCGAAAGATATGGAAATATGGCGGAATATAACTGAATCGTATCCTGTTCCGCTCGTGTCTATGGGCCGTACGATAGAAGATGATCCTGCATTTTTTGCCCATATGTATTATGCTGCACGCTTCATATGGATGAGGTGCTTGAAACGGGAAGAGATGAAAAAAATGGATTTGTTCTCCTGAATATGCTTCAATAGAGGGGAAGATCATACCGGAAAGGATGAACACAGAAGTTATGATGGAAAAAACCGTAGCAAGCCAAACCATTTATGATGGAAAAATTATCAAAGTAAAAGTCGATGACGTGCAGTTGCCGAACGGAAAAACCGCCAAGCGCGAAATCGTTAATCACCCGGGGGCGGTCGCGGTGATGGTGATAACCGATGACAATAGAATGGTGATGGTGCGTCAGTTTCGGAAGCCGCTGGAGCGGATGCTTGTGGAAATCCCGGCCGGAAAGTTGGAGCCGGGAGAAAATCCAGAAGCGTGCGCGCGCCGGGAATTGCAGGAGGAAACGGGATATACGTGCGCCTCGCTCCGCCATGTGGCTTCTTTTTATACCTCGCCGGGCTTTGCTGACGAAATTGTTCATCTGTACCGCGCGGAAGGGGCAAAACCGGGGACGGCACAGCCGGATGAGGACGAGTTTGTAGAAGTAATGTACGTCACGCCTGAGGAAGCGCAGCGGTTGATCGCTAGCGGCGACATTCGCGACGCGAAGACCATTCTTGCTGTCTATGCTTGGCAGTTGAATGCAAAATGACAGCGTATATGAACGAGTGTTTCGCTGACCTGCACATTCATATCGGCCGCACGATGCGGGATCGCCCGGTGAAAATTACGGCTTCGCGCAGCTTGACGCTTACGGCTATCGTGGAGGAGGCTGTAAAACGGAAAGGAATGCATATGATCGGCGTCATCGATTGCCATTCTCCAGAGGTACAGGAAGAAATCGACACTCATATCAGAGTGGGCCGTATGCAGGAATTGCCGGGTGGCGGTTATGTGTACCGGATACCGGAAGGGGAAGTCACGCTGATTGCCGGCGTGGAAGTGGAGCTTAAAGTCGGAGCTGGGCTGGCGCATTTTCTTGTTTATTTGCCGGATCGCGCCGCGTTTGCTGCGTTTCGTGGTTGGTATCACACCAAAGTAAAAAATATTCACTTGAGCACTCAACGTGTGTATGCGGACCTGGATGAGCTCGTGACGCACGTGGATTCGCTGGGCGGTATTGTAATCCCGGCGCACGCCTTTACGCCACATAAGAGCGTATACGGGGCCTGTGTTGATCGGCTGTCATCCGTTATCGATGTGAATCGATTTGCTGCGATTGAGCTAGGTTTAAGTTCCGACTCGAATTTGGCAGATGGCATACAGGAGCTTAGCAGTCTTACATTTGTGACAAATTCGGACGCTCATTCCGTAGGGAAAATCGCTCGCGAATACCAGGACTTGCGCGTTCAGCGCCCGGATTTTTCCGAGTTGTGTCTGGCGCTCAGGCGACGGGATGGAAGAGGTGTGCGCACAAATTATGGTTTGCATCCGCAGTTGGGGAAATACTACCGCACGCGCTGTACGAACTGCGAAGAATTGATTGCGCAATCCGATGCGCTGCGCTGCCCGCATTGCGGCAAGGAAGGAAAAAAGGTCATTACGCGAGGCGTATACGAACGCTTTTTGCAGATCTCAACACAGGCGGCCGGTACGCATCCAGCGCACCGGCCGCCGTACCGCTACCATATTCCGCTGGAGTTCGTCCCGGGCCTTGGCCCAGGACGCATGCAAAGGTTGCTGAACGCTTTTGGAACAGAAATGCGAATTTTACACCATGCAACGGTGGAGCAACTGGCTAACGTCGTGGGTACGGCTGTCGCGGAGAACATTGACCGCAGCCGACGCGGCGAAGTGATGTTTCTGGAAGGTGGCGCCGGGATTTACGGAAAAATCGCGCTTGAGTAATACGTCTCCCCTGTCTTTCATATATATCGTGATAAGAGACGGACAGGGGGGATTCCCATTGGTAAGGAGTAAAATTGGACAAACATTACAGCAGAATGTGCGAGAGAATTCATCGCTCTATTTGTTTACCATTGTGCTGTTCATTATGGGGGTTGGCTTTGGCGCCGTCGTCGTCAATTCGCTCGGCATGACGCAAAAGCAGGAGTTGTTCATGTATGTCAGCCAGTTTTTCCATGAGCTCACAAACGATGATATTACCGACCCGCTGCGCAGCTTTCAAAGTTCGCTCGGCCATTACCTGAAGTATATAGGTTTTATGTGGATTCTCGGACTTTCTATTATCGGTCTTCCGCTCATTCTCATAATGGTGTTTCTAAAGGGTGTCGTAGTCGGGTTTACGGTCGGTTTTTTGGTGAACCAGTTGCAGTGGAAGGGGCTATATTTCGCCGCGGTTTCTGTGTTGCCGCAAAACCTGCTGGTCATTCCGGCGATGATTATTGTAGCGACGGCAGGTATTTCGTTTTCTCTGCATCTTATCCAATCGCGTTTTATGAAGAAAGGCGGTGCATTGTATCCCCGCTTTTTTGTATACAGCGCGCTGATCTTAATTATGGGTGGTGTGATGACGGTGGCAGCCGGGTTTGAGGCGTTTGTTTCTCCTGCGCTGATGAAGCATGCGAGCGCGATGCTTTTAAAATTTATAATAATTATTATTTAAGAAGAGTTTTATTTGACTCCCTATTTACGCTCCACTATAATGAGAATGTAGGAAGCTGCTCGGGGAGGTCTTTGTATTATGGAAATAGAAGAAAGAATTGATAAAATTAGACAGCAATTGCATGCCCATAGCTACAAGCTGACACCGCAGCGCGAAGCGACGCTTCGTGTTCTATTGGAAAATGAAGAAGATCATTTATCCGCAGAAGATGTTTATTTGCTCGTCAAGGAGAAAGCCCCTGAAATCGGTCTGGCTACCGTATATCGTACACTTGAATTGATGAGTGATTTGCATATTTTGCAAAAGATTAATTTCGGCGACGGGGTAGCCCGTTATGAGTTTCGTAATGAAAATGCCGAGCACCATCACCATCATTTGATTTGTGTCATGTGCGGCATCGTAGATGAGATACATGAAGACCTTCTGGGCGAAGTTGAGCAAGCGGTTAGCGATAAATTTAAATTCCATATTCTTGATCATCGTTTGTCTTTCCACGGCATTTGCCATCGTTGCATTGACAAAGTGGATAAGAATGAACTTGCGAATGTAAGAAGCAATATTCCAGGCTGAAAAAGCAGTGGTACCTTTCCGGGCCCTGCTTTTTTTCGTAGTGAAGGAGAATGATCCGCAAAAGTAAAAAAGCATGCTGTTCCGCCCGGACAGCATGCTTTTTATGAAGTTTACTCAGTTTTTTTGTCTTTCGGCACGGCTGTTTTCGGATCGTATGGCTTATCCGTAGGGCCAAGGCCAATGTATTTGTCATATGCTTCATAAATGGCACGGGCGATGCGACCAGCGGATTGAGAGCCATAGCCCCCTTCTGGAACGATAACAGCAACAGCCAGTTTCGGATCCTCAACCGGAGCAAAGGAAACAAAGACCCCATTATTTATTTCTTTATACTTGCGCCAGTTTACCTTCTTCGTAAAATCTGTTGAATCAGGCACATAAATATCTTGTTGCGATGTTCCTGTTTTTGCTGCTACGCGATAAGGAAACCCGGCAAATGCGCTGGTCGCGGTACCGCCTTGGGTAACCATTGCCATGCCTTGATGTATTGTACGCCAATTAATATCCGATTCTTTTATTACATTTAGCACTTCTGTTTTATACGGACGAACAACATTTCCTTTAGCATCCACAATGCGATCCACCAGTTGCGGGCGCAAGCGCACGCCTTTATTCGCAATCGTGGCAACGTATTGTGCCAGCTGCATAGCCGTATAGCGGCCCTGCTGGCCGAAGGAAGCCTGCACCATCGCAGCGAGAGGGCCATAGCGCTTATTCATGACGAGGAAATCTTCGTTGCCGGCCGATTCTCCCGGCAAATCGACGCCTGTTTTCACGCCGAGACCGAAGGCGTGATAGTACTTCTGATAGACGGTAACGGAATTTTTTCCATGCTTTTCGCTCATAAGCTTACCAATGCGCGCCATATACGTGTTGGCTGATTTTTGAATCGCCGTTCTGGGCGTCAGCATGCCATAATTATGACCGCTGTCGTTGCGTACGACGTCGGAAGCGCCACCATAGTGGTACGCACCTGGGTCAGCCCAATAATCATACGGTGTAATTAAGCCTTCCGACAATCCCATTAGCACGGTGAGCGGCTTCACGACAGAACCGGCCGGTACGATGGAAGCTGGATGTTTATAGTTCTCCATCTCCGCAGCTTTTCCGGTTTTGGGGCGCACATCATACGGTGCGCTGCGGATTGTCCCGTTTGTAAAGGAATACTTATTTTGTTCGTATGTTTCTTTGTCAGGGCCGGATGTCCAAATGTTCGGGTCGTATTCCGGGTAGCTGACCATCGCAACAATTTTACCTGTCTTTACTTCCATAGCCACCGCGTACGCTGTTTTTGCGTAGGAGGCGTTACGACCTGTGGCCCGCAGTTTGGGCAGGAAACTCTTAATGAAGTCGCGCGTTTCAAGTTGCACGCGCTGGTCAATTGTTAGATACAAATTGTTGCCGCGCTTTGGCGGAACTTCCTTGATCTGTTTTAGGATGTTTTGATGGGCATCCACCTGATACAGACGGTAACCATTCTCGCCGCGCAGTTCTTCTTCATAGCTGCGCTCAATTCCGTCATAACCGACCGTTTGGTTCGGCAAATAATCGTCCTTTCGTTGTCGATAGTATTCGATGCCCTGATTATCCGCAACGTTAAACGGGCGCACATATCCGATGGTTTGCACGGCCACCTGTTTCGGATCGTATTCGCGGATCGGTTTCGTGATGACGGCTACACCATCCAATTCATTGCGGTGCTCTGATAGGTAGGCGATTTCTTTTTGGGATAGGTCGTGTTTCAAGTCTTTTTCCAAAAATTTTTGGGTCATGCGCGGGGATTTGACGACATTTCCGTTTTTATACTCGTATCCGACATCCATTTTTTTGAGCAAATCCTCTTTAGTCGTGCCTTCCAGAATTTTTTCCAGCTTGGTGGCTAGCTGGATGTAATAATCCTTGTCCATATATTCTTTTTCCTGGAAGACGGCAGTAAAGGAGCCACGACTATGCACGATTAGGTTGCCGTGCCGGTCGTATATGTTGCCGCGCATCGCCGGAATTGGCACTTTCTTGTCCGATTTGGACACCGCTTCTGCCTGATACTCCTCCCCTTTTACAACCTGCACGTAGGCCAGTCGGAAAATGATAAGGGCGAATATGAGGAACACGAGCAAAAGCAGCAGGTTCAAACGGTTGAACACTTGCTTGAGCCGGCTATTTTCTTTTTCTTCTTGATTGTACATCGGTTTGACCACACCTTGCCGATAATTGTTAATCACAAAAATAAATTGTATCATGCAAAACATAAATTGAAAACGAGCGAAAGGTATAAAATTGCTTGGAAATGAATAGGATGGGATAAAAACGTGTGCGGAAGGAGAAAGGTGCATGTTTATTCCGTATAATAGAATCGCGGAAATGCTGCGTTTGCTTGCCATTTTTGTATTTTGTACATTTATATTTTATTGTATTATCTCTTACCTAAACGATGCGATTAGGCCGGCGCAGCCGTACAAAGAACCGCAGGGGAAAGCGGTGAAAGTTATGAACGATGTTCCTTCTTTGAAAAAAACGTATCAAGAAATGAAGCAGCGATTGTTTGCGTTTTATTGGTACGGTGAATAAATTTTTGTTATCGGGCAGGAAACAAGGAACCCTTGTGGAATAAAATAATAAAGGACATGCTTATCTAACAGATAGAGGAGATCGGATGTTAAGGAGATTCGCAAATGAATGAATTAATCACCCAATTTATCCATTACTTAACAGTGGAAAGAGGGTTAGCAAAAAACACGCTTGAATCGTATCGCAGAGATTTGATAAGCTATTGTGCGTATTTAGAACGAGAGGGATTCAAGGACATAAGCGAAACAAGCCGCACGCAGATTATGGGCTATCTGCTCTATCTTCAAGAACAGGGACGGGCGACGGCGACGCTGTCGCGCAACCTTGCTTCCATCCGCGCATTTTACCAGTTCTTATTGCGGGAAAAGTTTATTGATAAAGATCCAAGCGTTAATCTTGAATCACCAAAAATTGAAAAAAAGCTTCCGCAGGTGCTTTCGGTGGCGGAAGTGGAAATGTTGCTGAACGGACCGGACACCCGCTTTCCGTCCGGCATGCGGGACAAAGCGATGCTAGAGCTTTTGTACGCGACCGGCATTCGCGTATCTGAGCTCGTATCGCTTAATTTATCAGACGTGAATCTGAATATGGGTTTTATTAAATGTTTTGGAAAAGGTTCAAAGGAGCGCATAATTCCGCTTGGACGTTTGGCTATTGTGAACGTACAGACGTACCTTGAACGCGGCCGCCCGTTTTTAAAGAAACGAGGACAGGAAGAAGCGTTATTTTTGAATCATCATGGCCGCCGCTTGTCGCGTCAAGGATTCTGGAAAATTATCAAGAAATACGCCCAGCTGGCGAACAGTCACAAAGAAATTACCCCGCATACGTTACGTCACTCGTTCGCGACACATCTGCTTGAGAATGGGGCGGATTTGCGCTCTGTGCAGGAGATGCTCGGACACGCCGATATCTCAACTACGCAAATTTATACGCATGTTACGCGTTCACGGTTGAAGGAAGTGTACGCAAAAGCCCATCCTCGGGCATAAAACAGGGTACTTCGGGGAAAAGTGTGAAGTGCCTTCCTTATTTTACGCATGATTTTCATGCACTGGCTAAGAGGCTTGTCCCGCTGAATTGAAACGAGGAGGAGACAGCTGTATGAAGCGATTTAAACGCGTATTTCTTATCGTGCTTGATAGCGTCGGCATCGGCGAATTGCCAGATGCGAAAGACTATAACGACGAAGGGGCGCATACGCTCGGTCATATCGCCGAAAGAATGAACGGCTTGAACGTGCCGAATCTGTCGCGCCTTGGACTCGGACATATCGAGAAGTTGGAAGGCGTTTCTGCGGATGCTCCGCCTGAGGCCGCTTTCGGTAAAATGAAAGAAATTTCGATAGGGAAAGATACAACAACCGGTCACTGGGAAATTATGGGTCTTCGCATTGAGACACCGTTCAAAACGTGGCCGAACGGGTTCCCTGATAGTCTAATCAAGCCGTTCTCTGAGCGGATTGGCCGCGGCGTGCTCGGAAACAAACCGGCTTCCGGTACGGAAATTATTGCTGAATTGGGCGAAGAACATATGAGAACCGGTGACGTTATTGTTTATACTTCGGCGGACAGCGTGTTCCAGGTGGCAGCCCACGAAGAAATTGTGCCGCTTGAAGAGCTGTATGAAATTTGCAAGGTTGCGCGTGAACTTACGCTTGATGATGAACATTCCGTCGTGCGTGTGATTGCCCGTCCGTTTGTTGGTGAACCGGGCCACTTTACCCGCACGGCGAATCGTCGTGATTTCTCTGTATCGCCGCCGGGCAAAACGGTGATGAATGAGTTGCAGGAAGCAGGATTTACTTCCATCGCCATTGGTAAAATCTCTGATATCTACGCGGGCGAAGGCATAACGGAAGCGCTGAAAACAAAATCGAATATGGACGGTGTCGATAAACTGCTGGAAACGATGCGAAAAGATTTTACCGGACTTTCGTTCGTAAATCTCGTAGACTTTGATGCTATGTACGGGCATCGTCGTGATCCGATTGGCTATGGCAAAGCGCTTGAGGAATTTGATCGCCGTCTTCCAGAAATTCTGGGTGCGCTCGGCGAAGATGACCTGCTCATCATTACGGCGGATCACGGAAACGATCCGATTCATCACGGAACGGATCATACGCGAGAATACGTGCCGTTGCTTGTGTATTACATAGGCATGAAAGGCGGCCAACCGCTTGGCGTGCGCGAAACGTTCGCCGACGTCGGCGCAACCATCGCCGACAACTTTCAGGTGACAAAGCCCAGCATTGGTACGAGCTTTTTGCGACAGATTACTGAATAAAGAGGATAAGGGAGGCAGAGGGGATGTCGCTTACAGCAAACATTGCAGAAGTGAAAGCTTATATTGAAAGCATAACGGATATCAAACCGGAGATTGGCTTAATTCTTGGCTCTGGTCTTGGCGTACTGGCCGATGAAATTGAAAATCCGGCTGTTATTCCATATAAGGAGATTCCGCATTTTCCTGTATCTACGGTAGAAGGACATAAAGGCCAGCTTGTCATCGGCACACTGAAAGGAAAGAACGTTGTGGCGATGCAGGGACGCTTTCACTATTACGAAGGGTATGGACTGGACGCAGTAACGTTTCCCGTACGTGTCATGAGAGCGATCGGGGTGGACAGGATGATCGTGACCAACGCGGCTGGAGGCGTAAACGAAAGTTATGCGCCGGGCGACTTGATGTTGATTAAAGACCATATTAATTTTACGGGGCGCAATCCGCTTATTGGGCCGAACGATGAAAAGTTGGGGGTACGTTTCCCGGATATGTCGACCGCATATTGCCCTGACTTGCGCGCACTTGCACACAAGGTAGCTAATGCGCACGGAATTAAGGTGCAGGAAGGTGTGTATGTGGGCCTATTGGGACCGAGCTATGAAACGCCGGCGGAAATCCGCATGCTGCGCATTCTGGGCGGGGATGCGGTCGGTATGTCTACGGTTCCGGAGGTTATTGTAGCGCGTCATGCAGGCATTCGCGTGCTCGGCATTTCTTGCATCAGCAACATGGCCGCAGGCATTTTGCCGCAGCCGCTGTCACACGAAGAAGTAATGGAAACAACAGAAAAAGTTAAAAGCGCATTTTTAACGCTAGTAAAAGCAATCATAAAAGAGATATAGGGCATGTAATCAAAAAGTCTGGAGCAAAAGATACGCTGTTTGTTTCAGGCTTTTTATTATAAGTATAAGAGGAGGTTTTTTCATGAGAGATTATGTTGCCAACTTGAAAGACGCAGCAGAATACATTCAAAGCCACATTTCTGTGAAACCAGAAATCGGTTTGATTCTCGGTTCCGGTCTTGGCGTGTTGGCGGATGAGATAGAAGATACGGTGTGCCTCAGTTATCATAAAATTCCGCATTTTCCTGTATCTACGGTAGAAGGACATAAAGGCCAGCTTGTCATCGGCACGCTGGAAGGAAAGAACGTTGTGGCGATGCAGGGACGTTTTCACTACTATGAGGGCTACAGCATGAAACAGGTTACCTTTCCGGTTTATGTAATGAAGTTGCTCGGCGTCCATTCGGTTGTTATTACAAACGCATGCGGCGGCATGAACCGCACTTTTGCGCCGGGCGACTTAATGATTATTGAAGACCATATTAATTTTACGGGTGCTCATCCGCTTATTGGCCCGAATATAGAAGAGTTTGGCCCGCGTTTCCCGGATATGTCGGAAGCGTATGCGAAAGAATACATTCATCTCGCACAGGAAACGGCCAAAGAGCTGGGAATTTCCATACAGCGAGGGGTATATGTTGGAATTAGCGGGCCGTCGTATATGACGCCAGCAGAATTGACAATACTGGCTCGATCAGGTGGAGATGCGGTCGGCATGTCCACCGTTCCAGAAGTCATTGTGGCGCGCCACGCTAGTTTAAAGGTGCTGGGAATTTCCTGTGTAACCGATATGGCGATCGGTGAAGAACTGGAACCTTTGACACATGAGCAAGTAGTGGAAGTAGCGAACCGTACCCGTCCAAAGCTTATTTCTCTCCTTAAAGCTGTACTTCCAAAATTGAACGGATAATAGGAAAAACGTATAAATTCATAAATAATTTTACGAATTTAATAAAAATATTATTTACATTAATTGTATATCGTTTTATATTTATATTATGTATTAAGAAAATTGATTTACGAAAAACATAGATTTTTGGCGAAATTATGCCGCAATCGTAAGTTGAATTTTCTGAATAATTATTTCTTTTAGGAAAGGAGGGGGGGTGGTGAGAAAGTTGGATTTGCTCGATTTCCAGATTCTTAAAATTATTCAGGAAGATGCTCGGAAATCATATACGGAGATGGGACATTTGCTTGGAGTAAGCGAAGGCACGGTTCGTTCGCGTATCAACCGGATGATTGAAGATAAAATTTTTCATTTTATCGTACATACTGACCCTATAAAAGTCGGTTTAAATGTGCAGGCTATCATCGGTATGTCCACCAGGCTCGGCTACCAGGAGAAAGTTGCCGAAGAGCTGGGAAAACTGCGGGCGGTGCGTTTTATTGGCGCGTTTTCCGGGCGCAATGATTTAATCATTCAGGCGTATTTTCGCTCGAATGAAGATCTGGTTACATTTGTGAACAAAGATTTAGCCAATGTTGAAGGGATTGTTTCGGCCGAAGTTTCAATTGAACTGAAGCAATATAAAGATTCATTTTCGTATGTGACGTTGGATGGGTTAGAGGACAACGCGGGCTAATGAATGGCCGTGTGGAAACGTCCTTTATAGGAAACATGATTTGAAACTAAGGGGGTTGATGACTGTGAAGAAAAGTTTCTCGATTTTCTTAAGTTTTGTTCTCTTATTTATGTTAGCGCTTACAGGTTGTGGCGGCGGAGACAAATCGGCCGGAGGCGAAAAGGCGGGAGAAAAAATCCTTCGCGTCAATAACTCTACTGAGCCTGGCTCCCTGCATCCTGCGAGAGCGCAAGGTACGCATGATAGTTGGCCGATGCGTCATTTATTTGTTGGTCTGACGATGAAAGAAGAGGGCGGGAAAATTGTGCCGGCGATGGCCGAGAAGTGGGATATAAGCCCAGATAAGAAAAAATACACTTTCCATCTGCGTGACGGACTTAAATGGTCCAACGGTGATCCGCTGACAGCCCATGACTTTGAATACGCGTGGAAATATGTGCTGAACCCTTCTACACCTTCGGATTATGCTTGGATTTTATATTACATCGACGGAGCCCAGCAGTACAATGAGTCGAAAGAAAAGGATCCACAAAAATTGAAAGCGCTTGAAGACAAAGTGGGTGTAAAAGCGCTTGACGACAAAACGCTTGAAGTCAAACTGAAAAATCCGACCCCGTTCTTTGAAGAACTCGTATCTTTCTATACGTATTTTCCAATCGATAAAAAGGTGCAGGAACAAAATCCGAATTGGGCAAACGATGCTAAAACATTCGTTTCCAACGGACCGTTCAAATTGGTCGAATGGCAGCATAAAAGTCATTTGAAAATGGCGAAAAATGAAAATTATTTTGAGAAAGACCGCATTAAATTAGATGGCATACATTGGACGATGGTAGAAGATGAAAATACGGCATGGCAGTCTTTCCGCTCCGGCGATTACGATTTGCTTTATCCGCTGCCGAGCGATGTGATTGGACAGCTTAAGTCTAGCAATTCGCCTGAGTTTAAATCGGCGATTCAATTCGCTACGTATTTTTACCGTTTCAATACGACAAAGAAACCGTTCAATAACAAAAAGGTACGTTTGGCCTTAACGCTGGCGATTGACCGCAATACCATTACACAAAATGTCACGCAAGGCGGGGAGAAGCCTGCGTTTGGTTATGTCGGACCGGGTGCGAAAGAACCGAGCGGCAAAGAGTTTCAAGAAGTGAGCGGCAATTTCTTTAAAGAAGATGTAGCGCTGGCGAAGCGCCTGCTGGCGGAAGGTCTTAAGGAAGAAGGCATGACCAGCATGCCGAAATTTACGATTTTGTATAACACGCTTGATGCACACAAACGTATCGCGGAAGCGATTCAGGAAATGTGGCGCAAAAATCTTGGACTTAAAGTCAGACTAGAAAACGTGGAATTCCAGGTGAAAATCGATCGTGAGCATAAGCTTGATTACGATGTAAGCCGGTCCGGCTGGATCGCCGACTATACAGATCCGATGACCATGCTGGAAATGTTCACTTCCTATAGCAAACAAAATGACACGGGCTGGAAAAACAAAGAATATGATGCGCTGATTGATCAGGCTCAGAAAGCGGCTGACCAGGCAAAACGCATGGAACTCATGCATAAAGCGGAAAAAATTTTGATGGATGAGATGCCGATTATGCCCATTTACTTCTATGCGATGCCGTATGCGGTGAAAGAAAATGTAACCGGCGTTTATACGGTGCCGGATGAGTATCCGGTCATGAAATATGCGGACAAAAAGTAGTGCGCATAAATCAGGGGGTACCCGGCTTCTGGGTATCTCCTATTTCCTAAACATGAAGGAATGGAGGGGATAAGGTGTTACGATATACTTTGCAACGCTTGGGGTGGGCTCTCGTAACGCTGTGGGTGGTGATTACGCTAACGTTTGGTTTAATGCATGTAATTCCAGGTGACCCATTTGCAAAAGAAGGAAACATGCCGCCCGGTGTATACGAAAATTTACGAGCTTACTACAATCTGGATAAACCGTTAATTGTTCAGTACGGATTATATTTAAAATCGTTGTTACAACTTGATTTTGGTCCATCATTAAAATCGAGTGCGATCACAGTCAACGATTATATTGCGCAAGGATTTCCCATTTCGTTTTATCTTGGTTTACAGGCGCTGGCGATCGGGGTTACGCTTGGCTTAATTTTTGGGGTCATTGCCGCTTTATATCACAATAAATGGCCTGATTATTTGTCGATGATTCTTGCCATCGTCGGACTTTCTGTGCCGAGCTTTTTTTTGGCAACGGTTTTCATTAACTATATTGCTGTAGAAATGAACATTTTTCCGCCATCCGGCTGGGGAACATGGCAACATACCGTTTTGCCTTCGCTGGCGTTGGCGGCGATGCCGATGGCATTTATTGCGCGTCTTATGCGTTCCAGCATGCTGGAAGTGTTAGGGCAGGATTATATTAAGACGGCAAAATCAAAAGGTTTGACACGCAATATTGTTATTATTAAACATACGTTACGAAATGCAATTTTACCGGTTGTTACCGTGCTTGGTATTATCACAGCGAATCTTGTAACAGGAAGTTTTGTGGTTGAGCATATTTTCGGTATCCCCGGAATGGGCGAAATGTTTGTGAAAGGTATTTTTAATCGTGACTATCCGGTGATTTTAGGTTCTACCGTTTTTTATAGCGCCATTCTTATTTTTTTGATTTTCGTTGTGGATGTACTTTACACGTGGATTGATCCACGCATTAAGGTTGCAGGGGGGAGTAAGTAATGCAGCATGAATCGCAATTGACCGCTGATATGTTCCGACCTGTAACAGATCACTTTAAAGATGCGGAAAAAATCGAGCGCCCCAGCGTCTCCTATTGGGCGGATGTATGGCGCCGTTTGAAGATGAATAAATTGGCGATGATCGGTCTTTTGATGATTATCGCGCTTGTCATTATGGCCATTATCGGACCGATGATTAGCGGTTATACGTATTATAAACAAGATTTTAGTATAAAAAACATGCGACCAAGTGCCGAGCATTGGTTCGGTACCGATTCTTCCGGGCGTGACATTTTTACCCGAGTCTGGTACGGTGCGCGTATTTCTTTGTTTATCGGTGTCATGGCGGCTTTTATCGATTTTGTGATCGGTGTACTGTATGGCGGTATTTCCGGTCTGAAAGGCGGGCGCATCGACAATATTATGATGCGAATTGCTGAAGTGTTGTATGGTATACCGTATTTATTAATGGTTATCCTGCTTATGGTTGTTATGGGGCAGGGATTGTGGACGATCATTATTGCGATGACAATCACAGGGTGGATTCCGATGGCCCGCCTTGTGCGCGGACAGGTATTGCAGCTCAAAGAGCAGGAATATGTTCAGGCAGCGATGGTTCTCGGCGCTGATACGAAGTGGATTTTGCGCAAGCATATGATTCCGAATATGATGGGGCCGATTCTTGTAAATGTGACCCTGACGGTTCCAACTGCGATCTTTGCCGAAGCGACGCTCAGCTTTCTCGGTCTTGGCATTCCAGCGCCGCAGGCCAGCTGGGGTACGATGGTGAATGATGCGCTCGTAAGTTTGCTTGTCGGAAACGTCTATCAGCTGTTCATTCCGGGCTTCTTTATTTCGCTCACGATGTTCGCCTTTAACGTGTTAGGCGACGGTTTGCGTGATGCGCTTGACCCGAGAATGCGCAAATAACGTAAGCAAAGGGTGAAAAACCTATGGAAAATATACTTGAAGTGCGTGACCTGCATGTTTCGTTCCATACGTATGCGGGCGAAGTGAAAGCTGTGCGCGGCGTAACCTTTCATGTAAAAAAAGCCGAAACGGTCGGTATCGTAGGCGAGTCTGGCTGCGGAAAAAGCGTAACCGCTCAGTCGATTATGAAGCTTCTGCCGCATCCTCCGGTCAAGTATAAGAAAGGAAGCATTTTATTTAATGGAGAGGACTTGCTGAAAAAAAGTGAAAAAGAAATGCAAAAAGTGCGGGGAAACGATATTGGGATGATTTTTCAGGATCCGATGACGTCCTTAAACCCGACGATGAAGATCGGGCAACAAATTACGGAAAGCCTGATCAAACACCAGGGAATGTCGGCTGGAGAAGCGCACAAGCAAGCGATCGAATTATTAAAGATGGTCGGCATTCCACAGCCGGATAAGCGAGTGAACCAATATCCGCATGAATTTTCCGGTGGGATGCGGCAGCGCGCCATGATTGCTATTGCGCTGGCCTGCCGGCCGAAACTGCTGATCGCTGATGAACCGACGACAGCGCTGGACGTAACGATTCAGGCGCAGATTTTAGAGTTGATGAAAAAGCTTCAGGCCAAAACGAAAACATCGATCATTTTAATTACGCACGATCTCGGAGTGGTGGCCGATATGTGTGATCGTGTTGTCGTCATGTACGCAGGTGAGATTGTGGAGACAGGAATGGTCGATCAAATCTTTTATGAACCGCAACACCCGTATACAAAAGGGCTCTTGCAGTCGGTGCCACGCCTTGATATGAAAAAAGACGAGCCGCTCAACCCTATTATCGGTACGCCGCCGGACCTTTTGCGTCCGCCTGCCGGTTGCCCGTTCTTTGCTCGTTGTGCCTATGCAATGGAAGTATGCCGTAACCATAAGCCCGCGCTTGAAGAAATGGACAGTAATCATCAAGCAGCTTGTTGGTTGCACCATCCATTGGCCAGACAGGTGAACCGGAAGGAGGGATTTGCGCAATGAGTACGGTTGTAACAGAAACTTCGGTACAAAACGATAAAAAGCAGGAGATTCTGCTGGAAGTGCGCAATCTGCAAAAATACTTCAATGTCGGAGGCGGTGTAGTAAAGGCCGTCAGCGACGTAACGTTTGATGTAAAACGCGGTGAAACGCTCGGCGTTGTAGGAGAATCCGGGTGTGGAAAATCGACGATGGGCCGCACCATTCTTCGTCTGTATGAAGCAACCGGAGGCGAGGTGCTGTTCGAAGGAAAAGATGTGCACCGAGCGAATCCGCGGGAGTTGAAAAAGCTGCGCCGTGATATGCAGATGATTTTCCAGGACCCGTATGCGTCTTTAAATCCGCGGATGACGGTGGCCGATATTATTGGCGAAGCGCTTGATCTGCATAGATTGGCGACCGGAGCGAAGCGCAGGGAACGCATTCAGGAATTGCTTCATCTGGTCGGATTGAAGCCTGACCATATGAACCGGTTCCCGCATGAGTTTTCCGGCGGTCAGCGTCAGCGGATTGGTATCGCCCGCGCGCTCGCGGTAGAGCCGAAGTTTATTGTCTGTGACGAGCCGATTTCTGCGCTGGACGTATCTATCCAGGCGCAGGTCGTGAATTTGCTGGGCGAATTGCAAGACAAAATGGGGCTGACATATTTGTTCATCGCCCATGATCTGTCGATGGTAAAGCATATTAGCGATCGGGTGGCAGTCATGTATCTGGGCAAAATCGCTGAACTCGCCGAAGGCGAGACGCTGTATGCGAATCCTTTGCATCCGTATACACAAGCGCTGCTATCTGCGATTCCGATTCCGGACCCGGAAGTGGAGCGCAAACGCCAGCGTATCGTATTGAAAGGTGATGTACCGAGCCCGATGAATCCGCCGAGCGGGTGCCATTTCCGTACCCGTTGTCCGCATGCCATGGAAGCATGCGCCAAAGTTGAGCCTGTTTGGCGGGAAGCGGAACCCGGACACTTCGTCGCTTGCCATCTTTACGATAGAAATGTGATGGGGGCCAGTGTAAGGAAAATGAATCATTTGAAGCATTAAATCATTGCCAGGAAATGCGCGCGTATTTGTGAAGTGTGCGGCCGTATATGTTTACGTTGCACAGAAGAATGCAGAGCTTTTGCCATGGCGTAAGTTTTGAAGGATAGGATCGAAACATTAAAGACGATGTATATCGATAAAAAAGCAGGGTGAGTGATGTGCGATCATCCTGCTTTTTTATGTTCAATGGAGGTATATAATGTCAAACTTCATGGCGAAAATAGATACTATTATGATTGGAGGGGACAAGTTTGATGAAGAAGCTGCCTATTGTATTGCTTTGCATATTTCTGATAATGTCACTGTTCAGCGGGCCTGTATCCGCAGAAGAAAAGACAAAGCAAACTACTGACCAGCAGCAAGGCGTAGACCTTACACCGAATGCGGTTTCGGCCGTGTTGATGGATCGTGACACAGGGGCGGTTCTGTACGAGAAAAACGGACATAAACCCCTACCGCCCGCCAGTATCACGAAAGTTATGACGATGCTCCTCATCATGGAAGCGCTTGATCGCGGCGAGATTAAGCTGACGGATAAAGTGCGGACAAGCGATTATGCGGCTTCTATGGGAGGTTCGCAAATCTTCCTTGAGCCGGGCGAGGAAATGACCGTGGATGAAATGCTGAAGGGTATTGCGCTCGCTTCTGGCAACGATGCGTCCGTCGCGATGGCGGAACATCTCGCCGGCACGGAACAAGCATTCGTTGAGAAAATGAACAAGCGCGCGAAAGAACTGGGCATGGACGACACATTATTTAAAAACTCCAATGGATTGCCGGTGGAGGGACATGTCTCTTCCGCCCACGATATTGCGCTCATGTCACGTGAACTCTTAAAGCATGAAAAAATTACAAAATATACGGGCCTTTATCAGGACTATTTGCGCAAGGACACGAAAAAGCCGTTCTGGCTGGTAAACACGAACAGGCTTGTCCGCTTCTATCCCGGCGCGGATGGCTTGAAAACCGGCTACACGTCTGAGGCAAAGTATTGTTTAACCGCGACTGCAAAGCGCGGCAATATGCGCGTAATCGCGGTAGTGATGGGCGCACCTGATTCCAAAACACGCAACCAGGAAATTGCCGCGATGATGGACTATGCGTTTAACCAGTATGACAGCCAGCCGCTTTACAAGGAAAACCAGGTGGTGAAAACCGTGCCGGTTGAAAAAGGCATGCAAGAAACGGTCGACATTATTGTGCCGTATCATTTTAGTATGCTGGTGAAAAAAGGGGAAAAAGCTTCTCAGTATGAAAAAGTGATTGCCATTCAATCGGAGTTGAAAGCGCCGATTAAAAAAGGGGTAAAAATCGGTGAGATAGTAATTAAAAAAGACGGCAAAACCGTCAGCACCGTTGATCTGGTTGCCGCAAGCAACGTGGAAAAAGCCGGATGGTGGAAGTTGTTTAAACGAGCGGCCCGCAAAATGTTCGGCGGATAACAGGTGCGAAAAATCGGGAAAAAGGAGAAAAATGCCACATTTCCCCGGTTTTTTTCTAGTTTTGTCGGGTGGCAGGAATCGTGACCGGCTTCGTAGAATCTCCCAGTATCACTTAAGCGAAGGAGTGGCTCTGCGTGAGTTTACGAGTTGATATGGAAACAGTTCATGGTGTTTTGATCGTCCGACTGGAAGGAGAGCTGGATCACCATACAGCGGATATGTTGCGAACAAACATCGAGAAGAAACTCGCGGAAGAACCTGTCCAGCATATTTTATTAAGCCTTGCTCATTTGCATTTTATGGATAGTTCCGGCTTGGGCGTTATTCTCGGGCGTTACAAGAAGATTTCTGCCCGTGGCGGGGATATGGTCATTTGTTCGATCAATCCGGTCATTTACCGTCTGTTTGAACTATCTGGTTTGTTCAAGATTCTAAAAATCAAGGAGTCTGAACAGGAAGCGCTCCTTGTGCTGGGGGTGGCGTAAATGGAAAACAAAACCGGTCACAATTTCATGCGATTAGAATTTGCGGCACGTAGCGAGAATGAAGGATTTGCTAGAATCGCGGTCGCTTCGTTTTTATCCAGGCTTGATATTACGCTGGAAGAAATGGAGGAAATCAAAACGGTCGTATCCGAGGCGGTTACAAATGCCATTATTCACGGATACGAAGGTGACGAGAACGGAACCGTGATGATTATGACGACGTATACGCCATCTTTCATTGAAATTATTGTGGAAGACCACGGCATTGGCATCGCTAACCTGGAAGAGGCACGGCAGCCGCTTTTTACGACAAAGCCGGAACTGGAACGTTCTGGAATGGGCTTTACAATTATGGAAAACTTTATGGATCAAATGGAAGTTGAAACGGAAATTAACCGGGGTACACGCATTCGGTTGGTGAAGAACCTGATAAAAAACGAAGCGCTATGTAATTAGGAGACATGCCGATGGAGACCAATGTAAGGAATGCCAATCACGCTTATCTATCCGACAAGGAAGTAAAAGAATTACTTGCGCAAAGTCAGGCGGGAGATACGACAGCACGAGATACATTGGTGAACTGCAACATTCGTCTGGTATGGTCGGTCGTTCAGCGCTTTTTGAACCGTGGTTATGAAGCGGACGATTTGTTTCAAATCGGTTGCATCGGCCTGCTAAAAGCGATTGATAAGTTTGATTTGACGTTTGACGTGAAGTTTTCAACATATGCAGTGCCAATGATTATTGGCGAAATTCAGCGGTTTTTGCGCGATGATGGTACGGTGAAAGTGAGCCGTTCGCTGAAAGAAATTGCCCATAAAGTCCGGCGGGTCAAGGATGAGCTGTCGAAAGATCTTGGGCGTCTGCCCACGGTAAAAGAAATCGCGGAAGTGCTTGGGATTACGCCGGAAGAAGTGATTTATGCGCAGGAAGCAAACCGGGCCCCGTCTTCCATTCATGAGACCGTATTTGAAAACGACGGCGACCCGATTACGCTTATGGATCAAATTTCGGACAGAGACGAAGACAAGTGGTTTGACAAAATTGCTTTAAAAGAAGCGATCGGCAAGCTTTCTGAGCGGGAGCGGCTTATTGTATATCTTAGGTATTATAAAGATCAGACGCAGTCCGAAGTCGCGGAACGGCTCGGAATTTCCCAGGTGCAGGTGTCGCGTTTGGAAAAGAAAATCCTCCGCATTATGAAGGAACAAATTGAAAAGTAAAAGCAAACGGCGCGAAGGAAGTGCAATTTCCTTCGCGCTTATTCGTTTTTTATGCATTTTTTTTCCTTGTTAATTTCAATCGAGCTGTACAAGAAGCAAGACGGAGCACGCAGCGGTCTTCATCAGCATAGCCTTCTTTCGTCAGACAAATACTATTTGGTGTAAGGAGGGATGGTGCATGGCCGATCCAGTCCGCGTGTATGTGAAATTAAAAGGAAAAGTGCAGCTTCCGCCAGGGGCAGTCGTTCGTGTGAAAGATGTAGCGGAATTGGTGACAAACAGCCCTGCTGAAACAGCGATTCGAGAGCAGGTGCTTCATGTACTGAAGCCCGGGGACGGGAACCGCTATGTTGTCGATATGATTCAAATCATTGAAACGCTTCAGCGCGCATATCCCGAATTGTTCGTGCATAACATCGGAGCGGAACAAATGATCATCGAAGTCCAATTGCCGAAGAAAAAAATTAGCCTGCTGCTTGTTGCA
Source organism: Aneurinibacillus sp. XH2 (assembly GCF_001439585.2). NCBI lineage: Bacteria > Bacillati > Bacillota > Bacilli > Caryophanales > Paenibacillaceae > Aneurinibacillus > Aneurinibacillus sp. XH2. Next base: position 2,609,344 of record NZ_CP014140.1, on the reverse strand, counting down.
TTTGTCTGGATTGTGCTTTTTATCGGCTCAGGACTTGCGATTATGAACTTTCATACTGATGTCAGCATGCCGGAAGTGCACCAGCGCATTTATGAACTGGTCACCGGGAAAAAGAATCCGCATCCGCTCATTATTCAAATCCCGTATTCGCTCGGTGTCGGTGCAGGCATGATTTTATTTTTCAACCATATTTTTCGTAAAAAGTTTAATGAAGAACCGAGTCCGCTTGAATTGGAAATGTTTTTGTATGAGCAAAATGTGGACGAGTATGTATTAGCGCATGAAGCGCCCGGAGCAAAGAAAAAATGATCATTTCTTTGTTTCTGGCTCTTGTGGGTTTAAGCGGAGGGCTGATTGTTGGCGGAGGCATTGTCGCTCTCATTACGGTGCTTGACTTAATTCCTCGTTTTGTCCAGATTACAAAAACCGATCAGTATCTTTTACATTTTCAATGGGCTGTCGTTTTTGGTGCATTTTTCTTCACAGTGTTTGACTTTTTTTCTGCTCCTTTGTATTTGCCTGTTTTCCTGCTGGGTATTGTTGGTGCGTTTATGGGGATTTTTGTCGGATTTCTTGGGGCCGCACTGACGGAAGTGCTGAATGTTATTCCCATTTTATCGAAGCGCATGCAGGTATATGACTATCTTCATTGGTTTATCATAGCGCTGGCGTTCGGCAAGATCGTCGGCTCTTTATTTCACTGGATGATTTATTTGAAATGACGTGAAAGGAGTATGAAACGTTTATGGCTTCTTCTGTAAAAAAGTGGAATCAAAACAGACTTATGAAAGCGCAACAAGCCTATAGCGAACGCGCAGCTAAATACAAGCCGAAACCACCCTATTTAGCAAACTGTGTAAAGGCGTTTTGGGTCGGTGGCGCAATTTGTGCGTTTGGCCAGCTAGTATCCAACTTTTATATTCGTTTTTTTAATTTCACTAAAGAAACGGCGGGCGACCCGACAGTGGCAACGCTTATTTTTATCTCTGTATTGCTTACTGGATTTGGCGTATATGATAAGCTCGGGCAGTATGCAGGAGCGGGATCGGCTGTGCCTGTCACCGGATTTGCCAATTCGATGTCATCGGCGGCGATCGAACATCGTGCGGAAGGATGGGTGCTTGGTGTCGGCGGAAACATGTTTAAACTGGCGGGGGGAGTTATCGTATACGGAGTCGTAGCCGCGCTTGTCGTTTCGCTGATCAAATGGCTCATTATCAAAGTGTAAGGATGTGAAAGGATGAAAGCAAGGCATCGATGTGGAAGCCAGACGTGGCGTTTTGTGAACGACATCCGTATACTGGGCAGCGCTGTTTCCGTCGGACCGCTCGAGGGGGAAGGACCGCTTGCGGCGGAATTCGACCATATCCATTCTGATATGTATGCAGGACAGGCTTCATGGGAAAAAGCGGAGCAGTTTATGATGTACGAGGCGGTGCAGACGGCGATTAAAAAGAGCGATTTGCTGGAAAGCGAGATTGATATTATTCTGGCAGGAGATTTACTGAACCAGACGATTTCCTCCAATTTTATGGCAAGTCAGTTAAATATTCCGCTTATCGGAATGTTCGGTGCTTGTTCGACTTCGATGGAAACGCTTTCGGTCGGTTCGGCGCTGGTGGATGCCGGATACGCATCGTACATTGTCGCTACCTGTAGCAGCCATAATTGTACGGCGGAAAAACAATTCCGTTATCCGACAGAATACGGCGGACAAAAACCGGAATATGCTCAATGCACGGTAACCGGAGCGGGAGCGGCGGTTGTCGGATGCGGCCGAAGCGGCCCGCGCATCACGTATGCAACCATCGGAAAGGTAGTAGATATGGGAATCAAAGATCCGTTTGATATGGGGAGCGCGATGGCACCGGCTGCGGTCGATACGCTTTCTACGCATTTCCGTGATACGGATCGGATGCCATCCGATTATGATTTGATTGTTACTGGCGATTTGGGCAAAGTCGGATACGCGATTTTAAAGGATGAAATGAAAGACCTTTCATATGACATGACCCCGGTGTATAACGACTGTGGCTTAATGATTTACAGTCCGGACCAACAGGTATTTTCCGGTGGAAGCGGCTGTGCGTCCAGTGCCGTGGTTACTTACAGTTATATTTTGAATCGGCTAAGAGAAGGAAGCATTAAGCGGGTGCTGATTTGCGCGACCGGCGCGCTGTTCAGTCCGGTCAGTTATCAGCAGGGTGAAAGCATTCCATGTATCGCGCATGCCGTGGCGCTTGAAGCGGAGGAGGTATAACAGCATGGGACAGGTGATGATCGCTTTTTTTGTCGGAGGATTGATTTGTGTCATAGGTCAGCTTTTATTGGATATAGCCAGGTTGACGCCCGCCCATGTGATGAGTATTCTTGTCGCCACCGGTGCGGTGTTGGATGGGCTTGGGTTATACGATCCGCTCATTGAATTTGCGGGTGCCGGAGCCACTGTGCCGATTACGAGCTTTGGGCACGCTTTATATCATGGTGCATGGCAGAAAGCGGAACAGACCGGGATTATCGGTCTGATTGCCGGAATTTTTGAAGTTCCGAGTGCTGGCATTTCGGCTGCCATCGCGTTCAGTTTTTTTGCTGCGCTTATTTTTAAGCCGAAAGGATAGGCCATGCAGCGCAGAAAACGGAGAATCATTATTATTACGGATGGGGATTTTGTGGCTCGCAGTACAGTAGAAGAAGTGGCGCGGCGAATCGGTGGCCGCTGCATCTCCCGTTCGGCTGGAAACCCGACGCCATTGAACGGTCCGCAGATCGTTTCCTTGATCAAAAAGGCCAAACATGATCCGGTACTGGTTATGTTTGACGACAACGGTGATGTTCACATGGGAAAAGGGGAAGAAGCGTTGTATTATGTATCTACCCACCCTGATATTGAGGTGCTGGGCGCTATCGCCGTTGCATCGCGAACGAAAGGCGCACTTGGTGTAAAAGTAGATATTTGCATAGATAGATACGGCCGAAAAGTCAGGCGTCCGGTAAATAAAAATGGGTTTGTGGAAGCCGGAAGTGAAGCATATATTATAGGTGATACAGTAGATGTTTTGAACATGTTGCAGATCCCGGTTATCGTCGGAATCGGAGATATCGGCAAAATGAAAGGACGTGATGAGACATGCGTGGGTTGCCCAGTGACACTGGCAGCGGTCAAATTTATTTTGCAGAAGAGCGGTTATTTCCCTAAATATTCGCGAAAATTGCGAAAGAAGTAAAATGTCTAGTTGTCATACTTTCGCAAGGTATGGTACTGTATAAGATATTTATAGGGTATAAAATGAGGAGGAAGCCGAGTGTTTTTACATGGAACGAGCAGAGTAAACGGGAGAGGGCATTTGGAAATCGGCGGCTGCGACACGACGGAACTGGCCCACACATACGGTACGCCACTTTATATATATGATGAGGCGCTCATAAGGGAGAAGTGCCGCGCTTATGTTAAAGCGTTCGAGGAAAGTGGATTCCGCTTTCAGGTAGCGTACGCCAGCAAAGCGTTTATGTGTATAGCGATGTGCCAGTTGATCGCCGAGGAAAATATGTCGCTGGATGTTGTATCAAGCGGCGAGTTATATACGGCGCTTAAGGCAGGATTTCCGGCAGAACGCATTCATTTCCACGGCAATAATAAAACGGAAGATGAGTTAAAGATGGCGCTTGACGCCGGTATCGGCTGCTTTGTCGTCGACAACTTTTTCGAGCTTGAGCTTTTGCATGACTTGGCGCAAAAAGAGGAACGAATTGTGTCGATTCTGCTTCGTCTAACGCCGGGAATTGAAGCGCACACGCACGAGTACATTTCCACCGGTCAGGATGATTCGAAGTTCGGTTTTGGCGTCGCCAGTGGACAGGCGCTGCAAGCGGTGAAGCGCGCGCTCGATAAGCCTTTCTACAAGCTGCTTGGCATTCACTCCCATATCGGTTCGCAAATTTTCGAGACGACCGGCTTTATCGGGGCGATTGAAGTGCTGGGCGAATTTCTGGAACAGGTACGCACTGAGACGAAATACGAGATCGAGGTTCTGAATCTGGGCGGAGGTTTTGGCATCCGCTATACGGCAGAAGACGATCCGCTGCCGGTAAGTAAATACGTACAGGTTATTACGGAAGAAGTGCGCCGTCAGTTTACGGCGCGCAATTATCCATTGCCGGAGATCTGGATTGAGCCGGGCCGAAGCATCGTGGGCGAAGCTGGCACCACACTTTATACGGTCGGAGCGATTAAGGATATCCCTGGCATCCGTAAATACGTGGCGATTGACGGCGGTATGTCTGATAACATTCGTCCTGCATTATATCAAGCAAAATACGAGGCAATGCTTGCGAATCGCGCAGATGAGCCGGCTGCCGAGGTTGTTTCGATCGCTGGGAAATGCTGTGAGAGCGGCGATATGTTAATTTGGGATTATGCACTTCCAAAGGCGGAGCCCGGCGACTTGCTCGCTGTTTCTTGTACGGGCGCGTACGGATATTCCATGGCGAATAATTATAACCGAATTCGCCGCCCTGCTGTCGTGTTTGTCAAAGACGGGCGCGCCGATGTGGCGGTGAAAAGAGAATCGTATGAAGACCTTGTGAGAAATGACCGCGTTATCGTATGCGCGTTAAGTCAGTCGGTGTAAACGATAAAGAAAGGAGCGAACGATTGGTTCGCTCCTTTATGTATACATGCCCTATGACTCGATGCCAGCGGCGATATGAGCAGCGATTTCTTGCAGATCGCTAGGTGTATACTGGGCGTTGTTCTCCTGTAATGTTGGATGGAATCCGTCTTCTTTGCCATAGCGCGGCAGGATGTGCAGATGGTAATGGAATACTGTTTGTCCCGCTACTTTACCGCTGTTATTGAGCAGGTTCACCCCTTCTATGTTAAACTGCTTTTTCATGGCGTTTGCGATCTTCGGCACGCATGCGAATAGATTGGAAGCGATGTCCGGTGTTAATTCGAAAATGTCTTGCTTGTGGGTTTTCGGAATAACAAGCGTATGGCCTTTCGTTGCCTGGCTGATGTCAAGAAACGCGACGACATGTTCATTTTCGTATACTTTGGCTGACGGGATTTCCCCTTTGATGATTTTGCAGAAAATGCAGGTATTGTTCAGTGCCATCGTATCATCCTTTCCATTTTCTTTTTATTCTATCATTATCACCTTCTCTGATTAAGCGGAAATGTACATAAAATTTTTAAATGCTATATAGCATTATATTGATGCAAATTAGCATTAAAAATAAATACAAAGTTATAAATAATACATAGGTTATAATTATTCAGTATATTAAAATAGATTTGAATGCGAAATTGCATTAATATTCTCTCCCTTCTTTTATAAGAATTCCTCAGAAATAAAGTTTTTAATTTTGGCATAGTATTTGCTATTTAGAAAATGTGCAGGGAAGAAAAATGAGAAGGGAGACGAGGAAGCAGGTGAGGGTTTTGGAAACGTATGCTGCACCGGATATTGACAAGCTGTGGATGCAGATGCCGTACGGCATGCTTGCCCTGTCTCCAGATGGATTTATTATTCATTGGAAGGGCAAGATGGAGAATTGGTTTATCTTTAAAGAAACGGACGTAGTACGCAAGCATCTGTCTGATGTCTTACCTCTTGTTTTTTCTTCCTATGAATCGTTTTGCCGGGTTGGACAGGACTTTTGGGAGACGCAGATTAAAACTCCTTCTTTTTCTTTGCGCGGGGAATGGAAGCGGTGTTACGAAGGTGGTATTCATACGGCGGATTTTCTTGTCCTGCGGCGCGATGATCAGTACTTTGAGCTGGAAAATATCTTTGATACGTCGTTTGATGAGATTTTGGTGACGGACGGAGAAGGAAGAATTTTGCGCGCTGGGCCGAAAAGTGAGCAGTTGTACGGAAGGCCCATTGGTGAATTACTGGGAAAAAAAACGACGGAACTTGCCGCAGAAGGCGTATTTACGCCGAGCATTACGCCGGAAATTATCAGAAAGCGGACAAAAGTGTCCGGCGTTCAGGTGACGGTAAATGGAAAAAAGCTGCACGTAATCGGAAACCCGGTATTCAACCCGGACGGCAGCCTCCATCGAATTATCTTTAACTCACGAGAGTACGAAGAAGTCGAGATGCTGCGCCAGCGTCTGGAAACGACGGAAAGCTTGCTGGATGCTTACCGTCTTGAATTGGAGAAGCTGAAGCAAAGCAAAGATGAACCTCAGGACGACATGGTGGTGCTTTCGCCGGAAATGCAGCAAATTTACCAGCTGGCCGAACGGGTGGCTCACGTTGACTCCACCATTTTAATTATGGGGGAATCTGGAGTTGGGAAAGGGATGATTGCGCAACGTGTGCATCGGGCGAGTCACCGCCGTACGAAAAACTTTGTCCATATCAACTGTGGGGCCATCCCGGACACATTGATTGAATCGGAATTGTTTGGATACGAAAAAGGGGCGTTTACCGGAGCGAATACGTCGAAAAAAGGTGTGCTGGAAATCGCGGACGGCGGTACCGTGTTTCTTGACGAAATCGGCGAAATTCCGTTAAGCGTGCAGGTGAAACTTTTGCAATTCTTGCAGGATAATACGTTCCGTCGGCTTGGCGGAAATCAGTTGCTAACGGTAAATACGCGTATTATTGCTGCGACCAATCAAGATTTACACAAGCTGATTGCAGAAGGTCGTTTTCGTGAAGATTTGTTTTACCGTTTGCACGTTATTCCGATCTCAGTTCCTCCGCTTCGCCAGCGTAAAGAAGAAATTCCAGCTCTTATTCAACACTTTATCGCTCGTTTTACAAAAAAATACGGGTTGTACAAGCAGTTCCATGAAGACACAATCGAGATTTTGAGCGCTTATGACTGGCCCGGCAATGTGCGAGAACTGGAAAATATGGTGGAACGCTTGATTGTAACAAGCGAAGGGACAGAAGTATTACCACACCATTTGCCGGCGAGTCTTTGGGAAGACAGCAAGAATTACCAGGAGGCCTGGGCAATAAAAATAAAAGGATTATGTCCACTGAAGCAAGCCGTCGAAGAAGTGGAAAAGCAATTGATTTCTATGGCCTACCAAAAATACGAAAATACGTACCGTTGTGCTGAGGCGCTAAAAGTCAACCAATCTACGATTGTGCGAAAGATGAACAAATATTTAGGAAAAGGAAAGGAAGAGAACAGATGACGACAAACGCACAAACATCACAAGGTCCAAAATCTGCAAAATTACATGCTCGCCGTCAAGAGGCGGTTCCTGTAGGTCCGTATCATGTAACTCCGCTATATATACAATCGGCGCAAGGAGCCATCGTTACTGATGTAGATGGCAATGAATTGATTGATTTTGCTGGTGGTATCGGTATGCAGAATATTGGTCACTGTCATCCGAAAGTGGTAAAAGCCATTCAAGAGCAGGCGGCGGCTTCTATTCATAGCTGTTTTCATGTTATGCCGTACGAAAGCTATATTGAGCTTGCAGAAAAATTGAACGAAAAAACGCCGGGCGATTTTAAAAAGAAAACCATGTTTGCGAACAGCGGCGCGGAAGCGGTGGAGAACGCTGTGAAAATCGCCCGGAAAGCGACCGGTCGCAGCGCTGTTGTTTCGTTTGAACGCGGCTACCATGGCCGTACCTTAATGACCATGTCTTTAACAAGCAAAGTAAATCCGTATAAACATGGCTTCGGACCGTTTGCCCCGGAAACATATAAATTGCCTTACCCTTATTATTATCGTGCACCGCAAGGAATGTTGCCAGAGGAACTGGACGAGCAAGTTTTACATCATTTTGAACAATTCTTCCTCGGTGAAGTGGGAGCAGATCATATCGCTGCTATTATCATGGAGCCAGTACAGGGCGAAGGTGGATTCATTGTTCCTTCCACTACTTTTGTACAGGGCGTACGCCGCATTTGTGACAAGTACGGCATTCTTATGATTGCGGATGAAATCCAAACCGGTTTTGCCCGTACAGGGAAATTGTTTGCGATGGAAAACTACGGGGTAGCGGCGGACATTACTACAATGTCCAAATCCATTGCAGCAGGTATGCCGCTTAGTGCCATTACAGGACGCGCTGAATTGATGGATGCACCTGGAGCTGGACAGCTTGGTGGCACATTCGCTGGAAGCCCAGTGGCATGTGCGGCAGGCCTTGCGGTGCTTGATGTTATTGAAGAAGAGAATTTGGTAGAACGTGCGCAAGTCATCGGCGATCGCATGATGAATGCCTTCCGCAGTTGGCAGGAGAAATACGATCTTATCGGAGATGTACGTGGGCTTGGTGCAATGGTTGCGCTTGAATTAGTAAGGGATCGCGTAACGAAAGAGCCGGCGAAAGAAGAGACAGGCAAAATCGTGACAGAATGCTGGAACAACGGCTTAATCGGTTTAAGTGCGGGTATCTTCGGCAATGTGCTTCGTTTCTTGCCACCGCTTGTGATTACAGATGAACACTTAGAAAAAGGGTTGCACATTTTAGAACAAGCGATTGCAAAAGCTTCTAAATAAGTAAATATGGGCGGATACCATTACATTTCATGTTGGTCAATTTTAGTGGTATTCCGCTCCTATTTAGCACTTTCTCAGGACAAAAATAAACAAATTTGTAAAGGCGGTGGAGCTTTTGGAACAGCAGGCACTACACAAAGATCTGAAAAAACGGCATATAACAATGATTTCTATCGGTGGAGTTATCGGCGCTGGCTTATTTGTAGGGAGCGGCGCCATCATTACCTCGGCAGGCCCCGGTGCTCTTCTATCCTATATAATTGGAGGCTTGATCGTAGTTCTTGTTATGCGTATGCTTGGAGAGATGGCTGTTTTGAATCCTGATAGCGGTTCTTTTGCTACGTATGCACATCAAGCGCTTGGGCCATGGGCCGGATATATGATTGGCTGGTTATACTGGTTTAACTGGGTGATCATTGTCGCAATTGAAGCCACGTTAGTAGGGGCTATGATTCATCAATGGCTCCCTTCCATACCTGCGTGGATAGGAAGTCTAGCTTTGACTGTTTTGATGACGCTTACCAATATCTATTCAGTCAAAACATATGGAGAATTTGAATACTGGTTAGCTTTTATTAAAGTAGTTGCTATTATTGCGTTTTTATGCCTGGGAACAGCGATGATCTTTGGTTTCGTACCGGGCATTGAATCACCGGGTCTTTCTAACCTTACCGGAAACGGTGGATTTTTCCCGAACGGATTTCTCCCGGTTCTTCTCAGCGTTGTCTTTATTACATTCTCCTTAGTGGGAAGTGAGGTCGCAGCCATTGCGGCGGGGGAATCGGAAAACCCGGAAAAGAACGTTATGAAAGCCATAAACAGTGTGGTTTGGCGCATTCTTGTGTTCTTTATTGGTTCAGTCGCTGTGCTGGTTACTGTTCTGCCGTGGAATGCTAAAGACTTGCTCAAAACTCCATATGCGAGTGTATTTGATATGGCGGGCCTGCCAGCTGCGGCTCAAATTATGAATATCGTTGTTTTCATCTCTTTGCTTTCTGTCTTGAATTCAGGGCTTTATACAAGCTCACGTATGCTGTATTCTCTTGCGCAAAAAGGAGAGGCGCACCGTATATTTTTACAGGTAAATAAGAGAGGGGTACCGGTTTGGGCGGTACTGGCAAGCACATGCTTTGCTTATATTTGTGCAATATTCAAATTTGTGTCCCCTGATAAATTGTTTGCTTTTTTGGCAAATAGCTCGGGTGGCGTTTCGATGCTTGTGTATATATTTATCGCTCTTTCACATATACGTATGCGGAGAAAGATCGAAAAAGAAAATCCGGGAGCCCTTAAGGTAAAAATGTGGTTGTTTCCCTACTTAACCTATGCGACTATTATCATCTTGTTAGGTATTTTTGTTGCACAAGCTTTTATTGAGGACATGTGTTTGCAATTCTATCTTACTTCACTTATCGCAGTTCTTGTTATTGCTTCCTATTTTGTATTTTATCGTAAGAAGCAACCGTCTTCGGGCTTCGAAGAAAGGCAAATCGAAAAAGTGATATAATCAAAAGACACTGACAAATGCAATTTTGTTAACTTAGGATTTCGTTTACATTTAACGCAGGCAGAAGATCGAAAAAGGAAGCACAAGGTAAAAATTTGCAATTTTTAAAATAGGTGTTTTAAAATAGGTGGTGGACAATAACATGCGTTATTTAAACTATATCAACGGTGAATGGAAAAAACCTGTGAGCGGCGAATATATCGAAAATCGTAACCCGCACAACTGGGAAGAAGTGCTAGGCGAGTTTCCGATGAGCGCAGCGGAAGATGTGTATGAAGCGGTCCAAGCAGCGAAAAAAGCGTTTGCGGTATGGAAAAAGCTTTCTTTTCAGCAGCGTGCATCCTACTTGCTAAAGGCGGCTGAATATTTAAAGGCAAATTTGGAAGAAGTAGGCCGCGATCTAACGCTAGAAGAAGGGAAAACGCTGGTGGAGGGAATCGGAGAAACACAGCGGGCCATCAGCATTCTCGAATACTATGCGGCGGAAGGACGGCAGCCGGTCGGTGAAGTGGTTCCTTCGGCGAACGCGGAAACGTTTCTTTATACGACCCGTGTGCCAGTGGGGCCGATCGGTCTGATTACGCCGTGGAACTTCCCGATTGCCATTCCTGTGTGGAAAATGGCTCCGGCGCTTATCTATGGCAATACCGTGGTCATTAAACCTGCCGAAATTACGCCGAAATCTGTGTACCATGTAATGAAAGCGTTTGAAGCAGCGGGCCTTCCTGCGGGTGTTGTTAACTGCGTGTTTGGCAGCGGTTCGGTTGTCGGGTCAGAGATCGTTGAACATCCGGATATTAAAGCAGTGTCTTTCACCGGCTCAAATACGGTTGGCCTGCGCATTCAAGAGCGCGCAACTGCAAAAGGAAAAAAAGTGCAGCTGGAGATGGGCGGTAAAAACCCGCTTATCGTGCTGGCTGACGCCGATCTGAACAAAGCGGTGAATATCGCTATTAGCGGCGCGTTCCGTTCCACAGGACAAAAGTGTACGGCCACAAGCCGTGTGATTGTGGAAGAAGGAATTTATGATGCGTTTCGTGACTTGCTTGTTGAGCGTACGAAAGCGCTCAAAGTGGGCAATCCTCTGGAAAAAGACACGTTTATGGGCCCGGCTGTTTCTAAAACACAGCGCGATGGTATTATGGCGATGATTGAGGCAGGAAAACAAGAAGCGACGCTGCTTTGCGGCGGTGAGGCGCCGGCCGATCCGGAACTTGCGAACGGCTTCTATGTGCTGCCGACGATTTTTGAAAACGTAAGCCGCGACGCCCGTATCGCGCGCGAGGAAATTTTTGGGCCGGTTATCGCGCTTTTTAAAGTAAAGAACTACGAAGAAGCAGTTGGACTGGCGAACGATACAGAATATGGCCTCAGCTCCGCGATTTGCACGAATAACCTTACCTTGGCGCAACGGTTCGTGGATGATATTGAAGCGGGCATTGTGCACGTGAATTCAGAAACAGCGGGAGCGGAGCCGCAAGTGCCGTTTGGCGGCTGCAAAAACTCCAGCACTGGATCCCGTGAACAAGGGAAAGCAGCGATTGAATTTTATACCCAAGTGAAAACGGTATACATGGATCGGATGTGACATTTTGTATTTCATCATAAAAAATTGACACCTGCAAATATGCAGGGGTATGATCAGGAGAAAGAAAATCTCCCGGAAAGTGGTGTTGTGGTTATGTTCACAGGCAAGACGTATTTTATCGCAGGCCATGCTCGTTTGCCGCAGGGAATGGCGGCACGCAGCATTTTTGATACGTTGACGATTACGGTTGAAGCGGATGCGAAATACCACGTGATTCTGGAAGCGTCCTGTACGCTTGCGACCGAACACGGCCGGGATTTTATCGGTCAATTGCTGCGCGGTTGCAGCCTGCAGGATGGCATTGAAGCGCTGAGCCGGCGCATCATAGACTTTTATCAAGGTAAAGCCCAGAATGCACTTGTCGCTGCTCTTCGTGATCTGCATAACCAGTATTTACTTTATAAAAATAGCGAAAATAGTAAAAAAAATGATTGACAAAAATTTAAGATTACGATACCATTAAAATATAAATGCAGTAGCAAATGACAGAACCTTGCAGAGAGGTTTTCCCTACTCGCATACCGGTTTCTGTCAAGCCTGTGAATGAATTGTTTTATAAGAATTGCATACATGAAACTGTCTAATTTACTGCCCTTCAAGTAATTGGAGAGGTTTCGTAAATGAGAGCCAGTTATACTTCAACCCTTGTTTTTGGGGAGAAGTGTAACTGGCTCTTTGTTTTTATGCGCAACAGGTTCACCCTTCATCTGTCGCGCATAAATAACCCCAAAGGCTGACAGGCCGGACTTGGTCGGACACCGACACGATCTTTTCAGCTGTATGACTCACATTTTTTATCAAATGGAGGAGGAACGAAACGATGACAATGGCTACCGAGACAAAAAGAGAGATGAAATTTGTGCAAAAACAACCAGGCTATGAAATTATGCCGCATCCTGACCACAAAAGGCTATATCACATTCAGTTAGATGACCGATTGCTTGAAACGTTTTTTGCCGGCTGCAAAGAGCACAGCGAACAATCCTTGCGCTATGTTCCGTATTCCCGGCAAGTGCTGGCGCACCAGTTCAGAGAATTGTTCGGTCAATCGTTCATGGATAATATCCGCGAAATTCTTCAGGATCGCGAATCAGGCGGCTTCACTATCAGTGTGCAGGGCAAAACGGAAGATGTAGAAGATTTTGTAAAATTTGGGACAGCTTTAACGCACCTGATCGGCATCCCGAACTTTGACGCGATGACCGGAACATTCTATGCGCGTTTTACAGTGAAAGATACAGACAACAGCGACTCTTATTTGCGTCAAGCGTATCGCCTGTTCACACTTCATACGGATGGCACATTCGTAGATGAGCCGACAGACTGGTTGCTCATGATGAAAATGGACGAGAAAAATGCGGTTGGCGGTGAATCTCGTTTGCTGCATCTCGATGACTGGGAAGATCTTGAAAAGTTCAGCAAGCATCCGCTCGCGAATGTGAAAATTACGTATAAAGCACCACCGAGCAAAAATGTGGAGCAAGTTGTGCATCGCGCTACTTTTTATGAAATCAATAACAAGCCTTGCATCTGCTTTATCGACCAATTCGCGTATCCGGAAACGATCGAACAGGCTCTTTATTTGAAAGAGTTATCTGAATCCCTGGAAAATTCTCCGGCAGTGCATGCGTTAAAACTTCCGGTAGGCGATTTGGTGATTCTGAACAATAGCTTCTGGATGCATGGTCGTGCCCCGTTTGAAAAACATCCGGAATTGTACCGTGAGCTGATGCGCCAGCGCGGGTATTTTGCCCGTGTATAAAAGGATTACAGGCAGGCCTCTCTTCTTGCAGGCCTGCCTTATATGGCATATAAATATAAATAATAAAAATAGACAAATACTAGCAGCATCCCATAAATGGGGATAGAGGAGGAACATAGCATGTATGATTTTGCGATTGTCGGCGGAGGGATCGTAGGCTTATCGACAGGGATGGCGCTCATGAAGCGGTTTCCGGGTGCAAAGATCGTCATGATTGAAAAAGAAGCCGATTGGGCCCGGCACCAGACGGGACACAATAGCGGTGTTATTCATTCCGGGATTTATTATAAGCCTGGCAGTTTTAAAGCGCGTTTTGCACGGGAAGGGAATGCAGCGATGGTGAAGTTCTGTGAAGAACACGGCATTGCATATGAAGTGTGCGGCAAGGTGATTGTAGCAACAGAGCCGGAAGAGTTGCCGCTGATGGACAATTTATATAAGCGCGGTTTGCAGAATCAATTGAACGTAACGAAAATTGGCCCGGAAGAATTGAAAGAGATTGAACCGCATGTGCGCGGCCTTGGCGCGATTCGTGTGCCGAGTTGCGGGATCGCGGACTATAAAGGAGTTGCTCGCACGTTTGCGCGAATGATTGAAGAGGGTGGCGGTGACTTGCGCCTGTCCACCAAAGTGGAGAATATTGCCGAGGAAAAAGGCGGCGTCACAGTTGAAACAAATCGCGGCACGATTAAAGCACGCTTCCTGATTAACTGTGCCGGCTTGCACAGTGACCGGGTAGCCAAAATGGCCGATATGCACACCGGGATGAAAATCGTGCCATTCCGTGGTGAATACTATGAATTGATTCCTGAAAAACGCCATCTCGTAAAACATTTAATTTATCCGGTGCCTAACCCGAACTTTCCCTTCCTCGGTGTTCATTTTACTCGTATGATTAATGGGGAAGTTCACGCTGGGCCGAACGCAGTATTAGCCTTCAAGCGTGAAGGTTACACCAAAAAGGATATCAGTTTGAAGGATCTGTTTGAGGTGTTAACCTATTCAGGCTTCTGGAAAATGGCAATGCCAAATATGAAGGAAGGTATCAACGAAATGGTTCGCTCTTTCAGCAAACAGGCGTTTCTGCGCAGTTTGCAACGTCTGATTCCAGAATTGACTGAGAAAGATATTGTCCCGACCCATGCCGGGGTGCGGGCACAGGCGATCATGCACGATGGAAGCATGGTGGACGATTTCGCCATTTTTTCAGGTAAACGCTCGATGCATGTATGCAATGCCCCTTCACCAGCAGCCACAGCCTCTATCAAAATCGGTGAAGAGATCGCAAATCGTGTGCCGGATCATATGATAGACAATATAAAGAAAACGATAGCCCCGGCCGTTCTGGTATAGTTCGATGAATACGGCCACGATGTCAATTCATTGCCACTGTACCTGTCCTCTCGTATCGCGCCCGAATCTGAGATTTTATCGTCCCTGCGGGAGTAATGGTACATTTGATAAAAATATCTACATATAAACCCGAAAGGCAAAAAGCCGGAAATCGGGCGCGCAGGAAGTTTATCCTTTGCGCCCGCTGGTGCATACATTATTCTTCATCCCATACTTTTACCGCAACCATTTTATCACCGTTGCGTAGATTTTTTGCGTGCTCAAGCCCTTCGATAACTTGCCCGAATACAGTATGCACGCCGTCGAGGTGCGGCTGTGCTTCATGCACGATGAAGAACTGGCTGCCGCCGGTGTCTCGTCCTGCGTGTGCCATGGAAACAGCGCCTGGGATGTGTTTATGTGGATTCCCTTCTGTTTCGCATTTGATCGTATAGCCCGGGCCGCCTGTTCCTGTGCCGTACGGGCATCCTCCCTGGCTTACGAAGCCTGGAATGACACGGTGGAACGTAAGTCCGTTATAGAAGCCGGAATTGGCGAGCTTTTCAAAGTTTGCAACCGTACCCGGAGCGGCTTCAGGAAAAAATTCGATCGTAATTTTGTTGCCGTTTTCAAGTTCAATGCTACCTTTTTTCTTTGCCATGTTTGTTCCTCCTTATTGGTTCGTTCGCTCTATTCTATCATAGGACGTTTTAAAGCCTCAATGTGCGTATGCTTGTTTCACATTATAAAATTTTCGTGTGGACAGCGGAATATCAATTGGCTATACTAAAAATACAACTGAATTATACAAATCCTTCGGGGCAGGGTGAAATTCCCGACCGGCGGTGATAGAGGCTACGAGCCTCTTCAGTCCGTGAGCTGCGGCTTTTTTGGCCAATGCTGACCCGGTGCAAGTCCGGGACCGACAGTATAGTCTGGATGGGAGAAGGATGGATCAGAGCACGCCAGGTGTTGCTTTCTTGTAGTTTTTTGTATGCATTTTATTTGCTGCTGTATTGCCTTTGCTTCGTGGAGCAAGGCGAAGATGCTGCGGTACAAATGTCAAAGTATTCAAGGTGATGTATACAGCTTTCCTTTTACAAGTTTGCTGTATCTGACTAAAGAAAACAAAGATTGTTCCTGGCCTAGACTAGATCTACCTTTTTGTGAAAAAGCCCTGAAAACGGTTGAACCGTCTTTCAGGGCTTTCTATATGTATGGCTTTTTCGAGGAAAAAGGACGAGGCATAAGTACGCGAGTTGCTCACAGTATGGCAACGGGAGAATTCAGATAAGTCAAAACGCTTTTGTTGCATAGATAAGGCAAGCAGAGCGCGCAATCCATCTCTCTTTTCTTACCCCAGGGAAATTCCGTGAAAAGAGATGGTATTGTGCGTTTTTGTTTTTGATGGAAGGAGAAGCGATGATGGAACACAGAGAGTACATGGAGCTTGCGCTTAAACTTGCGGCGGCGGCACGCGGGCAGACAAGCCCGAATCCCATGGTCGGTTGTGTGCTTGTAAAAAACGGGGAAGTCGTTGGTATGGGTGCCCATTTAAGGGCTGGGGAAGCGCACGCGGAAGTGCAGGCGCTGCGCATGGCGGGCACGAAAGCGAAAGGCGCCACTGCCTACGTAACGCTGGAACCGTGCAGCCATTATGGACGAACCCCTCCCTGCGCGGATGCGCTTATTGAACATGGTGTGCAGACGGTGGTTGTCGCCATGCTGGACCCGAACCCGCTGGTGGCGGGCAGAGGAGTAGCCAAACTTAAGGAAGCAGGAGTAAACGTCCTGACGGGTATATGTGAAGCGGAAGCGAAACGGCTGAACGAAGTGTTTATTACCTTTATTACAACAGGCCGGCCGTTTGTTACCGTGAAAACTGCGATGACGCTTGACGGAAAGGTGGCGACATATTCCGGAAGCAGCCGCTGGATTACAGGTGAGGAAGCGCGTCGGGAAGTGCACCGTATGCGACACGAGCACGACGCAATTCTTGTAGGAGTTAATACGGTGCTAGCCGATAACCCGCAGCTTACAACCCGGCTTTCACCTGGCGGCAAAAATCCGATTCGTGTCATCGTTGACACGACGCTGCGCATTCCGATGGATGCAAACGTGTTAACGGACGGACAGGCTCCGACCTGGATTTTTACGACGGAACACGCGGACAGGACGAAGCGGGCGCAGCTTGAAGAGAAGAGGATCCGCGTTTTCTCCACCGGGGACGGCCCGAAAGTCGACATTGACTGCTTGCTTGCGACCCTCGGCGAACAGCAGGTTTCTTCGTTGCTGGTTGAAGGCGGCAGCCAGATAAACAGCGCGTTCTTACACGCGCGGGCGATCAATAAAGTCGTTGCCTACGTCGCGCCGAAGCTGGTAGCGGGCCAGAATGCTCCCACGCCGTTCGGCGGCCTGGGAATTGAAGAAATGGCGGATGCCATTTCACTTATGGATGTCTCGTTCGAAAAAGTGGGGAACGATATGAAAATTTCTGGATATCCGGTCTGGAGGTAAGCGTATGTTTACTGGGATTATTGAAGAAATTGGAACCATTCGCCGCATTCAAAGAGGGAACCGTTCCGCCGTCCTGGAAATTGCGGCTGAAAAAGTGCTGACAGATGTGAAATTGGGTGACAGCATTGCTGTGAATGGTATTTGCTTAACGGTTGTTGAGTTTTCTGGCCGCCATTTTACGGTGGATGTAATGCCGGAGACGCTTGACAGGACAAGCTTATCCGCTCTTGGCCCGGGTTCTCCGGTCAATCTAGAACGGGCGCTGGCCGTAGGGGATAGACTTGGCGGCCATTTCGTCTCCGGTCATGTTGACGGGACAGGCGTTATTGTCGACAAGCGTCCATACGATAATGCCATGTTGTTTGAGGTGCGGACTGGAGAGGAGCTTTTGTGGTATATTATTCCAAAAGGTTCCATTGCTATTGACGGGATTAGTTTAACCGTCGTTGATGTAGCGGGAGATGGCTTTACGGTATCCATTATTCCGCACACGCTGGAGGAAACGATCTTGCAATACAAAGGAAAGGGCGACCTCGTCAATTTGGAATGTGATATGCTTGGCAAATACATTGAACGGTTCATCGCTCGGCGCGACTTGCGTGATCGGGAAAAACAACCGACGCTTACGAAGGATTTTCTCGTCGAACATGGGTTTTGTTGATTGAGCGCTGGAAAGGAGTGGGGAATATGTTTCATTCAATTGAAGAAGCGATTCAAGATTTGAAAAACGGCAAACCGGTAATCGTCGTGGATGACGAAGATCGCGAGAATGAAGGCGACTTTATTGCGCTGGCGGAAAAAACAGACGCCGCGATGATTAATTTCATGGTTACGTACGGTCGCGGTCTTGTGTGCGTGCCGATTACAGAAGAGCGCGCCGCTGAGTTGAAACTTGAGCTGATGGTAGACAGGAATACGGATGCGTACGGGACCGCGTTTACCGTCTCCATCGATGAGAAAACAACCACTACTGGCATTTCCGCGCATGAGCGGGCACAGACGGTGCAGGCGCTGCTTGACCCGGCCAGCAAACCGGAAGATTTTCGCCGTCCCGGCCACATTTTCCCGCTTATTGCAAGAAAAGGCGGCGTATTGCGTCGGGCCGGCCACACGGAAGCGGCTGTTGATTTGGCGCGTTTATGCGGCGCGTATCCGGCCGGTGTTATCTGCGAGATTATGAACGAGGACGGAACGATGGCGCGGGTGCCTGATCTGGTGCGGATCGCTGCAAAGCACGGACTCAAAATGATTACGATTGAAGAATTAATCCGTTATCGCATGCGTTTCGACAAGCTCGTAAGGCGTGAAGTCGAAGTGGAGCTGCCCTCTGAATACGGACATTTTCGCATGGTAGCATATACGAACGATACAGATGATAAAGAACATGTGGCACTGGTTAAAGGAGACATCCATCCAGATATACCGACGCTTGTAAGGGTGCATTCCGAATGTCTCACTGGCGATGTGTTCGGTTCGTTCCGTTGCGATTGCGGTCCACAACTTCATGCGGCGCTCAGACAGATCGAAGAAGAAGGGCGCGGCGTGCTGTTATATATGCGCCAGGAAGGGCGCGGCATTGGCCTTATTAACAAACTGAAGGCGTATAAACTGCAGGAGCAAGGGCTTGACACGGTGGAAGCAAACGAAAAGCTGGGTTTTCCCGCCGACTTGCGGGAGTACGGCATTGGCGCGCAGATTCTTGCCGATTTGGGGCTGGGACAAATCCGCCTTCTGACTAATAATCCCCGCAAAATTAAAGGCATTGAAGGCTATGGCCTGTGTGTAGTGGAGCGCGTGCCGCTGCAGATGGAGGTGGTGGAAGCGAACGAACGGTATTTGCGCACGAAGAAAAGCAAGCTCGGCCATTTATTGAATTTATAATCGCTTTGCATTTGAACCATAAAGATATAGTAGAAAAATGGAGGAATGATGATGGCAAAAGTATACGAAGGAAATCTTGTGGGAACAGGGCTTAAAATTGGCATTGTCGTTGGACGCTTTAACGAGTTTATTACAAGCAAGCTTTTGACCGGCGCATTGGATGCGCTGAAGCGTCATGGTGTGGCTGAAGACGATGTGGAAGTTGCTTGGGTACCGGGAGCTTTTGAAATTCCGCTCATTGTCAAAAAAATGGCAGAATCCAGCAGGTATGATGCTGTCATTGCGCTTGGCACGGTGATTCGCGGCGCTACACCACACTTTGATTATGTATGCAACGAAGCAGCGAAAGGCATTGCGTCCATCGGACTGACCACTGGCGTACCTGCGATTTTTGGTGTGCTGACGACCGATACGATTGAGCAGGCGATCGAGCGCGCTGGCACAAAAGCAGGCAACAAAGGTTGGGAGGCGGCGGCCACAGCGATTGAGATGGCCAACCTGACAAAAGCTTTTGCATAATGCGGATAGCTAAATAATGTGCCCCTGTTTTCGCAACGGAAAGCAGGGGTTTTTTCACGAAAACGGGAAAACGGCAGAATTGTGCAGATGACAGGCATATGGTAGAATGAGTTGCAGCTTGATACGGTAAGGGGGAGCGGCATTGTTTTATTTTGACTGGGATTCGTTGCTTTATCGAGTGATTGCGTTTGTGATCGCGTTTTCTGTTCATGAGTGGGCGCACGCGTATGTTGCTTATAAATTGGGAGATCGTACGGCAAAAAACGAAGGACGTCTGACGCTCAATCCAATTAGCCATGTTGATCCGTTCGGGATGCTGCTGATTCTATTCGGGCCGTTTGGTTGGGCGCGTCCGGTGCCGGTAAACATGTTTCATTTCCGCGGCAACCGCCGTTTAGGCATGGTATATGTAGCGGTCGCGGGACCGTTGACCAACTTGATTTTAGCGTTTTTGTTTTTGCAGCTACATGTATATTTGCTTACGAGTGGTGTGATGAATACGTGGCCGACATGGGCTGAAACGCTTGCGGTAAACACGGTCGCTTGGAGCTTTACTATTAATGTAGCTTTGTTTGTGTTTAATATGCTCCCGTTTGCTCCGTTGGACGGTTCGAAATTTTTGCGTTATATTATGCCGCGTCGCTATGATGCTTTCTTTGAGCGAATGGAGCCGTACGGCATGTTTGTTCTGCTCCTGCTTATTTTTATTCCTGGTCTTGGCTCGATCATTTTGTACACACCATTTGAATGGGTGCGAAACATGCTGGTTTCCTTTGTACAGTAGAAAGGTGGACGATCGGTGGGAGTCGATATCAAACTTGATACGTTTGAAGGGCCGCTGGATTTGCTGCTTCATTTAATTGAACGGGCGGAAGTCGATATTTACGATATTCCGGTTGTAGAAATTACCGATCAGTATATGGAGCATTTATATATTATGCAGGAGTTGCAGCTTGATATCGCGAGTGAATTTCTTGTTATGGCGGCGACGCTGCTCGCGATTAAAAGCAAAATGCTTTTGCCGCGTCGCGAAGAACCGGTGTTTGATGAATGGGGCGCGGAGGTTTATGAAGAGGAAGGCGACCCACGGGAAGAGTTGGTGCAGCGCCTTTTGGAGTATAAAAAATACAAAAAAATCGCGGAAACATTCCGTGATCGGGAAAAAGAGCGGAGCCGTGTGTATACGCGACCGGCGGAAGATTTATCTCGATTCATTCCGGAAGATGAGAACCCGATCGCCAACGTGACGATTTACGATCTGGTAGATGCGCTTCAGAAAGCGCTAAAGCGAGTGAGCCGCAAGGAGCGTGCGGTGAAAGTGCAACGCGACGAGATTTCGTTGCGCGATCGCATAGAGGAAATCGAGCGGTTGCTTGCGGTAGCTGGCGGAAAAATATACTTCTCTCAACTTTTAGAAAAAGGAAACTCCAAAATCGAGATCGTAACGACATTTCTTGCGATCTTGGAAATGATGAAGAAGCGAATCGTTGTTTGCGAGCAGGACGGATTATTTGAAGATATTACAGTATCGCGGATGCAGGAGGATGCGGTATGATTGACATAGAACGGTTGAAGGCGATTGTGGAAGGGCTCCTGTTCGTAGCCGGGGACGAAGGAATTGAAGCAAAGCAGCTTGCTTCGATTCTCGATCTGGAAATCCATGAAGTAGTTGCCCTTATGGATGAAATGAAAAAAGACTATAAAGAACAGAATCGCGGTTTGCAAATTGTCGAGATTGCACAGGCGTACCAGTTTACGACGCGTCCGGAATTCGCGGAGTATTTTGAGAAACTGGCGCATACGCCGTCACACGCAACGCTTTCGCAAGCGGCGCTTGAGACGCTGGCGATCATCGCGTACAAGCAGCCGATTACGCGTCTGGAGCTGGAGGAAATCCGGGGGGTAAAATGCGAGAGCGCAATTAATCGCCTAACGAGTAAAAATTTAATTAAAGAAGTGGGCCGGGCTGATACAATAGGCCGTCCGATTTTGTACGGTACAACCAAAGAGTTTCTTGAATATTTTGGCCTGCGCAGTCTGGATGAACTGCCGCCTCCACCCGAATTCCCTGCGGAAGGCTCCGAAGTCGAAGAAGAAGAAGCGTATCTTTTCTATCAGAAAAATAAAGCAGAACCTACACCCTAAGCGGATACAGAGCGCTTAGGGTTTTATTATTAGTGGTTGCGGGTGATAAGAAGCTAAAATTTGTTTGAACGCTCATAATCTCCTGGATGAGCCATATACATGTACATAGATGGGACAGGACAAACTGTGCAAATGGCAAAGGGGGATCGGAGTGAAAAAGCTCGTTTTTATACTCATTGCTTTTCTGATGATGCTGCCGCAACCGACGATCGCTGCCGGGCCCGCGCTTCCGCCCGTGTCTGCGGAAACCGCCGCACTTATTGACGTCGCCACCGGACGCATTCTCGCGGAAAAGCAAGCGGACAGACGAATGCGTATTGCCAGCCTGACAAAAATTATGACAGCTATTGTTGCGCTTGAAGAAGGGAATAGTCAGGATATTGTCACAACGCCGAATAGCGCATACGGCAAAGAGGGCTCCTCCATTTATTTGAAGCGTGGCGAAAAAATGAAAATGGAAGATATGTTGTACGGCTTGATGCTGCGTTCGGGTAATGACGCTGCCGTGGCGATTGCCGAACATGTGGGGGGCTCTATCGAAGGCTTTGCTCGTCTTATGAACGAAAAAGCGGAATATATTGGCATGCACTCCAGCCATTTTACGAATCCACATGGACTTGATGATAGCGACAATCACTATTCTACAGCGCGGGATATGGCGTTGTTGACCGCGTATGCCCTGCGCAACCCGGAATTCCGCAAAATCGTTTCCACACAAGTAAAATACATTCCGTGGGAAGAAGAGCAATGGGATCGCAAGCTGGTGAACAAAAATAAAATGCTCCGCCTGTATAAAGGAGCAGACGGGGTAAAAACGGGATACACAAAACTGGCGAAACGGTGCCTATCTTCTTCCGCTACCCGGAACGGACAACAGCTTGCTGTCGTAGTATTAAATGCGCCGCAGGATTGGGAAGACTCCATGAAATGGTTGGATTACGGATTCAGCCAGTTTCCGCGCACGGAGGTTATACGCGCGGGCGAACGGGTAGGCGAAGATAAGCGGGAAGATGGCGTACTTGCCTATTATACCAAGCAAGCATTCTCCTATCCGCTGTCGCAAGAGGAGAAATCGCGGATAGAAAAGCAATTGGTTCGCAATATTCGAGGGCCGTTCCTTGAGATTAGGCTTGATGGTAAACTCATTGGGCGGGTAGCGCTTACGATCGAACAGGAAACAGTGGCACAGGCGATCGGGAACCGCTTTACATCGAATCTGGAATCGTTCTTCAGGACGATGCTGGAGGGGATGTAGATGGTAAATTATATTTGGGCGGGTATGATTTTTATCGGAATTGTGACCGCGTTTGTAACAGGAAATGTGGACGCGGTCAACAAGGCGGTGTTCGAAGGAGCCAAAACCGGCGTGACTGTTACGTTTGGGTTAATCAGTATTCTTATTTTCTGGATGGGTGTGATGAAAGTGGCGGAAGAAGCGGGCCTGCTGGACAAAATGGCTCGCCTGCTTGGGCCGCTCGCCCGCTGGTTATTTCCTACCGTACCGAAAGATCATCCTGCTTTTGGCTACATTCTTTCAAATATGACGGCCAATCTCTTTGGTCTTGGAAATGCGGCGACGCCGATGGGGATAAAAGCGATGCAGGAGCTGCAAAAGCTAAATCCTGATCCGAAGACCGCCACCCCAGCGATGTGTACGTTGCTTGCTTTAAATACCGCTAGTATGACGCTGATTCCCACTACGATTATCGCGATCCGCATGAATTACAATTCGGCCAATCCGGCGGAAATCGTCGGAACGACCCTTCTTGCCACGTTTATCGCTACTACAGGTGCTATTCTGATCGATCGCTGGTACCAGAGAAAGGAGTGGAAGCGGTAATGTATGCCCTTGTTACACAATTGTCCGTCTGGGCGATTCCGTTCCTTCTTTCATACGTACTTGTATACGCGCTCTATAAAAAGGTACCGGTCTATGACACGTTCATCTTCGGCGCGAAGTCCGGTTTTGGAACTGCCATACGCATTATGCCCCACCTGGTTGGAATGATGGTAGCAATTACGATTTTTCGTGAATCGGGTGCGCTTGATGTGCTGCTTAGGCTGCTCCGTCCTGTGCTTGATCTTGTACATTTTCCAGCGGAGGTTCTGCCGCTCTCGCTTCTGCGTCCCATTACCGGTTCGGGATCGCTTGCGATTACAACTGATCTGATCGCGCAGTATGGTCCAGATTCATATATTGGTCGCCTGGCGAGTACGATTCAGGGAAGCACAGATACGACATTGTACGTGCTTACGGTGTACTTCGGCGCGGTGGCGGTGCGTAACACAAAGTATGCGCTGAAAGTCGGACTCATGTCCGATTTTATTGGCGTGATCGCTTCGCTTCTTGTCGTTTGGTTTGTGTTTGGATAAGTTTTATATCTTTTCCGGAGCGGGGGTAGTGTAAAGAGATAGCGCTACCCCGCTCCAAAATATACGGGTATAAGAAAGCGCATTCATCACATGCTTGACAAAAGGCCCCCTTATTCATTATATTTTACTTAAGTTATATTTTGCTTAAATCTTCCATCAAGCATGTTACCTTAAGTGGGCATAAGCTTGAGAAGCTAATTTTTTGCTTCTTAAGCTTATGCCCACTTTTATTTTTTTTTGAATTTTAAAAATAAAGGGAGGAAATAGGATGATGAATGTATTAAGTGCATTACAAAAAATCGGTCGCTTACTTATGATGCCGATTGCGGTCTTGCCGGCAGCCGCAATTCTTTTGGGAATCGGTGCCATGAAATTTCAAAATCCATTCATGGCACACCTGGCCAAAATTTTTTCGGCAGGCGGAGGGGCGATACTTGGAAATCTGCCGATGTTGTTTGCCATTGGCGTTGCCATCGGTTTGACGGATGGAGCCGGTGTTGCCGGGCTGGCTGCGACGCTTGGTTATTTTGTTCTAACCAATGTGTTGAATGTTTTTGATGTTATTGGGCCGAATGGAGAAAAGATTGTTCATTTAGATATGGGGGTAATAGGGGGGATTATTACTGGTGCTGTGACAGCTTTTTTGTATAGACGATACAAAGACATTCGACTGCCGCAAGCGCTTGGCTTTTTTAGCGGAAGCCGATTTGTTCCGATTGTTACTGCGCTGGTGATGGTTGTTTTTGGTGTGGTGATGGGCTATGTATGGTTGCCGGTGCAAAATGGTATTCATGCACTGGGAATGTGGATTGTTTCGGCAGGTGGAATCGGCATGTTTTTATACGGCTTGTTAAATCGCTTGCTAATCCCATTTGGCTTGCATCATATTTTGAATTCAATTACATGGTTTCAAATCGGGGAATTTACCAATGTAGCAGGGGATGTTTTTCATGGCGATTTATCCAGATATTTTGCGGGCGATAAGACGGCAGGGATGTTTATGACAGGGTTTTTCCCGATCATGATGTTTGGGCTTCCGGCCGCTTGCATAGCTATGGTCAAGGAAGCCAAACCGGAAAAAAGAGCTTTCGTTTCATCCGTATTGCTATCGGCCGCTTTCGCTTCGTTTTTGACAGGGGTTACGGAGCCGATTGAATTTTCGTTTATGTTTTTAGCGCCGCTATTATTTATCATACACGCGATTTTAACGGGTCTTTTTATGGCTTTCACGTATTTGTCAGGGATGCATTTGGGGTTTGGTTTTTCGGCAGGTTTCATCGACTATGTTCTTAACTGGCATTTGGCTACCAAACCGTGGTTGCTGATACCGTTTGGAGCCGCTTGCTTTATCGTGTATTATTTTGTATTCCGGTTTTTCATTCGCATGTTTGATTTGAAGACGCCGGGACGGGATGAGGTTCCGACTGAATCGGGAACAACGTTCAAAGAAGAGGGCAATGCTTTAGAAATGAAGGAAAGGGCGATGTCTATTCTTCCGTTGATTGGCGGAGTCGAGAACATCAGGAATATTGATGCGTGCATTACCCGTTTGCGGCTAATCGTAGGTGATGATTCCCTTGTGAAAGACGAGGAGTTAAAAAAGTTGGGCGCAGCCGGCGTTATGCGTTTAGGAAAAGGAAATGTACAAATTGTATTTGGAACAGAATCGGAACTTATTAAAGAAGAGATAAAATCACTACTGAATCAAAGCGCAAGCTAAAAATTTTTTATGAAATTTATACCATAAACTTTTGAAGTTAAGCATGAAATGGATAGGGGAGGTTGTTGTGGTGAAGACAGTAGTATCCGGAATTCTAAACCAAGAACGCCAGCAGATTTTAATTGAGGATGGAATAATTACAGCAACCGGGCAACTTTCGAAGACAGATTTGGAAGGCGCTACATTGATTGAGACAAATGGAGAGTTGTATCCGGGTTTTATCGATATTCATGTGCATGGCGGCGGGGGAGCAGATACGATGGATGCCTCGCCTGAGGCATTCCAAACGATTGCCAAAACGCATGCGGCACATGGTACAACAGGTCTCTATTTAACGACTATGACCGAAAGTCCGGAGCGTATTCAGCGAGTGATGGAAACATTGGAGCCTACCTTTCAATCTGAAGGAGCTCAGGTGTTAGGGTTTCATCTGGAAGGCCCGTTTATTAATCCCGATTATCCGGGAGCGCATGCACAGCAACATATTATAGAGCCGAATATTGAACTTCTTGCAGAATGGATCGAACGATCGCGACATCAAGTGAAGATTATAACAGTTGCTCCGGAGCTTCCGGGGGCGGAGGCATTGATTCGCTTTGCCACTGAACAGGGAATCGTAGTATCGATGGGCCACAGTGCCGCTGACCTTTCTGATGCGCAGCAAGGAAAAGCATGGGGGGCACAGAGTGTTACTCATCTTTTTAATGCAATGAGTAGATTTCACCATCGCGAACCGGGGCTTGCTGGATTTGGTTTATCGGATGAGGAGATTTATGTTGAGTTGATTGTCGATTATCGGCATGTCCATCCGTTTGTAGTCAAAGCGATGATGCGAGCTATGGGAGAAGAACGGCTGCTTTTGATTACTGATGCGATGCGGGCGGCGTGCATGAAGGACGGGATATATGAATTGGGTGGACAAATGGTTTTTGTTCGGCAAGGAGTGGCGACTCTTTCCAACGGAACGATCGCGGGTAGTACATTGACCATGGATCAGGCAGTCAGAAATTTGCTCGATGCAGGAACACTGGGAAAACAGGAAATATCCAGGGTCACTTCCCAAAATCAGTCCCGCCTTCTTAAACTTCGCAAAGGGGTGATTGCACCTTCATTTGATGGAGATATCATCGCATTCGATGAACGGTTACAGGTGACGCATACCATTGTCCGCGGAAACTTAGTATTTAGAAAGTAAATTAGGAGGATAGGGAATGGATATTCGGATTTTTTCGGCAGCCAGAGAAGGCGCTATTTATAGTGCAACTGTTATTGAACAGATTATCAAGAACCGTGCGTATCCGGTTCTTGGATTGGCCACAGGTTCGACGCCGATTCCTCTTTATTACGAGTTGATTCGAATGCATCAGTGGGGGCTTGATTTCTCCCGCGTGACAACGATTAATCTGGATGAATATGTGGGGATTTCTGCTGATCATCCGCAGAGCTATCGTTATTTTATGAAACGCTATTTATTTGATCATGTGAATATCGATCAATCAAGAACATATATTCCAAGGGGAGACGCGGAAGATCTTGAACAGGAATGCCAACGGTATGATCAGATTATTCAATTGAATCCTATTGATATTCAAATCTTAGGAATCGGCATTAACGGGCATATTGGATTTAATGAGCCGGATGTTTCTCTAAAATCGAAAACGCATATTGTTAAGCTTGCCCATGTGACCATTCAGGCAAATGCCAGATTTTTCGAAAGTCCAGGTGAAGTGCCTGAACATGCCATCACGATGGGGTTGCAGTCGATTCTATTATCCAAACAAATTTTGCTGTTGGCATTTGGGGAAGAAAAGGCGCAAGCTGTGGTAGAAGCTGTGTATGGGGATGTGCGGACAAGTTTGCCCGCCAGTATTCTGCAACTTCATCCTAACGTTACCTTTGTACTTGATGAGGCCGCTGCCGCCTTACTTTTGAAAAGAGAGAAAAACAGGGGATAAACATGCGTGAGGGGATTGATTATGGAACGAAAGATTGTGCAAGTTTTATCTCATAATGTAGTGCTTGCCAAACTCTTATCCGGAAATAATTCCATAGTATTTGGAAAAGGTATCGGATTTAAAAAAAAAACGGGGATTTAATCGATCCGGCCGCTATCTCGCAGGAGTTTCTCTTGCATACGGCAGAAGCGATTGAACATTATCAGCAAGTGATTAAGATGGTAAACTTTCCGATTATTGCAGCAACAGAAGAGGTGATTGCGCTGGCGATTCAAAAATTGTCGGGCCCTTTCTCTGATACAATTCATGCAGCCTTGATTGATCATATTAACTTTGCCATTGAGCGAATTAAAAGAGGGATTTATTTAAGCAATCCGTTCGTTTTTGAAATTAAGTATCTATATCCCGAAGAATATAAAATCGCGGAAGAAGCGGTTGCGTACTTGAATAAGAAGCTTGATGTTACTCTCCCGGAAGAAGAGATCGCATTTTTGGCTACACACTTTCATTCAGCCCGATCTTTTTCTGATAAAAAAGTAGCTTTGGGGATTGCACGGATTGTTTCCAAAATCTTAGATCAGCTAAAAGCCGAAGGGTATAAGATGGACGATTCGTTTTCTATGATTCGTTTTGTATCGCATTTAAAAGCCTTGATTGATCGTGTAAAGTCCGGCAAAACCATAGATAATCCACTTATTGAGAGTATTCGTGAGCGGTATTCGGACGGATTTGCAAAAGCGCGAAAATTAGCCGACATCATTGCTGAAGAGTTAGGCAAGGATGTACCGGATAAGGAGATCGGTTTTTTAACGTTACATTTGGAACGTTTGCCTTATGAATTTCAATAGGTAAAAGATGATTCGTTATCATTCATCGTAGAAAACCGCATGTTCACATAAGAATGGCAGGAGCGGTTTTGCTTTATAGAAAGGAGACAAATCATGTTTAAAAGGTGGTTTGGAGAGAAAGACACAAGAGAAGTCATTATGGCTCCCTTACATGGTGAAGTGGTCAGAATAGAAGAAGTGCCTGATCCCACCTTTTCAAAAAAAATGGTAGGGGAAGGAGTTGCGATTATACCAAAAGAAGGGAAAGTTGTCTCCCCTGTAAAAGGGGAAGTTGTTCAGGTATTTCCGACGAAACATGCTGTTGGCTTGCGTTCAGAAAAAGGAGTGGAACTATTGATTCATATTGGCTTAGAAACCGTCTTTATGCAGGGAGAAGGGTTTGTCGCTTATGTAAGAGCCGGGGATAAAGTAAAAGTTGGGGACCCGCTTCTTGAGTTTTCCATAGATTTGGTAAAAGAAAAAGCGAAAAGTGCGATAACACCGATTGTCATTATAAATCCAGATCGAATGGACCAAATCGAAATGGAATGGCCTAAAGAAGCGAAAATGGGAGAAACGTCCATTATGAAAATGAAAGTGAAATGATGAGAAAAGGAGTTCATTTTACTTATGATCGAAAAGAAAATAATCGTTAATCTTCAACAAGGTCTTCATGCTCGCCCAGCTGCTCAACTTGTAAGTAGAGTAACTTTATTTAATAGCGATATTTCCATTGGTAAAAATGGTAAATTTGTAAATGCGAAGAGCATAATGGGGGTTATGTCGTTGGTGATTGCCAAAGGGGAAGAAGTCACATTGACCGCAAATGGAATCGACGAACAAGAAGCGATTGCTTTTTTGGAGCAATTTTTGCTAGAAGAAAGAGGATGAGCCCAGCTTTTTTTGTTTGCGCGTTGTATCCGGGCGACGGGAAGGGTATGATGGGAAAGGAGGGTGATACATACATGGAACGATTGCAGAAAATTATGGCCCGGGCAGGGGTTGCTTCCCGCAGAAAGTGCGAGGAACTTATTGCGGCTGGTCGCGTGAAGGTCAACGGAGAAGTAATTCGGACGCTCGGTTTCAAAGCCGATCCAGAGCGGGATGAAATTGAAGTGGATGGACAAAAAATCGTGCTTGAAAAACATGTGTATTTTCTGTTAAATAAACCGGTCGGCTATATTACATCGGTCACTGATCCGCAAGGAAGAAAAACGGTGCTGGATTTGATGGAGCATGTTAAAGAACGGATTTATCCGGTGGGAAGGTTGGATTACGATACGTCCGGCCTGCTGCTTCTCACGAACGACGGCGCGTTCGCCAACCGTATCATGCATCCGCGTCATGAACTGGATAAAGTCTATGAAGCAGTCGTGAAGGGAAGAATAGGAGAAGAAGCGCTTATGCGGCTGTGCAAAGGTGTGATGCTGGAAGACGGAATGACAGCGCCCGCGCAGGCGGAGCGGCTTTCCTACGATGAAAGAAACAGAAGAAGTGCCATCCGGTTAACCATCCACGAGGGACGCAACCGGCAGGTGCGCCGGATGTGCGAAGCGGTGGGGCATCCTGTGTTGAAGTTAAAGCGGGTTCGGCTCGGGTTTCTGACGCTGGATGGTGTGCCAGAAGGAAAATACCGCCCGCTAACAAAAGAAGAAGTGGATGGGCTTTTGTCTCTTTAACATAGGCAGATGCAGTGCGCTACCAGTTGATTTCGTCGATATCCGCGCGCGCAATGACTTCAAACAAGTCTTGTTTATTCGGCACGATTAAAATCACCTGTTCATCGGTCACATTATATAAGTCGCCCGTAATCTTTTGTCCTTTTACAATTACGGTCACGGTCGCATGACGCTGCAACAAAGCGTTCCATTGCATTTCTGTCGGAATCATCTTATGTCCACTCCTTTTTCTTTGTGAAACATACAGGTAAGATAAATTCAATTCTACAACGAATAAATACATATGTAAATAAATATTTATGCATCATTTTTGTAGTCTTTAATGGAATTGTGTGTCAGTATTATAGACGTATTTGCATCTGACATAAATCAAGGTAAGTTAATTTATGAAGGAAAAGCCGCAGGCATATTTTTGTCCGGGTGTCACATAATGTTCAAAAAATGCGCAACGCAAAGGAGTAAATGTTATAAATGTTATGATGAATGCTAGGATGAATGTTATAATTTGTGTATAGTGATCCCTGATTTGACAATGGAACCAGTAGTTATTGCAGAGTGTAGAGGAGGTTACCTATGGAATCGAGAAAGGTAACGAGACTGCTCGTGCTTGCCGTCATTGTGCTTGCCGTTGGCTGGACATTTTACAGCGCTTATTTTAAAGACGAATCGACTGTGAAGGTAGGACAACCTGTTCCCGATTTCGTAGCTCAGCAGGTCGACGGGGATAAAGTGCGATTGAGCGATTTGAAGGGAAAAGCGGTTGTGTTGAATTTCTGGGGTTCTTGGTGTGAGCCTTGCCGTGATGAGATGCCGGCTTTAAACCGGGCGGCGAAAGAATTTGTAGATAAAAATGTCGTTATTCTTGCAATTAATGTTGGGGAGTCGGAAGTTCCTGTAAAATCTTTTGCGCGTCAGTATCAATTGGATGCGCTACCGCTTTTGATGGACCCGTCCAGAGCTATTACGCGTAAATACCAAATTGGAGAGATGCCGTCTACATTTTTTGTAAAGGCGGATGGAACGCTTTACAAGCATATTGTAGGAGGGCCGATGTCATATCAGACAATTCGGAACAATATGCAGCAGATTGCTCCGTGAAAATTTGAGGTGAAGCCATGTTAGAGAAAGTCAAATGCGAATGTGGACACGCAAACCCGGTGGGCACGATGCTTTGTGAATCCTGTGGCGCGCCGCTTGTTAGCGAAAGCAAGGGGCGAAAGCTTGATATGCGTTATGAAGGGGCAGCTCGACGTTCCCAAACATTTCAAAGAACATTCGTGGATCGCATCTGGAATTTTTTCTCCTCTGTGCGCAATGCGGTCATTATGATTGTGATTACGCTAATCGCTTCAGCTATCGGTACGATTTTTCCGCAGGAGCGCTACATTCCGGTGCCGAAACCGGCGGAGCAGTTTTATCCAGAAGCATATGGATGGTTTGGGCTTATTTACTACAAGCTTGGACTTCATAATTTGTATTCTTCCTGGTGGTATATTGCGCTTTTGCTCGGCATAGGTATTTCGCTTGTCGTATGTAGCCTGGATCGCGTGGTGCCGTTATATCGGGCGCTGAAAAAGCAGCGTGTTAAGCGAGATAGAAAGTTCTTGCAAATTCAAAAAGTAAGCGCTGAGCTGGAACTGAACGGAAGGGACGGAGACGGGCTTCTTGAAGTGCTGGGACGGTCGCTGGAGAAAAAACGCTACCATGTACGCCGCGAACAAAACGCTCTGCTGGGGGAGAAGGGGCGCTTTAGCCGCTGGGGGCCGTACATCAACCACGTTGGCCTTATTATTTTTTTAATCGGATGTTTGATGCGTCTTATTCCCGGCTTTTATCTCGATCAATACGTGTGGGTGCGCGAAGGGCAGACCGTGCCCGTACCAGAGACGAATTATTACATAAAAAATGAATCTTTTATTAAAGAGTATTATCAAGATAATGAATTTCCAGAAAAATTGGATTTAGATGGTCTTGTCGTCAAAGAGTACAAAACGAAAGCGGTGCTTTATAAAAACGAGAACGCTGAAATTCCGGGTGCCGAGCCGAAGCTTACGGAAGTTGCGCGGCACGATATCGAAGTGAACCATCCTTTGGAGTATGAAGGATTGCGGCTAATCCAGTCAGGGGAAGAAGAAAACAAGCTTCAGGCATTAAATTTAAGATTGATTGATACTGCAACCGGACAACATCTGGGCGATATAAAATTGGACTTGCTGTCGCCGCCGACGGAAATTAAAGTAAACGATCAGGTGAAAGTGCAAGTGTTGCAGTATTTTCCTGACTTTGCGCTGGATGAGAGAAAGAAGCCAATTACAAAAACGACGGAACCGAACAATCCAGCGTTTATCGTCAATACGATTTCGCCTAAAACACCGAATGGAGAGAAGCAATGGGTTTTCCTCGGCAGCACGCTGACGGCGGACGGTAAACCCCCGGTTGTAACGTATGAGTTTGAAAAGCCTGATCTTGTGGATGTAAGCGGACTCATGGTGCGTAAAGACAAGAGTCTGCCCGTCGTTTTCTTTGGATCTGGTGTCTGCATGATCGGACTGATCATGGGTTTTTACTGGCAGCACCGCCGCATCTGGTTCCAAATTGATGGGGACAAGCTGCTAGTGGCGGCGCATACAAACAAGAATTGGTTTGGCATAAAGAGAGAAATCGTGAAGGTGCTTGAGGAGAACGGATACCAAATATCGGCCGCGCAATTGGAAAAGGAGGATAAAAAACGTGAGTAATCTTATCGGGCTTAGCTACACGATGTTGACTATCGCTTTCATTTTTTATTGCGTTGCAACGATTTTTTTCTTTGTTGCTGTAACCGGGCGTAGCTTTCGCAACCGCACGCCGGAACAGCACGCGCGCCGGTTCGGACGTCTTGGGTACGCGGCAGTGGTCATCGGTTTTCTTTTGCACGCGGTCTTTATCGGTGTCCGTTGGTATGTAGGCGGACACATTCCGACTAGCAATATGTTTGAGTTTATGCAGTTTCTTGGCTTTGCGATGACGCTTGCGTTTCTTGTTATTTATCTTATATATCGCATTCCGCTCATCGGTATGTTTGTAATGCCCATAAGCGTCATCATTATCGCATACGCAGCAGTATTTCCACGCGAAGTGACACCTTTGATTCCGGCGTTGCAAAGCTATTGGCTGCAAATACACGTAACAACCGCGGCTTTGGGTGAGGGCGCATTTGCTATCGGTTTTGCGGGCGGACTGATGTATTTGCTGCGTACGGTGAATGCCTCCGAGAAGTCTGCGTCTGCCGCATGGCTGGAATTCGTAATGTGGGTAGTATTCTCATTGATCGCTTTTATTGTGCTCGTGTTTTACTTTCAGTTCATCGGTTATCAGGCTGTGTTTAAAGCACCATTTCAGACGCCAACAGGCCAGGTTGTCGAATCGGAAATTAAATATCATATGCCGCCGATCGCTGGTCCGAAAGGTGGCCAATTGTTGACGGTGGACAAAATGAAACCTTGGTTTGAGGCGCCTGGTTTTATGAAAGGAAATCAGGCAGCACGTAAATTTAACACGTTTATCTGGTCCGTGGTAGGTGGTACGTTGTTATACGTGGTTACGCGTCTTGCCTTGCGTCGCCGCGTTTCATCATTGGCTGGACGCCTGGTGCGCCATTTGGATCCGGATCTTGCAGACGAAATCAGCTATCGGGCTGTGGCGATTGGTTTTCCTATTTTTACGCTTGGCGCGCTCATTTTTGCGATGATTTGGGCGCATGAGGCGTGGGGTCGCTTCTGGGGATGGGACCCGAAAGAAGTATGGGCGCTAATTACGTGGCTATTCTACAGCGCGTATTTGCATCTCCGCTTGTCTCGAGGCTGGCACGGCAAAAAATCGGCGTGGATGGTCGTAATCGGATTTATTATCGTGATGTTCAATCTTGTTTTTGTCAATCTTGTCATTTCCGGTCTTCATACTTATGCATAGGAAAAATAAGAAAAAATTCGCCTTGCCCAGACATTGTCCGGGTAAGGCGGATTTTTATTCTTCAAAGTCATCCGGGCTCTTATCTTCGAACATCTCTTCCTGTGCTGCATTTTCGGTATGGTGCCACGGGTTATCGCCCATTTCTGAATAATCCCAACCGTCTTCGATGACGCCGCTTTGATAGGCGTTCATAACATTCTGCTGCACAATTTTTTCGCCTTCTGCGTCATAGCCAAATTTTTGTTCCGGCTTTTTCATAAAATCCCCCCCTTCCTCTCCTATAGTGTGTCCATGAAGTTGAAGTATGAAACAAAAACGGATGAGCATGCATAGCCTGTGAGTTTTTCTTATTTTGGGAACGATATAATTTGTACGATTATCGCCATGAATTTGTAAGGTTATGGTCACAATTCACTGCTAAAAATGGTAAAATAAGCAGAAAAGAAAGCTTTGCATGAAAATGCCAACCGAGGTGAGAGTAAATGGAACATCAAGCAAAAGTGCTCGTAGTAGATGATGAAGAACGCATCCGACGTCTGCTGCGCATGTATCTAGAGAGAGAAAACTTCATTATCGAGGAAGCGGAGGACGGGGAAAAAGCCTTGGAAATGGCGCTTGCCAACGACTATGATATTATTTTGCTTGACTTGATGCTTCCGGGAATTGACGGCATCGAGGTATGTACACGACTCAGAGAAAAAAAAGCAACGCCGGTCATTATGCTCACCGCTAAGGGAGAGGAAGCAAACCGGGTGCAAGGTTTTGAATCGGGCACGGACGATTATGTTGTCAAACCGTTTAGCCCGCGTGAAGTTGTCTACCGGGTGAAAGCGCTGTTGCGACGTTCTTCGGCGACCGCGTTTTTAACGACACAGAACAGTTCACACAATGTTATCGTATTCCCTGAATTGTCTATAGATCACGATGCACACCGGGTGACAGTGGCGGGAGAGGAGGTTAGCCTGACGCCGAAAGAATACGAATTGCTGTATTATTTGGCGCGCCACCCCGACCGCGTATTCTCCCGGGAAGATTTGCTTAAGGATGTGTGGCACTATGAGTTTTTCGGAGATTTGCGCACTGTTGACACTCATATCAAGCGCTTGCGTGAAAAGTTGAACAAGGTATCTCCCACGGCTGCCAATATGATCGCAACCGTATGGGGAATCGGTTATAAGCTTGAGGTGCCAAAATAAGTGTTGAACCGTGTTGTTGTCAAACTCTGGTTTACGATTATTGGGCTTGTCGCGGTTGTGTTGACCGTGCTCAGTCTTACGTTGATGTCATTTTTAGACGGTTTTTATGAAAAACAGCGCACGGAAGATTTAAAACAACTGGCGCAAAATATCGCGCACGTTATTCTGGTTTATAAGGATAGGGAAAAAACGCTCAGCATTGCGCGAGAGCTGGTGGATGTATATGATACCCGTATGGTGATTACCGGTTCGCTTGGCAAATACATCAATCAGGATGTAGATCGGCGCGATAAAACGATCCCGGAAGTGAAAGCGGAAGAGTTTTTGAAGCATCCAGTGCTGAGACAGGCACGCAATGACCGGATCGCTGTGACGCGTGACTTTTTTCAAGTGGTGCCGGATAAAGGCAGGGTTCCGCGTTATGAGGAATTCGTGGCTGTAGCGGTGCCTTTGCATTCGCCCGATTTGAACAATGAATTGATTTTATACCAGACGATGGATGAACTGCGTGAAACGACCAATAAGACGACATGGCTCATTTTCTATGCCGCAGTCATAGGCATTATTTTGACTACCTTTTTCGCTTTTTTCTTGTCTACGCGTATTACCCAGCCATTGCATTCAATGAAAAAGGCGGCCGATTTATATGCACAAGGGGATTTTTCAGCACAAATCTCCATTCGTACCAACGATGAAATCGGAGATTTGGCCAGTACGTTTAATCATATGGCCTCACGTTTGAACGATTTAATCGTAGCCCTATCCAGAGAAAAAGAGCAGTTGTCCAGTGTGCTTAAAAGCATGGTGGATGCTGTGATGACGTTCGATCACCACGGACGGATTATTGTTACGAATCCTCCGGCAGAGGCGCTTTTGAAAGCATGGGAGTACGAACAGGGAATGGAGGAAGATAATGATGTAGAAAAGGGCATCAAATTTCTCCCGGATTCCATGCGCTCCATTCTGGAACAAGCCGTGCGCAACGCGGAAGAAGTCGTAACGGATGTCGTTGTGCAAGGTCGCATATACGCCGTTGTGATGGCGCCGTTGTACGACGATGATCAAATTCGTGGCGCTGTTGCGGTGTTGCGCGATATGACACAAGAGCGGAGGCTGGATAAGCTGCGCCAGGATTTCGTCGCCAATGTGTCGCATGAATTGCGCACACCGCTTATGATGCTGCAAGGATACAGCGAAGCGATTATTGACGATATCGCCCAGACGGCGGAAGAAAAGAAGGAACTTGCGCAAATTATTTATGATGAGTCGTTGCGCATGTCTCGTCTGGTCAACGAATTGCTCGACATAGCCCGCATGGAGGCCGGTTATACTCAGCTTGATATCCGGCCGGGTAACTTGCTTCAGCTTGAAGACAAAGTGATTCGTAAATTTAATGGTGTGGCGAAAGAGCAGGGGATTTGTTTACAGATGGATTGGCAGGCGCCGGACAGTATGTTTTATTTTGACGCCGATCGCTTGGAGCAAGTGTTGACGAATCTGATTGACAATGCGATACGGCATACCGGCCAGGGAGGTAGAGTAACGTTAAGAACGTTTATGCAGGATGAGATGTACATCATTGAGGTAGCGGATACTGGAAGCGGAATCCCGGCCGATGATTTGCCGTTTGTGTTTGAGCGCTTTTACAAAGCCGACAAGGCCCGAACGCGTGGTCGTGCCGGTACAGGACTTGGGCTTTCCATCGTAAAAAATATCGTAGAAGGCCACCATGGCACGATTACCGTGCGCAGCAAGCTGGGAGAAGGGACGACATTCTCTATCCAGCTTCCGATTCAGCCTGAGGAAGGAAGAAACAGATGAAGACATTTGCTGAAAGCTCACTGGCCCCTTTCTTAATCCAGGGACTTGAAAGAATGAACATTAAGACGCCGACACCGATCCAGCAGCGCACCATACCGCTGTTGCTTGCTGGGCAAAGCGTGGTCGGTGAATCACAGACTGGAACGGGGAAGACGCTTGCGTATTTGCTGCCGATTTTGCAGCGAATTGATAGCACGTCCGTAGCTGTTCAGGCGCTCATTCTTGTTCCAACGCGCGAGCTAACAGTACAAATTCGCGATGTTTTGGACGAGTTGTGTGCCGGTACGGACATTCGCTTTCAGATTATTATGGGCGGGGTGGATAGTAAGCGGCAGATAGAGAAATTGAAGCAGAAGCCGCATGTGATTGTCGGCTCTCCAGGGCGTATGTATGACTTAATCGAGAAAAAGAAGCTCAAGGTTCACGAAGTGAAAATGGTCGTGATTGATGAGGCAGATCAGATGCTGGAAGCGAACATCATGCCGGAAGTGGAGGCGGTAATAAAGCGCACGCCGCGGGATCGTCAACTGTTTGTTTTCTCTGCGACGATTTCTTCTTTGGTGGAAGAATGGGGAAAGAAATGGTCAGAAGAAGAACCACAGGTGATTAAGATGAAAGGAAAGTCCCGCTTACCGGAAACGATTGAGCATTATTTTATTGTGACTTCGGAGCGGGAAAAGTTTGATATGTTGCGTCGCCTGCTGCATGCACTAAAACCTGATCGTGCTCTTATTTTCGTAAAGAAGCAGCATCAAGTTGGGGAGATTGTCAGCTGGCTTTCCAAAAAAGGAGTAAATGTCGCCGGTATTCATAGTGAAGCAAACAAGCAGGAACGTGAGCAGGCGATGAATGGTATCCGGGGCGGTCGCATCCAATATCTGGTCACCACTGATTTGCTGGCGCGCGGGCTTGATGTCGAAGGCGTCACACATGTGGTTAATTTTGATCTGCCGTTGGATACGGACGGTTACATTCACCGTGTTGGGCGTACCGGTCGTGCCGGAAAGTGCGGTATGGCGATATCGTTGCTTGCGCCGAAGGAGAAGTTCATGGCCGGTAAGCTAGCCAGACAGCTTCGTATCGAGATCCCGGAGCGTGTACTATTTCAGGGACAACTCATTTCCCCGGAAGAGCACCGTGGCCACCCGATGTTTACAAAGAAAAAAAACGTCCAAACGAAAAAAATGCATACGAAAAACGGGGACAATGGCTGAATAGCCGATCTTGTTAGGTCGGCTGTTTTGGATTAACAGCTGCATATGAAGTATGTAGATTTTACCTTTCTTCATCTGGAAAAAGGACTTGCGAGCATCAGCCCGCAAGTTTTTCTTATGCGCACTCAGGAAGCGGAGCGGTCGAACAGGCGGGCCAGTTTTGTTGGAACCGGACGGCTTTTGCGGGTCTTGCTGTCCATGGTTACGCTTGTGACCAATGCATCCGCGACGAGCTCGCCGCGCTGGTTATGTATTTCCTGTTTCAGGACATAACTGGTTCGGCCGAGCCGTTCCGGCTTGGTCGTAATCGTTAGGCGATCGTTTTGCAGGCACTCTTTGCGGTAGTTAATATTAATATTAACCGTTACGGTCTGGATTCCCATCTCAAGAAACGTATCATAGGGCAGTTCGGCTTGTTCATACCATTCTTCCCGTCCCCATTCCAGATACTCAAGATATTTGGCATTGTTAACGTGGCCATTCACATCGATTTCGGTTGAACGTACTACAATTTCAAGCGAAGCTTCCATCCATTTTCCTCCCATTTGTAAACGTTTTTTCTTCTATCTTACCTTTTCTCAAAAGCTGTGCCAACCTGGGTTTTGTATATGGGTTAGATGATAAGAACATAAATTGATCATATTTTTATCAAAAAAAGTTCTTATCTGCTTCACGAGCTTGTTACATTTTTCTTGTA
This sequence comes from Aneurinibacillus sp. XH2, assembly GCF_001439585.2. NCBI lineage: Bacteria > Bacillati > Bacillota > Bacilli > Caryophanales > Paenibacillaceae > Aneurinibacillus > Aneurinibacillus sp. XH2. The sequence goes on along the minus strand of NZ_CP014140.1, from coordinate 2,570,176 downwards.
AAGTAAAAAGCGTTGGGAGGTGAGAAACGGAGCATCAACGGACGGTATGCTGCTTCATTAACGATCAATCGTGGGAAATGACATCAAAAGACCAATAAACGAGCAAAACGCCTGTACAATACCACAGCAAATAAATGCCGTCTATTTATAATACGAAAGTTTATAATCATTACTTTAAAGTTTCCATAAAAAATAAAATATAAGCTTCACGCTTCTTCTTCCTAAAATAACCGGTACAAATGTACCGGTTATTTTAATTTTAGAAATCGCTTCCTTTATCCTGGACACTCGGTACATGTTGCATGCGAATTTTATAAACAAACGCTGCGAACTTACAAACAGAAAGCGAAAAATATGGTATACTAATAAAATAGCAACGATTGCGGAGCCGGATTCCGCCTGATTTTTTGCATGCGGAATGGAGGGGAAGAGATAATGAACGGAACAAAAGTACTTGTTGCTGATGATGATACGAATGTGCTGGAGATTATTCGCCTCTACTTCTCACAGCAGCAAATTGATTTGATAGAAGCGCATGATGGAAGCGAGGCGGTTGCGCTTGCGGAGCGCGAGAAACCGGACGCTATTATCCTGGACGTAATGATGCCGAAGATGGATGGGTATCAGGCGTGCCGTGAAATTCGCAAGACTATGGACACGCCGATTATTATGCTTTCTGCTAAAGGAGAAGAATTCGACCGGGTGCTTGGACTGGAATTGGGAGCGGATGATTATGTAACCAAGCCGTTTAGCCCGCGTGAACTTGTAGCACGGATTAAAGCAATTTTTCGCCGGATGCAGCCACGGACAAATGAGGAGAAAGAAGCGGAGTCAGCAAACGTGCTTCAGTTTCAGGATCTTCACATTGACTTGCAGGGGCGCCAGGTGACCGTATCGGGCGAAAAAGTAGCTTTTCGTCCGAAAGAGTTTGATTTGCTGGTGTTTCTGGCACGTTCACCGGGAAGCGTGTTTACTCGGGAACAGTTGCTTGAGCGAATCTGGGGCTATGACTTTTTTGGAGATATCCGGACTGTGGACGTACACGTTAAAAAAATTCGCCAGCATTTGGCGAAGTTGCCGTATGAGTGCATTCATACGGTATGGGGGGTCGGTTACAAATTTGAGGTGGAAGCTTCGTGCTCAGCATAGTGAGAGAATGGTTCGGAATTAATAAAAGTATTTTTCGCAAACTCTTGTTCAGCTACATGATTACGATGTTGCTAGGGCTGGGCGCTCTTGGCCTTTCCATGTCAGTGCTGGCCAAAAATTACATATATGATGGAACAAAAGAAGAATTGCTGCGCAAAGCGAAAAAGGTAAACCTTGCCATTCAAAACGATCCGATGCCGTCCGATCAGACGACGGCGATGCTCGCTTTTTTAGATCAGACATTCGATACGCGTATTTGGGTGTTTGACCGCCACGGGCGAATTATTTCCACTTCGACGCAGGATGAGGTGTTTATTGGTAAATCGGTAGCCCGTTCGATTGTTGAGCAGGTCATGCAGGGTAAGGACGTGGTTCAGGATTTGAAATTTGAAGGGCTCAGCAAGCCGATGCTGTCCGTCGTCGTGCCATGGGGACAGAAGAATGAAGTGTTTGGGGGCATTGTGCTGCATGCGCCGGTAGAAGGCATTGATGAGACAGTCGGCAACATGCGGGAAATGATTGTATGGGCAACGCTTTTCGGTATTTTGCTATCGACGGCGATGGTTTCTTATCTTTCCTGGACAATTTCCCGCCCGTTGAAGCGGATTGACGAAGTAGCGCTGGAGATTGAACGCGGGAACTACAAACAGCGGGTAGCGGTAACGACCGAGGATGAAATCGGTGATTTGGCGCGGACGATCAATCGGATGGCCAGTACGCTGGAACAAGTGGAAGTGGAGAGAGTAGACTTCGAACAGACACGTCAGGATTTCTTGGCGAATGTTTCACACGAATTGAGGACACCGCTGACCGCGATGCAAGGCTTTCTGGAAGCGTTGCAGGATGGTCTTGTCACCGACGAAACGTCACGGCAGAAGTATTATGATGTCATGTATAAAGAAACGATGCACATGAGCCGATTGGTCAATGATTTGCTGGAACTTGTACGCCTGGAAAAACAGGAGGTCAACCTTGTGAAGCGGCCGATTGATATGAATTCGTTTTTGAATCGGCTCGTATTTGCTTTTAAAGAAGAAGCGGCCAAACGCAACCTCGATTTACGACTGGAAGTGGTTGATCCGCTGCCGACGATCATTGCTGATCCGTACCGTGTTGAGCAGATTTTTACGAATTTAATCGGCAACGCTTTAAAATTTACGGAGCAGGGACATATCAAGCTTGCGGCACGGGAAAAGGCCGACGGCATTGAAGTGACGGTGGAAGATACGGGCATCGGCATTTCTCAACATGATCTTGATTTTATATGGGAGCGTTTTTTCAAGGTGGATCGGGTACGTTCCCGCAGAGAAGCGGGGACAGGGCTTGGTCTTGCGATTGTCAAAGAACTGGTTGAACTTCATCATGGAAATATTCGCGTAGAAAGTAAGATAGGGGAAGGGACACGCTTTGTCGTATGGCTCCCTTCGGAGAAAAAAGTAGGATAGGCTGCGTTGCTAAAGGAGATGTTGGTGCCTCGGAATAATGGAGCGCGCAAACGTGAAAAAATGAGGGAGGGTATGGAAGGCATGGATATACAGGGTACGCTTGTAGAAGTGCTGGGAATTGAGATAAAAGAAATGACACCAGAACGTGTGGTGGCAACGATGCCGGTGAACAAAACGGTGCATCAGCCGTTTGGACTGTTGCACGGAGGCGCTTCAGTTGTCCTTGCGGAAACGGTGGCCAGCATGGGCACATGGAGTGCAATCGACCAAGAGAATGAAATGGCGGTCGGACTTGAGATTAATGCCAACCACGTGCGCCCGAAGCGGGACGGGCTCGTTACGGCAGTAGCTACGCCGCTCCATAAGGGACGGACAACGATGGTATGGGATATTAAGATTACTGACGAAGAGGATAAACTCATTTGCGTTTCCCGCTGTACTGTAGCGATTGTGAAGAAGAAAAAGGTGTAAGCAAATTAAAAAAATGCGCCTCTTTTTCCGTGCGTTTTGTTGACTGGCTGCCAAGAGGGAGTAGCCAGAAGCGCGCGGCAAGAAGAGGCGCATGTATTGTCATGTGCTGTTACAATAGCGAGAAGTTATTTTTCTTCAATCGTAATGGTCTTGATAAATACATTTTCTTTCGGAAAGCTAGGTGTAGGTTCCTTGTGTATGCCTTGCTCAACAGGTGTATTAGCGATCGCTTCCACAACATCTATACCTGCAATCACTTTTCCGAAAATCGTGTAATAAGGTTGCGTATTTAATGTTTCTACTCCAGCACCGCTCCCGATGAAGAATTGGCTTCCATTCGTATTCGGTCTGGAATTTGCCATCGCCACAATCCCTTTTTCATATTTATGCTTGGAAGATAATTCATCTTCGAACTGATAGCCTGGACCCCCGGCCCCGATTTGAGGATTATTTTTTAGATTTTGGACATTCCCTTTTGCTTGCGGATCGCCAACCTGGATAACAAAATCTTTGACGATCCTATGAAAGATAATGCCATCATAAAATTTTTCGCGCGCCAGAAATACGAAGTTGTTCACTGTTTTTGGCGCATCTTTGGCGAATAGTTCAATAGAGAATGAGCCTTTGTTCGTGTCCACATGTGCGATGTATGTTTTGTTCGGGTCAATTTGCATTGCTGGCGGCTTGTCCCACTGTTGGAATGCTCGTTTGTCTGCCTTCTGCGCAGGGGCGGCGTTTTGCTGGTCGTTGCTTTGCTGCTGTGAGCAGGCAGTTATGCTCAAGCCGGCGGCAAGCATAAGTGCAAGCAGAAAAACTCCTTTTTTCTTCATGTTTTTCCCTCAGCCTTTTTTGTTGTATTCCCTTATTTTTGGTATTCTTTCGGCACAACCGGACGCATAATCACCTGGTTCATAATAACGCCTTCCGGTGCGGCTGCCATCTGGTACGCGATATATGCTACTTCTTCCGGTTTGAGCGCATAGGATTTGGGGTCGCTCTGCCCGAAGTATGTTTGCACCGAACCCGGACAGATGACAGATACTTTAATATTGTGCGGCTTTAGCTCTTGCGTTAAAACGTCCGTGAACGCCATCAGACCGAATTTGGACGTGCAGTAACCGCCGCCGCCCGGGAACGTAACCGTGCCGGCCACGCTGGAAATATTGATAATGTGGCCGCTTTGCTGCTTAAGCAGGTGGGGCACTACATACTTGGTACAGAGGAACACGCCTTTCAGGTTCACATTCATCATTTCATCCCACTGCGTTTCTGTCAATTCGTGAATCGGGCCGAAATGGCCAAGTCCGGCGTTATTGATCAATACATCGATCCGTTCTTTTTCACGGACAATTTGGCTAATAAGCCGTTGCACCGCTTCGCTGTCGGTTACGTCGCACGGTGAAGGGATGATGTTGCCACCTTTCGTCTTAGCTTTTTCCGCCAGTTTGTGCAGTAACTCTTCGCTGCGCGCAATGGCATATACGGTGGCGCCTTTTTCCGCGAACAGCAGGCACATAGCCTGGCCAATGCCCTTGCTTGCGCCGGTAATGAGTACAACTTTGTTATGTAAGGATTGAAATTCCATAAGCTCAGCCTCCTTTTTTTTCATTTTATCATACTTTACTTTATCACCGGAAAATTTGCGGAAAAAGGCGATTATTTTGCTTAAAATATGTTAAAATGTTCGTGTTGGGTCGATTACAATGTTAGAGGAGCTGGAGAAGAAGAAATGTTTCGTACCATTTTATTTGATGTTGACGGTGTTTTACTAAGCGAGGAGCGCTACTTCGACGCTTCCGCGCTGACGGTATGGGAGATGCTGTATAGCCCGAAATATTTGGGGCTTTCCGGTGACACGTTTGAGCCGGCGCCGGAGGAGGGTACGATCCGCCGCGTGCGCAAGGAAGTGTTTGATGATGATAAAGTGTTAAATTTCATAAAAACAAGAGGTATTAACGCCAACTGGGATATGGTCTATCTTGTGTTCTCCTACGAGTTGGTGCGTTTGCTGGCGGAGTTGCATAAGACGAAGTCCGCAGAAGTGGAGACGATCTTAACATCGCAAATTCATCGTGAAGCGATCGCCAAAGTGCAAGAGATGGCGAAAGGCGTAGAATTTAAAGTGGACTACGCGTCCTTCGTTGCAGACTTCGAAAAAAGCACGGCAGAAAAACAGGCGCTGCTTCTTTATTTGAACGATTTGGTTCGTGAGAAAACAGGGATTGAGACGGACATTTTCTCGCGCAATAGTGAATTGTGGGATCTTTGTCAAGAGACGTTCCAGGAATGGTATCTCGGTGACCGCCTGGTAGCCCAATCGATCGGTCGTCCAGCGTATCAAGAAGGCAAACGCGGATTTCTTGATGACGAGATTCCGATTGTAGAACCAAAGAAAATGGCGAAAGTGCTAGCCGAATTGAAAAACCGCGGCTATGTGCTCGGCATCGGCACCGGTCGTCCGCGCATCGAAACGGTGGAACCGCTCAAAACGATGGGATTGCTTCAATATTTTGATGAAAACCGTGTGGTGACCGCAAGTGATGTACTGGAGGCAGAGAAGCGTTATCCGGAGCGCGCGCCGCTCGCCAAGCCACAACCGTATTGCTACATTAAGGGCATGCTTGGCATGGATGCGCATGATGAGGAATGCTTCAACCTTGCGCTGCCGATTGAAAACGGGGAAGAAATTTTAGTTGTGGGCGATTCGGTCGCTGACTATATGGCTGCCCGCAGCATCGGCTGTAAGTTTGCCGCCACGCTGACCGGCCTGACGGGACAGGAAGCTCGCGCCAAATTTGAAGAATTGAAAGCTGATTATATTCTGGATGATATGACGCACATTTTAACGATTTTATAATTATGGTGAAGTGAAAGGCGGGCGCACGGGGCGGAGTGCCCGCTTTTTTTGGTGGATAAGAAAGCATATGTTGTTGTAAAGTAAGAAAGCGGCTGTCCTGCTTCCACAAGGAAGCGGGACAGCCGCCTTTGTATCACTGCGGGCACATCTTATAACTTTCAAGACAGGCCGAGAGAAACCAGCCTGTCTTGAAACGGCTTATAGTTCGAGTTGCGTTACGCTTGTAATCTCATTTAGTTCACCTAGCGTGTCCAGTACGTTCGGACTTACTTCCTTGTCGACAGTTAGAAGCATGATGGCTTGGCCGCCTACATCGCGACGTCCTACCTGCATGGTTGCGATGTTCACATCGTTGTCGCCAAGGATGGTACCTACGCGGCCAATGGCACCCGGACGGTCATTGTGATGGACAAGCAGCAGGTGTCCTTGCGGAACGAGGTCGATGGAATAGCCGTCAATTTTAACGATGCGCGGACCGTAGCCATTCAGCAGTGTACCGGACACGGTTCGTTCTTCCTGGCTCGTTTTCAGCGTAACTGTAATCAGGTTGCTGAATCCACTGCTGTATGTTGATTTTTGCTCAGTTACATGAATGTCACGGTTTTTCGCAAGAATCGGTGCGTTTACATAGTTTGCGGCCGAGCCGAGATGATAGGACAGAATGCCTTTCAGCGTCGTGCGCGTCAGAGCCGCCGTATCAATATCATTCAGCTCGCCGGAATAAGTAATGATTACTTCTTTCAAGCCGCCGACCGCAATCTGTGCGATAAAGGAACCGAGTTTTTCGTTCAGTTCAAAGTACGGCTTTACTTTTTCCATGACATTGGCCGGAATAGACGGTAGGTTCACCGCGTTTTTAAATGGCTCGTCATGTAGAATATGCAGAATTTCTTCAGATACGTCGATGGCAACGTTCTCCTGCGCTTCGACGGTAGACGCCCCAAGGTGCGGCGTCACAATGACTTGTGGCAATTTCAACAGCGGATTGTCCACGGGCGGTTCTTGTTCGAATACGTCGATGGCGGCGCCGGCAACCTTGCCCCTTACAATCGCTTCATACAGCGCTTTTTCGCTGATAATTCCGCCGCGGGCACAGTTAATGATGCGTACGCCGTCCTTCATTTTTTCAAATTGTTTCGTATTAATGAGATATTTTGTATCTTTTGTCAATGGAGTGTGGACTGTAATGAAATCGGCTTGCGTAATCACATCATCGAGCGTGCCGAATTTAACGCCCAATTTGTCGGCACGTTCTTGAGTCAGGAACGGATCGTATGCGATCACGCTCATATTAAACGCTTTAGCACGTTTTGCTACTTCAGCGCCAATTCGTCCCAGACCGATGATGCCCAGCACTTTTTTGTTCAATTCTACGCCCGTGAACGACTTGCGATCCCATTCGCCTTCTACCAGTTTTTTGTATGCTGGTGGAATACGGCGAGCCAAAGCCATAATCATTGCAAAAGTATGTTCTGCCGTAGAAATCGTATTTCCGTCCGGCGCATTGATGACAACGATCCCCGCATTTGTTGCAGCTGTCAGGTCGATGTTATCCACTCCAACCCCTGCACGGCCGATTGCTTTTAGTTTTTTACCTGCTTCAATAACAGCGGCCGTTACTTTTGTTTGACTGCGCACAAGCAGCGCGTCATATTCTCCGATAATATCGATCAGTTCCGCTTCGGAGAGTCCTGTCTTGCGGTCAACCTGAACGTCTTCCGCCTCCAGCAATTTTTGAATGCCAAATTCACTTAATGGGTCGCTTACTAATACTTTAAACATGTAATTTACACCTCCGCGGCGCTTGACGCCTTTTCCCCCTAGATATATTTTTGTACTAAAAAAACCTTTCGTGCTCACTACATTCCTGTAGTGAGGGACGAAAGGCTTTGTTTCGCGGTACCACCCTCATTCGCTACTGTCTCGCAACAGCAGCCTCGACCGGTTCTATACACGAGAACCGCAGCTTGTAACGGAGCATCCGTTCAGACCTACTTCTTTCGGTTCAGCCTGACAACTCAGGAGCGCTCAAACGGCAGGGGATTCACCGGTTCGCAGCGACCACCGGCTCTCTGAAGAATCACGTCTGCAGTTCCTCTCCGTCATTGTTGTTTTACGATATTGTTTGTTGTCTGAAAACAATTTATCACGAAAAAAGGATGGAGTCAAGTGTTTTTGGATTAAAAACTTAACATTCTTTATTAAAAAATTATTAATGTTCGGTTTTAGCCCGAATCTTTATTTTTATTCTACCAAGTTGTCGCTAGGATGTAAAGCTGTTTTATATCTCAAGAGTTTAAAAATGTAGAAAGCAAGTTTTATGATATTATTTGTTTCAGACGTGCGAAAATGGTGCCTGCATGATAAAGTTAAAGATAACTCGCAAGCTTTTCTTATTCATCAAAAAAAGGAGAAAGCACAATGGAGATTCGCAAATTGCGCGGCCATCATTTGTTGTGTGTGCACGGGTTTCAAGGCATGGGGTATAGCCCTTCTTTTATCAAGACGATGCGCGAAATGGTAGAATGTATTCGCGACCCGGAATGTGACATCCGGCTGGAAGTAACTATCGGATTTGATGAAGTATGTGGTGCTTGTCCCCATAAAGGACAAACGAAGTGTGAAGCGGGGGAAGATTCCGACCTTCATGTCAGACGGATGGATGCCAAAGTTATCCGCCATCTACATATTGAGCCGGAAAGAACATACAGTAAAAAATGGCTGGTACAGCGTACCGCGCAAATGGTGAAGCCGGATGATCTTGACTTCTTGTGCCTCGGTTGCTCATGGTTGTCTTACGGAGTCTGCAAGGAAGGCATTCGCCGACTCAAGGAAAGATATGGAGACACAGAAAAAGAATAAACTCCCGCTTAGCGGGAGTTTTCGTATGTACATATCGTTTATTTGTTTTCCGTGTAGCGGGCAAGGCATTCGTCAATAAGCTGAGCCGCTTTCTCTGGACCTTCCCAGCCTTCGATTTTCGTTTCTTTGTTTTCTAGGTCTTTATAGCGCTCGAAGAAGTGTGCGATTTCTTTCAATACATGACCTGGAACGTCGTCAAGCGATTTTACGCCATCCCAGCGTGGATCGTCAACAGGTACGCCTAACAGTTTTTCATCTTGGCCTTTGTCATCGGACATAACAAGCACGCCGATGATGCGGGTGGAGATGACACAACCTGGGAATGTCGGGAATGTGGTTAACACAAGCGCATCCAGCGGGTCTCCATCAAGCGCCAGCGTATTTTCTAGATATCCATACTCGGTAGGATAGTGCATTGGGGAGTATAGTACACGATCCAAGCGGAATACGCCTGCTTCTTTATCGTACTCATATTTGTTCTGGCTGCCAGCTGGAATTTCGACGAACACATCAACGACTTTGTTTTCGAATGCCATGAAAATTCCTCCTTTTTGTTCTGGGTTAGCTAGGTTAGTCCAACAAGGGATTCTGCTTCATTATAACAAGTTCTATGTTACAAGAAAAGCGTGTTGTAAGGAGAGAGAAGTAGGAATGAAACTTTTTATTGGATTTGTGGGAAGCCTGTTGATTGCCATAGTAGCATACCGGAAACGTTCGCTGTCGGCGAGCGGAGCTGTGGCTGTAGTAATTATAGGAACACTGATATACGCATTGAGCGATATCAAATGGTATGGTGTGTTGCTTGCATTTTTCATCTCTTCCAGTTTGTTATCGCATCGAAAGAAGGAAGCGAAGCAGGAGGTGGAGAGTTTATTTGCCAAAACTGGCACAAGGGATTTTATGCAAGTGTTTGCAAATGGTGGAGCAGGACTTGTGGCTATCCTTGGTGCATTTATTGCGGCGATGGAAGAAGGGTGGTATGCGTTTTATATCGGTTCGATCGCGGCGGTAACGGCGGATACGTGGGCAACGGAAATTGGTGTGCTGGCGAAAGGAAAGCCGCGCCATATTTTTACATGGCGCAAGGTAGACCCGGGAACGTCCGGTGGGGTGAGCGGGGCGGGACTTGCCGCTTCGTTTGCAGGCGGGACGTTTATTGGAGGCTGTGCCTGTCTGTTTTCCTTGCTTGCGCAAGAAGGGGTGAATGTCCATTATGTAGTGGCGGGAGCTGTAGGAGGTATGATCGGCAGTCTGATTGACAGCGCGGTCGGCGCGGCTTGGCAGCGGATGTACCGCTGTCAGATATGTGGCAAAGAAACGGAACGCAAGCTTCATTGCGGACGGGATACGATTGCAGTGAAAGGATACGCCTGGTGCACGAACGATGCGGTGAACGCGCTGGCGTCTATAGCCGGGGGGCTGACGGCGCTCATCATAACAGGATAAAAAAGAGACCTGCTCTTCGGAGAGAGCAGGTCTGCCGATTTTTCGATGGTTCGTTATTACAAATAAATTAGAAAAAGAACCATCGAAAAAAATGTCCAATCCCTTGAGAGAGGAGATTGGACAATCCTCTCTGTGATGAAGCATGTTGCTCCGCTTGTCATTGCCCTGTTAGTGGCGGCGTTTTATCATTTGTTCCTGTTCTTCTTGTGATAGAATACCTACCAAATACAAAAGCTTCACTACTTTTTCGATGCGTCCGGTTTTGCGTGTTTTTTTCATGAAGTACGCCTCCCGGCTGAACCATTTTATTAATTTTATTATACTCAATAGTTTTGACTGCGTGCAACATTTAGTTTTTACTCTATTGTGTTTAACCTTTACCATTCAGTCATTATGCGTTTTACAACATCCTTGATATATCAGTATTTTTTGTCTGTCAGGAAAAACTCTCGGGCGAAAAACGGTATGCCTCACCCAGAGGGTATGCCCTGTGAAGAAGCCCATTTTCAGTTTATGACCATGAGCTTTTTATGACATAAATTTTTTGCGCAAAAACCACCACATCCACCAAGAAAGCATGGACAGAAGTACGAAAATAACCAGTGTGGTATAGGGCGAATCTTGAAACGGGAGCGGTACGTTCATGCCGAAAAATCCTGTTATGAAGGTAAGCGGCAGCATAATGGTAGAAATCATGGTCAGGATGTTTAAGTTTTCCGTCGTCTTAGCGCTTACGATAGAATAATACGTATCAAGCGCGCTGTTTACTAAGTCTTTGAACGTTTCGGTCGAGTCGGCGATCCGTTCCAGGTGGTCTTTTAAGTCAATATAGAATGGAATATTCTCTTCTTGAATCGGAAATTGCCAATGACCGTTTATTGTAGCGAATACTCGTTTTTGCGGTAGAATGACGCGGCGGATCAAAATGAGTGTACGCTTAAGCGCGAGGAACTCTTCGGTGACAAGTTCCATATCGTATTCGTACATCTCGTCTTCGATTTCATCAATACGGATGCTTAGCCGGTCAAGAATCGGGAAGTATTCGTCCGTAATGCCGTCAATGATGGAATACAGCAAGTAATCTGCTCCACGGTTCATGTACTCTTTGCTTTTTAAACAGGCGGCCGCAATTCGACCGATGGAAGGCATGGGTCGTTTATGGATGGTTACGATGTAGTTCGGCCCCATAAATACGTTTAGCTCAAGGGTTGTAATCTCTGTGTCGCTTTCCTCATGGTAGCGCAGCGCATGGAATACGAAAAAATAGTAATCTTCGTAATTATCCACTTTTGCGCGCGGACTGTGTTGAAGGCAGTCCTCAATTGCCAGCGGGTGAAAGTTAAACAAATTGGCGATATATTGCAATTCCTGGTTGCTTGTATTAAACAGATCAATCCAGAGCAAGTCTTCGTTGGAATGCAGGAATTCGTTGATTTTATCCAAATCGACATCATGAATCATTTCCTGCTTGGAGTGGTTGTAAAAATACGTTTTAATCAAGAAAATCCCCTCCTTTGCCCTTTAATATATTGATATCATTGAAAGAACAAAAGAAGCCTCTCCCGCGCAAGATGACGCCAGGAGAGGCTTTTGTGCCCACAACAAATAGATGCATGCGAAAAAGCTTCGTATGCTTCCAGTATTCTCCTGGTTGAGCTTCGGCACAGAACAACGTAGAGTCACATGACTCAGCCACCTTAAGTAGAGCCTTAATCCGGCAATACCTGTTCTACCCATTGGCGTCTCTCGACGTTTCCGGGCAGTGGCCTATGTTTGAACTGGAGCCTCGCCTAACGAGAATGCATATGAATCTTTATGACATACTTAGGATATAGACAATTATTGCACTTGTCAATAATCTTTTTAACATCTCCATTTTACATATCTGTTGCAAAACTGGCTGGAGGAAAAGGAGAGAAAGTTTGCTCGTTCAAGAAAATAGCGGGATGAAGCGAGGGATTGAAGAGTTGAGAAGGGATATTAATTAAGATGGTGATAATATGCTGTCCATGAAACCGTGAGAGCCTAACCGGGAAATTGGTCAGGCTCGGATTTACGTTATGAGAGCTTGTTCGATGCAAAAAGCATTTTACTCTTCAACTTTGATTGAATCAGTCGGGCAACCTTCAGCTGCATCGCGAACGTCGTCTTGCAGAATGTCCGGGATTTCAGCTGTATTGGAGTTGTCATCCAATTTGTTGAAAGCCAAGCCTTCATCATCGTAATCGAATACATCAGGAGCGGTTGCGCCACAAGCTCCACAAGCGATACAAGTGTCTTTATCAACCCAAGTTGTCATTCTCTTCTCACCTCCAGAAATTCTGAGAAAAGACGTTGTCCATTTCTCATACCTCATTGTAAACATTGTATTCGTGAATATCAAGATGGTTGAAAAAAAATCGTGAAAGGGCACCAAAAACATCTTTTCTGCTCCACATGGCAGAATGATGGACTATAATTAGATTACAGTAATTACTTACCCGAAATCGGGGGATGAAATTATAACAATGAACATTCAATTTATGGAAGGGCTTTTTCTCCTTGCAGCGTCAAAGTTCCAGGGCGAAAGAACGCCGCAGGCAATCGTACATTTACTGAAAGGGCGGAAAAATAACCAGGTGATTGCAGACGCTGCTTTGTTCGGCGTATCCATGTTGTATGGAGCATTACACGCGTTTTCTGTGGAAGAAGTGAGGAGAATGCTGGACGATTTGATCGCGCGCGGCTGGCTCGGAGTGCGGCCGGGAAAGAAAGCGGGCGTCTTCTGTTTGCCGGCCGGCGAAGCCGCACTAATGAAAAGGGAGGCACGCTTCAGATATGAAGCCTGTTGCAGGTCCGTTTCGTCTGTTCATGAAAAAGTGCGTGCCGCACGCTTCTGGAAAAAACTCTCTCTTTTGATTCAGACGTTTTCATATTGGATTGCGGGAGAGACACTGTTTTATCCGGTGGTGGAACAGCGGGAACTTCAGTACGAAGTCAAGCGTGTAATAAAAACGTACCCGGACAAACTTGAGGCGGCACGCCGTATGAAAGAAGAAATGGTACGCTGGATGGAAGGATTGGCAGAAGAAGAGAGGATGCTTCTTTTGCGTCGTTTGAGCGGAAAGGCAAGAGCGGGACTAACGTATCGTCAGCTGGCCAGTATGCTTGATACGGCGGAAGGAGCGGTTGAGATGCACGTGCTTCGCTTGGCTGCCGAACAGTTGCGCCGCCTTAGTTCCGGAGCCTATCCGATGCTTGCAAAGGTAGCTGGAAGCCGTTCCGACGATGCCGCGCTTACGCAAACAGCCCGCTGGACGAAAGCGTTGCTTGCAGCGGGGTTCTCGCTGGAAGAAATTGTTCGTCAGCGTGGTTTGAAGCCCGGTACGATCGAAGATCACATTGTTGAAATTGCCATTGCCGATCCCGCTTTTGATATCCACCCATTTGTTTCTCCAGAGAAAGTGGAACGCATTCATGCGATTGTACGCGAAAAGGGTACAAAAAAAGTTGGGACGATTAAGCGTGAAGCGGGCGATTCTTACAATTATCTTGAAATTCGTCTTGCTTTGGTACGCGCTTCCCAAGGAGGAAGGTGAAACATCGTGAATGCGGCGGTAGACGAAGCATTGCGCACGGCCTTGAAGCGTTATTTTGGGTATGAAGAATTCAGGCCGGGCCAGTTGGAAGTTATGCGTTATCCGTTTGCGGGCGCGAACGCGCTTGGCATTTTAGCGACCGGAGGCGGGAAATCATTGTGTTACCAGCTTCCTGCGCTGGTGCTTCCCGGAATGACGGTCGTTGTTTCGCCGTTAATTTCACTGATGGCGGATCAGGTGCGGAATTTGCGTTGCCGGGGGATTCGGCACGCTGAATATATTAACAGCGCACTTTCTGCGCGAGAACAACGCTGGAAGCTGGCGCAAGTTATCGAGGGAAAAGTGAAAATCCTGTATGTTTCTCCAGAAAAATTGCAGCAAAACGATTTCATGGAGCAACTGGAACGCGTGCCTGTATCGCTGTTTGTAGTCGATGAGGCCCATTGTATTTCACAGTGGGGACACGATTTCCGCACGGATTACCAGCGTTTGCATTCATGTATCTGCAGGTTGGGCGCACCGCCGGTGCTAGCGCTGACGGCAACCGCTACAAGGGCCGTGCAGCAGGATATTTGCCGTGCGCTTTCGATTCCACATGAACATATCGTGCTTACATCGATTAATCGGGAGAATATTTGCTATGATGTTGCATTTTTGGGCGATGAACGGGAGAAGGAAGCAGCGATGTTGGACAAGTTGAGGACGCTTAAAGGACCTGGACTTGTCTATTTCCGCTCCCGAAGCGCGACAGAACGCGCGCACAAGCTGGCGCAGGAGCAGGGGATTGAGCGCTGTGCTGTTTATCATGGCGGTATGGGAGCAGAAGAAAGGTTGTTGATCCAGCAACAATTCCTTGGAAATGAACTGAATGTAATATTTGCGACGAACGCGTTCGGGATGGGCATTGACAAGCCCGATATCCGGTTTGTACTGCATTATCATATGCCTCCTGACATAGAGTCATATTTGCAAGAGGTCGGGCGCGCCGGAAGGGACGGACAATTAAGCTATGCCTGTCTTCTTTTTACACCGGATGACCATATTTTACCCGGCCAGTTGATTGCCGAGGAATATCCAAACGAGGTACAGATTCGAAATTTCTACGATGCTTTGTTCTCTGCTGATAGGCGGATGAAGGGGGTGTCTGAACAAGAGGCGCTTGCGGCATGGGGGCTGGAAGCGCAACAGCTTTCCATTTTGCTGTATCATATGGAACGTCTTGGATTGTTCAGAAGGTTGCGCCGAACAACGAATGGCTGGGAATGGGAAGGCGCAGATTCGCAACCGAAAAGCTTTCAGTCCCTGGCACAGATCGTTTTCCAGCGGCGTGCGGAGAGATACGAAAAGCTAGCAGAAATGCGACGTTGGGTGTCCAGTTCAGAATGTCGACGGCTTACGATTGGACGCTATTTTGCACAGGAGCATCGCGCGGCTTCGGGCAGTTGCTGCGACCGCTGCGGAATCGATATGACCCTTTATCAAGACGGGGAAGAGAGAGACAATATGTTAGAAGAAGCATGGGACTGGAGACAAGAGTTAGATAGTTTGCTTCCGGTTTCTCATGCGAATGGAAGTGACGAAAGATATGGATTCAAGATATACAAATTTAGATAGCCGGACATTGGCTTTAAATGTGTACATATCCCAGGCGATTTTATTTGCGCTCGGTCTTGCCGGGCTGTATTTTTTCTATATTCGCACCGGGGTGGACTGGACGCGTCCTTTTGCTTTGCAGGACGCAGCGGATGTATTCATATACGGCACATTGGCTGCGGTTTTGGTGATCGTCATAGAGGTTATTCTTATTTTGTTTTTGCCGCGTGATATGTTTGATGACGGCGGGCTTAACGAACTGTTGTTCCGTGATTTGTCTGTTGGGCATATTGCCATCGTATGCGCAGTGGTAGCGATAACGGAAGAGTTCTTGTTTCGTGCCGTTATTCAGCCTGGATTAGGAGTTTGGTGGACGAGCGTTTTATTTACACTCGTTCACGTACGCTATATGAAAAAATGGGTAATGATGACAGTGGTATTTGTCATCAGCGTACTGTTCGGCGTACTATTTGAGAAGACGGGAACCGTTTGGACGGTGGTATGGGCTCATTTTTTAGTAGATTTTGTTTTAGGATGCTTTGTGAGAAAAGGATGGTTTCTTGAGCGAAAGGAAGGAATTGGGACCGAAGGGTCGAATACGGAAGACAAGAATACAAACGGGGAGAATGAAGATGTCGATGAATAGGGAAAGACAAACCTCTACTGATCAGGCGGATTCGCTGCGGAAAATAGTGGCACAACAGCAAGGGGCACAGCTGGAAAAAGTGCCGACAGGAACGCTGCCGCCGCGCAGTACGATTCACAAGAAGCCCCCGTTGAATCTTACTCCTTACTATATCGGGGGAACTGTTCTTTTGTTGCTTGTAGCAGTGCTTTGTTTCTGGTGGTATGCGACAAGGAGTGTGCCGTCCGTCGCGCAACCGCGCCCGGAGGTAGGAAGTCAAACGCCTGCAAAGAAGGAATTGACATCTGTATCCGGAACAGCGGTATCCAAGCTGGAACCATCTCAGCAGGCCTCTCAATTTTCAGAGAAGCTTTCCGGTATGCAATCGTCGAAACCGCTGCCGGCTGCGCCGCCGAACGCGAACCAGGCGCCTAAATCCCCTTCTTCAGCGAAGGCGACTCCCGTCAATCCAAGCCAAACGCCGCCGAAAGCCAAGCCTGTGCAAGCAAAGGCAAAAGTGGAAACAGTCCATGCTTCAAAGAGTGCGCCGCCCTACAAAAAAAGACGGCTCCTGAGGCATAGGGTACAGCCGGGCGATACGTTGTACAAAATTTCCGTCATGTATTACGGAACAGGAAAATACCAGTTTTATTTGGCACGGTACAATGGTATCCGCAATACGAACAACGTATATGCGGGTTCAGTGATTAAAGTGCCGCTGCCTCCCCGTTAAAAAACAGACGCTTTTAGGCGCCTGTTTTTTCATTGAGTGGACAATGCCAGCGAGTTTTTCTCATTTTTGGATACACTACAGCGAAGAGGGAACTTTTATATAAGGAGGGACAATATGCCGCATATACGCAATCCGTTGATCGTACAGGCGGATCGTACACTGCTTCTCGAAGTGCGTCATCCGATGTACAGCGAAGTGCGGGATGCGCTTACTCCGTTTGCTGAACTGGTCAAAAGCCCTGATTATATTCACACGTATCGCTTGACGTCGCTTTCACTCTGGAATGCGGCCGCGCTTGGTTTAAGGGCGGAGACAGTACTCAGCGTGCTGAACAAGTACGCGAAATTTCCGGTTCCACCTTCTATCCGGGAAGAAATTACGCGGACGATGGGGCGTTTTGGGCAATTGCAATTGTTCGTGAGGGGCGGCGAGCTTGTGCTTGCGGCCGCCGAGCCGCGGATTATGGAAGAGATTATGAGCTATGTATCCATCGCTACTCTTGTCGGGCGACAGGTAAACGAATGTGAGGTTATAGTCCCGATCGCACAGCGCGGAATGATTAAGCAAACGCTGTTAAAGCTTGGATTTCCGGTGCAGGATATGGCAGGCTACACCGACGGAGAGCGGGTTACAATGGCCTTATGCGAGAAGAGAGGTTTTCAATTGCGGGACTATCAGAGAGCGGCGGTGGACGCGTTTTATGCCGGGGGAAGTGCCTCCGGCGGGAATGGTGTGGTTGTGCTTCCATGCGGTGCCGGCAAAACGTTGGTCGGTATCGATACAATGGTGCGCTTTGGCATGGCGACGCTTGTGCTGACAAGTAGTACTACTTCGGTTAGGCAATGGAAGAACGAAATTTTAGCTCGTACCACGCTTGCAGAAGAACAGGTCGGAACATACACGAGCCAGGAAAAACAGGTGCGCCCGGTTACGATTAGCACATACCAGATGATTACACATCGGGAGCCGGGCTCGGACGATTTTCCGCACTTGTCGCTGTTTCATAAACGCGACTGGGGATTGATTATATATGATGAAGTCCATTTGCTGCCCGCTCCTGTTTTCCGAATGACGGCTGACATTCAGGCTAAGCGCCGCTTGGGATTAACTGCCACGCTGGTGCGCGAAGACGGGCGGGCGGATGATGTATTTAGTTTGATCGGACCGAAAAAGTACGAATTGCCTTGGCGTCAATTGGAGGAACGGGGATTTATTGCGAGCGCAGTATGCATGGAAATTCGGGTGCCCCTTTCCGCTTCGCTGCGCGCAAAGTATACGGATTCTGGTGAGCGGCAGAAATTCCGGATCGCGGCGGAAAATCCGAGTAAAGTACCGGTCGTTAAAGAGGTGCTTAAGCAGCATCAGGGAGAACAGATTTTAGTCATCGGTCATTATGTTTCACAACTGGAAATGGTCGCGCGTGAAATTCAGGCTCCGCTTATTACTGGAAAGACACCGCAGGAAGAACGGGAGAAGCTGTACCGAAGGTTTAGGTGTGGCGATATCCCTACACTTGTTGTGTCGCGCGTCGCCAATTTTGCCGTCGATTTGCCGGATGCGAGCGTAGCGGTGCAAATTTCCGGCACTTTTGGCTCGCGTCAGGAGGAAGCGCAGCGCTTGGGGCGGATTTTGCGTCCGAAAAAGGATGGCCGGATTGCGCATTTTTATTCGCTCGTTTCCGCGAATTCGAAAGAAGAATATTATGCGCATAGAAGACAGATGTTCCTTATCGAACAAGGCTACCAGTATAACTTAAGGATATTAGAATCTTTGCCTTCATAAACCTTCTAAAAATCGCTCGAAATGGGAAGATGTTATGAATGCGAGAAGGAGAGATGGATGTATGTATGATTGCGCGATCATTGGCGGAGGGATTGCCGGGTTGCAGGCAGCCATTCAACTTGGGCGCTATATGCACCGGGTAGTGGTTATCGACGCGAAAGGTGGACGCTCAACTTTGGCAAGGCGATACGGCAACATTCTCGGGTTTCCCAATGGTGTAAGTGGCAGGGAATTGCGGGAGGCCGGACGGGCGCAGGCGCGGGAGATAGGCGTTGAGTTCATTGAAGGAAGGGTAAGCAGTGCACATAGGAGAGGCAAAAAGTTTGAACTTGTCATCGGCAATAATGAAAAAACTGTATCGGCGAAGCGGCTGCTTATTAGCACGGGGCTTACAGACCGGATTCCGGAAGATATCGAAGGTTTAAAGGAAGCGCTCGGTTTGGCTGTTTACGTTTGTCCGGATTGCGACGGTTACGAAATCCGCGGCTTGCGCACAGCTGTGCTAGGCGCGGGGAATACTGGCGCAGCCATGGCTTGCGTGCTGCGTTACTGGACAGATGATGTGACGTATATTAATCATGAACCGGAGAAAAGCCCCGTTTCGGAGCGCTGGAAAGAAAAATGCACAGAAGCGGGCGTGCGAATGGTGAACGGACCTATTCTTGAGGTGCGAAGCGAGACGGAGGACAAACTATCGGGCGTCCGACTGGCGGACGATCGGATGATTGAAGTAGAAAAAGGATTTATCGCTTTTGGTCATAAAGCTGAGTCTGATATCGCCACTATGCTTGGCGTAGAACGGTTGGAAAACGGACATATTCCGGTGGACGGCAGAACGAAAGTAACAAATATCAAGCATGTATGGGCAGCTGGTGATGTGGCGGCTCATTCCCAAATGCTCTCAGTGGCGATTGGCGACGGTGCCCAGGCGGCGATCTGGATTCATAAGAGCCTGCAGGAATGAGAACAGTTTCTGGATGTATACAAAATTTGGATGCTGATTCTGGCTCGGACTTTAGATTACAAATAAACTCCCTCCACTGCCAATGGCAACGAGGGAGTTTGTTTGCAATCTAAAACGGGACATAAGGTACTCACTTTATATTTCGTTTTTTTATTTTATCCTATTATCCCGCCTTCTTTTCCTTCTAAAAATGCTGCGAGCGGTTCGGCGAATAAATGCGTATCCAGTACTCCCGCCATATGACCGTGCGGACTGTCGATTTCATAGTACGACGCACACCCTCCTTGCCGATTCATGATTTCTACCACATGACGGCTATACTGCGGCGGGAATAACAAATCCGATGTGCACGGAATCATTAATACGCGCGCCTGAATTCGCCCCAGCGCCTCTTCAAGGGAAGCGAACCCACGGGCAATATCATGCATCATTGCGGCACGTGCGGTGTAAATATAATGATTGGCATCATATAAAGCCATACGTTCAGATACCGCTTTTTTAAACTTTTCTGTAAAAGGAGGGGCTTTGTCATAAGTAGAAATAACATCATGTTTCGCGTGGCGTGGAAAAGTTTCATCATACCATTCATAGTGGAAAGCAGCCAGGTGCATTAACTGGAGTCCCAAGCGCAGCCCATCCTCCGGCTCTTCTCCCGTTGCATACTGCCCGTTTTTCCACTTTGGATCAAGCGTAATCGCGTCGATTGCTGACTGCAAATAAGCGAGCGATGTAAGCACAGGTGTCTGCGCACCGCTGATGACCGCGATGCAGGCATCCATCATTTCCGGATAATGAACCGCCCAATTGAGCGCCTGCATTCCACCAGCGGATGGACCAAGCACCGCCACCAGCCGTTCAATGCCAAGCGAACGGATTAGTTCGCGCTGAATGCCTGCCATATCCCGGTAAGTAAAGCTTGGAAACGAAAGGCCATATTTTTCTCCTGTTTTTGGGTTAACTGTACTTGGCCCGGTTGTAATGACATGCGGATTTTTTAACTGGATATTACATAATGTGTCAGAACATATAACAAAGTATTCATTCGTATCGATCGCTTTATCAGGGCCAATGAGTCCATCCCACCAACCTGGTTCTGTATCTTCCGGACTGTATTTTCCAGCCGCATGGCTTGTCGCACTGAAAAAATGACAGACAAGAACCGCGTTGCTTTTTTCAGCGTTTAATTTACCGTATGTTTCAAATCCGATCGTTACCGGAATACTTTCCCCGCATTCTAAGCGGTAACTTTCCAATGAAAATGCCTGCTTTTTTATGTGTTCCATTGTCATGACGCGCAGCTCCTCCTTTTTTTGGCCTGTTCGCCGGTATAATTTTGTCGTCATTTCTATTATTATACAAGAGATGAAAAATAAGGGGACGCATTATAGAACATTTGCTATCCAAGCCGATGTTGCGGAGAAGTTTGGTGTTTTTTCTTATCTCTTATCTTGTTTATATGTAATATTTTGGTTTTTCCTCTTGTATAGTAGGGTATAGAAAAATACAGGCAAATTCACGATTTCATTTTGAGAAGAGTATGGTAAAATACAGAAGGATAGCGGCAGTTGAAGGGGGAAGACAATCTGGTGGATGACAGAAGCTGGGAAGAGTTCCTCATTCCTTACGAACAGGCAGTTGAGGAATTGAAAGTAAAATTTAGAGGTATTCGCAAAGAATTAAAAAAGAAAAATGAATATTCACCGATTGAATTCGTAACAGGTCGTATCAAAAAAATCTCAAGCATTCTAGAAAAGGCGCAAAAGCTTGGAATTCCGATGGACCGTCTGGAAGAAGTAGAGGATATTACAGGTATCCGGATCATGTGCCAATTTGTACAGGATATTGATCGTGTGGTAGAGCTTGTTCGCCAACGTAACGGCAAAGATATGACCATCGTCTACGAAAAAGACTATATAAAAAACCAGAAGCCGAGCGGCTATCGCAGCTATCATATTATCATTAAGTATCCTGTGCATACATCACAGGGTGAAAAAGAAATATTGGCCGAAATCCAAATACGAACGCTGGCGATGAATTTCTGGGCAACCATAGAGCATTCGTTAAACTATAAGTACGAAGGTAATATTCCCGAAGATATCAAAGAAAGGTTGCGAACAACAGCCGAAGCGGCGTATTTACTTGATACGGAGATGTCGGAAATCCGTGACGAAATCCGAGATGCTCAGCAAATGTTCGAATACAAATCAAATATCGTCTCTCGCATTTTGCAGGGGATTCAAAGTTTGTATCAGCGCGGGTTTGTGGTGGAAGCGACAGAGTTTCAAAACCAGTTCCGCCGGATGCGGGCGCGGGGTGATGTGGTAGAGCTCAGGCAGCTTTCCCGCACCATTCAGGCAAAGTTGCAAGAAGTCGAAACACTCGACTGATGTCGGGTGTTTTTTATCGTATTATCGGATGTTCCCGATTCGTGTTCAACCATTTCCTCGCTTTGTGGAATGATGCCTTGGCCGATGTATCATGGTCGGAATTTCGCCGGATGCTGGAATACAAAGTGGAATGGTACGGACGTACAATCAACAGTGGTGGGAGTGTTCAATTTTTGATAAAAGAATATAGAAAAGAGGGGAGATGATCATACTAAAAAGAAATACATTTTTATGCATACATATAGGAAGGTGGGTAGGCAATGAACCGCGATGAAAGGAAAGAGTATTGTGAAGACGAACCGAATTCGTACGGCGCGGGCATGCTTGTTTCGTTTATCATCGGAGCGCTTATTGCTATCGCAATGGTGTGGGGGATTTCGCGGCTAGAATTATGAAATTCTAGCCTTGCGTTTATGTCTCTGTCTCATATTTTTTCTTCTCCCACCTTGTACCTTGCTTTCACTCCATGTTATCATTAAAAAAGTCGCATAATATTTTTGAACAAAAGAGGATCATGCAACGTATTGTAATACTACCACCGAATTTGCGGAGGGAGGGGTCATAATGCGCGTTGAACGTCTGAATCAGGATAAAATAAGAATCTTTTTAACATTCGATGACCTGATGGAACGAGGAATTGAAAAGGATGATATGTGGCGTGACATTCCAAAAGTGCACGAACTTTTCAATGATATGATGAATCAGGCTCAAGACGAAGTGGGGTTTACGGTTAATGGACCCGTGGCAGTCGAAGTATTCTCCCTGCCGGCCCAGGGTATGGTTGTTATTGTAACGCGCGGCAAGACCGAGGTACATGATGACATGGATGATATGGACTACGATGACATATATGAAATGCAGGTCACATTGGAAGAAAGTGAAGATATTGTGTATGTATTTCAGGACTTCGAGCATTTGATTGCGCTTGCGCATCGCGTTAACGCCAAATTGATTGACGGCGGCAGCGCGTACGCGTACAACGGGCGCTATTACCTTGTGTTCGAAGAAATCGATCTACCTCGAGATGAATACAATGATTTCATAGCTTTGCTATCGGAGTACGGCGAAGCTTCCACCCTAACTAAGCACGTCTTACAAGAATACGGAAAAGTAATTGTAGATGGAGATGCGGTGAAAGTTTTCTGCCGATATTTCAGCTGATTGTGCATAAAAAGCGAAGCGCATGGCATGTTTCCATGCGCTTTTCTTATCTTTATAAAAATAATGAAGGCTGGCACTATTTGTAGGTGCCAGCCAAGTTTTTATACAGTAAGATTATTTTGTAAGTTTAACGGCATTTTTCTCGCCGCGTTTTACGTGCGAGCCAGGTGTCACGATAACTTTTTCACCGGAAAGGTTTGTGAAAATAATCGGTGTAATCGTTGACGGTACTTTGCCTTTGATTTCATTTAAGTTTACACGAAGCAAAGGTTGTCCGGCTTTGACTTTCGCACCCTGTTCCACAAGCGCTTCAAAGCCTTCTCCTTGCAATTTGACCGTGTCGATTCCGAAGTGAATCAGAACTTCGCGACCATTGTCAGCCAGAAGGCCGACCGCATGCTTCGTCGGGAATAGCGTAGTAACCGTTCCGTCTATCGGTGATACGACTTCTCCGTTATCCGGCTCAATCGCGAAACCATCGCCCATCATTTTTTGTGAGAAGACTTGATCAGGTACATCTTTCAGGTCTACCACTTTCCCATCGATTGGCATAATAAATGCAGCTTCTGTGTTTTCGCCCGATAGTGACGCATCTACAGGAAGTGGCGCTACTTCTTCTACATAAACAGGTTCTGTTGGGATTTTACCTGCCATTATATCCTTAATTTGTTCTTTCAACTGGTCGGACTTTGGACCGAAGATGGCTTGAATGTTATTGCCAACTTCGAGTACGCCAGCCGCACCAAGTTGCTTTAGTTTTTCCTTGTCCACTTTTTTAATGTCATTCACAGATACGCGTAAGCGTGTAATGCATGCATCTAAATGCTTGATGTTTTCTTTTCCACCAAGTCCTGCCAATACGCCAGTCGCAAAACGATTTGCGGATGCGTTCTCTTGCTTGGTTGTTTCTTCTCCTTCACGTCCGGGTGTTTTTAAATTCCATTTGCGAATGGCAATACGGAACCCGAAGTAGTAAATGACAGAGAATACAAGACCTACCGGAATGACTAACCACCAGTCAGTGCGATTTTGGATAATCCCAAGCAGGATATAGTCAATGACACCTCCGGAGAATGTTAGCCCGATTTTTACATTCAGGAGATGCATAACCATGAATGAAAGACCGGCAAACACTGCATGTATCGCAAACAAAACAGGGGCAACAAATAAGAATGTAAACTCGATTGGCTCTGTAATCCCTGTTAGAAATGACGTTAGTGCCGCAGAACTTAAAATACCGCCAACGAGTGCGCGTTTCTCAGGACGCGCTTCATGGTACATTGCCAGTGCGGCGGCCGGAAGTCCGAACATCATGAAGGGGAATTTTCCTGTCATGAATGTACCGGCTGTAAGTTCTACACCGTCTTTCAATTGAGCGAAGAAGATTTTTTGATCCCCATGAACGACCTGGCCCGCTTTGTCCACATATTCACCGAATTCGAACCAGAACGGTGCATAGAAAATATGATGGAGTCCGAATGGAATTAAAGAACGCTCAATTAGACCGAAAACAAAGGCTGCGAGTGTTCGATTCGAATCGATCATGCTGTGCGAGAATGTGTTCAGTGCATTTTGAATCGGCGGCCATACAAAAATCATGATAATGCCCAGCACAAGAGCGGAAGCAGCTGTCACAATTGGTACAAAGCGTTTTCCGGCAAAGAATCCTAAAAATTGGGGGAGTTCAATGTTGGAGTATTTTTTATACATAAAGGCAGCCAACAGACCGATGATAATTCCACCGAATACGCCAGTTTGTAAGGTAGGAATACCCATCACCATGGCATACCCTTTGCTTTGTGTTATTGTTTCAGGCGTTACATTCAGGAGAACCCCCATTGTCTTGTTCATGACTAGAAAACCGATAATGGCAGCGATTCCGGCTACGCCTTCACCGCCTGCCAGGCCAACGGCAACACCAACGGCAAAAAGCAGGGCCAAATTGCCGAAGATAACATCTCCAGCTTGCTCCATCACCTTGAAAACCATCTGGAAGGCTGGTGATGCTAAGAATGTAAGCCTTTCCAATAATGACGGATTTTGCAGTGCGTTACCGAGACCTAGCAAAATACCGGCAGCAGGCAAAATGGCAACAGGAAGCATGAGTGATTTACCAACTTGTTGCAATACGCCAAAAGCCTTCTTAAACATGCTTATGTTCCTCCTTTTCCTTTACACGGATGCCACCACGCAAAAAAGGGCATGAGCAATAGAAAGTAGGTAGAATATACAGATACTGTTCCATAAAAAAACAGTGATATATTCTACATGCTTTCCATTACTCATGCCTGGTCGAACACAGTAACACGTCATGGATCGTGTAAATGATTTTTAGTGTGAAGTTTTTGAATCCGTTTTCAAAAGCGAACTCGGGCGCTTTATGAAAAATAATATAGTACAGGCTTTCTTTTTTTGCAATTACTTTTTAATGTAATTGACGTAATTGACAGATTTTACGTATAAACTTTATAGTAAACATGTATTATCATTTATAGGAAATTTATCCATGAACGTGGGGTGAAAAACATATAAGAGGGATAAAGTAAGTCTCGTTATAATTGTGGGAGACAGGAAAAAGAAAAGCTGAATACGGGCACATGCTGCTATGAAGATGGATTTTTTAGCTACTTCAATATATGAAAAGTAAGGGTGAGCGTGATGCGAAAAATAGCGGAGGAACCATTCTGTACAGCAGCCGTTGTGAAGCATTCAAAACGGATGAAGGACAGCAGCAAGGAATTGAACAGCTTCGTGCAAAAGGCATTGAAGGGCTTGTTGTTATCGGGGGAGATGGTTCTTTTCGAGGTGCACAAAAACTTTCCGAAAAAGGGTTACCGACAATCGGAATTCCGGGTACCATTGACAACGACATTCCGGGAACAGAGACGACGCTTGGATTTGACAGACAGAAGGAGGCTATTTGGTGAATAAACAAATTACGTTTGACTACAGTAAAGCGCGGGAGTTTTTCACACGGCATGAACTGGAATATATGGAACCGGACGTGCGCCGGGCGCATGACATGCTTCATGGGAAAACGGGGGTAGGCCATGAATATACAGGCTGGGTAGATTGGCCGCACTCCTACGATCGAGAAGAATATAAGCGCCTAAAACAAGCGAGTGCAAATATTCGCGAGAAGGCAGATATGCTGATTGTTATCGGTATCGGTGGTTCCTATCTGGGGGCGAGGGCCGCTTTGGAAATGTTACGCCCAGCTTTCTATAACCAGCTGCCAAAAGAACAGCGGAAAGGACCGAAAATTTATTTTGTCGGCAACCATATGAGTGCGGCGTATACGGCTCAGCTTTTGCAGATGGTACAGGACAAGGAAGTATACGTAAACGTGATTTCGAAGTCCGGTACGACGCTGGAACCGGCCATTGCGTTTCGTTTGTTCCGCAACTTACTAGAGAAGCGCTATGGTAAAGAAGGAGCAAGACAACGGATTATTGCGACGACGGATAAAGCAAAGGGTGCGCTGAAACAACTGGCGGAGCAAGAAGGATACGAAACATTCGTCGTACCGGATGAGATTGGCGGGCGTTATTCCGTGTTAACATCGGTAGGTCTATTGCCAATCGCGGTAGCCGGAATTGACACTGACGACATGCTGAGAGGAGCCGCTGACGCAGTTAAGCTGTACAGCCAGCTAGATATGAACGTCAACGCTGCATACCAGTACGCGGCCATTCGTAATATTTTTTACAGCAAAGGAAAAAGCATTGAGCTGCTCGTAAACTATGAGCCTTCTTTGCAGTATGTTGCGGAATGGTGGAAGCAATTATTCGGGGAAAGTGAAGGAAAAGATGGGAAGGGGTTATTTCCGGTCAGCATGAATTTTACTACCGATCTACACTCGCTCGGACAGTACGTGCAGGATGGACGACGTGATATGTTTGCAACAACCCTCTGGATAGAGACACCGCATACGCAGCTTGCGATTCCGGAATCAAGCGATGATCTTGATGGGCTGAATTACCTTGTGGATAAAACAATGCATGAGGTAAACGAAAAAGCGTGTGAGGGTACAATGCTTGCCCATACGGAGGGCGGCGTACCGAATTTGAAGATTAACATTCCGGAAGCAACACCTTACTATTTTGGTCAACTTGTTTATTTCTTTGAAAAAGCATGTAGCATTAGCGGTTATGTGCTTGGGGTCAATCCGTTTGATCAACCGGGTGTAGACGCATATAAAAAAAATATGTTTGCTTTGCTTGGAAAGCCGGGCGCAAAGTAAGCGGAAGAAAGCAAAATCATTGCGTTCTCTGTGGGCCATGTTTTACAATGCATTCATCAGAATGAGGAGACGAGGAGACAAGGATGAAGTGGTATGGGCAATGGAAAACGTTATGAGATTAAACGTGTATTAAACAATAACTCGCTAGTTGCCCGTGATGAGCAAAAACGGGAAGTAGTTCTGTTAGGCAAAGGCATCGGCTTTCAGAAAGCCAAAGGGGAAATCATTACTAGCCAAGCAGCTATTGAGAAAGTTTTCGTTCTTTCTACAGAAGAAAATAAAGAGCGAGTAATATGCATGTTTTCAGAAGCGGACGAAGATGTAATTCGAGTGGTGAATGAATATGTTCAATATCTAGAAAAAAAGCTGGATAAGAAAATGAGCGATTGGTTTATGTTGGCATTGATGGATCATATTTCATTTGCGGTGAAGCGGTTGCGGCAGGGAATCCAGATTCATAATCCGTTTTTACATGAAGTACGCAGCCTGTATGCCTACGAATATGAACTGGCTCGCGAAGGAGTATGTATGCTGGAAGAAGGGTTGAATATGACCATTCCTGATGATGAAATCGGTTTCATTGCTCTGCATCTACACAGTGTTCGCGAAAATCAGAGTTTAAGCAGAATCAATCGTTCCTCTATGTTAATTTCCCGTCTGGTTCAGACTATTGAATCTGAACTGGAGATTGAAATCGATAAAACGTCTTTTGATTATGCCCGTTTGCTTACGCATTTACGGTTTGCCATTCAACGGGCGGAAGAAGGAATTGGCCTCGGTGAGAACCATCCATTGAGCGAATTGTTGCGTAAAGAATATCCGATATGTTATAGTTTAAGTTATAAGTTGGTAAAAATTATGCAGAATGAGCTACAATTAACCGTTCCAGAAGCTGAAGCAAGTTATTTAACCTTACACATTCAGCGAATGATTAATCATGTTACAACTCCATAAAATATCGGTACGTGTGACTGGTTCGACCAGGCATGAGTAAGTTTCCTGCAATTGCGATCCGTTAATCGTAAAGCAGGTGATTTTCTCGTGCTTTTTTATTTTTGTGGGAGAAGAAAGCGGTATCATATTCCGTATTTTTTAGGAGGTTAGTAGCGTTGCATTAAAAACTGTTCGCTCTCGTTTTTATGCAACGCTAGTGTATAGGAGGTATATAAAATGGCAGAAAAAGTATTTACAATAAAAAATCCTTCCGGTCTTCATGCAAGACCTGCAATGATGCTGGTGCAAAAAGCAAGCGCGTTTCCATGTGAAGTCACAATTATTAAAGACGATAAAAAAGTGAACGCAAAAAGCATTATGGGTATTATGTCGCTGGGGATTCGTCAGGGAGAAACTCTTACAGTTGTAACGGAAGGTGAACAAGAACAGGAAGCATTGCAAGCAGTAGGTGAAATCATTGAGTCCGTCTTAGAGTAAAGAAAAGACAGGCGGGAGAGGAAGATATACAGTGATGAAATGGACAGGAATCGCCGCAGCTTCCGGATATGCGATGGGCCCTGCTTTTTTGCTGCATGAAGCCAAAGTAGAAGTGGAACGCCGCGCACTGGACGCGGCTGAAATAGCGGGGGAAATCGCTCGTTTCGAGGAAGAAGTGGCGCAGGCTATTCGTGAGTTGGAAGGCATCCGCGAACAGGTGCGTAAAAAAGTAGGAGATGAAGAAGCGGAAATTTTCTCCGCTCATATTCTTGTATTGCAAGATCCGGAGTACATCGGTGCGGTCAAGGATAAAATCAAGAATGAGTTGTTGAATGCAGAAGCGGCATTGCAGGATGTAACGGACAGCTTTGTTATGTTGTTTGAAAGCATGGACAACGAATATATGCGGGAAAGAGCAACGGACATTCGCGATGTTAGTGGTCGTGTCATGCAACGTCTGGCAGGCATCGAAGGCCAGTCGCTGGCCGATTTTGCCGAACCGGTTGTGCTGCTGGCACACGATTTAACACCATCTGATACTGCGCAGCTGGATCGGGAGAAAGTGGCTGGATTTGCCACCAATATCGGTGGACGTACGTCTCATTCGGCCATTATGGCACGTTCGATGGAAATTCCTGCTGTTGTCGGCTTGAAAGAGATTACGTCTGTCATTCAGCAGGGAGATTATATAATTGTGGACGGAAATGAAGGGGTTGTGTATCAGAACCCTGATGAAGCGACCGCTTCTCTGTATCGGGACAAGCAGGCGAAATACGAGGCTTACCTTGCGGAATTGAAGAAGTTGAAAGATGAACCATCCATCACTGCCGACGGACATCATGTCGAGGTAGTAGCCAATATCGGAAACCTTCATGATGCAATCGGAGCGAAGAAAAACGGGGCGGAGGGCGTCGGTCTCTATCGGACGGAATTTTTGTATATGGGTCGCATCGGATTGCCTTCTGAAGAAGAGCAATATGAGGCATATAAGGCGGTAGCGGAAACATTCGGCGCGCGTCCAGTTGTGATTCGTACATTGGATATTGGTGGCGATAAAGAATTGCCATACCTCGATGTACCGGAAGAAATGAATCCGTTCCTTGGTTATCGGGCCATTCGCCTGTGTCTGGATCAGCCGGGGATATTTAAAACTCAACTGCGTGCCATTTTGCGTGCGAGCGTACATGGAAATGTTAAATTAATGTACCCGATGATTGCGACACTGACAGAATTGCGTCAGGCGAACCAGTTGCTTACGGAAGTAAAACAGGAACTGGATGCTTCAGGTATTCCATATAATCCAAAGATGGAAGTTGGAATGATGGTGGAGGTGCCTGCGGCTGCGATGATTGCAGACCAGCTGGCAAAAGAGGTAGACTTTTTCAGCATTGGTACAAATGATTTGGTGCAGTATACGCTAGCAGCGGATCGCATGAATGAACGTGTATCATATTTAGCGCAGCCGTTCCATCCGGCGGTGTTGCGCCTGATTCGGATGGTGATTCGGGCGGCACACAGCCAGGGGAAATGGGCAGGTATGTGTGGTGAAATGGCAGGTAATCTTACGGCCATTCCGCTTCTGCTCGGCTTGGGGCTGGACGAATTCAGCATGAGCACGAGCTCTGTATTGCCTGCACGTGCCTTGATTCATAAGCTGAACCGTACGGCATTACAATCGCTGGCAGAGCAAGCGCTTGAATTGGGAACAGCTGAGGAGATTATGGCGTTTGTGAAGCGCAACGTACCTGAAATTGCAGAAATTAGAGGATAAGCATAAAAAACGAGACGCGAGATCGTGCTCTCGTTTTTTTCATGTGGTGATGAAGGATATAGGAAAGACAAAACGAAAAAACTAAAAAAGTTTATATTTCATGCTTGCTGATAGATATATGTCATACTGTTTATTTATTTGTAATCAGTAAATAGCAATAAATATAAAAATAAACAGGTGTATTTTTTTAAATATTTGTTTATAAAAAAACATAATTTTTGGTTTTAAAACATACTTTTTTTGATTTCATAGTGAAAAAGCCAGATTTACACCTTCCAAAACGTAAGAGAAAGAGTTATACTGGCTATGTCGTTGTTACCGACTTATGAACAATTTTTGAGGTGGTAAGTTATGGGAGAAAAAGATGTGGTAACCGAAACTTCTGCGAATGGGAGCGCAGAACAGCAGCAAGAGAACCTGAATGTGCTTAAGGCAACACAGACGGTTATTGCTGAAGCCCTTGAAAAAATGGGGTATCCGAAAGAAATGTATGAACTCCTGAAAGAGCCAATGCGCATGCTTACCGTACGTATTCCGGTACGCATGGACAATGGTGAGACAAGGGTATTTACCGGTTACCGGGCCCAGCATAATGATGCGGTAGGGCCGACAAAGGGCGGGGTGCGCTTTCACCCTGATGTAACAGAAGATGAAGTAAAAGCCCTTTCCATCTGGATGAGTTTGAAGTGCGGGATCGTTGACCTGCCTTATGGTGGAGGAAAGGGCGGTATTATCTGCGATCCGCGTGAAATGTCTTTCCGTGAATTAGAGCGCCTGAGCCGTGGTTATGTGCGTGCCATCAGCCAGATTGTAGGGCCGACAAAAGATATTCCGGCGCCGGACGTATTCACCAACTCGCAAATTATGGCGTGGATGATGGATGAGTACAGCCGCATTCGCGAATTCGATTCTCCGGGCTTTATCACGGGTAAACCGATTGTACTGGGCGGCTCTCAAGGACGTGAAACAGCAACGGCGAAAGGGGTAACCATTTGCATCGAGGAAGCAGCTAAGAAAAAAGGCATTGATTTGCAAGGTGCCCGAGTAGTTGTACAAGGCTTTGGAAACGCAGGAAGCTTCCTAGCGAAATTTATGCATGATGCAGGTGCAAAAGTTATCGGTATTTCTGACGCATACGGCGCGTTGTACGACGAAAACGGTCTTGACATCGAATATTTGCTTGATCGCCGTGATTCGTTTGGCACGGTTACAAAACTGTTCAGCAATACGATTACGAACAAAGAGCTACTTGAACTGGATTGCGACATTCTTGTGCCGGCCGCAATCGAGAACCAAATTACTGCTGCAAACGCGCACAACATTAAAGCGAAAATTGTCGTTGAAGCTGCAAACGGGCCGACTACGCTTGAAGCGACTCGCATCCTGACCGAGCGTGGTATCCTGCTCGTGCCGGACGTATTGGCAAGCGCCGGCGGTGTAACGGTATCCTATTTCGAATGGGTACAAAACAATCAAGGGTACTACTGGACAGAGGAAGAAGTAGAGTCCCGTCTGCGTGAAGTGCTTGTACGCGCCTTCAATAACGTGTACAATATTCACGTGACGCGTGACGTAAATATGCGTCTCGCTGCTTATATGGTGGGCGTTCGCAAAATGGCGGAAGCATGCCAGTTCCGTGGCTGGATCTAATTGAAATAGACGGACAAAATCCTCTACAATGTAGATTGTAGGGGATTTTTGTATTTACGAAAAAGAACTCGTTTTTTGATTTCGAATTGCAAAAGATCGGCAAAAAGGTAAATGGAGTCGCAGGAGGGAGAGTAAACATGGAACAGGTCATTATTGTCGGCGCAGGACCATGCGGCATGTCGGCGGCTGCCGAACTGCAGAAAAGAGGCATCGACCCGCTTATTATCGAAAAAGGGTGCGTTGTGAATTCGATTTACGGATATCCTACATTTATGAACTTCTTTAGTACACCGGAGTTGCTGGAGATTGCGGACATACCGTTTATCATCTCTCATGAAAAGCCGACGCGTCAGGAGGCGCTTGCTTATTATCGTGAAGTGGCTGAACGCCGTAAGTTGCGCATTCGTACATATGAAAAAGTGGAGGAGATCAAGAGGCGAACAGATGGAACGTTTGCGGTGCGCACAACCAAGCGAAACGGCGTGCGTGCCGAGTACGGGACCCGCTTTGTCGTGATCGCTACGGGATATTATGATAATCCGAACTATATGAATATACCCGGCGAAGACCTGCCGAAGGTATCGCATTATTTTAAAGAGGCGCACCCATACCACGGTATGAAAGTGGCTGTTATCGGCGGCAAAAATTCGTCGGTGGACGCGGCGATGGATCTGTACCGTGCGGGAGCAGATGTAACATGGATTTATCGCGGAGGGGAGTATTCTCCTTCCATTAAAGCATGGGTGCGGCCTGTATTTGAATCGATGGTAAACAAAGGTTGGATCAAGGCCATGTTTAATACAGAAGTGAAAAGTATTCATGAAGACCACATTGTGGTTGTGCGGAACGGTGAGGAAATAAAGCTTGAGAATGAGGTTGTATTCGCGATGACAGGTTATCGACCGGATCGCACGTTTTTTAACGCGCTAGGCGTTAAGGTGCATGAAGAAACGGGGGAGCCGGAACATAATCCGGAGACGATGGAAACGAATGTGCCTGGCGTCTTTATTGCCGGAGTCATTGCGGCGGGGAATGACGCGAATGTAATTTTTATTGAAAACGGTCGTTTTCATGGTGGGATTCTTGCGCAAGAAATCTCCCGCCGGATGGCCGGGTAGCAGATACGAAGTTACCAGAAGGGAAAAACGAGATGGCACGAACGTTTGGCCATCTCGTTTTTTGCAAAGTTAATTGGTAGTCTGAAAATGTGATTGCAGTGTGCTTAAATATTTCTTTCATCAATATTACGTGGTACCATGATAAAAGGAGAACCGGAAACAAAGGGAGTCGAAAGCTATGTTATCGACCGTGGGAGCTGCGCTTGCTCCTGGTATTGCTATTTTAAGTTATTTTTATCTAAAAGACAAATACGAAACAGAACCGCTTCATATGGTTGTCAAAAGCTTTATCATGGGTATTTTGCTCGTTTTTCCCGTGATGGTTGTGCAGTTTGGATTTCAGGAAGAGCTTCATCTTGGCGTGTTTGCACAGGCTTATTTTTCGGCTGGATTTCTGGAAGAGTTTTTTAAATGGTTTATTATTTATTACACGGTATACAAGCATGTGGAGTTTGACGAACCGTACGATGGAATCGTGTACTCGGTCGCTGTTTCGCTCGGATTTGCTACGCTGGAAAACTTTTTTTACCTGTTATCCCATGGAGTATCGACCGCGTTTTACCGGGCGTTACTTCCTGTATCAAGCCACGGGCTGTTCGGCGTACTGATGGGATACTACCTCGGCAAAGCAAAGTTTTCTCCTGCTTCTAAACAGCGTTGGTTTTTGGTGCTCAGCCTTTTTATTCCTGTGCTTTTGCACGGTACGTATGATTTCATTCTCATGGTTGGGGGAACGGTTTGGCCGTGGCTTATGATTCCGTTTATGCTGTTTTTGTGGATGGTCGCTATTAAACGCAGCCGGGCTGCACTTAACAGGTCTATCGCTGCCGCTTTTGGGCAACACTATGAGCAAGAGGAGGCGGAAAAGATATGACGACAGAACGGGAGCGGTGCAAAGTCACCATTTATTGTCCGGTTTGCGGTGAACGCTACGTTTTGCGCGGTACTCGCGAGAAAAACGGAAAAGTCGAAACAGGGTTTAAACAATGTATTTGCAGCAACAAAGAAAAACTTCATATTCGTTCCGAACCGATCTAAAAGCGAAAGGGAGGATTCTCCTTTTCGCTTTGTTGCATAAATAAGCATCTCTTTCCTCACACTACTACCAAGAACAGGTGCAAAGGCATACAAGGAAAGGTGATGCGGACATGTATTGGAAAATTGCGGGCGTGTTGGCGCCCATTCTCGCGGTCGGGGCTATCGGCGCCGGGATGTGGGGATACCAAGAAAACCAAGAGAAAAATTCAGTGCTCATTAAAGCAGAAAACCAATATCAACGTGCGTTTCATAACTTAAATTATCATATCGACAAACTGCAGGATGAGCTGGGCAAAACAATTGCTGTCAATTCGCGCCAGCAGCTCACCCCGTGTTTGACGAACGTATGGCGTCTTGCTTATTCTGCGCAAAATGACGTGGGGCAACTGCCGCTTACATTACTTCCGTTTAACCAGACGCAAAAGTTTCTTGCCAATGTGGCGGATTTTAGCTACCAAACCGCAGTGCGCGATTTGGAAAAAAAGCCTCTGTCAGACAAAGAATACAAAACACTGCAAGCTTTGTATCGCCATTCTCAAGAAATACAAAGCCAGCTGCAAAAGGTGCAGACCGCCGTCATCGATAAGCATTTGCGTTGGATGGATGTCGAGTCGGCGCTGGCCACTGAAGAGAAGCAAGAAGACAATACAATCATCGACGGATTAAAAGTCGTTGACAAAAGTGTGGGAGGGTACAAAGATGTCGATTTCGGTTCCGGGATTGGCAGCCTGAACGCTGCCCGCAAGCTAAAGATTCAATCGATAAAAGGAACTCCAGTCACTGCCGAAGAAGCAAAAAAGCGAGCGCTTGCGTTTGTCAACATTACGCCCGCGCAGCTTGCGGAAGCGACGGTAGTTGATAATGGCAGCGGCAGAGACTATGAATCGTTCAGCGTGCGTATTGTACGCAAAGGCGATCCCACTCCTGTACATGTGGATGTTGCGAAAAAAGGAGGCAAAGTTGTCTGGGTACTAGACGAACGCGATGTAACGGCGAAAAAATTAAAGATTGAAGAAGCAAAACAAAAGGCGGATCGTTATCTTGCTGAGCGCGGATACCGTTCCATGGAGGCAGTATCGTACGGCCAATATGAAGGACTTGCGGTATTTACATATGTGTATAAACAAGGAGATATACGCATTTATCCGGATACGGTGACGGTTAAAGTGGCGCTTGACAAAGGGGACGTTCTCGGTTTCCAAGGTGAAAGCTATTTGCTTAACCATCGTCCGCGTACACTTGCGAAGCCGGGCTTGACAGAAGCGCAGGCGCGCGCGAAAGTGAATCCGGGTCTTAAAGTGAAGGAAGCAAGGCTCGCCGTAATTGAAAACGAGAGCGGCCAAGAGGTGCAGGCATATGAGTTTTACGGAGGATTAGGTCAAGATCGTTACCGCGTGTATATAGACGCGTCTACCGGAGAAGAAGTGAAAATAGAAAAAATCAAAGCGATCGCTCTTTAGGAGGAATAAAGGCGGATAGGCGCGGCAATACTTGGAAACACAGAAAGGAGTGTTGCGCGTGAGGCGAAGCAAGGATACGGCATATGAGAAGCGTTTTATCTTCTTAGCCGCTTGGGTTGAGAAGTGGCTTACCATAGCGATTGTAGGGGGATGGGTGCTTCTTTTGGCCAGTCAGTTCCTGCTTGCATTCGATTCTGTTCGCTACTTTCTTGTCGATACGGTGAGACTGGAAGGCATTGCATCCCCCTGAGGGCTATGTTACTATGAAAGTAATTGAATAGCATGTTGCCCGCTATCCTTAATTAACACTATCGCTTAGTTTGAATCAAATACAAAAGAAAGAAGCAGGCACGCCCTGCTTTTTTGTTTATTAGCATAATATAAAGCATGTAGCAGGCGTATAGGTAGGGTGAGATGGTATTGTGAAAATTGCGATTGATGGACCGGCTGGAGCCGGGAAAAGTACAGTAGCGCAGCTTGTGGCGAAGCGGCTCTGTGTGCTTTATGTTGACACTGGTGCTATGTATCGAGCTGTGACGCTGACAGCGCTTAAACAGGGGTGTTCAGTAGAGGATGAACATGGCCTACGTGAGCTGCTGGATAAAATGAATCTTACGCTTGAAACGAAGAAGGGCATACAGCGCGTATATGTGGATGGCGAAGACGTAACGGAAGCGATTCGCTCGCCTGAAGTGACCCGGTGTGTATCCACGGTAGCGGCACATCCGCTCGTGCGGGAGAAACTAGTAGAAATGCAGCGAAAAATGGCCAGTACACAGGACGTCGTTATGGACGGACGCGACATCGGAACGGCGGTATTGCCGGACGCAGAACTGAAGATTTTTTTGACTGCGTCGATTGAAGAACGGGCACGGCGCCGTTTTCAGGAGTTGGAGCAGAAGGGGATAACGGTCGATTATAGTCAACTGCTGCACGATATTGCCGAGCGTGACCGTAAAGATAGCGAGCGAAGGACGGCTCCGCTTAAAAAGGCGAAAGACGCTGTGCTGGTCGATACAACGGGGTTAACCATCGAACAGGTGGTTGATCGCATCGTCGAGTTGCACCGAGAAAAAGTTGGGGAGAGAGCGTAACAGTGGGCATTCATTTATATCCTTTCTTTCGCTCGCTTTTTCGCGGGATTTTCGCGAGCGTATATCGCTGGCGTGTAATTGGGCGGGAAAACATTCCGGATGGCGAAGGGATCGTGTTGTGCGCTAACCATATCAGTAACTGGGATCCAGTTCTGCTCGGCTGCGGCATCGAACGTCAGGTGCATTTCATGGCCAAGCAGGAACTTTTTAAGGTGCCGGTGCTTTCCTGGCTTATCAGGAATTTCGGCGCGTTTCCGGTGAAGCGAGGGGCTGGCGATCGTCAGGCGATTCGCAAATCGCTGGAGGTAGTCAATCAAGGAAAAGTGCTCGGAATTTTTCCAGAGGGCAGGCGGAACCGGGCAGGCGCAGGCGATGTGGGCAAAGTGCTTCCAGGTGCGGCTATGATCGCGTTAAAAGCTGGTGTTCGTGTCGTACCGGTTGCGATTATCGGCCCGTACCGCTTATTTCGTCCAATCACAATTATTTATGGCAAGCCTATTGATATAGTTGCCGAGGTGGCGGGGAAAGAAAGCGGGGAACGCACGCAGTACGCCGCTGAAGTCATCCGACGCGAAATTCAGGCGCTTATGGACATACATAAAAAACGTGCGTAATTCGAATTTTTATTTCGTTCAAGCTGTAAGTTGTTTCGCTTACCCAAGGAAGGTGCAGGTTCGCAATTTAGCATGTTTGGCACTAGCGCTCTTATAGATAACTTTGGTAAGCTAAGATAAATATGCTGCTGTTTGTTATAATTGCTTGTTGTTCCTTTTTGGGAAGCAAGAAGCATTTATTGTTATGAATGGCTTTTATTTCAAGGAGGTATGGTCTATGGTAGAGGAAAATCAAATGGGAATGAATGGTCAACAAGGTTTGAAAGGGGTGGAGGTTAATCAGGTATTGACTGGAACCGTAACCCGTGTAGATGAGAAACAA
Source organism: Aneurinibacillus sp. XH2 (assembly GCF_001439585.2). NCBI lineage: Bacteria > Bacillati > Bacillota > Bacilli > Caryophanales > Paenibacillaceae > Aneurinibacillus > Aneurinibacillus sp. XH2. The sequence goes on along the minus strand of NZ_CP014140.1, from coordinate 2,532,382 downwards.
GCCTTGGTTGATGTAGGCTATAAGTATGATGGCATCCTTCCAATCAGCGAAGTATCCAGCCTTCATATCGAAAAAGTAGCTGATGTTCTTTCTGAAGGTCAAGAAATTCAGGTGAAAGTGATTCGCATTGATCAGGGAAAAGACGAGATGATCGTGTCCAAGCGCGCGGTTGACGCGGAAAAAGCTTGGGGCGAGCTGCAAAAAAAATTCGAATCTGGAGAAGTGTTCGGTGTAGTTATTGCTGACGTTGTAAAAGGCGGCTTGGTGGTCGACCTTGGTGTGCGCGGTTTCATTCCAGCTTCACATGTGGAGCGTCACTTTGTGGAAGACTTCTCTGACTACAAAGGAAAAACTCTCTCCGTTAAAGTTATTGAACTAGATAAGGAAAAGAACAAGGTTATTCTTTCTCACCGTGCTGTGCTTGAAGAAGAAGCGAATAAGCAGAAGCAAAAGGTGCTTGAGAGCCTTGAACCAGGTTCTGTTATTGAAGGAACTGTACAACGTCTGACCGATTTTGGTGCGTTTGTGGATGTGGGCGGTGTAGATGGCTTGGTTCACATCTCCGAAATTGCCTGGCACCATGTCGAAAAGCCGGCTGATGTACTGAAAGAAGGCCAGAAAGTCAAAGTAAAAGTGTTGAAAGTGGACAAAGAAAACGAACGCATTAGCTTGAGTATTAAGGCGACGTTACCGGGTCCATGGGAACAGGCAGCTGACAAGTTCAAAGCAGGTGATGTTGTAAAAGGAACCGTGAAACGTCTTATAAGCTTCGGAGCGTTCATCGAAGTAGCGCCTGGCGTAGAAGGGCTTGTTCATATTTCACAAATTGCCAACCGCCATATCGGCACGCCGGATGAAGTGCTAAAAGAAGGCGAAGAAGTTAACGTAAAAATTCTGGACTTCAATCCGAGCGAAGAACGGATGAGCCTAAGCATTCGCGAAGCGTTGGATGAAAAGCAGAAGCAAGAAGTGAAAAAAGAAGTAGCCGCTTACCAGGTGGAAGAAAATGCGCCTGGCAGCATGAGTGTTACTATTGCTGATCGCATGGGCAATATGAGCGACTTGCTTAAAAAATTTAAATCTTAATAGATGACAGAGGGGCGCAATGTCAAGAACTTCACGAAAACGAGAACATGTAGAACATGCGCTGGCGACGGGCCAATCTGAAACCCATGGATTGGATGATGTGAAGTTCGTTCATAATTGCTTGCCTGATCTCACGATGCAACAGGTGGATATAAGGACATCGATCGGCGGACTCGCATTGAGTTCGCCGATTGTTATAAACGCGATGACAGGCGGTGCAAAAGAAACATACAACATTAACCAGTCGCTTGGTATTTTGGCCCGGGAGGCAGGGTTGGCGCTTGCAGTCGGCTCGCAAATGGCAGCCGTGAAAGATCCTTCGCTTGTCGATACATATCGGATTGCGCGCCAGGAGCACCCGCGGGGTCTTTTGTTTGCCAATTTGGGCGCGGAAGCAACACCGGATATGGCGCGGTACGCGGTAGAAATGATCGAAGCGGACGCGCTGCAAATTCATCTGAATGTGATGCAGGAGTTAATTATGCCAGAAGGCGAGCGGGATTTTCGTGGGGCGCTTCGCCGCATTGAAGAGATTGTATCTGTCCTTGACGTACCGGTAATCGTTAAGGAAGTCGGGTTTGGTATGTCGCAGGAAGCGGCCAAACAGCTTGCAGAATGCGGTGTGGCCGCAATTGATGTTGGTGGGCGTGGCGGTACGAATTTTGCACGTATTGAAAACATGCGCCGGGTACAGCCGCTTGATATGCTGAATGAATGGGGCATTTCCACGGCGGCGAGCCTGCTTGAAGTCGCATCGCTTTCCGAAAAGCCCGATATTGTGGCAACCGGTGGCATAAAGAACGGTCTTGATATTGCCCGCTGTCTGGCGCTTGGCGCTTCTTGTGTCGGCATAGCTGGCGCGTTCCTTCGCTATGCGGTAGAAGGCCGGACGGAAGAAGCGGTCAAATATGTGCATAGCCTGCATGAACAGCTTACGATCATCATGACGGCGCTTGGTGCACCAACCATTGCTATGTTGCAGCAAGTTCCGCTTGTCATTACAGGTGAAACGTACCATTGGGCCACTCTCCGTGGCATTGACTGCGCCGCGCTGGCGAAAAGGAAGAAATAAGTCATCAGACAAAGAAAGGAAGAAAAAAAGCCATCCGAAGCAATCATTCGGATGGCTTTTACTTTTTCTTATAGCATTTGTGTCTTGTTTTTCCCGCTTTTCGGCAATAATACAGACAGAAACGCAAAAAGGGGAATCGACTATGAATCCGGGATATTTATCGTTCGTTTGCTTGTTCTTTATTTTGGTGTTTAGCTGGATGGGTACCATGGACGCTTTGTTTTCGCGTCTGCGCATCCAAGCGCGCACATTTTTTATCCTTCTTGGCGTTTTCTATCTGACGAGCGGTTGGTTTATTCCATTCGGGATGGGAGCATGCAGTGTTGGTGCATTTTTGTTGCCCTTTGTTTTCTTTTTTGCCTTATGGAGCAGGCAGGAACGCGACATACGACAATATTCTTTTACCGCCGCTCTGCTTTGCGGCGTTACGCTGTTTTTGTTCCGGTATATGTTGATGATAGATCCGATACTTCAGGTGGCGGATGAAGTGTATCTTGTTGCCGGCGTGGCTGCTTCGCTTGCACCTTTTATGACCCGAAAACCAGAACAGGCTTTTATAATTATCGGTTTTGGGCTTTGTCTTATGGAAGTTTTGGTGCAGTTTTTCTTATACTCGTACGCGCCTTCCGTTACACTGGGTGGATTCATTTTTCGCGATATGCTTGTTTTATCGCTTCTTGTCGGTATGGCGTTGCATTCTGTTTTATTCTTTTGCCTTCGCATAAGTATGTCCCTCATGCGCAAAGTTCTTGTGAAGAGGGGGCGATAAGAGGTGGATTATGTCATTCCAGTGACGTTGGGGGTGCTGTTTGGGGTAGCCGCCCGCGTGTATATGCTGCGCACGGACTATCGGCAATATCCGACCTATCCGCATGGACGGATCATCCATTTGGCGCTTGGGTTTATTGCCGCGCTTATCGGTTCGATAGTAATTCCGGCTATTCTGAAGGCCGACTGGACGGCGGTGACATTTCTCGGGTTGGCCGCTCAGCAATTCCGTGATGTACGAAACATGGAACGAAACATGCTGCAACAGTTGGACAACATGGAACTTGTGCCGCGCGGTGTCTCTTATATCGAAGGCATTGCCCAGGCATTTGAAGGACGCAATTATCTTGTGATGCTTACCTCGCTCGTGGTTACATTGATTATCCTTAAAGTATCGGTATGGACAGGGGTTTTGGGGGGCATCCTTATGTTTTTTATAAACGGTTGGCTTATGTCGGGAAAAGTAATCGGGCAAATTGCCGATATTGCTGAAGGGGAAGTGACCCTCGACGGCCCGAATTTATATGTTGATGATATTTATATTATGAATATTGGGCTTAGGTCGGATCGTGAGGAGATTCGCCGACACGGGGTCGGAATTGTTATCACGCCAAAAAACGCCAATAGCCTGATCACTATTTCTAATTTGGGTCAGCGCCAAGCCATTCTGCATGACGTGTCGGCGATTCACGGTGTATATCGTGATTCCGGTGAACCGGCGCTTGTTCCGCTGGCCAAGCGGAATATGAAGAATGGCAAACTCGGTATTTTCCTTCTACCTGAAGAAAAAGATAGAAGTAAAATTTTAGAAACCATATCCCAAGTACCGGTGCTGGACAGTGCGATTCGCCTGCCTCGCGCGGCTGATGTTAACCAACGAGGGAAGGAGGCACGTTAGGCGGTGTCCATTTCACTTGAAAAATACATTCTTGCTATTATTACGACAGATCGAACCCATGTTGGCGGAGGCGCGCCGATTTTTTATGCCAAGCAGGAAAAAGAATTGCAGCAAATTGCGTTTACGCTGGAGAAAATTCTTGATGGGATAGCGCATGAAATCACGCCTGACACGCTAATTATTGTCAAACATTCGTAGCGGGCGTCTTCCCGTTTGTCTTGCCTGTCCTTACAATTCATTCTATGATAGTAGAGATATTGAAAAAGAGAGGTAGTAAGTTATGGCAAATCCTGTAGTAGCAATTGTCGGCCGGCCGAATGTTGGTAAGTCGACGCTGTTTAACCGAATTGTAGGGGAAAGATTGGCGATTGTCGAAGACGTGCCCGGTGTAACAAGGGATCGCCTGTACAGCAAAGCGGAATGGCTCGGCAAATCGTTTTATTTAATTGATACAGGCGGCATCGCCTTTGACGATCATGACGCTCTTATTGATTCCATCCGGCATCAGGCTGAACTGGCGATCGATGAAGCGGATGTCATCATCTTTGTCGTAGACGGTACCGTCGGCATTACCGAGGAAGATCAGAGCGTGGCTCGCATGCTATTTCGCTCGAAGAAGCCGATTGTACTTGCGGTCAACAAGATCGATAACACAAAGCGCTTGCACGATATTTATGAATTTTATTCGCTCGGTGTCGGTGAGCCGTATCCGGTATCCGGCGCTCATGCGACGGGAATTGGTGATTTGTTGGATGAGGTCATAAAGCATTTTCCAGAACATGAAGAGGATGCATACGATGAGGACGTGATTCGCGTTTCGCTTATCGGCCGGCCAAATGTCGGCAAATCTTCGCTTGTAAACGCGTTGCTCGGGGAAGAACGTGTGATTGTGAGCGATATTGCAGGCACGACGCGCGACGCGATTGACACGCCGTTTATGTTTGAAGGTCAGGAATATGTATTAATTGACACAGCCGGTATGCGTAAACGGGGAAAAGTGTATGAATCGACGGAGAAGTACAGCGTGATGCGCGCGCTCCGCGCGATGGAACGTTCTGATGTTGTGCTCGTTGTGCTCAACGGGGAAGAAGGGATTATCGAGCAGGACAAAAAAGTAGCTGGGTATGCGCATGAAGCAGGGCGCGGCGTTATCATTGTCGTTAACAAGTGGGATGCAGTCGAAAAGGATGAACGGACGATGAATCGGTTTGTTGCTGAAATCCGTCAAGAATTTAAGTATTTATCATACGCGCCTATTTTGTTTGTATCAGCGAAAACAAAGCAGCGTGTTCATACTATTTTGCCGAAAGTGGCTCAAGTGGCGGAGCAGCATGCGTTTCGTATCGCCACTCCTGTGCTGAATGATTTAATTCAGGAAGCGACGACAGTAACGCCGCCGCCGAGCGATAAAGGACGCCGCTTGCGCATTAACTACGCGACCCAAGTATCTGTTAAGCCACCAACGCTTGTGTTGTTTGTCAATGATAAAGAATTGATGCACTTTTCCTATCAGCGCTACCTGGAAAACAAGATTAGAGAAGCGTTTCCACTGGAAGGAACTCCGATTCGCATTCTTGTGCGAAACAAGTCCGAATAGGAGAGGAGATAGAGCCGATGATGGGAGCGGTTGTCATTCTACTTTCGTATTTGCTGGGCTCAGTGAGCTTTAGTATTCTTGTAGTGAAAAAAATTGCAAAAATTGACATCCGGGAGCACGGTAGTGGCAACGCGGGCGCGACGAATACATTGCGCGTGCTTGGTAAAGGCCCGGGCATTGCCGTGCTTTTGCTTGATGCGGCTAAAGGCGCGATTGCCTTCGGTCTAGCAAGCTGGCTGACCAAAGGAAACGATTGGGTGATTGTGCTGTCCGGGATCGCTGCGATTGTCGGTCATAACTGGCCTGTATTTTTCGGGTTTCGCGGCGGCAAAGGCGTGGCGACCACCATTGGTACGTTGCTTGCTCTGACCCCTGTTCCAGCGCTTATTGCTGTGGCCGTTACTATAGTTGTTATCGCTATTACACGCTATGTGTCACTCGGTTCACTTGTTTTCTTTACCCTTGTTCCTATCATTTTACTGACACAAGGCGCGTCTTTTGTTTATATTGCCGGAACATTTATGATCGCTATTCTTGGCTACATGCGTCATGTCGGAAACATTAAGCGGTTGCTTCAAGGGACAGAGCGGAAACTGGGAGAGAAGAAAGCGTAAGGAGGGTTGCACATGGAACACGTAGCGGTTATCGGGGCAGGAAGCTGGGGAACCGCTCTTTCGACCGTACTTGCGGAAAACCACGAGCGCGTAGTTCTCTGGGCGCGACGGAAGGAATTAGCGCAAGAGATGAATGACATGCGGGAGAATAGGCGTTATTTGCCCGGCATTAGGCTTTCGGAAAACATTGTTGCTGACGCGTCCATTGAGCGTGCTGTGCAGGATAAGACGCTTATATTGCTCGTTGTCCCGTCTCATGCGATGCGAGAAACTGTCCGAAGCTTGGCGCCTTATTTGCGTAAGAATGCCATCCTTGTTCATGCGACTAAAGGTATGGAAATTGATTCATTAAAACGCATGAGCGAGGTCATCAAAGAAGAAGTACCGGAACATTTTCACGGGCGTATTGCTGTTTTGTCTGGTCCGAGTCACGCGGAAGAGGTTGGCCTTAAAGCGCCAACGACGGTCGTGGTTGCGTCAGAACGCATCCAAATAGCGGAAGAAGTGCAGGATGCGCTGATTACAAATCATTTTCGCGTCTATACGAACCCTGATGTGGTCGGTGTGGAGATAGGGGGAGCGCTGAAAAACATCATTGCGCTCGGCGCTGGAGTAAGCGACGGCTTGAACTTCGGCGACAACGCCAAGGCCGCCCTGCTGACGCGCGGACTTGCTGAAATTAGCCGCCTTGGAATTAAACTGGGGGCAAATCCGCTGACATTTACGGGACTTGCTGGTGTCGGAGATCTGGTTGTAACGGCTACAAGTCGGCACAGCCGTAATTGGCGGGCTGGAAATATGCTTGCGCAAGGTTTTACGCCGGATGAGATCATTTCGCGAATGGGCATGGTTGTAGAAGGCATTAAAACGACGCAGGCCGTTCATAGGCTGGCGCAGGAGCTAAAAGTGGAAATGCCTATTACGCGTGAGTTGCATGCGCTATTATTTGAAAATAAAGCGCCGCGCGAGGCTGTCCGCGATTTGATGGGCCGTGTGCGCCGCCATGAAACAGAAGAACTGGCGCTTAAATATTTTGAAAACCATTAACGAACGACATGTAAACCCGTCCTGCTGTGGAAGCCGCACTTTTTTCCTTTCTTGCTCATACACTGTTGTTGTATAGCGGAAGGAGGGAGATGACGGGTATGGCAAATATCCCGAAAAAATTTCTTGATAAATTACAGGCGAAGAACGTAGATACTTCTGAGTTGCAGAAATTGGCGGGTGGTGTGAAAAAAAGCGATTTGAACGATGAGCAGAAGCTTCGCCAGTTGATCCGCCAGCTAGCGGTCATTGCAAGCGTGTCCATAACGAAAGAGAAGGAAGATAAAATCATTTCGTATATTCGCAAGAACAATATTCAGGGCGGTGACATGAAGACGTTAACCAACTTGTTGAAAAATAAGCTGTAAACGATAAGAAATAGGCGTATGAGATGTTACAGGCTTGAAAAAACTAGCATAAAGTATAGCATGATTCACGAAAATAAGGGCTCTCGAAGACGACGCGAGGATACAGAAAAGGATAATGCCGACGGCATTATCCTTCTTTTTTGCTTAACAATAAAGTTCAGGAGGCTTATACTTAAGCCTCCTCGGATGACGCGGTTTCATCCATCTCCAGCAGTGCCTGCACGAGCGGGGAATTCAACAGAGAGATTACTTGGCGGAAATCGATATGATTCAGCGATTTGATAAATGAAAGCGGAGAACGGTCTATCGTTGTTCCGCTTTCCTGTTTCGCCTCCCGGAGCGTCGCTCTTTTGCGGTTATTTTCAACCCAGCGTTCGTACATGCTGATTAAATTTGTTAACGTGCTAAGCGTTTGTTCCAGCTCCGCCATTGTGCCCCGCATTTGGCTTGACCATTCCCGAACAGTGTTGATGGAAGAACGCATCTCTTTCGGGGATTTAGTCAAGAGAGAAGGAAAGTTTTTTAAAAAAGAGGCGGCGGCCCTCGTTTCCGCTTTTGTTGCGGTTGGAACGACGGCGACAGCCGTTTTTTTTGTTTGGGCGGATCCGTTTTTTTTGTGTTTTTTGTTGGCGGCCGCGCGTGTGGAACGCTTCGTGTAAGGACTTTGCCGCTTTTGACTGATCATGTTTGCGCCCCCTTTATCTTGTAGTCAACATTATAGTATGCGTCCATCCCGTGAGAGGTTCGATTGTCCCGGATTTGTGCTATAATGTGAATACATCTATTTGCAGGATAATTTTTGAAGAAAAAGGGGAGCTTGCATGCAGCTAATGTTTTATGCGCTTAGCGCGATCGGTTTGATGATTCTAGCGAGCGTTACTATTGTTGTTGCGCGTACAAGGAAGCGCCGCGTATGGCGTTTTTTGTTGTCGACTGTTGCGTACGCCAGTTTAGTCGCCTCTTTTTTCCTAATGGTTGCTGTGCTGATTACCTTTTAATTCTGCTTTATATGATTGGCTTTTATGTATTTATGAAGCGCAAACAATACAATGTACAACACGGTGAGCGAAATGCCCAACCAGAGCAGTGTCCGGGCTGTGTCTTCCGTCGAGGCAATCAGAAAGACCGGGACAAAAAACACGACGCCGAAAAAAAAGGTGCCTTCAAGAGCTACTTTGATCCATTCGCGGCTCATCAGCATGCTTTCATGCCTCCTATGAATCTTTTTCATGTCTTTACCTTTTCCTTTAAACGACAAAACAGCGTTGATATATCGGTTCAGGTTCATGTATATATAGTAAGTATGCCTGATGATATTGTTTTTATGTATTTTTATTTAGGAGTTGTTGTCATGCCGAAACTTACATTTATCCCGGTGAACAGGAGTGTGCAGGTGCGTATTGGGGAAACGATTCTGCGCGCCGCATCAAGGGCCCGGGTGGCTATTTCCCAGCGTTGCGGCGGCAAAGGTGCATGCATGATGTGCAAAGTGCAGGTAGCGGAAGGAAGCAAGGTTTCTTCGCCGAAAGAGCTGGAGAGGCGAATGATCGGTGCACAGAATCTAGCCCGAGGGATTCGCCTTGCCTGTCAGACGAGAGTGCAGGGTGAAACGCGGGTTCACCTTCCTGAAAGCCGGCTTGCGGCCGTTGTCCGGGCCCAGCTTGAGAAACAACGCCAGGAGTTAGATGAAGAATGAAAAAACGGAATTTTTCCCCATTTTTACAGGTGACAGGTTTGCTGTTCCTGTGTATGCTGGTGCTCGTGGGCTGCGTATATCCTAGGAGCAGGATGCTGCAAAATGCCGCTCCACCTGTCCAACAGATTAAAATGGTGCAGGATGCGGTGGATCAATACCAGAAAGATACAGGTGTGTTGCCTATCGTTACCAAACCGGCCGTGACGCCCGAATTTGAACGTTATCCGATAGACTTTTCCAGAATTGTGCCAAGATACATTCCATACATCCCCGGCGCCGCCTTTGAAGAGGGGGGGAATTACATGTTTGTGCTACTGAATTTGGAAACGAAGCCAGAAGTACGCCTTATCGATTTGACCGTTTCACAAGGTGTACAAAGCATACAACAAAAAGTTAGTCGTTATTTTTTGACCAAGAGGGAATTCCCGTTCGGACAAAAAGTAGCGGACGGCTACTATTTTATCGACTTCGGCAAGCTACATATGAATGAAGAAACGATTTTAAGCCATTTTAGCGGACAGCCGCTTCCGTATATCATCGATGAACGGGGGCGGGTCGGCGTCGATTATTCGATGGATTTGGCAATGGCACTAAAAAGCGCGCCAGATAAGCCGAAACCAGACGAGGACATCCGTTATATACTGCCTGACGTTTCACCGCTCGCACCAGTGAAATCGTTTCCGTATCGCTTAGTAAACGGAGAGCCGAAACTAGTGCGAATAAAATGATAAGAAATATGCACGTTGTTTCTTACCGCTTTATTTTTGGAATATCTTTCGTCTCCTCGCATATTTTTGTACAAAACAGGACAGGGCGGGGCACAGGCGAAAAGCGGGGGCCCCGGAGCGGCTCCCGCTTTTTTCACCTTGGTCGGGCCGTCAGACGGTCTATTTTTCCCGTCGCCCTCATAAGATGAGTAGTGGTCTTATAGTACAAGAAGTAGAAGGGAAAGAAATGCGAGGAGGTATCTAAGTGGAACGTGTAGATATTTTTAAAGACATTGCCGAGCGTACGGGGGGAGATATTTATATTGGTGTCGTCGGCCCTGTTCGCACTGGTAAATCGACATTCATCAAACGTTTTATGGAAGCGATCGTCATTCCGAACATCCCATTCGAAGCGGAGCGGGTTCGTGCTGTTGACGAGTTGCCGCAGAGCGCCGCAGGCAGGACCATCATGACAACCGAACCGAAGTTCGTACCGAACAACGCGGTCGCTATTCATGTCGCCGACGGCCTGGATATTAACGTGCGCCTTGTGGATTGCGTTGGCTATACGGTGGCAGGCGCACGCGGTTACGAAGATGAAAACGGTCCTCGTATGGTAACGACGCCGTGGTATGATGAACCGGTACCGTTTGAAGAAGCGGCAGAATTAGGTACGCGCAAAGTTATTCAGGAACATTCTACGATTGGCGTCGTCATTACCACGGACGGAACGATCGCTGAAATTCCGCGCGCCGAGTACAAAGAAGCAGAAGAGCGTGTCGTAAACGAACTTAAAGAAGTCGGTAAGCCATTTGTTATTATTATAAACTCTACTCATCCGGGACGCCCGGAAACGCTTGCGTTGCGGGCAGAATTGGAAGAGAAATACGATGTGCCTGTACTGGTGATGAGCGTCGATTCCATGGATGAGCGCGAAGGAATCGCTGTCCTGCGTGAAGTGTTATTCGAATTCCCGGTTCACGAAGTAAACGTAAATTTGCCTTCCTGGGTAATGGTGCTACATGAAGACCACTGGTTGCGCGAGAATTTTGAGGAAGCGGTGCGCGAAACGGTTAAGGATATCCGCCGTTTACGCGATGTTGACCGGGTTGTCGGATATTTTGGTGAATATGAATTTATTGAGCGTGCCGCTTTGGCGGATATGAATATGGGGCAAGGGATTGCTGAGATTGATTTGTATGCCAACGATGAATTGTACGATCAAATTTTGATGGAAATTGTTGGGGTGGAAATCCGGGGCAAAGATCATTTGCTTCAATTGATGCAGGAGTTTAGCCTTGCGAAGAAAGAGTATGACAAAATTTCGGGTGCGTTGAATATGGTGCGCCAGACGGGATACGGCATCGCACCGCCTTCGCTTGAAGAAATGAAGCTTGACGAGCCTGAAATTATCCGCCATGGTTCCCGTTTCGGTGTGCGTTTGAAAGCGACCGCTCCCTCCATTCATATGATTCGCGTTGATGTGGAATCAGAGTTTGCACCGATTATAGGCACTGAGAAACAGAGTGAGGAGTTAGTCCGGTACCTTATGCAGGATTTCGAAGAAAATCCGCTCAGCATTTGGAACTCCGACATTTTCGGACGTTCTCTTAATTCGATCGTCAATGAAGGCATTTCTGCCAAGCTATCAATGATGCCGGACAATGCACGATACAAGCTGCAGGAAACGCTGGAGCGCATTATTAACGAAGGTTCAGGCGGATTGATTGCTATCATTTTATAAGCTTTATCTTCGCGGCTATGTTATTCAGCTGCACCCCATCAGCCAAAAAATGTTTAAAAGCAACGACTGACTGTGCGTAAAAAATAGGGAAAAGGGCAAGAACACCGGCTTCTCCTGACAGGCAGAAGCCTTTTTCCTTTTTGTAGCCTGATTCGTTACCATATGGTCCCGGGGCCATAGATTGGGGAAAATCCCTTGAATTACAGTGCTTTCTATATTAATATTAGCTTGTCTACATCTAAAAACATTTGGATTGTGTATATTTATTCAGTATTTGGTTAACAACGTATAACAAGATGCTCCCGTTGGGAGGAGGTGAAAGACATGAACAAAACAGAATTAATTGCGAAAGTGTCCGAAATGGCAGAACTTACGAAGAAAGATGCAACAAAAGCGGTAGACGCCGTGTTTGATGCGATCACGGAAGCGCTGAAAAACGGGGAGAAAGTACAACTGATCGGATTTGGAAACTTTGAAGTGCGCGAGCGTGCAGCACGCAAGGGTCGCAATCCGCAGACTGGCGAAGAAATTGAGATCGCTGCTAGCAAGGTGCCTGCTTTCAAGCCGGGCAAAGCATTGAAGGAAGATATTCAATAGCGGCGTACATATCGCCATTGGGTCGAATTTATTTTATTCATGGCAAAACGAAGGGAGAGCTGTACGTGGGTACAGCTCTTTTCCTATTTTTCGATAGGTTGCCTCTAGTTTGCCCACAGATAGCGGAGCGAGCTGTGTTTAAAATATTCATCTTTGACGCACGTTAAGATAGAGGTGAATGTGTCATGAACAAAATAAAAACGATGTACTGGCTATGGCTGCTTCCGTTAGCTTTGGTTATTGCGCTGGTATATATCGGCTTCTGGCTATATAGATAATCATTGACAGCGCTTCCTTTTTGCGCGATAGTTAAATCCGTAGCCATCTACACGCAAAAGTAAAGAGGGGGAGCGTTTATGAACGGAACAGGTAATGATTTTATCGTAATTAAAGCTTTAGAGAACGGCGTAAACGTTATTGGATTGACGCGTGGAGAATCGACGAGATTTCACCACTCCGAAAAATTGGATAAAGGCGAAATTATGATCGCTCAGTTCACCGAGCATACGTCAGCCATTAAAGTGCGTGGAAAAGCGATTATCCAGACGAGCAACGGCACAATTGACACATTGGTGGACGAATAAAAGAAAAAACAAGCAGGTACCTGCTTGTTTTTTCTTAAGGATGCGAACGCTGCATCACGCTTTGAAAGCGCAATGTATCATGATAAAGGGGGACGTAAGAAACATGCTTACAATTATAAGACAAGAATTATATAATAGCATAGTGTAGTGCGATAGAAATATGATATACTTTATAAGTATGTTTTCAGCGAGCGTGGAACGTTTTGTTGGGGGATGAACGGATGAACCTTTTGCGACATGACTTTCAAGAAGAAATAAAAGAAATTTTGCGGCAGATTAAAGAAAATGCTGAGCAACGCATTCTCTACCAATACATTGATAATCCGCCCATTTCGCAGCTCCGCGTATGCCTGCTGTATCTTTTTTTACGGCAGTGCGGCGTGCGGGCGTCTGCCATTCGTAGGTATGTTGTTACGGCGATGCTGATTCAACTCGGGCTGGACAGTCACGAACAGGTAAGCCTTGAGAAGGAAGATACGCCGTTGGGGGTACGGACGCGTCAGCTAACCGTGCTTGCCGGAGCTTATTTCAGCAGCCGCTATTATTATTTGCTTGCAGAAATGGAGGATGTACGTGCGATTGGTCAACTGGCGCGGAGTATTCAGGAGATCAACGAGTGGAAAATCAATCTGTACTGGGAAAATGGCTGGACAGCTGAGCAGTATTTACGGCGGAAAGTGGACATTGAATCATCACTGCTTAAATCTTTTGGAAAAGCATACGGCGGGGAGAAAGCAGACGTATGGGTGAACATTTTTTCACAGATGATTTTAGTAGAGCAATTGCTCGGGGAGTATAAAGCCTGTCGTTGGGAAGAAGGGGCAGGGACGTATTTTCGGCTGTTGAGCAAGGAAGAGGGAACACACAATGCGTACCAATCTATGCTGCAGTATATTCACAAAGCGTTGCACCAATGCCGCAAACTCAGCGCACTTTTGGATGATGAGGAAGGACGCGTCGAGCTGAAGCATCTTATCGATCGGTGCGTCGAAGAATTGGACAACCAGAAAGTAAGGGCAGAGGAGATGTAACCATGCGCGAAAAATTGCAGGGGGAAGAGAAAGCGGAGTATGTTCGCTCAGTGTTCGAATCGATCGCCAAAGAATACGACCGGATGAACTCTGTGATCAGCTTCGGGCGCCACGTTGCTTGGCGCGAGTACACGAATAAGCGGATGGGTGTGCGCCCGGGGCAGAGCGCCATTGATTTATGCTGCGGTACATGCGATTGGACCATTAGTCTCGCGGAAGCAGTCGGCCCAACAGGAACAGTGGTCGGCCTTGACTTTAGTCAGAATATGCTTGATGTCGGAGCGGAAAAAATTCGTGCCAAAGGTCTAAAACAAATTACGTTGGTTAACGGCGACGCAATGTGTATTCCGTATCCGGATCATTCATTCGATTATGCGACGATCGGATTCGCGTTGCGTAACGTTCCTGATTACAAGCAGGTTCTCCGCGAAATGATGCGGGTGGTCAAGCCTGGGGGACAGGTAGTTTCGCTTGAAGTGAGCAAGCCGCCGTTCATTCCTTATCGTAAGCTGTTCTTTTTTTATTTTTATAATATCTTGCCGCTCATTGCTCGGTTTGTAGTGGGCAAGTATGAAGAATACAGCTGGCTGCCGCAGTCGCTGACTAACTTTCCTGACAGCAAAGAGCTTGCAGACACATTCCGGGAGATCGGGCTGGAAAACGTACAGACCAAACTGTTCGTTGGCGGGGTTTCCGCGCTGCATATCGGATACAAAAAGCAGGTGGATAAGCCATGAGAAAACTGAAGATTATTCTGGAAATGATTAAGTTTGAACATACGGTTTTCGCGCTTCCGTTTGCGTTTATGGGTGCGATCCTTGGCAGCTTTATCGTAAACGGTACGTGGCCGACGTGGTGGCAGATTTTCTGGATTATTGTGGCGATGGTGGGCGCGCGCAGCGCGGCGATGGCGCTGAACCGTTTGATCGACCGTCATATTGATGCCGAAAATCCAAGAACAGCGATGCGGGCGATCCCAGCAGGACTGATAAAAGAAAAAGAAGTTGTGCTTTTTATCCTCGGTTCATTTATTTTGCTGTTTATTGCCGCGTTTCAGCTGAATATGCTCGCAGTGAAACTGTTGCCGATCGCCGTCTTTTTTCTGGTGTTTTATTCGTACACAAAGCGCTTTACATGGGCATGTCATCTCGTGCTTGGCATCGCCATCGGCCTTGCGCCGCTTGGCGGATGGGTAGCGACGACAGGACAGGTAGACTGGATGGGCATGCTGCTGTTTGTATCTGTCGCGCTTTGGACGGCCGGATTTGATGTGATTTATGCTTGCCAGGACGCCGATTTTGATAGAAAGCGCGGCTTGTATTCCATTCCGAGTTATTTTGGCATCTCTAAAGCGTTGAAACTTGCACGCCTGTTTCATCTGATTACGATGGCCGGATTTGTCGTGCTTTATTTTATTACCAGTTTGCACATATGGTTTGCGGTCGGCATTATCATTGCGGCGCTTATTCTTATTTATGAACACCGCCTAGTGTCGCCGAATGATCTGTCCAAGCTAAATACAGCTTTCTTCACGATGAATGGAATTTTGAGCGTGGTCGTATTTTCTTTCACGCTGCTGGACTTGGTGATGAGATGAGAAAAATTGTTGTTGTCGGAATTACCGGCGCGAGCGGCGCGGTGTACGGAGTGCGACTTGTACAGCAGCTGCTTGACGCTGATTGTAAAGTACACTTGATTGTAACGGAAGCTGGCTGGCAAGTGTTCCGGGAAGAATTGGACTGGGATACGAGCGATCGGGAGGCGGTGATTCGGAAGTATTTTTCACACGGGCAAGGAGAGCTTTATTACCATACGTTGCGCGATTTCACGGCGCCTGTAGCGAGCGGTTCGTATCTTAGTGACGCCATGGTGATTATTCCTTGTTCAATGGGAACGTTGTCTGGTATCGCGCACGGTGCATCTGGCAATTTGCTAGAGCGCACCGCGGATGTGATGCTTAAAGAGGGGAGAAAGCTGGTAGTAGTGCCGCGCGAAACGCCGCTTAACGTTATTCAATTGGAGAATATGACGAAGTTGGCGCGGGCTGGAGCGCGCATTGTACCTGCCATGCCCGGGTATTATCACAAGCCGAAAACAATGGATGATCTGATCGACTTCGTGGTGGGAAAAGTATTGGACACTCTAGATGTGCCGCACCAATTATTCCGCCGTTGGGGAGAGTGAGACTATGTCTTCAATAAAAATTGGCAAAATCACATTCAGTAATATTATGCCTATTTATCACTTTTTTCGTATGGATCAATTTGATGAGCATCAAGTAGAATTTATTTCCCAGGTGCCAACGCAGCTGAATCGCGGCATGGCTGAGGGCACGATTGATATGGGACCGATTTCGTCGTTTGAATACGGGCGGAACTATAAGGAGTATGAGGTATTGCCCGGTTTGTCTATCAGTTCGCTCGGCAAGGTACGTTCTATTTTTCTGTTTTCGCGTAAACCGATTGAAGAGTTGAAAGAAGCGAAAATTGCGCTAACGGACAAATCCGCTACATCTATCAATTTGCTTCGCATTATTATGGAGAAATTTTATCAAGCATCGCCAGCGTATGAGACGATGCCAGCCAATTTCGAGAAGATGATGGCGACGGCAGATGCTGCATTGTTAATCGGGGATGATGCGCTGCTTGCTTCTTGGAACAATCACGGCTATTATATGTATGATCTTGGAGAGTTATGGTACCAGCATACAGGGCTTTGGATGGTGTTTGCTGTTTGGGCGGTGCGCCGCGAGGTTACGCGCGGCAAGCCTGAACTTTTGCGCAGTATTCATAACGAGTTTTTACATAGCAAAAAGAAAGGTCTCGCAGAATTGGATGCTGTGGTAGCGCAGGCCAAAAAAGAGTTCGGTGCCACGGCGGAGTTCTGGAAAGTATATTATACGGGGCTGTCGTATGACTTTACCTTGGAACACAAGAAAGGGTTGGAATATTATTATGCGTGCGCGGCGGACCTCGGACTTTTGAAAGAACCCGCTAAAGTAGAGGTTTGGAACACCGATTCCAATAAGTCGGCTGTGTAGGATAAGGAAGAGAAGAACCAGTTGGGTGGAGCGTAATGAAACTAACGGATATTTTTTGGCCTTTTCGGTCGGACATGGATTATATTGAACGCGAGCTGGATCGGGCGATTGATACGAAAGAGCCTGTGCTCCAGAAAACTTCTAGCCATTTGCTCAAAGCGGGAGGGAAACGTATCCGCCCTGTCTTTGTGCTGCTAGGGGGGAAATTTGGCAACTATGATATTGAGCGACTGAAACATGTAGCCGTGTCGCTCGAATTGATTCATATGGCGTCGCTCGTACATGATGATGTGATTGACGATGCCGAACTTCGACGCGGTAAAATGACGGTTAAGTCCAAATGGGACAACCGAATTGCGATGTACACAGGCGATTATATTTTCGCTCGCGCGCTTATGATTGCGACCGAGTTGTCCAATCCGCAAATTCATAAAATTTTGTCGCGTGCTATCGTTGATTTGTGTACCGGGGAAATTGAACAAATCCGCGATTTGCATAACTGGAATCAAAGTTTGCGCAACTATTTGCGTCGGATTAAGAGGAAAACAGCGTTGCTTATTGCTATAAGTTGTCAGCTAGGCGCGCTGGCGGCGGATGCGACGCCCGATGTGGTACACCGTCTTTATGTTTATGGCTATAACGTAGGAATGGCTTTTCAAATTACCGATGATATTCTCGATTTCATCGGTGATGAAAAGAAACTTGGCAAGCCGGCGGGCAGCGATTTACGGCAAGGCAATATCACATTGCCGGCTCTATATATGTACCATGTCAGTCCTGACGCTCGGTGCTTCCGTGAATTAGTAAAAGAAAACAGGGTAGATGAGATGATTCGGGTTATTCGGGAGAGCGAAGGAATTCAGGTAGCGCGCAGATTGGCGGAACGTTATCTGACACGGGCGGCTCAGGCATTGACTCCTTTACCAGATAATAAAAGCAAAGATGCGCTTTTAAAGATCGCGCGTTTTATCGGAGAGCGGCAATTTTAGCATACGCATCGGGAAGCCTATTGCCTCGAAAACTCGCTTTTTTATAGAAAAGAACTTCCCACTTCTACGAGTGGGGGGGAGAGGTTCATGCATAAGTTGAAAAGAGACCTTGAATTTGTTAAAATTCACGATGTGTATTTACACACTGTACATAACAAAAAATGATTTTGAAACATGGAGGGTACAATACATGGCGAAACAACGTACTTTCATTATGGCAAAGCCTGATGCCGTGCAGCGCAACCTGATTGGCGAGATTATGCAACGGTTTGAACGCAAAGGATTTCATTTGATTGGCGCAAAATTAATGAACGTACCGCGTGAGTTGGCGGAAGAGCATTACGCCGAACACAAAGAAAAGCCGTTCTTTGGCGAACTGGTTGACTTTATCACTTCCGGCGCCGTATTCGCGATGGTGTGGGAAGGTGAAAACGTCATCGCAACCGCACGCAACATGATGGGCAAGACAAACCCTGCTGAAGCCGCTCCTGGCACGATTCGTGGCGATTTCGGCATCAGCATGGGCATGAACATCATTCACGGTTCCGATGCACCGGAAACGGCAGAACGTGAAATCAAGCTTTGGTTCAAAGAAGACGAACTGCACGTATACGAAAAAACAATTAACAAATGGATTTAAGTTTGAAGAGAAGGGAGGCTTCTAGTAAGGAGCCTCTTTTTTCTGCTTCTCCGGTGCAGCCAGTCATCCATGTGAAAGATAAAAGCTCAAACGTGTTGCATCTCGAAAATCCGACAATGAAATGAAAAATAAGCAGGAAAAGATGAATAGGACGCGAATACTATTTCTATTGAAGACAATGTTGCAAGTAAGAGAAGGGGATAGGATAGGTGGAAGACAAAGATTTTTTGCAGTTTATTGACAAAGTAAAGCACAAGACGGGGATTGATTTGGCGTTGTATAAAGAAGCACAAATGAAACGCCGTTTGACTTCGCTTCGTGTAAAGCGGGGATATCATACATTTGATAGCTTTTTTGAAGCGATGACCAAAAATCAGGAATTGTTTAATGAATTTTTGGATCGCATGACGATAAACGTATCCGAATTTTTTCGTAATCCGAGCCGCTGGCAGGTGCTTGAAACGAAAATTATTCCGCGACTGTTAAAAGAAAAAGGACGACTAAAATGCTGGAGTGCAGCCTGCTCCACCGGGGAAGAGCCTTACTCGCTCGCCATGCTGCTGTCGCGTTTTATGCCGCTTTCGGAAATTGATATCACGGCGACCGATATTGATGAAGGCGCCATTGCGAAAGCAAAGCGCGGTGTATACGTGGAACGTTCGCTACAGAATATGCCGAAAGATTTGGCTGCAAAATACTTTAGAAAAGAAGAGGCGATGTATGCCATCTCCGACGATATTAAGCGCCGCATCAAGTTTAAGCGCCATAACTTGTTGGCTGACCCATTTGATAAAAATCATGACTTGATTGTTTGCCGCAATGTGATGATTTATTTTACTGAGGAAGCGAAGCATGATTTGTATCATAAGTTTGCCGCATCGCTTCGCACCGGCGGGGTGTTGTTTGTCGGGAGCACGGAGCAGATTTTTCAGCCCCAGCATTATGGCTTTGAGCCGGAAGACACATTTTTTTACCGTAAAATGTAGAGCAAAGAAGAAGATGAGGGCCGCGTCCTGGACTATCACCCAGGTGCGGCGCTTTTTCTGAATTTTGTCTAGGATTTTCCGGGCAGCTATACTATAATAGCACTTAAAAATGAAAAAGGGTGGAGGAAGAACATGCGGTATCTTACAGCAGGAGAATCACATGGACCACAACTTACAGCAATCATCGAAGGAATACCCAGCAATTTGCCCCTTTCTATCGAAAAAATTAATGAGCAACTGTTGCGACGTATGAAAGGATATGGCAGAGGCAGACGCATGCAAATCGAAAAAGATCAGGTGAAAATTGTCGGTGGGGTGCGCCACGGCAAAACGACCGGCGCACCGATTTGCCTTGTCGTAGAGAATAAAGACTGGACTCACTGGCAACAGATTATGAGCCCCACACCGGTGGAAGAAGGGGATGATAAGCGCCGCGTATCCCGTCCCCGTCCTGGCCATGCCGATTTAAACGGGGCGTTGAAATATAACCAGCGCGACATGCGCAACATTCTGGAACGTTCAAGCGCTCGCGAAACTGCGATTCGTGTAGCGGTAGGCGCAGTGGCACGACAATTATTAGAACAATTTGACATTAAAGTTGCCGGACATGTACTTCGCATCGGCGAAGTGGAAGCGGAGCGTGTCGATGTGAGTTTGGAAGAAATGATGCGGATTACGGAAGAGTCTCCTGTACGTTGCCTGGATAGCGAAGCGGCGCAAAAAATGATGGAGCGAATTGATAAGGCAAAAGCCGATGGCGATTCGCTTGGAGGTATCGTGGAAGTCATCGCGGAGGGCTTGCCGGTTGGATTGGGCAGCCATGTACAATGGGATCGCAAGCTGGACGGTCGCCTCGCGCAGGCGGTGATGAGCATTCAGGCGTTTAAAGGTGTGGAGATCGGTATCGGGTTTGAAGCAGCGACGCGGCCCGGTTCTCAGGTGCATGATGAAATCATTCTTGACGAGCAAGGGAACTACTCCCGTAAAACGAATCGTGCCGGCGGGCTGGAAGGCGGTATGACAACAGGGATGCCGGTCGTTGTGCGCGGTGTAATGAAGCCGATTCCGACGTTGTATAAGCCGCTGAACAGCGTTGACATTGACACCAAAGAGACATTTGCTGCAAGCATTGAACGTTCGGATAGTTGCGCCGTGCCAGCGGCCAGCGTCGTGGCAGAAGCGGTTGTGTGCTGGACGCTTGCTGATGCGCTCGTTGAGAAATTTGGTGGCGATTCGCTTGAAGAGATGAAGAAAAACTACGAGAGTTATCGAAAGCATGTAGAGAGGTTTTAGACAATGAAGAGATTACAGGTGGAGCTGGGGGAGCGTTCGTATCCGATTTGGATTGGGCCTGGGGCGCTTGGAAGGCTGCCCGGCTTGCTTGAAGAAGCCGGGATCGATACCGGACGCAAACTGTTTATTGTAACGGACGAGCATGTGGCATCGTTATATCTTGAAAAGACAACAACCATTTTACGTGATGCTGGATATGCTGTATCTCATTTTGTAGTTGTGGCAGGAGAGAAAGCGAAAAGCCTTGCGGTGTACGAACAAATCATTACCGCAGCGCTTAAAGCGGGCCTTGACCGGAAATCGGCGTTTCTTGCGCTCGGAGGCGGCGTGGTTGGTGATCTGGCAGGTTTTGTGGCTGCTACCTATATGCGCGGCGTCGCGTTCGTGCAAATCCCGACGACGCTTCTGGCTCATGATAGCAGTGTTGGGGGCAAAGTGGCAGTGAACCATCCGCTCGGCAAAAATATTATCGGCGCATTTCACCAGCCGAAGCTTGTCGCGTATGACACGGAACTGCTCAAAACGCTTCCGCCGCGCGAAGTGGCAGCGGGATTTGCCGAAGTTATTAAGCATGGAATGATTTGGGACGAAACGTTCGTGACATGGCTGGAAGAAAACGCGGAAGGTTTGCAGCGCTTTGACCATACGCTATTGCAAGAAGCGCTTTTGCGCGCCTGTAGCGTAAAAGTGGCGGTCGTCTCGCAAGATGAGCGCGAGCAGGGACTGCGCGCCATTTTAAATCTTGGCCATACGTTTGGTCACGCGTTTGAAGCGTTGTGCGGCTATGAGAAGCTAAATCATGGCGAAGCGGTTGCGATCGGCATGGTTGCTGCCGCCATGCTTTCGGAGAAAATGGGGATCGCGCACGATGTAAGCAAACGAACGCGGCGCGTTCTTATGAAGTATCGCTTGCCTGTTTCCCTTATGCTCCCGCTTAAAGCGGATGATGTTATCGCAGCGATGCGGCGCGACAAAAAAGGGGAAGGCGGCAAACTTGTGTTTGTACTACCGACTGCAATCGGAAAAGTGGAAATTAAAAAAGATGTAGCAGAAGAGCAGGTGCGTGAAGTATTGCGTGCTTTGCAGGAAGGAGGGGAGTCGTAGTGACGGTTCGGGGAATTCGCGGGGCCATTACCGTTGCTGCCAATGAAGAGACGGCCATTCTGGAAGCGACCGAGCGGCTTATGCGCAACATGATTGAAGCAAACGGGATAAACACGGAGGATATAGCGAGCGTCATAATTACGGTAACGCGCGATTTGGACGCGGCGTTTCCGGCGCGTGGTGTGCGGGCGATTCCGGGATTTGATTTAGTACCGCTCATGTGTTCTAACGAAATTCCGGTGCCGGGCAGCCTGGAGAAATGCATTCGTATTATGATGCTTGTCAACACAGAGAAATCGCTTCGCGAAATCCGGCATATATTCCTGGAAGGGGCAGTTGTGCTACGTCCAGATTTGAGTTCACGGCTTACATAACGTCGTTCTGCCAGAAGAATGGTTGACAGCGCATGAAAAAGCCGATATGCTGAAAATATCTGTAAGACAGAGGAAACAAGCAGAGTGTAAGGATGAAGAAGAGCTTAGATTGAGTCTTAGAAGAGCGGAGCCTAGGAAGAAAATCTGTCTGTATTTGAACGGAACAGACGAACCCGGGGCTGTGCGGCCCCGGGTTTTTGTCCTTTCTTTTCTTCTTTGGCCCTCTTCCAAATATGAGGAGAGGTGAAAACATGATATTTACCCCATCTTTATCCGAAGTGTTGCAACTTAGCCGCAGCTTTACGTTTATTCCTGTCTCCTATTCCTTTTTGGCTGACCAGGCTACCCCAATTCATTTGTATCAGACGCTAAAACAAAAAGATTCGTTTTTATTGGAAAGTGTAGAAAATGAAAGTCGTTGGGCACGTTACTCATTTATCGGCCTGCGTCCTTTTTTAAAACTTCGTGCCGGACATGAGGGGGCCGAATTTATATACCGTGATGCCAAGCGCATCAGGGTAGAAGGGAATCCTTTAGAAGCATTTCGGCGTCAACTTAGCCGTTTTCGCAGTCCAAATCTACCGAACATGCCGCCATTTACAGGCGGTGCGGTCGGTTTGCTTGGTTACGATACGCTCCGTTTTGTAGAAATGTTGCCTAAAGCCTCGCATGACGAATTGCAGCTGGATACGTTGCATTTACTGTTTGTCGACGAGGTGATTGCATACGATCATCTTAAACAGGAAGTCAAGGTAATCGTGAATATGCGGGTGAAAGAGGGGATGTCAGAGGCGGACGTACGAGCCGCGTACGAAGCTGCATGTGGGCGTATTCGCGAACTGGTAAGCCGGATCGCGAAGTCGGAGACCCGGGCATTTGCGCGTGTGGATAACATTCCGTCTGAAGGCATACCGCTTGCCGCAGTCAGCAACATGACAAAGCAGGAGTTTATGTGCCGGGTGGAGCGGGCAAAAGAATACATCGCGGCAGGCGATATTTTTCAGGTAGTGTTATCTCAGCGTTTTGCTGTACCGCACAAGGCGGATCCGCTGCTGGTGTACCGCATTCTCCGGCTGACGAACCCGTCGCCTTATATGTACTATTTTGAAATAGACGGTGCGACGATCGTCGGCACGTCGCCGGAGCTTTTGGTGAAAGTAACAGATGGCAAAGTGGAAATGCGTCCGATTGCGGGCACGCGGCGCCGGGGGATGGATGAAGCGGAAGACGCGGCGCTTGTCGCCGATATGCTTGCCGATGAGAAAGAGCGCGCGGAACATCTTATGCTACTGGATTTGGGGCGTAACGATGTCGGACGTGTTTCCCGTTACGGCAGCGTCGAAGTGACCGAGCAAATGGTGGTCGAGTACTATTCACGAGTCATGCATCTTGTATCTCACGTCCAGGGAACGCTTGCCGAAGATAAAGAACCGTTTGATGCTCTCCTATCTTGTTTTCCAGCAGGTACGCTCTCAGGTGCCCCAAAAATCAGGGCAATGGAAATTATTGCGGAGTTGGAGGGCGAAGCGCGCGGCTTTTATGGCGGCGCGGTAGGGTATTTTGGTTTTGGCGGTAATCTTGATTCTTGCATTGTTATTCGTACCATCCTGTTTAAAGATGGTATGGCGTATGTGCAGGCCGGTGCCGGCATCGTCGCTGATTCCATACCTGAGAATGAATACGAAGAGACACGGAACAAGGTGCGGGCGATGCTGCATGCGCTGAGCTTAGCGGAGAAAATGACGAGCGTAGAGGAGATGAGTGCACATGTTTAAACAGTTGCTTGGCCAGGTGGCCCAAGGGAAGTCATTAACGCGGGAAGAAGCGCGGGAGGCGATGCGTCTGATTATGGACGGGGAGGCGCACCCGACGCAAATTGCCAGTTTTTTAACCGCTTTACGCATGAAAGGTGAAACGGTGGATGAAATTATTGGCTTTGTAGAAACGATGCGCAAGAAAGCGGTCAGTCTGGAGACAAAAGGCGAAGAGCTTCTTGATACGTGCGGAACGGGCGGGGATGGTGGTATCTCGTTCAACATCTCGACAGCGGCGGCCATTGTAGCCGCGGCGGGTGGTGCCCGCGTTGCCAAGCATGGCAATCGAGCTGTATCCAGTAAAAGCGGCAGCGCGGATGTTCTTGAAGCGTTGGGCGTCACGATTACAAGTTCATCAAAAGAAGCGATTCGTTGCTTGGAAGAGACAAATCTTTGCTTTTTGTTCGCACCGCAGTACCATCAGGCGATGAAACACGCGGTTGAACCCAGGCGCCAGCTAGGTTTTCGCACCGTGTTCAATCTGCTGGGACCGCTGACGAATCCGGCGTGCGCCGAACGTCAATTGCTTGGCATTTACGATAGAAACCTGGGGGTAAAGGTGGCGGAAGTGCTGGTGGAACTGGGTGTCAAGCGCGCGCTTGTGGTGGCGGGCGCGGACGGTTTAGATGAAATTAGCATAAGTGGATTTACTTATGTGGTGGAAGTTGATTGCGGGATGATTTCTCCATATACGATTCACCCGGAAATGTTTGGTCTGTCCGTTCATCCTCTGGAAAATGTAGCAGGGGGGGACGCTGTCGAAAACGCGCGGATTATTCGTCGCGTTTTTGATGGGGAGAAGGGAGCATATCGCGATATTGTCGTGTTGAACACGGCTGCTGCATTTTATGTCGGTGGTCAGGTCGCCTCTATCGGAGAAGGTGTTCGGCTTGCGCAGGAGATGATCGATATTGGGGAAGCGAAGCGGAAGCTTGAACAGCTTGTAGAAGTGACGGGAGGTGTTAGCCATGCTTCATAAGATTGTGGCTACAAAAAAGCAAGAAGTGGAGCGGTTGCGCGCGGAAGTTTCCTTGGCGGAAATGGAACGGCTGATAGCAGACTTGCCGCCGTGTTTATCGCTGAAGCGTCGTTTCTTAGAACGGAGACGTCCCGTCGGCGTCATTGCTGAAGTGAAGAAAGCGTCCCCTTCCAAAGGGCTTATCCGCGATCCGTTCGATCCGCTCGCCATCGCACGTGCGTATGAAGCGGCGGATGTGGAAGGGATGTCGGTGCTTACGGACGCGCCGTATTTTCAAGGACACTTATCGTATTTACGTAATATTAAAGAAGGGCTAACGAAGTCAATTCCGCTTTTGCGCAAAGATTTTCTTATTGACCCGCTTCAATTGTACGAGGCGCGGGCGCACGGTGCTGATGTCGTGTTGCTTATCGCTGCGATCCTCGATAAAAAAAGCTTGTGTTGGATGGCGGAGGAAGCCCGGGCGCTGGGACTCGAGATTTTGGTCGAGGTGCATACGGCAGAAGAGCTTGATACGGTGCTTGATGCGGTCGAACCAGATTTACTTGGCATTAACAATCGGGATTTGAAAACATTCACCACGTCGCTTGCGACGACGCTGAACCTTCTCGGACAATTGCCGCAGTCAACTGTGACGATTAGCGAAAGCGGCATTCATTCGCCGGATCATATCATGACCCTTATGGAAGCTGGGATTGATGGAGTGCTGGTCGGGGAGCATTTCATGCGGCAAGCGAACGTAGAGCAGGCCGTTTGCTCTCTTGTTGGACACGCGGCTTATGCTAGCAAGGGGGCCAGCCGATGAGGCCTTTATTGAAAATTTGTGGCATTACAGAAGAAGCGACGCTTGCGCTGATTGCGGAACGGAATCTTCACGTTGATCAGCTCGGCTTCGTGTTCGCCGAAAGCCGTCGCAAAGTCACGCCCGCTGAATGGGAGAGACTGGCGCATACCGTGCCGTTTGGTGCGCGTTCGGTGGGCGTATTTGTTAATCCTTCACTGCAAGAAATTGCGGAAGTATTCCGCGCCGCTCCGCTTGATATCATCCAGCTGCATGGCGATGAAACGCCGGAATTTTGCCGGGAAGTGCGGAGGCGGTTCAAGTGTGCCGTTACGAAAACGTTCAGCATTTCAGATGGGAAAGAGGAGCGCAGGGGGCAGGATGGAACGCGGCATGTAATCGAGTATGCAGGAACCGTTGATTATGTCTTGCTGGATACAGCGTGCGGCGCGCGCCGCGGAGGGACGGGGAGAACGTTTGCTTGGGAGCGGATTGAAGAGTATCATACTTGGGCCAAAGCGCATAATCTACCGCTTTTGGTTGCAGGTGGGCTTAATGCGGGGAATATCGCAGCGCTGCTCCGGCGGTATCGGCCGGACGGCGTTGATATTTCCAGCGGCGCAGAGACACAAGGGCGAAAAGACATCGAAAAAATACAGACGATTATCGAAAGGATGGATGAGTATGAGCAGAGTGCAGTTGAGTAAGAAAAGCAAAGGGCGGTTTGGCGCGTTCGGCGGCCGGTACGTTCCGGAGACGCTGGTAAATGCGCTTGACGAACTGGAAGCGGCGTACGAAGAGGCGCTGTATGATAAGACATTTCAGGAAGAACTTGCGGAATTGTTGCAGCGGTATTGCGGGCGGCCAACGCCGCTTTATTTTGCCGAACGTTTGACCGAGAAGTTGGGTGGCGCGCGCATATACCTGAAGCGTGAAGATTTAAACCATACCGGCGCCCATAAAATCAATAATGCGCTGGCTCAGGGGCTTCTTGCTAAAAGAATGGGCAAACGGGAAATTATCGCCGAGACGGGAGCCGGACAGCACGGCGTGGCGACGGCTACGGTCGCAGCGCGTCTCGGGCTTTCATGCAAAGTGTTTATGGGTGAGAAAGACATGGAGCGGCAGAAGCTGAATGTGTTCCGTATGGAATTGCTCGGGGCGGAAGTGGTACCGGTCACATCGGGTACGCGAACGCTAAAAGACGCTACGAGTGAAGCCATCCGTTTCTGGGTTGGCAATGTAGATACAACCTTTTATATCATTGGAACTGTAACCGGCCCCCATCCGTACCCGCAGATGGTGCGCGATTTCCAGCGCGTTATCGGCGACGAGACAAAGATGCAAATGCTTGAACAGGAGCGCCGCTTGCCGGATTATATTGTCGCTTGTGTAGGCGGTGGCAGCAACGCGATGGGCATTTTTTATCCGTTTCTTGAAGATAATGATGTATCACTGATTGGTGTGGAAGCGGCTGGCCAGGGGCTGGAGACGAAGAAGCACGCAGCGACGCTGACGAAAGGAAGCCGGGGTGTGCTTCATGGTACGATGACCTATTTGTTGCAGGATGAGTTCGGACAAATTATCGAACCCCATTCCATCTCCGCCGGGCTAGACTATCCAGGCGTGGGGCCAGAACACGCCTATTTGCGCGAAACCGGGCGGGCTGAGTACCGCGCGATTACCGACGAGGAAGCGCTGGCCGCGCTCAGATTGTTGTGCCGCGAAGAAGGCATCATTCCCGCTCTAGAAAGCGCACATGCGATTGCGGAAGCGGTAAAGCTAGCGCCGACGCTGGCAAAAGACCAAGTGATTGTCGTTTGCTTGTCCGGTCGGGGGGATAAAGATGTGACACAAATTTATGAACGGGAAGGGAGAAAGTGCTGATGATGAATGTAAAAACGGGAGCTGAACGGATTATCGCCGCATTTTCTGCTGGGAAGCAGGCGTTTATACCTTTTATTACGGCAGGCTATCCTACGCCGAATATAACAGTGGAACTGGCGCTTGCATTGCAGGAGGCGGGTGCGGCCCTTTTGGAGCTTGGCGTGCCATATTCCGACCCGCTTGCGGACGGACCGACGATCCAGCGGGCGTCCGCACAGGCTTTATCCTATGGGGTTACCATTCGACGTGCGCTCGAACTTGCAGCGGATATGCGCGCGCGCGGATTGCGCATCCCTGTTGTGTTGTTTACATATATTAACCCGGTGCTTCAGTATGGAGAAGAAAGAGTATTTAAAGAGATGGAAGCGGCCGGGGTGGATGGCTTGCTCATTCCGGATCTGCCACCGGAAGAAGCTGAAAATATTGAACGGCTGGCTGAAGAATTCAATCGCCCGCTTATCTTCATGGTAGCTCCTACTTCGGAGCAGCGAGTCGCGATGATTGCGACCCGTGCCAAGGGATTTTTGTACTGTGTATCTTCGCTTGGTGTTACAGGGGTTCGCTCCGCGCTCGATCCGGGCTTGACTCGTTTCCTTGCTCGGGTGCGGCAATACGCATCTGTACCTGTAGCGGTCGGATTCGGCATTTCTACAGCCGAGCAGGCCAGTTTGGTCGCGTCGTACAGCGACGGATTTATTGTTGGAAGCGCCTTGCTTGAAAAAATCAAGGAGGCGGAGCCACTGCTTTTAAATCCGGAAACAAAAGAAGAAGGTTTTTGTATAATAAAAAGATTTGTAAAACAATTGCAATCTAGGGTATGATGGATGACAAATAAAATAAATTGGGCAAGAGGTGAGAGTATGATTCCAAAAACCCGGATTGTAAACTTGCCTGTGTATGAACCAGGCAAACCGATCGAGGATGTAAAGCGGGAACTAGGTTTAACTGAAGTGATCAAGCTTGCATCCAATGAAAACCCCTTCGGTTGCTCGCCAAGAGTAAAAGAGACAATCGTGTCACAGCTTGACAACTTGCCGATTTATCCGGACGGCGCCTGCCTTGAATTACGTTCTGCGCTTGCTTCTTTTTTGAATGTAAAAGAAGAAGAGCTTATTTTTGGCAATGGTTCGGACGAAATAGTGATGTTACTTGCCCGCGCGTATTTAGAGCCAGGTACGAATACCATAATGGCAGCCCCGACGTTTGTCGTGTACAAAACGAACGCAACGATCGAAGGTGCAGAAGTGATTGAAGTTCCGTGCGTTGAAGGCAAGCATGATTTGAACGGTATGCTGGCGAAAGTGAATGAGAATACGCGCGTCGTATGGGTGTGCAATCCGAATAATCCGACCGGAACGATCGTGACGGAAGAAGAGCTTATCCGCTTCCTGGATCAAGTGCCGGAGCATGTGCTTGTTGTGCTGGACGAAGCGTATGTAGAGTATGTAAAAGATGACGCGTTCCCGCGTTCGCTGGAGCTTTTGAGAAAATACAAAAATCTAATTATTCTGCGCACATTTTCAAAAATTTATGGTCTTGCGGCGCTGCGCGTCGGCTATGGCATAGCGGCAGAGGAAATTATTGATAAACTAAACCGCGTGCGTGAACCGTTTAACGTAAACCATCTCGGTCAAAAAGCGGCCCTCGCCGCACTGGCGGATCAGGAATTCGTCGCACGTTGCAAAGCGGCCAATATGGAAGGATTGGAGCAAGTGTACGCAGGACTGGACGAGATAGGCGTTCCGTATTACCGTTCGGAAACAAACTTCGTATATGCGATAGTGGAGCGGGATACAAAAGAGGTTTTTCAAGAGATGTTGAAACAGGGTGTAATTATTCGCGCGTTCCCGCAGGCGATTCGTGTGACGATCGGAAGCAAAGAGCAAAATGAGAAAATGCTGGCTGCATTGAAAGCGGTGTTGGCCCCCGCGAAACAATAATGCCCTGCATGAAGCAGATGCAAAGTGGAGGAGAAAGCAGACGTATGACAGAAATTGCAATTCTAGGGGTAGGGCTCATCGGGGGGTCGTTGGCCCTTTCCCTGAAAAAAAACGAAAATGTACATGTTACTGGATTTGATGTAGTGGAAGAGAATTTGCGCATGGCCGAGTCCCTCGGCGTTATTGACAGAGGAACGACACATTTGGCCGAAGCGGTGGTGCAGGCCGATTATATTTTTTTATGCGCTCCTGTGGGCAAACTGCAGGAGTTGATTTCTTTCCTGCGCTATACACCTCTGAAAAAAGGCGCGGTCATTTCAGATACTGGCAGCACAAAAGTGTCCATCATGGAGCTATCGCACGGGTTTGCACAACGGGGCGTATATTTTATCGGCGGACATCCGATGGCCGGTTCTCATAAGTCAGGTGTGGAAGCTTCCCATGATCGTTTATTTGAGAATGCGTATTACGTTCTAACGCCGGCTGAGGATACGCCTAAGACGATCGTGAATGAGCTGACCCGGCTGCTGGCTCCGACGCGCGCGAAAGTGGTGCTGATGGATGCAAAAAAGCATGATGAGGTAGTCGGTGCGATCAGTCACTTTCCGCATATTATCGCGTCCACGCTGGTTAACCAGATCGCTTCGTACAACGATGAAGAAGATTGGTACCGCAGCCTGGCGGCGGGCGGATTCCGCGATATTACCCGCATCGCTTCCAGTAACCCACGGATGTGGCGCGACATTTTGCTGAACAACCGGCAGGTCATGAAAAAGCTAGCTGAAGATTGGAAAAAGACGCTCGAGCGGATTTCTGACTTAATTGAAAAAGCGGACGGGGAAGGGATTGAGAAGTTTTTTGCTGATGCCCGCCGGTTTCGTGATGGATTGCCAGAAAAGAAAAAGGGAGCTCTTTCCCCCTATTTTGATTTATATGTCGATGTACCGGATGAACCGGGGGTCATTGGCCGAATAACGACTTTGTTTGGAAAGCAAAATATTAGCATTACAAACATCCGGATTTTAGAGACACGGGAAGACATTCTTGGGGTATTGCGGATTTCGTTTCGCAGTCAGGAAGATATGGAAAAAGCGAGGGCCGCACTGCAAGCTGAAGGGTATGGCGTATATGAGCGTGAGTAGGAAGGTGGATGACATGAAAAAAATACAAGGCGTAAACAGCGTCCGGGGCGAGGTTACAGTTCCCGGCGATAAATCGATTTCGCACCGGGCTGTGATGTTTAGCGCGCTGGCAGAAGGAACGACAACCATCGAAGGATTTCTTCCGGGTGCCGATTGTTTAAGCACGATTTCTTGCTTTCGCAAAATGGGCATTGATATTGAACAGGAAGGCGAGCATGTGCGTATCACGGGGAAAGGTTGGTACGGTCTGACGGAGCCGGCAGAGGTTCTGGATGTCGGAAACTCCGGTACGACGATCCGCCTGATGCTGGGCATTCTGGCAACTCAACCGTTCCATAGCGTGCTTGTAGGCGATGAATCCATTGCCCGTCGTCCAATGGGACGGGTCACGATTCCGTTGCGCCAGATGGGTGCTGATATCGCAGGAAGACAGAACGGGGGCTTCACGCCATTATCCATTCGCGGCGGAAACTTAAAAGGAATTGAGTATCGTTCCCCGGTGAGTAGCGCCCAGGTGAAATCGGCGGTGCTGCTGGCAGGATTGCAGGCAGAAGGAGAGACTGTGCTGTATGAACCGGGATTGTCGCGCGACCATACGGAACGGATGCTTCGTTCATTCGGTATAGAAGTACAATCATTTGAAGGCGGTGTGCGTGTCCGCGGCGGGCAGCGCCTTGTGTCGCCCGGTCGTATTCAAGTTCCTGGAGATATTTCTTCGGCAGCGTTCTTGCTGGTAGCGGCTGCGATTTTGCCGGGCAGTCATCTTATGATTCGTAATGTTGGTATGAATCCAACCCGGACCGGTATTATTGATGTATTGAAAGAGATGGGCGCCGATTTGATTCTGTACAACGTGCGGGAGACGAACGGTGAACCGGTAGCCGATATTGAAATTAAGCATGCGCCGCTTAGAGGCATAGAAATCGGCGGAGCTATCATTCCGCGCCTGATTGATGAGATCCCTGTCATTTCGGTGTTGGCGACGCAGGCAGAAGGTGTTACGGTTATCCGTGATGCAGCCGAATTAAAAGTAAAAGAAACGAACAGGATTGATACGGTGGTAGCGGAACTCGGCAAGCTTGGTGCGGATATTGAACCGACGGAAGACGGCATGATCATCCGAGGCAAAACACGACTTACGGGTGCTACGTGCGATAGCCATGGCGATCACCGGATCGGCATGGCGGCAGCGGTTGCTGCGCTGGCGGCTTCAGGAGAGACAACCATTCAAAATACTGAGTCCATCAATGTATCGTTCCCGGGATTTTTTACAAAGTTAGAACAAACGATTGAATGAATCATTTAAAAAATTAAATAAATCTGAATAAGTTATTGACTTTTTACCGTTTTTTTCTATAATGGAGATTATAGTATGGTTTCTCTCCACTCCTATCCATATATGGGAACTTCCCATACCGCTTCGTCTATCATGGCGAAGCGGATTTTTTTTGTCGAATCAAAACACGGTTGTTGCTATTTGAAAAGAAAAAAAATCCGGCTGCCAGTTCTTCAGGCTTATTTCCGGATTTTCGTCCCAGAGATGTCATTCATTCGCCCTGAGGAAGTCTGAGTGACTATCTATGTTATGCAAACAGACTTCCATTTTTGGTTGCAGCGTTTTTTAAAAGCATTCGGATGACCGGTACGTCCGCTTTTAGCAATGAATTTTACTGCGCGCAGACATTCTTTGCTTCATTACAACATTAATCAGACGGTCTACCTCTTTGCTTGCTGCCAGCACCTTTTCATCCCGCAAATTCTTATTCGCTTGAATGTAAAGAGAGTGCATCGAGCGCCGCTTTTCCATAATGAGATGAATTAATCTCTTTTCTTCCATCTATAACCACGCCTCCTTGATAAGTCGCATGATTTGATATCTTTATCCAGTCACATGTCTCATTGTATTACTTCGTCCGGTGCCAGAAAAGCCCTAATCAATCGACAAATTATAACAGAATATTTTTCTAGCATTTTTTTTTCGACGCCTCATATGCATGTAGAAATGGACATGTTATGACGTTGTAAAACGTTATCGTGGCGCTTGGCAGCACCTGAAGCGACCTGAAACAAAGCGAATAAACGGAGGGATAAGATGGAATTTATCGTGCGCGGTGTGACCATTGTAAATCCGGAACGCTGTTTTACGGCTGATGTCTGGGTGAAAGGAGAAAAAATTTATTATATTCACGAACATATTGCTCCGAAACCGCCGATAAAAGAGATAGATGGAAGTGAACAATATATGCTGCCTGGCTTTTTCCATTTCGGTTCTTCGCTCGGCAGCACGCGAACAACCAATGATGAATTTAAGGAAGTACAGAAGTCCTGGTTAAAAAAGGGGTTTACAATTTATGTTGATGAGCTTACGATAGTTCATGTGCCTGATTGGCGCAAATGGTTAGGATATGAGTTGGCTATGCATCATAACAGCCGCCTTGCGCATCGCGTCCGGCTTCGTGTGCCGTATCGGCACGTAAGCGAAGCGCTTATCAGAAGCGTATTGGCGCATCGTATTCCTATGCTGGAGATGATGGTGGCCCCATCCGATGAATTGACAGGGTCATTCTGGTCCATCCTCCTTGCCGGCTTTGCAAAATACCGCCTTAGCGTAAAGATTTCGTTTACCGGGGAATGGTCTCTGCGTGAGAAAAAGCGCTGGTTATGCGATAAGCTTTCTCTCCTTGTTTCCATGCTGGAAGGGCGGGGGATTCCGCTTGTGCTGGACGAAGACGAAGGGATCATTCGCTTCCTTTCCTCTGTAAAATATTTGCCCTGGGGATATGTCGCCTGGGAAATGAACAATCGTTCGTCCCTTTCGTTTCGCTGGAAACAGTTTGGCCAGGTTTCGCTGGCTTATGCCTATACGGAACAGGAGGAGAAGCGTGAACACAGGCTGCGCCGCTTGGTGGAAGCTGGAGCCCGGCTTCCCGCCAAGCTGTTTTCTGCTTATCCGGACAAAGGAGCGATCGTACCTGGCACAGAAGCTGACTTTTTTTTGCTTCCAAAAAAAAATTTGGCGAATGATGCAACATTTTGGAGCCCTACTTTCGTCTATACGAAAGGAAGAAGAAGCAAACAATTATTTTTTGCAACGGTATAGCAAACTTCAACTTTTTATCTTTAGATGTTTTTAGATAATGGAGATATCGTTTTTTACAGAGCGTAATAGTAGGGAAGCAAAGAGAAAAGAACAGATATGTAGATATGCTCCCCGGAGCTGCCGAATTTTCATGGGGTATATGGGTGGCGCCGGGGAGGATTGGGAGTCAATGAAGGGGGGAACCGATCTTGGCTAGTATTGATTCTCAGTTAACTGACTCTCAGTTGATCCGTGAGATTAAAGACGGTCGGGTAGACTATTATGCTGAACTTATCAACCGTTATGAGCGCAGAATTCTCGCTTTTATTCTTCATATGTTAAAAAGTTATAATATGGAAAATTTGGCGGAAGATTTGACGCAGGAGACATTTTATAAGGCGTTTCGCAGCCTGCAAACGTTCAGGGATGTAGAAGCATCGTTTTCCACTTGGCTGTATACGATTGCCCGTAATACCGTATTAAGCGAATTACGAAAGAGTCGGAATTCCGAGGTATATCTCGAAGATAGCAAGCAACAGCCTGCGCGTATCGCGCTCGATAAGTTGCCGGAACAGGAACTGCTTCGCACGGAACGTGTGCATCTCGTGCGCCAGGCGATTAACCGATTGCCTGAAAAACAGCGCACAGCCCTTATTCTTCGGGAATACGAACAATTGGATTATAAAGAAATCGCTATGATTCTAAATTCCACCGTAAGTTCTGTTAAGTCTCTTTTGTTTCGCGCCCGTCATAGTATTAAGCAACAGTTAGAACCATACATATTGGACACAGCGCTCGATGAAGCGGAAGGAATGAGATAGGCATGAATTGTAAAACCTTTCGACGACTGCTGCCGGACTATATGGAAGGCAAGTTATCTTCCTCGCTTGAAGAAGAAGTGGAGGAGCACCTCGAACAGTGCCCGGCTTGTCAGGAAGAGCACGCTGTTTACATAGATTCGAATCAGACGTTCCTTCATTCCCCTGTTTTGCCTGCCGCATATGAACATGTTACAGTTTCTGATAAAGTGATGGAGCGAATTCTAAAAGAAAATAAATGGGCATCTCCTGCGCCGGAACACGCCAGGCCTATTTCACCTGTGGTGCGTCGGCTGATTACCGGTTTCGCATTTGCTGCGTTGCTTGCCTGTCTGTTACCTTTGATTATGCTTGGACAGCAGTTAAATGAGGCCATGCAGGCGATGCCCATAGATACAGCGACGGACACGGTTCTATCGGCAGAGGCGTTGTCGCTTGTGCCAGATGCGGGTAAAGGAGCTGGAAAAAACGCTCAATACGGTGTGATCGCCAGCCTTGCTGATCCGATTCCATACAGTTTGTCTGCCAAAGAACGTGTGCCTCGCATTCATTATGGTTTACTTATGGCGTTATTTGGTATACTGGTTACTGTGATCAGCATGAACTGGCTTTCGCGCGTGAAGAAACATACAGGCTGACCGTTCGTTCCGGACGGTTTTTCTTTTTGATGAAGTAAGAAAGCATATGTCATCGTGCAGTGAAAAAGTACCTAATTAGCGCAAAAAGAACCGGGAGGTTTTGCATGGAGCAAAAATGGCAGAAACGGCTGAATCAGGCTCTCGCTTTGCTTGAAGCTGGAGAAATTGCAGGAGGGCTTGAGGGCCTTGAAGAGTTGAAAGAAGAATATTCTGGAAATACTGAGCTTGAGATGCAGCTTGTTACTATATATCATGAGTTAGGACATCATGAGACGGCGCTTGCGATATTAGATAAGCTGGAAGCGCAGTGCGGCGGACAGAGCGAAGAGGCGTGGCACGAAATAGCTGTGTATCGGGCATCGCTATATATTGATTTGGACAGGCTGCAGGAAGCAATGGATATATTGCTTGCTATAAAGGAAGGAGGAACGGATGATTACCGTGTATACGCTTTGCTTGGCGAAGTGTTCTTACTTGAAGGTCTTGAAGAAGTAGCGATCCGGTATTTGGAGCGGGCTGCCGAACTTGCGCCGGACAACGAGGAAGTTCAATATTTATTGGGCAAATTGTACGCCGAGCAGGGAGAAAGTGGACGGGCGATGGAGAAGTGGCAGGCGCTTAAAAGATTTGAAGATGATGCGGCCATTTTATTAGAACGAGCCCGCATGGCAGCACGACAGGGGGAGTTCGAGACAGCGCTTGCGTTATACGAAAAAGCAGCGGAAAGCGAAGAAGTGCCAGAAGCATTGTACGGAGCGGGGATGATCGCATATCAAACGGGAAACTGGCAGCGGGCAGTACGAAGTCTTGCGCGTCTGATTGAAGTCGATCCTGATTATGTGGTCGCTTACCCGTTGCTCGCGGAAGCACTATGGAAGTTAAACATGCGTGAACAGGCGCTGGTAATTTATGAACGGGCGCTTGCGCTCCATGTTGAAGAAGAAGAGTTGTTATGCGGATATTTGCGTCTCGTTGTTACGATGGAAGAATGGGCCAGGGCCGAAAATGCGCTTTCGCGCCTGTATAAATTGGATGAAGAGGCTGCGGCATATTGGTACTGGCGGGGACGTGTGGCAGAAGCAAAAGGAGATAAGGAAGAGGCGCTGCTGTCTTATGAGCGGGTACTATCGACCGAAGATGAGTTTTGGGATACGCGGCAAAGGTATGAGGATTTGCGTCAGCAGATAAACGGACAGTAAAAATGAGCGCGGTTGTCCGATGGGACACGAGGTATAGTCTGCTTTTCTTTCTGTCAATAATGACAGGTAACAGAGGATAATCGCGAAAGGTGAGATGAGGGTGAATCTGGCTGACACGCTTGTATATGCCGATATCCGGCAGCTTCATCAACTTGCTTCTATTTATAACTTGGAATGCAATCGTAATTCGAAACATGAGCTTATTCAAAGTCTCCATAACCGTTTGACTTCTGCTGCTTTTTTTCAAGATTTGCATAAAGGGCTAAACTGGGAGGAGAAGCGTTTTTTGCTCCCGATTATTTATGAGCGGAAAAAGGAATATACGCGTGAAGCGCTGCTGAGCCGGGCACGGAAAGCATATTGTGAGAAGATCGAACACAATGAACACGAGGAGCTGCTTCATAAAGCGCTGGAGCGCGGGTGGTTATTCCGCATGCAAAAGCAATTTGCCCCAACATTTACAATGCCTGAGGATTTGCGACATCGTTTTCGGGAAATTTTTGTTAAAGAAGTGCGTGCACTTGCATATGGTAATTATACGAAGCCAGATTTATACCGCGACGACACGTATGTAATGGCTCATGATTTGCAAAAGTTTTTGCTATATGTACAAACACATCGTGTACCGCTGTCCAAGGAAGGGGTAATGTATCGTAAGCAGCAACAAAAAATGATGGAACTGATGTCTGTACGCGAAAATTTGACTGATGGAAAGGAATGGCGTTTCGGATACGGAAGGAGATTCCGGGATTATCCCGACCGCCTGGCTCTGTTGTATGATTTTGCACACTATAGGCAATGGTTAAGCGAGCGGGAAGAAGAATTGGTGTTAACTGATGAAGGCATGCGGCAGGTGGCTTGTCAGGAGCAGGGAAGAGAAGAAAGAGCGGAGCGCCTTGTCGAGTTTTGGTTGTTATCTTACAAAAAAGCAATTCCTTCGATTGAAAGTTTGTGGAAGTTAGTAGCTTGCGTTTGCGAGGCGGAATGGTTGGAAGAAGAGAGCCTTATTTGTGCGTTGCGGAACTGGGTTCTTCCCTTTTATTACGATTCACAAGAAGCTGTGATCCGTCGCCGCTTGCTAGCCATGATGGTTCATCTTGGACTTTTGCGCCGGGGCATGTTTCCTGAAGGAAAGGTTGTTTATAGTCTAACAAGTTGGGGTAAATCTTTATTAGATACTAGATAAGTTATAAAATTGTAACTAATACAAGGACACATTACGCAGGTGGGAATATGATAAAGTAGGAAGGTCGTCATTCTTCTTTGTGGAACAGAGCATAGGTGACGCAAAGTTGTTTAATTCTGAATATTGTGGTTATTTTAGGCGCAAGGAGTAAGAAGGCGTTCGACACAGTGAGTAAACATCTATACATTCGGCTACACGGTGCAACATTGATTTGGAGGGAAAACCAATGGGAAAGCAAAAGCTAAACCTTGTTCATCCTTCGACGTTCAGTTTGTTGGCAGAAATGATTTTGGATGAAGCGATTCGCAAATACCGACTTGATACCTTGTATAAGCATATTGATGAGGCACTGGAAGCAGGAGATGAAGCGAAATTTAAGGAACTTAGCAGCGAGTTGAAAAAAATGTTGGATGAAGAAGTGAATGAGTAGCGTTTCTCAGGCAGTTTATGGTAAGCTAAACCCGGAATCTCCGGGTTTTTTTAGTAAAGGAAAAAGGCGAGCGACAACGCCCGCGAGTCTTTTTCATAATTTTGAAAAGAAAACGAAAGGAAAGAAGGGAAAATCATGCGGTGGAAAACGGAAGATATGGAGCAAATGATCGGAATGGAAGAATATGTGGACACGCTTGTTTACCCTGTATGCGTCTTGGGTACTTGTTGGGATATCAATTGGGTAAAGCAGCAGCTTTGGTTGGAGAGAGTATGTGGTTATGTAGAAAGACAGTTGACCGGGCGTCTTTTTTTGTTCCAGCCGTTAAGCGTTATATCTAAAAAAGAAAGTTCCGTGAAGATTGCCTGTGATTTCATCGCACAAAATATTTATGGTCTTATCGACAGATTTCCACATTGTTTAGTGGTTACAAATGATAGCGCTATGTCGACAGCATTAATGAAAAAACAGATCAATACCTATATTGTTTCTGCACCGCCAGAAGAGAAAACGGATTCAAAAACATTTTTGGAAAAAGCGCGGCACGAAAGCGATCGGCTTGTAAAACACTGTATTGCACTGTGGCTATGATGAATAGAAAGCAAATTGTGACAAATTATATAACAAGAAGAAAAGCGCAACAATCTATATTCTTTCCTCGGATGCAAATTCTTGACAGTTCATTCCCCCTTTCAGTATGATGATTATGTCCTGGTAAAGATGTGTTGTAGCATATGCAGCCATTATCATAAGGATAGGAGGTTAGAGTATGAGTGAACGAGACAACAAGGGGGTATCCAGAAGACAATTTCTCAATTATTGTCTCACTGGAGTCGGTGGGTTTTTAGCGTCTGGGATGTTAGCACCGATGATTCGATTCGCGATCGATCCCGCGCTGCAAAAAGCAGACGCGGCCGGCGGAAAAATTCCTGTAGCGAGCTTAAGCGAAATTACCGAAGAGCCGAAAAGTTTCAATTTCAAGAAGAAAATTAAAGATGTTTGGACCGGCGAGCATGAGACTCCTCTAACAGCCTGGGTGTACAAACAGGGCGATCAAGTGATTGCGCTTTCACCAATTTGTAAACATTTGGGGTGTACAGTAAGCTGGAACACGAGTCCAGAGCATAAAAACCAATTCTTCTGTCCATGTCATTTGGGACGTTATGAGAAGAACGGAAAAAACGTGCCTGGGACGCCGCCAATGAAACCGCTTGATCAGTATGAGGTCGAAGTGAAAGGCGGCAAAGTACTGCTTGGTGATGTTAAGGCAAACACGATTGCAGAGGGGGCATAATGTGACATGATTCGCAAAGTGTATGATTGGGTTGACGAGCGTCTCAATGTGACCCCGATGTGGCGTGACATTGCAGACCACGAAGTGCCTGAGCACGTAAACCCGGCCCATCATTTTTCGGCGTTTGTTTATTGTTTCGGTGGACTTACATTTTTTATCGTTGTCATTCAAATTTTGTCCGGTATGTTCCTGACCATGTATTATGTGCCCGATATTAAAAACGCATACGAATCCGTTAAGTATTTGCAGAACGAAGTAGCTTTTGGGGTCATTGTTCGCGGTATGCATCACTGGGGTGCAAGTCTTGTCATTGTTATGATGTTTCTACATACGCTGCGCGTATTTTTTCAAGGAGCATATAAACGTCCGCGTGAATTGAACTGGGTTGTAGGGATGTTAATTTTCTTCGTTATGCTGGGATTGGGTTTTACAGGGTACTTGCTTCCTTGGGATGATAAGGCGTTTTTTGCGACGAAGGTAGGTATCCAGATTGCCGAACAAGTGCCGTTAATTGGCGGATTTATCAAAATATTGCTACAAGGTGGTCCGATTGTCGGTGCCGGAACGCTCGCGCGTTTCTTTGCGATCCATGTGTTCTTCCTGCCCGGCGCTTTGCTTGCTCTTCTGGGCGCACACTTTATTATGATTCGGAGACAGGGAATTTCTGGACCGCTATAAGATGGGGTTCGATCTAAGGATAAGGGGGGTAAAAGAATGGCAAAGCATGACAAGACGATTGAGTATGTCGGTGACTCGCGCGTGCCCGCGAAACGGACGCCGAACATCGCTCCGTCTTATGCAGAATTTCCGGGCAAATCCGAAGCGTTTTGGCCCGACTTCTTATTGAAAGAATGGATGGTTGCTGCGGTTGTTCTAATCGCTTTTCTTATCCTCACCGTTAGCCATCCGGCGCCGCTTGAAGACAAAGCAGACCCGAACAATGCAAGCTACATTCCGCTTCCGGACTGGTACTTTCTGTTTTTGTATCAGCTGCTGAAATATCCATGGCAATCTGGGAACTGGGTCGTATTTGGGGTTGTGGTTATCCCGGGCATCGCGTTTAGCGCGCTGCTTCTGGCTCCATGGCTTGATACATCGCCGGAGCGTAAGCCGTCCAAGCGTCCGGTGGCGACAGGTCTTATGTTGCTTGCATTGGTGAGCATCTTCTATCTAACCTGGGCTGCGGTTGATGAGCACAACCGTTTACATCCAGAACCGGCTCCGGGCGCAGGTGGAGTGGCAGCGAAACCACCTGCTGACTTTAAATCGGATCCGATTTGGACAAAACAAGCAAGCTGTCAAGGTTGCCATGGCGCGAATATGGAAGGCGGACAAGGCCCGGCGCTCTGGAATGTCGGAAGTCGCCTGGACGAAAAACAAATCCGCGATGTGATTACGCATGGACGCGGCGGCATGCCACCTGGTATGTTCCAGGGCTCTTCGGAAGAGCTTGATCAGCTTGTTAAATACCTGGCTGGCCTGAAAGGCGATGGTCAAGGCGCGGCTCCGGCACCGAACGGCGGTACGGTGGCTCCTGCTGAACCAAAGGCAGGAGGCGGCGAAAGCGCTGCGGCACCGACCGGTGGCACAGCCGAGGAAGGCAAAACGATAGCAAACCAGTGCATGGCTTGCCACGGACAGGATTTGAATGGTGGTGCTGGAGCACCGACTCTTCATGGTGTAGTTGATAAGCTAAAGCCGGAAGGTGTGGCTGAAGTGCTTAAGAACGGCCGTGGCGGTATGCCGCCGATTGGCGCATCTTGGTCTGATCAGCAAATGAGCTCGATGATTGAGTACTTAAAAACGCTAAAATAAACGAAAAGAGGCCAGATGGGAAACCGTCTGGTCTTTTTTGGCGGAGAAAATACATAATAAAGGATGAGTAGCATGACAACATTGTGGAAATGGTTTATGGCTTCTTTGCGCGCTTCTTGGTTTCTCTGGACAATGATTATCGTTAACGGTCTAGGTTCGATCTATGGTTTTATCTGGTACGCATATCAGCTGGAGTCGACTTCGCCCGCTTTTTTACGGTTGTTCGTACCGGATAGCCCGACAGCGAGCACGTTGTTCACCTT
The DNA here is from genome assembly GCF_001439585.2 of Aneurinibacillus sp. XH2. NCBI lineage: Bacteria > Bacillati > Bacillota > Bacilli > Caryophanales > Paenibacillaceae > Aneurinibacillus > Aneurinibacillus sp. XH2. The sequence goes on along the minus strand of NZ_CP014140.1, from coordinate 2,490,885 downwards.
AGTGCTCATCGCTTTGCTTGCCGGACGTAGCATTCCGTCTTTGGAGGCGTTCGCGGCGGTGCTGAATTTTAAATACGGTGTCTGGGCTGTTGCTGTGATTATCGCTGGCGCCGCGCTCGGAGACGAGCTGAATTGGCAGCATTACATGCTGATGTTTTCACATGGCGGTATGGCGCTGGAATCTTTGTTGTACGCTCGTTTTTATACGCTTAAGATGGGCCATATTTTCTGGGTAGCTGCTTGGACACTGCTCAATGATTTGCTCGACTATACGCTCGATATTCATCCATGGCTGGCGGATGAATTGGAGCCGTATGATCAAATCGTAGGTTTTGCGACGTTTGGGCTAAGCCTTTTTAGCCTTTGGTTGATATACACTCTTGTTCAATATCATCGGCGGTTCGCCCGATAATAAGCATATCCTTGTCCTTTTCCCCATACATATGTAAGTAAGAAGGGGAGGACGAGTCGTGAAAAAAATTGTTTTTATCGTAATGAGTGTTGCTTTCCTTTTTATGGCCTTGTATACAGGATGGATGGTGCTGGGTAAACGTGTCTCCTCCACCCAAGTGCCCGAACAAACGCTGTCTGCATACCAGCGAATGGATCAGTTGTCGCAGGATATTTATCAGCTAACAAAAGAGGAAAAATACAGTGAAGCGAAGCAAAGCCTGACGGAGCTTGGTGTGCTGTTTGCGGAAACGAAGCCGCCGAAAGGACTTTCTCTTGAAGCGGTAAATGCGCTTTCTGATACGATACTGAAAGCGAAGCGGGCGTTTGCCGCTGTGGAACCTGAATCGGATCGTTTGCTCTGGCACGCGCTTCAAGTGCGCCTTTCGATCGACAGTTTGACGCATGAGAGGCAGCCATTATGGAAGAATTATTACAACTCGTATAAGGAACATATCAATAAAATGATACTGCTGGCAGCCGGACGGAAGGAAAGCGATTTTTCTCGGACGTTTATGCAAAATTTGCAGCTATACCAGACACTAAAGCCTGCGTTTACTGTTTCCGCCACCGCACAGCAGATAGAAATGCTGTATTCGATTTACAGTTTTTTATTGCAGGAAACAAGAAAAGCCCAATACAACTGGGACGCGATTGCAAATGCGCTCAATGAATTGAATCGAGTTGTAGACGCCATATTTGTTGGCGAAGACACTTCCGCTTTCGCATTAGGTATGCCGCCGGAATCGCCGTTCTTAATTATCGCTCTTTTTGCCTCTGTTATTTTTACTGCCTTAGGTTATGTCGGATGGAAAAAGTATAAGGCAGAGCAGAATCTGAAGAAGAAAAGAAGAAGAGAGTTGTAACTTTTCGACTTGCTACTACATCTGCCTCTTCTTCTCGCGCTTGTATTAACTTATTGCATATTATCTATCCGCCCTTCTTCGGCAAAAGCGGCATCCGCAAAACATCTGGGCCGAGACGGTTGTCGTTTTTCTTGCTTTTTCTTCCTAGCGCCTATCGTATTGGCTGTTTCTTCTCATCCAGCGTAAAACCTTCGCCAAATACTTCATGCACATCATTGATGATGATAAATGCGTGGGGATCGGTTTCATGGATGAGATTCTTAAAGCGAACGATCTCATTGCGGCTTACCACGCAGTATAACACCTCTTTATCAAGTCCGGTGTAGCCGCCCCGGCCCTTTAGCAGCGTCGCTCCACGTCCCATTTCTTGCATAATGCGTTGGGAAATATCCACTGCATGATCGGAGATAATCATAACCGCTTTGGCTGCATAAGAGCCTTCTTGTACGAAATCGATAACACGCGCCGCCACAAACAATGCAACCAGCGTATACATCGCCAAATCAAGATTGAGATAATACAGAGACAGGCCGATAACGAACAAATCAAAGATGAACAGCGTACGGCCAATGCTCCAGCCGAAATGTTTATTGAACAGCCGGGCTATAATATCGACGCCACCGGTTGTGCCGCCGAAACGGAATACGATGCCAAGCCCAAGTCCGACCGTCACGCCCGCGTACAGCGCGGCAAGAAGCGTATCATTTTCCATCGGATGGCGAAATGCTGAAAACAGTGTGAGGAAAAAAGACACGGCTACTGTACCGATGATCGTATATATGGCCGACTGTCGTCCGAGCATTTTCCATCCGATAAAAAGCAGGGGTATATTCAATACAAGATTGGTGATGCCTGGATCCAAGTTTAACGTGTATTTAAGAAGCAGGGTAATCCCGGTAATCCCGCCTTCCGCCAGCCGGTTGGCGATGTTAAAGTAGTTAATGCCAAATCCCATGATAGCGGAGCCGACCAAAATAGCGAAGATATTGCGTAGATGATGGTTCATGTATGCCCTCCTGCGATAATGCTAGATCATGGTTATTATATCGAGAAATTTGTCAATCTTCCACCTCTGCGGTAACATAAGAATACATACAAATACCATAAACGTAAAAAGGAGGGGCGTGCATGGAAAACGGGAAGCAATTGCTTACGCTTGCGGAGATGCAACGCATTGTCGATGATTATATTAGCCAGTTTAAAGAAGGCTACTTTTCACCGTTGGCGCTCATGGCGCGGTTGACGGAAGAAGCCGGTGAACTTGCGCGCGAAGTGAACCATTATTATGGTGAGAAGCCGAAACGGAAAGATGAGGCGGAAAATACGATTGATATGGAACTGGCGGATTGTCTGTTTATTATTCTTTGTTTCGCTAATTCATTGAACATTGATCTTGAAAAAGCGTTCCATGATATGATGCACAAATTTAATACGCGGGACAAAGACCGTTGGACAAAAATTGACACCGAGTAAATGGATAATACATATACTGTCATACCATAGGCCAAACAGGGGTGGTGCCGATGGATACAGAAGAAAACATCCACCCGCAATCAGCAGCTGACGCTAGCAGTGCGAACGATTGAGAAGGCCATGGCGCTTGCTCCCCTTTATACGGAGGCCCATTATGTGGCCGGAGAAATTTATTTTTAACGCGGGCAATATATTCTTGCCCATAAGTCAGCCCGCCAGGCGGCAAGGTTGGCTCCGAATTCGCAGAGGGCGAAAACTGCTTGCGCGTCGCCGGAAACAAGCGATGCAGGAGAAAAAAGAGAAGAGGGAGAATGGGAAATGAAGCAAATTCGTGTAGCGGTAGCCGGCCCGCGTGGCCGGATGGGCCAAGAATCGGTAAAGATGATTATAAAAGATGAGACGCTGCGGTTTGTCTGCGGCATTGACCCGAAATATAATGGAGAAGATGTTGGCGAGGTGCTCGGTCTTGGAAGCCTTCAAGCTCCGTTTGTTTCCGATATCAGACGGGCGTTAGAGGTATATCGTCCGGATGTGTTGGTCGATTTTACCACACCCCACGTCGTAAAGCAAAATATGATCGCAGCTATCGAGGCGGGCGTACGCCCGGTCGTGGGCACAACGGGCTTTACGCCGGAAGATATTGAAGAGCTGGACAAGCTGTGCCGCGAGCATCAGATCGGTGGCATTATCGCTCCGAATTTCGCCATTGGCGCTGTACTCATGATGAAATTTGCTCAAGAGGCTGCCAAGTATATGCCGCATGTAGAAATCATTGAGTTACATCATGACAAGAAACTGGACGCACCTTCTGGAACAGCGGTAAAAACAGCGGAGATGATCCAGGCGGCGCGCGACGAAATAAAGCAAGGACATCCAGAAGAAAAGGAAACGCTTGAGGGCGCGCGCGGCGGTTATTATGGCGGATTTCGCATCCACAGCGTACGCCTGCCCGGTCTTGTGGCGCACCAGGAGGTTATTTTTGGCGCGGTGGGGCAAACGCTGACGATTCGGCACGATTCCATCAACCGCGAGTCATTTATGCCAGGCGTCAATCTAGCGATCAAAAAAGTCATGGAGCACACAGGCCTTATTTACGGTTTGGAAAACATTATGGTATAAGAGGAGAACAAGGATGAACATTGCGTTAATAGCCCATGACAATAAGAAAAGTGAAATGGTCAACTTTGCGATTGCCTATCGCGACACGCTGACCAAGCATACCGTTTATGCGACCGGCACAACCGGAACAAAGATCATGGAGGCGACAGGAATTCCGGTTCAGCGGGTGCTTTCGGGTCCGATGGGCGGTGATCAACAAATCGGGGCGCTGATTGCGCAAGATGAAATGGACCTTGTTATTTTTTTACGGGATCCGCTAACCGCGCAGCCACATGAGCCGGATGTTACAGCTTTGTTGCGGCTGTGTGATGTGCACAGTATTCCGCTGGCCACGAATATCGCAACCGCGGAAATGCTGATTCATGCTTTGGAACGGGGGAACTTTGCATGGCGCGAGATCGTGCACAAATACAAAGGAGAGGATCAGAAATGAGCGGACGGTTTCCGGCGCCGCTGCACGCGCTGGCATTTGGCGCCCATCCGGACGATGTGGAGATCGGGGCTGGTGGCCTGTTGCGCAAGTGGGCGAACCAGGGGAAGCGGACAGGCATTTGCGATCTGACAAAAGCAGAGCTTTCTTCTAACGGGACGGTGGAGCGCCGCCAGCAGGAGGCGGCAGAAGCGTCTCGCTTGCTCGGTCTGCATGTCCGATTGAATTTGGAATTGCCGGATCGTGGACTTGCCCCGGTTCCGGAGCAAATCCAGGCTATTACCCGCATCATTCGATTGTACCGGCCGCGTGTTGTTTTGATGCCGTATTGGGAGGATCGCCATCCCGATCATGGCATGTGCAGCGTTCTTGTGCGGGAAGCGGTGTTTAACGCGCGAATTCGCAAGTATAATGCTGGCGGGGAAGAAACGTTCCCTCCGCACAAAGTGGAGCATGTAATCGCTTATTTTATTAATGGACAGACTGATCCGCAATTTTTGGTAGATATTAGCAAAGAAATGGAAGCGAAAATGGCGGCACTTGGCGCGTATCGCTCACAGTTTGAAATGGAGCCCGGATCCGTGGCTACGCCGCTTACGGAAGGGTATCTTGAGAGAGTGCGCGCCCGGGAGTATATTTTTGGGCAATCAGCTGGCGTCGTTTATGCGGAAGGATTCGTTAGCTATACCCCGTTGCTGTTGAAAGACTTCCTATGAGAGGGAGCGAGCGATGAAAATTGGAATTACATGTTATCCGTCTGTTGGCGGTTCCGGCGTTGTGGCGACGGAGCTGGGGAAATTACTGGCCGAGCGTGGGCATACGGTGCATTTCATCACGTCGGGCATGCCGTTTCGGCTTGGCAAGTACTATCGCAACATTTATTTTCACGAAGTAGATGTAAATAGCTATTCCGTGTTCCAATATCCACCGTACGACTTAACGCTGGCCAGTCGAATGGCGCAGGTCGCCAAAACGGAGAAGCTGGATCTGCTGCATGTCCACTACGCAGTGCCGCACGCGATTTCTGCGTATTTGGCGAAACAAATGGTAGGTGATCACCTGAAAGTGGTGACGACTTTGCATGGAACCGACATTACCGTATTAGGCTATGATCATACGCTAAAGGATATGATCCGGTTTGGCATTGAGCACAGCGATGCTGTAACGGCCGTATCACAAAGCTTAATCAATCAAACACGGGAAGTTCTTCAGGTTAAAACACCGATTGAGCTTATTTATAACTTTATTGATAAGCGCGAGTACTATCCGCGTGATATGTGCGACATACGTGAGGAGTATGCGCCGAACGGTGAGAAAGTCTTTATTCATATTTCCAATTTTCGCGCCGTAAAGCGGACGGACGATGTGGTGCGCATTTTCCATCATATTAAAAAGCGTCTCACCGCTAAACTGCTTATGATTGGCGAAGGGCCAGAGCTACCGGTCGTGCGGGATCTAGCGTCGGAACTGAATCTGCGCGAGGACGTAATTTTTCTCGGCAAACAGGAAGATATCGCATGTGTGTTGTCTATAGCGGATGTGCTCCTGCTTCCATCGGCCCAGGAAAGTTTCGGCTTGGTGGCTCTTGAGGCGATGGCATGCGGGAAACCCGTTATCGCAAGCAATGCCGGCGGGCTTCCGGAAGTGATCAAAGATGGGGAAACCGGATTTATTCGGCCGATTGGCGACGTGGAAGGCATGGCGCAAAAAGCGGTAGAACTCGTGTCTGACCCGGCGATGTATGAGCGCTTTTCACGTCAGGCGATCGAACGGGCGTACCATACGTTCTGCCATAAAAAAATCACCCGTCAGTATGAAGCCATTTACCGGCGCGTGCTAACCGGCGAAACGGAGCCGTGTCCGAAGTTATGAAAACGGACGTAATCGAAGCCGGAAAGCAAGTGCTCAAGAAGCTGGAGGAAGCTGGATACAGCGCTTATTTTGTCGGCGGATATGTACGCGATACGTTGCTTGGCCGACCTGTGCATGATCTTGACATTGCCACGTCAGCCAGACCCGAAGAGGTAATGGTGTTGTTTTCGCGCACCGTGCCTACCGGTCTTCAGCACGGGACGGTCACTGTGCTTGAAGGAGGAGTACCGCTCGAAGTAACGACATTTCGGACAGAGAGCGGGTATAAGGATCACCGTCGTCCGGACGAAGTACGGTTTGTTGCAACAATTGAGGAAGACCTTGCGCGCCGGGATTTTACGGTTAACGCGATGGCGCTTGATTTGCGCGGGCGCGTGGTTGATCCCTTTGGCGGTCAAAAAGATTTGCAAAACCGGATCATTCGTGCAGTTGGCGCACCGCAGGAACGGTTTGCCGAGGATGCGCTGCGCATGTTGCGCTGCATCCGTTTCGCCAGTCAGCTTGGGTTTGCCATTGACCGCACTACATATGAAGCAGTCCGGGAACTTGTGGAAGATATTCGCTATGTAGCCGTGGAACGTATCAATGCGGAATGGAACAAAGCGCTCGCCAGCCGTTATCCGGATCGGGCTGTAATGGATGTGTTGGAAACAGGGCTTGCCCGGGTTATGCCGGGGCTTAACGTATTGCTTTCCGGCAAGCAGGAGTGGAGCGAGACAGAGCGGGAACGACTTCGTGAAGTCAATGGTCTTGCCGCCCGCTGGTCGTATTTATTTTTAGTCTGCGGCCGGGAAGCGGACGTGGAGTCCGTGCTGCGCGCGCTGCGCAGCGAGAAAAAACTTATTAAATCGTGCCGGCAAATGATTGACTTGGTAGAGATGCTGCGGTTGCCGGAAGCGGAAGAAAGAAGCGAGAGATGGCTGCTTGAATACGGATGGGATGCGTTGAGCAACGCCGCTTCCTTATACGAAATCATATATCAGGCTGCAGGCGTCACGGCGCGCCTTGCGCGTACGTACGATGCTATGCAGGTGAAAACGCTCCAGGAGTTAGCTGTAAGTGGGGCGGAGCTACAGCAGGTGCTGGGCCGCAAGGGTGGACCGTGGATTCGCGCTATGTTACTGAGGCTTTCGCTTGATGTAAACAAAGGAGAGGTGCCTAATGAGCGGCACGCCTTATTATTGCAGACAAGGAAGGTAATCGATGAATATACGTGAGAATTTGTTGCAAATGTTTAAGCAGGCTGGCGGCGAATTTATCTCAGGCGAAGAAATTAGCCGCCGCTTAGGTGTTTCCCGGACGGCGATCTGGAAGCATATTGAAGAGTTCCGGGAAGAAGGGTATGTGTTTGAAGCGGTACGCCGCTCCGGTTATCGGCTCGTTTTTGCGCCGGACGTTATGATTGCTGAGGAAATTAAAGTGGGTCTTTCCACACGGGTGCTGGGCCAGAAGATTTATTATTATCCGTCGATTGATTCTACTCAGAACAAGTGCCAGGAACTGGCGAAAGAGGGTGCGCCGGAAGGTACGCTTGTGGTTGCTGATCAACAGACAGAAGGAAAAGGGAGACTTGGCCGTGTATGGCACTCTCCACCGGGCGCGAACATCTCCATGAGCCTTCTCTTGCGCCCGGCGCTTGAGTTACAAAAGTGCCCACAACTGACGCTTTTGACAGCGGTCGCTGTGGTGGAAACGCTGCATGAGTTTTGCGGCATTAGCGCCCAGATTAAATGGCCGAACGATATTTTGATTAACGGCAAGAAAGTGTGTGGCATTTTGACGGAATTGAATGCAGAATCCGACCGTATTCATTCTCTTATTGTTGGGATCGGACTGAATGTTAATACGCTGCCGGAACACTTTCCGGAAGACGTGCATGGGATTGCGACTTCGCTTCGCATCGAAAAGGGCGAACCGCTGCGGCGCGTGCCGTTGCTCCAGCAGATTTTGACACGGCTTGAAGAATTGTATGATCTATATCTTGCCAAAGGATTCGCTCCGGTGAAGAAACGTTGGGAAACGTATGCTGTTACGATCGGCAAAAAAGTGACGATTCGTACGCTGCAGGGATCGCTTTCGGGGTACGCTGAAGGCATTGACGAATCAGGTGTGCTGCTGGTGCGCCGGGAAGATGGTTCGGTAACGAAAGTGTATTCGGCCGATGTCGAAATCCATGGTTAAAAATTAGCAAATTTCAACATAAAGAAACAAAAAAGATTGATAAACCATCATTTTTAAGCTTATAATGAGGATGTCAGGGCCGTATCCACGCGGAATGGCACCAGGATGTGTTTTGTTGTTGTCAGTGAAAAAATATTTGAATCTGCTCTGAGCCGATGAGGACCGAGACAGAGGAAACAAGATGCGACCATATCCATAGAAAATGGTTTCAGTACGCCTTCTCCTCTGTTTGAAGGCGTTTTTCTGTGCCTTCAAGCGCCTTTTTTGCCTTAATCGCTCAAAGCGCAAGGAGGAATGAAAATGGGGGGCAATTCACCGATCACGACTCTCTCTTTAAAAGAAATGAAACGGAATGGACAACGCATCGTCATGCTGACCGCGTACGATTATCCGTCGGCTAAATTGGCGGACGAAGCAGGAGTCGATATGATTCTTGTCGGCGATTCGCTTGGCATGGTAGTGTTGGGGTATGATTCAACGCTACCGGTCACGCTCGACGATATGATCCATCATACGAAAGCGGTTACGCGTGGGGTAAAGCGTGCGTTTGTGGTGACGGACATGCCGTTTTTAACGTATCACGGCACGATCGAAGAAGCGCTGCGCAACGCCGGACGCATCATGCAGGAAGGGCTCGCTAAAGCCATAAAGATCGAAGGCGGAGCGGAGCTTGCACCGTTGATTCGCCGCTGCACGCAGGCTGGCATTCCGGTGGTGGGGCATATCGGACTAACTCCGCAGTCTGTACATCAACTTGGAGGATACAAAGTGCAAGGCAAAACGCCGGAAGCGGCTCAAAAGCTAATGGATGATGCGCTGGCGCTTGAGGAAGCGGGAGTATTTGCGCTTGTTATGGAATGCGTGCCAAAGCAACTTGCGGAGTTTATCTCACGTAAGCTTTCGATTCCGACGATTGGCATTGGTGCTGGAGCCGGCTGTGATGGTCAGGTACTGGTGTATCATGATATATTATCGTACGGCAGCGACCGCGTGCCAAAATTTGTGAAGAAGTACGCGGACGCGGGCTCACTCATCAAACAGGCGATTTCTAGATATGCGGAAGAAGTGCGCAGCGGAGCGTTCCCGGAAGATACGCATACGTTTGCAATAAGCGAAGAAGCACTTGAACAATTGTATGGAGGGGTGAAAGCATGAGAGTGGTCTCCTCCATTCGAGAGTTGCGGGCCATGCTGAAGGAAATGCGCCCAAAGACGATAGGTTTTGTGCCGACAATGGGCTATTTGCACGAAGGGCATTTGAGCCTTGTTGAGAAAGCGAAGGAAATGTCCGATGTGGTCGTTATGAGTATCTTTGTCAATCCGCTGCAATTTGGTCCGAATGAAGATCTAGAGAAATATCCGCGCGATATCGAGCGGGATTGTCGTCTCGCGGAAGCGCAAGGAGTGGACATCCTGTTCTTCCCACCGGTTGAAGAAATGTACCCGCCAGGAAGTAAAACAATCGTTTCTGTTAAAGAGATTACTGAATGTATGTGCGGCGCGTCGCGTCCAGGACATTTCGACGGCGTGGCAACTGTTGTGACCAAGCTGTTTAACATTGTGCAGCCAGATTACGCGTTTTTCGGTATGAAGGATGCACAACAGGTGGCAGTGATTACACAGATGGTTCGTGATTTAAACATTCCTGTTGAGATCGTGCCATGCCCGATTGTACGTGAAGCGGACGGGCTTGCGCTCAGTTCGCGCAATGTATATTTGTCCCCGGAAGAAAGGAAGCAAGCGCTTGTTTTGTCACGTTCGCTGAAACGGGCACAGGAAATGGTAGAATGCGGGGAACGTGACGCGACAGTGCTGCGTACAGCCATTGAATCCGTCATTCAAGAGAGCCCGCTGGCGGACATCGATTATATCGAAATCCGGAGTTATCCGGAGCTTGTGCCGCTTGAGGAACTGCGCGGCGACTGTCTTATTGCGCTTGCGGTGCGCTTCGGTCGCACGCGTCTTATTGACAATATTATGCTTGTGGCGAGTCAGGAGGATATTGCATGTTCCGTACGATGATGAAATCAAAAATCCACCGGGCGACGGTGACGGAAGCGAACTTGAATTATGTTGGCAGCGTCACGATTGATCGGGACATTATGGACGCCGTGGACATTTTGCCAAACGAGAAAGTACAGATTGTCAACAACAATAACGGCGCTCGTCTGGAAACATACGTAATTGAAGGGGAGCGCGGCAGCGGCGTAATCTGTTTGAATGGTGCAGCAGCCCGTCTCGTTCAGCCGGGCGATATCGTGATTATTATTTCCTATGCGATGATGACGAATGAGGAAGCGAAAACGTACAAGCCGAAAGTGGCCATTATGGATGAAAATAATCGGATTGAGCAGATGCTTGGTGAAGAGATTCATGCGACCGTGCTATAAGTAATGTGAATAGGGAATGGAATAAAACCGGCTTATCAGCCGCAGTCTTGGCAGGTTATTTTCGTGTCAAGACTGCGGCCAGCCGAGGTGGTGCCAAGCGAAAGAAACTTTATTGTAACGGAATTTTAATTTCTAAAAAATTTTGTCTTCTTTTACTGTAATTGTACCGTTTTTTCATGTCTGATTATCCTCCTTCACCCTAATTTCCGCACTGCATATTCATTTTTCTTTGCCGGATTAACTAATTCTTCAGTACTACTTATGAACTGGTTTATCGCCTGGTATGCCTTGATCAAAACTTCTTTTACACAATCCCCCACCTTTTTCTAATTATGAATATACGTATATTTGAAATTTTTTACAAATCAAGTATGACAGAATACGCTCATATTCTTTTCTCTTTTGTGTCACACTGAAAGTAATATGTTGATGCGAAAGGTGGTTTTTTTGTGCTGCTTTCCCACTATTTTGCCGCCCTTAAAGATCGGCTGAATCTCATTGAGCAACAGATGGAGACTGCATCGGAGGGTGACAGGAATCAATTGTATTGCGAAGTGCTGAAACTGCGCCAGATCAGCGATCGAATTGTTGAAGAATGGCTTAGTTTTGAAGACCGCCTTATTAAAGTACAGCGGATGTTTGAGGAAGCGGAAGATGCTTCCGTGTCTTCCCAGCTTCACGATGTAACGGCTGAAGAAGAGACGGAGGAAGAAATTTATTTGCCATATACGCTGGCGGCGACGTTTCGTCAAGGACAAGGTTATTTCACGCTATCCATGTACCATGAAGCGGTGGAGTCCTTCAGTAAAGTTCTGGAAGAGGCTCCCGATGTAGCTGTGGCCCGGCTATACCTCGCATTCGGCTTTCTCATGTCTGGGCGCCTGGATGTGGCATATCGCCAGTTTCATTTGTTGACGGAAACGTGTGTACATCCTTTTATTTGTGCCGCTTCATACAATGCGATGGGGTGTATTGCCATGATGGAAGGAAATCCCGAACAAGGGCTCGGCTGGTTTGAGCAGGCGCTGGGGGCATTCGACCAGTTTGCAGACGCCAGATATAACCAAGCGCTTGCACTGTGCCATCTCGGTCGGTACGAAGAAGCGATACAAACTGCTCGGCCATTGCTTAGAGGGACGGCTCCTGATGTGGATGTGCTTTTGTTGCTTGGTGCATGCTGCGCAAAAAGCCATCGCTTTGATGAAGCATACACGCTGCTTCAGCGCGCCGAGGCACTTGCATATCAGGGAAAGCAACACCAAGCGATCGCCCGCATTTATGAGCAGACTGGAAAGTTCGAGGAAGCGGCCCGTTGTTACCGTGAGATGCTGCCTGCGTCACGTGCCGATGCATCGGTGTGGCATGGATTGGGCTGGTCGCTTTGGCAGTCCGGCCAAAAAGAACAGGCACTTGCCTGCATGAAACGTGCGCTTACTCTGTCTCCGGATCAGCCGGATTACGCGTGTTCATACGCTTGGATTCTGCTGTGCGAAGGAGAGGCGGAAAGGGCATGGAAGGTGTTTGAACAGACGGCGCGTAAATATCAACATCCGTTGGCAAGAGCCGGCATGGTGGAAACTTTGCTCAAACAACACCACTTTGTTGCCGCTGAAGAAATCATAAGCAACCTATCCGAAGATCAAAACGCACATATACGGGCACTTGGTCAGTATTTGAAAGGACGGCTGTTGCTTATGCAGGGCAAACGTGAAGAAGCGCTAGAATATTTTTCACTCAGCCACAGGGCCGGCGTAATTCGGGAGAGCGGATTGTATGCCGGACTTCTTCACTATGCTGATGGCGCCCATGAAGAGGCGTACGAAAGGTGGAAAGAATTTATTCCGGCCCCATAAGCACCGGTTTTTCTTTTTTTATATTGCACTTCCTTTCTGAGTGATAGAAAATAATAAGTGCATCCCTCTCTTTGGAGAAGCGAAGGAAGCGGAAAATGATGAGGTGAAACGATTGAACACGTTTGTTGTGGTCGATTTTGAGACGACGGGCAATCGACCGAAAGAGGGGGATAAAATCATTCAAATCGGTACGGTGCTTATCCGGAATGGTAAAATTGCGGAACGGTTTTCAACCTTGGTTAACCCGCAGACTGAAATTCCCCCTTTTATTGAGAATTTAACGGGTATCACGAATGACATGGTGGTGCATGCTCCGATGATAGAGGAGGTGCTGCCGCCATTGTTGAAGATGTTAGATGGAGCTGTGTTTGTGGCTCATAACGTCTTTTTTGATCTGGCGTTTTTACAGAATGCGTTGCAGGAAGCGGGATATCATCCGTTTACCGGACCTTTGATTGACACGGTTGAGCTATCGCGTCTGTTGCTTCCAAGACAGGAAGGATATCGATTATCCGATCTGTCAGTTAGTCTCGACATTATGCATGAACATCCGCATCAGGCTGATTCCGATGCCGAGGCGACTGCGCATATTTTGTTGCATTTGCTTGAGAAATTACGCAATCTGCCGCTCGTTACGATTCAACATCTACAAAGGCTAAGCAGACTCTTTCATTCCGATATTCAGATGCTGCTATCGGACATTGAACACCAAAAAGTTCGTGAAGGTACGTACGAACCAGGAACAGATTTGGAAGTTATTCACCAAATCTGCTTGAAAAAGAGAAAAGCGATCAAACAAGAAAGTGGCAGATCACTGGAACAAGCGATTGATTTTGATGGGTTTGCCGATGGTCTGTTTGGGGAGCAGGGGTTATTAAAAAAATGTATGCCCGGCTTTGAGTTGCGCCCTGCTCAGGTTGCGATGATGAAACAGGTGTACGAATCATTTGCGTCAGGTCGACATCTTATGGTAGAAGCAGGCACAGGAACAGGTAAATCACTCGCGTATTTAATTCCTGCTGTCTTCTGGGCGAAGCAGCAGGAAGAGGTCGTTGTTGTTTCCACGCATACGATTCAACTGCAGGAGCAGATGTACACACGTGATTTGCCGATTTTGCAGGCGATATTTGGCGATGATGCGCCGCGTATTTCCATATTAAAAGGAAGAAATAATTATTTATGCCTGCGAAAGTTTTCACATAGTCTACAGGAAGAGCAGGATAATTACGATATTCAGTTAAGCAAGTCGCAAATGCTTGTCTGGTTGACGGAGACAGAGACAGGCGACGTGGAAGAAATCAGCCTCCCGTCCGGCGGACAGGTATATTGGAAACAGGTGCAGAGCGACGCGGGTTCATGTTTGAACCGACAGTGTCCCTGGTTTTCGCGGTGCTATTATCACCATGCGCGGCGCAAAGCTCAGCAAGCAGAAGTCATCGTAACGAATCACTCACTTTTATTCACCGACATGAATTCGGAGCATCGAATTGTTCCATCGTATAAGTATGCGGTTATTGATGAAGCGCATCACTTTGACGACGTAGCAAGTCGTCATTTAGGGGATACTATCTCTTCCTACCAACTGGAGGGTATGCTGCATCATCTGCACCCGGATCGCGGTGTGGGGCTGCTTGAAGAAGTAGAAGAGGCGGTACGGGCTTGGAGTATAGCTGATTATGAGGAAAGCAAACATCTTATTGAGGCGGCGTATCAGCAAATTCGCGAAGGAAAAGAAACGATCCGTGAGATGTACAATTTGCTTTATCAGTGGTCCCACCAGCGGGCGAAAGAAGGTGAAGAAATCGGGCATACGGTGCTTCGTTATAAACAGGAGCACTTAACAAGCCGCTGGGGACGCGCCGTTGTTTCTGCCGTGCGTAACAGCGTGGACTTATTGCTTGCCATCGGCAAGAGGTTGGAGGCGATTTACGCAAACATTCAAAGCGATGACGCGCCGATTGGCATGAAAGGACTTTTGACTGATTTAAACGGGGCTGTGCAGGATTGTCTCGAATACGCGGAGCTATTGCATCATATGTTGCTTACAGAAGATGAAGAGCATGTCTATTGGATTGAACTTGACACGCGCACAACCCGCAAAACGATTTATTTGCACCGCGTGCCGATCGATGTATCGAGCACGTTGCGCGAGCGTTTTTTCAACAAAAAAGAATCTGTCATTCTTACTTCGGCTACGCTAAGCGTCAATTCTTCTTTTGCTTACGCGACGGAACGGTTCGGGCTTGCGGACTTGCTCGCGGAGAACAAAGTAAGTACCATCGTGCTTTCCTCTCCGTTTAACTATAAGCAACAGATGCTCGTTTGCATCCCGAGTGAGGTACCGAATATCAAAGGTTCCTCGGAAGAACAATTTATCCGCGCGCTAATAGATTCACTGGCACGGGTGGCCGTTGCAACGAAAGGGCGAATGCTTGTCTTGTTTACTTCATATGCGATGTTGCGCGGCGTATATGAACATTTGAAAGAAAGGTTAAAAGAAGCGAACATTACTGTTCTGGGACACGGGGTGGACAGCGGTAGCCGCAGCAAATTAACCAAGCAGTTTCGCTCCCTGGAAGCCTGTGTATTGCTTGGCACGAGCAGCTTTTGGGAGGGTGTTGATATTCCTGGCGACGATCTATCCTGCCTTGCAATTGTTCGCCTTCCATTCGTCCCGCCGAATCATCCGCTTGTTGAAGCGCGTAACCAGCAGCTGGAGCAGCAAAACAAAAATGCTTTCATGCAGTTGTCCGTGCCTCAAGCGCTCATCCGGTTTAAGCAAGGATTCGGTCGCCTTGTGCGGACAGGAACGGACCGGGGGGTCGTGCTTATCTATGATCGACGCGTTATCGATGCTCGCTATGGCCGGCTATTTCTTCAGTCGTTACCTGAGACAAACGTAATTGTGAAGCCAACGGAAGATTTATTACCCGAAATTTCGGATTGGCTCGCAAGAACAAAAAGCGCAGAAAGAAACAGCAAGGAGGAAGCGACCGAGCCAAAACAGTGGGGGTAAGGTAAGAAGGAGAGGACAAAAAGTGAAAGTGCCAAAAATATCCGAAGCCGTTGTTAGAAGGCTTCCCGTTTATTTGCGTTATTTGAACAATTTAAAAGCAATGAACGTTCGTACCGTTTCATCGCAGCAGCTTGGCGAAGCGCTTGATTTAAACCCGGCACAAATTCGCAAGGATCTTGCCTGCTTTGGCGAGTTCGGCCGCAAGGGGATTGGCTATGAGGTTAACTATCTTGTGGAAAAAATCAAAAGCATTCTTAAGCTTGACAAGCAGGTTAACGTTTTGTTGGTCGGAGCGGGGCATCTTGGACATGCGATTAGCAATTACAACGCTTATTTAAAAGATAGTATGCGAATTGTCGCTATTTTTGATGCAGATCCGCATAAAATCGGTAAAAAAATCGTAAATATGATGATTCAACCATTGGAAGAATTGGCGAATACGGTAAAAGAAAAGAATATCCGCATTGCCATTATTGCGGTGCCAGCGGACGCAGCACAGGCGGTGGCCGATCGCCTTGTCGCCGCCGGTATTACTGGCATTCTAAATTTCGCACCAACGAATTTACGCGTGCCGGAAAACGTTCGCGTCCATGATGCGGATGTAACGATGGAACTGCATAGCTTGGCGTATTATTTATAAAAAATAGAGTAAGGAGGGAAGGCGCGCTTCCCGCGCGCCTCACATATTATGAAAACAATTATCATTCATGCAACAGTGCTTACAGTGAATAACACGAATGAAGTCATCTATGACGGAGCCATCGCATTTGAAAATGGGGTTCTTACATATGTAGGGCCAACGCCGGAAGAATTGGACACATACGGTGAAGTGATTGACGCGCAGGGTCGGATTGTTATGCCGGGCCTTGTGAATACGCATGGGCATACCGGCATGTCGCTTTTGCGTGGATATGCCGATGATCTGCCGCTACAGGAGTGGCTGGAGACGAAAATGTGGCCGCTGGAAGCGCAATTTACCGAAGAACATGTGCGCTGGGGCACTTCTTTGTCTATTGTTGAGATGCTGAAGACGGGTACGACGACATTTGTGGACATGTATGATCATATGGACATAGTAGCTGAGCTTACCGTCGCATCCGGCATGCGTGCCCGTTTGTGCCGCGGCGTTATCGGACTTTGCCCGCCGGAAGAACAAACGAGAAAACTCGAAGAGGCGAGTGCTTTTGCCGCGAAGTGGAACGGTGCGGCAAACGGGCGCGTTATGACAATGATGGCGCCGCACGGAGCTTACACTTGTCCTCCGGATTATATTGAGCGGATTGTGGCACGCGCCCATGAATTGGACTTGCCGGTGCATATTCATATGTCCGAGACGGAATGGGAAGTACAGCAAAATGTGAACGATTACGGCACCCGTCCGGTAGAGCATCTGGAGAAGCTTGGTGTATTTAACAGGCCGACGCTCGTTGCGCACGCTGTTCATTTAACGGATGAGGAATTGGATACGCTGGCGAAATATGATGTAAAAGTATCACACAATCCGATCAGTAATTTGAAGCTGGGCAGCGGTATTGCACGCGTGCCGGACATGATGGAACGGGGGATTTGTGTTTCGCTTGGAACGGATAGTTCTGCAAGCAATAATAACCTTGATTTATTTGAGGAAATGAAAATGGTGGCGCTTTTGCACAAGGGTCACCGCCAGAATCCGGTGCTCGTTCCGGCGACGGAGGCGCTGCGTATGGCAACGATTTATGGCGCAGAAGCGGTTTTTATGGAGGATCGAATTGGATCGTTGGAAGTCGGCAAACAGGCAGATTTTATTATTCTCGACTCCGGCAGGGTGTTTTTCCATCCGTCGCATGATCCGATTTCGCATGTGGTATACGCGGCGAGCGGGCGGGATGTAAAAGACGTATTCGTTCAAGGCGTGCAACTGGTGAAAGACGGCAGATGTTTGACGATGGATGAGGAAGCGGTTATTGAAAACGCAAACCGGATGTTTGCCAGACTGGAGAAAAAGTAAGGGAAAGAAAAAATTCCCCGCCGTTTGCGGCAGGGACAATGGAAGATGGATAGGTAGGGGAATTAAAATGCGAATCCTTGCCTGTGGTTTAAGGCCGTTCCATTATGATCCAAGAATGAAGGTTCGGCTGACGGAGAGATGCAAAATCATCTTCTCCCGCATGGCGAAACGGGGAGGAGAGAAGCATCCATGAAGGATTTCGTTCATCCGACAATAGCCTGGCCACTTCTTCCGGCAATTGTTCAAAAAGACGCGCAAGGTGCGGTTGCTTCACACCCGCTCACCTCCTCCTGCGCTTACGCTTAGTATTTCCGGGGGGGAAAGGCAGTATGTTTAGCATTTTTTGATTCCCCTGCCGCGCTCCGGCGTGGAACATCTTTGAAAATACGGAAAACAGGTAAGGGTAAACTTATGAAAAAGTTTTGGCTATATGGGCTGTTTGTTTTACTTGTTGCGGCATTGTGCGTGGCGACTTTCATTTATTTGCATCTGCGCGGACAGCAACATGCCATTATTGAGCGTGGAACGGAACTTGCGTTGACACGGACGCAGATAAATGAGGTCACTTCCGTTGACGTGTATTACGGAACAGAAGATTATATTGTTGTCAGAGGAAAGACGCAAACAGGAGAAAAACTTGTGGCCTGGTTTCAGGGGGAGCAAGGGGAAGTGGAGAAAATGTCCCGTCTCATCCCTGAAGAGAATGTTATCGAAGCATTAACTAAACAATACCCGAACTTCCAGCTTATCCATATCATTCCAGCCAAGCAGGGGAAGCAGAAGATGTGGGAAGTATTATTTGAAGATGGAGACAATAGTTTGAACTATTACTACATTGATATGTATACCGGTAAATTTTTGAAGGTATATCGAGTGCCCATTGCAGAAGGTGATTTTTAACATAACACGCGAGAAGTCCCCTTCCTCCACGCCTCCGGCGTAGGTGGGGGATGAATCGCGCTTCTTTTTCCCTTCTATTCGTTGTATAATAGGAATGTACGTTCGTAGTGAGAAAGAAGGGGATTCGAATGATTCGAACTGCAAAAGTCGCTTTTACTGCATCCCGCTCCACCATAGATGCCCTGTTTGCTTTAAATCGCTTCTCGGCAGAGGTGTGGAATATGTGCTTGGCTGAAGCGAAAGTCTACCACCAGCAAACCGGGCAGTGGATCGGTAAAACCGAACTACAAAAACGCTTGAAGCGTCGTTTTCCAATGCACAGCCAGAGCATACAAGCTGTGTGCCACAAATATCTTTGGGCGCGAGATAGCGCACATCAGGCCCGAAAGGAAGGGTACACGAACGTCCGCTATCCATATAAGCAAAAGAAGTATTTCAACACAAAGTGGGCGGCGGACGGTTTTACCATTCATCCCAACGGACGCATCTCGTTGAGTCGCGGCATCTGGGAAGGCAAGCGTCAAGCACCGCTCGTTGTTCGTGTGACTCAGTTACCCGCTGGAACTGTAAAAGAGATTGAACTCGTCTACGACCGGGGCCTGCATCTGTGTCTTACCTACGACGATGGCAAGAAAGCACCGAACCCGCCGGGTTCGCATACATGCGCCATTGACCCGGGTGAAATTCATACGCTTGCAGCCGTCGCAACAACTGGAGACAGTCTCATTGTGACCGGACGAAAAATCCGAAGCATTCACCGCCTGCGTAACAAGAAGCTTGCAGAGCTTCAGCGAAAAATGAGCAAGTGCCAGAAATACAGCCGTCAGTGGAAGCGGTACAATCGGGCGAAACAATATCTTCTTTCTAAAAGTAAACGCCAGTTACAGGATGCCTTGCACAAAACGACGAAACAGTTTGTCGAATGGGTGGTCGCCCAGCAAGTGAACGAAGTCTACCTTGGAGACGTCGAAGGTGTCCAGCGAAAGAAGAAAAAGAAACGTTCTCGCTGCCACAATCAGCGAATGAGCCAGTGGCAGTTTGGGAAAGTAAAGAAGTACCTAACGTACAAACTGAAGGCGGAAGGCATCATGCTCCACAAGCGCGAGGAACGTTATACATCGCAAACCTGTCCGGTTTGCGGGGCGAAAAAGAACGTGCGTGGGCGTATGTATCGCTGTTCGTGCGGCTATACCCAACATCGGGACATTCACGGTGCTGCGAATCTACTGTCCAAAGTGTTGTATGAAAATCAGATTCAGTCCTTGCCGTTTGAAATTCAGAAACCCACGTATCTACGGATCGCCTAAGCGAGAAGTAGTAGATGGTTTGTTCCGACCCACGCCCGTAAGGGTGTGTTGCTGAATGATTCCCCTCGCAGACGGCACGTGTCTGTGAGATCAGCGACAACCCGCTGATCGCCTGTTCTATCGAGGTGGATAGTTCAGAAACCCCCACTTCAACCTATGGTAAATGGGGGAGGTTCATCATTATTCCGGAAAAAAAAGCTTGTCCAAATGGGGATATATTTGTGATATACTACGTGATATACAAAGTATATATCACTTCTGTAGAAAGGGGTGGGTAGGGAATGAAGGTACGTGCATTACCCATCTTTTTATCCGTTTTAGTGAGCAGCTTGCTGTTATTTGGGGGTTGGTATGTCTTTCAAAATCAATTTGTGAAAAAACCAATCTCCAATGAAATTGCAGCAATGCAAAGCGTAAAGCTAAACAACATTACTGTCGGCCGTGATGCCATTACCCTTAATGTTTCGTTTAATGATCCGGAGAAGTTTGCCGAAGATTATAAAACGATAAAGAAAATTGCATCGGATAAGGCAAACGGAAAAACGGTAAAAATAGAATGTTATTCTCCAAATATTTCCTTGCAGAAGATTTGGGAGGAGAACGCTTTTGCCGTTGCGGAGGCGATGGAACTTCACACATATTCAAAAATTCCCATCGCGCTTGAAGAAATGAAAAAAAAGCATCGTTTAAAGAATGCAACTTCTTATATGGACGAGCAGAATGTGTACATTTATTTGAATGACGGCAAAGGTCCGTATTATGCGGTATTGCCGCGCGAGCGAGAGGTGAGCCGGAATGGTTAAAGAGATCATCATCGGTGCGGTACCGGTTATCATCGTGTTTCTTGTATTTCTTGGTATCAATGTAGCTCCGTTAATTATTGTAGCGATGGTTATTAGTTTTATTGCGTTTCTGATAATGAGACAAGGCGGCATGCCTATTGCACAGAAGAAAAGCGCGCTGGATACGCCAAAAACGACAGTAAAATTTAAGCAAATCGGCGGACAGGAGCGCGCGAAGAAAGAGTTGATGGAGGCGCTTGATTTCCTGATTCACAAAGATGCGTTAAAAGAATACGGAATTCGTCCGCTGAAAGGCATACTTTTGACCGGACCTCCAGGCACCGGGAAAACGTTGATGGCCAAAGCGGCAGCGAATTATACGAACTCTGCGTTCGTCGCGGCTTCCGGCTCCCAGTTCGTTGAAATGTACGTCGGAGTCGGCGCGCAGCGCATTCGCGATTTGTTTAAAGAGGCAAAGCAAAAAGCCGAAAAGAATAATCAGGACAGCGCGATTATTTTTATCGACGAGATTGACGTGCTGGGCGGGAAACGCGAAGGGAACCAGCATCGCGAATATGACCAGACGCTTAACCAGTTATTAACAGAGATGGATGGTATTACGACTTCTGAAAATCCACGCATTCTGATGATTGCGGCTACCAACCGGGTGGACATGCTAGATGACGCGCTTTTGCGCCCGGGACGTTTCGACCGGCAAATTGTAGTCGATCTTCCGGATATGAAAGCGCGTAAGCAAATTCTCGAGATTCATGTGAAAAATAAGCCGCTCGCAGACGATGTGGATATTGAAGCGATCGCACGCGATACGTTTAATTTTTCCGGTGCTCAGTTAGAAAGTGTAACCAATGAAGCGGCGATTTATGCATTCCGTGAGAAAAGCAAAGTAATTACGCAGCGTCACTTTGCTCAGGCAATTGATAAGGTAATGATGGGTGAACAGACGGACAGAGAATCAACTGCGGAAGAACGGGAACGTGTGGCCAACCATGAGCTCGGACATGCGATTGTCTCCGAAGTTGTTCGTCCGTTATCCGTGTCCCAGGTATCTCTGCGTCCGCGCGGCCAAGCGCTGGGATATGTGCGCCAAAGTCCGCAGCAGGATCGCTACCTGTACACCTTGGAGAACCTTGAACAACAGATTATGATTGCGCTCGGTGGCGCGGTGGCGGAAGAGATGATTTACGGCGGCCGTAGCACCGGTTCCCGTAACGATTTTGAACAGGCGCTTCGTTTGGTGAACACAATTATTGACAGTGGCTTGTCGGAGCTTGGCATTGTAAAAATGGAGATGGTCAGCAAAGAGGCGCTGCATGAAGAGCGTCAGCGCATCTTGAATGATTTATTAGAGCGTACGCGCCAAATTTTGAGCGATTATTTCCCGGTCTTTTCTCATGCGCTACATCATTTACTGCGCGAGGAAGTGCTTAACGGTGATCAATTTCGCGCGATGCTCGAAGAAGCGCGCGCCTTGCCGAAACAAAATAAAATCGAGGAATTGGAGGCTCACCGCCTTAAGGCATAGAACAAAGAAGAAAGGCTAATTCAATCGGATTAGCCTTTTTTCTTTGCTGGTTCAGATGTTTTACGGGTCAGCCTGCTGTGACACAAAACGGTTGTTTCTGCTACATGAGCAGGAAAAGAAGAAATGAGTAGTGTCTACAAGTCTCTCTTACTACTTGTATTTTTCTGCAAGAGAGTTACAATGAAAAGGTATTGAAAAAATAAAATTGTTGCATATTTTGTTGTGGCAGTAGAGGAGGGTTTATTTATGAAAGTAGCGAAGCGCGTGGCGCAAATTACGCCATCTAAGACGCTCGCCATCACCGCTAAAGCGAAGGAATTGCGGAGTCAGGGGTATGACGTGGTTGGCTTGGGAGCAGGCGAACCGGATTTTAATACACCAAAGCATATTATCGATGCTGCTGTACAGGCGATGGAAGAAGGACAGACGAAATATACGGCCGCTGCCGGCATTCCAGAGTTGAAAAAAGCAATTTGTGAAAAGTTAAAACGCGATAATCATCTTACATACAAACCATCACAAATTGTCGTATGCAATGGTGCAAAGCATGCTTTATATAACTTATTTCAAGCAATTGTTGACCCGGGCGACGAAGTTATTGTCCCGATTCCATACTGGGTGAGCTATCCGGAAATGATTACGCTTGCTGATGGGGTTCCGGTATTCGTAGAAGGAAAAGAGGAAAATGAATTTAAAATTACGCCGGAACAGTTGCGCCAGGCGATCACAGATAAAACGCGCGCAGTTATTCTTAACTCTCCGAGCAACCCGACCGGAAGCGTTTATGCTCGCGAGGAACTGGAGGCGCTCGCGCAAGTATGCATTGAAAAGAAAATTCTCATCGTATCCGATGAAATATACGAAAAACTTATTTATGACGGAGAAGAACATGTAAGTATTGCAAGCCTGAGTCCGGAAGCGTATGAGCTGACGATTGTGATCAATGGTATGTCTAAACCGTATTCCATGACCGGCTGGCGCATCGGTTATGCCGCAGGAAACGAAGAAATCATCAAAGCGATGGCGAATCTCTCCAGCCACAGTACATCCAATCCGACAACATTTGCGCAGTATGGTGCATTAGCAGCGCTCACAGGAACGCAGGAGCCGCTTGAAATGATGAAAGCGGAGTTTGACAAGCGCCGCAAAGCGGTTGTCAAACTGATGAACGAAATCGACGGCATTCATTGTGTGGAGCCGAAAGGCGCTTTTTATCTTTTTGCGAACGTAAGCGAAGCCATGAGAAAAGGCGGATATAACGATGTGGACGAATGGGCGCAGGCGTTGCTTGAAAAAGAGTACGTAGCCCTTATTCCGGGTTCCGGTTTTGGCGCGCCGAATCATATCCGTATTTCTTATGCCACTTCTTTGGAGCAATTGGAAAAAGGCATTGCCCGCATCAAAAAATTTGTAGAAGGCAGGTAAGCAAAAAGCTCGGAGCCGACTGTTACGGCAGTCTCCGGGCTTTTTTTGAGAAAAAAAGCGGCGGGCAGAAAACCCTCCGCTTTTGGATTTATAGCAGTTTGAATGAAGTTTTAATTTGGGCGTACATATCATTTAACATATCGGAAATTTCTGTTACTTCCTGATCGCCCACAAAAAGCGTTTCAGATGGAAACAAGGCTGCATACACTGTGCTGTCCCGTTTGGCCAATTTTAAATAAAGGGACTCGTTATAGTCTTCGCTATTCCATACTTTCTCGGGAATTTTTACAATTTCTAATAATTCAAATGAGTGCTTGGTATCCGAAAAAATGACAGCCGGAAATCCATCCCAGTTTTTATCCGTTTGTTCTGTGCGATACTTTCCTTCCCATGAAGCAGGCATATGAAGCGAAAAGCCCATCTCTTCATTGGTGTATACGTTTTTCTCTTTTGCTTCTTCAGCGGAAACGACAGAGACCGGAGTAGTCTGTTGCCCGGTTGGTTGAGATGAGGGAATGTCATCTGCGCGCACGTCCGGTTGTATGATGGCAAGGGCGCTTGCCGTACCGAGCACGCAAATCCCTAGCATGAAGGCCAACAGCTTCGTAGAAAGTTTCATCGCTGCATCTCCTACTTTCTAAATGAAATGTCAAATGTCACTTAACTTTTACCACCGGTTTATTGTTTTCATGCTGCATTTCCCCTTTTTCTGCGCTATACTTTCTCTGGAAATACTTATGATATAGTTATTGTAACAGGTTATTTTTATTTTTTCCTCCGCCTTAAGGCCGAGAGAATAAAGGAAATTCTTACGGCAAAGGAGGAAAGACAGCGTCTTTTGAACCGACTCTACCCATAAGCGAAAAACAAAACTTTTGCAAGACTAAACTTGTCGCGCCAGTCCTGCTATAATCGTTCATACATGAGAGGTGGATTTCAATGAGTGATGTCATAGCGAGGATGCTTGCGGCTGGTACGACTTCGCTTTCCAATCTGGTTTTGCAAAATTACCGGAAGCTCGGTCTTTCTGATGAGGAGATGATGCTAGTTATTCATCTCCTTGGCTTTAAGGCAGAAGGTAAACCATTTCCGACGATTGGTGAACTAGAGGAGAGAATGTCCGCTGACGCCTCAGTCATTATCAAAATGCTGCAGCGTCTGGTGCAACAGGGATATCTTTCAATTGAGGAAACGGTCGATCCTGTAACTGGGGTGCGTTCTGAATGGTACTGTTTTACGCCTTTATATAAAAAAATTGCCGCCTGTCTAGAGAAAGGACAGACAGATAGAGAAAAGCAAGAACGCAGAGATATTAAAAATTTGTACGCGATTTTCGAAGAGGAATTTGGGCGGCCCCTGTCGCCGATTGAATGCGAGAATTTGGCGATGTGGCTTGATCAGGATGGGTATAGTGAAGCGCTTATTATGGCGGCGCTTCGAGAAGCGGTTATTTCCGGCAAACTGTTTTTCCGTTATATTGACCGGATTTTATTTGAATGGCACCGCAACAACATACGGACGCCACAGCAGGCGCGCGAGTACAGCCTTAAGTTCCGCAAGCACCAGCATCGCGGCGAACGTTCTGGAACTGTTTTACAACAAGGTATATCGGGGGCGACCGCGGACGCGTTGCCGCAGGAATTTTCTTTTTACAACTGGTTGGAAGAAGAAAATGATTCATAGATGAGAGCGGTTAATTAACGATGATTTTCCACTGATTTTTATTTAGTAAAGAACGGTCGATGTCATACATATTTGGAAACGATGTGGGAGGCGGACGAATGAGCAACCTGGATGATTTGTTTTTATATACAAATCCGACGCGGCGTGACGTGAAAAATATTTATCGTGAGGAAAAATATGCGCGGGGCATTCTGTTGAAAAATGGTGATATGATCGTCTGGAACGGTGATATTATGCATACAAAAGTGATGCCGTTTATTACCGAAACAGGTGTTCATTTTAGCCTGTTCAATGATAAGCTGGAGATTTGCTGGCAGTTCGAATCATGGGCGGAGATTCAGAGGCGACTGGTAGCAGCTAAGCCGTATTTTGACAACTTAGAGTTTCCGGAAGATGGGCGGATTGTGATTGATACGCGCTATTATACACATACTGATGTGTCGTTTCCGGAAATCCGTTATTATCAATTGTTTGAAGAAGGTTTTGAATTAGCGCCGTTAGAATAGAGAAATGTAAAAACCCGGAATTCATCGACCGAGTGGTCTTACCCCTGTCAAGTAGACAGTGTTAAAAAAGCCTATATTTTTATGCGTCCATTTTTTCCCGATATTCGATCGGCGACAGATAGCCGAGCTTTTTCTGGAACCGTTCACTGTTGTAAAAAGTCATATATTGCCCAATGGCTTGATGAAGTTCGTCCATTGACGTACACTTATCCATGTACAACTTTTCTGTTTTGAGATGCGAAAAGAACGATTCGATGCAGGCGTTGTCTAGGCAGTTTCCTTTGCGAGAGTGGCTGCCCACCATGCCCCACTGCTCGATTCGTCTGTTGTACGAACGAGACGTGTATTGGAATCCTTGATCGGAGTGGATCATGGTTCCAGTCACGTTTCTTTTTCTTTTTGCTTTATCCAATGTATCCAGGACAAGCTTGAGGTCATTTCGTTCGGAAATATGATAGGCAACAATTTCGTTACTATATAAATCCTGTATGGCAGACAAGTAAAGAAACTGGTTTTGGAAAGGAAGATACGTAATGTCGGTTACCCATTTTTGATTTGGTGCTTCTGCCTTAAACTGGCGTGCAAGAAGGTTTGGGTACACTACGGATGGTTGTTTGCCAAAGAAACGTCTCTTCTTACGGATCACCGACCGAAGGTCGAGATCTTTCATTAAGCGGTAGACACGTTTGTGATTGACATCGTATCCTTCTTTTCGTAAAGCAACGGTCATACGTGGATAGCCATAAAACGGACATATGGTATATATGGCTATGATGTGCGCCTTGAGCTCCTCTTCTAACTGTTTACGTCTCGCTTTATGTTCCCCTGGTTTCAGCCATTTATGGTATCCCTGACGGGATACCTTTGCAATCTCAAGCAACCAACATAAACGGTAGGTAGAGCGCAGGGTATGGATGATTTCAAATCGCTTCTCTTTTGGAATCACTCCTTGTGTAGATTTGGATATCGCTTTTTTAGGTAATCACGCTCCGCTTTCACATACGCCAGTTCTTCCTCTACACTTTTAAACTTCGTCTTTGGTCGTCCTTTTCTCCAGGCTGTTGATTCCCCTCTTTTATCTTTAAAATCTTCTCCGTTGCGGTACTTTTTCACCCATCGCTTCACCTGTGTATTGCTTCGAATCTCCAGTCGCTCTGCCACTGCTTGATAACTCATTCCCTCTTCTTCATACAGTCGAACCGCTTCCGCCTTAAGCTCCGGTGTGTAGTGTTGAAACTTCTGTCCCTTTTTAGCCATAAAAAATCCCCTCCAGTTAACAGTGAAAATCCATTGTAACACAGGGCTTTTTTACACTGTCAACCACAAGGGGATAATATCAGAGTTTAGTCAGAATCCGGGTTTTTTCTTTTGCCCGTGGCATGCCCACGAGTTTTTCTCATGAATTAGTTGCCATTGATTGCTTGTTGTCGGCGCATACGAATGGCAGCCTGGGCAGCAGCGATGCGCGCGGCGGGAACACGTGGCGGGAGTGAGGAAATAAAGTTTATGCCAACGTTCTGAAGGAACAGTACAGAATGTTTTTCACTAGTGTGCTCGCCGCACACGCCGATGGGCAGATTTGGTTTACGTTTCCGGCCCTTTGCAATGGCAATTTCAATCAGCTTGCCTACGCCTTCTTCGTCAAGATACACGAACGGATTTTCTGGCAAAATATTGTGATCCAGATAGTGAGCTAGATATTTGCCTTCTGCATCGTCGCGGCTGAATCCGTAAGTAGACTGCGTCAAATCATTTGTGCCGAAGGTAATAAAGTCAGCGTATTCAACCATTTTATCAGCGGTTATGCAAGCGCGCGGCAACTCAATAAACGCTCCGATCGGAATATCGATTCGATCGCGGTAGACGCTGAATACCTGTTCGAGCGTTTCTTCCACGGTTTCGCGTACAGCTTTCATTTCGCGCCAGTCACTTACAAGAGGCACGATAATGTTCGGGTAAACGGTCATGCCTTCCGCTTTCAGTTCAAGCGCCGCTTCCGCAATGGCACGGGTCTGGACTTCGTAAATTTCCGGATACGTGATGCCGATTCGGCAACCACGGTGCCCAAATGAAGGATTCAGTTCGTGCAGCATTTCGATCCGTTGCTGTAGCGCTTCTTTTTCGGCGAGCAGTTCTTCATCACCTGCTAGGCGCGCCCGTTCGATTTCGAGCGCAACGGTTGTCGGATGCGGCAAGAACTCGTGCAGCGGCGGGTCAATGAGACGTATTGTAACTTGCTTGCCTTCCATCGCCCGAAAAATGCCGATGAAATCCGATTTTTGTAGCGGAATCAGTTGCTGTAGCGCTTTTTTACGCTCGCGCGAAGTGCGGGCAAGAATCATCCGAGTAACCCGTGGCAGGCGTTCCGGGTCCATAAACATTAATTCCGTGCGGCAGAGTCCGACTCCTTCAGCGCCCATTTTGCGCGCCAGTTTGGCTTCCTGTGGCGTATTGACGCTGCTGTAGACAGCAAGCGTTTTATATTCATTGGTCCATTCGAGAAGGGTGCAGAATTCTTTCGAGAATTTTGGTGGTACCAGCGGAACTTCCCCGAGGATGACACGCCCGGTGGAGCCGCAGATGGTAATGACGTCACCTTCTTTGAGGATAACGGTTCCGGTGTGAAGCTCGCGCCGTTCCATATCAACGGTAAACGATTCGCAGCCGACGACCGAAGGCGTGCCCAAATCGCGTGCTACAACCGCCGCGTGACTGGTTACGCCGCCGCGCGTTGTCAGCACGCCAGCGCTGGCGAGGATGCCATGAATATCTTCTGGAGTCGTTTCCTGACGGACAAGAATGACAGAATGACCGGTACGGTGCTGCCGCTCCGCTTCTTCCGCATCAAACACAATAATTCCCGTGGCCGCTCCGGAACTGGCATCGAGCCCTTTGCCGATAATGTTAAGTTCGGCATTCGGATCGATTGTGTACTGCATGAGCGGTGCAAGCGATGCTGGGTCAACTCGCATAATGGCTTCTTCACGCGTGATAAGCCCTTCATTTGCCATATCGACTGCGATTTTAATATTTGCTTCGGCGGTTCGTTTGGCGGAACGGGTCTGCAGGATGTACAGCTTGCCTTCTTCTACCGTAAATTCGATATCCTGCACGTCACGATAGTGTTTCTCAAGGTTATAGGCAATTTCTTTGAATTGCTCGAATGTTTCGGGCAGCCGCTCCTGGAGGACGGTTAGCTGCTGTGGTGTGCGGATGCCAGCCACAATATCCTCGCCTTGCGCGTTAAACATGAATTCGCCGAACAGTTCGTTTTCTCCGGTGGAAGGGTGACGGGTAAACGCGATGCCTGTACCGGAGTTTGGCCCCAGATTGCCGAACACCATTTGTTGAATGGTAACGGCCGTTCCAATATATTCCGGAATTTTTTGAATTCGTCGGTAAATCATCGCGCGCTGGTTGTACCAGGAATCGAATACTGCGCCGATGGCGGTGATAAGTTGCTGTTTTGGGTCTTGCGGGAATTTATGTCCTGTTTCTTTGAAAACAATTTCTTTGAAAATGAGAATCAAATCAAGAAGATGGTCGCAGCTTAATTGTGAATCCTGCTCTACGCCTGCCTGTTTTTTTATTCGTTCCAGTTCGTCTTCGAATTGTCTTTCATCCACGCCCAGGACGATGGAGCTAAACATTTGAATAAACCGGCGATAAGAATCATAAGCGAAACGCTTATTTTCCTTATGCGCTGCCAGAGCGGCGACCGTATAATCGTTTAGACCGAGATTGAGGATGGTATCCATCATACCGGGCATGGAAATGGATGAGCCGGAACGGACCGATACGAGCAGCGGGCTACTCGGATGACCGAAGCGCTTGCCTGCTGTTTCTTCAAGCGTATGCAGCGCCCAATAGATTTCCTGTTCAATCTCTGGATGGATGTTTTTTCCTTCCTCATAAAAGCGACGGCAGGCGCTTGTTGTAATGGTGAAACCCGGAGGGACGGGGAGCCCAAGCCCGGTCATTTCGGCCAGATTGGCTCCTTTCCTTCCGAGAAGATCATTCATTGTTGCATTGCCTTCGTGAAACAAGTAGACGTATTTTTTACTCATCATTGTCGCCTTTAAGTGGCGGGCACCTCCGATTCAAGTAGCCAATTTGTACATTTTGCTTCCTTTTTACACTATTATAATTACGTATCATAGCGAATACGCCATGATTTGTGAACAAATATTGACTTTATTTTCAGGCATTTGCTACGATATAAAGCGACGAATTCAAATCGTTCTTTATAAAATAATGCTTATTTTTCAGAAAATTAAAACCTGAGCTTCTTGTCAGCAGAAGGCTTGTCCGATATACATAATTCACTTCGAGACAGACAAAAAAATTCCTGCCAAAAGCGGTGCATGATCGTACAGAAATTCAGGGGAGAGTGAAGGATACGGTGGACATGGTAGTTTCTGTTTCGTGGTTAGCAGAACATTTGCATGATGAAAAGCTGGCGGTGGTGGACTGTCGATTTGTGCTGGGACAGCCAGAGAAAGGAAGGGACGGATATAAAACTGAACACATTCCGGGTGCGATTTATTTCGATCTGGAACAGGATTTATCAGCGCCGAAAGCTGTACACGGTGGACGTCATCCCTGGCCGGATGCGGACGTGTTCGCGACTAAGCTTGGCCAAGTAGGGATAGACAATGATACAGCGATTGTGTTGTACGATAAGCAACAAGGGGTGATGGCTGCTCGTGCATACTGGGTATTGCGCTATGTTGGGCATGAAAAGCTGGCGCTTCTTAACGGCGGATTTCCGGCGTGGAAAGCAGCAGGGTATCCAGTAACCGCGGAAATGCCGAAGCGTAGTTCTGCTACATACGTACCCCGCGTCAGGAAGGATTTGCTTCGCAATGTGGACGATGTGCGTCGCCATGTAAAGGGCGGGCAAGCTCTCTTGGTTGATTCACGAGCACATAACCGTTATACCGGGGAAGTGGAAACGATAGATCCGGTTGGCGGCCATATTCCGGGCGCAGTGAATTATGAGTGGCAGTGTGTTGTTGACGAAACCGGGAAATGGAAGGATGAGAAAGTGTTGCGTGAGCATTTTTCCGAATTGCCACGGGATCGGGAAGTGATTGTCTACTGTGGTTCAGGTGTCACCGCCTGCGCGAATTTGTTTGCGCTTGAACGTTTAGGATACGAAAATGCCAAGCTGTATGCTGGCAGCTGGAGCGATTGGATTTCTTACCCCGACAACCCGGTAGCTACGGGCAACGAATGAAAAATCAGGAGACGGGCACTCTGAGTACAGACCTTTATTCGATTCAAGCGACGCCAATCATCCGAACGAAATCTTCGCTCGGCAATTATAAATAACGATAAGATAAAAAGCTTGCCCTTGACGTTACGTCAGGGGCTATAATTTTTGGTAAGCAAGGAGTTAGAAAGAGATGACATACGAACCATTGATTACGAGTTTGTTTGAAAGGAAAGAAATTTCTGTTGAACGAGAGGGAGAAATCGAATGAGGAACTCGAACAAGTTAGCCAATCCTGAAGCTGTTCAGGGTAAAAGAATGGGTTTGCCCAAATGGGGGGATTTCTGGTCTTTATTAAGTAAGCACAGGCCAGCTCTTTGGATTATAATCGTTGCTGTTGTGCTAGGTCTCGGGGAGACGCTTCTTTCCTTGCTTATTCCTTTGTTTACGATGGATATGGTGAATCAATTGTCAGCAGCAAGTCTGCAAGGAACTACAATTGTTTCAATGATAAGCGTCTTTTTATTTCAGGCGTTGATGTCAGGTTGTTCGATTTACACGATGTCTTATGTCGGTCAATATGTCGTAGCCCGGTTGCGCAGTGAGGTATGGCAACGGGTGCTGAAGCTACCTGTTTCGTTTTTTGACCGCAATACTTCAGGGGAAGTGATGAGCCGGATTACCAACGATACGAATGTCATCAAAGATTTTATTACAGCTCATGTTATTTCCTTCTTTTCCGGACTCCTTTCCATTATCGGAGCCGTCATTTTATTGCTCATGATCGATTGGAAAATCACGCTGTTTATGTTGCTCGCTGTGCCTGTAGCCTTGCTCATTTTATGGCCGATCGGTGCCAGAATGTTCGGGGTTTCCAAGAAGATGCAGGACGAAACCGCGCTGTTTCAAGGGGATCTTGGCCGCGTGTTATCGGAAATTCGCCTTGTCAAAGCGTCTCTGGCAGAACCGCTGGAACGAGAGCGGGGGGATAAGAGAATAACCCATCTGTTTCGTTACGGTTTGAAGGAAGCCAGGATTACGGCAATTTTGTCACCTCTAATGATGAGTATTATGATGCTTCTGCTTGTTATGTTGATCGGCTATGGAGGAGTGCGGGTTGCTGAAGGATCGTTAACCGGCGGTGAATTGGTAGCGATTATTTTGTATATGTTTCAAGTTGTTGTTCCTTTCACGCAACTGGCTTCGTTTTTCACTCAATTCCAGAAAGCGATGGGGGCTTCTGAACGGATCATTGAAATTTTACGGGAAGAACTAGAGGAGTCACACCCGCAGGTGATCGAGCAACCGCTGCGTGAGCAAGCGAGTGATCGGCAAAAGTCGCTCCGGTTTGATACAGTCAGCTTCGGTTATGCTCCGGACAAGTTCATCTTACGTGATTTGTCTATGACGATAGAAGCAGGACAAATGACTGCCTTCGTCGGTCCGAGCGGAGCAGGGAAGACGACGTTGTTCTCGCTGATCGAGAGATTTTATGAGCCGTCAGCAGGAACTATTTTTTATGGTTCTATGCCTCTCTCATCCTTACGTATTCAGGATTGGCGAAGTCGTATTGCGTATGTGTCACAGGAAAGTCCGATGATGGGCGGCACGATCCGCGACAATTTGACGTATGGCCTGGAAGAAGTTGACGAAGAAAAAATGAAAGAAGCGGTGGAACAGGCGAATCTGAGCGCGTTTATCAGCTCGTTGGAGAAGGGATATGACACGGAGGTTGGAGAAAGAGGAGTAAAATTATCGGGTGGGCAACGCCAACGCCTTGCGATTGCCCGGGCGATATTGCGCGACCCGGAAATATTGCTCCTTGATGAGGCAACAGCCCATCTGGACAGTGCTTCTGAGCAGTTGGTGCAGGAAGCGCTACGAGTGTTAATGCAAGGTCGAACCACGCTGGTCATTGCCCACCGTCTATCCACAGTACGCAATGCAGACAAGATCTTTGTTCTTGAAAAAGGAGTGATAACAGGGCATGGTACTCACGATGAACTGTTAGTAACTCACGAATTCTACAGAAAGCTGGTGCAACAGCAATTTGATCAAACCGGATGAACTCCGGTTTTTTTGTTAGAACCTTTTTTCCTGTTGTTCTAAAAAATCTTGAATATCTCGCTCAAGTTCTGCCGTTGTTGCGTACGGCGTATCAAGCTGGAGCATTCGCCGCAAAATCCGCACAGTCGCTGGAGTAAGCGTCAATTCTTCTTCCCAGATTCGCTCCGCCTCTCCTGCTTTGGCTTCATACGTACTGTATAGCATAAACAGCATAAAATGGCCGAGCGCGTATATATCGCTCCGTGGGTGGACTTCGCGTTTCAGCCTTTTTTCCGGCCAGTAATGGTCATTCGTTGTTTCCAGGTAAGAAGGGGAGTCGTCTAGATAGCGGGCAAGTCCGAAATCAAGCAGATATATTCCGTCGTCGTTCCAGATGACATTTGGAATGCGTACGTCACGGTGGATGATTCGCCGTTCGTGCAGGTGTTTTATAAGCGCGAGAAGTTCGAGA
Organism: Aneurinibacillus sp. XH2; assembly: GCF_001439585.2. Taxonomy (NCBI): domain Bacteria; kingdom Bacillati; phylum Bacillota; class Bacilli; order Caryophanales; family Paenibacillaceae; genus Aneurinibacillus; species Aneurinibacillus sp. XH2. The sequence goes on along the minus strand of NZ_CP014140.1, from coordinate 2,457,370 downwards.
ATGATTTCCCAAGCTTCACGTTCCCCGAATTTCCGGTTTTCCTCAAATAGCAAATCCTCCAGTGTCTTTCCCTGTATATAGTTCATTACGTAATAAAGCTGTCCGTTTTCTTCAAATGAGTCAAATAAACGGGGCATTCGCGGATGGCGCAGCGCGGCAAGCATATTTATTTCATATTCATACAGCGTTTTGCCTTTAGGACTGTTTAGACGGCTTGGACGCATCTGCTTCAGCACTCTCTTTTCTTTTGCTTTATGGTCAAAGACAAGGTAGGAAATGCCGTAGCTACCCATCCCCAGCACATGAATAATTTCATAGTTGCCTTTAATAACAGCGCCGGACGGGTGTGGCCGATCCAGCCACCATTCTTTGATTCGTTGCCGCCATCGTTTGATTATATTCACTGTTCCATACCCCTTTTTTTGAAGCTTGACTTTTGGATTTTGTTCAGAGTACTTCGCTTTTCTATCTTGTTTATACGTAAATTAGGATTTACAGGTTTCAATCAGCGCGGAATGCCTGGGAAATATGATACATTTTGCTAGATAAAAACGAAAACTTTTTGCTTTTTCCATGACAAGATTAGACAAAATCTATGGGACGCTATTTGTATAATAAATATAACAATAATAGAAAAAGAAGGAGGGGCTTTGTTGTGTTTCGTAATGAATTTTTGCAAGTTGTCTGGGAGAAGGGGTGGGTTGATGTGCAAGAACTGGCCAGGCTGCTAAATACGACAGAGGATTTAATTGAAGCAGAGGCAGGGGTGTGTGCGGCGCACGGTTGGATTCGTATGCTAGATTCTCTTATCGTGGCAACGCCTGCGAGTTTTTTTTATTTTCATGATGCAATTTATTTTGACACTCCACATGGCTGAAGCCGTGGGATTCTTAAGTCATTAGCGTCCACAGTTCGTTTTGGACAATACCAGAACCTCATACCATGACGTTCAAAGGAACATGTGACCTACTACCAGCAGGATGAGCACCGCTCATGGATTTGATTCTATAGGAAATGGTTGCTCTAAGTCATCCCATGAAGGGATGGTTGAGCAGCACCGCCTTTTATTCCACAATTCAAACGGTAGGCTTTTAGACGGCATTTTTGTAAGCATAAAGATAGACGGAAAATTCTATTTTTAGACAGTATGGCCTGTCTCTTTTTCTCCTATTTTTTCATAATATGGAATATAAAGGTGAAGGAAGGAGGGACAGGTCATGGAGATCGACATTACCGCGATTACGGCACTTGGCATGGCGCTAACTCCCGTTGTTGCACAGTACTTAAAAGTTCCTAAAAAATTGCGTTCTTTTCTCGCCGTTATATTAATCACACTTTTAAATATGGGGAATGCTTGGTTGTATGGCGATGACAATTTGCTTGCAGCAAGCAAGGAAGGAATCATTGCAGGATTGATGGCGGTTGGGATTTATTCCACGGGCAAAAACGCAATCGAGCAAACACAGCAAAGGCGCAGGAAATTATAATGTGAAGCGGACATAAAACTCCTTTCTAGGTACAGACTACGAATAGTACCGGATGAGAAAGGGGTTTTTTTATGTGGAAATGTCCTTATTGCGGAAGTGAATATGGGATGCCTTATCGAGACAGTAATTTAACGGGAATGCTTTGTCTTGAGGAAAGATGCGGCCGGTTTCATACGATGACGGAGGAAGAAAGCCAGAGGGAAGAAAGGCATGTCTATGAGTCCGATATGTAAGCGTTTGTTGGTATCGTTTGCTAAATCGGGTACAATAGAAAGAAAGCTGAAAGGAGCGAAGATATGAGCAAACTAACGTTCGTAAGTCGCGAGCAAGACGGGCTTAGTATTCACGTATTGCCCACAGAAAAATTTAAAACGACGACCATTCTTATACATATTCAATTGCCGCTGCAAGAGGATCTTGTTACAAAGGGAGCATTATTGCCGAACGTGCTCCAGCGCGGGACAGCAACCTATCCCAATCCAGCCCAACTGCAGCGGCATCTGGATTCATTGTACGGTGCTATTTTTAGTGCGGGTGTTATGAAGCGTGGGGAGAAGCAAATTCTCCAGTTTTACCTTGAAATCGCGAACGAAAAGTTTCTCGCCGATTCCCGACCATTGCTTGAAGACGGCATGCGTTTCCTGGGGGAAGTGTTGACGCGTCCGTTGCTTGAAAACGGAGCATTTACAAAGAAAATAGTGGAGTTGGAAAAAGAAACTCTTGCTAAGCGGATTGAAGGGCTCATCGATGATAAAATGCGGTATGCCAACCAGCGGTTGACGGAAGAGATGTGCAAAGATGAGCCGTATCGGTTGCTGGCATACGGGATTCATGAACAAATCCCGGGAATCACTCCGGAAGATTTGTACGGATTTTACCAAGAGGCGCTTACTTCTTATCCGATTGACATGTATATTATCGGGGACGTGAATCCAGAGGATGCGGTAGGACTTATACGGAACTACATTCCGCTGACCCTTTCCAGGGTGAAGCAGCTTGCGCCGACCCCATACAAAAAAGAGGTACGGGAAGAGCGGATCGTAACAGAAGAAATGAACGTGGTGCAAGGCAAGCTTAATATCGGGATGCGCACTCAGATTAGCTACGCAGATGACAATTATGTGCATTTGATGATGTATAACGGGGTGCTGGGCGGCTTTCCGCACTCCAAGCTGTTTATGAATGTGCGTGAAAAGGCGTCGCTTGCTTACTATGCAGTGTCACAGTTAGAGACACAAAAAGGGCTTTGCATGATTATGTCTGGAATTGAGACAGCGAACTATGATAAAGCGCTTGCCATTATTAAAGAGCAGCTGGAAATGATGAAGCAAGGCGAAATTACGGACGTCGAGCTGAACCAGACGAAAGCGACGCTGTCAAACCAGTTGCGTGAAACCCAGGACAGCGCTTCTGCTATCGCCAGCATGGATTACAGCGGACGTTTGGCGGGACGCCACCGTACGTTAGAAGAGACGCTTGCCGCCATTGAAAGTACGACGAAAGAAGATATTGCGCGCGTAGCACAAAAGGTAGAAATTGATACCATTTATTTTTTACGTGGAAAGGGGGAGACGAAGTAAATGAAAACTCGCCATTATGATCGGTTGAATGAGACAATTTATTATGACCGTTTGGATAACGGTCTTGAGGTTTACATTTTGCCTAAGCAAGGCTTCAGCAAAACGTACGCTACGTTTACAACCCGTTATGGATCGATCGACAATGAATTTCGTGTACCAGGAAAAGAGAGAGTAAAAGTGCCGGATGGCATTGCTCATTTCCTTGAGCACAAAATGTTTGAAGAAAAGGAAGGGGATGTGTTTACAGAATTTGCCGCGCACGGGGCGTCCGCGAATGCGTTCACCAGCTTTGATCGCACAGCCTATTTGTTTTCCAGTACACAGGATGTGTCTCATAATGTGGAGACATTATTGAATTTTGTGCAGAGCCCATATTTTACTGATCAAAGTGTAGAGAAGGAAAAAGGCATCATCGGTCAGGAAATCCGCATGTACGATGACGACCCGGACTGGCGGGTATACTTCGGACTAATATCAAATTATTATCATGACCATCCTGTGAAAATCGATATCGCAGGCACGGTTGAGTCCATTAGCAAAATTACGAAAGAAATGTTGTACGAGTGCTATGAGACGTTTTATCATCCGTCCAACATGCTGCTTTTTATTGTAGGTGCGGTAAACCCGGAGGAAATAATGGAACTTGTGCGACAGAATCAGGCACAAAAAACGTACGGTCAGCAACCTCCGATTGAGCGTTTTTATCCAGAAGAGCCGGAAGGTGTAGCCAAGAAGCGCTCGGTAGTCCATCTTCCGGTTGGCATTGCGAAGTGCTTGTTCGGTTTTAAAGACAAGAGGGCTGGGCTGGAAGGCGAAGCGTTGTTAAAACGGGAAGTGGCGACCGAAATTCTGCTTGATGTGCTCTTTAGCCCAAGTTCGGATTTGTATCAGAAGTTATACGAACAAGGACTGATTAACAGCGGGTTTGGCGCCGATTATTCAGGTGAGACGCAGTACGGATTTTCTATTATTGGGGGCGACACGAAAGATCCGGATGCGCTTGTTTCCATTGTTGAAAGCGAGCTGAACGATGCGCTTGCACGCGGCATTGCCGAAGAGTCTTTTATTCTTTCAAAAAAGAAGAAGACAGGCGAATTTCTTCGTGCGCTGAATTCGGTGGAATTTATCGCTAATTCATTTACAAAATACCGGTTTGCCGGGACGGATTTATTCGCGCGTGCAGACATGCTAGAAACGATGACGCTGGATGATGTAAACGCACGCTTTAGGGAGCATATTGATTTCGAACAGTTTTCTGTATCGATCGTGACATCGCCTGAAAAACAGTAAAATATACGGGAAAGGAAGAACATGATGAAAGAACGCAAGCAGGCGTGCGTGACTGGAGCAAGCCGCGGCATTGGAGCTGCGATTGCCCTTAGACTTGCACGAGCCGGCTGCAATGTTACGCTGCATTATCATTCTTCAGCGCGTGAAGCGGAACAGGTAGCTGAGCAGTGTCGCGCTGAAGGGGTGGAAGTAACGCTTGTGCAGGCAGATTTGACAGCAGTAGATGGAGTCGAACACCTGTTTGATCAGATGCTCAAATCACCAGATGTTCTCGTATTGAATGCAGGGCTTAGTTCTTACGGTCTGATTCAGGATGTGACGCCAGATGAGTGGGAGAAGATGATGAATGTGCATGTACGGGCGCCGTTTTTCTGCGCCCGTCTTGCGCTTCCACATATGCTGCGCCAGGGATGGGGACGCATTATTACCATATCTTCTATCTGGGGAATAACGGGCGCAAGTTTTGAAGTGTTGTATTCGACTGCTAAGGGTGCGGTCGTCTCGTTTACGAAGGCGCTGGCGAAAGAAGTGGCGCCTGCAGGGATTACTGTTAACTGCATCGCTCCCGGAATGGTTCGCACGGAAATGATGACGGGTGCGTTCAGCGAAGAAGAGCTTGCGGGGATTGTAGAAGAGATTCCGGCTGGCCGCATGGGCACACCGGAAGAAATCGCCGCGCTTGCCGCGTTTCTTGTCGGCGATGAAGCTGGGTATATCAACGGTCAGGTTATTAGCCCGAACGGGGCATGGTATTGCTAAAATGAAAGGAGCTATGCATAAAACTGTCCCAAGCTGTGCATCTTAAACGTGAAGGGCAAATATGCCCTTGTATACGCAAAACGAAGGAGGAAGACGATATGTCAGTCTTGGAAAACTTTCAGGATTGGAAAACGTTTTTGGCGCAACGCGTGACCCAGGCGGCAAGTGCTGGAATGGAAAAACAAACAATGGAAAATATAGCATATCAAATCGGCGAATATCTTTCCAATCATGTTGACCCGAAAAACGAACAAGAACGCCTCCTGAAAGAGTTGTGGGATGCCGGTACGGAAGAGCAGCGTCATGCGATGGCGGGCGCTATGATTAATTATGTACAGAACAGGAAGCAATAACGTATTTTTTTATCTTAATCCCCTCTTCGTTGAGGGGATTTTCTATTTCTATCTGTTTTTTATTCATTTGCTGTTTTTTGTGTTGGAAGAATTTTATTTTTTAGTGTAGAATAGTGTCGTTACGGAAGAAGAATCAAGCAGGGAAAGGGCGTTTTACTCAAGATGGAAACAGAAAAACAAGATTGGTATCTTGAATACGAAATTCACAAAAATCGGCCCGGATTGTTAGGGGATATCGCTTCCATTCTTGGGATGCTGAAAATTAACATCGTGACGATTAACGGTGTCGAATCGCTGAATGGGAAGATTAATCGCCGACGCGGTTTACTGATTCGCACTGATGATGCAAAAAAAATCGAATTATTGGGCAGCATACTGGAGAAAGTTGAAAATATAACACTGCGCAAACTGCGTCAACCTACAATTTTGGACTTGCTTGCCGTGCGCCATGGACGCTACATTGAGCGTGACGCGGAAGACAAGCGGACGTTTCGCTTTGTGCGAGAAGAAATTGGGGTACTGGTTGACTTTATGGCTGAGATTTTCAAGCGGGAAGGTAACCAACTTATCGGCATTAGGGGCATGCCTCGTGTGGGCAAAACCGAATCAACGGTGGCGGCGTGTGTGTCTGCCAACAAGCGCTGGACATTTATTTCTTCCACGCTCTTGCGCCAGACTGTACGAAATCAGCTCACGGTGGAGGAAATGAACGGAAGCAAGCATGTGTATTTAATTGATGGCATTGTGTCAACCATGCGCAGCACCGAACGCCACGCGATGCTCATGCGTGAAGTTTTACGTATGCCGTGCACAAAAGTTATTGAACATCCGGATATTTTCGTGCGGGAAACCGAATATGAATTGTCTGATTTCGATTATATTATCGAGTTGCGTAACGATCCTGATGAGGAGATTACATATGAAAATATAGAAACAGGATTCTCCGGGTTCGACATTCCGTAGGGAGTTCCCGGAGTGGCAGGAGGTGGATGATTTGTCTGAGCTCGCAGAAGTTTTACGAAAAGCCAGACAGGCAAAAGGAATGTCGCTTGCTGAAATACAAGAGACAACTAAAATACAGCGCCGCTATCTGGAGGCGATTGAGAACGGAAATTTTGATGTGTTACCGGGGCATTTTTATGTCCGTGCGTTTATAAAAAGCTATGCCGAAGCGGTTGGACTTAATCCTGATGAATTAATTAGTCAGTATAGTTCCGAGCTTCCAGACCCGCCAAAGGTAGAGGAGTCTCCCCCACCGCTAAGGCAAAATCGGCACGGGCGTAAGGAGCGAGACGGCGCCAGCAGCAAATGGATGTCGCGTATTTTGCTTTATTTGTTCGCCATTCTTGTCATCGGGGTGATTGCGGCCGGAATTCATTATGCCCTGAAGAATCAGGGAGCCAATCCGGCTCTGCCACAGACGGAACCGAAAGAAGGGACGACTCCGGCAAAGAAAGAAATTATCGTTCCGCCGCCGGATACGCCTGAAACGAAGCAGCCGCCTCGGCAGCAACAGCCGCCGGTTGCGAACGGAAAGCTTACACCTGCACCGAAAACCGGCTCAGTTATTAATTATGAATTGACAGGTGCCGACAAAATTGTTGTAAAAGTAACGGCCAAGAAGGGCGATCACTGGATGGATGTATCCGGAACGAACGGTCGAGTTGGCATGAAAACGCTGAAAGAAGGTGAAAGCCAAACGTTTGAAGTGACGGAAGGAAACATGGCGCTTATCCGTGTTGTACGGGCGCGCGATGTCGAAGTGTTCGTCAATGGACAGCCTGTCGATACATCGGAAGCGAAGAAAAGCGGTACACAAAGAATTAAGATTGTTCGTAAATAGTCCCTGAAGTATCAGGGGCTTTTCTTTTGACACCTTTTTTTCAGTATATTATACTGATAAATGGAAAAATGGACGCTTGTGTCTACTGGACGGAGGAAATAGAGTGGATAAAACAGCAACAACAGAGAAAGTAGCGATCATCACGCTCGGATGCGAGAAGAACCTTGTTGACTCCGACATTATGTCACAGTTGATTGATGAGCGAGGCTACCTTCTTGTGGACGATCCGCAGAAAGCCGATGTCGTGATTGTAAATACGTGCGGCTTTATTGATGCGGCGAAAGAAGAGTCGATTAATACGATTCTCGAAGTTGCCGATCTGAAAGAACACGGGAACTTGAAATCTTTAATTGTAGCCGGCTGTCTTACGCAGCGCTATAAAGAAGTATTAATGCAGGAAATGCCAGAAATTGATGGGATTGTCGGAACCGGCGATTTTGATAAAATCACCCGGATTATCGAGGAATCGCTGGAGGGCAAAAAACCAGTTTTTGTTGGAAATCCGGTTTTTTCCTATGAGAATGCAACACGTCGCAGAGTTGAGAAAGGAACATATTCCGCGTATATTAAAATTGCGGAAGGTTGTGATAACAAGTGTACATTCTGTATTATTCCGCAACTTCGGGGCGCGTTCCGGAGCCGCACCATTGAATCCATCGTGGACGAAGCAAAAGAACTTGCTGCTCAAGGTGTGAAAGAGGTTAATCTGATTGCTCAGGATTCCACAAATTATGGGTTTGACATTTATGGTGAACGTGTGTTGCATAAGTTGTTGCGCAAAGTATCGGAAGTCGAAGGGATCGAATGGATTCGCCTTCACTATGCATATCCAGGATATTTTACCGATGAATTGATCCAAGAATTCGCGACCAATCCGAAAGTATGTAAATATATCGACATGCCACTACAGCATAGCGAAGACCGGGTGTTGAAACGCATGTTGCGCCCAGGACGCCAGCGTGATGTGCGTGAGCTTATCGCCAAAATCCGGTCAGCTGTGCCGGATGTGGCGCTTCGTACGTCCATCATTGTCGGTTTTCCGGGAGAAACGGAAGAAGAGTTTGAGAATCTTAAAGCGTTTTTACGGGAGATTCAGTTTGACCGTTTGGGCGTCTTTACGTATTCACAGGAGGAAGGAACGGCGGCCGCAAGATTGCCGGAACAGATCCCGGCGGATATTATCGAACGTCGAGCCAACGAATTGATGGAAGTTCAACGGGAGGTGGCCAGCGAACGCAACGGACGTTTTGTCGGTAAAGTGATTTCTGTGCTGATTGAAGCATATGATGGCAAGAATGATGTATACATTGGCCGTTCACAGTATGATGCGAGCGAAATTGACGGCGAAGTGTTTGTCACCGGCTATAAAGGCGAACTGGGACAAATCGTTCCGGTGCGTATCACCCATTCGTACGACTTTGATCTTGCGGGGGAGGTTATCTAGTTGAACCTGGCCAACCGGATTACGCTGGCACGAATTTTTCTTGTGCCAGTAGTTATGATTTTTTTGCTCGTGCGGTTTGATGATTTCGGATCGGTTAAAGTTGGAGGCGTGCAGATTACATACAGTGAAATGATCGCCGCGCTTATTTTTATTGTTGCCGCCGCGACGGATGGGCTTGACGGCTACATTGCCCGCTCCCGCAAAATGGTAACCAACTTGGGAAAATTTCTTGATCCGCTCGCTGACAAGCTTTTGATTTCCGCGGCTCTCATTTCGCTTGTGGAAATGCAGCGGCTGGACGCTTGGATAGCCGTGGTCATTATTAGTCGTGAATTTGCTGTAACGGGACTGCGTCTGGTAGCCGCGGCAGAAGGATTGGTTATTGCTGCAAGCAGGCTTGGCAAATGGAAGACGGTATTTCAGATTATCGCCGTAGCCGCGCTTATTTTGCAGAATTTCCCGTTTGAAACATGGCATTTTCCGTTTGCCACAATTATGGTTTGGGCGGCCGTGATTATGACAATTGTTTCCGGTGTGGAATACTTTGTAAAAAATAAAAAAGTGATTCCGCTCGCGTAACGTTCACCCGCCATTTTCGGCGGTTGATTTATTTGGGAGGCGTTTTACATATGAGAGCAGAAATTATTGCGGTCGGAACGGAGTTATTGCTTGGGCAAATCGCCAATACAAACGCCCAGTTCCTCTCGCAAAAGTTAGCGGAAATTGGAATCGGTGTCTATTACCATACTGTCGTCGGCGACAATGCTGATCGGCTGTACGTACAGATTCAAGAAGCGCTCAACCGTTCGGATTTGCTTATTTTTTCTGGAGGATTAGGGCCTACCAAAGATGACCTGACAAAAGAGACAGTTGCCAGAGCTGTCGGGAAGCCATTGGTGCATGACGAACAGGCGCTTGCGCGCATTATCGCTTACTTTAAACAGCGCGGCATGACGATGACGGAGAACAACCGTAAGCAGGCGCTTGTGGTGGAAGGAAGCCATGTATTGCCGAACGACCATGGCATGGCACCGGGGATGGTTATTGAACATAAAGGTAAACATCTCATGATGCTACCAGGGCCTCCGCGTGAATTGCATCCGATGTTTAACACGTATGGAATCCCCTACCTTTTGTCACTGATGGGTGGCAAAAACGTGGTGCACTCCAAAGTGCTTCGTTTTTTCGGTATTGGTGAGTCGGCCCTTGAAGAAGAGTTGATAGATTTAATTGATTCTCAAACGAATCCGACGATTGCGCCGCTTGCGGCTGAAGGGGAAGTCACGATTCGCTTGACCGCTAAAGCCAAAAGTGTGGTGGAAGCAGAGACGATGATCCGTTCCGTTGAAGAACAAATCGAAGCGCGCGTCGGACAATTTATTTATGGATATGACGATGATTCGCTCGCTTCGGTGCTGGTGCGTGAGTTAAGCGTACGTGGTGAAACGGTGGCATTTGCGGAGAGTGTGACAGGAGGTTTGGCGAGTCATTTACTCACTTCTATTCCGGGCAGTTCGGCCGCGCTGAAAGGTTCTATCATTTGCTATACAAATGAAGTAAAGGAAAAGCAACTAGGCGTGCCGCGGGATGTGCTTCAGACCACGGGAGCGGTGAGTGGCGACGCAGCGCGTATTATGGCGGAGCAAGTGCGTCTTAGAATCGGAAGTACATATGGAATTGCGATTACAGGAGAAGCTGGCCCACACGCGTCGGAGAAGTCTATAGGTCTCGTCTATATTGGCGCAAGCGATGGAAAACATACGAATGTCAGGGAACTTCGCCTATCCGGTCAGCGTGCCGCAATCCAGCTTCGTGCGGCAAAACATGCAATATTTACAATGCTTGAACGAATAAAAAAAGGTGGTTTTTAATATATGGCAAATTTTTCAGACTTCGCTTTACACAGGACGATTCAGCAAGCCATTTACGATATGGGCTTCGAAGAACCGTCGCCAATTCAAGAACAGTGTATTCCGAAAATTCTTGAAGGATACGATTTAATTGGACAGGCACAGACCGGAACGGGGAAAACCGCCGCGTTCGGTTTGCCGCTAATTGAGAAAGTAACAAACCGTAACGCTGTGCAGGCGATTGTCCTCACACCGACGCGAGAGTTGGCGATTCAGGTGTCCGGAGAACTGCGCAAAATCGCTAAATATAAGCGGATACGTACGCTTCCTATTTATGGTGGACAGTCCATTGGACACCAGATTCGTGCGCTGAAGCAGGGGGTACAGGTCGTCATTGGCACGCCGGGACGAGTGTTGGATCATTTGCGTCGTAAAACGTTACGTTTGGATCAGATCAGCATGCTGGTGTTGGACGAGGCGGATGAGATGCTCGATATGGGCTTCCAGGATGATATTGAGGCAATTATTAAAGAAACGCCATCTGATCGCCAGACGCTCCTTTTTTCGGCGACTATGCCACAGGAAATCCTGCGGCTTGCTCATAAATACATGAGCAACCCGAAGACGGTATCCATCAGCCGCAAAGAAGTGACCGCTCCGACGATTGAACAAGTGTATTACAAAGTATTTGAACGCAGCAAGCTTGAAAGTTTGTGTCGTATTCTAGACAGTGAAGAAATTGAACTCGGCATTGTATTTTGCCGTACGAAGCGCGGTGTGGATGAACTTACGGAAGCGCTTCAAGAGCGTGGATATCTGGCAAGCGGTTTGCATGGTGATTTAAGTCAGGCCCAGCGCGACAAAGTTATGCAGGCATTCCGCGACTCTACAATTGAGCTGCTTGTGGCGACTGATGTTGCAGCGCGTGGTATTGATGTGGGAAATGTGTCCCATGTCGTGAACTATGATATTCCGCAGGATCCGGAAAGCTATGTACATCGTATTGGTCGTACCGGCCGCGCCGGTCGGAAAGGCATCGCGATGACACTGGTAACCCCGCGCGAGATGAAGCAGTTGCGTACGATTGAAAAAATCGCGAAAACGACATTGGAGTCCCGTAATGTACCTTCATTTGAGGAAGTGATGGAACGCCAGCAAAGCATTTGGAAAGAACAGTTGATTTCCCTGTTAGAAAGCGATAGCGATTTGGCGCCGTTTATGGAAATGGTCGAGCAGCTGAAAGAAGAATACACGCTGGAAAAAGTGACAGCGGCCGCCCTTTCGCTTGCATTTGCACCGTCCGTTTCTTCGGTGGAAGAAGAGATGTACGACTTTGGCGAAACGGGTGCTTCCAAGGGAATGGTTCGCTTCTTTATGAACGTCGGCCGTAGCCTTGATCTCCGTCCTCCGGATTTGGTGAAAGAGATTTCCGAGCTGGTTGGTGTCCCAAGTAAGGCAATTGGTCGGATTGATATTTTTGATAACTTCACGTTTATTGAAGTAGCGCAAGATATCGCACCGTTCGTGTATGAAGCGTTGCGTCATTCCCGCATCAAAGGAAAACGGGTGAATATTGAACCCGCCAAACCGCGCACCAAGCGATAAAACAAAGCTGAAAAAGCGCAAGCCCTCCCGCTTGGCATACTTGTCAGACAGGAGGGCTGTTTTATTGGATGAAGAACAGCAACGCTCGCGAGCTTTTTTCAGTGAATCATTGACCGCTTATCGGCAGGAAGCGTATGCCTGCGCTGTCACTGTTTTAATCGCTTCGTACGTAATATCAGTCAGCTGTTCTAATTCTTCCAAGCTCATCGAAAGAATCGGCATTAGCACGATTACCGGGCCTAGCGGGCGGATGATGGCGCCGTTTTGCCGTGCGTGCAGAATAACGTTATGCTCTACTTGCATATGCATGGGGAATGTTTTTTTGCTATCTTTATCTTGTACAAGTTCGATCCCGACCATCATGCCGCGTTGCCGCACGTCGCCGACGTGTGGAAGAGTGTGGAATTTTTCTAAATTCTGCGCAAGACACTCGATTTTTGCCACAAGGGAATCGATAAGCTTTTCGCGCTCGATAAGTTCAATGTTTTTAAGCGCGACCGCACAGGCAAGCTGATTTCCGGTATACGTATGTCCGTGGAAAAACGTGCGCAACTCTTCCGGTTCGCCCAGAAACGCTTCGTAAATTTCTTCCCGCACGAGCGTGGCCGCCAGAGGTAAGTAGCCGGCTGTCAATCCTTTGGCTACGCAGAGAAAGTCCGGCTCTACATTTTCTTGCTCGCAGGCGAATAGAGTGCCTGTACGACCGAAACCGACCGCCACTTCGTCGGCGATCATAAGTACGTTATAGCGGGTGCAAAGTTCGCGCACGCCGCGTAAAAACCCGTCTGGAGCGGTAATCATGCCGGCGGCTCCCTGTACAAGCGGCTCGATAATGAGCCCGGCAATTTCCTCATGATGTTCTCTTAACATCGTGTCCAAAGCTTTCAGGCACAACATTTTACACGCTTCCGCGTCGTTGTTTTCCGTAAGGCGGTACGTATACGGTGCCGGGGCTTCCAGACGTTCGAATAGCAGCGGCTTAAAGATATGGTGAAATGTTTCCATGCCTCCGACGCTAACCGAGCCGATCGTATCTCCATGATATGCTTCGCGCAGGGATATGAACTTGTTCTTTTTTCCGGCATACCGAATCGGATCTTTCAGCTGCCAGTATTGGTAGGCCATTTTCAGCGCGATTTCTACTGAGGTAGACCCTGAATCAGAGTAGAAAACTTTTGTTAGTCCTTTCGGGGTAATTTCTACTAACTTTTTTGCCAGCAGAATGGAGGGGACGTTTGCTGCTCCGAGCAGCGTTGAATGCGCTATTTTTCCCGCCTGCTGAATCAATGCCTCGTTCAGTTCTGGGTGGTTGTGGCCGTGCACGTTCACCCAGAGCGAAGAGTAACCGTCCAAATATTTGTTTCCTTCTACATCGTACAAGTAGCTTCCTTCGCCGCGTTCGATAATGAGCGGCTTTTCCCGGCGGTACGTTTTCATCTGGGTAAATGGATGCCACACATACTCTTTGTCCCACATCTCAAGGCTTTGAACTTCTTTTTTCTGCACAATTATCCCTCCTATTGTGATGATTGCGATACTATTATTTCTGCCCGTCTCAGACGTTCAAGCAGCAACGTAAGACGCAAGCTGCGCCCGATTTCAGGAAGTCGTTCACGTATCCGCTCAGGCTTAAAGTCCGTTATGTCAGGCAGCATACCGAGCACGGGCAGGTTCGTGAGGCTGCTTATGATTCGCACATTATCTTGCATCATTTCGCTTGGATTGTCCGGCATACGGTTTACAAGCAAGCCGAGGATCGGGATGCGGCAGGCCCGGGCATACTCAACGGTTAATATCGTATGGTTAATAGTACCAAGACCCGGATGCGTCACAATCAGCAGGGGTAGCCGGAGGTCGCGAATCAAATCCGCGGTCATGTACACCTCTTGCTTCTCTTCCATAATGGGTACTGCAAGCCCGCCTGCGCCTTCCACCAGTACAACATCATGCTTTTTCCTTAAGGTAGACAATTGCTGAGCGATGTGCCCCGGATTAATGCGTGTTCCGGTTTGGCGGGCCGCAAGATGGGGCGAGACGGCGGGCTCCATACAGTACGTACAGAGCGTATTCTGTTCATACGGGAGAGAATGAAGCGAACGGTAAAACGTCACATCTTCCGCAACAAGTCCTCCATCGCCCTGCACGCCTCCGCTTTGGATTGGCTTGTAAGGCACCGCGTCGTATCCGCACATGGATAAAAAAGCTGTCAGGCAGCCTGTAACCATTGTTTTGCCAACTCCCGTATCTGTTCCGGTGACGAAAAACGAAAGCCCCTGTTTCATGCTTTCACCGTCCAAGTAAAACGTCCTTTTAGCGGAGCGATTTGTTTATATACTTTGACAGCAATAATGGAGGCTATGATACAGAGTAAAAGATCGCCAGGCACTGCCAGCAGGAATCCGTAGAGAAACGTTTGCCAGAGCGTGAACGTTTTGCCTGCAATTATGTTCATGGCAATGTAGAGATAGGCTGTCCCCATCATGTATACGATGAATAGCCCGGCGAAATGGGCAAGGATGAAATCACGCAGATTCGGGTTCGTTTTTTTTTCGACAAAATGCCCAATTGTATAGGCGGCAATAGCAAATCCAACAAGGTAACCGAACGTAGGCTTCAGCACATATCCGAGTCCGCCGCCTTCGGTAAATACGGGTGCTCCGGCCAATCCAACGGCCAGATATACGAGTTGGCTGATCAGCCCGAGACGGCTACCAAGCAGTGAGCCGGCAAAGTAGACAAACAGAATTTGCAACGTAAACGGGACGACCGGCACGGGAATTTTGATGAATGCACCGATGGCGGTAAGCGCCGCGAACATGGCAGCGAGGATGAGGCCTGTTGTTGGAAGACCTGTTTTTTGTTTCATAGTTGCATTCCTCCTTCATGTAATCATTTTTTAGAAAAATGTTTCACCACGGTATGTATGTCGAAACATCAAAGGAAATGGACGAAGAACCGTGTTATTGTCAGAGTAAAAGCAATTCCTATCAATTGTCAACCTTTTTAATTTTTTAGTTAACAAATATATGGAAATAAATTCAAAATAAACTTGTGAAGCGAATGAGTGTTCGTAAAAAATGCTTGGCAAACATCTAAAAAAGAGGTAAAATAAATTACGTTGATAGGATGCTTATCAGTAGAATTGATATAAATATGAACGAAGGGAGCGATGGCTTTGTCCGATCGCAAAGCTGCTTTAGATATGGCCCTGCGCCAAATTGAAAAACAATTTGGCAAAGGTTCGGTAATGAAATTAGGAGAAATGGCTGCGACACAGCAAGTTGCCACTGTATCAAGCGGTTCAATTGCGCTTGATATTGCGCTCGGTATCGGTGGATACCCACGCGGTCGCATTATTGAGATATACGGTCCGGAGTCTTCCGGTAAGACGACGGTTGCACTACACGCCATCGCTGAAGTGCAGAAAACGGGCGGCACCGCCGCCTTCATTGATGCGGAGCACGCACTTGATCCGGTATATGCGCGCAAGTTGGGCGTAAATATCGACGAATTGCTTCTGTCTCAGCCGGATACGGGAGAGCAGGCGCTGGAGATTGCGGAAGCGCTCGTGCGCTCCGGTGCAATCGACATCATTGTCGTAGACTCTGTCGCCGCGCTTGTTCCGAAAGCGGAAATCGAAGGCGAGATGGGAGATTCACATGTCGGTTTGCAGGCTCGCCTGATGTCTCAGGCATTGCGCAAATTAGCTGGCGCAATTAATAAATCGAAAACGATTGCTATTTTTATCAATCAGCTCCGTGAGAAAGTGGGCGTTATGTTTGGTAACCCGGAGACAACACCGGGCGGACGCGCTCTAAAATTCTATTCGAGCGTGCGGCTTGATGTCCGCCGTGTTGAAACACTGAAACAGGGGAACGACATGGTAGGGAACCGCACGAAAATTAAAGTCGTGAAAAATAAAGTGGCGCCGCCGTTCAAAACGTGCGAAGTGGATATTATGTATGGCGAGGGAATTTCTCGCGAAGGAAGTTTGCTTGATATTGGAACTGAGCTGGATATTGTCAGCAAGAGCGGGGCTTGGTACTCCTACAATGATGAACGACTCGGTCAAGGCCGGGAGAACGCTAAACAATTCCTTAAGGACAATCCGGATATTGCGCACGCTATTGAGATGAAAATTCGCGATCATTTTGAATTGAACCAGAGCGTATCCTTGCCAACTGCGGAAGAAGACAACAAGGACGAAGAGTTTGTACTGGATTTCGAATAGGTGACGCATGTCTCTATTTAAAACGAAAGAAAGTTTAATTGCTTTATTTGTGTAAAGCTTTTAAACTTTCTTTTTTTTCTCATGGTATGGGAAAGCATATGCTGCTTTGTTTCGGTCGTTAAAGAATAAAAGAGTGCCTTTAGTAGCAAGTTGCTACCCACTGGTTTTCTCTTAGCTTGATTCTATCACAGAAAGGAGGGGCAGGGGGGAATATCGGACAACGGAACAGGCAGGAACTTGTTCTTGTCCGAAGCCTATTCCTTCCCCACCTATAGAGGTAGGGATCTCCTGCGCGAATACGATGAATGAAGAGGTACGGAAGGTGGCCGTTATTACACGGCTGGAACGCCAAAAAAAGAACCGGCACCGGATCAATGTGTATTTGAATGGAGAATATGCATTTGCTATCCATGAAGACGTTCTGATCAAGTACCGGCTAAATAAAGGGTGTGAGCTGGACGAGGCGGAGATGAGAGATGTGTTGGAGGCCGAAGAAAAGAACAGGGCCGAGCAGTATGGTTTACGATATATCAGCCACAGGCCACGCACGACGGAAGAAGTCCGGCAGCATTTGCTAGCGGGAGGCTTTCCACGTGAAGTGGTTGAGGAAGTAGTACAGGGCTTTATTCAAATGAAGTATTTGGATGATGCGCGGTACGCCCAACAGTGGGTTGAAGAGCGAATGCGGCTTAAGCCTCGGGGACGTCATCTGCTTCGGCAAGAACTGCAAAGGCGTGGTGTCGACGCGCGTCTGATAGAGGAAGCTTTTCATAATATGGAACAGGACGTGGAGGAGTCTGCTTGTCTGGAAGTCGCGCGGAAAAAATATGCTCGCCAGCATTTTGCATCGTATACGGAAATGCGGAATAAAATTGGTCCTTTTCTTCAGCGTAAGGGGTTTCCGCTCGACATTATCGCAAAAACGCTTGAAAAGCTGAAGAATGAGCGGCTAGAGAGAGAAAGATAACATCAATTGCTCATTCTTGACATTCTTGCGGTATGATGGCAAAATAAATTTGTATATTCTTCTTTATCGTGGTCCTCTATTTTTTCGCTAGCCTCGATTTGGAATATACACATATGTTTTACAGCGGAGAGATTGGGAAGCGATCTCGTTTTTTAACTAAATCGGTACTTGCTACAATTGTAACAAGACAAAAGACCTCAGATGCAAGGAGGTGACAGAAAGATGAACTTAGTACCTGCAATTCTCATTGCACTTGCATCTCTGGTGGTCGGAGCGGGAATTGGTTATTTTGTTCGTAAATCGTTGGCGGAGGCGAAGATTTCAAGCGCGGAAGAAGCCGCCCGCCAAATTGTAGACCAAGCCGAAAAAGAAGCGGAAGCACTGAAAAAGGAAAAAGTGCTTGAAGCGAAGGACGAAGTTCACAAACTGCGAACGGATGCCGAGAAAGACTTACGTGAAAGACGGAACGAGATCCAGCGCCTTGAGAAGCGCGTGTTGCAAAAAGAGGAATCGCTTGACCGGAAAATGGAGCTTTATGAACGGAAAGAAGCGGAGATTGAGCGCCGTGAGCAGGCGGTTAATGAAATGCACGCCAAAGCGGAAGAGTATCTGCAAGCTCAGGTAATAGAACTGGAACGTGTGTCCAATCTGACACGCGAAGAAGCGCGCGAAATTATCCTGCAGCAGGTAGAACAGGAAGTGCGTCATGAAGCGGCCATGATGGCTAAAGACATTGAACAGCAGGCGCGGGAAGAAGCGGACAAGAAAGCGCGCGAAATTATCACCACCGCAATTCAGCGTTGTGCTGCGGATCATGTGGCTGAAACGACCGTTTCGGTTGTCTCGCTACCAAACGATGAAATGAAAGGCCGCATTATCGGTCGAGAGGGACGAAATATACGCGCTTTGGAGACGCTTACGGGTATCGACTTGATTATTGATGATACTCCGGAAGCTGTTATCTTATCGGGTTTTGATCCCGTTCGTCGTGAAATTGCGCGAACCGCACTGGAGAAGCTTGTGGCAGATGGACGCATCCATCCTGCGCGCATTGAAGAAATGGTGGAGAAAGCGCGCCGTGAAGTGGATGAACGTATCCGTGAGTACGGCGAGCAAGCGACGTTTGAGACGGGGATTCACGGGCTTCATCCTGACCTTATCAAAATTCTGGGCCGTTTGAAGTACCGTACAAGTTATGGACAGAACGTGCTGAAACATTCCATTGAAGTTGCCCATTTGTGCGGCTTGATGGCTGCGGAACTAGGCGAAGACCAGACGCTGGCGAAGCGAGCCGGTCTTCTGCATGATATCGGCAAGGCGATCGATCATGAAGTCGAAGGTTCACATGTTGAAATTGGGGTCGAATTAGCGAAAAAGTATAAAGAACATCCTGTTGTTATTAACGGAATTGCCTCACACCATGGGGATTGCGAACCAACATCGGTTATTGCGATGCTGGTGGCCGCGGCAGACGCTTTGTCCGCCGCTCGTCCAGGGGCGCGCCGCGAAACACTTGAGACGTATATTCGTCGTCTAGAGAAACTTGAAGAAATTTCCGAGTCGTTTGAAGGCGTGGAAAAATCGTATGCGATTCAGGCAGGACGCGAAGTCCGCATTATGGTGAAGCCGGAGCAAATCGATGATTTGGAAGCGCATCGGTTGGCGCGCAACATTACTAAGAAAATTGAAAGCGAGCTCGACTACCCGGGACACATTAAAGTTACGGTTATTCGGGAAACCCGGGCAGTTGAATATGCAAAATAAGAGACAAAAGCTTCTCCGAGCGATCGGCAGAAGCTTTTGTTTGCATCGGCCCATGAAAGGAGAGACTACATGAGATTGTTGTTTATCGGTGATGTGGTGGGGGCTCCTGGCCGCAAGATGCTTCAGGAAATGTTGCCGCGCTTGAAAAATAAATACAATCCGCATTTTACGATAGTAAATGGAGAAAACGCGGCATCAGGGCGAGGCATTACACCGAAAATTGCAAACGAGTTTTACGAGTGGGGGGCCGGCGTCATTACGCTTGGCAACCATTCATTTGACAACAAGGAAGTGTTCGAGTTTATTGATGATGAACCGCGCATTGTGCGACCGGCAAACTATGCGCCTGGCGCGCCCGGACGCGGCGTCACATTCTTGAAAGGCGCGGCGGGAGGAGAACTTGCGGTAATTAATTTGCAGGGGCGTACGTTTTTGCCTCCGTCCGATTGCCCGTTCCGCACAGCCGAACAAATCGTGGAACAGGTGCGGAAACGCACACCATATATTTTCGTCGATTTCCACGCAGAGGCGACGTCGGAGAAACAAGCGATGGGCTGGTTTCTGAATGGTAAAGTAAGCGCTGTGGTTGGAACCCATACGCATGTACAGACCGCGGATGAAAGAATTCTTCCTGGGGGTACGGCGTATTTGACCGATGTCGGGATGGTTGGTCCGCGCGATAGTATTTTGGGAATGGAGCGCGAAGCGGTGCTGAAGAAATTTTTGACTGGTTTGCCCGTACGATTTGAAGTGGCCATGGTTAAAGCGCAATTAAACGGGGTAATTATTGATATGGAAAAAAACACCGGTCGTGCGATCTCTATTCAGCGGATTATGATTGACGAAGCTCACCCGTTCATGGAGTAGTTGGTTTTGAATTTTCGTATTTTTTTCTCCCAAAATAGTAAGGAACAGGAATGATTTGTACCTTCGCCGAATAGAGTAATTGTGGTAATTATCAATCTATCTAAGGAGGTACTTGAGATGGAGGTATTAAAAGTTTCAGCAAAGTCCAACCCTAATTCTGTCGCTGGTGCCCTGGCCGGTGTTCTGCGCGAACGCGGCGCAGCTGAGCTTCAAGCCATCGGAGCGGGTGCACTTAACCAAGCAATTAAAGCCGTAGCGATCGCAAGAGGGTTTGTAGCACCGAGTGGTGTTGACTTAATCTGCATCCCCGCCTTCACCGATATTATGATAGAAGGCGAAGAACGAACCGCGATTAAATTAATCGTCGAACCTAGATAGTTGAATAACCACACCGGTCTTCTATTAGCTGTGCCTGTTTATTCATTAGAATAAGCAGGCTTTTTTTCGTCGTATAGGAAAGGATATGTTGCTTTAAAATATTTCCGAAGGAGAGGATCGTGTTTTAGCATTGCCGAAAAGGGTGTTAAGCGGAGAAAAAGACAGAATTTCGTTTTTTTATTTGATTTTTTTTTATGTTTTTTCATATTAGGGAAAGGGAAAGTTAATTTTGTTAGAATAAATCTTTAAGGAAGGGTTGAAATTTACATGAGAGAGGACTACAATGATAAAAGTTTGAAGTACACAATTTGTTCATATTTTTTAAATAGATACATACAGTAATGACCTGACCAGTGGAAAAGGGCTCAACACTTAGTGTATCTGTTTAAAAAATGATACACTTTTCAGCTGAAAAGATCGATTTATCGTCTTGAAGGGGTGGAGTTCATGATTAGTCAACTTTCTTGGAAAGTTGGAGGACAACAAGGTGAAGGGATTGACAGTACGGGCGAGATTTTTGCGATTGCGCTCAATCGTCTCGGGTATTACTTGTATGGGTACCGCCATTTCTCTTCCCGCATCAAAGGTGGTCACACCAATAATAAAATTCGCGTAAGCACAAAGCCTCTAGGAGGAATTTCTGACAAGCTCGATATTTTGGTTGCGTTCGACCAGGAAACGATCGACGTTAACAGCCCTGAGCTTCGCAAAGGCGGCGTGATTATTGGCGATTCCAAGTTTAACCCGAAAGCGCCTGAAGGAATGGATGTTCGTCTATTCTCTGTACCTTTCACTGAGATTGCCGAAGAACTCGGAACGTCTCTAATGAAAAACATGGTAGCCATCGGAGCTTCCAGCGCCCTGTTAGGTCTGCCGGTAGAATCGTTCACTGAAGTGGTGGATGAACTGTTCGGCAAAAAAGGTCAAAAAGTTGTAGAGAAAAACATGGAAGCCATTAAGCGTGGTGCCGAGTTTGTAGATAAAGAAGCGGGCGGTCCGATTGAAGATCTGCGCCTAGAAGCTGCTGACGGCAAAAAGCGCATGTTCATGATCGGTAACGACGCCATTGCGCTTGGCGCACTTGTGGCAGGCTGTCGTTTTATGCCGGCCTATCCGATTACTCCAGCATCAGAAATTATGGAATACTTGGTTAAGAAGCTGCCTGAATTCGGTGGTACGGTTATTCAAACCGAAGACGAGATCGCTGCTGTAACAATGGCGATTGGCGCCAACTACGGCGGTGTACGTGCGATGACAGCCTCCGCCGGTCCTGGTCTTTCCCTGATGGCGGAAGCGATTGGTCTGGCCGGTATTACGGAAACACCGCTTGTTATCGTGAATACGCAACGTGGTGGCCCGTCCACAGGTATGCCGACCAAGCAAGAACAGTCCGATGTAAACGCGATGATTTATAACACACACGGCGAAATTCCGAAAGTTGTAATTGCGCCGAGCACGGCGGAAGAAGCGTTCTATGATACAGTGGAAGCATTCAATATTGCTGAAGAATATCAGGTGCCGGTCATCGTGCTTTCCGATTTGCAACTATCTCTTGGTAAGCAAACAGTTGAGCCGCTTGATTTGAATCGTGTGGAAATTCGCCGCGGTAAGTTTCTCGGCGGACAAGACATTCCAGAGCAGGAAGGCGAACTTTTTAAGCGCTATGAGGTAACGGAAGACGGCATTTCGCCGCGCGTAATTCCGGGACAGAAAAACGGTATTCACCACGTAACGGGCGTTGAGCATACCGACACAGGACGTCCAACGGAAGATCCGGTACTTCGTATGAAGCAAATGGATAAGCGTCTCCGTAAGCTGAAAAACCTGAAAGTAGATACGCCAGTATACAAAGACGTACAGCACGAAGAAGCTGATGTGTTGCTGGTGGCGATGGGCGGTACGCGCGGTGCCGTTATGGAAGCGAAAGAACGCCTCGCGGCTGAAGGCGTAAAAATTAATTATGCCCATGTTCGTCTTATCCATCCGTTCCCAGTGGCTGAGATGAAGAAATTGGTGGAGAAAGCGAAGAAAGTAATTGTTATCGAGCACAACGCAACCGGTCAATTAGCTGACCAGCTCAAACTGCATGTGGGAATGGCCGAGAAGATTAACAGCATTCTGAAGTATGACGGCAATCCGTTCCTGCCTGGCGAAATCTACAATAAATGCAAGGAGCTGTTGTAAGATGGCAACATTTAAAGATTTCCGCAATAGCGTTAAACCTAACTGGTGTCCGGGATGCGGAGATTTCTCCGTACAGGCGGCGATTCAACGTGCTGCGGCCAACGTAGGGCTCGAACCTGAGAATCTTGCAGTTATTTCCGGTATCGGATGTTCCGGACGTATTTCCGGTTATATCAATGCATACGGCGTGCACGGTATTCACGGGCGTGCGCTTCCGATCGCGCAGGGACTGAAAATGGCCAACCGCGAATTGACGGTTATCGCTGCCGGTGGTGACGGCGATGGTTTTGCGATCGGAATGAGCCATACGATTCATGCGATCCGCCGTAATATGGACATTACGTATATCGTAATGGATAACCAAATCTATGGCCTGACGAAAGGTCAAACCTCTCCTCGTTCGGCTGAAGGATTTGTGACGAAATCCACGCCAAAAGGCTCTATCGAGCCTGCAATGAAGCCGCTGGAACTGGCGCTTGCATCCGGCGCGACATTCGTGGCACAAACAATGTCCAGCGATCTGAAAGGTATGACCAGCTTAATCGAACAAGGTATTAAGCATAAAGGCTTTGCGCTGATCAACGTATTTAGCCCATGCGTAACATTCAACAAAATCAACACGTACGATTGGTTCAAAGAGCATGTGAAAAACCTGAGCGATATCGAAGGTTACGATCCGCATGACCGCATTGCCGCAATGCGTGTGCTTATGGAAACAGACGGTCTGGTAAATGGTCTGATTTACCAAAACACGGAACGTGAATCGTATGAAGCGCTGGTACCTGGCTTCCGCGAAGAAGGTCTTGCGAAACAGGAACTCAAAATCGACGAAGCGAAATTCCAAAAGCTTGTCAGCGAGTTTATGTAATCATAAGCGAAATCAAGCACCGACTGCCGTATGGCGCTCGGTGCTTTTTTTTATCTCTGTTGCACAAAAAAACATGGAATTGGCAATGCGTTGTCTGCTTTTGTTATCATAAGTGTGCAGGAGAAAAACGAAAGGATGGGCAAAGAATGAGGCTTACGGTATTAGGCTTTGAGTCACCGGCCCCAGGTCCGGGCGGAGCGACCCCTGGGTATCTGCTGGAAACAGCGGCAGGAAAGCTATTAATTGATTGCGGAAGCGGTGTGTACGCGCAATTGATGAAGCATATTCGGATAGAGGAATTGTCTGCGGTTGTGCTTTCTCATTATCATCATGATCATATTTGCGATATGCCGATTTTGCAGTACGGCGTTATGATGGCCTCCATTTTTGGCAAGCGAAATGGTACGTTTCCGGTATACGGTCCGGCCGAGCCGCAGGATTGGGCGCATAAGATGACATATCACCAGTATACAGTTCTACACACGGTAATGGAGAATAGTGTGCTGCATCTGGCCGGCGTTGAGATTTCGTTTTTACGCACCGATCATCCGATCATGTGTTATGCGATGAAAATAACGGATGGGAGGAAGACGATTGTATACGGGGCTGACACCGGGCCAGGCACAAATTGGGACATCTTTGCGGTGGATTGCGATTTGTTTATTTGCGAAAGTACGTTTACAACGGAATATGTGCCACGGGGAAAGCGTGCCCATCTTTCTGCCCGGGAAGCAGCACAGATGGCGGAGCGCATTCGGGCCAAACAATTGCTACTTACGCATTTGTCGCCTGACATCCCACGGAAGAAGTATGAGGACGACGCGGCGGCAGGAAGGTATTCCGGCTGCTGGCAGCTTGCCGAAATCGGGCAGGTGATTGAGATATGAACACGATGGAGGCGCATAACCGCGCGCGCTTGCCGCGTATTACGGAGATGGCGCACCGTCTTTTGGCTGAGCGTGTAAAGGCGGGGGATACGGTTGTCGATGCAACGGCCGGCAACGGGCATGACACGCTGTTTTTAGCCGGGCTAGTTGGAGAGACAGGCATGGTACACGCCTACGATATTCAGGAAGCCGCCATTCAAGCGACTGCCGCGCGCTTGGAGA
Organism: Aneurinibacillus sp. XH2; assembly: GCF_001439585.2. NCBI lineage: Bacteria > Bacillati > Bacillota > Bacilli > Caryophanales > Paenibacillaceae > Aneurinibacillus > Aneurinibacillus sp. XH2. The sequence continues at coordinate 2,432,791 of NZ_CP014140.1, read as the reverse complement.
AAGCGGGCATGAGCGACTGCGTTGTTCTGCATCATGCTTCCCACACCGAGATCTCAGCGCTTGCCGCTCCGTTACAAGCCGTCATTTTCAACCTAGGGTATCTCCCTGGTTCTAATAAAACGATCATTACGCGCGCTGATTCAACGTTACAGGCTGTTCAGGCGGCGTTGTCCCGCCTTGTATCCGGCGGCATCGTACTGTTGGTTGTATATCGCGGTCACGCGGGCGGAGAAGAGGAAGCAGCCGTCTTGGAAGCGTATGTACGCAAATTGCCAGCGCGAGAATTTCTTGTTCTCAAATATGAATACATAAACCCGGAGAATCAGCCACCATATATTTTAGCCATTGAAAAAAAATGAGTGCAAAGAGGGGTACGCAAACGCGTATCCCTCATTTATTTTATGCCCGGTTCCCTGGCAGACCAGCTTTTCGTTGGAAGGGGACTTTGACATTTTTGAAGCCGGCGTTATGCGGTGTGGGTTGATGTTGCTGTGTGTGAGCTTCTCGAGCGCGTGGTTTTCCGGGCGGCTTATACAGTTCCGTTGCGAATTCAGCTCGTGCAAAGTCCCGTTTGTTGCGAAAAATGTCATGATGATTCGGCATTTTGGTCACCTCCAGGTTTTTTCGGGGCGTAATTGTAGTATATCCGTCATAAAGAGGGACATAGATGTTAATATTTTCAACGCTTATTTGCGAATTTTATAGGTAAAAAAGTATGATTTGTATTTTTTTCTAGGAACTTCCTCATCTTTTTTGTTGAAAGTTATTTTACAAATGGGTATAATTGCCTAGTAAAGAATTATCTCGCTATGTAAAAAAAAGCAGAATAAATAAGCTGATTTTAATTGTGGATGGCGTTTCATTGATACGCATGATGTGATGAAAGGCTTTTTAACATAAGTAGCGAGAAGCCCCCTTTTTCTATAGGCGGGAGATGGATTGTTCTTTCTTTTGTATTTACAAAAAGTATGTTTCGTAAATGGGAAGAACGGCTACACATTTTGTACACATTACATGAGATATATGGGGGATGGAGAAGCATGCAAGCAGATCAAGTGAACGCGATTCTTTGTGGGACGCGAAGCGTGCTGGAAAATCATTTGGGAATGCAAGTTGTACCTGGCAAACCTTCTTTGCAGGTGAATCCGATCTTTTCTGGCCAGATATCTGTCATCGTCGGAATGACTGGATCGTTGAAAGTGGATTTGATCCTTGGAATGACGCAAAAAATGGTTTGTTCCATCATTGGACGGATGTTTGGTGGTATAGAAATAAATGAAATCGACGAAATGGGATGGAGCGCGTTTTCTGAATTTGGGAACTGGGTAGGTGCGGCATGTTGTACAGAATTGGCGAATAACGGTTACAGCGTTAATATTACGCCGCCGATTATCAACGAAGGGGAAAGCAAATTCCGTTCTGTGCATAAGTTTATCAGCATTCCATTCTGTGTCGAAGGAAGCGAAATCATGGTACACATAAGCGCACAAGGATAGGAAAAAGGGAACAGGCGGATAAGCGGAGGACCTACTTTTCGCTCACCCGCCTGTTTTTTATGGCAAATGGGTTTCGTCATTTACGGGCCAGGAGGCGTTATGGTCGTTATAAAAACCATGTTGGCTAAACCTTCCTTTGTATGTAAAGGATTTTTATTTTATAATTAATTACTTGACTTTTCCTTTGTTTTTATGCTGTTAGTTATGTATAATTCTAGTCGTATCAATATTAAATCATTATTTTTTACGGAGGTTATTATGACACAAGAAGTAAAAAACAATGCATCTTCTTCCGTGGACTTAAAATCCACCAAGAAGGAGAAGGATTACAGCAAATATTTCATCGGTACGCCGCCGAGTTTGAAAGAAGCGAAAAAACGGACGAAAAACGGAATCGCCTACAATCAATTCGAAGGCATTCCAGATGACCTAAAAGATCTGGGGAAAGGCCGCATGTTTCTCATTCGCACGTACGGATGCCAGGCCAACGAACATGACACAGAGACAATTATCGGCCTGCTTCAGGCAATGAGCTTTACACCGACGGAAGATGAGAAGGAAGCGGACATTATCCTGTACAATACTTGTGCAGTTCGCGAAAATGCGGAAGATAAAGTATTTGGTGAGCTGGGCCGTCTGAAGCCATTGAAGAAGGAAAAGCCTGAGCTTATTCTTGGCGTGTGCGGCTGTATGTCACAGGAGGAAGCGGTTGTGAACCGCATCCTGAAAAACTTCCAGCATGTCGATCTTATTTTTGGTACGCACAATATTCACCGCCTGCCGGTGCTTTTGCGTGACGCATTCTTTAACAAGGAAATGGTCGTTGAAGTGTGGTCCAAAGAGGGCGACGTTGTAGAGAATTTGCCGAAAGTCCGCAAAGAAGGCTTACGCGCATGGGTAAATATCATGTATGGCTGTGATAAGTTCTGTACGTACTGTATCGTGCCGTATACGCGCGGAAAAGAGCGCAGCCGCCGTCCGGAAGACGTGATTGCGGAAGTACGGGATCTGGCGCGCCAGGGCTACAAGGAAATCTATCTCCTTGGTCAAAACGTAAACGCCTACGGCAAGGATTTTATGGATATTGAGTTTGGTTTTGGCGACTTGATGGATGAAGTGCGCAAAATCGACGTGCCGCGTATTCGTTTTACGACAAGCCATCCACGTGACTTTGATGACCACCTGATCGAAGTGCTTGCCAAGCGCGGCAATCTTGTAGAACATATTCACCTGCCCGTGCAATCCGGCAATAATGAAATTCTAAAAAAGATGGCACGTAAATATACGCGTGAACAATACCTCGAACTTGTGCGCAAAATCAAAGAAGCGATTCCGGACGTTGTGCTGACGACGGACATTATCGTCGGCTTCCCGGGCGAAACAGAAGAGCAGTTTGAGGATACGCTGTCGCTCGTGGAAGAAGTTGGATTTGATTCCGCCTACACGTTTATTTATTCGCCGCGTCATGGCACACCAGCCGCAGGCATGGAAGACAACGTAAGCGAAGAAGAAAAGAAAGAGCGTTTGCAACGCTTGATTAATCTGGTACAGCGCATCGGACGGGAGAAAAATGAAGCGCTCCGCGGCAAAGTTGTAGAAGTATTGGTAGAAGGCCCAAGCAAAAACAATCCAGATATGATGACTGGCCGCACGCGTACAAACAAAATTGTCCATTTTAAAGGAACTGAAGACTGTATCGGACAGTTGATTCATGTTAAAATAACAGAGCCACAAACTTGGACATTATACGGTGAGGTCGTCACCAAAGTAGAGGTGTAGCGTGCTGATGGAAGAGAAACAGGAACGTACGTATGACTACTCGTCCATTATTGAGTCGGCAAAAGAACTGGCTGCGCTCATTGCAAACTCAGAAGAAGTCGAGCGGTTTAAGCAGGCGGAGAAAAAAATCAGCGCCAACGGACGGGTGCAGGGATTAATTATGCAAATTAAACAGAAGCAAAAGCGCATTGTTAAGCTGGAGCACAGCCGCCAGTACGATCAAATCCCGGAAATCGAAAAAGAAATCGACGCGTTACAGGATGAACTGGACACAATTCCGATTGTCCAGGAATTTAAGCAAACGCAGCAGGACATTAATGAGTTGTTGCAAATGGTTACGAGCGTTATTGCCAATAAAGTGTCCGAAAATATTATCGTATCTACCGGCGGTGATCCGCTGTACAACGACACCGGATACCCGAAGGCCAGGCCAGAAGGCATCAGCGACGGCTGCGGCGGCTGTTCGTAAGCGAGAAAGAAAAATGCATCGAAGTTTGATAAATCAAGGAGCCAGCTACATTTATAAAGCTGGCTCCTTTTTCAGCTCTTTCTATGGTTTTATGAACAAAATACAATTTTTTATAGATCTCGGGCTGTAAACTTGCGTATTGCCAGAAGAAGGGCTGCGATACCATATAGTGCAGTGTATGCCAGCATAATATTGCTCGGGGCAGACAGGCTGCCGAATAAACCCTGGGCAGCGAAAGATAGTGGATTGTCTGCTGTGTCAAACAAGTAGATCGTCATTTTGCGGAAGAGAGAATCCATTGGGAAAAGTAGGCTGGAGATGATTCCGATATTCATCATTGCTGTTTTCTCCATGAGAACGCCTAGCTGCTCTACAAATCCACCGATAAAGCTAATTCCATATAGAATAATAAGAACAATTCCGCCGTTTACTGTCGTCATCATACTACTGCACAAAAGAGCTACAGCGACAAGAATGAGTGGCTGCACGATGAAGATTCCCAGTGCTTTAATAGCTTGTGAAAACGTAATTTCGACGCGGAGTATGTCACCACCAATCAACTGGTTAATGAGTAGAATCCCAAGAAACAAGCAAGCAGCATATCCAGCAAGCAAGAGACTTAACCCGATGAATTTGCCGCAAATGACGGTACGCCGGGAAATAGGCCTGGCGAGCAGCGTATCAATCTGATGGCTTTCGATTTCGCTGGCGATGCTGCCCACGCTGCTCAAAATGGCGAGCAACGCTGTGATAAATGTAGCGAAATATAAACCGATCCCGAGAATTTGCGTTGCGAAAAATGTTTCTACTATTACGAAGTCAGGCGAATTTATCACTCGTCCTGCTTTTGCTGTCGCTTCCTGGGCCGCAAAATAGGTAGCTATTCCGTAAAACAGGAGAAACGCAAGCGACATGAGTACGGTAATATAAAAAATTCGTTTGTATAAAATTTCTTTACATGTTAGTTTCGCGATTGTCCACATGAGCTGTTTGCGCCTCCTTTTTGTTCACCCAATACATAAATACATCTTCGAGATGCGGCTGACGGGGAGTTGCTTGGTAAATTGCAATTCCTTTGTCGCTCAGATGACGAATCATAACAGGAATATTCTCTTCCTGTTTCAGTGTAAGCAGCCAGTGGGTACGCCCTTCGTCTGTAAAACCAGTGCATTCTTTCTGGATAATAAAGGGGGACAGTTCATCCCATATCGCTGAGGGAGCTGGCCCGATTGTCATATCCACTTGGGGTTTCACAGCGGACAACTTGCGCCAGTCCCCTTGAACAACAAGTTCACTTTTATGAATAATGGCCACATGGTCACATACGCTTTCTACTTCACTGAGCAGGTGGCTGTTCAAGAAAACAGTTTTGCCTTCGTTACGTAATTCATCCATTAGTTCACGGACTTCACGGCGGCCAATGGGATCAAGTGCTGATGTTGGCTCATCGAGAAAAACAACCTCCGGGTCAGAGAGAAGGGCACAGGCCAGGCCGATACGCTGCTGCATGCCTTTGGAGTAGCTCCGAATTTTTTCATCTCCACGTCCATGCAGCCCTACTCGCTCCAACAGGTATGGGATTCGTGTTTTGCGTTCTGTGCGTGAAAGGCCGCATAAGTCTGCGTGGGTTTCTAACAGTTGGCGACCTGTTAGCCATTCAGGATAGCGGAATAATTCTGGAAGATAACCGACTCGCTTTCTTGATTCGATGCTTCCAATAGGAGCGCCGAGAATGGTTCCTTTCCCGCTTGTTGGAATAAGCAGGCCGAGCAAAGTTCGAACAAATGTACTTTTTCCAGCACCATTCGGGCCAAGAAAGCCAAAAACGACTCCGCGAGGTACCTGAAGCGTGATGTTGCGGCATCCAGCTTTTCCATCGTATTGCTTTGTTAGTCGTTGTGTTTCAATTACATACTCCGATTTCAATCTTTTTCCTCCTAACGCACAAAGAGAGCACCTCCTTGTTACAGGAGCCGCTCTTTGCTACTTACTTTACTTCATTTGATTTGCCAGTGAGAGTAAGGCATCTGTATGCGTTTCGTTCTTGCTGTCATATGCGTTCATGTAATGAAGTTTACCGTCTTTTTGCCAGATAAGGAATGTCTGGTTTTCCGCTTCATATATGATCCCCTTTGCACCTTGCACGGTTACTTCGCGTGTTTGGTGTTTTTCATCTATAATATACGGAATAGGCAGAGTACGCTGCCAGTCCTGGATGCTTGCGAGCTGCTGTTTTACGTTCTGCGGGATGAATGGCAAGGACAGAACGGTTTCACGAAGCTGGTTCAAGTCTACATCCTTTGGTACTTGTATTTGCGGAGCACCACTTTCCATATATGAAATGTGTGCAGACGGGTGTGCTTTTTTCGTGTCAGCATTCGCAGGCACCAATTCTATATGAACGGCTTCCGGTACTGTCAGTGAGAATGGTTTGTTGTCCAGTTTTTCGTCAAATTCTACATTGGCTTTCAACTGATGCAGCAAGGCATTTGTTTTCTTCGTATCCAGTTGCATGTGCAGTGTAAAGCTTGGAGACACAAAAATGTTTTCCGTTTTGTATCCTTCCGGTATTGCAGGGAGCGCGTAACCTGCCTTTATAGCATCCTCTCTCTTTTCAAAAGTACGTGTTCCACGGTCTCCATTTTGTTCTCCTACCCATATTTTACCGATCCCTTTAATCTCTTTCATTCCTTTTTCATTTCCCGCGACCCATCTTTCGATCTCTTGTAAATCGGATTGGGTCAGCTTAATCATTTCTACTTTATCCATGCGGAAAATGGAGAGGAACTGGCTTGCAGCCACTTGTACTTGTGGGATAGCCAGAGAGCCAAGAAGCACAGCAGCAGCAGCAGTACCTGCCATGAGTTTTTTGTATGGTTTCTTCATGTTTATCCATCCTTTTCGTTTGGTTTTTACAGGTTTAAGTTCGTGTTGCAAACGCTGTTCAAAGCGTTCCCAGGCTGCATCTGTGTCAATGGAGAGATGGGAACGCTTTGGCTCGGTAAAAGCCTCTTGTATTGCCGTTTCTGCCCATTGTTCTAGTTTTTTTGCCTGTTCCAGCGAAGTGCGGCAATTTGGACAATGCTCCAGATGGGCAGAGAATGCTTTGCGCATATCACGGTTTATTTCTCCGTCTATGTAAGCCTGAATAAACCCGATATCCGGACATTTCATTCAGCATACCCCCTTATATGTTTGTACATGTTGCGAAATTTTGTTTTAGCCCGCGCGAGCAATGTGCCGACAGATGATTGTTCCACGTTGACAGCCTGTGCTAGTTCTTTATAGGTAAAGCCAGAATATTTCATAAGGAGAAGAGTACGCTCACGTTCTTCCATATTCATGAGTACCTGTCGTACAGATGCAATTTCTTCTTGTTGAAACCATTTTTCTTCCGAAGAAGGACTATACGTTTCTGCTTCGATATTTTGCTTTTTATCTCGCGCAGTGCGTCGCTTTTCTGAGCGTAAGCTGTTATAGGCAGCATATATGGCGGCTTTGGTTAGCCAGGCTGGAATGTTTTGAATGACAGTGCGATCTGTGTGATAAAGCTGAAGGAATACTTCTTGTGCGATGTCCTCTGCTTGAGATTGATCCTTTATGATGCGCATAATTTGCCACACAACGTAAGGATAGTAGGCTTTGAACAGGTCTTTGAAATTATCGGACGCAGCCGAAGAAGTTTGCTTTTTTATCAAGGTTGCTCGAACCTCCATTTTTTCCCTCCTTTCTCGTCCGTTCACTTTATAGAAACCGCTCGCGTGGTTTTTGTGACACGTGACGTGGAAAAAATAATGAACAAACTTTCACTTCAGTGTAAACTTTCCAAGCTCTGCTTTTAATTCGTTTGAAAGAATCGTCGTTTCTTCAGCACCGGCCGCCATTTCTTCAATCGTAGCCGACTGTTGCTGTGCGGCGGTAGCCACCTCAGAAGCAGTGGAAGACTCCTGAATAATACTGGAGATTTCCTGCCATGCATATAATACATGCTCAATATTTTCACTTATGCAGTCAAGCCTTTTTTTCATACTAATCCTTTTAGACAACGATTCAAAAAAGATAAAGATATGCTTTCTTTGGAAGAATGGTATGATATTAATCTTTTCACCCAAGACGCTTGCCCTGCATACTTATGGATTATCAGTCATGATGCTGATCAGGGTGGCATGGATGAGGTGTGAAAGAAATGGATATGGTTGCACCCGTGATGGTTGCCCTGCATACACATGTAGGGAAACGTTGTATGGAGGAGGTAACAACATGTCGAGTACAAATAAAGAGAAGCAGCGTCGGGAAATCGTCACGAAAGCCGTCTGTGGCCGGGGACGAAAATTTTCCGAAGCCACTCATACCGTTACCCCATCCCACAAAATGGTCACTATCTTAGGTGCTTGGGTTATTAACCATACGTACCGGGCGGATAAGGTAGGTGAAATAGTAGAGGTGAGCGGAACGTACGAAATCAACATCTGGTATTCCTACAATAACAATACGGATGCAACATAATCTTAATTGATAACAAAGAAGCGGCAGATTTTTTGTCTTGCTTGCGTTGGATAACAGAACTAGAATAATATACAATAAAAGTAAAATATGTAAATGGAGGGGGAATCTGTGGAATTAGCCACCCGTGACATCTGTCTTAAAAAGAACACCTTATTAAAGAATACATACAGAATAAAAAACGTTATTTCTTGTAGTGAACTGTCGATTGTCTATACTGGTCGTCATGCAAAGAGTGGGGATATTCAAATTATTAAAGAGTATTTTCCAAAAGCATTAGTATTGCGAGATTTGGATGATAAAACTGTTTTATGTCGGCTTCCCTCTTCTAAAGGGAAGTATTACGAACTGATGGAGTCTTTTTTTAATGAAGCTACTATAATAAAAGAATTATGTCATAAAAACATAGTTAGATATATTGATCACTTTGAAGAGAACGGGACAGGCTATATTGTTATGGAATATTACCCAGGGAAAACGCTTGACAGATATATAGAAGAAAAAGAAGTTTCTATGACAGCCTTTTTTAATAAGACCTTGCTTCCTTTGATGGATGCGTTGGATTTTATACATAAGAAAGGAATTATTCACAGGGACATAAAGCCTGAAAATATTCTTATCAGTACAGACGGACAGCCTATACTTATTGATTTTGGCTCCGCTATTTATTATAAAAATGATCCCAAACATAAAATATTTACGACCCCTGGTTTTTCACCTTTAGAATTTTATTCAGAAAAGTCGAAGTTAGGGAGATATTCGGATATTTATAGTCTTGCGGCTACATTATACTATTATTTGAGCGGAAGGGCCCCTCTGGATGTGTCTGAAAGATTGATCGAGGATAGGATAAAAAATGTAAGGCATTATAATAGGGACGTGACGCCTCTGCTATCAAGCGTGATTATGTGGGGGCTTTCAGTAAATTATAAAAAGAGATGCTACTCACTGAAACTTTTTAAAATTGCTTTTTATCTAGAACATCTCCTTCGGAGAATCAAAAAGTTTATGAATGTATAAGGTGGTTCAAAACAAACAATACATCAATCCCAATTCATCCAGAATCGCACAAGATCCCCCGCCTCTAAGCATTAGCATAGGTGGGGGATGAATCGCGCTTCTTTTTCCTTTCGTTCTTTTTGTATAGAAAATTCTGTTTCTGATTTTGGGAAAGTCTGGTTATTTTTAGTTCGAATCCTCCTAAATATCCTCATGTTTATAGGAAGAAACATTTGCAAGGCGTACACCAGCCTTCCTTTTTTTATGAAGGGCGTGACGTAGATGGCAAATCAGATTAGAAACGCCGCGAGTTGTTTCTGTTTTCTACCCACATGTTAATTTTTTTAACAAAATCTCAATCGGAAATAATAAGAAATATGATAAACGGATATTTTATAAATTTTGTAAATAAAAATGTTTTTTAGGTATTAATAGACGGGGAAATTATACCGAATATATAAGGTGTAATTATCCTTTTTAGGTAAAAAATATAAAATAGGTATTTATAGTTAATCTTTAAAATGGAAATATTTCCTATACTAGTATATACATGTTTGATCAAGATATAAAGAGAGCTTTAAAAGATAGATCAAATAATAGGAAAAATAGCATAAAACAATAGTAGAATTATACTGTTATTTTTTATATTGACACGATACCAAGAAAAGGTTTAATTTATATGCTAGAAGTGCATTCCATATTTTTAAATAAAAGTTTTTTATTGTATATATTACAAAATAAAGGTATTTATTTTTGTCGATGCTGATAAGTCATACTTTAAATATGGCTACTCGTATATGTGGATTGTTAAAAATAGTTTTTTTTTACTATGTTATTCACTAAAAACATAGAAAGGAGGAGGCTATAAAAATTTATAAGTTGACGAGGGTTGTACTATGAAAAATTCTTTATAGTAGCTAGCTGTACAAGTCTTGGATACATAAAGTCCAAAGCGGCTTGTCTGTTTATGGAAATCACTTATAAATTTTTATGGCTGAAGATTATGGATATTATTCATCAGACCAATAGAACGATACTGTTTGAGGAAATTAATCCAGAGAAGCTTGACCTTATTACTCTCGTAGGAGATGTAAAAGGGATTGATAGTTTGAGTGATGACAAAATCAAGGAGATTAACCAGCATTTAGTTGTAAGAAGTTTTGACGAATTTTTGGATAAGTTTTCACCCAAGGTATACTCCTTCTACAATGCAGCTAACCAAAAAGTAATGTATACATTGAAAAAGCCAGAAGGTATCGCAGAAGATTGTATATCTGAAATTCATATCGATCAGAATAATGATTTTTTAAAAATGTTATTTACATTGATTGATACGAAGAGAATACAGGGGATAACCAATGTAGACTTTAAGTTTGAAAACCTACTGGACATGATATCTCCGAAAAAAGTTATGGATGATATCCGACAGGTGAGAAAAGAAATTCACTATTTATACAGTAAGTATGAGGAATTAGACGAAGGAGATCCTAAAAAGCTTGATCTTGGAGACAAGTTAAATCATTTGTTCGAAGATGCAAGTAGAAACTATAACAATGTTATGGCCATGCTGCCACTTGCTATTGATGATATTAAGACAAGACTTTTGCTTGGAGGGGCTCAGGAAGAAAATAAATCTGAAGATATACAGGTTGGTATGCTCACTATCGGTGACAACGGTGAGTTAAAAATCATTGAAGCTCCTAAAAGCGATAGCATGGAACTTATGGTAATTGATGAGAATACCAATGGACTGGCCGCCATTTTTGAAGAAGACTATGATTCTGTCACTGAAACTCCTTCTTCTTATGTGAGAGACCTTGTTGTACGCACCTTTTGCCCATTACCTGCAGTTCAGACTGAAATTGATATTGAAACAGAAGTGCAGAACTACAATACTTACCTTGAATTTTACAAGAATGCAAAAGATGACTTTGTGAAAACGGTCAAGCCTTTAGTGGAAAAGATTTTAGGTGTGAAAATGTTTTTTGACCAATATGCTACAAAAAATAAGGGGATGCAGCCTTCGCTTCTGATTACGAATAATAAGCTTGATATGATGGTTAAGAGTACCAACATAATGAGGCTGGAAACGTATCTAAATACGGTAAACTCAAAGAATGATTTTTCGGATACCGTATGGTTTGGTATAGTTCCTTCCGTAGAATTAGAGTCATCGGGAAATTCCAAAGTAAGTAGAGAGAGATTCAAGGGAAATAAAAAAATTGTAAAACAAGACGGCAATACGATGGAATCTTTGGCGATGTTGCTTCATGCAGTTAAAGATTTTAAAGTACAGATATTTTTTAGTTTTGTGACGGGAGAAGAAACCACTTTTAACAATATGGCTACTTCCGGCATTGATAAGTACATAGATAAATGCCAGGTACTGGTGAGAAAAGAATACAGTGAATTTGCTATTCCATGCCTTCCTAACTTTACGATTATTCCAAAAGATAAATCCGGGGTTGTTATTGATAGTAAGATGTTGAAAACCGAAGATGGAGTGAAGATCTCACATGAGAAGGAAGACATCCTTAAGCTGTGGATTGAGGGTGTCTATGTAGGTGCCAGTTATGTGGCCGCTGGCATTGTAGCGGCATACCAGTGTCCGGAATATTTGAGAGAATACTTTAAGAATGTAAGCAGGGAATATCCTGGAGTACGATTTGACATAGAAGCTGGGGATAACGGCCTCAGAGCCGTGACAACGATGGCCAAGGAAATATCGGGATTCACAAATAATATCAAGGACTCGATTAATAGAAAAAATTTTGGTTTTGTTTTCTCTTCTGAGAATGCACAACTAGAAGGAAAAGATATAAAAAGAATTACTGTTTATAAAGCGAGAAGCCTCGCAATGGCAGAGGATGGATTTGATTCGATCTATAAAACGCTTGTAAGCACTTATATAGAAAGGATTCTCCGATTCCAGACTAACGATTTTAAACATGATAACATTATAAAATTTTTCAGTAATAATCCGAGCAGTCAGAAGAGCAAATGGCTTGGTACGCGGGGGTTCATTAACTCCATTATCCAGGATGGAGACGACATAAACTATATCATTGATGACAAAAACAATTTGTGTCATATCGATCTTGTGTTTAATGGAAATGTGAAGAACCTTGAGGTCACAATAACTAAAGCAACGAGCGCAGCCAAAGCATAAAAAGCTGGTGCTATATTCATAAAGCGATTTTGTTAACGAACTTGTAGAGAATCCAGATGAAGTATTTATTTAGGAAAATAATAAGGATGTTAGAGGTGTGTTTTCAAAAGTACACCTTTAAACATAAACCTCGAAAGCACATCAAGTTTTCGAGAGCAATATTTAATAATGAGGAGGTTACTTCGATGGGATTTAAACTCAAAGTAGAGGGAGCCGAAACAATTGAACTAGGTATGGATAACATCATGACTGTAACTTATGAGACAGATACTCCCAATGATTCGAATGCAAGGTCTACAGATGTAGGCGCTACTCTCCAGATAACAGGAAAAATCATCACAGCGACAGATGGAGATAATGCTGATGACACGATGAAGCTAGCACTGTGGTCTCTGATACCGGCTGAAAAGGCTGATTGTTACAGAAAGGTTACTTTGGAAGTAATCGCTGCAGACCAGGTTGTGCGGAAAATTCATTTCCCTAATGCATTTGTGGTAGATTATTCTGAAAGATTTGGAGATACAGAAGGTGTAGGTGTATTTAATCTTTTAATTAAGCAGAAAAAAGATAAGACGGAGAAAACAACAATTGAAGGTGGATATAGCGTTTAATTATATGATGTGCTTTTAAGGATATCAAATTTCCAGGAAATAGCAGCTAAAATGTTAGAGGTGTGTTTTTAAAAGCACACCTCTAACCATAAAAGTAAACTTTTCTAATAGAGGAAAATACACCTGGGAATTCCTTTGAAAAGTATGGTTGGTAAAAAAGGGTAGCAAGGATGAAGAAAATGAAAAATTATTACGAAATACTAGGGATTGAAAGAAATGCTTCCCGGGAGGAAATAAAAAAGGCGTATAGAAAACTGGCGAAGCGATATCATCCTGATGTGAATTCTGGAAGTAGTGAGTCCGAGAAACTCTTTAAAGAAATTAATGAAGCATATCGTATTCTGTATGACGAGTCATTAAGAAAGACCTATGATGCCAAAATGAACGGTGTAAAGGAAGAAAAATCGAATGGAAAACAAGAATCTGATAAAAAAGCAGAAGTTCACCGAGAACATGGAGGGGATCAGTGGTTTGATATAAAGGATATGGAAAAAAATTTTGAACGTTTTTTTGGTTTTAACCCAAAAACTAAGGAAATGACATTGAAAAATAAGAGTATAAAAAATACAAATAAACATTCTATTAATACAACAAAATTTTTTGAAAGGTATTTCCGAGTAAACAAAAAATAATCATCATTTAAATTTGATTACTTTAAAGTTAGCATTAATTATCAAACGGGGGAATGGATGTGAGGGGTGTAGCGAATTTTTTTAAACGATACATAAGGAATTCAAATGAAACGGAAAGCTCCTTCTGGATAAATATTGTAGATATTTTGATTGTAGTAATAGCAGTAGCTGCCCTTATATATGTGTATGGGTTGAATATGAATACCAGCTTAAAAATAGGTGTTAGTCTTCTTCTTTTAATTGTTACGATAAGGTATGTGATAAAAAAATACCGAGTTTTTACAGTTCAACATGAGGAAAAAAAAGGAATTACAAGACTTGTTCTTTTGGATGAAGAGGGGGAAAGTGTAAAGGAATGGTATATACAGGGGGAAACCTCTTTGCTAATTGGTAAAAATTCAAGCCAAAACGAGGTTGACATCGATTTATCTGATGCTGAATATGCGTCGCTGATCAGCAAACAACATGCTGTGCTGAACTATGCTGCAGGAAATTGGTACATTGAGGATATTGATTCTAAAAATGGAATTGGAGTAAAAAAAGCTAACAAAAGTACAAAGAGAAGATTGGAGAATCAAACACCGTATAGGATTGATTCAGGTGACATTATATACATAGCGAACACACGGATATTGTTCAAATAAGAATACATCGTTTGATTCAAAATAAACGGAGGAATAAATGGTATGAGTCTGGCAAGATGCAAAAATGGACATATGTTTAGTACAAGAAAACACGGCAGCACATGCCCTTATTGCAACATTGTGATAGAGCCAGTCCTAAAGAGTGAAAATAGAAAAATGGTGGCAATGGGTGAAGATGAGAAGACAATGCCATATTTGGGGGAAGTAGAGGGAATCGAGCCTGTAACTGGGTGGTTAGTATGTATAGAAGGACCTCAAATTGGTCAGGATTATAGGATTATGGCAGAAAAGAATTTTATTGGAAGATCTGAAGAAATGCACATACGAATTATCGGAGATAATACGATCTCTAGGCGTAACCATGCTGTTATCGTATACGACCCCAAAAAGAGGAACTTTTTTCTGTTGCCCGGTGATGCGTCAGGACTTGCCTATCATAATAATGAAGCAGTGTATTCGCCTGTAGAATTAACCGCATATGATGTGATACAACTGGGCAGAAGTAAATTTATATTTATTCCTTTATGTGGCTCTCATTTTGAATGGGAAAGCAATGCGGCGGGCAAGGAATGATGATCATCATGGAAGAACAGCAATTGCTACCTTACCTGATAGTACTGGCATTTATCATATCTCTTCTTCTTTTATTTTATGTAAGACGGCTTTTGCTGAATAGGGATGCAAAGCCGAATATCCTGATTGGCAATGGGCAAACCATAGGAAGGCGGGAGGAGCAGGATGATTACTTCTCGACGGCAACGACCGCGAACGGAACGATAGCAGTACTGGCTGATGGAATCAGTGGGCTTGCAAATGGAAGGGTAGCAAGCACCATTGCTGTGACTACATTTATACAGGAGTTTTTAAAATTAAATAATACAAAAAACATCCCCCTTTTTTTTACGAAAGCTTCCCGTTTGAGCAATACAGAGATTCTGCGGAACTTCAAAGGAACAAGGGGGGGAACAACACTCGTTGCTGCTGTCATATCCGATGGCTACCTTTACTGGGGAGCTGTAGGAGATAGCATCATCATGATTTTTAGAGATGGTGAGTTTATCAATATAAATCAAAAGCATATTTTGGAGTCTTTGCTGGAGGAGCGCTATCTTGCGGGAGAAGTTACAAAAGATGATGTACTGGATCATCCGATGAGAAAGAGATTAATTAATTACTTGGGCTATGAAGGTTTTAAGAATATAGAAATTTGTAAAGCACCTATTCCATTACATAAAGGTGATAAGGTGATTTTGTGCAGTGATGGGGTTTACAACAGTGTAACAGAAATAGAATTAGAAAAAATTCTTTCCAAGAACATTTCTCCTTATGATGCTGCTCAGGAAATAATTGAAGCTGTGGAATATAAAAGACTGAGGAACCAGGATAATGCAACAGTTATCATACTAGAAAATGGCTGGTAGAATTCGGGGTTGCAGATAAAATTCTGAATGAAAAGGAGGAGTGGAGTGTACGAATGAGAAAGGACAACAGCGAGTTTAAAACAGCATTCCTATCTGAAGCAGGTACTTTCATAAATAACAAAGACTATTTTGCATTTACGGAACTTGACGATATGGCCTGCTGGGTGATAGCACACGGACTCGATTCGGATAGGGAAGTAGAAAGTGCTGAAATGGCAGTCAAAAGCATATTGGGGAATTTTATGAATAATCCTACGATGTCCAGAATGAGAATAAAAAAATACATACAGGAAGCTCACAGATTGTTGCAAGATGAGAGCAGAAGGGTAAGGCTTAAAGCGAGTCTGCTAATGGTAGTAACGGATTATTCAAAAATGATTTGGGCCGTTGCAGGCAACACGAGGCTGTACCATTTTAGGAACGGGAGACTCAATTTTAAAAGCAAGGATCAGAGTCTTGCGCAAATGATGGCAGATGAAGAGAAGATACCGGAAGATGAAATTGAAGAGCATGAAGAAAGAAACAACCTGCTGAACTATATGGGAAAACCCCATGATTTTGAACCTTTTGTATCGAAAAAGTATCAATTGATAGACGGAGATGTGATGGTGCTGTGTACCTCCGGGTTATGGGAGGGGGTAAGTGGCATCGAAATGCTGGATGCAATGGAAGAGGTAAAAGAACCTTCGGAATTGGTTGACATTCTGGAAGACGTTCTTTTGAGTAAACAGAAAAAGATAGTAAATAATTATACCGCAGTCGCAATTTTTGTAAACAAGACCTATCAAGAAGATCCCACAAAAAAAATAAGAGTAATAAAAAGAATCTCATTAGCACTGTTGCTTCTTGCATTAGTTGGGGGAGGAGCGATCGTATATAAGATACAGAACACGAAGAAAAAAGCAGAAGCAGTTGCCAGTATGTTCGAGCATGAGAAAAATGGGGATATTTTCGTGCAGGACGGGGATTATGCGAAAGCCTTAAAAGAATACAGCGAAGCACGGAATGCAGCTATAAAGATTAAAGATAAGATACATGCTCAGTTGCTCGGTAAGAAACAAAGGATAACACAGCTTATCACAGATGGGGACGCTTCCTTTAAGGAAGGCGATTACGCGAAAGCGGTAAGCAAGTATGAGAAGGCGCAAAAAGAAATGCAAGGTCGTAAAGATTTTAACATGAAAGAATTAGAGGAGAAAATACATAAATCTCAATCTTTTATCCAAGTCTTAAATTTGAAGAAAGATGGGGATATGAAATTTGAAAGACAAGATTACCAAGGAGCAAAGAATACATATCAAACAGCAAGGAAAGCGGCAATTGCAGTTTCCTTTGCTAATGGGGAAAAAGAGATAAAAGCAAAATTGGATGAAGTTGAGGAAAAAATATCCAATCTGGAAAAGGAAAAAAAGCAGCTGGATGGCGAAAAGTTAGAAAAAAAAGGGGATAAGAGCTATTCCTCACAGGATTTTGAGAAAGCCATTGAGTCCTATACTATGGCCCAGGAGGTTTATCAGGAGATTGACATGCTCGAAAAAGTTCTAAGCATAGAACGGAAGATAATGAAAGCCGAGGAAAAGCTAAATCCGATTCCAAAGGCCGGCTTAGCGGGTTCAGATGCTACTCCTAATGGCCAAGCACTCAATAATGACATGGGAGAAGCGGATGCAGTACCTAATAAAGCGGGAGGAATCAAGTAAATGGTCATGAAAGACATTGTAATGGAAAGGTTAAGTAAGATGGAAGACCTTGAGCAACGTAGATTGCTGAAAAATATTATCACAGGGGTTTTTTTAAATCTGGTGGAATATCAGGAAGAAATGAACAGGAAGTTGGAGGAACGGGTCTTTAACGAGGTGAGAGATAGCGAGGAGAAATATGATGTTTATGTGACAGTATGCTCTAGAGATAAATTGGATCCAGTCCATGAATTTCTATACCCGATGATACCTGAAGATGTAGAAGAGAAGACTTATGATATGAAGAGTTTGGCATGCAAAGTAGATCGAAAGGAAGAGGTTCGTCTACTGACGATATTTTTACAGTGCAACTTCATGAAAATAAAAAAACTTATAGATAGCCAGAGAATATTTTCAGGAGAGATAATCACCACAGGAGGACGTTATAGGATCGAGGTACGTCTTCAACAGAACGAAGCTTATATGCACGAAATAGAGAAATTATACAATATTTTCTTGATAAATGGAATTCATTGGAGAACTATAAACCATCCGTACGCGAATAAATTTTTTGATGTCATGTTGGTGGGATGTGAGGGAACGCTAAAGGAAGAGGAAGAAATACTGGAAATAACAATCGATCTGGAAGAATATGAAAAATATAAAAAACTCGATATGATCCCTTTATGGAATATAGAAAGGCTGCCTTTAAAAAACATCGGCTTTCCAGTTCCGGCTACTGACAAGGTAAATTTCGAACATGTGTTATCACTGCGAAAAATGGGCACAAAACATGGTTACCTTGTGGAGGGGAACGAGGAGATAATACGCTACATCAAACGAACGCCAGAGGAGCTTATTATTGTGTCACCTAGGGAAAAATCAGAGGTATGGAATGTGCTTAAAATCACACAACCTGTAGAAACAAACATCGGCAGGATAGAATACGAGCTGGTATCAAACAAGCGAGAAAACAGCTTCGTTAGCGGATTTGCCCGGAAGCAAGCAGTGAGCGTCAGAGCGAAAGGGGAAATTGTGAGGATCATAAACTCGTTTGAAGTCTCCAGGTACCTTGAATTAAAGCATATAGAAATTAGCAAACGGGCGCATGGAATGGAACAAACCTACGGGATGAACCGATTCATAAACGATAATATGGGAGTTGAAAGCGATAAAAAAATTATGCGGCTTCGATTCAAGGCACGCGAAAGCAGCAGCTTTATCCTCTATGATCTTATGAGCTTTCTAGTATCAGAGGTACAACTGTATTTTCCGGAATACAAATGTGAAGGAGCGTTATCTTGAATTACATATGGGACTTAATCATAAAGGCGGAACAGTCTGGCATCGAGAAACAGTATATCCGTTTCGTTCCTGCTAAAGTGTATTCGCCCTATATGGAGCTAAGCAATGAATTGATTAATACGCGGGTTATTGAACAAAAGGTAGAAATCAATCCTTACTATAGATTTTACGACATTTTCCGCGATCTGTTCGATGCCAATAACAACGATGATATAGAGTTAAGGGACACTTTGTTTGATATCATTATTCACTTTTTAGCGGATATTGATCTTATACAGGGGATGAACAAGCGGGAGTATTATATCAAGTTTGTACTCAGGGATATTGAAAGGGGTCTTCTCGGAAACAGTGTTAGAGAAAAAATAAGACGATTTAATAGAGAAGAAAGGGAAGTGCTCGCTCATAATATTTTGCGGCTATATGAAACAGGCGAGGCGTTATATCTGTTTAGAGATACGATGCGAAAAATATTTAAGAGTTGCATCATTTACGCAAATTGTGAAGAAAAGGATGAGTTGCTTATTTACATCGGTCAGGAAGAAAATGAGACAACTCAAGCAAAGCTTGAGCTTATTCAAGAAATTTTTCTCCCTGTGCGTTTTCATACGGAAATTTACTGGAAAAACCACTTTGGTATTATCGGTGTCGCGGAAACCATGCGAATGGACAACATTGCGCTCTACTAATTAGGCAGGCAAGGGAGGCAGGTTGCTATGAACACATATTCATACAGGCTGTATATAAATAAAAATAGCCGAGAAGGGGAACGAAATGCAGTAAGGTACACACGGGATGAACTGTTGGAGATGACGACATTTCAACTGAGAAACATATGTTACAAGGAAAAGTTAGTCAAAGGATTGATCAATACGTTAGACAGGGAGAGTCTAATTGATACTATCTTAAAGTTTAGAAGTGCCGAAGAAAGCTTGTTGATAAAGAGCTTTAAAAAAGACGGGTTTGAAAGAATAGAGTCCGCCCTTAAAAAATATTTGAATACACCGCTGTCGGATAACGGAAATATAAAAATTCCAGCGAAAATGACCATATATACTGGGTTAAAGGTAGACAAGCTGGATCAATATCGTGTGGAGGTTGGACATGACATTGTTGAATCTAATGTACTGCTTGTGAATGATGCTCTCGAATTGTGTGCGATTCTCAATCTCGTAAAAGACGATGTTGGGGATTATTACCTGTCTACAGAAAAAGAAGTTGAAATAAGAAGAACCGGAAACAGAAATTACAGCTTTTTGTTTTTTAGAAAGCAAGATTCAGAATATATTTATAAAACCTACTATGAGGACAGACCCCTTCCTCCTACAAACTTACACTACTATAAGATACCGATTGCAGATTTGGAGATTAGAGAGCTTGAGGAAACAGAGACAGCGCTGGCGATAGATTTTGGAACTTCCAACACAACAGCCGGAGCTTTTCTTGATAACGGATATATATCTTCTCCTTGCAGTAATGATTTGTTAAATGGAAGGATAAGGTTGAATAGCATTAATTTTGTTATGTTTCCTGATACGACTTCCAAGGAGGAATGGATAGAGCTTCTACCGACAGTAGTGAGTGTGATAGATTGCTCCGAACCTCAAGACATCAAGTATAATTTCGGCTATGAAGCACTGAAATATATGAAAAAGAACGGATACAGCGGTCATGCTACAACATTTCATGGGATCAAGAGATGGGTAAACAGCTATACGAAGATAGAGGAAGTAATGGATGGTCAGGGAAACACAGCGCAAGTGAAAAGAAGCGATATTCTAAGAGCGTATATCATGTATGTGATAAAGATGGCAGAGCACCAGTTTAAGTGCCGTTTTAAAAATCTACATATATCCAGCCCGGTAAAATTAAAAACACAGTTTATCGAGATGTTTACTGAAATATTGCCGGAGTATCACATTGAATCCGAAAATGCACTGGATGAAGGCATGGCGGTGCTTTTTAATACGATCGCTGATCAGATAGAGAAAAATAATTTTATAGATGGAGAAGAATACAAAGCTCTTGTCATTGATTGTGGTGGGGGTACCACTGATCTTTCCTCCTGCTTGTTTCGAATTGAAGATGGGCACATCTCTTATAAAATTGATATTCATACAAACTATGAAAACGGGGATACGAATTTCGGAGGAAATAACATCACCTATCGGATTTTACAATTTATGAAGATCGTATTTGCAGACTATTACAGTAATGGAAAGAGCGCAATTGATATCGACAGCTTAATTGATATTCCTGGAACGGATATTTTTCGGCATGTAGATGAGTTTGGGGTTCGATCAGTATATGAGAAATTTGAAGCTTACTACCGTGCAGCGGAAAAAATAATTCCGACCCGATTTAAGGAGTATGAGAACAGAACATTAGATGAATATCAGAGGGTAAGAAATAATTTTTATTTTTTGTGGGAAATTGCAGAGGATATGAAAAAAGAATTTTTTCGGAAAACCGGTATTTTGAGAAACCGGTTTTATTCTGAAACTAAGAACTATCGCGAAAATGACCTTAAAATCACAGCAGTGGATCGCTGGTTCTTATCAGTGTGGGAAAATGGACGATGTAAGGATGTGTATGATGTTCCAGATGTAGTCTTTAATATAAAAGAGATTAATCAGCTTATTAAAGCGGATATTTATGAAATCGTTCGTAAGTTTCTCGAAGACTTTTACCAGGAGGGAAGGCTTCAGGAATATTCAATCATAAAACTCACAGGTCAGTCATGCAGAATTGACGTTTTCCGAGAAGCGTTAAAGGAATTTGTCCCAGGAAGGAGTATCGAATTCAGACAGAAATCAGAAGATACGGGAAAGGTGCCGGACTTAAAGTTATCCTGCTTGAGAGGAGCCTTGCGATATCTCAATGCCCAAAAAGCGGGATATATCGAGGCCAGCATCACAAATCATGCCCCGGTAGTTCCTTATTCGTTAACTGCATTTACACATAATCGGCAGGAGAAAGTGTTGATCAGAAACCAGGAAAGACTGAGCCAGGTTCAGGGATCCATATCCAGGCCGATTGGGGTTACAGAGATCGAATTCTACTTAAAAGGAAACGAGGGAAGTATACGGCACAAGTATGTATACATAAATTGTGCTGAAAACTATAAGCCTGTATTGTACCGGAACATCGCCGAGAAATATGGTGGAAATATACCTCAGGACGATACGGATTCCATTGTAAATGGAGAAGTGAAATTTTTTGTGTTTGCTGACAAAGACAATTGGGGCTTTCATGTCGTTCCCGTTGCAAGACAAAATGAACAACTTTATTTAGGCAAGAAGAAATTTTTCGCCTTTGAAAACGACCTCTCGGAATTGGATTACTTTGATGGATGGAAATAATGAAATATAGAGGAAAGGGGAGGCGTCATTGTTTTTAGATCTTTATCCAAACTTCAAGAAAGGAAGAATCTTGAAGAAAGAGATGTTGGAGAGTCTAAGGGATTATCCCAGGAACTTCATCGACATTCGGTTTAAAGATTATTCGGATGGGGTTGTTGTAGGGGCTGAGATCCTCATTGAGGAAGACTGCCTTACCATCACAAGCGGAATCGTGAAGCACGGAGGCAGAATGTATATGCTTGAAAATGATTGCCAAATCCCTTACCGTGCTACAGGGGAAGAGATCTTAATTAAAATACAGTTTAAAAAAGAAGATGTACACGCAGATTTCATTTCTTATGGTACAGAAATATTTCTGGATGAAGATGTGCGGATAAAACAGGATGAACTGGAACTGGGACGGTTTAAATTAAAGCCAGGAGCCAGATTACGATCAGAATACCAGAGTTTTGCCGACTTTGCTACAGAATACAATACTGTGAATATCATCCATGTGAAATATTCCGGTTTTAGAAAAAGTACCCTTAACCCCGCTATCCTAAGGTACTTTGCAACCGAAATATTAAAAAGTGGCAGTGTAAACCCAAACCCTTATGACATCGCATTTTCTATGCAGTGCATGAACCAGGGCATTGTGGACAGGGAACTCATTCTTCACTATATAGCAAACAGGTTGGGAAAAGGATACAAGGAATACTCGAATGGACAGATACATAAATATTTGGGAAGCATTTTGGAAGAGGTCAAAGGTGGGAGCAAAGCGAAGCCAGGGCTTAGACCTGGCGGACCTCAGAGAGTGATTGTGGATTAAGTATAGCAAGGAATGGTGAGTCTGATGGAATATATGGATGAAAAAATTATTGAATTGATGAATGAAAAGCAGGAGGAACTCGCTCGAATTTTCAAGGAAAATAATGGTTATGAAGGAACTGTACGGCAGGATGTGCAAACAGACTTTATTGAAATAAACGATGAAATCATCCCATTTGAGGAAAAAAGTGTACTGGAGGATAAGGTCAAGCTACGTTTGCCTGAGACGTTTATCGTCATGCCTCCTGAAATTGCGTCTTTGAAATACCCTTCTGAAAGAAGGCCGAATCTGATCTACACAAATGAAAGTGCCTCCATTAACATTGCCTTCAACCATACACAAAGCCCGCTACATGATACAAATATGGAGGCGTTCAAAAAAAGCATGGTGCAAGTCATCAAAAAGACGCAGCCACTGGCCCGATGGTTTGAAGAAGGTGTAAGAAATGTGAACGGAAGAAACATTGGGTTCTGTGATTTTCTAGCTCCGGCATTGGACGTAAACATTTATAACTTACTATTTTTTGCTGAGCTGGAGGGAAGAGCCCTCCTGTGTACATTCAATTGCACGGAAGAAGAGATGAAGGATTGGAAACCTGTAGCAATGGGAATTATGGACTCGGTGAAAATAGTCCGATGAGAAAGGGGAAACTGATATATGAGTCTATCTGTTATTACATATAACAATTTGCAGGTATCTCCATATAAGCTCGTCAACCTGCTGGAGTTAAAAATCACGAAGAAAATCAATGATCATGCTAGATTGTACTTTACGGGAATTGTACCGGAGGAGCTAAAGGATAGTTATGTCGAGATGACTGATACTCACACACAGATCCAGATCAATCAGATAGATGAACAGTCCAACAGTACCCCTCTCTTTACTGGAATGGTATTAAGTATTGAAGTGAAAGCAGTTAGAGATATTTACTATATAGAGGTGGAAGCTGTATCCCATACGTATCGTTTAGATGTTAAACGGAAAAGCCGCTCTTTTCAAAACAAGGACATGCCTTATTCCGCTTTGCTACAAAAAGTAGCTTCTGACTATCCAGGTGTGGATGTTATGGATGTAGCTTCAAAAGCCGCTCGTATCGAAAAGTTCACCATGCAGTATCAGGAGACAGATTGGCAGTTTTTAAAAAGAATGGCCTCCCGTTTTAACACGGGGCTGGTACCGGCATCTACTTTCGACAGGCCCAAGTTTTACTTCGGGGTGCCAGAAGGCGGCTCAAAAGGAAAGCTGGAGGACTTTCACTACAGTGTAAGAAAAAAAATATCAGATTTCCGGAATGCTTCAGAGAACTACATCCAGAGTGTTGATGAAAACGACTTCATCTACTATGAAGCAGAGACAGATCAAGTGCTTGACATTGGCAGCAGGGTAGATTTCAAAGGAAAAAGTCTATTCGTTTGCGAAGCATATACACAGATGAAAAACGGCCTGTTAAAGCATCAGTACATCTTATGTTCAAAAAAAGGGATGAGTCAGAACACCTTCTATCATTCAGGAATTACAGGACTGTCTCTTCAGGGAAAGGTAATCGACGTAGAAAAAGACAATGTCAAGGTTCATCTTGACATTGATCCGGAACAAAGCGTAGCCGAAGCATACTGGTTCCCTTATTCATCGGTATATACAGCAGAAGGAAACACCGGCTGGTATTGTATGCCGGAAATAAATGACTATGTCCGCATTTATTTTCCAAGCAAGAAAGAAGAAGAAGGGATTGCGATCAGTTCGGTACGGAAAGATTCGGAGATCAGAGAAAAGAATAAGCTTGAAAATCCTGGCATTAAATATTTCAGAACGGCGGCCGGTAAAGAAATAATGCTTAGCCCGGAAGAGATTGTCATTACCGGAAAAGATGGAGAAATCTTCATCAAATTAAGTGAAAAAGACGGAATTCAAATCTTCAGCAAAAAAAATATCAAAATTGTCTCGCAGGAAGATATCTCGATGAGCGCGGGAAAGAAAATTGTCATGTCTGCTAAAGAAGAGATCAATATAACTTGTAAGGAAAGCAACATCAAGATGGATGGCAACACAAGCATCACAGGTAAGGAAGTAAAAACAAACTAAGCGCTATAGAATGAGGAGGGAGAAAGAGAATGGTTAAAGAGGAAGTAGTGCAGCAGTTCATAGAAAACGATGTAGAAAGCAAAAGTCTTGAAAGCCTGTTCGCTTTGGAAGAATACTTTCAAATGCATAAAGATGCACTCGCTCAGGGGTTTATCCAATCTTTTAAGCAACTATGCCTAAAAATAAAAGAAATGCAAGCACAAGGAGAAAAGAATAACATCGGATATATTACGTATTCCATGTTGCGTACGGAAATTTTGGAAGGAAGACATATTTATTTACTAGAGGCTTTTGATAATACCTGGTTTTTTGATCGAAAGGAATGCCAGATCGAATATGATGCTAGCTGGGCGTTTCAATTTCTAGATCGATTAGAAAGTGAACTGGAAAAAAGAAGTAAAACATACATGGGAGCCATCACAAAACCGGATATTGAGAAGATAAAGCTGAGAGAGGCTAAAAAATACAATCTGTATGTTGTCAGTCTTGCCAAGTATGCGATGTCACAGGCAACCGCATTGCCCGAATATTCGGATATCGAGAGAGAAGAGGAATTGGAAGTGCGGGTCGGAGAATACCTGGATATTAGCGAAATTGTCTATAAAGAGGATACAAGAGTAAAAGATTCCATAGAGATGAAAGAATGGCTAGAAGAAAAGCTAGAGTATGAGTACGCGTATGAAGTATTCTCCAACCTTGATTTGTCCCACGGGGATTATGAAGGCATTGACTTACGATATGCAGATGTAAAGCACAGTAACGTATCAAAAAGTAATTTGCGTGGGTGTATATTGCTTGGTACAAAATTTACTCATTGTAATTTGCAAGGAACGGATTTTAGCCACAGCCTAATTAGTGAAGCCGACTTTAGCCAAAGTAATCTAAAAGGTGCCATATTTCGTGATGTTGAAGGGTTAAGTGGTTTAATTGATTCAACCTATTGGGAAATGCCAGGACTTACTGCGGTGAACTTTGAAGGAGCAGACCTTGAGGGAGCTGACTTTGAAAATGCAAATCTCAAAGGCGCTGTGTTTGTAGGAGCCAACCTTACCGCTACTAACTTCAAAGGGGCTAATCTTGAAAATGCGGTATTCTCTGTGGAAGATATTGAAAAAGTAAGACTCGATAACAGTCAAAGGGAAAGCATTATTTTGAAATTCTAACTTCCAGGGAAGGGGACAAAGGATGAACTATTTTATCATTTCGCAGGATGAAAGGATACAGGATGCTGTCCAGCCGATGGGTATATCCCAGGTGATTACAAAAGAGATGTTGACAAAAAAGAAAGTCCGTGACATGGACAAGTTGAATCTTCAGTTTCAAATTAGGGAACAAGATACAACAGAATATGTAGACTTTATTGAAAAGCCTATTCCGTTGCTATCTGATAGAGGCAAGCAAATCATAGAAAAGTATGTGCCGAAGCTGTATTTTAAATCTGTTATGCTAAAGGACATGAAACGGTTGAGACAGGAGCTATACTGGCTGATTGTGCCGCCTCGTATAGATTGTCTGTCCGAGCAAACTGAATTTCATAAAGACGGTACGTTAAAAAGGCTAGTGATTGATGAAAGCAAAGCAGCGCCTTATAAAATTTTCAAAATAAAAGGGATTATGGAAGAGTACATTCTTATTAGTCTGGATGTGGCAGAAAGCTTATTGCGGAGAGATTTTACGGGGATTCGGCTCAAAAAAGTAGAAAAGGAAATCGTTGAAGAGAGGGGATAACCTATGGACGTCAAAATTTTTGATAGTAACGGGGAAGGGCAAAGCTATGTAGTGGCAGGGGCGGTGTTATCCTGCAGTTATGGAAGTACGAAGAGCAAACTGCAAGCTCCTTTCAGTCATGGCGTATACAGCAGGGGCAAGGCACAGTTGAACATTATGGATTATAAGCCAAACATTAACATCATGCCTTTCGGCTTGTGCAGCAGTATGGCCAACCCGGCAGTAGCGGCGGCCACAGCGGCCAATAAAGGTGTGCTTACAAGAATACTTTGCACGCCAGTTGTGACGATGCCATGGATAAACGGGAAACAGAATGTCCTGATCGGGAAATATCCCGCACTTCTCAACAAATGCACGAACCAGTGTATGTATGCTGGGATCATCAGTATTGTAGATGATGGACAGGAGTAAGAAATGGAAGGTAGATGTAGCGGGGACTGAAGAAGGAACATGTCACTTTATTATGGACTTCACAGGAAAAGTAAAGGAGGGGTGAGGTGGAAATGAGGGCAGGGTATGGAAATGTTGAGCTTATATCTCCTTATGAGGTGCAACGTCTAAATGAAATTAAAATTGTGAAAACAGTAAATGACCATGCGAAACTCTATGTCACAGGGATAATCCCGGAAGAACAACAAGACTTCTATATTGAAATGGCAAACAGTACGGATACGGTGAAAGTTAACCAGGTGGAAAATGGTCGCATCGTACGGCCACTTTTTAGCGGACAGGTGTCCCATATCGAGATCAAGGCTGTTAGAGGTATCTATTACATAGAACTGGAAGCCAGATCCCATACGTGCAGGATGGATGTGAAGCGGAAAAGCCGCTCCTTTCAAAATAAAGACATGCTATACACTGACTTGATCGAGACAATCCTCGCCAATTATTCTGGTTCTGACTATATTGATACTGTTTCGGAGACTTCCAAACTTAGGAAATGCATCATACAATATGAAGAGACAGACTGGCAGTTTCTGAAACGAATGGCCTCCCATTTTGGTGCGGTTCTTCTTCCAGAAGCGACGGCAGATGCACCAAAGTTTTGGTTCGGCATGCCGGAAGGAAGACCGGGAGAGCTATGGGAGCATCAATACAGCGTGAAGAAAACCCTTCCCATCTATATGAAAACAACAGAGAACGATTATGCAGCAGGGTTGAGCGGGAACGATTTTTTGTACTATCGAATAGAAAGCGAAGCCTATTTCAATCTTGGAGACAGAATAACCTACAAAGGGAAGGAGCGAGTGGTTGCTGAGTCTACGGCTGTGATGAAAAACGGCACCATGACCTACGAATACATATTAGCATCGGAAAAAGGCATCCGGCAAAACCTGATTTTTAACGATCAGATTACAGGGGCATCCCTGGAAGGCAAAATCCTCGATGTAGCCAAAGACACCGTCAAAATTCACCTCGATATCGATAAAACCCAGGACAAAAACGAAGCCTGCTGGTTTCCGTATTCCACACCCTACACCGCTGAAAGCAACAGTGGCTGGTACTGCATGCCGGAGCTAGGAGATACTGTGAAGCTGTACATCCCGGGCAACCGGGAAGAAGAAGCGGTAGCCATTTGCTCCATTCGCAGAGGACAAGACCGTTCTCCCAAGGTAGAAGACCCCACTATCAAATACTGGGGAACGCCGCATGGCAAAGAGATGATGCTGGGGGGACAGGAACTTATTTTTACCGCCAAGGAAGAGGGAATCTTCCTCAAGCTGCATGAAGAAGATGGCATCGAAATCCACAGCGAAAAACCGATCGTCTTTACCTCGGAAAAAGACCTGAAAATCGATGCAGGTAATGAGCTAAGTGTCCAGGCACAGGAAGCTGTCTACATGGTATGCGGTGCAAGCAGTATGATGCTGGATGGCATCACCGATATTCAGGGTTTGCGAGTGGAAATGGAAGGTACGGTGAAAGGGCCAGTTGTTGTAGACGATTTGATAGAAGAAGAGGAAGCTCCACAGAAAGAATGGGAGGGAGACAGGACGGAACTCGCCCAGCACGTAGCAGGATTGATCCCGGGATCAGGAGATGCGGACGGGAATCTTCAGGAAGGCGGGAAAGACATCGCTCGCACTGTTGCGGCATGTGTCCCTTTTGTTGGTGAGGTGGCCGCACGAGCGAAAATGGCGCTAAAAGCAGTCAAAGCTAAGAAAGCTGGGCGGAAGACATGAGCTGGTGGGGGACATTAAAAAAGAAGGCAGGACTGCAAATAAGGAAGTTTTCACAGTCGGTGTCAAGAGCGACAGCCGCTGTGCAGCGAACAGTGTCACGAGGAGTAACAGCGATAAAAAAAACGGCATCAAAAACAGGAACAGCCATAAAGAGAACGGTATCCAAGCTCACAACGACCATTAAACAGAATGGGGTAAAGGTACAAAAGTTTATAACATCGGCTGTGAAAGCAACAAAAATGGCTATAAAGAAGGGAATAAAAGTAGCCAAAACAGCAGTAAAGAAGATTGTAAAAGCGGGGAAAAAGATAGGGAAAGCAGCAAAAGCATTCGCAAAGAAGGCAGTATTACAAACACAAAAATTTTTGAATTCGATGGCAAGGGCAACGAAAGCATTTACAAAGAAGACAAAAGGGACATTGGAAGCAGCGAAACAAAAAGCGACTGCATTCGTAAAGCGTGAAGGGGGAAAGGTTGTTACCCAGGCAAGGAAGATAAAGAATAACCTCAGCCAGAATGAAAGGGTTAAGCGATTAAAAAATGACATGCGAAAGGCCCTTGTACTATCTAAAAGTTTTGGAAAGGGAGTTTGGGATGGTGGAAAAGAAGCGTTCACAGATACAGTGGAGTTAGCAAAACAACTTTGGTATAATCCAGAGCAAACGGTACAAAATATTGGTCAATCCCTGAGGGGAGAGTATAGCAAGGCAAAAAAATTTGCTGGACAAATGGTGAGTGACCCGTTCGGAACAACGAACAAAGTTATCCTTGGCATAGAGAAAGAATATGATGAATTTCAGAAATTGAGCCCTGAGCAGCGAGCTTATGTGATTGGGAAATTTGGGGGGAATAAGGTTGTAAACTTAGTAGGCGACAAAGGTTTATCGGTTGTTACTAAGCAAATGGCAAAGGCAGCAATGAGATTACCCCCCCATGTGATAAATGTTATAAATAATGAAAGAGGCTCAATATCAATTGGAGGAAGCAACAGGAATAAAACTACTCAGGGGACGGAAAAAGCTACACCTTCGAAACCTCCTACCAAGGTGAACTATGGTGACCATTATACAAGAGATGAAAAAAGAAGAAAGGTATTAAAACCGAACGTCGAATATACAACTCCATCGGGACACACCTACAAAACCGATGATAAGGGGCGTATAGTAAGTTGTGAAGGAAAACTTAATTTAGAACAAGGAAAAAGAAATACCCATGCTCAGAAGGTGGTGGGTAGAGAAGATAGACTACCAGACGATGAAGGCGGACATTTAATAGCAACTATATTTAAAGGTTCGGGTGGTCTTGACAACCTAGTTCCTATGAATGGTAATCTGAACAAAGGTGAATGGAAGAAACTTGAGAACATGTGGGCAAAGGCTTTAGAACAAAAAAAATCAGTAGAGGTAAAAATTAAGCCTAAGTATTTAGATGGCTCTCAACGTCCTGATAGCTTTGAAATAAAATATAAGATTGGAAAAGGCAGATGGGTAAAAGTCGATTTTGAAAATGTTTCGGGAGGGAAATCAGGTGGATGAAGCTAAACTAGGCAGTATATATCAAGCAATTGCACAGAATATTATTGAAACAATACCGGAGGATTGGGATAAAGTTTATTTGTATGCCGAATTAACTGAGGGAGTGCGTAAATCTTATTTCTTTTATTACCCAGTTGAGAGTGATGAACCTGTATATAGTCATGATATTCCTGAGTTGTTTGATATTAATGAAAACGAGTATGATCAATTGTGGTATCAATTATTAGATTTATTAAAAGAACTATGGGATGAATTTAAAGTTAATTCAAATCAACCTTGGTCAAATCTTACTTTGATACTTGATAATGAAGGTAATTTTAAAATTGATTACAGTTATAATGATCTTTCTAAGGCTGATCCTCATGAGCAGCAAATAATTTGGGAACATAAGTATCTAGGACTCATTCCAGAGGATGACGATGATAGGGAATTTTTAGAAGAATATCTAAAAAGTATTGAAGATAAAACTGAATGATTAGAACTATTATCTACCCCAAACGAGTATTCAAAGCTCGTCTGGGGTATTTTTTCGCCTAAAACCTTCATACACAAACCCCATGCAAGTTACGGAGGAATAGAATCATGATGCGAGGACAAACAACCATCTGCGGTGCGTTAACCCGAAAGGGGACAAGTTGCCAAAACATCCCGATGAAAAACGGGAGATGTCGGATGCACGGTGGAAAAAGTACAGGACCAAAAGACCGGAAAAAGTTGTGTAGAAACCAAAACGCCGCAGGCAACAAAGCAAGGGTTACAACCGGGGAGTATGAAACCATAACGTGGGAGACGTTGACAGCGCAAGAACAAAACAAGTTGCGGCAACACTATGGCTTACAACCTTACCAACGGATAAATAACCCATATGTCATGGAAGACGTGCGTATAGCAAGAATGCTACAGCGAAGCAGAGAGGAGACAGAGGATATCCGCTGGATTCAGATTGAAGAAGCCTTGACAAGGACACAAGGGAAAAGGTTTAAACAAATTTGCAGTATGTTACAGCGATAACCTACGAGAATCGGGTATGCTGCCATTCTACAAGGAATCCCACTGAATACACCGGACAGGGGAAGAGAACGGCATGAGCGAAAGCGCTCGTAGGCATACATGTTATTCTTGATGCCAAACGGGATATGTGTCATACTTTTGCCCATATCATACGCCTGTGCGTAGCTTGCGGATTGTCCGCATCCTTTGAAACCTTCTACACTTGCGAAAACTTATTATACAAACAAACTTCGAGCACTTGATTACCTTCTGGGTAATGCAGGTGCTTTTTTTGTTGTTGAGCCGGGAGAATGGGGAGGGGAAAATATAATGATATAGTCCAATAAGTGTTAAGTTTTTTATATATCCTACGAAAAAATTTGGTAAACAAGGGGGAGAACAAGGATGACGCCAACCGTTTCAGTAGACAAACTTGTGCTGGAATACAAAGACGTGCCGCTGTCTGTATTTTATCGGTTTTTTATGCGTGTGCTGTTGCAGAAGTACAAGGTACGCTGGAGAGTATATCGAAAATTATACTGTTATCAATTTCATATACGGATGGGAAAGGGGGAATATCTACATGTGTTTTACAAGAACTTTCGGGAGAAGGAAGGATTTTTACATACGTTGCGCCTGGAGACACGACCGGAATATTACGAACGACTGAGTGAGATATGGGAATGGTTGCGACAGAAAGCAAGCAGAGTAGAATTTGTAAGCTGTGACATTGCGTATGACGTGCCGTTTTCGCTAGAGAATGTAGTGGTGATGAGCCGCGATATACGGCGATCTTTACACTTGTATAAAACGACTCGATACTTCGGAGTGCCGCATCAGCGAAAACAAAATGGTTACTGTCGGGTGTATGATAAGAAGCAGGAGCTTTGGGACAGGCATGGGATACAAATGGAAGGGGAATTGACACGCATTGAGATTGTGTATAAGCCAGCCGAAAATATTGAACTGACACATATACGAGACTGTCCGCCGGAACAGAACAAGCAGTATTATGCGGCAGTGATAACAGACTGGGCAGCGATGAAACCGAAAAAGGCAGAACAAATACGAAACATACAGAACGGAACAAATCTATACACCCGGTATATACGAGAAGGAGTGAAAAAAGAACTTGCCAGCCAGTATGTGTTGGATTTCAACGGGCTGGCAAGGAAAGAGTGGGAGAGAATACTTGAACCTGTGTATACGGCGGTGCTAGGAGTGGCTTAGTGTTTCTCTAGAACAAGCAAGTCACTGATGGATACGTCAAGTGTTTCACAGAGAGAAGCGAGTGTACGTAGATAAATGCGCTGAACCGGTTGATTGCATAACGTACTGACAGTAGAAGGACGCAGACCAGCTTGGTGGGCAAGCTGTTTTCGCGTCTTTTTTTGTTCGGCAAGAATTTCGTTGAGACGAAGACGAACGGTATAGGACATAAGGGGACACCTCCTCTTGTATGAAATAACGGTTGCGTATAGTGTACGGTCTTCTGGTGAAGAAAACGAGCATAAAATTACGGGTTGTGCAGATTTTGGATGAGGTCGTATACTACGCATCAACGGTAAACCGTTACGAAAATTACAATTTTCTTTACGGGAGGGGAAATACATGCGACAGAAAGTCGTGGGATATGTACGGGTAAGTACCATAGGACAGGTAAAAGACGGGTACAGCCTCGCCTATCAGGTGGAAGAAATTGAACGATACTGTGAAGCGAACGGGCTTGACCTTATGCATATGTATGAGGACAGAGGAATAAGCGGCGCAAAAGTAGATGAAGAGGAGTTAACGATTGAACGGGAAGGGTTACAGGACATGTTGTATGACCTGCGATGGCGAGAAGTAGAGGGCATTGTTGTACTGAATACGTCGAGACTATGGCGTTCGGATATGGTGAAAGTAGTAGTGCAACGAGAGTTGCGCCGCTATAACGTAGATGTGAAGGCGATTGAACAGCCGAACTACAGCATTTATACGAAAGACCCGAACGATTTTTTGGTGAACGGAATGCTAGAACTGTTAGACCAGTATCAGAAGATGGAAATTGCGATGAAACTGGGAAAAGGCAGAACGAAGAAAGCGAAGGAAGGAGGGTATGCTGGAGGCAGAGTCCCGTTTGGCTATACGGCAAGAAAAGGACAAAAGAAGATACAAGTTCATGACGAACAGGCAACCATTGTTCGCCGATTGTTTGCGCTTAGAGAAACAAACTCATTATGGTCGCTGTCGCAGTTGGCGGAACAGCTAAACAGCGAAGGCTATCGTACACAACAAGGCAAACGGTTTACAAAAGTGCAGGTGAAAAATATGCTGGATCGCAAGGCGTTTTACCAGGGCTTCTATACATACGGTGGCATCCAAGCAGTTGGACAGCACGAAGCCATTTTATAAAAAGTTTTCTGCGGTATTTAAAAAATAGAACCTTTTTATTATAGATTAGGCAGGTTACGTTGAGCGAGAAATAAACGGATAGGCTGGCGTCCCAATGCGGGTCTTTAGACGAACGCTTGAACTCAGGTTGCCGACGTTTATTGTTGTTTGACACCATTCATAAACAGGGGAGATGGCTTTTTCATGCACTATAAGCAGAAGCATATTTATGTAGGAGTTGACCTGCATAAGAAAACCCATACGGCTGTGGTCATAAACTGCTGGAATGAAAAACTGGGGGAATGTACCTTTGAAAATAAACCTGCCGCTTTCCATGAACTGATGGCATATGTAAAGTCGTTTACGAAAAAAGGCATGACCCCTGTGTATGGGTTGGAAGATGTAGGTGGATATGGTCGCTCGTTAGCGGTGTACTTGTTGGAAAATAACCAAAAGGTGAAAGAAGTAAACTCCGCCTTTTCGTATGCCGAGCGCAAAAGCTACCCGACCACACAAAAAAGTGATAGCTGGGATGCGGAATGTGTAGCGAAAATCCTGTTAAACAAGCTGGACATATTGCCCGATGCAAACCCGCAAGACGTGTACTGGACGATTGGTCAACTGGTGACGAGAAGGAATGGCTTGGTGAAAGCATTGGTAGCGCTCAAAAACCAGTTGCACATGCAGCTGAGTTATCACTACCCCAGCTACCGAAAGTTTTTTAGTGACATTGACGGCAAGTGTGCGCTGGCGTTTTGGCAGAAGTACCCCGCCCCACATTTACTCGAAGGTGTTTCGGTAGAAACATTGGCGGCATTTTTACGGAAGTCTAGCCATAACGCCTGTTCTACAAGGAAAGCAGAGGACATTCTCTCACTTGTACGAGCAGATGGTGACACGACAAGAAGCTATCAGGAACAACGAGACTTTTTAATTCAAAGCCATGTGCGAGATATAAAATTCAAAAAGCAGGAAATCCAGTATGTAGAAAACGAAGTAAGTAGGATGATGGATAGGCTAGACTACAAACTGGAAACGATGCCGGGGATTGATTTGGTAACAGCATCGGCGTTAGTGGCGGAAATTGGCGACATCAACCGCTTTGCCAGTGCAGACAAACTGGCACGTTTTGCAGGAATAGCGCCTGTCAATTTCAGTTCTGGCGGGAAAGGTACGAACCAAAAAAGTAGACAGGGAAACAGGGTACTGCATGGCTTGTTTTACAATCTAGCAGTACAGCAAGTACAAGTATCCAAAGGCAGCAAAAAGCCTCGCAACCCATTATTTTATGAATACTTCAACCGTAAGAAAGAAGAAGGAAAAACGCCAACCCAAGCGTTGGTATGTGTCATGCGCCGTTTAGTCAACATTATTTACGGCATGATGAAAAACAAAACCGCCTTTCGTATGCCCGAACAGGTGGAACAACGGGTAAGCTAATCCAGCCAAAGGTGGCGTTGTTCATAACAAACAATAGCCGCCATTCGTTGTAGATCGCCAGCTTTACAACATAGGGGACGGGTAAAGCTCCTAATAAGACTTTTGTCGATAATCCATTTGATGATGCAGGGAAACTTAAACCGAATGTGAAGTATAAAGCTGGTGAGCACCAATATGATTATGAAACAGATCATCTTGGTAGAATTGAAAAGTTTAGTGCTGATGATTTAAAATTGACTACAAGAGATAAACGATTACCGCATGCTTCAAATACACCAGGTAAACAGCCAGGAGACCATGCAGGTCATCTGGCGGGAGATAGGTTCGGTGGTTCTCCTGAGTTAGACAATCTTGTCTCGCAATCAAGTGAAGTAAACTTGAGTAAATATAAAAAGCTTGAAAATAAATGGGCAAAAGCAATAAAAAACGGAAAAAATGTAAAAGTTGAGGTTAAAATTAAGTATGACGGTGAAAATCCTAGACCTACAGAATTTGAAGTGATTTATGAAATTGATGGAGCTATTGATAAGCTTGTTATAAAAAATTAAGGAGTGATTCTATTGACTAAGAGTTTTGAAGATTACTTTTCAGAGTTACAGGCTGATATGGTATCTGTATGTTTAGAATACGTAGACCATAAAGCAGAGGATATTTATTTATATTGTTCTTATGAACCAGAGACTTATTATTTCAATGTGTTTTATAGGATTAATAAGACATTTGTACTAAAACATAAGGTTAACGACGCCGTTAGATTAGTAAATGGAACACAAGAATATAATTATGATGTTTCAAGAGATAGACAATTAGGGCTCTTAAATATTTGTATTGAGGATTTAAAGAAAATACATGAGGTATGTAATGCTTTCAATCGAGAGATGCCGACTGAAATGAAATTGCATTATAACGTAGAAAAAAATAGTTTAGTGGCAAATTATAAATATGAGTTAGTATATTCAAATGATGATGAATTACTTCCAGATGATCTATTTGAACAATGGTTTGAAGAGATTAGTAAATCACAAGCGTAGTACACTTCAAGTTTGTAAAATATTTTGTTCAAGTGAAATAATGTATTGAGTATTGAAAATGAGAAAAGGATAGGTTAAGTTTCTAATTTTTATTCGCCGGGTTTACATTTTAGAGGCAGGATCGTACAATCTTATAAACACTTGATAAACTTTCAAAGGCTTATTCCAACTCGAACAATGAGGAGGAGTAAGCCTTTTTTGCATGTGAAAAAATGAGGAAGAAAAATATGGTGTAACCGTCAAGTACCTTTGAACAAAATTCGCTAATCTATTTTCAACAACACACCAGCCTGATCGATACCATCATAGCGGATTACCCCGGGGTGTTAAAGCCGATGATAAAATCCCCAATATAGCCGGAATAAAATTCCCCAACCTACAATAAGAACCATAGACATCTGAGAGGAGCTATGGTTCATGATTACGAGAGGGGAATTTTTTATGATCAAGGAGTTATACCGGAAAGGAATGTCTATCTCTGACATTGCCCGGCAGTTGGGGATTGATCGAAAAACAGTTCGTAAGTATCTTGGGGAAAACTCCCCGCCTTTGAAAAAGAAACGAACGAGCCGAGGAAGTAAACTAGACCGCTATAAAGACTACTTGCATAAACGCATGATAGAAGATGGTGTGTTTAACAGCGAGAAACTGTATGGAGAAATCCAGAGCCTTGGTTATACAGGGGGAAGAACGATCCTGAAAGACTACATCAAGCCCTTTCGGGATACGCATAGAGCGAAGTATACCGTACGGTATGAAACGTTGCCTGGAGAACAGATGCAGGTAGACTGGAAAGAAATTGGCACCGTGATCCTACATGGCGAACCAGTCAAGCTGACAATGTTCGTTGCCGTATTAGGATACTCCAGAATGAAGTATGCAGAAGTGACAACGTCTCAAGACCAGGAGCACTTGATGCAGTGTCTCATTCATAGTTTCAAGTATTTTGGCGGTGTTCCGCAACATATCTTGTTTGACAACATGAAGACTGTGACAGATGGACGGGAACAAGGTGTGGTGAAGTGGAATGAACGATTTGCGGAGTTTGCCTCTTACTACTCCTTCACTCCGAAGGCTTGTAAGCCCTACAGGGCTCAAACAAAGGGCAAAGTAGAGCGAGCCATTCAGTACATTA
Organism: Aneurinibacillus sp. XH2; assembly: GCF_001439585.2. Taxonomy (NCBI): domain Bacteria; kingdom Bacillati; phylum Bacillota; class Bacilli; order Caryophanales; family Paenibacillaceae; genus Aneurinibacillus; species Aneurinibacillus sp. XH2. Next base: position 2,395,417 of record NZ_CP014140.1, on the reverse strand, counting down.
TAAATTCATTCTATGTAGGGACATCTTACGATTCGGTAGAGGATCTGAACCAACAGCTTCTTCGATGGCTGGATCGCGTTGGAAACCGCAAGAAAAACGATACGACAGGGGTTTCTCCGCAAGAGCGTTGGGCAGAAGAAAAGCTTCAGCCGATTCTCCAGAAAGCGGACTATGACACAAGTTATCGTTCCTATCGCAAGACGCATTTCGACGGGACGTTCTCCTATCGTGGCGTGAAATGGATTGTGGATCCAGAGTACTCACAAAAAGAGATACTGGTCAAAGAGTCCCTAGATGGACAAGTGACAGCCTACTATCAAGGAGTGCGCATCTCGTGCAAACAGCTTCACGAGAACGTGATTTTCCTTCCGCAAAAGCAAAATGAGAAACAGGACATTGGAGTTGGCCGCTCTCAACCCGCTTCTCATTTTGAGGTACATACTCGTTCGCTTTCTGAATATGACGAGCTCACCGGAGGTGAGATGTCATGATGGAGAAAATCGAAGAGTACTGTCAAAGATTAAATTTACCGACCATATGCGATATGTGGTCGGAAGCAGCAGAACAAGCTGCCAAGAATAATGTACCATACTCTGCGTTTTTATTCAGCCTTCTAGAAGCAGAAATTGCGCAGAAGCATCAACGTACAACGGAAACGTTACTCAAGTTGGCGAAACTACCGTTTCGCAAAACGTTGGACGAGTTTGACTTCTCTGTGCAGACTTCTGTAGATGAACGGCGTATTCGAGAATTGATGACCCTTTCATTCTTGAAACACAAAGAGAACCTCATCTTTCTTGGTCCTCCCGGCATTGGGAAAACACATCTTGCCGTTTCCATCGCTCTTGAGGCAATTGGACAAGGGCATAAGGTATATTTCATTACAGCACAGGAGCTAATCTCCCAGTTACGAAAAGCGGACCAAGAAGGAAAGTTGGAGAAAAAGCTTCGCACATTCGTAAAGCCAAGTTTACTCATTGTGGATGAGATGGGTTATATGCATCTAGAGCACGGAAGTGCCCACTATCTTTTTCAAGTCATCTCTCGCCGCTATGAACGTGGTTCTATCATCATGACCTCCAACAAGTCATTTGGTGAATGGGGAGAAGTATTGGGAGATCCAGTTATTGCGACAGCGATGTTGGATCGACTTCTGCATCATTCTCGTATCTTTAACATGAAAGGTGAAAGCTACAGATTACGGGAAAAGAAGGCTGCATCACGAAAACAGAAGGGTTCGTGAGGAGCCCTTCTGGGGAATTTTAAAACGGCGATTTTGGGGAAGTTATAGCCGGCCTTGACACGGGGCAGACTATATCGATCAAGCGTCGGAATCTTTTCAATTGGGTAAGTGTATCATTCAATATGATGAAACAGACTGGCAGTTTCTGAAACGAATGGCGTCCCATTTTGGGGCCGTTCTGCTGCCGGAAGCGGCGGCGGACATGCCCAAGTTCTGGTTTGGCATGCCGGAAGGAAGGCCGGCGGAGCTGTCAGATACACATTACTGCGTGAAGAAAAACTTGTCCGAGTTCATGGAAACGAGCGAAAACTACTTCGCAGGACTGGACGAAAAAGCCTTTATGTGTCATGTCGTAGAGACAGACCGCTATGTGAATATAGGGGATCGGGTTACCTTTAAGGGAAAAGAATGGATGGTTGCCCGCTCCACAGCCGAGATGAAAAACGGCATCTTGAGATACGAATACATACTGGTCCAAGAAAAAGGCATCCGGCAAAACTTGATCCACAACGAAGCCCTCGTTGGCGATTGGCGCTTCGCTGGAAGGAAAGATCATCGATGTCGCCAAAGATACCGTCCGGATCCATCTGGACATCGACAAGGAACAGAAGAAAAGCGAGGCATATTGGTTCTCGTATTCCACCTTTTACACCGCCGAAGGGCACAGCGGCACTGCATGCCCCAACTCGGTGACGCGGTAAAGCTGTACTTCCCCGGCAGCCGGGAAGAAGAAGCGCTGGCCATCAGCTCGGTGCGAAAGGGAGGGGGAAGCTCTCCCAAGATGGCGAATCCTAGCGTGAAGTACTGGGGGACCCCTCACGGCAAAGAGATGATGATGGCCGGAAAGGAACTGGTCTTCACCGCGAAACAGAGCGAGGAAGGAAACATTTTTCTCAAGCTGCATGAAGAGGCCGGAATCGAGATTCACAGCATGAAGCCCATCGTCTTTGCGGCGGAAAAGGATGTGGAAATCCAGGTGGAGAAGAAGGTAAGCATCCAGGCGCAGGAGGGGATCTACCTCTTGTGCGGCGCAAGCAGCATCGTGCTGGATGGAACCTCAGACATACAGGCGCCGCGGCTCGAGATGGAAGGTTCGTACAAAGCGCCTGTAGTGGTGGAAGACCTGCCGCAGGAGGAAGAACTGGAAACGGAGCCGCCACAGCAGGAGGAAGAGTCCGGCTTTTGGGGCAATCTCCTGGACGGCGTGCAGCTCGCCCTGGACGTGGTCGGCTTGATCCCCGGCGTGGGCGAAATCGCGGACGTGGCCAACGGAATCATCTCCTTGGCCAGAGGGAACTACGCGGATGCCGCATTATTGTTTGCCGCCTGCATCCCCTTTGCCGGAGCCGCAGCTACGGGTGCCAAGTTCGCCAAACGGGCCATGAAAGCGGCGAAAACGGCGAAAATCGAGAAAAAGATGGTCAAGGCAGCGGACAAGGCGAAGGATTTTGCTAGATTGGCGAAGAAGGCAATCGACCCGTTGAAGGGGAAAGTGCTGACGGCGGCGCGGACGATTAGGAAAGTCGGTAAGGAAATTGCAGCCGCGATTGCGAAATTGAAAAAACGCATTAAGGATGCGATACTAGCGGCAAAAGCCGCTATCAGAAAGATAGCAAAGAGCGTCAAGGATAAGATTAAGCGGGATATTCAAGATATTCGTACAGGGTAGAGGTCAGGGCAGTAGATACCGGAACTGGCTCCCAATTCCCTACTGTGATGTTCATTAAAAAAGAAGGGAAGGATGCCGCGACAGGGGGAGCTGAGAGGGTAGCTAAGGGGACGGCAAAAGCTACACCTTCGAAACCTCCTACTAAGGTAAACTATGGTGACCATTATACAAGAGATGAAAAAAGAAGAAAGGTATTAAAACCGAACGTCGAATATACAACTCCATCGGGACACACCTACAAAACCGATGATAAGGGGCGTATAGTAAGTTGTGAAGGAAAACTTAATTTAGAACAAGGAAAAAGAAATACCCATGCTCAGAAGGTGGTGGGTAGAGAAGATAGACTACCAGACGATGAAGGCGGACATTTAATAGCAACTATATTTAAAGGTTCGGGTGGTCTTGACAACCTAGTTCCTATGAATGGTAATCTGAATAAAGGTGAGTGGAAGAAACTTGAGAATATGTGGGCGAAGGCTCTAAATAGTAAGCCACCTAAGTCTGTAGAGGTAAAAATTAATCCAGTATACAAAGGGGATTCACAGCGCCCAGTAAGTTTTGAAATAGAGTATAAGATTGGAAACAAGAAGTGGGTACCTGTACGATTTAATAATAAGCCAGGAGGCAAATAAATGGACGAGAACAAATTGGGAAGTTTGTATACAAAAATTGCTCAAACGGTTATCCAAATGATTCCGGAAGATTGGAAAAAGGTTTATTTATACGGAGAAATTACCGAAGATGTGGGGAAAACGTTTTTTTATTACTATCCAGAAGGAGAAGAAAAACCAGTATATTTCTATGATGTTCCTGAGTTGTTCAATATAGATAAAGAGCAATTTAAATTACTGTGGCATCAATTGTTAGACGAACTTCAGGAATTATGGGAAGAATTTAAAAATGCTGGACAAGATCCATGGACAAATCTTACTTTAATTTTTGACAATCAAGGCGAATTTAAAATTAATTATAATTATCAAGACTTATCAGATGCTGATGATAACGAGAGAAGTATTGTTTGGGAGTACGAATATCTAGGCTTTGTGCCTGAGGATGAAGATGATAAGAGATTCTTAGAAGAATATTTAAACAGCATTAAAGAGAATGATGAATGATATTTTTACCGGGTTTACAGCTTAGCAACAGGAGATCGTACAATACCACCAACAAACCAAACACTAAAAACTTGACAAACACTGATAAATTTTCAAAGGCTTTATTTTAACTTGAAATCTGAGCAGATTAACCCCAAACGAGTACCAATATTCGTCTGGGGTATTTTTTCGTCTAAAATCTTCAAACACAAACCCCATGCAAGTTACGGAGGGATTAGAACAATGATGCGAGGACAAACAACCATATGCGGAGCAACAACTAGAAAAGGGACAAGTTGCCAAAACATCCCGATGAAAAACAGCAGATGCCGGATGCACGGCGGAAAAAGTACAGGTCCAAAAGATCGGAACAAGCTGTGTAGAAACCAAAACGCCGCAGGCAACAAAGCAAGACTTACAACCGGGAAGTATGAAACCATAACGTGGGAGACGTTGACGGCGCAAGAACAAAACAAGTTGCAGCAATAATATGGCTTACAACCTCACCAGCGGATCAATAACCCGTACGTCATGGAAGACGTGCGTATAGCAAGAATGCTACAGCGAAGCAGAGAGGAGACAGAGGATATCCGCTGGATTCAGATTGAAGAAGCCTTGACAAGGACACAAGGGAAAAGATGTAAACAAATTTGCAGTATGTTACAGCGATAGTAAGATACGGAGATTTAGTAGAATGGGTTTGGGGCCCTGTATTCCTCTATAAGTTGGTGTAAAGCCCTTTTTGTGGTCAAAAAATCCTTGCGGCTCTAAGAGCAAAAATTATGCAAAACGCCCGATTACATAACCTTCCCAATTTCGCTCATTTTCTTCATATCGAGAATCTGAATCTTCCGTCCTGTGATTTCAATCAATCCCTGCTGTTTCCATTTCTGAAAAGTTTTATTTACAGTGATGCGTGAAGTCCCAATATATTGAGCAAACGATGTTTGGTCAATTGAAATATTCCCATTTTCGTGCACTAACTTTAGTAAATAGTAAGCCATCTGGTGTTCTATTCCACTATCAAGGAGGGATATAATTTCCGCTAGTATCCTAAATTTGTAGATGAGAGAATGGGTAAATATCGTTGCAGCATTTGGATGATCCGCACAGACTTTTGATAAATCTTCATCAGAGAAGTAATACAAAACAGAAGGAGAGGTAGTAACTGCCGTAGTTAGATAATTCTCTTTATGAACTCCATGTTCTCCTAACAACATCCCTACCGGAACGTAGTTAATAATCCTTTCGTTCCCTTGATCTGAGAGAAATAAAATTTTGACCCCTCCCTTACTCAAATAGTAGAAACCTTTTCCACTCTCTCCTTGGAGGTAGATTACGGTGTTCTTTTTCAACTCAAGTTTTTGTCCATAGTCTAAAAAGGGTTCCCATGTGTAGCGAAGTTCTAACATTCGATCACCTATTTTCGATCACCTATTCTAGTATGTTAATTATTTATAGAGTGAAATCCAAATCCAGAGTATGCATTGAAGTTATAACAAATGATTCCTGCTAAAAAACTACATTTTTCTTCAATATGATAAAGGACAGATGATCTTCGCTCAACTTCAATTTCTAAATTAAATACGAATAAAAATGAATGAAAATTCTTCACATATTTTTTTCTTCTTACCCTAAATGATCAAACATTTTTACTTAAGCTATGTGAGGGCTCCTTTACAAGCCTTTTTAATAGTTCCGGTCTTTTGATAATAAATCTGCGATTTTGGATCTGTATAATTTTATCTTCTCTCCATTGTTTTAGTATTTTGTATACGGTGATTCTGGTTAGACCTGTACAGTTTGCAAGATCTTGTTGTGATAGAGGAACTTTATAGTTTTTAAAATCATCATAAATATTTAGGAGGAGTATGGCGATTTGCTGTTCGGATGAAAGCGTGTTCAATTTTATGCCTTCAAGAAGAATACGCATTTTGTGAATGATAGTTTGAGCAAAGAGATTTCGTAGATCGGGATATATCATTATTAAATCCTTAAATTGATCGCGAGGAAAATAATAGAGTACACAATCTTTTACGGTTACAGCTGTTGTAAAATGAGCGTACTGATCCAGGGATTGAATTCCTAAAATTTGGCCGGGAACTACAATGTTTAATATCCGTTTTCTCCCTTTTACTGTTGAAGTCACAATTCTCACTAAGCCTTTGTGAAGATAATAGAACCCGTCCCCAATGGAACCCTGGTTGTATATCACTGTTTTTCTTTTTACAAATTGCCTTGTTCCATATTTTAAATAAGGTTCCCAATTGTATTCGGTTTCAAATATAGTTGCCATCATATCACCCCTAAAATATGAATTTTATAATATTATCTAAAAAATAGAAATTCTTAAATTTATTATAATTATTTTTCAAATATTTACAATAATTATATTGATAAAAGTATTTTTTCTCTTCTATGGCGAGCGGGAGTCAATGTTACAGAATTAGTAAAGAATACGATGTCTATGTTTCTACTTGGTAGGAATATTTATGCTGCTTATCATTACTTACCGGGGAAGTGCTGTCCTGCACATTTCTGGATGTTAGGATTATAAACACAGTGCTGAACGAGCATTGAAGCATTAGAGGATTCAAAATTAGATCCCTTGTTTGGAACTCTAGGGTTTTGAATCATAAAGTTTGATGAATGTATCTCATCAGGTTTATGTATGATCTTATGTTTTAGTATGATTTAAAAAAAATTATAAAATACGTTAATGAGTTTACAGTTATTCTGACGATCCAATATTATAATGCAGCTATAAGGTACGAAATAAAAATATAAGTTAAGGATAAAACCGAAAGGAGATAAGAAACGAAAAAACAAGATTTTACTTCTAATTTAAAATGTAAGTGTTTTCAAATGCCGAATATGGGAGGGATCATGATGGGAATTCGTACAGGTGAGCAGTACATTAATGCAGTAAAATCACGAAAGCCTGAGGTTTGGCTGGCAGGAAAAAAGGTTGAAAACGTATTTGATGAACCTGTATTAAGACAGACAGTAATTGAAATCGCAAAGCTATATGATATGCAACATGATCCGGAATATCAAGATAAGATTACTCATTTCTGTGAAGAAACTGGGGAAAGAGTGAACAATGCGTTTTTGATTCCGAAGAATTACGAAGATTTAATTAAGCGTAGAGCGGCGTTTGAAGCTTTCGCGAAGGCTACTTTTGGTTTAATGGGAAGATCTCCGGACTTTTTAAACGTAGTAATTACCTCCATGTACAGCCATTCTAGTTTCTTTGAAAAGTACAATAAGCAATGGGCTGAAAACATACGCAGATATTATCGATTGGTTCGTGATAATGACTTGTTTTTAACGCATGCCATCATCAATCCTCAAAATGATCGAAGCAAATCCTCTCATGAGCAACAGGATATGTTTACTCATTTAGGAGCTGTGAAAGAGACACCGGAAGGACTTGTTGTGAGAGGTGCTAAATTTTTGGCTACACTCGCTCCTGTGGCAGATGAAGTTATTATTTACACCTTCCCAGGATATAAACCCGGTGATGAACGTTATGCGCTAGCATTCGCGCTACCAATTGATACGCCAGGCCTTCGAATTATTTGTCGTGAACCGATGCAGGATGGAAAACGTCCGTTGTTTGATCATCCATTGGCATCACGCTTTGAAGAAATAGATGCGTTGTTAGTCTTTAAGGATGTTTTAGTTCCCTGGGATCGAGTGTTTATTTATAACAATGTGGAAGCCGCAAACCTCCTTTATCCAAAAACAGGAATCGCCCAGCAGCCAGCTCATCAGTCTGCAGTGAGAGGACTCTTAAAACTTCAATTTGCTACAGAAGTAACATGTAGGTTAGCTGACTCAATTGGAGTAGATGTATTTTTACATGTTCAGGAAAGCCTTGGTGAGTTAATCCAAGCTGTAGAATCTATAAGGGCATTATTGCGTATTGCAGAGCATGAGTATGAAGTTACTCCTGAGGGGGAGGCTATGCCAAATTGGGTACCCCTTGAAACGATTCGAGGTTTATTACCAAAGATGTATCCACGTGCTATTGAACTGATGCAAACCATAGGAGCTGGTGGATTATTGCTGTCTCCAACTGGTGCTGATTTTGAAAATCCGGAATTAAGAGAAGATATAGAACGTTACTATATTGGAAGAGCGGGTGTATCTGCAACGGATCGTGTAAGCGTATTCAAGCTTGCTTGGGATTTGTGCGGCGAAGCTTTCGGTCAGCGCTTACTTCAATATGAACGTTATTATACAGGCGACCCAATCCGGAAGAAAGCTATATTTTACAATTCAATTAAACGTCAGCGTACGTTTGACATGGTTGATGACGCATTACAGGTAAGCAAGTTGAAAGAACTAGTAACAAATAAATAAAAATAATATGAAATATTTGATCTTCCGTATAGAAATCTAAGGACATTTTTGAACAATATCAATTAGCTTTAAAAAATGGCAAAAGACTTTACTATCATTTTACCATAATTGAATCAACCACACCACCAAATCTTTTTAGGCGCACATATTTTGACTCCTGTTCAAAAAAACTGGTTCGATTAGAACAGCTGGGAATAGATCATGTGATCATTGCACGGTTTGAAGAATGATATGCTAGCCGCTGTCCTCATAAAGGGACAAACAATGCAACCATTATTAAATGATGGGAGGAGTGTATAAAACAATGAGCGCGTTCGTACCGATCCATTTGTGGAATTTTATCGAGGAAAATAAAGACCTGTTAAAACCTCCGGTAAATAATAAAGTGATTTGGAAAGATGCAGAATTGATGGTTCAGGTGATCGGAGGGCCGAATAAACGGCGCGATTTTCATGTGGACCCGTCTGAAGAAGTGTTCTATCAAATAAAAGGAGATTGTTATGTTGAAGTGATGAATTCAGAGGGAAAGCGTGAGGTAGTAACGGTAAAAGAGGGGGAAATGTTTTTGTTACCGCCGAATGTTCCTCACTCTCCGCATCGGGTATCAAATACGATTGGTATTGTTATTGAACGTAGTAGGGCTGAAGGAGAATTGGAGGATTTTATATGGTTTTGTGATCAATGCAATCATGAAATGCATCGCGTAACCGTTCAGTTAACCAATATTGAAATTCAGGTAAAAGAAGCTATCAACGGATTTAATAATAATTTGGATCTTCGCACGTGCAAAAATTGCGGATATGTGATGCCGCCGGAAGCGAGTGAGTGGAAGTGCGAGTAGATTTCCATACGCATATTATTCCCGAAGACATTTCCCATTTGACTGAAAAACTCCAAGGTGACCGCTGGCCTATTCTTAACAGGACATGCACATGCGGCGCCAATATCATGGTTGCAGGAAAGGTGTTCCGTGAAGTAACAGATCAGGTATGGGACCCTGCGAAACGTATTCATGATATGGAACGGGAAAATGTAGACATACAGGTACTATCCCCCATCCCAGTTACGTTTTCTTATTGGGCACCTGCTGAAGAAGCGGAAGTGATGGTTCGCATCCAAAATGATTTTATCGCAGAAACGGTAAGGCAAAATCCGGAGCGTTTTATTGGACTTGGTACGGTTCCCTTGCAAAACACGGAAATAGCGATACACGAAATGGATCGCTGCATGAACGAACTAGGATTAAAAGGGATTGAAATCGGTACGAATGTGAACGGAAAAAATCTCGACGATCCATATTTGATAGAATTTTTTGAAATGTGCGATCAGTGGAAAGTCCCCATTTTTATTCACCCGTGGGAAACATTGGGCAGAGAACGGATGCCTCGTCACAACTTAATGTATACCGTAGGCATGCCAAGCGAAACCTCCTTAGCTGCGGCAAGTTTAATCCTGGGCGGCGTGATAGAAAAATTCCCTCGGCTAAAAATTTGCTTTGCTCATGGGGGAGGCTCATTCCCTTATATTCTTCCTCGTCTTGACAAAGGGTGGAGGGTTTGGCCACATCTGAGGTTAATTGAGCAGCCGCCGAGCTATTATGCTAAAAACTTTTATTTTGATTCGTTAGTAAACGACCCTTTAAATATTCAATATCTGGTTGATCGTTTTGGATATGACAGGATTTTAATGGGATCGGACTACCCCTTCTTGTTAAGGGAAAGTCCTCCAGGCGAAGTCATTGACAAAACGTTGGCGATAACAGAAGAACAAAAACGGGCCATGCTGGGAGAAAATGCTCTTCGTTTTTTAAATATCAAATAAAAAAAGGGATGAAATCATGAATCGTATTGAGGTTACACCTGAACAAAAATTACAGGAACTAGGCTTAACCTTGCCCACCCCGCGTCAAGCCGTCGGAAATTACATCGGTTGCGTCCGAACGGGGAACCTCATATTTACGGCTGGTCAAGGCACGGATGAATACCGCGGCAAGCTTGGTGAAGATGTAACGGTTGAGGTAGGATATCAAGCGGCCAGGCAGTGCATGCTAAATCTTTTGGCGGTCGTAAAACAAGAAATCGGAGAACTCAGCAAAGTAAAGCGTATTGTCAAAATCCTCGGGTTTGTGAACAGTGCCCCTGATTTCACAGAACAACCTAAGGTGATGAATGGTGCTTCAGATCTGTTGGTACAAGTATTTGGGGAGAGGGGAAAACACGGACGATCCGCTGTTGGAATGGCCCAGCTTCCAAACAATAATGCGGTTGAAGTGGAAATGATTTTAGAGATTGAGGATTGGGAGGAGAAATAATATGAGTAAGATTTTAGAAAATCAAATGAAAGTCAAGGATGCAAAGCTATTCATTAATGGCGAATATACAGATGCGATTTCCGGGGAGACGTTTGATACGATTGATCCTTCGACCAATCGAAAGCTAGCATCCGTAGCGAATGCGAATGAGCGAGATGTGCAAAGAGCGATCGAAGTGGCTCAGCGCACGTTTGAAAGCGGTGTTTGGAGCGATATGCCGGTTGAAGAGAGAGCGAAGATTCTTTGCAGAATGTCCGACCTTGTGATGGAACGTGTCGAGGAGCTGGCCCTTGTGGAAACGATGGATGTTGGAAAGCCGATTAAAGAGAGCCGGGGCTTTGATATTCCCAGAGCGGCCTCCAATCTGCGTTTCTTTGCCGAAATGGCCAAATATATCAATTACGAACATTATGATCAATCCAAGCACATGAGCTATTCGAAATATGCGCCAGCAGGTGTAACAAGCTTAATCATTCCATGGAATCTTCCTTTTATGCAAATGACCTGGAAGGCATCCGCAGCACTGGCTGCCGGGAATACCGTGGTTGTGAAGCCAGCTTCTTATACTCCGCTCAGTGCCGTGATGTTAGGGGAAATCGCCAATGAAGCAGGTCTTCCTCCGGGGGTACTGAACATTATTACCGGTCCAGGCAGAACAGTCGGTACAGCAATGACGACCCATCCTTATGTTCGACGTATCTCTTTTGTTGGGGAAACGACCACTGGGAAAACGGTGATGAAAAATGCTGCCTCTCAATTAATCCCTGTATCGCTGGAATTAGGCGGAAAGTCAGCCAATATTGTTTTTGAAGATGCTGATCTGGATGAGGCAGTAAAAGGTTCGATTGAGGCCATTTTTAGGAATCAAGGAGAAATTTGCTTGGCTGGCTCCCGCTTATTAGTACAAGAAAAGATTTATGATAAATTTCTGGAAAATTTTATTGATAATGTAAAAAAGATTAAGGTTGGCAACCCTCTGGATGAAGATACAGATATGGGAGCCCTGGTTTCGAGAAGTCATTTGGAAACCATTGAAAATTATGTGCAAATCGGAATATCGGAAGGTGCGAAGCTTGCTATTGGCGGTAAGCGGGTTGAAGGATTGGCGGAGGGCAATTTCTATGAGCCAACTGTTTTTTATGATGTAGAGAACAAGATGAGGATAGCTCAGGAAGAAATATTTGGTCCGGTACTTGTTGTGATTCCTTTTAAAACGGAAGAAGAGGCAGTGAAAATTGCTAATGATTCGATGTACGGTCTTGCGGGTGTAGTCTGGACCAATGATCTGCGGCGTGCCCATCGTGTAGCTTCTCGAGTAACTTCAGGTTTGCTATGGATCAATTGCTGGTATCACAGAGATTTAAGAACTCCTTTCGGAGGATCGAAGGCGAGCGGAATCGGCCGTGAAGGTGGACGCCATAGTTTTGAATTCTATACCGAAGCGAAAACTATTACGATGAAATTATAGCGGTAGGTTGTAAAGAGTGGCTCAAGAGTCACTCTTTATGTATCCAAGGAGAAAAGGAAGGAGCAGGCTTATGAATTTATTATTAGAAGTAATTGCTAATGAATTGATAGAAGCAGAGCGAAGCAAGCGACCAGTGCTCCCTCTTACACAGCGATATACTGAATTGAATGTAACAGATGCCTATCAAATTCAGCTGGAAGTCATAAAGAAAAAGAGAACAGAAGGACGTCAGGTTATTGGGAAAAAAGTAGGACTTACCAGTGTAGCTATGCAGAAAATGCTTGGGGTTAATGAGCCGGACTATGGACATTTGCTAGATGATATGCGGGTATCCGATGGAGCAACCGTAAAAATTAGCGATTTGGTTAGTCCGAAAGTCGAAGCAGAAATAGGGTTCGTCCTTGCTCAAGATTTAACTGGCCCGAACATTAACTATCTGGATGTATTAATGGCTACCAAATATGTAGTACCAACGATAGAGATTATTGATAGCCGCATTGCGAATTGGAAGATTCAATTAATTGATACCGTCGCAGACAATGGTTCTTCAGCGAAAGTGGTTGTGGGAAACAAGCTGAGTAGGGTGGATGGTTTGGATTTGCGGAGTGTAGGGATGGTTCTTTATAACAATGGGGAACTTATGGCAACCGGTTCTGGAGCTGCCGCTCTTGGACATCCGGCACAGGCGATTGCATGGTTAGCGAATAAATTGCATGAGTTTGGCATTCAGCTTAAAGCAGGAGAATTGATTCTTTCGGGAGCTCTTTCCGGGGCATTGACTGTTAAACAAGGGGATACGATTTCAGCTCATTTTGGATCGCTAGGTTCTGTATCCGTAACCTTTCAGTAAAGGAGGTTGTTAATGTGAGTAAAATGAAAGCAGCTATTATTGGTTCTGGCAATATTGGTACAGACCTCATGTATAAGTTGGAAAGAAGTGAAGTCATCGAATTAACTACTATGATTGGGATTGATCCTGAATCTGACGGATTAAAACGTGCGAAAGATCGAGGGTATCAGGTGTGCTCAAACGGGATTCAAGCCATCATCGATAGTCCTGATTTGGCAGATATTGTTTTTGATGCGACATCAGCCAAAACACATGTAAGACATGCAAAAGTCCTAAAGGAATTGGGAAAATTGACGATTGATCTTACCCCTGCTGCCAGGGGACCGTTTGTGAGTCCGGCCGTTAATTTGGGTGCCAACCTTCATGCTAAGAATGTCAATATGATTACATGTGGCGGACAGGCAACAATTCCTATTGTCCATGCCGTTAATCGTGTGGCTGACGTATCCTATGCAGAAATTGTGGCTACGATTTCAAGCAAAAGCGCAGGTCCGGGAACACGTGCCAACATTGATGAGTTTACGATTACTACAAGCCGAGGAATTGAACAAGTGGGCGGTGCTGATCGGGGAAAGGCCATTATCATCCTCAATCCGGCCGAGCCTCCCATTCTCATGCGCGACACTGTCTATTGCGAAGTAAAGAATATGGATCAAGAAGCGATTCGCAGATCCATTTATGACATGGTAGAAATCGTGCAGCAATATGTGCCGGGTTATCGACTCAAACAGGCCCCCCTTTTTGATGAAAATCGCGTGACGGTTTTCCTTGAAGTAGAAGGAGCAGGGGATTACTTCCCGAAATATGCAGGGAATTTAGATATTATGACTGCTGCAGCGACACGCGTAGCTGAGGATTTTGCCCGTAATATTTTAAATTAGGCAACAGTCGAAATGGCTGCAAGTGAAGAATAGACAGAAAGGAAGAGGTGAGTACAGATGAAGCGCAAAAGTGACAAACCTATTAAAGTCACAGAAGTATGCTTACGTGACGGAAGTCACGTTATGGCACATCAATATACGGAAGAACAGGTTCGCAAAGTTACACGCGCATTGGATGATGCAGGCATGCACTATATTGAGGTCAGTCACGGCGATGGCTTAGGAGGTTCGACACTTCAATACGGTCGTTCTCTTATTGATGAAATGAAATTGATTGAAGCTGCCGTAGAAGAGTGTAAACAGGCAACAGTGGCGGTTCTTTTGCTGCCCGGAATTGGTACCGTTCATGATCTGAAACAGGCACGACAGCTCGGAGCAGGATTGGTTAGGGTTGCGACGCATGTAACAGAAGCGGATGTATCGGCTCAGCATATTAGCGTGGCACGCGAATTGGGAATGGAAACATTAGGATTTCTTATGATGGCCCATATGGCTCCTGTAGAGAAGTTGGTGGAACAAGCCAAACTGATGGAAAGTTATGGTGCGCAAGCGGTGTATGTAACCGATTCGGCTGGTGCTCTTTTGCCTGATCAAGTTCGTGAGCGAATCAGCGCCCTTCGTAATTCCTTAGATATTGAGGTTGGTTTTCACGGACATAATAATTTATCTGTTGCCGTTGCCAATACGCTTGTGGCCATTGAAGAGGGGGCCACGCGGATTGATGGCAGCATTCGTTGTTTAGGAGCAGGTGCGGGAAATACACAGACGGAAGTCTTATTAGCTGTATTGGATCGAATGGGAATTGATGTAGGAATCGATCTTTACAAAACAATGGATGTTGCTGAGAATATTGTCGGACCGATGCTTCCTCGACCACAAGAGATTAATAAAGGAAGCTTGGTTCTGGGGTATGCGGGCGTTTATTCTAGCTTTCTCCTTCACGCGGAGCGGGCGAGCGAGCGGTTTGGCCTTGATCCACGGGATATCCTGATTGAACTTGGAAAGAGAAACGTGGTTGGGGGGCAAGAAGACATGATCCTTGACGTAGCAGCCGAATTGGCCAGAGCTCAAAAAGTGGAGGCGTAAAGATGGAAATTGTGCAAGGAACAGATATGGAAATTGTTGATTATCTTTTGTCAGCGGAGAAGGAACGGCGGGAAGTCGTAAAAGTCACGGATAAATACCCGAATTTGACTTTTGAGGAAGCGTATGTCTTACAGGAAAAATTGATTCAAAAAAAAGAACAAGAGGGTGCTCGACGAATTGGGTTGAAACTTGGTCTAACAAGTAAGGCCAAGCAGCAAATGATGGGGGTTCACGAGGCCATTTACGGATATTTGATGGATAATATGCTGGCTTTGGAATGGGAACCCATTGATTTCAATCAACTCATCCATCCAAAAGCGGAACCGGAAATCGCGTTTTTCATCGGAGAAGATCTTCAAGGAACCAATATTACTGCAGCGGATGTTTTGCAGGTAACCCAATATGTAGCACCAGCAATCGAAGTTATTGACAGCCGCTACTTAGATTTTAAATTCACTCTTGCGGATGTAATTGCAGATAATTGTTCTTCAGCACGTTTTGTAGTAGGAAGCAAATGGATGTCTCCTGCCGGACTGGATTTGGGAAATTTAGGAATGATCATGTCCAAGAATGGGGAACTGTCTACAGTAGGAGCAGGTGCTGCCGTTTTGGGACATCCTGCTACCTCGGTTGCTTGGGCGGTGAACAAGCTTGGAGAGATCGGAAAAGGCTTAAAGAAAGGGGATATTGTGCTGAGTGGCGCCATATCCGAAGCGATCTCCTTCCAGCCGGGCGATTCGATTATCGTTCAGTTTGCGGAATTGGGGAGCGTTTCATTTACATGTAAATAAATCAAAAAATTTAGCATGTAGATAAATGGAATAGTGCTCTATCAAATTTGTCGGCGTTTAGTAGAAACTGCTAAGCGCTGTTCCGATTGCTGCTAATTAATATCATTCAACTGAACCGGGCGAATGCCCGGTTTTTCTTATTCTTCATCTAGTAACATGCCAGTTATATATACCATACGGAAGGCCATGTGGTAAGAGCTAGCCACCTCCCTCTAATTAAGCGAAAAATTCGCGGGAATTTTGTGTCTGCTTTATTAACCTAATATCACATGCTCTGTAGTAAGTCATTTTCATAAAACATGTAACTAAAATAAGTACAGGCATAAAAAGTCGTACAAGATATTTTAGTAAATCCTTCACCATAAAGATAATATCGGGTGATGCTTATGATTCGAATTCTTAACATTGAATACGGCAATGAACCCATTTCACAATATTTCATTGAGCAAATCCTTATCTTTCATAAGGAGAGATATGGAAATGATGTGGAAGTCGAAATTTTTGAGCCGTCTGCGTGACGGTCTTTTTTTGTAGGTTGGCGGGCACACCGGGAAGTGACATTACAATAAAAGGGTGATGACATGATACCTGTTGCCATCTATGCCAGAGTTTCCACTGATCAGCAAGGGGACTCCATTGAGCATCAGATTTCTTTAATGAAGGACTACATGAGTCGAAACTTCACTTCGGATTATTATACGAATGAAAGTTTTATCTATGTAGACGAGGGATATAGCGGATACTACACGACGATTCTGGAACGGCCGGCGATGAAGCAGCTACTCGAAGATGCGAAAAGTGGGAAATTTAAAGTTGTATTATTTAAAGAAATTACGCGGATGGGACGTGACGAGGAAGAAAATCTGAAAATCGTGCGGATTCTGGAAGCATCTGGTGTCCGAATTAAATCGAATGACGGGTATGATTCAGAACGCCCGGAATCGAAGCTACTATTCAAGATTAGCAACTTTATGGCAGAAGTGGAATCTGAGCGCATCAGCAGTCGTGTATCAGCGGGGTTTAGGGAAAAGGCACGTTCAGGTAAATGGCCAGCTTCCAAAATTCCGTTCGGATATGTACGTAATGCGGATACACATCGTCTGGAAATTGATGACGTGCAGGCAGAAGTTGTTCGAATGATTTTCAATTTGTATGTAAACGACAGAATTGGCACGCTTACTATTGCCAATCGATTAAATGAGATGGGGTACAAGACAGCCAACAATAACCGTTTCCAGCAAGCTACGATCCGCAAAATACTGGAGAACCCAGTGTATACCGGTGATGTCGTATATGGAACAAAACGGGCAAAGCTGGAGCGGGTATATGATTCAAATCAGAATCTTGTGAAAAAGAATCGAAAATATGTTGAAACCGGAAATCCTGTTATTGCGAAAGATGCGCATCCTGCGATTATTGATCGCACTACATTTTTAAAAGCGCAAGAAATTATGAAAGAGCGGCAGGCCAGGGTAGGACAAACATCAAACCGGGCCAAGTATCCGTTGTCAGGCATTCTGTATTGTGCCAAGTGCGGAGCAGGGATGGTGTCGATTCGTTCTACAAAGCCATATAACGAAAAGTACAATTATCGCTATTACAAATGCGGAAGGAATCATAAATACGGAAATACCGTTTGCGTACATGATCCGGTTCCGGCTCAGAATTTAGAGAGGACGATTTTTGAGTTACTTATGAATGAGCTTAAAAAATCCACAAAGCAGTCATTTCGTTCACGGAACAAAACGAAAAGTAATGCTTTGGAGGCTAAATTGCAGGCCTTGCAAGAGCAGAGAAAGAAGCTACAGAAAAAGCAGGTGAATATCGCTGCGAGCAGTGACTTGTTCGATGCAGAAGCCTTTCGTGAAGTTTTGTCAGGATTAAAAAGCCAGATGAAGACGGTGGATCAGCAGATAGAGACTGCCCGTAAACAGATGGAAGAAAACGAGAAAGCAGAAAACAGGGTGTATACATTAAATGAAGTGCTGGATAACCGTCATAACATTGATCTTAATGATATCCAGGCACTGCGTGCGCTGTTCCATAGATTGATCGAGCGAATCGATATTTACGATAAGACGAGGATAATGAACGTAAAGTTTAAATTTGATTTATACAATTAGAGTACTAACAGAGAAACAACCGTGTTGAAGGAAACCGTGAAGTTTGTGGATGTCGTTCCCCTTTCCTACTACGACCACAATTGCCGTGGAGATGTGGAGGTAACGGCGCGCGTGACACAGGAGCCGAACTGTGTGGAGGCGAAGGTAAAGCCCGGCGGGGGGATCGTGGTCACGGTTGAGCGTGAATACGCGGTAGAGGTGATCGGTGAGACTAAGCTTTGCGTCTTTGTTTGCGATTTGTGCGACGATGACGACAAAGACGACATATTCATCGATGAATTCGAAGAACTGGACGACTTTACGGACTTAGATCCTGATACATTCCTCGATTAAACCGCGCATAAGGAGCTTATAACCGTGGGAGGGAACGTCCTCCCTTTTTCTTTTTCAATCATTATTATTGGGAAAGGGGCCATAGCATGGACTGTTTTTTGCTGTATCCGAATGATAGGCAGCCTGATGCCGCTTTGCTTGTTCAGTGGAAGGGTAAAAGCGGCTCTGTCGTACCTTCCTCTTGCCCAGATATTATATTACAGTGGGAAGACGCGGGATTGTCGTGCCTAGAAACGTACGTTGTCGTGCTAAATGGACGGGAAGCGCTCCACAATGCTTCACAGCCGGAAACGAAACGAGCGATGCTTACGGCGGCAGACATTCCATATATTCATAATGTATCTGCTGCAAAAGAGAAAGATATTTCCGCCACAATCAGGCGTTACATAGCGATCGTGTTTCAGCAGGAGATAGTGAGCCTGTATCGCTCCTCCGGCCGTAGTCTTTGGCTGAACCATCGCATTCGTGAAGGGGAGGACAAATATCGGGAGATAGAGGTCAACCAGAAAATCAGGGAAATCCGGCGTGTTACGCAATACGCGGTACAAAGTGTATATGCACTTGGCCTCGATTTTGCGGCGGTATATTTCGGGGTAGATTTGCGTGGAAGAATATATGTGCTGGATGTTGCTCCTACTTTTCGTATGACACATACGTTGGCACGCAAGTTTATAGCGTGTGTGGAACGTTTTTGTCAGGGATACGCATGTGATGCAGTCGATATTACGCTTGGTGCTGATGTGGAATTTGTACTGCGGAACGCCGAGGGAAAAGCGGTCATGGCGTCCAGTTACCTTCCGAAAGAAGGGGTTGTCGGGTGTGACAGGATCTTGTTGAGAAGTGATCTTACTCATAAACATTTGCCTTTGGCTGAAATCCGGCCTGAGCCGGGGGCGGATGCCAGGGAGCTGTTTCGCAATATATATCACGCTATGATGATAGGTATCCGTAAAATTGGCTCGGAGCAAATTGAGTGGGTGGCAGGCGGGATGCCGCTCTCCGGCTATCCGATCGGCGGACATGTGCATTTTGGCGGGCTGCCCCCAAATTCGCAATTGCTGCGCGCGCTGGACACGTATCTGGCGCTTCCAGTTTTTATGATCGAGAGCTCTCGTTCGCTATTGCGCCGCCCGAAGTATGGGTGTTTGGGAGATATGCGGTTCCAGTTTCATGGAGGTTTTGAGTATCGCACGCTACCAAGCTGGCTTACGTCTCCGAAGGTGGCGCGCGGCGTGCTGGCATTAAGTCATGTGATTGCGCTGTCATATCGGAAACTGCGCCAATTGCCATTGCTTGATCCGGAGATGTACCGGGCGTTTTACAACGGCGATCGTGAGGCGCTGGCGCCGCTGCTCCCGTTTCTCTGGAACGATTTACGTCTTCTGGAATCCTACGCAAGATATGAATCGTATCTCGAACCGTTCGCGCAGCTTGTACTATCCCGTGTTGAATGGGAAGAGTTTGCTGACATCCGCCCTGTTTGGAAGCTTCCGCCGTTTCATCCGGAGTTGACGGCCAGTCGAGCGTACGAGCATAGTGTGTTATAATAAAACAAGAGAAAAAGCAGACACAGGAGAGAAGAAACCGATGAAATATACTCCGATGATTCAGCAATACCTCGCGATTAAAGCCCAGTACAAAGACGCATTTCTGTTCTTTAGGCTGGGTGATTTTTATGAGTTGTTTTTTGAGGATGCGCTCACCGCTTCTCGGGAGTTGGAAATTACGTTGACCGGACGGGACGGGGGCGGCGAGGAGCGAATTCCGATGTGCGGTGTTCCGTATCATTCGGTTGACACATATATTGCTCAATTGATTGAAAAAGGGTATAAAGTCGCCATATGCGAACAGGTGGAAGACCCGAAGCAGGCCAAAGGTGTTGTGCGTCGTGAAGTGACACGCGTGATTACGCCGGGGACGGTAATGGAAGGCAAGTTCTTGCAGGATAAAGAAAACAACTATCTGGTGTCTGTCTTCCAGAAGGATGGTGTGTACGCCCTTGCGGCGTGCGATATTTCTACCGGGGAATTTTATACGACAGAAGTGGGAACGCGGTCGCTTCTGCTTGATGAAATGATGCAGTATCGCCCGTCAGAAGTCGTGCTGTTGACGGGAAGGGAAGAGGACGACGAGCTGGGAGAAATGCTTGTGCTTTATCCGATCGTAGTGACGAAGCGGCCGCCGGATGTCGCAGAGGATGGGGAAGATGTCCGTGCAGGCTTTGCAGCGTTATTTAGTGAAGTGAAAGGAACGAAGGAAAGCACGCCAGCGATGCTGACGGCGACACGCGGCCTGCTTTCCTATTTGCGCGAGACACAGAAACGTTCGCTTGAGCATCTGCATCAAGTTACGCTGTATGAAGCGGCTTCGTTCATGGTGCTTGACCAGTTCACTCGCCGTAACCTTGAACTGGTGGAAACAATCAGGGACAAGTCCAAGAAAGGTTCGCTTCTCTGGTTGCTGGATCAGACGGTGACGGCAATGGGAGGGCGCTTATTGCGCCGTTGGATTGACAAACCGCTGCTCAGCAAAAGCGAAATCGAGAAGCGGCAAGCGGCAGTGCAGGCGCTTCTGGACGGCTGGATGGCACGGGATGAAGTGCGCGCATGCTTAAAAGAGGTGTACGACTTAGAACGGCTTGCGGGGCGCATTGCATACGGAACAGCCAGTCCGCGTGATTTGGTGCAACTGAAAACATCGCTGCTCGCGATTCCGGCACTTAAACAGGCGCTGCGCGAAGTGGCAAATGATTCTGCTGCGTTGCAGGAAGTTCTGGATGGGCTGGATGAATGCCCGGATGTGATCGAAACGATCGACCGCGGCATTGTCGACGATCCGCCGGTTGCTGTAAAAGAAGGCGGATTGATTAAAGAAGGATATCACGAGTATTTGGACAAGCTTCGTACCGCAAGCCGTGAAGGCAAGCAATGGATTGCGGCCCTTGAACAGCAGGAACGTCAGGCGACAGGTATCCGTTCGCTTAAAGTCGGCTATAACAAAGTGTTTGGCTACTATATCGAAGTGACGAAAGCAAACCTTTCGTTGCTTCCAGAAGGACGTTACGAGCGCAAGCAAACGCTTGCCAACGCGGAGCGTTTTATTACGCCGGAGCTAAAAGAAAAAGAAGCCCTTATTCTTGAGGCGGAGGAAAAGCGATCAGAACTGGAGTACCAGCTGTTTGTAGAAATCCGGGAAAAAGTAGCGCGCGAAGTCAAACGGTTGCAGGCGCTGGCTCTTAAGGTGGCCACGGTCGATGTCTTGCAGTCGCTCGCGACAGTAGCGCAGGACAACCGCTATGTCAGGCCAGAAATTCTTACGGAGGGCCCGCTTGTGATTCGGGACGGCCGTCATCCAGTAGTAGAGGCGGTGCTGCATGGCGAACCGTTTGTGCCGAATGACACAGAACTTGGTACCCATCAGCAAATCCTGCTTATTACCGGGCCGAACATGGCCGGGAAGAGCACCTATATGCGCCAGGTTGCTTTAATTGTGATTATGGCGCAGATGGGCAGTTTTGTGCCGGCTGAATTTGCGCAGATTACGCCGGTAGACCGTATTTTTACCCGCATCGGCGCCGCGGATGACCTAGTGGGTGGCCAGAGCACGTTTATGGTAGAAATGAAAGAGATTGAAGTGACGCTGACCAATGCGACAGAACGTAGCCTTGTGATTATTGATGAATTGGGCCGGGGCACATCAACATCGGAAGGGATGTCCATTGCCCAAGCGGTTATCGAATATTTGCATAATGATATTGGCTGTAAAACGCTTGTTTCTACCCACTATCATGAACTGTCTCATTTGGAGACGACGCTGGATAGACTGAAAAATTTCCACATGGCGGTCAACGAGACGGACAACAACGTGATTTTCCTGCGTAAGCTTGTCAGCGGCCCGGCGGATAAAAGTTACGGTATTTACTGTGCACAAATTGCCGGTTTGCCGCAGCGTATTATTGATCGGGCGAACCGGTTGCTGGAGGAGTATGAGGGCGCAGTAGTGCGGGAAGCTGCGCCGGAAGAAGCGGCGAACAGGAACAAGATGTCCGGCCCGGAACAGGAACATATGTCGGTGACGGCTTTTGCGGCGGCCGAAGAGCCGCAGCAACTCGCTTTGTTCAGCGAGCCGGTTCAGCCGAAACCGGAGAAAAAATCCGGCGTTGCTACGCTGGGGCGCGCAGAAGAAAAAGTGCTGAAAAAACTGCGGGAAGCCGATTTGCTGAATATGACGCCCATGCAGGCGATGAACTTTTTATTCGAGTTAAAGCAACAAGTGTAATGATATGTTTTGGTTATTTCAGCACTTATATTGTCGTAGAGAACAGGAGTCTATATTTAGGGAGTGATGCCGATGGCGGTTATACAGGTCATGGATACCCAATTAGCTAATCTGATTGCGGCTGGTGAGGTAGTTGAGCGCCCGGCTTCCGTTGTAAAGGAATTGGTAGAAAACGCGATTGATGCAGGAAGCACACGCATTGAGGTACATCTGGAGGAAGGCGGGCTTGCTTCGATCCGGGTTGTGGATAACGGCTGCGGCATGGCGAAAGAAGACTGCCGCTTGGCATTTGAGAGGCACGCTACCAGCAAGCTGAAACGGGAACGAGACCTTGCCCGCATTCGAACGCTTGGATTTCGCGGCGAGGCACTGCCGAGCATCGCGGCCGTCTCCCGCGTGGAACTGAAAAGCACGCCCAAAGATGGGACAGGCGGAACGCGCATTCGCATCGCGGGCGGCAAGGAGGAAGGATACGAGCCGGTTGCCCATCCACGTGGTACGGAAGTGATTGTGTCAGATTTGTTTTACAACACGCCGGCCCGCCTGAAATATATGAAGACAATTCATACGGAAGTCGGCCATGTGTCTGATGTAATGAATCGGCTTGCGCTGTCGCATCCGGATATCGCATTTTTACTGACGCATAACCAGAAGCAGTTGTTGCGCACATCGGGCAACGGAGACTTGTTGCAGGTGATCGCTGCGGTGTACGGTATGAACGTCGCCCGCAATATGGTCAAAATTGAGGCGGCATCCCTTGATTTTACGCTGTTTGGCTACCTTGCCAAACCGGAGATTACCCGTGCCAGCCGAACGTATATTTCTACATTGGTGAACGGGCGCTATATTCGGAATATGGGGCTTGTGAACGCGATTCTGCGCGGCTACCATACGCTCTTGCCGATTAACCGCTACCCGATTGCGGTACTTGCGCTTGAAATGGAGCCTACGCTTGTGGATGTGAATGTACATCCGGCGAAGCTGGAAGTGCGTTTCAGTAAAGACCAAGAATTGTACGGATTTGTCGAGCAGGAAGTGAAGAATGTCTGGAGCCGGGAGCGTCTTATTCCGGAGCCGGGGCGCCAGCGTCCGACATCCTTTGGGCCGCGTCCGAAAAAAAACGAGTACCAAGCGTCGATGGATTGGTCCTTATTTGTGCCAGCGCAAGATGAACGGAAGGAAGCCGGAAATCATGTTGGGGTTATGGACAGCGGGAATATTTTTTCCGATCGGGAGAAGGCATGGAACCGGGAAGAGGAACGCGCCTTCAAGTGGTCGGAGCAGCCGGAAAAGCGTGATCTGGAATGGAAGCGGGAAATGGTCAAAGCACGGGACGAGGATGAAGTGGCAACATACTCTTCGCAGGATGGTTTGTCTTATGATGGATATCAGTCGGACCGAGATGCGGATTATGTGTCCGAACACCGAACCTCGACAGATGTGTTATCGGAAGAGGAGCGTCAAGTGTTTCCGTCCAATCTTGCGGAACCACATCGAAGCGAGTACGGAAAACATGAATGCAAGGAAGTAGAGTCACAGGAAGCGTGTGAGGGTAGTATGCGGGTGCCGGAGATGTATCCGCTCGGACAGTTGCATGGTACCTATATTCTTGCGCAAAATCCGGACGGCATGTTTATGATTGATCAGCATGCGGCACAGGAGCGGATTTTTTACGAGTATTTCCTTGATAAGTTGCGAGAAGAAGCGGTGGAGAGCCAGGAGCTTTTGATTCCAATTACGTTGGAGCTGACAGCGGTAGAAGCGGCGGCGGTGGAAGAGTATCGCGACTGGTTTGAGCGCGTTGGTGTGCATATGGAGCCGTTCGGTACGAACAGTTATATTATTCGTTCCCATCCCCGCTGGTTGCCGCGCGGCGAAGAAGAAGCCATCCTGCGAGAGATGGTGGAAATGGTGCTAATGACGAAAAAGGTGGATGTAGTGAAGCTAAGGGAAGCGGCGGCGATTACGATGTCGTGCAAGGCTGCCATCAAAGCCAACCGTTACCTGACGCACGCAGAAATGGAAGCACTTATTGAGCGCCTTCGCCGTACGACAAGCCCGTTTACCTGCCCGCATGGCCGACCGATCATTATTCATTTCTCAACGTATGACATTGAGAAGATGTTTAAAAGAGTCATGTAAACATATCTGTAGTGAATAAAAAAGAGGGGATGCAGAAAATCCAGTATTATCAAGGGTTTTCTGCTTTTTTAATCTTTTCTCTTATTCCTTGAAAGGTTCAATTGCTAACATTTTGCTAACCTTTATTGTGCTAAAGTGATTGCTTGTAGTGTTTTATAGCTTGTTCAAAACGGTCGGACGCTTCTTTCTGCATATCCAGTGTGACATGGCTGTAAGTATTTAATGTCATTTGAATACTCGAATGACCAAGACGTTCAGAAACAATTTTAGGATGTTCACCAAGCTTCAGCATAATGGTAGCGTGTGTATGTCGTAAATCATGAAAGCGAATGGGAGGAACATTTGCTTTTTGAAGCAATTTCTTAAAATGATTAAAGATATAATTAGGATTAATCGGTTCGCCGTTTTCTTTGGAGATAATATATCCGTTATCCTGATAAGCATTTCCAAGCCTAAGTTTCATTTTTTGCTGATACAAGCGATACCTCTTCAATTCCTCAATCAGCATTTCGGATATAGAAACGATTCGATTGGAACGCCCTGTTAAACAATGCCCTGTCCTTTTATATAAGAGAGCGTTTTGCTAACGCTAATCTTTCCTTCATCAAGCATACAATCTTTCCAGCGAAGTGCTAAGATTTCTCCTCTTCGCATACCCGTAAAGATAGCAAGGAGATAAAGCATATAAAAATGGGGTTTTGTTTTCTTAGCTTCTTCTAAAAAACGTATAGCCTCTTCAAGTGTCCATACTTGCATTTCTTTTCTCTTGCGGCGCGGGCGATCTACATTGGTCATAATATTATTTTTAAGCAGCCCCCATTTTACCGCAGTATTAAAAGAATTTGTGAGAATGCTGTGGATATATTAAACAAATTCTTCTGAAATTCCCTCATCTAATAAAGAACTATAAAACTTCATAACTTGCACTGGCTTAATATCTATTAACTTTTTGTTTCCAAACGCAGGGATAAGGCGACTTTGAATTGCGCTTTTATATCCAGTATAAGTGGTTGCTCGTAAAGTGGGTTTAGCAACTGTTTTTAACCATTCCTGAATAAAGTCTTTAAAAGCAATTTTGCTTTCTTTGAAGTATTTTCCATTCTCAATTTGCGCAATCATTTCAGCACAGGCTTTTTCTGCTTCTTTTTTTGTCTTGTAGCCTGAAAACCACTTTTGTTTTCTTTTTCCTGTTTTCTCATCTCGTCCGATGTCAAGAATAAAAGTCCATTTGCTTCCACGTTTAACAAAATGCCCTTTCATTGTGCTTCACCTTCTTTTTCCGTTATCATACAAGATCCGTAAGATGAATAATGAGGAAAAAGAGCTTTGTCTCTTTCTGCATGTGAGATGTGGCAGACTGGCACAATTACATGGAGCCGCTTTTTAATCTGTCACAATCGTAATAGGGTAGGGAATGATTATAACGGCCCTACCTTTGAAATTCTTCTATGTAGTCATCAGATAACAAGGTCAGAGTAGACTCGTTCCATTTAATTTGATACCCACTGTGGCCATTTCGCACAAACGGAAATTCTTCACCGTACTCTTTTGAATCATTTGAATCACCTCGATAAACAAAATATCATGTTAATAAACAATAGTCTGTTTACTTTTGTTTCATATTGTACATAATGATAAAAATTTGGTCAATGACAAAATGAACAACATATTGTTTATTATGAAGTGTATATGGTATTTTAAATACGAGGTGTTATTCATGATAAAGTGTAATTTAGCTGTTTTAATGGCAGAGAGAGGACTAAAAATCGCCGATATTGCCAGTGGAACGGGGATGTCCCGAACGACAATCAGCTCCCTGATGAACCACAATGCGAAAGGAATTCAGTACGACACGTTTAATACACTGTGCGAATTCCTCAAAGTGTCACCGGGGGAACTGTTCATCTACGAGCCATTTAAATTTAGCTTCGAGGTAAAAGAAGTAGAGGAGAGGGAGAACGACTTCCTGTTTAAACTGGATGCGGACATTACATACAAAAAGCAGGTGTTACAGGAAGTGATACCGGCCCGTGTGATCCTCGACATGGATGAAAAAGACGAGCTCTGTTATGTTGGGATTGAAGTCAACTATTCCGAGGAAATGACGCAGCTGATCGCCCCGATTCCTCGCATGTTCCATAAGGATATGGAGGAGGAAATCAAAGAGACGATTACGGAGAAGCTGGCTCAGACGTACTCTTTTGCAGAGGATATCGTCGTTACATTGAAGTAGCAGGAGGGTAAATGTTTGGAGAGAAAGGTATAATGAAACCAAGGGGGTATAGGAACAGAGTAGGAGGAAGAGTATGCGTGAATTTAACATAGACGAGTTCTTTAAAGAAATCGATGAAAAGCAACAAGAGGTAAATGAACGGGCCTATAAATTATTTCGCGGGAATGGGCGTAAGACACGGGTCCGACCACGAGACAAAGATGAACAGCGTTGTTTGGATATAATTTGCCGGGAAAAATGGATGCGAGCTGTTGAAGAAGGAAAGGTTCGCTATATCAATGACAGGGAGATGGATTATTTTGTCGATTGAATCGTATCGGGCAGAAGTATATGGATTGAAGGGAAAGCCTAAAACAGAAAAAATGCTCCTGTTCTCGGCAATTTTGACAGAGATACTAGAGTCTTTGAATGTAGAGCCCATCATCGTAGGTGGATTCTCTGTTGAGCTCTACACCCGGAATAGTTATTTAACAGAGGACATTGATTTTGTATTGAACGGTCGAGATAAAGCGAACCAGGTACTATTAGATCTTGGATTTGAAAAACAGGGAAAGGACTGGTATCACAAGGAAGTTGGGTTGATTGTAGAGATACCGGATAACTGGTTAGACGGTGATTACAGCCGGGTTACAAAGCTCAATATCGGGAATGGACGCTATGTTAAAGTAATCGGGATTGAAGATATTATTTGTGATCGGTTGCGTGCTTGTAAGTTTTGGCGTTCCCAAAGTGATTGCGAGTGGGCATTCCGTTTGTATTATGCCCATAGAGAGCGGATCGACATGAAGTATCTGAAGCAGAAAGCAACAAAGGACGGAACGTATGAAATTGTGGAAGAGTGGATAGAAAAAAATAATGAGTAAATCGTAAACCAGAGTAGGAATAGAAAGATTTCTGCGGAGCAAAAACAATGCTTGCGAAGCCTGTTGTAGTGTTTTGGCAATAAAAAGGGGTGGATTTCAAGGAGTCCCCCCTTTTTATATTCTAAAAATTAGCAGTATCTCAATCGCGAAAGATAACGTCCAGGTTGAATTTTTTGTAATGATTTCATGAGAAAAGGGAGTAGGCTTTGGGAAGTTTATTCCCTTTTGTTGAACTAACGTGCAGTTATCTTTAACAAAACCGTTTAAAAAAAGGATTTCACAACATGAATCACGAAATATGGATGTACTTGTAATCAAAAATTTTAAAAAAGGGTGGTATTTATGATTCGTGATGTGGAGGAATTTGTAAAGTTTTTAGATGGATTACGAAAGCGTACCATGCAGTATGTTAAGGTTGTACCGAATTCTATCTTAGAATGGAAACCAGCTGAAGATAAATTTTCAACGGGAGATTTGCTTCGACATCTAGGTTCCTCTCAACTCATGTTCTTAAATGTATTTGAGCATGGAAAATGGATCTATCCAGGCCATGAAAGTAGTAAAGGGGAAAAGATAGAGGAAATTGTTCATTACCTAGAAGTGTGTCATGCAAGGTTAACGGAGGGTTTATTAACTTTAGGAAATGATCTATTGGCAAAAAAGGTTCCAACCCTACATGGACATGAGGTAAGCTCCTGGAGGATCATGATGGCATTGGCGGAACATGAGATGCATCATCGTGGTCAATTATCAACATATCTTCAGATGAATGGAATAGAACCACCTCAAATTTTCGGTCTAAAAATCGAACAAGTTGAAAAAGGTTAATATAAATTATTTATATTGGTTTAGTTTCTCCAAACATGGGTTAAAGAAAAATAAATTTGATACAAATGATTTGTCAAAATTGCCAGGAAGAGATGCAAAATCTGAAGTAGGTATATGAAAAGCTACCAAGTAAGTAACCAGGTAGCTTTTTTTAATTTGGTTTGCTGGAGTTGCCTCAAGATATATTTTTTATATTGTATCTTATTTCCTATTTTTGTATTCTATATACATTCCAATTGACAGTTTAACAGCCAATACGACCAATACGACGTAGTACTCGTTCTGGACAAGATTGTGTAAAGTCTAAAAATCGCTGAACCGCCTGTTCAATCTCCGATTGATTTTTGTGAAACACGTTTGAAATGACACTATCTTTAAGCCAGCGCCAAAGCTTTTCAATTGGATTTAGATTGGGTGAATACGGCGGCAAAAACAATAAGTAGAGTCTCTATAAAAAGAAGGAAGCAAGAGGATATATGGTGGAGTCTTGCTTCCTTGGTTAGAAGGTGATAGGTGAAGAGAGCACCTGTCAGCACTTTTTCATGTACGCAAATAGTATGCCAATGTAACAAAAAAGACGAATTCCTTTGAATCTGTGTATTCTCATGAAATGTTGCATAAATAAGGAAATTTTTCAATGTATAATTGCATAGAAAAATTCCTTTTTGCATTGAAGATAAACAAACACCCCTCCCGGTCGCCACAACCGGAGAGGGGTCCCTGCTTCTGATAACTGTAAGAATATTTTACCACAGAGCAGGGGGAGTAGCTATGCAAATGTCATTTTTGCCTAAAATCGACTGGAAGGCTACACAGAAGCGTGTAGAGGAAGCTTTGGAGACGGCACGTATTTATCGCCAAATTGGTTTTGTTCGCCGTGAAATCGGGATGACGCCTGCTTATGAAGCTTGGTATCACGGTGCGACAAACAAGACAAGTGACCAGGTGGCTGAGTGCGCGACGTGGAATGCGGACGAGGAAGAAAGGATTCGGCAATTGACGGAGCGCGTAGAATGGGCGGTAAGTCGGTTGTCCAAGAAGGAAGAAGAGATTATTCGGAAGCGATATCTGGAAGATGAGAGCTTTGATTATATTGTGGCTGGAGAGGTAGGACTGAGCGAACGGACGTATACCAGGGTGAAGGCTCGGGCGTTTTATAAGTTGGCATTTATGCTGAAGCTGGAAGTGCTGGCTGAAGATCCGGGCCCTGTTCCGGCATGAGTGAGGAAATTAAACAATGGAAAACCAACGAGAGAGGCGGTTCCGAAAAGGAATTGCCTTTTGTATTTTTAGAAGATATCCGATAGCTTGGTTTATGGAAACAGGAATATTTAAAGTTAAAAATAATTATTCAGATAATCATGCTTTTTCTTTATTTTATAAAGGTGTAGTATAAAAGGATTATATTTCTTGAAAAATGTAATTTTTGTGTTTTTCCTATGCTGAGCGGGAAAGAATATAAAAAAGTATTAGAAGGAGAAAAAGCATGGTAACCAAATTAAAACGATTTTTAATTGGACGACCGATGAAGACAGATGAACTTACAGAAGAAAAATTAAGTAAATTAAAAGCGCTGGCTGTTCTTTCTTCCGATGCTTTATCTTCTGTTGCATACGGAACAGAACAAATTCTTTTAGTGTTAATTACCGTTGGTGCAGCAGCGTTATGGTATTCCATCCCGATTTCATTTGCTGTTCTTGGTCTGTTAACAGTACTAATTTTGTCTTATCGCCAAACCATTTATGCTTATCCAACAGGCGGTGGTGCGTATATTGTAGCTAAAGACAACTTGGGCACTTCCGTTGGCCTAGTTGCTGGTGGATCTTTGCTGGTAGATTACATCTTAACCGTAGCAGTGAGCTCCTCAGCTGGTACAGATGCTATTACATCAGCTTTTCCAACATTTCATGAGCATCGTGTTATGATTGCGCTATTAATGATTTTAACGTTAACGATTTTAAATTTACGCGGGATTACAGAATCTGCAACCATACTAATGTATCCCGTTTATTTGTTTGTTTTCGCTGTTTTTCTTCTAATTATCGGTGGTGGGTATCAATGGATGACAGGGAATGTGCATGCTCAGGCTCCCGCTTATGGAGTAGCCGTTCCAGGGATTACCTTATTCCTGCTGTTAAAAGCGTTTAGTTCAGGCTGTTCTGCTTTAACAGGGGTAGAAGCGGTATCAAATGCGATTCCTAATTTTAGAGACCCAGCCCCTAGAAATGCGGCAAGAACTCTGATCATGATGGGAGTTATCCTTGGCATTATGTTCATTGGTATTAGCCTTCTGGCTTATGTATACGGCATTGCTTCTAAAGCAGATGAAACAGTCGTATCCCAGATCGCATCAGCCGTATTTGGACGAGGAATTATTTATTAGTTTATTCAGGCTGTAACATCACTGATTTTATTCCTCGCTGCAAACACTGCATTCGCAGCATTTCCATTACTTTCCTTTATGCTATCAAAAGACAGATTTTTACCGAATATGTTTATGGTTCGAGGAGATCGTCTTGGTTTTTCAAATGGAATCATTTTCTTAGGTATCTTTTCAGCACTCTTGATTATTGTTTCTGAAGGAGATACAGAAAATCTAATCCCTCTTTACGCGATAGGGGTGTTCGTTCCCTTTACCTTATCTCAAACAGGGATGATGAAACGATGGATTATGAAAAAGCCAGCGGGATGGCTTCTCCCTTTTGTTATTAATACGGTTGGGATGCTGACTACGCTTACAATTACCCTTATTTTCTTGATTACAAAATTCTCGCAAGTATGGATGATTTTCTTGTTCCTTCCTGCTGTTATCTTTGCTTTTAAGAAAGTAAACCAGCATTATCGCGACCTTGCGGAACAATTACGCATTGATCTTTCTACAGATAAGCCGGAGAAAAAGGGAAGCGTGATTGTGATTCCTGTAGCGGGTATTACGCAGGTTGTTCGAAATACCATCAGCTACGCTCAATCACTGTCAGATGATATCGTAGCCGTTTATGTTGGATTTGATGAAGAAGAAATTAAAAAAATGGAGGAGAAGTGGGAAGAGTGGAATCCGGGTGTACGTCTTATTACCTTGCGTTCCCGCTATCGCAGTATTGTGCGCCCCTTATCTAAATTTATTGATACGGTGGAATGGAAAACTTCAGCCACCGATCATGTAACGGTTATGATTCCACAATTTATTACGAAGCGTTGGTGGCATAATTTGCTGCATAACCAGACGAGTTTATTGCTACGTGCTTATTTATTTGCACGACAAGACGTTAAGATAACGACTGTTCCTTATCGATTAAAAAAATAAGGTTGAATGCCTAACGATTAAAGTAGTCGTTCTCTGAAGAGGAACGGCTTTATGTTCGTCTGCATGCTGCTTTAATGTAGTGCTAAGGCTTGAGGATCGTTTTTTTATTATCGCGTCAAACTGTATCACCAAGTATTGGTGGAACAGTATTAATAATTGTTGCAGTTCTTATTTGGAAATGGGCTGTATGGATGGATAATCAATACGCAAAGAGAAATAAGTCATAAAGTGTTATTAATGCTTTTTAATTGTAAAAAAGTTTGGCGTGAAGATGGCGTAATTTTGGCCAGATATTGGCGCGCCGTTTTGAGATAGGGGTAGTATGATGATAGTATCAGAAGATAAGCGAAGGGGCCGTTCCGAGGGGAGCGGTCCTTTTTTGGTTGCATAAAAAAAGAGAGACACACGAAGTAACACGAACGTAAGGTGAAGAGGGTGTACCGTACACAAGAGCGCGGAAATTAAAGCATGAGGTCATAAAAAATCTAGCTTGGATTATCTATGATGAGCAAAAGAAAGGAATAGGTGCTCTCTTCATGAGAACGCCTTTTTTAAGTTCGATAACTTGGTTTATGTCTATTTAACAAATAAATGTAGGTTGTTACCCATTGGAACATTTATGCATATGTTATTCTGAAAGTTTATTTTAGGAGGCTTGTTCATGTCCAATGGATTTGTTGCTCGCTCGTTAGATGAGGTTCGTTTCTGGTCCCGTATTATGAAAGAACACTCGTTGTTTATTACATTGGGCCTTCGATGTGAAGATACTCAGCTTATAAATGAAGCACAACAATTTTTTCGTATCTTCGAACAAATTGAGAGCCAATCACACGCTTTTACTTTGAATACAGATCCTCGACAGATTGCGCAATTTAATGCAGAGGTTTATAATGCTGTCTCCCATATTTGGGCTTATAAAAGAAAACTTCTTGGTCTTATTTTACATTGCAAGTTGCCTGGAGCTAATTTATTTCCTTTACTTATTGATCATATAAGTAGAGAAGCAAATTACTTTAGAAATAGGTTGTCAGAGTTAAATCAAGGTCAATTGGAGCCAATACCCGATGCCATTATCGATGAAAACGTATTTTTCTTGCGTATTATGGCCGATCATGCGAAATTTATTGGTCATCTTCTGGACCCGTCAGAACGAAAACTCGTAGAGCAGGCTCAGGAATTCAGTCATGATTTTGATCAATTATTATTTCAAGCAATTGATTTGGATTCTATGCGTCCACAATCACAAACGTCCCCTCTTCTTAGTCAGTTTCTTGACCAAAACAGAGTATCTGTAAAATCACTTCGTGATTTTAAAAAGACGGCTCGTGATTTAATTGAGGCATGCCGTATTAAAAGTATTATTCACCCGTTACTGGCTGATCACGTATTCCGTGAAGCGGAGAGATTTCTGGAGATTATCGATATGTTTGAAAGGGCACTAACAGGAAAAAAATCTGTTAGTAAATGCTAAAAACGTCCGACAATGCCCACTTTGTAAACTAGGATAGCCGCTCCAATTGAGAAGTGGCTTTTTCTTTTGCGTAACGTTACAACCGAGCCAGTGAAACGCAAGCGCACATGTAACGCTTCATTGGTTGGCTTGTAACGTTAAAACTTTGCGTTACAATTGCAGGAAAATAGTCCTTCTTTTACAATAATATTTTGGGTGTTTAAAATCTATTATGCAAGAAAAACACAACTTGCTTTCTTAAAAGGAATATTGGAGCACTGTATTCAGGAAAAAGAGCAGTTCTCTCAGAAATTAAAAGAAAAGCCGGAGTTAAGAAATTTCTAACTAGAAAGAAGTTCGGTGAGAAATATCCGTTTGGCGATTTATCCTTTTATTATGTAGTGAAGACCAAAAGTAACTTTTTATTTTGCTGAATATGGAAAACTTAACAAAATCCTCTTGATATATGATACTAAATATGATACTATAATATCAGGAGGTGAAACATGGCAAGGATAGATAAAATCCTCGAAAAAATGAAAAACCGCCCTAACGGAATATGGTTCGAGGAAATTGCCATCGTGCTTGAATATTACGGATACATACAAGTGAGAAGCAAAGGGTCTCACCATCACTTCCGAAATCAAGCAGGCGATGTAATCACAATCCCAAAGCAAAATCCCGTTAAGGCGGTGTACGTAAAAAACGTACTAAAAAGGATGGGGGAGTGACGGCTCCCCTTCCTTCAAAATATATTCTATCCTTGTAAAGAATAAATGGCAAATAAAGACGTTTCTTATTACATGAGCTTACCCTATACCATTCAGATTCAACATATAAATGATGAAAGCGGTCAGTATTATTATGCGACTGTGCTTGAATTGGATGGTTGTCAAAGTGATGGGCAAACGGTAGAAGAAGCACATAAAAACATTCGGGAAGCAATGGAAGGTTGGTTTGAGACTAAATTAGAGTTTGGCGACCCAATTCCAGAACCGATAACCGATGATGATTACAGTGGAAAATTCGTCGTGCGTGTTCCTAAAAGTTTACATCGGCAGTTAGCACAAATGGCAGCAAAAGAAGGAATATCGTTAAATCAATACGTACTTTACAAATTAAGCCGTTAAGTCACTCTCCGGAGTGGCTTTTTCTTTACCCTAAAACGGAGGTGGGTGATAGAAATGGAAATACGAAAGGTACCTGTCAGCAACATCAATTCAGCGCCGTACAACCCGCGTGTGGATTTACGGCCCGGAGATCCGGAATACGAGAAGCTAAAGCGTTCCATTGCGGAGTTTGGATATGTCGAGCCGCTTGTTTGGAACGGAACGTACCGGGAATCTTGTAGACGGCCACCAGCGATTAAAAATTTTACTGGAACAAGGCCATACGGAAATCGAAGTATCCGTGGTTAACCTGGACGAAGTACGCGAGAAGGCGCTGAACATCGCACTGAATAAAATTAGTGGACGATGGGATGAAGAGAAGCTGGCTATCTTGCTCCAGGAGTTGGCTGAGAGTGAAAGTAGTATCGAGCTGACCGGCTTTGATGGTGAGGAACTGGAAGACCTTATCTCTGCTTTACCTGCTGACACAGAGCCGGGTGAGCCCGTCGTCGATGATGAATATGACGTGCAGGTTGCGCTCGATGCTATCAAAGAGCCGGAAACAAGGCATGGGGATATATGGCGCTTGGGCAGGCATTTGCTTGTCTGTGGTGATGCTGCACGCTTAGAAGATGTACAGCGTCTTATGCAGGGTAAAAAAGCAAATCTGGTAGTTACAGACCCGCCGTATAACGTAGCTGTGGAAAGTGATTCAGAACGTCTGGCTGCAGACAGTCGTGATTCTATTTTAAATGACAACATGTCCGATGAGGATTTTGTTGTGTTCTTAAATCAGATATTTGCAAACTACGCCGCGATCATGAAACCGAACGCGGCGATTTACATTTTTCACCCATCTTCTTATCAGCGAGAGTTTGAGAATGCGATGAATGCCGCTGGAATCGTGACCCGTTCACAGTGCATTTGGGTGAAGAACGCGCCGACGTTTGGCTGAGCGCAGTACCGGTATAAGCATGAGCCAGTGTTTTATGCACACATCAAAGGGAAAGCTCCGGCATGGTATGGCGATCGAAAGCAGACGACAGTGTGGAAAGCAGGATTGCCTGTCGAAATTCCACAACCAGAAACCGTATGGGAAGTATCGCGTGGCGATGTGACGAAATATGTCCATCCGACACAGAAACCATTGGATTTGCTGGCGATTCCGATTGGCAACAGCAGCAAGAAAGAGGATATTGTTGTTGATTTCTTTGGTGGCAGCGGTTCAACGCTGATGACGTGTGAACAGATGGGACGTGAATGTCGGACGCTTGAATTGGACCCGGTATTTTGTGATGTGATTAAGCAGCGATTCTATGAAGCAACTGGTATTGAGCCTGTTCTTGTTTCTCGTATTGATGAAGTGGCATAACCGTAGAAAAAGCAAAGGAGGACGCTGCGAACGCCCTCCTGATAAGATGCCGGGTATACCCCCGACAAGGATAGCAGAACACCGTGGCCACGGAAGGGAAAGCTGCTATCCTGTTTCCATTTTACATGGAACTCGGGGGTATGTTCAATGAAAAATACGAACGAATATTCTTATTTTGGTAATAAGGAAAATGTACTGCTGCAGCACGAAATAGAGACGATGGAAAACATTATGGAGTCGAAGTCAAAGTATCGAAAAATCATTCATGCTGGCATTGCACGCTGGGTGAAAGTCTTTCAGGAAGGCCGGATTAAAATTAAAACGGTGGATGATTTGAAGAAGCTGATTGAAATCGACTTAGATCTTCAGCGAGATGACGTATAAAAACAAACTCAACTCAAACCAGATTATGGAGGTGGGTGGAATGTAGTGGGACGAGAAAGAAATCCGAATCGCAGAAAAGCATTTGAAATGTGGAAAGAGAGCAGTGGAACTTTAAGTTTAAAGGACATTGCTGCTGCTTTAGTTTTCGGGAATATATACCGTAATGACAAATATATCGCGGAGATAAAACACCATATTAAGAAATTCAGCGCCTTCTGGTATTGAAATTTTCTTTAGCACCTTTTTCTCTTTGTCATCTAGCAGATATTTAAAACTTAAATTAAGCATATATTATCCTCCTAATAAAATATATGGCTACCTTCTTTTGCGCTCCATTTTATACAATTCTTATTGACTTTGCTGGCAAATCCCAAATGTTATATCTTTTTATGTTGTGCATAATAAAATAACTGTAGTTGCCCAAAAACACTTACACAAATTTACAATTGAATAGAAAAGAGACATATCTCTTCACCCTGTGTAAAAATAGAAGTACCACCAACCACTTTTACGCAAAGGAGAAGACTATATGCCTCTTACGTATAGGGTAGCACATCAACAGGAAATCAACAATATTTTACGTACCTGGCGTTTCCCACTTTATTTTTCTAAGCCGGTAATGAACCATATGGTTCATTTTCTCGATGGTGTGATGACCAGAGGTTTTTCTGGAACGTTAACCGATATCCATCGTGAAAGCTGCCATTCACAAGACCGACGGACACTGAGCCATTTTCTTACTCATGGGAAGTGGAATGAGCAGCATTTGATGCGTATAATTCAGCAACAATCATGGGAGAGCATCAAGAGGGAAGCGAAACATACACAAGAGCCGATTTTCGTTATTATCGATGATACGGTCTGTAGAAAGACAAAGCCCTCGTCACAGGCATTGTCCCCTATGCAAGGAACAGATTTTCACTATTCCCATACCGAAGGTAAGTCAGTATGGGGGCATGCAGTAGTTCAGGAATTCATTCGATGTGGTGAAAAAGCATTCCCTTATGCGTTTAGCCGATACGAATCAGAGCAAAACAGCAAAATTGATATTGCATGTGAACTGCTTTCTATGGTGCCAAAAAGTTCTTTTTCTACTTATGTTCTTATGGATACATGGTATCCTGCTCAATCTGTACTCGAAACCTGCGCTTTATCTGGATTTCACGTCATTAGCGGTATAAAAACCAATCGTATTATTTATCCATATGGTATTCGGCAGTCAATAAAGGAATTTGCCTCGCACATCCATAAAGAAGATACCGACCTTGTGACCGTCGGTCACGCTTCTTATCACGTCTATCGTTATGAAGGCAAGCTAAATTTCATTGAAAATGCTGTGGTACTACTGTGTTGGGATGCGACCCAGCCAATGACTCTCCAAACTATGCGGGCATTCTTAAGTACAGACGTTTCCTTATCTAATGAGCAAATTCTAACGTACTACAGTAAACGTTGGGCGATTGAGACTTATTTTCGTACCATGAAAAGCAACTTTTCCTTTAACGGTTATCAAATACGTAGTACCGTTGCAATTAAGCGGTTTTGGACATTGCTTTCTTTTACAGCCATGTTCTGCAGTGTAACAGGACACGGTGATATCTTAACAGGACTACGAAGTTGGCAAAACAAAAAGACAGAGAGTTGGATCGAATTTGTTTACTATGAAGCAAAGGCAGGAACGCAGCTGGATTTGATAAAAAATCAGTTACAAGCTGCCTAGGAGAACCTTCGGTTCTTTCTACATGGTAAATTTTGTATCAAATTTTGGGCAAGTCTAGTCATTTATTAACAAATTATTTATTTCATTTTTTACCTTGGAATATTATACTAATTTTGAAATTTATATATTTTTCTATTTTTAATAGAATTTTCTATCTAGAATTCTCTGAGAAAGATTGGTGAAACAATGCCAGAGACCAATTTATTCACTAATGAATTTCAAAAAAATAAAGAACAAAGTATTTCTGATATACGTTCGTTTCTAAGAAAAGCTAAAGATATGCAAGTTGTTAAATCGACTACTCGGATAATTACTACTCCTCCAGTTCTTAAAGAAGAGAATCGAATTGAATTGGAATATGTATTAAAAAAATTATTAGAGATTATCTTAACAATTCCAGATCGTATCTTTGGTGGGGATCTGGAGCAGATGGGGAGATTTTTAGGTTATCAGCCTAAAGAAATTCGAAAAATTCTGGATGGTACTATTCGCTTTGAAGATAAAGTGTTGTCACGTGGAGATTTATATCAAACGCCAGATGGTTGGAAGCTACTTGAATTGAATTTAGGTAGTAATGTTGGTGGCATGACGATGGCTTGGTTAAATCGTTTGATGCAGGAAACACCGTTTTATAATGAGTTGATAAAATCAAATGATTTGAAATATTTTGATCCATTGATATTTTGGGTTAATACGATTCGTGGCATGTTGCAGATAAATAGTAATTCACTTACTCTTGCTATGGTTGAAAGTGAAAAGGTTTTAAGTAGTTATTCTCATACATTGCAGTTAATGGCAAAAGAACTACAGGACCATACCGGTATTCAGTCGTTTGTTTGTTCGCAACGTGATTTAGAGGAAGGAACTGATGGTCTATATTTTAATGGTCGGAAGATAGATGTAGTATACCGATTATTTGACTTGGGCGATGTGGAAGCAGCGCCCGAGGAATATTGGCACATTTTCGAGGCATTAAGGGCAAAGCGGGTTCAAATGCCAATGGGGCTAGAATACAAAATACTAGGGAATAAAATTCTCTTTGCTATGATGTCAGACCCTCAGTATGAACCCTATTTTTCAAATGAAGAGCTATACATAATACATCGATACATTCCTTGGACGCGGTTGTTTGAAGAAAAGCTAATATCTTTTGCATTGCACAATCAAAGATCTCTAGTTATTAAGCCAGCAGATGGATATGGTGGAATAGGGGTTCTTTGTGGATGGGAACATCGAGAAGAGGATTGGAGGAACACTCTATATTCACTACTTAAAAGAAAAGAGAAATATATCATTCAGGAAAAAGTGACACCCTCAACTAGTGAAGTGTACTGTTCAACACCTGAGGGAGAAATAATCTCTCAAGAAGTACAACTTCTTTGGGGAGCCTATTTATTTGACAAAAGATTTGCTGGTGGTATCCTGCGGGCGAAGCCAATAGGGGGAGGTTCTGTAATTAATTTACACAATGGTGCCGCTATTGGGCCGATATTTATACACGGATGAATTGGAAAAGATACTTTTTCGTTTTTGCCTTGAAAGGAGGATTGAGCTATGGCAGTTCTAATTCTTTGCCGAGAAGAAACTAGTGATGTAATAGAACTGAATCGGGAACTGAAAAAACGTGGATACGAAGTTATCGTATCTACTCCTCAGGATATTTTAGTTCGTTCCTGTGGCGGAGAGAATCAGTTTCTTTACCGAAATGAACCTTTACGAATCTCCTGTGTTTTGGGCTGGGTATCTCTTCAGCAACGGGAATATGGTATGTGGTTACTAAAAGCGTTTGAAATAGCCGGTATTCCTGTGATTAACGACACCGATGTATTGACTATAGGCCAAAACAAGTTTCTCAATTCAATACTGCTAAACCATCACAACATTCCACATATCCCAACTTTTCTAGTGGGGAATATGGATCAACTGGATGAAGTAATCAATCAGCTACATTTCCCTTTAGTATTGAAGCCGATTATTGGTGCTAAAGGACAAATGGTAATACGTGTTGATGATGAGAACGCCTTGCGTAATATTGCTCCTTTTTATATGCAGGGAAATAAACCTTTATATGTACAAGCTCATATAAATAAACCAGGTCGCGATATCCGAGTTCGTGTTATTGACTACAAAGCAGAGTATGCATTTTATCGATACTCGGATAAGGGGACATTCTTAACAAACTTGTCGGTGGGAGGCAATTGGGAAGAATGCCCATTAGAATCTGACTTATCTGAACTTGCTGAAAAGTGCAGTAGAGTATTTAATGCTTCAGTAGCAGGCGTTGATATTGTGGAAGATGAACAAGGAAACTATCTGGTTATCGAAGTAAATACCACGCCTGCGATTACATATCCACGTGATGAAACTGTTTTACTAGTCGCAGATTTGATAGAGAGAGTTCTACAAAAAAATGTTACTTCTTCTGATAGTACTTAATACTATTGAAGAGTTACATGAATCAATTTCATAACTCGGAGCCTTAGAGCCCCAAGGGTTTCAGGAGCTTAAAAAAGTAGCACCTCCCCAAGTTTTACTTACAAACATGTGTTAAAAGCTCGATAATCCCTGTAAAAACGCAGTTTTTAATGCGTAATTATGAAATTGATTCACATAAAAAATTTTTTTCATAAAAAGGAGATTGATAAGAATGTTGTTGTCACCAGAAGCATTAATTCAAAAGTTGAAAGACATTGTGTATGAAAACCGTAAGATCACTCATCCGTTATACCAAACAATTATGAAAGGTGAAGCGACACCTCTTTTGCTCAAAAATTTTGTTTTACACCGTTATCATATTAAGAGTTTTTGGACTCGTAATATTTCCGCGATCCATTCCAAATGCCCAGATGTTGAAGCTCGTATTCATCTTGCAGAAAACATTTATGAAGAAGAAACAGGTAAGATTTCTGGAACCGAGCGCCATCTTGACTTGTTCGTGAAATTTGGTGAACAGTTTGGATTGACCTGGGATGAGATTAATAATTTAGAAATCCTTCCAGAGAGTCAAGCCGTAATTGATTGGAACAACACTGTGTGTGGACCTAATCATCATTTCTTGGAAGCTGTTTCGGCCTTAATCATTTATATGGAGGGTCAACCACCAGTGGAATGGGAAGGTCGTACAATGAACCATGCGATGAACTATTTCTATAACGTTAACGAAGCGGGTAGATCTTACTTTAATATCCATAGCAGCGATCAAATGGAGATAGAGGAAGATCATGCTGAAATTGGATACGAACTAATACGTAAATATGCGACAACAGAGGAATTACAACAAAAGGTAATTGATGCATTGTATAAATCGATTGACGTACGTATGAAACACTTTAGCGCTATTCTTCGGGTAACGAACGAACAAGCTGTTCAAAAGGGAATAGCAACTATCTAGAAAACAAAAAAGAAAAAATTCACTCAATGCGGATTCTTTCATTAATTGTGGTTGTTTACTCGGCTTCCACGGAAATGGAATCCGCATTTTTCAAAGTGTTGATGCTAGGGCCTATAAATAATGTGGAGGACATTATTAATGGTTAAGTTATTAGATGTGACATTGAGAGATGGTGGGTATACAAATTCGTTTCAATTCGAACAGCAAGTAGCAATTGACATAGTTGATTCTTTACATCAAGCGGGTATCGACTATATAGAGATCGGATATAGAAATGGCCCGGAAGAAGGACCAACAAAATTGGGGTTATCAGCAAGAGTAAACCGTGATTATATACACGCGATACGCACCCATGTGCCTGGTGCAAAGATTGTGGTTATGCTCCACCCACACAATATTTCAGAACAAGACCTTTTAGAACTTAAGGAATTCAATATTAATGTGGTTCGGATTTGTATTCGCTCGGATAACTTGCAAAACGGACTTTCGGTTATTAGATCGGCTAAACAGCAAGGTTTATTTGTCAGTGCAAATTTTGTCAGGGTGACCTATTTATCCCCATTACAGATTCGAGAATGGATGCTGCAAGCTGAAGCTGCAGGAGCTGATTGGGTGTATTTTGCTGATTCGAATGGCCATATGGTTCCAGATCAAGTTAAAGAGTATGCTGAAATCTTTAAAAAAGTTCTCCAGATCCCAGTAGGATTCCATGCCCATCATAACTTGTCATTAGGATTAACAAACACATTGGCGGCGATCGAAAGTGGTATCGATATTATTGATGCCTCTTTGCGCGGACTGGGAAAAGGGGCCGGTAACTTACCCACAGAGGTTTATGTCTCTTACTTAGA
The DNA here is from genome assembly GCF_001439585.2 of Aneurinibacillus sp. XH2. Classification (NCBI taxonomy): domain Bacteria; kingdom Bacillati; phylum Bacillota; class Bacilli; order Caryophanales; family Paenibacillaceae; genus Aneurinibacillus; species Aneurinibacillus sp. XH2. Next base: position 2,353,275 of record NZ_CP014140.1, on the reverse strand, counting down.
ACGGATGAACATTAAACATAATTACGATTTGGTAAGTATCCTAAAAACAGCAGAATATTTGGAAAATAATGTGATGCATCGTCCTATGTATCTAACTACTCGTGATCTGATGTTTGGTATGGCGAACTTCTCAAATGATTTTATCAATCCGGTAATGCATGAAGCTGCTACTCAAGATGTATCTTGGCAACAGCTTACACTGAATCTAAGTAAAAGAAAGCCCATAAAGCCGGTTTTTGAGGAAATTAAAGCTGTTGTTGCTGACATAAAGTCTCTAGATAAAATTTTGGCTCCAACTTTAGAGGAGCGATCCTTATGAGTAAGTATTTTCAGGTAGTGACAGTTTCAGGTTCTCCTTATGAAAGAGGATACCAACATGGACAAGTTTTTGGGGAACAAATCCGTTCTTTTCTAGCAGACAATGTGGCAAGGATTAACATTGTCCGGAAGGATAAAATTTCATTAGAACAGGCCCTATCAATGGTTGATGGTTATATTTCGTTTATTGAACGTGACGTCCCAGATATAGCAGAGGAAATCCGTGGGTTAGCTGAGGGAGCCCAGATTACATATCGAGAGGCAATGTTACTGCAGGTAAGGCGTGAATTAATCTCTCGGGGCTTAGAATGTAGCGCTCTGGGATATGTAGATCAAGAGGAGGGTGCTATTATCGCTCAGAATGTTGATTTACCAGGAAACCTGACTGAACTTGGTATTATCCTAAAAATCAAAAGCTCGGTACCAGGTGAACCTAGTATCATGATGTATACCCATATCGGACTATTGGGTTATCTTGGAGTGAATAGTTATGGGATAGGAATTGGCTTAAATATGGTGTTAGCACCAGGTTGGCGAGAAGGTGTCCCTCCTTATCTATTAATTCGTCATCTCTTACATCAACGTAATTTAAAAGATTGTTTAAGAGAGATTCGCAGGATTCGTCGTACCTCATCACGTAATTTGTTACTCTCAGATGGTCATCGTGTTCTAGATATCGAAATGACAGTAGAAGATGAGCGGTTCATTGAACAACAACTAATTGTTCATACAAATCATTATCTCAATAATGAATTTCGTCAAATTGATCAGATTTCACCAAGCACATCGACTTTCCTACGGCTTGAACGCATGCATAGTTTAGCAGCACATTATGATAATAAGCCTTCCCTTCAACAAATACAAGAATTGCTAAAAGACCATACTAATTATCCCAGAAGTATCTGTGCTCATGGTCAAGGGGATTATAGCCGAGGGGAAACGGTTGCCTCTGTTATTCTTTACCCTAAAAAAGGGGTTATGTATGCAGCGAAAGGTTATCCTTGTGAAAACCAGTTTTATCGTTATTTGCTATTTGAAGAATGAGTTCTATTTTTCACAGTTTCCACCGTTGGGAGATGAAATAATATGAAAGAAACGTATATATCGTTGAATGGACGAATTACCCCCTACGAAGAAGCGAAAATCCATGTATCTTCTGTAGCGATGAAATATGGGGCTTCAGTATTTGAAGGAATTCGTGGCTATTGGAATGAAGAACAAAAGGAATTGTACTTATTTGCTTTAGAGCAACATTTAAAACGTTTGCTTGATTCTATGAATTTAATGGGAATGGAGCATGATTATTCAGTAGATAAACTTATTTTTCAAGTTGAAGAGATTGTAAAAGCGAATCAATTAAAACAAGATTGTTACATTCGGGTCGCTGCTTCAATTGAGGCAGATGGTCCTCTTGACACCCGAGGTCCTGTCCTACTAAATATCGCGGCTTTCCCACAGGGGCGTAAACCAATCCAAACAGGAATTAAGGTTTCAATTAGCTCTTGGACTCGCCTTTCGGATAACATGATGCCTCCACGTATCAAGTGTGTGGCTAATTATCAAAACGGAAGAATCGCTTTACTCCTGGCTAAAACCGACGGATATGACAACACTATATTATTAAACCAAAATGGCAAAGTAGCAGAAGCTCCAACAGCTGCAGTCTTTCTCGTAAAGAACGGAGTACTTACTACACCTGTTGTTACAGATGGTATTCTTGAAAGTATTACTCGTCGTTTCTTGATTGAGGTGGCCCGTGAATTGAATATTCCAATTATAGAACGCCAAATTGATCGTTCTGAATGTTACTTAGCGGATGAGGCTTTTCTTTGCGGGACAGGTGCCGAAATATTGCCGATTCGCTCAATTGACCATTATTTGATTGGAGACGGTAAAGATGGAATTATTACTCAACGATTAAAGAACTTTTACTTTGATGTAGTGTATGGAAAAAAGCCAAAATACAGTCATTTATTATTCCCAATTTATAACTCAAAAGGATGATTTCTATGATAGATTTACTTTTTGAAGAACAATATAAACAAACTATTGAAAATAATCGTCATAACTTGCCTCAAGAAATTGCATCCGTTGTAGATAGATGTGATTCTGAGGGGTTTGTGTTTCGGAATAAGCCATTTCCTTTGTACCCTCGAATTAGTATTCTTCCTGTCGAGGTCCGTAATGAAATTCAAAAAGAAGCAGAAAAAATGATTGATATTCTTGAAAAGGTGATCGAACTATACGCTAATGATCAACGCACTCGTGAATTTTTTATGCTAGGTGAGCAGGCTCAAGAGCTTGTTAAAATTGATCCGGGTTACAAACGAAAAATTCAAATCTCGCGCTTTGATACTTATTTAGTTCCAGGTAAAGATGTGTTTAAAATTTTAGAAAATAACACGGATTGCCCAGCCGGAGTAATTTTTACAGGTCGAATATTAGAAGTAATGAAGCGGATTTCTGTCTTAGATGCTTATTTGCGGAAACTTCCACCGTTAAGAAAAGAAGGAATTGATACCACGGATGCATTTATTCGGCAATTACTCGATACCTACCAAGAGTTTAGACCCGGATCAGAAATGCCATCCGTTGCAATCTTGCAAGTAAGAGGGAAGGAAAGTAAAGAAGTTGGAGAAATGGTAAAACAGTTTGCTTTATTAGGCATAGAGGCAATAATTGCAGACCCGCGGGATCTACAGTATAGAAGGGGTAAGCTATACTCGGGTGATTTAGCGGTAGATCTTGTCTGGAATAAGATTAATACAGCCGACTTTATTCCACTGCTCGATGAAGCAGAAAGAATAAAGAATTATTTAAATGCATGTAAGGATCAAGCAATTTGTCAGGTGAATTCATTTCAAGCACGTTTTATTACTGAAAGTAAACTATGTATGGCTTATCTTTCAACTCCTTCCTTTAGTCATTACTTCACGGAAGAAGAACGGAACGTAATCTCGAAACATATCCCTTGGGCCCGAAAATTGGAGGATGGATCTGTAGAGTACAGGGGTAAACAAATTGAATTGAAACAGTTAGCCTTGGAAGAGCAAGAAAGATTTGTTATCAAAACAGCTTATGATATTCGGGGTGAAGGTGTATTAATTGGTTGCTCTACACCCTCAGACCGTTGGAAAGAAATTTTAGAGGAATGTTGGAACAAGCCATTCATTTTGCAGGAATTTATACCGGCACCGGAAATCGAGGTGCCAGTTGACGATTGTCGGTCATTTAGTAAGAAAAAATTTAGTACGGATCTTTTTATGTTTGGTGGAAAGTTCCAAGGATTTGGCTCCAAAATTAGTGATGAATTTAAAGTGAATATTTTTCAAAATGGAAGCAAACAGGTAATTCTATCGTTGGCCGAAGGGGATCGAAATGGAAAGTCAACTATTTAAGGTATTTACTCAAGACCCTAAACATGGGAATTCAGCAGCCGTAATTTTGGCAGAAGAATTATCTGAAAAAGAAATGCAATCATTGGCGACTCAAATAAACACAGTAATAACAGTGTTTGTGTTACCCTCTCACTTGGCTGATGCTAGGTTCCGTTTTTTTTCTATTTCTTCTGAATTACCCTTTTGTGGGCATGGGATTTTAGCAGCAGCTGATTACTACATGAAGGTCACAGGCCACCAACAGATAAAAGTGGAAACTCAAGCCTCGGTGGTTACTATTTCGCGAAATTCAAAGGGGACCATCCACTTTGAAACTACAGGGGTATCAATTATCGATTGCTCATTTGATCAAAAAGAGGTATTAAGTTTTTTAGGAATTAATGAAGATTTGATACACAAGGACTTACCTTTTTGTATTGCTTCGATTGGGAGCCCTAAATTGTTTGTCCCTATAAAAAAACTGGTGACCGTCCAGTCTATCACCCCTGATTTCGAAGCGATAAGTGAGTGGAGTTCAAAGATGAAAGTGAACGGGGTTTATGTTTATACCTTTGAAACACAACATAGTGATTCATCGCTTCACGCTCGAAGCTTTAATCCTTTGTTTGGAGTCAAGGAAGACGCAGCTACCGGGGTAGCAGCGGGTGCTTTGGCTGGTGTACTAGTCCAGGCGGGATATTTTCATTCAACTCTTATTGTAGAGCAGGGGTATAACTTGGGACAGGAAAGTAAAATTTTTGTGGAAGTAGGGGATGTTATTAAGCTAGGTGGATTTGTGACGCAAATTGGGAAAGTAGAGGTATAACAAAAAAGGAAGAACAAAGGGGAGATTTGACATGGAAAATAAAGTTGATTTTTTTGAACAATTAAGAAAATTACCTACATCCTGTATTTCAGATGCCCTAGATATGCTTGGGATCAATGGTGGGTGTGAATTAATTCGCCCGCTCACCCAAGGTATGGCGCTAGTCGGACCAGCGTTTACATTACAATATGAACAGGTAAAGGAAGGTGAAAAGGCTCCGGCAGGTGAATTTATCGATGAAGTACCAGCCGGTAGTGTAGTTGTTATTGCCAATGGCGGTCGTTATTGTACGGTCTGGGGTGATCTTCTTACTATTGCTGCAAAACAAAAGGGAATAAAGGGAACGGTGATTGATGGCTGCTGTAGAGATGCTACAAGTATTATTCAAATGAACTACCCGATATTTACAAAGGGCACCTATATGAAGTCCGGAAAGAATCGAGTAAAACTAGTCGGAAAACAAATTCCGGTTCGTATTGGTAATACGATTGTTCATCCAGGGGATGTAATATGCGCAGATGATTCAGGAGTAATTGTTATTCCACAAGAGGTACTACCGGAAGTTGTTGAAAAGGCTCTAGCAGTCGAAATAATGGAGCAACAAATCATCCGTGACTTAAGAGAGGGGATTTCTATGAAGGACGCTAGGGAAAGGCACAATTACAATAATTTTGCTTTGCTACTTAATAAGTAATACATCTTGGGGGAGAAATGGAATGGCTATCTTGATTTTTAATCGTAGTAAATCTTTTCATTTTAAGGAGTGGTTGAGTGATCTTAATGAGGAACTTGTATTGTTTACTCAAGTAAGTCGGTCGGATTTGGATAACTATAATCATGTAGAAATGATTGAATCCTTTGATCAAAACGGATGGACAGAAATCCGTGCTATTGAACTCCATAAAAACTTTAATTTTCATACTATCATCGGTCATTCCGAATATGATTTGATTCGTGCAGCACGGTTACGGGAAAAATTTTGTATCAGAGGACAAAGGGTTGAAAGTGCACTTGCCTTTCGAAACAAAGTACTAATGAAACAGTTGGCAGCTAAAGGAGGAGTAGAAGTACCTACTTTTCGATCAGTTAACTCCTCGATTGACCTTTTTGAATTCATCGAAGAGAACGGATTCCCTATTGTTATCAAACCAATTGATGGTGGAGGTTCTCGTCATACTCAAGTTTTATATAATTTCGATGAGATGAAATTAATTCTTCAACAAGGACTACCGACAAATTTAATGGTAGAGAAGTTTGTATCTGGCGAAATGTACCATGTCGACGGTATAATGCGGAACGGGGAAATTTTATTTTCATGCGCTTCCCGTTATATAAATGGATGTTTAGCCTTTACTAAAGGAGCAAGTTTAGGCAGTGTTATACTTGACAAAAAAAGCAGAATAAGCAATCGATTGCATCAAGCCTTGAGTACTGTTCTTGCTTCATTACCGGGAGCTCCAATTTTGGCATTTCATGCAGAGTTTTTCCATACTGATGATGATCGATTACTCTTGTGTGAGATTGCCAGTAGAACGGGCGGAGGACGGATAATCGATACAATTAGGGAGGTATTTGGTATTGATTTAAATCGTTTATGGATTCGTCTCCAATGTGGACTTGATGAAACTCCACAATTAACTCAGAAAGCAGATCAATTAGCAGGTTTTCTAATTGTCCCACCAAAAAACGGAAAATTGTTACACTTGCCAAAAGTGGTACCATTCGAATGGGTAGTCGACTATACTTCGTCTGTTCAACCGGGCCAAACTCTTCAGAACGCAGCTTCAAGTGTTGATAGTATTGCGACCTTAATTGTAAAGGGAACGACCGAAAAGATGGTTGAGTCCAGATTGAATCAATTGAACGAATGGTATATGAACGAACTAGTATGGGAAGAGGAATGGGGGGGTAGGATTGGTTAAAGAACACAATGAGAAATTGTTTACCAGAACATTCTCCCTCTATCTAGCTTCGACCATTATCAATTTTTTGGGGACAGGTATGCATGGTATTGCATTACCATGGCTATTGTTGGAGATGACAAAGAGCCCCTTATCAATCGGGATACTCCTCTGTATCCGAGCATTACCAGGCATATTCTTAGCCCCATATGCAGGCTATGTCGCAGATTGTATGGATCGACGTATCAATTGTTTTCTGATGAATCTTTTACAAGGCATTGTAGTTTTTGTTACAGTGGGTCTTGGCTATTATGGCCTTCTCAATCAGTTTTATATTTATAGCATGGCGCTACTTATTTCTATTGGCAACACTTTCTTCTTTCCAGGGATTCGTGCCTATATTCAGGAAGTCGTGGGAAAAGCTAATCTACTACGTGCCAATTCTTTGACTGAATCATTAACACAGGCTGGAATGCTCATAGGAACTGGTACAGCCGGTCTCGTTATTAGTTCTTTTGGTACGATGACTGCTCTTTTTATTGATGGATGTACCTTTCTAGTGTCTGCTATTTGTATTATTTTGATGAATAAAACTAAGGCTTCTTTTTCAGTAAAGCCCCAGAAGTTTGCCATTTTAAAAACACAGTTCGAGGTTCTAAAGTATGTTAAAACTAAGTTCATACTATTTGTTACAATCTTGTTATTATTAGTGCCAACCTTCTGTGTACAAGTTAACAATGTTCTAGTTGGGGCTTTTACAATGGATTTACTGAAGTTAGATGCATCCGCTTATGGACTTATTAACCTATGCTACGCAATTGGTGCAATGCTCTCAGGGTTTATACTAGCTTCTTTAACTAAAAAAAGAGTAAACGACAAATATTTTATTTTCGTTTCTATACTTGCTCTTGGATTATTCGAAGGTTTATTCGGTTCTAGTCAGAATCTATCAACTGCTATGCTTATAACGTTTATAATCGGATCTTGTGTTGTAATTACACGAACCTGGTTAAATACAAAAGTTATGAGCATAACTGATAATGAGTACGCGGGCAGGATTCAAAGCACGATTGGTTTCCTAACTTCAGTAATGCTTCTTGTCTCCGGATTAGTGGTTGGAGGGATAGCGAAAAACGTTGGTTATAATTTAGTTTTCTATTTACTAGGTACTTTCGTAGTTCTAATTGCTTTTATCTCTTTGTTTTATTACTCGAGACAGGAGAACGCAACTACTACGAGTAATACCAGTGAAGCTACCGTTAAGGCAAAAGTAAACGAAATGTAATTTCAACATAATTGAATCAATTTCATAACTCAAAGCCCTTGAACCGTAAGGTTCAATAGACATGAAAAAAAGGAGTACCTCCCAAAATCTCGAATAGAGTAGTTGCTCAGACAACTCAATGAGAAAGGTTAGTCTCCTCATGTACTCTATTCGCCAAGGACATTTATTTTCCCTGCAAGACTTATTAGATTTAGAACCTACTGAGCGCTACACAGCAATTTTTGAAGGCATCAATATTATGCCTCTGCTTAAAATTGTGTCTAAAAAAGTATGTGAAGGTGCGCCTCAATCGCTTAATATTATCCAGCGATGATTTATTCCCTGTTTGCTCGTATTCTAGAAGGTATTCCAACCATTAAACTTCTTGTTCGTCGCTTGAAAACCGATGTTCTTTTTCGTTTGGATTGCGGATTTTCTTTTTCTGATCGAGTACCATCTGAAGCTTCTTTTTCCCGTTTGATTCGAAGAATTAAATCCTCCAATGTGCTCGATGAAATAAATCATGCCCTTGTTTTACAAGCTGTTGAAGAAGGCTTCATTGATGGCAACCACATTGCAATTGACGCTACCCATGTAGAAGCGCGAGACCAAGCTCCACAAAAAGAAGAAGTTGAACAACAACCCGTCAAAGAGCCGAAAAAACGGGGGCGTAAGAAAAAAGAAGCCTATGAAGCATGGAAAAAAGAACAAGAAGAAATCGAAAATCATCTTCCTCTTTTTGAACAGAAAATCGAAAAACAATTGGACTACACCTTCGGTGAACTCCAAAAAGAAATGCCAAACGCTCCTCGGTGGGGAATTAAGAAGAACTCCGAAAATAAAAATGTTTTCTGGTATGGCTACAAACTCCATCTAGCTGTAGAAACCAAAAGCCAGTATCTTTTAGCTCACTTGCTTTCGTCAGGAAACATGAATGATGCTAAAGCTGCTATTCCCCTGTTAAAAGGAGTGGCTGAGCGTTTTCCTTTTCTCAACATCACGAAAGTGATGGCGGATGCTGGATATGACTACAATCCGATTTATGAGCAGATTTATCGCATGAAAGCGGACGGTATCATTGCTTATAATAAGCGGAATGAAGCGCCACCTATCGGTGTCGACAAGTATTTTGCACCGACATGTGTTCGTGAACACTCCTATCGATATGACAGTTATGATGCAAAATATGAAACACTCAAGTATACAAGACCAAAGGAATGCAAAGGTTGTCCGTTAGCTGACGACACGCTGTGCCAAAAGGTCATTAAAATCAAAAAGACAATAGACTTACGCCGTTATCCTGCCCCTGCACGCGGAAGTAGAGCATGGAAAAAGCTTTATAAGGAACGTACTTCTGTGGAGCGAGTCAATGCCTACTTAAAAGAATATTTTCAGCTTAATAATGTCCGATACCGTTCTGGAGAGTTGGCAAAAGTTCATGTCGATTTGCTGTGTCTATTGTTTAATGCTTCTAAATTAGCTGTAGATCGTATTAATACCAAATTAAACGATAAAGCTGCTTAGTAGGACACGACCTCCGGTCGTTAAAAAAAATTAAATACGGAAATTCTGCAGGTATTGAAGTTTTTAGAAAGCAATTATGAAATTGATTCACATATCTAAAGTCGATGAAAAAGGCGGAATACTCCTTCCAGACGAACTAGCGAAAAGCATCCATAGCGGACTGTTGAACGTTCGGGTGGAAGAGGGAAAGCTCTTGGCGAAGGAGCCAGCACCAGACTATACCCTTACCTGGATACCGGAGAAAAAATAATCCGGTCATGAGCCGGACATTTTCATTATTATCCATATGTAGAAAGGGGTTATGCAATGTAATTTTATCAAGAGCTATGTTTGTATGATAATTTTTAGATCATTAGCGAAATATAGCAAGAGGTAAACGTTTTTTGATGCTAACAAAAATGCTAACATTTTTGCTAACGAACTTATTTTACTTGGTTCTTCTCAACGTATAAAAACTGCATATTGTGCAGAAATAATATAGTTATTTACCTATATTTTCTCTGTTTTTCTATGTTATTTATCAAAATTGAAAAGAGTCATGTAAACATATCTGTAGTGAATAAATAAAGAGGGGATGCAGAAAATCCAGTATTATCAAGGATTTTCTGCTTTTTTTCTTTTGGGGATTTGCTCTTAAAATCTTTGATTGCCCACATTTTAACCACCTTTAGTTTGTTAAAGTGTTTTTTTAGCTAATTTCATAGCGTTATCAAAACGTTGGGAAGCCTTTTTCTGCTTGTCCAGAACAAGTACTACGTCGTATTGGCTGTTAAACTGTCAATTGGAATGTATATAAATCAACCTTATAAGCTCCTATTGGTTTACCATCTTCGTAAATAATAGTGGTACGATTATATTTTATTTTTTTTATATTATACCCTTGATTTTTCGCATCCTTAATCAATCGCTAGATTTGCGTATGTTTGCAGTGTTTGCTGATCGTTCTTCATTGCATCACGAACTGATTTTTCGGGCAGTTCTCCCTTCTGTGTACAAGAAACCGCTAATAGTGCTAGAATCGTTAGTACAATTATTTTTGTTACATGGAAACTTTTCATCTGCTATACCTTCTTTCTTTTATTTTCAAGTTATAAGATAAAAATGAACAACTAGGTGATGCCGCAAGGACTCTCATTATGTATGTTTTCATGTAAAATAGGTTTGTAGCTTATCTATGAGGGGGAGAAACAACCTTATAACTGGCTTGACAAATCATCGCTGCAGCCATCTTATTAAACAAGCTGAAATTTCACAATCAAAATTCAAGAAAATGATAAAAGAAACCCCGCTGTCCGGTAGCTCGGATGACGGGGCAAAGCATAACCTAGAGATTTAGGCTAGTGGTTCTTTTTATTTGCATTTGCCAACAAACACTTTTGGGAAGTAGTATTTATTGGAGCAGGTATTTCAAAGCGCTTTTTGGTAAACTTTCCAGATTGGACAAGTCTATTGGAGGAATTTTGGGAGAGGTTAGGTTTTCAAAACTTTTATCCGATAAATTGTGTCAATTGTTTATTAAATTTATCACGCTCTTCCCACATCAATCCGTGACCACTGTTTTCAAACGGCACAAGCTTAGAGTTTTTAATTCCCTTATTCTGTGCTACAGCAAGTGGAAATAAGCACACTTTGTCATGCACACCATGAAGGATTAAAGTAGGAACGTTTATTTTTCCTAGATCAAAAAACAAGCTTTCGTCTCTAAGAGAGGCGAGAACTGCTGCCGTAGACCAACCTGCTGCCTGTAGTCCCAATTGGAAGAACCAATTTGAGAAAGGCCTGGTTATATGCTGGAAGAAAAACATACTTCCAAATTCTTCTAACATTTTTGGTCGATCATTATACGTTTCCTGAATGAGTTTATTTACATCTTGCTTGGGTAATCCATATGGAAAATCAGGACGTTGAGTTAGGCTAGGAGCTGCCGCGCCGAATAAAGCAAGTTTGGATACCCCCCACCCTTTATGACGAGCCATATATCGAACGGCGATCGCTCCTCCCACGGAGTGTCCCGCGAGTGTGAAATTTTGTAATTTAAGTATGTCTACCACAGTTCGCACATCGTCTGCCAATCGATCATACGAGTAGTCTCCCCAAGGTTTATCTGATTTACCGAACCCTCTGATGTCCACTCCGATACACCGATATCCCATTGCGGGAAATATATTAAACTGATATTCAAACAGTTTATGATTTGCTGGCCAACCATGTATAAATAAGATTGGCTTCCCACCTCTTGGGTTAACATCTTCTACATAAATTTTTACGTCTGGTTCTACTCTAACATAGTATCCCACGCCGATTCCCCCAATTAGTAAATCTCGTCAGAAACACGTTATTCATTTGGACTTAAAAGGGTGAATGACCGATCCGTTTTTTAAACTGATGCTGCCCGATCAGTTGAATAAGGAAGAATGCTAAGATTAACATCGTGTTTAACAGGGCTTTTTTACACTGTCAACCACAAGGGGATAATATCACAAGGTCGGGGTTTTTGTCTGACCACGTACTTATTTTATTTTCTGCAACTAACTAAAACTGATTTCCGTTTAGATAAAATAAGATTTACTGAACTTTATTTTTCTTATTTTTTGCGTTGTTCATTAAAATTGAAAAGAGTCGTGTAAATGCATCTGTAAGGAACACGAAAGAAGGAAAATTGTAGTTACATTGAAATAGCAGGGGAGAAAAGACTTTAGTAGAATTCAGTGTTAATATCTAATAGTAGCAAAAGCGTGAGCTTCTTTTGCTTTGCTATGTCCTATAATCGTCAGAATGTAAACAAGCTGTTCCTAAATGAGAACAGCTTTATTTTTGTTTTTTCCTTATTTTAACATGATAAATAATAAGAGAGAAAAATAATTTTTAAAAAGTGGCTCAAAATACCTTTCTCAAACGTTTCTATTATTAGAGAAATGTGAAAGGGTGGTAAGGATGATTCCAGAATTTCGTAAGCCATATCAAAACGGAGAGTTGCGGATTGGAAAAGCGACCTGGAATGAAGAGGATCGCTCGGTTAAGTGGGCGTATCGAAGCAGAAATGGGGGGATTTCTCCACGCAGCCCAGAGGTGCCGATAGATGTGCTTTGTGAAATGATGGTGTTTGCTCTAGAAAATGGAGAGATTTCTAAGGAGCAAAAACAACGTTTGCGAAGCTTGTTGTAGTGTTTCAACAATAAAAAGGGGTGGACTCCTTGAAGTCCCCCCTCTTTTTATATCCCAAAAATTAGAGGTATCTCAATCGCGGAAGATAACGTCCAGATGGATGGTGAATTCCTCAAAAATGCCGACTTTGACTTCATCCTCTTTTCCGAATGAGCCAGCCAGTTCGTATTTTCCGTTATCGTTCAGTATGAATACATCAAGTGTTTCATTCGCGGGGGCAACAATCCAGTATTCCCGTACGCCTGCATGCTCATATAACTTGTACTTCAGCCATTTGTCATATTTAGCTGTAGCTTGTGAAAGAATCTCAACAATCAAATCGGGTGTTTCTTTGCATCCTCTCTCGTCCAGCTTTTCCGGATTGCATACAATGGTCATGTCAGGTTGCACCACATTTCAATTTTCAATGAGCCATCTGTATAAGGTAAGTATAGCAAATGTCGGACGAGAATCCTGTCCTTGTTCGAAGCCGATTCATCCCCCACTTTTCCTACGTTTACAAGAGGGGGTCTTCTTGGCTGATAGGATAAAAGTGTTATTACGATATGAAATTGCATACTTAAATGGGGAGGCTACCGTTTATATAATTGAAACAATCTACATCTATAGAGAAAACAGGAGGATAAGATAATGAAACGAACACTCGGACTATGCCTGACCGGTTGTTTATTGTTAGGAGGAGCAGGGGCTGCATTTGCACAAGCGGAAAATCCACATGCAATATCGAATATGAACATCGCTCAAGATTATTCTGGAAATGGACTAAAATACATGATGATTGTAAATGGTCAACCATTACAGGATCGCTCTATTTATACTTCTGGGGACGAACTTATGATACCGTTGCGTCCTGTCGCGGAAGCATTGGGATATAAAGTGACGTGGAATAATGAAAGTCAAAAAATTGAATTATCTAAAGCACATGGTTGGTTCTTCTTAAAAATTGGAGAAGATCAATACAACTTTGCAAAGATGCTGATAAAGCTTGGAAAAGCACCTGAATTAAAAAATGGAAAAACATACGTACCGTTACGTTTTGTAGAAGAAGTTTTAAAACTAAATGTAGTGATAGATGAAACAGGCAATATTACCATTTCAGAATCCGGAGAAATAGCAAATCATATACAAGAAACAGCCGGAATTGTAACAGAAGTAAACGATGGTAACCATGGTAATACCTTGCTTTATGTTATGGGAAAAGCAAATACGAAAAATGGGTATAACTCGATTGCATTACATGTCGATGAAAAAACCGAAATTATTGACGGTTTAACTTCGAAGATATTGAAACCAGAGGATATAAAAGCAAATGCGAAAGTCCAGGCATTTTATGACTCAAGATTAACCAAGAGTCTTCCACCTCAAGGGCATGCCAAGCGTATTGTTGTATTAAATCAGACAGGAAAGGTTTCTGGTACAATTAAGGAAGTACGGCCAAGTAAAGATAGCATTCAGGTACATATAGACGGAGAGTCAGATCAAAACATTGCAAATGATGTTGTATTGAATATCACTTCTGAAACGAATGTGGTATCTAAAGACGGAAAAGTACTATCTCCTGATCAATTGAAAACGGGAAATGAAGTGATCGCTTATTATGGTCCTGTCATGACTCTTAGTCTCCCACCAATGGGTAAGGCTGATACTATCATCATGAACATGAACTAGAATTCTCTCTTTAAAATTAAGGAAGCATATGAAGAATTCTTGTCTGTTATGATAAGAACATACTCGACAGCTTGAGATGGTCAAGAACAGTTTTCAAAGAAAAAATGAGGGTGTCCTAAAAGTGATGGGGCCCCCTTTTGTGTTGCTATATATATGCATATACGAAACAATAAGTAATCTATCTATAATATTGTATTATTTTTGTACTCAAATAACCTTTTGAGAAAGTTGCGTTAATAGGAATATATGTTATTCAATTTCAAAGGCGGTATTTCGAGCGTTAAGTGTTAAATTATGCGGGTCTACTTTGCTAGCATGAATAATAGAAGGACCAATCGGGCAATATCCGTCTTGTCTTTATAGATCCGTCCTCTGACAACAAAAGCGGAAAAGCGATCGTAGGCTTCTGAATCCCCAGATGTTTTGCGAGCGCTGTTTTTACCGGCGCGGTGCGGGAAAAATCATTTCTTTACATATGAAGCGGATACAAGTACAAGAAGAAATATTGTGGAAAAGTGTGGATAAAATGGAGAAGCAGAGGTATGATAAAAAGGGCAAAAGATTATACAGACAAGGGGAGAAAAAGAAAAATGGTTGTCCGAATACGAAGTACAATTCTGGCAGGAGTGACCTGTATGTTGCTCGCTTGGCTCGCTTTCGCGACGCAAATTCAGGCTGCTGACGCATCCGGGCCGTCCGGTGAACTGTACTTTCTGGAACCGACTCCGTATTATAACGCGCCGCAGGATGTGCAGGCAGCTGGACAAATCCCGCAGCATGAAATGCCGGAGCCGGTTCTTGAACAACAGGGGCAATGGTTCAAAATTCACTATGAGAAACGAGATGTATGGGTAAAGCAATCCGACAAGCTGTATGTCCGAGTTCTTCCGGTAAAAACAGGAGAGGATCAGACCCCTAACCGCAAATATATGTTCCTTCATCATCCGCTATCCGTTTATCAGCAGCCGGATGCCCGTTCCAAGCGGCTTATGTATATTCATCCACAGCGGATTCAGGTGCTTAAGCAAAACGGAGGCTGGTACCAAATCCGCACGGATGCGGGGCCAGGCTGGCTATATGCATCGGCAGATTATGTGACCGAAGTCATCGGTGTACGCAAGATCAACGTCACCTCTCCCGTACAATTGTACCCGTATCCAGATACATTCTGGAAGCCGATAGGCACATTGGACAACGTGCCTTATGAAACAATTGCGTATGCGAACGCGGGTCGCTGGTACAAAATTGAACAAAACGGCCGTTTTGTGTGGTTGCATGCCAAGGATGGGCAGGTTCAGCCTGCCAAAGCCTCATATCCTGCCCGCAAAACGGAGGCGAACGGATATGTTGGCAACACGATTTTTATGACCGAAGCCAAACATACAAAAGTCGGTGATTTATTTAAGCGCATGGTGGTCGAATGGCACGGAAAACCGCACTGGCTCTTTGACACGTTTATTATTCGTCCAGTCGGCAAGGAACAGCGTGGCTATAGCTTTGAAACGTTCGATACGACGAAAGGGAATCCATCTGAGACGCTTACTAAGTATGTAGAAGAAATTTTCGCGCCTGGCAAAGAGGTAGATTTGCTGGAGAAGGCAACGTTGAAAGCGCGTGCTTATATGGAAGATTCTACATACCGTACAAATGTTATCATCGGTTTGCCGAACCCGATAGGAACGGTGCATCCGGTGCAGCGCACCGCGCTGGTGGAAGGGTATATGGATCGGATCATTGCTCAGTGGAACGCAAAAAATCCACAAGCGCTGCGGCTTGTGGGCTTTTATTGGACGAATGAAATCGTTCCTGATTCAGACCGTGAGTTTGTGAAAGAAATCGGCACAATCGTGCGCAAGAAGGGATATAAATTTTATTGGGCGCCATATTTCCAGGCAGCAGGTGCCGAACAATGGAGAACGCTCGGATTTGACTTCGCCTGGATGCAGCCGAACCATTACTTCAGCAAAGACAATTTCACAGGCATGGATATGCTAGGAGAGACAAATACGATTGCTCGGCAAACAGGAGCCGGTACGATGCTGGAGTGGAACTGGAAGCTGCTTGAGGATCCGAAATACGTGCGAGCATTAAACGAGTATCTTGACCTAGGTCGCCTTGTGGGTGCGGAACACCCAAGCGTGTTTGTATACGATGGGGAAGGAGCGATCGATGCCTTTTTCCATGATGGGAATTCACAAAAACTTGGCTATGTGAAAGAAAAGCTACTTGCCTACCTTTTATCACCGTCACAAGAAGAATAAAAAGAAAGAGGGCGATGGGCCCTCTTATTTTTTTACGTGTTTTTGGATCACAATGTTGTTGATTTCAATTGTTTGTGAAGCTGTGTCATAGTACATATCCCCGACAATCGTACCTTGATCTTTGGCCATAAGCATAACGCTCCAATCGGCGCTTGCTGGAAATTCCAGATAAGCAGGTACGTTTGACCGGGCATTTCCGGCAATTTCTCCGCTGTACCATTTGTCTGAAGCAACATGATAAATAAGCGTTTGATGTTCCGAAAGGGAAGGCAGGTAGATGCGCAATGTCCCGTCATGCGTCACTTCTATTTTTTGAAACGTTTCATATAAACGTTTTGCCCAGAAATTGATCGCATTGTAATCTCGAATTTGGCCCCGCTTGGGAAGGATAGCATTTTGTGCTTTGTGCAAGTTTGCGACTACTGTTTCAGGGCTGCTGCTAATGAAACGGGTGACAGCAGGATTGTAAGACGGTTGTTCCGGCATTTTTTGCATGGTGGATGCGATGCCAGTGTCGTGGGCCATTTTTAGAAATTGAACCGCTTCCACTCGGCTGACTTTTTGGGAACTTCCGTATCCTGCGATGGTTGATTCACCATCCATGCCTTTCGTAATGCCGTGCTCATACATGTAAGCGATAGCGCCTTCGTCATCGTAATGGTGGCCGCCGGCAGCGGAGAAAAGGCGCGCAACTTGGATACGTGTCAGCGCGTCAGCGCGTTTGGCCGGATCGTTTATGCCTGCTGCCGGAAGATTATATTCACGCGCGAGCGCGTATACTTCCTCTGTTGTTCCTGTTCCCAGCTTGTCCCGCGTGTCAGGGAATAGGCGCATCATCATCGTAAGAAACTCAGCTTCTGTAATCACTTCGCCGGGATTAAAGGTTTCGGTCTGCTTTTCATTCAGTATTCCGGCCTGTGCCGCCCAGGGAAGGGTTCCATTTTTCCAGGCCCAATGGTCGCGCGGCACGTCGGTAAATATACCAGATGCGTCCAGCGCGTAGGCCGGAGGCGCGGAAGCAGCCATGATACCAGCTGCGAGAATAAGTGCGGTGGTTTTTAGCTTTATCTTGTTTGTTTGCGTTGTCATCTTCTCTTCTCCCTTTCTATGTACTAAATATGTTGCATTCATATATTAGGCTCTTCATATATTCCAATGTTTGTTTCAACCTTATTTTCCTCCACTTTCTATATATTTTACCTTATATTTGGCCCTACACCAAAACATGTTTTGCAAAGAGCAATTATGTCATATGTGTGGATGAAAAAAAATATGAGAGAAAATATTCATTTCCTCTCCTTGCAATTCTATCTTTTTTATGCATACTTTGGACTATAAGGCCTATAATATTAATTTTTTTTAACATTATAGCTATGATAATCGACAAATACTGATAAATTTGTTATAGTAATAAATGACTGTAAAGTTATATAAATGCATGCTTCGATAATGGCAAACCCACTGAAAAGTGGGGACGCAAAGCCACGGGCCTACCGTTTATGCTGGCATAAACCATGGCAGCCGGGTTGCCGAAAAGCTGGGGTTATAAATAAATGAATAGGCATATAACCACGGCTGTTTCGCGCACGAAAGAGCCCTTTTTTATTTTCTTTTCAAAAAAACACAAAAAGGAGACGAAAGATGAAACGACAATATTCTATCCAATTCAAACATCAAGTAGTGAAAGAGGCTTTAGAGGTAGAAAGTTTAAGTATAGTCGCGCGTAGACATCGCTTAAACTCCCGCATCATTTATCGCTGGGTTCGCGAATTTAAGGAAGGAAAATATTCACTGGCGCAAAATAAATAGCGGATAAACACGCACGTTGTCTTTTGGCTTTTTGAAAAAATGGACTCCAATGGTATTATCTGAATTTTTAGTTCTATTCATTATTTTTTGCTTATATGATAAAAAGTTCTCTCAAGGGGGAGAACTTTTTATTTTCTGTTGTTTAAAGTATTAAAATACTACGTATTAATAAAAACACGGATGGTTCTTATGTGATTCGGGTACAGTAAAAACGGAGGTGATAGCCGTGGCCATTGGACTTACGAACAAGCAAATCGCGGAACGGCTTTCCGCCGCTTTTACGATCGAAGAAATGAAAGAAGCTGTGCAGGCATTAATGGTGGAGAACAATCGTCTCATTGAACGGCAGTTGCACACAATGTTTCAGGAATATTTAACAGAAAACCATTACGAAATAGACGATGGGATAGAAGACGGGATGCAAATTAGATTTCATTAAAAACGGCGAATGCCCTGCTTTGGGTGTAGAATGTACGACAAAACAAATCCTCCTGCAATTTTCCAGGAGGATTTGTTTTGTGGCGCATCGTCTATCCATCAAGTTTCCTCGCACCAATTGCATTTGTGGCTTTTTTTTGTTTTTGGCTTGTCAGCCAGCTGAAACCGCGGTTTACCAATTGGGCACAAATCGCCGACACAGCGAATGTAACTGCATAGATGCTCAGCATATACAGCGCGGATATAGCTTTGTGATGAAAAATCCATTCAATGGTAAAGTTCGTTTCCATAAACTTGTTAGCGTATATAATAAATGCTGGATGTAGTAAATAGATATAGAATGTTAAACCTTTCTGAAAGCGCAGGTGCAACGCATCCACAATATAATGCAATATCGCCGCGCTGGAGACGAGCAGCGCAAATGTTGCTAAGACAAATATTAGATGGTTAGCTGTATATAGTTTAGATGACATAACGAAAAAGTACATAGTAAATCCGGATAGAACCAATAATCCAATAAGAACAATTTTATGCTTTTCCATAAACATAAACATCGGTTTACGATACCAGTACAGTAAGTGTCCTAAATACAATGTAAAAATCCAAGTCGGTAAAAAATGACGTATACCTAGACCAAACCAGCCATGTGCAATTATATGAATATACATATATTGTATGACAAAGAAAAGGGTGATAACCAACAGAATGTTTTTCTTCATAATTAAGCGGCGGAAAAGATAAGCGAATACATAATACTGGCAAAGCATAAAAATAAAGTACAGGTGCCCTGCGGTTTGACCGGTCAAAACATCCTGCCAGTCTTTTTCGTTTGTCGGTATGCCCTTTTTCATAATAATAAAGTACAGCACACTGGCAAACAGAAAAGGAAAATAGATGTATTTTAGCTTTCCTTTAAAAAAGCGTGTGCCTGAAAATTTTTTTCCATCCAGACTGTGTGCAGTAAAAAAACCAGTAATAATTGCTAAAATCACTGTCCCGTAACGGCTAATCTGGTTCAAAGTTGTCTCCCAGAATGTCCACTCAATGTAATCGTCGACATCCGCAGTGTAATGACCGGCAAGTACAAGAAATGAAGAAAGCAGTTGCATCAAAAACAGTGAAGAGAAAAGTCTTTTATCTGAATACATAAAAATTCCTCCGGATTTTAAGTGCTCTACGCTTATCTATGCTCAGATTATACAAACATTTTATGTTAAGTCAATAAAAAATTCATAAAAGATGGAAAATTATACAATTATACAATGAGAATAATGGCAGGAGGAAAGGACAAGCTATAGAAGGAGGTGGCTATTATGTCCAAAAGAGTGAAATACAATATAACGTTGGATCATAAGCGACAACAAAGCAATCAAGCGACGCCTGGAAAACAGGATAGCGAATTTGCTAGCTATACCGATACTCAGGCGGTACGTCTCGATAAACGGCAGCCAGGCGGTGAGTCGCAAAGCAAATATCCGCGCCATGAATAAAAATGTAAGCTTCAGCTTTATCGGAGCTTTTTGCTGAAAAAGTCATTTTTTGTCGTTAAAAAGGTGGCAAGATCATAGTTTGATCATAATTTTGTAACTCATCTTTAATATGTAGTTTTTACAATATAGATGCATACTTCTTTTGAGAAAGCTATATATTTTGGTTGATATATTGACATTTGTATTGTGGGTTATCCCCTTGGCTTTTCCTTCGAACCGTAAAAGAATACGTATGTATCAATTCTAATGTATATGGCCATATACGGTAGCTGCTTAAGTCATAAATCAAAGGAGGTCGCTGCTGTATGGATTACAATGTTATCGTCATGAGCGGAATGGTGTTTTTGATCGTATGTTTATTGCTTGGAGCGGTTCCCGCCCTATTTTTCTATTTACGAAAAAAGAATGTGAATATATAGGCTTTGACTCCAAAAAATGCGCCTGTTCTTTTCACTTCGGGCGCTTTTTTCGTTCACACATCCTTAGTTTTTATGTGAGAATTCTTGACATAAGTAGTTTCATTCGCTAGATTCAGTGTTTTGAATCCGGTATAATGGAAAGACGAGGCACAAAGGAAAGGATGGAAACGTATGAGTGGCATTGTGGGTTTTTTGGGAAACCGGAGTGCTGTGCCGATTTTGCTGGATTGCTTGGATACGCTCGATTATCGAGGATATGATTCAGCAGGTATTGCGATTTCCAACCAGCAGCATGTCGAGATTCGGAAAACGGTGGGCCGGGTTAAAGATTTGCGCGCGCATTTGCTGCGTGAGCCCGTTATGCACGGTACGATTGGCATCGGCCATACGCGCTGGGCGACGCATGGCAAACCTTCGGAAGCGAACTCCCATCCTTTGACCGGCTGCGATCGCCGTTTCGTGGTCGTACATAACGGTATTATCGAGAACTATCCGCAAGTAAGGCGCTCTCTTATGGCACAGGGGCATACATTTAAAACAGAAACGGACACAGAAGTAATTCCACATTTGCTGGAAGAATACGATACAGGTGACCTAGAGGAGACGGTACGGAAAGTGTTACCTATGCTGAAGGGTTCGTTTGCGCTTGCCATTATGTCCGAAGCGCAGCCGGATACCATTATCGCTGTCTCTCAGGATAATCCGCTCGTGCTCGGAGTGGGCAGGAAGGAAGCGTTTTTGGCTTCGGATATTCCCGCCCTATTGCCGTACACAAGGGAGATTTATCCAATTAAAAACGGAGAAATTGCGATTTTGACACCGGGCAAAGCGACGGTAAAGCGGCTGGACGGAACAGAAGTGACGCCGCACTATTCGCTGGCGGACGAAACGGTTTATGATGTGCTGTTGCACGATTACAAACATTATATGATGAAGGAGATTTTCGATCAGCCGAAAGCATTGGAGGATATGCTGACGGGACGGTTGACGCCGGAAGGGGTGGATCTCCCGGAGCTTGCACAAATATGGACAGTGGAAAAGCTGAAAAATTTGCGTAAAGTTGATATTGTAGCGAGCGGGACATCCAATCATGCGGGAGTTATCGGCAAAAAAGCGCTGGAGCAGTTGCTTGATTTGCCGGTGGAAGTGTCTTATTCATCCGAATTTATCCATGAGCACGGGACGCTTGACGAGCGGAATCTGGTGATTTTGTTGAGTCAGTCAGGTGAGACTGCGGACACGTTATCAGCATTGCGCGAAGCGAAGAAGCATGGTTGCTCGACGCTGGCGATTACAAATACTGCTGGTAGTACGCTCTCTCGGAAGGCAGATTGTACGTTGCTGACGAAAGCGGGGCCGGAGTTTGCGGTCGCATCTACGAAAGCATATACATCACAAATCACGGCGCTTATTCTTTTGGCGATTTGGATGGCGCAAAGGATGGGAAGCGCTAGAAAAGAAGAGGTTTCGGAACTGCTTCAGGCGCTGGAACGCTTGCCGGGTGACGTTGATTCGACGCTCATTATGACGCATGATGCGATTGATCAGTTTGCCCAGCTGACGTATGATCAGGAGCATCTATTTTTAATCGGACGCGGATTGGATTATGTGTTGGCACTGGAAGGAGCGTTGAAATTGCAGGAAGTGGCTTACATTCACGCGGACGCATACGCGGCGGGCGAGATGAAGCATGGAACGATGGCGCTGATTACGCCGGGCGTGCCTGTGATCGCGTTAGCGACACAGGCGCGTGTGTTTGATAAGACGGTGAGCAATATTAAGGAAGTAAAGGCACGGGACGCGTTTGTGGTCGGGATTACAACAGTAGGTGACGATGTGCTCGCAGATGAGGTAGATGAGGTGATGTACATTCCGTCCACGCATTCGTTGTTGTTGCCGATTCTGGCGGCGATTCCGCTGCAACTTCTCGCATACTACGCCGGCACGGTACGTGGTCATGATGTCGACCGCCCTCGGAACCTGGCCAAGAGTTTGACGGTGGAATAGAAGGCAATTAGGGTTATTTGAACTTATGGTTTTGATGTTGTTTGACATTAAAGTCGGTAACCTAACATTAAAGATGGTAACCAATAAAACTCTTTAGTAAGCCAATCACTTAACTTTTTGTATAGGTTGTGCTTAGATAGGGATTTGCAACTAAAAGTTCACCAACAAACGTCGTGTGTGGTTTCGCATACGGCGTTTGTGAAGTGTTGCTCGTAGGAAAAATAATTGAGATGTAGCGGCATAGCATAACTTCGTCTTGATAACTGGGTTCATATGACCATTTACAAATAAGTTTCAACTATTCCGAGTTAACAGAAAGAAAAGAGTGCACCATGGTATTGTAGAAAGACCGATCTCTTAATCGTCGGATATGGTGCACAGTCATTACGTTCAATTCATTCTAGCATTTCAGCCAAATCTTCTTGAGGGTCCCCAATTAACTTTAGATTAAATGTTTTTTGCAAGAAGTTTAATACACCTGGTGTTAAAAATTCCGGAGCCTTCGGACCAATTCGTATATCTGTTATTCCTAAGCTAAATAATCCAAGTAATATGGCAATTGCTTTCTGCTCAAACCAAGACAATACAATACTGACTGGCAACTCGTTGATTTCACATTGGAAAGCGTCAGCCAACGCGCGCGCAATTTTTACAGTGGAAATGGAGTTATTGCATTGCCCCAGATCAATATATCTTGGGATACCTGTATTTCCTACTGTTCCAAAATCAATATCGTTAAAACGAAATTTCCCGCAGGAAGTAGTTAAAATGACAGAATCATTAGGAAGCAACGTAGCTAATTCCCGATAATAATTACCACCCCGTCCGGGAGCATCACAACCGGCGATCACAAAAAATCTCTGAATCTTGCCTTCTTTTACTGCCGAAATAATTTCCGGTGCCAAACCGATCACCGTTTCGTGGTGATAGCCGGTGACCAGTTTCTGATCCGAGTCGATATTTGCCGATGGCAAATGCAAAGCTTTTTCGATGATAGGAGTGAAATCGTTATTTTCAATTTTCGTAACGCCTTCCAGCCCTGCTACTTCATAGGAGAAGAATCGGTCAGAGTAGGTTCCTTTAATCGGCATAACGCAATTGGTTGTTGCCAATATGGCACCAGGGAATTCTTCAAACAATTTTCGTTGATCATACCATGCCTTTCCGATGTTTCCCTTTAAATGAGGATATTTTTTCAATTCAGGATACCCGTGGGCAGGCAACATCTCCGAGTGAGTATAAATATTGATTCCTTTGCCTTCCGTTTGTTTCAGCAATTCTTCTAAGGCAAGTAAATTATGACCGGTTACGACAATACATTTTCCTTCGATTTTATTTTGCGTTACAGTAATCGGTTGAGGTATACCAAATCGTTCTGTATGTGCACGATCCAACAATTCCATCACTTTGATCGCTGCCGAACCAACTTTCATGGCCATATCAATATGTTCTTGCAAATTAAAATTCACATTTGTTAAGGTAAAGTACAGAGCTTCATGGGTAATAGCATCAACTTCGGGATCTGTATAACCCAATTCCCTTGCATGTGTTGCATAAGCAGCAATTCCTTTGAGGGCAAATATAATCGTATCTTGTATGCTTGCTAGATCTTCATTTTTCCCACATACGCCGACTACTTTACAACCGCCAATCGCTGTTTGCTCACATTGATAACAAAACACGGATATTGCCTCCTTACTATTTTAATTCTTTTGGATTTAATTTCTTTTGTGTAATCTTTGTGTCTGTTTCCATTATACTTAAGAAATCATTTGTTCAGATGTGATAAGCATCACACTTTGTGATCTATTTCACAAACTAGACAAAATTTCAGGATCTCGTTATTTACTTTATGAAAGTACAGGTAAATCCTCTCAAAATCTAACATGAAAGAACAACAGGTGTAGTTAGGTGATACCTTTCTCCTTCAATTTTCCGGGATTGGTTACAAGTATAAATTCACGAAAAGGTAAATTGTTACCACTAGGAGCAAGATATGCAGCTTTAATTAGTTCCCCCTGAAAAAGTCAGTCTTCGAAACATTAGGAATTTCTTTAAAAGTGATTAGTTACTCATTTTGAGGATATTTATGGAGAGATGTGGAGGTTCTTGATGCTTTTTGATGGGTTAACTTGTCTTTTTCGTTCGATCTCATTAGCGATCTGTGAGAGACGATGAAGATTGTAGGCGAAAATGGCATAGTCTACTCAAGCTCGGGTCCTCTCTTTTTTTGAGAGGAGGGGCTGTCTTAAAAGTCATAAATGATGATTGAGGCTCACCTCTTTTTTGTCTGCATATCCTATTTATTGGAAAGTGAGTTGTGATGTTCGTATGGATTAGTCTGCTTTTGCATTCTGCAGCTTACAGAGGGCTACTTTTTTCAAGAGATTGTAGGCGACGCTAATCAGCGCTTCCGTATCCGGAGTCGACGATGATGTTGGCTGGAAGCGTGTCAAGTCGTTGTTTCGTTTTCTCCAAATGTTCGATCATGCACCACGTATCGGTTCGATCTTGGTGGACGCTGTAACCGACAATAAATTGATCCTCTAGCATCATCAAGATTGCTTGAAATATTTCTTCAATCAAGCCTTTCATTCGTTCGGAGCGAAAACGGTTAATCGTACGGAAATCTGGCGTTTGACGTGCGCTGATTCACATGAATGGAATCTGTTCACGAACGGCTTTGGCGATTTGACGGGACGAGTAGATTTTTTGCGTGTAGGCGTAGATGATAATTTTCGTCATCGTTTTGGGGTGGTAGCTGTGGCGACCGCCGCCTAGATAATATTTTGTGAAGAGGGCATTATCGAGTTGATCGATCGCATCATTGGCTTACACGAACGACGTGACGAGGAGAAATGAGTTCTTCAATATCCATTGGTAAAAAGAATTGATTCATGATATATATAATTTTTAACATAACACGCGAGAAGTCCCCTTCCTCCACGCCTCCGGCGTAGGTGGGGGATGAATCGTGCTTCTTTTTCCCTTCTATTCGTTGTATACTAGGAATGTACGTTCGTATTGAGAAAGAAGGTAATTCGAATGATTCGAACCGCAAAAGTCGCTTTTACCGCATCCCGCTCTACCATAGATGCCCTGTTTGCCTTACATCGCTTCTCGGCAGAGGTGTGGAATACGTGCTTGGCTGAAGCGAAAGTCTACTACCAGCAAACCGGGCAGTGGATCGGTAAAACCGAACTACAAAAACGCTTGAAGCGTCGTTTTCCAATGCACAGCCAGAGCATACAAGCTGTGTGCCACAAATATCTTTGGGCACGAGATAGCGCACATCAGGCCCGAAAGGAAGGGCACACGAACGTCCGCTATCCATATAAGCAAAAGAAGTATTTCAACACAAAGTGGGCGGCGGACGGTTTTACCATTCATCCCAACGGACGCATTTCGTTGCGTCGCGGCATCTGGGAAGGCAAGCGTCAAGCACCGAACCCGCCGGGTTCGCATACATGCGCCATTGACCCGGGTGAAATTCATACGCTTGCGGCCGTCGCAACAACTGGAGACAGTCTCATTGTGACCGGACGAAAAATCCGAAGCATTCACCGCCTGCGTAACAAGAAGCTTGCAGAGCTTCAGCGAAAAATGAGCAAGTGCCAGAAATACAGCCGTCAGTGGAAGCGGTACAATCGAGCCAAACAATATCTTCTTTCTAAAAGTAAACGCCAGTTACAGGATGCCTTGCACAAAACGACGAAACAGTTTGTCGAATGGGTGGTCGCCCAGCAAGTGAACGAAGTCTACCTTGGAGACGTCGAAGGCGTCCAGCGAAAGAAGAAAAAGAAACGTTCTCGCTGCCACAATCAGCGAATGAGCCAGTGGCAGGTTGGGAAAGTAAAGAAGTACCCAACGTACAAACTGAAGGCGAAAGGCATCATGCTCCACAAGCGCGAGGAACGCTATACATCGCAAACCTGTCCGGTTTGCGGGGCGAAAAAGAACGTGCGTGGTGCGGCTATACCCAACATCGGGACATTCACGGTGCGGCGAATCTACTGTCCAAAGTGTTGTATGAAAACCGGATTCAGTCCTTGCCGTTTGAAATTCAGAAACCCACGTATCTACGGATCGCCTAAGCGAGAAGTAGTAGATGGTTTGTTCCGCCCCACGCCCGTAAGGGTGTGTTGCTGAATGATTCCCCTCGCAGACGGCACGTGTCTGTGAGATCAGCGACAACCCGCTGATCGCCTGTTCTATCGAGGTGGACAGTTCAGAAACCCCCACTTCAACCTATGGTAAGTGGGGGAGGTTCATACATAAGAGACATTCCTTTCTTGGTAATTGTTGGGTGGTACTTGCATTTTACTAAAAAGGCGTCTTTTTTTTACGAAAAAAAAACGGGGCATCCCGATTACTTTTGGGACAGCCCCTCTGAAGTATTATTACTTCAGAACAGATCGATCCGACAATTCCCCTTTCGGACCGAAGAATTCGAAGTGGATCGCTTCCTCAGCTACTCCCCATTGTTTTAAAGCACCATAAATCGTCTTCATAAAAGGTATGGGACCACAGAAATAAAAGTCTGCGCGAGGGCTCGGCACGATGGTTTGAAGCCATTCCAAATCAATATAGCCTTCTTTATCGTAATTGCGGGCCGCCCTGTCTTCTTCCGTTGGTTTTTCATAACATACAAAAGAGCGTACATTTCCCCGTTCAGTCGCCAAGCGAGTAACATGCTCTCTCATCGCGTGAACTGTACTGTTGATCGCAGCGTGAATGAACGTGACTTCACGTTCAGGCTGTACTTCGGCAAGCGTATTCAACATACTGATCATAGGTGTTAAACCAACACCGCCGCTGATTAGCACAATAGGCAGCTCTTTTTCCATATCCAGTACAAAATCACCAGCAGGTACACTGATTTGCAAAACGTCCCCTTCTTGCACATGTTTGTGCAGGTAAGTGGAGACAATCCCTGCCGGCTTGTCTGCACTTTCATCCTCACGTTTAACACTTATTCGGTAATAATCTTTACCCGGTGAATCCGATAAACTATATTGACGGATATGCGTGTATTTTTCTCCTGGGATACCTATTTTCACGCTGATATACTGCCCGGGTAGAAAGGAAGCGATCGCCTGGCCATCTTCCGGTTTTAAATAGAAAGATGTGATCACATCGCTCTCCTTTACTTTTTTAACCACAATGAATTTTCTGAAGCCTGCCCAACCCCCTTCTTGTCGTTCTGCCTGCTGGTACATTTCCGCTTCCACGCTGATGAATACATCGGCAATGGCTTGATAAGCTTCCTTCCATGCTTGGATAATTTCATCAGTTGCGGCATTTCCAAGCACATCTTTAATGGCTATCAGTAAGTACTTACCCACAATTGGATAATGCTCAGGCTTAACGCCTAAGCTTATGTGTTTGTGAGCAATTTGTATAACGGCTGGCAAGATCGCCTCAAGATTGTCGATATTCGCCGCAGCCGCATAAACCGCATTTGCAAGCGCTGTTTGCTGTCTTCCTTGTTTTTGGTTTGCATGGTTAAAAATATTCAGCAACTCTGGGTGATTTGTGAGCATCGACTCGTAAAAACGGGTTGTGATCGCTTTACCGTGATCTTCTAAAACAGGTACGGTAGATTTGATAATCTCGATCGTTTTTGGACTCAACATTTTGGCTCCTCCTCTTAGTCACTTAGTTGACTTGTTTTCCAATAGAATCCTTGCAAATTCATTATAGAGCAGGGGAATCATCCGGACAGTGATATAAATCACAACCAGATATACGTGGCAGCGTTGCCAAACTCATTGTGTGCCCAGAGCGGGTCCATGTTGGACTCGTGCAAGCTGATGAGGACTAGCCGGTGAAAGTCCGGTCCGGATAATCGCCAGGGAGCCTGGTAGCAGACGGCCGGTACTCAGGGGAAACGACGGGTATCGAAGCGCCGTGTCAAAAGCCCCTTTGGGGGAGCAACCGGTCGGTCTGTAGCATCAAGCGAATCCTGCCGCCGCGTGATGGCAGCCCCAAATAGGGAACAAGCGAGGGCCGAATCGAGAGTGTCACGGTGAAGGCCATCATCGGAACTGGGGAAGATACCTAACCTTGACCAACAGGAAACGGAGACCGTATAACTGGTGAGCCCCGGGAAGTCGGTTCTCCGCCAGGAGGGTGGAGGATGTATTGGAAGAACACGGTGTAACATCAAATGCTTATGGAAATGATGAGCATGAAGTATAGTGTGAAAAACATTGGGAAAGCTGATTATTGAACTCACATTATGAAGTATGAACAAGCTAGGGCACAAGAAGGCGGTTGGGAAGGTTTTCGGGAATTTGTAGTGGTTAAAAAGGTAAAAGAAATTGACGTGCTCACTTCATTCTTTAAATCCTGCGGACGGAAAAGCAATCGCTCAATTTCAACCTGGGCAATCCTTAACCTTAAAGGCAAAAATACTAGGCGAAAAATATACACATATTCGCCACTACAGTTGAGTACATTGGATGAGGATTAGGGAAAGAGGAAGGGGGCTTTTTCCTTCTTACTGGGGTACCACCACATCGCCTCGGCGTATCAAAATCCAGGACGACAATCTACTTCAATAGTGCATAAACTTAGGAGGTATATGTTTATGAAAGCGCTTATATTCCGTGAACCAGGAAAGTTCGAGTGGGTAGAGAAGGACAAGCCGACGATTCAGAAACCGACGGATGCAATCGTAAAAATCACCAAAACGACGATTTGCGGCACGGATTTGCATATATTAGGCGGTGATGTACCGGCGGTAACCGACGGTCGAACCCTGGGACACGAAGGTGTCGGAATCGTAGAAGAAGTAGGCACGGGTGTAAACAATTTCAGGCCCGGAGATAGAGTGCTGATTTCTTGTGTCACTTCCTGTGGAAGATGCGATTATTGCAAAAAAGCGATGTACGCTCACTGTGAAGACGGTGGTTGGATTTTAGGGCACCTGATCGATGGTACTCAGGCGGAATACGTTCGTATCCCTTATGCTGATACGAGTATGTATCATATTCCCCCGGGAAGCGATGAGGAAGCACTTGTCATGTTGAGCGATATTTTGCCGACGAGTTTAGAAATTGGGGTGATTTACGGCGGCGTTCAGCCGGGGGATGTGGTCGCTATCGTCGGGGCCGGGCCGGTCGGGATGTCAGCACTCATGACAGCGCAACTTTATTCGCCGGCGGAGATCATCATGGTCGACCTTGACGATAATCGCTTGGAGCAGTCCAAAAAGTTCGGGGCCACCAAGACAGTTAACAGCTCAGAGGGAAATGCGGTTGAGCAGGTGATGGAATTAACGGATGGAAAGGGCGTTGATGTAGCGATTGAGGCCGTCGGGTTCCCGGTGACCTTTGACATCTGTCAGCAAATCCTGAAGCCTGGCGGACGGCTGGCCAACGTTGGTGTACACGGCAAGCCTGTCGATCTACGCTTGGAACAATTGTGGCTTCGCAATGTCAAGATCACGACTGGGCTGGTTAGCACGAGCATGACACCGATGTTGTTAAAGACAGTGCAGTCTGGAAAGATCAAACCAAAACAATTGATCACTCACCGCTTTCCGCTGGACCAGATCATGCAGGCGTACGAGGTGTTTAGAAATGCTGCCAGAGAAAAAGCGATGAAAGTGATTTTATACAACGATTGAATCTCTTTGAAAGGAACGGCTCAAACCGTTCCTTTGCTCGTTGTGTGCCCGGCATGGGTGTCATCTATAGGGTTCAAGTCCCGAATGATGAAGGCAGTTGTAGTCATTAGCTTAAGACAGGGGTGTCGACCGCGAGGTCGAATCTGAAGGAAGTCGGCGGCAAACCTACGACCTGAGGAACACGAACCTCATATGAGGCCAGTGCTCGCTGGATGAGTCTGCAATACACAAGACAAAGTCCTAACTGCCGAAGACAAGTAAAGGTAAATGAGGCAAGTAGATGGAGAGAAAGATGGCACTGTTACCCGGGGAGGTCTGTCTGATACGCCGAGTGTTCTTGGTAACCTCATCCGCCTTACTGTTCCATCTCATTGATTCTGTTCGGGGTCTTATATTATGTTATTATGTGCTTGGGCTTAGCTTAATTCTCATACGTTACCTCCAGTGGAATCGGGGGCGCTTGGCGGACGATTGGGCCAATACAAGGCGTTTATCATGCTCGGCATGTTGCATATGAAGGTACATTATCGCCAGTTGAGCGATTTCATGCCTTTATATCAGCCTATCAAACACAACGACCTTTTGAAGCAAGCGAACTAGCTGTTTTTGATGATTTATTAGCGATTATAAGAGCGTTTCGCTTTGACCGTATTGAAGACGGAATTGCGTTAAAAAATGCATTCGACAGTAATCAATTTATGTCTGAAATGATTTGTTGTAATGCTTTTAGTAATGTGTTAGTTTGTGACACGGAGGACACCTCGTTTATGCAATGAATTGTATGGGGATACAGCCTATTGTATACGAACGTGTCCTCTTTGGCTGAAATTAGTGCCAAAATACATGAGGTTCCCCGTTATGGCCCAAGGCAGTTCACAGCCAAAACCATTGCCTTATGGGTATTGCTCTATCGTAGAGAAGGATTTCACGATCTAAAACCAAAAGGGCGATCAGATCGGGGACGCTCACGTACAATCATTCAACATCAGCAGTAGACACTTACATGATAGCATATATTACAATTTGAAAATAATGCCTATAAGAGAATAGATAATTACAGTTGAAAATAAGACTGTCATATGAAGTAGGGAATAAATAAACATTGATTTAGCCCATTTCTCTGAATCCATCTTTTTATAACCGAAAATACTTAAGATAAGCCATATAACACTTAAAAGGAGGGCTACTAACATAAGACCGAGACTTAAAGACCCAAAAAGAAAACTTATTGCAATTAAAATGATTAAATAAATATTGGTTTGTATATATGTTCTTTTAACACCTTTGACTACTGGAAGCATAGGAACCTTCGCAGCTTTATACTCATTGTGCTTGCGAATAGCTATGGCATAGAAATGAGGCATTTGCCAGATAATTGTAATCACAAAAAGACCAAGAATAGCAGGATGTGTGACGTCTGGATAAATAGCCGCCCATCCTATTAGAGGTGGCATTGCTCCAGAAATACTTCCAATCTCCGTATTATAAATTGTTCTTCTCTTACTCCACATCGTATAAGGGACAATATAAAAAAACAAACCTAGAAACCCTAGGAATGCTGCTAGAGGAGTTGCTAATGAAAGAGCTACGATTCCGAAGATAGACATAAAGATACCAAGCCATAATACTGTTTTAGGCTTTATTTCTCCTGTCACAGTTGGTCTGTTTTTCGTTCTCTCCATAATAGAATCTATATCTCGATCATATAAGTTGTTAAAAGCTCCAGCTGCACCCATTACTAAAATCGAACCAATCAAAGCAAATATCATTTCCGGCAATTTCTCAAACAGGCTAATCTGATATGTATATAATGCCAATGTTAATCCAGCAAACATCGGAATCAGGTTTGATTTAATAATCCCGATTTTAATAGTTTGCGCCAAAATTTTTGACAAAGTCTGTTTCTTCGTTGTAAGTTTTTTTTCCTTTCGCATTATTCGCTTCTTCCCTTCTTCCCCTCTTCCCCTTTTACTGATTATCTATAATTGTCATAATCCAATTTAGAGTGACATTATTGATGGTTACTTCCGAATTAGAAATACAAAATAAACTTTACATACTTATTAGAATTTATATACTATATGGTATGTTAATGCTATATGGTATGATTGTCAAGAGAGGGAGGAAGAAGAATGGTCAGACGAAGATTAACTCAAGAGGAGCGAAAAAAGGAAACACGGCAATTACTTTTAGAATCAGCTGTTGAGGTCTTTGCTCAATTAGGCTTTCATGGGGCTTCTGTTGATAAAATTGCAGAATATGCTGGATTTAGTAAAGGGGCAGTTTATGCACATTTTCATTCCAAAGAAGAGCTCTTCCTAGCCATATTGGAACAACAAATGAAGTTACATGTGGACAACATCCATCAAGTAATAGACCAACAGCATTCATTTTCACATTTTATTGAAACAATGGATGAATATTTCCTTTCAGTTAGGCAGGAAAATCGAACATGGAACATGCTTAACATGGAATTTCTTCTTTATGCGATGCGTGAAGAATCGGTGCGTCATAAATGGTCTAACATGATAATTGAATCAGTTGAAAAAATTTCAAAGGCCATTGAGAAATTGATGTCGAAAGAGAATTATGAGTCTACTCTAACTCCGAATGAAATGGCATGGACTATTCTTTCGTTAGAAAATGGCATTGCTGTATTATATTATATTAGTGAAGGTCGTATGCCTCATAATTTATATGGAAATGCACTGCAACATATGCTTTTGCCTACTCGTCAGGAAGATTAGAAAATATTCCAATCATAACAGGTGTAAGTATATTAGTTATATTAATCACAAAAAACCTAATCCTCAAATCGTTGCAGTGACTAGGCTGAGAATTTCGTAATGAATTTTGCGTGTTTATTTTTTGTTTTCATCTTCAAACATTAAGTTTTTATAAATAATATCTTTTAACAACTCCGTATGATTATGCAAAAAAAAGTGATTTCCTTTTAGTTCATAAAATTCAACCTCTTTTTCAGCCATTTCTCTCCAAATATTATTATAGTTTTGGGTAAGCTTATCATCAGAACCCAGGATAATTGTCAGTCCACAATCTATTTTTTTACTTTTATATTCATATTTGTATTCTTCAACAATTCTAAAGTCATTTCTTAATATAGGAAAAAAGAAATTTAGTACATCTTTATGTTTTAGCAAATCGCTTGGTATTCCCCCAAGTTCAACAACTTGCTCTAAAAACGTATCATTATCTAAGTGGGATATCTTAATACTTTTTCTTAACATTGGCGGATTAATTCCACTCAAGAAAAGGTGTTCAGGTGCTTCAGTTTGACTATTTTTAAGCTTGTAATATAATTCATAGGCTATATAAGCCCCCATACTGTGTCCAAATATAGCGTATTTTTCATTACCCTTGCTTAATTTAATTAATTCATACATATCATCAACCGCTTCAACGATATCAGTATAACTATTTTCATTAAATCTTGTACCACGTCCTTTATATTTTAACGGTATAAATTCAATTTTATGTGTATTTTTCAGCCAATCCCTAAAAACTGTTTTTGAAGATCCAGCATATTCTAAGCAAAAAAATTTAATTTCAATTACCTCCTAATAATAAAGTATCTAATTCTACTTGATTGTATTCATGAAATTCAAAATCTCCAATCTCCTTCGTTGAGCATATGGACATATGATAATTATCATGAATGATCTCACTGTGAAAGTAAAACATTGTATTATTACCTTCGTGGTATAAATGAATCTTATTGTTTTTAAATGAAAAATAAAATGAATTTAGAGGTGAGTGCAGTCCGCTACCTCTTGCTTTTAAGTAACTTTCCTTTAAAGTCCATATTCTAAAAAAATTTTCCTTGACATTAGAGGCACTACTTATGTAGTTATACTCTTGTTTTGTAAAAAATCTCATTGCCAGTTCTTCATAGTCTAAGTCAATATACTCCTGGATATCAATACCAACATTTTCATTTGATATAGCAATCGCAATAAATTCACCAGAATGAGATATATTAAACGACAGCCCCTTGCTTGAAAGTAGGTAGGGCTTTCCATATTTTTCGTATGCAAGTTCAATATCCGTTAAATCA
This sequence comes from Aneurinibacillus sp. XH2, assembly GCF_001439585.2. Classification (NCBI taxonomy): domain Bacteria; kingdom Bacillati; phylum Bacillota; class Bacilli; order Caryophanales; family Paenibacillaceae; genus Aneurinibacillus; species Aneurinibacillus sp. XH2. The sequence goes on along the minus strand of NZ_CP014140.1, from coordinate 2,319,100 downwards.
CGGCTAAGTTCGCGTGAGATAAGATATTTTAAGAATAAGTGACTCAGAAGTGAGCGAATTTTATCACTTTCATTTAAAAACCTAGAGATTTTCTTCTTTGTTTCTCTATTTAACAATGGGTATAAACTCTGGTAATCATTGAGATTACGAGAGCCATCTATACGAATTAGATGTACTTGCATTGATAAGCTCTCCCTAATATTAAGTTATCAATAATAAATGACCTGGCAAGTGAAATATGCAGTACTAATGAACTGTATATTTCTGAGCTTTTAGCGATTTTAAAAAGCACTATGGCAATTAGGGGATTAATTCTCTTAATAATAATTCTATTACGAATATAAATATTTATGTTGATATATTATTGGTAATTGTTACTATTATATTGTGATATTTTCCTTGGGTTTATTTGGTATTTTAACATCCTTTAAAGAGAAATACAAGAAATAGGAGTTTCAATAACTCTCAACTTACCGTGAGGATTAAGAGAGTCAGCGTCTATCGTCTTACCTTGGACTTTAACTATTTCTTTATCTCCCAATACCGTATCAATAAAAAGTAAAGCAAGCCCATTTTTATGGCAATTTGATCGTAACGAAGATTACTTTTGACTGTATATTTACGGTTATGCTACCTGCTAAGAAACAGAATATCAATTTGGAGGAAGTGGATTTCACTTATGTTATTTGAACGTATCAAAAAAATATCAGAGACAAATCCTGACTCTCCAGCGATATTAACTGAACAAGAGTTAATTTCTTATCAAGATTTTTTATTAGAAGTAGAAAAACTTGCAAACCATTTTAAAAAATGTGGTTTGACTCAAGAAACACCACTAGCTATTGTACTTGGAAAAAATGAAGTGATTTGGACAGCTGTAGTTGCCGCGAGTTACTTGAATGTGCCCGTCATGTTAGTAGATCCTAATTTAAAAGAAGCAGAAATGAACCAAATTATGAAAATGTATCAGACTTGTTTTGAGTTGCGGGAAACGAATGGTTCAGTAGCAGGGGAATATAAAGGAGATGTTATTCAGAAATTAAACTGTTTTGGTAATGAGTTTTTATTAATAAACAGTGGAATGACTGCAAATTGTTGGAATGAATACATAGGTTCAACAGAAGATCACAGTTACATCGTTCTGCTAACTTCCGGTTCTACTAAAGTGCCATCTGCAGTAGTTAAAACTGTGAAGAGTATCGTAGGAGATGGGGAACGAATCGGACACTCGCTTGGTATCGTTCCGTCAGATCGAGTACTTTGTGCAGCTCCCGTTTATCATGCATTTGGGTTGATATGCGGCTGTTTTGCAACTTTCTTATTATATTGACATAACTAAATGTGACACCGTGATGCAACTATCTAGTTATGCTTTTGATGGAGCAACATTTGATATTTTCGGAGCATTATTAAATGGGGCAAAAATAATAATTGTTCCTAAAGAAACGATGTTAAACGTCCGCCAGTTAGCTGATTTAATCGAAAAACAACGTATTTCAGTTATGTTTATTACAACAGCATTTTTTAATGTTCTCGTTGATATTGATATAAGTTGTTTAAAACATGTTCGGAAAATTTTATTTGGCGGAGAGCAAGTTTCAGTTAAACATGTTCGCAAAGCATTTCAATATCTTGGATCTAACAAAATAAAGCACGTATATGGTCCAACAGAGAGCACGGTATTTGCAACATGTTATGACGTTAATGAAATGCAAGAATGATCATGACGAGATGCTAAATGAGTACGTAGACCAAATCACGAATATACAGAGTGAGGGTCCATATGTACTTTTTGGATATTCTGGAGGGGGGAATTTAGCGTTTGAAGTGGCTAAAACAATGGAACAAAGAGGTATGCAGGTATCTGACATTATCATGTTAGATACTACACCTTGGAACAAAGAAGTTCAGGAAATAGCATCCACAATACTTGCAGAGGCTGCTAATTTGGCACATTTAGATGCTCTAGAATGGACGGCTACTCCATATGCGCAAAATAAACGTACTAAGTTTCTGATGTACATGGAGAATTTAACAAACTCAGGATTAGTAGAAGCTAATATTCATAATATAGTTGTTGACACCGTAACGAGGTTACTTAAGAAAAAGTGGATAAATACCACATCTAAAGCATATATTGAATATAATGGAATCGGAACACATGATGAGCTACTAAATCCTGAATATATTCAAGAAAACGTAGAGATTATCAAACAAATTTTGAACAAGATTAAAGATAAAGCTTTTGAGGAGATGGTATAATTTTTGTTTAAATGGGGCTGACTCCATAGTCATCAAGTTAAGGTTCAAAAACTTTTAGTTTTTGAACCTTTTATCTATTCTTTATCTATATAAATTTGCTTTGAGATTTTAACGTTTCAAAAACCGATACACAATACATGGAGGGGCCTATCTCCTTCATGTATTGTGTATTTTCTTTTACATCTTGATGAACTAAATCGGAAACTGTAACAAATTTGCACCCCTGTTTCGAAAGAATATCCAGTGTTTTTTCCAACGCTTTTACGGGTTGCGTTTGATTGACTTCAGAATCATGCAGTAATATGAATCCGTCCGATAATTCCGATTATGTAAAAGCCCACTTTTGGGTGTGTAAAAGTGGGGGGAGGAGCAATAAGATGGGTTTTGTGAGATAATCTGTAAGATTTACTTGTTATCACTTATCCTTAAAGGGTTTCCTATTCCTCCATAATGAGTGAGTCGATTCTTCATTCCTATCTCGTATTAGTTGTCACAAATTGAGCATGAAATAACCACCAGAATGATAAAGAGAACAAGAATCACTCCCAATTCTCGTCTTTCTGTTCCAAAGAATCCCATTTTCTCACCTCCTTTTCATGTGACATCTAATTCCATGCTATGTGAAAAGGTAAGGACAAGTGTTAGGTTATAGCCTTAATTAAAGATTTTAGGTTTTTTGCTTGCAAATTTTTAAGCTATGAATAAGCTGAAAAACAAGAGTTTGCTTACTGTTGGTGAAGCTGGCATTCTCTCAGATGGTCGTGTAGTAACTTCAAGAGTTTGGTTTATGAATCCTATTATTTTCTGTTATGCTAATAAAGAAAATGGTGTTGTGTTTTTACGTGTCTATCGATACTCGTATAAATTTGTTCCCTTTTAGAATCTACCTAAATATAAATAGTATAAAATAACCCTACAAAGAAGGAAGAGGAGCAACGAGACGATTGTGGAGAACTGGGAAATCGTAAAGAAATTATCCAGCCGAAAGAAATTAGGAACGGTTTGGTTGGTTCGCAGAAGCAAAAGTGGACAGACTGAAACAGGGTATTTTAAATTTTCAAACCCACAAAATGAAAGGTACATTGGTCCTCTCGCAGGAAATGAACTGCTTGCTTACCATCTGGCTTCAAGGCTGCACCTACCGATTGCCCGCGTAGAAGCAGCAAAGATTAAAGGGCAGCTCGGTGTAGTATCGCTAGCACGCCCTGAGCCTAAATTATATAAATGGGATCAATTAACTAGACATATCTACCATAATATTCCGAGGTTTATTCTTCGCCCTGAAAGACTGCTCAAAATGTTTGTTTTTGATATTTGGATTTGCAACATCGACCGACATGGGGGAAATTTGCTTGCTTACCCTGTAGGGGAAAAATATGATTTCTATCTTATTGACCATGGTCTGTCTCTGCTTGGTGCTGTGCAATGGCAGGGATTTTCCTGGGATCATCCACACTGGGACAGGGTAGTGGGTTACAATCGAAATTACGTAAGAGGCTTAAGCAAATATATTCGTAGTTATGAGCAGCTGAAGCCTTACGTAAAAGTGATACAGCATATACCTTACCAGGAGTTAGAAAAATCTGTTGATTCGATTCCACTGACTATGCTTTCCCATGAAAATAAAAGAACCGTAAAGCAGCTGCTGCTCTCACGTCAGAAGAAGCTGCATACCATTGTGCAGCAGTGGATAAAAGATTACAAAAGACCCCCGGAACCGTAATTTCCGGGGGTCTCTGTTTGGTGCGCCCGGCATGGGCGTCATCTATAGGGTTCAAGTCCCGAATGGCGAAGGCAGTTGTAGCCATTAGCTTATGATAAGGGTGTCGACCGTGACAAGGGCGAGGCTCTGTAAAAATAGGTATTTAAATCAGTAACAATAGCCCAGCATAGTTCATATTTTGTTGAGGGGAGTAATTCGAAGTATTTGGTGGATTCACCCGTTACGCAGTTGTTCTTTGTTTTGTCCTCTTTTCGAGTTGCTGGTTCGCTGCCGGCACAATTATCAATTTAATAAACGGAGGTTGTAAAAATGGATGATTTCAAAGATGAACTCCAGGAGCTGAATGTTGATCATTTCGAGGCAGGCCAACTGGTTTCTTATGATAATCAAAGCCAGTACTATGTTGATCAGTCTCGACAATGTTCTAATTGTTTTCATTGTACCCGTTGCTTTAATTGCTCTCGTTGTTCTAATTGCTTCAATTGTTTTCGTTGTTTTAATTGCTTTCATTGTACCCGTTGTTTTAATTGCTTTCATTGTACCCGTTGTTTTAATTGCTCAAACTGTTCCCGTTGTGGCGGTGGCCGTTGAGCCCATTGTTTCTAGTTTCTTAACGGAAACCGTGGTTGCATAAGGAGAAGAGCCCCTGCATAAGTTGCTGCAGGGGCTCTTTTCTACAAGAGTAGACATAAGGGACAAATAGCAGTACATAAGATTATGGTGAAGGTGATGGTGCAGAACTTGAGAACAGATCATGGTAAGGAGGAGTGTAATGACAAATTTGCCCCCTTCTACGCGCCTGAAAGTGAAAAGGGACACATTTTTTCTCCCTGATCCAAACGGTGGTGTGTATTTTCGGAACAACGTAAGCTCGTTCCGTATGAAAGGCAGTACGATCGACCAGTGGATTGAAAAACTGATGCCCATGTTCAACGGGGAGCACACGTTGGAGGATTTGACAGACGGATTGCCGGACCAATATCGAGGTCGGGTATATGAAATCGCAGAAATTCTGTACCAAAACGGCTTTGTTCGGGATGTGAGCCAAGACCGTCCGCATCAATTGACGGAGCAGGTTCTCAAAAAGTATGCTTCTCAAATTGAGTTTTTAGACAGTTTTGTCGATTCCGGTGCATACCGTTTTCAAACCTATCGTCAGGCCAAAGTGTTGGCGGTTGGCTCTGGTCCTTTTTTTGTCTCGTTGGTTTCTGCGTTGCTCGAATCCGGATTGCCCAAGTTCCACGTGCTGATCATGGACTCGGTGCCGACCAATCGGCTGCGGTTGGTGGAGCTGGTGGCACATGCCCGCAAAACGGACCCTGAGGTGGCGGTAGAGGAGGTCACCTTGCAGAAGGGGGGGATGAGTTCTTGGCGGGAGGCTGTGCAGCCGTTTGATTCGATTTTGTATGTGTCGCAGGAGAGTAATGTAGAGGAACTGCGGGTTCTTCATGCGATTTGTAGGAAGGAGAAGAAGGTGTTACTCCCCGCCATATGTCTGCAGCAGATGGGTATGGCGGGCCCACTGGTGCATCCAGACTCTGAGGGATGCTGGGAGTCGGCGTGGCGCCGCGTCCACCAATCCGCGCTTTGCAAGGACCAGGGGCTGCACGCCTTCTCCTCCACAGCGGGAGCGATGTTGGCGAATGTGCTCGTGTTTGAATTGTTCAAAAAGGTGACGGGAGTGACGAAATCGGAACAGACGAATCAATTCTTCCTGCTTGATCTGGAGACGTTAGAAGGAAACTGGCATTCGTTCCTGCCCCATCCGCTGGTGACCGGACGTGTGTCAGCTGAATGGGTTCAAGATTTTGATCTTCTTCTTGAACGGAGCTCGAGTAGAAGAGAGCCGAGCGGATTACTTCCTTACTTCAGCCAGTTGACATCGGCGGAATCAGGAATTTTCCATATTTGGGAGGAGGGAGATTTGAAGCAGATTCCGTTGGCCCAGTGCCGAGTTCAGGCAGTTGATCCGCTGTCGGAGGGGCCGGCTGAGCTATTGCCAGACATTGTCTGTGCAGATCTGACGCATGAGGAGGCGCGGCGGGAAGCGGGGCTGGCCGGGATTGAAGCGTATGTGTCGCGAATGGTCGGTCTGCTCGTTACGACGCTTTCCTTACATCAGGAAGTAGAGGATAGTATGGTAGAATCGCAGGAATTTGTCGGTGTCGGAGTGGGGGAAACGGTTGCGGAAGGTGTTTGCCGCGGTTTGCAAAGATGTTTGGCCGAAGAGTTGGGCAAGCAACAGGCCAATCTGAAACCTTCTGTCTTTCGAGTGCAGTTGGGTACGGTAGAAGATGAACGTTGCCGGTTTTATTTGCAGGCACTGACCACAATGCAGGGAGCACCGATGATCGGCTTGGGAGAGGAAGTGCGCGGCTTCCCTGTGGTATGGGTCGGTACGAGCGGTCGCTGGTATGGCAGTGTAGGTTTGAATATAACAATGGCGTTACGGAAGGCGCTGCAACAGGCGCTTATGAAGGCACAAAACCAAGCGACTTGTCCTACGACACACGCGTTAGAGGTTTCATCTGTGCTCCTGGAAGAAAAAGCATCGCTAAGTCTTGTGATTCCCGCATGTGAAGAGACGACACAATCGGAGGTTCTACAGTCCTCCTTGCAGGTCTTGAAACGAAACCGCACGCGGCTCTTGATCTTTGATCTGGCGCTGGAACCGTTTTTGAAAGAGGAATTGGCAGGGGTGTTTGGCGTGCTGCTGCGAGAGGAGGAATCCCGATGAGCGCTTTCGTGGCAGTTGTCGGAGAAGGGCTGTTGGCGGAGCACGTGTACGGAGAACTGTCCGCTCAATACCAGGTCGTTCGTCAGACAGATTTCGAGGCAGGAGTACCGGAAGCGACGGAGTTGGCTCTGGTGTTGCACGATGCCTGGCATCCTTCCGTTCATCAAAAGGCGGAAGAAGTGCTGCGACCAATCGGCATCCCCTGGCTGCGAGGCTTCGTTTCATTTGGCGAAGGCATAGTCGGACCGCTGGTTCGCCCGGGTACGCCAGGGTGTTCCAGGTGTGCCGACAGGCGACGACTCATGGCAGGACACGACCGTAAGGAGATGTGGGAGCTGCAACAGAGGCTGGCGGCGCACGGGGGAGTGCCATGTGACGCGTGGGCATCGCGCACAGGACTTTTGCAGGTAGCTCACCTGCTCGGGGCCGAGGCACAGAGGGTGCTGCAGGGCAGCCAGGCTTATTCGGAAGGACGGGTGTTTTTGATCAACCTGAAAACGCTGAAGAACTCATGCCACTTCTTTCTGCCTGACCCGTTGTGTCCGGTTTGTGGCCGATTACCCGACGATTCATTGATCGCGGCCCGAATTTCACTCCAACCAAGTCCTAAGATCAGCACCGACAGTTATCGCTGCCGTTCGATGGATGACCTGAATAAAGTTTTGGTCAAAGACTATCTGGATTACCGGATGGGCCTTTTGAATGGTAAAATGTATGACCTTATGTCGCCGTTTGCCGATGTAAGTGTAAATCTGCCGTTGTTCGCGGGAGACGAGGGAACAGCAGGTCGGACTCATTCCTATGCGGTAAGCGAGTTGACTGCCATTTTGGAGGGATTGGAGCGATACTGCGGCCTGTCACCTCATGGCAAACGAACGGTAATTCATGACAGTTACCGCAATCTGGAAGATCAAGCACTCAACCCCCTTAAGGTCGGGGTGCACGCGAAGGAACAGTATGCGCGGCCCGGTTTTCCATTTCAACCGTTTCATCCTGATCGCCCAATGGATTGGGTATGGGGCTATTCGTTTTTACAAGAACGTCCAATTTTGGTTCCGGAGCGGCTCGCCTATTACGGCTTGGGTTGTGGGCATGGCTTTGTCTATGAAACTTCCAATGGATGCGCGTTAGGCGGAAGTTTGGAGGAGGCCATTTTCTACGGCATTATGGAAGTGGTCGAGCGCGATTCGTTCCTGATGACTTGGTACGCGCAGCTGCCTCTCCCACGCATTGACCCTTATTCTGCTAATGACCAAGAATTGCAGTTGATGGTCGACCGTTTGCGGGCGGTGGCGGGATATGATGTGTATTTGTTTAACGCGACGATGGAGCACGGGATTCCAAGCGTTTGGGCGTTGGCGAAAAACAGAAAACAAAAGGGAGTGAATCTCATTTGTGCGGCCGGAGCTCATCTGGACCCGGTACGGGCGACGAAAGGTGCGATTCACGAGTTGGCCGGACTGATGCTAACGCTTGACGAGAAATTTGAGATGAACAAGGAGGAGTATGTGCGGATGCTCCACGATCCGTCCCTGGTGCAGCAGATGGAGGACCATTCCATGCTGTACAGTTTGCCGCAAGCGCAGGAGCGCCTGCAATTTTTGCTGGATGAAAATCGTCCATTGCGAACGTTTGACGAGGAATTCAAGTGGAAGGCGAGGCATGCAGACCTGACCGATGATCTGCAGGACATTCTTCAGGTGTTTCGCCAATTGAACCTCGATGTAATTGTGGTGGACCAGACGACACCGGAAATCATACGAAATGGACTGTATTGCGTGAAAGTGCTGATTCCGGGAATGTTACCGATGACATTCGGATATCACTTTACTCGTGTGATAGGGCTGGAGAGGGTGCTCCGGGTACCGGTAGAACTCGGGTATGCGAAGCAACCGCTGACGCTTGAACAGCTCAATCCACATCCGCATCCGTTTCCATAAGCCATGACGAGGATAACTAGGGGGGAGAGAAGGATGAGTCTGGAGGCATTTCTTCACAACCTACATTTTGACATTGACAAGGCAAGGCCACCGGACTTAGAGGTGGACTGGGAAGACGCACCGCTTGCGTATAAGCTCTACCGTGGCTTACCTGTGATTCCATTGTCTTCGGAAGTACCGCTCACGCTCGAAGGACGGGAAGCACCCGCGAAGCCTGATCTTCGCGGAATCGGTCATTTTCTTTGGTACGTATTCGGGCTTACTCAATTCTGCCAGTCAGTCTTTGCCTCGAATTCCACGGAACAAGCGGTAAGCCTAATGCAGTCGTACCGGCGGTTTGTTCCCTCCGGTGGAGCATTATATCCAAACGAATTATACGTGTATTTGAATCTGGAAGATTTGCCTGCCGGGGTGTACCATTATGATGTGGCACACCACCGCTTGGTGTTGTTGCGAGAAGGCGATTTTGATTCATATCTAGCCCGGGCTCTTGGCAATCGCTGTGACATGTCTGCTTGTTTTGGTACTGTTTTTGTGTCGACGATGTTTTGGAAAAATTTCTTTAAATACAATAACTTTGCCTATCGTCTGCAAGGACTGGATGCTGGCGTGCTGATCGGGCAGCTGCTGGAAGTGGCAAAACGGTTTGGCTTCGCATCGGGAGTATACTTCCAATTTCTTGATCGGGCCATCAACCATCTGCTTGGGCTATCTGAACAGGAGGAGAGTGTATATGCGGTTATTCCACTGTCGATGGAGCCGGCGATCACTTGGTTTTCTAATAGGAATAGCATAGACGGGATTGTCTCTGCCACCGAATTGTGCCGAGAGTTGACAGCGGTTCAGCATGATCACTATGTCAGGTCACGAAGGATCACGGAGTATCCGATGCTGATCAAGATGAACGAAGCGTCCCTGATGGAATCATCGCGAATGTTTCGGCAGATCGAGGGGAAGAAGAACGTTATTTGTGAGGGCCAGGCGGTGGCGCTGCCCCATGTGAAGCGGTTGTCGTATGATCTGGCGTCGGTCTGCCGAAAGCGATATTCACCGGATATAGATTTTGTTTTGGGCAAGGTAAGTCAACCGCAGTTAGCCGCTCTGCTGCAAGAGGCGGTGGCTTCCTTTTCGTATCGAAATGATTTGGATGGAGTACATGAGGGACTTAAGTCCCGTGTCTCACTGTATGGTTGTTTGTATAGCGTTGAAGGTATTTCGGATGGTGCATATTATTATGACAGTGCTGCCCATGCGCTACAGCGGGTACGTCTCGGAGATCATCGGTTCTGGCTACAGCACGGAATGGCTGCGGACAATGTAAATCTGTTTCAAGTACCGCTCTGCCTACACGTGGCAGGAGACAAGGATCACCTCAAAACGGTACTGGGATACAGAGGATATCGTATCCAACAAATGGAAGCGGGCATGCTCGTGCAGCGATTACTGTTGGCGGCGTCCGCCATTGGGATGGGAGGACACCCGCTCCTCGGATTTGATGCGAATTTGTGTGATGAGATCTACAAGATGGATTCACAAGGAAAAACCAGCCTGATTCAAATTCCGGTCGGTCCCTATCGTCATCGTCCCAGGTTGGCGGGAAGTTTGCATGGCTAAGGGAGGCAAGAGTGAGATGTTGGAATCAAAAAAATAACGATAAATATTATTTTCCTATCATTGTTTATATAATTAAGAAGGATAGAGGTTTATGTAATGAACAACATTCAAAGTGAACAGGATATAATTGAATTAATTAAAAACGACCAATTGATGATGGAGATTCTTACCCTTGTTAAGGATTTACGTTTGCCTGACTGTTGGGTTTGTGCAGGATTTATCCGTTCAAAAGTTTGGGACGTTCTGCATGGATTTAAAGTAGCGACTCCATTAGAAGATGTTGATGTCGTTTATTTCGATTCAAAGAACATAGATAGTAGTACAGAAAAGAAATTTGAAGAAAAACTTAGGCATATGAATCCGAATATTAATTGGTCAGTAAAGAACCAGGCAAGGATGAATATAAGAAATAACGACAGCCCTTATAAATCTTCAGAAGACGCTATTTCTAAATTTCCAGAAACAGCAACAGCGGTTGGTGTTCAATTAGACAGTGAAAATAATGTTATTTTGACTTGTCCATGTGGCATAGAAGACCTTATTAACTTGATTGTTAGACCTACTGAACATTTTATTCGAAACGCTGATACTAAAGCTGAGATTTATGAAGAACGATTACAAAAAAAGAACTGGCAAGAGAAATGGTATAAGTTAAATATCATTCACATGCTTTAGTTACATAATGAAAGATGGTGTTGAAAAACTCTATTTCAGCGATTATTAGTTTTGCAACACCATCTAAAGAATTTGCAACCTTATATCAAGTTTTGCGTATAAAGAAGACGAAGACAATGGTAACCATAACGTTTTACTGTATGGTTTAATTATATTTTCACTGGGGTGAAATGGTTCTGAATAAGGTAGAAACAAAAGAGTATTTGATGCAAGAGCTAAAACAAGTGGAGACGTGGGAAAATGAGCAGAAGGATTTGTGGTTCTGGGAAAAGTTAGGTCGACTTCCTTTTGTTCTTTTGGATAAGATTACCCCAAAGTTGATTCGGGACAAAATTGGACAGGCCATTGATGAAGTGGGAAGTTATATTCAAACAGGTGGGCAATATTTAATTAGCGAAAAGCAAACGCTGGAGCGATTGCAAACATTCGCTTCACAGGATTTCGATGCTCTTTTAACAATTTCGGGTGTAGCTCATTATCCGTTAGAGGTTATGGACAAGGCTGCCGAGGAGATTGGCAAATCGCGTACGAACATGGCGATAGTACAGGGAGCTACCACGGGAATTGGCGGTCTGTTTACCCTGGCAATTGATATCCCGGCTTTGCTTGGCCTTTCGCTGAAAGTGTTACAGGAGATCGCCATTTGCTATGGCTATGACCCGAAAGAGAAACAAGAACGCATTTTTATCATTAAGTGTATGCAGTTTGTTTCCTCAGATATTGTAGGAAAGAAGGCCATCATTGAAGAGTTAGGTGCGTTTGGTCAAGAAGGAAAGGACAGAGAAGTTATTGCTCAGCTTCAGGGATGGCAAGAAACGGCCATGAATTATATTGATAATTTTGGCTGGAAAAAACTTTTTCAATTGATTCCAATCGTTGGCGTAGTGTTTGGCGCTTATATCAACAAGAGTACGGTTGAAGAAGTCGCGGAAGCCGGAAGAATGCTGTATCGAAAGCGGCGAATTGTAGAGAAGCTTAAACAGGTTACAGAAAATTCTGTCTTATAAAACGCGATTTCATTTGAATAATTTTTTACGAAAAATAAGGAAAAAGGGAAGGCCCGAAGTTTTTGCTAGAAACGGCATACTCGGGTCTGTTTTTATGAGAGAGGATATCTGTCGTGGAAGGTATATGTGCCTAAATTTAAATAAAGGTTCTTCACAGTTTCTTCACACCTGTTCTTTATATTTATAAAAAAGTGAAGAGAAACAATAGAAAGGGAAGAGGCAAAATGAAAAAGACATTACTTTTTGCTGGTATTGCCACAGGTGCCTTTCTTCTGACCGCCTGCGGCCAGATGGAGAAAAACTCAGCAACCGAGCCACCAGTGAAAGCAGAGAATAAAGAAACGAAACAATCAGCAACCCAAATTGCAAATCAGGCGAATCGGGTGATTGTAGATTTAGTAGCAAAAGAGTCGCGACAAGAAATGAAGCCGGGGATTACATTGCCGGTTTGGACATACGGAGGGAAGGTTCCAGGTCAGGAAATTCGGGTAAAGCAGGGGCAAGAAGTAGTCGTTAACTTGAAAAATGAGTTGTCCGAAAATGTAACCATTCACTGGCATGGCTATCCGGTACCTTTTGAAATGGATGGTGTGCCGGGGATGTCGCAAAATTCCATTAAACCTGGAGAGTCCTTTACGTACAAGTTTACGGCAACTGTTCCGGGAACGTATTGGTATCATTCTCATAAAAATAGCGCAGAACAGGTGGATAGAGGATTGTATGGTGCGTTTATTGTAGAAAAGAAAGATGAACTGAAGACGGATAAAGATTATACGCTGATTCTTGATGAATGGGAAACAGCAGCGGCAAACCAAAAAAGTTCTAAACAAGGAATGGACCATTCTAACATGAATATAGACAGTATGTCCGGTCAAAATAATAACAATGGCAACAATCAATGGATGCATGGAATGGATCATTCGAAAATGGGTACTATGAATATGTCCGATAACATGAAAAACAGCAAGGGCCAATCCATGCATATGATGGATCACATGGCTTCTTATGACTTATTTACAGTTAATGGAAAGTCTAGTTCGTTTATTGAACCGTTGGTCGCAAAAACAGGAGAAGTGGTGCGGCTACGTTTTATTAATGCCGGATACCAGCTTCGTTTGATGGATTTCGGTAATGTTCCATATCGAATCGTAACAACCGATGGACAAGATATTCAACAGCCTCTAGAAGTGAAAGGTAAGTTGCTCCCAATTGGACCAGGTGAGAGATATGATGTGGTACTGACTATTCCATCTTCCAGCTTTGAAATTTTAGATTGTACCAAGCGTCCGGCAGCAAAAGATGTAAAAATCATGGTACAAAATCAAGATAACAAGAGCGTTGCGCAAACCGGCAAGGTAACAACGGAGCTGCTTGATATTACAACGTACGGTAAAGCGACAGCTAAAACAGAGCGAAGAAAATATGATAAAGAATTTAAAATGGTTTTTGAGGATGTTATGGATCATAGCTCTGATATGGGAATGAAATATACAATCAATGGCAAGTCTTTCCCGGATACGGAAAAATTAATTGTGAAAAAAGGCGAATATGTGAAAGTGACGTATGAAAATAAAGGGCAAGCGAACCATCCAATGCATTTGCATGGCCACTTCGTCAGAGTGCTGTCCAAGAACGGGAAACCGGTAAGCGGCTCGCCGCTGATAAAAGATACGTTAAACGTCAAACCTGGTGAGACGTATGAAGTAGAATTTGTGGCTGACAATCCGGGGAATTGGATGTTTCATTGCCACGACCTGCACCATGCAAGCACGGGCATGATGACAACGGTTGAGTATGAAGGATATAAGAATCCTGTAAAAGTAGATCGTAACGATCTGTCAGAATAAGCTGATGGTAGCGAAGGAGATGTCGGTGTCTCCTTCGTTCTTTGTTTATATTTTTTAGGTTAAGATAGCTAAAAGGCTGTATGGAGTCTTTGGCGGAAGGAAAAAGTTCAATTGAGCATGCCATTCATATTGCCGGAGAGCGGTTTGCTAAAGGTGAGATTTCGGAAAAAGAATATGAACGAATTCTGAACAGGCTCAGAGAGGATGAGAAGTAGGATGAAAGAAGAAAAAGTTATTTTAATTGTTGACGACGAACAACCGATGCGTCGGCTTCTCTCGCTGTATTTACGCCAATCAGGCTATGCGACTCACGAAGTATCCTCAGGAGAAGAGGCGCTAGCTGCCGTTCGGAGCAATAGATACGGGCTTATTCTGCTTGATATCATGATGCCCGGTATGTCAGGGTGGGAGGTGTGCGAAAGCGTGAGGGAAATCTCGAATGTTCCTGTTATTATGTTGACCGCGCGAGATGAAACGAGAGATAAAGTGAAAGGGTTGGGTTTAGGTGCAGATGACTATATTACAAAGCCTTTTGAAAAAGAAGAATTGTTAGCAAGAGTACAGGCTTTGTTACGGCGAAGTGAAAGATATCATCCTGAAGATGGGAATTATCGAAATAAAAACCTGCTGATTCATGGTGGTATTACGTTGGACAGTGAAAAGCGTGAAGTATGGTATAACCAACAAATGCTTTCATTAACCAGAAAAGAGTACGAATTACTCTACATATTGATGAAACACCCGGGTCAAGTATTTAGCAGGGAACATTTACTTGCTCTCATATGGACAAATCAAGATGTCGAGGATTATCGTACAGTAGATACTCATGTGAAAAATTTGCGGGAGAAGTTGCGGGCAGCGGGAGCGCCTGCCCATGATATTATCAAAACAGTATGGGGAATCGGGTACAAAGCGCAATGAACATGCAAGCACTAGTACAATTTATTCGTAATCGTGTATCAATTAAGCTTGGCCTTTTATTATTGTTTGTTTTTTTGCTTATTCTTTTTTCGTTGGGCAACATTTTATATTCTCTTTTCCTAACTTTCTATCTTTCGCATGTAAATGAGGAATTAGTACAACGTGCGAACAGTCATGCGAATGTATTAAGCGATCATTTCGAACCAACCACAATTCAGCATGTTGTTCGTATGGAGAAGGGTTCAAGAAACATGGTTGTCATTCTTGATCAAAAAAAACAGGTTATCGCCAGCTCAAGTCCAATTACTTCTTTGCATCGGGAGTATCTTAAGGCAAGTGAAAATAAGCAAGAAGGAGAAACATCGATAGAAAAAGATTGGAATACAAAACCTTTTCTTGTTTCTTATTCACCTGTTTTACAGAATAGGGAAGTGGCTGGAACTGTTGTTATGTTTAGTCCCACAGCGCCGATTCGTGAAGCAGTCAATATTTTGCAGCAAATGCTAGTGATTAGCGGCATCATTACCGTTTTTGTCGTTGCGGGAATTTTATTTATCATTTCTCGTATGCTCGTTCGTCCCCTCTTGGAAATGAAAAAAGCAACAGGTGAAATTGCGCAGGGGAACTATGCTACCAGATTGCCTGTTAGAGGTGGTGATGAAGTCGCACAATTGGCTGCATCCATTAATCATATGTCAGATCGCATTCGCTTTTATCAAAAGCAGCGTAATGAGTTTTTAGCGGATGTTAGCCATGAATTGCGCACTCCGCTTACATATCTTAAAGGGTATTCGGAAATCCTGGCTCATTCACAACGAGAGGGAGAGAATGCCGAATATGCAAAAATTATTTATGAACAAAGCAACCGATTGCAGCGGCTTGTCCAAGATTTATTCGATTTGGCACGGATGGAACAAGGTGATTTTTCCTTCCGCATGGAGCGTTTCTCGCTTGAAGATGCAGTTACAGACGCTTTGTCATTAGTCGAAGTTTCCGTAGAGGAGAAGGGGCTTCGACTTGAGTACCGACCTTTCAGCACTTCTTTGTATGTAGAAGGAGATAGGCAGCGAATCGGTCAAGTCTTGCTGAATGTATTAGAAAACGCACGAAGATATACACCTTCGGGAGGTATCATTTTTGTTAGAATGAAGCGTAATGAACATTACGGGATTGTAGAGATTGAAGATACTGGGCCTGGTATTCCAGAAGAAGATATACCGTATATAATGGAAAGATTATACAGGGTGGAAAAATCTCGTTCTCAAGTGACAGGTGGAGCCGGTTTGGGACTAGCTATCAGTAAAGAAATTATCGAAAAGCATAAAGGAACATTGCAGGTTAAAAGCGTCGAAGGAGAAGGCACGACCTTTGTTATTAAGCTACCATTGTATAATTGACACTCCACACGGTTTCTAAGCCATCACATGAAGGGATTACCGAGCAACACCGCCCTTCATCCCACGATGAAAACCGCAGGAAAAGAGAAGAGCGACAAAATAGGGGCCAAACCAAGCTCTTTTTTCCTTTTCCCGGCAACGTTTCAGACAAAACGGGATACGGTATCAACTGTCTCCCTCACTGAATGGCCCAGATGTTTTTCTGCCGCGTTCTGTCTGAAGCAGAGAGTGGCATTTTTTTGGTTGCCACGAGGAAAAGACGAGGTGCAAGGTTTGGCCCTTATTTTGGCTCGAACGATTATCTTCTTTTCGTGCGTATTTGTTCAAGACTTTTAAATTCATACCCTTTTTTTCGTACGTCATCGATAATTTTTTCCAGAGCTTCTGCATTATCCTTAGAAACCGAATGAAGCAAAATGACCGCACCCGGATGAAGTTGAACCATGAAATTATCGTATGCGTATTTCCAGCCCCTTTGCGCCTTGGTATCCCAATCTTTATAGGCAAGAGACCAAAAGACATTTGTGTACCCGAGCTGTTTGCTTACTGCCAGCGTCCGTTCGCTAAAAATCCCTCTCGGTGGACGCAAAAAGGAAACCTCTTTTTGTCCGGTCATTCGGATTACCTCTTCTTTTACTTTTTCCAGTTCTTCTTTCATCCTGCTGTTTGAAATTTTGGTCATATCCGGATGACTCCAGGAATGATTCCCGATGATATGCCCTTCCTTCACCATTCGTTGTAATAATTCGGGCTGGCTTTTGACATAATGTCCAGTAACAAAAAAAGTCGCCGGGACTTTTTTCTCCTTCAGCGTATCTAAAATTTGCGCTGTGTAGCCATTCTCATAACCATTGTCAAAGGTGAGGTAAAGCTCTTTTTTGGTCGTATCCCCCAAAAAGATAGCTTCATGCTTTGCCAAAAGTTCCTTAAACCCCTCTTCGTCAATGGAGGGAAGCTGACCGTTTTTACTTTTTTTAAAGCCGAAGTGATACGGAGTATCCTGATAACTTCCTGTTGCATAAAGCGGTAATAAGGAAACGAACAGGACGAAAACAGTAAGGATGGTTAAACGCTTCATTGATGCACTCACTCCTCGGTATGCGTAGCTTTTTATAAAGATATTTTCCCAACAAGACGGAAACATTATGTACATTTGTTTGGAAACCTTTTGCAATGCGTACCATTTCTTCATTTTTCTCTGTAGTCACTCATGATATTCTTTTCTACGCTTCAGCCGTGCGGAGTGTCAATTTCTTGTAGCTAGGTGTAAAGCAATAAGGCCGGAAATGTGGGGAGCAGCCATTGAAGTTCCATCTAGTGTCTTGAATTGCTTACCGAGCCAGGTAGAAAGAAGATTGGCGCCCCCCGCCATTACCGACCGATGCTACCATGATAATTCCTTTTTAACCGACGAGATGTTCATGAATTGGATTGGATTCGTTTGTTTCAACTTCATCATCATCAAATATTGCTTTTGGCAGGCTAGTATACGTTCCCCAATAGTAAGAGATTAAAGAAAGTATGGCAACGAAAATGATATCCCAAGGATGTTTAAGGACACCGATACCTCCGAATAATCCGAGATAGGAAGCAATCATCATCGTTGCGTAATAAAATACGAGCCACCATGAGGATTTTATTTGTTGTGTGAAACTTACTTTCTCAGTAGGAACCCATTTTTTAAAGAATAAATAAACGATAAACATAACGATTTGAGAACCGAGTAACCAGGAAATCGTTTTCCAACCAGACCAGTATACGATTAATGAAGCAATAATAAATGAAAGTGGACATAAAATAGCCATTCCTTTTAATCGAAATGGACGGGGCAGATCCGGTGCGTTGTGTCGGAAAGCTGCCGCAGAGATTGGAGCAAATGCATAGCTTAATACTAACGCCGCTGAAACAACACTGATTAAAGACTCCCATGACGGAAAGGGAAGAGTCCAGAAGACTGATAAAATAAATGATAACCAAACAGCAGGACGAGGAATTCCTGATTTTTGTTCGACTTTTGTAAATACTTTGAATAATGTTCCGCTACGGGCCCATCCATATACAACACGTGGAGTTGTAGACATATAGATATTACCCGTTCCACTCGGGGAGATGATCGCATCAGAAACGATAAAAAATACGAGCCAATTTAGTCCAAGAACCGCAGCAATATCTTTAAATGGGAGACTAAACTGTTTGTCAATTCCTGCCCATCCATTTTCCAGCATATTCGTTGGTATGCTTCCGAGAAATGCTACCTGTAAGAGAACATATACAATTGTGGACAGAACGACGGACAATATTAAGGCGATTGGAATCGTTCGCTGCGGATTTTTAGCTTCACTTGCAACCGAAACAATGGGTGTTAACCCTAGATATGCAAAAATAACCCCACCTACAGAAATAGCAGATTCTATTCCGAATATTCCGGATGGTGCAAATCCACCTACAGAAAAATTAGCTGGTTTTAAGTGAGATAATAAAACAATGATAGTTATCGTTGGTACGAAGAATTTAAAAATGGTTATAATTGTGTTCGACTGAGCAAAAGTACGTATACTCCAATAATTCAAGATGAAAAAAAGACAAAGTAAACAAAATTGAAATAACCATCCAGATAACGTTGGCAGCGTAGATTCTTCTTGAGTTAAGCTTGGCCACCATGCGGTAGCATATTGGCGAGCTGCTTCTACCTCAATGGCAATAAGACTTGAATAAGCAATTAATGTTATAGAGCCAAGGAGATATCCCATAAGTGGACCATGGGAATAAACAGGATAACGAACGACACCTCCTGCACGTGGGACGGAAGCGCCGAGTTCACAGTAAACGAATCCTAATAGCAGAACGGCTATACCTCCCATAACCCATGATAATATACCAGCTGGTCCTGCAATGGCAGAAACGTGGCTAGCAGCAAAGAGCCACCCTGAACCAAATATAGCTCCAAATCCTATCCAAGTAAGATCAGACAGTGAAAGTTCTCTCTTAAACTTCCCTTGATTTGACATGTAACCTCACCCCTCTGTTTAATAAACATAGTTACTATCGTTGTGATTGTTTTTCATCAGCTGGATGGAATGTTTAAATCCAGCTGATGTGGAAAAGTAGATAGATTGGCAGGAATGGTAAAAAGGATTAATGATTGATTGGCATAGGTGGTATGAGTAAAAATCCTTCCTTTAGCGGGTCATCTTCGTTGTAGATGAATGTATGCATCCCTGTTATCCAAGCTGAGCCAGTAATTTCAGGTATGACTGCTTCAAATTCTTTTACTTTTGTAATATCGACTATCTTCGCTTTGAAAAGGCTTCCAATAATGCTTTCATGAACAAAGAGCTCGTTCTTTTTGATTTCGTTTCGTGCATACAATGTAGCAAGTTTTGCCGAGGTACCTGTTCCGCAAGGAGAGCGATCAATTCCTCCCGGCGGTACAACGACTGTATTTTTGCAATGTGCTTCTTCCTTGGTAGGATCCGTATAGAACTCAATATGTGTTAATCCTTTAATAAACGAGTGCTCGGGGTGGACGACGTCAGTTATTTGATTGATTGTGTCGCGAATTTTAACGGCGGTATCGATAATTTTTGCAGCATTGCTTGCTACAAGTTCTAATCCAATTTTTCGTGCATCGACAATACCATAAAAATTTCCTCCATAGGCGATATCGCAGTAAACCTCTCCAATGTTTTCTACATTAACATGTATGCTTTTTAACAGAAAAGATGGAATATTATGGAATGTTACTTCTTTCGCTTGACCATGTTCTACTTTAATCTTGACTTTTACCAGACCAGCTGGCGTATCTAAACTTAGATCGGTATAAGGTTCCTTAACTGGTATCAGACCAGCTTCAACTAGTGCTGTACAAAAACCAATGGTATCATGCCCGCACATCGGCAAATAGCCGCCTGTTTCGATATAGATTACACCTACATCCGCTTTAGGATGGCAGGGTTCCATAAGCAAAGCACCTGACATTACGTCATGCCCCCTTGGTTCAAACATAAGGAACTTTCGAATCCAATCATATTCTTCTTTCATGTGCAGCATTTTCTCAGCCATTGTTTTTCCTTCTAATTTTGGAAGACCACTAATAACTGTTCTTGTAGGATTTCCTCCGGTATGAGTATCAATAGTATGGAAGATTTTTTGGAATTTCATGAATGTACAACTCCTTTGACTTTAAAGCGATCGTATCTTAATGGTTCGATAGGAATTGTTGTATGTGATTTCTCTTTGATTAGTTCATCAATTAGTTTTCCCGTAATAGCGGCTAAACTGATTCCATCGCCTTCATGGCCAGCAGCAATATAAAATCCAGGAACCTCGTCAACGTGAGAAATAATAGGTAGATGATCGTTTGTCCATGGGCGCAGACCAGCATACGTTCGAATGACTAACATGTCCGCCATTTTAGGATAGAACCGAATGGCACGGCGTGCTATGCATTTAATAACATCAATATTTACAGTTGTATTCATTCCCACAAATTCTCTACTACTTCCAATCAAAAAATTTTGGCTCTCTGTTGGTTCAAATACTAAAGCCACGCCATATTTTTCAGTTGGCGGATCTACTTTTCTTTGGCCTCCAAACTTAGATATAAGATAACCGAATTCCATAACTTTTCTAAGGCCAACAGGTTGTTGCCTTGATGCAACAATAATATGACCTTTTCTAGGTTTAATTGGAATAGGAATGTCGAGCATCTTTCCAATCATGGGAGCCCATATCCCAGCAGCATTCACGACTTTTTTTGCTGTAAATAATCCGCTGGATGTTTCGATTTTAAAATCCCCCGTAGTTGATTTTTTAATGGAATGAACCTCAGTATGGGTGTAAATGTTAGCTCCCTTTTTCTTTGCTCCCTCTGCTAATGCAAATGAAAACAGGTAAGGGTTAACGGTTGAATCTGTTTCGCATTCCAGCCCTCCTAATAAATCATCAGCAAAAAAAGGGGATTCCTGTCTAATATCACTGCGATCTAACATTTTAAAGGGAAGCCCCGCTTCTTTTTGGCGTGCTACCCATTTTTCTGCAGCAATCATTTCCTCTTCAGTTTCACATACTAAAATACTGCCCGGTGCCCTATATTCAAAGTGATGTTCCAATTCTTTGCTTAATTCATTCACTAATTTCTGACTAGCTAGAGACATTTGACTATCGAATCCCGGGTCTTTATCGATCGCTAGTATGTTTCCATCACATCTGGACGATGTTCCGCTTGCTAATTCGTTTTTTTCTAATACCGCCACACTCATTCCTGATTTCGATACATAATAAGCGATAGCACTTCCAATAATCCCTCCTCCTATAATGATTACGTCAAAGTTTTTTTTCAATATGTTCCCTCCTTTCCGATGTTTCTAGTAATATTTTAGTAAGCAAGAATCATGCCAATAACAAACGCTTTTAATTGATTCTGAATTGACAAAATATTTTTACATGAATAATATAATTATGTAAAATTTTTTAGAATGTGTAAAAAATATTATACGTTATGTAGGAGGGATACACATGAATTTTAAATTTCCTAGTTTAAAGGAAATCACGAATAAACACGTTATTGTTTTTAAATCTGAAACTGAAATTTCAAGGTCTTTTAATGCTGATGCAGCTTTTCTTATAGATAAGGATATCTTTTATATCACTGATTTTGAGCCTTTAAAGTTATCGAAGAGCAGGATGGTGGATTGTGATACACCCATTGAAGAGGTGATAAAGTATGTGAAAAAATACCGGTATTTATTAGTGAAAAATAAAGAGGGAGAACCGATTGGTTTTGTTGATTCTGTAATCATGTGTGAGTGTTTATTAAATTCGTATAAGTACTTGCATGCTTTTTTTGAAACGGTACTAGAAACGATGGATGCGTCGTGTACGGTGATCGATAAAAATGAAATAGTATGTGCCTGGACAGAAGAAGCGGAGAAAATTTTTTCTGTTTCGAGGAAAGATATCATCGGTAAGCCTATTACAGATTTCTTTGAACCTAATATGCTAGAAATATTAAAAACGTTAAAGCAAGGAAGAAAACTTCATCGTCATCGACATCAACCAAGGCCTGATTTGTTTGTGCTGATTAATTCCAATCCTGTTTATTTAGAGGGAAAGATAATAGGTGCAGTAGTATCTGAAACAGATATTACAAGTCAAGTACGTCTAAACCAGGAATTATTTAATATTTCCGCGGAGGTTCATCGGTTAGAGCAGGAGGTTGCGAGGTTAAGACCTTCAAAGGATTCATTTAGCCTTATAAAAGGGAGAAGTAGAACCATTCGAAAAACGATTGAAATGGCGAAAAAGATTAGTTCAGCTAAATCAACTGTTTTGATATTAGGGGAAAGCGGCGTTGGAAAGGAGTTATTCTCCAAAGCAATTCACGATGCTCGTGAAGCACCAGACGCCCCATTTATCCCTATAAATTGTGGAGCCATTCCAGCATCCTTGTTTGAAAGTGAGCTATTTGGTTATGAAAAGGGGGCTTTTTCAGGGGCAGATCAAAGAGGAAAAAAGGGGAAAATAGAATTAGCAAAAGGCGGAACCTTATTTTTAGATGAAATTGGTGAAATGCCTATCGAAATGCAAGTTAAGCTTTTACGCGTGTTGCAGGAAAAGAAATTCTATCGAATAGGTGGGACAAAGGAAATAGATGCAGATTTCAGAGTCATTGCTGCTACAAATAAAAACCTGGAGGAGATGATTAAAGAAGGAAAATTTAGAGAAGATTTGTTTTATCGTTTAAACGTTATAAGTATTCATATTCCGCCTTTGAGGGAAAGAAAAGAAGACATCATTGAACTGATTCATTATTTTTTGTATGAGTTCTCCATTAGATATAACAGGCCCATTCATGGTATCTCCCAAGATGTAATGAATGAATTATTCAACTATAGCTGGCCTGGGAATATACGTGAACTTAGAAATGTTATTGAACGTTTAGTAGTGCTTGCGACAGACGGAATTATAAAAAAAGACGATTTGCCTTTTGTACATCAAGTTGATACTCGCAGTACAAATATTGATAACTTGTTTGAAGTTCCCCATGCTGATACTGATAAAATTTTATCGCTGAAAGAAGAATTAGAGATTTGTGAGAAAAAAATTATTGAACGGGTGCTCCAAATGGAAAATGGAAATAAGCAAGCGTGCGCGAAGAGGCTGGGTGTTACGCGAGCGACATTATACAATCGAATGAAGAAACTTGGCATTACACTGTAATTCTCCTCGTTTGTTGGCATGTTTTTTGCTCGTTATGTAAATAGAAAAACCTATAACCATTGAATGAGGAGGAAAGACATGAAGACCTCAACAGATTTTATTGTATGTCGATGTGAGGAAGTAACTTATCAAAGTATAGTTGAAACAATAAAAAAATATAAATGCTCATCAAGAGAATTAAAATTGAGAACCCGTGCAGGTATGGGATTTTGCGGGGGAAGAACATGTCGCTATTTTATCGATAGGATTGTTGCTGATTATGGAGAAAATGCGGTCACTCACAATATGCCACTGAAATATCAGGCTCCGGTAAGACCTGTTACATTTGGACTGTTAGGTGATTTAAAATGAACAATCGTATTATTGATCACCCAGTTTTAGGTGAAATGAAGATCGGCAAGAAAGTGCCATTTCATTTCAATGGTCAGTATTATGAGGCATACGAAGGAGAAACGATTGCAGCTGCGCTTTTGGCCAACAATATTCGGACGTTGCGTGTGCATGAAGAAAGTGGTACAGCTAGAGGGATTTATTGTAATATTGGGCATTGCTTTGAGTGCCGAGTGACTGTAAATGGTTGTCATCATGTAAGGGCTTGCATAACTATAGTGGAAGAAAACATGGATATTCATAGCGGAAAAACACAACCAACTCCAATTAAAGATTTATTTAAAGGAGAAAATAACGTATGAGTGAATTAGTCATTATTGGAGCTGGGCCGGCAGGACTGGCTGCGTCAATTGCTGCAAGGGAATGTGGTCTTAAGGTAACATTAATTGATGAATTTATAAAACCCGGGGGAAGATTATTAGGGCAGCTATATCAGGAAAGGGATGGAACATGGTGGAACGGTATTAAAGAAACGGATAAATTAGTTGCTCAAGCAGAAAAGCTCGGAGTAGAAATTACATGTGGGATTTCTGTTTATCATTTGAATAAACATGAACACGGGTGGCTTGTTCACACCAATCATGGAAGTATGCAAGCCCCATATGTTTTGCTAGCAACAGGTGCAGCAGAATATCATGTCCCAATGCCAGGATGGACTTTGCCTGGAGTCATGTCAGTAGGAGCCGCACAAGTAATGACGAATGTTCATCGTGTAAAAGTCGGAAAGAAGGGAATGATTATTGGAGCGAATATTCTTTCCTTTGCGATTATGCATGAATTGCAACTTGCTGATCTTAATATTGCGTGTATGGTGTTACCACCAAAGAATGAGATATCAAAGAGCGCTGCAAAGCCAATGGAAGTCATGAAGAGTTTATTGAGAGCATCCCACTTAGCTCCATCACCTATATTAAGATTCGGAAGTCGCTTACTGATAAATGAATCATTGTGTAAGCTAGCCCTTCGTTTTCTTCCGAAAAAAGGAATGAGTGTATGGGGAATACCGATTCATTTACGGAAGGCAGCTATTGAAATAGTCGGCAATCAGCAAGTAGAAGGAGTAAAAGTAGTTGATATTACGATGGATGGAGAACCCATCAAGGGAACGGAAGAAATAGTACAGGTGGATTTTGTTTGCATATCTGGTGGATTATATCCATTAGCTGAATTGGCTGCAGTAGCGGGATGTCCATTTCACTATATTCCTGAACTTGGAGGACATATCCCACAACATAATGAACGAATGGAAACACCTCTAAAAGGCCTTTATGTTGCAGGGAATATTACAGGAATCGAGGGAGCCAAAGTTGCAATAGCACAGGGATTTGTAGCTGGTTATTCGATAGCAGAGCACACCGGGGCATCGAGAGAAACTGCAAAACGTAAATTGGAAGAAGCAATGAAAAACGTAAAAGACATTCGTGAAAAAGCAATCATCCAGTTCTATCCTAATGTCAAAGAAAATAGAGACAAATTGTACGGTGCATATCAATGTATTTAGTTGAAAAAATGGATGACATCACATGATGAGTTTTGTGAGTCATCCATTATTTTATCGTAATTAAAAATCACCCAATGATGTAATGTCACTGGGTGATTTATATATACGTTTAAAAATGATATTTAATGGCGCAAGTTTTGATTTGGGAGTAAAAATCAAGCGCTGATTGACCTTGCTCTCTTGAATGAGAACTGGATTGTTTCATTCCGCCGAATGGTGCTTGATATTCCACACCAGCTGTTTCTTGGTTTACTCTTACCATTCCAGCTTCCGCTTCTTCTAGGAAACGATGAGCTTTTGATAAATCAGTGGTAAAAATAGAAGCGCTTAATCCATACACAGTTTCGTTGCACAACTGAATCGCTTCATCGTAGTTTTTAGCTACTAGCACCGTTGTTACGGGACCGAATATTTCTTCTTGTACTAACTTATGTTGTGTATCTACTCCTGCCACTACCAATGGTTGAATAAAATAACCTTCATTATCACTTTCGATCGATCCTTGTGCGATAATTTCTGCTTCCTCCTCAGCCATTTTTACGTAAGAAGAGACCGTTTCATATTGATGTTTAGATGCAACAGGGCCGAGATATGAATCTGGAAGCAACGGATCTTTAGCTTTTAATAAAGATACTGCTTCATTGAATGATTTCATAAAGATCGGATAAACACTTTCCTCAACAATGATACGGCTGGTTGCTGTACATTTTTGTCCGGCTGAACGGAAGGCACCACTTAATATCATAGGAATCGTTTTTTCGATATTGGCATCATGAAGGATAACAGCAGCATTTTTACCGCCCATTTCTGTCTGATATTTAATGTTTCGTTTAGCACAAATGGAAGCGACTTGCTTTCCAATCGTGGATGAACCGGTAAAACTAACAGCGTGAATATCTGTAGTTTCGAGAAGGGTGTTTCCCACTTCTTTTCCTTTTCCAACGATAAGATTTAAAACTCCGCTTGGAAGGTTTGCCTGCTGGAATATCTCTGTTAACTTAATAGCAGATAGTGTAGCATTCTCCGCTGGTTTCCATATCACTGAATTTCCACAAATAAGTGCAGGGGCAATTTTCCAAATAGGAATAGCTACTGGAAAGTTCCATGGTGTAATAATTCCCACTACTCCTAACGGAACACGTTTTGAAAATTGTATAACATGTTTATCGCTTGAAGGGATTATATCGCCATTTGAGCGTGTACCTTCTGCGGCATAATAACGCAACAAGTGAATGCCACGTACGACCTCACCTCGCATTTCACCAATTGGTTTTCCCATTTCCCTACTTGCGAGTACTGCTAGTTCTTCAAGGCTATTTTCTAATGCCTCTGCCATCTTGTATAGATAATTCCCTCGCTCAATTCCTGTCATCTTAGACCATATTTTGAATCCTTCTTTTGCTGACTTTTCCGCTTCAAGTAAATGTTTGGCGGAAGAATAGCAAAGGATGCCAACTTCTTCTTGGAGGTTCGAAGGGCTATATACGATCGTTTCCTTTCCGTCAATAGATACCCATTCTCCACCTATAAAGTTTTTGGATTCAATTAATGATTTTGTTTTCATAACCGTACCTCCCGCTCAATGTTTGTATGCATTCCTATTGTTATTTACGACAATTTTAATTTTTTAGAAATCGGAAAGGATAAGGAAGACTCCTTACCCTTTCTCTTACAATTAATGTTTAATTTTTTCTACTGCTCTCTCAAAGTCTCTCCTTACATTTTCATATTCTTCTTGATGTAAAGGAAGTCTAGGTGGGCGTGCAGGACCAACGGGTTGTTCAGCTAACTCCATCATATACTTAATGTATTGAACCAATTGGGGACTAGCGTCATAATGAAATAGAGGAAGAAGACGACGATAAAGTTTCAATGCTTCGTCTATTTTTCCATTTTTGGCTAAATTGAATAATTGAACTCCCTCTTTAGGTAATGCGTTAGGAACACCGGCAATCCACCCTGTTGCTCCTATCATTGGACCTTCTAACGATAAATCATCGACGCCTACCATGACTTCCAAATCTGTTCTATCTAGAATATCATGCATGCGACGGATATCACCTGAAAACTCTTTTACAGCAACCACATTTTCAAATTTGGCAATCTCTTCGAGCAAATCAGGGGTTAAATCTGTTGGGTAATCTCTAGGATTGTTATAAGCAACAATAGGCATACCGACTTTATTAATAGCTTCATAATGGGCGATAATCTCGTTTCGTAAAGGTTTATAGTTAATAGGTGGAAGCACCATAACACCTTCAGCTCCAGAGTCTTTTGCATATTCAACCCATTTTATGACTTGTTGCGTAGATGGAGCAGCGGAACCAACAACAACCGGTACACGTCCCCGAGAAGCTTCAATGACAGTTTGTACTACTTTTGCTCTTTCTTCAGGAGTAAACGTAGCATATTCACCGAGTGATCCTGTAGGAACCAGTCCTTGTACGCCTTCTTGTATGAGCCAATCACATAGCTCATACAATCTTTTATAATCGACTTCAAAATCAGTAGTAAATGGAGTGACAAGAGCAACATAAACTCCTTCAAATCTTGCCATTTGAAATTCCCCTTTCCATTTAATTTTTTATTCATTATCTTGTTATCGCAAAATCCATACCAATGTTTTTTGATAATTATGTAAATTTTTTTATACATAATGCGTTTTTGTATGTATAAAAAAGTTTACAATGTATAAAATTTTATAAGTTGGCTGTTACCACATATTCTGAGGAAACACCCGAGCCAATCAAAACCATTCCCAAAGCGATTTTTCTCATTGCTCTAGTAGATGGAGTTATTTTCGGCTCTTACTTCACACAACCTGTCTTTCCTGATGTGTCTTTCTTTAAAAATCCCGATGCGACTGTGTCGGAAATTGCCTTGTTCGCTGGTAGAAAGGTATTTCAGCGCAAAATGAGCAAGTGCCAGAAAGTATGGGTAACAATGCGACCATTATCCGGATCGAGCCACCTGCAGTTATTTTGTACGAGCAAATTGATATCGTTCTTGACGCGATTGAGAAAAGTCTCGGTATGATAGCTCAAGAAAAAGTAACGTTTTGTCAATAAAGTGAAAATCCCCGAATTCGGGGATTTTCAGTTTGTAGACAAAGTCTAACTTCGTTGTCGATGAGTGTACTATCATGAATGCTATCGAAATTCCTTTATTCTAAAATTAAGAACAAAAGCGATAGTGTTCTCCGTATGGTTCATAGTAATGCTACTACCAAGGCAAATACTGATGACCTTTCTACTCAGGATATTTATTCTTGCTGCTCACGATGCCATTGCTGTCCATGATGCCACTGCTGTCCATGATGCCACTGCTGTCCAGGGTGCCATTGCTGTCCAGGATGCCATTGCTGTCCAGGATGCCATTGCTGTCCAGGATGCCATTGCTGTCCAGGATGCCATTGCTGTCCAGGGTGCCACTGCTGTCCAGGGTGCCATTGCTGTCCATGATGCCACTGCTGTCCAGGGTGCCATTGCTGTCCATGATGCCATTGCTGTCCAGGGTGCCATTGCTGTCCATGATGCCACTGCTGTCCATGATGCCATTGCTGCTGTCTATCTTCAGTCATATTCTTCCCTCCAAGGTATTAGTCTATTTCCTGTATTTAAGATATGTGGTCTGAAAGGAAGAGTGAGAAGAATAAAAGCCCAAAATGCAGTCTCGGAAATTTGGATATGACTTCATATTCGTGAAGAGTGAGAAGAATAAAAGCCCAAAATATCCCCCGTTTGTACCTGTTAAATGAATTGGAAAAATTTGTTTCTATAACCGAGATTATAGGACATAGCAAAGCGAAAGAAATTCACATTTTTGCTACTAACCGGATATCAATAATGAGTCTAGCAGAGCCAAAAGAAAAGAGAGAGAACTAAAATAAAACCATAAAAATATTATGTATACTAAAAGTGCGGATATCCATTTTTGGAGTTGAGTCCATATAATTGTGTAAAAACAGTCTCTTTAAAATTAAGAGAGCCATTTCAAATACCCTCGGTTAGAATGAAGTTGACCAGAAAACATTCCAGGAGAGGGGATTTTGAAAATGGCTCAATACCAGATTACTGTAGATTCGCAGCTTTTGCAGCAACTTTTTCTCGGAAATTCGCAGGATTCGGGGGTGGCCAAGCTGCTGGAATCGGTATTGAATCAGGTGTTGCAAGCCCAGGCTACGGAACAACTGTCTGCGGAACCGTACGAACGTACAGATGAACGCCAAGGTTATCGAAACGGTACATATCCTCATCAACTGACGACGCGGGTGGGAACGATCACCCTTCGGGTGCCACGGATTCGAAATGGAAAGTTCTCGACAGAAATGTTTGCCCGCTATCAGCGAAGTGAACAAGCCTTGGTTTTAGCCCTCATGGAGATGGTGGTGAATGGGGTATCAACTCGAAAAATTGCCCAAATCACGGAGGAACTGTGTGGAACCGAGTTCTCTAAGTCAACTGTTTCCGAACTGTGTATTCGAACCCATTTTCAAGGGGTGACGTGGCAACGGTGTCAGACTCATTTTATGCGAAATATCCTCGATGCCACGCCCAAGCAGCTGCAAGAGGAGTTGTATCCCCGTGTTCGTGCGATTTTGGATGCTCCTGATCTTGAGACCGCACGGTTGTTGTTGCAACAAACGGTGGAAACGTATGAGGCCAAAGCTTCAAAGGCGATTTCCGTTTTAGAGAATGGTTTTGATGATGCCACAGCCGTTCTTCTACTCCCTGAAAAGTACCGCAAACGACTTCGGACAACAAATGGCATGGAGCGACTCAACGAAGAAATTCGCCGACGGGAGTGTCATTCGCATTTTTCCTAACCGTGAATCTGTTATTCGCCTGATCGGGGCTTTGCTTATGGAGATAGACGAAAAATGGGCAAGCGGCAAAAAATATCTCGATATGGCAGAGTATTTGGAATGGCGAGAAACTCAGGCAACAAAAGCGATGTCTAAAGTGACTCGCATTGGCTAATTTATTTCTCTAACCGAGGGGAATTTACACACAAATCTGGACTTGATCAACATATGTCTGTGAATCATGCAACCGACAATTAGTAGGGACTACAACACATCTCTTAACAATGAACGTGGAGGATTAGAAATCCTGGATTTTGCATAAAACACAGTACCCTCGGACAGAGGGAAAAGAAACGCCTGTGAAGATCGTTGGTTGCGAGGTCGATGAAACAGGAATCCACGGGGCTTGCCCAGTGTGAGATTACCAACCAAGAAAATGAACCTAATAAAAGGATTGAATTTATTGCCTTTTGCTTTGAGGGGGAATACGGTTTGAGCCTTAGTGTAAGCCTGATAATGGTGAAGTGTGACATTCGCCCAATGATTCCGAACTGTTTGCCATTTTATTGGGTTACTC
Organism: Aneurinibacillus sp. XH2; assembly: GCF_001439585.2. NCBI lineage: Bacteria > Bacillati > Bacillota > Bacilli > Caryophanales > Paenibacillaceae > Aneurinibacillus > Aneurinibacillus sp. XH2. The sequence goes on along the minus strand of NZ_CP014140.1, from coordinate 2,288,484 downwards.
ATAATGAACAAGAGGCAACATGGGATGAGTTTCAGTTTGTGAGAAGAATCTCACATTCAAAGCTGTCGCCCATTATATGAACTGGACAGTGATCTACGATCCGGAAATGGTTCTGTTTGCTTCCGATGAGGAAAGTGCGTACATTTCTGAGAGTTACGATGTATGTTCAATAATTATCCAGGGCACATCTGGTACGTATGACTTTCATAACTGCTCAGAATGGACAAAGACTCGTAACTTTTTATCAGTTGATGGTGCGATTGTAGAGGACATGGGAGAATGTCTAACTGTGGAAAATTACATCACCCCTGTGACCTTTCCGAGGAGGCACTATTATCTATATTGCAGGGACTGGGAGTTGATTTTGATAAGCTCATACGGGAGCAGAGATTCATCCTCAAGGAGATGGCCTAACTGCACATAGATGATCAAGCACCCGTAAACTCTAACCGTCACCTGTTCAAGAAAAATAAAGTATTAGCCCCCCTTTAAGGAAGGAGAAGGGGGGCTAAAGAAAAAGGTGTGGAACGCGGATTGTTTCTGCATTTTTTACAAAAATCCGATTATTTCTACAATTACAAAAGAAAAGTGTCGAAATAAAATTATTTTCAAACCATCTATATATTGGTATATTTTGTAGTAGATCGAAAAACAAGGAAATTAATTAGTATTTTGTGTCGTTGTCATGATTTTTGTGTTAGTGGTAGTAGAGTATTCTTCGGCTATTTTTATTGGGGAAGCGCTGACTCATTTATGCATGTTATTCGTTTTTGTATCAGGAAGAATTGTAACAAAAAGTACGACCCAAGACCCTTTCTATTGGAGGGATCTAACGTGGTCTAGGTGTAAACGAAGAAGATCATTGAGTAATTCTTAGTTTCTTCATTGGTGGTAAAGTCGTATATTCAGCGTACGTTGGCTCATACCATTTTGTTTCATTCAAACAAATAGCTTCTTATTACCACTCATGCAGCACGTTAGTAGTGTCGGAAGAGCTGAATTAAAAAGTCATCATTACGGTCGCACACAATTAATCGATTCTTGTCGTACCCGTATCTAAAAGGAGCGCTGATAACAATAATATTTATTGCTTTTAATGTTTTCTGTACAAGTTCATAAAAGTTCTGCAGATCTTCCTTCATGATGAGCAGGTAGGGCTACTGTCACACAAAAATCCATATTTAGTAAAATGTAAGGATATATTACATATTTGTATTTCTCCATATTGTATGTTTCGAACTAATTAACATAAGTCATTCAATATTTAGAGTCTTAATATCTAGTATTTTAAGGATTTGATCAAATATGTTAGGAACGAGCGGCATTCAATACGATATGAAAATACCCATGGTTGAAATTTTTCAAACAGTTGAAGGGGAGGGAACTAGAGCAGGATTCCCCACGACATTTGTAAGAGTATTTAATTGTAATCTTAGATGTACCTGGTGTGACACAAAGTATAGTTATGCACCTTACAAACCTGAATTTACAGCTACGATAGGAGAAATCGTAGAGCAAGTTAAAAGATTTCCGAATAAACATATTTGTTTAACGGGTGGAGAACCTCTGATACATGGGGAAAGATCGTTGATGCTTTTAAAAGCATTAGCGGAGATCGATTATATAGAGGATATTCACATTGAGACAAATGGCGCGATTAACATTAGTGAGGTTTGTAGATTTCGAGAAAGTCACCCAAATTTCAAGAAGAAGATACGCTTCATCTTAGATTACAAACTACCAAGTAGTGGTGAAATGAAAAAGATGATTTTAGAAAACTTTGATTATTCGCAAGATAATGACGAGGTTAAATTTGTAATTAGCGATTCTAATGATTTTGAGGTGGCTACAAGGATTTTAAAGAAGTTGTATAAAAAAGGAACAGTTCTATTTAGCCCTGTATGGGAAACTATGCCACCTGATAAATTGGTAAATCTCGTGTTATCAAATCAATTGGTAAATGTTAAGGTTAGTCTTCAACTACACAAAATTATTTGGGACCCTAATAAAAGAGGGGTATAGGAGGTATGAAAATGAAGAAAGCAGTTGTTATATTAAGCGGTGGGTTGGATAGTGCAACCTGTATGGGAATTGCAAAAGATGAAGGGTACGAATTGTATCCAATTACTTTCCATTACGGTCAAAGACATTCACGTGAGGTTGAAAGTGCTATTAAAATGTCTGAATATTATGATACAAGGAGTCATAAAGTAATTAATTTAGATTGGTTAAGGCAAATAGGGGGAAGTTCCTTGACAGATATAAGCTTGGATGTTCCAACTTCAGGGTTAACAGACGAAATTCCAAATACTTATGTCCCTGCACGTAATTTGATTTTCATAGCATTGGCAACAGCATATGCGGAAGTAATTTCAGCATCAGCTTTATTTCTCGGTGTCAATTCATTAGATTACAGCGGTTATCCGGATTGTCGTCCAGAATTTATTCAATCGATGTCAAAAACAATCAATCTAGCGACCAAAAATGGAGTAACTGGAATGAATATCAAAATAGAAACTCCATTAATTAATATGACAAAAGCTGAGATTATCAAAAAAGGACTTGAGTTGGGCGTTCCTTACCATCTAACAACATCTTGTTATCAAGGTAAAGAACTAGCTTGTGCGAGATGTGATAGCTGTCGTTTACGTATTAAAGGATTCCAAGAAAATAAGATCATAGATCCCATTGACTATGAAAAATCTATTGTTTGGAATTAAAGGAGAAATTTCATGAAACAAAAATACCATCTCGTTAAACATTTCTGGATTGCTTGTGCACATCGTGTACCAAATGCTGGTAAGTGTGATAGAATTCACGGACATAATTATAAAGTTACTTTTTGTATCGAAGGATCAAAGTTAGATGATAAAGGAATGTTAATAGATTTTCGTGATGTTAAGCACTCGATTGAGGATAAATACGATCATTATTTATTAAATGATTTCCCAGAATTCGATGTTGACCAAGGTGGATCTGCACCGTCTACTGAAAAAGTTGCAGAAGTATTTTATTCAATCATAAAAGATCTCTGTTTAATGAAAATAAATCAACCCAAAGTAAAGTGGGTTGAAGTACAGGAAACCAATGAAGTCTTTGTAAGATACAGCGAGGAGTTGGAAAATTAAAATGAACCACACAGTACTCAATGTAGATTTAGAAGAAAATATTAAATTAATTCTTCAATACATTGGAGAAATTCCAGAAAGAGAGGGCTTAATTGAAACTCCTAAAAGAGTCATAAAGATGTATGATGAAATTTTTAAAGGTTATAAAGAAGATCCTAGTTCGTATTTGCGAAAAACGTTTAAAGAGGATCACAGGGAGTTAGTATTGGTAAAAGATATTTCATTTTACTCTCATTGTGAGCATCACATGGTACCTTTTTTTGGGGTTGCTCATATTGCCTACATACCTAACGGTTTTGTGGTTGGATTAAGTAAAATTGCAAGGATGCTGGAAGCTTATGACAGGAGGCTTCAATTACAAGAAAGGTTAACATTTCAAGTTGCTAAAACCATGTTTGAGGTGCTTAATCCTTTAGGAGTTATGGTAGTGATAGAAGCAGAACATTTTTGTATGACTATAAGAGGAGTTCAGAAACCAGGTGCAAAAAACGTAACAACGGAGACTCTTGGTATTTTTACTGAAGATAATGAGTTAGTTCATAAGGTCTTAGACCTTATAAAAACTAAATAATGTTTTATGAAAAGGAGTGATTAAATTGCGAGATATTCACACTGAAACAGAAATCACGCTATTGGGAAATCAAAACGTCGAATATCCAAGTAATTATTGCCCTGATTTGTTGGAGAGTTTTGAAAATCTTCACCCAGATGTTGACTATTTCGTCAAATTTAACTGTCCAGAATTCACCAGTCTTTGCCCAATAACTAAGCAACCAGACTTTGCAACGATTCATATTAGTTATGTACCAGATAAAAGGCTAGTAGAAAGTAAGTCTTTAAAATTGTATTTATTTAGTTTTCGAAATCATGGGGACTTTCATGAAGATTGTGTTAATAAAATAATGAAAGATCTCATTAATCTGTTGGAACCAAAATATATTGAAGTCTGGGGTAAATTCCTTCCTCGTGGCGGGATAAGTATTGACCCTTATGTAAACTGGGGTAAAGAAGGTACTCGTTGGAAACAAGTAGCGGAACATAGACTGTTTAATCATGATTTAAATCCAGAAAAAATTACAAATCGATAAATTAACGGAGGTTGAGTTCGATGAATGTAAACACTGTATCTAATGCCTATCTTATACTTGAAAACGAAATTGCAAAAATGTTTGATGAACAAGTCATAAATGGACCTTTCTATTCTGCATTTAGTCAACGTAAACTGACCGATGAACAGATTGCAAAGTTTAGTATTCAATATGGTCATCACAGATGTTATTTCCATCAACTATTGGGTGCAACAATAGCATGTGCTCCTCCATGCGATAAATGGTGGGCACCAATTGTTGAAAATTTATATGATGAATGCGGCAGGGGTGTAGCAGGTATGGGTCATGGTGAACTCTATAATACTTATTTGAAGAGTGTGATCCCTGATGTTGAGTTAACCGCATTTGGTACACCTGCTATACCAGCTGAGGATTTTATTTTTGAATACAACCGTTTGGCTTTAGACTTTTATAAGAATGCAACTTACCTTGAAGCCTTCGGATATATGGGGCCAGGTAACGAATTATTAACCATTCCCATGTATAAAAGTATTTTAATAGGTCTTGAAGAAAGAGGATATGACTTAAATTTCTGGAAGATCCATATTGAGGAAGTCGAAGAAGAGCATTATGGTTCTATTAGAAATCTTTTAAGTTCTTATGAAGATGAAGAAAGTTTGAAACAAATTGAAAATGGCGCAAAAACTTCTATAGAACATATGAAATGGTTCTATAACGAATTCTATGACTATCTGTTTCTAAAATAGTTTCAACTGTTTTTTTAGGCTAAATTCAAGTAAAGTACATTAATTAAATTACCAGGTAGAAGGAGCTAATCATGACATATCTCGTTCTTAGTTATGCTCATCAAGCGGAGATGCCATACCATGAATGGCTTCCGGAGATAAAAGACCAACTCATTCTATTTGTGAATGGTGAAATTTCAAATTCGTTTAATCGACAACAATATTCATCAATTTTTTCTTTTAAAAATTATAGCAATAATGGGAATGTCGAAAGAGAAGCTATTCTTTTAAACGAGAGACACCATATCAAGCGAATACTGGCTCTTGACGAATTGGATTTGATTCGAGCGGCACAGCTTCGTGAACTCTTTGGTATTGAGGGACAGAGTGTAGAGAGCGCCGTTACTTATCGAGATAAATTAATTATGAAACAGTATATGAGAAAAAAAGGAATACCTGTTCCGGATTTTAGGTTAATAAATTCACCGCTCGACTTATTGTCATTTGTCAAGGAACATAACTATCCCGTTATCGTAAAACCTCGTGATCTTGTCGCTTCAATCGGAGTTTCAATAATCCGTGATTCTACTGAATTAGAGGAATGGCTTACACATCATTTTCGACCTAATATGTTGGCTGAGAAATATATTGAGGGAAAATTATATCACATTGATGGATTGGTAAACGATGGAGAAATAAAACTTTGTTGGCCATCCACTTACCACACACTTAATCGATATTGGTTAGATACCGACTTTCATTCGAGTCATATGTTGGAGCAAGAAAACCCAGTTTTTCAACGATTGGTAAATCTCACAAGTAAGGTTATTGGATTGATGCCTTCTCCAAAGACGTTTACTTTCCATTTAGAAGTATTTGAAAAGCCAAATGGCGAATTGCTCATCTGTGAAATAGCAAGTCGTACCGGATGGGCACGTGTTAATAAGACAATTGAATACACTTTAGGAGTAAATTTAAATTGCTCTGTTTTACGTCTACAATGTGACCTTCCTGCTAATACACAACCGTCTTTACGTAAGCTTGGAGGGTGGATCTTATGTAAACCTCAAGCTGGTGAATTGGTATATGTTCCATCTGAAGTACCTTTTGATTTTGTAGTTGAGTACCAAGTCACAGGAAAGCCTGGAATGGTTTACAACGGAGCTAAAAGCTGTGTTGATTCCATTGCCAACATGATTGTTATGGCGAATACAGAAGTAGAGTTACGTGACAATATAAGTAAAGCCCAGCAGTGGTTTGTTGAAAATACAAAATGGAGGTACCTAGATGAGATCTAACACAAATCATGGGCTGCCTGTTATTAAAACAACAATTCCTGGGCCCAAATCGCAACAACTCCTTAGCAAACTTCGGGAATTAGAAGCACCCAACTTGACAAATACAGATAATGAAATAACGATTGTTTGGGAAAGAACAACAGGCGCGAACATAATTGATGTAGATGGAAATCAATACATTGACATGGCTGCCGGTTTGAATGTTGCAAACATCGGACATACTCATCCCGCTGTTCAGGCTGCTGTTAGCAAGCAGATTGAGGAAATGTTGCAAGGAATGGGTGATTTCCATGCAAACATAAGAAAAATCGAGTTTATGGAATTTATTCAAAAAATTATACCTATTCCAAATGCTAAAATGATCGTGTCGGTTAATGGATCGGATGCAGTTGACAGTGCCCTAAAAACCGCAAATCTAGCAACAGGAAAGAGTGGTTATATTGCGTTTTATGGAGCGTATCACGGGATGGGGGCAAAAAGTATTGAAGTAACAGCACGTCATCATTTCCGAAGACCTTTTAAAAATGAAACAAAGAAATCGACTGCATTTGCACCCTATCCTTACTGTTATCGGTGTCCTTATGGTGAACAAGTTGATACCTGCAAGCTTACTTGTTTAAAAACAGTTCAGGATATGATTGAAAATACTGCCTCAGGAGTAGAAGATGTGGCGGCCGTTATTATTGAACCAATTCAGGGACGAGGAGGAGTGGTAGTTGCTTCACAGAAGTTTCTTCAAGGTTTGCGTGAAATCTGTGATCGTAACAATGTGTTATTAATTTTTGATGAGATACTAACAGGCTTCGGACGTACAGGTAAGATGTTCTCCTTCCTTCATAGCGGAGTGATACCAGACATTATGACCATCGGGAAAGGGCTTTCTTCTGGTTATCCAATATCCGTTTGTGCAGCTAAACAGGAAGTAATGGACAAAGCGTGGGGACAGTATAATGGAGAGCCCATTCATACTAGTACGTTCCAAGGAAACCCGTTGGGATCAGTAATTGCCATGGCATCCATAAAAGAGTTGCTAAATTCAAACTTAGTTGAAAAGAGTCACTATGATGGATTGTATCTACAAAAGGAGTTAAGAAATCGAATCGGTGCTCACCCTAATGTCGGTGATATACGTGGAAATGGCTTGATGGTAGGGATTGAGCTAGTCAAGGATCGAGATACCAAAGAAGCAGCACCAGAACTCTGCTGGGAAATTATACGCAGGGCTATGAAAAAGGGTGTACTTCTATTGAATGGTGGTCACCAAGTCAATGTATTGTGCTTAACTCCTCCACTTTGCATTACGAATGAGCAGTTAAATTTTGTTATTAATACACTTGAGACGATACTCAATGAATTGAAAGTCGAGCTTTATCAACAAAATTAGGAGGCTCTTTATGGATTTTGTTTTTTTTAGCAAGAGACCTTTTGCTTGGGCTGAAAACAAACTTGTTGAGGAAATATCAAAGCTAGGATACAAGGCAGAGGTCTGGGATTGGGATCAAGTTGAAGTAGTAGCAGCTCCTTTCGAATTTTTTTATCAAGGAATTAAGAGAGAACTTCCTAAGGTGGCTATGTTTGAATCAAGAATTCGTTCAAGATATACATTAGGAGATCGGTTATATCTGTTTGATGCACTTGAATTACTAGAACAGCAAGGAATGACAATTTTAAACTCACCACAGGCGGTACGAAAAGCGAGTAACAAGGTATATGCGGCAAACGTACTTCAACGGGCCGGCATCCGTGTTCCTTCAACACGGATGGTCAGTTCGGTAGACCAAGTCGGTAGTTGTTTAAAAGAGTGGAAAGATATTATCCTTAAACCCCTTTCCGGACATGCATCGATTGATATCAAGCGCTTAATTTTAAACGAATTTCGGTACGGGGATGAAATTGCTGATGTTTTAAGTATTTTTCAAGAGATTGAGGTATGGCATCTTATCCAAAACTATAAAGTTCTATGCGCACAGCAATATGTTTCTAATCCTGGATATGACCTACGCATTAATGTAGTTGGAGACAAAGTAGTTTCCATTTGGGCCCTCGATTGTTTTCCAAATACTTGGCGAACTAAGGATATAAATGAAGGTAAGAAATTACGGAAATATGAATTAACAAAAGAACTAGAAGATATTGCATTAAGTGCGGTTAGTGCGTTAGGTCTCGATTATGCTCCAATTGATTTGATTGAGGGACCTGATGGGCCTATAATCATTGAAGTTAATTCTGCTCTGTCAATCTGGCCAGGGCATGAAAAAAGTGGATTCACCATCGATCCAGAGGGTAGTGTGAAATATTATGTTCAAATGATTGAGGATCGGATTAAATCATGAACACGCTTGTTATCGTAGCACCTCCTGTTTACCAAAAATACGTTAACGCAGCTGCACTTTTATGTCCTGAAATAATCTGGATTGGACCTGACGTAATCGAATTAGATAATAAGCGAGAAAATGTTATTTGTTTTGAAGCTAATGCCCGTGTATATGAGGAATTACATCAGGTTTTCAGACAGGTAATTGAACAATATCCAGTTGAACAGATCGAAACGCCCTATGAGTTTTATATAGAAAATGTGGCTTACCTTCGTGAAGTATTCCAGATTCCTGGATCAACGGTTGCTCAAATTGTTCCCACTCGTTACAAAGACGTAATGAAAGACTGCTTTGTACAACATGATGTACCATGCGCCAAACACAAGAAAATTAGCAACCTTGTCGATCTTACGGAGTTTGTTCAATTACATGGGTATCCGATGATTTTCAAACCTTTAAATAATGCTGGCTCTCGAAATGTCTTTCGGATAACCTCAGAAGAAGAAGCGGTTGAAAAAGCAAAATATTTTCTCGATGTTTTAGAAGAGCCATTCCTTGCTGAAGAGTTTATTGATATCCAGCAAGAAGGAAGCTATGACGTAGTAATCGTTGGAGGAAAGGTTGTTTTTGGAACCATTTCTGTTTACGAACCACTTGTTTTGGAAACAGCTGCTCGCCCGGGAGGTCAACGGATCTATATTCGTCATGACTTGCCAAAGGAATTGGATCAGGCGATCAGAATATATGGTCAAAAAGCAATTGAGGCCCTGAACATTACCCACTCTTTCGCTCATATTGAGTACATGATTGATCGCAAAGGACGCTTATTAATTGGAGAAGTGGGAGCGCGTATACCCGGTGCTCAAATTCCCTTACTAATGGGATTATCACAGGGTATATCTATGGAACAAGTATGGGCTGAACATCTTATCTACCGAAGCTGTCAGCATGAATTGAACAGAACATGGCATACTGGAATTCTTTTTATAAATGCTGAAACAGATCAACCGATCCAAAAATTAGAAAACCTCGATCTGATATTACAACTTTACGGTGAGGCTATCGTATACCAGCAGTTACCTTCTATTGGTCAATTACCAAAATTGCACAGACTCAATATGGATGACACTGACGCGTTTATAATAGTAAAAGATAGAAGTTCTAAACGAGTAAAGGAAATCTTAGATGATATTTCTCAGTTATTAAAAATAACTTAAAAAAATTTTTGTTAAAATTCCAGCCGTAATATTTTCAAGTATCAAATAATGACAAGTTGAATGGGAGTTCGTAATAGAAAGATTTTGTGACAAACATCGCAAAGTAAGGGGACTACACAAGAGAAAATACCATGGAATTAATTTGAATGTATTCTTGTCAATACTTTAGAATCAAAAAGCCTATTGGGGAGCGAGTGTCCGTTCGCCCCCTATCATTTTCTATCCGGATCCATATGATTCCAAAAATGGTGGTTTTGACATTGTTAAGTTGTTTCATGAATATTTATGATTTTTATATTGATTTTACAAACAAAAACTGACTGCTAAGTTTAGGATTCCGCATCGCTTATTTTAGAGAAGCAGTTGCTAAATTAACTTGAGAAAGGAATGTAGCAAAGTTGAAACCTCGTTCACTCTTCACCAATCCAACCTTCTTAGCTCTTTGGATTGGCCAGGCAGTTTCTGAATTAGGAGGGGCTTTAGGGGCGTTTTGTAACTCCCTAATTCTATATAATCTCACGGGCTCGAAAATAGAGATGGGTACGCTCTGGCTTATTTACTTTATTCCTTCACTCCTGATACAACTTGTAATTGGACCTTTTATAGATATCTGGAGTAGGAAAAAAATTATGGTTTTCTCTCAGTTGTCTCGTGGCCTTGTGTTTTTGGTTCCGATTTTCATGTTGTTATTCGACGAGATCCATGTTTGGAATCTCTTTGTTGTTCAATTTGTTCTCGGAATTATTCAACCTCTTTATGTGCCAGCAAGTTTAGCAATCTCACCTACCCTATTTAAAAAAAATGAATTAACTAATGTAAATGCATATATAGATGGTACCGTACGACTAATGAGTATTCTTGCACCAACTCTAGGTGGTATCATCTCCGTTGTGATCGGTGTTACAAATACACTCTATATCGTTTGTTTATGCTTTTTATTGAGTGCTACTTCTTTACTTTGGGTGCATGAGAAAAGTTCGGAAAACATACAAGTGAGATTAGCCTGGTTTAAAGAGTTAAAAGGCGGTATTTCCTATTTTCTCAATCAAAAGCATCTAGTTTGGCTAGGATTTTTTGCAGCATTCATTCAATTTGCTGTAGGCGTTACGATGGTTTTGAATGTTCCTTTTGTTACGGATGATTTAGCCGGGAGCTCTTTCGAATTAGGATTATTTCTGTCCGGTTTTCCAGCAGGGTATCTAGTAGGTAGTTTCTTTGTTCCGCGTATAAAAATATCAGAAAATAGACGCCGCTTTATGTTGGGAGCTATTGCTATTGGTGGACTTTCTTTTGTTCTACTTAGTTTTGTTTATGAAATATGGCAAGCTGTTGTACTTGAGATTATTGCTGGAATGTCAACTCCATTTTTTAACGTACATAGTACAAGCATATATCAGCGCAGTGTTCCGAATGAGATGCTTGGGAAGGTTTTTTCAGTTCGATTATTAATAATCCGAAGTGTAATGCCATTAGGAGTATATTTTGGAGGGCATTTTTCTGAGGGATATAGTGTTCGATTAAGTTACTTATCAATTGGCTGCTTGGTGTTTATTGCTGCCGTTATCGGCATTCTTCTCCCATATTTCAAATTTCTTGAGGAAGATACAGTAAACACTACTCTAGATGAAAAATTCGGTTGAATCATGAATTATTCGAAGATGTTGTCCTTAAAATTAATCTCTAAGCTAAGAGGACAATTCGGGATTTAAAAATCCTGTTAATACCTAACATCTGTTCTATAACAATCGCTTTTTAGCGTTCTTCGAGATGGAAAGATGTATTTTCAATTACAAAGAAAGTTTTTTATAGAATAGACGTGTCACTTTAATTTTAAATTTATACTCATAAAAAAGTTTTAGTAGAAATTAATTCACTTATAAAATATTTAGGCAGGTGAATACCATGGATGTTAAAGTTCTTAATACTTCTGCTAATGAGCAAAAGCTTTGGAAACAACTTGCTCGTTTAAAAGAAATCTCTCCTTCTTTGGCTAATTGTGTAGATCTAGAACGAATCAAACGAGTTGCGACAGATATCCACTTTTATGCAGAGAACAATTCCGATTTTGAATCTCAAAAGGAAGGAGGACGTGGAGATGTGTATCGATTAGCGCAGCGTATCCCGGTTGTACGAGCGATTGGTATTCTTAATTTATTTCGTTTAGTTGCTTCAGAAGAAAACCTTGAGAATTTATTACCCAACGATCTTATACTGGATGCTCTTGGTGGGGATGGTGTTTTAGTAAGAGCTTTAAAGCAATTACTTCCTGAATCGTCTATCCCTAATATATTGACGAGCGATTTGTCTGAAGAAATGATAAGAGGTGCAGTAGAGTACGGGATTCCTGCATTATGGCAACCAGCTCAACAATTACTTTTAAAGGACAGAAGCATGGATGGTGTTATTTTAGCATATGGTACGCATCATATTCCTAGAGCCCAGCGATTGATAGTTTGCAAGGAAGGGTTCCGAGTATTAAAGTATGGTGGACGTTTTGTTCTTCATGATTTTGAAGAAGGTTCTCCAGTAGCAAGATGGTTTAAAGAGATAGTTGACCGATATTCTTACACTGGACACGATGTACCGCATTTTACTAGGGAAGAGATTGCAAGTTATCTTATTGAAGCTGAATTTAGATCAGTTAATGTCCACTATGTTTATGACCCATTCATAATAAGCGGTAAATCTGAACCCGAGTTACGAAAAAATCTATCGAGATATCTTATGGAAATGTATGGGCTTTATCGCCTAAAAGAGCAAATGAATGAGGAAAATGCCCTAAATTTTATCTACGAACGAGCTAAAGAAATTTTTCAATATGATTACGAAAAGGTAGGACTTGATAAAGATTTTGGGGTTTCTAAAATTGCAGTATACGAACAGTCTGGAAAATTGAAAATAGAAATGCCGCGTTTAGCGATTGTTGGGGTTGGAATAAAACTATCTACTTAGATTTACTTCTTTAATATTTATGCTTTCTGTTATTTGTAGACAATTTTTAAATAGTGAAGGTAAGAATAAACTTTTTAGTAACGAGAATTGTGATGACAAGACATCAAGGACAGCCTCACCTGTATTGGTTGACTATCTTACGAGCCTCTACTTGGTTGGAACTTGCATAAATTGTGTTATCAATAAATAGCAGAGGATTTAAAGTGATTGTATAATTTTGGAAGATATTAAAGTGTAGGGGATTAAATATTAACTATGGTATCTTGAGATGAGTTATTAAAAAAACTTCAAATGGAGGATCCCCCATGAATATCTATGAAATTGTAGACATGTTACGTGAGTGTGAGAGTAATAAGTACAAGACAATAAATCTAGTACCGAGTGAAAATGAAGCAACTACGCTTTCTAGGTTGCCACTCCTGTTAGATCTTTATAATCGCTATTTTTTTAATGACAAACAAAAATGGAACGAGTGGTTTTTTCGAGGAGCTCAAGAGGTTCATCGACTTGAAACAGAAGTAGCAATCCCATTATTGCAGGAACTAGGAAAAGCACAGTATGTAAATCTTCGTCCTCTATCCGGTTTAAATTGCGGCTTAATTGTATTGAAAGCACTAGGTGGTGGCATTGGAGCAAATATTTTAACTGTCTCGCCAGAACAAGGTGGGCACTTTGCAACTAAAGATCTTGCGGAAAGTCTAGGCTTAAAAGTGAATTTTATGACTGGACCGGATGAACACAGTATTGACTTTGATTTATTAAAAACTCAATTACTGGAAAGAGATGTCCATCTTGTATATGTGGATCAATCAAACTGCCTCTTTCCAATTGATCTAGAAAAACTCGTGCAGTCAGTAAAGGAGACATCTCCCAAAACAATCATTCATGTCGATGTAAGCCATTGGCTTGGTTTGATTTTTGGTAATGTAATGAAAAACCCCCTAGTACTGGGGATTGACTCTTTCGGAGGGTCTACTCATAAAACTTTTCCAGGTCCTCAAAAGGCAGTATTTTTTACAAATAATTTAGAAATTGAGCAAAAGTTCAAAGAGGTTCAATCTTATATAGTAAGTAGCCATCATTTTGGAGCTGTAGCAAGTTTAGCTATCTCTTTGCTAGAATTTAAAAATTGTGGTGGTTTTGATTACGCACACCGAATTGTAGGTAACGCAAAGACTTTGGCTAATGAGTTATATCATCTTGGATACGATGTTAAGGGAAAAGAACGTGGTTACACTATCGGACATCAAATATGGCTGAGTACTGATAATACTGGCATTTCTTCTTATGAGGCTAGTGAAAGACTTTACAAAGTTGGGATACGAGTAAATGTATATAATTCCCTTCCAAGCTTCCGTGGTAAATTAGCTTTACGACTTGGAGTTAACGAAATAACGCGTCATGGTGCACATGCTGAAGATATGGTTGAACTAGCTTCTGTTATGGATGATGCAATTCGTGAGCGATTATCTGTTAGCGAGTTACAAAGAAGAGTGAAAAATATTCGTACAAGGTATATAAATAGCTACGGATATTCAATGGATGACAGAAAGTTGCGTGAATTATGTATACAAACGTTTTTATCAAGTATAGAAGGAGTCAATTGTGCCGAACATTCAACGTGGTGAAATCCTCCACATGACGTTCTTATAAAGCCCAATAATTGTTTTTTGAGTAATTACCCCTTATCTTGTTAAGCTGGTATCAGAAGAACAGAGGGGGGGATTTTTTTCTAAGGCAGTCAAATTGACATGCAGGATTTTCCTTTCCTCGAGGATTTTTTTGTCACCTATTGATACCGGAGAAAACCTCTTATTTCCGATCAGAAATCCAAGTGTGCCCACATTGTCATACGAAACTGAACCGAATTCACATCGCATGGAAAAAGAAAATCTATACCCTATCCGCTGGAGAAAGAGCTGACACTAGTCGCTGTTTACCTGCCTGACGGCAAAACGTTGACAAGTACCGTGAGATCCAATCGAAAGCCCAAAAATCTGATGTTGGCATTGGGTCGATCGAAAACTATGCCCAAGAAGATGGTTTCCATGCTGAAGTTGTGAAGAAAAACGAGCCGGGATCGGGTAAAAGTACGACATCGACACCTAAACCGAAACTGCAGCTACAACCACAACAAACAAATCGAGCAGACGGTTGAGCAGAACATGAACGATGTTTTCTATCCGAACTGTAGTAAAGTGCAGCACCATCGTATAGAGGGGAGCCCGGATAGGGCGGAAGCGATCCGGTACCGGGCGTTGGATCGCGAGGTGATGGGATGAGGAGTTTGCGGAGGTTTACGGTAGGGAACGTAAATCGGACCAAGATCATATCGGCTACTTCCGGGGGAGCAAGCATGCCGGCGACGAGAAAGAGTGGGTGGACGAGCGGCAGCGCTAAGCCAATGCCGGATAAACGGGGCAAGTGGCAGCCGGATTGAGATTGAACGGAAAAACCGTTCTGACGCCGTTTCCCGGATATACTGGAGGCTGAGGACGGGATCGCTCCCTCTAAAATGGCTTGATCGCGTCTGAGCCGCAGCGGTTAATTATTAACAGGTTCGCGGCGCAGGCGGCAGCTGGTTATTTGAATGAACGGTTTGGGGAGAGAGCCTTGTCTATACACGTAAGGTTCTTCAACGCGAAGAACATGTATATGCGTGGAGAAAGGATTCAAGAAGGACGAGAGTGTCCAGACATGGGCACTCTTCTTTTATGTTTTTGTAAGGAAAACGTAGTACTATTTGGTTACTGTTTCGGTTCACCTGACTGTAACTCGTCGGTGCCGATGTTTGGCTGTAGGGGTAAGAATTGCACAAAAAAATATTGGCGATATCAAATTACCAATCAAGATGACTCGATTCATATCTTCTCCTTTCAGCCGATTTCTCATCCCATGCTACTGATATGCCCGGACGCAGGACAAAATAAAAAAAGACTTCCTAATCTTAGAGGTTGAAAAATCTTGGTTTCCTGTGCCTAATGAAATACTCATGACAGGCTGTATTTACTTACAAATTCCTTCAGGGTCAAAAGCTCAATCTTTTGGATGAGTCATTTCCCCTCTTCATCTGTGACGTACTCATGGAGTTTTGTCAAACTTCGGTCATTGGATATGACTACTTTTGCACCTCCGCATATCACATATTCGATGAACATAGCATCGTCTGAGTCAAAAACACCATGAGAGCTAACAACGGGTTCAATCTCTTCGGTTCTAAGTAAATGAAAGGCTGCAAACCCGATTATACGAAAACCAGGAAGGACGATAGGTATACATGACAGAGGTTGTGGCGGACGGTGTTTGTTTCCTTGAAAAAGCAGAGGATACTCGTACGGGCAAGCAGCAACCAAGCCATTGCCCCTAGAGATCCATTTGCCGATCCGTTTACTTGCTCAAGAAAACTGATCGATATTACAACTGACAATTTGCCGTTCTAGTGAATTGGTCATCGCAGAGAAAGGAGATTCCATGAATAACTATCTGGACTGAAGGTTCCATCTTTACCTAAATCCGGTAAAGAATACGTTTCACTGCTTTCGCTGCCAGGAAAAAGGGGGCGTGGCCAAATTCATCGGTCTTCTGGAGGGAAAAGGCGAACAACAAGTGATCGATGAATACAAGGCCAAAACACGAAGCCGCCCGAAGGAAAAAGCGGAAGAAAAAGACATGGGAAGATCATCCTGCGATGAAGCTTTCCGCACACCAATGGAAACTGATGGGCTTTCTCGGGAAGATCGACGGGAAAATGTTTCACACCAACCCGAATTATGCACGCGCGGTTCTTCAGTGGGCATGGCGGGAGTGGCAACTATTCACGTCTGAGAAATCGAAGGAAGCGTTCCATGTCCTTCTGATTGGCAAATACCTGGCGAATGAAAAAGCAGCGGAGGATTTCGTCAGGAAAACCGAGAAAGATACCGGCATTGAAAGTCTTTGGGAGCGCGCCGTGAAGATGCATCAGCTCCCCAAGGATTTGTGGGCGGAATGGGCCAAACGAGCTGATGTCATCGTTCGCGAACTTGTAGAAGCAATTCGGAACGAAGAGAAAGCGGCGGATTTGGAAGGGACCATTCAGCGAGAGTTGCAAAAGATGAAGGAGAGAACGGCGTGACCTGGAAATGGAGTTATATCCGACTCTTCAAATATGACACCTGCCCCCACGCGTACTATTTCCGGCATGAATGCGACGTCCCCCCCAGCCGCGGGGAGCGCCCCATGTACTGCGATAGCTGTAATTGTAGTGGAGAGGCACAGGAAATGCGCTGCCTGTCAGATTCAGTCGCTGATGATGCTGGAAAAGAGCTGCCAGCTCTGAAATAATTTCCACGTTTTTTTCGCGTGAATAGTAATGCCAGAGTCCGATCCGAATATCATCTTCAGTATAGCCGAATCCACTGAGGTAGCTGGCCATCGTATATACGACGTCTAAATCGTTTGCTGCATCGGCTTTGCCGACTCTGTTCCCGTCTTTGCCTATTCCGCCAAAAAAAGCAATGCTTGATGGATTAGTGTCTTCAGAATTGGGGTTTAGCAATCCGTTCCATATCTCCGGCGCAAATACAATACCGGTTTTATGCGACGAAGTATGGGAAAAGGATGTGTCTGCTTTTTTCTTTGAATTTTTGTGGATGTTCCGCTCATATTGATCAATAGCCGCCATAAAGTATCATGGAATTCCGGTGATGGCCTGCATATGTTCAAACAACAATTGTCTTTCCCGGGCTGATGCTTCTGTCTCCGATGCTCCGGGAGACGCAGCCTGGACGGAGAAAGGGGGGCAGAGAAGGCTCAGGATAAGGATGAGAAACAGTACTTTGTATGATATGGCATCCTCCCGTCATAAATAGTCTTGGCTTTAGTGTGTGTAGCGAAGCAGATTTTATAATAACACTCAGTGTCAGGGGACAGGTGGGTTCTTTACTCCGGGCAAGATGTGGGTCACATCAGAGCGGCGTTATGACTCCGCTTTTCCTCTTACGAATACCTGGGCTACGCTGTGCATGATCCCAAGCTAATCTTTACGAAGCTTACAAACCTTCACTTTCGGTCACCGCAAGCTGTACCGTAAGGTACAGCCTTACCCATCTTCTCCTAGCAGTATTCCGGATGATGCACTCATCCTCTGTTTCCGCATTTCCCTTATGCAACCAACCCCTCCATTGCTAGAGACGCTGTTTCGGGCAGAGATAGCCTTTGCGACTAGGCTAGCAGCATACCAGCAAATGAGACCGGTGTTGCACTGTATATAAGAAAGCGACTTGCTTGTCGCACCATAACGGAGATTATAGAACACAAAAAAGCAGCTACCTGGACAAAACCCGATCAGCTGTTTTAATTTACATTTACATTAGTTAGGATCTGCATAAGGACAGCCCGTTTGGAAAAGGAACGGCTGCTTTTGCTTATACCGCAGCTCTAAAACTTATCATTCAATAATGCCTAAGTACAGCAAATCGGTCTCATGAATTTGTTTCGTTACAGGCAAGTTACTCTGTTTTTGAAATTGAGTCACGGCTTGTTCTGTACTCCGATCAAAAATGCCGTGACATGTACCATGATAAAAGCCGGCAGCCCGAAGATGATTCTGGACAAGTTGAACTAGCGTGCCACGCGAACCGCGTACCAGGACGTGATAGGTCAAATCTTTATGACCGGTAATCGGCCCTTCTACGATCACTATTGTTCCGACCGGCACCTTTTCATACAGTTCCTCGATATCCCGATTTCGCATACGAAAACAGCCATGGCTTACATTTTGACCGATCAGATGAGGTTTGTTCGTGCCATGTATTCCATATTTTCCTCATGGTACGTTTAATCCGAGCCAGCAGCTTCCAAACCCGCCGCCCCATCCCGTACTCTTTGAAACAATACGAAAGGTCCCTACGGGGGAAGGTGTATCTCGGGTACCGGGAGCCACTTTGAACGTCTTGATTGCTTTCCCCCCTTCAAGAAGCTGAAGATCCTGGTGCCACAGGTTGATACGGATTTCGTAAGAGGCTTTCTGTTCATTTGAAGAATAAGCGGTTAGGGTACATAGAATGAGAACAAAAACAGAAACAACAATCCAGATGATTCCCAGTTTTATAAATTTATGCAAAAAAACTCTTAACATTTTCATAAAACCTACCTCTTTTCATGCTGAAATCACATGCATGCTACCCGATTGTTTTCGTCGATAATTAAATTTTTTTCAATAAAGGCGTGAATAAAGCCGAGCATTCCATGCAGTGAACGGTTTTTTTCTTATCGTTTTCCCATCATGCGTGCTGTATTCGTACTAAAATCGTTAAACTCCCATCTTAAACTAATCGGTTCCTGTCGCCTATCATAGCCAGGAATTAATTTTGTTTGTCATAAGGCCATTTTTTTGACTCTTCTTAATAAACAACATTTCTGATGGCCAGGGCAAAGGGCTACTGCTTTTCTTATCGTATAAGAAAGTATATGTTGCTTTAAAGTGGAAAAGTGGGACCGGAAGGTCCCTTTCTTTTTGGATTCATTGTAAGATGAAGGTATGGAGACAAATATTTTGAAACGTATTTTTTTTGATGAGCGTCAACACTGGAAGCGATTTGTTGAAAAGTATGGAAATCGTATACGTCCAAATGTGATTAAAGAAATTGAAAAATTTCGTACATGTGGTACATCTGAGAATGGCTTTAAACTCTTTGTATGTGAAGGGTGTCATCATGTTCGGAAAATGACTTTTCGTTGCAAGGGAAGATTTTGTACAAGTTGCTCCAATGGGGAAACCGAGGAGTGGGGACGCTTATTGGCAGAAGATATGTTTCAAGTATGTCATCGACATGTTATTTTTACGATAGATGAAGGATTACGGAATATCTTTTTACAGCATCGTGAGATGCTAAAACCTTTCATGGATGAAGCAGTTAAACTGGTGCAGGGCTGGTTTAAAAAGAAGTTTAGAGTAACACCTGGTATTATTGCTGGCTTACATACGTTTGGTTCCCGCCTTAATTTTAATCCCCATGTGCATATGCTCGTTACCATGAGAGGTATGAAAGAAAATGGAGAATGGAAGGTATATAATTATATTCCGTTTTCCATGTTGAGAAAGCAGTGGCAAGTGGTTGTCTTAAAACTTATTCGCCGTACAGTAAGTGAGATAGAAAAGAAAAAGATTCAACCTTTGCTACAAAAAGCGTATTCGGCAAATGCCGAGGGTTTTTATGTATATGCTCCTAAACAGAAAGGAAATGTAAAGGAGCAGTTGAAGTATATCGGACGTTATATTCGTCGTCCTGCGATTGCTTTACATCGTATTGAGGAGTATGACGGCGAATTAAAAGTAAGATACGCTGTCGATGACATGGCAAGGAGATATCTAACGAGGGAGATTGAACATGGCAAAGTCAAAGAAGAAAAAACACAAGAAGCAAGGCGTAATCACCGTATCTCGATTTCTTCGAGCGAAAAACAAGGTCAATTACGTCTGTTTGGTGTGCAATGAAACAGAAGGAATTCCGTATGATACGGTCCGCTCTTTTGATGCGATGGATGATGGGGACCTTACGGTCCCTCCCCAGTTTAGTTGTGAAAAGTGTGGGGGGGAAATGTACCCTGAATATTACGAGGGAGTACATGGTCAAATTTATAGGCTTGAAGATGTTAAGAAGTAAAAAGGACCGGGCGCATGCCCGGTTTTTCTCATTAACGTAAGCGAAATTATTGAAAATAGATAATCAATCATGGCGAAAATTTTTAATTTTTATAACGGATAATCTATAATGAAAGTTTTTGAAATGATATTTTATTCTACACTTATGATTACTTAATTACATTAGGCACCAGACTTTTTAGCATGTTCAAGTTATCTTGCTTTCTTTTTATCGTTTCATCGCGGAGTTCTATACCATTTTCAGGGATAGGATCAGGGAAGAAGGACTGAAGATCATCTATATTTAAATTAAGCTTGGAATTCTTATTAAATCATCACAATGTAAAAATTGTTTCTCCTATTGCGGTTTATTATTCTTCTGACGACAGTGAAAATGATGTAAATATTGAAGTTGCAGTGCCTGTTATGGGTAATCTGCCTGAATCAGAAAGAATCAAGATCAGGAAATTAAAAGCGGTCAAGAGGATGGCTTGTGTTATCCATAAAGGTAATAATGATAAATTAGCTGATGCTTACACGGCTATTCAGAAGTGGATGGAAATGAACGGATATGAAATTGCAGGACCTAGTAGAGAAGTACACCTTGAGGGATACTGGTCAACGTCTAATGAAGATAAACACGTTACTGAAATCCAAATTCCTGTTGTAAAATCATAATACTAAGCGTAATATTTATTTTTAATACGTCCGATAATACGTAAAATGTAAAACTAAAGCAGCTGATCCGGTTCATCCAGATCAACTGTTTTGCTGTGTCCGATAACTTGGTTTATGTAAGAAGAGCGTTTTGCAAATCGCTCGATAGTAGTAATTCTTACAATTAAATGAAAAATTTTGATAAGATTATATTTAGAAAAAATGTTGTTGAAAGGATAATAAAGATGCTGATTGGGGAAATTAAAGAAATTATTCGCCATCCCGTGAAGTCATTTCGGGGGGAAAGCGTACGGAAGACAACGATCCAGCCTTATGGGTTGTATGGGGATCGCAGTCATGCTTTTTTGGATGGAACGAGACCCGGCCAATTTTTGACAGCCACGCAGCTTCCGGCGATGATTGGCTATCAGGCGGAATTTATCGGGCAAGAGAGTCTGGAGAAGTTTCCACAGGTTAAGATTACATCGCCCAGCGGAAAAACGTATTTTTGGGGAGATGAAGCATTAACGAAAGAATTGGAGGAGAAGTCAGGCAGAAGCATTTCAACGATACAGTATTCTCCAGACCATATTCCATTGGGAGCGATTGAAGAAGAGAATGTTTTGCTTGCTACGGACGCTTCGCTTGCCAAACTTGAGGAATTATGGGGAGATAAAGTGGATCACAGACGTTTTCGACCTAATATTCTTATCGCCATGTACGAAAATATTCCATTTGCAGAAGACCATTGGTTCGGGAAGCGAATGATGATGGGGGAAGCGGAGCTGGAAATAAAGCGGCATTGTGAACGGTGCATGATGATCACGATTAACCCCGATACGTGCGCGTTTGATCCTTCTCTGTTAAAAACGGTAGTTCGGGAGCGGAACAATTATTTCGGAGTCTACGCTTCTGTGATTAAGACGGGTGAAATCAAGGTCGGAGATAAGATTTATTTATGGCAATCATATTAGCAGTAGAGTCAGGAACGATATGAATAGCGGATGGAGCATAGAGAACATCGAGAAATAAGTAGACAGATGCATTTTGTATATCAATATCGTTATATATGCTGGAAAGGGTGAATGTAGGAAAGTGAGAATGTCGAAAGTTTTGTTTGGTTTTATGCTTTTGTTAATTGTATGGGGGGGAATCGGGTGTGGCCAGAATAGCACGCCAGAGGAAAGGCAGAAGCCGGTACCAGTAGAGGTTTCGCTTACGATTATGCCCGAAAGCGTGAAAGAAAAACAACCGGTGAAGATTTCCGCTCGAATCACGCAGAAGCAACGACCGGTCAATGATGCGGAAGATGTTAAATTTGAAATCGGACAAGAAAATCAAGAAAAGAAACAGATGATTGCCGCCAAGAAAACGGGAGACGGGGTCTACTCGATTACATATACGTTTGATAAAGCAGGACAATACTACATTATGTATCATGTCAATGCTGGAGGCATGCACAATATGAATAAAGTGCCGGTGAATGTACAACCGATGTCCGGTGCTGTACAGCGCTAATCAAACTAAATGTATAGTTTTTCAACAATTGAAATAAGTGAATGCATGAATATAAAAAAGTCTTTAAAGGAGCGGGGGTTTAGCCTCTTTCTTTCCTTCAAAAGACTTTTTTTGTTTTTAGGGCCATGAAATGTATGAATACCCACTCATAAGTTGCCCATCGAAGCCCGTTGTTTGTAGCAAATGGCTCATTCGTGTAGCGCAATGCGAGTACAATGACAGAAGAAAATAAGGATACAAAAGAAGAGATCAACCACAGCCAGGGAGTCGCGCTTTTCTTTCGTATCCGCTGCGAACGACCTACAGCTTGGTGTTATTATCTATTATGTGGGTAAGTCCTGTGCTTGTAAATATTTATTAAATATTTGTTCCTTTGACATCAGAAGGAACTTAGGAACTGGATTTTTTTGTCTAAAAACTCCTTTTTTATCCGGATGGCATAAAATAAACATTGGCTTCATATATAATTGCTTCATATTTCGATAATAGCGGTTTTGAATATCCTTTACCTCGAATCCTAGGCGACTTACCCCGCGGGATAGCATGGTAATGCCAATGATGCCTTTAATGTTGTCTCTCTGTGGGTGTTTAAAAATAAAATGGGCCAGCTCGGGCAGCGAGGATTGCACACGATGATAAACATACAGGGCTCGTTTTGTGTCGTTTAGAATGTTTTTCATCTCGTCCATAAGCAAACAATTATGGAGATGTATTTTCAGAAGAAGATCGTTGGGACATATACGTGTTCCATCCGAAAGAGTGAGATGTTGCCCGTGATAACGAATAAGCTTGACGCGGAAAATGTTTTTTTCTTTTCTGTTTACATATTCTAATTGAGAACACGAAAAATAAAATTTGTCTATAAATGACCAGAGTTGAATCCACGTTCCCAATGCAGATGCCTCCTTTCATGCTGGTGTAACAGATGATGAGACAATTTTTTTCTTATTAATGCGTAGCAACGAGAGTAAGTATGCATCACAATTTTTTCCCAATGAATATAAAGGAGTCTGATACTAAGCATGAAAAAAGTTCTTTTTTTTCCATTATTGCAACTTCCTTCAGGTCACCATCAAGTCGCCGATGCCCTTATGCGCTCATTGGAAAAAAGAGCGGAGGGAATCTCGTGCCGAAAAATCGATTTTTTGTGGTATGCGAACAGACACTTAGAAAAAATAGT
The DNA here is from genome assembly GCF_001439585.2 of Aneurinibacillus sp. XH2. Lineage (NCBI taxonomy): Bacteria > Bacillati > Bacillota > Bacilli > Caryophanales > Paenibacillaceae > Aneurinibacillus > Aneurinibacillus sp. XH2. Next base: position 2,264,800 of record NZ_CP014140.1, on the reverse strand, counting down.
GACCGGTATATATATGAGGTGGATTTATTACGCGCCGCAGACGTATAAATGGACGTATCAGCATTGCGCCTGTTCGGCAAGCGGCATAAAAAATTACCAATTAGCATGGTATGAAAGACTATTTCAGGACAAAATGGAACAATTGCTTCGTGAAGAAAAACCGGATTTGTTGGTTTGTACCCATGCTTTTCCTTCTTTTTTAATAAGCAGGCTGAAAGAACAGGGGAAAATCTTTACGCCTGCCATTAATGTGTATACTGACTTTTTTATTAACGAAATTTGGGGACGTCGAGGAATTGACTTCCATTTTGTCCCTGCTAGTTCACTAAAGAACGAACTCATGGGAAAGTACAATATACCTGAGGAACGAATTCACATAACCGGTATTCCAGTAGATGAGCAGTTTCACACGACCGATAGGAAATTTCCTGTATCTCCGCCTTACAAAATATTGATATCAGGAGGAAGTAACGGACTGGGCGACATTCTTTCTCTATTGCAAAAAATGAAGCATGCTACCGAGTTTCGCTATTTTATTCTTTGTGGCCATAATAAAGAGCTTTTCCATGAGATTGCTTCTTGGAAAATGGAACATATTCAACCGCTTTCCTTTATTTCATCGAGAAAGCAGATGAATGATTGGTACGAACAAGTGGACGCTATCATTACTAAGCCAGGAGGCGTAACGATAAGCGAAGCTTTGTGGAAGAAACTTCCCATCTTCGTCCATTCCGTTTTGCCCGGTCAGGAAGAAGTGAACCTGCATTACTTGGAATCACAAAAATTGGTATACAGACTTTTATCCCATTCGCCGTATGAAACACAAATACTAAACGTTTTGCAGAACGAAGAAGAACGAAGCAATTGGATGAAAACAATTGAACGCTATCATCAAGATAAGGAAGGAATGGCCTGGGAGAAAATAAAGGAACTAGTGGAATAAAAAGAAGTCCCCAAACGATTCACACGTTTAGAGACTTTTAGCTGGCACGTGTTATTTTTTCGCTTTCTTTTCCTTTAAGCGTATGGAGCGTAATTTCCGGACGGCAACCTGTACGAATATTCACCCCGGTTTGCCCTAATCCTTCGCTGATGTAGTAAGGTTTCCCGTTTCGGTAATGCAGGCCCTTGATAATCTTCATTCTAGCCAACTTCCCCATTTTTACCAAGTGGTAAGGTTTCGGCCAGTGGATTTGGCCGCCATGGAAATGGCCGGAGAGAAGGTAATCGTAAGGCACATCATCCATATGAAGCACGACATTCGGATCATGGGTTAATACAAGATTGATGCCTGTTTTAACCCCTTCATACGATTTGGCAATGTTGCTTCGACGGGTGCTGAAATCATCAATGCCGATGATGTTAAGCACAGTATCACCCAGTTGTAGGACTCTGTTTTCATTTTGCAGAACAATGCAACCATGGCTCTCCAGCGTTTTGCGGAAGAGTTCAAGATGGTGCTTGTACAGCAGATAGTCATGGTTGCCAAAGACAACGTAAATGCCGAGAGGCGCATTGAGTTGTTTCAGCACCTTAATGTATTCCATGAACGGCTGGATATTTTTCTGACGCTCAAGCTGATCCCCGGTCAGGGCAATAAGATCTATATTTAAATCTTTTACTTTTTCATACAGAGTTTGAGGTGTGATCGAAAGATTTTCAAGATGCATGTCGGAAAGGTGCAGAATATTTATTTCTTTATTCTGCGGCAAGTCCAGTGGAATCTCTACTTTTTGCACTTGTACATCGAATGTGTTGCGGTATGCACGGCGGATTCCAAAAAACAAGCCTAGTAAGAGGATAAGGGTAATGATAAGCATGATAATCCTCCTTTCTCGTTTTTCAATCACGTAATTTATATAATAAAGGGAATCGACCCGAATGAAAATGATGAAATATTGGATAAAGACCCTATAGCTAGCATTGAACATGAGGAACGAGCGGCCGCTTGAAAGAATTTTCAAGCGGGCTTTGTCGATTTTATTGTTGAAATTGTTTGATGTTTTTGAATGGAAGGGATAAACTATTTTTAGAAGCGAACCCCCCTTTTTTCCATCATACATAGGAAAGGATGAGAGAGATGTATAAAGAATTAAATCCGCCAAGCCGTATTTTAATGGGGCCGGGGCCGAGCGATGTTCATCCGCGCGTACTGAAGGCGATGGCAATGCCGCTTGTCGGTCATTTGGACCCGTCTTTTCTACAAATTATGAATGAAACGATGGAGCTAATCAGAATGGTTTTTGAAACAAAGAATGAGCTTACGCTCTCGATGTCGGGCACTGGTAGCGCTGGGATGGAGACGGTGTTTGTAAATATACTGGAGCCGGGCGATAAGGTTATCATCGGCGTCAATGGCCTTTTTGGCGAGCGGATGACGGATGTAGCGGAACGTTGTGGTGCTGAAGTCATCAGAGTGGAGGCACCGTGGGGCGAGATCATCCAGCCAGAGCAAATAAAAGCAGCGCTTGAAAAGCATGCTGGTGTTAAGGCAGTAGCGGTCGTGCATGCCGAGACATCGACCGGCGCCCTTCAGCCATTGTTCGAAATTTCGCGACTTGTGCACGAACACGATGCCCTCTTTATTGTGGACGCGGTAACGTCGCTCGGTGGAATCAAAGTGGGGATAGATGAAAACGAAGTAGACGCGTGCTACAGCGGAACGCAAAAATGCTTAAGCGCGCCGCCGGGCCTTTCACCGGTAACGTTCAGCAAACGGGCGCAGGAAGCGCTGGCGAAACGTACGTCCAAGGTGCAAAGCTGGTATCTTGATCTATCCATGCTTCAAAATTACTGGGGACAGGAGCGTTTCTACCATCATACAGCTCCGATTAGCATGAATTACGCCCTGCGCGAAGCGCTGCGTTTGGTAGCGGAGGAAGGGCTGGAACAGACGTGGGAGCGACATTGGAAATTCGGGAAGGCGCTTCAGGCCGGTTTAGAAGCGATGGGATTGTCGTTGCATGTGGCAGAAGAATACCGCTTGCCGCAGCTTACGTCTGTGCGCATCCCGGAAGGTATTGATGAAGCGGCAGTGCGTAAGCAGTTGCTGGAACAGTTCGGCATTGAGATTGGCGGCGGATTGGGAGCACTCAAAGGAAAAGTATGGCGCATCGGTTTGATGGGCTATTCTTGTCAGCCGCGCAATGTTCTTCTCTTCCTATCGGCACTTGCACAAGTGTTGGAGCAGCACGGGTACAAAACCAGTTCGAACGAAAGTTGTGCGGCCATGCTCGAAACGATATACGGCTGAGAACAAACCTCCGCTATGTTGGCGGAGGTTTGTTTTTTTATTAGCCAGCATTTCGCTTTCGTTCATGCTTACTGTACGGAATGCACATCGGCGTTCCGTAAATTGGGTCTTTAATAATGCGGCAGTCAAGATTAAAGACCGCCCGTACCAAATCTTCCGTCATCACCGACTCAGGAGCACCCTCGGCGTATACGGTCTGGTTTTGCACTGCGACGATATGGTCAGCATACCGGCAGGCAAGGTTTAAATCGTGAAGCACCATAACAACTGTCCGTTTTTCGTTCCGGTTTAATTCAGCAAGAATATCAAGCACTTCTAGTTGGTGCGTCATATCAAGATATGTGGTCGGCTCGTCAAGCAGCAGTGTATGCGTTCCTTGAGCAAGCACCATCGCGATCCATGCCCGCTGACGCTGGCCGCCGGAAAGGGAATCTACCGGCTGTTCAGCGAGCTCGCTCATTTGTGTTGCATCTAACGCCCAGGTTACCATTTTTTCGTCTTCTTCTGACCACTGGCGCAGCCAGCTTTGGTACGGATATCGGCCTTGTTTCACCAATTGCAGGACAGTGAGTCCTTCGGGAGCTGCCGTTGATTGCGGCAAAATGGCAAGACGCCGTGCTACTTCCTTTGTGGATAAACGGGAAATGCTGTGGCCGTCCAGCAATACAGACCCGGATTTCGGTTTCAATAAGCGCGCCAGAGAGCGGAGCAGGGTGGATTTTCCACAGCCGTTGCTTCCGATAAATACCGTCACTTTTCCTTCTGGTATCGTCATGTTTAATTCATTAATAATAATCCGTTCCCCGTATGCGAGCGTAAGATTTTCCGTTTCCAGCGTTTTCATTATCATACCATCCCCTTTTTCAGTGATTCCGGTATTTATAAAGCAAATATATGAAAAACGGAGTGCCGATGGCCGATGTAAAAATACCGACCGGCAAATCGAGCGGCGAGAATGCGGTACGGGCGATTAAATCGGCGCCTGTAACCATGAACGCTCCCACCGATGCAGCCACAGGAAGCAGCCCGCCGAAAGAAGAGCCGACCAGTTTACGGGCAATATGCGGGGCAAGTAGCGCGACAAATCCGATCGCCCCACCGATGGCGATCGCCGCGCCTGCCAGCGTCGCACAAACGGCCAGCAGGATGAAGCGGTCTCGCTCTAGCCTTTGTCCTACTCCGGTGGCAATGTCGTCGCCAAGCTGCTGTACGTTCACGCTTCTGCTCAAGAAGAAAGCGCACGGAATGAGAACGATCGCCCATGGCAAAAGGCTAAGCACATCTTTCCAGTTTGAGCCATACACGCTTCCCGCAAGCCAGACCATTGCTTCACTTGTCAAATAGATCGGACTAATGACAAGTAACAGCTTAGTGCAAGCGGCCATCGCCGCCTGAATGCCGACACCGATGAGTACCAGCCGGAACGGACTGATACCTTTGCGCCAAGCCAGCATATAAATCAAAAGCGTCATGACTATCGCGCCCACCATTGCGGAGAGCGGAAGCCATGCGATGCTTGCTGTTGGAAACAGAATAATAAAACTAACCGCTGTAACGGAAGCGCCGCCCGTAATCCCCACCAAGTCAGGGGAGGCCAGCGGATTGCGTACAATACCTTGGAGGATAGCCCCGGAAACGGCGAGGCAAGCTCCAACCAGAACCGACGCTAATGCTCGTGGTAGACGAAACGTTTGAATAATAAGCGCATGTTCGCTCGAACCAATGCCCAACAGCGTTTTTACCACATCAGCGGGTGGAATGAAAAAATCTCCCATGCCAACGCTTAGAAGGAGCACCACAAGCGTAAGCAGGAAAAATAAAAGACTAAAGAAAAGTGAGCGCTTGTCAAGCAAAAAAGAAACAGGAAACTTTTGACCACGGATAGGAACATAATTTTTCATACGCGAACCCCCTTTCGGGCCACATAAATGAAGAATGGCACGCCCAGGAGAGCTGTAATGACTCCGATGGGAAGTTCTTTAGGCATGGCAACGAACCGTGCCAGAATATCCGCAATCAGCAGCAAAATCGCGCCCAACTGCGCGCTGTACAGCACCATCCAGCGCGTATCGATTCCGACGAGAAAGCGGGCGATGTGTGGAATAATCAGGCCGACAAAACTGATAGGCCCGGCTGCGGCAATGGAACTTCCAGCCAGCATGACAAGCAGAATTCCCATTATAGCCTTAACGAGCGCTGTCCGCTGTCCGACTCCTTTTGCCACATCTTCGCCGAGCATGAGTGTATTGATAGGTTTCGCGATAAGCAGCGAACCGATGATTGCTACTATCATATACGGCAACACGGAAACAAGCACATCGAGTTTGCGCCCGGCTACCGAACCTTCCAGCCAGAACAGCACTTCTTCGATTGCCGATTCTCGAAATAGTAGAACGCCTTGCGTAAGCGAAGAACAGAGTGCGTATATAGCGGCGCCTGCGAGGGTCAATTTCAAGGGCGTAGCGCCGTCCCGGCCGAGAGATCCAAGAAAATATACGAACAGTCCGCTTGCCGCGGCTCCAAAAAAGCCGACCCATGTAAGAGAGGCAAGCGTACTGAAAGAAAAGAATGCCACAGCGATTACAATAAACAAAGAAGCGCCGGCGTTAATGCCGAGAATTCCCACGTCTGCGAGCGGATTACGCGTCAAAGCTTGGATTAGCACCCCGGAGATGCCAAGGCAAGTGCCAACCGCCAGCGCGATAAAGGCGCGGGGAACTCGCACTTCCTTAATTACAATATGTTCGTTTGTTCCATTAAAATGGGTATAGGCATCGACCACCGTTTTCCAATTTGTATCGATCACTCCAAACACAATGCTTGTATACATAGCCATGACTATGCAGACAAACCCGATGATTAGCCCGAAAATTTTTAGTGGGGGAGTTGTTAGTATTCCTTTCATGTTGCCATCCTACTTTCCTTCCGATTGCATAGAGCCAGGAAAACTTGCAAAGCTGTGCACCGCCCGCAGCGACGCAAAGCGTCCGTTTTTGCTACATCAGCAGCAAAAGGACAAGCGGGTACAGCACGCGAGTTTTTCTATCTGCGATAAAGTTTACGAAGATTCTATATCTATGTCAATGATTTTGAAATTCATTATCAAAATTAATGATTGACACAGAAAGAGAAAATGGATATGATTATAGCCGTTAATGATAATCATTTTCATAAATCTTGTACAACGCGGTAGAGAAAGAGGGAGTTGTTGGTGAGCATGTTTAAGGGAAAAAGGAAGGGCTTTTCATTCATTCTCTTGCTCGTTTTCATGCTGGTAGTTGCCGGCTGTGGCGGACAGCAAACCGCTTCAGAGAAAACGGATGAGGCGGGCAAAAAACAAAACACGCGCACGGTAAAACACGCGATGGGAGAAACGCAAGTTCCGGAGAAGCCGGAAAGGGTTGTTGTGTTGACGAATGAAGGAACGGAAGCTGTGCTTGCGCTCGGTATGAAACCGGTGGGTGCGGTGAAGTCTTGGACAGGTGATCCATTCTACAAACATATTGCAAAAGAAATGGAAGGCGTGACTGTGCTCGGCGAAGAAAAGCAGCCGAACTTGGAGAAAATCGCGGCGCTGAAGCCGGATATTATTCTCGGAAACAAGATGCGTCACGAAAAAATTTATCAACAATTATCCGCGATTGCACCTACCGTATTTTCGGAAACGCTGCGCGGAGAGTGGAAGGACAACTTTAAGCTATACGCGGATGCGTTGAACAAAAAAGCGGAAGGCGATAAAGTATTAGCGGATTGGGAGAAGCGCATTGCCGATTTCAAACAAAAAGCGGGCGATAAATTATCGACCAAGGTTTCCCTGGTTCGTTTCATGCCGGGAAAAATCCGTATCTACTATAAGGACACGTTTGCTGGAATTATCTTGCAGGAACTGGGTGTTGCCCGTCCAGCTTCCCAGGATAAAGATGCTTTTGCAGATGATGTAACGAAAGAACGCATCCCGGACATGGACGGGGATATCATGTTCTACTACACGTATGAGACAGGGAACGGAGAAGCTTCAAAAGCCGAAAAAGAATGGACAAACGATCCGCTGTGGAAAAATTTGAGCGTTGTGAAAAAACACAAAGCGTACAAAGTGGACGACGTCATTTGGAATACAGCTGGAGGCGTAAAAGCAGCCAACTTAATGCTGGATGATTTGGAAAAATATTTTGGTATAAAATAAAAAATAGAAAAGTCCTTTGAAGTCGCTTGACTTTAAAGGACTTTTTTGTTTTTTCTCCATATCGGGCCTAATAAGGATTGTGATGTTCGCTGGATAGGAACGGCTCATGTACGAGGCTATACGTTTTTTCTTTTCTTCCTTCCTCCCCCTTTTCAACAGGCTTGGCAAAATTAATATATGCCATGAGAAAAGCAACGATGATAGCAACAATGGCCCACCACATATATGTCACCTCGCTTCTTCCTTTCTTATTTATCAGTTTACTGTCATTTTAAAATAAAATGAATAAAAACTCAGTCTGTGCCTCCTGCTCTTTTTCTTTATCTGCTGCATACATTGTGTTGAATAGGTTCGTAGCATAGGAAAAGGAGGAGGTTTTCTTGCCCAAAACATTAATATTGACTAAGCCGATCATTGCGGTGACCGGCAGTGCGGGGAAAACGACGACGAAAGAAATGATCGCGTCCGTATTGAGACGCAGGTGGCGTATTTTTGCGTCATACCGCAGCTTTAACCAGCATACGTGTTCCGCGCGCAACGCGAAGCGCATTCGCCCGTTTCACCGGGCGGCCGTTTTGGAGTTTGGCATGGGCGCACGCGGCCAAATCAAAAAACATTGCAAGTTTATTCAACCAAATATGGGAGTGATTACGAATGTGGGCACGGCGCATATCGGGAATGTGGGCGGTAACGTGGAGGGGATTGCGAAAGCGAAATCGGAATTAATTAAGCATATGAAGCAGACCGGCTACCTGGTACTCAATGCGGACGACCCGAATTCAAAGCTGCTGGAGACAGAGGGGTTCCAGGGGACGATTGTGAGGATAGGCATAAAGAATGAAGCCGATTTTCGGGCGAAAAATGTTGGCTATGAAACTGATGGAATGAGCTTTGACGTTTTGCTGGACGGCCAGGTGCATACGTTTTATATTCCGATTTACGGTGAGCACAACGTATACAACGCGCTGAATGCGATTGCTATTGCAAGTCGCCTCGGTTTTACACCCGAGGAGATGAAAACGGGCCTCCGTTATTATAAGCGGACGCCACGAAGGTTAAATATTTTTCGTTATACGGGCAACATTACGCTCATTGACGACTCGTGCAGCGCAAATCCAAATGCCGTCCGGGCGGCCCTTGATGTGCTGAAAAAAGTAAGCGGAGAGACGAAAGTTGCCGTATTGGGTACGATGCTCGCGATGGGGAAATATTCGACGAAAGCGCATATGGAGGTTGGGCGCTATGTTGCCAGCACAGGCGTGGATTATTTGTATACGTACGGAAAAAGAGCACGCCATATTGCTTTGGCCGCGATTCAGGCCGGGTTCTCCAAAGAGCGGGTGAAAATGTTCGAGTCTGAACAATTGCTGCGCAAAAGCATTGTTGCCTGCCTTAAACCGAACACAACGATTCTTATCAAAGCTTCCCACAAGATCGGCTTGGAGAAAACGGTTGATTATATTAAGAAACAGGCCCGGCTTAAGGGGTTGAAGCAACTGTCATGGAAAGGTCGTTGAAAGACGCGTTTTTCCTTACTGCCAAAGCCGCCTGCCTGTTGGACGCGAGAACAGGTCGGATCTTGTTGCAGAAAAATGCCTATGAATCGCTTCCACCTGCCAGCATGACAAAAATGATGACGGCGTTGCTTGTGCTGGAAGAGGTGAAGAAAGGCCGCATTTCTTTGAAGGATCAGGTGAAGATTAGCCGCAGGGCAGCCAGTATGCGAGGCTCTTCCATGCGTTTATGTGCCGGAGAGAAGATGGCGGTGCGGATGCTGTTGGCAGGGCTTATGGTCGCTTCAGGCAATGATGCGGCAGTGGCGCTTGCAGAATATACGTTCGGAAGCGTGCCGGCGTTTGTCAGGCGGATGAACGAGCGGGCGGCGGAGCTTGGCCTTGAAAACACCTATTTTGTTAATCCACATGGGTTGTCCGCTTCCGGGCATTGTGCAAGCGCTTATGATATGTGTCTGATTGCGCGGGAGCTGGTGCAATATGAAGAAATTTTTCGCTACACATCCCGCAAGCGTATTGTGGTGAGAAGGAAGAACAAAGGCAACATTTTGTTGCGTAATACCAATACGCTGGTTGGCGCTTATCCCGGGGTTGACGGGCTGAAAACAGGATACACACCAAGGGCGAAATATTGTTTGTGCGCAACGTTCGTATCCGGAGGAAAACGGTATATCGCTGTCGTCATGGGTCTTTTAACAAAACGCAAACGAAACGAAGAAGCTGCCCGTTTGCTTGCGTATGCGGCTGCCATTGTTTCCGCTTAATAAACCCAGATGTTTTGCGGACAGATGCTGTATTATTGCAAAAAGTTAATGAAAAGCACAGAAAGAAGAGACGGATTCGTCAATGATCTGAGCAGGCATACGTCCGCAAGTTCTTTCATACGTTTAATCGCGCAGCGTAAAACCCATTCCGTACTTCCGCATCCGGTATTGCAAGCTTTGTCGGCTGATTCCGAGTTCTTTGGCGGCGCGGGAAATGTTATTGTTGTTTTTTTGGATAACGGCACGGATATATTTTTTTTCGAAGGCCGCAAGTTGGCTTTTCAAATCTGACGGCACATCAGGAAAGATGTTGTGCGGATGGTCTGCCGGTTTTGGCGCCAGCGGATGCGTGGACATATGCTCACCCGGCTCTGGACGGGCCGTATCTTCGCGCGTGATATGCAATAATTTGCGCCGGATGTGGTGCGGCAGATGCTCCATTGTAATTTCGTGTTCATCCGTAATAAAATTCATCGTTCCTTCGATGGCGTGTTCAAGCTCACGTACATTGCCCGGCCAACCGTACTCCTGAAACGCCTGCAAAACTTCCGGATGGACGCGCTCGACGTTCATATCGAACAAACGGTTGTATTTCTGGATAAAATGGCGCGTTAAAATTTCAATGTCTTGTTTTCGGTCGCGTAGCGGCGGAATGAACAGCGTTACGACGCCAAGGCGGTAATATAAGTCTTTGCGTAGGCGATTCCCTGCGATCGCATCGATCGGATCTTCATTCATTGTGGCGATAATGCGCACATCAATTTCCGTATCTTTTGTGTCGCCGATCCGGCGGATTTTTTTCTCTTGCAGTGCGCGTAGAAGCTTCGCCTGCAAAGGAGGGCTCATTGAGTTGATTTCATCAAGCAAAATGGTTCCGCCTCGCGCCTGTTCGAACAACCCGGGCCGTTCAATGGCGCCTGTGAACGCACCGCGCCTCGTACCGAACAGAAGGCCTTCGATAAGATGCTCCGGCAGGGCGGCGCAGTTTTGCGAAATAAACGGGCCAGATGCGCGGGCGCTGTCGTTATGCAAGCTTTGGGCGAACAGTTCTTTCCCGGTTCCTGTTTCACCGACGATAAGTACCGATGAAGAAGTGCGCGCCGCGCGTCGGGCCACCTCGATGACTTCTTGAATGGCCTCGCTTTCCCCGATAATGTTTTCGAAAACATAACGCGTATCTTTCTCTTTCAAGAAGTTCTCTCGCAGCATATGCTCTACGCGGGTAATGTCGTTAGCTACTTCAAGCGCGGCGATAGTACGTCCGTTTTCGGTAATAGGAAATGTATTGTTAATAGTCGTAATTTGTTTACCTTTAGCGTTAAAGTACGTTTGTTTAACGTTTTGTGTTGTTTCGCCCTGATGCAGCGCCCGCAGCAGCGTGCTTTCCTGTTCTTCGGTGAAGGTGAATATGTCAAGCAGGCGTTTGCCTAACACCGTCTCTTTATTCATCGCCTCGATTTCGGACATTTTTTCATTGTAAATGATTGAGATGCCGTCTTCATCAATAACATGAATACCTTCATTGAGCCGGTTTAAAATGAATTCGTAAATTTTAATTTTTTGTTCCAGTTTTTCCTTTTCCGACAACGCTCCCATGATTGCACTCCATTTTTCGTTAATTTTTTACTTGCCATAAAATTAATCATGAACATGCAAAAAAATCAAGCACTTCTGAATCAGAAATGAAGCATTTACCTTTTATGTTTTTTCCATTTTCTGTGCCTTGTTTCCCCGGCTTGTTCTTTTTTCTTTTTCTCCGGCACAGGATCGATACCTCCGGGATGGAACGGATGACATTTCACCAACCGTTTGATTGTCAGCCAGCCCCCTTTGAGCGCACCAAAGCGTTGAATGGCTTCAAGCCCATAATGGGAACATGAAGGATAGAAGCGGCAGGAAGGGGGAAGCAGTGGAGAAATGAAACGCTGGTATGCCCGGATGAGCAAAATAAGAACGGTTTTCATACAATCATCCTGTTCATTCATAATGATGGTTGTTGCACGGTCGCTTCCAGGCATATTTCTTTCCACTTCTGCCGCATTTCTTCCATCGGCAGGTCAATGCCGATAAGTATGAGATAGCATTCGCCTGTATTCTCTACCGCTTCCCATTCCGTTCGCTTCGCCGCATACTGCATCAGATATATACCCGTTTTGCTTTCGACGGTCAGATACCCTTTGGCCCGCAGTAGGCGGGGGTGATACGATTTTAGGAAACGTTCCAGCTTTTTCTGCTGAACCGTCCCGGTAGCTGGCAGTGTGAATGTTTGCACACGGGAGTACGAGCCGTTTGCATCTTCTTGTTCATGGCGATGAGCGTGGAGATGGACATGTGCATGTTCGCTGTGTTTCTGCCCTTTTTCATAATGATGTCCGGATTCATGTGCGGCGACTTCGAGGTCTGCTAGGTCTTGGACAGACAAATCCGCTGTGTTTATTGGCTCTTGCCTTTCAATTATGTCAAACACAGGAGCGAGATCGATATCGCTGTATGTTGTAAACAAAATGGGAGAGCAGTCGTTTTGTTTGCGCAGCGCTTTTAGCAATTTGTTTTTATGATTTTCTTTCATACCTTCCGTCTTGTTGACAATAATCATATCCGCGACTTTCACTTGGCGTTTGACCGTACGGACAAGCTGGCGGTCAATTTCGAAGATGCTTGTGTATTCCAGGTAATAATAGGAATCGATTGTAGTTAGAATCGAGTGAAAACGAACTTTTTCTTTCAATTGCGGTTCTACAAGCAGATCCACTACTTCTTCTGGATTAGCCACGCCGGTCAGTTCGACAAAAATAACATCTGGCCGCTTGTGCAGCAGTTTTTCCATACTTTCTACCACTTCGCTTTTTTTGCTACAGCAGATACAGCCGTCAAGCAGTTTTTCGAGCACCTGATTTTCTTGCATAGTAGCGTTGATTAGGCGTCCATCTACATCAATTGTGCCGAGTTCGTTCATCAGTACGGCAGGTTGCAGATTCCGTCCGGTTGCTTCATGTAGCAGACGAAGCAACAGCGTTGTTTTTCCGCTGCCCAGAAATCCGCTTAATATGATGACAGGAATGCGGGTCATATACTTCCTCCTTGATATGAATGTTTCGCCGCGGGTTTGACCGATACATTTAGGTGATGATACTAATTTGATGATAGCATGTTTTTTTAAAAAGGGGATTCATCTCCCGTCTTTATTGCTTTGAACCGGTGGCTCGCTTTGTAACAGGAGAAACCAGCAAGGTCGATGTATTTATCATAGGCAATGAAAAAAACGACGTTCCTCCTTTTTACGTGAAGGGGAGAAACGTCGTAATTTATCATTATCATAGCTATCTCTATCGAGCAGCTGAATTACATTACGTTCGCATCTTGTTTTGCTTTGCTATCTGTTTCGCTTTCCGGCCAGCATTCTACGTTTTTTAATCCGCCAATACTACTGGTATAGAACACCGGATTTTGGCCCTGCTTTTTTTGTTTCGTATAATCCTGCAACGCGGCAAACGCAATCTTACCCAGCAGAGCAATTGCAATGAGGTTCGTTATTGCCATAAGCGCCATGAACAGGTCAGCCATATCCCATACAACAGCTACTCTCTCTACGGAACCATACATCACCATCGCCACAACAGCGAGGCGGTAAATCAATAGCCAGGTTTTATTTGTATCAATAAACTCAATATTCGTTTGTCCATAATAATAGTTACCGACAATTGAGCTAAACGCAAACAGGAATACTGCAATCGCAATAAAGCTTCCTGCCCAGGAACCAATGTGGGAGCTAAGCGCAGTCTGAACGATCGCGATTCCTTCGAGCCCTTCTTGCTTATAGGCATCAGACAGCAATACGATAAAGGCACTTGAACTACAAACCAATAATGTATCGACAAATACACCAAGCGCTTGAATCAGACCTTGTTTAACCGGGTGTGTTACGTCAGCCGTTGCCGCAGCGTTCGGCGCACTACCCATACCCGCTTCGTTAGAGAACAAGCCGCGCTTAATTCCCTGCATGAGGGCGGCCCCCATTCCTCCACCTGCTACCTGCTCCAGGCCAAATGCCCCTTTGAAAATTGTCATAAATACGTCAGGCATAACAGGAAGATTTGTGATTACAATGTATAAAGCCAATAATACATAACCGCCAGCCATCACTGGAACCATCCATTCAGCTACTTTAACAATCCGTTTGAGACCACCAAAGATAATAAATGCTGTAAGCGCTGAAAGTGCAAGACCCATCATCGTGCGATCCAGCCCATACGCGGTTTGCAGGGAAAGCGTAATTGTATTTGCCTGAACGGAGTTAAATACAAGGCCAAAACATAATGTAATCAGAATCGCAAACAAAACACCCATCCAGCGTTGATTAAGCGCCTTTTCCATATAATATGCCGGGCCACCGCGGAACCCGTTTTTGTCCTTTACTTTGTAAATTTGTGCCAGTGTTGCCTCAACGAAAGCAGAAGCAGAACCGATAAGTGCAATCAGCCACATCCAAAATACTGCACCAGGTCCCCCGATAGAGATTGCGAGTGCAACCCCGGCAAGGTTACCTGTTCCTACGCGCGAGGCGGTGCTGATGCAGAAGGCGCCAAAGGAAGATACAGAGTCCTTCTTTTTGGAATCACCTACTCCATCACCAAGCAAGCGAATCATTTCACCAACCATTCTAAACTGCACAAATTTCGTTCTAAAAGTAAAATAAAGGCCAAGAACAATCAGCATAGCAATTAAAACATAAGACCATAAAATATTATTACTTATTGCAATAAAATTCTCTAAGATAGTCATTATTTCAAACACTCCTTTCTATGTTGTTATAACTTTATTTATTTTACAGCACAACGATAACGCTTACAAAAGAACTATTTTGGCAATGCTCGCTACTCTTCTTCTATTTCGCTTTTCACCAACATATCGTCCGAGATAGGGGTCTCCATCATTCGTTTTACTTCTGTTAAATCGTTTGTTTTTCCAAGCACCCACATTAACTTCGGAACAATAGCTTCCGTGTTCATATCATGAGAATGAATAATCATATTTTGGGCAACCTTTCGTCCTACTTCATACAACGTAAGGTGCTCCCCTTCTTCTATGCATTGAGTGGTAATTACAACCGCTATTCCTGCATCAATCAGCTCTTTAATTTTAGGAAGAAGATTACGCTCTTGGTGCGGAATTCCCCCATTTCCGAAACTCTCTATAATAATTCCTTTATAAAGATGCTTAATCGCATCAAATAATTCCGGCTGCATCCCAGGATACAACTTTAAAAGCAACACATCCGGACATAATGATGTATCAATGGTGAAAGGACGTTTTGATACGGCAGATACATTCATGTTATATGTAATATCAGTATCGTTAATGTAAGCAACGTAAGGGAAATTAATACTTTCGAACGCATCATAGCTTTGCGTTCTCATTTTTACAGCGCGTGTTCCTTTAATGACTCTACCATCAAAAACGACAAATACTCCAGCAACGTCTTCGCAGGCAAAACGAACCGCATCGATAAAGTTTTTCTTCGCATCCGTTTTCTTAAAATAAATTGGCACTTGTGAGCCTGTAAGAACCACTGGTTTCCCCAAATTTTGCAGCATATAGGAAAGCGCAGCGGCCGTATAGCCCATCGTATCTGTTCCATGAGTAATTACGAAGCCATCATAATCTGCATAATGTTCATGGATAGCTTCGGCAATTTTTGCCCAATATTCAGGCTGCATGTTTGTGCTATCAATGTTCATTACTGTTTTGCTTTCGAGGTGATAGCCGCCTTGTTCCTCGGGTAAATAGCGCAAAAGTTCATCAGCTGAAATACCGGGAGTTAACCCCTCTTTCCCCTCCACTGAAGCAATGGTTCCTCCTGTGGCAAGAAGTAGCAATTTTTTCAAGTACAGCACCTCTCTTTTATGCAAATGTAGTCAGTAGCAAGAAATAAGAGCTTTTTTTACGCGATTTCTATTGTTCTCGTAACACCGTCATGATAGTACGCGTATCGAGAATAATACATTTTAATTATAATAATTTTCATAAATGTGACAAGCATTTTTACGCGAATCGCGTACATTTATTTATAATAAATATTGTTACCGCTTTCTTAAATTGTAATTAATGAAAGACAAAGAGAAGGGAAAAGGGGAAACATCGATGAATTTATACCGACTCTATGAACTCAGAAAAAGAAAAAAGTGGTCGCTGCAATATATAGCGGATCAGCTCGGAATCGCGAAAAGCACGTACGCCGGATATGAATCAGGATACCGCCAGCCTTCATTGGATGCCATTAAGAAGATCGCGGACGTAATGGAGACGTCTGTGGACTATTTGCTGAACCGAATCGATAACCCGGACTTTCAGGCAGTTAAAAAGAGAAAAGAAACAGAAAAGTGGATTGAGTTAACGGATGAACGGATGGCATCGGAAGTGAAATTGACGATAGATGGCCGGACGCTTTCAGATGAAGAAAAAAAGCAGTTTATTGCTTTTGTTCGGGCCAGACGGCAGATGGAAAATGAATACAGGTGAGCAGTAAAAAATGGTTGGGCATGCTTGTCTTTTTTACGATAGGGAAGACGGGACGGTTTTTCTTAAGAGAAAATGGAGAAAGTAAAGACATAAAGCAAACGGCGTGCTGTGAAGGAGGAAACATGCAGGCAATACGACTGGTCAATACGAACGAGCTGTCACACCGGGAATGGCTCGCTTGGCGCAGGCGGGGAATTACAGGCAGCGATGTCGGAGCGATTTGTGGCGTAGACCCTTACAGATCGGCCCTTGCTGTATATTTGGAAAAAACAGGGCAGATGGCTGAAAGCGAGGATACGGAAGCCATGCATTTCGGACGTATGATGGAAGAGGTCGTCGCGGAGGAATTCTCCCGCAGGACAGGCTATAAGTTGCAGCGGCGCAATGCAATTCTTCAGCATCCGGAGAAGGAGTGGGTTATCGGCAATATTGATCGCTTGATTATTGACGCGGAACGCGGCAACGGCGTGCTGGAAATCAAAACGGCTTCCGAATACGCACGCAAAGAGTGGGAGGACGGTAATGTGCCGGAAGCGTACCAGCTACAGCTTCAGTGGTATTTATATATTACCGGTCTTACATGGGGGGCGTTTGCAGTACTTATCGGCGGCAATACTTTCCGGCATCAAGTTGTGGCGCGCGATGATGAACTGATTGCGCTCAGCTTCCGAATTTGTGAACATTTCTGGCATCATCACGTGCTGGCAGGTGTTCCACCGCTTTCGGACGGAAGCGAAGCGACCGCTGCATTGCTTGCCAATATATACCCGGAAGGTGAGGTAGACAGCACGCTTATACTTCCGGATGAAGCGGAAGAGCTTATTGCCCAGTGGGAAAAAGCGGAGCGTGATATACAGGAAGCCGCACAGCGCAAACAAGAGGCCGAGAACCGGCTAAAGGCGCTTATCGGTCGCCATGAAACCGGCCTCACATCCGCGCATCGTGTTACATGGAAGAATGTGTCCCGCCGCACGCTTGATATAAAGGCGCTGAAAGAGCAACGCCCAGACATTTATGAACAATTCGCCCGGCCAGCCGTATCCCGGCGCTTCATTATTACATAGATGAAGGAACAGGAGGAGTTTGAGATGGCAGACGATTTAAAAAGCAAACTGGAAGCAAAGGCGAGAGAAACCGGAAGTTCTCCGCCGACACCGGCGCAAACGATCGGCGCGTATTTGAAAAAGATGGAACCAGAAGTGAAACGTGTGCTTCCGAAACATATGGATGTAGATAGATTGTTACGAATTGCCCTGACGACGATCCGCACAAACCCACAGCTTTTGGAATGCACCATTCCATCGCTTCTTGGAGCTGTAATGCAGGCGGCTCAGC
The DNA here is from genome assembly GCF_001439585.2 of Aneurinibacillus sp. XH2. NCBI lineage: Bacteria > Bacillati > Bacillota > Bacilli > Caryophanales > Paenibacillaceae > Aneurinibacillus > Aneurinibacillus sp. XH2. Next base: position 2,247,232 of record NZ_CP014140.1, on the reverse strand, counting down.
TTGGCCTGGAACCAGGGCTTTTGGGTCAGTGCTATATCGTTCCGTACGGGCGCGAAGCAACATTTATTATCGGATATAAGGGAATGATTGACCTTGCACGTCGCTCAGGTAACATTAAGAACATTTATGCTCACGAAGTGTATGAAAACGACGAGTTTGAATACGAATACGGCCTCTATCCATCATTAAAGCATAAACCGGCAATGAACAGTCGCGGGGAATTTATCGGCGTGTATGCGGTTGTTCATTTTACGGACGGCGGATACCAATTTGAATTTATGTCTAAGGAAGAAATCGACAAACGCAGGTTACGTTCCCGTTCCTATAAAAGCGGGCCGTGGGTAACCGATTATGAAGAAATGGCGAAAAAAACCGTAATTCGTCATATGTTCAAATATTTGCCGCTAAGTGTGGAAATTATGCGTGGGGCGGCACAGGATGAAACGGTTCGTTCGGATATCACCGAAGAACCGGTGAGCGTGTACAGCCGGCCGTTTGAGGCACAAGTTGTATCCGCGGAAGATCTTCCATCAGAGTCAGCGGAGGAAGAGGAGGAACGAAGCGGAAACGAGAAAGAAATAGAAGAAGGGAATCAGAAACAGGAGAAGTAGCAGGAGAGTGAGAATAAAGAATGTAAATATGAAAAGGAAGGAGGGGAAGAAATGCGGTGGCTTTGGCACTGGGTGCTTTCGGCTGTTTCGCTTTTGATCGTGGCGTGGTTATTTGACGCGATCTGGTTCGATAGTGTCGGTTCCGCGTTTGTTGCTGCGATCGTGCTCGGTTTAGTCAATGCGATTTTACGGCCGATTTTGCAATTGTTGGCGTTGCCAGTGACGGTTCTTACGCTCGGTTTATTTGCGCTTGTTATTAACGCGCTGTTGTTCATATTGACTAGCAAGCTTGTCCCCGGATTTCATGTGGAGAGCTTTTTTTCCGCATTCTTTGGCTCGATTGTATTGGCGATTGTCAGCAGCATTATGTATGGATTGTTCGAGAAAAAGTAACAAAGAAAACGCCCTACCGGGAACAGGCAGGGCGTTTTGTATTTTAGGCGACCAGAATGCTGAGCGCTTTAATAATTTGTTCGCTTTCTTCTTTCGTTAATTCTGCGCCGTTGTATTTTACTTGTCCGCTGTGCAACAGTTCTAGCAGGTTGAAAGAAGGATCCCACTCAAACTGATCGTCGAATAGCTCGGTTAATTCGATCGTCTTACCAGCTTTCAGCGCTTCTTGCACCGTTTTCATGATATTGCTTCACTTCCTGTTTTCCGTTTTTCTTCAAGCACACGATTTATATAATATGCGAACAAAAAAGATTTGTCCACTTATTCGTAACGATTTTCTTGTGCGCGTGCTTCGTCCTGGATTTCGTTCCGCATTCCTTCAATGCTTGCTCTACGGCGTTCGTTTTTCTCGCGGATTTGTTGTCGTTGTTCTTCTGTCAAATGCGTGTTGCTCATCGTTTCTTCCGCAGCCTCGATGTTGCCGATTGTATTTTGTATCATTTCTTGCAGCTTTCGCACATTATCTTTACGATTGTCAGGTTTTGCCATGCAAACGACTCCTCCTCAAATAGTAAGTGGATGAATGCAGCTGCATTCCAAAACGTATTGTGTGATAAAAATAGCATTTTTATTCGGTGGAATAAGAAAGGCTTTGCATGGAAGCTGGCCAATGACGTCTGCGGTTGGTTCATGGTACAATTTATATAAATGGAGCAGTAAGCGTGCAATAGCTAAAAACGGCGTGAAGGCGGGAGCATGACACGTATGAATAAAAAAGTAACGCCATTTAAGAAATGGCGTAGGCAAAACAAACCGCAAAATCGCACATGGCTTACGTTTATCCAAGTGGTAGGGCTGGCTTCCGCGCTGGTGCTGCTTTATAATGGGGCCGCGAGCCTTATTCGATTGAATGTCTCCTATTTGGAAAATACGTTGATCCCTTCGCAAAAAATCAGCACGATCGGCACTCCTCAGGCGAAAGCGTTTGCCATAGACTTTAGCAGGAAATGGCTGCTTGCTTCCGATATGAATGAGGAAATGCACAAGAAGTTTGCGCCTTCCCTTGTAGGAAAGAAAATGACGTGGCCGCATGCGGAACGCGTAGAACAGCTTCAAGTTACGCGTGTTGCGCCTACAGGCCAATATGAGGGAAGAGTAGAAGTGAGGGCTATTGCTATTTTTGCCGGAACGCGGGAGCGGATTGTCATTGAACTGCCGATCCGGTATGACATCCATGAAAAGCTATATCAAGTAACCGCTTATCCCGTACTAAAAAGACAGCCCGGAGCCTTGTCAGGAAAAGAATAAGGCTCCGGGTTGCATTAGTTTGTACGGATCTTTACATGAAGTTTTGCTGTTTTTTCAATCACTTGCTTCGCTTTAACATCAAGCGCATGCATTTCTTTTTCCGCTTCTTTAAGAAGGGATGCGTTCTTTGTACGCAGACCTTTCTCCGCTTTTTTCATCACAGGAACGTATCGGCTCATGGCGCTATACATTTCTTGATGGAAATCCTGTATTTCTTGATACGCGGGAACTTGCATCTCTTGCAAATCCTTGAGTTTTGCTTCATAAGCCGAAATGGCCGAGTGAACTTTGGCCCGTGTTTGTTGTTCCGTAAGTTTCTGTTCGCTGAGCGCAGCGAAAGCCTTGAGCAAAGCGGCGCGCTCTGCATGAAGCTGTTCGGTGTGGGAAGCGAGGGACGCGAAGTAGCGGTCCAGTTCTTCTTTAGTGTTTGTGATTTTTTCTTTTCGCTTTTGCTCTTGCTTTTCCGCGATTTTAGCCGATAACTCGTTGTCGGTAGGTAGATTTTCCTTAGTTGTACAGCCTGTTAGCAAAAGAAGGGCTGCCGTTGCGACAAGTCCTGCACTTCGGACAAATCGTTCTCCCTTTTTTTGTTTTTCCATGCCATTCCCCCTTTATTAGCTAAAGAAACGGGAAGCTTTTTTCTTTTTGCATATACTGATCAGCACATACAGAACAAGGCATGCAGCTGCGATCCAGATAATGGGTTCGATGAATGGTTTGGCGGCTTCATTTATGTCCTCCCAGCGTGCGCCCAATTGCATCCCTAAATATATAAAAAGGATAGACCACGGAATAACTGCCAGCGTGGTATATAGTGTAAATTTCGCAAGCGGCATTCGCGCAATGCCCGCGGGAATGGAGATCGCATGCCGGACAACCGGAATAAAGCGCGCCGTAAAAATCACACCTACACCATAGCGATTGAACCACTCCTCCGCTTTATCGATTTCTTTTTCGCGGATTAACAAATATTTCCCGTACTTTTTAAGAAACGGACGTCCGCCGTAATAGCCCATCCAGTATAAAAAAAGCTGAGCAATGGTTCCGCCGATGGTACCAGCGATGACTGCTCCCCAGAATGTAATTTTTTCTTGCGAGACGAGAAACCCGCCATAAGAAAGTACGATTTCGCTTGGAATGACTTCCAGCATTAAGCCAATCGCAATCCCGAAATAGCCCAAATCGCTAAGAAAGATTAATATTGACCGAATAAACTCTTCCATGACTCCTCCTATCTTTTGGTCAGCTTACCGTTTTCCTCTTTACCATTGTACAGGCAAGGCTGCTCCCTTCACAAGGCAAAGCTTGCTGCATGGCGAATGATTCCGTAAAAAGAACCATCTTTAATTCGTGGAAAGCTTTCATGCATGCTTTCTTTTATCACAATTCATACTATGGATACCAAGGAACAAGGAGGAAGAAGACGTGCGAGAGCAAATGAACGAGTTACAACCACAGCCGCTTCCGGAAAAACCGAAGGAAGCTCCTGCCGCTCCCCCACCGGTAGATCCGCGCAAAGCAACAACCGAACTGATTCAGCAATTCGGACAGACGAATGTGCCTTCCGTGCCGGATAGCAACATTTATTGTCTGCCGATTATTGGGCAAATTGAAGGGCATATTCAATTGCCGCCGCAGAACAAGACAACAAAATATGAACATCTCATTCCACAGCTAGTGGCCGCAGAGCAAAATCCGAATATTGAAGGAGTGTTAGTCATTTTAAATACTGTAGGGGGAGACGTGGAAGCAGGACTTGCGATTGCGGAGATGATCGCGTCGATGTCCAAGCCGACCGTATCGCTTGTACTTGGCGGCGGACATAGCATCGGTGTGCCGATCGCTGTTGCGACCGATTATTCGTTTATCGCGGAGACAGCTACGATGACGATTCATCCTGTACGTTTAACCGGGCTTGTAATAGGAGTCGCGGAAAGTTTTGAATATCTTGAAAGAATGCAAGATCGCGTCGTGAAATTTGTTGTGCATCATTCTAATATCAAGGAAGAGAAATTTCGTGAGTTAATGCTCAAAGTTGGTGAATTAAGCCGCGATGTCGGCACAAATGTAGTTGGTACAAAAGCGGTGGAATTCGGCTTGATCGATGAAATTGGCGGCCTGGGCGATGCGATGCGGGAACTGAAAAGGCGCATTGAAGAGCGCCGTTCGGCCGAGACGAAAACGGAGCAGGTGATGCAATGATTATTTACTCGGCTTTGCCTCTCGAATTGATTTTTCAAAATGAAGATAACGTCGCGTATGAGAATATGGAAATTCAGGTGAACGGTGTAACGATGCTTGTACAGCCGTGTGGAATAAACGAAGCGCGTATCGTACGACTTATCAGTCCTAATCCTTACGACTACATGAACCCGGCGTATGCGCCCGGGCAAAAAATTTATTTTCGCCCAGAGTTTTCAAACCGTGAATAAAAGCCTTGATATTATTGCATTTAAAAGGAATGTAGGTAGTCGGAAAATATAAATTGACCACATTTTGACCACTTTTGTGTTTTATATTGATTTTTTAGATGTATTTTTAAGTGCATCATCAAAGTTTTTAGCAAGATTATCCTGCATGATAGGGAGTACATGTGAGTATGTTGTAAGTGTGACGGTAATATTTCCATGGCCTAATCTTTCTGATACAACCTTTGGATTTTCGCCTAGCTGCAGCAAGATGGTAGCATGGGTATGTCTTAAGTCATGGAAACGTATTTTTTGCACTCCAGCATGCTCGCATGCTCTTTTGAAATCATGATCTGCTTCAGAAGGTGTAATCATACCGCCATCAAAATCTGAGGCAACCAGATCTAAATCTTGATAAGCAGCACCAAGTTGTAATCGCCATGCTTTTTGTTTAATTTTTTGCGCTTTTAAGGCTTGAAGAGCAAAGTCCGGGAGTTTGATTGTACGAATAGATTGTGCAGTTTTTGGTTCCTGGAAAAAGAGTTTCCCAGGCGTTTTAGCTAGCGTTCTCTGAACACGAATATATCCGTTTTCTAAATCGCAATCTTTCCACTGTATGGCCAGTATTTCTCCTTTACGCATACCGGAGTAAATAGCTAAAACGTAAATAATGTAAAATGGCTCATATCGCTTATCCCTTTTTGATATAGCATGTAGAAATTGATTAATCTCGTCCAAACTCCAAGTTTTCAATTGCTTTTTTTGAATACGCGGTAAAGATACAGAGGAGGCGGCGTTCTCCTGTATTAATCCCCAGTTTTTTGCTTGGCGTAATGATTTACTAATAATGGCATGGTAAGAATGGATAGAGGCAGGAGAAAAGCCTTCGCTTAGCTTCTGAGAATAAAATTTTTGTATGTGCATAGGTTTTATATCTTTCAGCTTCATTTGTCCGAGAGCGGGTAAGATATGTTTTTTAACTTTATACATTTGATTAGTAAATCCAGAAGGGCGCATGGCATGACGTGCTACGTTGTTCATGTAATTTAATAAATATTCTCCGTAAGCTTCTTTGCTTTCGACTACATATTGTCTATTTTCAACTTGTGCAATCATTTCAGCACATGCCTTTTCAGCTTCTTTTTTCGTCTTAAACCCTGATACAGTTTTCTGTTTCCGTTTGCCTGTCTCCGGGTCACGCCCAATATCCACGGTAAATGACCATTTGCTTCCTCTCTTACGAAAGTATCCTTTCATACGAAGTACACCTTCCTTTTTCGTTATCATACAAGATCCGTAAAGATGAATAATGGGGAAAAAGTGCTTTGTCTCTTTCTGCATGCGAGATGTGGCAGACTGGCACAATTACATGGAGCATCTTTTTAATCTGTCACAATCGTAATAGGGTAGGGGATGATTGACCCTACCTTTGAAATTCTTCTATGTAGTCATCAGATAACATGGTCAGAATAGACTCGTTCCATTTAATTTGATACCCACTGTGGCCATTTCGCACAAACGGAAATTCTTCGCCGTACTCTTTTCCTTCCTGGGTTAAGCGCCAGTTTTTCCGTCCTTTGGTGTCTATTTGTTGTTCTTGTAGCCCAAGCTGAGCTAATCGCTTGTTTAATTTGATGGTGGACATTCCTACTTTCTTTGCTACTTCTCCAGCTGTTAGATATCCGGTATCATGCTCTGCGGCCGGGATTAGTTTTCTATAGTTATCTAGTGGACGACCGATTTCTTTCTCAGCTTCATTGATTGCAGCTGCATATGCAATGCCGGGTTTAATGCCGGTTGATTCAGCAAGGATTTTGGCAAAGCGGATGTGCTGTTCAGCGGCTTCTACCCATGGTTCAAGTTTAGTCTCTGTTATGTTACCATCAATGACTTGTCCCAATGTTTCAATGGCCCATACTTGAAAATCGATGATTAATTGCTTTTTTGTTTCGTCTTTAATACGGTGATAATCTAGTTTCATTAGCAATCCCAGAACTCCGCCTCTCGATAAACAAATGGTTTCTTGAGAACCACCAGGGGAGGTCATTATGACCCTACCTTTGAAATGTTTAAAAACCTCGTTATTTCTGTCAATAATATTACGAAGTGACTTTCTATCATATTCGATGGCATCTGCAATGTCATTCAGCGGAACCATAACTTCTTTCGAACGTCGAACAATACGTATAGGCTTATTCTTGAACTGCTCCAGTAAAATTACGTTACTCATCTTTTTCCCTCCAAATCTTATTGAAGAATTGAAATTAACCAAAAATTGTTATCCTTTTAAGGGGGAACAATCATTGGATAGATGTTATAGTACTATTTCCTTTCCGTTTTTGTATGTACCAGCAGCTCCCCAACGCCAACCCCGAACATCTCACACAAGGCATCCATCGTATCGAACTGAATCCCTTTTCCCCTGCTGTAGTAGACCGTGGTCAACGTTGTCCTGGACAAGCCTGTCTGTCTTACAACTTCAGCTAAAGTTCTCACCCCATGCTTAGCCATCAGAACTGGTAAGTTCGATTGAATCACTTGAATCACCTCGGTAAACAAAATATCATTGCAATAAACAATAGTCTGTTTACTTTTGTTTCATATTGTACATAATGATAAAAATTTGGTCAATGACAAAATGAACAACATATTGTTTATTATGAAGTGTATATGGTATTTTAAATACGAGGTGTTATGTATGATAAAGTGTAATTTAGCTGTTTTAATGGCAGAGAGAGGACTAAAAATCGCCGATATTGCCAGTGGAACGGGGATGTCCCGAACGACAATCAGCTCCCTGATGAACCACAATGCGAAAGGAATTCAGTACGACACGTTTAATACACTGTGCGAATTCCTCAAAGTGTCACCGGGGGAACTGTTCATCTACGAGCCATTCAAATTTGGCTTCGAGGTAAAAGAAGTAGAGGAGAGGGAGAACGACTTCCTGTTTAAACTGGATGCGGATATTGCGTACAAAAAGCAGGTGTTACAGGAAGTACTGCCGGCCAGTGTGATCCTGGACGTGGATGAAAAGGACGAGCTTTGTTATGTTGGGATTGAAGTAAACTATTCCGAGGAAATGACGCAGCTGATCGCCCCGATTCCTCGCATGTTCCATAAGGATATGGAAGAGGAAATTAAAGAGGCGATTATGGAGAAGCTGGCTCAGACATACTCTTTTGCAGAGGATATCGTAGTTACATTGAAGTAGCAGGAGGGTAAATTTTTTTAGAGAAAGGTACAATGAAACCAGGGAGGTATAGGAACAGAATAGGAGGAAGAGTATGCGTGAATTCAACATAGACGAATTCTTTAAAGAAATCGATGAAAAGCAACAAGAGGTAAATGAACGGGCCTATAAATTATTTCGCGGGAAGGGGCGTAAGGCACGAGTTCGACCACGAGACGAAGATGAAAAGCGCTGTTTGGATATAATTTGCCGGGAAAAATGGATGCGAGCTGTTGAAGAAGGAAAGGTTCGCTATATCAATGACAGGGAGATGGATTATTTTGTCGATTGAATCGTATCGGGCAGAAGTATATGGATTAAAGGGAAAGCCTAAAACAGAAAAAATGCTCCTGTTCTCGGCAATTTTGACAGAGATACTAGAGTCTTTGAATGTAGAGCCCATCATCGTAGGTGGATTCTCTGTTGAGCTCTACACCCGGAATAGTTATTTAACAGAGGACATTGATTTTGTATTGAACGGTCGAGATAAAGCGAACCAGGTATTATTAGATCTTGGATTTGAAAAGCAGGGAAAAGACTGGTATCACAAAGAAGTTGGGTTGATTGTAGAGATACCAGATAACTGGTTAGATGGTGATTACAGCCGGGTTACAAAGCTCAATATCGGGAATGGACGCTATGTTAAAGTAATCGGGATTGAAGATATTATTTGTGATCGGTTGCGTGCTTGTAAGTTTTGGCGTTCCCAGAGTGATTGTGAGTGGGCATTCCGCTTGTATTATGCTCATAGAGAGCGAATCGACATGAAGTATTTGAAGCAGAAAGCGACAAAAGACGGAACGTATGAAATCGTGGAAAAGTGGATAGAAAAAAATAATGAGTAAATCGTAAACCAGAGTAGGAATAGAAAGATTTCTGCGGAGCAAAAACAATGCTTGCGAAGCCTGTTGTAGTGTTTCGGTAATAAAAAGGGTGGATTTCAAGGAGTTAACGGGTTCCCTTTTGAGGTGCAAACATTGCAAATCACATCACATTTTTTGTCACTAATATCAATATAATTCTCAATGGAATTCTCTAATTAAATAACATCAATAAACGCAGAGAAGGGATAGCAATTAAGCTATCCCTTCATTTTAATTTCACTACCTAATCCTGTTGGTTGAAGAAATTTGTTGTCTGTTATTATTGAGTGTATTCGTCGCTTTTGTACTCCAAAATATCACCTGGCTGACAATCCAAAGTCTTACATATCGCTTCTAATGTTGAAAAACGAACCGCTTTTGCTTTCCCATTTTTCAGAATGGAAAGATTCGCCATAGTAATTCCAACCCTCTCCGAAAGCTCCGTTACGCTCATTTTTCGTTTTGCTAACATCACATCAATATTAATAATAATTGCCATATCCTCCACCTCAGACCGTCAAATCATTTTCTGATTTTATGTTAATCGCTTCTTGCAAAAGCCTTTGGAGAACAGCAGCAAAAACTGCGATAACCAACGAAGCAAAAGGAATGACCATTCCAACAAATATGAGACCTGGGGCATCGTCTTTATCTGCCACGAGATAATAGAGCGGCAAACCTAAGACATGCAAACTACAGATGGAAATGGCGCAGTATTTGATTCTCATTAAAGTTCGAACAGACAATTCAGAGAAAGCAATGTTCTTGTCAATATAACTTAACAGTTTAAAAGCTTGATAAAGGGCGAAGTAAAAAGGTAATGCCCCTCCATATAAAAGGATGAAAATGATATGTTTTATGGAATGAACCCCTAAGAAATCCGCTACCGCATCTGCCAGTTCAGGAACCAGAAATATGCACAAAACGAGAACCGGAATTCCAATGAAAATAACAGCTATCTTCAAAAATAATGTGGTTGCAATCTTCATAAAAAACACCTCTCGTATATTTCAAAATGTTAATTGTTTTTTGGCTGTGAATCCAAGACATTCTTTATAGGTTTTTGAAGTACGTCCACAATGGCTGCGATGATACTTGTTGCCAAGATGCCCATTAGACCTAGAGATATTGGACCTGCTGCATCATCACCTGTGAATTGAGCACGCACCCTTAAATAAACTATTGCTAACAAAATGAAGAAAATGACAGTAAAAGTGCATTTTTTTATTACCTTCAAAGATTGAAGAGATAACTCAGAGAAAGCATTGTTCTTTTCGATATAGGTTAAAAAGTTTAAATACTTGATACAACGCCACAGAAAACGTAATACATATTCCATATGCACATACCAAAAGTGGATATAGCGAATAATCACCCGGACGCTCTATAGCATCTCTTCTGGCTGCTTCAGGCAACAAAAATATACACACGGCAAGCACTGCAATTCCAGCCAGAAAAATAATTATCTTTAAGAAAGTGGTTGAACCTCGTTTAACATTCATTTAAAACACCTCACTTATTTAATGACAACATGATTTTATCATATGATTTATCGTTTTACGATAAATTCGTATTGTTTTTTATTATATTATTATTGTTATTGAAATATCCTTTTAATTTTAAACAAAAATAAAAAGCATTTCTCATTACAAAGAAATGCTCTTACTTTAAAATGTTAAATTTACAACTTGTTCAACAAAACTTCCAAATAGTTTAATAAAGTAAATCAACAACGAAAGATATCAGAACCTACTTAAAATAAATAATATCCTTCATCGTAAATTGTTTATCGGCAATCCCCAATCTTTGAGCTGGTGTAGCCTTCACTTTATCCCATGAATTGTATGACAAACAGAAGTTGTAGAAAGTACGAAGGATAGTTAAAGCGTATTGAGCATACTTCGGATTAAAATTTGCATAGATATAACTTTTTCCTTCGCCTCTCGCAGTAACCAAAGGGCGCTCTAAAATAGATAATCTCCTCCGAATTTGTTGCATGAATGCGCTTGTTGCTTTGTCATTTACCTTAACCAACATGTTCGCCACATGTTCAATTTCATAAGATGATAAATCCGTAGTACAATCAACAAACCGCTTTCCTTGGTCAATTGAGGGAAGGGGATGTTCAATAGGCTTCTTAGCCCATTTTCGATACTCGCTGCCGTCTTTCTTCACCATCTCATAAAAATCATGATAGCGAAGGATAGATATCAACTTTGCAACGGCTAACTTTGTGATAGAGGATTCATCACCTGAACCGCCTCCACCCCATGATTTCAATTCTTCCCTTGCATCCACATATTCTCGATAAGCATCTTTACGGCTCTTATTTCGGTCAATTTTAGAAAGGAACTCTTTAGCCCCCTAGAGAAGTTGGACACTAAGGGTGTATTTTGATTACACTTATAGTGACAGAGGGGGAAGACATCAATGACAAGAAGAAAGTATTCGATTGATTTCAAAAAACAAGTGGTGAAAGAAGCGAAAGAGACCGGTAATTTAGCAGCCGTTGCCCGCCGTTATGAGTTATCTGCTAACATGGTGGGGCGCTGGAAGCGAGAGTTCGAGAGCGGAAAACATGGAGAAATTGATTTCTCTATGGTTCCGGTCCTTGATGCCGAAGAAGTTGTGAAAGAAAACGAACAACTTAAACGGTTACTTGGCGAACAAGCATTAGAACTTGCGATTTTACGTGATTTGATAAAAAAGAAAACCCCTCACTTGCTGAAAAACTTGAAGTAGCGGAACGCTATATTCAGCAGGGCTATCCAAAACGGCTAGTCTTGCGTTTTGCCCGGATTCCACGCTCCACGTATTACTACCATCGAAAACGAAAAGGGCAGAACGTGGAACCAGTGAAAAGTGAGGGACGAGCCATACCGGGCTATTCCCTAAAGCAGGACGGCACAAAAGTGTCCGATGAACAGATCAAAGAATGGTTGATGGAAGGCATGGAAGGCGAAGCCTATGCCTATGGGTACCGTAAACTGACCGTCTTTTTACGTCGGACATACGGGCTTTGTATCAACAAGAAAAAAGTGGACCGATTATGCAAGGAGATGGATATTCTACGGCCACAGCGCCAAAAACGGGATTCGTACTCGAAAAAGCTGGCACGAAACCGCATTATTACCGGCTCGAATCAATTGTTTGAAACGGACATTAAATACGGGTATATCGCTGGAGAAAACCGCTTCTTTTTCATCCAGTCCGTTCTGGACGTATATGACCGTTCGGTCATTGCGTATCATATGGGTCTGTCCTGTGAGGCAAAGGATGCGAGTCGTACGATACAACAGGCATTATTTAAACGGCAATTATTTGGAACAGATACGCTTCCCGTTCTTCGTTCCGATAACCGAAGAAATAATTTTTCGCGGCTTGATTTACAAGTATCTTTGCAGAAAGTATGGGTTTGGAATAGCAACGATAGGTTCAGCTCTTATTTTTACAATGGCTCATTTTTTTGTACCGATGCTCTGGGCGGCGTTATTTATAATGGGCTGTTGTCTAGCTTATCTTTTTAAAACGTATCAAAGTATATTCGCTCCATTGTCATTTCATATACTTACAAATAGCATCAATATCATTGCTTTATCCTGGATATTATTTTAAAAGCCGTTCCGGGTTATGGAACGGCTTCTTTCGTTTACATTTTGATTATTATCGGACATTCAAATAAAAACAGGGGAATAGTGGAAAACTTTACTTTAGTTTTTCGTTAATGATTCAAGTGCATTGATAATAGCTGACTGCTTTTGTTTTTGTAGATTCATTCAATCGTTCAGTAAAGAAATTCTTTCCTCCCTTGCGGATGTCAAACGAGCCGGAGCGTTTCGGAAACCTCATGCGCACATCCTTATAGCTTGATAGATAACCCGAGAAGAAAAGTCCCAAACTAAGCCAGAACGCTAGTGTATCAGTTTGCTTTCCTTTGCCTTTTCGACAAACCTCGCGGAGGAACGGTTGAGGAAGTCTTTCAAAGCGACCCCTATGACAAGCGCGATAGCGACATAAACCGCCATCATCAGTAAGTCCTTCCCGATAATATCCCAGAGGATTCCACCTACAGCCTCCCTCATCATGCTGATCGCGTATGTAAACGGCAGATAAGGATGGATCGCCTGGAAAAACGGCGGGGTTACCTGAATCGGGAACGTACCGCCAGAGCCAGCAAGCTGAAGGACCAAAAGCACGATTGCCATTGCTTTGCCGACGTTGCCAAATACGGATACAAGCGTATACACGATCAACATGAAAACAGAGCTGAGCAGCATACCGAACAGGACAAACCAAAGCTTATCCACCACATAGGTTCCAAGCAGAAAGATATCTCCCAGTGTGACCATGAGAGATTGCAAGACAGCCAACGTCATAAATGTAAGATAGCGACCAAAATAGATCTGGTAGCTTTTGTAATTGGCATCATGGTGATGCACTTCCACCGTTAGCAGGGAGACTAACAGTAGCGCACCGACCCAGAGCGATAGGGTTGTAAAAAACGGTGACATGGCCGAACCATAGTTGGGAATCGGGAATAGCTTGTTTTCCTTCAGCACGACCGGTTCGGCAAAAAACTCACTCGTTTTTTTCGCATTATTTATGAGTAGGTTAATAAGTTGGTCCAGTGTGCCTTCCTTTTCCATGGTGCGTATCCAATCTGCCAGGCCTTTGATCCTGGCCTCGATTGCAGGGAGATTTTTTTGTATCGCTGACAGCTCCTGGTTGCCGATGGTCAAGCCTTGTGCCGCGTCATGCAGGAGTCGCTGCACATCCGGAATGCTTTTGTTTGCCTCCACCAGCACAGCATAAGCACGCTGGGTGGCTTTTTTCGTGTTTTCCACCGCCTGAAGGATACGTGGTTGTATTTCGCTGTCGTACCGCTGTAGAATATCATCAAGGATGACGGAGGTCTTCCTGGAAAGCTGATCCAAATGGTTGATTAGCTGGGCCGCAGGTTTTTCTCCCTGGTCAATGGCTGATGTGATTGTGTTTACCGTTGCCAATTGCTGCTGGAGGTGGTTACGAATCTGCTTCAGCTTTCCGGTAAAGATGGAAAGGCGATTTCCGCCCGCAAGGTTATCCAGCCGGTCGAATAGCGCGATGATATGCTCCGTGACAGCGATGCCGGTCGACAGGCGTCGGGAAGCTTGATTCAGGGCTGCTTTCACCACGGCAGGCTCGATCTTGGTATCTTGTAGAATATCGGTCAACTGTTCCATAGCCATGGCCGTTTGCTGGAGCAGGAAGAGATCTTGCTTGATCGTCGGGGAGAGCGCATCGAGAGCCTCTGTTGTCCGGTCGAGAAATTTCTTAAATTTTTGGGTGACATCCATGCCGTCCTGAGTCAACTCTGCCACAATAGGCAGATTGGTTTGGGCTTTTCGGACGATACCGTTCGCCTTGTTAATGTCTTCCAGAGCGATATTCACCGTTTGATTGATTGTGGGAAACATGGCCTCCATCTTGAAGATCAGATTTCTCATTTTTTCGATCATGGGCCGCTGTACTTCCAATTCGAGGCCAATTTCATTAAAGATTCGGAAGATGGTACCGTTTGCCGTTTTGATAAAATTGCGGCTGATTTCATCGACGATTCCGCTGGCGCCTTTGGCGGTAATCTTCGGGGCGATCGCATTGATTTTCTCGTTGACACTGTAGACCAGCTCCGCCTTTTGCGGGTTGTCTGTCAAGACGGTGCCAATCTTCGCAGAGAAGTCGGCGGGAATGACGATGCTGGCATAATAATCGCCGTGTAGAACTCCCCGCATGGCCTCCTGTTCGTTTACAAATGTCCAGCCGATTTTGTGGTTTTCCTTCAACGAGGCGATGACTTCATTCCCGATGTTGATGGGGGTGCCGCGCAGGATTGTTCCTTTGTCATTATTGGTGACGGCTACCGTGAGACCGCCTGTCTGCGAATAGGGATCCCAGGAAGCCTTAATATTGAACCAGGCGTACAGGGAGGGTAAAAAAACGAGCCCAAGTATGATGATGGTGGCGACCCAATTGCTCACGATATTTTTGATGTCGCGGAAATAAAGCAATCCGATCTGTTTCATAGCCAGCTCCTGTTGTTTTTTTTAGTATTGCATCGTTTCGCTTTGGCATACGGAAGCTATTTATCCTGAAATTCTTTAGTTCCCCTTATTCAATGAAAGCAATAGCTTGATTTAGCTTTTCCAAAGCGTTCGGGCTAATTTTCAATGTTGAATGCGGTTCTCCCGTTCCTCCGTAAATAAATGGATAACGAAAAAGCTTACTATCTACTATACAGGGTAAAGACAGGCCTACTAACGGAAGGCTGCCAACAGTGTATCCAGTGATCTGTTGGACTTCTTTTGGGTGTGCCAGTTTTAGTTGATTACATTCCAGAATTTCTGACACTTTTTCCAAGTTTACATGCCCGCGATCTCCTGAGATTATCATCGCAAAATACCCTTTTTCTGACTTGAGAACCAATGTAGGTGCAGTCTGACCTATTTCAATTCTGAAATAATCAGCACCTTCTTGTGCTGTATGAATGGGGTTTTCATGATGAATGATTTCAAATTGAACGCCATTTTCTTGTAAAATCGTTTTTAAATGCTCCATGCTTCCTCTAAACTCCTTACGTTTACTTATATGGATATATTTGGATTACAAAAAATATAATGGAACCTGTACGGATAAATCCTTTTTTTAGCCTGCCTGCCCTTCTGAATATCATGAAGCTTGATGATTCATAGTTTATTGGATAGGGGAGACCCTAAACATCCTTAGAAGCTTGTCTTAGCATATAGCAAAAATTATAAAATTAAGAAAGAAATTTTGCAAAAAAATGAATAAGGTTGTTTGTGTCCAGGCAATAAGGGGGAATCCGGTCGCAACTTTATTATAAGAGAGACTATCTTACTTGGCGTGTTTTAAAACAACGGTAAATTGCACCAACGAAGATGATGGTAAGTGCCAAAATATAGGCATAAAAAATTGGATAAGGGAGTGGAATGGTAATTTCGCTCCAATTCACTGTTCGTTGACTATCAAATATGTTTTCAACTCTCATGAATTCGGTCATGGATGCATTTTTTATGATCCAGATAATGGAAAAATGTGAGATGTTCCGGATGAAAAAGGGGGTAGCAAAAACTACACCCGCAACAAAAAATACAACCAAATATGATCGATTGATTACAGAAAGCCAGAGAACAAAGAGGCCAAATGCCACACATCCCAGCCAGTTTGTCGCAATCTGAATCATGCAGTATTGCCAGATACTTATAGCGTACGGTGACGATGAGTATTTCTGCAGACTCTGAATGGGCAAATTCCATCCTATGTCTCCGACCATGAGGATGTTAAAGGTTATGTTCAAAATCCAAAATCCAAGTACCAATACCGTGATGAATGATAGGGAGGCGAGGATTTTGGCTGTTACCAATTTGTTCCTTCCATATTTGGAACTCAGGATGATGGAATCAGTTTTCAATTGGTACTCTTGCGAAAAGGAAGTGGATAACGCAAGTAAAATGAGTATTCCCTCAAAGATCGACCCTGAAGAGTAAGAGAAATCAGCAATTCGATCCCACGCCATCATCGAGTGCCATGTATAATAAGTATGAGTGGTGAACAGATATATGCTGGCGAATAATCCGATCATCAGCCATACGATTTTATTGTTCCATATCTTGTATAATTCTTGCCAGATCAGTATACCCAATTTATATCACCTGCCGCTTTTTGATGCTGAACATAAGGAGAAGTAAAGAAATAAATCCATAAGTCAGCATGATGATTAAGAGGTACCAACCATACTGTAAAGGAAATCCGAAAAAGTTAAGAAAATGATAGTTGTCGAGATGGTTAAGCTTGATGAAGTCCGTGAAACGGAGAATGTCAAGCAAGAGTTTTACCGGCATAACCAGTGGAATGTTTGCCATTTCGATGACGACGGGAAATATCAGCACAACACCGCCAATAAAAGCCGGTACAATTGATAATTTTGTCCGTGAAGATAATAGTAAGACAAATATTCCTAAAATAATACAACCTAACGTTGCATAAAGCTGTTGCTTGAGATAAAATGCCCAAATTGGCCCATCAAAACCGGTTGAACTAAATAAATCTAACAATGTAACCAAAGGTTGATTCCAGCCACTTAACCCGTAACAATACCCGTTAAGGGAGAAAACCACACATGCTAACAAGGCATTGATTACAGTACAAAACACTGCCGCCGCCGCAATTTTGGCCAACACAATTTTCCTGCGGCCATATCGACTGCTGAAAATCAGGCTGTCCATTCTGGTGGAATACTCATGGCTAAATACATTGGACAATCCTAAAATCGTGAGCGCCCCGACAAAAAAGTAGCCGACCTCATTCATATATTGAATGATGTTTTTCCAGCCATTAAGGTAATAGACGGATTTAGGGTACTCTACTTTTTTCCACACTTCGATTTCTTTAAGCTCCGCTTTTTGTAAGGCACTTACGTTCTCTTTTCCCTTCAGCCTTTCTACTTTTTTCGCTGATTCTTTTAGGAACTGTTCATATTGCTCTTTCAGATTCACAGCGTTAACAATATCCGTAGCAACAGAATTTTGAGCGATCAAATCTTCATTCATGGGCTGCTTCCTTGGCGGGGCCTCCAGAACCTGACGGGCCCAGGCTATTTTTTCTTCAGTTATGTTTCCACCGAATTGTTCATAAAACAGTTTCTTTTTCTTCTCGAGCGCAACATTAAGAGCGCCGAAAAAGTGCAAGCAGTAAAATAATATGAACACGCTCAAAGCAATATAGACTACTTTTTGAGAAAAGATTTTGTATAGTTCATATTTGATCAATTGCATAGATTAGTCCTCCGTGTCGCCTGATATTTCCCCGAAATAGCACAGATAGATATCTTCGAGTCTGGGTGTTTGCAAAACAGCAGTGGGCGCAGGTGCTGTATCGGAGATGACCCTGGCCTCTATCTCCTGCCCTTTTCGTAGGACATTCCCCACGGTGTAATGTTGCTCAAGTTTATGGAGCTCGATTGCAGGTACGGTGACATGCCAAACTTTCCCATTTAGTTCATTTAGAATACTCTGCGGGCTTTCCTGTTTTAGCAACTGCCCGTTTTTTAAAATCAGCACTTCTTTCGCGATGTACTCGATGTCAGAAATAATGTGTGTGGAAAGAAGGACAATACGGTCGCCGGATATTTCCGATAAAAGGTTACGGAATCGCACTCGTTCCTTTGGATCAAGCCCTGCGGTAGGTTCGTCCAAAATTAAGAATTTTGGATCGTTGAGCAGAGCCTGAGCGATTCCTAGCCTTCTTTTCATGCCACCTGAAAACGTACCGATTTTTTTGTGCTTCTCCTTGGTGAGATTGACCAAATGCAGGAGTTCGTCGATTTTTCGATCCGCATCATGACGGTTCAATCCTTTGAGTGCAGCGACATACTGCAAGAGGCGATAGGCTGTGAAATAGCTGTAAAACCCGCAATCTTGAGGAAGATAGCCGATTAACGCTCGGTATAAGTCATCCAACTGTTTAATATCTTCACCATCAGCCATTATGCGCCCGCTCGAAGGTTTCAACACATCAGCCAGCATCCGCATCAGTGTGGTTTTGCCGGCTCCGTTAGGGCCGATTAGACCGTAAACGCCTGAGGTTAATTCGGCAGAAACGTCGTTGATCGCGACTTTATCTTTGTACATTTTACTTACGTGGTCAATTGTGACTTTCAAGCAAAACATTCCTTTCAAAATACATATTGGTCGTTGTAAGCAGTTTTTTGATTTGAATCGCAGTACATGCTGTGCCGATGACAATCAGCATAAGATAAAAAAACGTATCAAGCACCAGCAATTTGTCAATGAGAGCAGGTGACAAGAGAAAAACCATACACAGGCTCACCCAAATTGACACCATTGCCATAACGGAGGTGCCCCCTCTCAAACGGATCGCGATCATCAGCGAAAGCCCGCAAACGAGGGTAAAGGGAGTAAGCCAAAAAAGGGTAATTTTATACATCTGAACCGAATCTGACATCAAGGAAAACAAGATCGAGCATACAAAGTTGATAAAAATGTTATAGACACCGATAACAAAAAGCTTGGATAGAATGACGCTAATCGCGTTATACCGACAAGACATTTCCAACTCCAGCATTCGCTCATCCCGTCCTCTAAAGACTTCGATTAGTCCGAGCATGAAAGGTGTAGGTGAGAGGGCAAGTAGCATCATGTAGGGATTCGACATCGCACTCAACCATGTGAATAATGCCCCCGCTACATATAAGGCAATGCTAGTGAGCCAATAAATCGGACGGATAACCGAGATTTCAGAGAAAGCGAACCAAATGATTCGGCTGAATCGGCACAAGAACCCCGACTTTTTCCGCGCCCGAATACGCATCTGGGTTCTGACTGTCTCTATTGTTGAATTGATTTCGTTTTGATCTGGGAATTTAACTTCAAATTTGTTTAAATTAGCTATGATTTGCTGCAGATCAGCATGTGACACATCCTCAGGAAATTCAGTATTGGCTTTGCTTTTTTTCATCGTTTTTGTCCCTTTCCAAAATCGATTTTAGTTTGGATAATCCCTGCATGATCCGGGATTTTACGGTAGATTCACTGCTGGACGTAATGCTCGCAATATCTTTGATTTTTAGATCATGATAAAATCTGAGCACAATCGCTTCTCGCTGATAGGCAGGAAGTTTCATTACGGCGTTACGGATATATTCACTTTCCACTTTGTGCTGGATCAAATCGATAACGTGTTCATTTTTCTCGGAGATCTTATCTGTCCAGGTGAATGAAGCTTGTCCCAGTTTATACCCCTGGCTTTTGTAATGGTCCCGGCACGTGTTTAGAGCGATTTTAATCAGCCAGTGTTTAAAACTTCCCTCCGTAGAAAAGGTGTCTATGTTTTTGATCATTTTAATAAATGTTTCTTGCGTTAAATCATAGCAGAGATGATATTCGCCTACATTTCGATAGATATAAACAAAGACCATTTTGTAATATCGATTTATAAGCACTTCCATCGAGCTCTCGATGCCCTTGCGTATTTCCATGATGAGTTGCTCATCGCTTTGCAATCGTCTCACCTCACTTCATTTAATATAACGAAAGAAATAGAAAAAAAGATTTAAAGACATAATTTTTTGAGCTTGGACTTGGAGGCCGTCATGAGAATAGCGACGTTATGAATCAGTAACTTCCGAGGGATGAGGCTGCGGCAAAAATCGCTCTTTTTCCCTATATATCGACAGAATACCCATCATGACCGCTCGTATGTTCTTGTGTTATAATGACCATACGAACGCAAGGGCAGGCAAAAAGGCAACCGCAGCCAGGGGTTGGTTCGGCTGCCTTTTTGCCTGTGTGGCTGATACATAATTCCGAGGTGGTGAAGCCGGTGGCGAAGAAAAAGAAAAGCGCGAAAGAAGCTGGAGGTAGGAAGCGAGATACGCGGACGTTTCTCCGCTACGAATTATATGGGCTTGTTATAATTGCCTTCTCGCTTTTGGCGCTGCTTACATTCTCCAACACGAGCTGGTTTGGACGTTATTTTGCTTGGATTTTTCGCATTGTGGCCGGTTCCTGGGATTTTATGCTGCCGCTTATGGGCATCGGTATCGGCGTGTATGTAATGGCGAAGCAAAAATGGCCCTATTTGCTGGCTCAACGTTGGATTGGCGTATTTCTTCTGTTTTTTTCCCTTCTTGTCTGGAATCATATGCTTTTATTTGACGAGTTGACCGCCGGAGGAAAATTTGCGGGACAGTCCGTTTTATCGGTGACGTGGGAACAGCTGCTGCAGGAAAAAAGACAGGTGGAAGCAGGGAAACCGTCCACAACTGATGTAGGTGGAGGATTGCTTGGCGCTATTGGCTATGCCTTCTTTTCAGCGGCGGCTGGTTCGGCAGGTACTTCTCTTATTGTTGTTTTCATGGTGCTTATCGGCATGATGCTGGCTTTTCAAATTTCGTATGTGCGTTTATTTCAGGCGGTGCGTCGTATGCTTGTCGCGGGAGGAGCGCGGATGAAAGCTGCGGGCCAGGATGCTCTTGTGCTGTTGAGCGAGCGGAGGGAGCAGCGGCTGCGGGAGCAGGCGGAGCGTAAGGCATATGAAGAAAGTCTAACGGAAGAAGACATGCAGACCGAGGAAAAGGCGGAAAGGAAACCGAGTTTTATCGCTCGTTGGTTCGGAAACCGGAACATTGCTTTAACGTCGGATGAGACGGGTGGCGAAGAGTTGCGGCACCATATGGCGGAAAGAGCAGCGGCGGTTCCAAAGGCGGGCGTTTTTTTGAGTGATGCGCCGGAGCCGAAGCAGGCAGAAGAAATCGTCGTTCATGATTTTGCTGAAAACGTGTATCGGCAGGAAGAACATGCGCTGGAGCCTGAATCTGAAGTGAAAACAGAGGGCGCACAAATCAAAGTAAAATTGCACGGGCGCCAAAAAAGAGAGAGCAAGGAGCCGCTGGAAGCTCCTTCGGATTTGCCGCTCGCTTTTGAAGGGGAAGACGATCACCCATCATACCGGTTGCCGACGCCCGAGTTGCTGGATCGTCCGAAAGGGGCAAAGCCCGGCGGAGTGACAAAGAACGTGCAGAGCAATGTACACAAGCTCATCACAACGCTTGAAAGCTTTGGCGTTCAGGCGAAAGTGCTGGAAGTTCAGCGTGGGCCGACAGTTACGCGTTACGAAATCCAGCCAGCCATTGGGGTTAAAGTAAGTAAAATTGTCGGGCTGGCAGACGACATTGCCCTAGCGCTTGCTGCGCGCGGAATCCGGATGGAAGCGCCTATTCCCGGAAAGTCTGCCATCGGTATCGAGGTGCCGAATGATGAAGTGGCACTTGTTACGTTGCGTGAAGTGCTGGAGAGCCGTGAGTACCAAGAATCTCTAGATAAGCTAAGCATTGCGCTCGGGCGTGATATTTCCGGACAGCCGATCATTGCCAATTTGGCGCGCATGCCGCACTTGCTTGTGGCCGGCGCGACAGGCAGCGGGAAATCGGTTTGCATTAACGGAATCATTATGAGTATTTTATGCAAAGCAAAACCGAGCGAAGTGAAATTAATGATGATTGACCCAAAAATGGTAGAATTAAATGTATACAATGGAATTCCGCATTTATTATCACCGGTTGTCACCGATCCGCGTCGCGCTTCGATGGCGCTGAAAAAAGTTGTACAGGAGATGGAGCGGCGGTATGAATTGTTTGCTAAGTCAGGCACACGTGATTTGGAGCGGTACAACGAGTTAGCGCGGCAGGAAGGGGTGGCACCGCTTCCGCTTATCGTAGTTATCGTGGACGAGCTGGCGGACTTGATGATGGTGGCGCCGGGAGACGTGGAAGACGCGATTTGTCGCCTGGCGCAAATGGCCCGTGCGGCCGGTATTCACTTGATTATTGCTACTCAACGGCCGTCCGTTGATGTGATTACTGGAGTCATTAAAGCAAATATTCCGTCGCGCATCGCGTTCGGTGTGTCTTCAATGGCCGATTCCCGAACGATTTTGGATATGGGAGGAGCAGAAAAGCTGCTTGGACGCGGTGATATGCTGTATTTGCCGATGGGCGCATCCAAGCCGGTGCGTATTCAAGGAGCATTTGTTAGCGATCATGAAGTAGAGAAAGTCGTCACGTTTGTCAAAAGTCAACAGGAGGCGCGCTATCATCCGGAGATGATGCCAGGTGAAGAGGAAACAGCAGCCGTGGGGAAACCGGAAGATGAACTGTATGAGCAGGCGGTAGAACTTGTGCGCGAAGCGCAGACGGCTTCCGTCTCGCTTTTACAGCGCAGGCTTCGCATCGGTTATACGCGTGCAGCGCGGCTTGTCGATATGATGGAAGCGCGCGGCATTGTTGGTCCTTATGAGGGTAGCAAACCGCGCGAAGTGTTAATTTCGCGGAACGATTCCCAAATTTCCTGAGAAAAAGGTCAAAAACGGTAGGAAGAAACGGATAGGATAGTGGCCCGAGCGGTTTGCGCCGCTCGGCGCGCACGTCCCGTGTGGAATGGGCGGCGCAGACATATGGGAACTATATGTATAGAAAACGTTTTCATGATAGAATTAGAATATAAAGTAATTTTCATGATAAGAAAGCGGTGGATGTATGGGGAAAATGGTAAAAAGCGTATCGTTGGATATCGCGATTAAAGATTTGATGATTCCAGGTAATAAAGTAGCGATTGTACAGGAAGGCAACACGTTGGAGCACGCCCTGCTCGTTTTGACAAAATCGGGTTATTCTGCCATTCCAGTATTGGGTCGGGAGTATAAGCTTAAAGGACTTATCAGCATGTCACTTATTCTGGATTCCATTCTTGGGATTGAAAAGATTGAATATGATAAACTGGGCGAGCGGAAAGTGGAAGAAGTCATGAACAAAAAAGTGGCGTGGATGAAGGAGGATGGCAGCTTTTTCCGCGGCTTGGAACTCTCTATTAATCATCCGTTCTTGTGCATTGTTGATGAGGACGGGGTGTTTGTTGGAATTTTAACCCGCAAATCAATTTTGGCCCATGTTCATAAGTATTTAAAATACGGTATAAAATGAGACAGGCTACGTAAATGCCTGTCTTTTTAAGTGGATAAGAAACATAATGATTGACTATTCAATTTGGTTTCGTTCGCTGAAAAGTAACATAAGTACAGGGAGAGGTGGTTACAAATGCCGAAACGTCAAAAATGATATTAGTTAAGTATGTATGATAATTTGATGGAAAGTTGCCCGTTTTCGATCCCAATATATTCGAGTTTTTCAAATGTAGCGTTAGGGTAAGAGTGTTGCAAGGTTTTCATCGTTTGGCACATTTCATCCGCAGAATTAACCAAAATTTCAATACGGTTCATGAATCGTCACCTCGTTCTTTTTCTTTGTCATATGTATTCGTGCAATATTTGCGGTTTTAAGGGGGGACTAAAATTTTTTTGCTAAAACAAAAAAGCTTCCGCCGTACAGCGAAAGCTTTCTTTGTGTTTTATTGTTTATATAAAACTGAATGGCTCCATATTACTCGCCGCTTTGTATCACCGGACGAAGACGGCTGTAAATTGGATACGCGATGACCGCTTCTGCTATCCCTTTAATCAGGTTAAACGGTAAGATCGCGTAAACGATAAGCGTCCAGAGGCTGGTAATGCTGCTGTTCGCCTGTTGTGACCAGCCGATAATGTCGGAAACTGACATGCCCATCACGTAGGCAAAGGCCGGAATAAAAATAAAATAGTTGGCAACCGACATAATAAACGCCATCGCCATCGTACCCGCGGTCATCCCCAACCAGAAATTTACTTTGCTCTGCCGTAGCATGCGCATTAGCCACACAGAAACAACAACGAATGTGCTACCGGCAATGAAGTTGGACAATTCGCCGACTGCCATGCCGCCTTGAGTTGTCAAGAGAAAATGCAACACATTCTTAATAAATTCGACCGCCATTCCGGCGAGTGGGCCAAATAGAATGGCACCGATAAGCGCGGGAATTTCGCTTACACCGATCTTGAGAAAAGCTGGAAACATCGGCAGCGGGACTTCCACAAACATTAGTAGAAATCCGATGGTGGACAGCAATGACAAAAACGCTGTCTTTCGTACTTTTCTTTTCATTATTCAATTCTCCCTTCTCCCATCCAGACTATACTGTCGGTCACGGAATTTCACCGGGTCAGCCGGATGCTCGCCATTTTGCATCCGGGTCGCGGACTGAGGAGAATTGGCTCCATCACCGCCGGTCGGGAATTTCACCCTGTCCTGAAGGTTTGTTTGTGTTACAAACTTCACAATCTATTTAGAAATATGTCACGAAAATATATGGAAGTCAATATCCATTGTTTTTCATGAGGAGAAATAATAAATAACAAACAATTGTGACTGCTTATAACGTCCTGCCTTTCATCTTTTACTTCGAAACCATGTCATAAAATTAAAGCGCTTTTATATAGCGCAATTTGCTGTACAATATAGGCAAGAAGAATTCAACTTAAGCGAATGAAAGAAGAAGTGAGGAAAAGGGGAGAAAAAGATGATTTTTGGGATTTCATATGCGGAATGGATCGGCTATATTGTTGTAGTTGTGCTTGTAATTGTATTCGGTTTGCCAAATGCGTGGGTAAAACGCTTGGAAAAATACTATTCCAGTGACCATTTGCATCGTGCTGTTTCGCCCGATGAGGTAAATGCTGTCATTTTGCGCGATTCGGATGGGAATGAAAGAGCGCTAGAAAGTGGAGAACGGGAGCGGATTATTGATTTATTTAATGCTGCTAAACCGGTACAAAAAATAGAGTCGCTGGCGAATACCCAACAAGGGCCTTTGCTGCGCATGGTGCGGACGGATGGAAATTCGCTTGTCATTGCGCCGTATCGCAATGATTTTGTTGTTAGCTGTTTTGACGCAAAAAAAAATGACCGACCGATTACATATTGGGCAAAGCAGGATGCGCTTACGGAATTCTTACATAGGGGGGCGGGAAATGATTGAAAATACAAATGAACAAGCGTTTGCTGAAGGAGTAAAGCGTCTGGCGGAAAAAGACCCGATTATCGGCCGTTTAATCGATGCATATGGCCGGTACCCATGGAAAACGCGGACTGACTATTTTGCGATACTGTGTGAATCTATTGTATCACAGCAGCTTTCCGTCAAAGCGGCGGCGGCTATTGCAGCGAAAGTTCGCGCGTATTTTAGCGGGGAGTGGGCGCCGCAACCCATCCTTGCTGCGGGTGAAGAAGAGTTACGCGCCTGCGGTCTATCTTATTTAAAAATTAGATATTTAAAGGATTTAGCTGCGTTTTTTGCTGACGGAAGATTGAAAGAAGAAGAATTCCCCACTTTGTCGAACGAGGAAGTTGTTCGTCGCCTTGTCCAAGTGAAAGGGATTGGTGTGTGGACGGCGCAAATGTTTTTGCTTTTTGGGCTCGGGCGTCTTAATGTGTTTCCGGTAGATGACTTGGGAATTAAAAAAGCCATCCAGTTCAACTACGACCTTCCCGCGCTGCCTGATAAAAAACAAATGATTGAAATCGGAGCCAAGTGGACGCCGTATGAATCGATCGCTTGCCTTTATTTGTGGCGCAGCCTGAATAACAAGCCGGAATTATAGCCAGACAACGAATAATTCAGCATTTCACTACTCTATAGTAGTAATGGCGTTGTCCCTAAACGTTAACCTTTATGTTTTGATGCTTGCAAGCGGAAAGTACGCACCCTCCTTTTTGCTATCTCATATTTTATAGAGGAAGGCAGACAAGGAGGCTCATGATGAAAGTTTCGTATGTAGGCATATTGCTTAATCAAACGATATACAGAGGTATTCTGAGCGGGCGGACGCAAACTGAAGTGCTCGCCTTTTATGAAGAGGGCGCTCGCATGCATGGCCTGAAACCTTGCTATATTCACCTTGGAGATTTGTACCCGGATCGGTCGACCGTTCCTGCGTACATAGAGCGAGAAGGAAAATATCAGCGTGTCGTTGTGCCTGTACCGCGCGTCATTCACAACCGGGCGCTTTTGTTTTCGGCATATGCCAGACGTAAATTGAGCCGGTTGATGGAAAACGGGATATTTGTATTTAATCGTTGGAATCGCTATAGCAAATTGTATATCCATTCGTTGCTATGGACCGATCCTTCCATACGCCCACATTTGGCGCATACGATCAGCGGAACGCCGAAAAATTTACGCCATATGATGCAGAGGTACGATGCGCTGTTCGTTAAGCCAAACAGCGGCAGCATTGGAGCGGGCATTATGCAGATTGTGCGAAAAAAGAATAGATTCTGCTTATCGTATGTCATGCGGAAAGATGGCCGAAAGGTATGGCGTCATACATTTTTTTCTAAGAAGTTGCCGACCGTACTGATACGACGGATTCAAGCACGCGGATTTCATATTCAGGAACAGTTGCCGTTGGCTACGTTTCAGGGCCGGCCGTTTGATTTGCGCGTTTCTGTCCAAAAAGATGTGTCTGGGGACTGGCAGGTCACGGGAATGGTTGGTAAAGTAGCGCCGCCTGGCCATTTTTTAAGCAATGTAGGGCAAGGAGGTAAGGTATATCGGCTCCCGGTTTTGCTTTCGGCATATCCAGCGCTGGATACACAAATAATAGAGCAGGAAGTATCGGAGTTTGCGCTTCGCGTGGTACGCCGGCTGGAAGAAGCGATTCCGGGCCTTGCCGATGTGGGGCTTGATATTGGCATTACGAAGGAAGGAAAGCCTCTGTTTATTGAATGCAATGGTCGGGATCAGCGCTATGCGTTTCGCAATGCGCGAATGATAAAAGAATGGAAGGCGACGTATGCCAATCCGATGGGATACGCGAAGTATGTGCTTGAAAAAATAAAAAACGAAAAATGAAAAAGGCAGCACCATATGGTACTGCCTTTTCCTGTGAAGCAAAAGCCAGAAGTTGCCTTACTTCATTTCTTTTAGTTGGTCAAGGTTCAATGGCTCAATCGGTGTTGTCGTATCCATATGACCAAGTATGGTTTCCACTTCTTTACCGTCGATGAGCACTTTCATGTTTTTATAGCCGAACTGGCTGAGGATGGTAGCCATCTCTTCCAGCAAGAATTGTTCGCCGCTGGAACCAAGATTAGCCTGTTTAATTTCCTGGGAAAGACTAACGACTGCTGTATCTCCTTCCTTTTTCAGGGACTGGATTTTTACGTTTTTAGGCATGAGCGTTACAAGATTTTTATTTTGCGGACCATTTTGCCACGCTTTTAGGGCAATGGTCGGCAAGTTTGTTTCTTTTTTATATTTGATGACGCGAGGTTCTTTGTATTGCTCCATTAGATTGGCGTCGCTAAACACCAACATCACTTCTTTTTCTTTAATCTCTTCGTCATTTTTTTTATCCATATCATTGTTTTGCGAAGCAGATTGCTCGTTTGACTGCCCAACGGATGGAGATGGCTGGTTGTCGCTGTTATTCTTATGTTGTTGTCCAGCTGGAGAATTTGGGTTGTTTGGATTCTGGGAAGCCCCGTTGCTTGGTGCAGAAGAGGTACATCCCGTAAGGCCTAGTATAACAATAAATATGATGAAAAAAAGTGTGCGAGGTAGACGCATATATATCCTTCCCTTCTGTCTAAAAATAATTTAGTTTTTATTCTTACATAAATAGGTTACTATATAAAACCTGCGTAAGTCCTAATCTCTCTTTTTTATAGCTAAACTTTCCTTTGTTTCTATGAAGAAATATACACCCAAAGTGTTGACAAAGGCATTAGTTTTTAACAGGGTTTGCCTTATATAAGTTAGACGTATGACAGGTGAAAACGATGCGTTTCTTTATTCATTTTTATGCTAAAATAAGCATCGAATGAGAGTGTGGGAGATGACAGAATGGAAACCTCAGCGATGCTTTCGATTGTCAAGGCAATCAGCGACGTGTTTCCGAAGGAAGCGTCCATTGCAATTGCTGACACATCTAAATTTATTTATTATCAGCCCAGCAGGGCGATCGATTTGAAAATTAAACCAGGTGATGAAGTGAAGGAAGGAACGCTGACGCGCAAAGCGCTGATGCGGAAGAAAAAAATCGAGCAGTATCTTGAAAACAGCGTGTTTGGTGTTCCGTATTACGCGATGAGCACCCCGATTTTGAAAGAAGGGGATGCGGAAGGATGTATCACGGCGATTTTCCCGCCGGGAGCCGGGCTGGTGCAAGCGAAGTGGCCGCGTTATCACTTTCTTATCGGTAAAGGAGAAGATCGTTGGGTGCCGATTCCTCTCTATGATATTCATTTTATCGAATCTGAAAAAGGCAAGACGTATTTATATACGGAACGTGGCATGTATCTTAATAAGCATAGTCTGGTCGAGCTAGAGCATATGTTGCCGCAGGATCGTTTTGTGCGTTGCCATCGCGCGTATATGGTTAACGTATATTCGATCGATGAAATTCATCCAGATTTTCACTCTACATTCATGCTTATTATGAATGATCCGGCACGTACTCGCGTTCCGGTTAGCCAGAAATACGCAAGTTCGTTCCGGCGCTTGCTCGGATTTTAGAGAAGAGACCGTCTCTTCTCTTTTTTTTTTTGCGCAAAATATAAAACGTTTTCAAAAAGCAAGATTATGAAAGGGTTTTATCCTTTTATTTTCTGTTTTATCGTTAAAATTTCTTCTTTATCACCTTTATAAGGTGAGGAAAGACAATACGTGCTATTGTTTAAATTATAAATTGTTAAAATAATAACGTTTTCATAAAGGGGCGGTAATCATGCTGGAAAAACGTTTACGCAATAAAACACTGCAACAACGCTTGGTCACCCCACAGGAAGCGGCAACCTGGATTCAAAACGGAATGACCGTAGGACTTAGCGGATTTACGCAGGCGGGCGATGCGAAAGCCGTCCCGCGCGCGCTTGTAGAACGGGTAAAGAAAAGCGGCGAATCCTTTAAAATTAATGTATATACCGGCGCTTCCATCGGTTCGGAAGTAGATGGTGTTATGGCTGAGGCTGGTATTATTCATCGCCGTCTTCCGTTTCAGGCTGAGAAGCGAATGAGAAGCAAAATCAATAGTGGAGAGTTGCTATATATTGATCAGCACTTATCCCATACGGCGGAACAGGTGCGCGCGGGCGCGCTGGGCGCTATCGATATCGCAATTGTGGAAGCGGTTGCGGTGACAGAGGAAGGGTATATTGTGCCTACGACTTCTGTCGGCAATTCCTGTATTTTTGTGGAGAAGGCGAAGGAAGTGATTGTTGAATTGAATCTGGCGCAGCCACTGGCCCTTGAGGGTGTTCATGATTTGTATGATGTCGGGCCGCAGGGCAAGCGCCAGCCGATTCCGCTGACCGGTGTTGACCAGCGCCTTGGCACGCAGGCAATACCGGTGCCGCTGGAAAAAATCAGGGGAATTGTTATTACAGACGAGCTGGATACAACTTCGCCTATTGTGCAGCCGGATGAAGAGACTGCCGTTATGGCGGAACACCTTATCGCATTTTTGCGGGGTGAAGTGAAAGCAGGCCGTCTTCCAAAGACACTGGCGCCGTTGCAATCTGGTATTGGTTCCGTGGCAAATGCGGTATTTCATGGATTCCTTACTTCCGAATTTACGGATTTGGAGGTATATTCGGAAGTATTGCAGGATGCGGTATTTGATCTGCTGGACGCAGGAAAAATTCGCTTTGCGTCTGGCTGTTCGATTACGCTTTCGCCGCAGAAAACGAAGCAGGTGTTGCCTAATTTTGAAAAATACAAAGAGCGTCTAGTGCTGCGTCCGCAGGAAATTTCCAACCATCCGGAGATTATTCGCCGTCTCGGTCTGATTGCGATTAATACGGCACTGGAAGTGGATATCTATGGAAATGTGAATTCAACTCATGTGATGGGGACGAATATGATGAACGGTATCGGTGGTTCAGGAGATTTTGCGCGCAATGCCCGCCTTGGCATTTTTGTCACAAAATCGGTGGCAAAAGGTGGCACTATTTCAAGTATCGTGCCGTTTGTATCTCACGTTGACCACACGGAGCACGATGTCGATATTATCGTAACCGAGCAGGGGATCGCCGATCTGCGCGGACTTTCCCCGCGCGAACGCGCACGTCTCATTATTGAAAACTGTGCGCATCCTGATTATCGTCCCCAGCTTCGTGCCTATTTTGAAGAAGCGTGCCAGCGTGGGGGACAAACGCCGCATGTACTGGAAAAAGCCTTCTCTTGGCATATCCGCTATCAGAAAGAAGGCACGATGCTGGAGGAGAAAAGTGAAGAAACAGCGGTGGAAGTTGGCATAAAATAAAAAATATACAAAAAATGTTAAAAACGGAGTGGAGAGTTTACGATATAAAGAAGAGCAACCTTGGGCTGAAATGACCCCTGTCAAGCAGACAGGGGTCATTTCAGCCCAAGGTTGCTCTTTATTTAGTATTTGTACGTCTGAATAGCTGTCTCATGTATACGTAGATATGGGAACAGAGTTTCCAAAGCGTCGAACAACGCACAGGAACCATTATGTGAGGTTTTTCTTTTTTCTCGATGTCCATCTCTCCTTTATCTAAAATTTGCGAAATCTTTATTGCTTGTTTCTTTGACATTTCCTCCTATTCCATTCCCTTATGCGGTAAGTATGTCACATGAAGGAAGCGCTTTCTTTATTATTTTATAAAGATATAGAAGCTACTTGGTATTTATCGCCTTTTTACAGTTTCATTATTTTTGGGTTTTTTCTTTTCTTTTTGCTTTGATTTCCTGTATAGTGGAAAAGGAGTTACGCATAATGGGAGTTTGATTTATATTATGAATCAACAAGATGAGATGTGTGAGATGGGGAACCTGCCCCGTGGGATAAGTGCGGCCTGCGCCATCCCGCAGGCAGAGACGACAGATGGACTGACCTCTGAACAAGTGGTTGCGGACGGGGAGCCAGATGCGTTTTTTTTTCGTGCGCTTGAAAGAATCGGCATCCGGCTCAATGAACCACAGATTCAGGCAGTTCGCGCCGTAGATGGGCCAGTGCTGATTAATGCGGGTGCCGGAAGCGGAAAAACGACCGTGCTGACATGTCGTACCGCCTATTTGTTGCTTGTCAAGCGAGTTCCACCGCAAAACATTGTGCTTGTCACGTTTACCCGCCATGCTGCCCGGCAGATGAAGGAACGGCTTGCGACGATTCCGGGCGTAACCCTGGCAATGGTGAAGCAGATGATTACCGGCACTTTCCACTCGCTGGCACGAACAATTTACTTCCATAAACTGGATGTTCCACCCCGCATCATGAGTGAGAAACAGAAAGAATTTCTCATCGAACAGATTACGAAAGAGTTGGCTACGGGCGAGCAGTATGAACCGGAGACGTTGCTTGCTTTATTGGCGTATTTAAAAAACAATTTGTTGTTGGTAGGCGGTACATGGGCGGTGGAAGAAGTGGAAGGACTTAAGGATGACGCACGTCGCGTGCTTGAGCGTTATGAAGCATACAAGCGTGATAACCATCTGATTGATTATGAAGATTTAATCACTGGCTGCATTGAAACGTTGCGTGCCCATCCGAATTATTTAACCGCATTGCGCCGCCGCATGGCGTATATCATGGTAGATGAATATCAGGATACGAATATTGCACAATATGAAATGATTCGCATGTTGGCGAAGCAGTCCAATTTGTGCGTTGTCGGCGACCCGGATCAGGCCATTTATGGTTTTCGCGGCGCTGAGCCATCCATTATTTTGCGTTTCCCGGACGAATATTCGGATTGTACGCGTATCACGCTTGATATTAATTATCGTTCTCCCGCAGGCGTGGTTGGCCTTGGCAATGAAATTATTCGTCACAACAGGCGCCGCTTTGAGAAACAATTGAAAGTGTTGCCTACCGGGACAGGCCTGCCGATTTATTTTGCCGCGCGTTCGGTGGAAAAGGAAGCGGAGCAGGTGCTTATGCTGATTGAAAAGCTTGTTTCGTCTGGGGAGTATGAATACAGTGATATTGCCGTGCTATATCGTACGAATAGCACAGCGCGTACACTGTATGAAAAGTTGCTTTTAAGCAACATTCCATTTACGACGTATCGGGACGATCCAACGTTTTATGAGTTGTCTACCATTCGGCCTGTGCTTGATTTTATGCGCCTTTCGCTTGATCCGTACAATGAGACAGCACTTGAGGGCATTTTGCCTTGTCTTTATATTAGCAAGGCACGTTATATGAAAGAGATTCAGGTCATTGCAATCCAGCGCGGCGTGTCTTATCTTGAAGCGTTGCGGTACCTTGAAGCGCTTCCTTTGTTCCAGCGCAGGCGGTTAAATGAACAGGTGGACTGGTTGAAAAGTATCGCCAAGTTGAATCCATTGCAAGCAGTGCGGGAAGTTCGCAGCGAAGCCGGAGGAGGATACGACAAATTTCTTGGGAGTGAGCAGAACGGCGCGATTACATATCATAAAGAACTGTTGCGCGACGATCTGTATGAATTGGAGGAAGCAGTTAAACCGTTTGCGACGGTAGCAGATTTTCTCGCCTATGTGGATACGGTGATCGCGCGTAAGGAAACGCGGCGCCAACAAAGTGAATCCGGGTTGGGGCTTACGCTGCAAACGATTCATGCCGCCAAGGGGCTGGAATATCCGGTTGTGATTTTGCTTGGAGCCATCGACGGAGTGCTTCCACACAGCATTGCGGTCGATCCGGATGAGAAGCCGGATTTTTGGCTGCATAAGAAAAACGGGGAAAGAACAGAAGAAGCGATGGAAGAAGAAAGGCGGCTGATGTATGTGGCTGTGACGCGAGCAAAGCGAGAACTGTATATTAGTTCACCACGGTATTTTCGCGGCAAACCTGCCACGCTTTCGCCTTTTCTGCTGGAGGCGTTTCGAGCGGCGTCAAAGGCTGTGGTCACATACGTAACAGATGAAGGAGGAAACAAACAGTGAAAGTGGAAGCGGGAACGATTGTTACAGCAAGAGTGGAACGACGGGCATCGTTCGGCTATTTTTTATCAGTGGATGGACAAGATGTGCTGCTTCACGAGAGGGAAGCGGAGAAGGAATGGGAAGTTGGAGCCGAGGTGGAGGTGTTCTTGTACCATGACCATCAAGATCGGTTAGCGGCAACCCGGTGCAAACCGTATATAGTGCTTGGCGAATTTGGTTGGCTGGAAGTAAAAGATGCTTCCCGGATCGGCGTATTTTTGGATAACGGGATACAGAAAGAATTGCTTTTGCCGGCGGATCAACTTCCGGTGGCAAAAAGCAGATGGCCTCGCCCTGGCGACCGGGTGTATGTTCAATTAGAACATGACAGACAGGGGAGGATGTTGGCCGTACTGGGCCGGGAAGAAGACCTAGCGCAAGTTGCCGAACCGGCGACCAGAGACTTAGCAAATAAAGATATTACCGGTTACATATATAAAACGATTGCGATTGGCGCATTTTTGTTGACGGAAGGTCAGCATCTAGCATTTATCCATAAGGATGAAGCAGATGAACCGCTGCGCCTTGGCCAGCGGGTGAGCGGACGCGTTGCAAAAGTGCGGGATGATGGCCGCCTGAACATAACGACGAGGCGACGCAAGGAAGTAAGCTATAGCCAAGATGCGGAGATGATTTACGGCTATTTAAAAGAACGAGGAGGACGGATGCCGTATACGGATAAAACCGCCCCGGATGTTATTAAGATGAAATTCGGCATTAGCAAAGCCGCTTTTAAACGTGCGCTTGGTAAGCTCATGAAGGAAAGGCGTGCGTACCAGGAGGACGGGTGGACAATTTTAACGGAGCAAAAGTAAGAGATAGCACCGGACGCGAAAAGGGTCCGGTGTATTTTTTCTTATTTTTACGCACATTTTTACAAAATTGGTTTTAAAATTGGGTGTTCAGGGTATAATATATAAATTATTACTATTTATTTGTAAATGTAAAACATAAAGGAGAGTGGGTTTATGTACTACGTGGTATATGAGACGATTTCTTTGTTTGGTTCCGCGAATGTCAAACATGCGGAAGCATTTAAAACGCTAGAAGAAGCGCGTATATTTGCAAAAGAAATCGCCCAAAAAGGCTCTCCGGGAGTGCGCATTGCGCAAGAAATGAATACAGAGGAAAAGTGGGCAAACTAGCGGACTTGTGTGCCGGGCGAAACGGGCGAAACGATCTCGCTCAGATCTTCGTAAGCAGAATAAAGCATGTTGTTGTTTGCTGTTAATTGCAAGAGTCGGGATAAGGCAGAGAAAAAAATGGGCGAAAAATCCCCACCACGCAGGCGGGGGTTTTTATTTTTGTGGTTAAAAATAAATAATTTAGATAATTTATAATTGTTTTTCTTTGTTTTGTTTTCTTTTCCTTTAGGACAAGAGTTAGTAAAATAATAAGATATGGTCAGTATTTGAAGTAGAGTAGGGGTGATTCTTATTCGTACATACAAAGAGATGACCAGCGGAGAAAAGCGCAGCCTCACGCTCTCGATGAAAAAGTACGCCGACGTTTTCCTTGATAAACATAAAGGTGATTTTTCTGGCTTTACGAGCGAAGCAGACGTGATTGATACATTTTATAGTGAATGGCTGAAAGATTCATTGGAATCGCACTATGCGTGGTGCTCGGAAAAGAACGAGAACGCCGCTGGGTATACATCAAAAGGATATCATGAACAAGAAGGATTTGCTGATGAAGCGAAAGCGAAAATTCGCGACATTCTGGCGGAAAAAGTCGATGTAGCAAACATGGATAAAAACTTGCAGGCAGTGAAGATGAAGCCGGAACCGCCAGCCACAGCACAAGCGCAGAGGGGAAAGGCGGAGTTTGCCACAGAGCAAAAAGCGGCACCGCGCAAAAGCAAGCGCAAAAAAACGACGAAGTTAGGGCGCAATGATTTGTGTCCATGCGGTAGCGGCAAGAAATACAAGAAATGCTGTCTTGAAAAAGGAATTGAATATACGTATATCAAAGGAAAATTCGTTACAGTTTCGTAAGGCTACGGAGCGTAAAATAGAAAAACTCGCCCTGCGCGTTTGGGCGAGTTTTTCTTATTTCTAGAACAATAGGCTGAATTTCTTGTTATTGTCTTAGATTTTGTGAATTAGGTACGCTCTTTTTGTCTTTGTTTCAAAAAGGCGTTTCCTATAAGCAACACAATCGTCCAGACGAACGTGGCAAGTAAGGAAGTAGCGATCCAGCTTGGCGTACCGAGCGCATAATACATTGCCAGATGAGCTGCAAAAATTACGACGATCCAAACAAACAGATTCACAGGCCGCACCTCTCTTTCCAAAGTTTCAGTCCTATTGTTTCCAGAAGGGTACAAAAAAAAACTCTTTTCCGTTCGCACATATACAAATTTGGAACGAGCATATGAGCCGAAAGTATTTCGCCATGTTTTGTGCCGTTTGCGTCCTGTCTGTGGGTTTGCATGAATACACAAAAGAGTCTCCATAGCCATCAAGGTAAGAACATAATGGCTATGGAGACAGCCCTTTTTTTATTATTTCTTGCTTTGTTTATGCCGGCAACAGGGTCGGTTCAAGATAATAGAGCACAACGGTAACAACGGCGAGCACAAGTCCCCACACGGTCAGGCTGAATTGGCGCTGGTTGCCTTTTTCCGGTTGAGGCAGAAGGCCGAGAATAATAAGAATAAAGGACATAAGAGCCGCGATCGACAAAAATAGGATAAGAACATGTCCGGTCATGCTTGAACTCCTTTCACGCTTTTTATAGTAGCTACTATATTAACTATACCGGGAGCGCGGCTTATCTGTCAAAAATATACTATCGAAAAAGAATGTATTTTTTGAAAAAAATAGGGTGGAATTTTTTTGAATCGTATACTACAATAATAATCAGAAGATTTATTATTAATATAATCTTTTTATTTCTGGATATATGAATGAATATTCATTCAATACATAACGAAAAGGGAGGCTATACGATGGAAAGGAGCATTCAAAAAGCCGCAGTGCTTGGAGCAGGTGTCATGGGTGCTGCGATCGCCGCACACTTGGCGAATGCAGGTATTCAAACCTATCTGTTGGATATTGTGCCAACCAAGCTTACAGATCAGGAAGAGAAGAAAGGGCTTACGCTGGAACATCCTGCGGTGCGTAATCGGATTGCGATTGAAGCCAAAGAACGATTGCTGAAAGCGAAGCCTGCTCCGTTGTTTGTTAAGCGGAATGGCGAATGGATAATTCCAGGCAATTTGGAAGATGACCTGTTCCGCCTAAAAGAGATGGATTGGATTGTCGAAGCGGTTGTAGAGAATCTTGATATTAAGCAAAAGCTGTGGGAAAAGGTGGAGCAAAACTGGACAGAGGGGACAATTGTCAGTTCGAATACATCAGGCGTATCCATTAATAAGATGATCGAAGGACGGAGCGAAGCGTTCCGCCGTCATTTTCTAGGTACGCATTTCTTTAACCCGCCGCGCTATATGAAGCTCTTGGAAATCATTCCAGGCAACGATACGGATGAGAATGTGCTCTCTTTCATGAAACGTTTCGGGGAGCGTGTGCTCGGCAAGGGCGTTGTGGTGGCGAAAGACACGCCGAACTTTATTGCCAATCGCATCGGTACGTATGGCCTTTTGATCACGTTTGAAGAGATGAAAAAGGAAGGTTTTAGTGTGGAAGAGGTGGACGCGATGACCGGTACGGTAATTGGACGTCCGAAGAGCGCTACCTTTCGCACGCTTGATATGGTCGGGATTGACACATTTGTTCATGTAGCGGCCAACGTGCATAAGAATGTAGCGGATGAACAGGAAAAAGCGGCATTTGTCGTGCCGGAGACCATGAGCAAAATGGTGGAAAAACGCTGGCTGGGCGACAAGACAGGTCAGGGCTTCTACCAGAAGAAAAAAACGGAGTCTGG
Organism: Aneurinibacillus sp. XH2; assembly: GCF_001439585.2. NCBI lineage: Bacteria > Bacillati > Bacillota > Bacilli > Caryophanales > Paenibacillaceae > Aneurinibacillus > Aneurinibacillus sp. XH2. The sequence goes on along the minus strand of NZ_CP014140.1, from coordinate 2,210,089 downwards.
TCGTGAAATATTGTCTCTTAATTACCGTGAGTTTACTTATACGCCGATGAAGAAGGTCAAGCTTGCCGCCATTGAGCAGGCGAAAGCGGCGGGCGGGCTGGAGAAGCGTTTGAAAACGCTTGTATATAGCCCTTCCAAAGAAGGTCGGTTTGTCTGGAACGTGCTGAAAAAAGTGCTGCTTTATTCCGCAGCGAAACTTCCGGAAATCGCGGACGATATCGTCAGCGTGGATCGCGCGATGAGGTGGGGATTTAACTGGGAACTTGGCCCGTTTGAGACATGGGACGCCATCGGAGTTCAAGAATCGGTGGCGCGGATGAAGCAAGAAGGTGAAATCATCCCGCACTGGGTAGAAGAGATGCTCGCCAAAGGAAAGACTTCGTTCTATGAGAAAGAAAATGGTGTGGCGTATTACCATACGCTGACTGGTGAGTTGAAAGAAGAAGAACGGGCGCGCGAATGGCTGAGGCTTGTTGAATACAAGAAAAAAGCGAAACCGATTCTGTCGAATCCGGGAGCGAGTCTCATCGATATTGGAGATGAAGTAGCCTGCCTCGAATTTCATTCGCCGAACAACGCCATCGGTTTTGACATCATCGAGATGTTGTATAAATCGTTGGCTGAGGTTGAAAAAAATTACCGCGGGATGGTCATCGGTAATGAAGCGAAAAATTTTTGCGTCGGCGCGAACCTGATGATGGTGTTGATGGAAGCGCAGGATGATAACTGGGATGACATTAATTATCTTATTCACCGCTTTCAGCAGGCATCGCTGGCGATCAAGTATTCCAGGAAGCCGATCGTGGCGGCTCCGTTCGGCATGACGCTGGGCGGTGGTGTCGAAGTGTGCTTGCCGGCTGACAAAATTCAGGCAGCAGCGGAAGTTTATATGGGGCTCGTCGAAGTCGGAGTTGGCCTTATTCCGGGCGGCGGAGGCACAAAGGAAACGCTGATACGTGCTACGAAAGCGGCGGAGGAGGTTGATCCGAAAGCCGATTTGCAGCCGTTTGTCAACAAAGCGTTTGAAACGATCGCGCTGGCGAAGGTGTCTACCAGCGCGGAAGAAGCGCGTGAGCTCGGTTTCCTGCGCCGTGGCGATGCCGTTTCCATGAATCGCGATCATCTGTTGTATGATGCCAAACAAGCCGTGCTGGCGCTTGATATGGCAGGATACACGCCACCGCGCCAGGAAAAGATTCGCGTCGTCGGTGCCGATGGAAAGGCGGTGCTTGAGCTTGCCGCTTACACGATGCGCCAGGGTGGCTATATCAGCGACCACGATATGAAAATTGCGAGTAAACTGGCGCATGTGCTAGCGGGTGGCGACGTGAATCGGAATACGTACGTGACGGAGCAATATTTGCTCGATCTTGAGCGCGAAGCATTTTTAAGCCTGTGCGGTGAGCCGAAAAGCCAGGAAAGAATGCACCATATGCTTGTAAAGGGAAAACCACTGCGCAATTAGGGAGGGGGAAAGAAAAAATGAGAGAAGCGGTCATTGTATCAGCTGTGCGGACGGCCGTCGGCAAAGCGCCGAAGGGAACGCTTAAAAACACGCGTCCGGAAGACTTAGGTGCGGCGGTGATAAAAGAGGCGGTACGTCGCGCCCCCGGTCTCGAACCGGGGATGATTGACGACGTAGTTATTGGTTGCGCGATGCCGGAAGGGGAGCAGGGCTTAAATATCGCTCGCATTATTTCCGTGTATGCTGGTTTGCCGACCACGGTTCCGGCGTTCACGATTAATCGTTTTTGCTCTTCCGGTCTGCAATCGATTGCTATCGCGGCAGAGAAAATTATGTGTGGCTTTGCCGATGTGGTGATTGCAGGCGGGGTGGAAAGCATGAGTCACGTTCCGATGACAGGCTACAAGTTGGCGCCGCACCCGGAAATCGTGGAGAAATATCCGGAGATTTACATCAGCATGGGCCATACGGCGGAAAATGTGGCCGAGCGGTTCGGCATTAGCCGTGAAGAGCAGGATCGGTTCGCAGTAGCAAGCCACGCCAAGGCCGCAGCTGCGATTAGAGAAGGTAAGTTTAAAGATGAAATCATTCCTTTAACGGTAAGGGAAAAGCAATTGGATGCCAAAGGTAAACTTCAATTGCGCGAGTTCATTTTTGACACGGACGAGGGCGTGCGGCCGGATACGAATATGGAAGCGCTAGCCCGCTTGCGCTCCCCGTTCCGCATCGGTGGCAGCGTCACGGCAGGGAACGCATCTCAGACGAGCGACGGTGCGGCGGCGGTGATCGTCATGTCGAGGGAGAAAGCGGAAGAACTTGAGCTTAAGCCGATGGCGGTTTTCCGTTCTTTTGCTGTTGGTGGTGTAGATCCGGAAATTATGGGCGTCGGTCCGATCACCGCGATTCCGAAAGCATTGAAGCTGGCTGGTATTACGCAGGATCAGGTTGATTTGTTTGAAATCAACGAAGCGTTTGCGTCCCAAGCAATCCAGGTCATCCGCCATTTAAACATTGATGAGAGCAAAGTGAATGTGAACGGTGGCGCTATCGCGCTCGGTCATCCGCTGGGATGCTCGGGCACGAAATTAACTGTGACTATGCTTTATGAAGCTGCGCGTAGAAATGCGAAGTATGGCGTTGTTTCGATGTGCATCGGCGGAGGTATGGGTGCGGCTGGCGTTTTTGAATTTGTGAAGCAATAGAAGTTGAATAGATCAAATCAGATTTATATAGATTTATATTGGGAGGTTTTAGATATGAGCATACAGGAAACGATGCCGAAAGGCGGGCAGTTTATTCTGGAAGAAGCAGATTTTCAAACGATATTTACGCCGGAGGATTTCAATGAAGAACAGCGAATGATTGCGCGCATGACGCGCGATTTTATCGAGGGTGAAGTGGTGCCAAAAGCGGAAGAAATCGAAAAGTTGAATTATGAGCTAACGGTAAAGTTGCTGCGTCAGACTGGAGAGCTTGGCTTGCTCGGCGCGGACATTCCGGAAGTGTACGGCGGGGCCGCGCTTGATAAAATCAGCTCTAGCCTGATTGGCGAAAACATGGTGCGCGGCGGCTCGTTCTCGCTGAGTCACGGCGCTCATGTCGGCATCGGTACGTTGCCGATCGTATTCTTCGGTACGCCCGAGCAAAAAGCGAAATATTTGCCATCGCTCGCGACAGGAGAAAAAATCGCGGCCTATTGCTTGACTGAGCCGTCCTCTGGTTCCGATGCGCTTTCCGCCAAGACAACGGCGGTGCTTAATCAAGCGGGCACTCATTACATTTTGAACGGAACAAAGCAGTTTATTACGAATGCTGGTTTTGCGGATATTTTTATCGTTTATGCGAAAGTGGACGGCGAGAAATTTACCGCATTTATTGTGGAAAAAGATTTTCTCGGCGTCAGCACCGGTCCGGAAGAGAAAAAAATGGGCATCAAAGGCTCATCTACTCGTCCCCTTATTCTTGATAATGTAGAAGTGCCGATAGAGAACGTGCTTGGCGAAATCGGTAAGGGACACAAAATTGCGTTTAATATTCTCAATATTGGCCGCTATAAGCTCGGCATTGGTGCGGTTGGCGCATCCAAATGGGCGATTGAGCTTGCGGCTCAGTATGCGAAGGAACGCAAGCAGTTTAAAACGGAGCTTGCGAACTTCCCGCTTATTCAAAACAAGCTGGCCGATATGGCCATTCGCACATATGTAAATGAAAGCATCACGTACCGAACCGGCGGCTATCTGGAGGCAGCCACTCAGTATTTGAATCTTGAAAACTATATTTTTGACGAAGCGGCCAAAGCGATTGAGGAACACGCCATCGAATACTCTATCGTTAAAGTATTCGGTTCTGAAGCGCTCGATTTCGTGGCGGACGAAGGTGTGCAAATTCACGGCGGATATGGTTATATTTCTGAATACAAAATTGAGCAAATTTACCGTGATTCCCGCATTAATCGCATTTTTGAAGGAACGAACGAAGTCAATCGCCTGCTTATTCCGGGAACTCTCTTAAAACGTGCGATGCAGGGCCGTTTACCGCTTATGGAAAAATTGCAGACGCTGCAAAAAGAACTGACTGGATACATTCCATCGATGGATCTTTCCGAGTCAACGGAACTTTTAGAAACAGAAAGCAAAATGCTGGAGTCCGTAAAAAAGCTGTTTTTGATGGTGGGTGGCGCCGCCGTGCAAAAATATATGCAAAAAATCGAACAGGAACAAGAAATTCTTGAAAACTTGTCCAACATGATGATTACGATTTATGCGCTCGAGTCAGCGCTCTTGCGCGCGAAGAAGACGGCCGCACGTAAAGGAGAAGCTGCTGCGCAAATGCAGATTGACATGACACGTGCCTATTTTCAGGAAGTGTGGGGCGATCTTGATAAATGGGCCAAAGAAGCGCTGGCGGCGATAAGCGAAGGCGATACGCTCCGCACGCAGCTTTCCATTGTCAAAAAGTTAATGCGTATGCAACCGATGAATACCTTCGCATTAAAACGTAGCATTGCTAAACGCATTCTGGAAGCAGGTCAATATACCACAGGTGTAAAGTAAGAAACAGGGCTGGTTGATAGATTCCATTATTCCCCATAAAAAGTAGGGGGAAAGCTGGAGGCTGGAAACGGAAAGAAAAAGGTGTACACCTTTTTCTTTCTCCTGCTCCTGCTTTTTCTCTCTTATTTTTCTATTTGGTCTTGCGGTTGGAAGGACGTGTTGGTTCTTGGTAGAAATTAAGGGATAAGGGGTGTACAGAAATGACGTTGGTGGACAATATTGAACGCAGCGCGCGGGAACATGCAAACCGGACGGCATATATGTTTCAGGGAATGCAGGCAACTTACGACGAACTGTATCGGCAAGCTAGGAACGTGGCAGGTTATCTTTCAAAAAAAGGAGTGGGGAAAGGCGATCATGTGGCATTGCTTTTAGGAAATTCTCCTCACTTTTTAATTTCTTATTACGGTATATTGCTGACGGGTGCAGCGGTTGTGCCGATCAATCCGATTTATACCTGGAAAGAAATTTTGTATATTTTGCATGACAGTCGGGCCAAGGTAGCGATAGCGATTGCGTCTTTATTGCCCACGTTTGAGAAGGTGAAACAGACGCTACCGAATTTGCAGGAAGTTGTGTTAGTAGGCGGCGAATCGGAGCACGAGTGGACGTCTGCATTTGAAAAAATGATAGCGCATTCAAGTGAAGGATGGCGACGGCCGGACATTACGGAAGACGATCTTGCGGTTATTCTTTATACGTCAGGCACGACCGGCCAACCGAAGGGAGCCATGCTTACGCAGCGCAACATGGCATCCAATGCTGATGCGCTCGCCAAGTATCTTGGTGTGACGGCGAATGACCGATTTGTAACGGTGCTGCCGATGTTTCACGTGTTTTGCATGACGGTGTGCATGAATGGGCCGGTGGCGCTTGGCGCGACAATGATAATTTTGCCGAAATTCAGTCCGGTAGAGGTCGCCGCAACCATCCGGGAACAGCAGGCTACTGTTTTTGCTGGCGTTCCAACGATGTATAATTTTATTATGCAGACGCCTTCCATTGTTCCAGACGATCTAGCGTCGCTCCGCTTCTGCATTTCCGGAGGCGCGTCGCTGCCTGTGGCGTTGCTGCACAGTTTTGAGAAGAAATTCAGCAAGGTAATTTCTGAAGGATACGGGTTATCGGAAGCGGCGCCAGCGACGGCGTTTAATCCGGTACACGGCGTGCGTAAGCCCGGTTCTATTGGCGTGAATATTCCAGGCGTAGAAAACAAAATCGTCGATGCGGAAGGTGTAGAAGTGGAGCGTGGCCAGGTGGGTGAATTGATTGTTCGTGGACCGAATGTAATGAAGGGGTATTTGAATATGCCGGAAGAAACAGCGCGTACCATTAGAGACGGTTGGCTGTACACCGGAGATATAGCATATATGGATGAAGACGGCTACATTTTTATTGTCGATCGGAAAAAAGACATGATTATTGTGGGCGGCTACAATGTATATCCACGGGAAGTGGAAGAAGTGCTGTACGAACATCCGAAAGTGGTGGAAGCTGCGGTCATTGGCGTGCCGGACGAAAAGCTCGGTGAAACGCCACAAGCCTATGTAGTGGTAAGAGATGGTTCGCTAACTGAAGAAGAGCTTAAGACACATTGTCGCAAGTTCCTTGCCAAATACAAAATACCGGACAAAATCATCTTCATTGACGAACTTCCAAAGAATACAACAGGTAAAATTTTGCGCCGCGCATTGCGCGACAAAGTATTGAACCAATAAAGCTCAACACTAAAGCATGTTCTTAACAGGATGCATCACATCGTACGTGTTGATAAATCAAAATGCAGGATAAAACATCCGTCTTTTCTTCCAGTGCTTACGTTATTTTTCTGCCAAAGAGGGTCTTCTATCTGCACCTTTTCACCGAAAGCGGGATTTGCAAAGCATTTGAGTAAAGTCAATGGTAGAGACAGTCTAAGGTCGCTGTTTCGCTTTTGTGCGTTTCAGTATCGGGCAGAAAGATAAAAAAGGTGCGATGGAAGAAATGGCGGATGCTTCCCCTCCTTTTTCCCTGGCAAGCACAGAGCTTGGTGTAGACCCAGCAAACAAGGTCGTCTGTATTATATGTCTTTGAGTTTGGCGATAATGTCTGCGGCGTTTTTGTATTTATCGGGTGTAAAGTGCTTTTCAGCCCAGTCGATAAGTTCAGGACGGCCATTAAGCACGTATGTATCTTCGCCCCATTCTGTGGAAATTTCCCGCACAACAATTCGTGCGCCCTCCACTTCCGCTGTAATCATATTCCACTTGTCCTCTTTATAAACCACGTGCTTTTTTGTCATTTCCGTCTCATACCTTTCTTCATTTTACGTATACTCATTTCAGTGTATCCATTGACTGGACAAATTGCAACTGCTACCCTAGTGTCGTACAAATTTTATGTAAAAGGTGAATGCTGTTGATTACGAAAACTCAAATGCGTCGCATTCTTGACACATTTGCTGAGATGTTTCCAGACGCTCATTGCGAATTAAACCACACAAATCCGTTTGAATTGACGATTGCCGTCGTTTTGTCGGCACAGTGCACAGATGCGCTTGTTAATAAAGTCACGCCTCACTTGTTCGCGAAATACAAAACGCCGGAAGACTATTTGTCTGTGCCGCTTGAAGAGTTGGAACAGGACATTCGCAGCATCGGATTATACCGCAACAAAGCGAAAAACATTCAAAAGCTGTGTCGCATGCTGATAGAAGAGTATGATTGTGAAGTGCCGCAAGATCGTGACGAACTGATGAAATTGCCGGGAGTTGGCCGGAAAACCGCGAACGTGGTTGCTTCCACCGCGTTCGGTGTGCCGGCGATTGCGGTCGATACGCATGTGGAGCGTGTTTCAAAGCGGCTTGGCATTGCGCGCTGGAAAGATACTCCGTTGCAGGTGGAAGAAGCGCTAATGAAAAAAGTACCGCGCGAGGAATGGTCTATCACCCATCACCGGATGATTTTCTTTGGAAGATATCATTGCAAGGCTGTTAATCCGCAGTGTGAAATTTGTCCGCTGCTGGATATATGCAGGGAAGGAAAGAAAAGGATGAAAACAAAATTGTGAAATTAATTAAAAAATATTGATAATTGAGTGGCAGTGGGATATAATTTAAATATAATTAACCCGGTGTCGCTCAGTGAAAGTTTGCCCTTTCACCTACAGTGATGCTATACTCTTACACATTTTTTAAAAACTGAGGGATCGACTGAACCCTGGGCATGAACCAGGGAGGACAAAGCGAGACCGGCCAGTTATATCGCAGCTGATTTTACGCTTACGATATGACTGGCCTTTTTGTTATCTGCCTTGTTTTCTCATTAAATAATGATTCAAATAACACTATGTAAGAAAGGGGAATGTCTGATGCATTTCATGGATGTATGTATTTCTTGCGGTAGAGAGCTGGCTTCCTGGGAGAAAAATCGTGTCGAATGTTTGGATTGCCGGGAAATTGCTTGTGAGACATATAGCGATGATCATAGCATAGACGGAAACATCGAAGATTACACTGCCTGATTTTCCGTAAGGAAGAGCGGCCGGTTGCGACAGACCGGCCGCTTCGTCGTTTAGGCGCGGTGAATAACTCCGAAGACTAACATATATACAAATATGGTAAAGTATAATAAGAAGCAGGAATTCTTTTCCCACCATACGAAATGATAAAAAGAAGAAGGAATATAAGCCAACGAAAGGGGGAAGCGGTTGTTGCCGCACCAGACAATGGAACAAACTTCACAAAAAACGATCCCGAAGCGTTCAGAAATAAAGCCTGAATTTAAGTGGAAATTGGAAAGCATTTTTCCGACAGATGAGGCTTGGGAACAAGAGTATAAAAAAGTCCAGGAACTGATTGAAAAAATTGAAACGTACCAGGGAAAGCTCTCCGAAGCTCCCAGTGTAATCGCTGAATGCATGAAAACGTACGAAGAGCTTGGACTTGCCATGGAACGGGTCTATGTATATGCGCGCATGCGCCGTGATGAAGACAATACGAACACGAAATATCAGGCCCTGACCGATCGCGCATCTTCACTCAGCATTCGTGTTTCAAGCGCTGTGTCATTCCTCGTGCCAGAAATTTTAAGCATGCCGGACGAAAAATTGGACAGCTACATAGCAGATGAGCGGCTTTCAAAATACCGTTTTTATCTGAATGAAATCAAACGGCAAAAGGAGCATGTTTTAAGCGCGCAGGAAGAACAAGTCATCGCCCAAGTTGGCGAGCTTGCGCAGGCGCCGCAAACGATTTTCGGCATGATTAACAATGCTGACATGGTGTTTCCAAACATTAAGAATGAGAACGGGGAAGAGGTGCAACTTACGCATGGGCGCTATATTCATTTCATGGAGAGTTACGATCGCCGCGTGCGGCAAGATGCCTTCAAAGCGATGTACGATACGTACCGTAAGCAGAAAAACACGCTCGCCGCAACATTGAATGCTAGCGTCAAAAAAGACGTGTTTTATGCGCGCATTCGCAAATATCCATCAGCGCTGGCGGCTGCGCTTGATAGCGATAACATCCCGGTAGAAGTGTATACCAATCTGATTCAGGCGGTGCGCGACAATCTGCCGGCCATGCATCGATACGTTTCGTTGCGCAAGAAATTGCTTGGTGTTGACGAACTGCATATGTATGACTTGTATGTGCCGATGGTGAAAGAAGTGAAGATGAACATTCCGTATGAAGAAGCGGTTCGCCTTGTCAAAGAAGGGTTGGCGCCGCTCGGCGACGATTACCGTCGTGTGCTGGACGAAGCGTTCTCCTCTGGGTGGATTGATGTATACGAAAACGAAGGAAAAACGAGTGGCGCATATTCGTGGGGCGCGTATGGCACGCACCCGTTTGTGCTTATGAATTATCAGAACAACGTCAACAATTTGTTTACGTTGGCGCATGAAATGGGTCATGCTCTTCATAGTTATTACAGTGATAAACATCAGCCCTATCTGGATGCGCAGTACAAAATTTTTGTGGCGGAAGTCGCATCTACGCTTAATGAATCGTTGCTTATGGATTATATGTTGAAAACTACGGAAGACCCACGCCAAAAAATGTATCTTGTAAATTATTATCTTGAACAGTTTCGTGGAACCGTGTACCGCCAGACAATGTTTGCTGAATTCGAGAAAACGATTCACGAAAGGGTGGAAGCAGGAGAGCCGCTAACGCCGGACACGTTGTGTGGCCTCTATTACGACTTGAACGTTGATTACTATGGCCCGGATATGGTTGTAGATGAGGACATTAATATGGAATGGGCACGTATTCCGCATTTCTACAACGAGTTCTATGTATACCAGTACGCGACCGGATTTTCGGCGGCCACGGCGCTGTCACAGCAAATTTTGCATGAAGGAGCGCCGGCGGTAGAAAGGTATCTTACATTCTTGAAGAGCGGCGGCTCCGATTATCCGATTGAATTGCTGCGTAAGGCGGGAGTCGATATGGCGTCGCCGAAACCTGTTGTTGAGGCGCTTAAAGTATTTGCGCGCCTGCTAGACGAGATGGAAGAATTAGCTACATACGTGTAAGCCTGCATCCCCGCAGATTGCGGGGATATTTTTTTGAAAAGCGCAGGATACAAGATAACGCCTCGTTCCCTTGTAATAATTGGTTAGCTATGAAAAATGGTCCTATTGTAGGAAAACCATTCATGTTTTTTTGCGTCTAAACTATTGGCTGAGCTTGTTCCAAGAAAAGTGCGGACGTTCCATCGGAAAGGAGATGTGTCACTGGCAACTTAGAGAAGGTAAGGGAGCGAGAAAGAATGAGAAAAATAAGATGGCTGCTTTGGATATTTTTATTGTTGGCTGGCTGGGTGGTGCCCGCGGCAGTGCAGGCAGCTTCGGCGATGACGCTTGTCGTCAATGGAAAAGAGGTCAAGCCTGACGTTCCTCCGCAAATCATCAACAAACGTACGATGGTTCCGATTTATTTTGCGGGGGAGGCGTACGGTGCCAAGGTAGAGTGGGACAGACAAACAGGTACGGTAACGATTGATAATCGGGCTGGAAAAGTAATTAGGATGCAACCTGGCAAAAAAACCGCCTACGTAAATGGGAAGGCAATGACACTTGAAGTAGCGCCTATGATTGTCAAAGACCGCGCCTTTTTGCCGCTGCGCCAGATCGGTGAGTGGCTAGGAGCGACCGTTGGGTGGGACGCCGCGTCCAATACGGTGATTATCAATAACAAGAAAACGATCGCCGTAAACGGCAATCCCTTGACGCAGGCGCCTGTTTACCAACTGCCTTACGGTCACTTTGTCAAGGTAAATGATGTGGCGAAGCCGCTTGGTTACGAGGTAAAAACAGAGGCAAAGAAAGTGATTCTTGAGCAAGGAGCAGAGAAGTACACGATCGGGCAGGCTTCGGCTGCACAGTCGAACGGATACCGCCTGATTGACGGTACCTTTGCTGTTACTCCAGAATTTCTTTCACAAGTAATTGGAGCAAAAGCCGATTGGAACGAAGAAAAAACCGCATGCACATTGGACAAGCTACAATACATTACGGGTATTTCCCGGACGGATGATGGCATCAGCATCGAATCAGAAGGGAAGATGACGTACAGCCATTTTACGTTGTCCAATCCGTACCGTATTGTCATCGACTTTAATCATGCGCGGCTAAAGGAAGGGTTTGATGCGTTTGTAACTTCAGCGAAAGTGGAAAGTGTACGCTATAGCCAGTATAGCCTGTCTCCGGACAGGGTGCGCGTTGTTGTACAGTTGTTCGAGCCGCATAACTATGAGATTATCGCAAGCGAAGGCGTAACGAAAGTTGTGCTGAAAGAAGCCAAGCCGACGCCGCCTCCTACGCCTGCTCCGCAGCCGGACAAACCGGACGCAGCGAAACCGTTTGTCATTGTGCTGGATCCGGGACATGGTGGGAAAGATTCCGGTGCCATAGGAACAGCGGGAAATCCGGAAAAGTCGCTCGTACTGTCAATCGCCAAGGCAACGGAAGCGAGCTTGAAGCAGCACAAAAATTTTAAAGTTGTGATGACACGTTCTGGCGATACGTATCCAACGTTGCAGGAGCGCGTTCAGCTAGCAAATAACCTGAAAGCGGATGTATTTCTATCGTTCCACGCGAATTCGGCTACCTCGAGCGCAAATGGAACAGAAACGTATTACAGAACGCCGCAGAGCAAAGAATTTGCTTCGATTGTTCACAAGCATTTGATCGAAGCAACGGAATTTTATAATCGCGGGTTGCGTACGGCGAACTTTTATGTTATCAAGAATACAAACATGCCGTCCGCGCTCGTTGAAGTTGGGTTTTTGACCAATGCCGCGGAAAACAAAAAAATGCTTGAGCCCGAGTTTCAGAAGCGCGTAGGGGAAGCATTGGCAGCCGCTATTATCGAGTATTACAACAAGCATCATTAAAATATTATAAAAAGAAAGGCTTTTTTCAAGATAAAGAAGGGCCTTTCTTTTTTTTGTCTAATTTTCTAAGATGAGAAAAAACACATGTGGAAGGAGCAATGGACATAGATGGTATGGCAGCGTATTCGCTCTTTTTTATTTATCGCGTTAGGAAGCTTTTTATATTCCATTGCAGTAAATTTGTTTTTTGTTACTAACAAGCTGGCGCAGGGCGGTGTAACGGGGATTTCCCTGTTATTACACTACACAGTTCATACGCCTGTTGGTTTGTTGATCATTTTAATCAATATTCCTATCTTCATTCTTGGGTACATTGTGCTTGGCAAAGGTTTTTTGCTGCGGAGTGCATATGGGATGCTTATGACCTCCATTTTAATTGATGTGACATCGTCGTGGCAGGTGCCGCCGCTACAGAATGTGATTTTGGCACCGTTGTACGGGGGAATTATTGCGGGCACTGGGCTTGGGTTGATTTTCCGCGTGGGCGGTACGTCCGGCGGAGGCGATATTATTGCGCGCGTCCTACAGCATAAATTCAAGCGAATTGATTTAGGGAAATTTTTGTTTGGCATTGATTTTACGATTATTGCTATTTCCGGAGTCGTTGTTGGTGTTGAGCGGGCGATGTTGACCGTTGTGGCTGTATACGTCAGCGCGCGTGTGGTCGATCTGCTTTTGTCCGGCTTTCAGAAACAGCGCAGTGTCATTATTATTTCGAATAAGCCGGAAGAGATTACGCAAGAAATTCATAAACAGTTGGTGCGCGGGGTGACCATGTTGCATTCCATGGGCGGATACTCGCGCCGTGAAGGAGAAGTATTGCTGGTGGTTGTGCAGTTGTATGAGATGGACAAATTGCGCCAGATCATTGAAAAGATAGACAATCGCGCGTTTATCCTTGCGTTTGAGGCGAAAGAAGTACAGGGAGAAGGATTTAGCTTTCCCTCCCCTGCACGCAGGCATATCCAGACGCCAAACCAGTAGGCATAGAAAGCAGAAAGACAGACAAAAAAGAGCGGACGCGACGGTTTCACTCTTTTTTGTTTTTTATAATTGTTTTTCTCTTGGTTCCAGGGTGGAAGGTGTTTCGGTCGGAATATTTTTGGGTATTATTTCATCAGCTGACAAAATGTATCGACGGGCGCCAGGGATCCGGGATAAAAGCTTATGGGCGATAGCCATAATCGGCAGTTTCATTGTAAGCTTGCCAACAGCGATGCCGATAATGGCACCTACAATAATGTCGAGTGGATAATGCACTCCAACATATATCCGCGAATAGGACATAATGACTGCGCACGGTAGCGTCCAGACGATGGATTTCGGAAATAACCGGTACAGGATATACATCGAAACAAAAGAGGACACTGCGTGACCGGACGGAAACGAAGACGAAACCGGCAAATGGATGAGATGATTGATATGTTCCTCTGCCATCGGTGGCCTGGGCCGTGCGACTATAAATTTTATAATGTTTTCCACTACGCCGCCAATTCCAATTCCGGTAAATAGTGTGGCTGCCGGACGAATTCCGCCGACACGGCGGCGATTGAGCAACAGAATGAGAACAATAAGAAACCAGAAGAGCCCTTTGTCACTGATGCGGGTGGCGAAAATCATGAACCAGTCAAGCGAAGGAATATTCAACCGGACATTAATCCAGTAGAACAACTGCTGGTCAAGGGAAAGAATAGATTCCATATATACCACCTGTATTTTGGTAATAAGGTTTATGAAACATAACACATATCTAAAACGTTGTTGTTAATGGTAGTTATTTTATATGATGCTTGAATGCGATGCAAGCTTTTGCTTCTAGAACAGAGCGTATCCGCTTTAAAAAATAGAATTCAGTCAAAATTATATAGCCTAGGGCGCTTGTTTTTGCGTGAAAATGAGATAAGATATAGATTGGCAGACAGTATAATCATGGCAGAATATAAAGAGAGAAAGGGAGACGAAGCGTGTTATTTCCTACTCCAAAAAGGATGGAGCAAATGAACCAGAACGAAATGTCTGCGACCACAGTAGCACCACTATCTTTGAATGAGAAGCCGACGCGGCACTGGCTTCGTGCGGTGGCATGGGTGTTATGGATATTCTTTGCGATTCTCTCTCTCGCGCTTGGATGGTTTTACTTTACGCCGCAAGGCACAAAAGTACGGGAGATTGTCGCAGAAGCGGTATATACATCGAAACAGACAAAGTATACATGGCTGCTTGTAGGATCAAGCGGTGTGGAGAAGATTAAGGAAAATTTTCGTAGGCAGGCGGCAGCGAACCATCTTGTGAAGCAGGACATGAGTTTGGTAAAGGTAGCTTCCCCAAATCCTTCCCACCGGATCACGCCTTCTTCGCTTATCCATGTGGAAGATATCCGGGGGGAGACGTATGTTGGAAAAATTATGTATATTAAAGATCCGCGCTATATTCATGTTGTAGCCAGCCATAGTCCGGGAGGAGAGAAAGTCAGCAACATGGCGACGCGCGAGAACGCGCTGGCCGCGATCAATGGCGGCGGATTCTTTTTGACGGATCGGATGGAAGATATGACAGGGCCGGAGTTTGAAGGTGTAGAGAGAATTATGCACCCGCTTGGCATCGTGGTGAGCAAAGGTAAGAAAGTGATTGGTGATGAAAAAGCAAAACACGACATTGTTGGATTTACAAAAGATGGCGTGCTGATTAGCGGTCGTTACACGTATGATGAGATGAAAAAGCTGGGCGTGCAGGAAGCGGTGAGTTTTCTGCCGCGCCTGATTGTAAACGGAAAACCGATGATTACGGAAGGCGATGGTGGCTGGGGAGTGGCGCCCCGCACAGCAATCGCGCAGAAAGCGGACGGCACTGTCATGTTCCTCGTCATTGATGGGCGGGCGATTCACAGCTTTGGTGCAACATTGAAGGATGTGCAAGAAGAACTCCTGAAACGCGGTGCCGTTAACGCGGTGAATTTGGATGGCGGTTCCTCGTCCAGTATGTATTATCGGGGGAAAATTATTACTAACCCTTCCGGCATGGTTGGAGAAAAGCCGATGCCGAACGCGTTTATTGTATCTAACCCCGTGCTTGAGAATGGCGGAAGCGTGGCTTATCAAGCGCGAAAAGAAAAGTATTCGTAAGATAAAAGGTTGGAAAGCAATTATGATATAGGCACTGAAAAACTCGCGAGGGATTGGCCCGCGAGTTTTTCTTATGAAGGTCTTTACAACTTTCTAATCACAAACATATCTTCGAGCACCAGCCAGTTTTGCGGGAATTCGTTGCCGAGCACCCAATAGCTGACGCCGCGCAGGCCGAAGCGGCTTACAAGTTTATAGCGTGCTTGTATGCTGCGCGCGTCTTCGAACCAGACGATATGGTTTCTGCCGCGGGTATCACGGTAACGGAAGAATGGAGCTTGCGCTTTTTGGTCATACTGAATGGCGGCGTTGTTCGCGAGTGCGATTTCTAGCGCTTGTTGCGGGCTAACACTGCGCGCCCAGCCCCCTCCTGGCATATACGGTAGCGTCCAGTCGTAGCCATATAAATTCACGCCCATCATAATTTTTTTCGGTGGAATTTGCGATACGGCAAACCGGAGTACTTTTTCAACTTCGCCAATCGGTGAAACGGGAAGTGGCGGGCCTCTGCTCCATAACATAGGCATTTCTAGCTCTGTGTTAGGTGAACTATCCACCACTTAGTTATCGCTTGAAGTGGGGGCTTCTTGACTGTTCAGTTAAATTCCAGTTGCACAATCTGTACTTTCTTATTCTTGCGGTTTTTGCGCTGTTCATCGGGTAAGTCTACAACCATTCGCTTCACAAGTAAGTATACCATATGCTTTTTCTCTTCTGGACTGGCATATGGCCATAAGCGCCTGGTGTTCGTAATAATCTCAATCAATTCTTCCTGAGATAGTGACTTTTTTTGAACGGTGTAGGATTCAAATTTCTTCTTGATGTTGGATTCTTGCTCGCGTAGCTCCCCGATCCTCTCACGTAATTCTTCAATTTCGATTAATCCTTCAGAGAATGCAATTTGTAGTCGCTTACGTCGTTCATTCATTTTCTTTAATTCAGCTTCTAGCCGATCATGTTCGGAGCGTTCTTTTTTGTGTGATGATTTTCGAGTTGTTTTGGCAACAGTCGAATAGGAGTCGGTGATTTCATCTAACTTCTCTGCAAATGCCTCTTCAACAAGGTAGTCGGTTAGAGCGGGACAGTCGCATTTTTTGAACTTTACGTTCTGACATAAATATTGCCGAATCGTATATCCACTTTTTTTACGAATCGTATGACCTACCATAGAGCTTCCACATCGAGCGCAGCGGAGAAGCCCGGAGAAAACATACGTTGAGGCAATCTGACGGGGATGCATCGGGCGTTTTCGTTGCATGATGAGCTGGGCATGTTCGAATGTTTCTTTTTCGATGATAGCCGGATAGACCCCTTCAAGTAAAATCCAGTCTTCGGGAGCATTTAGTTTAGCACCATTTCCGTATTCTTTGTAATTCCACCGCAGAGCGCCGTAATAGGCAGGGTTGTTTAAAATATCAAAAATTGCTGTGCGTTTGAACTCATTTCCTTTTTTTGTTCGATAGCCTAGTTGATTGCATTCTACAGCAATGGAAGCCATACCAGCCCCTTGCAGGTAACGGTCATAGATAAAGCGCACAACAGAAGCTTCTTTTTCGTTTATAACAAGCTTTTGGTCAACCAGTTCAAATCCAAATGGGGGAGGGCCACCAGGACGACGTTCTTGGCGCACCATTTGCTCCATACCGAAGCGCACTCTCTCGGCCAGGTTCTCTCTTTCCCATTGGGCTAACGCAGCTACAAGAGTCAAAAATAAACGTCCTATGGCACTTGTTGTATCGTATACCTCGGTGGCTGACTTAAACTTTACCTCATATTTTTCAAATTCCTGAAGCAGCTTATAGAGATCGAGTACAGATCGGGTAAGACGATCAAGTCGGTAGACAAGAACGATATCCACTTTCTTGTTCCTGATATCCCTCATCATGCGTTGCAGCTCCGGGCGGTTTGTGTCCTTTGCTGATACACCTTCTTCGATGTAATGGTCGAATATGTCCCAGTTCTGTGATTGAACGTATTGAGTCAGCCGTTCCTTCTGAGCCGGTATTGAGAATCCTTCTTTGGCTTGTTCATCTGTCGAGACCCTTATATATAGCGCTGTACGCAATGCTATCCCTCCTGTGAATATTGTGGATAAACTTGCTAATAACAGGAATATATGTTCTATTTTATGACGAAAAAGAGAGCCTGAGGGTGGCTTATCCCCCGGCAATAACTTCGGCTGATTCCCCTTCATTATCAAACATTTCAACAGATCCGCCGTTTTGAACTTCTATGCTGGATTCTTTTTGAACATATGAAAACACGTCATAAGAATAGACCATAGAAATAGTAATAATGTAAATGAGAATAGTGCTAACCAAAAATCTTTAAATATGGGCTAGGAAGCGGCCAATAATGAGCCCCATATAATCAAATGTAACGGAATTATAGATTTGATTCCTTTTTGTTTATTCCGATACCAAAGATATGCACCATATATAGCTGCTCCGAATCCACCTATCCAAAGAATGTTCTTTAATATCCAAACAACCAATTCACCTGATGTTCAATCCCCATATGTAAACCCCGCCAGAAATGTTTTATTTTTCCATCCCAAAGGTGTAAATAAAAACGACTTCTTAATAAAAAGCAAGGGAAGTCGCCATCAATTCTAGCTGTTAATTATTCTGTTTTTCTAAATTATCAAGGCGAATATTGAGTTTTTTAGAAAATACCTTGCTGAAAAAGAGTTATCAGAGAGTGATTTTGCAACAGTAATCGGGGGAGCGCATCGTACCGTAAATCGCATACTTAATGGTAAGCATAATCCTGGTAGCAAGTTTATTGTCTGTGTCCTAAGAAATTGTGAAAATATAACCTTTGAACAGGCATTTTCTTATACATTTTCATTACCAAAAGGTAATAAAAACAACTCTAAATCAGCCTGAAAGAAGGTGAGAGCATGAACATCGAGCAGCATCTTGCTGAACTAGGGAAGGAAGTCACCAAATAGATGATAGCTACTTGATACGCTTGAGTTCGCGCAGTTCGGTTTCTTGTTCCAGGGAGCGAAGAGCAAGCGATTCAAGGATTTTATCTTGGCGTTCTTGCCCTTCAATAAGGCGAGCAAGTAAATCATCGTGTTTTTGTAGTGTCTCTTTTAGTTCTGTTACATCACCTTGTATGTGCGCTACATCCATCTTAAGTTGTTCGAGCGTGGCGCTTTGTACGTCCAAACGTTCGATAATTTTGTTCAGTAAAACTTTTGTTTCATCCATAAGAGATCATCCTTTCAAAGTTTGTAGAAATGTGGTTAACGCTTTCCGTTCCTTTGGTGTGAGTTTCTTGGCAGTCTCGATGAGTTGCAGGAGGTCGGGGGGCAGGTTGGGGGTATATCCAAAAAATTCCCCCAACGTTACATCCAGTGCTTCGCAAATTGATGTCAGCTTATCAATAGATGGTGTGGTTCTGCCTTTTTCTATATCGCTTAAATAAGGTTGTGAAATATGAGCTTTTTTTGCAAGTTCAACTACCTTCATACCTTTTAAAGTTCGTAAGTCTTTAACTCTTTGTCCAATATCCAAAATAATCACCCACCTATCATTATATAGCTGACAACTATATAAAAACAGAAAAACTGAATAAAAAATATCGTAAATAACTATCTTTTTTCTTTTTATATCGCTGAAAACGATATAATAGAAAGTGAAAAGAGGCTGACAGCGATGAAGAAAGTCAGAATGGTGAGAAACAGCAAAGACATGACTCAAAATGAACTTGCTGATAAAGCTGGAATCGCTCAAGCATACCTGAGTGAAATTGAAACTGGTAAAACCATTCCGTCAATACCAGTTTTAAGACGCATCGCCAAAGCTCTCGGCATAATGGTCGCCGAACTGCTGGATGATGAAACAAACAGCCTAAGGAGGTGAAACCTTGAAAACGACTGAGCAACGTCTCGCTGAGCTGGAAGCTCGAGTTGAGAAGTTGGAAGCCGCTATCGGAAGAACTCAAACTTGCCAAAATCCTAGTTCTTCCGAATACCATAATTCGACAGGGAGAGAGGAAAATCTTACAAATTAATAAGTTTAAATCACAGGGCAGTCCTCGTTGTCCTACACCATATCTTTAAGCAAGAAGGGAGGGGAGGATATGAAGCAATCCAAGACGATCATCATTTTCAACACACCTCCAGAAGAACTTTTTAAGCAGTACTTTGACTATCTTGCAAACTCGGGTATCCCCGAGCGTGTATTGGCAGCTGAAGCAGAAGAAAGAGCCAAACAGCAAGAGAAGTCCAAGCCCACTACGCCTACTACCGGGTGAATCCCGGAATTTTTCTTCGGGACAAGCCTTTAAACGAAGGAAAGGAGGTCAGTGCATGAACCACCAAGCCGAAGAACTTCGCAAAGAAAGCGAAGAAATCAGTCGCGGCATCGATCGGGTTTTTGCACAGCGCACGCCGGAGCAAAAGCAACAAGAGCTGGCACGACTGATCGAAGCTGCTCATCGACTACTGGGAAACGCCCGGCGGGTGAAAGGTGGTGAAAGGAGATAGTTGGCTTCTACTTTTATTATCCTATCGAAAGGGGGGGGGAGCCATGTACCGAGAGTGTAGAAATTGCGCCGGACTTAGCATCGAGGTTGCATCTGAAGAAATCGGAGTGGCGCCACGGACGCTTAATAGCACAAATGGAGACGGTAGAAGAATGGGGGCAGGAAGTTAGGAGGGTGTTGCGATGAGCTGGAATATACGTATACAGGAAGTGCTAGAACGGACGGCTGACTACGATATGAGCTTGATGGATGCCGAACAAAACGAAGCCTATCAACATCGTCTGGAACTGAATCGAATCAAACTAGAAATGCAAGAAGCCAAGAAAGAAGCTGATGAGTTCTTGAAGTTGGCTGAGGCATATAAAGCAGCAGGGGAAGAGAAAGGATATCTAGCAGCATGGTCATATCACAAATTGAATCTGCGGCGCTATCATGATTTGTCACTTTATTACATGAAAAAAGCTGCCGAGTGCGGGAACACTCAAACAGCTTAGCAGAAATGGTCACAAAAATCATAACACACGTTCGTGTGTACGGCAAGCTCGGGCTTGCTGTAGGGGCCGGGAATTCCACCTCTTAACCACATCTTTTCTCTCTGCCTGGCTCCTACAGCACTTCCGAAAGGAGGGATGAGCTATGAAGTAAAGACATAAGCCCTTTGCCTTCCAACCTTTACTATCTTACAGGGCGATGCCCTGACTTTTTAGCCCATAGGACAAGCCTACAGTCGGTGTAAGTTCGACAGGGGGCCACCACAACAAGAACTACATAGGCGCAGCTAAAGGGCTGCAACGCCAGTGTAGGGGTAGGGGCGCTGGCACGAAAGGGGGTTAGAATATGACGAACTTAGACAGGTTTTCTCAAGGTCTTCCAGACCCAAAAGAAGCGCGAGTCGTTGGTGAATGCATCACTTGCGGCGGTGGAGTCTATGAAGAAGAACTGGTTTGGGGGACAGATGAAGGTTTGTTGCATGACAGACGCGATTGCATCAGGGAGTACATTGCTGATTTTGCAATCCAAAAGGTTGCAGGGTAATCAAAAATGACCTGCGGCAACAGGTCATAATCACTTTGATAATCGGTTACTTAAATCTTATCACGAACGCTCTTTGAAAATCAAATAGGAGGCAAAACGATGCAAGCAAATACTCGTCGCCGAATGGAAAACCATAATACATCACATCCATTATCAATTTATATAACAGTGAAACATCATTGCAAAAATGCGAATCGATGAGCATTGTTTCTTCTGCAATCGTTGCTGCTACATTGGATTTGCCGATTGACAAAAATTTAGGGTATGCCTGGATTATCCCTTACGGAAACAAAGCACAATTTCATCTGGGGTACAAAGGATACATTCAATTGGCCTTGCGGTCTGCTCAATATCGGTATATCAATGTGACTCCCTCTACGAAGGTGAACTTAAAAAGTGGAATCCTCTTACTGAAGAAATCGACATTGATTTTGAATCACGAGCCTCGGATGTCGTAATCGGATATGCAGCTTATTTCGAACTGTTAAACGGATTTAGAAAAACCGTCTACTGGACGAAAGAACAGGTTGAAAAGCATAGGAAAAGATTCAGTAAATCGGATTTTGGGTGGAAAAACGATTGGGATGCTATGGCCATGAAAACTGTGCTTAAATCCCTTTTGTCTAAGTGGGGCATCTTATCTGTCGAAATGCAGAAGGCTGTTGTAGAAGATAAGGATGAGCGTGAGCTAAAGGACGTTACTAGCGAGTCACATGCCGACATGATAGAAGTCGAAGGGATGACAGTAGGTGGAGTCTTAATCTAATAACCAAAAAAGCGTAGCCAATAGTTACGCTTTTTTCTTTGGTAGAAAACATATGGAGGTGTGTAAGTTGTATCGATTTTATTTTGGAACCTTATCCGTATTACTAAAAACCATATTAAATTAAATGGCCAATAGTAACACATTAGATAAAAAAGGAATAAAAAGTAACTTTTTATCTTTTATTTGTTATTATTAAGGAAACTTCTATTAGCAAAGGGAGGAGTAAAAAGTGTTAAACCATAAAAATGTAATGTTTTTATTTTTACTTTCTTTTTTGTTGCTTTCTGCATGTGCGGAAAAGGAGCAACAAACATCTGTACCAGAAATAAATGCTCCTAAACTAGAAGCTCCTAAACTAGAAGCCCCTAAACTAGAAGTTCCTAAACTAGAAGCCCCTAAGTTTGATGTACCAAAATTAAAGGCACCTGATCTCTCTGTAACATCTGATAATAAACAAATTAAAATTCGAATTCCTGATACCGTTCTCTTTGACTTTGATAAGAGTGAATTAAAGCCATCAGCAAAAGTTGTATTAAATGAGATAGGTGAAGTTTTTAAAAAGTACGAAGGAGCAAAAATAGAAATAAATGGGCATACTGATAACATAGGTGAGGAGGCATATAATAAATCACTTTCTGAACGAAGGGCAAAAGAGGTTAGCAATTATTTAAAGGAAACCTATGAAGAAGAGAACCTTCATATAAGAACAAAAGGGTATGGCGAAAGCCAACCCATTGCGCCTAATGATACTGAAGAAAACCGGCAAAAAAATCGACGTGTTGAAATTGTTATTGAGCCTAAAATGTAACAAAATAAATTACGGTAAGCATATATACAGCTTAAAGCCTGATAATAAATCACTACATAATTTCGAGTATTTAAAAAGGAATTATCATTATATATAGGGAAAAAACTGCTACAGTCAATGTAGCTGCCGGGGCAGAGTTGTTATCGTATAAATATCTTGAGAATAGAGGGTTTGCAAAATTAGAAAGAGTAAAGGATAGCGAAAAATACAAACTGGTTATTCTACCTGTAGGAATTTAATTTCTAAAACAACATGAAGAATAAATGTGCATAATTGCGAAAAGGCATCGGATAATTCCGGTGCTTTTTGTTTTATCTTAGAGATAAAACGCATAAAAAAGAGGGGCTGCCACCCCTATGCTTCCTGCGCGATATTCGTTTCTATGTAGCAATACGGACAGCGTTTAAAAGGATTATATCCTACTGACCAATCGTCCACGTCCGTATCAACGTGGTGATTGTCTCGCATTTTCTCGATGTTGCACTTGGATGTAATATTTGCGCTGACATGAACCTCTCTCTTGTAGACATTCACGATATACGTAGCCAAAGTATCACCTCCTGCTACATTCTTCGATAAGGAGTGAGGAAAAAGCTAGCGCGTACGGTATTCAGCCAGATAGCGCAGGAGAAACCAGTCCGTATCATCATCCATACATGATTCCCGTAGCGAAAGCAGACAAAATCATCGCCCTCATCCAAGCAGAATGGAAAGAGAAGGATGAACAAATGAAGCAATATCAGAAAATGTGGCAAGAAGAAAACGCGAAGCCGGACAAGTGTCAGCAGAAGCTGGACGAGTACCACAGAGCAGCAGAGGCGCTGCGTAAGGATATGAAAGAGCTTGGTGAGCTGGCTGACGAGGTGAGGAAGGCGTCAGGTAGGAAGACCGTGAATAGCTGACCATATCGAGCATTTTCTCGAAATGTTTGCGAAAATACCCTACTACCCTTTATTGGGTGGTAGGGCTTTGTATTTATAAAAGAATGAGATACTATTTATATATAATATCTTCTCGTAAGGTTTCCACCTTTTCTAATGCTTGGGCTATATCATCTTCATCAACACCAAAATGTGCAAGAGCATCACGAAGATGTCTAACGATAGCATCGAAGTGAGCAGGCTGTATATTCATTCCTTCGTGCACCTTTGCCATAGACCCACCAGTGTATTGATTGGGTCCGCCTAATGCGAAGCTAATAAACTTCGTTTGATGTCGGCGCTGCTTTTCCATGTCCGTGTTTTTGAAAAAATGGTTCACGGTATCATCTGCTAAAACTAAATCATAGAAGTAGTCCACCACTTTAGCAATTGTCTCTTCGCCGCCAAGCCTTTCGTATAATGTGCTCATATGAACCTCCCTTTGGATAAAACAGTCAATATATATATTTTCACGAAACGGTCTGAATCATTCACTGAATCGAGAATTTCAATTTGAAGAAAAACGACTTATCTGAATTTAACTTTTTTCATGTTTACATATGCAAAGTTATGGGATACATAATTTCTTTCCTATGCGTAACTGTAAGAATATCAAGTAAGTACCAACATCCTCCACATAGGAGCCATACCTGATGAAGTTGCAAACGGCCTTTATATTTCTATTTGTAAATTTTTACTTTATTGTTCTATAATGAAAAGATAAGATTGTACCAGGAGGAATGAAATAAAATACAGGGAGGGGGAATATAATGAAACATGAGGAAGAAGAGAGAGAAAAAGCGGCCGGTGTCGCCTACATCGTTATTGCATATGTTGTGTGGGGATTGTTGCCGCTTTATTGGAAGTATCTTGATGATATTCCTGCTTTTGAGATTTTGGCGCATCGAATTTTCTGGTCTTTCGTATTTGTCGTCTTTCTTTTGTTTTTCTATCGGCGCTGGAATGTATTTGCAACTGCGTTTAAGAACAGAAATAACCTTCTGTTTGCTTTTTTCAGTTCCGTTTTAATTAGCGCGAACTGGTTTGTTTATATATGGGGGGTTAACAACGGGCATGTAGTTGAAGCAAGTCTGGGATATTATATTAATCCGTTGCTTAATGTGGTGCTCGGTGTGCTGGTGCTGCGCGAACGCCTGACAGGATGGCAGATAACTGCGCTGGCGCTCGCGAGCGTTGGTGTGGCGATTTTGACGGTGCAGCACGGCAGAATTCCATGGATTGCTGTCGCGCTGGCGACTACCTTTGCGCTGTATGGCCTTGTGAAGAAAAAGGCGCAGACGGAGGCGCTGGTTGGTCTAGTCCTTGAAACCGCCTTTATGGCTCCGCTTGCGCTTATGTATATTCTGTTGCTGGAAACGCGGGGAAGCGGAGCGCTTGGATATGGTTCCAGCCTTACGCTGCTGATGTTGGTTGGCACGGGCGTTGTGACGGCGCTGCCGCTGCTTTGGTTTGCCAAGGGTGCGCGTGTCGTGCCGCTGTCAACGATCGGCTTTATTCAATATGTATCGCCTACGATTAGCTTGTTAATTGGGGTGTTTGTGTTTAAAGAAGCTTTTACTTTTGTTCATTTGGTCAGTTTTTCGCTGATTTGGAGCGCGCTTCTGTTGTATTCCTTGTCGTACACGAATGTGTTGTCCCCGCTTTCCCGCTATCGAAAGCCGGGTTCGTATTCCGGGCAATTGCGCGAAAAAAAACACTTTCACTAATGATGTGAAAGTGTTTTTTCGCGCGTTTATTTTTTACAAATAATGAGCAAAATCTTTTCATTACTTCACATAAGAAAAAGGCCGTCCCCTCTTTGTGCTCGCATACAGTAAAGCAGGGAGGGAGCGGTATAATGTGGATAAAAGATGAAAAAAGTGTACTCGGCGAGTAGGCGGTATGGGAGTTTTTTGAATTTTTGCTACGGACCGGATTGCCGCAGCGCGTCGCCGCTGCGAAGCAAGAGGAGCGGAGGGAGGAAGGAGATGGAGAAAAGGAGAAATAAGCGTAAAATTTATGTAGGGTGGTATAGGATGTGGACGTAAGATCGTTCCATTTTTTATTTATGAATGCTTATGCGACGGAGTGGGCCTCCACTCCATCCCCATTCATATGTCATAATGATCACGAAATCGACGATGCGGCCGTGGGCGGCGTAATCATGTGCACCATGCCATTCGCCTGTTTTGAGATCGGACGATTTCGGGGCGAGCGCGGTGGACACGAGCAGGCCGTTGTTATGCATAAACGCGGTCAGGCGTTCTAGAAACGCATTGTATAAATTTCGTTGCTCTGGATAAATCCGTTCGAAGTTCACGTTGATGGCGCGGTAGCCTTTTTCCTTCGCGACCCGCAGCACGTTGTTAAATAGGCGGTTTTCCAGTGTGCGATTGGTAAAAATGGCGCTTGTAATCTCTGCTCTGAAGTTTCCCTCTGCAAAGTTCGTAATGACCATCATCGGCGCCACATTATTTTGCAGCGCAGCTTGGATTACGGACGTGTCGTTTATCGGCTCCAGCGAAGCGTCGGACCTTACATGATAGCTAAAAACGGACAGATATGTAAGGTGCGGCGCTGTTTGCCGGACAATCGGGACGTCACGGTTCGGAGCACGCGGCTCAATGTAGCCATTTGTTCCGATTGTTCCGTATTTTTTGCTTACGGAAGGGATAAGCAACACTTGACCAGGCGTGAGAACGTAGGGCGGCGGCAGCGGATTGAGCGTCAGCAGCGCGTCTACGCTGACCCCATAGCGGTTGGCGATGGACCAGAGCGAGTCGCCGGGCCTAACCGTATGTCGTCTGACCCTGGTTGGAATGACAAGCGTCTGGCCGACGACGAGACGATCTGGTGTTCTCCACTCATTAACGAGCGCAATTTCCGCCGGATCGACGCCGTATGCTTGGCCGATAGACCAGAGCGAGTCGCCTGGTTTTACAACATAAATATCCAGAAAGCATCCACTCCTTATTTTTTTCATGATATATTATTCGGCAACAGCCTATTTGGCGCCATTTTTTAGCAGAAGGAGGGATTTTTATGTTGATTTCCCGCATCGCTCTGCCTTCGTCCTTGCCCGATGTAAGCGTCTACCACATTCTGTACAAGTCGGGTGATGCGGTTGTGGCCGGATATTTAGCCCGCCCAAAGGCGCCTGACATATATCCGGGGCTTGTATACTGTCGTGGAGGAATTCGCCGGGTCGGTATGGTACAAATCACATGGATTGAGCATATGGCAGCTTGCGGCTTTGTCGTATGCGCCCCTTCTTATCGCGGGAATGAGGGCGGGGAAGGACATGATGAATTCGGCGGCGCGGACCGCGAGGATGTGTATGGCGCGTTTGATTTGCTTGCACATTTGTCGTGGGTGGACAAAAAGCGCCTCGCGGTTATCGGTTTTTCCCGGGGCGCGATGGGCGCGTTTCTCGCCGCGGCGGAGATGAACTTTGTGCGTGCCGTCGTTTCCTGGGGAGGGGTGGTCGATTTGCATCTTACATACGAAGAGCGCGCAGATTTACGCCGGATGCTCAGACGAGTGGTCGGTCATCCGGTTAAGGACGCGCGCGCCTATATGGAACGTTCAGCGCTGTACCGGGCTGAAGACATCACATGTCCTGTCCTTTTTATTCAGGGAGGAAAAGACGAACAGGTAAGTCCCCGTCATGCGCGCTACATGATAGAACGGCTTGAGCGCCTCGGCAAGCCGTTTACGGCTTGGTATTATCCGCAGTATGGGCACCACTTTCCAAAGGCAGCTCATTATGGAACGATCAGTGAGGCATGCCATTGGCTGAAAGACGTATTGTCGGTCCCATGAAGGGATTACCGAATGAAAAAAATGATAAAATTTTTGAGATTTAGAAATAATATGTTTTCCACTATATGTATGTTACGATTTTAAGATCTAGGTGAATACTAACGATACCACGGTAGAAAGCTATAGGAAAAAGGAGGACACACATATGGCATTTCTCTGGTCTTTGATTGTAGGCGGGATTATCGGCTGGTTGGCAAGCCTAATTGCCGGACGTGACATCCCGGGGGGAGTTATCGGTAACATTATCGCGGGTTTTGTCGGCGCCTGGATTGGTTCAGCGCTGTTTGGTAACTGGGGGCCGGTTATTGGCGGGTTTGCGATCATTCCGGCGGTTATCGGCGCAATTATCGTGGCGTTTGTAGTTAGCTTTATTTTGCGCAGCATGGGTCGCGCTACGAAATAAACAGCTGCGCCAAGAGAAAAACAAAAGAGCCTGCATCCGAAAATTTGGATGCGGGCTTTTCTCATCTGCTTACTTTTGGGAGCGTACTTTGGTCTCCATATAATGGAACATACCTTTTGCGTTCATCTGGATATCGAACTCGAATGTTTTTAGAATTGGATCGTTTTCCGGTACGCCCATTTTGACTAATTCGTTATGGAAGTAGCGGCGTAAACGCTCAGCCACATGCTCCCAGGTCGCATGTTCCGCATATGCCTCTTCGGCGATGCGGGCATACATATTTGTCCGTTCGATATTTTCCGCAATGATGCGTTGCGCGTCCGCATGACGGCCATAATGAGTCATATATATTTGTTCTACATCCAGGTTGGCGAAGCGGCGCAACGTGGCGCTCATTGCTTCCGGGTCAAATTGTGTGGGCGACGAGCTTGGCGTATAGAAGTCAACACCGAATGTTTCTTTTAACCAAGGAAAGCTGATGCCGATGGCGTCACCGCTGAACAATCCTTTACTTACCGGATCGTACACTACAAAATGGTGGTATGCATGCCCCGGACTGTCATAAAATACGAGCGTACGATTATCGTCGATGGCAAGCTCCATTCCGTCTTCCGCGATCATCATTCGCTCTTTTGCAATAGGTATGATCGGGGTAAACAGGCGGTCAAAATCGTCGCCATACACTTGTTTCGCGCCTGCAATTAATTTCGCAGGGTTCATCATATGTTTCGCGCCGCGCGGGTGAACCACCAGCTTGGCGTTTGGCAGTTTTTCGAGCAATAGTCCGGCTCCTCCCGCATGGTCAAGATGAATATGCGTTACGATAACGTATGTAATTTGTGCGGGGGCCACACCCAGCTCTTCAAGCGCGGCGAGCACACGTGGAACGGAAACGCTTGCGCCCATTTCTACGACCGTTTTTTGCTCGCTGTCAATAAAGTAGCCGGTTGAACGACCTTGCTGCATGCGATCCACAAGTTCAATCTGGTATATATTGTCACCGAGATTTACAATATGATTTGTTTTCACTACCATATCTCCTATCATTTTGATTTTTCTAAATTTACTTTATTATAACATAAAGAGCTTGTATATAAGCAAAGTTGAAATGATCACCACAGCGACATTCGGCCTGGAAGTGGTCGTGGTGCGCGAAGGTAAATAATGAGGATACGAAGATGGTAGCCGTGGATAACTTAATAGAATGTTCTGAGAAGAGATAATTGTTCCTTTGTGTGGATGTGATAGCCGTTACACGTACTCGGAATCAAAATCGTGTCGCCGCGTCTTAGTTCCAAATTCTCGCTGTTCGTATCGGTTTCGAGCACACCGCTTCCTTCCGCCACGATCAGTATGTCTGGATTCCCTTTTTTTCCGAGTGATAGGTCACATCCCCCATTTTTAATCAAAAGTTTCTCGATCGAAAAATAAGGGCATGTCAGTAGATGTTCATGTTTCATAGTAGATGTCTTCGAGATAAAAAAGCGCTCCTGGTTCGATTGTGTTGCCAGCGGATTGGAGTTATCGTAAATCATCACATCTGCCGCTTTATCAATATGTAGCTCTCGGCTTTTTCCGTTTTTGTCCACGCGCTCCCAATCGTATACACGATATGTAATATCAGACGTTTGTTGAATTTCGATCAAAATGGTTCCGGATAGTAAAGCATGAAGAGTTTGCGCAGGGACGAAAATCAGCTCGTCTTTTGTAATCTCTTTCGTTTGCAAAAAATAGGGAACTTGTTTCTCTGCAATAGCCCGTAGATATTCTTCCTTATTCTTGAACGTATGACCGTACACGATTTTCGCATTCGGTTTATGTTCCAGGATGTACCATGCCTCGGTTTTTCCAAAGTCACTTTCGACTTCCTTCGCGTAGCAATCGTTCGGATGGATTTGGACGGATAAATCTTCACGGGCCTCAATGAATTTAATAAGCAGGGGAAAACGATCCTGTGGAGAATGGCCTAAATAGTCCTGGGGAAATTCTTCCGTTAATTGAACGAGTGTTTTTCCGGAAAGAGGTCCGTTCATGACAACGCTCATTGCATTGGGATGACTGGATAACACCCAGTATTCCCCAATAGGCTTTGAAGTGCGTACATCAAACCACTCTTTTAATTGGTTTCCACCCCAAATTCGTTCTTGTGGAATAGGAAAGAACTTGACAGGATATGCCTTCATGTTTCATCACCCTACCGATGGATTTTTGAAAAATTCAACAGTCAGGATTAGAAAGATGAAGCAAAACAGCCTAATGCGAGCATTAAGGCGGTTTTTCCTACCATGTATTGGAATTTAGGAGAGGAAAGGTATTTATATTTTTATATCTAGTATGTTTATTCAATCAATTCAACAACGAAAAAAGAAAATGAAGCACAAATAAGGCTTATTTTTTGCAAAAAAAATGGATTTGTTTCTTTTTTCTCTTGCTGACATGCAAAAAAAATGAATCGTATTCAATGGAAAACTAAGCAGGCGTAAACAAGAAAAAAATTTATATTTCAAGAAAAAAATAAATGATTTTGCAAGGAATCGACAGAAAATAGTCAAACATTAACATTGATCGCCGTTGTAAAGAATACGAATGATTTTTATATTATTGTTAGCAGCCGTTTTATATGAGTGCTAATAAGTTGCGTGAGAGAAAATTTCATAAACAGTGGTAAGGTTTTCTCTTTGTTCTCGTTTGAACGTACATACTTTATTGTTAGATTCCCATTGTTGCTAAATTTATCAGATGAACCAGCTTCCATGTAAAGTCTTTCTTCTTGCATTTTCTGCTATTTTTAAACTTTATAACATTATGTAGGAGATGATGTAGATGAAAGCATTGCTGTTGGCTGGCGGATTGGGAACGCGTCTAAGACCGTTGACGGAGAATTTGCCGAAACCGATGGCGCTGATCGGAAATCGGCCGTGGTTAGAGCATCTCATACTGCATTTGAAGAGCGAAGGAATTGCTGATTTTGTGATCGCGGTGAAGCACTATCCAGAGATGATTCGTGATTATTTAGGTGACGGAACTTCATTAGGTGTGCGCATTCAATACGCAGTCGAAGAAACGTTGCTTGGTACGGCGGGCGCGATCAAAAATGCACAGGAGTTTTTGGATGATCGTTTCCTTGTTGTGAATGCCGATATTGTTCATCAAGTGGCTATCCAGCCTTTGCTGGATTTTCATCTGGAGCACGGAGGAGCGGTCACGATCGGATTGACTGAGGTTAAAGATCCTTCGCAGTACGGCGTGGTCGAGCAGGATCCGTTTGGGCAAATTGTCCGTTTTGTGGAGAAACCGAGTAAAGAAGAGGCTCCTTCCAACCGCATCAATGCTGGTATTTATGTAATGGAAAAAACGGTGTTGGAGTGGATTCCGAAAGGGGAAGAGGTATCGATCGAAAGAGAGACGTTTCCGCTATTGATCGAAAAGGGAATGAGAGTCTACGGTAAAGTCATTGATGGTTATTGGCTCGATATGGGAACGAAAGAACGCTACCGTAAGGTTCACTGGGACCTATTGGAGCGAAAGTTCAGGCTTCCTTTGGGAGGAAAGGAAGAAGAAAATGGCATCTGGATCGGTGAAAATACGAAAATTGGGTCAGGGGTGTTGTTTGTTCCGCCGGTGCTTATTGGAAATCGTGTGAAAATTGGTGATCGCAGCGTGATCGGGCCTTATGCGGTCATAGGGGACCACTGTGAAATCGGGCAAAACGTCCGCTGCTCGGAAACGATTATGTGGAACAGATGCAGGGTTCACAATGCTACACAGTTGAAGAACTGCATTTTTGGCTACGACCTGGAGTTAGGTTCCAAGCATATTCTTTATGAGGCCGTAATGAATCGATGGGCAGGTGGATTACAAGGATGAACGGTATAGCCTATGTAAGTACGTATATTCCAAAAAGATGCGGTCTGGCAACGTATACCCACCATCTAAGGCAAAACGTGAAGGCGGCAAAAGGATGGAAAGGGTTAGATCCGGTTATCGTTATGATCGGATCTAAGGAACAATCGATGTACCAAGAGCCTGATCCAGCTCTTTGGCCTTTGTTGCGTGATAAAAAAGAAGCGTATACCAAAATGGCCAGAAAAATTAACAACAGTCATGTTTCGCTCGTCTCGCTGCAGCATGAATTCGGTATTTTCGGCGGTCATGCGGGCGAGTATATTCTTGAATTTATTGAAAACGTAAAGAAGCCGCTCGTTACTACTTTTCATACGGTTTTTCAAAAGCCGGAAGAACCCTATCGTTCCATTCAACAAGTGATCGCGCAAAGAAGCGACCGTATTGTCGTAATGAATCGAAAGGCGATTCCATATTTAGTGGACGCTTTTTCGATACCGGAAGACAAAATTGTTTTTATTCCACATGGCACTCCGGTTCCGGAACCCGAAAAAAGGGAGCAGTTCAGGGAGCAACTGCAATGGACAGGCCGAAAGGTTTTGCTTACGTTCGGACTTCTAAGCAGGGGAAAAGGAATTGAAATGCTCCTGCACACATTATCAATGGTTGTAAAAGTGGTGCCTGATATACTGTATGTCATTGTTGGTCAAACACATCCTGAGGTAAAGAAACGGGAAGGCGAATCGTATCGGCAAGAGTTGCAGGAACTGATCCGCGAAAAAGGGTTAGAGCAACACGTGCTGATGATCGATCGGTATGTAGCGGAAGAGGACTTGGTGAAGTATATAACGGCATGCGATCTCTATGTCACTCCTTATCCGGGAATGCAGCAGATTACGAGCGGAACGCTCGCCTATGCCGTAGGATTGGGACGACCTGTAGTGACAACTCCTTACACGTATGCGCAAGACCTGTTACGAGGTTATGAAGAATTGTTGGTTCCGTACAAAGATTACACCGCCTGGGCGCAAAAACTGATCCGGCTTCTTTCCAATCCAGACGAATTAAGACAATGGGAAAAAAGGATGGAGCAAATCGGGCGAACGATGCACTGGCCGCATGTGGGAGCGGAATACGCCCGCCTTTTTGCCCGGGTCGCGCAAACGGCTCAGACGCTTTCACCTCGGGGAGAAGGGCAAAGAGAGGTGAAAGAAATTGTATCCTTATACAGTTAGTTTTCGCCATCTGGAACGGATGACGGATGACACGGGGCTGTTGGAGCATAGCTTAGGAATGATTCCCCGGCGCAAAGAGGGGTATACAACCGACGATAATGCGAGGGCGTTGTGGGTTTGTCTCGAGTGGCTTCATTATTATTCGTTAATCCCCAACGAGTCGCAAAAAGAAAAGCTTTTTCATCTTATTGACCGGTACCTGGCTTTCCTGTTATGGGCACAGCGTGAGGACGGCCATTTTCATAATAACTTCGCATATGATCGGACACCGGAACCAGAACGTCCTTCCGACGATTGTCTTGGGCGAGCACTTTGGGCAAGTGCGATTACGATCGTCAAATTAAGGCATGATCAAGAGCGCTTGCTTGCAGCTGAACAGATATTCGATAAAGGAATGGAACCATGCGCCCAGATGGCTTATCCCCGTGGATGGGCTTATGCGCTCGCAGCATGCAGCTTACTGGCAGGTAATCTCACCAAAATTAAGGAAACGCTGGAGCGCTGGGGGGCGGGAATGGAATCCGTTTTACGCTCCCGTGTAAGACTTTTTGAAAATAAATTAACGGAACTTTATCGCTGTCACGCCCGGGCTGGATGGCATTGGTTTGAACCGGTGATGACCTACAGTAATGGTGCTTTTCCGTGGGCGATGCTTCATGCTTATAACGTCACGGAAAAACAGGAAACACGCCAGATTGCCAAAGAAAGCCTTGATTTTTTGATTGAGAAAATGACCGCGCCTCAGGGGTGGATCAGACCCATTGGGAACAGGGGCTGGTGTACGGAAGAGACGAGAAGCAAGTGGGATCAACAGCCGATCGAAGTGATGAAATTGGCGCTGGCCTCAGCGCAGGCGTATCGGGTACTGGGAGATCTTATATATTGGGAAGTGCTTAACAAATGCCGTTCTTGGTTTTACGGAAATAATGACTGGCAAACGCCGCTGGTTAATTTCCAGGAAGGTAGCTGCCATGACGGTTTAACACCGAAAGGAATCAATGGAAATCAAGGTGCTGAATCGACGATCGCGTACTTGCTAACGGAGGCCAACTATTCCATTTTGAAATTGGAGGTTGAGGCAAATGTCTGTTGTGTCTGAGAATGCTGTGATGCCCGCTCACGTTTTTAGGGAATATGACATAAGAGGAAAAGCGGGAGCGGATATTGATCAGCGGTTCGCGTATCTGTTAGGCAGAGCTTTTGGCGACAAAGTGAAAAAAAGAGGAGTAAGTCAGGCCGTAGTTGCAAGGGATAACCGAACGTCTTCACCGGAATTGCATCGTGCTTTAATTAGTGGGCTTCATCGGTCAGGTTGCGAAGTGATTGATGTTGGTGAAGTGACGACCCCGATGTTTTACTACGCGTTGGAACATTTTAATATATCGTGCGGGGTAATTATCACCGCAAGTCATAATCCGGGGGACGAAAACGGATTTAAAATTGCGATGGATAAGACTACCATTTACGGAAGTGCCATTCAACAATTGAAGACGGTGATGAAGGAGCTTAACGCTTCGGAAGCGATACCGGATTCATTTGATTGGGATAAGAATTTGTTGAAACCACGCGATATTGAAACCCCTTATTTGCATATGCTGCGGGAAAAAATCAAGCTGGGGCCGAGAAAATTGAAAGTGGTTGCTGACTGTGGAAACGGAACCCCGTCGCCTTTTGTGCCGAAGGCGTTAAAGGCTTGGGGATGCGACGTCATACCGTTATATTGTGAATCTGACCCGAGCTTTCCGAATCATCATCCCGATCCGGTCGACCCGAAAAATTTGCAGGATTTAATTTCTAAAGTAAAGGAAGAACAGGCGGATCTCGGTATCGCTTTTGACGGCGATGGTGACCGCCTTGGAGTGGTGGATGAGAAAGGACACATATTATGGGGCGATCAGCTCATGATTTTGTTTTGGCGTGAAATTTTGCCGAAGTATCCTGGATGCGAAGCGCTGGTGGAAGTTAAATGTTCCCAGGGGCTGGTTGAGGAGATCGAGCGGTTGGGAGGGAAGCCGGTCTTTCACCGGACGGGACACTCCCATATTAAAGCGACGATGAAAAGAATCAACACGCCTTTTACCGGAGAAATGTCGGGACACTTGTTTTTCCGTGACGAGTACTACGGTTTTGACGACGCACTTTATGCGGCGGGAAGATTGTTACGCATTCTGTCGCACAGCGAGCGTCGTTTGTCTGATTTATTTTCGGATGTGCCCCAATATTTTTCTACCCCTGAAACGAGAGTCCCATGTGAGGAAGGGCAAAAGCAGCCGGTACTGGAGCAGGTCAAACGGCATTTCAGCGGGAAGCATGATATTATTGATGTCGACGGAGTAAGGGTTTTATTCGGAGACGGCTGGGGATTGATACGAAGTTCCAACACTCAACCGATTTTGGTGTTGCGAGCGGAAGCCGAATCAGAACAGGGTTTGAAGCGGATCAAGAAAAAAATGGAAAAGGCGCTTCATGCGGCATGTTCTGACCTTTTTATTTCTTGGTGACAGGCATAAACTGATCAAACATGAAAAAGGAGTCCTACCTTTTGATAAATCCTGTGAGCTTTAAGGGAGGACTCCTTTTTTGTTAGCAGGCCAAGTTGATTTTGTTGGATAGGCGGAAGGATTGATTTATTTTAACGGCACTTGATATTTATATTTATATTATGAGATGGTGGATTCCAAGCTTGGGATCGCTATGTTTAATGCTATGTATAGAATAAATGTACATATTTTTTATTTATATCAGCGTTTTCGGCTTTCGGGTCGTGAGATTTCTAGAATTGGAACTTTGGTACAAGGGGGTATGGAGGTGAAAGTGAAACCTTTCGCTGTTGGAGTAGATATCGGAGGAACGAAAGTGGCGATTGGAATCATCGATGCCAAGGGCTGTGTTGCCGCATCGACGATAATTCCAACGAATGTATCGATCCTTGCGACGGAAATGGTTGCACAAATTGCAGAACACATTTTACGCCTGCTTGATAAGAAGGGAATAACAATGGAACAAGTTGCAGGAATTGGCATCGGTGCCCCGGGACCTTTAGACGCAAAACAGGGTAAGTTGATTTGCCCGGTGAATTTGCCGTCTTGGGACGATTTTTGCGTAGTTGAAGAACTAAAGCGAAAAAATTCGGTTCCGGTCCTGCTTCAGAATGACGCAAATTGTGCCGCTCTTGCCGAAAATTGGGCAGGTAATGCCCAAGGGTGCGAGCATTTTATCTATTTGACCATTAGCACCGGAATTGGGGCCGGTGTAGTTATCGATAAAAAATTGGTTTCCGGCTATCGCGGGAATGCGGGCGAGGTCGGCCATATCGTGATTGATCCGGCACAGGGAAGATGCGCTTGCGGACAGAAAGGCTGCTTTGAGTGGGTTGCATCAGGAACAGCGATTGCCAGGCGCGCGTCCGAGGTGATGGGAACGAAGCTTACGACAAAAGAGGTGTTTGCCCTTTACCGAAAGAACGAACCTCGGATCGTACCTCTAATCGAGGAAACATTTACATATATTGGCATGGGATGCGTCGCTTTAATTAATTTGTTTGATCTGGAGAGGATCGTGATCGGCGGCGGTGTAGCGGAAGTGCGATCCTCTATTTGCAGCGGTTCGAAAGTATGTGAGAAACCATACGCTAAACCCGGCGGCACGCAATACTCCGATCGTTCCAGCGCTGTTGAAAAAAGATGCGGGAATGATCGGCGCAGCCGCTTTGATACATGTAAACTTTGAAAAATGAGGAAGGCTCCGTCATTTTTTCGCGAAAGTAGGTGGGTCGGCGTGCGGCCTGGCCGTTTGGCTTCGTCATGGAAAACGGACGCGCGGGTACATTACTTTCCTTTTTCATTCAGTAAATAGCGCAGGGTGCGGACGCTAATATTTAATAGACGGGCAGCCTTTTTCTGATTGCCCAGTGTTTCACGTAGCGCTTTCGTGACAAAGGCTTTTTCAATTATTCGTTCCAGTTCTTTTATGCGTTTCATAATCGATGGGAAATCGATGTGCTCTATGCTGCTTTGCCATTGTGCAAGCAGCTCTTGTTTCCATGATTCAAGATAGTCTTCAAATGGCAGAAGCGCTTGTCCTTCGTTCCTGGGAGAAGGGGAGGAAGTTTGAGATATACGGACTGGCTTAACGATGGAAGCAGGTAAATAATCGGGAGTAATTCTTGACGTTTCTCCATCTGCCAGCGTAAGTGCGCGTGCTACCACATTGGATAGTTCTCTTATATTTCCAGGCCAGTCATACTCTTGCATCAGAGCCAGTGTTTCAGAGACGAAGAACATTTCGCCGGTTTTGTGTCGTTTGGCAAGGTATTGCACGAGATATGGAATATCTTCTCTTCGTTCGCGCAACGGCGGAATAGAAAGCTTGACTACATTCAAGCGGTAGAGTAAGTCCTCACGGAATTTTCCCTGCCTGACCGCTTCATGCAAATTGACATGAGAAGCGGCAATAATGCGTGCGTCCGTATGACGGTGCTGTTCGCTTCCGATCCGCATAAATTCCCTTGTCTCTAAGACACGCAACAGTTTAACCTGAATGGAAGGGGAAGCATCGCCAATTTCGTCGAAAAATAACGTGCCTTTGCTGGCGATCTCAAATAATCCTTTGCGTGTTTGGGTGGCGCCGGTAAAAGCGCCCTTTTCATGGCCAAACAATTCGCTTTCCAGCAATGTTTCCGTAAACGCTCCGCAGTTGACCCCGATAAAAGGTTGTTGCTGTCGTGCGCTGGCGTGATGAAGAAAGCGGGCAAGCACTTCTTTTCCTGTACCGGTTTCTCCTTCGATCAATACGGTAATATTTTTGCGCGCAATTTTGTAGGCGAGGGATAGCAAATGATGCATCTCGGTACTTTGACCGACAATAAATCCGGTTTGTTCGGCCAGGCGCAGCATTTCCGTTTGTCGCTGATTCACAGGAGAGGTGAAGAGACTGTGAATCAGCCTTTCTAGTTCATCAATATCATCGAACGGCTTCTCGATATAATCTTCCGCACCGAGTCGGATGGCTTCAAGCGCTGATTTTACCGTACCGTAACCGGTCATAATGATAACTCTGCACCCGGGCATTTTTTCCTTGATGGCTTTTAAAATATCGAGTCCGTTCGTATCTGGCAGCTTTAAGTCGACAAGAGCGGCCTGATATGGTTCGCCGGCGAGCGCTGCCATAACTTCATATGCATTGCTAGCAAATGAAAGATGGATATCTTTCCTGTGCAGTAGATAGGAAAAAAACGTTTGTACCTGTGTTTCATCGTCAACAATTAGCATTCGATTCATATCATTTCTCCTTATCATTGTTCGTTTCTTTCATACAGAGCCGGAAGAATAAGGGTAAAGCAACTTCCATGTCCAGCTTTGCTTTCCATTTCGATGGTTCCGCCGTGCGCCCGGGCGATACCAAGGCTGACGGAAAGACCGAGTCCTGTGCCTTGTTGCGCTTCCTTCGTTGTAAAGAAAGGGTGAAAAATCTCGTCTTTGTTTTCTTCTGCGATTCCGCAGCCGTTATCCCTGATGTGCAGGCATATAAACCGTTTGTCTTTTTGAACGGTTTGGATAGCGATGTTTTTTTGTTTTTTCCCGTTTGCGTTGACGGCATCTTTTGCATTGAGCAATAGATTGAGAATGATTTGCTCGATTTGCTGGATGCTTCCTTCTATAAGCGGTAAGTCCGTCTGGAGTTGTACGGTAAGCGAAATATTGCTGCGCTCAATTTGATAACGAACAAGGCTGAGCACCTGATTGACCGCGTCATTTAATGAGCATTCATAAAACATGTAATCTTCTTGGCGGGAAAACGTAAGAAGATTTTGAATAATGTTTTTGCATCGTTTACCGCAAATAAGAATATCGTGCAGCAATTGATTCTTGCGTGTTCCATTTTCACTTTCCCGCAATAGAAGTTGCGTATTTCCAAGAATGGCTGTGAGGGGGTTATTTAATTCGTGTGCAACACCAGCTGCCATTTCGCCGATTGCCGCCAATTTCCCGGATTGGATTAGCTGTGCTTCGATGTGTAGCTTTTTTGTTACATCTTTTATGTAAAGAATCGCTCCGTACATCTCGTTCTCTTCATTCAGAACCGGATAAGCAAATACATCACAAATGCGTTTGCCGACAAGCTGAAGTTGTTGATAGGCGGTTTGCCTCGTACGGTAGCATTCGCTTAACGGGCAAAGCGTCCATGTATGAGTCGGGGGACGAAATAATTCGTCGTATTTTTTTCCATAAATTTTGGTTTCGGGAATGCGGAGAAATTCACAAACTGCTTGATTGAAACGAAGAATACGATAATCCATGTCTACATATAATAGCAAGTCCTTCACGGCACTGAACGTTCGTTCCCATTCCCGCTTGCTTTGTAGCACCTCGTTATAGAGCCGCGAATTTTCGATGCAAACCGCTAGTTGGTCGGCCAGTTGCTGTAGAAATGTTAAATC
Source organism: Aneurinibacillus sp. XH2 (assembly GCF_001439585.2). Lineage (NCBI taxonomy): Bacteria > Bacillati > Bacillota > Bacilli > Caryophanales > Paenibacillaceae > Aneurinibacillus > Aneurinibacillus sp. XH2. The sequence goes on along the minus strand of NZ_CP014140.1, from coordinate 2,171,299 downwards.
GGAATGATTATATGTATCAGAAGATGTACCGCCAAGGTTGAGCGCGCCGATAGGACGATTTTTGCTGAATAAAGGAACAGCAAGCATTTGCACGATATTTACATTTGACAAGATTCGTTCTTCTGCATAAAGCCCTTGTTGATCCAGAGAAGGGGTGACAGTATGTAACAGCACTTTTTTTTCATGAATGGCTTTCCAGCATAATGAATCGTCCGGGGTTAATAGGGTGCCTGGTGGAATGACCACATGGTTCTGTGGATAGGCGTTGCTTAGGATAAGGCTACCGTTTTCAAACATAGAAAGGGATAGGTAGTCAAAGGAAAAGATATTTTTCAGCTTGTCCATGACATTTTTCAGCATATCGTCTATGGACATATCTACATTGAAACTTTTTACAACCTGATTAATAATTTCAAGTTGCATATTCTTCTTTTTAATTTTGCGCAGGTTCTTTTTTAATTCGGTGTAGTAGTTGCGTTTGGAAGAACGGGCGCCTGTAAGCAGCTCGATAATATCTCGCTTGTTTTCCATCATATATAACCGCCTCCTATAAAGCTTTCCGAAAGATCATTTCCAGTTCATGAATGCCGATGTCACGGGGATTGGTAACCAGGCACACGTCTTCGCTGGCCGCCTGGCTCATTGGCAGGATTAAGTCCTCAGTAAATCCGATATCAGAAAGACGTTGCGGGATGCCGATGTCTGAAGCGAGTTGCTTAACATGGTAGACCGCACGTTTCGCGGCTTCGGCCGCCGTCATATCGGTAATGTTTTGTCCCATCAAAGCGGCGATTTGTCCGAACCGCTCGGGAGCGGCCAAGAAGTTATATTCCATTACATAGGGCAAAAGAATCGCGTTTAGCTTGCCGTGCGGAAGATCGAGATACCCGCCTACCGCATGAGCCATAGCATGGACGGCGCCGAGAATCGCATTTGAAAAGGCGAGCCCCGCTTGCAGGCTGGCCATCGCCATGGCCGCTTTTGCTTCCTCGTTTGTGCGTGAAGCGGTGGAAGCTCGCAAATGCTTAGACACGAGTGAGATGGCGTTTTTAGCTTGTACATCCGTTAGCGGAGTAGCCGCCACGCTGACAAATGCTTCGATGGCATGAGTGAGTACATCCATTCCCGTTTCTGCCGTTAATTCCGCATCCTTTGTAACCAGCGTTTGTGGATCGGTAATCGCGATGTCCGGTACAAGTGACTTGGAAACAATGGTCATCTTGATTTTACGGGAAGAATCCACAATGACGGAAAACTGGGAAACTTCCGAGCCAGAACCCGCAGTCGTTGGAATCATCAGAAGCGGTGGGAGAGGTCGTTTGATTTTATCGGCTCCTTCATATTCATGAATGATCCCGCCATTCGTAGCAAGAATCGCGATCGCCTTGGCCGCATCCATTGCGCTGCCGCCTCCGATGCCAAGGACGGCATCACATTCGCTGAACTGGTAGCGCTGTACACCTTTTTCGATTTCATAGTCTTTCGGATTGGATGTAATATCATAGAATAGCTCATAGGCTAATCCGCTCGCCTGGCATACTTTGATAATCTTTTCGACCCAACCGGCAGCCATGACGCCTTCATCGCTAACAATGAATACCTTATTGGCTCCGATCCTTCGACAGCATTCTCCTGTCTGATGCAAGGAGCCTCGCCCGAAGAGAATTTCCGGTGCAGCGAATTTAGAAATGTGCATGTGTCGCCCTCATTTCGGAGATTTGATACATTGTAACAAAAAATTGGCTAAAAGCGCCGAATTCTTGCTCTTTTTTCCCGCGATTTTTTGCTTCTGAAAGCGGAAGCGCATAGAAAACGCTTATGAAATATATTTTTTGTCTATTTATACTAATCGGAAAATTTGGCATAATCTTTGCGTTAGATGAATAGTGGAAGCGAAACAGCAGGGAGGGAACTTCCGCCTTCCTTCTTTTTCTTTCCTTCATAAGTAGAATTATAGCAACGGTGCAACGAAAAAGAAAATATTTTCATGTAAAGAATTTGAAAGGAGAGAAGAAAAATGGAAAATCAAGTGTTTGGATTTTACATGCCGGCTGTGAATATAATGGGGATTGGCGCGGCAAAGGAAATCGGGGAACGTATGAAATCATACGGCAAAAAGAAAGCGCTTATCGTCACAGATGCAGGGCTTTATCAATTTGGCGTAGCCGATCAAATGGCTGCCTATGTGGAAGAAGCGGGTTTACAAGCTGCGATTTTTCCCGGAGCGGAACCAAATCCGACGGATAAAAATGTAGAAGCTGGTCTTGCCATGTACCGTGAAGAACATTGCGATTGTATCATTTCACTGGGCGGGGGAAGTTCACACGATTGCGCGAAAGGGATTGGTTTGGTCGCCGCTAATGGCGGAAGGATTCATGATTATGAAGGAGTGGATCGTTCCCAATCGCCAATGGTGCCCTTGTTTGCGGTAAACACGACTTCCGGTACGGCCAGTGAAATGACCCGCTTTTGCATCATTACCGATACATCGCGCTCGGTAAAAATGGCAATTGTAGACAAGCATGTAACGCCAACGATCTCCATTAATGACCCGATGCTGACAGTAAAAAAGCCGCCTGCTTTGACCGCGGCAACTGGGATGGATGCATTGACGCATGCGGTAGAAGCCTATGTTTCAACCGCCGCCACCCCGATTACAGACGCATGTGCGCTTCAGGCGATTCGCCTGATTAGCCGGAATTTGCGCGTAGCCGTAGCAAACGGCGAAAACCTACAGGCGCGCGAAAATATGTCGTACGCGCAGTTTTTGGCAGGCATGGCCTTCAATAACGCTTCACTTGGGTATGTGCACGCGATTGCGCATCAGTTTGGCGGTGTGTATAACTTGCCGCACGGCGTATGCAATGCGATTCTCTTGCCGCATGTCGAGCGTTTCAACTTAATTTCCCGAGCCGAGCGATTTGCCGATATCGCTGAAGCCATGGGTGAAAACATCAGCGGCCTGTCGATGCGGGAAGCGGCGGAAAAAGCAATTGAAGCGATTGAGACGCTGGCGCGCGATGTAGGCATTCCGAGAGGATTTGCCGAACTGGGTGCTAAGGAGGAAGATATCGAGCTGTTGGCCGTGAATGCGATGAAAGACGCGTGCGCATTGACCAACCCGCGCAAAGCAACGCTGGAAGATATAAAAGAAATCATTCGCGCCGCATTTTAACATGGGACAGGTCGTGCACCTTGTCCCTTCCACACAGAAGTAAAACCGCCTCCTTGCTGTTCTTTTCTGCTTACGCAAACAGGAGAAGAGCAAGGGGGCATGATAGGACGCTATTCGATCTGGATATTGTATTTCTTCATTCTGTTGTACAATGTTACACGCGAGATGCCAAGTAACTGAGCCGCAGCCGACTTGTTGCCGTATGTTGTCCGGAGCGCTTCCACCAGCTCCTCGTATTCATTTCGTCCTGTTATTTTGCGAGGAAGAGAAGCTTGAGGAACCAGTGGTGTCTGGGAGGGGAGAAACCCTTCGGGAAGATGCTCCGGCTCTATCCGTTTTTGATCCGTTAAAATAACAAGGCGCTCCATCAGATTGCGTAGCTGTCGGATGTTTCCTGGCCACGCGTATTCCAGCAGCAATACGATCGTTTTCGGTGCCAACTCTGGAAACGGTTTGCCATATTTGACTGCAAACTCCTTCAAAAACAGCTGTGCCAGTTCCGGAATATCCTCTTTTCGTTCGCGCAGCGGGGGGATAGCCACGGATATAACATTCAGTCGATAGAACAGATCCTGGCGGAACTGTCCCGCTTCCACCATTTCCTCAAGGTTGCGGTTGGTTGCGGCTACAATACGTACATTGGTCGGAATCGGTTTATGTCCTCCTACACGGTAAAACTGCCGTTCTTGCAGAACACGTAGCAGTTTCACTTGTTGATCAAGCGGAAGTTCACCGATTTCGTCAAGAAACAGCGTGCCTCCAGCAGCCATATCGATCTTTCCTTTTTTCCCTTCGTGAACCGCGCCGGTGAAGGCGCCTTTTTCATAGCCAAACAGTTCACTTTCAAACAGGGCAGCCGGAATTGCGCCACAGTTCAGCGCAACAAATGGCCCCTCTTTCCGCGGGCTTGCGCGGTGTACCGCTTCAGCAAACAATTCTTTTCCGACACCGGATTCTCCGGTGATTAACAGGGTTGCGTCAGTATGGGCCACTTTTCGGGCCAGTTCGATTGCGTGTGTGATCGCTGTGCTGCGCCCTTTAATCTTATAGAACGGATCTTCCTGCTGTTCGGCGTATCGTTCGGTTTCCAAATTGTGCAGGTGGGCAGTCGTGCTGGAAAGCTGGTCATGCAGGCGCACCACATCGCTGATGTCCTTTTCTGCAGAAATGCCGCCGATAATGCGTCCAGAAAGTATTACCGGAGATGTATTGATAAGTACGTGTGCTCCTTCGCGTGGCTGATTGTAATGACGGGAGATGGAAGAACCGTCACGAATGCTTTTGAGCAACATGATCGCGTCTTTTTTAAAATGGCGGGTAATGTGGTGGTGCAGAATGTCCTCCGACGGGATGCGATACATTGCTTCCGCCTGTTTGTTCCAGCCGATCACGTTTCCTTCCGCGTCGACAATAGTCAGCGAATCATCAACCGTATGCAGCACTCCTTCATAGAACGCGAAGCATTCGCGCAGTGCGCGGGAAAGCGCTTGTACCAGCGTTTCCGCCGAAATATATCCGACCGTTTCCCCGGCTTCGGAGATGACGTCGACATCGATGGCGTCCGGCTTGTCTGAAATTAAGTCGAACAGGCGAAGTGTTTCTTTAGCCCGAACGGAAGCGAAACGTTTGGGCAAAGTGGAAAGCGGTTGCATAAGATTATGAAGGAGCGGGTTATAAAAAGAAAAGGGATATTTTTTCATTTGTAATCACCTAGTTCATTATAATTAACAAAGTTGTATAAAATATGGACGGAAAAACCGGGATGATTTACAAAAATGTAAAGGTGGTAACAATATCATTATACAATTAAAAGAAATGAATGTACAATTTTTGGCGCATGGATGGCAGGAGAGAAGCGATCCTGGGGATACGGGAAAGACGTAGGACAGGAAGGTGAAAGATATGATCATCGAGACGGCTATGAAAAAATTTTTTCTATTTCTGTCGCAAAACAGGACGCTGAATCGGGCGGCGAAAAAGTGGGGCCTTCGCTTCGGCGCGCACCGTTTTGTAGCAGGAGAAACGATTCGTGAAGCGATCAACAAGGTAAGAGAATTGAATAAGCAGGGGCTCGTATGCACGCTTGACCATCTCGGCGAGTTTGTCTCGAGCCGAGAAGAGGCGGTGGAAGCAGCTGATTATTGTATTCGTACTCTTGATGCGATTCACGCGGCAAGAGTCAAAAGCAATCTTTCGCTAAAGCTGACTCAGCTTGGACTTGATATTGACAGAGACTTGTGCCGCGTCAATATGCAACGTATTTTGGAAAGGGCGAAGAAATACGGAAATTTTGTAAGGATCGATATGGAAGATTACAGTCATTGTCAGATAACGCTTGACTTGTTGCGTGAATTGCGCCGGGAATACAGCAATGTGGGGACCGTAATTCAGGCTTATTTATACCGGGCGGAAAAAGATGTGGAAACGCTGCGTGGTGTGCCGCTCCGGCTCGTTAAAGGTGCGTATAAAGAATCACCTGAGGTGACGTATCCGGACAAGAAAGACGTGGATGAAAATTATAAGCGTATCATTAAAGCGCATCTTTTGAGTGGAAGCCATACGGCAGTGGCCACTCACGACGATAAAATTATTGAATTTACAAAGCAGCTTGTTGCAAGGTATAACATTCCACGGCACAGATTTGAATTTCAGATGCTGTACGGCATCCGTCCCCAGTCACAACTTGAACTGGTGCGCCAGGGCTATACGATGCGTGTTTATGTACCGTATGGCAATGACTGGTATGGATATTTTATGCGTCGTCTGGCCGAGCGCCCGGCTAACGTAGCCTTTGTGTTGAAAGGAATGCTGGTAAAATAATAGGGCAAAAGACTCTTTGTGTTTTCCTATCCACTTGTCTTCTACGATGAGAAACGAATGAATTTTATGGCAAAAGTCTTGAATATTTATATAAAGAGGAGGGAATAAATCATTCTAAATAACTATATTGTAGATAGATATATGCTGTTTTAGTGCTCATTTTCGTAGTATTATAATAACAGGAAAATGAGGTGGACGAATATGGGCACAGAAAATGGATGCACGATTCATAAAAAAAAGAGCAAAAAAATTAGTGATTCAGTATTCACTTTCCTTTTTGGAGATTTAGTAGAGTCGGAAAAGATTAAGTTGTATATGGATGAAGTGACACAGCGTGTTTACGAAGAGAAGATGGAGCCGGATGAACTCAGAAAGAGCTTGTCGGAATTGACTGATCGTTATGTTATGGATGAAATGAATCCGGCTGACCAAGCGAGTGTGATTCGTTATATTAGCGCGTTTGCCAAAATAGAAAATAACGTAAAGGCCAATCTTCGTATCATGAGATTTAGAGAAAGGCATCGAGGGCTAGAACAGGAAGAATTGAATGAAGCGATACGGAAAATCATTTGCCAGTATCAAGGGACACAGAAGGTAATGAACGAATGGGTTAGACAGTATGCCGCCCAGAGGGGGCTTAGACCGGAATGGGTGGCGACGCCGGACTTAGAGTGGATCGACAAGGAAGAGTAACGGGGGCGCATTAAAATATGTGGCCCCTAAGTTGTGCTACATAACTATAAAAAAAAGAGCCTGGAAGAAGGCTCAATTGAAAAGAGGTGTGCCCATATGCTCCTAAGCTCGGGTAAGAGGCAGTGGGACAAGACTATGCTTAGTTTTAGAATACACGCAGAATACGAATTTTGTATCATCATTTTGTTAAGATTGTGTTAAAAATTGTCCCGGCTAAATGGCCGGGACCAAAGAGAATGGGGCTGCCACAGAATGTGGCATGATTTTGGAGATCAATCCACTCATTATACTACTATAGGTATGTAAGTATTTTGTTTTGTTAGCATTAAGATTATATTAAGATTGGCACAAGTTTTTTTCATGTCCGACTAAGATAAAAAGGAGGAAATGTTATGCTTGGACAGGAGGCTGCAGCTTTGCTTTTGAAGCTGCGTGAAAAAAAACCGCTTGTACATAATATAACAAACGTAGTGGTAACAAATTTTACGGCTAATGGGTTATTGGCGCTTGGCGTTTCCCCGGTGATGGCGTACGCTCCTGAAGAAGTAGCTGATATGGCGAAGATTGCGGGTGCCCTTGTGCTGAACATGGGCACGCTCACGAGGGAAACGGTAGAGGCAATGTTGATCGCCGGAAAATCGGCCAATAAGCACGGGGTTCCGGTTGTGTTTGATCCGGTCGGAGCCGGGGCGACGCCATTTCGGACGGAAATGGCGCGTCGTATTGTCAACGAACTTGATATTGCCATTATTCGCGGCAATGCAGCGGAGATTGCCAATGTAATCGGCGAGTCATGGGAGATTAAAGGTGTGGATGCCGGAGAGAAAGGCGGAGATACGGAAGAACTTGCCAGAAAGGCGACGAAAGCGCTGGGCACGGTTGTTGCGATTACCGGTAAAACGGACGTGGTGGCCGGGCCTGACAAGCTGTATATGATTCGTAACGGAGACGAGATGTTGACCCGGGTTACTGGCACCGGGTGCTTGCTTACTTCCATTCTTGGGGCTTATGCCGCCGTAGAACAAGATTTCGTGTTCGCGGCAGCCGCGGGACTTGCGAGCTACGGTGTCGCTGCGGAACTGGCGCGACAAATTGTATCTGCCCCGGGTTCGTACCAGATTGCACTTCTTGATGCGCTGTACAATCTCGAAGAAGCACAAATTATCGAAATGGCAGATATTACAGAAAAATAAACAAACAAAAGAAAAGAGAGGATAGCAATGAACCCAGAAGCATGGCAGGAACGTTTGGGCGTCTATCTTGTGCTTGGCATCGATAACGCGGGAGGACGTAGCGCGCTGGAAACCGTCCGCCTGGCTATCGAGGGCGGTGTCGATGTTGTGCAATTACGCGAGAAAAAAGCCCCTCTCCGGCGGGTATTGGAAGTGGGGCGGAAAATGCGGGAACTATGCCGTGAGCACGATGTGCTATTTGTTGTCAATGACAGGGTAGATGTAGCGATGTTGCTGGACGCGGACGGAGTGCATGTCGGACAGGATGACCTTCCAGCGGGTGAGGCGCGTAAACTGATTGGTGACCATATGTTTATCGGTGTTTCGGCGTCTTCGGTGGCAGAAGCGCGCTGGGCAATTGAGCAAGGAGCCGATTATCTAGGAGTCGGCGCGATTTACGCAACCGGTAGCAAAGCGGATGCAGGCGATCCAGTAACGCCAGCGTTGATCGGGGAAATTCGCAAGTTTTCGGCTTTGCCGATCGTGGGGATTGGTGGCATTACTGCTGAAAATTGCGCAGAAGTTATGGAACAGGGGGCAAATGGCGTGGCCGTCATTTCAGCGATCGTCGGGCAGCCGGACCCGAAACAGGCGACCGTTCGCCTGAAGCAGGCGGTAGCCCCGTTTATCGGAAAATAAACAGACATGGAGCGGAAGCTGTATCCGCTCCGTTTTTCTTTCTCTTTTAAAAATTCTGCACACAAACAAACGTTCTTGTTCTTTGGAGTTTTGTGTATAATAGAAGAGGAAACGAACGGCAGCTAAATTGGAGAATATTGCTTTTCGCTATAAAAACAAGTACATTGTAATGAAAGAAACAGGAGGGGATAGATTTGAGTCATCCAAGCGTATCACTGAATGTAACAGCATATAGCGATGATGATATTCGTGTCCTCAAAGGTTTGACCGCTGTTCGCGTCAGACCTGGGATGTATATCGGTTCAACCGGCAGCCGCGGCTTGCACCATCTTATCTGGGAAATTATCGATAACTCCAAAGACGAGGTGTTGGCCGGTTATTGCGATACCATTAAAATTACGATTCATCCGGATAAAAGCATTAGTATCGAAGACAATGGCCGCGGAATCCCGACCGGGATGAATAAAGACGAAGGCATTCCGACGCCTACTGTCGTCTTTACCGTTCTCCATGCCGGGGGTAAGTTCGGCGGCGGAGAAGGATACAAGAAGTCAGGCGGACTACATGGCGTGGGAGCCAGCGTCGTGAACGCGCTTTCCGAATGGCTTGAGGTAGAAATTTACCGTGACGGCCATATCTACCGCCAACGTTTTGAATATGTGGAGGGAGCGGACGGAGATTTTAAAGCCGGTCATCCTGTGACCGACCTTGAAATCGTCGGCACGACGCGAAAAACTGGAACAAAGGTCACATTTCTTCCAGATAAGCGTATCTTTGGCGACATTAACATCCAGTATAACATTTTGCGCGAGAGGCTGCGCGACAATGCATTTTTGTTAAAGGGCGTCACCATTCATCTGCACGATATGCGCCCGGGTGCGCCTGGGAAGGAGACGTTTCACTTTGACGAAGGCATTAAAGCGTTCATTGAATATTTAAATGATGGAAAAAATACGCTGCACGATATCGTATATTTTGAAGGCGAAAAGGACGGAATTGAAATTGAACTCGCTTTTCAATATAACGATAACACGTCGGAAAACCTGCTTTCCTATGTCAATACGATTCCGACCATCGATGAAGGAACGCATGTGTCCGGTTTCCGCAATGCGTTTACGAAAGTGTGCAACGAATACGCGCGTAAGAACGCGCTTTTGAAGAAAAATGACAAAAACCTGACCGGGAATGATTACCGGGAAGGGTTGATGGCGGTGCTCAGCATTCGGATGGACGATCCGCAGTTTGAAAGCCAGACAAAAGACAAGCTGGGCAGCGAGGAAGCTCGGTCTGCGGTCGAAGCGTTTGTCAGTGAGAAAATGAGCTTCTTCCTTGAAGAGAATCCAGATATCGCCCGCTTGATTATTGAGCGGGCCATTGAGTCACGTCGCATTAAAGAAGAAATTAAGAAGGCGGCGGAAGCGTTGCGGGGTTCCGGAAAGAAAGGCAAAAAGAAGGGCAAGCGAACCATAAGTGACAAGTACACGCCACCGAGCAAAAAAGACCCTGCGCGCAATGAATTGTTTATCGTTGAGGGTGACTCGGCGGGCGGTTCTGCCATTAATGGTCGCGACCGCAGTTTTCAGGCAGTGCTGAGTTTGCGCGGGAAACCGATTAACGTGGAAAAGAAGAAAATTTATGAAGTCATTGGCCCGAACGGGAATGAAGAAATCAACACGATTGTCGAAGTTCTTGGCACGGGGATCGGTGATGAGTTCAATGCCAACGATTGCGCGTTTGACAAAATTATTATTATGACGGATGCCGATTATGACGGCGCGCATATTCAGATTTTACTGCTAACGCTGTTCTACCGTTACTTCCCTGAACTTATCAAACGCGGCAAAGTATTTATTGCGCAACCTCCGCTGTACAAGGTGTACAAGCAGGGAAAGAAAGGGCAGGAAATCATCTATGCCTGGACGGACGAAGAGCGAATTGTTGCGCAGAAGAAAATGGGCAGCCAGGCAGAAATTCAGCGCTACAAAGGGCTTGGCGAGATGAACGCAGAACAGTTGTGGGACACGACGATGAATCCTGCTACACGCAAGCTGATTCAGGTGGATTTGGAAGAAGCGTCAGAAGCGGAGCGAATTGTCACTATTTTAATGGGCGATAAAGTACCGCCGCGCCGCGAGTGGATCGAAAACAACGTGAAGTTTGTAATGGAGGAGGAATAAAGAGCTAATGTCATTACCGCATGAAGAGTATTTACAGATGAGCGTGCGGGATGTATATCGCTCCAGGTTCAGCGATTATGCCCGCTATATCATTTTATCGCGGGCCATCCCGGATGTGCGGGATGGCTTAAAGCCTGTGCAACGCCGAGTATTGTATTCAATGTACAAAGAAAAAAACACACCAGATCGTCCGTATCGCAAGTCGGCGAAGACGGTTGGTGACGTTATGGGAAACTATCACCCGCACGGTGATTCATCCATCTATGAGACGATGGTGAATCTGGTTCAGCCGCACAAAATGCGCGAACCGCTCATTGACGGGCATGGTCATTGGGGTACGGTAGATGGCGATACCGCCGCGGCGATGCGTTATACGGAAGCGCGTCTTATGCCGATCGCGATGGAAATGTTGCGTGATATTGAAAAGGATACGGTTGATTTTATTCCGAACTACGACAATACATCGAAAGAGCCGACCGTGCTGCCTGCGCGTTTTCCGAATTTGCTCGTAAACGGCGTGACCGGGATTTCCATCGGGTTTGCCACCGAAATTCCGACGCATAACCTGCGGGAAGTTATAAATGGGACGATTGCGCTGCTTCATAATCCGGACATTTCGCTCGATGAGTTGATGAAATATATTCCGGGCCCCGATTTGCCGGGCGGCGGCATTATCCAGGGTCGGGAAGAGATTAAAAAAGCGTATGAAACGGGAGCCGGTCGGATGATTATCCGCTCAAGGACCCATATGGAAAACGGCAAGCAAGGACGAAAGCTAATCGTGGTCGATGAGATTCCGTATACGGTGAAGAAAAAAGCGCTTGTCACGCAAATTGAAGAAGAAATTATTGAGAAAAACGTGGATGGCCTGCTTGAAGTACGGGACGAAACGGATCGCGAAGGCATGCGAATTGTGCTTGAGGTGCGCAAGGATGCTGATGTGGATGGCATTTTACACTATCTGTTCAAAAAGACAGATTTGCAGATTTCATACAGCTTCAATATGCTTGTGATCGCTGACGAGCGTCCCCAGCAACTCGGTTTGAAAGGCATTCTCGGCGCTTATATCGCACACCAGAAAGAAGTAATTACCCGCCGGACGACACATGATTTGGAGAAGGCGCGAAAACGTCTGCATATCGTAGAAGGAATCATTAAAGCGATTTCCATTCTGCGCCAGGTGATCGATACGATTATGGATTCGGACGGACGGGAAGACGCGCGAAATCGTTTGATGGCGAATTTTGCTTTCACGTATGAGCAAGCGGAGGCCATTCTTGATATTCGCTTGCATCAGTTAACACGCCTGGATATTAAAAGGTACGAGAAAGAAGAAAAAGATTTGAACAAGAAAATTTCCGCTCTGGAGGGAATCCTAAAGAGCGAGAAAAAACTGAACAAAGTGCTGGAAAAAGAACTGAGCGAAATCCGCGATAAATACGGCGATGATCGCCGGACGACGCTCGAAGATGAAATTGAAAACCTAGAAGTTGATATTTCTGTTACCGTGCCGGCAGAGGAAGTGATCGTTACGATTACCGAGGAGCAGTACATTAAACGGACGTCGCTGCGTTCGTTTAACAGTTCCGGTGCTTCTATCGAAACGGCTGGCGTCAAAGAAAGCGACACGATACGCTATTTTTTCAGGACAAATACAATCCACCACCTGCTTTTATTTACGAATGATGGATATTTCTATCAGATTCCGGTTCACGAAATTCCAGATGGCCGCTGGAAAGACATTGGCACCAGCTTGGTCAATGTCTTGCCCCTTAGCAAAGAGCAGAAAATTGTGGCCGCATACAAAGTAGATTCACTGGATCGTGTAGCGGATGAATCGTTCGCATTTGTGACCGAAGGCGGTATGATTAAGCGGACAAAAGGAGAAGAATACAGCAAAACCCAGAAAAAGCGCGGCATTGTCGCGGTGAAGCTAAAAGACGATGATAAGATTGAAACAGTGCATATGTGTGGCGAGGAAGATGAGTTCCTGCTTGTGTCTTCCGGTGGTATGGCGATTCGGTTTCCTGTGGCTGAGGTGCCGCTGACTGGACGAAATACGGCAGGTGTGCGTGGCATGAAGCTTGAGGAAGGTGAGCGTGTCGTGGCTTCTTTCGTAGTGAAGCCAGAAGCGGAAGATGTGTTACAAATCATCACAAAAGAAGGGGTCATCAAGCGCACTTTCGTCACCCAGTTTACCACGCAGGGCCGGAGCGGTAAGGGCGTGCTCGTAATTCGGCGCCGCAAAGTGCAGCCGCATGAGGTGAAAGTTGCGTTCCTTGAAGGAGAGATGAAGCACGGTCTACTGGGTCGCACGGATAAAGGCCGTGAAGTACGGATCGACTGGGAGGCGTACTGCAAGCATTTATCAGTAAACGATCAGGGTTCTGTCGGACGCACCATGGTACAGCTTGATCCTGGCGAAGAAGTAGCGTCTATTTTGTTTACAGCGCGCGCGGAGGAAAAACAAGCCGGAGAAGGTGTGGACAGTTGCTCCGAGTAAGCAAAGGAGTACCTTTTTGGTAAACTGGAAATACTGTAATAGAAAAATGACGCATGATGACTTGTATTTTGCTGGCCGCAAAGTTCTTTATTATTCTTTTTGTTTCATGTATAGTAAACGTATAGTAAATTCTTTTAGGGGGAACATTTTTTGAGTAACATCGCTGTCGGCAATATTTTGGAAGGTACCGTTGTAGGAGTTCAATCTTTTGGCGCTTTTGTTAATCTCGGAGAGAACAAGCAGGGACTCGTCCATATTTCACAAATTGCTTCTTCTTATGTCGAGGATATTAACCAATTTGTCAAAGTAGGAGACAAAGTGACTGTAAAAGTGCTGGAGATTAAAAACGACGGTAAAATCTCGTTAACTATGAGGATCAATGAAGAAAAGAAGGATGACCGTCGCGCTTTTAAGAAGCGGGATGAGAACCGCAGTCAAGGCGGACGTCAGAACAGCTCGAAAGAAGATTTTGAAGCCATGATGAAACGCTGGCTGAAAACGAGCGAGGACAAGATGGGCGACCTGGGCAAGCGTGAAAAACGGCGCTGAACGGGACCTTACCACTCTTTTAGTAGATTCAACCACTCTGATTTTCGTCAGAGTGGTTTTCTATGCACTCATATACATATGAAAGGAGAAACCATCGTGTTACTGTACCATGTATTAGGAGCAAAGCAATTTACCCGTCCGGAATTGGACGAGATTTTTGTAAAAACCAAAGAAATGGAACGGGTGGTGGCGGAAGGTGGAAGCGATCGCTACAGCAATAAAGTGATGACGACACTTTTCTTTGAGCCGAGCACCCGGACGCGCCTGTCGTTTGAGTCGGCAATGTCCCGTCTTGGCGGCAAGGTAATCGGAACAGAAAATGCGGCTCAATTTTCGTCCACCATTAAGGGGGAAACATTGGAAGACACTATTCGTGTCGTATCCAGCTACAGCGATGTTATCGTTATTCGCCATACGGATATTGGAGCGGCTGAACGCGCTGCTGCGGTGGCGACCGTACCGATTATTAACGCAGGAGACGGCGCGGGGGAACACCCGACGCAGTCGCTTTTGGATTTGTACACGATTAAAAAAGAACTCGGCCGTCTGGATGATCTGCATATCGTCATGATCGGAGATTTGGCGAACGGACGTACGGTTCATTCCTTGTCTTATTTGCTTGCCAATTATAACAAGATTCACATTTCGTTCACCGCTCCGGAAAACGTACAAATTCCCACATATGTGAAAAAATATCTGGATGAAAAAAGGGTTTCGTACGAAGAAGAACACGATTTGGAGAAAGTGGCAAAAACGGCAGATGTGCTCTATCAGACCCGCATCCAAAAAGAGCGTTTTACGTCGCTTGACGAGTATGAGAAAGCCTGCGGCAAGTATATCATTGATAATGCCTTGCTCTCGGTGATGAAAAAAGATAGCATCGTACTGCATCCACTGCCGCGTGCTGGTGAGATTGCGGTCGAGGTGGATCATGACCCGCGCGCCGCGTACTTCCGTCAGGCGGAAAACGGCCTGTTCGTCCGCATGGCGCTCATTGACAAGTGTTTCTCTATGTAGAAGAAGAAAATTACATATTTCCCTCTTTCTTTGCAAAAAATTAGGAAGAAAATGCAGAGAAGGAGGCGGATGGGGGCAATGCGCAAAAAGTTGCTGATTCCGTTCGCAGGTATGGCAGTTGGTGTATGGCTGATTGTGGGCAGCGGGGGACTCGGGGTTCCCACATTCCGCACAGCGGAGAGAGCAACTCCCCCTACCTTGCACGAGCGCCCCGCTATTGCGGATACATGGGACCTTACAAGGTTGTACGCTTCATCAGATGCTTGGCAAAAAGATATTCAATCGATTGTGAGAGAGGCTGCGCTTATCGCTTCTTATAAAGGAAAATTAGATCATGCACATCATTTATATGAGGCGCTTTCGAAGCAAGAAGAAGCATCCCGTAAGCTAGAAAAGGCATATGTATATGCCCAACTACAATTCGATACGCATACTACCGATTCAATCGCACAGCAAAGATTGCATGAAGCGCGGCGGACGGCGCAAAAGCTGACGCTCGCCACTTCATTTATTGGCCCGGAGCTCGCAAGGCTTGATGACAAAAAGCTGGAACGGATGTACCATGCAGAAAAAAAGCTGGTCAAATATAGGCGCTATATTAGTGAGTTACGCAAAGAACGAGGCCATATTTTATCCGAGAAAGAAGAAAAATTGCTTGCGTTGACCGGGGAAGCGATGGGGACAGCCGCTCAGGCTTACCGGTTTTTGCTTGATACGGATCTTGCGTTTCCTTCCATCAAAGATGAAAAAGGAAAAAGCGTGCCGTTGACCCGCGAACGTTACGTTTCTTTCATGACTTCCCCGAAGCAAGCCGTGCGCCGCCGTGCGTTTGAAGCGGTCTATGGCACATACGCGCAATATGGGAACACGTTCGCTTCATTGCTTGCAGGAGAAGTAAGAAGGAATGTCGTATATGCGCAGGCGCGGCGTTATCCGTCTGCCCGTTACGCCGCGTTGCACGCATCCGACATTCCGGAAAGTATATATGATCAATTAATTTCAACCGTGCGCCATCGCATTCATTTGCTGCATCGTTATACGGCGCTACGAAAAAAAATGCTGGGGCTTTCAGCGCTGCATAAGTATGATTTATATGTTCCTTTCATTCGAGGAAAAAAGCGGGAGTACACGCTTAGCGAAGCGAAAACGATGGTGCGGGAAGGACTTGCGCCGCTTGGCGCAGAGTATCAGCAGAAGCTGGAGGAAGCATTTAGAAACCGCTGGATGGACGTCTACAGCCGCACAGGAAAAACGGGCGGCGCCTACCAGACTGCGGTGTACGGGTATCCGCCGTACGTACTTTTAAATTACAACGGAAGGCTGGATGATGTGCTGACGATGGCGCACGAAATGGGACATGCCATGCATTCGTATTACGCCAATAAGACACAAAACTATTTGAACGCAAATTATGATATTTTTGTGGCGGAAGTCGCATCGACAGTCAACGAATCGCTGCTTTTGCGCCGCTGGATTGAAGAGGCCAAGGATAAAAAAGAACGGGCCATGTTGTTAAACCGCTACCTGGACACGTTTCAAGGGACGCTGTTTGCCCAGACGATGTTCGCCGAATTTGAACGCGATATATATCAGGCGGCGGAGAAGGGAGAAGCGTTGACAGCCGATGATTTGGTGCGACGTTATCGGAAGCTGGTGGCCGAGTATTACGGGCCGGCGCTTACGCTAGATCCGAATGTTGGCTATGAGTGGGCGCGTGTGCCGCATTTTTATAAAAATTTCTATGTGTACCAATATGCGACCGGTTTTTCGGCAGCGACCGCGCTCGCGGATAGGCTTTTGCACGGCGGCCCAGAAAAGCGGGAACAATACCTCGCATTCCTGAAAGCGGGCGGCTCGGCACCGCCGCTTGATGTACTTAGAAAAGCCGGGGTTGATTTGCGGAACCCTGAAGTTATTTCACGGGCGCTTGATGTGTTTGAACAAGCATTGAACGAATTGGAGAAATTGGCGTAAGAAGTGTAAGAGAAGCGGATGAGCTGGGCTGGGAGCCTATTTTGTGCAAAAAGAGGGGCATTCGCTTTGCATGATCATAGTGTAGTAGCATATGAAGACTACATTAAGAATGAATGTGGAGGCTCATTATGGAAAACAAACAACCCGCTTTTACCTATGAACAGCATTCATTTCCGTACACTGAATATGTGTATCCTGTGTCATATCCGCACCACTATGGTTATGTACAGGATGAGCGCGGCTCGATCTGGCCCATTATTCCGTTTTTGTTCCTAACCCCGTTCCTTTTTGGACACAGTAAAAAGTATGTGCCGTATCCATATCCGGCACCGTATCCGTACCCCGCTCCGTATCCGACACCATATCCATATCCGTTTGCACCGTATTAAAAAGTAGCTGAAGAATAAGGAGACAGAAACCAGAAAAACTTGCGAGACATTTGTTCACAAGTTTTTCCGGCTTTTTTTAATGATTTATTGCGCGATTTTGTAATAGCTTGGATAATTTTTTTCATATTCGGCGATTTTGTCTTCATGTATCAGAGTGATGCCAATATCGTCCAAACCTTTGAGCAGGCACTCGCGGCGGTATGCATCCACACTGAACGCAATTTCAAGGCCCTGCTCATCTGTAATCTTATTGTTTTCCAAATCGACGGTCAGCTTATAGCCTTCGGTTTCTGTTATGTTGCGGAACAGCCTGTCCACCGTCTCTTCCGGCAGTACAATCGGCAAAATGCCGTTTTTAAAGCAGTTGTTATGGAAGATGTCCGCAAAAGACGGTGCAATAATTACTTTAAAACCGTAATCGAGCAAAGCCCACGGCGCGTGCTCACGAGATGAGCCGCATCCGAAGTTGTTGCGCGCAAGCAAGATGTGCGCTCCTTTGTAGCGCGGCTTATTTAATTCGAAATTCGGATTCGGGTTGTTGTTTTCGTCAAAGCGCCATTCATAGAACAGGAACTGGCCGAAACCGGTGCGTTCAATGCGCTTCAAGAATTGTTTCGGGATAATTGCGTCTGTATCGACATTGACACGGTCGAGCGGAGCAACCACGCTTGTAATCTTTTTAAACGGTTCCATGTGCTTTTTCCTCCTTTGCTTTTACTTCCCAGTTGCGGACGTCGACGAAATGGCCGGCGATTGCGGCTGCCGCTGCCATTTCCGGGCTTACGAGGTGAGTGCGTCCACCGCGGCCTTGGCGTCCTTCAAAATTGCGGTTTGAAGTGGAAGCGCAGCGTTCGCCGGGAGCGAGTACATCCGGGTTCATCGCTAGGCACATGCTACAGCCCGGCTCGCGCCATTCAAAACCAGCTTCAATGAAGATTTTATCCAGCCCTTCTTTTTCCGCCTGCTCCTTTACCATCCCGGAACCTGGTACAACCATCGCCTGCACATGCGGCGCAACTTTGTAGCCGTTGGCGATTTTCGCTGCGGCGCGCAAGTCTTCGATGCGTCCGTTCGTACAGGAACCAATGAACACGCGGTCGATCTGGATTTTAGTCATCGGCGTGTGTGGCTCGAGGCCCATGTATTCCAGCGCTTTTTGTGCCGCTTTGCGCTCATTTTCCGTCGCAAAATCTTCTGGCGCCGGAACTACGCCGGTAATGCCGATTCCCATGCCCGGGCTTGTGCCCCATGTAACCTGCGGTTCGATGGTGGATGCGTCGATGACTACGCGACGGTCGTATTCCGCGCCCTCATCGGTCACGAGCTTCCTCCAGGCTTCTACCGCCTTATCCCATTCTTCGCCTTTTGGCGCGAACTGGCGTCCTTTTAAATATTCAAATGTCGTCTCGTCCGGCGCGATCAGCCCTGCGCGTGCGCCTGCTTCAATTGACATATTGCAGACGGTCATTCTCTCTTCCATGGACAGTTTTTTGATAGCTTCGCCCGTATATTCAATGACGTATCCGGTGGCAAAATCTGTGCCCCACTTTGCGATAATAGCAAGAATCAAGTCTTTTGCCGTTACGCCGAGCGGGAGGTCGCCTTCCACATGCACTTCGAGCGTTTTTGGCTTTTTTTGCTGCAGGCATTGGGTCGCGAGCACATGCTCCACTTCGCTTGTACCGATACCAAAGGCGAGCGCGCCGAAGGCTCCGTGAGTAGATGTATGGCTATCTCCGCATACGATCGTTTTGCCCGGGTGCGTCAAGCCGAGTTCCGGGCCCATGACGTGAACAACGCCCTGCTCTTTGCTGTCAAGGTCAAACAGCGTGATGCCAAATTCTTTGCAGTTTTGCTGCAACGTTTCAATTTGCTGACGGGAAATTGGATCTTCGATCGGAAGGGAGCGGTTTGTTGTTGGCACGTTGTGGTCGACGGTCGCAAACGTTAAATCCGGACGCCGCACTTTACGGCCCGCGAGACGCAATCCTTCAAACGCCTGCGGAGATGTTACTTCATGCACAAGATGCAGGTCGATGTATAGCAGACTGGGTTTGTTTTCTTCCGCGTGGATGACGTGATTGTCCCAGATTTTTTCAAACATTGTGCGTGGTTTCATTCGTCTCTCCCCTTTTTCTGTAATTGTTTATTACTTTTTTGAATCTTTATATAAGTTTTAGCATAGAAAACTGAAAAGTTCAAAGATATAATATTTATAAAATGTATAGGTTTTTCCTATAAAAATGAAGAAGGAAGATTTGAATGGAATTTAGACAATTGCTGTATGCTGTGACGATCGCGGAAGAAAAAAGTTTTTCAAAAGCGGCGGAAAAGTTGCATTTAGCGCAACCATCGCTTAGCCAGCAAATCGCCAAGTTGGAGAAGGAATTGGATGTTATTTTATTTGAGCGTTCAAGTTCGACCCGCCTGACCGATGCAGGAGAGCGTTTTTATGAATCGGCGACGAGAATTCTTGATGCGGTGGAGCAATTGAAAAAAGAGATGCAGGATATGGTGGAATTGGAAAAAGGGACGCTTACGGTCGGTAGTCTGCCCATTACGGGAGCACACATTTTGCCGCTCGTACTTCCCGTGTTTAAAAGAAAGTATCCTGGCATCCAGGTGCGTTTGGTTGAAGAACCGACCCTTGTGTTGGAGCAATTGACGGCCCGCGGCACAACGGAAATGAGCCTGCTTTCACTGCCGATACAGGAGCCGAATCTTGAGTGGGAGCCGATATTGGAAGAAGAAATTTGTCTAGCTGTGCCACCTGATCATCCGCTTTCCCGGAGAAAGGAAGTAGAGATTCGCGAACTAAATGCTGAAGCGTTTATTATGCTGAAAAAGGGCCAGGGGTTTCGCACCCTGGCCGCCAAATGGTGTGAAGAAGCGGGATTCGTTCCGCAAGTTGTATTTGAAAGCAGCAACATTGAAACCGTACAGTCGCTTGTGGCCGCAGGAATGGGGATTGCCTTTGTCCCCAGAATGATCACGCGTTTCTCGAAAGAGGAGATGCTGCCCGTGTATGTATCGTTGCGTGATCCGACGCCGCGGCGCACGCTTGTTATAGCATATCGCCGCGGCCGTTACCGCTCGCGCGCGAGCCGTGCGTTTTTGTCTACCGTCAAAGAGGTGCTTAGGGAGATGGAACAATCGTTCCGTCGCTTTTAACTGTCGCTTTAGGTGAGATGCGGTCTATGAAGTTCAGAAAGCTTGCTTTTTCCGCTCCCGTCATCAGGCGTGGCCGTCCGTTTATGATGTGAGCTGGAACAAGATTTGCCTGTATGCGCTTGCCGTTGAGTGCCACTTCGAGAATCGCCGTCTGGTTACAGAGGTCCATTTTGCTTTTTGTGAAGACAAAATTGCCGAGCGAGTAGGCAATTAGCTTCCCTTTGTACCATTCCACCGGTTGCATGATGTGGGAGTGATGACCGACAACAAGGTCCGCTCCTGCATCCACCAATTTATGCCCCATTTCTGTCTGATATGCTTCAGGTACGGTCATGCGTTCTTTGCCCCAGTGGATAAAAACGATAACCATATCGGCATTTTTTCTTGCTTCCCGGACTTTGCTGTACATACCTTTTGGATTGTACGCGCTGGCAAGTCCCGGCTTGTTCGCGCCAGCCATCCAGCTTGTGGAAGGTAACACACGGCTATAGTTTAAGAATGCGATTGTTTTGCCGCGCTTTGTTATGTAGTGGATTTGCGTCGCTTCTGTAAGATTTTTACCCGCTCCCATGGGGATGAGCTTCGCTTTTTGCAGGTGCTTAATGGTATCGAGGAGCGAATCTTGACCGAAATCCATCGTATGATTATTTGCGAGTCCAACAAGATCATAGCCGCTATCAGCCATTGCCTGGGCCATGCGCGGGTCGGAGCGGAATGTGAATTGTTTATTTTGCGCTGCTCCTCTGGTTGTCAGTGTCGTTTCTAAATTGCCGACCGCAATATCTGCTCGCGCCAGTATAGGCTTCACGTCGGTGAACGGATAGCTTGTTCCGTTCTTTTTAATTTGTTTAGCTACCGTACCGGTGAACTGTAAGTCTCCTGTAAATGCCAGTGTCACGCGGTCAAGGCTCGTAATCATCACATCGGCGTTTTTGGTTTTGGCGTCAGCTATTACGTTCATTAAACCGCCCGCAAGGAGCCCGAGGGCAAGGATGCCTGCCGCAAGCCAAGCGAAGCGGTATTTTCGGTATGTTTTCATGCTATGTTTTTCCTCTCCCTTAGACATGTTCCTTTTATTTCCTTTCTATCCTTATAACATCATATCACACCTATGTTGAATGAAAAGATTATCTTTCAAAAAAATACCTTTGCGCATTCTTGGGCCCATAGTAAAATGAAAAGAAAAGAGAGGGTGGAAACCGTTGTTCTACGTTGTTTTGACTTTCCATCTGCTGGCGATCACGGCCAAGCTTGCCGTGCTGTTCTTGATTCCACGGCTGCGAAGCGTGGAGCAAACCCGGCGTTTTCTCGCCACATATCGGAAGTTGGACTGCGCGGCCGACGTAGTGCTCTGGAGTACGGGCATTGCGTTTTTCTTCGTTACTTCGTTTCAATATTTAATGCAGATGTGGCTGATTGTGTCCATGCTTTTATATATGTTTGTTTTCTATATGATGAAGCGGTTTCTTATGCGTGGTTTGGTAGAAGTAGCAAACAGTCGCAAAATTTATGCCGAGAAAGAATTGAAAACGCTTCGTTTTCAGAACCTGTGTGTCGGACTTTTTTCCATATTTTTAATGGGCTGTATCGCGTTTATGATGATGAACAAACCGTTCTAAATACGGTTGAAAAAAGAAAAAGCAGGGATGGGAAATTGCCTATCCCTGCTTTCATTTATGCCGTTAGTTAACCCATTCGGCCACGGTTTGCTTCGCTTCTTCCAGTTCGCTTTCATGCACATAGATAGCGGCCCTTTTTTCCACAAATGTCCGGATTCCTTTCTCTTCCAGACGTCGTTGCATAGCTCGTAACCGGAAGTCGTTGCGGTCAAGGAACACAACAACCCATCCTTCTTCCGGTTTTGCTGTACTGCTGAACATTCTGCGCAGTTTCTTCAACATGTTAAGATTCACCACCTTAGGATGCCTAAGTTTGTATAGTATGATCTTCGAAGCGTGGGTGGTTTTTTTGACCGGGGAAACGAGCGGAGCCGTTTGTCTTTCATGCCTGTACACAATCTATACAAATACGTATTGTCATCATGCCATGTGCAGGCGCAAAGGGCAATACGCGAAAAGTCCCGGAAACTATAAGATACAGCAATGCAAGTAAAAGGGACTATTGCCAATTCCATGCAATATTTGCACTGTTAATTAATTGTAGACTTGATAAAATTTAAGGTAAGAAAACAGTCAGCTATTTAAAGATAAAGCATAGGAGGGCATAAAAATGGCAATGAAAGCAACCGGTGTAGTTCGGAAAGTAGATGAGTTGGGACGTGTCGTGATTCCGATTGAGTTGCGTCGCAATTTGGGTATCGCCGAAAAGGATGGGCTGGAGATTTTCGTTGATGAAGAAAAAATTATTTTGAAGCGGTACGCTCCGGCCTGCATTTTTTGCGATTCGGCAGAAAATATCACAAGCTACCGTGGACGCAACATTTGCAAGAGCTGTCTGACGAATTTAAAAGAAATGGAGTAAAAAAACAGTCGGCCTTATATAGGGCCGACGTTCTTTTTTCTTTTCTCTATTTAAAAATTAATCACGATATTATTTAGCGCCGCTACTCCTTCGTATTGCTCCTTGAAATAGGCGAACCCTTTCACAATGATGGAATTTCCTTCAGGTGGTTTCGTAAGATGCAATGTAAAATTGGCAAAGACCAAGCGGTTGCCAGCCATCAATTCGTTGCAGAAGAGCGGAGTTAGCCAGTACTCCCCGTTGTTTTTTCCCTGTTCACTCTCGTTCTCTTGAATGTACTGCCATTCATTTGAAGAGGACGATTCAATCAAAAAGGATGTCTGCTTTTTCGTTTTTCTGATCTTTCCGCTCAGTGTTCCCGCTGGAGCGGGCGAAATCCGGATGCAAATGATCGGCGCATGTAGCGTCGCGTTTCCCGTATTTTTCACAATGAAGTCGCCCATAACAAGCACATTGTTTTCTTCATCTTCATCTGGCAAAATGACCGAGTAATTAAAAAAAGCCGCACTTTCTATCCTGCCCCCGTCGCTTGTTGCTCGCTCCTGGTTATCGTTTGGCTTCTGAATAGGCTTAGTCAATTCTTTTTCAATTAAAGCGGTGTAACGTGAAAGTTCAGCACAGTAAGATAGGATGGTTTGCGTATGGTTCTTGTCCATTCTATTCTCCTTTTTCTAAAAAAGTAATGTAGACAAGAAGAGAGGATTTCTCTCCTTGTCTGAGAAAGAATGCCGATTAACCTGGAAAAACAGTAGGGCATTGCGGCGGGAACGGGCGCGGTGGGCATTCGAATGGCAATTCTGGACGTGGCTGGCAGAAGTCGGCCAAAATTTCGAGCTTAACCATCGCTTCCATTTGAATGTCCTGGCACATGTTGATGGAAATATCGAGCTGGAATTCGTCGGTTCCATTTGTGCCGGTGCAAGGGAAGAAAATGAGCTGCGCATCGCATTCAAAATCAGTAATATGGCACTGTAGGAATGTTCCCGGAGGTGCGCACAGGAAAAACT
Source organism: Aneurinibacillus sp. XH2 (assembly GCF_001439585.2). Classification (NCBI taxonomy): domain Bacteria; kingdom Bacillati; phylum Bacillota; class Bacilli; order Caryophanales; family Paenibacillaceae; genus Aneurinibacillus; species Aneurinibacillus sp. XH2. The sequence continues at coordinate 2,147,472 of NZ_CP014140.1, read as the reverse complement.
TCTCTGCTACTTGGAACGGTTTTGTTACACAGCAGATAATTGGTTTCTCACATACGGTTGGCAGCACCTTTAAAACAACGGTGACGAATCCTTTTTTCAGCACTTTCACTTTTTGCAGTGTAACTACTTCGCCTGTAGGCAGCGTAACCTGCACATCTTGACGACCACCCGGCTGCGTGATTTCAACGCAGCAAATCGATCCTTCATCTAACGGATCAAGCGGTTTTCCGAACTCGTCGGATAAAAAGCATTCGACGGTTCCGAATTTTGCAACATCTTGGGTGGTTATTCCTGTGGGTAATGTGCAACCAGGGAAAACCTCAGTAAGAAGACCGCGCTGGCTAATGAGTGGAACGTCGACTTGGCGGGTTACCCAGTCAAACACTTTAGGCACTTTGATACATACAGTTTCTTGTTGTGCGCCTTGAATTGCTTCAGGGTTAAATTCATGGTTTATATGCATGCATAACCATCCTTTCTGAAGTATTGGTGGGGATTGGAACTACTTTATTTTATGGAGAGGGCTCGGAGGCAGTTCTAGGCATTCGCGGAATTTTTTACGATAGGTAAAAAAGAAAAAAATCGTTTAGCATTTTTCACGACGACTTCACCTATATCTAGACGGATGCATAAAAATAGAGAGACACAAGGGACATATATCAAGAAGAGGTGATTGATGATGAAAGATGGTTCGATCGTCCGGTTCGAATCAAGTGATTCGAGCCAATTGCAGTTAAAACAAAAGCTAATTAATTTACAATCTGAGCTTTCGCGCTATAAAGTCATTCTCTCGCGCTATAAAGCGGAGCTTTCTCGTTATAAAACAAGAGTCAAACAGTATAAGAATAGTGGAAATCTTAGCCAGATACAGGAAGAACTGAAGAACAAAATTTTATCACTGCAGGATGAACTGGAAGCACAGAACAGGCGTTTGCACGAATTGAGCGAAGAAAGAAGGCATCATATGGAGGAGAAGGAGCAGCTTTTACAGACAATAGAAAAGCTAGCGTGCGAAGTGGATGTCTTGGAAGGCAAGGTTGCGCAATATGAGAACGATAAAAAGGATTGGCAAAAGCGCGTCAAAAAAATGGAAACAGAAGCGAAGACCCTTCAGACACAGCTGTACGAGCAGGAGCAAAGATATAAAAAAGAATGGGAAAATCGGCTTGTGAAAAGAGAACAACAGATTGCGCAGCTCCAAACGCAGCTTGAGGAAAGAACTGAGGAAAATGAAAAGCAGAATCAGCGAGCACAGCAGCGCATGGAGGAGCTTGAATGCCAGCTAGAAGAAATGCAGACATGCCTGTACAAAAAACAGCAACATATTGAACAATTAGAATGGCAAGCGGCACAGTATGAGGCGGAGAAAGCGGAACTTAAGCAGCGTATGGTTGAATTTGAAGCGCAGCTTCAGCAGGCACAGCAGCAGGTTGCGGATGTGAAAGGAGAGAATGAATTAGCGTTGCGGCAGCAAATCGCGCGCTGCGAAGAAGAACTGAAAAAAGCGCAGGTACATGTAGAGGAACGAGATCGGCAGATTAAGGAACTTACATGGCAGCTAGAACAGCAAGCGGCACAGTATGAAGCAGAGAAAGGACAGTTGCAACAGCAAATCGCGCATTATGAAGCAGATTCGAAAAAAATGCAATGGCATGCAGAAGAACGCGATCGGCAAATCGAGGAACTTAAACAACAGCTAAAACAGAAACGAACGCAATATAAAGCGGAGAAAGCGGAGCTTGAGCAGCGTATGGTTGAACTTGAAGCACAGCTACAGCAGTCGCGGCAGAAACATACGAAAGAGAGAGAAGAGCATGAAAACGTGTTGCGACAGCAAATGGCGCATTATGAAGAAGAACTGGAAAAAGCACAACGGCATGCAGAAGAGCGCGAACGGCAGATTGAAGCGTTTAAACGGCAACTGGAACAGAAATTGGCGCAATATGAAGCGGAAAAAATGGAGCTTGAGCAGCGCGCCGCTGAGCTTGAGGCACAGCTTCAGCAAGTGCGCGAGAAGCGCGCGAACGAGAGAGAAGAAGAAGAAATAAGGCGGCTGCAACAGCAAATCGCGCACTATGAAGAAGAGTTGAAAAAAGCGCAGGTACATGTAGAGGAACGAGATCAGCAAATTGAGGCATTTAGATTGCAATTGGAACAGAAACTGGCACAGTATGGAGCAGAGAAAGCGCAAATTCAGGAGCGTATTCGTTATCTTGAAGAGGAAGTGAAATACGCCGAATCGTGTTTGTTGGAAAAAGAGCAGTTAATTGATGAACAAACACAGCAGCATATTAATGAATTAGAACAAGAATTGTTGCTGGCGCAGGAATATTTAATGGAAAAGGATCAATTAATCGAAGAGCTTAAGCTTCAGTTTGCACAAAAAGTTGAGCGGTATGACGCAAAGGAAAAGGAAGCGGAAGCGATACAAGCCATAAATGATGCATGGCAGCATGAACAATTCGCGGCACAATTACAGCAGCATATTCATGCGCTGGAGGAAGAGGTCAAGCAAGCGCAGGAACAATTGAGCAATAAAGAACAGGAATTTGATAAGTTAAACAGCCGGCTTGAAAAGAGAATTGCTGAACACGAGATAGAAAAAAGGCAATTGAGAGAAGAAATCGAGCGGTTGAAGCGACAGATTAAACGAATGGATGATGAGGTAACGCAAGTCCGGACAGAAATAGAAGAGAAAGAGCAACTTATTGCTAGATTGAAGCAGCGGGAAACCCGGCTGAAAAACGAAAAGGCGCAACTGGAACATCAGCTTGATGAGTACGAGGAAAAATCCAGCCGTGCGCAATTTGAACTTGATAAAAAGGATAAACAACTGCAACAATTGCAATCAAAGTTGGATGAAGAAGTGAAGCAGGCGCAGACACAATTATTTAATAAAGAACGGGAAATTCGTGATCTAAACGGTCAGCTTGAGAAGAGCATGGTAGAACATGAAACAGAGAAAAAGCAACTCGTGGAAGAAATCGAGCGGTTGAAGCGGCAAATTAAAAAGATGGATGATGAGGTAGCACAAGTTCGGACAGAAATAGAAGAGAAAGAGCAACTTATTGCTAGATTGAAGCAGCGGGAAACCCGGTTGAAAAACGAAAAAGCGCAACTGGAAAGCCAAATTGATGAATATGAAGGAAAAGCGAATTACGCACAAACGGAACTTAATAAAAAAGACAAACAATTGCATGATGAACTTCACAAAAAAGACAAACTGCTTCAACAATTAAGGGTACAGTTCAACGAAGAAATGAAGCAGATGCAGGAGGAGTTATTCAACAAAGATCAAGAAATTCGTGAGCTAAATAGCCGATTTGAGAAGAAAGTGGCGGAACATGAAACAGAGAGAAAGCGACTTGCGCAGGAAATTGAACAGCTAAAGCAGCAGATGAAATTGACAAATGATACGGTAACGCAAGTTCGGATGGAAATGGAAGAGAAAGAGCGACTCATTACCAAGTTGAAGCAGAAAGAAAACTGGCTAAAAAACGAAAAAGCGCAACTGGAAAGCCAAATTGATGAATACGAAGGAAAAGCGAATCACGTCCAAACAGAACTTGATAAAAAAGACAAACAGCTGCATGAACTGCAACAGCAACTGGAGAAGCAGGCGATGCAATATGAAGCTGAGAAAAAGGAACTGGAAAATCATATTGCCCAGCTTAAGGAAGATACAGAAGAGGCACACACTCGTATGGTCGAGAAGGAACAGAAGATTGGGGAGTTAGAAAAACAGGTGGTCGAGTTAACGGCGCTTCCGCAAAAAGAGGCAACACCTGCACCGGAAACAGTGGCCGTAAAGAAGCCGTGGTTTATGCGAATTTTCGAGGAACAGAAGGCGTTTGCCAGGCCAAACCCGTCAGTTATGATGCGGGTTACTGATATGAAGAGAGGACAGATCAACGCAGGAGGAACGTTTAAAAGGTTGCAGCAGATGGCGGCACATGGACAGACGAAGCCTGCCGAAAGCAATAGAACCTTTAACATGCAGCAGATGGCAGCACATGGACAGACGAAGCCTGCCGAAAGCAATAGAACCTTTAACATGCAGCAGATGGCGGTGCATGGACAGATGAAGCCTGCCGAAAGCAATAGAACCTTTAACATGCAGCAGATGGCGGTGCATGGACAGATGAAGCCGGCCGAAAGCGAAGAAACCTTTAATATGCAGCAAATGGCGGCGCATGGACAGATGAAGCCTGCCGAAAGCGAAGAAGTCTTGAATATGCAGCAAATGGCGGTACATGGACAGACGAAGCCGGCTGAAAGTGAAGAAGCCTTGAATATGCAGCAAATGGAAGCGCATGGACAGACCAAGCTGGCCAAAAGTAAAGGGACATTCAAAATGCTGCAATCGCTGGCCACAAACGGACAGATGAAGCCTACTTCCGAAAGTAAAGGAACCTTTAACTCATTTTCTTCTTTCCAGGTATCGGAAGAAGGGGGGCAGCTTTACAATATACATGAACCGAACAGAGCTTTTGCTGAAGATGAAAATACGAGAATAGAGATGTTCACGGAAAATACAGGAGATAGAGTAGAACCTGCAAAAAAAAATGTGATGTTCGGAAAAGAGGAGGAATAATGTTTCCCGCTCCATTTCACCTGCACGAAGCAACATATGAAGAGATGATTGCTTATTGTAAACAGAAGCTTCCGAACGAAGCGTGCGGACTCATTTCTGGTCCGATAGGGGCTGAGATTGGTCTTACGCTCTGGAAACTTTCAAATGAAGCAAAGAAGCCAGATCGCTTTTTATTATCGAAGCCGGCTGTAGCGGAAGTATTGGAGAAGATGAAACAGCAGGGAGAACAATTAACAGGAATTTTTCATTCGCATCCCACAACGGAAGCGTACCCTTCCGTAACGGATATCGCCTACAACCCTTATCCGGAGGTGGCTTACATCATTGTATCGCTAGCAGCTCCGTCTCCGGTTGTACGTTGCTTTACAATGAAAAATAATGAAGTGCGGTCGCTTGAGCTTGTGTTTTTCAGAAGCGATTAAAAAACAGGGTAAGGAGGTTTTCTATTTCATGTAAGAAAGCCTCTTTTTTTACTCTATCACACCATTTTGTGCAGTAAGCATATTGTGTTAATAGGATGGTACATGCTAGTAGAAAGGAGTGGTTAGCATGAACAACCCTAAGTATCGGGTAAGCCCGGGACTTTATCCGAATAAAACCAACAGCAAAAGTACAATCCTAAAGCAGGGAGACAACATATGGGGAAGTTATGGATTTTCACAACAAGCTCGGAATAAAGCGAAAAAAGGCGGATGCGCTTGTGGCGGAGCCAAGGTGGTAAAAAGGAAATAGAGATAACAAAGTGAGAAGCGGAAATCAGACGCTAGGCGCCTGCCTGCTTCTCACTTCTTTTGTTCCTTTTTATCTGAAAATTTTCCTATCACGGTACAAATGTCGGAACATACATGAAGAGATAGATATTATAGAAAGGATATCGATATACCAAATGTTATGAATATAGAAAATAGATAATTTCCCTACGACAGACGCGGAGGCATTTACATACTAGAATAATAGAATATAGTAATCTATCCTTTCGAAGACACTGGTGGGGAACAGAATCGGAGATAAGGAAGATGGATAGGAAGGCTCTTCAGTATCTTGCCGGGGAGCTTTCTTTCGTTTTGAATGAAGGGCTCATTTCCCTCTTTTCTATGCCCCTATTCTTTTGTCAGTCGTGCGAATGTTGGAACATGGAGGATGATGAGCGATTTGCTTGTTGCGTAATTTACGGGAGTCAAGGAGATGATAGACTTTTTTATATGCTGTCTTGCTATAAACGCATTTTGATTTTATAAAATGTGTGAATTCATCAGGGTAAGCGTGGAGTCAATGAGATATGCATGTATATAGAATATAGTAAATGAAAAAAGGAGATGATTATATTGGCTTGTAGTTTTTGTTTAAATTCGTGCTGTCCAGGTTGCCGTCCTGCTAATCCAGTGATCTTTTGCCCGCCTTCATGTCCGCCCCCTGTACGGGGAGAGGAATGTAATTTGCTTTGTGAATTACAAGTAAGCGAAAGCGTGCCGGTTACGCCCCCCCCTACTACCCAACAGCCCATTACTTCGGTGACGATCACAACTGACCAGGTGGGCGATCGGGTGTATTTGGAAGGAACGGTAGAATGGGCTCCGGCTGGCCTTACTACTTTACCGATCACGGTTCTCCCGTTGAGCATTAACTTGGGCGTCCCGGGAACGTTTAGAATCTGGCGGGATGCCATCGGACCGGCTGGCGTGAACGTTTTCGAAATTACGGATACAAGCTCGCTTCTAAACTTAACGCTTTCCGCTCTGGTTCTGCCTCTTACGGTTACCCTTGCGTTCAATCCGACAACGACGAGCTTCCACTTTGTCGATCAGAACGTGCCGCCGGGAACGCATACGTACTTCCTGACTGTAGATGTGCCGCCTACCTCCAGCGGAATTACGACCTCCGCATTTGTCTTTACCGCTGAAGAGATTAACCCGAACCCACCCGTATAATAGGGAAAAAGCACAGAAGCTCTCTGTTAGCATACGCTGACAGAGAGCTTTGTGTTTTGTTGAAGGCGCTGGCGATGCCGTCTGATACGGACGGAAAAAGAGCGAGAAGGCAAACGCCTGCAAGTCGTTCTTACATAATAAGCCAGTCTGCCTGTTAGCCATGGGGAAGAGTCCGAATAAAATTTCTAAATTCATCTTCCAGCCCCTTTTTCGCAATAAAACATTTCATAAGCGAATATGCGCTGATGGTTCGTTGCATATCTTCCTGTTTTTGCTTTACTAATTCACAGGATTTCGTATACAATTCGCGCATTCGGCTGTATTTTTCCCGGTATTCAATCAATAATTTGCGCGACTCTATACATAAATCGAATAGTTCGCTGCACTGTTCATGGTATTCAAGCAGCAGCCGAGTCAGTGTTTCGTTGTGGTATTCTTTGTATTTTCTTCGTATTGTACCGCGTTCTTTTAATAAAGCAAAAGGGATCACTTTTTGTTCTCTGTCCACTTTTATCACCCCACTTTTTAACTATTGTATTATCGTGTTGTCCAGCCTGTCTCGGCTCTTATGGAGGATGAGGATGTATTTTTACTTTTGTGGGGAAAAGGGACATGAATAAAAATTGCCGGACATAAAGACCCGGCAGTTGCAGATGTCCATCAATGCTATCCATTCGTAAGATGGGGTTGAAGAAAGGATGAAGCTTATGTTTTTGACTCAATGAGGGCCGCCGCTCCCGCGATGGCGAGAATCACCAGGAAAATAAATGAGGCTGGCAAGAACCAGTATAACGTGACTACCAGCGCGGCGGACCAAATGCCGACGCACCAATAGCAACTTAAAAGTTTGCCGATTAAGCGACGCAGGCCTGTTCCCTTGATCTCAATGTGCTGGATGGTCTGGCCATCTACGTCTTCTTCATGCGTTATGGCTAAAAAAGGGGCTCGGATAAATGATGTGATTTCGTCAAATACAAGCAAGTGGGTAAGGCGGAAAGAAGCGAAAATGAGAATAACCAGATGAATCCATGAAAGTTCAGGCAAGCTGTCTCCTCCTTTTCTGAAATAAGTAGCTCTCCAGTCAATATTGTATTTTATGATATCCCCTTGTAGAAAATGAGAAAGCGAAATGCAGGTTCCCGTTCCTTTATGACTATTCCTCTTGCATTTTCTAGTCACATATCCAACCATTAGGAAATACGATAAAAAAGAGGAATCGTGTTGAGGTTGAGAAGAGGATAGAGAATGGGGGGAAGATGTGAATGGGTACCAAAAAAGCAAAAGTAAGCCTGTGTATGATTGTTAAGGATGAAGAACAGCATTTGCCTGCCTGCTTAGAGAGTGTGCAATCGCTTGTCGATGAAATCATTATCGTGGATACTGGCTCAACAGATCGAACCGTTGCGATTGCCAAAAAATATGGCGCTAAGGTGTTCCACAAACCTTGGGAAGACGATTTTTCTAAGGCGCGCAATGTTTCTTTGAAGAAAGCGACAGGAGATTGGATTCTACAGCTGGATGCGGATGAACGGCTCGAACAAGAAGACAGGAGGAAATTTCAGGCATTAATTCAATCAGGGACAGCAGAAGGCTACCTTTTTCAAATTCTCAACCACAACTTTGAATTTACCGGAGATGTATGCGTATTTCCCAGTGTCCGATTGTGGAGGAATAGGCCTGAATACCGTTTTGTTGGCGCTCTTCATGAACAAATTACTTTGTCTATTATTAAACGGAGCACAACGGACAGCTTGTTAATGACACCGATTCGTATTCATCATTATGGATATTCGGCAGCAGTAATGCAGAAAAAACGCAAAGTAGAACGAAATATAAAAATTGCTGAAGCGGAGGTGAAAAAACATCCTGGCCATCCATTTCATTATTACAATCTTGGTACGGAATATTTAAATGTAAAGCGATATTTGGAGGCAAGTCAGCAATTTCAACTTGCTCGCAAGCATTTGCAGGACTTTCAAGAAATCTGGGTAGCAAGCTTGTTCAAGAATTATACCAGTGCGCTACTGGCGATGCGGAACTTTCCCGAAGCCATCCATCTTCTTGATGAAGGAATACAACTTTTTCCGGATTTTACAGATCTCATTTATTTGAAAGCAGTTTGCCTTTTTGAATTAGGTGAATACTCACAAGCGATAGAGATGTTTCACCAATGTCTGGCTATGGGATCATCTCCTATTCATAAGTATCCCAGCAATAAGGCATTAAGTAATGAGAAAGCCCATTATGCTTTAGCGCTTTCTTACAGAAAATTAAATCAAGTCGATAAGGCGGTTCACCATTTCCAGCAGGCATATGTATGTAACCGAAAATGGACGGAGCCTCTTTATCAACTGTTTCCTTTGCTTTGTAAGAAAAGTTCGGTGGAAAAAGCAACGGCGAAATTGCATGAGCTTGTCCAGCCTGCCCAGACCGTAGACTATATGTTGATGGCGCAACTCCTCATAACATGGTATCAATTTACAGCAGCCAAACATTATTTGCTGGAAGCAGAACGGATAGAACCAGCTAATCAACAGATTTTTTACCTTGCGGGAATTTGTGCGTTGCGAGAAGGAAACTATGCTCAGGGCATTTACTGGTTGGAGCGCCTGAATAAAACGTTCCCTAATTATGGCGTATCACGCCTTTTTCTTTACTATTGTTACGCAGCGAGCGGGCAACAAGAAGCCGCCCTTCATTTGATGAGCAGCATTGGAAATAATGAATCTCTTTTGCGCGCGCTTGCGAAAGTATATTTAGAGGAAGCCGCCCTGTTGCTACAGGAAGGGCTGTTTTATCATCCTGATTCTAGCATCATCAACAAAGAACAAATTCATCAAATCCTGGAGGTTATGTCCCTTGCCTAAGTTCCCTTGCCTGAGCTTGTGTATGCTTGTTAGAGATGAAGAAGAGTGGATGGCCCGTTGTTTAAATAGCATAAAAGATGTAGTAGATGAAATGATCATTGTCGATACAGGCTCGTCTGACCGTACGGCAGAAATTTGCCAGTCGTTTGGGGCGCAAGTATTTCGCTTTTCCTGGAATGGGAATTTCGCGGATGCCTGCAATTTTGCTCTAGAACGTGCAACAGGGGATTGGATTCTCTGGTTGCATGCTGATGAAGAACTTGATGAAAATGATCGGGATCAACTGCGCGCAAACCGGGATAAAAAAGAATACCATGCTTTCTGTCTGCCTTTCATTACGTACTATGGCGAAAGCTCCGTAACAGAAAAAGGAATTCAGACATCCCATATCCGACTGTTTCGAAATCGCATGGGTTATCGCTTCATTCATCCGCTCTACGAGAGGCTAAATATTGAAGAGGTAGAAAACGACGCGAAAATTGGATTTCTTCCTGTAAAAATTCATCGTTATGGATACTTACATCATGTGATTGAAAAGAGAAAAGAGGCAGGCTCACCACTCGATGCAGGCATCGATCGTATCTTCCACCCGCTGATTCAATCGCTGATTGCGAAGCGAAACTATATTATGTCGCTTCATATGCTTGAAAAGTTAGAGCATATCGGCCTATCGAATGATTGGCTAAGCAGCATGAAAGGATTATCTTTCATGGGGATTGGATTACTTCCGAAAGCGAAAGCGCTATTGGCCAGTGTGCCGAGTTCAAGCCTGTATTATTTTCAGTCGTTAGAAGCGCTGTGTATCATTGCTTGGGTTGAAGAAAAATTCAATGAAGCCGATATGTACGTAAAGCAAATGGAGACGCTGGCAGGTCATGATAGAAAAACGGTGACCTTCCGCTTGCTTCATCAACGATTTACTACAAACCATATGGACGATACGAAAAACATAGATATCGAAGCCGTTAGTGAAGTATTTGGTAAATGTGTTGAACTTAATGGAAAAAAGCAGCTGGAACAACTTGTTTCGTTCATGCATAAGACAGAAAATACGGTGTTGCAGCAAAAAGTCTCCAAATTAGTAGATGAATTTGGATATGTGCCCATAAATATGCCTTGTTCTGAAAAGACACAAGAGAACCCTTTGTTATATGCCGCCCACTTGCTTTCCCAACAAAAGTACCCGGAAGCGAGAAAACTTTATAAACAGATGATAAACCAGCAGCCGTTGCAAGACGAGATCCGTTGCAAATTAGCGGCGACCATGCTCCTTGAATTGAAGCAACTGTTAGCAACGAAGGTAGCCCTTTACCCCAATTTATACAATTTGTATCAAGCTGTTACCGGTCTACACTCTACATTAGAGTACCCATCCAATCCTTCTGTATGAATCAAGCAGCCGTATCTGGTGTTTTTTTCTAAAGTGAAACGTAACCATCCAATTAACATCATGTGTACAGGGGTTCTAAACATATCATGGGTAAATAAAATACTGGAGGTGTGCGCTTTGAATTCGGATACGTTTAAAATAAACTGGGTAGGCTCACAATGTATCAATCATAGCTTAGCCTTGGTAAACCGGGAACTATGCAAAAGGCTCATCGTCGAAAACAAATTTGATATTGGGATTATTTCCTATGAAGAAGATTCAAACTTTGTTATGGATAAAGAAATGAAGTCAATTAAGGAAAGATACGTTACGAGAGATAGTCAGGCAGATATAACGGTAAGGCATCAATGGCCGCCCGACTTCACCAGGCCAAATAGCGGTAGATGGATTTTAATGCAACCGTGGGAATTCGGCTCCATTCCACGGAAATGGTACATTCCTATGAAATATTGGGTGGATGAAATCTGGGTTTATAGTACCTATAACAAAGCATGTTATGTACAATCGGGAATTCCCGAGAGCAAGATTAAAGTCATCCCGCTTGGTGTCGACGAAAATACGTTCCATTATCATGTGGAACCGATGGCTTTAAATACGAATAAGTCTTTTCGGTTTTTGTTTGTCGGTGGCACCATTTTACGCAAAGGGATTGATATATTATTGCAGGCATACTTAGATGAATTCACACCGGAAGATGATGTTTGTTTGGTGATTAAGGATTTTGGAACGAATTCGTTTTATAACGGGAGGAATTTGGGAGAGCTGATTCAACAGTTGCGGTTGGATAAAAAAAATCCCGAAATATTGTATATAAATCACGAACTGTCCCCTGACGAACTCGCGGGTTTGTACAAAGCATGTGGTTGTCTGGTTCATCCTTACCGCGGAGAAGGATTTGGGTTGCCCATTATTGAAGCGATGGCGTGCGGTACGCCCGCAATGGTTCCTTCTTTAGGGCCGAGCAAAGATTTTTGCCATGAAGGGATTGCTTTTTTGATTTCATGTGAGCAAGAAAAATGGCCAGACAAAAAAATCGGTGACATGGAAACCATTGATTTTCCATGGTGGTTGAAAATTAATAAAAATGAATTGCAAAGAAACATGAGATTCGTCTATGAAAACCAGGATGTAACAAAGCAGAAAGGACAAAAAGCAAGCCAGGAAATTCTCTCTACATTTACCTGGAACCGCAGTGCCCAATTGGTTTCTGACCGTTTACAAGCAATGCTTTCGGAGAAGCAACCAACGAGAGCAAGCGATCAAGAAATTATCAGCACCGAAATCCAAAAAGGGGTGGAGTTATATCAACAAAATTTAGGAAATGAAGCACTGGATACTTTTTTGCGTGTAATGGATGCATATCCGACTTCCCTTCATGCCCGGTATTATGCGGCGACTCTTCTTTTTCGAAAAAATGAGACAAGGGCGGCGCTTGAACAGTTTGAGTTTATCTCTAATATTATGCAGCAGCAGAATGAAACCTTTCAGGCTACGCTCTGGAACTATATTGGTATTTGCTATACGAATCTCAAGGAATATAATAAGGCGCTGGCGGCGTTTCGCAAAGGGATAACAGGAAATCCCGTAAACAGGTCTGAGGTGATCAGTTGTTATCAGAAGATGATACAACAGTGCAAGAAAAAGGAACAACTCATTGAATTGTATCATGATGTAGGCAGGCATTATTTCGAAATGGGCAATGATTTCCGCGCGAGGGAGATGTATGCTAAGGCTTTAGAAATCGACGCCAACCGGCAGGATGTACAACAAAGCCTGCAAAAAGTGCGGGAACGAATATTGCTTACAAAAGAAACATACACAAGCCATCAGGCGGGATTTGAAGGAAAAGACGTTCAGGAATTGTATCATCGTATCGCCCACAAATTTGAAGGAGAGGAAGACGCTATACGTCAGCTTCGGGAATACTGGGTGCCTTATTTTCTTCCGGGAGACAAAGTGTTGGATATCGGGTGCGGCAATGGGCTGCTTATGGAGATGTTGAATCAAGTTGGCGTCGAAACAGTCGGGATTGATTTTGACAAGGAAAAGGTTGTGCAGGGGAGGGCGAAAGGATTAAATATTGAGGAAAAACGAGCAGAAGATTTCCTGGCTGGGAAAGAGGAGATGTATGACGGAATTTTTATGGGACATATTATTGAGCACCTTGCGCCCAAAGATTTGTTAAACTTGTTCATTCAATGTGTCAAATCCTTAAAGAACAATGGAAAGATCATCATTTTGACCCCAAATATTGCCCATCCTCCTGTAGTTGAGAACTTTTGGCTGGATTTGACGCATGTTCGCCCCTATCCAAAGCGGTTAATAGAATCCATTTTAGAAACGTTCGGGCTAACGATAAAAGAGTCCCATTATCAATATAATAACTATGATTATTATGTAGTAGCGCAAAAGCGTGCTTATGAGGTATTATGGCATTCCCCGATTTATAACGCTTCTGGATATGCTGAGGAACAGAAAGTTTTTCTGGATGCATTAAAGCCGTTCCCTTTAAAAGTAAAAATTGAGCCGGCAGAACATCAGCAAAAGCCTGAATTAACAAACACTGAGATGAGAAATTACGTAACAGCTCTGCAAAATAACACATTGAAACAACCGCTTATTCATTATCAAGCCGCCCCGGCTTATTTGTTTTCTTCTCCTTGTGCTCCCATCTCCATTGGCCGTACGATGTTTGAAACAGACTCACTTCCGCCCGGTTGGGTAGAGAAGATGAATGAGTTGACTGAAGTATGGGTGCCCTCTGAATTTAATAGAGAAACATTTGCAGCGGCAGGTGTAGAAAAAGAACGAATCTTTATTTTGCCGGGAACAATTGATGGTAAGCTATATAATCCGGAACGAGTTCAACCTTATCCTCTCGCAAGTGCGCACGCATTCAATTTTTTGTCAGTATTTGATTGGAATAAGCGCAAAGGCTGGGATGTACTGGTTAGTGCCTACTTTAAAGAATTCTCTTCTAAAGAGAATGTATGTTTGATTTTGAAGGTAAGTAAGATGCTGGAAGGAAATATAAACCCTCGCGCAATGATTTTAGAGCAGGCAAAAAGAATGGGAATAAGCGACATTCCTCCTGTACAAATCATTGACTCTTATTTTACCGAAGAAGAGATGATTCGATTATATGCTGCTGTAGACGCATTTGTACTGCCTTCACGTGGAGAAGGATGGGGGCGTCCCTATATGGAAGCGATGGCGATGGCTTTGCCGACGATTGGCACGCGCTGGGGTGGACAGACCGCTTTTATGAACGATACAAATAGTTATTTAATTGATATAGAAGGGCTAGTTCCTATTGAGCGGAGCATTCCATATTTCGGAGAGTTGGATGGCCACAAGTGGGCTGAGCCGAGCGAGAAACATGTAAGAATTTTGATGCGCCAAGTATATGAAAATAGTGAGCAAGCGAAACAGGTCGGGATGAAGGCGAGAAAAGATGTCCTTGACACATTCTCAAAACAAAAAGTAGCTGAACGGATGTACCGGCGAATGGATGAGCTTGTGAAACATTTTTATGGTTGAGAGGGTTCTTATCCTCTTACCACTATACAATGTTGAAACATCAAGTCATATGTGTAGAGAGCATGCGTGTGCAAAAATATGGGCAAAAGGTTGATAGAAAAGTGAAATTAATTTTACTATCCGGCGGGTCAGGAAAGCGGTTATGGCCATTATCCAATCCTTCTCGTGCCAAACAGTTTTTGAAAGTTTTAAAGCATGAAGGCACGAAATTAGAATCTATGGTACAAAGAATTTGGCGGCAATTATGTTCCGCCCAGTTAGCAGATGCGACCTATATTGTCACAAATAAAGAGCAAGTGGATATAATTCAAAATCAAATAGGGGACAGGATTCGGTTAATTGTAGAACCAGAGCGGCGGGATACATTTCCCGCGATTGCCTTGGCTGCTAGTTATCTTTATTCTTTCGCTCAAGTAAGTTTGGATGAGATTGTATGCGTATTGCCTGTCGATACGTATGTAGAAGATCGCTTCTTTCAGAAGATGGAAGAGGTAGAGCAAGCGATTCGTGAATCAAAGGCTGACATTGCTTTAATCGGAGCTTATCCAACCTCCCCTTCCGAAAAATACGGTTACATTGTTCCTGTTCATCATGAATTGATAATGCCTTATATGACAGTACGAAAGTTTATTGAAAAGCCTTATAAAGAGAAAGCGCAAAAGCTAATCGAGCAAAAAGCATTATGGAATTGTGGAGTGTTTGTGTTTAAGCTCAGTTACCTGCTGAATCAATTAGTCAAAAGAAGGCTTCCGCTTCGCTATGAAGAACTGGTTGCACGATATGCTGAATTTCCTAAGAGCAGTTTTGATTATGAAGTGGTAGAAAAAGCGGATCAGATTGTAGTCATACCTTATGAAGGCGATTGGATAGACCTGGGGACATGGGATGCGCTAACAGAGAAGATGGATACTCATGTAATCGGGAAAGGAATGGTAAGCATTGATTCAAACAATACGCATCTGATTAATGAACTGGAAATCCCTGTTGCTGTTCTAGGTTTATCTAATATTGCCGTGATTTCAAGTCCTGATGGGATTTTGGTAGCGAATAAGTCAGCCAGCCCGCGCATGAAAGAAATCGTGAAAGATATCGGACAACGACCGATGTATGAAGAGAGGCGCTGGGGCTGGTACCGTGTCTTGGATTATAAAAAGCTTGAAGATGGAAATGAAGCATTAACCAAAAGACTCAAAGTGCTAGCTGGAAAAAACCTTAGTTATCAAATTCACTTGAAACGAAAAGAAGTCTGGATCATTATTTCCGGAGAAGGCGAATTTATTCTTGATGGAAAGGTGTCGCGAGTAAAACAGGGAGATGTGCTCCAAATTCCTGTTGGTTCCAAGCACGGGGTCAAAGCAACCTCCGATCTGGAGTTGATTGAAGTGCAAATAGGCAGCGAGCTTGTGGAAGAAGATATTATTCGTCTCTGTATGACGTGGGAAGAAATAAAAAGCGTGTGAAGCACTTGCTTCATACGCTTTTTCAATACTTCTACAAAATGCTCCAGTTCGCGCATCGTAATTAGGCACTGGCTTTTGCCGTCGATGGTGGTACATGTAAGCTGGTCTCACCGTTTTTTTCCTTTTGCATAAAATAAATAAGCTTTAGAGGTAAGGGGGTGAAACATATGAATAGACCCATTCAATATATAGATGCTCATACTGTACTAACAACTTTGTTACATGGACCTTATATCTATTTAGATCAAAGGGATGTTTTACAAAATCTTATCATCCAACACGGTTTTTGGGAAAAGTGGGTAACGGATACTTTTTTAGGTCTGGTAAAACCAGGGATGACGGTGTTAGATATCGGCGCCAATTGTGGTTATTATTCCCTCCTAGCTGCAATGCATGTTGGCCCACAGGGAAAAGTTCATGCGTTCGAGCCGAATCCATTTCATCATGATAATTTCATGAAGAGTATAGCGATAAACGGGTTTACGCATGTTGAGTTACACAAAGTAGCATTAACAAATACAAATGGTGAAACGATGCTATATATTCCTGGAACAGGAGGAGCTAGCATTTATAACCCAGGGACTCCAGGGACAGCAGAAGTGAAAGTACAAACCGTTGTGTTCTCGGAATATTTCCCGAAACAGAAGATAGATGTGATCAAGATTGATATAGATGGGTCGGAACCGCTGATGATGGATGGCTTATTCCAGCTTATTGATAGTAATGATGAAATCCAAATTATCATGGAATACTGCCCGGTTCTGTGGAGTGCAGGCGGGTATCATCCTTTACCTATTTTGCAAAAATTCGCCGAACGTGGTTTCAGTTTTCATATTATTGGATATGATAGTCAACTTGTTCCAACAACTGTCGAGGCACTGGCGATGTATTCAAGACCCGAACACCTCGATCTAAAGATTGGAAGGAGTAAAGCTTTATGTTAATCTCTCAACTGTGTAAAGAACAGGACTTTGAAACAGAGTGGTTTAAGAACGCTTGCACGCAGTTGCAGCATCCTCATGTGTATCATCGAAAATTATGGGAGTTTTGTTACATTTATCAAGGGCTTCTTGAACGTGGGATGCTTGCTTCTGGTAAAAAAGGATTGGGGTTTGGCGTCGGCAAAGAGCGGCTTGTATCCCTTTTTGCAGCACATGGATGCCAGATTGTGGCGACCGATTTGGATGTTGATAGAGCGAAAGTGCAAGGGTGGGTAGACTCGAATCAACATAGCAATCATCTTGATGAATTAAATCAATACGGATTGTGCGATGCGGAACAGTTCTGCAAATTCGTCACCTTTGAAAATGTGGATATGAATCATATTCCTGATAAATACGAGAATCGCTTCGATTTCACATGGTCGTCATGCGCATTCGAACATTGTGGTTCCATTGAATTAGGAAAGAATTTTATTATCAATCAGATGAAATGTTTACGTCCCGGTGGCATAGCGATTCATACCACAGAATTCAATGTTTCTTCTAACGATGAGACATTGGAATATGGCATAACCGTCCTTTTTAGAAAAAGGGATATTGAATGGATGGTGGAAACGTTACGGGCAGCAGGACACTCCATTGACATTGATTATTCTCTTGGGAATGGGCAGATCGATTCATTTATCGATGTTCCGCCTTATACAAGCCAGTACCACCTGAAGCTGCAAATTGGCCAGTTTGTGTCTACTTCCATCGGTCTTATTATAAAAAAAGCGGAGGCATAAAGAGCATAAACATGAAAAGAAGCCAGATTTCCCGGAGGAAGGAAACACTGGCTTTTTGCATGGTAACGGGTTGCTACTTCTCTTTCATTCGTGCTAAATCCGCTTCAACCATTAATTGAATCAGTTCTTCAAAACTTGTTTTTGCCTCCCAGCCAAGCTTTTTTCTTGCTTTGGCCGGATTTCCCAGAAGAATATCAACTTCTGCAGGACGATAAAGCTCAGGATCGATGACAAGATAGTCTTCATAATTTAGTCCTGCATAGCTAAATGCAATTTTACACATATCTCGAACGGATGCTGTTTTTCCCGTAGCGATCACGTAATCGTCAGGATGTGGTTGCTGCAACATGAGCCACATTGCTTCTACATAGTCACCCGCATATCCCCAATCCCGTTTTGCATCAATGTTTCCTAGTCGAAGCTCGTTCTGTTTGCCCACCACGATCCGGGCTACGGCGTTGGTAACCTTGCGGGTCACGAATTCTAACCCGCGCAGCGGAGATTCATGGTTAAATAATATACCGCTGCAAGTAAACATATTATAACTCTCGCGATAATTTTTTGTCATCCAATGACCAAACAATTTTGCGACACCATACGGGCTTCGCGGATAGAATGGGGTTTCTTCCGATTGAACAGGTTGCTGCACCAATCCGAACATCTCGCTGGAAGAGGCTTGATAGAATTTAATTTGAGGATTGGTGAGCCGGATGGCCTCCAGCATATGCAAAACGCCCATCCCCGTCACCTGTGAGGTAAGGATTGGCTGCTGCCAGGATGCTCCCACAAAGCTTTGTGCAGCCAAATTGTATACTTCATCCGGCTCTATTTTTTCTATAATTCGGATAAGGGAAGAGAGATCCGTGAGATCGCCATCGCTATATTCTACTTCTGTATCTATGTTTAAATACGATAATCTCCAGAGAGCATTCGTGCTGCGGTGCGCAAGCAGTCCTACAACTCGGTATCCTTTCTTTAACAGCAATTTCGCCAGATAGGCGCCGTCCTGACCAGTGATTCCGGTAATTAACGCCGTTTTCATCCACGCTCACTCCTTTTGCACTCTCCCTTTTTGTTCGCAAAATTCCACTTTCCTATCTTACATACCATATGAAGGAAAGAGCCAATTTGTGATTTGTAGGAGCAAGGGGAGCTACGGCTATGAGCGTACTTTTGGTTCATTCAGAGATGGCGCAAGGCTTTTAGTTATTGCTGCCTTTCTCCTTTAGCTTGTAAAAAAGCGATGCAGTTCGTCCATGCTTTTCGTTAGGCGGGCGGGAGGCAGGCTTGCGAGAATTTCGGAGCCGTACGGCTTTGTATGCAGGCGCGAATCGAGAATCACGACCACGCCGCGGTCGCTTCGCGTTCGGATCAGCCGCCCGAATCCTTGTTTGAGCCGCAAGATGGAAAACGGCAACATATATTCCCTGAAGCTGTTCTGGCCTCGTTTATCGAGACGGTTCATGCGGGCTTTAGTAAGCGGATCGGTTGGTACTGGAAACGGCAACTTGACGATTACGACGCATATTAAATCGTCACCCGGCACGTCGACCCCTTCCCAGAATGATTCACATCCAAAGAGAACGTGATTTGGTTGTGAACGGAATTGTTGCAGAAGCGTGTCACGTGATAATTCCGGTCGGTGTAACAGGCCGGTTAGTCCGTGTCGTTTAAGCCAGGGTATCATCGCTTCATATACTCGGTTCATCTGGCTGTATGACGTAAACAGAAGAAATGTCCTTCCGCGTGTCGTCATGACAATTTCTTTCATTGACGCGATCAAAAAAGCTTCGAACTCTTTTTCCGCAGGAGAGGGAGCTTCATTAGGTACAAGCAGGATCGCCTGCTGTTCATAGCGGAACGGACTTGGCGTTTCTAACGCTTCGTATTCGTCGATGCCCATCCGGTTCGCCACGAACGAAAAATCGCCCTGTGTTGTTAGGGTGGCGGATGTCATAATCACCGTTTTTTGTGTAAATAACTCTTCGCGTAGCAGTTCGCTCACGTCGATTGGGGCCGAGTACAGATGCAATAGCGAAGCCCAGGCAAAATCATCGCGAATGAGCGAGCGATGCCCTTCGGCCCCGGGTTCTTCGTATGCAACCCATGTTGCCCATTCATCGGGAGACTCGTTGCACAGCACATGTGTAACCATTCGTTCCATTTGTTCGATTTGGGAAATGTAGCGGCTGAGTCCGATAACGGTTTCCTCTTCGCCTCCCGCTGCTTTCAATTCTTTATGTTTATCGGCGAACAACGTTTTCCACTCTTTAAAAAGCGGAGCCACTTCGTTGTTTGCGATGATGCTTTTTTTTAGCAAATATTCGTTTTGTGGCCGTTCGGCGAGTGCGCGTGCCAGCGGGGCGAACAGTTCCACAAGCTTTGCTACGAGTCGCGCTCGGATGCTTTCCGTTTGCTGCTGTAAATCTGACGAATCCAGTTCCCGCGCCCAGTGCGCCCGTTTTTTCAGAAAGCGGTTGAATAATATGTTTATTTCTTCGATACTTACATGGTATGTATACTGTTTTGTGACCTGATCTTCCACCCGGTGCGCTTCGTCCATAATGACTGCATCGTATTCCGGTAGAATGCTCGCGCCTTGGCGTCTTAGGATCAAATGAGTAAAGAATAGCGCATGGTTTACTACGATAATTTGCGCATTTTGTAATTTTTTACGGGCGTTTTGAATAAAGCATTGTTTATAGAACGGACTGTTTTTGCCAAGACAGTCATCGCTGTCGCCCTGGATCGCCTGAAACAGCGCAGGCGGAACCGGCAGTGGAATTTCTTCGCGGTCTCCCTTTTTCATCGCCGGGAGCTGTTCTCTCAGCTGCCTTACTATTTCCCGCTCCGGCGTTTCTGTCGTTAAACTGTCTTGCCAAAGCTCCTCCAGTCGCCGTTTGCATATGTAATGACTGCGGCCTTTGGCCAACTCGTAGCGAAACTCTTCAGCTAATTCCGGCGCAAGTTCGCGGATGACTTTATGTGCCATCGGCAGTTCTTTTTCGAGTAGCTGTTGTTGCAGCGTGATCGTATTGGTGGAGATAATGACACGCTTTTCGTTTTTGAGCGCCCACCATACAGCCGGTAGCGTGTAGCCGAACGATTTGCCGGTACCTGTTCCCGCTTCAATAAGGCCATGTGTTTCCTGCTTCAGGCAACGCAGCACGAGATTGGCCATTTCAAATTGCGCCCGTCGCGGTTGATAGGCGGGCACATGCTTGGAAAGGATTCCATCCCGTTTAAAAATTCGGTACAAGGTTTTTGAATATGTCATCATATATAAATAAAATCCTTACTTTTTCTTTCATCATAGCAAAATGAATATTCTTATTCCATATACGTCACGATTATTATTTTGATTTTGCTAGCAAACCCGGCAGGAATCCGCAAAAAAAATGGTGAAAATAAGGTATGGGAAACAAAGAGACGGCCGCTCTTGTTTTTTGTATTCGAGGGAAGCGAATTAGGGAAAAGAAAGGTTATAATAGATAGAGAAGCAGAACGATGCACAAAGAAAGGATGCGAAAGATACTTATGACTCATCAGCTTCAGCAACAAATCCTTCGAGAATTGCATGTCAGCCCTACCATTGTACCGGCTGATGAAGAAAGGCGGCGGATTGATTTTCTGAAAGCATATGTCATTCAGACCGGGATGAAAGGATATGTGCTCGGAATTTCTGGCGGCCAGGATTCTTCGCTGGCTGGCCGCTTGGCGCAGCGCGCGATGGAAGAACTGCGTCGTGAGACGAACAAAGAGTATCTATTTGTCGCCGTTCGTCTGCCGTATGGCGTGCAAAAAGACGAGGAAGACGCGCAGCGCGCGCTTGACTTTATTAAACCGGACAAAACGATTACAGTGAATATTAAACCGGCGGTGGACGCCGCATACGAAGCTTTTAAGGCAGCGACGGGAGAGACGTTGTCCGACTTTTTAAAAGGCAATATAAAAGCAAGAGAACGTATGAAAGTACAGTATGATATTGGCGCGCATTATCGATTGCTTGTGATCGGTACGGATCATGCCGCGGAGGCGGTGACCGGCTTTTTTACCAAATACGGGGACGGCGCGTGCGATGTGACTCCGCTGACAGGACTTACTAAGCGCCAGGGGCGCGAATTGTTAAAGCATATGGGAGCGGACGAACAGATTTATATGAAAGTTCCAACCGCGGATTTAGAGGACGATAAACCGCTGCTCCCGGACGAGGTGGCGCTGGGTGTTTCTTACGAGGAAATTGACGACTACCTCGAAGGCAAGGCAGTGGATTCGAAAGCGGCGGAGGCAATCGAGCGCCATTATATGAAAACGCGCCATAAGCGTCATCTTCCGGTATCACCTTTTGATACGTGGTGGAGAAAATAGAGCGCCAAGGTGCGGAAAGGGAAGTCCGTCGACCGTTCGGAAAATCTTAAGCCGATCGAGGAAATTTTGCAGGGCTAATACATATCAAAGAAAGGAGAACAAGATAGTGGCAAATCCAGAGGATAAAAAAGGGTATACGTTTGCGCCGTACTCTGGCAGAGTGGAAGCGGGCAAAATCCGTGAACTTGCGCTGGCGCTCGGCGACGACAATCCGATCTATACCGATGAAGCGAAAGCGAAAGAGGAAGGGCTCGACGCCATTCCGATCCAGCCTACATTCATGGAAGTAATCGACATGTGGTATGGGTCAAGCTTTGAAGATTTGATGGAGCAGCTTGACATTGACATGAAAAAATTGCTGCACGGTGAACAGGAATACGAATATTTCGCTCCTGTATACGCAGGGGATATGATTTACGCCGAGACAAAAGTCACCGATGTAAAAACAAAGCGAAACGGTATGGCGTTTTACACGCTTGAGACGATATACAGAAATCAAAACAACGAAAAAGTAATGGCCGCCCGCATGATGTTGGTCAAAACGCCGTAAGGAGGAAGAATATGGAACCATATTTGCTTGCGAATCGTGATGTGCAGGTGGGGACCGAACTGCCGCCGCTTGAAAAACCGCCGATTACCCGGATGCAACTCATTAAGTTCGCCGGTGCGTCAGGTGATTTTAATCCAATACATACTGTGGAAAGCGTGGCGCAGGAGGCCGCGCTTGGTGGTGTTATCGCCCATGGGATGCTGATTATGGGGTTTGCTGGCCAGGCGCTTGCTACGTGGGTGCCACGTGCATCGATTAAAAAATTTGGTGTCCGATTTTCTGCCATTACCCGCCCGGGCGATCAGATTACCGTGCGCGGACAATTGACCGCGAAGGAAGAAACGGATGAAGGGACATTCATTAAAATTAAACTTCAGGCCGTAGATCAGAAAGGTGAAGTAAAAGTGAAAGGGATGTGCGAAGCATTGCTTCCACGCGCCTAAGTAGCGGCGGGATTGTAAAAGGCGCTGTACGGCTGCGTACCGTGCTAGATGGCATCTTATTTGACTGGTACCTGTGCTAACGATTGGATTGTGGGTGTAAAAAATATTTTTAGTAGAAAGAGGTGTGGGAAATTTTTGTTTCCCGCACCTTTATGTTTTTTGCGTTTATCGCGGTGGATATGTTGCCATTTGGCCAAGCGGGTAACTGTATTCAATCGGTTCATCAAACGTAACATAATCAAGGTATACCATGAGCAACAAATACCGTGTTCCTGTTTCGGGATCGCTGAGAATGATATGATCGCGGCCAGCAGCTTCAATCACGCCTTTAAACACTTTTGATTCGCTGGTGCCGCCCCGCTCAAATGTCATGTATACGGTTGCTACTTTCCCGCGGTTGAGACGCAAAATGTTTTCAATATAAGACTGTTCCAGCGGCAGCATGCTTGGCATAGGCACTTGTAGCTGTGCTTGCGGCGGGGCGGTCGGAGTTGTAGGCGTAGGACTTTGACTTACACCGGGTGTTTGGTTTTGCGGAATGTTCCATCCGTATAAATATTGTGGATACGTTTGGCGATTTTCAATTGTATAATACGGATAATACATATTGCTCCTCCTTAATACGTTTGGTATACTGCAGGACAATTCTCCGGAACGGGCTGGAAAAAGCAATGAGATTTATACCGGCCAGCATTCGGTTGGTTGAACCATTGAGCAGGACAATCTTCTGTCGGTTTAAAGAACCACAAAGAGAAGCTTGCCGGATGGTATCGCTCTCCATTAATTACTTTTCTTGCTAGACGAATCTCATTCGCTCTTGCCCGTTGATAAAAATATCCCTTTTGTGTAGCTTCGAAACCACCAGGATACTGAAATACCATTTGTCGAATGTCGGTAATGGGTTGGAAATCAAGGCAATTCGCTCTTACGCGATTAACGCCGACATTTCCGACCATAAGCATGCCTAAATTACCTTCGCCTTCTGCTTCCGCGCGTATAAGCCGGGCCAGCAATTTAACGTCCTCTTCTGTTGCACGTACAACAGCCAATTTTTTCACCTCCCGCTTCCTTACTTATCATATTGAGGAAACGAGAAATTGGTGATTCGCCTATACGTTTTATGGCATTTGTTTTATTATGAAAAAGTGGTTCGTTATACACAAAGTGAAGGAGTGAAAAGCATGGCACAGGATGTGAAAAAGACTACGATTGGTTTTGTCGGCACCGGGGTTATGGGCAGAAGCATGGCCGGTCATTTGTTGAAAACCGGTTATCCGTTGCTTGTCTACAACCGCACCAAGGCCAAGGCAGAAGAACTGATTGCGGCCGGAGCGGTTTGGAAAGACACGGTTGCTGAACTGGCGCAAGAAGCTGACGTTATTATCACGATGGTTGGTTATCCGAAAGATGTTGAGGAGACGTATCTAGGTGAGAACGGGATTTTGCCGCACGCCAAACCCGGTACATATGTTATCGATATGACTACATCGAGTCCGCTTCTGGCAAAGAAAATCTATGAAGAAGCGAAGAAAAAGGACATTCATGCGCTGGATGCACCGGTATCCGGCGGTGACATCGGGGCACGCCAGGCAAAACTGGCTATTATGGTTGGTGGGGAAAAAGAAGCATTTGAAAGGATGAAGCCGATTTTTGAGCAAATGGGGACGAATATCGTCTACCAGGGAGAAGCCGGCTCCGGACAGCATACGAAAATGTGCAATCAGATCGCTATTGCGTCCGGCATGATTGGCGTATGTGAAGCAATGGTATATGCGAAGCGAGCAGGTCTTGACCCGGAAAATGTTTTGAAAAGTATTGCCACCGGCGCGGCTGGAAGCTGGTCGCTTAGCAATCTGGCGCCGCGCATGTTGAAAGGTGACTTTGCGCCGGGCTTTTATATTAAACACTTTATTAAAGATATGGGGATCGCGCTAGAAGCCGCAGAAGAAATGGGAATGATGACGCCGGGGTTGAAGCTGGCCAAGTCGCTGTACGACGAGCTTGCGGAGAAAGGCGAGGCAAATAGCGGCACCCAGGCATTATACAAATTGATAGACCAGCAGTTATAAGACGCCAGGAAAAGTAACTTGGCAGAAGAGCTAACAGCCCTGATTTACTGCGGCAAAACGGTAGATCTGCTCGCATCTTTGGGCATTGGTGTTACCGCTAAGCAAAAATAAAAAACGGTAACAAGGAGGAGCACTAAGTGATGAAGCCGTTGTCTTTGATGTTTTTGGCTGTGCTATTGGCGTTGCTGGGGAATGGTTTTCCCGTTGGTGCGGAAAGCGCCGCGTCGAAAAAGAGCGCCTATGTGGATGTGGCGGTGGCTACCTTGTGGATAAAACCGGATATTGTCCGCCCTGTTGATGCTCCGTCGCTCACACATCCTGTCGATATGTGGAAGTGGACGCGCTCCATGACGCTGGAAGAAAAACTTGGCTTGGTTCCAAAACTGGAGACACAGGCATTGTACGGAAACAAGGTCACAATTTTGGAACGAAAAGGAAAGTGGGTGAAAGTGGCGGTACACGGTCAACCCACTCCACGCAATGCACAAGGATATCCCGGCTGGATGCTGGCTACCCAACTGACATATAACGAACGCTTTGCCGCAAAAGATGGCCAGCCGTTTGTGCTGATCACGTCTCCGACAGCGAAGTTGTACAACTCGGCTACTTTAAAACATGAGGAAATGGAAATTAGCTATAATACGCGCCTGCCTTACGAACACGAAACGAAAGACGCCTATCAAGTACTGAAGCCGGACGGTAAGCATGCTTGGGTGAAGAAGCAGGACGCTAAAGTGTACGCGTCAATGAAAGCTATCCCGAAACCGACCGGAGAGCAACTTGTGAAGACGGGTAAGAAGTTTCTTGGTTTGCCGTATTTATGGGCAGGAATGAGCGGTTTTGGATTCGATTGTTCCGGCTTTACGTTTACGGTATATCAGTCGCACGGCATAACTATTCCGCGCGATTCATCCGTACAGGCGAAATACGGAACGCCGGTGGCGAAAGAAAAACTTAAGCCGGGGGATCTTCTGTTTTTTGCGTATAATCAGGGGAAAGGCAAAGTTCATCATGTGGCAATGTATGCCGGGGATGGTATGATGATTCATTCGCCGAATTCGGCGCGTACGGTGGAAATCATTCCTGTAGATACGCCAGAGTACGCGAAAGAATTTGCCGGCGCGCGGCGCTACTTAAAGTAGACAAAGCCCCCCGCCTACACGGAATAAGGCGGGGAGGGGGTAGTTACTTACATTTGGCGGGAGGACGGGAGCGTTTCGTCGCCGTATATTTGGCATTCCTTGAGAGGAATGACTTTTGTGTTTTTGGCGAATTTATAGCTGAGCCACAGCACGATGAATAGCGGTAGTCCAATGTAAGAGACGAGCACGCCATTCCAGTCAATGGTTTCTCCCGTAAACGCTGAGTAATTTTGGCCGAGGATGACAATAAGACAGAGGACGAAAGCAAAAATTGGACCGAACGGGAACCATTTCGCCCTATAAGGTAGCTTGTTTACATCGTACCCTTGCGCGAGATAAGCTTTGCGGAAGCGGTAATGGCTTATGGCGATCCCGATCCAGGCAATGAAGCCTGACATGCCGGATGCGTTTAAAAGCCACGTATACACGACGCCATCTCCAAATACAGAAGCAAGGAATGCGGCTGCACCTACGAATGATGTTAAAAGCAGGGAGTATACCGGAACGCCGCGTCGGTTCACTTTTGCGAACAATTTTGGGGCTTTCCCTTCTTTGGCGAGTGCCCACAGAATGCGTGTGGAAGCGTACATGCCGGAGTTGCCAGCGGATAGTACAGCCGTCAAAATCACGGCGTTCATGACCGATGCCGCGAAGGCAAGCCCTGCTTTTTCAAACACGATCGTAAATGGACTCATGGCAATGTCTTCGATGCCATCATGAACCAGGTTTTCGTTGTTGTACGGAATAAGCAGACCAATAACCAGAATCGCCAACACATAAAACAGCAAGATGCGCCAAAACACTTGCCGAATTGCTTTTGGCACATTTTCTCTCGGATTATCGCTTTCGCCGGCCGCAACGCCAAGCAGTTCCGTTCCCTGGAACGAAAAGCCCGCGGCCATGAAAATGCCAAGCATAGCCATAAAGCCGCCGTGGAATGGTGCGTCATCTACGGTAAAGTTTTTAAATCCTATCGCTTCACCGCCCATAATACCAATAATCATGAGCAGACCAATAACGATAAAAATAATGACGGTCGTTACTTTAATCAGCGCGAACCAATATTCCGATTCCCCGTATCCTTTTACTGATAAATAGTTTAAGCCGAACATCAGAAGAAGAAATAAAGCACTCCAGAGCAAGGACGGGCTATCCGGAAACCAGAATTTCATGAGCAACGTTCCCGCAGAGAGTTCTGCCGCGATCGTAATCGCCCAGTTATACCAATAGTTCCAGCCTAGCGCGAACCCAAGCGCCGGATCGACAAACCGGGACGCGTAGGTGCTGAACGAACCGGATATTGGCATAAATGTAGCCAGCTCGCCAAGGCTTGTCATAAGAAAATATACCATGATGCCAATCGCGATGTATGCGGTGAGCGCGCCGCCCGGACCGGCGTCATGAATCGCGCTTCCGCTTGCGAGAAACAGACCGGTACCGATCGAACCACCGAGAGAAATCATGGTAAGATGGCGGGCTTTAAGTCCGCGTCGCAACTGTCCTGCAGACGCTTGCTCGCGTGGCTGTGAGGAATTCTCCGTTGTTATTTGCATCGCAAAAACACTCCTTTTACTGTTGTGGTATGATGCTAAACTAAAGGAAGGAGTGCGAAATAAAAAATGCCGCCGGAAGGAAATCTCCGGCGGCATTACGTAAAATCCGCATCATACCTTCCATGAAGATAGCGCATCACGTTCGTTCAGAAAGCAAACGTGACAGTTCTGCCCCTGTTCGGTGACAGCCCCAGCCCGCGCGCACGGAGAACGCACACAGACTTCGGCGATTTTTCCTTTCCGACGAATTCATAGACGTTCTCCGCGTCTCTCCCGCCGTACTTATAAAAACCGCGACCTCTACCTCATCTATATGATGATGAGGATTTTTTCTATGAATTTACATAAACAAAAATAAGTATAGTAGAAGTTGAATGATAAATCAATACTTGAAAATTTGGAATGAATTATTGACCCGAAGATGCGTACATCCGGTAGGGTGTAATAACCGTTTGTAAAATAAATTTTGATAGAGATGATTGGAAGGGGCTTATATCATACAGAATTGATACATGTTAATGGAAATACTTATCATTGAATGTGTTTCTTTCGAAGACAAAAGTAAGCAGGACGAGAATGGATACTACCTGCTTCGCGCAAGGTGCATCCGCTTCTCTTTTTCACTCCTCCTGCCTTTTTTGTTTTATTGTATGATACAATAAAAACAAAAAAGGAGCCATGTGTCCTGCTTTTATACGATCACTTGTTTTCTCAACGTTTTTTTCAGTTCTTTTTTCAGGCGCGGGTCAATCGTCTTCGCTTTCATGATCTGCTCGTATGCCCGGCATAGCGAATGCCAGTAGGACGCGTTATTGCGCTCTGGAGCTGTCTTCAAGAACGCGATATAATGCCTGACTGCCTGATCGGTGAGTGGTTTTTTCAGCATTTCATCCGTCACATAGACCATTTTGCGCTTTTGTTCGTCTTTGTACGCCACATACGAAAAGCCGATAATGATACTGAACATGAAGAAGATACAAAGAATTTGCATCATCATTGTTAAACCTCTTTCGTTTTGAACATGAGTTTTGTTCTAGCCATGCCACAGCATAGCAGAATTTATACCTTTTGGCACTAGGGTTTTTGTTTTTTTAAAAAATTATTCAAGAATATGGGGATTATATGTTTATACCTCCAGATACTTTCGCGCAATCAGCCATTCGAAAATGGGTTGAAAATCAGAATATTTCGCTTGTTCAAGTTGCGGGACGTTTGCGGGAATTGCTATACCAGTTTGAGCTTGCGGGGGACAAAAAGCGTGCGGAGCGATGCCGGGATTTGCTCGACAAAGCGGAAGCATCCGAGTTTGTCATCGCATTTTGCGGTCATTTTTCGGCTGGCAAATCGACGATGATTAATGAGTTGATAGGACATGATTTATTGCCAACAAATCCAATTCCGACAAGCGCTAATGTGGTGAAAGTCAAGACAGGGCCTGCGCGCGTGACAGTGACGTTTAAAGAACAGGGGGAAGTGAATGTTACCTACCCGTATGATATGCAAGAAATTCAGGCATATTGTACGGATGGTGATCGGGTAGACCGGGTGGAAATCAGTTACCCAAATGACCAGCTTCCGCCGGGGGTGACAATTCTCGATACGCCAGGTATTGATTCGACAGAGGATGCGCACCGGGTGGCGGCGGAATCGCAGTTGCATACGGCTGACCTTGTACTGTATATCATGGATTACAACCATGTCCAATCTCGGGTGAACAAGGAGTTTATCGAAACGCTGCGAGAGCAAATGAAACCAACCTGGCTCTTGGTCAACCAGATCGATAAACACGTGGCGTTCGAAGTGCGGTTTGCCGAATTTCGGAGCAAAGTTGAGGACGTGTTTACAGGGCAGGAAACGGACGCTTTTCCGCTTTTTTTTACGACAGTGCGTGAGCCGGATCATCCGCACAATGATTTGCCGCTTGTAAAGCATCGATTGGCGGATGCGATCGTCAAGAAGCGGCGTCGGATCGTGGAAACCGTGCTTACAGCAGCTTGTTTGCTGATGCGCGATCATTTAATGTGGCGCGAAGCGACGCGGCGGCCGGAGATTGACGCATGTCATGCGAAACTTGGCACATATCGGATGGAAGATGAAGAACGCATCGCCCGTGAGTTGAGAGAAGCAAAAGAGCGTGAAGCGGCGCTTTCCGAGGAAACCGAGCGGTTTGAACAGGAATTTTTGGCCCAACTTGAGCGGTTGCTTAACAACGCGAATTTGATGCCATATCATACGCGCGAACTGGCGCGTGCGTTCGTTGAATCAACGCAAGTGAGTTTTCGTGTCGGTCACTTGTTTTCGGGTCGCCGGACTAGGATCGAGCGGGAGCGGCGGCTTGCGCGCTTTCACAAAGAGGTATGTGAGAATGCGGCGACATATATTGATATTCACCTTAAAAAAATGATGCTTGAACATCTGGAAGTATACGGGGTGGAAGACGAAAAGCTGCGTCGCTCCATTTACGAAATGAAAGTGCCGATTACGAAAGAATGGTTAACCGGTTTGCTAAATAGGGGCGCGCTGTTTAACCGCGAGTCTGTCATGCGCTATACTTCTGTTGTCGCAGACGCGATTCGCAGGCTGTATTCTGAAATGGCAAAGGAGAAAATGGAAGCAGCGCTGGCTAATTTAAAGAAAAACCGACAGAAAAAAGCGGACGCGCTGGCGGCAGCGCGCAGGAAGCTTACCGAAAAGCTCACGGCAGCGCGGACGCTGCGGACGATAGCGGAAGGACAGGTGCGCGCCTTAAAACAGATGATGGCCGCGCTTGACGGAGCGCGGGATGAATACCATCCGATTGAAGAAGAGGTAGGGGATGTGTCCGCCGCATTCCTGGCGTTTGCCTCGCGTGGAAGACGGGAAAGGGCAAGAGCACGGGTACATATCGGGCGCAAACAGGGAACAAACAGACGCTCGCGCAAAGAAAATGCCGGGCAAATAAAAGCGCGTGCTGGCGCTGCGGTGCAAGCCCTTGAAGAAAGCGCCCGCCTGCTTACGTCTTTACCCGGTTTCCATGAGACGGCGCAAGAGCTTGCGGCGCGTGCGGATCGGATGAGAAGGCGGCAGTATACGATCGCCTTGTTCGGTGCATTTAGCGCCGGAAAATCATCGTTCGCTAATGCCTTGTTAAAAGACATGGTATTGCCTGTATCACCACATCCGACAACCGCGACGATTAACTACGTGCTTCCGCCGGCGGAAGGGCATCCGCATGGTACGGTCGTGGTTAAATTTAAAAGCGAAAAACAGATGTTGAGCGATATGAATCAGGCGCTCGAGCTTTCGGAGCGGCATGTGTCTTCGTTCGCTGAATTGGAAGCACTGCTCGACGCGCATGAAACATTCATGCGGAAAAGGAAGGAAAAACGGGTGAAGGCGGAACGGGAACCGGGCGCTATGGGGCAAGAAAGCGGACAGGCGGAAGCCGAAGAAGAGCGTGACCCGTTGGAATTGTTACGGGATGAACATCTCTTTTTCTTAAAGGCGGTGCGAAACGGGCTTGCTTGGATGCAGGGTCGCTTTGGAACGGAACAGAAAGCGACGCTGGAGGAAATGCCTGCGTTCGTCGCCGTGGAGGAACGTGCCTGTTTCGTGGAACAGGTGCAGCTGTATTACGATAGTCCGCTGGCGCGTCAAGGCGTTATTCTCATAGATACGCCGGGCTCCGGTTCGCTGAATGCGCGCCACACAGAGGTCGCGTTCAATCACATAAAGCATGCGGATGCGGTCGTGTTTGTAACCTACTATAACCACGCGTTTTCGCGCGCGGATCGTGAATTCCTTATTCAGCTAGGCCGCGTAAAAGAGCATTTCGCCAAAGACAAAATGTTTTTCATCGTCAATGCGGCTGACCTAGCTGGTTCTGAAGACGAGATCGACGACGTATTGGCTCATGTGGAGCGCAATCTGCTTGCCTGTGGGATTAGAGGAGCCCGCCTATATCCAGTATCAAGCCAAATCGCCGTATTGGCCGAACGGCACGCACGTGGGGAATTGACGGAACAGGAAGCAGCGCTGTACCGCAAGCTAACGGGTACGGGATCGGACGAAGTTCCCCTTAATGGCGCGGAAGGACGGTTTTTTTCCGGGATTACGTTGTTTGAGGAAGATTTTTATCGGTTTGTAATGGATGAATTGACCGAGGCGGCGGTGGACGCGGCATATGAAGAGATCGGACGCGCGCTTGCAATTCTGGACGCTTGGCGCACGGAGGCACGGGCCGGAGAAAAAGAACGGCAGGAAAAACGAGTACAGGCCGATAGGGCAAGACGCGATTCGTTGGATGTAGTCAATCGATTGGATACAGAGATTGAGCGCGGGCTAGTCGAGCAGGAAATTGAAGAATTGCTCTATTATGTGAAACAACGCGTATTTTACCGGTACTTTGACGAGTTTAAGATTATTTTTAACGCGGCGGCGTTTTCGGATGAAAAAGAGGAAATGCAGACCCTGTTGCGTCGCTATACAAACGAGATGCTCCGCTTTGTTGCGTTCGATTTAGCGCAGGAGATGCGGGCGACTTCGCTTAGGATTGAAAACTTTCTTGCGCGTATTTTGGGCGGGATTCGTCTCCGGGCGGAACGAGAACTCCAGGAAGTGGATGGAGGGTTCGCGCTTCCGGTGTATGAAGCGCCGGAATTTGCTGCGCTGTCTTTTCCGGCTGGCTTGCATGAGTTGAACGCCTCAGCGTTTGCTGATTTACTCGCCCCATATAAAAGCCGCAATGCTTTTTTTGTGGAAGAAGGGAACCTTAGATTGCG
This sequence comes from Aneurinibacillus sp. XH2, assembly GCF_001439585.2. Taxonomy (NCBI): domain Bacteria; kingdom Bacillati; phylum Bacillota; class Bacilli; order Caryophanales; family Paenibacillaceae; genus Aneurinibacillus; species Aneurinibacillus sp. XH2. The sequence goes on along the minus strand of NZ_CP014140.1, from coordinate 2,115,082 downwards.
CGATGCGCTCGAAGTTCGGTTGCGGGAACCGGTAAGCGAATATGTGACGGATTGCGAGGTGCGGATGAAGCGGGCGTACCTTCCAGCCTTTGATGAAGAGGTGGCTCGGATATGTCAGGAGATACGACGAAAGGTGGAAGAATACTATACGGGTAAGCTAACTGCGCTTGGAATGACCACTAACATTCAAGCGCTTGACGATGCGTATGAATTATTGCAAAGACTTTATCATTCGCGCCCTAGACGAACAGCATCCACTTAAAAAAGTGATATAAACACTATGCAAAAATTATATAACGTTGTATAATAAAAAAAGTTATAAAGCATGTCCCCTTTTAGCCATTCTATCGTGGTAGTTAGTGTGGCACATTTTTCGCCCTGGAAACAGGGCTTTTTTTTATCGTTCGAGAAATACGTTTGTTGATTATCCAAGGCCACCTTCATTCTCGATTGATTGCAAAGAACGGTTCCCCGGTTTTCGACAGGGAGTTTTCCGGAACGCGGGCAACGTGGTTAATGAACTTCGGGATTACCTGTGATACAATTTTTGAAGATTAAGGAGGAGATCCGTTGTATAAAGTGTTCATAGTCGAGGATGAACCAAAAATCGCTGAAATGCTGGCCGCTCATCTGGAAAAGTACGGATATCAACCGTATGTTGCCTGCAATTTCAAAAATTTGAAGCAAGAGTTTCTGGAGGTTCGCCCGCATCTTGTTCTTTTGGACATTAACCTGCCTTATTTCGACGGGTTTTACTGGTGCAGGCAAATCCGCACGGTGTCCAATGTGCCGATCGTTTACGTGTCGGCCCGTTCGGGCGAGATGGATCAAGTGATGGCAATCGAAAACGGCGGGGACGACTATTTGACCAAACCGTTTCATCTCGACGTCGTACTTGCAAAGCTGAAGAGTTTGTTGCGTCGCACCTACGGTGAATACGCCTACTCGGTTTCTTCTTCAGACATCCTCGATCTGTCCGGGCTGGTGCTCGATCGTTCTCGTTTTACCGCGGAGTTCAGAGACAGATCGATCCATCTGAGCAAGACCGAGTTTCAGCTGTTGGAGGCGCTGGCACGAAAAGCGGGACAGGCCGTAAGCCGGGAGACACTGCTGGAGACGCTATGGGATGACACTACATTTGTGGATGATAACACGTTGACGGTGAATGTAACTCGTCTTCGCAAAAAGTTAGAAGAACTTGGCCTGGGGGATTGCATCGAAACGATTCGCAGACACAGGTACAAGTTGAACGTTCAATGGGCGGATGAACAAGCAGCGTGGATGGGAGGAGAGGAACCGTGACCCTGGCCCGCTTTCTTTGCGATCGTCTGCCACTTTTGTTGCTATACTCGGGCTCGTCCGCATTGGTGCTATTGTTTCTGTGGTTAGGTTTGCACTTTCGCGGGGTGGGCCTGACAGTATCCGAGATTGCATACATGGCGATTTTGCAAGCTTTCGCCGCGTTCCTGTATCTCGCTTATGACTACATTCGGCATCGGCTGCTCTACAGACAGTTGAAGACCTCTGGCAAAGATTTCGATGATGTGCTGCGCATCATGAGTCCGGTCACCGGCGAGGAAGAAGCATTGGTGCGCCGTTTGCATGACATGCATCGCGTGTATGCGACCGAACTGTTGAAGCACCGGCAGAGTCAGGAGCGCCATCTCGAATACGTCCAGATGTGGGTACACCAAATGAAAACGCCCGTGTCCGTCATCGCCCTTCTTCTGCAGCAGCCTCCAGATACGGCGGAACCGGAGCGCATCCAAGTGGAAACGGACAGGAAATGGCTGCATTTCATGCTGCAGCAGTTGATCTCGAATGCGCTGAAGTATTCGAGGTTAACCGGACGCACCGGGCTGTCCCTCGACCTTCGGGTTCGCCGGGAAGGCCGCGCTGTTTTGCTTCAGGTTGAGGACGAGGGGGTTGGTATACCCCCGGAAGATTTGCCGCGTATCTTCGAACCGTTCTTCACAGGCGAGAACGGTCGTCTGACGAAGGAGGCGAGCGGCATGGGACTATACCTGGTCAAACAGGTGCTCGACCGGCTGGGGCGCCGCATTGAAGTATCGTCTTGCCCGGGGGAAGGTACGACCGTGACGATCGTGTTCGAAACGCGGTCGCTGACAAAATTGACATGACAAAATCCAGGCGAACCTTGCAAAATTGTAAGGTTCGTCTTTCGTTTTGTAAGCTTGAGCAATGTAAAAAATGACCGGTTGCGGTACTATAATGGAGCCAACAGATAGCCAAAATGTAAAGAAGGAAGTAATGATAGGAGGAAGATACCATGCAATTGCACACAAAAGCATCCGGAGCCGCCGCACCGGTTTTGCACGCTGAAGCATTGACCAAAATTTACGGTTCAGCGAAAAATGCCGTTCTCCACAAAGCGCTGGACGAGGTAAATCTGAAAGTGTATCCCGGCGAATTTGTCGGCATCATGGGGCCATCCGGTAGCGGCAAGACGACGCTCCTCAATCTGTTGGCGACGATCGACCGGCCGACGTCGGGCAGGGTGACGATAAACGGAATGAACCCTGCAACCATGAGCGCGAAGGAACTCGCGCTGTTCCGCCGCCGTCAGCTCGGTTTCGTTTTCCAGGATTTCAACCTGCTCGACACGCTCTCGATCCGGGAGAATATTTTGCTTCCGCTGGTGCTTGATAATGCGAAATCGAAGGTTATGGAAACAAAACTGGAAGAACTTGCCCGCCACCTGAACATCAGCCAAATTCTCGATAAGCGGACGTACGAGGTGTCGGGTGGACAGCAGCAGCGGACAGCGATCGCCCGGGCGTTGATCCACGATCCTGCCCTCGTGTTGGCGGACGAACTGACCGGCAACCTCGACTCTAAGGCGGCTCACGATGTCATGAGCGCTCTGAAGGACATGAACGAGCAGCGCGGCGCAACGATTCTGATGGTGACGCACGACCCGTTCGCGGCCAGCTTTTGCAAGCGCGTCCTCTTTATCAAAGACGGCAAGTTGTTCTCGGAGATCCGCAGAGGAGATAACCGACAGGTATTCTTTCAGCATATTCTTGATGCGCTGAGCGTCCTGGGAGGGAATTTCAGTGAAGTTTCGGCATCTCGCAACTAGCAACATTCGAGGCAACTGGCGCCAGTATACAGCGTTCTTTTTTAGCAGCGTTTTCTCGGTTATGATCTTTTTCCTTTACGCCCAGTTCATATTGCACCCGGATGTCGTGGGGGGGGGAAGCTGCAGGCAGCCAATTACGTGAAACAAGGAATGGTTGCCTGCGAATACATTATCGTCATCTTCTCCTTCTTCTTTGTGTTGTACTCACTGTCGGCGTTCCTAAAGTCACGGAGCAAGGAATTCGGTTTGCTGTCGCTGTTCGGCATGACGAATGGCCAAATCCGGCGAATGGTGCTGACGGAAACGATGGTTATCGCTGCTTTGGCGACCACCGTTGGCATCGGACTCGGTCTGTTGTTCTCGAAGTTGTTTTTGCTTGCGTTGAGGGAAATTTTCAAAGGCGCGCGTTAGGCGACTTACGAGACGCAGATTTGTGGAATCGAATTTAATAACCGGAAACAGGTACGTGAGCTGGATAGAGCAGCTCCGGATGGAATTTTCAAATTTTCGCTTATCATGGAAACAGGTGCCGCTGTTATGTTATCATCGTTATGTCAATACTTTCGGGCAGACAGGAGGAATTGAGCATGATTCACAGCATGTCGAACAACGCGGTCCTGGCGAACGGCGTCAAAATGCCGTGGCTCGGGCTAGGCGTATGGAAGATGAGCGAAGGCGGCGAGGTGGAACAGGCTGTCAAGGCGGCGGTTCGTGCAGGGTACCGAAGCATTGATACCGCGGCCGTCTATGGCAACGAAGCAGGCGTGGGCAAGGCGATCAAGGAGTGCGGCGTACCCCGTGAACAATTGTTTATTACAACGAAAGTGTGGAACAAAGATCAAGGTTACGATTCCACGCTGAAGGCTTTCGAAGAAAGCCGAAACAAGCTGGGTCTCGAGTATGTCGATCTGTATCTGATCCATTGGCCGGGAACGAGCAAGTTCAAGGAAACGTGGAAAGCTCTTGAAAAATTGTACAAAGACGGGCTTGTCCGCGCAATCGGGGTAAGCAATTTTAAAGTGCACCATCTGGAAGAGCTGATGGCTGACTGCGAAGTAGTGCCGATGGTGAATCAGGTCGAGTTTCACCCGCTGCTGACGCAGCAGGAGCTGCGCCATTTCTGCAAGGAGCACCGGATTCAGCTTGAAGCGTGGAGCCCGCTTATGCAGGGACATCTCGATTTGCCGGTTCTGACCGAACTGGCCGGCAAATACGGCAAAACGCCGGCACAAATCGTTCTGCGCTGGGATTTGCAGCACGGTGTGGTGACAATCCCGAAGTCGACCAAAGAAGAGCGCATCCGCGAAAATGCGGACATCTTCGACTTCGAGCTTTCGCTTGAGGATATGGCGGCACTCGATGGTCTGAACAAGGATCACCGTTTCGGCCCTGATCCGGATCAATTTTTCTGATGACTACAGCCCTCCTTTACGGAGGGCTTTTTTCTACCTCTTATGAATCGCTTTACAATAAGTGGAAATAAGTACTCCTAAAGCAGGGATGCCTGGGGATTTTATGCTGCCAAAGTTGAGTAATTAACATGAATTTCCTGGTATGATACCTAGGAAGATGTGCATACCATAAAGTAGTTACACATTTTTGGAAAAGAGGTGTGAAACATGAAACGAAAGTTCGTTACCACTGTAACAGCGGTGACGTTTGCGGTGTCCGTCTTCCCCATGCCGGTTGTGCTTGGCAGCGAAGTCATGAACACGACCGAGATGATTAAAAAGGCGCAGCGGCCGGAATATAAGACGCGTGCGGATATTCCAGCGAGGTACAAGTGGAACTTAGAAGACATTTATATAAGCAAAGAGGCCTGGACAGCCGATCTTAAGAAACTGGAAAGAATGGCAAACGCGTTCCCGGCCCATCAGGGGAAATTGGCGGAATCATATGCTGTGTTTTTGAAAGCGCTTAATGATTTAAGTGATCTTATGCGGTTGCGCGATAAGGTATACGTATACGCATCCATGGGCTTTGATGTTAATGCCTCCAATTCTTCATTGAAAGAATTGTTTGATAAGGCGGAGAAAGCAAGCGTGCTCGTTTCGGAAAAAACGTCTTGGTTTACACCGGAAGTGCTGGCCATTCCACCAAACAAAAGAAAAGCGTATCTGGCCAAAAAGGAGGTTGCCCCGTATAAGCCGTTTCTTGAAGATTTGGAACGGATTAAGCCCCATACGCTGAACAAAGAAACGGAAGCACTGCTGGCCCAGTTTTCACCGCTCGGACAGAATCCAGAAAATGTGTATTCGTTGCTCAGCAAGGATGTGAAATTTCCGAAAATTAAAGACGAGAACGGAAAAGAAGTGCAATTGACGCGTGCCAATTTTACGGCTTATATGGAAAGCAAAAATCGCAATGTCCGGAAAGCGGCATTCGAAGCGTATTACAGAACGCTTGAAGAGTATCAGGATACATTTGCTCAGGTGCTTTCTGGAAAAGTAAAAGCGAATAATACGTACGCCAAGGTACGAAAGTATCGCAACGCGTTGGAAGCGAGCTTAACGCCAAACAATGTGCCGGTAAAAGTGTATGACCAGTTGATTCAAAGCGTCAACAAGGGGTTGCCGCTTTTGCATCGCTATATGGAACTGAAAAAGAGGATGCTCGGCGTCAAAGAGCTGCACATGTACGATATCTATACACCGATTGTAGAGGCGAATTCATCGTATATTCCGTACGAAGAAGCGCAACAACGGGTGCTGGAAGGGCTTAAGCCGCTTGGTGAGGAGTACGGCAAAGTGCTAAGCAAGGCGTTCACAAGCGGGTGGATCGATGTGTATTCGACCGCTGACAAGCGTTCCGGCGCATACCAATCAGGCGCGTACGACACACATCCATATGTGCTATTAAATTATCAGGGTACGACTGATGATATATTTACGATTGCGCATGAGCTTGGGCATGCTATGCACACATATTATACAAATCGAACCCAACCGTATATTACAGCCAATTATCCGATATTTACCGCGGAAGTCGCTTCTACACTAAATGAGGCATTGCTATTTGAAAGCATGTATGCTAAGGCGAAAACAAAGCAAGAAAAAATATATTTGTTGAATCAGCGCCTCGAAAATTTTCGGACAACGCTATTTCGTCAGACACAGTTTGCTGAATTCGAAAAACTGATTCATGAAAAAGAACAGGCAGGCGAGTCGTTGAATGCGGAAGCGCTTAAGAAAATGTATATTGATATCAATAAAAAATATTATGGAGCAGCCATGGTGAATGATAAAGAAATTGCGATGGAATGGGGACGCATTCCGCATTTTTATTACAATTTCTATGTCTATCAGTACGCGACCAGCTTTGCCGCTTCCACAGCGCTGGCTGAGCAGGTGTTGAAAGAGGGCAGACCTGCCGTGGATCGGATTCGGGAGAAGTTTCTATCTGCGGGTAATTCCAAAGCGCCGATTGAAATATTACGGGAAGCAGGTGTTGATGTATCTACATCTAAACCAATCGACGATGCATTGAAAGTGTTTGCAGAAACATTAAATGAATTGGAAAAACTGATAAGCCAAAAATAATGATAGATCATCTTCATACATTATTTTTGCTTTATGTTTTCTATGAATTTTTCCATAGTTGAATATGTCATTGGACCCATAACATGCTGGCGGATGATTCCGTCCGCGTCGATAATAAAACTAGTGGGAACAATAGTAACTTGATACATGTCAGCCACATGCGACTTCCGGTCAAGCAGCACTGGAAACTGCATATTCATTCCTTGGGCAAACCGTTTGACATTCGGCACGCTGCTTTCCGTTTCCGTAAGATTGACAGCTAGAATTTCTACATTTTTCTCTTTATAAGCACGATAAAATTTTACCATATCAGGAATTTCCTCACGACACGGAGGGCACCAGGTCGCCCATATATTCAAAATGACGATCTTTCCTCGCAAGTCGGACAAGTGCATGGTTTTGCCGTCCAGTGTCTCCAACGTAAAATCCGGCGCCTTCTTGCCTTCCTGCACCCCTATTTCTACGCGCTGTGTTTCTTGTTCTGTCTTTGGCTCTATTTCTTTCCTTGTCACTGTTTTATTTGCTGTCGTCTCAGCGCCGGTCTGTGTTTCTTCTTTTTTACTGAGCGTGCTGTAGAGCATGCCGCCAATAAGCACAAGCAATACAAGAAGTACCGCCATTTTTTTCATGGACTCTCTTCCTTCCTTCCATGTTTTTTCCCAATGTACCTGTCCTATAAGTATAAGCCGAAAGCAAGCAAAAATAGAAGTCTAAGAAAAACCCCCGGAATTTTTCGGAGGCTTGCGTTGTATTTGATTTGATTTCTTCTTCTTGTCAGAAATCCTTTCGTATGATATAACTTCATCTGTCTACCATACTAAAGGAGGAAACAGTGTTGTTAAATGCAGTGGTTGTATCTGTGCTTGTTATCGTTGTGCTGTCGCTTTTGCGGATTAATGTTATTTTTGCATTAATCGCCGCGGCGATAACGGCTGGTTTAATGGGGGGACTCTCGCTGAAAGAGGCAGTTTCCACAATGATTGAAGGGATGAGCGGACAAATGGAAACGGCGCTCAGCTATGTGTTGCTTGGCATGTTCGCAGTCATGATTGCTCGTTCTAATATTACGTCCATTCTCCTAAAGAAGTTAATTAGTATACTGAAGGGAAAGCGCGGTGTTTTGCTTGTCACGATTGCGTTTGTGGCATCGTTATCACAAAATGTTGTGCCGGTGCATATCGCATTTATTCCTATTCTTATTCCGCCGCTGCTTTCTCTGTTCAATCAGATGAAAATTGACCGCAGGGCTGTTGCTTCGGCGCTTACATTTGGTCTACAGGCTCCGTATATTATGATTCCTGCTGGTTTCGGACTTATCTATCACGGTATTGTGGCAAAAGAGATGGGAAAAAACGGGATGCCAATTGATGTATCCATGTTTCCGAAAGTGATGCTGATTCCGGGGCTCGGGATGATTTTCGGGCTTTTTATTGCGTTGTTTATTTCATATCGCAAAGAAAGAACGTATGTTGAAAAAGAAAATACGCTTGTGTTATCAACAAAAAATGAACATGCAACAACAGCTTTTACCGGTAAGCACGCGCTTACCCTGACGGCGATTCTAGGGGCGCTTGGCGTGCAACTATGGATGGAATCCCTTGTGCTTGGTACATTAACTGGAATTCTGTTGATGTTTATATTCCGTATTGTTTGCTGGAACGAAGGCGATGAGGTTGTACAGCGCGGCGTGGTCATGATGGGATTTATTGCATTTGTTATGTTGCTGGCGTCCGGTTACGCGTCTGTGCTGCAAGAAACCGGGGCGGTCAAAGGGCTTGTAGCGGCGAGTGGCGCATGGCTTGGAAGTAACAAAATGCTGGCTGCCGCTATTATGTTGCTGATCGGACTTCTTATTACGATGGGCATCGGCTCTTCTTTTGGTACAGTGCCGATTATTGCAACGATTTACGTACCGCTATGCGCCGAGCTTGGCTTTTCGTCTCTTGCGACCGCAGCGCTTATCGGGACAGCGGGTGCGCTTGGCGATGCTGGATCGCCGGCTTCTGATAGTACGCTCGGGCCGACGTCTGGCCTAAACGCAGACGGACAGCATGATCATATATGGGATACGTGCGTCCCGACGTTTTTGCATTACAATATTCCTTTATTTATATTTGGATTCATTGCGGCTATGGTACTATAATTGATAAATAAAATAAAAAGGCGATGGTGTCGTGCGTGTGTGCAGGCAGCCATCGCCTTTGGCTATATTGTCTGAAAAATTGTGGTTGACGACCAGCGCAATGCCTGCGATGAGTACAGACGGGCTCGCGAGGTAGCAGGCGCATCGGAATGATCCTTGGACGTTTACATAGTCAAGTTTGGTTATATTCACACAATCGTTATATAGTTTAGCTATAATGACAGATAATGATAATAAAGTGTGATAGATTGCATGCCTATTCTTTTGCGGTTCGGGGTTAGATTCCACTATCCTTTGCTACAGGATAGGTAAGATAACAAAGGAAATTCATAAAGGGGAACATAGGAATGGATGAACGAGCGTTATTGCTGTTAGGTTTATTAAAGAATCAGAGCCAGCACGGTTATCAAATTAACGAATTTATCGAACGAAATGTAAGTCAGATTATGAATTTGAAAAAAGCGACGGCGTACGCCATTCTAAACCGACTGCATGAGGCCGGCTATGTGACGTTGCGTATGGAGCAGGAGGAGAATCGTCCGCCGCGCAAGGTGTATTCGATTACGAAAGAAGGAGAGAAGGAGTTTTACCGCCTCTTGCAAGAGAATCTTTCGCATTTGGAGCAGGTCACGCTGCCGGGCGATATCGGGTTGATGTTTCTTGATCATCTTTCGCCGTACGAAGTGATATGTTGCCTTCAAGCAAGGCTCAAAAATCTGGAGGAACAGATTAAAGTGTATGAAAGAGTGCCGAAGCATGAGCATAATCCAAGCGTAGACCTAACCATCGATCGCCGCCTTCGCTTGCTTAAAAGCGATCGGGATTGGCTTCAGGACACAATTGCTCACCTTTTGAAAAAACAGAGACGGGACACATGATATCCCGGTTCCCTGTAAAAATAAGGGAGACATGTAAGAGGGATTGTAAGCGTGCAGAGAGATTGTAGCAATCATAAGGAGGGAAAACAGGGCATGAAATGGATTTATTGGATGGCGCTATTCAACACAAAATTCCAAGCGAGCTGCCTTGTGAAGCGGATGGAGGAAGACTGGTGGACAAAAGGATACAGGAGTCCTCGTGTCATTGAAATTTTTCGGGTAAAAGACGGGCGCTATGGCGTCCGCTATATGTGGTAACGCAGAGTGGATATCATGCGAGTCCAACTCAGCAGGTGCCGTCCCGCCGTCTTTTTCACATTCGTTCGTTAACAGGATATCCTTCACGCACCAAGCGTTTTTCAATGCGTTCGATATGTGCGCGGTTGTTTGTTTCCAGCTCCAGTTCCACTTCTGCTTGACCTGGAACAATGCGCGGGCTGATACGGTGGTGATGGATGGAAATAACATTGGCGCCTTCTTGCGCCAGGATCGATAGCAGGCGATTAAGGTTGCCCGGCTTATCATGCACGGTCGTCGCAATGCGTATATACCGGCCTGATTCGATAAGACCGTGTTCGATGATGCGTGACATGAATGTCACATCTACATTTCCGCCGCTCAAAATGACGGCCACTTTTTTATTGGTCAACGGTATGCGGCGGTACAAGAGCGGCACGAGTGCGGCGGCGCTGGACCCTTCGACGAGCAGTTTGCTGCGTTCCAGCAGATACAACATTACGCGCGAGATTTCGATATCTTCAGCTAGAAACACGTCATCCACGTATTTTTGCACCAATTGATACGTTAGGGTACCTGGTTTCTTGACTGCAATACCATCAGCAATCGTCCCGGTGCTTTCTACAAGTACCGGTTGTCCCTGGCTTAACGATGCGGCCATACTGGCGCATGCCGCGGCTTCTACGCCATAAACCTTCACATGAGGCTTAAGCGTTTTTATCGCTGCCGCAATTCCGGCGATAAGTCCTCCACCGCCAATCGGACAGACGATGGCATCCACATCAGGCAATTGCTCAAGCACTTCCAGCCCGATGGTTCCCTGGCCTTCGATAACACGCGGATCATCGAAGGGGTGCAAAAATGTAGCTCCGCTCACTTTTTGCACTTCAAACGCTCTTTCTAATGCTTCATCAAATGACTGACCGTGTAAAATGACCTGTGCGCCGTACTTTTGCGTAGCCTGCACTTTGCTGAGCGGGGCGCCTTCAGGCATAACGATGGTGCTTGTGATGCCAGCTTTTGTACTGCTGAAAGCAACACCCTGCGCGTGATTGCCAGCGGAGGCCGCCACTACCCCGCACGCTTTTTCTTCTTCGCTTAGGGAAGCGATTTTGTTATAAGCACCACGTACTTTGAAAGACCCGGTTTTTTGCAGATTTTCTAGCTTTAAATAAAGCTGGTTTTCGGCCAGTTCGCTGAATGTGGTCGAGTAGTCGAGCGGAGTGTAGCGGACGACAGGTTGAAGGATAGCTCTTGCCTGCCGGATCCCGTCGAGTGTAATCATGTGAATCCGTCCTTCCGTAAGAAATAGATGGTGCCTTTAATTATAATGATACGAACGTCGATGGATTCCCATTCCCTTCGGCGGCAAGAGAACAGGAAAACTGGAATTTAAGTCAAATGTATCATCAAACTTGTTCCGATATGTTAGATTTTCCTATTGTACTATTTTGTAATTCGGTTTGTCCAAAAGCCACCGTAAAAAAATCTCGGTTCGTACGAAATCACAAACGCTTTCGGCGCCAATTCTTTAATCGTCTGGTACAACTTCTTCTCGTTTCTTCGTTTCGCGAGTACATTCATTACAACACGCTGCCCATCTTTACCGTTTGCTTGCCAACTGGTTACCCCATATCCTTTTTCACGCAGGATACGGCTAATATCATTCTGAGATGAATCAAGTACAATTTGCACAGTTACATAGCCAAGCGCTAACAGTTCCTCGATTTTGCTACCCATATATACGCCGGTGCCCCAGCCAATACAATAAGCCGCAAGATTGAACGGATTATTAAGATTACCAAGCACAAGAGAAAGACCCATCAAATATACGAACACTTCCACCATACTGACGAGGGAGGCTAACAGCTTCTGTCCCTTCATCACCATAATCATTCGGATAGTAAAAAACGATACATACACAATATTAATGGTAAAAATAATGAGCAGCTGTTCCATTGTTTTGCCCCTCCTGTTTCAATGCAACATACAACTTTCTTTCCTTTCATCTCGCATAAAATATCATACTCCTACAAAAACTGTAAAGCTAAAAGCTCACTTCTTAACAAAAAAAGCGATCTCCCTTATGTGGGAGACCGCTGAGCATCATGTTTATGATGTAGCTATTACTTTTTCCGCAATAGCTACCACATGCTCCGGTGTGAACCCGTACTCTTCCATCAATTTTGTGCCAGGAGCGGATGCACCGAACCTAGTAATGCCAAGCACCTTGCCTTTATCGCCTACGTAGCGTTCCCAACCAAGCGGATGCGCCATTTCGATAGCGACGCGAGCTTTCACGTCCGGTGGCAACACTTTATCTTTATACTCTTGCGGCTGCTGTTCAAACAGTTCCCAGCTCGGCATGCTGATTACGCGGATGCGGCGGCCTTTCGTTTCAAGCTTTTGCTTGGCCGAAAGCGCTAGGCTTACTTCTGAACCGGAGGCAATAAGCAACAAATCCGGTGTACCGTCCGTATCAGAGAGTATGTACGCGCCGCGCGCTACCGATTCAGTCGCTTTTTCTTTTGTTCCTTCAAGTATAGGCAGGCCTTGGCGGGACAGAATCATCGCGATCGGCCCTTTGCTGCGGCTTACCGCGTAACGATAGGCGGCGATTGTTTCATTGGCATCAGCTGGACGCAGCACAGTTAAGTTTGGAATCGCGCGCAGCGCAGGCAAATGCTCAATCGGTTCATGCGTTGGTCCGTCTTCACCAACGGCGATGCTATCATGCGTGAATACATAAATGACAGGTACATCCATCAGCGCCGAAAGTCGCATGGCCGGACGGAGATAATCGGCAAATACGAGAAAAGTGCCGCCATATACTTTGACGCCGCCGTGCAGCGCCATTCCGTTCATGATAGCAGCCATTGCATGCTCGCGCACGCCGAACCAGATATTGCGGCCTTCATACTGGCCGGGCATAAAGTTCGGCTCGTCTTTAATCATCGTCTTGTTGGATGACGCCAGATCAGCAGAACCGCCGAGAAAGAATGGCACGGTTTTTGCAATCACGTTAATCACTTGGCCCGACGCTTCACGCGTTGCGACTTTTCCATCTTCTGGAGCGAAGGAAGGCAATTCGCTGTCCCAGCCTACGGGCAATTCTCCGCGCATCGCTTGTTCGAATTGTTTGGCAAGATCCGGATGAGCTTGTTTGTACGCTGCAAACTTCTCGTTCCATTCCTGTTCGGCCCGCTGCCCTCTCATCTTGACTTCCAAGAAGTGAGCTCGCACTTCTTCCGGGACTGTAAACGGTTCATGTTCCCAATCATACGCTTTGCGTACCAGTTCGATTTCTTCGGCGCCGAGCGGCGCACCGTGCGCTTCCGATTTTCCTGCTTTGTTCGGGCTTCCGTACCCGATCGTTGTGCGAATTTCAATTAGCGTCGGGTGTTCTGTTTCGTTTTTCGCCTTGGCAATCGCGCAGGAAATGGCTTCGATATCGTTACCATCTTCCACACGCAAGACATGCCAACCGCATGCTTCAAACCGCTGTTTCACATTTTCAGAGAATGCAAGGCTTAATTCTCCGTCAAGGCTAATATCATTGGAATCGTATAACACAATCAGGCGCCCCAGTTTCAAATGGCCAGCAAGGGAAATGGCCTCAGCCGCTACACCTTCCATCAGATCGCCATCCCCACAGAGGACGTATGTGTAATGATCAACAATATTATGGTTTTCGCGGTTGTATTTTGCGGCAAGGTGGCGTTCGGTCATCGCCATGCCGACCGCCATCGCGATTCCCTGTCCAAGCGGGCCAGTCGTTGCTTCCACGCCCGGTGTGTGACCGTATTCCGGATGTCCCGGCGTAGGACTGCCCCATTGGCGAAAGTTCTGTAAATCATCAAGTGACACATCATATCCGGTCAGGTGCAGCAGGCTATACAATAGCATGGAACCATGTCCTGCCGACAGCACAAACCGATCTCGATTCGCCCAGCTTGGATTGGCGGGGTTATGCTTCATAAAACGCGTCCAGAGCGTGTACGCCATTGGCGCTGCTCCCATTGGAAGGCCGGGATGACCGGACTTCGCTTTTTCTACCGCTTCAATCGAAAGAACACGTAGGGTGTTGACTGCGAGCTGGTCAAGCGTTTGGTTGTTCATTCCGTTCCAAAGCCCCTTTCATGGTTCATCATCTTCTCGATGCATGTGTATGATGTCTTCCTACTTTTCATTATGCCAAAAGCAAGCTGACAAATAAAACTTTTTCCAGTGTATCTTTCATTTGTCGAGAGAACAGCACGTTATCGGGCTTTTGTAATTTGTAATATGGAGCACAGCCTTGTCATTTTTCTTGAATGTTTGGGTGATTGCATCTGCAATAGGGGGATATTTCATGAATTCATCTCAAATATTTCTTTTCAAATGGATGGCAGCTTCTGTTAAATAAGTTTGGTAAAGTAAAGGGAATACTGTGTTTATACCGCGGTGTATGAATATGTAAATGACAGTACATAAGGAGGAGGGAATGCGTTGAAAAAAAATACGATTGCCTTCGTTTTTGCACACCCGGATGATGAATCATTTGCATGTGCGTCAACGATTCGTGAACTAGTTGTTCGAGGGAATCATGTTGTACTTTGTGTGGCAACCCTAGGTGAAGCCGGGAAAACGGGGCGTTTGGGCCCCATGACTAAAGAAGAGCTGGCGGCAAAACGGAAACAGGAATTGCAAAAGGCAGCAGATGTCATGGGTATATTTGCAATCCATCATTTAAATTATCCTGATGGGAAATTAGCTAGCATAGATCGTTATCAATTGGTAAATGATATTGTCACGTTTCTTAATGATCAGCAGGCGCAAATTGTTATCACTTTTTCGGAAGATGGTATTTCTGGACATCCGGATCATACCGCAATTCATCATGCTACGCGTGAAGCCATACTAAGTGGGGAATGTCCAACTGTACAAAAATTATATTATGTTGCTAGTCGAGCACTAAAAGAAGCAGGTCATTCTCCAACTGTGAAATTTGATAGTCAAATTCATTGGGAAGTAAAGGTAAAAGCATTATTGGCTCATGAGTCACAAATTGGGTCTGTCAAAAGGGTATTTGGGGATTTGCAGGAACCGCTGAGTGGATTTAGATTCGAATCGTTTGTTTTAGCCTGGGAGCGAGGCGTATATTGGCCGAATAAGAAGGAAACGTTCTTAACAGATGACAGGTAATCTATAAAAATAAGTTGCTAGGTATATGTCTTGGCAACTTATTTCAGCGACATGCCTTCTGGACATTGGGCGTATACTAGCGTAGAATAGGCAATTAAGAAAGGGATTGTAAGCGGCTATCAGGTAAGTGAAGCAAAGTTTTTTTGATATATATGCATTATTTTTTAAAAGGATTGGAAACGATGAACCGCGATGAGACTTGTATGGCGTGCGGTAAGCCGATTCAAGAACGAGTATATGCTGTTTATCGCAGCGCCGCCGAAAACAAAGAAGAAGAGAAAAACGTAGCTGGGTTCTTGTGCAATGTGTGCAGCAAAAGGCATAAAATGAAACCAGTAGGGAGAAAAAACCCGTTTGTCAAGCTGGAAAAGTTGAAAGAGAGGTTGGAAAGGTAGGTGCGCGTATGTCACAGAAATGGGGCGCGGACTGACCAGTAGTCATAGATGCTTGTATTTATTTATCACTATGCTATAATATATAGAAAAAATTGTGCGGCAACGGAGCCACTGTCATATTTGGCAGGGGCTTTTTGCGTTTGCGAGGAGGAAAATGTGCATGGCAGAAGAGAAAAAGCGGTTTATCCAGGAATTTGTGCCGGGCAAACAGGTAACATTAAGCCATTTAATCGCCAATCCGGATGAAGATATGTTTGACAAGCTGGGAATTCCACAAGGGGGTTCCATCGGTATTCTGACGCTGACCCCGAGCGAGACGGTGATTATTGCCGGCGATTTGGCGACGAAGGCGGCCAGTGTAACGATCGGCTTCCTTGACCGGTTTACCGGCAGTCTCGTCTTGGTCGGCAGCGTGTCAGAAGTGGAAACCGCAATGCAGCGCATTAATGAATTCTTAGCGCACAATCTCGGTTATACGCCGGCCATGATTACGAAATCATAGTCAGGGAGGAAAGGAAATGCAGAAAAAACATCGCGCGATGCTGATTGGTGCCATCGGGGCAGGCAAATCCACGCTTACCAATGCGCTCTTAGGACGCGATGTGCCCGCTGTGAAAACTCAATCGCTCATCTATCGGGACTGGATCGTAGATACGCCGGGCGAATATACCGAAAACCCGCTGTTCTACAAAAATATCATGGCAACGGCGCTTGAAGTTACCCATGTGCTTTTTATTCAGGATGCGACGAACCCAAAGACCATTTTTCCCCCCGGGTTTGCAACAGGTATCCCGAAGCTTGCTATCGGGGTAGTAACGAAAACCGACGCTCCGGAGGCAGACAGAGAACGGGCGGCGCGACAATTGCGGCGTGCGATTCCGGATGGCCCAATTGTGTTCGTTTCAGCGTATAAGAACGAAGGGTTAGAGGAAATGAAAGCGTTGATCTCGTGCCATTCACGTGAAGAAATGAAAGATTATTGCGCGAATTCTAAATCAGAAAATATTTCTTACATGTAACCCTTTACAGATAATTTTATTTCTATTATCATTAAGATAATAAAATGAATATCTGACAGGCAAAGGCGCCTATCAACAATGAGGAAGTGTGCGTGTTGTTGGAGGAGCCTTTTTTACGTAAAAGGAGTCTTTCAAGTATGATTGATGTCGCAGAAGCAAAACGAATCTACCATTTATGCCAGCAGTACACTCCTCTTAGCGAAGAAGATATTCGAATTATTATCGGAAAAAGTGAAGCGCTACAAATGATAGCGGATGTTTCCCAAGCGAACGTTTTTATCGACTGCCCGGTGAAAGATCGGAGCGCTGTCATTGTGGTGGCGGAAGCGGCTCCCACAACCACGCACTCATTGTATAAGGAGAGCGTTGTGGGAAAAGAAGTGTTCGAATCGTACGAGCCTGGTGTGTTTCGTGCCTATCGGACAGGAAAGCCCGCGATTATGAACCGGGCGTTGACTCAGGAGGGGCACCACGTTAAGCAAAATGTGGTACCGATTAAGAACGGCAAAGGGCAAACGATCGGTATGCTGATTTTGGAGCAGGATATTACACTGCAGGTAAAGCATGAAAAGGAATTGGCTCTTTTATCGGAAACAACGCAGGAATTCAGCCGCACGTTCTGGGATTTGATTTCTAAAGAACAGTCGATTCCGGATGTAATCGAAGAAGCGCTACTTCTATTGCGCGAAGATGGGACAATTCTGTACGCAAACAATTTTGCGATCGGCCTGATCGAATCGCGCAGCGGTCTCACGAGACAAAATTACACGGATAAAAAAGTGGACGAAATTTTTCCGTTCATTGCTGAGAGCGATTATCTCCATGACGGGGTCATTCAGCGAGAGGTACACGACCAAGGCATGGTGTACGTTCTGCGCAGCATTTGCCTGCAGCAAAAAGATAAGAGACGGCGCCTGCTTCTTTATTTGCGAGATATTACCGATTTACGGGATAAGGAGCGCCAGTTAATGGTTAAATCAGCGGTTATCCAGGAGATTCACCACCGGGTGAAAAACAATTTGCAGACGGTAGCCGGGCTGTTGCGTCTGCAAATGAGACGGGGAGTTCCCGATGAAGCAAAGGGGCTGTATCAGGAATGCTTGAACCGGATTATTAGCATCGCAACCGTTCATGAGGTACTGTCATACAACGGAATCGAACAGGTAGCGATGAACCAAGTCATCGAAAAGATCGCGCGCATGCTCGTTTACAATATGGCGTCTGAAGAATGCAAAGTGGATGTTGTCATGGAAATTGAGGAAATCGCTCTCCAGTCCAAACAGGCGGTATCGCTTGCACTGATCCTGACAGAGTTGGTTCAGAACAGTTTAAAGCACGGGTTTGCGGGACGTTCCTCAGGCGTTGTTCGCATCCATTTTTATAAGCATGGAAATGAGCTCTGCCTTTGTGTAGAAGACGATGGGAAAGGATTTGAAGCGCAGTCAGCAACCGACCAGCTCGGGCTTGAAATTGTGCGAAATTTAACGCACTTTGACCTGTGTGGAGCATTTGAGATTATGCAAAATGAAGGGGGAGGCACGCGAGCAAGCGTCTCCTTTCCGGCAGAACAGGGGGAGTGACGGGTGAGTAAAGGCAGATTGATGGTCGTGGACGACGAGTCTATCCTGCGCATGGATATTAAGGAAATGCTACAGGAAGCTGGATATGAAGTGGTGGCGGAAGCAAATAATGGGGAAACCGCGATTGAACTTGCCGCCCGCCATCGTCCTGACTTAATCGTCATGGATGTAAAAATGCCAAAGATGAATGGATTGAAGGCGGCCCGTATTATTTACCGTTCATTTGATATTCCGACGATTCTGCTGACCGCGCATACGGAAGAAGAGCTCATTGCGGAGGCGAAGGAAGCACATATTTTCGGATATTTAGTCAAACCGATTACCGAAAAAGATTTGATTCCGGCGGTGGAGGTTGCTATCGGCCAGTCCCGGCATGTGAAATCGCTCCTCGGCAACATTAAAGAGATGGAGAAAAAAATGGAGATACGCAAACGGGTGGAAAAGGCGAAAGGAATTCTGATGGATGTCTATCAACTAAACGAGGAACGCGCCTATCAAACGATGCGTACATACTGTATGAATACGCGCAAAACGATGGGCGAAGTGGCGGAATACGTCTTAAAGAACCGTGCGCTTGACATTCATTCGCTTCTTTAACAACAATGTTTTGGTTCATAAAACAAAAAAAGAATAGACAGAGGCAAAGGCGCCCTATGTGACGGACCCCTACATTCCGTCGTATAGGGCGTTTTTTGGATACAAAGAAAGGGGGGGAATCATGCGCCGGGTTGAGCGAGAAGTTGAACAGATTATTAGCGCAGGTATCGACATTGGGACCAGCACCACAAAATTGGTGATTAGCCGCTTTTCTCTGATGAACACGGCTGGAGCCAGCCAGGTGCCGCGCATTGAAATTATTGACACCGAAATTATCCATAAAAGCCCGATTTACCGTACTCCGCTCAGCGCAGATTATTTGATTGACATTCCCGCCGTATTTTCCTTGGTGCGCATGGAGTATGCAAAAGCGGGTATCCGTGCGGAAGATATTCAGACAGGTGCGGTGATTATTACTGGCGAGACAGCGACCAAAGAAAATGCTGAAGAAATGGTACGCCGCTTGTCCGATGAGGCAGGTGAGTTTCTCGTCGCCACTGCAGGACCAGATTTGGAAGGGATGATTGCGGCCAAAGGTTCCGGAGCCTATGAATATTCGAAAGTGACAGGCAGAACGGTGGCCAATATTGATATTGGAGGCGGAACAGCCAATATCGCCGTTTACCAGGCAGGTATATTTAAAGGAACGTGTACGCTTCATATCGGTGGCCGGCTCATTGAATATGAGGATGGACAGGTAAAAAAGATTTCGTCGCCTGTACAGAAGTTGATCGCACAAAAAGGAATTCAACTGGCCCTGGGAGATGCGGCGGACTCTTTGGCCATCCGTGAAGTGACGGTGGCGATGGCGGACACGCTCGGCCGGATTTTAGATGGAAAAGTGGAGCTGGAAGACGAGCCGTTGCTGCTCGGTCACCCGCCGGACTGGAATGTTCCGGTAGAAGACATTATGTTCTCAGGCGGTGTGGGTGAGTGCATATACCATTTGGAAAAACGTGAGGAAGAAACCGGTATGCCTGTCTACAACGATTTAGGCGTACAGTTGTCCGAAGAACTTCGCCGTCATCCGGCGCTTGCACGCTGGAGATGGATTCAGCCTAAGGAGACTGTGCGGGCGACCGTACTTGGCGCGGGAACGCAGACGACAGAAATCAGCGGCGCAACGATTCAGGTCGAGAAGGAATCGTTGCCGATTAAGAATTTACCTGTTTACCGTCTATCATTTGAAAATGAATCGAACGGCACGCGCGAGAAAATATTTCGGGCGGTGGAGCAGGCGATTGCCTTGTATGATCCGAACAGGGAAGGACGGAATTTCGCCCTCTATCTGTCCGATGTGCCGATGCTCAGGTTTTACGAGGTGCAGGAAGTAGCGGCCGCGATTCTGGAAGCATTCTGCAAGCAGCCGGATCAAGGTCAGCCGCTTGTCATTGTCGTGGAAAACGATATGGCCAAAGTGCTTGGGCAATCGCTCATGGCTATGAAAGCGGAGCGCAGTGTGCTTTGTATCGATCAGATACATGTGGAAAACGGGGATTATCTTGATATCGGACGGGTGCTGCAATCAGAGGTTGTGCCTGTCGTTGTCAAAACGCTCGCGTTCCATTCTTGAGAAAGGAAGGTGTACCGATGAGGTTGAAGACGACGCTGCAAAACCAGGTATATGAGTTTAAAGATTTAAAAGAAGTATTTGCCAAGGCAAATGAGGAGAAATCAGGTGACCGGCTTGCAGGCCTAGCCGCCGAAACGGTGCAGGAGCGCATCGCAGCCAAGCAGGTGCTCGCCGGATTGACGCTTGAGGATATTCGCTACAACCCTTTGCTTCCACCGGACGAAGATGAAGTGTCTCGCATCATTGATGAACAGGTCAACGAGACCATTTTTCAGGACATTAAAGGTTGGACAGTGGCAAAACTGCGGGAGTACATTTTGAACGATCGGGTAGGGGACAGGGAATTGAAGCGGCTGAGCCGCGGGCTGACAAGCGAAATGATCGCAGCGGCCGCAAAGCTAATGTCCAACCTCGATTTAATTCACGCTGCGAATAAAATCGAGGTGATTTCCCGTTGCAATATCGCCATTGGACAGAAAGGCACGCTCGCGTCCCGCCTGCAGCCGAATCATCCGACCGATAGCGTGGACGGTATTCTTGCTTCGCTGAAAGAAGGATTGTCTTATGGTGTAGGCGACGCAGTTATCGGCATCAATCCGGTAGACGATTCGGTGGACAGTGTAAAACGGCTCCTGCAAGTGACACATGAGTTTATTAGAGAATGGAAAATTCCGACACAAAACTGTGTGCTTGCCCATGTTACTACTCAGATGAAAGCGATTGAACGCGGTGCGCCTGCCGATATGATTTTCCAAAGCATCGCTGGGACGGAAGCGGCTAACCGTTCCTTCGGGATTACCGCCGCGATGTTGGAAGAGGCGAAGCAAATGATCGCTGAAAAAGGGATGAGCCAGGGGCCGCAGCGTCTGTATTTTGAAACAGGCCAAGGCTCGGAATTGTCAGCGGAAGCGCACCACGGCATCGATCAAATGACGCTGGAGGCGCGAAACTACGGTTTTGCCCGAAAGTTTGATCCGTATATTGTCAACACGGTTGTCGGCTTTATCGGACCGGAATATTTATACGACAGTAAACAGGTCATTCGTGCCGGGCTGGAAGATCATTTTATGGGCAAGATGCATGGCATTTCGATGGGGGTAGATATTTGTTACACCAACCATATTCGTGCTGACCAGAACGACATGGAAGAACTTGGTGTGCTGCTGACGGCGGCCGGCGTCAACTTTATTATTGCCACCCCAATGGGAGATGACTGTATGCTAAATTACCAGTCGATGAGCTATCACGATATCGCGACATTGCGTCAGACGATGGGCAAGAAGCCGGCGCCGAAGTTTGCAGCCTGGCTGGAAGAGATGGGAATTACGGAAGGCGGTAACTTAAGCAAACGGGCCGGCGATCCGACGATTTTTGCACGTTAGGAGGAGAGAAAGTGGATCAGCAGCTAATTGAAACCGTAACCCGTCTTGTCATGGAAAAATTGAAAGCGGTGGAAGCGCAACAGCCTCTTAAAGAACCGAAGCTGAAAGCAGAAACGAGAAGTTATGGCTCCGTGAAAGTATGGGATCATGTAGCATCCGGACGGGAGAAAATCACGGAGAATCCAGTCACCCCTGTAACGGAATCTACCGCCCGGCAGACGAAGCCGGTGGAACCTTCGGCGACTGGTGCTAACGGTGGTAGGAAAACAGGGATTGAAAAGCCGCAAAATAAAGAACAACTGTTAACCTTGATGAAGCAGACTCCGGCCCGGATCGGCATCGGACGCGCCGGACTTAGACCGAAGACGGACACGTGGCTTACGTTTCGCCTTGACCATGCGGCCGCGGTGGACGCCGTGTACGGTACGGTGAATCCGGAGCTGTTGAAACGGCTGAACCTGTTCAGCGTAGCCACCTGCGTAAGCAGCAAAGAAGAGTATATTCTTAGGCCAGATTTAGGGCGCCGTTTGAGTGAAGAGGCGAAAAAGACGCTGCGTGAACGCTGCAAATATAAGCCGAAAGTACAGATTGTTCTCTCTGACGGGTTGAGTTCACAGGCGGTCGATACGAATGCGGAAGATACGTACTTAGCTCTTATGCAATCGCTGAAAAACCTTGGCATTGAAACTGGCACACCTTTCTTTGTAGAGAAAGGTCGCGTAGCGGTGATGGACGACATCGGCGAGGTGCTTGAACCGGACGTAGTCGTATTGCTTATCGGTGAGCGTCCCGGACTGGTTAGCGCGGAGAGTTTGAGCGCGTACTTGTGCTATCGTCCGCGGAAAGGGACAGTGGAAGCGGATCGCATGGTTATTTCCAATATTCATGCGGGCGGGATTCCGCCGGTAGAAGCGGGAGCGTACCTCGGCAATGTAGTCCAAAAAATTCTGAAGTATGAAGCGAGCGGCGTATCCCTCGTGCAGAAAGAAAAATAGAGGAGGTGGGGAGAAGTGGAACTTCAGCCGATTCGAGCAGAAGTGCTGGCGGTGCGCATGATTCCGAATGTAGACGAGGCGCTGGCCGAGCAGTTCAAACTAAAGCCGGGCCAGCGAAGTTTGGGAATGATTACAACCACCATTGACGACGTAGGTTACACTGCGCTTGACGAAGCAACCAAGCGGGCGGAAGTGGAAGTTGTATATGCTCGTTCGTTTTACGCAGGCGCGGCGCACGCGTCCGGTCCGCTGTCCGGTGAATTTATCGGTATTATCGCAGGCCCTAATCCGGACGAAGTGGCCAGCGGTATTGAAGCGATCGAAAATACCATCCGCTACGACGCATATTTTGAGGCGTTGAATGATGAAGGCACGCACACCTTATATGCACATGTAGTGGCTCGCACCGGAAGCTATCTGTCGAAAGTGGCGGGCATTAACGAAGGGGAGCCGCTGGCGTACTTAATTGCCCCGCCCCTGGAGGCGATGTATGGGCTAGACGCCGCGCTGAAGGCAGCGGATGTGAAACTGGCCGCATTTTATGGGCCGCCGTCCGAAACGAACTTTGGCGGCGGGCTTCTTACCGGAACGCAATCAGCTTGCCAGGCAGCAGCGGCCGCTTTTCGTGACAGCATTATTCAAATCGCCCGTCAGCCCCTTGTCTGGTAAGCGAGCAGGAAAGGAGTGAGCAGTTTGCAGTTGGATCGAGATTTGCAATCGGTGCAGACAATGCGAAACGCCGTGCGTCGAGCGAAACAAGCCCAGCAGGAGTTTAAAGGTTACTCACAGGAGCAGGTGGATCGCATTGTCAAAGCCATGGCCGATGCGGCGTACGAAAAAGCGTACGATTTGGCTTGCCTGGCTGTAGAGGAAACCGGGCTTGGCGTTATCGAGCATAAGGTGATTAAAAATCAGGTTGGATCCAAAGGGGTATATGAATCAATTGCCGGTGTCAAAACGGTTGGTGTCATCCGGGAAGTCCCGGAGGAAAAGGTGGTGGAGATCGCCGCGCCGTTCGGTGTCATCGCCGGGATCGTACCAGTTACCAATCCGACTTCGACCGCGATTTTTAAAAGTTTGATCGCTCTTAAAGCACGGAACGCCATTGTTTTCAGTCCGCATCCGTCCGCGACGAGGTGCACGGTGGAAGCAGCCCGCGTCTGCTATGAAGCGGCTGTGAAAGCCGGAGCGCCGGAAGGCATCATTGGTTGGATTGAAGAGCCGACCATGGGAGCAACGGAAGGGCTGATGAAACACCCGGATGTACATTTGATTCTGGCGACGGGCGGCAGCGGGCTGGTACGTGCTGCTTACAGTTCGGGTAAGCCAGCATACGGCGTTGGCCCGGGCAACGTACCAGCCTACATTGAGAAAACGGCGAAAGTGGCGCAGGCCGTTCAACGTATTATTGATAGTAAAACGTTTGACAACGGTACCATTTGCGCCTCGGAACAGTCGGTTATCGTTGATCGTAATGTACGGGAGCAGACGCTGCGCGCATTCAAAAATAATGGAGCATACGTGTTAAACGAAGAGGAAAAGAAAAAAGTTGAACATGTTATCTCTCCCATGCGCGGCAAGCTGAATCCGGCGATCGTAGGCAAGAGCGCGTCAGTGATCGCGGAAATGGCCGGCATCCGGGTTCCGCAGGAAACAACGCTCTTGCTTGCGGAAGAAACGCAGGTCGGCAAAGAGATACCGTTCTCGATCGAAAAATTGTCTCCGATTCTCGCATTGTACACGGTGAACGGTTGGCAGGAAGCAAGCGATTTATGTGAGAGGTTGCTGGCGCTTGGCGGTCGCGGTCATACGCTGGTGCTGCATACGGAAGACGACGAAGTGGCGCGGACGTTTGCCCTGCGTCTGCCTGTATCACGCATTCTTGTCAACACCCCGTCTTCCATCGGCGCAGTCGGGGCAACAACGGGACTTACCGCATCGATGACGCTTGGCTGCGGAACGTTCGGCGGTAATATTACCGGAGATAATATTACGGCGCATCACCTGATGAGTATAAAGCGGTTGGCCTACCATGCGAAAGATGTGACCGTACCGAAGCCGGGAAACGGCACTGTAGACGTTCGTACAGCGAGCGCTAAAGAGAAAAGCGAAACAGGGCAAATCAAGGAAGTGGTAGCTCAGGTGCTGGCCCAAGTCGGACCGGTTGGTCGGATGGACAAGCAGACGGTGGCTGCTATTGTGGATAAAGTGCTCGCGCAACTATAAATTTATCACCGATTTGACGCATCGGCATTGACTTGTGCTGAGAGTGTGTCGGTATAGTAAGCAAGATCTATATGCAAAAGGATGTTATTTTTACAGATTACAATATATGAGGAGGAATAAATGATGGCAAGAGAATTAACAGCCCTGGGAATGATTGAGACGAAAGGCTTGGTTGCATCCGTAGAAGCTGCGGACGCAATGGTCAAGGCGGCGAATGTTCATCTTATCGGGAAGGTGCATGTTGGCGGCGGCTTAGTAACCGTGCTGGTGCGCGGTGACGTCGGAGCGGTGAAAGCGGCGACGGATGCTGGAGCAGCCGCGGCGCAGCGCGTTGGTGAACTTCTTTCCGTCCATGTTATCCCGCGCCCGCACAACGAACTCGAAAGCATCCTGCCGAAGGCGCAGCTTGATTCATAATGATTACCGATAAAGCGATTCTTGAGCGCATCGTTGAAGAGGTGCTCGCCAGGCTCTATCCGGCCGCTGAACCTACGCGGCCGGTCAAACCTGGACTTTTGCTCGTCTATCCGGGCGAACTGGAAGCGAAAGCCGTTGATATTATTGAAAAAGAATTGCAGGCAGGATGGAATGTATATCATGCGCGGGTGGAAGAAATCGAGCATGTGTCTTTGCACCGTGATGTGAAGCAAACGGTATTTCTTGAGACAAGTCAAGATTTAATTGTTCAGGGCGCGTTAGGGCTTACTGGAACCGTGGAAAGCCGGTTGCTTGCGGAAGCGTTGCTGGCGGGCATTCCTGCGTTGCTTGTCCCGTGCGTTTCCTTGAAATGGCTTCTTCATCCAAAAACGGGAGACGCGGTGCTCTCCCAGTCGGCCAAGCGCTACAGACAGCATATTCGCGCCTATACAGACACGCTTCGTTCCTTTGGTGCTACCCTTGGCTCTATTGCGGATGTACTGGCGTTGGCTGACGAGGAGGCACGGATGGAAGAAAGAGCAGAAAAGGGAGGAATGCCGCGTTTGCGCCCTGTAGTATTTGAAGGGAAAGTGCTGACCCACAGCGATGTGCAGCAGGCGAAAGAAGGTGTGATTTACGTATCCCCGTCCACGGTGATTACACCGTTAGCTCGTGATGCAGCGCGTGCAGGGGGCGTTACGATTCAAGTGGATGAGGGGTGATGCACCGTGCGCATAGGAACCGTAGTTGGCAACGTGTGGGCAACACGCAAAGAAGACGGATTAACCGGGCTTAAATTTTTATTTGTACAGTTGGAGGACACAAAAGGCGTGCCGGTAGATGTTCCGCTGATCGCCGCTGACCGCATTGGGGCAGGAATCGGCGATACGGTAATGGTCACGCTCGGCAGCGCCGCCCGGTTTGTCATTTCGGAAAAAGATGTGCCGATTGATGCCGTAGTTATTGGCATTGTGGATTCAATAGATGTGGAAAGCAGGTGAAAGATAAATGGCACAAGCGCTTGGTATGATTGAAACGAGAGGGTTGATCGGTTCGATCGAAGCGGCGGACGCAATGGTGAAGGCGGCTGATGTGAAGTTGCTTGCCCAGGAGAAAGTGGACGCCGCGCTCGTGAGCGTATTTATTGAGGGAGACGTAGGTGCGGTACAGGCCGCACTGGAAGCAGGTAAAGCCGCGGCGGAACGCGTCGGCGAACTTGTATCATGGCATTTTATTCCGCGTCCCGATGAAGAGGTGCGCGCGGTGCTAAAAAAGTCTGATCCGCCTGCTAAGCCTTCTGCCCCAGAAAAAGAAGCGAAAGCGGGCGGTGCCGGAACACGACGCAAAAAAGAAGCAAAAGACGCAGCGCAGCCGCAGGTCGTAGCAGCACCAGACATTTCCTTATCAAAAGATCAGGGTGGCGACGCAAACGGTTCAGAAGATACAGGTAAGCCGTCAGGTAAACGGTAAGAGGCTCTGGGTGGAAAGGAGGGAAAATCATTGAAACTTTCGTGTGTAATCAAAAACACGAGCTATTCTTTCTCGTCCGTAAAAGAAGTGCTGGCAAAAGCAAGTGAGGAAAAGTCCGGCGACAAAATGGCAAAAATCGCGGCTGAGTCTTCGCTCGAACGGATGGCGGCCAAAGTGGTGCTTAGCGAAATGCGGCTTGCGGATATTTATGAAAATCCGGTGATTCCTTATGAGAAAGATGAGGTAACGCGGGTTATTTATGACGGAATAAACCTGTCCATTTATAACGAGATAAAAGACTGGAGCGTTGGAGAGTTACGGGATTATATATTGTCTCACAGGACTGGGGCACACGAGTTGCAGCGCTTAGGTCGTGGGTTGACGAGCGAAATGATTGCGGCGGTCGCCAAACTCATGTCAAGCATTGACCTGGTAATGGCCTCACAGAAAATTCGCCCTACCGCTCACTGTAATACGCTTATTGGCGAAGAAGGAAGGCTGGCGTTTCGTTGCCAACCGAACCACCCGACTGATTCACCGGAAGGGATTCTTTTTTCGATTAAAGAAGGTCTGTCATACGGCTCAGGAGATGCAGTTATCGGGATTAATCCCAATGTAGATACAGTAGAGTCAGTATCGCGGCTGCTGCACATGTCACATGACTTTATAATGAAATGGGAGATTCCGACGCAAAATTGTGTGCTGGCCCATATTACAACACAGATGAAAGCGCTGGAAAAAGGTGCCCCGATCGCACTCATGTTTCAAAGTTTAGCGGGGACGCAAAAGGCGAATGAAGCGTTTGGTGTTGATAAGAAATTGCTTGATGAAGGGCTGGCTATGATGCGTCGCCTTGGCACAGCCGCAGGCCCGAACGTTATGTATTTTGAAACCGGGCAGGGTTCGGAAGTGTCGCTGGACGCTGCACACGGCGTGGACATGCAGACGCTTGAAGCCCGTACGTATGGTTATGCCCGCAACTGGCAACCGTTCATGGTGAACAATGTATCCGGCTTTATCGGCCCCGAGACGCTTTATGATGGGCGCCAGATGATCCGCGCTGATCTGGAAGATTTGTTTATGGGCAAATTGCACGGTTTGCCAATGGGGATTGCTCCGACGTATACGAACCATATGTATGCTGACCAGAATGATCAGGAAATTGCTGGTATGCTGACCGCTTTGGCGGGCGCGAATTTTTATATGGGGGTGCCTGCCGGAGACGATGTGATGTTAAATTACCAGGATACAAGCTACCACGATGATGCGAGCCTGCGGGAAATGCTAGGCTTGCGTCCGTTGCGAGAGTTTGAAAAATGGCTTGAGAAGATGGGCATTATGGAAAATGGAAGGCTCACCGAACGTGCGGGCGATCTTTCCATATTCGATTAGGCGGGGTGAGGATATGAATCAGGAAAAAATTGAACAGGTCGTCGAACAAGTGCTGCGGGAATTGACGAAAAAGCTTCAGGATGAACGAGCGGAAGCGCCTGAGTCGCAGGAAATCACCCATGCCGAGACCATTTATTTTTCAGAGCAAAAAGAAATCGGGGTAAAACACCCGCACAATCGGGCCGCGATTGAACGGGCGCAGCAGGTGACGCCGGCCCGTATCGGCATTGGTCGCGCTGGCACGCGCATGCGGACGAAAGACTACCTGCAATTTCGTATCGATCATGCGGCGGCGCAGGACGCAGTCATGAAAGATGTGTCTGATTCGTTTCTTGCTTCCCTTGATTTGCCTGTCCTCCATACTTGTGCGGAAGATATGGCCACTTATTTGATGGATTTGGATAAAGGAAGAAAGTTGTCTGATGAATCAGCCCGCTGGCTGGAAGAGAACGGCGATAAGCGGAAAAACGTACAGATTCTCGTTTGCGATGGTCTCAGCTCTTCCGCGGTAGAAGCGAATGCCCGCGATTTGCTTGCATCTTTGACACAGGGTCTTACGCTAAAAAATTTGAGCATGGCCAAGCCGCTATTTGTGAAACGGGCGCGCGTCTGGGTGCAAGATCATATTGCTTCCATTGTAGATTGCGATGTCGTTATATCCCTTATTGGCGAACGTCCAGGGCTTGCCACAGCGGAAAGTTTAAGCGCGTATATGATATATCGCCCGAACGAAAAAACGGTAGAAGCGGATCGAACGGTTATTTCTAACATTCATAAGGGTGGTTTTCCACCTTTGGAAGCGGGCGCGTATCTGGCTGATTTAATAGAAGACATTATTCGTCATCAAGCGAGCGGCGTAAAGTATATGCAAAAGAAGAATAGTCAGAATAGTTAGTCTATCGGGAGGATTGCTTTATTTATAAAGGGGGATTAACGTGGCGCAACTCGGTACGTATGTTATCTATTTGCTAATGGCTTCCGCAGTTATCGGAGCGATTGCGGCCATTCGTGACAGCGAAAAAGGATTGGGCCGCGAATTTATGGAAGGTCTGCATTCCATCGGCTATATTTTTGTTCCATCTGCTGGCATTATGGCAGCGATTCCTTATTTGTCTCAGGTCATCGAAGCCATATTTGGGCCTTTATATAATATGGTGGGTGCGGATCCGGCCCTTGCTGCTACTTCCATTATCGCGGTCGATATGGGTGGATATCAATTGGCAGAGAAACTGGCGGAGACGAAGGAAAGCTGGATTATGGCGATGATCACGGGCTATATGGCGGGCGCGACGATCGTATTTTCCATTCCGATGGGACTTGCTATGTTGGACAAGCGCGATCATAAATATATGGCGCTCGGAGTGATGTCAGGGATTTTGACTGTTCCTATCGGTGTATTTATTTCCAGTCTTTTGATTGTTTTGTCCGATGCGAAAGTGAGGAAGATAATTGCGACGGACGGCGAGGCAACGTATCAGCTTGCGCTGAGCTTTGGCCAGATTTTTCTCAATCTGGGTCCGCTCGTGATTTTCGTTGTGCTGATTGCGCTCGGTTTACGTTTCTTACCGGATATGATGATTAAGGGATTTATTTGGTTCGGCCGGATTATGGATGCATTTATTAAGCTTGTGCTTGTATTCTCTATCGTTGAATATTTTACGGGCGTATTTACGAAGCTGCTTGGCAGCTGGGGCTTTGATCCGATTATCGCGGATGCGGAAAACCAGGTGCGTGGTCTTGAAGTTGCCGGTTATATTGGTATTATGTTAGCGGGCGCTTTTCCGCTCGTTTATATGCTCCGGAAATATGGAGCAAGGCCGCTGGAGGCGGTTGGACGCCGGCTTGGCCTGAGCGCTATTGGCAGCGCCGGGTTGCTTGCTACCGTCGCTAACATTCTGGCGATGTTCCGCCTTGTAAAATCAATGCCGCCGAAAGATAAAGTGGTGAATATTTCATTCGCAGTATGTGCAGCATTTTTGTTTGGCGATCATCTGTCCTTTACCGCCAACTTTCAGCCGACACTAATTCTACCGATTATGTTGGGCAAAATCGGCGCAGGGGTCATTGCGATCGCACTTGCGTACTGGCTTTCTGTACCGAAGGCGCTGGAACTGGAAGAACAGGATCGCGCCCTTGGTGTGATTGGAGAACATGAATACAAAGAGATGAGCGACAGGGTGGATGTTCCACTTGAAGGCGACGAGCAACCATATGATCCGAAGCTAAGCGGGCTCTAACATTTTGTATATTGGTGTGAAAGAATCAGCAAGCCGCTTCCCACATGTTTCCGGCAAGACGGAAAAAGGGAGCGTGCTTGCTGATTTTTCTGTGGCATTTGCGGAACCAGGCATTTGAAACAGTGGCGCAGAAAATGGTAAAATGCAATGTAAGTTATTTTTGGATGCGTTGTACAATGCGGCATTTTTTAGGAGGTTTATGGATGGAAATTACGGTCAAAGTGAACAGGTATGTCGATGCATTAAAAGAAGTGACATATTATCTCGTATCGGTTAATGCAAGAGAAGGACTCCTTCGCAATGATCATATCGATAAATTGCTTGGCACAAGCTACCGAGATATCGCGTTTGCGCACGGAGGATTTGTTGAGAACGGAAACGAAGTGTATTTTGCGACCCGCGAGGAAGCGGAAGAAGTGCGCGACATCATTAAAGAAATGCTCCGCAGCCGGTTCGAACAAGCGATGGATAAAGAGCTTACAGAAAGCTTCGTCGAGTGGGAGGTTCTTGAGAAAAACGCAGGCGTTGTTATCATTGCCAAAGATTTTCCCGATTTGGACGGAAATCCGGTTATGGTCGTGATGAACGAGGATGTATATTTGCTTCAAGTTCCCGGAGAAGAAAAATATGTTGCTCTTGCTCGATACCGTGAAGGTGAAGCCAATTATAAGGCGGAGAGCGACGAATTTGAGCATTGCATTATGGCACTGACCGATAAAGAAATTGTGCGTGTGGAGCAGGATGCGGATGAAATTTTTACATGGGATGTGCTTGAAGAAATTTCCGAAGTATATAAACGGTTCGCAAACATTCGCAAACAGTATTTGCGTGTCGTAAAATAAGTAGTAAAAAATCCCGCCGATTCGGACGGGATTTTTTCGTAGTTTCAAGCCATGAAGTGAACAGGAGGAAAGCGCGGCATGAAGGTCAGCATTGAATGGACATACAAAGCGGCAGGTCGTACTGCATTCGGAAAAACGAAGCCGCTCAATCCATAGAGTCGAACAATGAGGCGGACGCGCTAGCCGGGCAGGCGTTGCGCGGAGAATTTATCGTAAGCCGCAAGCAACTGTGAAAAAACTGGCATGTTCAGATATTTTAGTATAAGATATGAGTATTCGGAAATATAGAAAAAGTCGTATTGTGACAGTGATGGACGACAGAAGTGGGGGATTAAGAAATGAAAGTAGCAAAGTTCGGAGGTACGTCTTTAGCGAATGCCGAACAAATTAGAAAAGTGTGCGATATTGTGCTTGCGGATCCGGATCGGAAAATTATCGTCGTATCCGCGCCAGGAAAAAGAGATAGAAATGACACGAAAGTAACCGATTTGCTTATCGCCTTGGCGGAGAGGTATTTAGCGGAAGGCGAAGCGGAGGCGGAATTGGCGGCAGTAGTGGAGCGTTATCGAGAAATCGCCCGAGGTCTTGAATTGTCAGAAGAGATTGTGGATGTAATCGAAGCGGATCTGCGCGAACGCTTAAAATTGGATCGCAGCCGACCTGAGATGTTTATGGATGCCCTGAAAGCGAGCGGGGAAGACAACAACGCCAAAGTTGTAGCACGCTATCTGCAAAGCAAAGGCGTTGCGGCCAGCTATGTCAACCCGAAAGAGGCGGGGCTTTTGGTCAGCGATGAGCACGGCAATGCTCAAGTGCTCCCGGAATCGTACGAATATTTGCGCACGCTCCGGGAACGGGAAGGTATTCTTATTTTTCCGGGCTTTTTCGGATATTCTCCGGCCGGAGAACTAGTGACATTCTCACGCGGCGGCTCGGATATTACTGGCTCAATTTTGGCCGCGGCCGTCAAGGCGGATTTGTACGAGAACTTCACGGATGTGGATTCCGTATTTTCCGCCAATCCGAACATGGTAAAAAATCCGCAACCGATTGAAAAACTTACGTACCGTGAAATGCGGGAATTGTCATACGCTGGCTTCTCCGTGTTCCATGACGAAGCGCTAATCCCGGCTTTTCGCGCGGGTATCCCTGTTTGTATTAAAAATACAAACAATCCCTCAGCTCGGGGCACAATGATCGTGTTTGAGCGTGAGCCGAATGGGAATCCTGTGGTTGGCATTGCCAGCGCGGACGGTTTTGTCAGTATTTACGTCAGTAAATATTTGATGAACCGTGAGATTGGGTTTGGCCGTCGGCTGCTGCACATTCTCGAAGATGAAAACCTGTCGTACGAACATATTCCGTCCGGCATTGACGATATCTCGGTCATTTTGAAGGAAGATAGATTCGATGCAGAGATTGAGAAACGCGTGGTAGAGCGTATTCGCAAGGAATTGGCTGTAGATGATGTCGTCGTGCAGCGCGGATTGTCTATGATCATGGTCGTAGGCGAAGGCATGCGCCACAATGTTGGCACGACGGCACGGGCGGCTGGTGCGCTGGCGCGAGCACACGTTAATATCGAGATGATTAACCAAGGATCTTCCGAAGTCAGCATGATGTTCGGTGTGCAAGCGGTAGACGAGGAAAAAGCGGTGCGTGCCATTTATGAAGAGTTTTTTCAAAGCGGCCCCGAAAAAAAGCACGCACTCGAAAAAGAAACAGTAACGAACCGATAAGCGGATTAGCCATAAAAATCGAATAAAAAGGAGGGGGAAGCGTAGAGCCGGCACGATTTGATCTAGTCGGCCCTGCGCGCATCGATATGTATATGGTCATTTACGATGCGATAACGGATTTTGGGTTCCTGTACAAAAAGGTCGAAGCATTCTCTACCTTGGACGAAGCAAAAGCGTTTGCCGTCGAAAAAAAGAAGGAAGGCGCACAAAATATCAAGCTCGTGCGAGAAGTAATGAGTTTGTGAGACAAACGGGGGTAGAAGATGAAACAGCGGATCTGGATCTGCTGCTTTTTGCTTATAGCACTTGTAGCGGCTGGATGTACGGAGCGGCAGGAAAAAATGGTATACTTAGGTGAATCAAAGAATTGGAAAGCGATGCTTACGGCCATTCACACCCCAGGTTCAGACAAAGAAACGCAGGTGCTTCGCCTGTCATACAAATCGCCTGACATTGATTCTGTCTATGATGTAAGCTACACGCTTGCGGGGGTACCGCGGGAAATCAAGGGCAGCGAAGATAATATGAACAATAAAAGTGCCATCACCCGCCGCATCGTATGCCAAGGATGCAAGCTTGCAGGCGAAAGGGATACATTTACGCTAACCGTGGAGTGGAGCCCGAACCGCAAAGAAATGTTTACGCTCAAATTCATACGCAAAGAATAGGCCCTTCCTTCCCGTATATTTAATAGCTATTAGGGAAAAATACGGGACAAGGAGGGGCTCTTTTATGATTGAAGTCAAATTGCAACCTGCTTGTTCGCATATTATGTATTTTGGCGCTGTAAAAGGTGGGCGCTTCTCGTTTTCCCTTCAGGATGACGCGCTTATTGGCCGTCTTTCTTCCTCTGAATTCGCGGCATTTTTGAAAGATAACAATCTGGTGACATATCATGATGCGCTAAAAAGTTACGAAAGCGGAGAAATCGTTGGCCGCTTTGAAACTTTGACGTAGCGTTCCCTCCTGTACTTTACCTGAGCCCTTCTAAGGGTTCTTTTTTGTTTATATGTACTTTGGAACGTTTATACAGTGTAAAAAGATATGGAATTCGAAGAGAAAAATAAGATATTATGGACTTATGAATTACCTAAGATTTTCAATTAGGTATAAAGAATCATACAGGTAGAGAGTGAGGGAACGTACGTTGACATCGAGTTACGTTGATTATTTTACGGACCGGCGGGGAAGGATAACAGCCTGCATGGTAAATACATACGTTAACGATGAAAAATATCATGCGATAAAAATCGAGTTGGGCAAAGAGTATGTAGTGCAACCGCTTAACGCGTTAAAAAAGAAGCATCGGGGCCGGCACTGTATTGTCATCGGGTTTATACAGGATGAAACCGGAATGCCTGTAGACGCCAGGGTCAAATTTTTGGATACGAATCGCACGGGACGAGTCAGTATCCGCGATCTGCGAGAAGCCCGCTTGGTTAACGTGAACGCAGAGTCAGGATTTCACGAATGATTGCTTTTATATTTCCGGTACCTCTTTTTCAATCATTTCTTTGCTTTGGGTGATGTTTTGAAGCCGTAGATTAACGACGGCTTCTTTTGCATGAATGACGTCCTATGTATTATGTGAGTGGTTTTTTTTGAAATTAGGCAGGAAGGTTTCTTTTGTTATCGAAATTATTAAATAATTCATGATAGAAGCAAAAAGCATTCCAAAGCGATAAAAAGCGCAGGGGGAGACGTCATGCATTCGGATGGATGGGATTTATATTTGTTTCACGAAGGCAGCTTATTTCGCGGTTACCGGGTGTTTGGTGCGCATCTGTGCTGCGAACAAAACAAGGCAGGTGTGCGATTTGCCGTATGGGCACCGCGCGCAAAGCAGGTCAGCGTCGTGGGCGATTTTATGGCTGGTCAGGTGCGCGGCACATGATGCAAAAAGTCAGCGGGTCGGAAGGTGTATGGTCGCTCGATGAATACCGCTGCTTGAATTTTCTTTTCTAATTCTTGTAGAGTTAACTGATTGAATTCCGAATATCCTGATTGTTCTAGGGAAATTACTTTTCCTTCATGGACGGGATATACTCCCTGCCAGCCTCCAATGATCGTGTATAAATGAGTTCCTGCAACGGATGTAAGAAAACATACGTATTCTCCTTCTGCCATCGGACCTGGATAAACTTTATTTAGAGGATGCGAGGGATCAGGGAGCGGTTCAATCCCGGTCGATAAGACACGAATCGAGCGCGGGCCAGTTCCTTTCAAAAATTTTTTTACATGAAAACTCTGCACAAAATTGACCAATTCACCACCTTCAACCCGTTTTCCTGTTGGCTGCTTCTGGTTCGCGGCATCGAACTTTCCGAAGGCGATGATGGTTGAACTATTTATCAACTCTTTTACGTTTGTTGTAGGTTGACTGTTGATAATAAATTTTGGAATCATATTATATTGGGCCGTTGCGGGTAGATCACATCCCAAAAGCAAAAAGATACAAACAAAATGCTTACATAATTGTTTCATTGACTCTCACCTTAGCATAATATTTGAAAGAACGTTTCACAGATGTTGCTTATTCACTTCATATGATAAATAGTTGGATGAGTAACAGCCGTAATACATCTATATTTTGAGAACGTTCCTTATGTTTTATGTGAGAGCTTTGCGAAAGCTAAATGTTAATTTTTAACATTGGATGATTTTAACCGAATTCGGGGATTTTGTTATTGATGGGTTTACTATCATTCATGTTATCGGACGTTGATTAGCTTCATCCTTTTTTAAACATAGATGAATAGAAGAGGGTGCCCGTTATTTCGGAGCCCCCTCTTTTGATATTATTTGTCTTCCTCTTCGTCTGCCTCATCTTCAGATTCTTCCAATTCCAACTCCACTTTATCTCCATCTTCGAATTCGACGTCTACTTCTGCTACTTCAGTCCAATCAACTTCAGCAAACATACTTTTAATCGTGTCTTCTGACGATTCCTCTAGGTCGTATTTTTTTTCTTTACCGTTCTTGAATTTCACTTGAATTTCTTCAACTTTCTTTTCTCCGTTTAACAATTTTTTAATGTTTTCGGCAAATTGCATGGAGATTCAATCCTTTCTTTATGGTATAAAAAGTTTTCCCTCTATAATACTATGCAATGATCTAGTGTTGTATTATATGCACGAACATCAGAAAGTTGCTTTTATATATAGAGCCTGCTTATCGAACAGGAAGACCGAGAATCCCACGCAAAGTACTGCTTACATGCTTCTTGCTTCAATCCTACTTTAGTGTTGTTTTCTTACGGAAGTGTACTTCTTGAACGCTCTCATTCTTACTGGGGTTTTACTGTTGGGCTTTCAGAGGTACCACCCGCGAAAAGGCGGGCAAAGTTGGATTTTTATATTAGTTTCGCAACAACATCAATATTTGTATAAAATGTTAAAATTATATATTTATTGTTTAAAATTCCAGATAAATTACCTACTATTTAGTTAACTTGCGGATGGATACTAGGGAGGTGGATAAAAGTAAACTCTATTATTTAGCTACGGTAAACTAATAGTTAAAAAGTGCGGTTTGTTTGCTTGATCAGCAAAACTAGATGCATAGCTTATAAAACTTTAGAGGAGAGAACGATATGGGACATGTCATTACAGGAATACGTGCAACAGGAATACCGCACCTAGGAAACTATGTAGGGTCTATAAAACCAATCATTGATTTGCAAAATGAACATACGTTTTTTCAGGTTGTGGAGGATTTACACGCAGTTTCACATGTGAAAAAAGCTGATATTTTAGAACAAAATATCCTGACTATTACTGCCTGCTACCTGGCCTGTGGCATTAATGTAGAGAAATCTATAATCTGGAGACATCACAGGCGAAAGAGCTAACCCGTATCATGTCTGTTTTGTCTGCATGTACATCTCCCGAAGAAGTGGATGAATTAATGGATAGACAGAACAACCAGGGCATGGATTTTCTGAGCTACATGTATCCTTTGCTGATGGCTTCTGATACGCTCATGGTTAATGAAGATTATGTATTCGTTGAAGTGGACCACAAAAACGGCCTGGCGTTTATTAAAAATTTGGCTGAGCGATTTAATAATATGTATGGAAACATTTTACGTGTTCCTTGTTAAGCTTATTGTCGACTTTTAGCTCGATGGAAGAATATGATTCAATTAGTGCAAGCCTTAAAAACAATGAGATTGATTGTGACGGTGTTCGCGAAATGCTGTTTTTGTCAATAAATAAAGAGTTAAATCCAATACGGAAAAAGTTTGCAGAGATTATTAAACATCCCGATTATATTCAAAATGTTTTAGATAACGGATTAAAAAAGATGAGAGAACACAGTGAAAGTCACATTGAAAAGATGTTAAAGGCTGCAGGAGTTTACTACTAGTCGCATCTTATAACTTTAGGAGAAAGTTTGACCCCAACGAACGAGAAAATCCTTGTTTGAAGGGGTCTATTTGTTCTACTTCTATTCGATTAATCCTATAATTTTATTTACCTTGTTTAGATGAAGAGGGTTGATTTTCAATGTATAATTCGGGTGACCAGAACCCCCATAAATGAATGGATAACTTTGTAGACGGTAATCAACTAAATAAGGAAGATCCATTCCTACCAACGGTATGGTGCCGATTTCATACCCGGTAACGCTTTTAATTTCATCCGATTTGGCTAAACGGACTTGAGTGTATCCTAGAACATCACTAATTCGATTTAGGTCTAGTTTTGGACTGTTTCCCGAAGAAATAACAGCAATGTACTCGTCCTCTGCTTTTAAAACAAGAGTAGAGGCGGCCTGCCCTTTGTTAATTTTTAAGATTTCGATGCCGTCTTTTAGCGATAATATGGGCGATTTATGATAGATAAACTCGAAGTCAACTCCTTTATCGGATAATGCTTGTTTAACCTTTTCCATAGAATTTCCTCCTTGATAACACCGGTAATTTTCTTATATGCAAGTTCACGGCGCTTAACAGTATCAGTTCAAGATGTGGTCGCAGCTTTTGTTCTGAAGCATACAAAAAAACATTTTTCTCCCTTGTACTAATTTCTGTGTTATATACTTGGTAAACATCTTTTGCTTGCAGAAAACAGAAGATAGAAGCGAAATCCGAGTGAAATAAGCTCAAAAATGGTCGCTTCTTGATCCTCTGTATAAAAAATAATAGATTTTTGAACCCCTGTATGACTGATTTCCCTTTGTTTGAATAAAGTAGCAGCTTGGACAGAAAATAAATACAGTTCATGGGTATTTTCGGATGGAATTTCATTTACAATGTTGATCTTGCTGTCTATCTCAATTGCAGTAAGGAACTTACATGTTTTATCAAGTGCTCTATGAAGTATATCCTCCTCACTTTTTAGACAGCAAACATTTAACATATTTTTTCACCTGCCGTTCTTCTTTTTTATAGAAATACAGAAAAACTTACGGTTGTATAATAATGTAATTTCAATCCTTTTTATACCAAAATTAAGAAAAAAATTATTGAACATTTAATTCAAAAAATATTCAATTTATTTTACGAAAAACTAGTAATTATACGAGTTTTATAAAAAATGGAATTGTATATAAATGGTTTATTCGGTGGAAGGAGAATTAAAATGGCCCAATTTCTTTTTTTGTTACCGCCCAATCCTAGAGTATACTCAGAAAAATCAACAGAGGTTATAGAAAACTCGTCTCCCCCTTTAGGAATTTCTTATTTAGCGAGTTTACTCGAGCAAAAGGAATGTGAAGTACGTATCATAGATATGAATCTAACAGGAATGAATGTAGAAGATATCGTTCCTATTATAGAAAAGGAACAACCACAAGTCGTGGGCATTTCAACAGGCACGCCAACATTTCCAAATGGTGTAAGAATCGCTGATTTAATAAAGGCAGTACATCCACAAACATATATCGTTTTTGGTGGAATCCATGCAACTTCCTTGCCGAACGAAGCCCTGATAAACCCATCAATTGATATTGTATGTCGCGGTGAAGGTGAGCTTGTTATTGCTGATTTATACGAAGCGTTAATTCTATCGAAAAAACCACTTGCTGAAGTTCCAGGTATCTCTTTTAAAATTGATGACCAAGTGATTCACAATCCGCCGCGTGAATATATTACTAATTTGGATGAAATACCATTCCCAGCAAGGCATCTCCTTTCACTGAGTAAGTATTCCCAACGAGGGGCGATGGTTACTAGTAGAGGATGCCCTGCAAGATGTATTTTCTGTTCTTGTGGTGCATTTGCCGGAAGAACCATTCGAACGCGTAGCCCTGAGAACGTAATAGCCGAAATAAGGGTAATGCATGAAACATATGGTATTACTCAATTTCAATTTCATGATGACACCTTTACCATGTTTCCCGATCGTGCCATTGAAGTATGCAAATTATTAATAAAAGAAAATAAAGGATGGGAGTTTGGTTGCCAGTCTCGTGTAACGCAAATTACACAGGAGCTTGCAGACATTTTATACGCAGCAGGTTGTAGAGCTATACAGTTTGGAGTTGAATCTGGAAATCCTTACGTGCTTCGCTCTATACGGAAAGGAATTACGTTAGAAAAAGTAGAGGAAGCTGTAAAGGCGGTACGAAAGGCTGGGATTCCACATATTACTTGTGGATTTATGGTAGCCCATCCTGAAGATACGAAAGAAACAATAAAAGATACTGTAAATTTTGCTAAAAAATTAATTGGATTAGGAGCTACAAGCTGCCCAATGAGTATTTTTACACCATATCCTGGTACGGACATATTCAATAATCCGGAGAAATATGGAATAAAAATACTAAGTAGGGACTGGGAAAAGTACACTTTTTCGCGCGCACACATTGAGACAAAAAATCTGACTCAACGGGAAATACATGAACTATATGTTGAGGGGCTAATTCAAATTCTTGAGGCGCAAGGAAATAAACCTTTTCAGAAGACTTCTTAACCAAATCGAGAGGATAACTTAAGCAAATATTGGTGGGAGGGGTCGGCATGGATGAACGGTTACAAATGTATAAGGAGTTAACAGAGTTACCAGGTGCACCGGGTCATGAGAAAACTATACGCAAAGCAATGGAAAGATATATCCGGGATTATGCTGATGAGTTAAGTACAGACAATCTGGGAGGCTTGATTGCCCGAATAGGGAACAGAGGGCCTAAAATCATGGTAGCTGCCCATCTTGATGAAGTGGCTTTTATAATCACATCAATCACACAAGAAGGCTTTCTTAAGTTTCTTCCTCTTGGTGGGTGGTGGAATCAGGTTATGCTGGCACAGAGAGTAACAATTCATACGAAAAAAGAGGTAATAGATGGGGTTATTGGCTCGATTCCACCTCATGTTCTATCAAATGAAGAGCGTAGAAAACCCGTTGAATTAAAGGATATGTTTATTGATATTGGAGCAACCAGCAGGGAAGAGGTAATAGAATTTGGTGTTTCTCCTGGTGATATCGTGATTCCGGTTTGTCCGTTTACGGTAATGAAAAATCCCAAAGTAATGATGGCTAAAGCCTGGGATAATAGGGTCGGTATCGCTATCATTATTGAGTTGTTTAAACGTTTAAGACAAGTAGACATTCCGAATCGTGTATTTGGAGTTGGTACCATACAGGAAGAATTAGGGATGCGTGGCGCTAAGACTGCAGCATATACCATTTTCTGAAAACAGGGGAGGTTATTTTTATTTTTTGTCTAAGGGTGTTGCAAAACGCATAATTTCTGAATAATGGGTAATAAAAAAACCACCTGTTTGGAAAAAATGGTGAGTATCCAACCATGAACCAAAAAGGTGGATACTCCCATGCTGCCCCAATTTACAATTTAATCAATTTCATAATTACCCATTAAAAACTGCGTTTTTACAGGGATTATCGAGTTTTTAACACATGTTTGTAAGTAAAACTTGGGGAGGTGCTACTTTTTTAAGCTCCTGAAACCCTTGGGGCTCTAAGGCTCCAAGTTATGAAATTGATTTAATTATGAAAAATAATCGCTTGATTTTCTAAGCATATTTGGACGGATAGCAATATGCTTTTGGGCGTGGTTTATTTGACTGCACCGGAAAAATAAAGCGACTGGACGCGTTGCACCGTATCGTCCAAATTGTTGGGAATCTGCAGGATGGAATACCCCATCAAGTACGGTGAACCCGGTGCGCGCAGCACAATTTTGGCAATAATGTGACCCTGGTATTCATAGAAGAAAATGTTGTAGCTTTTGTATCTTTTATTCATATGATTTAGCAGAAAATGCACGGCAATCTGCACGTAATCCCCCATCTTATAAAGCGATTTCAGGTCGCTTAACACAACGTTAAATTCGGTGAAGCCACCTCGCGGACGGGTCGATAGATTGAATTCGACGCCGGGAGAACGGTCGATGACGATCCCTTGAAAATGTTCAGGCAGAAGGTGTGCGCGGTAATCGACGTCATAAAGCCCGACAATTTGCATATGTGCGTGATAAATCGAACCACCAGAGTGTATGCCGTGATTTTTGAAGAAAATAACAGAGCGGTATTTTCCGCTCTTTTCTATTGCGAGCCAGTTGTGTATCGCAAAATCAAACAGCGAATGCAGATGTTCTTTTCCGTATGTCGACAAATCACCTTCGCACGTCTCTGTTTCTATCAGTACCATCTGGTAGGCGCGCTCAAGCGTCTGAAACTTGTTTTCAATCAATAAAAAGGGGGCTTGCTGGCTAATAATCACTCCTTCTTTAAAAATGGTCTCCCGATCGCAAAACGGGCAGTTTGTTTCCCGGTTCAGAAGAGTTGAAGGTTTTTCCCGTGCGATGTTCGTTTGAAATTTCAAATATGTATGCATAGCCTACCTTCTTTCACCCGTAGAATGTTATATGTGTATTAAAATCATACTTAATTTTTGATAATCTGAAAACGTCTGTACGTGCCATAGGCGGTTTTCACGTTTCATTTAGTGAAAAAACAGGCTACAATAAAAATCTGTGGACATCATCAAAAACGGGGAGAAAGACATGGATTTTACCGTACAGTACCTTTCTTTTTTTGTTGTGCGCGGCGCAGATGAAAACGAAACAGCCGCCGGATACAAACATTATCAAACGCTGGATGAGGCAGGTTACCTGAGCAGCGCGCTTAAAGATTTTCTTGATGGAGAGTTTGCGCGTATTGTAAAGCGCAAAGTGGATCGCAACCCAAAAAATGAACAGGCGCCCACGAAAATCGGCCGTTTTATTGTAGAATCGGGCTACGAACTGGAAAGCAACCCGAATTATAATCTGTTTGCCCGCTTGCAGGAAGCGACCACCAAGGAAGATTTCCGGTGTCAGAGCGAAGAGCTTGCGCGGGCATATGCGAACACGAGCGCGGTTCGCGGGGGAGCATTAATCGTAGCGCGCGCCAAGCTGGACAAGTATTTTGACAAGGCGTTCATATTTATCATGAAATGCGACTTTGAGCCGAAAATCGCTACCATCACCGATGAGAGCAGCCTAATTAGTCAGGTGGAAATGGCGATTAGCGCGAAAAATATGAAGTTAATCCAATATCCGCATATGCCGGAAGAAGGCATGGTGGAGGAGTGGGAGCTGAAAATTCACCAGGCGTCGCATGCCCGTTATTTCGAAGACTTTCTCAAATTTGTTCAGTATGAAAAATCGTTACCGGAAATTATGAACACGCAAGTCATGGGGCTTGTGCAGCAGTATATTGAAATGACGTACGAAGCGGAAAGCGAAGAGCGGCGGCAGGAAGAAGAAGCGATAGAATTGTGGGCCGCAAGTGAGAAGCGCGAGTTGCAGAAGAAATGGTCGAGCGAACAAGTCATTGAAGCGGCGGCCGCGTTGGTGGAGCAGAGGCCGGATTTGGAAATGAAGCTGAAGCTCGACCATATTGCCATTAAAGCGTTACTTGCTGATTTCGGCGAAAATATTCACATTGCAAGACTCGGCGAGCGGTATGTTGTATTAATTGAAGGAAATACGTTTCAGTTTGAAAAAGGAGTGTCTCCGGTTGAATTGCTGCGCCCGGATGAACTGGAAGATGTACTCGCGCGTATCAGGCAAAAACAAACGCGGGGCATGGAGGATGCAATAGCGGAGGACGACAAACCGCCGTTTTAACATGACTAAATCTTTTGCGATGGCTTGTTGGATTCCTGTTGGATGATTCGATGTAAATCGTATTTTTATAGACCTGTATTTTTAAAAGAAATCATAGTGGAGCGAGCAGGCAGTCAGAATAGCCTGCTTGCTTTTTACGCATTCGACTGTGCAAAAATCAACAAAATAATCATAAATGCCAAAAGAATGCTGGCTAAAATATATACGAGGCGTCGCACAAATTGCTTTTCATCCATACTTTATTCCTCCGTTTATCAGATCCTTTTCCAAAAATTATAGCACGTACCATTCTTTCATAAAAGAAAAGAGAAAGTACAAACCCAAATTTATTTTCCTATTCTATTGTGTTGTAACAAAAACATGTCTTTTGCTTACGATGGTAGTAGGGAAAACCGAAATGGTCATACAAGGGGATGGGAGGTATGGAGCACTTTAGCGTAGGCGAATGGGTCAGATTCCCATACAATGATAAAGGGAGAATACTGCTTCTTACCGGTTATGTGAAAGAAATGAACAAGGTGCAAATGATGATGACGGTATTTGTTCCGACAGTTAAAGACGGATTTTCCACGGCGGCGCGCAGCGGCCATTTTCGTGTACCGCTCGATGTGGCGGAAAAAATAAAGGATTTACAATTAGAACGAGAGGACTACGACACGTTGCTTGATATGGCGCTTGATAGCAGAGATGAGCAGTGGTTTGAAGAGCTGGTATGCAGGCGGAATAAAATGTAGCGAGGAGACTCGCTGCATTTTTCTTGCCGGAAAAGAAGGATGGATTTTGTGGTTGCTATAAAGGTTATGTCAGGATAGGGAAACAACGGGCTAGAACAAGCGCTCCAATTGCCCGGCGTAGCGTTGGAGTTGTGAGTAGTCGATCATGCCTTGCTCGTAAAAACGGCATAGTTCCGCGAATTCTTCGCTTTTGATCATTTTATAAAAGGATAGCCTTGGAATGTCGCCGCGTAAGCGGTTACGAAATTCTTTTTGCGTCGGAGCCCCCACGGAAGATTCACCTCGGTTAACAGATTGTTTTTTTAGTTTCGGTTTTTTAGCGTGAAAATAAACATAGCAGGCATAAAACAACCGAATCTATAATTTTATGAATAATTTGGAATATGTTAATTGATATTTTCCTAATTTTACTATATTATGAATATATTATAACAATCTCGTAAGGAGGAAGCAGTATGAAAAAGATGTTTAGGATTTTGTCATCTATCGTACTGGCAACGACTTTATTAGCACCTGCTGTATTTGCAGAAAAGGCTCCAACGCTTTCTTCAGAGAAAATTAGTACAGAAGAAGCCAAAGTAACAACACTAGAAGATTTAGATCGGAAGTTTAATTTGGAAAGTGTTGATGTTTTGCCTAAAGGAGTCATCCCTTTGAAATTTAATTCTGTGACAGAGGCAGACCAATATTTGTCATCAAAATATCTTAATGTAAGTCAAACAGCAGATAATGACAATTTCTCTCAAATGAGTGAAAGCAATGCAGGTAATACAACAGGGGAAATTCTTAGCACGCAAACAATAACAAAAACTAAATCTACTAAATTACAAGGTAGAATAAATCTAGATGTAACAGCAGTATATATACTAAAAAATGGATACATTTACAGTCTAGAAAAAGTAACGTCAGATATATCGGGAGAGACAACAAATTTTTCATGGAAACAAACTAGCTATACAGAAAAGAGACTTGACGCGAATAGAACAATTGCATTGACTGT
Organism: Aneurinibacillus sp. XH2; assembly: GCF_001439585.2. Classification (NCBI taxonomy): domain Bacteria; kingdom Bacillati; phylum Bacillota; class Bacilli; order Caryophanales; family Paenibacillaceae; genus Aneurinibacillus; species Aneurinibacillus sp. XH2. The sequence goes on along the minus strand of NZ_CP014140.1, from coordinate 2,070,324 downwards.
GTATGGGGAACTCACAGAATATATGTACGTTAACGGACAAATAAGAAAAATTGTAACATCAAAAAATGTTTATGTGGAATTTCATGGTGCTTAATATTACAATAATCAGCCTGAGCAATGGGGCTGATTGTTATAATTACAAAACAATAAAAGCATAAATTATTAACTGTATTTGCCCAAAATGGATAACATAAATTTACAATAGTAAACAAAAAGAGACATCAACATTCATCCTGTGTAAAAATAGATGTACCACCAAACATTTTTACGCAGAGGAGAATGCTGTATATCTCATACGTATAGCGTAGCACATCAACAGGAAATCAACAATATTTTGCGCAAGTGGAATTTCCCGCTCTGTTTTTCAAAAGCAGTCATGAACCATATGGTTCATTTTATAGATGGTGTCATGACCCATGGCTTCTCTGGTACCCTTACCGATATTCACCGAGAAAGCTGCCATTCACGAAATCGGCGTACACTCAGTCATTTCTTATCACACGGAAAATGGGATGAAAACTACCTCATGCGCATCATCCAGGAAAAAACCTGGAAAACGATTCGACAAGAAGCCAAACGCACAGAAGAACTGATATTCATTATCATAGACGATACCGTTTGTGAGAAAACAAAGCCTTCGTCACAGGCGATGTTATCCATACAGGGAACGGGTTTTCATTATTCCCATACAAAAGGAAAGCAGGTATGGGGGCATGAGATGGTTCAACAAGTACTGCGTTGTGGTGATTGCGTGATTCCCTATGATTTCAAACGATATGAATCCGAGAAGCAAAGTAAAATTCAACTGGCCTGTGAGCTTGTAGCGAATTTACCACGTTGTTCACAAAAGAAATATCTTCTTATTGATACATGGTATCCTGCCAAAAGTGTACTTGAAACAGCCGCACAATCTGGATGTCATGTAATCAGCGGCTTAAAAACCAATCGCATTTTTTATCCGCAAGGGATTCGTCAATTATTGAAAGAATTTGCGAACCATATTAGAAAAAGTGATACCGACCTTGTGACCGTCGGTCACACTTCCTATCGTGTTTATCGTTATGAAGGAAAACTAAACATGGTTGAAAATGCTGTAGTGTTTTTATGTTGGGATGCCGCTGAGTCGCTCACCTTGAAAAACATGCGAGCTTTTCTAAGTACAGATATTTCGTTATCTAGTGAACAAATTCTATCCTACTATAGCAAGCGATGGGTAATTGAAACATACTTTCGAACGATAAAGGGTAATTTTTCGTTTGACTGTTATCAAGTACGAAGTACAAAAGCAATTCATCGTTTCTGGACACTGCTATCTTTGTACCGCTGCTTTTTGCATCCTTACAGGACACGCTACACTTCTAGATGGATTACAGCGATGGCGGGTAAAAAAAAGCCAAAGCTGGATTGAATTTGTCTATCAAGCAGCAAGAGCAGGAGAGTCGCTGGATTTTATTCCAAAACAGCTGCAAGCTGCATAGGGAATCCTTCGTTTCTTTGTAGATGGTAAATTTTGTTTCTAATTTTGGCAAGTCTAGTAATAATCTATTATTCTTATATTTCCTCCCTCTACTTCTATTTTTCACCTTTCAAAGCCTCAACATTTCAAACCTTAGTTCCTTAGCGTACAGGGTTCCGGGGTTTTTGTGTCCGTTGATCCTCTTAGCGTACAATTTTCTTTTTTTGGTCCGGTGACCCTTAATAATCTTTATAAAATACCATAATTTACTATAAATATGACAAAAATGTTAATTATATTCCATTTAAATGTAAATTAGTAATTATTTGTTATAATTAAGAGGTGTTAAACAATATACATAAAGGAGAGAGCGAAATGAAAAAACCTGTATCTTTATTGCTAGCTGCAACTTTAATGGCCGGTGCCGGAGTTTCGAGCTTTTCCGCTGTAGCAAGTGCTGCACCTACTACTCAAGATATTCAGATTCAACAAAATGAAAAATTAGACATTAGAAAATTTGATCAGTTTATCACTGTTGAAAACGATCGTTTTATTATCGCTGATGAAGCTGCCTTAGAAAAAGTGGCCACTAATGAAGAAGTAGTTTTAGTTAAGACTGCACTTGACCAAGCTAACGGAATTTTAGATGAATCTCCAGGTGCTGTTCTTGATGGAGAAAAAACTTTCACGGTACCTGCCAAGCAAGAAATAACACAAAATAAGACTGGAGAATTCGCTAGTTTAGCTGCTTCTGGAGAAGGAATACGGGACATTAAGTTTCATTGGTGGGGCGTTGAAATTTATTTAACAAAAACGGACGTAAATGCTATTGTTAAAGGAGGAATCTCAGGAGGTACAACATATCTGGGAGCTATATTTGGTGGCTTAAGTGGAGCAGTCGCAGGTGCTGTAGCAGGTGCTGTCCTTAGTGAATATGCAGGGGCCGTAATCGTTCCTCTCAAAATCACTTATACGTACTTATCTCCTATGCTGCCAAGTGTTTCCCCACAGTAAAGGAGGGAGTCTGTGAGTAACAGCGCGAAAAAGGCACTCATTTCAGCCGTTATCGTCGCTATCTTAGTTGGCTTGTTTAGCATAACTATTTCCGAGCAAACAGTAAGATTAGTCGTTACTATTCCTGCTGTGGTAATTGCGGTTCTGCTAGTTTATTTCTTTATGCGGGATAAAACAGGTGGAAAAAACAATAAATACTAAAAACAAAAGAGGCCGCCCCATATAGGGCGGCTCGATTTTTGGAGTCTACTGTTATAATAAAATAAACAACGATAGGTTTTTTGCTATGATTTAACTAATAAAATATGAACGGAATTTGACACTCCACATGGCTAAAGCCAGGGGATTCTTAAGTGATTAGCGTTCGCAGTCCATTTCTGTTTTGAACAATCCTTAAGATTACGGTGTGCCATCTCTTTAGCCCCCTAGAGAAGTTGGACACTAAGAGTGTGTTTTGATTACACTTATAGTGACAGAGGGGGAAGACATCCATGACAAGAAGAAAGTATTCCATTGATTTTAAAAAACAAGTGGTGAAAGAAGCGAAAGAGACCGGTAATTTAGCAGCCGTTGCTCGCCGGTATAATTATCTGCTAACATGGTGGGGCACTGGAAGCGAGAGCTGGAAAGCGGAAAACATGGAGACATCGACTTCTCTACGGTTCCTGTCCTAGATGCCGAAGAAGTTGTGAAAGAAAATGAGCAGCTCAAACGCCTACTTGGCGAACAGGCATTGGAACTTGCGATTTTACGTGATTTGATAAAAAAGAAAAACCCTCACTTGCTGAAAAACTTGAAGTAGCGGAACGCTATATTCAGCAGGGCTATCCGAAACGGCTAGTCTTGCGTTTTGCCCGAATTCCACGCTCCACGTATTACTACCATCGAAAACGAAAAGGGCAGGATGTGGAACCAGTGAAAAGTGAAGGACGAGTCATACCGGGCTATTCCCTAAAGCAGGACGGCACAAAAGTGTCCGATGAACAGATCAAAGAATGGTTGATGGAAGACATGGAAGGCGAAGCCTATGCCTATGGGTACCGTAAACTGACCATCTTTTTACGTCGGATCTGCGTATCATATCAGCTTGTCTTGTGAAGCAAAGGATGCGAGTCGTACTGTACAGCAGGCATTGTTTAAACGGCAGTTATTTGGAACAGAAGCACGTCCCGTCTTTCGTTCCGATAATGGCCCACAGTTTACGTCTCATCACTTTAGCCAAGCGTGTGAAACATTCGGTATTGTGCATGAGCGTATCCCGCCGCGAACACCGAATATGAATGCGCACATCGAAGCCTTTCATCGCATTCTGGAAGATGAATGTCTGGCACGTTATGAATTCATGTCCTACGCAGAGGCTTATCAGGTTGTAGCAGAATTTATCCGCTTTTATAACGAAAGGAGAATCCATTCTAGCATTTGCGATTTAGCGCCACAAGAGTTTTATGTGCTCTAAACAGAACGTAAGTTCGTGATAAAAGAAGTCCGAGTATAAACGAGTAATTGTTTGAAAAAAGACGAATAAGGTTGTCTGTGTCCAAATGGTGGGGGTTAATCCGATTGCGTGATTCCCTATGATTTCAAACGATATGAATCCGAGAAGCAAAGTAAAATTCAACTGGCCTGTGAGCTTGTAGCGAATTTACCACGTTGTTCACAAAAGAAATATCTTCTTATTGATACATGGTATCCTGCCAAAAGTGTACTTGAAACAGCCGCACAATCTGGATGTCATGTAATCAGCGGCTTAAAAACCAATCGCATTTTTTATCCGCAAGGGATTCGTCAATCATTGAAAGAATTTGCGAACCATATTAGAAAAAGTGATACCGACCTTGTGACCGTCGGTCACACTTCCTATCGTGTTTATCGTTATGAAGGAAAACTAAACATGGTTGAAAATGCTGTAGTGTTTTTATGTTGGGATGCCGCTGAGTCGCTCACCTTGAAAAACATGCGAGCTTTTCTAAGTACAGATATTTCGTTATCTAGTGAACAAATTCTATCCTACTATAGCAAGCGATGGGTAATTGAAACATACTTTCGAACGATAAAGGGTAATTTTTCGTTTGACTGTTATCAAGTACGAAGTACAAAAGCAATTCATCGTTTCTGGACACTGCTATCTTTGTACCGCTGCTTTTTGCATCCTTACAGGACACGCTACACTTCTAGATGGATTACAGCGATGGCGGGTAAAAAAAAGCCAAAGCTGGATTGAATTTGTCTATCAAGCAGCAAGAGCAGGAGAGTCGCTGGATTTTATTCCAAAACAGCTGCAAGCTGCATAGGGAATTCTTCGTTTCTTTGTAGATGGTAAATTTTGTTTCTAATTTTTATAAAACTATACAAATCATCTACCATAGTATACCCAACAATTGCTTTACTCCTTTTCCTTTTTAGCTCTTTTATTTTTTCAAACTTTCTCCTCATACGCCTCATCTGATGTTAGCCAGCATTTTGCTATAGATGCGGATTAAGTCCTCGATATCTTGGGCAGATAAGCACTCATAAAACTTCTTCATCAATTCTTTGCGTATTAATTGAGCTTTTTGTAGTGTTTCCCTTCCTTTCTCCGTAATTTCAAGCAGGACAATTCTTCGATCTTTTTCCGACCGTTTACGTTCCACATATCCTCCGGCAATCAAACGATCGGACAGCCCGGTAACGGAAGGAAGCGTAATATTTAATTCGTTAGCCAAATCCGAGACCCGTTTAGGTCCCTGCGTTTCCAGGATTTCCAGCAGTAACGCCTGGGAACCTGTGAGACCGGATTCTGTGTTTTTGTGCAAATTGCTGTTGATTTTCCGGGATAGCACGCGGAAAATTTCTTCTAATTCCTCCAACAAGCGAGTATGCATATTGGTTTCTTCCTGCATCGTTTTTCAGCCCTTTTCCTCGGTTAATTAATGAGCTTTCGAATTATTAGTATAACTAACAATTCGATATTATATTGATTTTTTATTTATTCGTCAACCGGTTGGGATATATTCTGACTTTTTTGAGATGGCTGATTTTATGTGGATTTGACACATAATGTTCATTGAATATTTAACGAAATGTTAAGAAATTAAAACATCACATTAAGAACTTCGTATTACAATGAAACTTGAAGAAGAAAGTACCTTGTGAGGAGGATATAAATTATGAAAGATTGCGTAATCTGCGGCAAAGAAACGGAAGACATATGCATTTGCCAAGTTTGCATGGACGTTCAAGAGTTCGGTTATCCGTCGTTCCCGGCGTACGCGTTGGTTGAAAAAGAGGAAACAGAAGAAAAGGTATTGGAATTGGTCGGCTAATATACATTGTTGATGTTTTATTATTTGCTATTTTTACACACAATAAATCAGGATGTCTCTTTTTTATGAATGGAAAAACGGAGTGCCTTGTGTTGCACTCCGTTTGCGCTTATTTCGCTTTGAAATGAACGACAGCGCTGTAAAGCGGACGCCCGGTTTCCGGATGGAAGGCGACGTGGTGGGTAACCGAATGTACTTCCAGCAGCAGCGCCTTGTTGTTTTCGATTTGCTCGTCGATTTTTCTCTCCAATGTCTTAAGGTCGTTTGCCTCGAAGAATTCGATCTTGTCATGAATGCGTTCCAATTTGAATTCCATTGCGTTTATCTCCTTATCTTTAGTTTTTCCTTTACTCTATCATTCTTATTATAGAAGGAAGGGAAGCGACCGGAAAGTGGGGGGGATTGTGTGGAAGATATGCCTGTCTTGCTGCGGAAAATTTTGATAGAATGGAAAAAAGAAGGCGAAAAACAGTGGAGAAAGACAGGCGTGTAGCCTGCCTTTTGCTTTTATTTTTATAATTGGGAGAGAAAAGGACGGGAAGATAGCATGAAGTTTTTTCATACGGCCGACTGGCACTTGGGGAAAATTATCCAGTCAGTACATATGACAGAAGATCAAGAATACATTTTACGTCAATTTGTGGCAGCGGCATGCGAAGAAAAACCGGATGCTATTATTATTGCCGGCGATGTATACGATCGGGCGGTGCCGCCTACTGAAGCGGTTGATTTGTTGAACAGCGTATTCAACGAACTTGTCATAGAGTTAAACATCCCGGTACTGGCGATCGCAGGGAATCACGACAGTCCGGACAGGCTGGAATTCGGCAGTCGTATTATGAAAGACAACGGCCTCTATATCGCCGGGCGGTTTCGCGCTGTGTTCGAGCCGGTCGTGCTTTGCGATGAATATGGGCCGGTGCATTTTTACCTTGTGCCATATGCCGAGCCGGGACGGGTTCGCCATGCGCTCGGGGATGAAACGATTCGTACCCATGATGATGCGATGCGAGCGGTTACGGCGCGAATTGTCGAAAATATGGATTCAAAAGCGCGGCATGTATTCGTCGGTCACGCGTTTGTCACCCCTACAGGTGAAAAAGAAGAAGGTGTAGAAAACGCGAGCGACGCGGAACGTCCGCTTTCCATCGGCGGAGCTGAGTATGTTCACGCCCGTCATTTTGCGCCGTTCCATTATACTGCGCTCGGCCATCTGCATCAGGCGCACCACGTCGGAAGCGAGGTCATCCGCTATGCCGGCTCGCCGCTGAAGTATTCTATTTCCGAAGAGCTCCACAGGAAAGGGTTCTATATTGTTGAATTGGACGGGCAGGGGAAGGTACGTGTCGAAAAGCGCCCGCTTGTGCCCCGGCGTGATATGCGCACGGTTAGCACAACCATTGAGGAACTGGAAACACACGAACGAAGCGACGATTATGTGTTCGTAAAGCTGTTGGATGAAAATCCGGTGCTTTCCGCCATGGAACGCGTGCGCACCGTATATCCAAATGCAATGCATGTATCGCAAAATTTGATGGCGCGGCAGGCGACCGAGCTTGTCGCTGAGCGGATCGAGCAGCCGGAAAAAGATGATATTGCCTTATTCCGCGCGTTTTATAAAGAAATTCGCGGTATGGAACTAACGGAAGAGAAAGAGCGTATTTTCCGCGAAGTGCTTGAAGAAGTGTTCGCGAAAGAAGGGGAGAAAGTATGAGGCCGATTAAAGTGACGATGACAGCGTTCGGACCGTATAAACACAAAGAGACAATTGATTTTACGGAATTGGGCGAACATCGTCTGTTTGTCATTTCAGGAAACACCGGCGCAGGCAAAACAACCATTTTTGATGCCATCTGTTTCGCGCTGTACGGCGAAGCGAGCGGTGAAGAGCGCAATGATGCCAAGTTTTTGCGCAGCCATTTTGCCGCTGATGACGTACATACGTCGGTGGAACTAATTTTTGAGTTGCGCGGACGGACGTACCGCGTGTTCCGCCAGCTTGGTCATGTAAAAGCTGGAAACAAAACAGCGACTGGAGCGCAGATTGAACTGTACGAGGTGACAGGCGATGGGGAAGTGCCGTGTGTGGATCGGTTTACCGTGAACGACGTAAACCAAAAAATTGAGAGTTTGCTTGGTTTGACCAAGCATCAGTTCAGCCAGATCGTAATGCTTCCACAGGGCGAGTTCCGCAAGTTGCTTACATCCGAAACGGAGAACAAGGAAGAAATTTTGCGCCGGATTTTTAAAACCGAGCCGTACCAAGCGGTAGAAGACGCGTTGAACCGCCGGCGGAAAGAAGCGGATCGGCGCGTGGTGGAAGCGTGGAAAGAGCAGGAGAAATTCATTAGCCAGATTTCGGCTTTTTTGCCGGAGCGCGAGGGTGCGTTGTTATTTGTGGCGCTTGAACAGGAGACGCGCAACATCCACCAGATTATGACGGGACTTGCCGAAGAGTATGCGTACCATGATACGCAGGCAATGATACATAAAGCAAGGCTGGCGCAGGTGGAGGAAGCTTACAGGACAAAAAATGAAACCTATCACCGGGCGCGGAACATAAACGAGAGGTTCGCTGAACTAGACAGGAAGCGTGCGGCCGCGGAGGAGTTGGAGAATAAGACGGAAGTGATGGAGCGCATGGAAGCACGGCTCCTTTGCGCCGAGCGGGCAGGCAGAATTGAAGCGCATGAAGAGCACTGGATGTCGGCACAGCGGGAAGAAGCGGAGAAGGAGCGGGAATTGGCGCGAGCGCGAGAAGCCGAAGCGTGGGCGAAAGAGCGCCTCGCGCAGGTAAAGCGGACGTATGAGCAGGAGGAAGCGCGTGAGCCGGAACGTCAGACCGTAGCGCGTGAAGTGGAGCGTATGCGGGAAATGCTGTCGGTGGTGGAAGCGCTCAGCCAAAAAGAGGGCAAGTTGCGGGAGCGAAAGCAAAAGCTTGTACAGCTTGAAGAATCGTTAGTAGAGGCCGTGCGTCGGCAGGAAGCTGCCAAGGAGCAAAAGGCTGCGCTTCTTGCGGAAATAAAGGAACTGGAAGGAAAAGTGGTAGCGCTCGCCCGGAAACGAGAGCGTCTAGCGGAGATGCGGTTACAGTTTCGCGCTGTGGATAAATACATGGAATGCGAACGTTCTTTGTCTGCGTTAAAACGGGAAGTAGAAGCGAAGCGGGCGGCGTGCACAGCGGCCGGACAGGAATACGAGGCGCTGGAGCGGCGCTGGATTGAAGGGCAGGCGAGCCTGCTTGCCCTGCACCTGCGCGACGGGGAGCCATGCCCGGTCTGTGGCAGCGCGGAACATCCGAAAAAAGCCGGAAGCTACGGTCACATCCCGACGAAAGAGCAACTACAGGAGGCCAAGAAAGCGCGTGATGAAACAGAGAAAGCACTTCGTGCGGCTGAGGCCAGGCTTAATGCTGGGCAAGAGTCATTGAAGGGATACGCGGAAGAGATGGCTTCCTATGGCTTTGATCCTTACGAGGTACGCGACGTGCATGCGGGCCTTGTTCGTGAAGGGCAGAAGCTGCGGGCAGAAGTAGAGACGTTGGAACGGGACGAAATGAAGCTGGCTGAACGGAGGCAAGAATACGAGCGGCTCGAAGCACAATGGGAGCGGCAGGCCGAACAGAATAGCAGGCTGGAGCGTGAGTTGCAGGAGATGCGAATCGCCTATGAAAGAGAGCGCGCCGCATATGAGACCCAGCTTGTATCGGTGCCGGAACCGCTTCGCTCGCTTGATATTTTGCGTAAGCACTATCAGGAAGCGGTACAGCGTAAGGAAGAAGCAGAGGTGAAATGGAAGCGTACGCAGGAGCAGTATCGCCATGCATCCGAACAGGCGCTTAAGGCAAGTAGCAACGTGCAGCACGCGCAAAAGTTGCTTGCGGAAGCGGCCGCGCGGAACACGCAGGCGGAACAGCGGTTTGCGGAAGCGCGCTTCGAAGCCGGGTTTATGACGGTCGAAGCGTATCGGGAAGCGAAGTTGCCCGCGCCGGAACGCGAGCGGATGAAGAAGGAGTTGGAACGCTTTGCCGCAGAGAAGACCGCGGTCATGGCGCAGCTTAAAGAGCTGGAGCGGGAGCTTGCCGGTAAAGAGCGGTTCGATACGCAGGCGCTTTTGCGCGAATTGGAATGCCTTAAAGCGGAATGCAACGAAGCGCGCGACGCGCACCGCGCCGCGTTAAACTGCCGCGATAAAGCGCATGAACTCGCCGAACATATCGCTAAAGCGAATGAACGGGTAAAGGCAGTGGAAGAAGAGCGAGCGTGCATCGCTGATCTGTATGATGTGGTGCGCGGAGAGAATCGGTACAAAATTTCATTTGAGCGGTATTTGCAGATTGAGTTTTTGGAAAAAATTATTCAGATGGCGAACGAGCGGCTGTATAATCTTTCGAACGGGCAGTTCCAGTTGCGGCGCAGCGATCGGCTTGAAAAACGGGGACGCCAGAGCGGGCTCGGACTGGATGTATACGACGGATATACCGGGTATACGCGCGATGTCAAGACATTGTCCGGCGGCGAAAAATTTAACGCTTCCCTTTGCCTTGCGCTTGGGATGGCTGACGTTATTCAGGCGTACCAGGGAGGGATTTCGATTGAAACGATGTTCATTGACGAAGGATTTGGCTCACTTGACGATGAATCCCTGCATAAAGCGATTGATACGCTAATTGAATTGCAGAGTTCCGGCCGTATGATCGGGGTCATTTCGCATGTGCAGGAACTGAAAAGCGCGATACCGGCCACGCTTGAGGTGCAGAAGACGAAAGAAGGGTACAGCCGGACAAAATTCGTGCTAAGAGAATAGGAGGAAGCAGCAATGCCTCATCGACTGGCGGAATGGATACAGGCGTACCTGGCGGATACGGAAAGCAGGAAGCAGGCGGATGAAATGGAAGAAAAACGTGCGGCGTTCCGCGCTCATTTCACGGAGCTTGAGCGGCTGCGCCAAGGTGAGATCACGCTGGAACAGTTTAAAAAAACGCTGGACCATAAAACGAAGATCAAGCACGTTATCGGCGGAAAAAAAGTGAATATCTGGGGATTCAGTGGTTTTTCCGGGCAAATGTTTTTCAACCAACTGTACAATCAAGCCGTGTCCGCTGGTATGGTGGACGAGCTCACCGCTGCTTTTCTTGCTGCAACGGAAATTCCCGCGTTAGGGACGGGTGGATATAGGTGGACCACAGAAAAGCTGGAGGCATTCGCAGACGCGGTGTTTCGGACGCAAAAGGCGGCGACGGAAAAAGGATATCCGTCCCAAAAATGTGCGTCCGTCAAGTTTTCCACGTTTTTTCTGAGTTTTTTTTGGAATTTGCAGGACCCGGGAAGATACCCTATCTATTACCGCGCGGACCGCGACGCGCTGGCATATTTCGCTTATGATACGGATGGACAGGAGCGCCCGTTTGACAGTGGAAGTTACATGCGGTTTGTCCGGATTTTGTTTGAACTGCGTGAAGAAATCGGGCGAATAAGCGGCGAGACATGGAGTTTGCCCGAGTTGCAACACTTTTTGTTTTATGTTACGCGGCGCGCGGGTGAGATAGAGAGCTCGCCGCCCGGAAAAGGAAGCTTGCAGGCGGATCGGTTTGCCCAGCGGCTTACGCGCTTGCTCAGGGAGTATGGTTTTCTTGTTTCAAATGCGGAAGAGGTTGAGGCTGTGCAATTGGAACTTGGCGAAGAGTACCGGGACAAAGTAATCTGGCGGTTTGCGGGCAGCGAAGGGAATGCAACGTTCGCTTATGTTTTTGTATGGGATGTGCCCGGAGAGTACATTTGCGCGATTCATGAAGAAAACGAAGAAGGCTTTTTGCGGAAGAGGTATACGATTGAAACGGAAGATGAAAACACGTTTTTAAAAGAATTTGAGACATACCTTGCCCGCAAAGGAGACGAGACACGATTCTATACGCTGGACGACATGGCGGACGATACGTATCTTCCGCGCGCGACGCTGGAAGAATGGCTTAGTTTGCTGCACGAGAAGAAACAACTGATTTTGTACGGTCCGCCCGGCACGGGCAAAACATACGCCGCCCAGCGTCTGGCAAAAGTAATCGCTCAGAACGAACGCCGGGTTTGTCTTATCCAATTTCACCCTTCCTACACGTACGAAGAGTTTATCGAAGGATTGCGGCCGGAAGTGGTCGAAGGGGAAAACGGGGTTACGCACATGAATGTTGTAGTCAGGCCCGGCGTATTTCTTGAGCTGTGCAATGAAGCGCTAAAGCAAGAGAATAGAGAATGCGCGTATGTTATGATTATTGACGAGATTAACAGGGCCAACACGGCCAAGGTGTTCGGGGAATTGCTGTACGCGCTTGAGTATCGAAACTTTCCGGTGCCTTTGCCGTATTCCAAAAGCAAAATGGTGGTACCGGATAATGTGTATATCATCGGTACGATGAATACGGCCGATCGCTCGCTATCGCAGCTTGATTTTGCCCTTCGGCGCCGCTTCCCGTTCGCGCGCTTTTCCCCATATGAAACAGAGCAGGCGCTAGAGCGTTATCTGAAGCGACATTATCCGGATTTAGCGTGGCTTGCAGAAGCGGTGCACGAAGCGAACCGGCGAATCGGGAATTTTGATTTTTGGCTTGGTCATGGCTATTTTATGAACCGCGGTTTGTCCGCGGAAAAAATACGGCGCATTTGGAAGTATGAAATTATTCCGTATCTGGAAGAATATTTCATCTGCGAGCCGGAGCGGGTGCATGAATTTGAGCTAGAAGCGCTGCTTGCTGAGAGGAAGGAACGATATGAGGGAATATAAACGGCAATATATTTTGCGTGAACACGAAACGTTGGAGGGCGTGGAGCTGGCCTCGGCAAGCGCTGAAATGTTGCGGCGAGAATTTTCGTACGCGCTGACGCTTCGTCCGTCCGTGCGAGGGGGGTGGGAGCTCAAGGCTGGCTCTCATATCGGGCGCATTGAACTTAAGGATGCCTCCATACGTATTCAGCCTAAGCTGCCAGCGGATATCGTATGGGAATGGCTGGCCCGGGCGTACGACATTCGTTCGCTTCGCTTTTATCAAGATAGGAGCGGATTTACGGAAAAGCCAGGCGACTTGGAGTGGCTTGTGAAGTTGTTTATTGCTGAATGCAGGGATATCGTCCGACGCGGCCTGTGCAGAGGATATGTGTCGCGGACGGAGAAATTGGGGGGTGTCCGCGGTCAGCTCGCTGTACCGGAGACGTTGCGCTTGTGGAGTAAGCAGGAGTATCGGTTCGGTTGTACGTATGACGAACATACGGAACGAGTGCCCGAGAATGGTGCGATTTACGCCGCGCTGTACGATATGGAAAGAAGGAGCTACCATGATGCGAGCATCAGGCGGGAGATTAAGGAACTTATGCGCTTGTTCGTTGCGGGACGGGAATCAGAAGAGCAAAGGGGACGTCCGCGGTCAGCGCGGGAGCGGCTCGTCGAAGTGGAACGCATTCCGATAACACGGCTTAACCGGCATTACGCGGATGCGCTGAGCCTATTGCGCCTGTACTGGCGGGCGGCGGGGCTCTCGATGCATGCAGGGCATGTGTATTGCGAAAGTTTCGTGCTAGATATGAACGAATTATTTGAACGCTATATCGCTCGGCTGTTATCCGAGGAGTTGCGGCCGCACGGGATTAAGGTGTGCATACAGACACGGCACTGGCTGGGGGAAGGCGGGCGCCTTGTGGTGATTCCTGACATTCTTTTGCAAGACACGATCGGACGGGAAATTGTGCTTGATACGAAATATACAGAGCGTGCTAGGGGATATGCGGAGCATCCGCATGTGTACCAAATGCTAGCATATATGACGGCACGCAGGGCCGATACCGGAATTTTGCTGTATGCTTCGGGACCGGAGTGCGTTGATCGTATTCGGAATACGGGACAGACGATTTATCGCTGGAGTCTGGGTCTTGATGTTCCTCTTGCGGTGAGCGAACATGAACAGCATACAAAACGAATCATCGCACGAATCCTCCGCCTGTTTTACTAGAAACTTTTGAAGTTTACCCCTATACACCTCTATATAAACCGTTCTACATCCAGCGGATGCGAACGGGACAGTGGTCGCGTACCGGAATTCTTTTCGTCAAGGGTTGCCGATACGTCTCGCTCGATCCGCTTTCTCATGATTTCTCTCGGACGTTTGGCGGGACGAAAGGCACGGGCAACGAACCCCGCGATTCTGGCGTCGCAAGCCTTAATGTATACACCGAATTTCTGCGCTTATATAAAATAGTACAAAAATACTGCGTACTAAATAATTTAAAAAAAATCCCTCTTCCACAAAAGCAAAGAAGGATTTTGTATGACATATACACATTAGATAGTTACTGTACTTTTTTGTTCCCTTTTTATATAAATCCAATACAAAATAAATGCGACAGCTGATATGAGCATTCCTGAGATGTATGGAAGTCCCATTTGTGTGGAATAAAGCGCACCTCCGATCGGTGGGCCGGCGATGCGACCGAGTGAATCGAACGAAGATAATAGTCCGGTAGCGCTGCCTTGGCCACCTTTTGCTTTTTTGGTTACAAGCGCTGAAACGCTCGGACGGATGACACCATTTCCGATGCCGAAAATCGTCACGAAAATAGCGGCGGTAACAAAGCTGTTCGTAAGCAAGATGAGACCAAATCCGATAATGGAAATAACAAGACCTGCCTGGATAACAGCACCTTCCCCGAATTTTTTTGTCAATCGGCCGACGAGACCGCCCTGTACGATGGCTCCGGCCACCCCCATAATCATAAAAATATAGCCCAGTTGCGTCGTATCAACACCAGCACGCGCCGCTGCAAAATAGGCGAATGTCGCCTCCAGACCTGCGAGCGAGAAAGAAACGAACAGTTGCAACACGTACAAAACGGCAACTGGCCCGTTAAACGCTTTCCAGCGGGATTCTTTTGTGTCTGTATTTTGCATCGTTCGTTTTTCAGCCGGTAGTGACTCGCTTAGGAAGAACAAGACGAAGAAGAATGTAATTGCTGAGACCATCCCCGCGATAAAGAATGGCATGTTTAAGCTGGTTTTTGAGAAAACCCCGCCGATAGCCGGGCCGAAGATAAAGCCGAGGCCAACCGCTGCGCCGATAATTCCCATGCCTTTCCCGCGGTTTTCTGGCGTGGTAATGTCGGCGACATAGGCCATCGTTGTTGGCATGTTGGCGGACGATAGGAGTCCCCCGAGAATCCGGGCCGCGAATAACATCCATAGCTTGGTGGAGATAGCAAACAAAAAGAAGGAAATAGACAAGCCGGCGATGCCAATAAGCATTACTGGTTTGCGCCCGATTTTGTCGGAAATTCGTCCCCATATCGGCGCGAACAGAAATTGCATCAAGGAGTACACAGCCATCAGCCAACCGAGCTGTTCCGGCGTTGCGCCTACCCGCTCGGCGAAAAATGGCAGCACAGGAATAATAATGCCGAACCCTACCATAACAAGAAACATTACGACGAACAAAAGCGGCAACGCTTTTTTATTTTCCATATTTCACACCCCATCAGAAGCCCATTGCCCTATTATAAAGCGCTGGTTGGTTATCTATATTGTTTACCAGAAAGCAAAAGTGATTCGATGAATGTAAAAAGGTCATTTATTTTTGACTAATCTGACTGTGATTATACGACTTTGAAGAGGATATAGTCAAGTGTGACTATACCGCTTAAAACAATCAACTCATACGGAAAGCCTGTTTATTTTGTCGAAAAATCACGAAAAGAAATGGTTGTACTGGTGTCCGAACTCCCATACTCTTGTATAAAGCATGAAGGTATAAAAATGAGGTTCTATATGTGAATATAAAATAAATAAGAACAGATGGGATGACTATGCAAGTGGGGGAGACGAGTGAAGAAGCTGCAACGAACGTCGCTATTCATCATATTATCGATTACGTTTTTTACGACTTTGCTGTACGCTGTGTCCGCTATCGTAATGAAGATTAGCAAGGTAAAAGAAACGACCAAAATAGCAATAAAACCGGCTGATTTGCGCAAGCCGGAAGAGAGAAGGGAATCTGGAGCGGAACGTTGGACACCAACTGAAATAATTACGGTAAGCGCCGCCGGTGATGTCACAATTGGACGTGACGAAGCCTACCCGTATCCGTTTAGCTTCGAGCATGAAGTGATGAAGAATGGCAAGGCTTTTTTTGGAAAGCACATTCGGGCTATTTTTAATAGAGACGATTTGACGATTGTCAACCTAGAGACGACGCTGACGACAGCGACCGCCAAAGCGACGAAGACATTTCGTTTTAGGGGAAAACCGGAATATGTGCAAATTTTGACGCTGTCAGGCATTGATGCCGTAAATCTTGCAAATAATCATACGTATGATTATTTGCGGGAGGGATATGAGGATACGATAAAGAATCTGCAAAAATATCATATTGGCTATTTTGGCTATGACAACAAATATATGAAGACGATAAAAGGAATCAAAATTGGACTGCTCGGGTATGAAGGATGGGAGAACAGCGAAAAATTACAGCGGACGATTGCCCGTGATATTGCCGAGCTACGTGGTCGCGGCACACAAATTGTGATCGTAAGCTTTCACTGGGGGGTGGAGCGCAGTTATTATCCGAATCGGACACAAAAAGCGCTCGGCAGATACGCTGTGGAGCGGGGCGCTGATCTTGTCCTTGGCCATCACCCGCACGTAATGCAAGGAATTGAGGAATACAAAGGAAAGTTTATCGTTTACAGCCTTGGCAATTTTATGTTTGGGGGCAATAAAAATCCTAAAGATAAAGATACGTTTATTTTTCAGCAGACGTTTTATGTTAAAAACGGCTCGTTGACAGGAGAACAGGAGATCAGGATCATTCCTTGTTCCATTTCTTCGGTAAAGGAAAGAAATAACTATCAGCCTCTGCCGTTAAAAGGAGTAGAAGCGGAGCGCGTACGGGCAAGGCTAAAAGCGTACAGCCGCAACCTCGGTGAACTGGACTGGAGCACGATTAAATAGCCAAAAATAAGCGATGCGAAAGCGTCAAGGGCCTGTCCTTGGCGCTTTTCGTCTTTACACATAAGCAGTGAAATGCCCGTGAGTTTTTCTTATCATGATAAACAAACAGAAAAATGTTGTATACAGTACCGGGGTATGATATATTGAAAAGTGAAGGAAATAGATACATTAAATTAGAGTTTTTTTATTATACTATACATAGGTATAGTGTAAGGAGGGGCGCTAAATGTCGGCGAGCAAACAGACAGCGATTCAAATAAAAGGCATGACGTGTGCGGCTTGTGCCAACCGCATTGAAAAAGGGCTTAAGCGAATGGAAGGAGTGGAGGAAGCGAATGTTAACTTTGCGGTGGAGAAGGCCGTGGTTACGTACGACCCGGAAAAAGTGACGCTCTCCCAGCTGGAAGAAAGGATTGAAAAGTTAGGATACGCTACGGTAAAAGAGCAGATCGATTTCCAAATTGCAGGCATGACGTGCGCGGCCTGCGCGAATCGGATTGAGAAAGGGCTTAGCAAAATGCCTGGCGTAACGGAAGCGACCGTCAACTTTGCGCTGGAAACTGCCCACCTAGAGTATCTGCCTGCTGAGGTTTCTATTGAAGATATGGTGTGCAAGGTGGAGAAGCTCGGTTACAAAGCGGTGCCGAAACAAGAAGATGGGCAGGAAGAGAATCACCGCCGGCAGGAAATCAATCGGCAAAAGCGGAAGTTTATTATTTCAGCGATTTTATCTTTTCCTTTATTATGGTCGATGGCCGGACATTTTTCGTTTACTTCTTTTATCTGGATGCCGGAATGGTTGATGAATCCCTGGGTACAGTTCGCTTTAGCCACTCCGATCCAGTTTATTATCGGAGCCCAATTTTATATCGGCGCGTATAAAGCATTGCGCAATAAAAGTGCAAACATGGATGTGTTAGTCGCACTTGGCACGTCTGCTGCTTACTTTTACAGTTTATATTTAACGATTCTATCCATTGGTCAAGCGCATCATGCCCCAGAGATGTATTATGAGACCAGCGCGATACTGATTACATTAATTTTGCTTGGAAAACTATTTGAAGCTTTGGCAAAAGGGCGGACGTCCAAGGCCATTGAAACATTGATGGGCCTTAGGGCGAAGCAAGCGCTTGTCATTCGAAACGGACAGGAAATGCTCGTTCCGGTGGAAGAAGTGATTGTCGGTGATATGATTGTGATAAAACCCGGCGAAAAAATTCCTGTTGACGGCGAAATTATCGAGGGCCGTTCGTCTATTGATGAATCGATGCTGACGGGAGAAAGCGTGCCGGTAGAAAAACAGGTGGGCGCAAACGTATTTGGCGCGACGGTAAACAAAAATGGCGTGCTGAAAATAAGAGCCACTAAAGTCGGCAGAGAGACAGCGCTTGCGCAAATTATTAAAGTGGTGGAAGAAGCGCAGGGCTCGAAAGCACCGATTCAGCGCATTGCGGACCGTATCTCAGGAATTTTTGTCCCGATTGTCGTTGGCATCGCTGTGCTCGTTTTCCTTATCTGGTATTTCTGGCTTGTTCCTGGAGACTTTGCGAACGCGTTGGAAAAGCTGATTGCTGTGCTCGTAATCGCGTGCCCATGCGCCCTTGGCCTGGCTACCCCGACTTCGATTATGGCCGGTTCGGGAAGAGCGGCTGAGCTCGGCATTTTGTTTAAAGGGGGCGAATATCTGGAAATTGCGCACCGAGTAGACACCGTCGTGTTTGATAAAACGGGAACTGTAACAAAGGGCAAGCCGGAACTGACAGACGTGGTGGCGGAAAGTATAGAAGAAGCGGAGTTTCTGCGTCTTGTTGGTGGAACAGAGAAAAACTCGGAACACCCGCTCGCGGAAGCGATGGTCGTTGGTATAGAGGAAAAAGGAATCGCCCTGCCTTCAGCGGAGCAGTTCGAAGCTATCCCGGGCTATGGAGTGCGGGCTGTAGTGGAAGGCAAAGAGGTTCTCATTGGCACACGCAAGTTAATGGAAACATACGGAGTGGATGTAAAGCGGGTGTACGGGAGAATGGATGTCTTAGAAGATGAAGGAAAGACCGCCATGCTTGTCGCTGTCGACCGAAAATACGCAGGATTGGTAGCGGTCGCGGATACGGTGAAGGAAACGTCACGCGAAGCCGTGGCGCGACTTAAACGAATGAATATTGACGTTATGATGATAACGGGAGACAATGAACGAACAGCACAGGCGATCGCGCGGGAAGTAGGAATTAAACAGGTTCGCGCCGAAGTGTTGCCGGAAGATAAAGCAGAGGAAGTAAGGAATTTGCAGGCCCAAGGTAAAAAAGTCGCTATGGTAGGAGATGGGATTAACGATGCGCCTGCGCTGGCGGTAGCTGATGTCGGTATTGCCATGGGGACCGGAACGGACGTAGCGATGGAGGCCGGGGATATTACTTTGATGCGCGGCGATTTAAACAGTATTGCTGATGCGTTTGTGATGAGTCGGAAAACAATGACCAATATTAAACAAAACCTGTTTTGGGCGCTTGCTTACAATTCGCTCGGCATTCCGATCGCTGCCGCAGGATTTCTTGCTCCGTGGGTGGCTGGCGCTGCTATGGCCTTGAGTTCAGTATCGGTCGTTCTTAATGCTCTACGCCTGCAAAAGGCGAAAGTAGAATAAGGGGGTGACAAAGACGATGGAGCCGATGATCCACGAAAATGGACAGGAGGTGTGCAATCACGGGAGCGAACGCACGAGCCATCATTCAGAGAAGTTGAAAAATAATTTAATTACCCGGCTGAATCGGATTGAAGGACAAATCCGTGGAATTAAGGGAATGGTCGAAAAAGATGTGTACTGTGACGACATTCTGAATCAAATCGCTGCCGTTCAGTCTGCGCTAAACGCGGTTGGCCGCCTCCTTCTGGAAGGACATATGAGAAGCTGCGTGATCGAGCGAATCCAGGAAGGGGATCATGAAGTGATTGATGAATTGTTAAAGACAATGAACAAATTAATGAAATAATGCACTTTTACTGATATGGAGGGAATAACAAGATGCAAACTGTAACGATAAAAGTAGAAGGAATGTCTTGCGGGCATTGTGTAAAAGCAGTGGAAGGAGCGCTTGAAGAAATCGGTGCCAAAGGCAAAGTCAATCTGAATGAGAAGACAGTGCAGGTGGAATATGATGAACATAAATTGACATTAGAAGCTATTAAGGAAGCGATTGAAGACCAGGGTTACGATGTTTTATAAACGAAAAGATTGCTAATTGTAAATTAAGAAGAGAGGCTGTCTCAAAAGGTCGTTAAAAAACGTCATGAGGCAGCTTTTCTTTTTTATGCCAAAAAGGGGGGCCAAAAAGTAGCTTTTTGGCCCCCCTTTTCTTAAGTATTAACTATAAATTGTTTGCAGGATTTCCAGATTCACTTTCTCGTTTTTGCGAATGCTCATTTGTTTATCTTGATGAAATACGTCGAGAGGCGAGACAGGAAGCTCTCCGCAGATGTCTACCCCATAAATTTTGGCAGAACAATGGATAAGCGCTTTCACTATCGCTTGCAGTTGAGCAAGTGTCATAACGCCCTGATCCCAGTTTGTCTCGACTTCTTCAGGAGAAAGAACATCTTTATCAATGCTGATATAGACTGTATCCGTATGGATGCTTGAAAGAATGGAAGAAATAAACGTATTTATGTTTGTTTCACTGAGTTGTTGGCTCGTAAAAACTGTGATGTAAGAAGAGAAATGCGGATCGATTTGCGCCGCCAAATCGGATCGGGTGCCGATGAGTATAACGTGGCGCAATAGAGGTAAATTAAGCAAAGCATCGACAACCCAAGAACCGCATGAAAGAAAGTGCTGTGGCACATTTGTCATCATGTCCGTATGGTTGTCAAGAAGAATGAGGGTAAAAGGACGATCGACTTCCTGAAGAAGCGTGCGTGAGACATAATGGTAATTGCCGTTACCGACAAAAGTGATGCCACCTGGATGTCGTCTCTGATGCAGCCGTTCAGCAATCAAACGAAAGGAATCCTGCTCACAGTATCCGTTTGTATGTTCAATATCTTCACATTCGATCCACGTATGAGGCAGAGCAAGCAGGTTCGTTTGAGGAATGTAAACGTGATCGAAATTGCAGATGGTAAGGTCATCATATAGCAATCCCATCGCGATCTCTCCTCTGTTTTACAGCAGACGCGGAATCGAGCAAAGCAATACCGTGATGCTGCATTTTTTTCTATACTATTAATATAGTAGTAACGTCTATATAAAACAATATATATTCCAGTATATTGTGAACCTCTCCCACTTCCTGGCGTGTGAGACACCTTTCATAAGTGGAAATTCACTTTCATTTTTGAAAGAATCTTTTCTTGTATTTATTCTGTTTTTACTTATACGTCTATATTTTTTAATTTTTAAAATTGGCATAATAATTGCTAAATTTAAATGGGCGAAAGCAAGTGCATTTTAGCTAGAGGAGGAAACGTATGATGGGAAAATATCATGTAGCCGTCGATGTTGGTGGAACCTTTACTGACGTATTTGTTTTTGATGAGGAAAAGGGGGAAATTGCTGTTACGAAAGTATCTTCTACACCTGACAATCCAGCTCGAGGCATTTTAGAAGGGATTAAAAATTCAGCGGTTCCGATATCTGAAATTTCATTATTTTCTCACGGTACGACCGTTGGAACCAATGCTTTGATCACAAGACGCCTGCCAAAAACAGCTTTTATTGCAAGCAGAGGATTTCGTGATGTACCGGAAATTCGTCGTGGAACTAAGCTAGAATTATGGGACGCCTATGAAGATGTAGCACCTCCGTACATACGGCGTCGTGACCGGTTTGAGGTTACAGAGCGCACAGACTATAGCGGAAATATTATTACTCCGCTTGATGAACAGGAAGCGCGCGAACTGGCCCGTATCCTGAAAAGGCGCGGGGTAGAATCCATTGCGATTGGTTTCATGAATGCATATGTGAATGGAACAAATGAAAAAAGAATGAAAGAAATCCTTCAGGAAGAAATGCCGGGAGTCTATATTTGTACATCGAGTGAAACGCTTCCGGAAATTTTCGAGCATGAACGAATGAGCACCACAATTGTAAACGCTGTGCTGGGGCCGATTGTAAGTAATTATATTCAGGAACTGTCAGATTCTTTGCGTAAAGATGGATATAAAGGAGATGTACTTGTACTTCATTCCGGTGGTGGCGTGATGACGTCCGAAACGGTTCCGAGGTATGCCGCTCGTCTCGCCAGCTCAGGAATTGCGGCCGGTGCGATTGCAAGCGCTCACATCGCTAAATTATGCGGATTTCAAAACGCGATTGGATTGGACATGGGAGGGACAAGTACGGATATTTCCCTCATGTATAACGGTGAGTTACGCGTTACAAATGATTGGTATATCGAATATGGTTATCCGATCGGGTTCCCGAGCATTGAAATTCTCACCATTGGTGCCGGTGGTGGTAGCCTAGCCTGGATTGACGATGGGGGTTCACTTCGTAACGGTCCGCAGAGTGCAGGAGCGACACCCGGCCCAGCTTGCTATCAACGCGGGGGAACAGAACCAACGAACAGCGATGCCAATGTGCTATTAGGTCGCCTTGGAACGGAACTTCTGGATGGGAAGATGACGCTTGACAAAGAAAAAGCACGCGAAGCGATTCGAAAAATCGCTGAACCATTCGGCTATACGGAAGCAGAAGCAGCGAACGCCATCATCAAAGTAGCAAACGCTAACATGTGCGATGCGCTACGTCTCATTTCCGTTCGCCGTGGATATGATCCGCGTGATTTTGCGCTTGTTGTGTTTGGTGGTGCAGGTGCACTTCATGGCGCACATCTAGCGAAAGAATTAGAGATTCCAACCGTAATTGTACCACCGCATCCGGGAATTACGTCTGCTATGGGATGTTTGCTTGTTGATGTAAGACATGACATTTCCAAAACGTATTTAATGAACATACAGGATGTCTCATTGACTGAATTAGAACAAACATATGTAAATATGGAACAGGAAGCGGCTAAACTTCTGGAAGAAGAGGGGGTACCGCAAGAAAATACTCAACTTATTCGTTATATTGACATGCGGTATACCGGACAATGGCGTTCATTATCTATTCCAGTTTCCCGTCCGATTCACTCACTTAAGGAAGCATTGGAGCGGTTCCACAGGGAACATGAGCGTGAATTCGCATTCTCAAATCCGGAACAAGGGGTTGAAATTTACGGCCTACGCGTAGCGGCCACCGGAATTGTACCGAAGCCGGATTTACCAATGGAGCAGCCGAAAGGCAATATGAATGATGCGATTCGGGGCAAGCGAGATGTTTATTTTGAAGAAAGCGGGGGCTTTGTAGAAGCAACCATTTATAATCGTTCGCTGCTCCCTGTAGGTTCTACATTCCAAGGGCCAGCAATTGTCGAGCAGATGGATTCGACAGTTGTTATTCCGCCAGGATTTACGGCTGAAGTCGATCCGTATAAGAATTTACTGTTAACGTACAAAAAAGATATGGAGGCGAAATAATGAGTCAAACACAATCTGCCATCACACGTCTAGATCCGGTAACGTTTGAGGTGTTAAAAAATGCGTTTGTAAATTTGGTTGACCAGATGTCTGAGCAAATTCTGCGGACATGCTATTCTTTCGTGATTTATAGCCGTGATTTTAGTTCGGCTATTTGTGATGCTGAAGGGAACACCATTATGCAAGGAACGCAGGATATTTCCGTTCATGTAGGAACACTCCATTTAACAGCCAAAGCAGTACTTGAAGATTTCGGAGACGATATTCATCCTGGGGACGTATTTTTGATTAATGATCCGTATCGAGGTGGGACACATTTTTGTGATGTTCGCGTAGTTCGACCGGTATTCTATGATGGAAAACTTATTTCTTTTATGCAATCGAACGGGCACTGGGCTGATGTTGGTGGTAACGTTCCGGGCTCCTTCAATGTTCGTTCCAAAGATCATTATGGGGAAGGGATGCGAATTCCACCGGTACGGATTTGGAGCAAAGGTCAGTATTTGCAGGATGTGGCCAATCTTCTGGTGGCCAATATGCGTGTTCCGGAAGAGCGCCTTGGCGATTTGCGTGCGCAGGCGGAAGCAACCAAAGTCGGGGAGATGCAACTTGTTCGTTTAATCGAAAAGTATGGTCTTGATACGGTTCTCATTGCTTTTGAAGAAGTGCAAAACTATGTGGAACGTCTCGGACGAGCACGTATTTCCGAACTGCCGAACGGCACATGGGAAACAACAGACTATATTGACATGGATCCGGAAGTTGGTGATCAATTAATCCCAATTCATGTGCGTATGACGATTAAAGATGATGAAATTGATTATGATTTGACCGGTTCACATCCCTACATCAGCTGCTTTTTGAATGCTGGGTTCGGCGCTTCTTTTTCCGCGGTCATTTCCGGAACAAAAACATTTTTCCCGGATATTCCGCTTAATTCTGGTTTTTATCGCTTCATTCATGTGAATTTGCCCGAAGATTCTGTTGTAAATGCACCGTGGCCTGTAGCTGTAACCGGTTTTTGCTCCGGTGCATACGAAAAAATCATGAACGCTATTTTTGAATTGTGGTCTGGTATTATGCCGGAACGAGCGCTTGCCTGCTCGTTTAACCTGGAATATTTGTTAATCGGTGGTTGGGATCGACGCGCCGGATATGACAATTACTTTATGTGGTATGACTGGATGGCCGGTGGACACGGTGGTCGTTCATATAAAGATGGAGCGAATGCGATGTCTCCGGTATTTGGTGTCGGATTAAGCATTCAGCCATGCGAAGGACAGGAGAGGTTGTCCCCTGTTATTACAACGCATCATGAAATTGTAACAGACTCTGCTGGTCCGGGGAAATTTCGCGGTGGCTGTGGTGTGCGTAAAGGTGGAATATTGACATCATGTGAAAATACGGTTATGTCGTACTGCTGCGATCGTTCGCGCTCTGTTACATGGGGGATTCAAGGGGGACTTCCGTCCTTGCCGCATGGAGTAAGGTTAAATCCAGGTAGCGATAACGAACGTTTTTTGGGGACGGTATTTTCGAGTGTGGCGCTTAAACCGGGGGATTCATTCGATCGTCCTTCCGCAGGTGGTGGCGGATTGGGTGACCCGCTTGAACGTGATCCGAAGCTTGTATTGGAAGATGTGATCGATCAGTATGTATCCATAGAGCGTGCGCGTAAAGATTACGGAGTTATTATCAAAGAGATTGACCGCGAGATTGACCTGTTTGAAATTGATGAGGAGGCAACGAAAAACGAGCGTGCGTACATTCGAGCCAAACGCAGACAGTGGTTGCAGGAAGATATCGCTTCCGTAGAGGAAAAATTTAAAAGAGGAGAAATCGATGAACTGGATGTAATCCGTCGCTATGGTGTGATTATGGATTACACAACCGGGCATGTTCTGCCAAATTCGACAGCACAATATCGCGATATGTTATATAAACGCACGCTGGCCCATTGGGAGTAGCGGTAAGATTTTCGTTTGTTTTCACGACATTACAGCCGATGCACAAAAGCAGGTGTCTTTCATAGATGCCTGCTTACTTTATTAATAAGAGTTCATGAAAATGGGACTTTTTTCATGAGGGAAAGTTGTTCATTCTTTGATAAAGAAATTGTACAATAATATAATCAATTTCCTATATTACGTATTAAAGATATATTTAGGAATTTTTGTGGAAGTATAGCAGATTGGTCGTTTTGTGAATTGCAGAACGGGAAAGAGAGGATAAATTATGAAACAAGCGTTTTATAGGATTAGCCTGCTTCTTTTTCTCTTGATGGGGATGTTGTCGGCGGTGGTTCAAGCTGCACCCGCTCCTTCCATTCAGCTCTGGATGAATGGAGAAAGAATGAAGCCGAAGATTCCTCCACAAATTCAAGTGAATGGACAAGCTGTGACAGAGCTATTTGGACAAAACGGCAGTTGGGATAAAGGGAAAACAACATATTCCATAAGTTCTAAAGCAGTCAACGAAGTCGATGAAAAACCGAAAGTAGTTATTGAAAAAGTGAAAATTACAGGGCTTGTGCAAAAGGAAGAAATGATAGAGATAGAAGCGAATGGAGAGGTACAAGCCAAGCATTTCACGATGAACAATCCGTTCCGTATTTGATGTAGTAATGACACGAGAAGGCGACACGTTCCCTGAATTGCCTGAACGAGTAAAGATAGCGAATGGGGAAAAGGCGGACTTGTTTATCTCCGTCCATATTAACTCGGCCACTTCGTCGTCGGCTAAAGGAACAGAAACATACTATTACACTGCAAAAAGCAAAACGTATGCAAATACCGTTCATAAATATCTTATACAGGCAACAGGGTTTTCGGATCGAAAAGTCAAAAAAGCGAGATTTCAGGTCATCAGAGATACGAAAATGCCCGCTGTTTTAGTAGAAATTGGATTTATTACGAATCCTTCAGAAGCGAAGCAAATGGCTGATGAAGAATTCCAGAAACGGGTTGCAGATGCGCTGTATAAAGGCATTCGTGAATTTGTTGACCAGAATTAAGGAATACGAAAACGAGCTTTGTTTTTTGTCTTCCTTAGCGTATATTTTTGTTATGGTACAGAAATAATGACTTTCTTAAAAGATGAGCAAGAAGTAAAGGTCATTGACTATGGGCATAAAGATAGATGAATTTTTACATAGACATTAGAGGCAAGAGGCAATATTTTTCTGCCTCTTTTTTATTATGTAGCGTTTTAAGAGGCTCCCCTTCCTTGTCCATTGAAATCAAAAATGATTTACATTCTCACTGCATTATGATATGTTTCTATTAAACCAATCATCCGATGTTTGGAGGTGTGTGAATGAAATTACAAAAAACAAACCGCATGACGCTGGTCGAACAAGTGGCCGCACAAATTGAAGCCATCATTGAATCAGGGCAATGGCCGATCGGAACCCGGATACCAGCCGAACCAGAACTGGTTAGGGAATTGGGGGTTAGTCGAAATACGTTGAGGGAGGCGATTCGAGCCCTCGTTCATGCCGGACTTTTACGAACCAAGCAGGGAGATGGCACGTATGTATGCTCAACCAGTGTTCTTGGTGCGGCGCTGCAACGGCGTATTCAACAATCCAATATATTGGAAACGCTGGAGGTACGTGATGGGTTGGAGCAGCAGTCAGCACGGTTGGCTGCCCTGCGACGTACGGACGAAGATGTGGAAAAGCTGCGCGCCTGCCTTGCCGCTTGTGATTCCGCTGCGGAAGCGAATGATATGGATGCTTATGTCGAGTTCGATATCCAATTGCACCAGGCAGTTGCAGAAGCTACACACAATAGTGTTCTGATCGATTTATACGAATATATGACAGAAGCTGTCAAACGATCCATTCGTGAATTAGTCGAAGTTGCTTGTTGTGATTCTCATCAAAAAGTGCATCATGAACTCATTGAAGCGATTATTCAACAAGATGAAAGGCAAGCTGTTGAGGCTGTCCGTACCTATATTGAACAGTTTAAAGAAAAACTTCAACAACATCTGGAGGATGAGAAATGAGTTCACACCATCAGGCGATTGAGAAGCACTTTCAAGAAAGTGATGAGCCCTCACGCTCGTCTGCCGGTATCTTGCTGCTTATACTTGGAATAATCTTCATTGGAATGAATCTTCGAGCACCGCTCACATCAGTAGGTCCTTTAGTAGGTATGATTCGTGATGATTTAGGAATATCCAACACTTTAGCCGGTATGTTAACCACTTTACCTTTGCTCGCGTTTGCTTTCGTATCTCCTTTTGCGCCTAAGCTGGCCCGGCGATTCGGAATCAATGCGGTGGTACTCGCCTCTTTACCTATATTAACACTGGGTATCATTTTACGTTCCGTATCCGGGATCGGTACATTATTTTTAGGTACAGCCCTGCTTGGGTTTGCTATTTCGATTTGTAATGTTTTGTTGCCGAGTTTAATCAAACAAGAATTTCCGCTCAGAATTGGATTTATGACGGGTATCTACTCGGTAGCCATGAATTTGTGTGGAGCGATTGCTTCAGGAATCAGCATCCCTCTTGCTACCGATTTTGGACTAGGATGGAAGGTGGTTTTGGGCTGCTGGGCTATTCCCGCTTTTCTTTCACTTCTTGTTTGGTTGCCGCAAGCCCGTAATCGACATAAACAGATGATAGCTGTTAAATCAGATAGGAAAAATGAGCCGGTGAACGTATGGCGTTCGAGACTCGCTTGGAAAGTGACAATATTTATGGGGCTACAATCTTTGATGTTTTATATTATTGTTGCTTGGATGCCTGAAATCCTTATCGAACGAGGATTAAGTGCTAGCTCCAGTGGTTGGATGCTTTTCTTACTGCAATTTGCCTTGCTTCCGTTCACTTTTATCATTCCTGTTATTGCAGGACGTATGTCCAATCAGCGATTATTAGTCATTATTACGTTTCTTTTGTTTGTTGTTGGATACTTAGGTCTCTTGTTCGGAGGGAACCTACTTATTCCGGTATGGGCTATTTTGATTGGCATTGGGGGAGGATGTGCTTTTAGTTTAAGTATGATGTTCTTTAGCCTTCGTACCCAAAATGTTCACCAGGCAGCAGAATTGTCCGGAATGGCTCAGTCCGTAGGATATCTTTTGGCCGCAATAGGGCCAACTCTTTTTGGATTGCTGCATGATATGACACACAGTTGGACGCTTCCACTGTTCATACTGGTTGTGGCTTCGGCTTTACTTTTGATAGTTGGTCTTGGCGCAGGAAGCAACCAATACGTGACTTCAAAGGAAAAGAACTAGAACATACAAAACTTTACCCATTATTTTGTTAAAATTAATCGTACAAAATCATGTAGCTGGAGGAATAAACCTTGAAAGTATTAAAAACGTTCACTCGTATTTATGTTAGCGACTTAGATACTGTATTACCTTTTTGTGAAGAGCTTTATGGTGTAAAAACAGAATTAAGATTTACATATCCTGAAATGAATTTGGAACTTGCATCAGTCGGTGATCTTTTGTTTATAGCTGGATCACCGGAGGCATTAAAACCATTTGAAGGCACGAAAGCTACATTTGTAGTAGACTCATTAGATGAATTTCTAACTCACCTTAATAAAATAGGGGTAAAGGTTATTAGAGAACCAAAACAAGTCCCTACAGGGAAAAATATGACTGTACAACATCCCGATGGAACGATTATTGAATATGTTGAACATACCCAAGCTTACATTGAGAGTTGACACACATTCATTATACCTTCTTATGTTCGTCAAGTAATAGAATGATTCAGTTTAAGGAGGGTTTTTATGAAAATCAGAAATGTACATGAATCAGATTATTCTTACATAATTACTCGTATAAACCAGTGGTGGGGGGGAAGACAAATGTCGGACATGCTCCCAAGATTGTTCTTCTCTCATTTTCAGGAAACATCTTTTGTTATTGAAGATCATGATCGAATTATCGCTTTTGTTATTGGATTTATATCTCAAACACACCCAAAAGAAGCATATATCCATTTTGTCGGAGTCCATCCCGATGGGCGCAAGAAAGGTTATGCTAAAAAACTATATCATCACTTTTTTGAGACGGTAAAACAGAGGGGTTGCAGTATTGTCAAGTGTGTTACTTCTCCGGTCAATAAAGCGTCTATTGCTTATCATACAAAGTTAGGTTTTGACATTCTTGAAAGTGATATAAAGATTGAGGGGATTTCTGTTCATAAAGATTATGATGGACCTGATCAAGATCGCGTCGTGTTTCAAAAAATCCTTTCTACCACATAGCCCATTTTTTGTTTTAAGGGTACTTGAAATTTTTAGCTGGATAGCGATGCATAGAGGAGGCAATCTATAAATTAATAGGACTTCAGGTGCTGTAATTTTCAATTGACCTTTTATCTCTCCGTGCTCCCCCGTTGCTTCTTTTACATTCCTAAAAACATTAAGTATTTGAATCGCATGTGGCAGCAATTTTTCACCAGCTTCAGTTAAAAAAATCCTTTTTCCGATCCTATCAAAAATGGGAGTTCCCAGTTCTTCTTCTATTGCTTTTATATGAAATGTTACAGTCGACTGGGAATAGTTAAGAAGTTCAGCCGCTTTAGTGAAACTCCCTGTTTGAATA
This sequence comes from Aneurinibacillus sp. XH2, assembly GCF_001439585.2. Classification (NCBI taxonomy): domain Bacteria; kingdom Bacillati; phylum Bacillota; class Bacilli; order Caryophanales; family Paenibacillaceae; genus Aneurinibacillus; species Aneurinibacillus sp. XH2. The sequence continues at coordinate 2,040,478 of NZ_CP014140.1, read as the reverse complement.
ACAGCTTTAAATGTATTTAGATGCCTAATTTCCATGAAGTCCAGCTCCTCCTACTTAAAAACTCGATAGATATATTTTAAAACACTAATTTCACTAGCTTAAGGAAAAAACATAAAATAATAATTGGAAAAATCGATATAAGAATTTTATCTTTCAACTTCATTTTTTCATGATTGTAAAAATCATATTATTTATATATGAAAAGAGGATATAATAATGGGCAGACAGTACAAAATCTTAGTGAATTCAAAAATTAAGAAGTCTATGCAGACAGGTATTTTGTTGAAAAGGAGTATTATTCCTTGGTTATTTGTTCTGATGTGGAGCAGTGGGGGGATTTTTGTAAAAATTGGTTTACACTATGCCGATCCATTTATTTTTCTGTTTTTTCGATTATTATTTTCCTCTCTTCTTTTTTGGGGAATGTTGCTCATATTTAGACCTTCATTACCAACAAATTCAAAAGAATGGATGGATGTCATTTTCACAGGATTATGTATGCAAGCTGGTTATCAAACCTTTTATTTTTTAGCTTTAGATTACAATATTTCTCCTGGGCTGCTGGCCATTATACTTGGAGCACAACCTATTCTTACAACATTTCTTTCAAGAGAAAAAAGTGGAAAAAATCAATGGATAGGGCTCATTATTGGAATCATCGGTCTTACTTTAGTCGTGCTCAATAGTACAAAAATAGCGAACATTTCAAAAATAGGCATGATGAGTTCATTGATTTCACTCCTTTGTATTATAGGAGGAACCATCTTACAAAAGTCTATACAGGTTAATCAAATATCAAATATGACGATTCAGTATACATCCGGAACTATTTTTTTATCCATCTTATTATATTGTTTTGAACAAAAAGTAAGTTGGTCTCCTATGTTTTTACTCTCCCTCTGTTGGATGGTATTCGTTGTTTCAGTAGGAGCAACCTTATTGCTCTATCATATGATACGACAGGGCAATCTTACAAATGTAACAAGTTTATTTTATTGTGTACCACCTGTGACAGCTATATTCGATTTCTTTGTGTTCAAAAATAGTTTAGCAATGCTGAGTATAATCGGTATGGGTTTGATTGTCTTAGGAATTTTTCTTGTTAACAGACAAGGCAAGCTGGTATGATTCACAAAAACATGCATCTGAATCCTCTTTATTACAAGGAAAGCTTTGAATTGAGTGTAGAGACAAATGGAGCCCCCTCATCAATATGAAAGCCATATGGGTAGCGAAAGTGTATGTCCGTTTATAAGCGATGGTGAAGCATGTGTCAATAACTTCTACAGGTGTAACCAGAAAAACTCGCAGGCTCGCTTCGCCGTAATATCCTGACGCTCCTTGTGGAGTATCACTTCTTCATTGTTTGGCATATGGTATATAAATACAGTTTCAGTTATAGAAAAAGTGGGAAAAGGATAATAGGGGGAGTATACCCCTTTTACTCTACCGAATGGTCATTTGAAAATGTAAGGAGGAGCAGATGCAAGCAAAAAAAATGGACTGGATTACGTTTACCATCACTTTTGTAGTACTGATCGCCGTTTGCATTCCACTGGGGCTATACCCTGAGAAAGGCGGTGAAATGTTAACGGCGGCCAGTAAGTTTTTTACTAACACCTTCGGGATTTCGTATCTTTGGCTTGGAATCGGTGTATTTTTCTTTCTTTTGTGGGTCGCTTACGGACGATATGGAACGATTAAATTGGGTGAGCCCGGAGAACGTCCGGCTTTTTCTACTTTTAGCTGGGCTTCTATGTTATTTTGCGCGGGGATCGGTGCCAGTATTTTGTATTGGGGAACGATTGAATGGGCGTATTATTATGAAAGTCCGCCATTCGGTCTGCAACCCGGTTCTACGGAAGCGATTGAATGGGCCGCCACATACGGCATTTTCCACTGGGGACCGACAGCATGGGCGATTTATTGCCTGCCTGCTGTACCGATTGCATATTTATACCATGTTCGTAAGAAGCCCGTATTGAAAATCAGCGAAGCGTGTCGGCCATTCATCGGCAAGGCGGCAGATGGTATTCTCGGCAAAATGATCGATATTTTATTTATGTTTGGATTGCTGGGAGCTGCCGGAACGACGCTCGGTCTGGGTACGCCGATGATTTCAGCCGGCATTAGCAAAATGACGGGAATTCCGGAATCATTCGGTTTAAACATTGGAGTATTATTGATTGTGACGATTATTTTTTCTTTTAGCGCGTATTCCGGATTACAAAAAGGGATTAAATGGCTGAGCGATATGAACATGGTACTGACTTTTTTGCTGTTGACCTTTATTCTTGTCGTCGGTCCGACCCTTTTTATTTTAAAAATGGGAACGAACAGCGTAGGCTTATTACTGGACAACATTTTGCGAATGAGTTTATGGACGGATCCAATTACAAAATCAGGGTTCCCGGAAAGATGGACGATGTTTTACTGGTCATGGTGGCTTGTATATTCGCCGTTTGTAGGATTATTTATTGCTCGTATCTCGCGCGGTCGTACCATTCGCCAGATGATTATCGGCACTCTTGTATGGGGAACGATAGGCTGTACTGTATATTTTATTATCCTTGGAAATTATGCAATATATTTGCAGTTAAATGATATCCTTCCTGTATTGAGTATTTTGCAAGAAAGCGGTGCGCCGACGGCGATTATTAGCGTGATGAATACGCTACCTTTCAATAAGATAATGGTACCATTATTTTGTATACTGGCTATTATTTTCTTGGCGACTACGTTTGATTCTTCCGCTTATGTGCTTGCAGCAGTAACCCAAAAGCGCGTCGATAATGACCCGTTGCGTTGGAATCGAATGTTCTGGGCATTCGCGCTTTCGCTTCTTCCGATGGTTCTTATGTTTATTGGCGGGTTAGAAACGCTTCAGACAGCAAGTATTTTAACTGCATTGCCGCTTGTTTTTATAACCTTGCTGTTGATTCTTTCATTCGTCAAAGCTGTACAACAAGATGAAAAAAAGAAAGTAGTAGCGGAAAGAAAAATGTTCTGGGAAGCGGAGAATACGCGCATTCAAGCTAAAAAGCGACATAGTGAGGCGGGGATGGAAAAAAAAGCAAGATAAAATATACCGGTAGGTCATTTCTACGAAGTCATGCGCTTTTTGCATGGCTCTTTCTTTATGGGGTACGTTTGGAGCTACGGTATATACGGCGGCTGGAATATCCCAGCCGTCGTTACGTTTCCACTTTGAAGCTTCGTGCCGCATACAGCGCAGGCGTCGAGAGAACAGAAATGACGAATTTAATTAAGTATGTGGTAATGAAAATATCCATCCATACACCAAAAGAGTGAATACCGGCAAATGCGATCGTACAGAAGACGAGCGAGTCAATCAATTGGCTGATTACCGTACTTCCGTTATTGCGGAGCCAGAGCTGATTGGGCTTCGGAAATTTCTTTTTTAGGAAAGTGTAAATTTTTACATCCAGGAATTGGCTGATGAAATAAGCCGCCAGGCTTCCTAAGGCCAAACGTGGCATAATACCGAATAGTTTTTCCATCGGCTCTTGGGCGAAGTCGCTCGCATGCGGCTGAAATTTTAGCACCATTTGCATGATAATCGTTGTCATAATAAGAGTAAAGAATCCAAACCAAACGGCCTTCTTCGCGTCCTTTTCCCCATACTTTTCGTTCAACAGGTCGCTGGTAAGATAAATTGTTCCATACATCGTATTGCCTAATGTCATGACAAAACCAAACAATTCGATCGTTTTGACTACCTGGATATTGGCCAGTACGGTCGCTACGCCAACCCAAGCGTATAGCCCGACTTTGCCGAATAGACGGTAACAGACAAGAAACAATAAGAAATTGACCAGGACAAATACTAAGCCGAAATAAAAATTATACATTGTAAAATGCCTCCTAGTTTTGATAACGCGGGATTTTGCGAACCGCGGCTTCGGTATATCCGAAGCATGATTCATTTTACTTGTTGAACGAAGAAATCACAACAAAAAATTACAAGCCCAGCATTGGGGCTAGGCCTGTAATTTTTGGCTTAAAAATTATTATTCTACAAGGTGGGGGAAGTCCTTTTTTGTTACTTAACACCGCCAATAAATACGACGATTTTTATCTATTGCTTTTTTTAAGGAAACTTTTCTTTCTTCAATGGTTTCGTATTTATGTCGTGTAATTTTAGACACTAAACTAAACAGTAAGTATAGGATATATAGGCCTTCATCAAATAAGAAATGATTACGCTTTTTTCCGTACCAACGAGACTGCTCAAGTGCAAGTTTGTTCTTTATATATTAGTACTTGGAGGATATTCTATAAGACGAAAGAGTATTCTCTCATATTATACTTCCAATAGCGCCCGATATCCCAAAGCGGAATAAGGGCGCTGTTCGTTATACAAAGTAATATACGCAAAAAAAAGTTACTCCGGAGAGTGACGCACAATCATTGAGTCGATTCACTTGAAACAAACCGACAATTAGCTATACGATTTTTTTAGCGATCAAAATAAAGGTATCATTTCCGCAATCTGGACACCTTTGATTTTTCAATTCCTCAATCGTGGGGAAGTCTCCCTGAATGCCAACAAGTATCGATCCATTGCATTGCTTACACTGGTAGGTGCGTATCGTCCGCTTGACCTCACCTGTATAGAGCACATCTTCGAAAGAGCCGGTAATATCGGGAGATGTCAACTCCGTTGTCTTAAGAACGATCATCTGTCCCCGATTTCCAATCATCTGCGCTCCTTCATACTCATTAAAATGCGAAATCATTTCTTTAAGTGATAAACCCATACGTACAAACTCACGCTGTAATGCTAACATAAAATCAGGCGATTTATGGGCAAACGACAAAAAGATTGGCAATCCTTTTTCTTTCTTCAAGGCGCTTATTCCGCGGGAAACGAATAATGTCATCCCCTGCAGCGTATAAGGCGGGTCCGTAAAAAAGCAGTCGTACTGTCCGTGTAACTGCTCCGAAAGAGGTTGCCGTAAATTTGCATAGTGACAGGTAACCGCTATTCCTTTCCGATCCGCTATGTCGCGAATATACCGCAAGAATCGCTTATCGATATCTACGACTGTAATCGCCGCTTTTTGATTCTTTATGTTCGGGAACAATCGTTTGAGAAGAAAGCCAAGCGACACACTGACCAGGTCGTCATCACCAACACACAAAACTTGCTTTCCGATCAACGCATGCTCCCTCAGGCAAAGAATCGCCCGACGTAGACTTGTTTCAGGTGTACATTTTGACTGGTCAATTTGTACATTAACTTGTGGTCGTAATTGAAATAATTCTGTGAGTAACGATAAAATATCTGCAAGCTCGGTCTTCCAATCTGTCTCATTGACCATAAGCTTTTGATATAAGGCTTTGTCTAATCCACCATATCCCAACTCATTTTCGATATACGCAACTCCTTCATGGGTACAATGCACACCACGGTCCTGCGTTAGAGCACCTGCCTGCATGAGTTCCTTCTTGATCGCGGTAGCAACCGGAACAGGCAGAAGCGTTTTTCGCGCCAGCTCTTTTGTGGAAATGCCGGGCCGTATATAACATTCCACTAAAAGTTGCTCGATTACCCGGGAGCCCTCTTGAAGACGTACATTTGCATTTGCTTGTTCTATATAATTTTTCATGGAATCACTCTCTTATCATCGATATTTTTAACGTGCTATATTCGTTCTGGAAAAGCACGCACGTCATCCAAACGGTTATTTCACTTTTACCCCAAATAAAAAGGACAGAAAATGAACATATAGCCCATCTTCTGTCCCTCTTAGGGAATTGACTGCTAAACGACTTTCGCCAGAATGGAATAGGCGTTAAAAAGTTCCTATTCCTGACATACGCGTAAAAAAATAAAACCGTGCATAAGAGCACGGCTGTTTGCAGTCAATGAAATATCATGGATGGCCGTCGTGTTCTTAACCAATATAGGTTCATCCACTTGTATCCATGACAAATAAACCACTCCAAAAGTGGATGTTTGCCAAAGCAACAGAATGAACCATATAAAATTAATTAGTTAAGAACAAATACCGACATCAAGACAACTCCTATTTTTAAAGTTATGTTCAATTGTAATTTAAAAATATTAGAAAATCAAGAGGAAAGACATATCCTGTTACTAATAAGATTTTTGACTACATATTATCAGCTTGTAGACAAAGTCTAACTTTCAGACAGGTCTGCCAGCTTTTTTTGTCGAATGAAATAAGTAAACTTTCTTTGAGGGGGAGAAAACGACATGTTTTCGAAACATTCGTCTGAAGGACGCCATCAAATAACTTCAATTTCTGTACTGGAAACCGCATAAAATCTAGGGAGGAGGGTTTCTATGTCCTATCATACAAGACCATATCCCGAATGGTCGTGGTCGCTTGCACGCGATCAGATGTTTCACGCGTGCAAGCGGCAATACTATTATCATTATTACGGCTCTCATGGAGGCTGGTTGATGAGAACGAAGCCGAGAACTTAGTGATATCAACCTTTCTAACCATTTTAAATTTTATGGTATTAGTTTAATTTTCGGAAGTGGTAGCATTTTTGGTAGCATATCTATCCAATACTTGACCGAAATTGTCTGCTGCTTCCGCCTGCATACTCGGTAGCACATGAGAATATGTGTCAAGGGTAAGTTGTGTGCGACTGTGTCCAAGTCGTTCTGCTACGATTTTCGGATGTACTCCTTGTTTCAGCATGATGGTCGCATGCGTATGACGCAAATCATGAAAACGAATTTTCGGTACTTTTGCCACTTCGATCAGGTTGCGAAAACGCCTAGTAATGTTGTTCGGTTTTAGTGTTGTACAAATACTTGTCATTACGAGAGTATCATCGGGTTGTTTACCTTCTATGGCTTTTTGAAGGTCAGGGACGATGGAAGAAGGAAAGACAACAGTTCTGGAACTTCCTGATGTTTTGGTTCCTTCTTTAAATCCTTTTCCATTGTTCAACATGATTCGGTTAATGCTAATTGTTCTGCGTTGTATATCTACATCACGCACACGCAAACCAAGTATTTCGCCCTGACGCATTCCGGTATAGATAGCGAGCAAAAATACAATATAGTATCTACTTTGTTTTGCTACGGCAAGGAAACGGATTGTTTCTTCCTCACTCCAAACATTGAATTGCTTCGCTTTTTGTTTAGGTTTTTCTACGGTATGAGCAGGATTCGTAGCCAAAAGTTGTTGTTTAACAGCAGAGGTCAATGAACTGGCGCATACGCTGTGTACAAATCGTACTGTTCCTTTCCTTCTGCAAGCCCTTTTTTTCTCATTGTTTGAATCAAATCCTGGATGTGTTGCGGTGTGATCCCATTCAACTTTAAATGACCTAGATAAGGAAGAATATGCTTTTGACCATGTTGTTTTTATATACATGACAATTATAAAATTCACTGATTATACCATATTTAAGAAATTCGCTACATTTTCATGGACGAAAGAAGCAAACTATGCGAAAAGTGAAATATTCGGGTGGGATTTTATAGATATAGCAGTAATAGGAGGTAATACACATGGAATATAAACACGAATGGACAGAAGAGGAAATGAAGGCGTGGCATTACTGGGAAATGGAATGGCTGAAGAAAGATTTACTTAAAATGACATTGTCTGACCTGCCATCTTTGAGCGTAAGCGAAAATGGGCAAAGGTTCAGTGAACCTTAACAAGAATGATTTTATTAAACAAACTATTGATTTTTTTCCTAAATTTGTTATATTAAAAATGTGTTAATTAACATTTTTTTCTATGTATGGGAAAACAAGAAAAAAAGAAAGGAGATTAATAATGAAAAAAGCATTGTTTATATGTGCATTAGCATCTTTGGTGATTCCTACTGTTGTATCAGCCACTTCAACCAATTCAACATCTTTAGCCGATCCTACTATTATTGAAAGCAAATCTCATTCATCTGAAACTATTCCAGCTAGTATGGAGCCGGGTGTTGTAATAGAATATGATGAGAACAATAAAATGCATATTGTTCACAAACCAAATTTGGAAGATTTTTATGTTGAAGTCGAAGACTTAGAGCAAGTGAAGAGTAATACAGCAAAAAACAACAACACTTTAAAATTAGAAGACAATGCTATTGTCCCTAATTTTGAGAATGAAAAATTATTTTTACCTAAACCTCAACCGGGAATGAGAGTAGCATATGATGGTCAAGGGCTTCCTGCTTTTATTAAAGTAAATGGGGAAGTTTATTATGGAGATAATAATAAACAAATGTCGGCTCCAGTAATACGTAATCAATATGTGTATGGAAACATTACTTGGTATGACGACGCAATTGGACAAGAGAAACATAAATTGGGGCCAAAAGATTGTGCAACAAAAAAAGGATATGATGAGCCAGACGTTGGAACACCAATCATAGTAACAAAAACGGATGATGGGAAAACTGATACTTTAACAAAATGGGATGTAGGAACACTACCTAATGCAATTCTTGACATCAGATTAGAGGAAATGAGAGATTATTTTAACGTACCAGCAGGATATAAAACAAAAAATGGTAAGAAAATATCATATGGTAGTTTTCAAGGTAAATACATCCATAAGTAATGTTTTTTATAAATGAGGGAAAGAAATCTTTCCCTCATTCTAAATTTCTTGGAAGTGAGTGATTTCGTAATGAATAAACGATATATTATTCTTTTATCTATTGCTTTTCTTGTAGTTTTAATCCTATATGGAGGATATACATTATTTAAAAGAAACACATCCTTTATTGTATTTACATTTACCGATCTAAATCAGGTAACATATTATTATAAGTATGATTTAAAAAATCAACAAACCGAACAACTTTTGGAAAGTAATATAACTACGGCACCAAGAGCTGTTTTACATAAACAAAAAAATGAGATGTATTTTCCTTATCGTTCTTCGGATGGGAGTGTTCAATTATTCAAAAAAGATTTAAATCAAAGAAATAGTGAAAAAACTCAACTAACAAATTCATTGTATGCTATTAACAATTTTTTATTAGCAGACTCAAAAATTTTTATGAATGTTGTTAATGGAAATCATCGTAACTTACAATTAGCAACTTATGATATTGAGAAGAAAAGGCTCAATGTTTGGGATTCTAATGACACGGATAAAAATATAAGAGATTTTGATTACAGTAAAACGACTAATAAAGTATATGCAGTAGTTTATTCAAACAAAGAATTATATGATAAAATATTACAAGCTAGGTCTACAAATCCATATGTTTTAAGCCCCCCAACGTATACTATTGTTGAATATGATAGTAATGGTAATAAATTAAGGGATATTTGTAAGATAAATAAAGGCATTGACAGAATATCTGTATCTAATCAAGGTGATACTTTATTAATTTCAGCTACCGAACAGGAGGTTGTTGGAAAGTCAGCTATTTATAAAATTGATATTGATAAAGGCTCACTAACCCCAGTTTTGGTTGAAGATAAAAACCATATGTTTCTCACTGAACCGCGTTTTTCTCCTGATAAAGAAGGGTTTTATTTTTTGGCATCTCCTAGTAATAAAACATTAAAGGATAAAGAGGGAGTGGAGGGAAGAAACAGAATGCTTTATTATTTTAATTTCAATAGTAAAAAAATAACAAAAGTTTGGGGTAAAGAAAACGGTACAATAAATCATTTTATGATTCAATACTAAAAACCTTTTAAATAAAAATCGTTAAAATTGCATACACTCATTTAAAAACATGGGTTGTTAAGGGGTTTATAATTATTTTATAATATTTTTGATATTCAAGATGTAATTTATGATGGAGAGTTGGTGAACTACTACTAACTCTTTCTTTTTTATTTTAGGAGTAACTTTAAATCAGTTTTATAGCGCCCCAATCTAAAATGCGATGATGAGATGTGTAGAGGTCTCCCTTCTGATACAATTATAGTTAACAGGAGGGAACGGAACATGAAACGTCGCAAATGGTCAGCAGAGGAGAAAATGAATATTGTGATGGAGGGGCTAAAGTGGGAACAATCCATCGCCGAGATTTGCCGACAACATAACATTAGCCAGACTCTGTATTACCGTTGGAAAGATGAGTTCATCCAAGGAGGAATGGCTGCCCTTTCGGGTAAACAACGTAAGACAGCAAAAGAAGACGCTGCCGTTCAAGCAAAGTTGGACGAGTATGAGCAACTTATTGGCAAGTTGACTGTAAAACTTTCAAAGCTAAAAAAAACGTTCGACATCTGAGTGAAGAGCACTGGGCATTTATCTTTGAGGTAGTGGAAGATTCCCACCTGTCGGTGGAAAAAGTATGCCGTCTTCTTGGTGTGCACAAAAGTACGTTTTACCGTCAAAAAGCAAAGGCAACTTTCGTGCGACCGAAACAGGCAGTGATTCAAGAGAAAGTGCGTGTTCTTTGTCAACAGCATCCTACCTACGGATATCGTAGAATTTGGGCTTTACTAAAGCGCCAGGGAATCGAAGTCAATCAGAAAACCGTTTACTCTGTGATGAAAGCCGAAGGCTTAACACAAAAGCAAAAGCGATATGAAGCCAAGCGCACATATCAGCCTGTCGATTTTCAAATCAACTCCTCCAATTAAGTTTGGCATATTGACATGACGAAGATTTGGACAAGTGAGGGATGGAAGTCTCTTGTCAGCATCATCGATGCCTATGACCGTCGTATTGTAGCCTGGAGTCTCGACCGGCACTTATATTACCTTGTATAACGAACAGCGCCCTCATTCCGCTTTGGGATATTGGGTGCCATTGGAAGTATATATGGGAGAATACTCTACAAAAGCTGCTTGATTTTCGTCGCTTTTTGAGGGTAGCATTACAATTCGTAATGAAGACGGTACAAGTACACCTTATGCGACTATTCAAAGCCAAACAGGTAATAGTTGTACAGTACAAGCAGGTAGTACAGTCGGAAAATATGTACTTCTAAAAGCGACATTTGTAGATGACTTGAATGTATATACTGAAAAACGGATACTGATTAAGTCGATATTTTAAAATTTAACCTGCTCGGAGTTAAGTTCTGAGCAGGTTTTATTGTTGCACTATTTTTAGTTAGTGCAGAATTTTGTTATTATTAAACATACCAAGTAATGGTTGCATCTGTGATTAAAAATGATGATTAACCGCCCGTATTTTTTGGTAGCATTTCATCAAAACAAAAATACTTATTCTTGAATTATGCTGTATTTCACTTACTTTTTAGAAGTATACTTTCGTTAGCTTGATAAAAATAAAAACAAACAACTTCTGTACTGGAAACTGCATAAAATCTAGGGAGGAGGGTTTCTATGTCCTATCATACAAGACCATATCCCGAATGGTCGTGGTCGCTTGCACGCGATCAGATGTTTCACGCGTGCAAGCGGCAATACTATTATCATTATTACGGCTCTCATGGAGGCTGGTTATTAACAGCTACACCTGAAGCACAGACAGCCTATCGTTTGAAACAAATGAAAAATTTATACATTGTGCTTGGAGACGCTATACATACAGTTGCACAGAAACTATTGGAGCTGCGTGAGATGGGAAAACCTTACCCAAAGCAAGAACAGGTTATTTCATATATACGTAATCTATTAAACGCGGCTTATCGTGATTCAAAACAGAAAGACCGATGGTGGGGATACCCCAAGCAATATACGATGCTTCATGAAATGTATTACGAAGGGGGGCTTTCGCCCGAACGCATCGAGGTGATCGCCAACCGAATCACCACATGTGTGTCCAATTTGTTAGCAAGCACAAGCTGGCGTGAGATTCGCGATAACCCGGATGTTACACTACTGGAAGTGGAAACGCTTAAAGATTTTATTTTTCATGATGAAAAAATTTATGTAAAACTCGACGTATTATACCGACGCGGTGACGGAACATGGGTGATTACCGATTGGAAAACAGGCAGGATAGCGGAAAAAAATGAGGAACAATTACGATTATACGCGCTGTACATTCATGAATACTACAGTGTACCGCTTACACACATTGAAGTACGAACCGAATATTTATTAGATGGCATATGCACCCGTACCCATCCTGATGTGGAAGATATCGAAAGAATCGTGCATAAAATCCGAGCCAGTTTGAACAGTATGAAAAGCTACCTGGCAGACTCATACTACAACCGGCCTCTTCCGCTTGAACAGTTTGCCGGAGCAGGGCATCCTTCCGTCTGTAAATCTTGCAATTTCCGCCAGATTTGTTCAGAAAAACAATAGAATTTTTCTTGAATGTATCGAGCGTATCCTATCTATGATTTACGACTAAAGGGGAGGATTCGTAAGAGATTCTTCTTTCTTCCCAAAGCACAAATAAAGAAAGGAGATAAACGCGTTATGTGCGTAATCTTGTTTGCTTACTGTGTTCATCCGCAATTTCCGCTTATTATTGCCGCTAATCGCGACGAATTTTACAACCGACCGACCGCGCCTGCCGCCTTTTGGGACGATGCACCCGATGTGCTGGGCGGACGCGACTTGGAGAAGGGAGGAACATGGATGGGCGTGACCCGTACCGGACGCTTTGCTGCCATTACAAATTATCGCGATCCAAAGCATATGCGCCCTGATGCCAAATCGCGCGGACATCTCGTGAGCGGTTACTTAACCGGAACGGATACGCCTATTGTCTATCTCGAAAAAGTAAAGCAAGAGTGCGGGTTATATAACGGGTTTAACCTGTTGGTGGGGGATACCGAATCGCTTTATTACTATACACCGCTACATAACGAAATTAAAGAAGTAAAGCCAGGCATCCACGGATTAAGTAACCATATTTTGGATACGCCTTGGCCTAAGGTGAAAAAAGGAACGCAGCGCCTGTGGCAAGCAATAAAAGAGGATAAAATAGAAGATGATGTATTGTTTTCTATTCTCGCGGACATGGAACAGGCAAAAGATAGTGAATTGCCAGATACAGGCGTAGGTATTGAATGGGAGAGGATTCTTTCGCCACTTTTCATCAGCAGTAAAAAATATGGTACAAGGTCTTCCACAATTCTTATGATAGATAACCATAAAAATATTATGTTTACTGAAAGGTTTCTATTGTCCGATTTGAGAAATTGGAAAGTATCTACTTTTCGTTTTCACATTTAATGCTCCTTTGGAAGTAGGCCCACACATTCACAGGCTCTATGGTGCCCCGTGGCGGTTTGCGCCGCGGGAGCAAAACCACGCTTAAAAAGCCGCCTGTATTGGCCAAACTGGACAGTAAACCGACCTAATTCGGTGGAAATATTTCACGAATAGGGGGGAGAGGTAGCATCCGTCGATTTTGGAGTCATTTGCTCAACAAATGGAAAAGAGCCGCGCAAAGCGGCTCGATGGTGTTTCTAGTATCCTGCGCCAGTTCAAGGTTCAATTGTTTGAGAAGAATGACGTATTTGAAGCAAGCCATTGTCAACAACCAAGATAACCTGACCACTTTGTTGAAGTTCTGTTATATAAGATCGAACTACAGCGCTAGTTAGTGTATGTTGAATTACATTATTAGCTATATTAAACTGGCTCATCACTTGTTGCACCAGGAAATCAAGGCTCGTAGAGTGTTCCGCTATTTGTTCAAGAATAAAATCTTTCGTCTTTTCAATCATCTTTAGATGTTCCTCAATAAGTTCTGACAGAGAGAGGCGTTCTCCTCCATGATAAAGAACATAACTATTAACATTAAGCCTCTCTAGCTTTTCAAGAGAATCCTTAGTTTTAGCAATATCCGTGTAAAAAAGAATCCCATGTTTTTCTAAAGTCTCTTCTCCGAAAATCGCATCCCCTACATATAAAACCTGGTCCGGTGATATTATCCCAATCATACCTTGTGTATGACCGGGTAAGGTTACAACTGTAAATGACTGGCCACCAATATCTAGCGTATGATCTTCGTATTTCAGCACATTAGTCACTTTTGACGGCTTGGCTTCTAGAAATTTGTTGCGCAACTCCTGAAAAGGAAGTGCACCTAAGCAAAAACACAGAGGTTCTAAAAAAGGATCTTCAATGAAATGTGTTTCAAATCGAGTCGCATATATTTGTATGTCAGGATATTTTTTTTGAAAAAAGTGATTTCCACCACAATGATCAGCATGGCTGTGTGTGTTTATGATTGCAGTAGGCTGATAGTCATTTTCCAGTATAATTTTGTCCAATTTTTTAGCTAGATCCTTATCAATTCCACTTGCTCCTTTTGTACGATTTATTAAAAATTATTTCAAAATTGTTAAATTAAGGGGTAAAAATATTCTTTTTGTTGAATTTTATATAGCAATCTACAAAAAAGGAAAGTGCCTAAAAAGATGACTGAATTCACGGAAATGGAAACTTCTGAAATAGAAGAAATGTTGGAACAAGCTGTTAATAAATATGGAATGGAAGGATTACCTCACATCCTTAACACTCAAACTTATTTCCATTCTAACCTACTGAAACGATATTAAACATTTACTTCTTTCATCCACTCCGTTAAATGAAGTAAGACAATCGGCTATATAAACCATTGCTAACTTATAACAAGCGCTCGCATCCATTGGTTCAACCCAAATATTTCTATGATTTGATAAGACAAAAACTAAAAAATGCACATTCAGTTATATAACAGTATTTATTTTTCTTTTTTATCATAGTACAATATATGTTAGAATATTGCATAAATTTTTTATCTTCTTATTGAAAAGCAAGAAAAGTGAGGAAGTAGGAGTGGATAGTATGGAGACGTCAACGCGCAAAGATTTTCATTGCCTGATGCGTGAAGAGGCAAGAAGGCTTTTGGCGCACATTAAAAACGAGACAGATTACAACCGGAGATATCAACTGTGTGGCTTGTTACTGGAAATCTACGAAGAACTTGATATCGAGGTCAGAGACAATGCATCATTCTGGGGGGATATTCGGCTCAATTATCATCATTTTGTCAACCATTATTCATAACTTAACTAGAGCTCCCTTCTGCCTGTTAGGCAGGGGAGATTTTTTTGTCCATCCGGGAGAAATTATGTACAATAAAATGACGAGAAAAAATCTACACAAAGCGGTGATTGAAATTGCTAGAGTTAACCGGAGAACGTGTCATTCCACATCTGATGAAACCTACGAACGGATTGTTGCTCGAACACTTGGCCCGCTACTACTTCGCCATTCCTTACGCAAAAGGAAGGGTGCTCGACATTGCCTGCGGCGCCGGCTATGGCTCGCATATGATCGCTAAGAACGGAAAACACGGGAAACAAATTGTGAAAGAAGTGGTGGGCGTCGATGTCGATAAGACAACCATCCGGTATGCACAAAAAACATATGGTCACCCGCACGTTACGTTTCGCCGGGAAGACGCAACCGATCCGAACCTGCCGAAAAAACTGGGGCAGTTTGATACCATTCTCAGCTTTGAAACACTGGAGCACCTTGAGGATGAAGCACAATTTATGAAAAACCTATATATGATGTTAAAACCGGGTGGCACTTTGGTTCTTTCCACGCCGTTTGGTAAGGGAAGGGGAAAGCCGTGTGGCGTGCCGTTTCACGTACATCAGCTAACAGAACAGGAATTTTGCGAGCTTTTCTCTGGATATTCGCAAGTGGAAATTTACTATCAGCGTGGCGTCACATTTGAGCGCGAGAAAAGAGATGCTACGTATCCGTTAGGTATCGCGGTTTGCGAAAAATAAGCTGAACGATATACATTCGTTTCACCAAAGTATCTAATTTGAAAAAAATGGAGCGCATAAGAAACCGCCCCCAGAAAGTGGTAGATAAGGTCTTTCGGGGGCGGTTGCTTATTTTTCCGATAGCGCAAGCTGGATGCCAATAAGAGAAAATATGATTGCTTTTGCGAGATTTACATACTTGCTTATTGTCGCATTGTGCAAAATCTTTTGGCCCACGCTTCCGGAAAGTAGCGCGACGACGCTGAAAATAATAATGGCCTGAATCATGAACACAAAGCCAAGCACAATCATCTGTAGCGCGTTATTTCCGGCACCGGGTGTCACGAACTGGGGAAGAAAAGCCAAAAAGAAAAGCGATACCTTTGGATTTAACACATTCATCAAAATTCCGCGGCGATACAATGCGCCGAGCTTATATTCTGTAATCGCTTCAACAGGCAAAAGCGGCGCATCTTTTTCTTTAAACGCCTGCCATGCAAGATACAGCAGATAGCACGCCCCTGCGTATTTCAGCGCCTGAAACGCGACTGTAGATTGGTATAGAATAGCGGAAATTCCAAATGCCGCAGCTAGGGTATGAACAGTTACACCTGAGCACAGGCCAAGAGCCGTGGCAATTCCCGCTTTTTTGCCTTGCGAGACGCTTTGCGTAATCACAAATAAAATATCAGGTCCCGGCGCCAGTGTCAGCATGGCTGATACCGCGGCGAAATACAATACGTGTGAGATCTCCATATTTTTTCTCCTCTCTAATGTGAACTATCCGCCATTAATCACTTTTTTACGATATTTCATGACCAAGACAAGATGATAATACAACGCGAACACTGAATGATGATTATTGTCTAAGAGAATGAATGTATCCCTGTTTATGCCGACGAATGACTTATCTGAAAACCGATCGCAGCCGCGATAATACCTATGATGATACTGCTCCCTATATACCAAACCATTTCCTTATGTTTTTTCAGCTTTTTAAGCTGAAAAATCTCATACTGAAATGTCGAAAAGGTTGTAAATGAACCGAGGAATCCTGTGCCAAACATTACGCTCATCTGCCAGTCAACATCCGCCCCATACAGAAAACCCAATAAAAAAGAACCAACAATATTTACCGTTAACGTACCATACGGGAACGAAGAATCTGTCCATTTATTTACAATATTAACCACTATAAAACGGCTAATGGCACCGATAAATCCTCCAACCGCAACCCATACCACATCCATCATTTTTTCCCGCTCTCCTGTGAAAATTGCTTTTTTTCGTAACTGCCTAGCTTGACGCCCAGATAAGAGCAAAAATACCCACCGATCAGGCTAGCTGTAGTATACAAAATCGCGAATATGTAATGTGAATGATGTATGAATTCCAGCGTTTCATAGCTGAAAGTAGAAAATGTAGTAAACGAGCCCACAAAACCTGTTCCAAACGATAACCGAAAATAAGGATGCACCGTAAAGCGAGCAGTAGTTAAAGTATAGAAAAATGCCAGAATAAAGCAGCCGAACAGGTTAATAAGAAAGGTAGAGAAAGGGAATAACATTCCTGCTCCGACCCATATTCCTAATAAATACCGACAAACAGCACCTGCAATACCTCCCAAGCCCACAAGCAGATAAAGCATATGATTCATCCCTTCATCATAATTTTCCTAAACAAAATCGTTCCAGCTTTTTTGTTTGGTTATTCATGACAGACAGGGCATATTCGATCTGAAAAAGCCAGTTTTGCAAAACTGGCTTTAACTGGTTTTGGCTTTAATGTTAAAAAGAGATCACTTTAAACGCGAGTAAAAGCACCAATACCAAAAGAAGAATGAATAACCCCCAGTATGGACCTGTTTGTATTCCCTTACTAGCTCTAATAAGTATTAATTCTATCACACCAATCATGCAGATGGCTACAATTCCTTTTACTACATAGGCCAAAGGGAAGTGAAGGGTAACAAGCATTGCAATCCCCGTGACAATCATAATAGCGGAAACCAATCGCAATAAGACACGGGTAACCTTTTGGAGCTTCGTTTTTTCTTTTTTGATGAATACAAAACTGATTACGGAGAAAAGCAAAATCCAAAACCATGAATGGGCATGGGTTTGATATAGCATATGAAATACATTTGGTGACACCGTCGTTTTCCTCCTGGCTTTTTTTGTCCAGCTTAAGTATAGCAATATTTACACTATTAGTATATGAAGTAACTGTGTAGATTCATTGACAAACTTGTGGCTACTTTCAAAGTTACAACGATAAATGCTGCTTGGCTATGCGCAAAGATTCCTGAAGCGCCGGCGTGACCAATACATCACGACGCCGGATGAAAACCGTTGGCACTTTTCTGTATTGTGCCGGGATCTCGTGAAGGAACAATGAAGAATACGTTCATCCTGTAACTATTGTTCAAGTTTTGAACGTCAGATATAATCATTTTATTAAATGATATTTGTAATTTACAATAAAAGCAAGACACAGGCAAGAATAGAAACTCACTGACACACTCATTTGGCTTTTCATGCAAGCGAGATTAGAAAAGTGGCTTTTGGATTGTGCTTTACCACATACCATTTTAGAAGGGTGTGATACATATGTGGCCAAATACAAAGGTATCCAAAATGTTAAAGATTGACTATCCGATTATTCAAGCACCTATGGCAGGAGGGGTCACTACACCGGAGTTGGTTGCAGCTGTTTCCAATGCTGGTGGTCTGGGGACGCTGGGAGCTGGGTATATGTCTCCGGAACAGATAAGGGCCACTATCCGTGAGATAAGAAAAATGACCGAACGTCCATTTGCGGTCAACTTATTTAGCCCGGAACCAATAGATGAGTCGCCTGAGAAAATCATACAGATGAACAAATATCTGAAACATTACCGAGAACAATTAGGGATACATTCTGTTCCGGACATGAGAAAATATACAGAATCATTCGATGAGCAGATCGGTGTAATCCTTGACGAAAAAGTTCCCATTTTCAGCTTTACATTTGGCATCCCATCATCAAATATCATTCATCAATTAAAAAATAAAGGGACCATGATCATTGGAACTGCAACAACGGTTCGTGAAGCAATTCTTCTTCAGGAAAACAATGTTGATATAATCGTGGCTCAAGGAAGTGAAGCGGGAGGACACCGCGGCACGTTTGCCAGCCCATTTCAAAACGCGCTTATCGGGAGCATGGCTTTAGTGCCGCAAATTGTCGATCATGTTCACATCCCGGTTATTGCCGCCGGGGGAATTATGGATGCCCGCGGTGTTGTAGCAAGCCTTGCTTTAGGCGCTTCCGGCGTACAAATGGGAACAGCCTTTCTCACGTGTCCGGAAAGCGGAGCGCATGAAAAATATAAAGAAGCCTTGCTTAACAGTACGGAGGAAAGTACGGTAATTACCCGCTCTTTGACAGGAAAGCCGGCCCGCGGAATAAAAAATGCATTCATTGCAGAAATGGAGAAATTTCAAGGTGATGTTCCTGATTATCCGATCCAGCATGTATTAACTCGTGAAATTCGGCAATCAGCCGCTAAGCAAAACCGTCCGGAATGGATGTCCATGTGGGCAGGGCAAGCCTCGCGTTTATCCACGACCTGGCCTGCTAGTGAACTGGTAGAGCAAACGGTTGCCGATGTGTCTCGCATCATTCAACAATTGGGCAATTCATCGATTCAGAATGCGTGATCGTTATAATATGAAAAAACGAAGGGTGATGAATCCCCTTCGTTTTTTGCGTTCCAGTCTATGAATTCGTTACTAAATTAATAAAAACAATCACGATCCCAATCGGCACTAACCATTTCATGAGCCATCTCCACGTTGTATAAAGGGAAGGAGAGAAATTTCCAGTAAGTAGAAACTCTTGCTTAACTAAAGTTTCATCCATTTTGTGGATGATAAACAAAGCAATGAGTAAATTACCAATCGGCAGTAAAAGGTTGCTTACTAAATAGTCCGTCGCGTCGAAAACGGTTTTACCAAAAATCTGAAAATCAGCAAGAGAACTGAATGAAAGGGCAGCAGGAATTCCAGCAATAAAGACAATAAGTCCGGATACCCAGGAGACCGCTTGACGAGAACGGTTTCCATTTGCCGTAAAGGCAGAAACGATAATTTCAAGTAAACTGAATGAGCTTGTTAATGTAGCGAATAAAAACAGCAATAAAAACATGCTAAAAAACAGTTCACCAAACGGCATTTTTGAAAAAACGGTTGGGAGTACGATGAATAATAATCCAGGGCCCTCTGCTGGCTCAAGACCAAAGGAGAACACAGCTGGAAAAATCGCCAGACCGGCGAGCACTGATACAAAAATGTTCATAATGACAACCCAACCTGCTGAAGATGGAATGCTTACATCTTTACTTAAATAAGAACTATATGTGACCATACAGGAAAACCCAACAGCTAAAGCAAAAAAGGATTGGCCCAGTGCGTATAAAATAGCTTCACTCGTAATATTCTCAAAGCTTGGTGTTAAGAAAAAGCGCACACCTTCCATTGCTCTTTCTAATGTAAGAGAACGGACAACGAGAACGATGAAAAAGATAAATAATAGCGGCATTAAGTATTTATTCGCTCTTTCAATACCATTTTGAATACCGAAAGATACGACAATGACATTGATGAGTAAAAAGAGAGCAAGTCCGAGGAAAGTGGTCATATGGTTTGAAATGATCGCTTCAAATAACTCTGAATAACTTGCACCATCTTTAATAATCATTCCCGGTATAGATAAGCCTGTATAAATAAGAACCCATCCTCCGACAACACTATAAAAGGATAATAGTAAAAAGCAACCGATAACTCCTAGCCGGCCAACCCATATCCAAAGCGTGTCCGGAGCTAATTTTTTATAAGCACTGATCGCTTCTTTTTCAGCACCGCGGCCAATAATAAATTCAGAGATTAACATCGGAAGTCCTATTAAAATCGTAAAAGCAATGAAAATAAGAAGAAAAGCACCGCCGCCACTCATGCCAGTGACGTACGGAAATTTCCAAATTGCACCTAATCCAATCGCTGCTCCAGCTGACGACAGGACAAACCCGATTCTTGAAGACCATTGTTCTTTTTTTCTCCCATCCATTTCCCCTAAACCCCTTTGCGATTTTCTGTGAAACAACTTTAATCCACTAATACGCCTAATACGCCGCTATATCATAGTTTTGTACGGATGTTCCACAATTCCGGGAAGAAGCAATGATCAAGCACCTTTTTTAAATAGGTAACACCAGATGAACCACCCGTACCCATTTTGTGTCCGATAATCCGTTCGACCGTTTTCATATGGCGAAAGCGCCATTGCTGAATCCAGTCTTCGATATCAATGAGTTTTTCAGCTAGCTGGTATAAATCCCAATATTTATCAACCTCTTGATAAACAGCAAGCCAAGCAGCTTCAACGGTTGGATCCCCTTTATATGGTTTGGAGTAGTCACGTTCTAAGAGGTCTGAGTTGATATCAAATCCAGCTTTCGCCAGTTGTTTAATCGCAACATCATAAATGCTTGGTGCCTCATACGCTTGTTTCAATTCTTTTAATAGCTCAGGAGCTTTTTCATAAATTTTTAAGACATGGTCGGATTTATAGCCTAGGGCGAATTCAATCATTCGATATTGATATGATTGAAAGCCTGATGCCTGCCCTAGCTTATCGCGGAACTCCATATATTCGGAAGGTGTGAGCGTTGACAAGACATCCCAAGCATAAATAATTTGCGATTGTATTTTGGAAACACGTGCAAGCATTTTAAAAGCAGGAGCAAGGTTATCTTGTTCAATTTGTCGGATACTTGCCCGAAGCTCGTGCAGGATAAGCTTCATCCATAATTCACTTACCTGGTGAATGATGATAAATAACATTTCATCGTGATGATCAGATAAACAGATTTGACTCGATAAAATTTGATCAAGTTTTAAATATTCGCCATACGTCATACGGTTTTTAAAATCCGTATGAATACCACGTTCTTTTTCCATTTCTGAAAGATGTTTGCTCATTTACATTCCCTCCGTATTTACTCGTCTAACGACTGCTCGAACCGGGCTTCCATCTGCGCCCTTTATTGGAAGCGGAAGAGCGATCAGTTCATAATCACCTGGTTCAATATGATGAAGAACGATATTTTCTAATATCATAATTCCATGTTTATAAAGTGCTTGATGTGCGGACATTTCTTTACTATCAAGCGGATCAACAGATGGCACGTCAACGCCAATAAGCTTCACTCCATACTCATGTAAATAAGGAGCAAGATCAGGTGAAATAGACGGGATTTCAGTCGGAAATTGATCAGGTTGCTTTTGGCGTGACGTTCGTAATAAAAGTCTCTCGACACCATGTAAGTCAACGTTCTTTAGTTCGCTCGGCCCGATTTTTTCTACTCCTGTTACATCAACCATCCGTGCTTTACCAATGAAAATATTGATATTTAGCTCAAGTATTTTTTCGCCATGATTATCAAAATGAAACGGAGCATCGACATGTGTCCCAGTATGAAGACTCGTGGTTATTTTGCCGATATTCACAGAGCCAGTTTCTTCTTTTGAAAAAGCTATTTCATAGGAAAAGGGCGTATCTCCTGGCCAGTGAGCCATGTGATTATGAAGCGGTTGAGAAATATCGATCCACATTGCTATGCCACCACTTCTCGATTGTTTTCATATTTTTTGTAGCGTTCATTTTCCATAATATCTTTTAAGATTTGAACCGATTGCCAAACTTCTTCAAATGTATTGTAAAGGGCAACGGGAGCCAAACGAATACCGTTTGGAGCACGGAAATCAGGAATGACCTTCGCATCTTTTAGCGCTCTACAAATTCTTGCTGCTTCCTTATGTTCTAAAAAGATATGCCCGCCTCGTTTATTGTCTTCAAGCGGATTACCAAGCGAAAAGCCATAATCGTTGAGCTCTTGTTTTATTAAATCAATCATGAATTGTGTTAACTGCAAAGATTTTTTTCGGATGTTTTCAATCCCTGCTTCATGAAATATTTCCAGAGAGCCGATCAAGGGAGCAGTGCTTAAAACATGGGGAGTGCCAATCTGATAGGCTCCGGCATCTTCAGCAGGTGTTAACGTATGCTCCATATCAAATTGCTTTTCTTTTTTCGAGCTGAACCAGCCAGCAAGGCCAGGTCTTTTTCCGAAGTGCTTTTGATTTACGTAAAGGGCTGCAACACTTCCTGGGCCGCCATTTATATGTTTATAATTGCACCAGAAAGCAAAATCGACACCCCAGTCGTCTAACGCATGGGGAATAGCGCCAATCGAATGACATAAATCGAACCCGATGAGAATGTTTCGTTTATGGGCTTCTTCTGTTAAACGTTTCATATCCAAAATTTGTCCGCTTCTGTATAAAATACTGGGTAAAACAATTAAAGCAACTTCATCGGTCATCTTTTCAATAATGTCATCTTCGTGAAGTGTAAGACCATCACGACTTTTCACACGAATTAAGTGTTCAGAAGGATCGTAACCTTTTAGTTTCAATTGACTTTTTAATGCATAAATATCTGAAGGGAAATTTAATTCATCGGCTAAAATTTTTGTCTTTTTTCCTTTTGGTTCATAAAAAGATGAGACTAATTGATGTAAGTTTACGGTCGTGGAACCACTTACAATTACTTCATTCGCTTTGGCACCTACTAATGGAGCCATCTTTTTGCCTAAAGTTTCCGACAAATAAAACCAGGGATATTCCCCATTTGTCCAACCGTCAATCCCGTATGTTTTCCAAGAATCTAGGATGGAGAGAAGGGACTTTTCGGCACGCTTTGACAAGAGTCCAAGAGAATTGCCATCCAGATAAATAATTCCATCTTGCACATAAAATTCATCTCGAAATTTTGCGAGTTGATCATTTTGATCCAATTGTTGGGCGTTTTCACGTGTTAAGCTCATAGGAATCACTCCAAATATATAATTTTGCCTCATTTCTTAATAATTAAAATATAAGTTTTCATTGATACTATGTCAATGATATAATGTCAGTAATATAGAAAAAGCGGCTAACAGTTTAGCAGAGAACAGATTGAGAGGGTTGAGAAAAGGTGAAACATGAGATTGCGAAGCTAACAACGAGACAAAAACAAGCACTAGAGACTAGACAGAGATTGTTAGAGGCTAGTTTAACGGTTTTCCTGGAAAATGGATTTCAAAAAGCAACCATCTCGCAAATTATTAAAAAAGCAAAAACAGGTTACGGTACAGCATACGTGTACTTTCAAAATAAAGACGAGATATTTATGGAATTAATGGAACATGTGATGGAGAAATTTTATGAAGTAGCGAAATGTCCATTTGAACCGAAGACAAAGAAAGAAGCTTATGACATGATTCAACATCAAGTTCGACTTTTTTTAAACCTTGCTGTTCAAGAACGGAAAATCATGAAAGTTGTAAAGGAAGCCATTGGAGTATCACCGATTATAGAAAAAAAGTGGCAAGAAATTCGCGAACGCTTTATTAAACGGATTACCGAAGATATTCAATATTCTCAACAAAATAAGTTAGCGAAAACAGATTTGAATTCAAACCTTGTGGCAAGAGCTTGGTTTTATGCGAATGAAATGTTTATGTGGGAGCTTGTTAATCAAGAAGAATCATCAATAGATGAGATTGCCCTTCACCTGACGACGATGTACACGAGTGGATTGTATGTATAGTTAAACGTTTGGCTCTTTTGAAACAAAAGCTGTTCCATCTCAATCATTGACTAAAAAGAAATTTAGTGAACACGGCACTTACTAAAAACAAATTTCGGCTTAGAATGATAATGGTATAATTATTAGAGACAAAATAAAGGTAGGATGAACAATGAAAAAATTAGTAATGGGAAAGCCAATCGAACAATGGAAATGTGAAATAAATCTTTTAAATAAGTTAGTTTCTTTATATGAGGTGTTTTGGAAAAATCCAAACCATACTTCAGTTGAAGAGGCGATGTCAGGCTGCTTTTTGACGATAGAGGATGTAAAAGAAGCAGAGGCTCGGCTTCATCGTTTTCGTTCTTATATTCAGCATGTTTTTCCTGAAACACGTGGGCAAAACGGAATGATTGAGTCTCCACTTGTTGAAATTTCGAGAATGAAACAGGCTGTTGAACAATTTTATGGTCTTGATATTCCAGGTCGATTTTTTTTGAAACTTGATAGTCATCTTCCGATTTCCGGTTCAATCAAGGCGCGTGGTGGCATTTATGAAGTGTTAAAGCATGCAGAAGAACTTGCGGTAAAACATCGTCTATTATCCTTAGAAGACGATTATTCAAAGTTAGATAGTGAATCATTCCGAAAGTTTTTCTCACAATTTTCCATTGCAGTAGGTTCAACAGGAAACCTCGGTTTAAGCATCGGAATTATAAGTGCAAAATTAGGTTTTCAAGTGACGGTTCATATGTCACAAGATGCCAAACAATGGAAAAAGGATTTGCTGCGAAAACATGGGGTGACAGTCGTTGAGTATCAAGAGGATTACTCAAAAGCGGTAGAAGAAGGAAGAAAACAAGCGTTACAAGACCCGACATGCTACTTCATTGACGATGAAAACTCTCGACATCTGTTTTTAGGCTATGCGGTAGCGGCTTTAAGACTACAAAAACAATTAGAAAATATGAATATTAAAATTGATGAAGATCATCCGTTATTTGTTTACCTTCCTTGTGGAGTCGGTGGAGGACCAGGTGGAGTTGCATTCGGCTTAAAAATGATCTATGAAGACAATGTTCATTGCTTTTTTGCAGAACCAACTCATTCTCCGTGTATGCTGCTCGGTTTAGTGACAGGCCTTCATGATCAGGTGTCTGTTCAAGACTTTGGAATTGATAATAAAACGATTGCTGACGGTTTGGCTGTAGGAAGACCTTCTCGATTTGTTGGGAAATTAATGGAGCCACTTTTAAGCGGAAGCTATACAGTTTCCGACGAACAATTGTACAGGTTATTAAGTATGATGATCGATGAAGAAAATATTCATTTAGAACCATCTGCATTGGCCGGTGTTTATGGGCCTGTTTCGCTCATAAGAAAAGGGCAAGATTATATTCACCAACAGAAGCTTAAAGATAAAATAAAAAATGCAACACATATTATGTGGGCAACCGGAGGTAGCATGGTTCCGAGAGATATAATAAGGCAAGATTATAAAAAAGGAAAAGAGTTATTAATAAACTGGCAGTAAAACGAATGGCTTTCCTTAAAAAATCGTTCAGGGAAGCTCAGACTAGGCGGGGATATAATGGCAAAGAAAAAACAGAACGATAGGAAAACTCTAGTCATAGCTACGATTATCTTTTTAATTATAGGACTGAGTATTTTTTTAATTTTCTACACTCTTTCCAAACCGGAAGAAAAAACGAAGGTTTATCACTTTTCGTATGAGAATCAGCCCTACATAGGAAAAGAAGATGCTCCGGTACAAATTGTTGAATTTGCTGACTTCAAATGTCCTGTTTGTGCAAAATGGGAGGACGTTTATTTCCCTTTGCTAAAAAAGGAATTTATTGATACAGGAAAAGTTAAGTTTGTGTTTATGAACTTTCCGATTCTTGGTGCTGACTCTTATACAGCTGCTGCGGCGGGAGAAGCGATTTATCATCAAAATGAACAAGCCTTCTGGACATTCTATTCTGCCATTTATAAAAAACAAGGGGAGGAAAACGAGGAATGGGCAACACCAGAATTTTTGGTTGAGCTAGCCAAAAGAAACGTACCTGGAGTCGATTATGAAAAGTTGAAACATGATCTTGAACATAAAACATATTTATCTGAAATCGAGCAGGATGCCAAACAAGGGGAGGCAGCATCTGTTCCTGGCACACCTACGTTTTTTATTAACGGGAAGAAAATAGATTCCATTCAT
This sequence comes from Aneurinibacillus sp. XH2, assembly GCF_001439585.2. Lineage (NCBI taxonomy): Bacteria > Bacillati > Bacillota > Bacilli > Caryophanales > Paenibacillaceae > Aneurinibacillus > Aneurinibacillus sp. XH2. The sequence continues at coordinate 2,013,966 of NZ_CP014140.1, read as the reverse complement.
TATGAGGATATGAAAGCTGCTATCGAGCAAGAATTGAAGGCTGTTGACACTCCACGCGGCTGAAGTCGTGAGATTCCCGGGTCGTTTGGAAGGGATACCGAGCAACGCCACCTTTCTGTAAACTAAAGCAGCTACCCTTGGCTAGAACGAGGGGAGCTGCTTTACTCATGAATGTTCTGTTTTTCATCGTGAAAATACGACATATCTTTTTCATGCCCTTCACCACTCTAAGCTAATTTCACCATTATACCTTATTTTATCATTTATAAATGGCTTTTTTATGGAAATGTTTACGTGTGTTGAAACATTACGCCAGTCCCTCCTGGTGGATACTCCCAGTTAATATTATGATAAGGGCACCCCATAATGGAAGCACCGCATTCAATGCAGCGTTCTTGATCAATCTCAATTCGATTGTCTTGCCACCGGTATACTTGTGTCGGGCAAAAATACGTGCAGGGTTTATCGATGCATTTTTTTAGACAGATTTTCGGATCGATGATTCCAATAAACGTTTGGTCAGCAGGAATGCGCTGCACCAGTTCCATCGGCGCCATATCGGTGCGTGTAATCCCCCTATTTTGCATTACAGTACCTCCCAATTTCGAAGCGCCTGCCAGACGTCCTTTACTGATTTCAAGGGAAGTTGCATTTGCTTCAATTCTTGTTGAATTCTTTTCATTTTATCCTGCTCAGCACTCATATCGACACGAAAATATGCTGAGCCAAACTCGTTCATCGCCCGGCTGATTAAATAATCGCTGTCCTGATACTTCTTTACATACTTATCATAATTTTTCTTAGCGCGAATATCATTCATAAAAAAGCTCTCGTTAATTTTCCATCCGTATCCAGCTAAAATCTTCTGACTAAAATCGCCTTTGGCATGTGCCTGTAAGGCGATTTCCGCCGCCATCTTGCCTGATAACATAGCTAAATCCGTCCCGCGCCTGCCGCTGACCATTGTCGCAGCATCACCTGCGACGAGCAAATGATGATCATAAAGCTGCGGAATCATTTTAAAGCCGCCTTTTGGAATCATGTGTGCCGCATACTCAATCGGCTCCGCACCACGCAGCAGGCGGCTAATCATCGGATGGCGCTTCGTGCGTTCCAAAAGTTCATAAGGGCTCATCCTTTTCTGCGCTAGCTGATTTAAAAAGCCACCGACGATAAGTCCTAGTGTTTCTTTGCCTAACCAGATGCCAGCCTTCCCAATGATGCCTGCAGTCGGGTATCCGACAAATCCATATACTGCTCCTTCATCACCATCAAGATGAAATCTCTCTTCCATAATATCACGAGGCAGACGGAATACCTGCTTTATATATAGCTTCACTGTCTCGGCAGGAATATCGGAGCGCAGGCCGGCCTGTTTTGTCAAGAATGCGTTAATTCCTTCTGCCAAGATGACAATATCAGCATAATATTTTTGTCCATTATCCAGCTCAACACCTTGGACTCTTCCCTTACTAAATCGGTGTTCCGAGTATAACAATCGAGTAACCAGTGAATGAGTTTGCAATACTGCCCCTTCACTTACCGCTTTCTGTGCCAACCAACTGTCAAACTTACCACGGTGAACGACCAGTTTGTTATAAGGTGGCTTTCCGTAGGTTTGGTTTGTAAATCCGATTTGAAACGCAGAATTGTCATCAAGAAAATATAAATATTCTGTTGTGACAGCACGTTCCCATGGCGCTTCTTCCCAAAACTCTGGGAAAATTTCAGCGGTCGGCACGGCATAAATCGTACCGCCGAACATATTCTTACTGCCCGGATACGTTCCCCTCTCCAGCAGTAATACTTTCAAACCACCACGCGCCATTATATAAGCAGCAACCGATCCGGATGGCCCGGCTCCCACCACAATCGCGTCATACGTGTCCTGCATACATCTCATCCTTTCAAAAAGCGTCTTTTTTTACTGTTTGTTTTTCTGAAAGGTTTTATACTGCTAAATCGATCATCCTTTCGATGTTTTGAGTGATAAAGGTTGGCTAATCACATAAAGGTCAAGCATTGAAACAACTCGATAGAGGAGGAGAATCCGTGAACACGTTTGATTTGACGGGCCGGGTGGCCATCGTGACAGGAGGCAGCAAAGGTTTGGGAGCGGGGATGGCTTTAGCGCTCGCTCAGCATGGAGCAAATGTGGTGGTTGTAAGCCGCAAAGCAGAGGAAGGAGAATTGGTGGCTGAGAAGATTCGCGGAATGGGCCGCAAGTCCCTTGCTTTAGCGGTTGATGTCCAAGACATTGCCGGTTTGCATCGGATGGCAGAAATGGTGAAAAAAGAATTTGGCCGGATCGATATCCTGATCAATAACGCGGGAATCGGGCTCACAAAATTTGCCCTTGAAGTGACAGAAGAGGCTTGGGACAAGGTCGTCGATACCAATCTAAAAGGGGTCTTTTTCTGCTCCCAGGCCGTTGCAAAGGTGATGAAACAGCAGAATGGAGGAAAAATTATCAATATGGCTTCCGTTGCCGGGGCAGCAGGAGCAATTGCCATTGCTCCGTACTGCGCGAGCAAGGCTGGAGTGATTAATTTAACGCGAGCGCTGGCTAAAGAATGGGCTCGCTATAACATCCAGGTCAATGCCATCGGACCGGGATATATTGAAACGGATATGAATAGAGAAGAGCTGGCTAATCCGTCTTTTTATAACAAGATCCTTTCCTCAGTAACAATCAAGCGCTTGGGGGAAGTGAACGATTTGTCAGGTGTGGTTGTGCTGCTGGCCTCTGATGCTTCTAACTATATTACAGGGCAGACAATCTATATTGATGGAGGCAGTTTGATTTAGTTAAGGTATCCAATCTATTTTTTGGGGCGATTAATGTAGGGAAAGACAAAGTAAAGACCATCCTTTCATTTTTAGATTCGCACTAAATAAGGATGGTCATTTTTTTGCCTTTTTATATCATGTTCTTAACTTGATGGAGGATGTTGCAAAACGTATAATCTCTGAATAATGAATAATAAAAAAACCACCTGAAAAGATAGAAAAAAAGATGGTAAACTTGTACAAAGAAGAATATAGCTATAATGATATGAAAAGAGATTTGCAAATTGGACGAGAATTCGAGTTTATTTATAATGGAGTAACCTATTACCTAAGTAGAACTAAACAGGGTTGGATTCTCGTAAGTTCTGATGGCCTGGAAACAGAAAGTGCAACATATAACGAATTACTAGAAAACATTTTTGACAATAAAAACATAAAAGATTTGTGGGATAAAATTGAAATTGTTCAAGTTTTTTTAAAGGTCCTATAACAAAGCCATCTGTATTATAATCGCAGATGGCTTTTCATCTGTCGTCGGTTCCCTCATCAATGGAATAAAGATTGACGACATCTTTAAAGCCTTTCCAGGGAATTTGTTCAGGGGTTACCTACTTGTTCACTATTGTCCAGAACAACGGAACCATCGACTTGCTCCCTCGCCTTAGACCTCCGACATTATTGCTCCAGAATTATTAAATAAAGCTGATTATGTGATAACTCTCTGCGGCGATGCAAATGATAAATGTCCGGTGACTCCTCCTCATGTGAAGCGTGAACACTGGGGATTTGACGAACCAGCCAAAGCTACCGGGACAGAGGAAGAGAAGTGGGACGTGTTCCAACGTGTACGCGATGAAATTGAAGATAGAATGAAGCGTTTTTGTTTTATAACAGAGACAAATGAAAATTGATTGTTTTACTTATCATTTGTATAATGGAGTTATAAATTGGTACCTATGTCATGATGAGTTGAAATTTTTTGAATATGGAGGGATGTTTATGGAGCTAGATGCTAAAAATCCGATACCATTGCATGTTCAGTTAAAAAATATATTAGAAAATCAGATATTGCAGGGACAGTATACGGAAAAAATCCCAAGTGAAAGGGAACTAATGGAAATGTACTCTGTTAGTAGAAGTACGGTTAGGGAAGCAGTTTCCGCTTTAGTTCGCGAAGGAATTTTAGAAAAAAAACATGGCAAAGGAACGTTTGTATCGCTTAAGCCTGTACAAGAATGGTTGCGGATAACTAGTTTTACTGAAACGATTAAAAAGATGGACATTAAGCTGTTAGATAGCGGAATTGTTTCTACGCCTGAGAATATCGAAAACGTGAGTGGTTTCCATGATGAATCTTATTATATTAAACGTTTGAGATTAAAAGATAATGTCCCTATTGCAATTGAGAATCATTACTATCCTATGGAAATTGGTGAGAAATTAGCGCAATACGATTTAAATAAAACCATTTTATACGATGTGTTGGAAGGGGAACTAGGCATTCATTTCTGGGAGGCAGAACAAATTATTACATGTGGTTATTTGCCCAAGGAAGAGGCAAAACATTTAGGTGTTACAGAATCTACTTGTTTGTTGATTACCGAGCGCATGATTACAGATCCAGATGGCAACCTTGTAGAGTATTATAAAGGATTCTTTCGTGCTGATATGTATTCCTTTGTAATGAAGATGTCACGAAAACCGAACCTGCTAGTTTGAGTTTATATGTCCACTTTGTTCGGTATAACTCATTTTTATTTCCCGAATAGGTGGGCTTTTTTGTTATACTAGAAAGTCATTTGTATGAAGGGGGCGTTTGTTATGTCGTATATAGCTGTCATGCTTCTCTTAGTTTCAGCGTTTCTTCATGCTACATGGAATTTTTTATCTAAGCGCGCAGAAGGAGGAATCGCATTTGTATGGCTTTTTACTGCTATTGGGACTGTTATTTATACACCAATTGTATGTATCTTTCTTTTTTTAAAACCGTATACGGGAGAAAATACGAGTTTTGTGTATGTATTAGGTAGTATTTTTCTTCATCTTTTGTATTTTGTCATTTTGCAAAAAGGATATACAAAAAGTGACTTTTCTTTGGTTTATCCTGTTGCACGTGGACTTGGTCCAATGCTTGTAACCATCATGGCTATTTTATTATTTAACGAACAACCTTCTATGCTTGCATTTATTGGTACCGGAATAATTGTAGGCAGCGTCTTTTTTTTGACGGGAGGTTTTACAATATTCAAGGACACCAAGGCTTTATCAGCGATTCATTATGGATTATTTTTAGGTATGATTATTGCTGCATATACATTGTGGGATAAGTATGTGGTAAGCTATCTTTTAATCCCTCCTTTATTATTGGATTACTTAACCACACTGGGACGTTTTATAGTGCTGACTCCCGTTGCCTTGCAGTCCTGGGCAGGTATATGTTATGAATGGAAAACACACCGGAGGGAAGCTATTGGGGTAGGGATTCTCAATTCATTAGCCTACATATTGGTTCTTAGTGCTATGGTTTTAGCCCCTATTAGTTATGTAGCTCCTATCCGGGAGCTTAGCATTTTAATCGGAACGATATTTGGCATTTATTTTCTACGGGAAGGATATGGGTGGAAACGTATTATAGCGGCAAGCACGATTGTAATAGGAGTAACATTTGTTGTGATTGGATAGATAAAGGAAAGTACAATATAAAAAGTCTGATATTTTAAAATAGATCTATATTTTTAAAAATTTAAAATAATGTATTGACTTAACTTTTAACAGGGGATACAATAACGATAACAACTGGTACTGACATCATGATGTATAAATACTAGTACGGATGTCATGATGTTAGCTCCAGTACATATGACAAAAAATAAATAGTCATTCTATCAATTCAGAGGAGGAATGAAATCATGGAAAAGGTAAAATCAAAAATCAAAACAGGAACAAAAGTAAAAATGACACCAAGCGAGGCAATCGTAGAAACCTTGGTAGCTGAGGGAGTTACCCATATTAACGGAATTTTAGGCTCCGCTTTCATGGATATGTTAGATTTACTTCCTACGGCAGGTATTCGTTTTATCGGGGTTCGACATGAACAAAGCGCAGCTCACATGGCAGATGCATATACCCGTATTAGCGGGGTAGCTGGGGTTGTCATTGGACAAAATGGTCCTGGAATTACCAATATGGTAACTTCGGTAGCAGCTGCTTATCAAGCTCATACTCCTATGGTTGTTATTTCTCCTTCTGCAGGAACTCCCACTATTGGGTGGGACGGTTTCCAAGAATGTGATCAGGTCTCTGTTTTTAAAGCGATTACAAAAGAGACAGTACGTGTTACACATCCAAGTCGGGTCGCTGATTGTTTACGAACAGCATTCCGTATTGCGTATGCTGAACGGGGGCCCGTCTTATTCGATATCCCTCGTGACTATTTCTATGGTGAACTGGAAGACCAAATTCTTGAGCCTCATCAATATCGTGTCGATGCTCGTGGATGCGGAGCACCGGAATCGCTGGAAAGAGCAGTCCAATTGTTAATAGAAGCGAAAAATCCCGTTATCATTTCTGGTCGGGGTACGGTTGACTCCGATGGGATTGATGCGGTGAAAGCCATTGCCGAATACTTAACAGCACCGGTAGCGGTTTCATATATGCATAACGATGCATTCCCGGCTAATCATCCTTTAGCTGTTGGACCAATCGGATATATGGGTTCCAAAGCAGCGATGAGGACTTTGGCGAAAGCGGATGTTGTGCTGGCGATTGGCACACGTCTATCCGTATTCGGAACGCTGCCTTGTTATGACATTGATTATTTCCCGAAGACAGCAAAAATCATTCAAATAGATATTAATCCACGGAATATCGCGCGTACACATCCGATTGAAGTGGGAATTATCGGGGATGCACGGGCGGCTAGTGAAGAAATTATGAAACGCTTAAGAGAAATTGCGCCAAACCGAAAAGAAGATCGCGATCGCTTGTTAGAAGTTGCAAATGAAAAACAGGCATGGGAACAAGAGTTAATTGATCTGGCTATGGTAGAAGGAAATCCGATTAATCCTCGCAGAGCTCTATTAGAACTTACAAAAGTGTTACCTGAAAACGCAATTGTGACAACAGATATTGGAAACGTTTCTTCTACAGCCAATGCGTATCTCAAATTTAATGAGGGTCGGAAACATATTGCAGCTCTTACATTTGGCAATACAGGCTTTGCGTATCCGGCAGCTTTGGGGGCTAAAATTGCTAGACCGGATTGCCCGGTTGTTGCGATTGTCGGCGATGGAGCATGGGGTATGAGCTTACATGAAGTAAGCACAGCAGTAGAGGAGAAGATACCGGTTGTGGCCTGCGTCTTTAATAACGGAGCATGGTGCGCGGAAAAGAAAAATCAGGTTGACTTTTATAACAGTCGCTTTGTTGGAGCTGATATTGATAACCCTGATTTTGCTGAAGTGGCACGTGCTATGGGTGCTGTCGGTATTCGAGTTGAGAAAGCCGATGAGTTAGGGGCCGTAATTCAAGAAGCGATTGAATCGAATAAGCCTACGGTTATTGATATTCAAGTAGATGGCACGCAATTAGCTCCTCCATTTAGAAAAGATGCGTTAAGAATGCCAGTTCGCTTGTTAGAAAAATACGCACACTTAGATTATAGAAACTGGTAATGTTACGTTGTTCTCTAGCAAATGGCTCATCATCATACATCGACATTCGTTCATGGAGTGAGGGGAAATGTCGAAGCTTCAAAGTAAATTTATATATAAGTGTAAGGAAATGGGAAAGGGATGGGGTATGATGAGGAAAATAATAGAACAAAGTAACAAAAACCTTACAGAATCTTTAGCATATCAATTGGAGCTAAATACGATTCCTGTAGGTATATCAGCCAGACATGTTCACCTTTCCCTTGATCATATCGATATTTTGTTTGGAAAAGGATATCAACTAAGGATTCATAAAGAATTGTCCCAGCCTGGTCAGTTTGCGGCAAAGGAAAGCGTAATGATTGCTGGACCTAAAGGCACTATAGATAAGGTAAGAATACTGGGCCCCGCTCGCTGCACTACACAAGTGGAAGTATCCCTAACCGATGCCCATCGTTTGGGGATCTCCCCCCCAATTAGGGATTCAGGTGATCTTGCCGGAAGTAGTCCAATTACGATCATTGGCCCCAAAGGCTCGATCTATTTAAAAGAAGGGGCAATTATTGCAAGCAGACATATTCATATGTCTGAAGAAGATGCCCGGCAGTTTCAAGTTCATGATAGGGAAAAGGTGCACGTCGTATCGCAAACGAAGAGAGGGGTTATCTTTAGCGATGTGAAAATTAGAGTAAGTGCTGATTATCGTCTGGAATTTCATATTGACACAGATGAGGCGAATGCTGCTGGGCTTACCAATCAAGATCGGGTTTGGATTTTAAAATGAAGTGTACTTTTCATAGAAGGAGGATAAAGGATGATCATAGGTGTTCCAAAGGAAATTAAAAACAACGAAAACCGTGTAGGGATGACTCCTGCTTCTGTAAGCGCATACAGAGATAATGGTCATGAAGTATGGGTAGAGACTGGAGCGGGATTAGGCAGTGGGTTTACGGATGATGATTATGTGGCTGCAGGAGCAAAAATAGTTCATACACCTAAAGAAGCTTGGTCAGCTGAAATGGTTGTTAAAGTAAAAGAACCTCTTCCTGAGGAATATCGATTTTTTCGTAAAGGTTTGATTTTATATACGTATTTACATTTAGCTGCGGAACCTGAATTAACGCAGGCTCTTATAGATAATGAAGTTATTGCGATTGCTTATGAAACGATTCAGCTGGATAATGGAACTCTTCCACTGCTGACTCCGATGAGTGAAGTAGCCGGGCGTATGTCTATTCAAATTGGAGCTCAATTCTTGGAAAAATCCAAAGGTGGAAAAGGTGTTTTGCTTGGTGGCGTACCAGGAGTAGCGCCGGCAGAAGTTGTCATTATCGGTGGTGGTGTTGTAGGTACGAATGCGGCAAAGATGGCCATCGGTCTGGGGGCGAATGTTACGCTGTTGGATATTAATCCTGCTCGCCTTCGTCAGCTGGATGATCAATTCCAAGGACGTTTAAAGACATTAATATCAAACAACTATAACATTGCAGAGGCAGTAATGAAAGCGGATTTGCTTGTTGGAGCTGTTCTTATACCGGGCGCGCGTGCGCCACGACTAGTAACTGAAGAAATGGTCAAAACAATGCAACCAGGTTCGGTTATTGTTGATGTAGCCGTTGACCAAGGGGGTTCCATTGAAACAATTGATCGTACCACTACACATAGCAATCCTACGTATGAGAAGCATGGAGTACTTCACTATGCCGTAGCAAATATGCCCGGGGCTGTTGCGCGTACCTCAACAATCGCTTTAACGAATGTAACGACTCCTTATGGGTTACAAATTGCAGGGAAAGGATATAAGCAAGCAGCTTTGGACAACAAGCCTTTAGCGAAAGGATTTAATGTAATTGACGGAAAAATAACGTACAAGGCAGTTGCTGATGCGCACGGGTACGAGTATTATTCGATCGATTCTGTTTTATGTAATACTCCTGTAACTATTTAGTTATTTTGATTCAAATAAAAGATAACGAGGAGGCTGCATTATGCAAACAGAGCTGAAAACAAACAAACTTATTGAGCAAGACAAAGAGCATTTATGGCATGCTATGTCCCGCTATAATGAGAAAGCAAGCCCAATGATTGCAACGAAAGGGGAGGGAGCTTGGTTTACCGATATTAACGGAGACAAATACATGGATGGCGTATCGGGGCTATGGTGCCTAAATCTAGGACACGGCCGCAAAGAAATTGTGGATGCTGCTTATGAACAAATGATGAACTTATCTTATTTTCCGCTAACCCTTAGTCATATTCCAGCTATTCAATTATCAACTAAAATTAGTGAACTTCTTCAAGGCTCTTACACAACCTTTTTTTCAAATAGTGGCTCAGAAGCAAATGAAACTGCATTTAAAATTGCTCGTCAGTATCATACACAAAATGGAAACCAAGGAAAATACAAATTTATATCCAGATATCGCGCTTATCATGGTTCAACTCTCGGTGCGTTGAGTGCAACAGCCCAAGCTAATCGAAGAATGAAATACGATCCTGCCGTTCCAGGATTCATCCATGTTCCACCACCGTACAGCTATCGTTCTTTATTTGGAGAGAACGCGAAAAATTCTGACCTTTTGGCAGCTGACTATATTGAGCAGGTCATTAATTGGGAAGGTGCTGATACGGTAGCCGGTGTTATTCTTGAACCTTTCATCTCTGGCGGTGGTGTCATCATCCCATCCAACGAATACTTAAAACGTGTTGCTGAAATTTGTAAGAAATATGATGTTCTTCTAATAGTAGATGAGGTTGTTTCCGGATTTGGTAGAACAGGTAAAATGTTTGGATTTATGCATTCGGAAGGTGTACAACCGGATATTGTAACAATGGCAAAAGGGCTGACAAGTGGATACCTTCCTTTGGGAGCTACCGCTGTGAGTTCTAAAATTTACGAAAAATTCAAAGAAAATGGCTCGAACAATCATTTGCGCCATATTTCTACGTACGGCGGACATCCCGCATCATGCGCGGTAGCACTTAAAAACATTGAAATTATAGAAAACGAAAACATTGTAGAGCGTGTGTCGCAATTAGGCAAAACCATCTTAGGCGAATTACATGATTTAATCGAGCTAGATAAAGTAGGAGAAGTTCGTGGAGTGGGATTCTTATACGGTATTGAATTGGTGGAAGATAAAGTATCAAAAACTCCGGTTTCAGAAGAATTTATGGGAGCTATTATCGCTGCTTGCAAAAATAAAGGATTAATCATTGGCCGAAATGGTGATACGGTTCCAGGATATAATAATGTACTAATTATTGCCCCACCACTTTCTTCAACAGAAGAAGATTTGCGTTTTGTAGTAGATACGGTAAAGACTGTTTTGTATCAACTGTGCTAAGTAATGATAATTAAAAGAGGACACTGTAAAACATATCATTCATAATTAATGAATAAAACGGAGTAGAAATCCACCTTGTTTGAACAGAATAAAAGATGCTTAAGCAAGGTGGATGCTCTCGTGACAATCTCCATTCCCGTAAAACATGCTTTTTTAGAATTTATGATGTACTTACAGATAGCATGAGGATAAGCAGTGTACAAGCTGCATTCGGAAAAGTTGCTTTTTCACAGGAATCAATTTACGGTCAGACCGTTTCCTCTAACCAACCCTATATAATTTATAATTCAGTTTTCAAGATTTAAGAATATATGGATATGTATCTATAGTATACCAAATTTTTCATTTCTTTTCTACAAAAAAAAGAGTTGATTCTACCATATTCGTAAAAGGGACAGCTGACCTATCAGGATTCAAATTTGTATTTTGATAAAGGAGGATGCTATCTGTGTCAATGGTTGAAAAAGAATCACAAATTCAAGCAACTGAGTCACATGGACTTAACCGCAGCCTATCAAATCGTCAAATTCAAATGCTGGCAATTGGAGGGGTAATTGGGGTAGGTTTATTCTACGGATCTACTACGGCTGTAAAATTGGCTGGTCCAGGGGTATTAATCACTTTCATCCTTTGCGGTGTGCTTGCTGCCATTGTCATGCGAGCACTTGGTGAAATGACCGTAGAAAACCCTGTTGCCGGCTCATTTAGTCATTACGCCGGGGATCTTCTGGGTGTCCGGATGGGGTTCTTGACAGCGGGAATGTGGTGGTTTTATTGGATAGCCACTGTCATGTCTGAACTTGCTGCAATCGGAAGTTTAGTACAATATTGGTTTCCAACTTTTCCGGCGTGGATACCTGGGCTGATTGGGCTTATTCTTTTTACTCTCTCTAATATGCTTGCCGTACGAATTTTCGGTGAAGTAGAATATTGGTTTGCTGTTTTGAAAATTTTCGCCATCGTTGTATTTATGATCTTCGGCGGACTGATCATCCTTACGGGAGTTTTCAATGATGGATACGCTGTTGGCTTAACCAATCTTTGGGTAAATGGTGGTTTCCTTCCGCATGGCTGGCCAGGGGTTTTTGCGACGATTTCGCTGATTGTACAAGTCTATAGTGGAATTGAGACGCTGGGTGTTGAAGCAGGAGAATCCCATGATCCTGCACAGACGATGCGCAAAGCTTTCCGCTCCGTGACGATTCGGATTTCCTTCTTCTATATTGGGTCTATTTTGATTGCGTTGAGCGCATTTTCATGGACTTACATACTTGAGAGCAACGTAAGTCCTTACGTTCTAATGTTTACGAAAATTGGTATTCCAGTAGCTGCAGGGCTTGTCAATTTGATTATCATTTTATCTGCCCTTTCTTCTTGTAATACTGGTGTATATGGCGGTAGCCGAATGCTCTATGGTATGGCATGTAAGGGACTATATTCTCCCAAATTTACTAAGCTGAATCGGAATCAAGTGCCTCATATAGCGGTTTGGATGACGGCAGCAATGATTTCTATAGGAGTTGTCATTACGTATTTGGCACCTGAAAATGTGTATGTTTGGATAACGAGTGCTTCTGCTTTTGCTTCACTATGGACATGGGGTACGATCTTAGTGAGCGAATTGGTTTTCAGACATCGGGCCAACAAAGAAAAGAAAATCCTCCAATTTGGGATGCCTCTATGGCCTGTTTTACCAATTATTGGTCTGCTAATGTTAGTTATAGCCTTTTTGGCGATTGCAACTTCCCCTTTAACGAGAATCTCCGTATTTGGGGGAATCGGTTGGTTAGTCATTCTGTTAGTGTATTATCAGATTAAGGTTAAGCATAGGATTAACGCTAATGATTGGAATGGTATACAGTACAAGAAGGAAGACCTTGATGCTTCTTAGTGAAGACCGATTCGGAACGATTATGGTTCTGCATCATTTTGTTAACGCTTACATTTATAAGATAATTCTTAAACTGGAGAATATGCCTAATCTTCATAAGTAGATTTTAAAGAATAAAACAAGAGGGGTTTTCCTATAAGTAAGCTGGGAAGGCCCCGTTTTTTGCTTGCTTTTAACAATGGGGCCTCTTCTCGGCGATTTCTCGAAATGAAACCTTGACAAAATTTTATTTTTATGATATTATAAAATTTTAATAATTTACATAAGGGGGTGGGTTTGGTATACTTCTTTTTAGATGTTATCTCTCAGTTCTTAAGGAGATAGACTCTAAAAGGAGGATATTTAAATGAAAGAAAACCAAGTCAGTCTTACTGCAATAATGACCGCCTACTTACGTGCCTACCATGCTATGAATGATACCCCAAAAATTTTTGATGACTTTCTAGCCTATCGTTTGATACCAGAGGAAAGACGTGCACTCATTGAACAAGGATTTTCTAGGGTTCTCCAGATTAATGTTCCCGAAAGTAACTCGACATGCTCCGACCAGGCGACAAATCCCTTGCCGTCTTTATTGCAAGCCATGGGGTTACCTAATGTTCTTAGCCGTTCAAGATATACGGAAGATAACCTTGAGCAGGCTATAAAACAAGGGGTGAAGCAGTATGTGATACTCGGGGCTGGGATGGATACCTTTGCTTTTCGTCGTCCAGATCTTCTAAGTAAGGTTCAGGTATTTGAAGTTGACCATCCGGCCACACAAGCCTTCAAACTTAATCGACTGGCTGAATTAGAGTGGGAAATCCCATCAAACCTTCACTTTGTACCTGTAGATTTCACAAAGGAGAGTTTGGCTGATGCACTCAAGGGAACTTCGTATGACGTGCAGACTAAAAGTTTTTTTAGTTGGCTAGGTGTCACAATGTACTTAACTCGAAACGAAGTGTTCGCAACGCTGCGTTCCATTACCGATATTGCCCCCGTGGGCAGTGCGGTTATTTTCGATTACTTTGTACCAGAAGAAGCTACTCCACATATGAAAGAGATGCAGGAGGATTTACGAAAGATAGGCGAGCCGATCAAAACGACCTTTGACCCGTCAACACTGGCTTTTGAACTGAAAAGTTTAGGGCTCCGTCTTCATGAGAACTTAAGCCCATCCGATATCCAAGAACGCTATTTTCAGAGTCGAACGGACGGCTATTATGCAAGTAAACATGTGCACTTGGCGAGGGCAGTAGTAGAGTAAAAAAATATGTTCTCCCAATATTGAGCGTTTTGCAAAATAACAACAAACGTATTCACTCAGCAACAGAGTATTTTTCGTCTGTCTATAAGCTATCTTTTCTGTGAAATGGTACAGAAAGGATAGCTTTTTGTATATGAAAAATTAAATTTTGCAAAAAAGTTGCGTAGAACCTATAATAATCATGGGTTTGTATATTGTACGTTTGCTGTTTTGGCATTTCTTTACAAAATGTGGTGCAGTGGAAAGATAGAAGCTAGATCACCACATGAAGCATCGAGTGTGCTGGAGGATAGATCGCGAGTATGTACAGTCTTCTCTTTTCAGACAGAAGGCTTTTCTTTTTTATGAATATGAAAAAAGACACGGGTGGGAAAATATGAAAACGTTAGTATTAGCTGAAAAACCGAGCGTAGGGAAAGACATCGCCCGCGTGCTTGGTTGCAATCAGAAACATAAAAACTATATGGAAGGCCCAAAATATATCGTTACCTGGGCGCTTGGCCATCTGGTCGAATTGGCAGAGCCAGAGGATTACGACCCGAAGTATAAAACGTGGAAGCTGGAAGATTTGCCGATTTTACCCGAGCGTATGCGGCTTAAGATCATCAGAGAAACCTCGCATCAGTTCCGGGCGATTTCCCAGCTTGCGAAACGAAAAGACATTAAAGACCTTATTATTGCAACGGACGCTGGAAGGGAAGGGGAACTTGTAGCTCGCTGGATTATGGAAATGATCAAGTGGAAGAAACCGTTCAAGCGCCTCTGGATTTCTTCGCAGACAGACAAAGCTATACGCGAAGGATTTGCAAACGCAAAACCAGGTTCGGTATATGATAGTTTGTACGAATCAGCCGTCTGCCGTGCGGAAGCTGACTGGCTTATCGGTCTGAATGTCACACGGGCGCTCACCACAAAATATAACGCTCAATTGGCTGCGGGCCGGGTACAGACGCCAACGCTGGCAATGATCATTCAACGTGAAGAGGAAATCAGAAAGTTCAAGCCGACCGAATATTGGACGCTTACAGTGGACTTTGGTGCATTCTCAGGTATGTGGCGCTCAGGCATGAACCAAAATAGCCGCATTTTTAAAAAAGAGGCGGCACAAGCGATCGATCAAAAAGTCTCTGGACAAACCGGTAAAGTAATACGGGTTAAAACAAGCGAAAAAACAGAGCCGCAACCGCTGGCATATGATTTGACCGAACTGCAACGCGACGCCAACAAACGATACGGCTTTTCTGCCAAACATACAGCGAATGTTTTGCAACGTCTCTATGAACATCACAAGCTGGTCACCTATCCGCGAACGGATTCGCGCTATTTGACAACCGATATGGTACCGACGTTAAAAAGTCGTTTGGAAAGTATTGAAGTAGGGCCGTACGCGCAATTGGTGCGTCCTCTGCTGAAACAAAAATCGCTGCGCATTACCAAACGTATTGTCGATGACAGCAAAGTTACCGATCACCATGCCATTATTCCGACAGAAGAGCCGGTACGCCTAAACGACTTAACGAATGATGAGCGAAAATTGTATGACTTGATTGTACGTCGTTTTATCGCGTTGTTCTATCCACCGCACCGCTATGAAAGCGTGCAGATAACGATTGATGTGACAGGTGAAGAGTTTTATGCCACGGGAAAAACGGTCAAAGACACCGGCTGGAAAGAAGTATACGGAAAAGATTCGTCCTCTTCCAACGAAGACAGAGAAGAGGATGAACCTGCGGAACAAATGCTTCCATCGTTGCATGAAGGGGATAGTGTGACTGTCAAGCACAGCGCGATTCACAGTCACCTTACCAAACCGCCGCTTCGTTACACAGAGTCCGATTTGCTTGCCAGAATGGAGAAAAACAATCTCGGTACTCCAGCGACGCGCGCCGATATTATCGAAAAGTTGCTGAATATAGATACGATTGAGCGTCAAGGAAACCGCCTGCTTCCGACAAAAAAAGGATTGCAGTTGATTGAGCTCGTCGCAAACGAATTGAGATCGCCGGAATTGACAGCCAAATGGGAACGTCAATTGGAAAATATTGCACGCGGCAAAGGGGACGCGAAACATTTTCTCTCTGGAATTCGCCGTCAGGCGGCAGCGCTTGTAAAAGAAATTACCCAAAGCGATGTCGAATACAAGCCGCACAACGTGACCGGTTCTAAATGTCCGGAATGTGGCCAGAACCTGCGGGAAATCAAAGGAAAACGCGGCAAGATGCTGGTGTGCCCGGATCGTGAATGCGGTTACCGCCGCTCCGCGGAAAAACAACTGTCCAACAAACGTTGTCCGCAATGCCACAAAAAAATGGAGATTCGTACCGGAAAGGCAGGAAAATTTTTGCAGTGCAAAGCGTGCAATGTAATAGAGATGCTGGAAGACAAAAAAGGGGCTCAAATGAACAAGCGCCAGGAACGTGCATTGCTTAAGAAGTATAGCAGCAGTGAAGGATTAACGGCTAATCTGGGCGAAATGTTGAAGGCGGCTCTGGAGAGTAGCAAAGAATAATGTTTTTGAATAAGGCAGACTGTTGATGATTCAAGATTCAGGATAAAGCGTATCTAGGTAGTGAAAAACTTGCGGGCATACCCGCAAGTTTTTCATTTTTCTACTCCCAGGGTTTTTTCGTTGTCAAAAACTCGGCGAGCCGCTTGCTTTCTTCACGTCTCATCTTGCGCATCTGCGCGCGCTGCGCCGCGCGTTCATGCAATTTTTTTTCTTCTTCTGTTTCGGGAATCACGCCCGGTACAGGCACTGGCTTTTTGTTCTCGTCCAACGCCACAAACGTCAAAAAAGCAGTAGCGGCAATTTTTCGTTCACCAGTATACAATCCTTCCGAAATCACTTTCACAAACACTTCCATCGAGCTTGTGCCTGTGGAAATAACAAACGATTCCACACATACAGAATCCGTAGGATTAATAGGGTGAAGAAAATCAACGGAATCAGTGGACGCTGTCACGACTGGCATGCGGGCATGACGGGTCGCCGATAGTGCGGCCACATCATCAATATAAGACATTAATTTTCCTCCGAACAGCGTACCATGTTGATTCGTGTCAGGAGGAAGAACGATGCTTGTTTTTACGACTCTTGAATCTTTTACATATTTCTTTTCCATATTGATTGCACACCTTATATAAAAGTTTTATGTATATACAATTTGTCCTGTAATGAGAGGGTCCATCGCTTTAATTTTTACCATAAGCTATGAAAAGAGCTTACGTCAGATGTATATAGATACAAAATATAAGCATAAATGCTTCGACTACATCATTCATTATAATACCGATCTTATTATTTCAAAACAGGTTCATGATAAGTTTATTTTTTACGATTTTTCGGTTAAGTATCAATTTTTTAGGAAAGTGTTATACACTTTGGTTGACTGTTATATACACATGCGCGCTACAATCAATTTGTGAAAAAGAGATATACATAACACTCTATATAGAAAGTTAAGTGTTATATAAAGCATTATGACAATTATAATTTTAAGAAAAAGGCAGGAGGAATTAGTATGGCACAACAAGGAACAGAACGCGTAAAACGCGGAATGGCAGAAATGCAAAAAGGCGGCGTAATTATGGACGTCGTAAATGCTGAACAGGCGCGCATCGCGGAAGCTGCTGGCGCGGTTGCGGTTATGGCGCTTGAACGCGTACCGGCGGATATTCGAGCAGCAGGCGGTGTAGCGCGCATGGCAGATCCGACAATCATAGAAGAAGTTATGAACGCTGTTTCCATTCCGGTGATGGCGAAAGCGCGCATTGGTCACTTCGTGGAAGCAAAGGTGCTAGAAGCGTTGGGCGTAGACTACATCGACGAATCCGAAGTGTTAACTCCGGCAGATGAAGTGTTCCATATTAACAAGCGCGAATTCACCGTTCCATTCGTTTGCGGAGCACGTGATCTCGGGGAAGCGCTACGCCGTATCGGCGAAGGTGCATCCATGATCCGAACAAAAGGTGAGCCTGGCACAGGCAACATCGTGGAAGCGGTTCGTCACCAGCGTATGATGCAGAGCCAAATTCGCAAAGTAGCGAGCATGTCAGAGGATGAACTGATGGCGGAAGCAAAAGCGCTCGGTGCGCCGTATGAACTGTTAAAGCAAGTACATGATACAGGCAAATTACCGGTCGTAAACTTTGCTGCAGGTGGCGTATCCACGCCGGCGGATGCGGCCCTTATGATGCATCTTGGTTCCGATGGAGTATTCGTAGGTTCCGGTATCTTTAAATCCGAAAATCCGGAAAAATTTGCGCGCGCGATCGTCGAGGCGACAACACACTACGAAGATTACGAATTAATCGGCCATCTGTCCAAAGGTTTGGGCAACCCAATGAAAGGGATTGATGTAGCGTCCCTGCTTGAAAACGAGCGGATGGCTGTACGGGGCTGGTAAGCGATGAAGATCGGAGTACTGGCGTTGCAGGGAGCGGTCGCTGAACACATTCGCCTGCTTGAGCAGGCGGGTGCGGAAGCGATCGCCGTCAAAAGAGTAGAACAACTAGCAGAACTGGACGGCTTGGTCATTCCGGGCGGCGAAAGCACAGCCATTGGCAAATTGATGAAAAAGTACGGATTTGACGTAGCGCTTAAAGAATTTTCTGCACAGAAAAAGCCTTTGTTCGGCACATGCGCCGGAATGATTATTCTCGCCGGAGAAATTGAAGGGCAGGACTGGACACACCTTGGACTGATGGATATAAAAGTGGCACGCAACGCGTTCGGACGCCAGCGCGAAAGTTTTGAAACCGATCTTCCGGTGGCAGGTATTGCCGAAGATTTCCGCGCTGTGTTTATCCGTGCTCCGCTTATCCGCGAAGTAGGGGAAGAAGTCGACATCTTGGCGCGATATAAAGACGAAATCGTCGCCGCCCGCCAAGGGCATTTGCTCTGTGCTTCTTTTCATCCCGAACTTACAGATGACAAACGTATGCACGCTTATTTCTTAGAAATGGTCAGGGAGTACCGGACACAGGAAGCGGCCGTTGCCCAATAAATTAAAATTGCTTAAGACGGCAAGCGAAAACGCTGGAAGCGGCGGGCGCTTGCCGTTTTTATACAACAGGCGTTTTTCTGTAAGTGACCGTCGCCTCAATAAACGCCCCAGTCGCCCGGCACAATTCTTTAACGCCCTCTGCAAGCAATGGTTCATTCATAAACGAAAAACTGAGTCTTAGGAAATGGTGTTTCGACTCAATCGGATAGCAGGCCGCTCCGGGGAGAAATGTAAGCTGATAGTTGCTGGCATACATAAGAAAGTCTTCCGTATCCACATGCGGAGGAAGCGAAAGCCATAAATTTACTCCGCCTCTGGGTGTAAGCCAGCTAATCCCTTCCGGCATATGCTTCGCCAGCAATTCAATCATCATATCGCGGCGAAGTTGCAGAGCAATGCGCAATTTTTTAACATGGTTGCGCATCCGTTCCGAATAAAGCAGCGGGAGCACCGCTTTTTGCGTCAATAGCGGGCTGCCAAGATCCATATTGCCTTTAGCTGCGACCAATCTATGAAAAATTGTGCCAGAAGCGACCAGCACGCCAATCCGGCAACCGGGAGCGAGTATTTTACTAAGGCCTTTCAAATAAATCACATGGCCGAGCGGGTCCATGCTTTTTAGCGAAGACGGGGGCTTATTCTCATAATAAATTTCGCTCCACGGATCATCCTCTAGGATGATGCTCTGTGTCTCATAGGCAATGTCAAGCAACTGGCGTCGTCGCTCGATACTCATCACCGTTCCGGTTGGATTATGAAAGGTTGGCATCGTATAAATAAGCTTTGGCTTGTATTTCTCACATAGCGCCGCCAGCATATCTACTCGCATTCCATCCTTATCTACAGGCACGGGAAGAATGGTAGCCCCGCGCCAGCGGAATACATCAATCGCCGCAGGGTAGGTAGGCGCCTCGGTAATGACGATATCCCCTGGGCCGACAAACGTCCGAGCCACGAGATCAATGCCCTGTTGTGTTCCATTCGTAATTAAAATTTCTTCCGGTGTTACTTGAATTTGCTTATCCCGTAAATAAACAGTTAGTTCTTGACGCAGCGGCAAGTCACCCTGAACGTCGCTGTACGTGGAAAGAATTCTCGGCTCCTCAGCAAGAATGCGCTGAATTTCTTTTTCCAAGTACCGGTTTGGCAAAAGCCCAGGGTCAATCGTAGAAGAAAAAAATTCATAGCGGGCCGATACCTGGTGATAGCGTGAAAACTGCGCTCGTGGCAAATAGTCGGGAACCGACAGTTGCCAATCAAACGGCGACTCTTTTTTTGGCAGCTCTTTTTTCGGCGTTGTATCCGCCGCTTTTGTCCGTACAAATGTGCCTTTTCCTTGAATACGTATAATATATCCATCTTCTTCAAGCGCATCATACGCTTGAACGACTGTCATGAAACTTACATGAATCTGTTTAGCCAGCGCACGGACAGAAGGGAGACGTGTGCCTTCTTCCAACAACTCCGACTGGATACGGTCCACAATCGCTTGATAAATTTGCTTGGCCAACGGAACAGGAAGCTGCCGGTTCACTTTTATTTGCATAACGGATAACTCCTTATTAAGTGTTATATAAAGATATACTGTTATATAAGCATAACATAATCATCAGTTTTATAGAAAGTGCTCCTTCGTTCAATATTTATAGCCTTTCCATCGTAATCAAAGCAGCCATTCCCATCCACGGAATGGCTTTATTGTTATGTGAGTAAATAATAAAAGGTTATGAATAAAAAATGTATGGATGTTATCTTTTTTATTTTTTCTGTTCTCCGTTTTGATAAGCCGCGATGAACTTAGGAAATCTCCCGAAATAACTAGTACTTTTATGAGCTTCTCTTCATATTCACAAGATACGGTTTAATATTTTTAATAATACAAAAACAGGAAAGATGGTTGATTTATAAAGTTATATTAGTAAAATAATCCTGGTAGAACCAACCTATTCTAATCTGAAAAAGGCAAATCTATCGAAAGGTAGAGACGTAAAGCCAAGGGTCTAAGGTTGCAAAACTATGACAGCCGGTTGCCAAAATTGTAGCGCACATAAGTGTCGTTCGTAAAAGCATTCTATCATCTTGTCAAAGGTTTACAAATCGGGTGTACTGCATATTGGCACAGGCTATTCCAAAGAATATGGATGGCCTTTTTCTTTTAGTATTAAAAAAATAAGAAAATCAAGCAAAGGGAATGGGGGATAAACATGAAGATGAAAGACATACAAGCTTTGTTTCCAAGCGAAGATGGAAACAAAGAACGTCGGCAGGTGCTACTTCAATTCATGCAAAACATTGTGGAGGGGCTTGATCGCCTGAAAGACCCACAACGCGCAACACTAGGATCGATGCAGGAGAGGACAGGAGAGTTTTACAAGGATATTATAGACTGCGCGCAGGTTCCAGAGCGCGGAATAGCATTGGATAAAGTCGTTGAAGAACTTCTCGGGTTAGCCAAAGGACATCCGTATCATACAAGAAATTTCGTAAGTAATGTATTGCCTATGGCAAGTATTCCAGGTATTCTGGGCTCTTTACTTACTACATTGTTAAATGGCAACAATTTATGGGATGTATACGGACCGGCTGGCGCGGAGGCAGAAGTAAAAGTCATCGCCATGATGTCCAAACTGGCGGGTTATGACGCTACAAAATCATGGGGATACACGACATGGGGCGGGCAAGGAGCCGTATTCTCAGGGCTGCGCCTCGCTATCGCCAAGCAATTCCCGGATGCTAAAGAAAAGGGCGTGCCTGGCAATTTGTACTGCTTTGCTTCAGAAAACGCGCATTATAGCCTTTTTAAATCCATGGAGGCGACCGGCATCGGCAGTAACCATTTGATTACGGTCAAAGCCGATCCGCTAACGCACGCTATGAATACAGATGATTTGCGCGAAAAAATGGAACGTGTTATTCAGCAGGGAGGTATCCCCATATACATCGTCGCCACGACAGGGGCCACGGATTCATTCGGAATTGACGATATAAAAGCGATTAAAGAAACAGCCGATGCAATTACGAATCGATACGGGCTCCATCCGGCGCATATCCACGCCGATTCGGCGCTAGGCGGATTCTATTGCCTGTTTAACGACTACGATTTTGCGCGCAATCCGCTTCAACTCGAACAGCCTTTGTGCGAGAACTTACTGCAAATCCGCGAAAAAATGCAGCATTTACATCTGGCTGACAGTCTCTGCTTCGATTTTCAAAAGCTCGGACAAACGCCGTATCTTACGAGCCTGTTCCTTGTGAAAAACGGAAAAGATATTGGGCTGCTTGATTTGCATGAGTTCGAAACACCATATGTGGGCAACCGGGGCTATGGCAGTTATCACACAAGCTACACGCTGGAATGCTCGCGTATGGCCAGTTCGATCGCGATATACGCGGCACTGTTGGCGTTCGGCGTGGATGGCTACCGCCAAATCCTTGCCAATTATGTGCGGGTGAATATGGCGTTCCGCGACAGGCTATTGGCCCGTTTTTCGAATGTGGCTGTTACAAATGAGAATAATCCTGGACCGATTACGACTTTCCGGTTTTATCCAGAACAGGCGGAGTGGCACAAAGAAAGAGCAGGGAAACTTACAGGCAAGCAGATTAAACAGAACAACGAATGGAACTACCCAATATTTGAAGAATTAGGCAAACACCGTGAGCACGTGTTTTTCGGCGATACAACAAGGCAATGCTTAGTCGATGCATCCGATGTTTCAGAACGTGTACCTGTTTACGCTGCTAAGTTTTTTTCGATTTCTCCTTATACAACGGTAGAAACGTTGGACGAAATTGTTGAATTTTTGGCGAAACGTGTGGCATGCGTAGACACAATGCGAAATGCGAGGGAAAAGACCTATGTTTAAAACAAAAAGCTCCCTCGGTAAAAAAATTACCGCCTATTTTGCAGGTTGCATTCTCGTATTATCTATCATCTTCAGCTTTGTTTCTTATGAGCTTTCCATGTGGATTGTTAATCAATACGTTTTGCCCCAGTTCGAGAACACGCTGCAAACCAATATCCGGGAACTTGAGCGGAATTTGGACAAGACGCTGGCTACTCGTTCGGACGCAGGCTCAGACTCGGCCTATGCTAGCCTGCTGGCTTTCTTAAATGAACAAAAACAGGACATGGGTGCCGAATATGTGTATGTGCTCGGAAAAAAAGATAAAGCCTATATCGTTGCGCTGAGCGGAGCCGCTGAAAAACGAAACGCGGACTACACGTTCACCGCAGGGATGGAAAGAGCGTTTGACAACCCGGGAACCGTGCAGTTTAGCGAGGTATACGAGGACAGCTATGGTGTACATAAATCGGTCTTCACCCGTCTTGCGGGAACGGATATGATCATCGGCATTGATATGAACGCAGAGTTTGTCAAGAAGTTGAATCGCTACATTATTGGTATTAGCATCTTGCTTACACTGGCACTTATCGTTTTCGGTTTTGCCGCTGGCTATTCGATAGCGAGAAAAATCATAAAACCGATACAGCTCCTCGTCCAACATACACAAAAAGTGGCAGCTGGCGATTTGCGCGATGAAATAAAAATTGCAAACAACGATGAACTTGGGCAGCTTGCGACCAGCTTTAACCATATGAGCCAGCAGCTTAAAGATATGATTTCACAATTGTCGGCTACATCAAACCATGTGGTGGATTCATCCGAGACCTTATCCGCCAACGCGCAACTGACAACGGAGATGGCACACCAAATGGTAGCGGCGACTGAAGAAATTGTATCTGGCAACCAAACAGTGTCGCAAGCTGCGGAAGAGAACGCACAAGCTATGGGAGAAATCGCCTCGGGCATCCAGCACATTAGCGAATCAGCTGTTGCTGTTGCCGAACAATCCGTCAAAGCGGCACAGGAAGCGAATGACGGTAACGATCGGATTCAAAAAGCCGTATTGCAAATGGATTCGATTTCCGCTTCACTTTCCCATTCGACGGTACTTGTAAAGCAAACAAACGAGCGCACAAACCAAATTGGCCATGTAGTGGAATTGATTACGAGCATAGCCGATCAAATTAATCTACTCGCGCTTAATGCAGCGATTGAGGCGGCCCGCGCTGGAGAATATGGCCGCGGATTCGCGGTAGTAGCGGACGAAGTGCGCAAGCTTGCCGAACAATCGGCCGCTTCTGCAAGCAAAATTGCAGGCTCATTGCATGCCATTTGCGAAGATTCGATTAAATCAGTGGAAGCGATGAATCAGATGGCGGCGGAAGTACAGGCCGGAACAGAGGTCGTAAATGAAGCTGGTCAAGCGTTTGAAAATATTCTCAGTCTCATCGACGATATTTCACAAAAAATCCAGGCGGTTTCCGCTGTAACACAACAGGTATCCGCAAGTGCTCAGCAAGTATCTGCATCGGCGGAAGAAACGGTACAGATCGCCTCGGAATCCCTTGAGAATACAAGAAAAATAGCAGCTAGCTCCCAGGAGCAGTTAGCGTCAATGGAAGAGAGCGCAAATGCTATCAAAGAACTGCAAGCACGGGCCCATTCATTGCAAAGCAAGCTCGGCAACTTCAAAATTTAGCAGGAGGAAGAAGAAGGTGTCCCAGAGGTGATGGGGCACCCTTTTTTCCTGCTTTAGAAATGATCCCTTGATAAATAGAAAGCCTATTATTCCTATGTAAATATTTCTAAAAAATAAAATAAATAGTATATATAGAAAGTATTGATTAAATGCATTGTAATGGTTATAATGAAATCGCTTGATCTAAAAAGGAATGGGAAAGTACATAAGTAAAAAAGTAAGGAAAGGGCATATTTCGTTTTATGCTCTTTTTTCGTGCGTAAAAGGTTTTGATTTACAGTATTTGTTATTGTGTGATATTGTATCATTGTTTATTTTGCGACATTCCAAAAAATAAACATAGGAGAAAAAAAGATGAGAGAAACATATTCTGTAAGGGAAAAAACGCGGCAGCTTCTGGTGATTCTGCTTCCAATTTTAATTACACAATTATCACTATATGCGATGAATTTTTTTGACACAGTCATGTCTGGCCACGCCAGCCCAAATGATCTGGCGGGCGTTGCAATTGGTTCCAGTATCTGGATGCCGGTCTATACAGGCTTAAGCGGAATTATGCTGGCCATAACACCGATTATCGCTCAATTAGCCGGGGCCAGAAGTACAGAGCGCATGCCGTTCACAGTCATACAGGGGGCTTACTTGGCACTCGCGTTGTCTATTGTTGTTTTCATTGCCGGTTCGTTTACGCTCAGGCCCATCCTTGACATGATGGAACTGGAGCCTACCGTGCGCGATATCGCTTATCATTATCTGATAGCTATTGGCTTTGGCATCGCGCCGCTGTTCATATCTATGGTGTTTCGCTGTTTTATTGATGCCCTTGGCTATACGCGTGTAACGATGCTCATCATGTTAATTTCGCTGCCCATAAACGTGGCGCTCAACTATGTGTTCATTTACGGAAAGTTTGGGTTTCCGCGTCTCGGCGGGGTAGGAGCAGGATATGCATCCGCGATTACGTATTGGTGCATCGCGTTTTTAAGTATATATGTTATTCACCGGATGTCCCCGTTTGCTAGCTACCGTATCTTTCGCTGCTTTTACCGCGTGGCGTTCTCTGCGTGGAAAGAGCAACTCAAGATCGGAATCCCGATTGGCTTTTCGATTTTTTTTGAAACAAGTATTTTTGCGGCCGTTACGCTTTTGATGAGCGAGTTCAGTACGGTGACGATCGCAGCGCATCAAGCGGCCATGAATTTCGCGTCGTGTCTGTACATGGTGCCAATGAGCATTGCGATGGCCCTAACGATCGCGGTTGGGTTCGAAGTAGGGGCACGGCGCTTTAAAGACGCGGTACAGTATAGCTATCTTGGGATAGGTATGGCCGTGACGATGGCGCTTGTTTGCGCTTGTCTGCTGTTTTTCTTTAACGAACAAGTCGCTGGACTGTATACAACCGATGCTGAAGTGCTTGAATTAACCATGCAATTTCTAATATACGCGCTTTTCTTCCAGTTATCTGATGCCGTCGCCGCTCCGATCCAGGGCGTGCTACGTGGATATAAAGATGTTAATATTGTATTCCTCATCGCGTTCGTTTCCTATTGGCTCATCGGCCTTCCAGTCGGCTACATGCTTGCTAATTATACGTCCCTTGGCGCATTTGGCTATTGGATCGGATTGATTACCGGTCTTTTGTTTGGAGCGATTGGTCTTTCGCTGCGTCTTGTTTACACGCAGCGAAAATTTTACCATGTATCAAAAGGAAGCCGAACAGAGCGGTTGGATAAAGATCTAGCCAATTGAAAGGATGGGAGTGTTTGTCTTTTTGTGGGTAATGCGATATAATTTAAATGTTAAGAAAATATATTTTTCAAGCATGGGATTGCATAGAAAAACCTGACTGTTTGCAGCGCATCATTCAGCACCGTATTTTCAATATACTTTGTAGTTAACGAAACACTTGTACGGAAAGGGGTATGGATATGGATAGCATACAAGGCACTTATCAAATCGTTGATGGCAGCGGTAAATTGGCTCTTGGAAACAAGGAAGTCATTTCCCTGGTAGTAGGAAAAGCGATTAAAATTCTTCACCCCGAACACGGATGGCTGCAGGGAATTTATCAGGGCAACGGTGAGGTCGTTCACCCACAAGGAACATATTCGTTGAAAGAAGGCGACATGATTCGTATTTTAAAGTAATTCTGCATAGAAAAGCAGGCGCACAAAGCGCCTGTTTCAGATTGAAGAAAAACTCCCTCTACTCAATGGCAGTAGAGGGAGTTTTTCGTGTATGCATACGAATTTTCCAAAAGCCTGTGAAACAATTGATAGAATAATCAATTTCATAATTACCCATTAAAAACTGCGTTTTTACAGGGATTATCGAGTTTTTAACACATGTTTGTAAGTAAAACTTGGGGAGGTGCTACTTTTTTAAGCTCCTGAAACCCTTGGGGCTCTAAGGCTCCGAGTTATGAAATTGATTCAGAAGAATAAAGGAGAGGACAAATTTAAAAGTTGCTGCGCGACTGCCCACCGTCCACATTCAGCGTTGCGCCGACCACCCAGGACGCTTTCTCAGAAGCGAGAAAGACGGCGACATTTGCAACTTCTTCTACCGTGCCGAAGCGGCCAGCCGGAATCTCGTTTTTTACAAATTGCTTAATTTTCTCCGGGTTTTCCTGAAGACGCTTCTGCCAGTTTCCGGTCGGGTGCAAAATTGAGCCTGGCGCGATGCCATTGACGCGGATGCCGTACGGAATGACTTCGTTTGCCAGCGCTTTCGTAAAGCTAATAAGCGCCGCTTTCGCCGCATTGTACGTCGGTTTGCCGCCCGATTCACGGCCGTAAATCGAACTGATATTAATAATGCTTCCTGCTCCTTTTTCTTTCATCAATGGAATGACTGCCTTGCTTAAATCGACGGCTGGATAGAAGTTAATGTCCATGGCCGCCTGAAATAGTTCGAGATCCGTGTCAAGAACGGTGCCACCGTTGCTTCCGCCTACATTGTTAACCAAGACGTCAACGGTTCCCCAATTGTTTACAACCTGGTTTATGATACTTTTGCGGGCCTCCCTGTCTGTCAAATCAGCAGGAAGCGCGAGAATACCATCCATTTCTGCGGCTGCTTCCTGCAACTCTGTTTCGCCGCGTGCAGCAATCGCCACTTTTGCTTCTTCCTCGTAAAAAGCGCGAGCAATCGCGCGCCCGATTCCTTTGGAACCGCCCGTTATAAGCACCACTTTATCTTTTAGTCCTAGATCCATTGTGTCACACCTTTCCACTTTGCTAGGAAATACATTTTATCATACCATTGGGAAAACCAACATAACCATCAAAACAAACTTATACGTTCGGTCAGTTTATCATAGACAAATTTTGCAGATTGTACCGTTTTCTGAATTTGAAGTGCTCGCGCTTGGCTTGCTAGGGCAAAATACGGCTTATGCTCTCTCGACTTTGAAGTAACAATTTTTGTATAACAAATGAGGGGACACTTCTTTTTTTACATATAATAGAATTGGCAATATCCAAATTACAAATTATTAAGTAACTATAAAAATATTATGTAAAGTAGTGTGAGAACAATGCCAAATGATGATTTTTTGAAAGGATAAACGGGTAATTATATAATTGCAAATGAATAAAGGAAGGAATATATGTATGAAAAATTGTCTTGGTGCGCAAATTTTATAAACTGGGTATCGAAAAGGAGAGAGACAACATGTGTAACATGTATCCAGACGACGGCTTTGCACTGCATACGGATCTATATCAAATCAATATGGCAGAAACGTATTGGGAAGATAACATACATCAGCGGAAAGCAGTGTTTGACCTTTATTTCCGCAAGCTTCCGTTTGGAAATGGATTCGGCGTTTTTGCTGGGCTTGAACGGATTATTGAGTATATTCAATCGTTCCGCTTCACGGACAGCGATCTTCAATATTTAAAGGAAGAGTTGGGATACGCAGACGATTTTCTGGATTATTTAAGAACGATGCGTTTTACCGGTACGATCCGTGCCATGGAGGAAGGGCAAATCGTGTTCGGTAACGAACCAATTCTTACGGTGGAAGCGCCGCTTATCGAAGCGCAGTTGATTGAAACAGCGTTGTTGAATATTGTCAATTACCAGACGCTTGTCGCTACCAAAGCGGCACGTATTAAACATGTAGTAGGAAATGCCACAGTTATGGAGTTTGGTACACGAAGGGCTCATGAGTTTGACGCGGCCATCTGGGGAACGCGCGCCGCCTACATCGGCGGCTTCGACGCTACGAGCAACGTACGGGCGGGAAAACGTTTTGGCATTCCGGTCGCGGGCACGCATGCCCATGCAATGGTACAAGCGTACAAGGACGAGTATACGGCGTTTAAAACGTACGCTCGTCGTCATAAACATTGTGTATTTTTGGTAGATACATATGATACGTTGCGTTCGGGCGTACCGAACGCTATCCGCGTAGCTAAGGAATTAGGCAATAACATTCATTTCGCCGGCATCCGCCTCGATAGCGGAGACCTTGCCTATTTATCCAAAGAGGCGCGGAAAATGCTGGATGAAGCCGGATTTACAGACACAAAGATTATCGCTTCCAATGATTTGGACGAATACACGATTATGAACCTGAAAGCTCAGGGAGCAAAAATTGATATATGGGGGATCGGAACCAAGCTAATTACCGCGTATGACCAGCCGGCGTTGGGTGCCGTTTATAAGCTGGTCGCCATCGAAGACGAGAACGGAAATATGGTGGATACGATTAAAATTTCTGCCAATCCGGAAAAAGTCACTACTCCTGGAACGAAAAGAGTGTACCGGATTATCAATACTATCAACCAGCACGCGGAAGGCGATTACATTGCGCTCGAAGATGAAAGGCCACAGGAAGAGGAAAAACTGAAATTGTTTCATCCGGTTCATACATTCATTAGCAAATTCGTTACAGATTTTGAAGCGCGCGATTTACACAAAGAGATTTTCAAGGATGGAAAGCTTATCTATTCGCCGCCTTCGCTTGACGAAATCAAGGTGTTTGCAAACCAAAATTTGGCTTATTTCTGGGAAGAATATAAACGAACGTTAAATCCGGAAGAATATCCGGTCGACTTAAGTCAGAAGTGCTGGGACAATAAAATGCGTAACATTGAAGAAACGAGAGAACGATTGCAGCGTTTTTAAACTGTTTTATTTATCCAAAGCACAACTGGCAATCAGGACTGACTGTGCCAATCGTTTTTCTGGACATGAAGCGATGGATCGTACAGGTTATTCCCGGAATTGAAGGAATATGAGATTAAAGATCCGAATGTACGTTGGTTGTTTGAACGTATTGATAGGTTAGATATCCCCGAAAGGGCACATGAATGTTCGCTATCCATATAAGCAAAATAAGCAAAAGAAGTATTTCAACACAAACTGGGTGGCGGACGGTTTTACGATGGTTAGCTGGGAGGGTAGCGTTTTTTGATTTATTTAGAGAGTATGTTGTCTAAATATTGTATAACTGACTCTCGACTTTTCAAAACGCTTTCTTCCCTTTCCTGATCTTTTTTCATTTTTTTAACTGCTTTATTTAGCACATCTTGCTCAATTGTCTGTGGGATGACCACTACACCATCTACATCTCCAATAATGATATCATTAGGATGAACTGTTACTCCTCCGCAAGAAATAGGGACATTTGTTTCGCCGATACCAACCTTATTGCTTGCTGCCACTGTTGTTCCTTTACAGAAAACAGGAAAATTCAAGTTTTTGATTCCCATAACATCCCGAATGACCCCATCGACAACGATTCCTTGAATGCCTAGTGTTTGTGCCATTCCTACTACAAAATCACCGGCGATCGCACGGTATGTATCTCCTTTGGCATCAATAACCAAAATGTCCCCGGGTTTTGCTTCTCTAATTGCTTTTAGTACGTAAAAGTTATCTCCGGCTGCTGTTTTTACAGTAAAAGCTCTTCCGACGATTTTATACTCTTCTTTTAAAGGTTTAATGTCTGGATGCAAGTTATTAAGCCCTTGCATTGCATCAGATACACAGGTTGTCGGAGTTTCGCGCAATTTCTCAATTATGTCGTTCATCAATGTTCCTCCTCACAATATAATACTTGTTTTTCTATTTTGAGTTATCTTGTTTATATTGTATTATAACAGATTATATTAGTCAATTTTTGTTATACAACTTTTATATTCGTTTTGTTTTTAGGGAAATCGTAGGATGACTAAAATTCACCATGTTATTTTTTATAATGAGCGTTTTGCATAATTTTCGCTCTTGAAGCCCCAAGGCTCTTTTAGTCACAAAAAAGGAATGCACCCCAACTTGTAGAAGAATATAGCTCCCTTTATAAAAGACTGTTTATCTATCAAGTCTTATTTATATATAATGATAGTACCAAACAAAATGAGGTGCTTGACATGCAAAACATCCTTTAAGTTTGTCGTAGAAGTAATGCAGACGTGCCGGACAAAAAGCCTTCTCGCTCGTAAGAGAAAGGCTTTTTATACTGAGATATAAATGTACAAAGGAAAGCTCATAGATAACTGTATATTCAGTCCAATAAATAACTGAACTCAATGTGATTTATGAGCAGAAAATTGGAAAAGTGCTAGCGGAAATTGATCAAAAAATATGACGTAATATATATAAACAAAGGTGTGAAAACATTATGGCTCTAAGATTCGTACTTGGCCGCGCTGGAAGCGGAAAAAGCGCGTTCTGTCTGGAAGAAATCCGTCGGCGCTTGGAACAGAAACCGATAGGCGAGCCTCTGATTTACCTTGTTCCGCAACAGATGAGTTTTCAGGCGGAATACGAATTGACGGCAAAATCCGGAGTAAAGGGCACGATGCGGGCTCAGGTTTTCAGTTTTCGCCGTCTGGCATGGAAGGTGCTACAGGAAACAGGAGGATTATCCCGAATTCACATCGACAGTATCGGGATTAAAATGGCGTTGCGCCGTATCCTTGACAAACGCGGTAACGAGCTCCGCGTATTCGGACGCGCAGCCAATCGGCTTGGTTTTACCGACCAGTTGGAAGAGATGTATTGTGAGCTTACCCGCAATGGCATGACCGCGGAAGATTTGCTGCACCACAAAGAAGCACTTATCCGGCACAGTGTGGAGGAGCCCGGATTTCTCGCAGACAAGCTGCACGACATGCACATCATTTACGGGGAGCTGGAGCAATATCTGGCGGATCGCTATCTTGATTCTGAGCATTATCTGCCGCTGCTGGCGGAGCGACTGGAACATTCCCGTTACATACAGGGTGCAGAAATCTGGGCAGACGGCTTTGACAGCTTCACCCCTCAGGAGATGGCCGTACTTCGTGCGTTGTTGCTGTATGCGGATCATCTTACCATCACACTTACCCTAGATAAGCCGTATGATGGAGAAACGGAACCGGATGAACTGCATTTATTTTACTCTACTGCTGTTACATATCGGAATTTACTTACATTAGCTAAAAATAGCGCCATTCACGTGGAAGTGCCTGTGCTGCTTCCACAAGCCGGCCTGCTTCCGCGCTTCGCGCACGACCCGGCTCTTACGCACTTGGAAAAATGGTATGATAGAAGACCCGCCGCACCCTATCCGTATGAAACAGATACCATTCGCTTGGTTGCCGCCGCGCACCGGCGCGCTGAAGTGGAAGGAGTCGCCCAGCGCGCGCTTGCGCTTGTGCGCGATCAGGGGTATCGGTGGCGCGATATTGCTGTACTTGTGCGCGATATAAAAGACTATGAACATTTATTTATGACGGTTTTTCAAGATTACCAGATTCCGTTCTTCCTAGACGAAAAGCGCCCAATGATTCATCATCCGCTTACAGAACTGATCCGCTCCGCGCTGGAAGTCATCCGCTATAACTGGCGTTATGAATCGGTTTTCCGTTGTATTAAGACCGAGCTGCTGCTTTCTCCAGTGGAAGGGGAAACAATGGAAGACATGCGTCACAGCGTCGACCGATTGGAAAACTATGTGCTGGCATATGGCATAGAAGGATACCGTTGGACAGACGGCAAACGTTGGATATACCGCGCATATCGCGGGCTTGATGAAAATGCGGTACAAACAGCGGCCGCTATACAGCGTTCGGAAGGGGAAGAAAGAATAGAGGTGAAACTGAATGAGCTGCGTGCCCGCGTTGCAAGGCCGTTGCAAAATCTCGAAGAATCGCTAAAAAAGGCAAAAACGGCACGGAACATGTGCCAGGCACTGTATGAATTTCTCATCAGCCTTAATATCCCGAAGCGCTTGGAAGCATGGAGTGAACAGGCAAAAGACGCAGGGCGACCGGAGCAGGCGCGCGAACATGGTCAGGTATGGCAGGCGCTGATCGCCATGATGGATCAGATCGTTGAGGTAATGGGCGAAGAAAAAATGGAACTCGATACCTTTGCATCCGTCATTGAA
The DNA here is from genome assembly GCF_001439585.2 of Aneurinibacillus sp. XH2. Taxonomy (NCBI): domain Bacteria; kingdom Bacillati; phylum Bacillota; class Bacilli; order Caryophanales; family Paenibacillaceae; genus Aneurinibacillus; species Aneurinibacillus sp. XH2. Next base: position 1,981,101 of record NZ_CP014140.1, on the reverse strand, counting down.
GCTGGCATGGAAAGCCTGACATTCGCGCTCGTACCGCCGGCGCTTGATCAAATGCTTGTCGGAAGCCTGGATCGTACGCGTTTTGCCAATGTGCCGTGCGTGTTTATTCTCGGCATTAATGATGGCATCATCCCAGCGCGACCAAGCGAAAACGGTATGCTATCGGAACACGAAAGAGAACTGCTACTTCAAACTGGCATGTCGCTCTCGTCTAGCAGCCGCCGCAAACTGATGGAAGAAGAATTCATGCTATACCGAGCGCTTACTTCGGCTTCGCACAAGCTGTTTCTAAGTTACGCGCTCGCCGACGAAGAAGGGAAAGGATTGCTTCCATCCGGTTTGATAAAACGGATCAAAGATATGTTCCCGAAAGTACGCGAGGAATTCATTACAACGGAGGTGAGCGAAATTGCCGACGAAGCCGCCCAGCTTGCGTTTGTGGCGAACCCGGCGCGCGCGTTGTCATATGTAAGCGCGCAGCTACAGCAATGGCAAAGAGGGTATTACATTGCTCCGCTCTGGTGGGATGCGTATAACTGGCTGCAGCGTGAATATCCGGAACGGCAAAAGCAGGTCACACGCGGACTTTTCTATTATAACCAGGAAGAGCACCTCCAAGAACAAACAAGCCGCCAACTGTATGGCACGAAAATCCGAGCAAGCGTCTCACGTATGGAAAGATTCCAGGCGTGTCCCTTTTCGCATTTTGCTTCGCATGGCCTAAAATTAAGGGAGCGTGAACTGTACCGGCTGGAAGCGCCGGATATCGGCCAGCTATTTCATACTGCGTTGAAAATGGTCGGTGAACACATCAAAGCCCACGGATTGGAATGGGGTTCGCTCGAAGCTGACAGGATGCATAGATTGGCAGCCGAGCAAGTAGAAACGTTAAAACCGTTATTGCAAAAAGAGATTTTGTTAAGTTCAAAACGAAACCATTATTTGACTTACAAATTAAAAAATGTGGTCGGGCGGGCTGCCGTTGTATTAGGTGAACAAGCGCGCCGCAGCAAATTCACCCCCCGCGCGCTCGAGCTTGCATTCGGCCCAGGCGCCGAACTGCCGCCGCTCACTTTTACCCTTCCAAACGGGTGTGTAATGGAGCTTATCGGGCGAATTGACCGGGTGGATGGCGCAGAAAGTTCGCAAGGATTGCTCCTGCGCATCATCGACTACAAATCAAGCGCTACTGACCTAGCGATTGAAGACGTATACTTCGGTCTTTCGCTGCAAATGTTGACATACCTTGATGTGGTAATCTCCCAGGCGGAAGCTCTGTTTGGACAGGCGGCGAAACCGGCCGGAATTTTATATTTTCACATACACAACCCGCTGCTGAATGGATCTGGACCACTGCCGGACGAAAAGTTGAAAAACGAAATACAAAAACGTTTTAAAATGAAAGGGCTTGTGGTGGAAGATGATGAAATTGTACGTTTAATGGACAGTGAGCTGGACGTGAGCGGAAGTTCGGATATCATTCCGGTAGCCATCAAAAAAAACGGAGAATTCGCAAGCCGCTCCAAAGTCATTTCAGTTGAGCGCCTGGATCAACTGCGCCGCTATACGCGTAGCTTGATTAAAGAAATTGGCCAGCGCATCACCGATGGGGATGTGGCGATTGACCCGTACCGCCACAAGGCACGAACCGCCTGCACATATTGTGCTTATAAAGCGGTGTGCCAGTTCGATCCGTTCATTAAGCCTGGTGAATTTCGCGTGCTGCGCGACGAGGACAAGGAAAAAATCTGGCAAGATATCGCTGCAAGAGGAGAGGAGAAATACGAATGACAACCCTGCAAAAACCGGCCGACAGCATATGGACCGATCAGCAATGGGAAGCGATAGCGGCACGCGGCTCGAACGTGCTGGTCGCCGCCGCTGCAGGCTCAGGAAAAACAGCGGTGCTTGTCGAACGCATCATCCGCCGTATTTCCGATGAGCAAGATCCGATCGGCGTCGATAATTTGCTCGTTGTCACATTTACGAACGCTGCCGCTGCGGAAATGCGCCATCGCATCGGGGAAGCATTAGAAAAGGCAGTTGCCCGAAATCCTTCCCCGTATTTGCGGCGCCAGCTTACGCTGTTGAACCGGGCTTCGATTACCACTCTGCACTCTTTTTGCATGGAAGTGCTACAGCGGTATTATTATCTCATCGATATCGATCCTTCTTTCCGCATCGCAGACGATACGGAAGCGAAACTGCTGCGTCAGGAAGCCATTGATCAGCTGTTTGAAGAAGAATACGGGGAAGAAGAAGAAAATTCGCTATTTTTCCGGCTGGTAGATAGCTATACAAGCGACCGCAGTGACATGGAATTACAAGAGCTGGTACAAAACGTATACGAATTTTCTCGCAGTCATCCATGGCCGGAACACTGGCTCGAAGAAATGGCGCGTATGTATAAGATTACCAAATTCGAAGAATTTTGTGCCCTTCCTTGGTTCGATTCTCTACGCCAAAGCGTATGGCTTGAGTTGAACGGAGCCATGGAACTGCTGCGTCAGGCTGCGGATATCGCCAGGATGGATGGCGGGCCTGCGCCATATCTAGGCACCCTCGACCAGGACGCCACCCTAATCGAACGACTTATCCATACGAGCTACGGAACGTGGGAAGAGCTGTACGAAGCGTTTCAAGGAGCTGCTTTTAGCCGCCTTAACAGTTGTCGCGGCGCGGATTACAATAAAACGCTGGTGGAACAGGTGAAACATTTGCGCGACCGCGTAAAAAAAATAGTGGAAGAACTGAAAGATGAATTGTTTGCTGTATCGCCGCGGCTACATTTTGAAAACGTTCAGGAAATGGGGCCACTCATTGATAAGCTTATTGACCTTGTGCGAAAGTTCGGGGAAAGATACAGCGCGTTAAAGCAGGAAAAAGGATTGGTCGACTTTTCTGATTTAGAACACTATTGCTTACAAATCTTGCGCGATGAAACGGCGACGCCGGACAACCTCATTCCCTCAGCGGCCGCGCTGGAGTACCGAGCGCAGTTTGGCGAAGTGCTCGTAGACGAATACCAAGACACCAACGCAGTGCAGGAGATGATCATCAGTCTTGTGACGAAAGACAGCGAAGCGGAAGGCAACCTGTTTATGGTGGGTGATGTGAAGCAAAGCATTTACCGTTTCCGTCTCGCTGAACCGGGGTTGTTTCTTGACAAATATAAACGGTTCATGCCGGACGGACGAGGAGGCGGAAAACGAATTGATCTTGCGATGAACTTCCGAAGTCGTCGTGAGGTCATTGATGGTACAAACTTTGTATTTCAGCAGATCATGAGCGAAACGATCGGGGAAGTGGAATACGATGAAGCCGCCCGGCTCGTATTCGGTGCCAAAGACTATCCGGAAACGGAAGAAACCGATTCCTGCATTGAAGTGATGCTGATCGATCGAAACAAAACGAAAAGTAAAGACGAAGAATCTGTACCCCTTCAAGAAAATATGGAAGAAGGGGGAGAGGCAAACACCGGACAAGCGTCCGATCCGTCCGAACTGGAAACGGCCCAGCTAGAAGCTCGTCTTATCGCGAACAAAATTAAAAAGCTGGTGGGTGCGACTGGCGAAAACCCATACCTTGTATACGATAAAATGAGTAAAACAATGCGTCCGGCACAATACCGTGATATCGTTATTTTGTTGCGTTCGGCAAGCAGCCTGGCATCGGTCATGGCAGAAGAGTTCAAGTGGCAAGGAATTCCCGCTTACGCCGAACTTTCCGGAGGGTACTTCGCCGCTACGGAAATTGAAGTTATGACATCGCTTTTGCATGTCATTGATAACCCGTTTCAAGATATTCCGCTCGCCGCTGTGCTGCGTTCGCCGCTTGTTGGGCTTAATGCGGAAGAATTGGCGCAGATTCGCTTGGCACAAAAAGAGAACAGCTATTACGAAGCATTGCTTGCCTATCTCGAACAGCATGCGGACGATCAGCCGCCGCTCTGGCGGAAACTGAACGAATTTCTAACTCGTCTACAGAATTGGAGAACGGAAGCCCGGCAGGGCGCTTTATCTTCGCTTATCTGGCAAATCTACCGTGAAACCGGCTATTATGACTTCGTCGGCGGTTTGCCGGGTGGCAAGCAGCGTCAGGCAAACCTGCGCGTCCTGTACGATCGGGCTTGCCAGTACGAAGCAACCTCGTTCCGCGGCTTGTTTCGCTTCCTCCGGTTTATTGAGAAAATGCAGGAGCAGGGCGGAGATATGGGAACGGCGCGTGCGCTCGGTGAACAAGAAGATGTGGTGCGTATTATGACGATCCATAAAAGCAAAGGGCTGGAGTTTCCGATCGTATTTGTCGCTGGCTTGTCCAAGCAGCACAATCTCCAAGACTTGCGACGAAATTTTTTATTGCACAAAGAATTGGGATTTGGACCAAAATATGTTGATCCTGTACAACGTATCAGCTTTCCAACGCTCCCGCTTATTTCCATGAAACGGCGCATGCTCCTAGAACTGCTGGCTGAAGAGATGCGGGTGTTGTACGTGGCGCTTACCCGTGCGCGCGAAAAATTGCTCCTTGTCGGCACGGTGGATAATCTGGCCAAAGCGGTGGGAAAATGGGCACAGCACGTGTCGCTGCCTTCATGGATGTTGCCGGATTATGAACTTGTCAAAGGGCGTACATATCTTGATTGGATCGGACCTGCGCTCATACGGCATCGGGATGGTGAATTGCTGTATGCATATATTGACCGGACGGAACGCGCACCAGATTTTATCCGTGAGCATCCTTCACGCTGGAAAATCAAGTGTTATCAGGCTTTTGAACTAATAGAAGTGTCGGGCGAAGAAGAACAAATTCAGCAAGAAATAGCGCGCGCGGTCGCTGAAGGACGTCCCGTTCCTGTAAGCAGCCCCTACCGGGAAACGGTGGAACGCCAGCTTTCCTGGAAATACCCGTACCGAAAAGCGACCGAATTATTGTCCAAACTGTCCGTATCAGAACTGAAACGGCGTCGTCAGGCTGCGATGCAGAGGGAAGAGGTAGGCGGACCTGCATATATGTCAGGGCTTTTCCGGAGCGAAACGGCAGAGCGTCCCCAGTTTCTGTCGGAAAAGAAACTGAACGCGGCCGAGAGAGGAACTGCAACGCATACTGTTATGCAGCAACTGCCGCTTGACTGCGCGCTTACAAAGGAAGAAATCGAAGAAGCAATCGCGCGCATGGTTCGGCAAGAACTGTTGACGCCACTGGAAGCGCAAGCGATTGACATCGTGCAAATTGAGCGGTTCTTTCAAAGCGATATCAGCCGGAAAATCCGAGAAAACGGCGGGCGAATTTTCCGCGAAATCCCGTTCAACCTTTCGCTTCCAGCAAGCGAAGTTTATCCGGAATGGAACCGAGGCGAAAACGGAACGGACGAGCAGCTGGATGAAACGGTATTGCTGCAGGGGGTTATCGATTGCCTGGTAGAATATGAAGACGGATGGATATTGCTGGATTACAAGACGGACAATACGGTCGACTTACCGGACGCGTTGCTAAAAGCAAGGTACCGCGATCAGCTTGCTAGCTATGCCCGAGCCGTAGAAGAAATTACGGGTCGCCCAGTGAAAGAGAAGGTACTATATTTCTTTGATGGTTCCCGCATTTTTTATTTATAGGATTTTGACAAAAAACAAACCTCTTTAATTTTTAACAAAATGCTAACAATTTAACCAATCATTCATCATTGATTTAAAAAATTTTTTCTGTACCATTAATACTATCCTACGTTAGGATAGTATTTTTGCTGAATATGTTGTCACTATCATTTGGGTTCGGACATGTCTGAACCCACTTTTTTATTTTTGGCGAAATGGCATGAAAAGGTATGATTGCATTTACCGTCGCTTTCGTTTGCCGTCACCCCATTTTACAATATATACGTCCAGATGGCGGCGTCCGAATTTTCGAACCTGGTTCATGTTTGACATAAATACGTCAATTTTGTTTCCATGAATGGCGCCACCGCGATCATGAACGGTGCGGTACCCGATTCCTTCGATGTAAATGACCGTTCCAAAAGGGATATGCCGCCCGGCGGCCACCGTAACTCCCGCTTTCGTTCGGTGGCCGCTGGCCGTAATCCCGTAATCTGGATGACGCGATGTTTTTCCTGTTTCTCTTAGGCCATTCGTGTATGCCGAGATATTCCCACGAAACTTCTGTAAGTAATGAGCTGGGCGTTTTTTATCCGCCGCTATAACCTGCTCGTCCCGATTTTCATCGGGAAGCGTCGCTGCCAGTACAGGACGCACCTTTTCCCGCTCCCAAACCTGAAGTAAGAGAGAAGAGGTGTATGTAAGAGTTTCTGTGATGGTCCCATCACCTTTTTGCACCATCGTATCGCCACCCTTAGCGGGATATAACCACATAATGAGCACCAACCCTAATAAGAAACATCCCATTTGCCTAACTTTGTTCATTCCTTCTCCTTTCATTCCTTAAAAAATAAATTTGCTAGAATCGAACGATTCTTTTCATTCATATGGCATGGTTTCTTCTAGTAGAACTTTTTTCTACATTCAGGGAAAAAGTGAATAAAAACCTTGCGTTTTCATAACATAGAAAAAAGAAAAGAAAGGCGTGAAAAAAATGATGGGACGGCAGGATGTCGAAAAGCTAATTGCTGATATTCAGCAAGAACAAATCCAGGCCGCGCTTAACGCCAGTAACCTGCCTGAAAGTGAGGAAGTGTATAAAGAAATTGGCCGAGCGAAAGGCTTGGCGTATGTGCTCGGCCTTTTAAAGGAAAAATTGCGCGATTAATTAATATGCACAAATGAAAGGAGAAGGATGATGAATACACCTTATTTATGCCCTAGATGTAAAACAAACCGAACTCGATTCGCTATTATGGATCAGATTCCGCGCTATGTAAAAATGAATCCGCAGAGCGGAGAAGTGGTGCAGGAATATGCTGCGAATGAGCTTGATCCGTTTCATATGCCTTATCAGGGCAGCACGCGCCGGATTCAATGCGGCGCCTGCGGCTTGATTGAAGATGAACAAACTTTTATCGCGATGGCGCACAATTATCGAAAATAGCAAGGGAAGAAAAAAGGTTGTTGGACATGCATGTTCAACAACCTTTTTTCTTCCCTTTTTTCTTCCTGTGGCTTTGGTTACGCCTGCCAGCAGGAACTATCATAATGAAAAACGAAAAATTGCCGATCGGCTAAACAAGCGTAAGCGAGTGCGTTGTCGCGACCGGTTGTTCTCCGACAAGTATGAGGCCCGGTTTTCCGCTCTCTGTTACAAAAGACGCACGCGTAACGACAGGAGCGCCTTTGCGGCTTACGTACGGAAGCACACGGTAGTCCGTCTGCCATTTTTCCGGCGTTACCGTACAGCACACATAGCCACGATGATTATTAAAAAACTTAATATGCGGATTTTCCTGCAAAATGCGCTCCGTATCGGCGCGCACATCCGAACCGTCGCCACCTGACGTGATCGAAGTGCCTACGATTTCTACACCAAGCGTTGCGGAATTCGAGTCATTAAAATCTTTTTTAATCTCCGCAGCCCAGTTCGCGTGTACATCGCCGGTAAGAACAACAAAATTCCTTCCGGCATGCTCCGCCATAAAATTCACCAAACGATCGCGGTTCGCCGGATATCCGTCCCAAGCATCCATGCTGAGCTTTTGGCCGGGGCCTTCGGTGTAATCACGCTGACAGAAAAACACTTGCTGTGCTAGCACGTTCCAACGTGCTCCTGAGCGGGTAAGGCCATCCAACAACCATTTTTCTTGTTTCGTCCCGAGCAATGTGCGTTGCGGATTCAGCGATTCCGGGCTTGGCGGCTTAGAGCCATCTCCATTGGCCTGATCATCCCGGTATTGGCGCGTATCAAGCACATGAAACTCCGCCAAATTTCCGTATGCGAAACGACGATATAACTGCATAACGACTCCTTGCGGCAAGGAGGAACGACGCAGTGGCATGTGTTCGTAATATGCTTGGTATGCGGCTATCCTTCTTTTCATAAACGCTTCCGGAGATTGTCCTTTTTCTGGAATAGGCCCGGCATAATTATTTTCCACTTCATGGTCATCCCAGGTTACAATCCATGGAAAAGCAGCGTGCGCTTCGCGCAGATCCGCATCCGTTTTATATTGTGCGTATCGGTTGCGGTAATCTTCCAGCGTCATAATTTCGTTTCCTTGGTGGGTGCGGACGTTGCCGCCGTCTGCCACATATTCATTGGCTCCGTATTCGTAGATGTAGTCTCCGAGATGGAACACAACATCTAAATCTTCTTCGGCCATCCGGCGGTAAGCAGTGAAATACCCGTGCTCGTATTGCTGACAAGAAGCAAACGCGAACGTCAGCCGGGCGAGAGGTGCTTCCACCGCAGGCAATGTTTTCGTACGGCCGGTCGGACTGATTTCCGCTCCTGCTTTAAATCGGTAATAATACCATGTGTCCGGGCGCAGTCCATTTACCTCAACATGGACGGAATGGGCCAGTTCCGCACGGGCGAATTCCGTTCCGCGCTGTACAACATGACGGAATCCTTCATCCAATGCCACTTCCCACTGTACGGGCACATTATGAAACGGCATGCCGCCGCCGTTAAGTGGATCTGGAGCTAGCCTTGTCCACAGCACCGCTCCGTCAGGCGACGGATCGCCAGAGGCAACGCCTAGCTTAAATGGATATGATTTGAATTTCGGGGACGCGTCCACCGGAATTCCTTTCAAAGAGCCAAGTAAGGTCAGCCCAAGCGTTAGGCCAGCGATTTTTCCTGTAGCACGCAAGAATTCGCGCCGTCCCATCTTCTGCACGTTCAGTTCATTCGATTTACATAATTCTTGCAACCATTTGTTTTTGTCCACTGAATGGTTCCCCTTTCCTTGATGGATATGTGGTTTGAAATTCTCTATGCATTATAAAAATAGAAATGTTAAGGAAAGGTAATAGATTAGTATATAATATGTAAAAATTTAAAATTTTAGTAAGTTATTCTTAGTTGCCTTGTTTTGGAATCCATCTTTTTTCATAAATCGAAGAAACATTGTTTTCTATGGGCATGTATCGGAAGACGATGTGGATCTATTTCGGCGGCGCTTAAGTTCCGCTTCTCGCGCTTTAATGACTTCGCTTCTGTTGCGCAGCGTATGTTTATGCAGCAAAAATTCGTTCTGTAAATCGCTTGTGGACAGCCAGCGTACATTTCGCTTGCTGCATCGGATTTCGCATGCCCGAAGTAATTTATCAGGACGGATCGGCAAGTTCATATCCGTATAAGGTTTACGTTCATGAATTTCTTGTTTTCTGACTATTAAACGATCGATTAATTCCTGACCGAAAAAACCATACTGATCCAATTCGGCTGCATCAAGCCGCTTCAGTGCGCCTGCGATCATTTTTTCCGCGCCGGCAAAATTACCACGCCGATGATGGTATAATCCGACCGCGATCTGAATTAAGCCGACCCACATCTCGTTCCGTTCTTCTTTCGGCAAACTCTTCCAATATTCTTCTAGTACCTCATGGCACTCGAAATAATCGCGATCCGCATGGAAATATACAAGATAATCAATTAAAGCTTCGGGATACATGTATAGAACCTCGCTTTACCTCAATATCATTTCCTTTTTTTAGTATAGCAAACTGCTCTTGTTTTTTCTTTTTACGTGCTTCGCTCCAGATATACTCAAAGAAAAAAGCCCTTATTTTGAGGGCTTTGCTACATATAAGAACAAGCTTCTGGAATCCCGTATAATTTCTGCGTCGCACGAGTGCTGGACGCGGCGACCTCCGCGAAAGCGAGGCCACGCAATGCTGCGACTGTAGCGATACTGTCTCGCAAAAACAACGGGGTAGTTCTTTTTCCCGTAAACGGCCCACTATGTGGCCAGGGACCGTCTGTTTCCAAAAGCAGGCCGGAGAGAGGAACGCGAAGCGCTAGACGCTGATCTCGCTTCCGGTAGCAAACTTCCGGGGTAAGCGAAATATAATATCCGCATCGGATGATGCGATCGATCACATCGTCTGGCGCCTTGAGCCAGTGAAAATGCGCTTTGCATACACCTTGCGCAAGGATGATCTCTAACGCGGGTTCCGCCTTGTCGTGGACAGCATGCAGCACGAGCGGCAAATCTGTCTCTGCTGCCAGCGCGGCGAACTGTCCCAATAATTCCCCATATGCTTCTGCCCATGCTCCAGCATGCGGACTGTAATAAGGAAGTCCGACTTCCCCGATGGCACAAAGTTTCTCTTTCTCCTGTTTTATAAGTGAAAAGATCTCCTCAATTTCAGCGGGGTGGGGGAAAGGTTGTTCCGGATGATAGCCGATAGCCGCATATACAAAATCGGGATACCGTTTCTTAAGTTCCAACGTCCGATGTGCGGAAGCAAGGTTCATAGATACAGCTATCACCGCACCGACACGCGCGGCTTGCCATTCCGGGATACACTTGTCTAATTCGGTGTCTGAATACTGATCAAGATGGATATGAGCATCAATCAGCATCGTATCATTCCAATTTTTTTCTCCCAGCGAACCCATCATAAAGACCGTGATAGTGCGTAATTTTTTCTTCGCCTTCCCGCCAGCACAACAGCGCTTCCTCTCCATTTATAATCGTTGGAAAATCAACCAGCCCCGGCTCGATTTCTTTTAATTGGGCCCCCTGATTACGGATATTGTTGACATGCATCTTCGCCTGTATTTCTAAAAATTCCATGCTGCTTTCTAATTTAAAGATATATTCTTCCTGTGTATCAAGTGCGGCCTGTTGGACGTGTCGTTTTTTGTATGTCGTCAGCTCAAGATATTTCTGTCGGAATTCGTTGCGAATCTGCTGTAGCGCCGCGATTTCTTCGCGAATCATTGGTAACAGTTGATTTGCTTCCGCGACAGTAAAATATTTTTTTGACATCGGTTCTCCCTCCTTGCTTGTATTATACTGAAAAAGCATGGCTTATGGACAAGACTTAATTCTTTCATATCTTTATGCTATACAGCTCAACGATTACATGGAAACAAAGTAAAACCTCTCCTAATTAAGGCTTCATAACTTCTTTCCTTTTAGGAAATAATGTACTTGTTCATTATTCCTATGATCGTCAATAAGGGGGAGAATCATGGAAAATCGAGTATATTATGTAGCAATGGGAGACTCTTTAACCGAAGGCGTTGGAGCCTCAAGTATCGAATCCTCTTTTGCAGCAAAATTTTTTAAGGCCATAAGGCAAACACCTTATTGTCAATATGTAAACCTTGGTCGCTCCGGCATGAGCAGTAGCGAACTTTTACAGTATATCGAAAAAACCCCTGTAAGGGAGCAATGGCAAAAGGCTACAAATATTACCATTACTATCGGGGGAATTGATCTTATTGAAACATATAAAAGAAAAGGAAGCATGGCTGATTATTTCACAACCATTTACAAATTAAAGCGGAATGTTAATCAGTTATTGCAACGAATTACTTTTGATAATCCCAATGCTGAAGTTATGATTATGGGATTTTATAATCCTGGACACCCTGATGATGCTTTATATTCTTTTGCCAATATGCTCTTGCAAAAGGTAAACAAAATATACGGGATGCTGGCCAAGCGATATAACTCCCATTTGGTTGAGCCTTTTCATGATTTCTTGAACAAACCACATCTGTTAGCAGATGTGGTACACCCGAACGATCTAGGTTACGAGACCATCACTCATTTATTTTTAGAAAAAAGAAACAAAGGATTGTTTGCTGACTTCAGTGATCCCCCTTCATGGATGAATAAAGCAGTACAAACAAAAATTAGGGCAGACTGATATTATTCCCTTGTGGTTGACAGTGTAAAAAAGCCCTGCAAATGAAAAATCCTCCTAAAAAACAAACAAATATTCGAAGGGATAAATCGGTGCTGAATCAAGATTTTCTTGTTTTTTTTAGAAAATGGTTGCTATTTCAATGATTTCATGTATGATGGAAATAGTTTCTATTTTTATTCAGAAGGGGGATTTGTGATGAAACATTCGCTACCATTGGCTGCCTTGCTGCTGGCCTCTTCGTTCGTTCCTGCCGTTCCGGCTCTTGCCGCCGAGACGGGGAGCGAGATGATCCAGCCTGTGGAAGCGGCTGATGCAAGTGAACTTCTTGCTCCTATTCCACCCGCTGTGCAGAAATCGATGGACAGGTTATTTGCGCTGCAGCCTGAATTGAAAAAACTGCACATTGTTACAAGCGGTACCTCAGAAAGAGACGGCAAATTTTTTGTGCATCTGAGTAATCGTTTGCCAGAAGCGGAAAGGGAGCAGAGGGGAGAATCAAGTGCCTATCTTGAGTTTGATGGCAAGACCGGAGAACTGTTGAGCTTTAATCTGCAATTGTTGGAATGGGCGTCTGAGAAAAATCCGTCGCGCCAGCTGGCGTTTGAGGCGGCGGAGCGGTTCCTTACGCAGTGGTTTGGTGCAGAAAACAGGCAACAATTCGGAGAACCGCGATTGAGCGGTGGAAGCGGTTCTGCTATCCATCACGAGGATGGGACAAAAACGGAGTGGAGTGAGCGCCATGTGGATTTCCCACTTATGCTGAACGGCCTTCCCATTCTCTATGAAGGACCGCAATTGGGCATTGATGCTTTCGGCCATGTTGTAAGCTATACATACAGGCCAGTGGACCTTGACAAAGTTTCTGCACCGAAGCCGGATACTGCTAAGTCTGTAGAAGAGATCAAGCAAAAAATCGCCACCGCTGATAGCTTGGAGCTAAACTATGTAGAAGCACAACCGGAGAAATACAGTAGCCACCCATACTCCGAACAAAAAACGAAACCGGTACTGAAGTATGATTTTCTCGGTTATACGTATCTTCATCCTGAAAACGGAAAACCAATTGATATACTGAGCGGGGAAGAATGGAGAAAAGACAGGGATAGCTCCGTCTCGAAGAAAGAAATCACGCTCAATCCGCAAGGGCAATCGCTCATCGTTCGTTCTGAGGAAGAAGCGAAACAGACGCTGGCAAAACTGTTTGGTGTCGAGCAGTTTATATCCCAGCTGCGGCGGAGCGAGCATTTTATGACTGAAGAGGAAAACAGTCCGTATCAGTCATACAATTTCGAGACAGAAGACCCTCGAATCACCTTGCATGCCATGGTAGAGAAGAAGACGGGACGTGTGCAAAGCGCCAGCTGGTCGATGTACACAGAAAAAGAACAAGAGGCAAATGCGACGATGGCAACGAAAGAACAGGCGCTTGATACGGCGCTTGCCTTTTTGGAGAAGTATGCTGGGCCAACGGCCAAGCACATTCAATGGACAGATTTTATTTGGAAGGAACTGGAACCCCCGGCCTGGGTTGATAAAAGCAAACTTTCGCCAGAGATGATGGCAAGTGGGCCAAACGAATATTGGTTTTCTTTTTATGAATTGCACGAGGGTATTCCCGTACAGGATCGTTCCTACTCCGTAACGGTGGATAAGCGAACAGGCAAAGTGAGCGGATTCTCCTTTGCGGCTCCGCGAGACGAACTGAACTTACCTGACGCACAGAATATCGTAACGAAGGAACAGGCGCTTAAAACTTTCCTGAAGAACAAACCGTTGAAGCTGCAATACATTTGGCCAAGATACATGGATCAGCGTGCGCCTTCCCCCATCCTTATCTATGCGTGGGGCCATTCGGAAGAATATGGGTATGTGGATGCTCTGACAGGCCAATATGTAACTGTGCCGATGGAATGGGATGAAGAATAGGGCCCTCGTTTTTATGCAAAAAGGTGAGGGAGCATGAGCGAGGGCATTTCCTTACTTAAAGGAAGCAAATATTAAGTAAGGCCATAATCGACGATGGAGATACCTGAGCCCCATATTTGACGGGGCTCAGGTTATTTATTTGCTGGAATTGTTTTGCGTTATAAAAACGGAATCTTAACGGTTAGTTTTGTAATTCCACATTTCTTCTTGGATAATCGATCGGCTCAATGACAAGTTCGCCTGGACGGGCAGCCTGATATACGGCAGAGCCGACAATATCCGCGACATTGCCCAGCTTTTCTTTGCTAATCTTGTCAAGCGTATCATTTGGTGTATGGTACCATGGTTCGACTGGAGCGTGAATAAACAGAGCGGCCGGAATGCCAAGCGCATGGAACGATTCGTGGTCACTGCGGCCTTCTTGGCCGTATGGCAACACACCGGAGAGGCGGGAGCTTGCTGCAGCACCTAGGTCGGTCACCCGGTTTTTCTTGCCGTCAATCGTATACATGATTAAGTCACCGGCATCCTTGCTTCCGACCATGTCCAGTTGGAACATGCCGATTGTACGCTTGATTTCATCTTCACTGAGCGAAGCCGCATATTTCTTCGAACCGATTAAGCCGTTTTCCTCCGCGCCGAAGGTGATGAAGCGCAGTTCCGTATCGGTTTTTAGTTTGGACATCACACGTGCGAGCTCAAGGGTGACCGCCACGCCGGAAGCGTCATCGTTCGCGCCCGGAGCTTTTTCCACCGAATCGTGGTGTGAGCCGATAATAATAATGTCATTGGTGTTTTTCTTGTTGGCATCCGGTTTTTTAGTCGCGATGACATTGTGGGAAGTGAGCGTTTTTACTTCAGCGCCCGCCACTTTTACAGTGGCTGTGATCTTTTCGCCCGCTCGCAAATTCGCCGCCAGTGCGTCCCCCTCCTGTTTCGTAATACCGACAGCAGCTACGAATGACGCGTCCGAGCCGCCGAGCGTTCCGTTTAGTTTTCCATCCGTATTGTTGTAGATGATAACCGCTTTGGCCCCTTGCTTGGCCGCGTTGCGTACTTTGTCAGCGAACGAAATGTTGCCTCGCTGAATGAGGGCGATTTTTCCGTTCAAGTCTTTGCCGGCTACATCCGCAGTTGTGCCGAGTCCCACATAGACAAGTTCGGCGGTGACGTCACTGTTCGGGGAATATGTAAATGCTTCTCCTTCTTTCTTCTCTGTTCCAATTTTTAATGTCACTTCGGAAGGGGCAGTATATCCCTCAAACTGAAACGGCTGCACTTCTACATGATAACCGTATGATTTAAATTGTTGCTCGATATAGCGAACGGCTTTTAATTCCTCTGGTGAACCGGCTACACGCGGTGCCTGGGAAAGAAATTGGATGGTGTTGTACATGTTTTCGGCGTCTGTTCGTTTCGTGATTTGGTGATCCGCATGGGCCGGCGCGGTGTGTTCATGTTGGATCGGGGCAGGCGGCGCAGCATATACAGTACTTCCAGCCAGCAAGCTTGCGGCCAAGATGGTAGATAGAAAAGAAAAAGGCTTGTGCATCATGAATGTATTGCCTCCTTACATATTTTTGTAATTCAAAATTATGGATGGATTTTGGAGAAGAGCCAAGGGTACACAGACCGACATTCAAATAGGATAAGAACAATAAATTTTCGTTTCTATGAGATTGATTAATAGGAAAAAAATAACAGGTTTTTTTTGTGAATGGGACTATTGGCTATATTGTTGGTTATCATTAATTTTTTTGACCTTATATTCAGAAAAAATGAACATCAAGCATCTTTGGCATTTTGTTTGTAATTTTTCATATAAACAAATAGTGTA
This sequence comes from Aneurinibacillus sp. XH2, assembly GCF_001439585.2. Lineage (NCBI taxonomy): Bacteria > Bacillati > Bacillota > Bacilli > Caryophanales > Paenibacillaceae > Aneurinibacillus > Aneurinibacillus sp. XH2. Next base: position 1,965,564 of record NZ_CP014140.1, on the reverse strand, counting down.
ACTATGAACAAAGGAGTTGGATACATATGCAAAAAAAACAAATTTGCCAGCGATGCCATCGCGAAATGACAGAGGAAACCATTTGTGGCCGTTGTCAGGATGTATTAGAATTCGGCTATCCATCCTTCCCTTTTTATGAACTTGAAGAACATAAAGAAAGGGAGCCTGTTGCACAGTAAGTACAGGCAGGAACCTTTATATCGAGAGGTTAGGACAAAAAGGTGAAACGCGCTATCTAGCAACGTTTCGCCTTTATTTTTTAAATAAATTGAAAAAAAAGACAAAAAGCAGTACCATTCATTTTAAAGAAGCTAAGGGGGGAAGCGTATTCGTGATTTCATTCCCGTTTCAGAAGATGATTTCCCAGCAGCGAATCCGGAGACAGACAGGCCGAGCGTACTGCCCGTTAGGAAATACGGCTCCTTATACGGTGTATCCCCATACAGAGGAAGAAATTGCGCTTATTTTGCGTCATGCAAACGAACGTGGCCTCACAGTTATTCCCGAGGGCGGCGGTACAAAAAGGGGATGGGGAGGAACAAAAGAGAATGTCGACTTTTTGCTTTCTCTTTCCGAATATAAGGGCATCATCGAGCACTCGCCTGGAGATATGATTGTCACCGTACGAGCTGGCACGACCATTCAAGAGTTAAAAGAAGGGCTTGCCGCACATAAGCAAATGCTTCCACTTGATCCGCCTTGGCCTGAATTCGCCACGATCGGCGGAGTCGTGGCGACGAATGAAAGCGGGCCAAAGCGGTTGCGGTACGGCTCGGCCAGAGACCATGTCATCGGCCTGAGGGTGGTATATCCTGATGGCACCGTGATCCGGACGGGCGGAAAAGTTGTGAAAAACGTAGCCGGATATGACATGAACAAGCTGTTTATCGGTTCCATGGGAACCCTTGGAGTAATTAGTGAAATTTCGCTGAAACTTCGTCCTCTTCCCCAGTATGAGAGCCTGGTTCTGCTTGTTTTTCCGGAGAAAGATATAGCAGCGATGCGCCCTTTTGTCGTTTCTCTGCTTGATTCAGTATTGGAGCCGTTCTCGCTTGAGCTTCTAAGCCCAACCTTAACGGAGCGAATGTATGGGGAAAATGGCTATATGCTAGCGATCGCGTTTGAAGATGTCGAAAAGGCCGTCCGCTATCAGGAAGAATGGATACAGTCTCACAGACCGCCCGTCAGCCGTATGTACATTCTGGAATGTGAAAAGGCGGAAAAATGGTGGGACGATTTTAGTCGGATTTCCCCGCGCGGAGCGGAGGAGGAAGGTCTTTGGGATGCAAGGGTGACAGTGAAAATCGGCAGCAAGAACATGGATGTTCTTGACATCGTGCCCATGTGTCATATGCTGGGTCAGGTTAAAGGAATAACCGTGAAGGCTAGGGGAGGAGCAGGCCATGGTTTGAGCTATGTATATATCGGCGAACATACGGAAGAAACGCTTCTCTCCTATATCGAAGAGGTGCGTTCGTTCATCGGCCGAAAGGGAGGATATGCCATTATTCAGCATGCCCCGCTTGCGCTGCGCCAGAAGATAGAGGTATGGGGAGGTACGCCCTCTTCTTTCTTTTTGCTTGAGGGCATAAAACGTTCGATTGATCCGAACCGCATATTAAATCCAGGACGGTTCATAGGAGGGATATAAACAATGAGCCAAATGCCCACAGATTCAGCCGAACACGAAAAACGGGAGCCGGTCTGTGTTTCTTCCGGCAATTACCTTTGGCCCGATCCGCCGAGCGAGGACAAGTATTCAGCTTGTGTGCACTGTGGTATGTGCCTTGAGGCGTGTCCGACGTATGATGAACTGGGACAAGAACACCAATCCCCGCGCGGGCGTGTCTATCTAATAAAAGCCGTGGCGGAAGGAAAGATGGATGTCAACGAAGCGTTTGCCGATCCTATATTCACTTGTCTGGATTGCCGCGCATGTGAGACGGCTTGTCCGTCCGGCGTGCAGGTGGGGACGTTAATTGAAGAAGCGCGAGGGCAGGTGCGCCAGGCCATGCCTTTGACCGGATGGAAGAAGGCAGTAAATGATTTGTTTCTGAAAAAGGTATTTCCTTATCCGGCACGGCTGCATACGCTCGGGAGTTTATTTGCCTTCTATCAGAAAAGCGGGCTGCAGAAACTGGTGCGAAAAACCGGTTTGCTCCATTTGCTTCCGTCCTATTTGCGTGATATGGAGGCAGTCATGCCGAGCGTTTCCAAACCTATCATGAAGACGCATCCACGCATCATACCAGCGGAAGGTCCCGTTAGGAAGCGTGTCGCCTTCTTTACCGGTTGCGTGATGGACGCTATATTTGGAGAGGTTAACGAAGCTACGATTCGTGTGCTAACGAAGAACGGGTACGAAGTTGTGATTCCGGAAGACCAGCGCTGTTGCGGTGCCCTGCACGTTCACGCAGGAGAACGCGAAGAAGGAAAAAAACTTGCCAGGCGAAATATCGATGCATTTCTCGCTTTCGACATCGACCGGATTGTAGTAAATGCGGCCGGTTGCGGTTGTGCGCTCAAAGAGTATCCAGAACTGCTGCACCATGATGAGCGATACAGGGAAAAAGCGGAAACGTTTGCCGGAAAAGTGGAGGACGTAGCAAAATTTCTCTACGATAATGGGTACAGGAAGCCACGCGCGAAACTGAACGTTAGCGTCACGTATCATGATGCCTGTCATCTGGCGCACGGGCAGGGCATTCGCCTTGAACCGCGCCAAATCCTCAAAAATATTCCTGGCGTAACGATGGTAGAATTTCCTGACGCTGATCGCTGTTGCGGAAGCGCAGGCATTTACAATCTGACCCATCCGGAAATGGCGGGCAGGATTTTGGATAAAAAAATGGAAAATGTGCCGCGCGAAGTGGAATTGATTTCTATGGGGAATCCCGGCTGTATGCTGCAAGTTGCCATAGGCATACAAAAGCATGGACGAAATCAGAAGGCGGTGCACACAATCCAGCTGTTGGATTGGGCATACCAAGAAGAACAGAGGCAAACCGCAAAGGAGGGATAGGTGATGCCAGATCGGATCGTTCAGGAATTGACAGCTATCGTCGGGCCTGATGCCATTTTGTATAAAAAAGAAGATTTGCTTGCCTATGAGTGCGACGGGTATACGATTCACAAAGGGCTCTCTAGAGCCGTTGTTTTTCCGTCCACAACGGAAGAAGTGGCTGCGGTGGTCAAATATTTACACAACAAAAAAATTCCATTCATCCCGCGTGGAGCAGGTACAGGATTGAGCGGAGGTGCCACTCCGCTGGGCGGCGAAGTCATAATCAGTTTGGTACGCATGAAGAAATTGCTGCATGTTGATCTTGAGAACCGCTTGGCGGTCGTGCAGCCGGGATTCGTGAATCTGAAGCTTACGCATTCAATTTCTCATAAAGGATATTACTATGCGCCCGATCCTTCCAGTCAATACGCCTGTACGATCGGGGGAAACGTCGCCGAAAACGCCGGGGGTGCTCATTGTCTGAAATACGGCGTAACGACCAACCATGTGCTTGGCCTTGAAGTTGTGCTTTCTGACGGCAAAGTTGTTGAAATCGGAGGTGTCCCCGACGCGCCGGGCTATGATTTGGTCGGACTCTTGACAGGTTCCGAGGGCACACTAGGAATCGTAACGAAAATTATTGTCCGCATTCTGAAAAATCCCGAAGCCAAGCGAACGGTACTTGCATACTTCGATACGGTAGAGGCGGCAAGCTATACGGTGTCTGATATCATTGCTGCTGGCATCGTTCCCGCCGCGCTGGAAATGATGGATACAGTAGCCATCCAGGGAGTGGAAGCCGGAACATATCCGGTCGGGCATCCGCCGGGGATTAAGGCGCTTCTTCTGGCTGAAGTGGACGGCATCGCAGCCGGAATTGACGAGCAAGTTGAACGAATTGTCGGCATATGTGAGAAAAGGGGTGTCGTTGATGTAAAAGTGGCGCGAGATGAAAAAGAGCACATGAGATGGTGGGCCAACCGGAAAACGGCGTTTGCAGCTATGGGCAGCATTTCGCCTGACTATTTGGTACAGGACGGCGTTATTCCACGAAGCCGTCTGCCGGAAGTGCTTGCGGAAATTCAAACCATCAGCGAACGTTCCGGCTTGCGTATCGCTAACGTATTCCACGCCGGGGATGGGAATCTTCATCCGCTTATTCTGTTTGACGCGCGGAAGCCGGGCGAGGCCGAATTGGCTGTTCGAGTAGGCTCGGAAGTACTAAAGGTATGCGCGGATGTCGGCGGAACGATTACAGGAGAACACGGGGTCGGCATTGAGAAGAAAGAAGAAATGCGATACGTATTCAGCGAGGAAGAGATTGAAGCACAAATTCAAATCAGAGAAGTTTTCAATCCGGAGAATTTGCTAAATCCAGACAAATTGTTTCCGACTCCGGGTCGTTGTGCGGAGGTAAAGAAGGGGAGGCAGTAAGGCGGACGCCGCTTTTGATACCTAAGATACAGATAGAATGCCCTCTTTGATAGATAACATAAGGAAAGACAACACAAGTGAAAAACGGAGCGGTGAGCCACTAGATGGGCCACTATTTGTTTCCACGCCTAATCCCTTAGAAGTAAGAATCTTCTCGACTGATATGATAAAATACATCTGGGATTAGGCGTTTCTGAATGGCTAATTATGAAATGATATTCAAAGATGATAAAGAATGTTTTTCTATCTTAAAGTTTTGTTAATTAACAGTTAGTTATATAAGACAATATACGAAAAGAATATAAATACTGCGTACAAAAAATACATACAAAAAACCAAAAAACAAAGCTCAAAAAACTGCTTCCTCTGTGGTTTAATACACGTATAAAAATAAAGGAAAAATAGAAAACAAGGAGGAACCAAATGGAACTTGCACTTTGGTTTATTATTGGTGCGTTATTTTTGTTAAGCCTTGTAGGGGTCGTCATTCCTGTCATCCCTGACGCGCTTTTAATATGGCTTGCTTTCCTTATTTACCAGTTTGGCATTGATAACGCGACGCTCGGATGGACATTTTGGGTGCCGATGACCATTCTTACTTTGTTTATTATTGGCGCGGATATGCTTTCCAATATTTACTTTGTTAAAAAATACGGCGGAGATAAATGGTCAATGATGGCTGCGGTAGCCGGGATTTTACTTGGGCCGTTTGTGCTTGGCTTGTTTCTTGGTCCGCTCTCCATCGTAGTTGGGCCGTTCGTGGCTGTGTTCTTGGTTCAACTTGTACGCGGCTGTGGAGCAGAGAAGTCATTTCGCATCGCACTTGGAACATTACTGGGATTTCTTAGCAGCACGATAGCCAAAATCATTATTCAGCTCATTATGATGATCTGGTTCTTCATCGTTGTTCTGTAAATGTAAAAAATAATAAATAAAGCAAGATAGAACATGACTGAGACACGTGTCAAAACAGGCTACAGACTGGATTTTACTTCCACATCCAATCTGTAGCCTTATTTTTCAGGCGTATCATCAACGTTTTGTATTCGTTCTTATAGTGCTTAATTAGAACATGAAAGAGGGATAAAAAGTGATAAAAAACTTTTCATTTTACTTACTTCTAATAGGTCAGTTTATGGCTAATTTAGGAGACGCTTTATATACAATCACTGTTGTCACCTTAATTTATAAGCTAACTGGATCTGCAACTTTAGCTACAATGATTCCTATTATTCAAACTTTTTTCTGGTATTTTTAATGATGGTAACAAACTATTTAGGGGGAATATTGATTTTAGTCTTTGTAATTTCATTTATGGACGGTTGGACCAGACCTTGTAGAAATTCCTTAGTCCCTCGTTTAGTTTCCTCAAATCAAATAGTAAAAGCAAATAGTTTATTATCAAGTATTAATCAAATAGTTCAGATATTAGGTTGGTCTTTAGGAGGGATACTAATCGTTTATATTGGAGAGATCTATGTTTTATTGATTACAATTTGTTTGCTTGCTTTATCCACAATATCGTTGTTTTTTATTAAGGATCCAACAAATGATACAACAGTAAACCAAGACGCGGAATCTAAATGGAAGCGTTTCAGCTTTGGATGGATAAATATTTGGAATAACAAAATTTTGCGAGTTGTAACATTAATGGATCTTTTTGAAACATTCGCAGGGAGTATTTGGATTGGAGCTATTATTCTAGTTTTTGTAAAGAAAGTACTTTATAAAGGTGAAGAATGGTGGGGGTTTATTAATGCAAGCAATATAACCGGAATGTTGATTGGAAGTGTAGTTGCGTGGTTTTTAGCTAGATGGATTAATAAAAAACTCATCGTTAGTCTGTTTTTATCTTCTTTATCAGTCTGTATCCTTACTTTTATATTTGCGCTAAATAACAATCCATGGATATCACTTGGTATCGTATTGTTAATGGGAATACCATATCAATTAAGAGACATCTCTCAACAAACTATATTTCAAAAAAACGTAGAATATTCTATCCTGCCAATCGTTTTTTCTGCCCATGGGATTCTTATATACATGGTATTTGGTTTATCGGTACTAATCATGGGATTATTATCTGATCTATTTGGGGTTAAAACAGTGTATTTAACAGCTGGCACCCTTTACGGAATATCCGCACTTCTAACGGCGTTAGTAAAATCAAAAGTTAATATTGAAGATAACATAAAAATCAAAAGTACTTTGTAGAATTTTATTATGTTCTTCTCCTTATTTTATAATCTATTTATTACAAAATATTATATAATATGGTATTATGGATGATTCGTTTACAAATATATCAAATAGGAGGGAAAGTTTATGAAAAAAAAATGTACTAAGAGTTTTATCCTCTGCCGTATTAATCACTGCTTTGTTTACACCTTCTGCATTTGCAGAAGAACCAAGTAGTCCATCGGAAAAATCTCCTATGACAACAATTGAATAATTGGACAAATAATTCAATCCCGAAACTGCGACAGATAGTGCCCCTTTTGCTGCCGCCGCTGAAGTCAATGAAAAAGTCTCACCTGTACTAAATGAAAATGTTATCAGTATCTTAGAGAAAAACAATATTGACTTTCAAAGTTAAATGAAACATCACCTGAATTTATAACTGAGGTTAATAAGTTGCTTAGCTCACAGTCACAAATCAACCTTTCTGAGATGAAATGAGACGATTAAATTTTGGGATACTTTATTACTTTCATACTTAACTTTATAGTAGCTTACTTTATCTACGATGAACCCAGCTATGTTAAACCTTTAATGCATTCTGTTTTTATACTGACTTTGGTTGTTATAATGGATTTAATTAAGAAAAACAAAAAGAAAAGAAAAAATTAATCAAGTTAATGAACAAATGGTACCGTCAAGAATTTTGTGTAAGTAAGCAGGGTATCCACCGGAGGTGGATAGAAAATCGGAATCAACTCCCTCCTTAGTGACTCAGAAAAAAATACAGAAGGTTCAGTCAAGGGCAAGCTAAAAAGCGAGGGCCTGCCGAACCCTCGACGGGTTCTTCTATTTTTTACCATACAAACAGGAAGTTGATTCTACTCTCCATATTTTTGTTTAAATTTGTCTTGCAATGCCATATAAGCAGACGCAAATTTCTTTAGCTTGCGGGTAGACCAACGTTCTTGTAAGTCTTGCAGCGTAAGGTACACAATTTTCTCTGCCGCTTTGAGATTCGATAAGCTGTTCATGGGCTTTTAGGCGTTTACGAATTTCTTTGTTTGTACGTTCAATCCAGTTGGTTGTATAAATGACACCTCGGATCGAAGAAGGATAAGACAAAAAGACTCTAAATATTGGTGAATAACCTTACACAAAACACAAAATAATTACGTCATCTATATTATGGAAAAGAAGCAAGAGTATATAATAATTCCAGCATATAAATTATCGGTTTCACACTGGGTCTTTGCCCGTATTTCTGAGGTTGGGGAGTTCCGTATCGTGGCCCTTCACAAATCAAATGTAGTGCAGGATGTAATTTATAATAATTGAAAGGAGAGGGTTGTAGCCTCTCCTTTTTTCTTAGGGACAATAGCCAACTAAAATATATAATTTATGTTTAATTGATATTTAAGGTTGTTTTAATTCCTATATATCCCTTTTTTATAAAAAAAGGGGGGATATCATTGAATAAACCATATTCTTATGGGAAATTAAAAGGTGGGTTAGAAAGGAGCGTAGTGAATTTTATTCAACAATATAAAAGAGGATTATCTAATCGTGTTGTGAAAAGCTTTTTATATAATCAGGAACATTTTCATTTGTTTTTAAAAGCAATTTGTTTTCCTACAGCAGATAATATCGAAGAATTAAATCAAGCCTTCCGAAGACATTATATTGTTATCCGCTTAACTCACTATCTGTCTAAACTTCTAAGTCACACCTCACGAGATTATTACCACAAGCACAAAAAAAGACAGTATCATTGTCTACTTATTTTCGATCAGCCGATTAACAAGGGAGATTCCGTTGAAACCATTGGCAATCTTATAGATATAAATGAAAGTGATACTGCGGAAAAAGTAATTAATAAACAAGATAATTTTTTAGAGCACATCGAAGACTCTTCTTTGTATCACATCTTAACTACATTGAGCAAACGGCAGCTCGAAATTCTAGAATTATCCTTTCTGGACAATCTCACTCATAAACAAATCGCAAAAATCTTAGGTATTACACCTCAAGCTGTGTCTAAATCATATAGACAAGCAGTAAAGAAGCTAGCAGAAGCATACAAAATGAGGGATTCTTATGGAACAGTTTGACTGGGTAGGGGTGATTTCTAATGTAGGCTTTCCCATTTTTATTACGATTTATTTATTGGCTCGCTTAGAAAAAAGTTTTCAGCAATTGGAGAATATAGTGAAAGAACTAATTGACGAAATAAAGAAGAGGGAAACAAAATGAAAAAATTGTATGAACTGGTTGACAATATTCATGATAAAGAAACAATGTTAAAAATTATTAGATTGTTTGAGCCGAAAATTAAAAAATCAAGTCGTTTTATTACCTATTCCGAACAAGAAGATATAGAACAAGAACTACGGATTGAAATGATAAAGGCGATTCAACGATTTGATACATCTAATATACCTGGATTTTTTGAGTTTTTAGAGAGAGCGAATAGTGAAAAGTAAATAGAAATGCAAAAAGAACCTTCCTTCCATAAAAGGTTCTTTTTTTGGTTGTTTTCTTTATCACCTATTCCCTTTTAAGACATAGAAGCCAGCACCTAATCATTCGTTCACCTAAAGTATGGAATAAAAGCGATTATAGTAAAGGGAGTACTAGAGTTATTCCAAAATTCTATTTTTTTAAAGTGGTTGTTATTTTACACCTTGATTCCCTTTTCTATAGTAGAACTTCACAAAAGAGCTAAAGGAGGGAAAATATCATGAGTTCTCCAGAGAAATTGTTTCGCTGTTTCCAAGAAGCAAGGCGAAGTCAAGCACAATACTCTAAATGCTTGCAAGACATATGCTCAGATGGAGAGGAAAAACTTTTTCAGGAGTTAGCTATGGATGCTGCAAAACAAGTAAAGAAAATTAAAGATTTTTACAGAACTTACTATGGGACAAACCTCACATCTTGTCATTGTCGAAAGGAAAGGGGTGATTTATCTAAAAAATTTTTTGGCGGTATAGCCAAGTGGTAAGGCAAAGATCTGCAAAACCTTAATCCTTGGTTCGAATCCGAGTACCGCCTCCACCAAATTTTTAATAAGGAGAGTGTAACTTATGAAACAGTTTGTATCCGATGTTCAGGAGCAACAGTTGGTTGAGCAAGCGAAAAAAAATAAAGACTTTAATATCCTTTTGAAAGGATTAATTAAAGACAACATCTTATTAGCAAAAACCACAGCTTTTACATTAAAAAAAGGGGAAACTATTGTAAATGTTTTGGAGGTCAAATTAGGGAACATAAAAGTTCTTTTTACTGAGTCTGAAGTAGAATCAGTTTTTGGGAGTAAAATTGAAAAGAAAGGAGATATAATCGAAACTACTGGTTATAAAGTTATTGACAACCAAGTTAGTATTGTATATAACAAACAACATACTGAAAATGAGTTTCAAGAAATCCAAGAAATAATGAACGAAAAAATTAATCAAATTGATAGTCTTGATAATAAAACAGAATTAATGGATCTTCCATGTATTTATGGAAATTATTGCGGTCCTAAGTGTGGGTCTGGAACACCAATTAGTCCTGTTGACTGGTGCTGTAAGCATCACGATGATTGTTATGGGAATAATGGTTATTTTAATTGTGAATGCGATAGAAAGTTAATTCATTGTTTAGCACCTTACGTATATGAAGGAAGCGAATGGGCAATTATTATAAATGCTTATTTCCTTAAGCAGTATGAATATAATTGTACTTAAAAAGGTAATTAGAATCATTACAGAAGTAGTGTATTAAACACTACTTCTTTTTTTTGGATAAAATTCCTTGAATTATAATATATAATAAATTTAAATCTAATGATTGAGGTGTTGTTATGAATCAAATTAAATCTCCATGTAATATTGTAGGTTTGGTTTCTTTTTTGTTTTTAGTTTTTTCCATAATAGCCTTTTTTAGTGGTTTTCGCTTATTTGGATCTGAATGGGTGTTGTTTTATGGAAGTAATATAATAGGTTTACTAATTGGAATATCTGCCTTTTTCTTTGAAAAAAATAAACAAATGAACTATTTAAGTAAGTTAGGACTTTGGGGTAATTTAGCCATGGCTATTTTGTTTTTTCCGCCTTTTTACTTTATTTGGGGCACTATTCTTTTTGGTCCTTAAAGTTTTTGATATAGTCAATAATTTGGGGTCCCACCACATCGCCACCAAGCTAGTGAAAAGGAAAAGTTGAGAATCGAAAAACTTGATCATTTTTCCTTCCCAACTATCATATGATCCAGTCGCTCCAATTCTTTTTCCGGGTTTCAAGCTGCTGTAGCCAAGAGCAGGTATGAGCAAAAAGCAATTCGGAGGCAGAAATGGTAGAGAACGTATGATCAGCCCCTTCAAGCGTGATCGCACGACATTCCCCTGTAATCTGCTGCCGCAATACGCCTTCATACAAATAGCAGGCGTCAACCGGAATGACTTCGTCGCGTGTCCCGTGCAAAATAAGTGCATCATCAAGAAAACCAGCGCCAGATACAAGCGGTTGTGCTTCTGCAAGTGAAATGAAGAATTCTTTTTTAAGACGGTAGCCACTGTATTCCGTTTCGCCGTTTCGCATTGCTTCTTCATATGCATCGTTGCCGATGATGCGGGTAATATCCGCGAACGGATGGGCTACCGGTGCCCAAAGAATCAGCGCATTTACCCGCGTATCTCGTTCTGCAGTCAAGCGGGCAATGGCACCGCCCAAACTATGGCCGAGCAAGAACACACGTGTTTTATCAATACAATCGATGCTTAGTACATAATCAAGTACATAACGCGTTTGCTCAATAAAACTATCGATGCCGTAAGAACCGTATTCGCCATTGCTTTCTCCGCATCCAGCATAATCGAAGCGCAGAACAAAATAGCCTTCCGCTGCCAGTCTGCGCGCCGCTTTAACAAATAAGCGGTTAACCCCAATCCGATTACCGACAAATCCATGGCAGATAATAATTACAGGCCAGCATTTCTCCTTTTGTTTCCTTTTTTCTGCGCATGGATAATGCACACTGGCGACAAGTTCAAGACTTTGATACACGATGGTAATACTGCGTTCCATATTATTTCCTCCTTCAATAAATAAAAAGCTTTCTTCTGAAGAGAAGAAAGGAGGAGAAGAAAAGATCCTTTCTTATCTTTCAGAACAAAATGTCCTGTAGGATGTAGCACCTTGCGAATGCATCCGCCGGTTGCTGGGTTTCATTGGGCCTAATCCCTCCACCACTCTTGATAAGAACAAGAAAACCAAGTATAAAGATGTGATATATTACCTTAAAGTATAGCTACAGATGCTATTGACGTCAATAAAAACTTAAATTCAAACCTGTATAGTTGGTATTATTTCTTTTGCCAAAAACACGCATAACTAAAGAAAGCAGCCTTTAAAGGCTGCTTTCTTTAGTTCTCTAGATTTAATGAATGTTGCGGTATACCCCGATTACTTTGCCAAGAATGGTAACTGCAGGAAGCAAAATCGGCTCCATCGTCGGATTCTCTGGCTGCAAGCGAATGTGATTTTTTTCTTTGAAAAAACGTTTAACGGTTGCCTCATTTTCTTCTGTCATCGCCACGACAATGTCCCCATTGTTGGCGGTTTGTTGTTGGCGAACAATGACGTAATCCCCGTCTAAAATACCGGCATCAATCATGCTCTCTCCTTGCACACGCAGCATATAGACCGTATCATTTCCAACCATGTTTTCCGGCAACACGAAGTATTCCTCAATGTTTTCCACCGCTGTAATCGGCATACCGGCCGTAACTTTCCCCAATACGGGAATCGTTACAGTCTTAACGGACGCGTCTGTAGCTTCATTGCGCTCCCCGTCTAAAATTTCGATAGCGCGCGGCTTTGTCGGATCGCGGCGAATCAGTCCTTTTTTCTCCAAGCGTGCCAAGTGTCCATGAACCGTAGAGCTGGAAGCGAGGCCCACGGCTTCACCGATCTCACGTACGGACGGCGGATAGCCTTTTTCCCTGACTTCTTTCTTTATGTAATCAAGGATGGCAAGTTGACGGCTGGACAGCTTTTTCATACTAACACCCCATTCTTTCTATGAAATCTTCCTTGTTCTTAATTATATCAACATTTGTTCTAGTATACAAACATAAGTTCTAATCTTTGTTGACAAGAACGCTTGTTCTGATTAATATATTGATATACAACTAAGAACAAATGTTCTTTTTCATTCAGTTCTATTATACATAGACAAGCATAAACTCTCAATAACGAAAGCGAAAACAATAGAAGGGGGATAGTACGATGAAGATGAACAAGAAATCATTACTTATCGGAATTATTATCGGTATGGGTATCCTCGGCATGGCAAATCTTGTGTTTGCATCTATTGGCGGAAACGATAAGCCAGCGAACCCACTTGGTGTTGAGGTGATAGTAGAAGCTGGCGATACGCTCTGGTCGATCGCTGATCGTTATAATGAGAAGGCTGGCATGTCCATTAACGAGCTATTATTTTATATCCAGCGCGAGAACAAGCTTGACAGCGCCATTGTACATCCAGGTGATCATATTATTATTCCGATTAAATAAAGTAAAAAAGATTGTGGGGAGAGAAAACGCTTGATATATAAGAGGTTCTCTCTTCTTTTTTTCTTAAAAATAGGCAAATGACCACATTTTGACCACCTTTTGTTCAGCCTTATGTTTTCGTAAGCAAGCGACAGCATAGTCGGAAAGAGAAATAACTCTTTTGGAGCCTCTAGTTTTCGGCTCTTGAAACTGGAGTTTGCTAGCGCCTGTACGATATAACGTTTGTCGAATGCTGATTTTCTTTTCATCAAAGTTACAATTTTGCCAACGCAGTGCAAGAATTTCTCCTCGGCGCATTCCGGTATAAATTGCTAGGAGATATATAATAAAGTTGCTGTTTCCTTTCATAGCTTCTAAAAAGTAGTTTGCTTGTTCTAATGTCCAAGTTTTAATATTGGTTGTCTCTGGCCGTGGAGCTTTGGCTAATGAAGCGATGTTTTTTGGGATAAAATTTCACTCTGTTGCTGCGTTTAGTGCTTTTCTGATAATAGAGTGTATATTACGAATGTAGTTAGAAGAAAGGCTATTATCTAGTTTCTTCTTATATAGTTTTTGAAGATGCATTGGCTTTAAATCTTTGAGTTTAATATGTCCTAAAAAGGAAGGGGAGAGAATTGTAAAAAATAATCAATGATTTCACCTTTCATTTCAACAAGGCCCGTCCTATTTTTTGTAGCAAATACCAATTTGGTTTTTTCAACTTCAGTTTATAAGTGGAAAGACCTTATTGCTTACGTTAGCTCGTAATGGGGGGATTTTTGCTTATGTCTATTTGGTATAGCGCAGTAAAAATGTATTTTGACGAAGGATTTTATACAACGGATGATGTAAAAGTATTTGTTGGTGCAAAATGGATTACAGCTGATGAGTATCAACAAATTACGAATGAGCCATATTCAGCTTAACAAGCGTCTTTTCCAGATCGGAAGAGGCGTTTTTATTATGGAATTACTATTGTAATAGTATCTGGCCCCGTAACTTGACTGATAATACTACCGTTATTTATTGGAGCGACGATTACTTCTGTTTCTTTCGTTAGCAAAAATGCAATAGCTAAAGAAAAGAACAAAATCATTAACAATAATGAAAATAAAAATTTTTTCACGGTAATCCCTCCTAATAAACAAGCTTGGACACAAATAATGAGGGAATATACCTGAACACAGTCGCTTTAGCGGCTTTTTATTTTCCCCAACAGGGGGTGAGGAGGAATATAAGGATGGAAGAAAGCTTACTGAAGATTTTGTTTCAACAGGGGCCGTTCGCGGCCCTTTTTGTTTGGTTATTATTGTCCACTAAGAAAGAAGCACGGGAACGCGAGCAGAAACTCATGGAACATATAGACAAAGAGACATAGTGTTAAAGTCGTGCTGACGAGAACGAGTCTTCATTAAACGGATGAATTTGGCCGAATTCCGGCTTTTTGTGTTTAATGAGTTTACCATAGTGGACAGTATCAGACACTATGAATATAAATGGCATTATCAAACAGGCAAGAATTTGTATGAATTTCATGTACTCAAATTCATTAAACAAGGTATTTACGACTACTTAAAATAGGTACTATTATTTATTGAAAGAGTGTAAAATAGATACATATTCATTCATGGAGGAGAGGAAGAAATGAGTATAAGCAAGAAATTGTTTTCTGGGTTTTTTGCTGTTCTTTTGCTTTTAGCGATGATAGCGGCAATTGGCAGTTACCAAATTTCATCCGTAAACAATACATACTCTAACTTAATTGATGACCGAGTCAAAAAACTTAATATTACTAAAGAGCTGAAGTATTTGTCAGCACAAGAAGCTAAAGCGGTTTGGGGATATTTAATTTCGGGTGATGATTCGGATTTCAAAAGTTATGAGGAAAGCAAAGGTAAATTCTTGGAACTATTAAACCAAATGCAGAAGATTACAAAGTCGAAAGAAGCTCAAACCCTTTTGCAACAGTTAAATCAGCTTCATATTGAGTACGAAGAAGTAGCTAAGCAAATAGCTGCGTACAAAAAACAAGGTAATGTAGAAGGCTACATTGCGCTTATGAAGGAAAAGGGAACGCCTATAGGAGTGAAATTGGCTGCAAAAGCGCAACAGTTAGAAAAATACCAGCAGGATTCATTACATAAAGGGAGCCAGGAAACGTCTGCTAAAGTCTCAAATGTTAAAAGCGTTGTATTCATGATTTCGATTGTTACGTTAGTAATCGGAATGCTTATTGCTTTTTATATCAGCCGCATTATATCTAAACCCGTTATAGCAGTAGCAGAAGCAGCGAAACAAATTGCAGAAGGCGATCTTTCCATCTCTGATATTCATATAAAAAACAGAGACGAAATTGGGGAAATGGCACGTTCGTTTAATCACATGAAGCAAAATTTGCGGGAGTTAATTCGTAAAGTGAGTATAAGTTCCGAACAGGTAGCTACTTCTTCCGAGGAATTGTATGCAGGTTCTGAACAGTCTGCTGAGGCAGCCAATCAAGTAGCTACGTCTATTCAAGATATTTCTAGCGCCACAGATGTCCAGATGAAAAGTATGGAAGAAAATAGAAAGGCGATGGAAGAAAGTGCAGCTGGATTGCAACGTATTGCTGAATCAGCTTCCACAGTTTCAGAATCATCCACAGAGGTGCTACACGAGGCTGAACAAGGAAATCAGATCATAGTTAAAACGATACAACAAATGGAAAGCATAAATCTTTCCGTGCAGGAAGCTGCTGCTGTAATTAAAGATTTAGGAGAAAACTCAAAGCAGATTGGAAAAATTATTGAGGTTATTAGTGACATTGCAAATCAAACAAATCTCCTGGCGCTTAATGCTGCAATTGAAGCTGCACGGGCAGGTGAAAACGGAAAAGGATTTGCTGTTGTTGCAGATGAAGTAAGAAAACTTGCAGAACAATCCAAACAATCTTCCGAACAAATTGCAGTCTTAATTCAGAACATACAAGAAAACACGAGACATGCTGTAAGTGTAATGGAAAAAGGAACAGAAGAAGTCAAGTCTGGATCTGCAATCGTACATCAGGCAGGAGAGGCTTTCCGTCACATTTTGGATTCCATTCAGCAGGTTACTAATCAGGTACAAGAAGTATCAGCAGCAACAGAAGAAATATCCGCAAGTGCAGAACAGTTGACAGCCTCTATAGACCAGATTACACGTATTTCGAAAGATATATCAATGAACACACAGGCAGTTGCCGCAGCCTCTGAAGAGCAGCTGGCATCAATGGAGGAAATTACAGCTTCTGCGGATTCTCTAAGTAAGCTTGCCCAGGAATTACAAAATGAAGTGACCAAGTTTAAGGTTTAATCCCCTACAGTAAATATAGATACACTAAAAAAGCAGTTCTAAGTCTTCTAAAGGAACTGCTTTTTTTGCATAAGGAATATTATCGGATGCGCATTAATTCACAAAAATATTTTCCTTTATATTCCTTATGTGTGTTTTCATGTAAAATGGTTTGTAGCTTACCTATAAGGAATTGAAATCTCACATTTATCACTGCAAAAGAAACCCTTCCTATGTTTTTAGCCTACCTAAAAAGAAACAGCCTATTTATTTTGAGGCTGTTTCTTTCTAATCTTTATATACATGTGTATATATAGACCTAACCCTTAATTCTTTTTAACGGTGAAATAGTAATATCTTTTTTCACCATTTCCTATATCAACAGTAACAAGCGCTTCACCCGGCGCCACGCCTTTTACCCTTGCGAAAGTAAGTCCATTTTTATCCTCATAAAGACGGATATCAATAACATCCGGCCAACCGTATTCAGGTACGAAACTATAACCGTAAATCTCGCGAGAAGTGCTACCAACCCTTAATCTTTCATAAAAAGTATCTGATGCTATTTTGGAATCCGATACTACTGTATGTTCTGTAACAGGTGAAATCGATTGTTCAGAAGCGAAAGCGGCTGGTGTTAAGGAAATGGATAGAGAAAGAGCAGATAATGTAGCTAAAACTTTTTTCTTCATTGATTCATCACCTCTTTAATTTTTTGAAACTTATAGAAATTCCTAACAATATATTAATGTATTTTTCTTCCTATTTATATAAAAAAATTTCATCAAAATTCTGTGTAAAATGACAATAAGAGAGTGAATTAAGGAGAATTTCGTCTAAAAATATACATAAATGTAAATAAATATAACTATTATATTAACATACTATTAATAGTAAGATTTTTCTTGATATTATGTGGTAAAAAATACCCCGCTGTCCTTATGGATGGCGGGGATTTTTATTTTCGGCTATGTTAACTAATATTGTTGATTAATAACTAATAATGATACCTTGTTCGTCAGTGGTATCTACTTTAAAGACTTCATATTTCTCGTTATTCGGTATTTCAATAAAAGATTTCCCATTATTATCTTCAATTGCAACGCTTAATGAATAATCTCCTTTATAGTCACTTTCGTAATCATAATAAACTCCATATACACTATTTTGATGGTTTTTCAGTTTGCGAGAGGCTTCTCCCCACATAGTTTTGATTTTCTCCATCATTTGCTCATCATTAAAATTATTAGTTCTAATGCTGTTGATGAAATACAGCTTCATAATAAGTCATCCCTTTCGATAAAATATTTATTAAATTCTGATTAAATATTTAAATAACGAAAACGTTTGTGGTGATCATAGGTTGCAAGGACGATGAAGCAAAAATCAACAAGGGAAACCCCGTGTAAGTGTTAAAGAGAATGCAGAGTATCTTTACTTTGATAAGGTCTAGTAAAATAAGGGCAGTTGACATTCGAGGAAACCATGCTATAATGAATGGACACTTCCGGTCTCCTTTATTCACAACCTCAAGTTATACTTATTATAGAGAGGGGGATATGACTGGCATGGTAACCGAAGAGAAAATTAGACGGATTAATGAACTTGCCGCTAAATCGAAAAGTACGGGGCTTACGGAGAAAGAGAAAGCGGAACAAAAAGCGCTACGTAATGAATATATTCAGGCAGTTCGCCGTTCGCTTAAAGCAAATCTCGAATTGATTCGTTTAGTGGATGAAAACGGAAGGGAAATAGGGCCCTTGCCAAGAAAATATAAACACTGATACAGTCCCTCCGCATATGTTGGAGGGATTTTTTGCCCTTACATAAAGAAAAGAGCGTAGGTGAAAAAATGAGAGTAGGATTATACGCAAGAGTAAGTACAGAGCGCAAAGAGCAGGAAACGAGCCTCGCTCGTCAGATGGAAGAGCTGAGGCGATATGCATCACAAAAAGGTTGGACAATTGTCCATGAAATTTCTGAACAAGAAAGCGGTTTTGACATGGAACGGTCCGGACTTCTGACGCTGCTTGAAGCGTTATCAAACGGTGAGATCGAAGCGATTGTCATTCAGGATGAATCACGGCTGGGACGCGGCAACAGTAAAATTGCCGCCCTTCACCAAATCCGCAAACTGGGTGGCAAAGTGTTCTCGCTTGATAATCAGGGAGAATTACAGGTAAGTGAAATGGAGGGCATGGTGTTGGAAATTCTCGCGATTGTGGAAGAATATCAGCGCAGACTAACCAACCATAAAATTTCACGTGGCATGCAACGTGCTATTGCAAAAGGATACCGTCCAGAGAAAAATTTAAAAAACACTGACCAAGGCGGGCGCAAACGGAATGAACTTCCGATTGACGAAATCATTAAGTTGCGCCGCAAAAAACTTACATTCGAAGAGATTGCCCTCACGCTTCGCGGATTGGGATACGAAGCGTCGCGAGCCACCGTCCATCGTCGCTTCCGTGAGCATATAGCCGCTCAGCAAGTCGGAAAAAACGGCGAGAATACGGGAAGATGAAAAAGTATGTAACGGAACTTTTACCAGTCTGGTATCATTATAATGAACCAAATTGGATAGAAAAATACAGACACAAAATACATATACAACCACCCGCTTTTTAAACGAATCATATGAAAAGCGGGTGGTTTTTGTTTTTGAGGTTGAGAACGTAATTTTTATGTTAACATGATTTTAAGCTTAGTTATGAGAGGTGAGTATCGTTGGAGTGAAGTAGAAAATTAAAAAAGGATAACAGAAAGGGATAGTGTTCGACTGCAAAAAATATAGTCAGTTTTATGAAAAGGGCAATACATTCTTTTTCATTTAATAGATTTTAGAGATTATTTCTATTCATTCGCAAAACGGTTTCGATAGGTATTTTGTACTTAATGCATATTTTTCTTAAAAAAACAATACCCATTCTTCGTGAATAAAGCTAGAATAAGAATATAATCGGTACATACTTTTTACTATTCGCCCGTAATTTGTCGCTTTTGTAACGTGAAAAATAACAGAGAAATAGAAAAATAAAGAAACAGATAATAGAAAAATAGATAAACATGGGGATGGTGAAAGCAATGAGAAGATTAGCGTTGGCAACTTTTTTGTCCATGGCTATTGTCACGCCTGTATCGGCTGCCTCTTATACCGTTGGCAAGGATGATACTTTGTACAAAGTAAGCAAACGGTTTGGTGTTTCGATAGAGGAATTAAAGAAGGTAAACAAATTGACAAGCGATATCATTAAGGTCGGACAAGTTCTAACAATTCCAGGGACAGAAAAACAAACAACTGGAAATGGCAAAGGTTCATTATCCTCCAGAAATGAAACGAGCGGTATTTCGACCGATTATGTGGCGGCAAATTCCACCAAACGA
This sequence comes from Aneurinibacillus sp. XH2, assembly GCF_001439585.2. NCBI lineage: Bacteria > Bacillati > Bacillota > Bacilli > Caryophanales > Paenibacillaceae > Aneurinibacillus > Aneurinibacillus sp. XH2. Next base: position 1,945,719 of record NZ_CP014140.1, on the reverse strand, counting down.
AGCTCGGTGGTAGCTACGCGCGGGCAACAATCGTCAAACACTGCAAAAGTAGCTCGGCAAACGCCAACATTGGCTCTGAACCAGGAAAGGGAAGAAAAAACTTCGCGTTCTGAATCAAGAACATACGAACCAAGCCAGATGAATGCACTTATTAATCAGCTCCTTGGTATTCCGTACAAATGGGGCGGAACCACGCCAGAAGGATTTGATTGCAGTGGTTTTACGGCATATGTATTTAAATCCATGGGTGTCGATTTGCCTCGCACTTCTGAGGAGCAGTTTGAAGTCGGACAAGCTGTAGAAGATGAATTAAAACCAGGTGATTTGCTGTTCTTTGATTCGGAGAAAAAAGGCTATATTACTCACGTGGGCATATACATAGGAGACAACAAAATGGCGCATGCCGCATCAAAAAGTGTGCGCATTGATACCTTAGACTGGTACTTTAAAAATTACCAATATTATGGGGCAAAGCGTTTATTCTAGAACAGTGTGTTGATGTAATAATCCCACCTTCATGCAAAGGAATACTTTCTTATTCTTGTTCTTGAAGGTGGGATTATTTTTTCTTTATTCTTATGAACCTCCTACTATGGGAGAAGGCGACGAAGCAGACAAATCAATAGAAAAGTTGTGAAGAGAAGGACGAGAAAGTATGATAAAAAAAAGTATGATAAAAAAGAAGAAAAATGAATGACGGAAACAATCGACAAAGGCAGAAAGAAGGGGGAAAAGCAAGCGTCATGAACAAGCACATTGTTGTACTAGGTGCCGGTTACGGAGGTATGGCCTTTATCAACACTATATTGCCACATATACCATCTGATGTGTGCATTTCAGTTATCGACAGATTGCCTTGTCATACTATTAAGCCAGAATATTACGCGCTGGCCAGTGGATCGTTGAACGAAAACAAAGTCAAAGCAGCTTTTCCTATACATAGCCAAGTCGATTATATTCTTGATGAAGTCGAGGAAATTCAAGTTGCCTATCATAAAGTAATATGCAAAAACAACGAAGTGGCCTTTGACCAGTTAATCGTTGCGCTTGGATGCGTAGACAACTATTTCAACGTACCTTGGGCGGAAAAATATACAGAAAGCATTCAAACTTTTGGCCAGGCGATGCGGACGAGAAAAAAAATTGACCAGTTACCTCCAGGAAGCTGTGTAGCAATTATTGGCGGAGGGCTTTCCGGGATCGAGTTTGCCAGCGATTTGCGCGAACAACATCCCGATTTGAAAATTATATTGATGGAGCGTTCGAATGAAGTATTGTCGACGTTACCAGACCGCATCCGAAAGTATGTGCGCCAACATTTGGAAGATAATTCTATAGAAGTAATGACGAATGTAAGCGTGACGATGATTGATGAAAGGGCCATATATTATGGGCCTGTACAGGAATGGATGGAATACGATATGTGCGTATGGGCTGCAGGTATTAAACCGAATCCGGTTGCAAGTCCGCTTCTGGCTTATAGTAACGCCGATCGTTTAACTCGTATTGTCGTGAAAGAAAACTATGAACTTCCGTATTATAATGACATATTTGTTATCGGGGATTGTGCGAGCTCGGAATTTGCTCCGAGCGCCCAACTTGCGCATATTCAAGGTAAGCAACTCGGACAATATTTCATTTCTGTATGGGAAGGTCGTGAGTATCTTCCAGAGCCAATTAAACTAAAGGGCGTGTTGGGGTATCTTGGAAAGAAAACAGGATTCGGCCTTGTAAATGGGAATGTGCTACTTGGAAAAGTACCGAATGTAATTAAATCGGGCGTGTTGTGGATGCATAAGCATCATTTGGGATAATGATATTTCCCGCGCCGTAGACAACGCTAATCACTAGCTATAGCTAAATTGAAAGTCTGCGCGCGGGAACATTAAATAAATTTAATACTTACTTTTTACATTTTTCATTTTTTATCTCAAAATCTTAATAAATCTTAAGTTTTAAGATTTATTTCTATTGCGTCCGATAATATATATTATGTAAACTAATAAAATTCAATCGTCCCAATAACTCTCCCCTCTTCAAGTTCTTTATATGACGACATAAAACCATCCCCATTCTGCGACATAAACACATGAGCATAATTGACATAAAACTATCTTTATTCCTCTTTAATGCGTATACATTTATGTCACGATTTTATGACATAAATGTATACGCATAACTCACAAAAAAATATTATTTTTATCTGTGTATTTAGATGCCACCATAGGCTGCGTATACTAGGAATGATTCCATACAGCCTTAAATTTTTATTTTTCTTCTTGGGCAAAACGCTGAATTCTTTTTTCAATTTCGTCACGTACATGCTGGAAGAATGCCCATTTTTCTTCTTCCGTTCCAGTAGCTTTCGCAGGATCATCAAATCCCCAGTGATCACGCTTTACATGAGGAGGAGTCATTGGACATTTATCATTTGCATCACCACAGAGAGTTATCACATAATCAGCTTTATTTAATAATTCTGGATCAATAATGTCGGAGGTCTGATTTGAAATATCGATCCCCTTTTCTACCATGACCTTTACAGCGTTTGGATTCAATCCGTGAGCTTCAATCCCTGCGCTATAGACATCATACTTGTCGCCTAAATATTTTTTCCCGAATCCTTCTGCCATTTGGCTACGGCATGAGTTACCGGTGCATAGGAAATAGATGATTTTTTTATTATCTGTCATGATTATTTCTCCTTAGGATTTATTGTATTTCCTCTTTCCTTATATTTTTTGTTCTTTAAAGTATTTTCTCTGAAGCCAGAATGCAGCATTCACTAAAGCAATTAGGGCTGGAACTTCTACAAGAGGACCAATGACAGCTGCAAAAGCAGCACCAGAATTGATACCAAACACTCCGACAGCCACAGCGATGGCTAACTCGAAGTTATTTCCCGATGCAGTAAAGGCTAGAGTAGTTGCAATCGGATAATTTGCCCCTGCTTTTTTACTGAGATAAAACGATACAAAAAACATGACCACAAAGTAAATGAGTAACGGAATAGAAACCCGTATTACATCAAGTGGCAGTCGAACAATGACATCCCCTTTTAACGAGAACATAACAATAATAGTAAAGAGCAACGCGATGAGGGTAATGGGGCTAATTTTAGGGATAAATACTTTTTCATACCACTCTCTGCCCTTCGCCTTCACCAATACCAAGCGCGTTAGCATACCAGCAAGGAAAGGAATACCTAAATAAATAAAGACACTTTTTGCAACTTCGCTGATGGTAATATCTACGACAACGCCTTGTAAGCCAAACCATCCTGGAATAACCGTAACAAACACATACGCGTAAATGGAGTAAAAGAACACTTGGAATATGGAGTTAAATGCAACAAGTCCTGCGGCATATTCAGGATCTCCTTTCGCAAGGTCATTCCAAACAATCACCATGGCAATACAACGAGCAAGCCCAATCATGATTAAACCAACCATATATTCTGGATAATCACGGAGAAAAAGAATGGCCAATAAAAACATAAGAATGGGTCCAATAACCCAGTTTTGTAAAAGAGAAACCCCTAATATCTTTGTATTGCGAAATACATGCCCCATTTTTTCATAACGAACTTTGGCTAACGGCGGATACATCATCAAAATGAGTCCAATCGCTAAAGGAATGGATGTGGTTCCAGTTTGATATTTATTCAACCCTTGCACAAAATCTGGAGAAAAATAGCCAATTCCAATCCCAATAATCATGGCTGCGAATATCCAGAGAGTTAAATAGCGATCCAAAAAGGACATCCGTTTACGAACGGGAATTTCGATCATTTTCATCACTTTCCTTTTAGCCGTTGTTTTCCCTTTCACACATCATCGAATTTCTTTGTTTTTCATACACTTCCAGTTTTTCTTTAAGGGAAGGTGCATGCTGCAGAATAGCCTGAACCACCGGATGAGCCGATTCATCTAATCGATAATACATCCATGTTCCTTGTTTGCGTTCCTGTACTAATCCTGCCTGCTTCATTTTTCGCAAATGTTGACTAATTCCTGGCTGAGAAATACCAATCATTTCAACTAAATCACATACACACAATTCTTTTTCTTGTAAAAGTAATAAAATGGTAAGCCGTGTTTTGTCTGCAGTTAGTTTTAATACCTCAATCATTTCTTCAAGAGAACGCTCCAATATATTCGCCTCCAATTATATAATCTTATAACTATATTATTATTCACTTATATAAAATGCAATTCCCTTTTTACCATTTGGATGCCTATTTTATACGTTAGGTTTGTCGGTACGATCATTTTTCATAAAAGGAGTATTATTGCTTGGTAACGACAAATGAGGAGTTATGCACTGACTTTTATGTCGTAAATTTTACGACATAAAAGTCAGTGCATAAAAATAAAAAACCTTATAAAATAAGGTTTTAGAGAATTGATTAATGCACATAAAGCCATGGGAAGTTTAGAAGAATATCAGCCCCATCCTTTCCAACCGGTATTTTTAAATAAAAACGGCGAAAAACTGAACCCACGTGGTTTACATAAGATATTTATAGAAATCTTGCAAAAAGCGGGTCTGTCACCTCAAAGGAACTGTTCTAGTTTCAGCACTAATTCTATTCAGTCTTCACTTTATATTTTTTATAGCTCGAACCAATATCATCATATTTTTAAATATTCCATTAAATCATTTAAAATTCCATCTAAATTATCCCTACAAATATTAACATGAATAATTGTTATTTTAACTATCCCATTTTCCGTTTCAATCTCATATTTACCAAGAGGATTTATATATCCATTATTAATACGGAACATCGGATAAACTAAGATAATGTTTTTGCAATTATATGCTAGTGAATACGAAAGCATTTGATAAATATCTGCTTGTGACACATTTACGTCTATGCCATGAATAGGATTTTTATATTTTACATCAATAATCGTTTCGACTTTTCCATCTTTAAAAATAGTTATATCTGGTTTTAACATAAATGCTTTATTCTTTTTATCTAGATATTTTTGAGGCTTATGATAGAGAACTGAATACTCCTCTAAACCTTTTAAAGCTTTGTAAACCGTATATTCAAATAATTCATTTAAAGGAACTAAAAATGTAAATGTATATTCATCCCCATTAGACATGCCAGCTTGTTCATTATAATAAAACAATTTTGATAAATTAAATAGCGGAAGGTATTGATGATTTAATCTATTAAAACGAATCTTATCAAATATTGTTTGGTTTAATTTTATTGTCTGGACATGTTGTAGATACAATAGCCCTGTTTTTAACCTTTTCTTATTTTCAGCTATTTTTGTTATTCGTAAAAGTCTTTCAATAGTAGTTTTAAAAATCTGGTTTAGTAGAGTATCCTCCGTAAATTCTTCATATATTACATAATGCAAATAATTTAGATCACGATTTCTTAGCAGTGATTTTTGAAAAATGATTTTCCCTTTAATAAACTGTGTGTTTTCTTCAATTGGCTCGTATTGACGATGAACATTTACCTTGAATTGGTTAAGAAATTCTTTAATAAAGATCGCTATAAAAATTTCCAAAATATCATTTTGATATTTTGAAACCATCTTTGGGGTAGGTATTTCTTTTACCTTTAAATAGTTTGAGTAAGTAAGAAGGCGAAACAATAATTGTATAGAATGCTCCTTCTCTGCCTCTATTTCTCTTGATTCACCATCCCGGAAAATTTTAGGAAGAATTTGTATTTGTAAATTTTTAGATGCCACAAAGCCAACATATTTCTTTAACAATACTCGATGATCTGAACGTACAATAAAATTTTGGCTACCCCAAATCCGTTCAAAAGACTGAAGCTCTTTAGTTTGCTCTGGCGTAAGATTAACATAACAAGTTCTATCTTCAAACACCGTAATCATTTCTGAAGGCTTCATCTTTACTTCTCCGTGTAAATCGCCATAATGGCTTGTTCGAACTCAGTATATTGATTATTATTGGGCTTTATACTTAGGTAATGAATATTCCCATATTCATCTAAAAATTTTGAGCCAATAATTTCTTTGATTGTTTCAAAGTCTTGATAAAAATACTCCATAAGCAAAGGAAGAATTTTATAATACCATGTTTTATATAAATCTTCTAGAGTAATGATATCCATAAAATAGGCATGCCCAATTCGATGATCTCTATCTAAATGCTTTTGAATTTTTTTATTCAGAGCATCTAATAATTTGTCTAATTCTATTGAATGATTGACCCTTGCGCTTATATTTAAATACGGTTTGATAAAAATTGTAGGGTCAGGTTCAACTTCAAGAAATGCGAAACGTCTTCTTAATGCTGTATCCAACATCGCTATTGAACGATCAGCTGTATTCATCGTACCAATAATATATAGATTTTCAGGGATTGTGAAAGACTTTTTAGAATAAGGTAACGTAACACTTACATTATTTCGTTTATCTTTTTCAATTAGCGTAATTAATTCTCCAAATATTTTAGAAATGTTTCCTCGATTGATTTCATCAATTATTAGATAATAAGGCTTAATATCATTTGAAGAAACGTGTTGTTTTTCTTTATCCTCTACGTGAACCAGCTTAAGAATATCAGAAATAGATATTCTTGGTAGTTCATACACTGTTTTTAACGTTAATTTTTTCCGTCCATTAAGTTCAAAAATATCTACTGGTTCCTCAAACTCTTTCAACCATGCTACTTCTCTTGTGTGAGGATAAATCATTTTGGGATTGTATTTATAATCACCTTTTACAATTGCTATATCCCGAATAGTTGTTGGACCATCATAGACGAGAATAATATCCCCAATGCTCATTTGATTCACTAGATTATCTAAACTACTTGCATCCTGAAGCGGCTCAGGTTCATCATAAGATCTTTCTTTATTTAAACTTGTAAATATATCTTCATATGAGAAATTTGTTAGATCTTGATTGCTGAGCCAACCAACAGCAATAACTTTTTTTGTCTTACATTCATTATAAACATCATCACTGCTTCGATGTCCCAATGACACTTTCCATACCTTTGAAGAATCACGTATTAACTGAATGTCATTTGAGTGTATGTCTGCTTTTAATAATTGAGTAGATGCAGACTCTACAAATTCTTTTAGAATACCATCTTCTATCTTGTATTTAAGATCAGTGTTATCTTCATTGCTGAGTTGAGGACGAATTCCTTCGATAAATTCTTCATATGAATATGATTGATGGAAAGTTACAAATTTAACACGTTCTTCTTTCAAAACAGTGTCAAACTTCACGTATTTGCCATTTCGTTTAGTCTCAAAACATTCAATAATCTTTTTTGTAGCATAAGTTTTACCTGTACCCGGTGGACCATAGAGAATGAGGTTAGGGCTAAATTCTAATAAATCCGCATATTTTTTGTACTCCTCTAATTCTTCCAAATGTTCTTCTACATCATCATGTTCAAGATCTTCTCCCTCCCTAGGATTACTAATATCGTTTACGGATGAAGTTCTAGGTGTTTTTCTTCTCCCAACTAATATGTTGTCATAAAGCTGAATAGGATTATCGACAATAAAATAACCCTTGTCTTCTAGCTCTGAAAGGACACTTTTAATGTATTTTTCCTTATTTGGAGCTATATCTTCTTGGGCATACTTTAATAACTGATTTAACGAATATTTTGTTGGGTTTTTTTCGTTGTATAAATTTTGAAGAGGAAAATAAGGATGCCAAGCCCCATTTTGATATATTTTTATACCTACAATTTGTGTTTCACGGTTAATGATAATATTTATATCATTTTCTTTAGTATCTATTGCAGTATTTTCTAAGGTAATAAATATTTTTCTTTCATATTGAAAATTATAGCGGGTTGGATTATCAGGTGCATTGGGTGAAAGTTTTATCTCGAAAAAACCACACCCCATAGTCGCCTTAGATATTTTATTAAGTAAATTAATGTCATATTCAAAGTATGGATATTTAATAAATTTTTGAACACTCACAGGTTCTTCAAATATATGTACTTCATCAAATAAGACGACCCAGTTATCTTCCTTATGAATTTTGTTTGGCTTCTCACCATAGCCCTTTACCTTCCAAAGAACATTAATCTTAGAATTAAAAATCGGAAAAACATAATCTCCCGGCTTAATCCCTCCATACCAAGGATTGCCCTCTGGACCAGCAGCATAGAACTTCTCTTCTATCTGCTCCGGCTTATCCTTTCCAAACTTCCCAAAAAAAATTCTTCCCATTACTTAAACTCCTTTACTTTTACTATAAGCCTATTGTCTTATTTATATTATATATTTTATCTAACAAAACTGATCTTTTCATTTACATAAGTTACCCATCTATATCTCCCCTTATAATAGACAGTACATCCCCTTCTTTTTTCTGTCTACGTTTTTTTGTTCTAAAAAAAGGAATAATATGTTAATATAAATAATGTTCAATGTGATCTAAAGCAAGGAGTTGACTGAATTGTCAAAAATAAAAAAGATATTATTATGGTCAGTTATCACAATAATATCCATAAGGGTTTATTATGACTCCAATAAATATGGGGCTATTAATGGGTGCCGTACCTTTTTTATCTCTTGTTTTCTTAATTTGTTTCAAATAAGTAAAAGATACATTATTTATCCTCCTATCGTTTCTTTTGTTATTGGTCTTATCTTAATTCCCTTAGGTTTTCGTATAGAATTAGGTTACTTCAGTGTAGGAGCCGGAATACTTGTGACTTCTTTCTTTGGCATTGTCATTACCATCATAATACATGATTTTAACTATAAGAAACGAAGCGAAACGTATAACCCTTAATCTTGTTATGCTGATTCTAAACCCGTTTCAAAATTTTATTTTCATTAACCGGAAAGTTTGTGTTTAGAGTCTTTAAGGCAATAAAAAAGTAGGGTACCCTCGGAATTGTCCAGATCCCATAAAAGAAGAGTAACCCTACTATATCTAGTATCCCTCATTCCGATTTATCAAATCAGTTGAAATCCCTATTTCGAAATTTTATGAAAGAAAAGCTTGCACTCATTATGCGGGAAGAGCTAACGAACTTCCTGCAGGTGGAACAGCCTGATACTTTAAACAGTAAAAATGGGCAGAGGATGGTTTCCTCTATTTATTAAATCGTATAATTACATTAAATCCTCAAGAATAAATGAAGCATGTTTAATCAAGATTCATCCAGATAGACTTCACTTGTGTATATAATTCAAGCGCGTAAGACCCCATTTCACGACCAAAGCCGGACTGTTTATAGCCGCCAAATGGCACGGCCGCATCGAGCGCATTGTAGCAGTTTACCCAAACGGTTCCTGCTTCCAGCGCATGAGCAACCTTGTGCGCTTTTCGTACATCCGTCGTCCATACGCCCGCAGCGAGCCCATACTCACTATTGTTCGCACGCCGGATTACGTCAGCAATTTGCTCTTCATCATCAAACGGCATGGCAGCGACAACCGGCCCAAAAATTTCCTCTTTAGCAATTGTCATATGATCTTGAACATCGGCAAAAATGGTTGGCGGTATAAAATATCCGGCTCCTTCCAGCGGCTGTCCTCCGGTGAGCGGATTAGCCCCTTCTTCGATCCCTTTCCGCAAATAATTAGATACCCGCGAAAACTGCTCTTCTGATACCAGCGGACCAATTTGAGTCGATTCATCCATGCCGGCTCCCTGCTTAAGTTTGGATGCATAGCTTGTCATATCGGACAACACATTATCAAACACTTTTTTGTGCACAAATAGCCGTGAACCTGCGCAGCATACTTGCCCCTGGTTAAAGAAAATTCCCATTAAGGCCCCGGGGATTGCTTTGGAAAAGTCAGCATCCGGGAAAATAATATTCGGTGATTTCCCGCCGAGTTCAAGCGATACACGCTTCAAGTTACCTGCCGCCTGTTGCATAATTAGCTTCCCGACCTCTGTTGATCCCGTAAACGCAACTTTACGGATACGCGGGTGTTGAACAATCGCTGCTCCAGCCGTTGGTCCGTAGCCTGTAATAATATTAACGACTCCCTCCGGGAAGCCGGCTTCCTGAATCAATTTCGCCAAATAAATCGCAGAAAGCGGTGTTTGTTCAGCACTTTTCAAAATCACTACATTTCCTGTTGCCAGGGCGGCGCCCAGCTTCCATGTAGCCATTAGCAGCGGAAAGTTCCATGGGATAATTTGGCCAACCACGCCAACCGGTTCACGGCGCGTGTACGTAAACATGTTTCTGCCTACTGAATTATCAATTACTTCTCCAGCTATCTTTGTTGCCCAACCAGCATAGTAACGAAAATGATCGATAGAAAGCGGAATATCCACGGCACGTGCCTCGCGAATCGGCTTGCCGTTATCAAGTGTTTCGAGCTGGGCCAATGCTTCCGCATGCTCCTCTATTAAATCAGCGAGCTTCCAAAGCATTCTTCCCCTCTCGCTTGGTGTAACTTTTGACCAAGAACCTTTAAACGCACGTTCTGCAGCTTCTACCGCCCGGTTCACATCCTCCTTATCCGCTTCATATACAGAAGCGATTCTTTCGCCTGTAGCTGGATTGATCGTGTTAAACGTTCTACCAGAAAGTGATTCGACAAATTCCCCTCCAATAAACAATTTCTTCGGCTCACCCTTCAGAAAATCCTCTACACGTGGGTCAATGGAGACCGTAGCTATTTTCTCCATCTGCATTCCTCCTAACATATAAATTTATATAATTTTTTGATGATTCTGTTATACGCTTTTATGCATTTTCCATGCCAAGAGAAAACGTTTTCTTTTCAAGGAATCCTAAAGGCATCGTATTGTTCCATAACGGAACAATTGTGTCATTATGGAACAGGATACCCTTCTAATCTATCGAAACATTGAGTTCGTATCATTGCGTAAAACAGAAATTTCCTAACACCACGTTTCATTAAGGGATAATTCACACATACATTCGGACTTGAATCACCCAAAAATACGGAATATTATGATAAAATCTTTTTAAATGAGATGCTTATTTTAAATTAAGAGGTGAGAGAAATGCCGGAACCCATTAATACATGGTTAAAAAAGTCATGGGAACGAAGCCGAATGTACAACGTAGATCCAGCGGTGGCCAGGGATGCAATCCTTGGAGCCTCTGAATTTAAACAGTACAGGGAACAGAAAGAAGCATTTCTTCGGGAGATAAAACCGACGCTCGAACGTTTAGCTAATTGGTTGAAATCTTCTGGCTCTGTTGTAGTAATCTGTGATACAGCGGGATATATCCTGAAAAGCATGGGAGATCCGGTGTTTTTGAACGAGACAAAAAAAATTCATGTAGTAGAGGGCGCTTGCTGGTCCGAGCAGGTACGGGGCACCAATTCTGCAGGGACAGTAATTGTTGAGCAAAAGCCGCTCGCTGTAGTAGGAAGGGAGCATTATCTAGAAGAAAACCATATCCTATACTGCGCGGCTTCACCAATTTTTGATCCTCATGGCCGCCTGCTTGCTGTGCTTAATGTTAGCGGTTACCATGAGAAATACCACCCTCACATCCTTGGAATGGTGGATGTCATTGCGAGAGAAATTGAAGATCGAATTCTCATTCATCGCTCTGATAAACAAATACTCATTTCTCTTTACCCTGAACACAAACAAAACCAACAGGCATTGCTTGCAGTAAATCATGACGGGGTTTTAACCGGCACCAATCGGGAAGCACGGGAGATGCTACAACTTGATAAGTCAACAATTGGAAATGTTCATCTTTCTGAACTCATTTCAGATGTTCAACGGTTGCTGCAAAGACATGGTAAAATTTGTTCAAACGATATCTTTGCTCTTCAGGATAAAACAAAGGAGCAAAGCAGATGGATGGCCTCAGTATTGATTGATATGCGTCCCCATTTTAACGCACCGCTTGAAAAGCGAAATTCAAAACAGGCGACATCACTCAGAACTCCCTGCACATTTGCTAATCTATATGGTAATGACAGAAGCTTTCAGACCGCGATTCACCTCGCAAAGAAGGCGGCTGCAACCGATTATACAATTCTGATTACCGGTGAAAGCGGTACCGGAAAGGATATGGTTAGTCAGGCGATTCATCAGGCAAGTCTTCGGTCAGGAAAACCATTTGTCGCGATTAACTGCGGTGCGGTTACAAAAAGTCTCCTGGAAAGCGAATTGTTCGGATATGAAGCGGGAGCTTTTACAGGAGCCAAACAGTCTGGCCATCCCGGAAAATTTGAGTTAGCCCACGGTGGAACACTGTTTCTGGATGAAATTGCGGAAATGCCACCGGAAATGCAGGTAGCACTACTACGAGTCCTTCAGGATTTCACTATCACCCGGGTCGGTGGTACAAAACCAATTCGGGTTGATGTACGAATTATCGCCGCAACACACACAGATTTATGGAAAAAGGTACAGGATGGCAGTTTTCGAGCCGATTTATTTTATCGTCTGCAGGGGATACATATTACGTTGCCACCACTTCGTAAACGATCCGACCGTCTAGAAATTGCTCGTTTTCTACTACGAAATATTCAAGAAGAACTGCAAAAGGAAACTCTTTCCCTTTCTCCTGCAGCAGAGCGCTTAATCGAGAACTATGCATGGCCGGGAAATATCCGCCAACTTACTGGCGCACTACGTGAAGCTGCTTTTTTAGCAGACAGCTCAATGATTGATCTCGTCCATTTTCCATCCTATATTCTTTCTGACTATACACCTCATGTAAACAAACACGTCAGTTCACTCAAGCAATTGGAAAATCATGCAATTATGGAGACTCTACAAAAAACGGGCGGCAATATTTCGCAAACTGCACGTATTCTTGGTATTGGACGCAATACTTTGTATAGAAAATTAAAAAAAATATAAATGGAAATCATCCTCATCTTTTTCACGCCTAATAACGTTAGCTATCGTCGATTCCCAAATACAAAACCCCCGCTTGGACTGCATGCAGTCCAAGCGGGGGTTTTTCTTTCCAAAGAAAACCTGAGTAAGGATAGGAGATTTTTTGTTTTTTCTTCTCCTTACCGAACGGGAAGACGGGATGCGACAGCCAGATTGAGCAGGCCGTTTCCTTCGGCGCGTGCACCGTATCCGAGCGGTACGGTACGTTTGCATAGCTGCGCGTAAAGCTCACTCTCCGTTAGCGTGCGTCCAAATTCTTGCTCGCAACGGTTAATAATAAGTGCCAATGCCCCTGCCACGTGCGGCGTCGCCATTGAGGTTCCTGACAGCACTCCGTATTTGTTTCCCGGATATGTCGAAAGAATATCCACGCCGGGAGCGACCAGGTCAACTTGGTTGTTCGTATTTGAGAATTCGGCCAGTCTCCCATGTAAATCAACGGCTCCTACCTGGATGACTTCATTATAAGCACCAGGATAGGAAAGTTCCGGTGTGTCGGGGTCGTTGTCCCCTTCGTTTCCTGCCGCGCAGACGACAAGCACCTGCTGGCGGACAGCCTTCACAATGACTTTATGCAATTCAGGTGAATCTTCGGGACCACCAAGCGACATTGTAATAATACGTACGCGTTCCCCGTTCGGTCCTCTCCACTGAAGCGCATATTCGATCGCGTCAATAATCCACTGATAGTCACCAGAACCATCTGCGGATAATACTTTTAAAATCAACAGGCTAGCTTTTGGGGCAACCCCGACTACACCTTTATTGTTTAAGATTGCGGCTACCGTACCCGCGACGTGTGTACCGTGGTAATGGTTATCTTCATAACGGTTAGGATTTCCGTTATAATCGGTCGTGAAATTTCTGCCGCCGATAATATTGTCTTTTAAGTCAGAATGGTCAAGCTGGCAACCGGTATCGAGTACAGCAACAACAACCCCTTCCCCATAGCGGGCACTTTCCCACTCTGCCGGAGCCTGAATCATTTCCACACCTTGTGGAATCTCACGGGTATACTCCTTGACCTCGGTTACAACAGTTGGAAATAGATACATTTTGCTCATACGTGTTTCCCCTTTCATAGTTTATTTACATGGTCATTGTCCACGGTATCAGACAAGCATTCGCCAGGTTTCAGGCTTTCAATAAATTCCCAAAAGCCCGGTGTCGCGCTTATATCAAAGCGGCGCAGCGCCCTGACAATTTCCGTTTTCACCTCTTGTTCGACGTCATCCCTGTCTCGAAATGGAATAAAACGGCTTGATTTTTTGATTTTCGGTTCAAAGAGATGAAGAATGGCACATAATGCTTCCGGATCATTCTCTCGCGCTTTATGGGCCAGTTCGTATAATGTCGCCACGGGGATTCACCTCTTTCTCATTTCATCGATCATGTCCTGCACATTTTCAGATAGTTGCTGGAAACTTTTCTCAAGGCGAAGCAACACATAAAATGTCACCGCGATTGGAAAGCCAACCTGACGAATAAAGTTAATCCATTCGCTCGGCTCCAACGCACTCACCCTCTTTGTAGAATAAACGCAAAGTACGTATGGCCTTGTTATAAGATTTGGCGACGGATTGTCGGGAAATGCCAAGAACTTGTCCAATTTCCGTATGCGTCAAATGATGTAAAAAATGCAATTCAAGAATGTCCAGTTGCCTGCGGGTCAATTGCTGTAGAGCTTTATACAGCGAAGGATTTGATACGTGTTCCAGTAGATGTCGCGTATTGCGCACGACAATATCGATGACCTCTTCCTCTTTGTCTGCCACCTCATACTTCGGTCTGTTCGTATCCAAGCTGATGTCACAAAATGGTGCAAGCGAATAAGAGTGCCGCTTTTTTTCTTTCAGATAACAATCCCTGGAAACCCGTGAGATAAGTTTGGAGATGTAATGAATAAGACGTATTTCGGTGAAAAATTGCTGGAAGGCTTCGTCAAGTTTTTTGCGGTGATGGAGAGTTGGAATGCAGACGGCATCGACAAACAGTTTATAATATTCCGTATTACTTAAAAAGCTGTCGATTACCCGGTTTGATAGTTCATGTTTATGCTGTATAAGGAATGCGGTGAATATCGCTTCAAGATCTGGATACGATTCTTTGTACACGAACGGATATTTTTCCATTTCACCCCTCCCTTCACTCTATAAAGAAGGAAATACGGAAACATTTGACAACCCAGATTCAAAGAATCGTTCTAAAATAACAGAGATTATCATTGTGGTATAAGCAAAATTTACTAATAGATAAATGAATAAAGAACTAGGAGGGAAAATGTGTCCATTTGCAGATTCCTTGTCACAAAAAGATAAAAAGAGGAAGAGAACAAGAATGCCTGTCCTTTGGTTCTAACATATTTACTTTTGCCATCAAACATTCTTGTTCTTTTATTATAGCATGGAGCATACGAGGAAAAAAGAAAAAAATTCTAAAAAATCAATAAAATGTAATGTCGTTTGTGGTCATGTGAGCTATTTGCGTTGTTGTTCAATGGTATGAATTAATGTATTGAAATATAGTGCCGCTTTTATCATACGGACACCGTACCATGAGAACATCTCCCCGTCTACCAAAAGCGGCACGCTATCAGGAAATTGTTCATGAAAAACATTTCGGTGCGTCTCTTTGAAAGGAAACGGTTCGGAAGAAAGAAAAATAAAATCAGGCGCTTCCTCACGCAAATCTGCCTCCATCACTGTCGGGTAACGCCCCGGAAAGTCTCGGAACACATTTACAAAACCGCATTTTTCAAGCAGCGAATGAATATACGTATGGTTGCCTGCTGCCATATACGGTTTCTGCCAAATAAGGTAGGCGACACGCACATCCCGCGTCGGCTTCAGCGAAGCAAAATTTGTCTCAATTCGCGTGATAATGTGTTGGGCAGCATCTTCTGTTCCTGTGATTTGACCCAAATCCCGAATCATTCGTAGGGCGTCCGTGTAATTTTCTACGTCTGTTACATACACCGGATAGCGCTCAGCCAGCGCTTCAACCATTTCTTTTGGATTTTCTTCTTTTTCCGCGATAATGAGATCCGGCTGTAATTCTTTAATTACATCCATTTTTATTTGTTTCGTTCCACCTACACGCCTGACGTTCTTTACTTGCTCGGCCGGATGGATGCAAAACTGTGTACGTCCTACGATTTTTTCCTTTAATCCGAGTGCAAACAGCGTGTCAGTCAGCGACGGGCAAAGTGAAATAATGCGCTGCGGCGGAAAGTGAAAGGTAACAGCGCGTTCTGCATGATCTATAACCGTCTTGTTTTCCATGGTTTCACCACCTGTGTATGATTCTATGAATCGGTCAACTATTTAATAAAAACAGAGCCTGGTAAACCTGTCCGTATTGCTACTGGGATTGGTATTCCAACCTCCCTACACTGATTTCCTTTTCCTTTTTCCAAAAAGATCCTGGGTAAACCGAATCCATTCTCGTGCCGCAAACGAAAGATACCGATCTTTGCGCCAAATCATGACTAAATGCCAGGGGATGATCGGTTCAATGAGCGGCAGAACCCGAATCCGATCCGCATCAAGTTCACGACAAATCGGTTCCGGAAGAAGAGCAATGCCAAAATTAGCTGCCACCATTTCACTAATAAAATCCCATTGTGAACTCTCATATATCACGCGTGGCTGAAACCCTGCCTGCACACACTCCGCGATAATTCGATCATGGAGAGCAAAATCTTCGCGAAAAAAAACGAACGGCTCTTGTGCTAGCTCGCATAATGATACCGCTTCTCTATTTGCCAATGAATGGGATGGATGGACAAGTAACATCAACCTCTCCTTCACAAGCGAAAATGAATGAAACACCTCCTCATTTGTCGGTGATAGCACAACCCCGATATCCAGTACACCATTTTCAACATCCGCTTCTACTTTCTTTGCACCATCTTCTACAAGCTGAATTGTAACATCCGGATACTGCTCACGGAACTTTCCAAGCACTTTAGGAAAAAAACTTGACCCGATCATCGGGGGTAATCCAATCCGAATATGCCCCTTTTTCAAATTCATCAGATCATCCAGCTCGGACGACAAATTGTAAAATGAGTTTACAATATCCTGCGCCTGAGCAAAAATAATCTGTCCGGCATCTGTTAATTCTACCTGTTTTCCTAAACGATTAAACAGCACAACCCCTAGTTCCTTTTCAATATTTTTAATCATTTTACTAATGGTTGGTTGCGTGAGGTATAAAGCCTGGGCAGCTTTCGTAAAGCTTTTGCACTGTGCCACCTTCAAAAAACATTGCAAATGCCGTATATCCATTTCATATCTCCTTTTCTAACTATAGATAAAAGGAATAGTATACATTCTATATATGCATTTTACCTATGAAAACAAATAATGTACACTTTTCACTGAAAGGAGGGAAGAGAAGTGACAACCCTACTCAAAGGTGCGGGGCAAATTGCTCTTTTGTGCGTCTTTTCACTGGTCATGAACAAATTAGTCGACTTCTTTCATTTAAAAATACCAGGCAGCATTTTAGGTATTTTTATCATTTTTACTTTACTACAAACAAAAATAATCCGGCTAGAATGGGTTGAATTGGGCGCAAAATGGTTACTGGCAGAGCTGTTGCTATTCTTCATTCCATCGGCTGTTGGAATTATAAAATATAAAAGTGTTTTGGTAAATGACGGAGTATATGTAACCATGGTCATTGTTTTCAGCACGGCCATTGTCATGGCCTGCACAGGGCTAGTAGCAAAAAAAATCGCAGAAAGAAAGGAGCAAAAACCTTCATGATGATTTCTCTTTTTAGCCTCATTTTCACAATGAGCCTTTACTGGGGAGCCAAGTGGTGTTATAAGCATAAACCGAAAGTCTATTTGTCTCCCCTGCTTACGACACCATTATTTATCGTTGCTTTTTTATTTTGGACTCATATCTCGTATGAATCATACAATACAGGCGCAAAATGGCTAAGTAATATGCTTGAACCGGCCACCATTGCATTCGCTGTTCCACTTTATAAATATTTCAATATATTAAAAAAGCATGCGACTGAAATTATTGTCAGCGTGCTATCAGGTTCGGTTATAGCCATTGTTTCGTCATTGTGTGTTGCTAAAGTGCTACATCTAAATACGCAAATTGTTAATAGTCTGATCCCACGTTCCGTAACCACACCCATTGCCATGGATGTGTCTGAAAGCATTGGCGGTATACCTACTATTACAGCCGTATTTGTGATTATGACCGGATTGCTCGGCACAGTTATTGGGCCGATTATCATCCGGTTACTGCGGATTGAGAATGAGATTGCCCGAGGCGTACTTCTTGGTACAGGAGCGCATGGTGCAGGTACTTCAAAAGCTTTTGAACTTAGTTCCATTACAGGTACGATTTCCAGTTTATCCATGATTATGGCAGCGCTCATTACCTTATGTATGGCACCATGGCTCGTGCCCATGATACTGAGAATTTTTTGATTTATGCACCTCTGAATCGTACCGTTCTCGTCTATAAGATTCCATACTGTCGGTTCTGCGTCACCTTTTCCCAGCCCATCTCCTTTTACCAAAGGTGCCAATTCTGTGGCCACTGAAGACTGTGCGGAATCGCAAGCAAGCGCCCCCCTTTATAACAGTGTGCAAGTTGGTTGAAAATAGTAGGGTTAAGTTTATACGCAGTATTATTTTACTTTTGTGCCTGTTTAAGAACTTTTATGTACATTGTTTGATCTGGCGTCTGAAAAGCGCGCGCGTAGCCTTTTGCAACCATGGTGTGATTTACCATTTCTCCTCTCAGCCACACGTAAGCCAGAATGTTTCCTTTTTCATCTCTTGCTTGTTCGTCATATTCGAGCGCAACTTGCTGACCGGTGACCTTTTCTTTTAAAAACCACCTCGCTTCTCGTGTTGTGGAAATCATTATGCCTTGCAGGCGAACAGTATAGCTCTTTCCATCTATCATAGCCAGAATTGTATTATCTTTTGTTACTTTATAGACATAGGCAGTAACAGTATCACTGGGTATACCTTGTTGCAGCTTAGCTGGTTCATTTGTCAAATGCCAATAGGCAACTGCAAAGAAACAAAGAAACCAAAAAAGAAATACTAGATCATGTGGACGAAACACAATGATTCTCCCTTCTCCAATATGTCCTCTTTATCCATATGTGTACAGCGCCCAGGAATTGACTGATTTTCTGTTTAAAAATAGAATGAAAAGAAGAAAAAGAAAAATGGGGGGCACAGATGAAAGAACGGTATATGTTCATTGACTTTGAATTTACAACGTTTGACAAAAAAGAAGCTCCGAAAGGCTTTTTCCATGAGGTCATAGAAGTGGGGATGGTTATCATTGAGGAAAATGAAATTGTCGATACATTTTCCTCGCTGGTCGTTCCTGTCTTCTTTCCCCAGTTGGGCGAAAAATGTATCAAGCTGACTGGAATTACGCAACAAGACGTTATGGAAGGCATCGAATTTAAAGCAATGATTGACGAACTGCTTGCACAATACATACGGGAGAAGACAACGCTTGTTACATGGGGCGATTTGGATATGAAGGGATTACGCCGCAATTGTCGGGAACACAATATAAAATTCCCTTTTTCCGTAATGCTGGAAGATTGGCTGGATTTGTCCAAAGCATACCAGTTCTACTATGGGCATAAAGACACACCTGGCCTATGGTACGCTTTAGACAAATACGGATTGGCTGAAACGGCACAGTCGCACCGTGCCCTTGACGACGCGATGGCAACATTTAAGGTCATGCAGATGATGCAGAAAGACCAGTGGGTATATACGCGGGAAAAACCAAAAATGCAAACATCCATTGCAGATTTAATGGGGAGCCAGATGACGCTTTTGGAAAAACTGAAGCAACAACTTTCCTAAAAAGTAAATAGCGCCCCCCGTTTTTTGTGCGGCGGCGCTTTTGATTTGAATGCATATGGTCGAGGGAAAGTGAGGGGTTCTGAACGATCCACCTAAATTCCTAAAGCGGCTGACTCTTATTCACTATGTTTATTTATTTTTATTATATTCCAGTTCACTCCATTTATTTGTCTTCACAGGTGGCTTGTATGTACGAATCTTCTCTAGGAGAATTATTGGGTCGCTTTCGCAAATAATAAACTCTTTATGTGTCGAAGGCATAAAACCTCCTTCTACCGCTTTTGCAATCATCTCCATTAAAGGGTTGTAGTAGCCTTCTACATTTAATACTGCTACAGGCTTATTATGTATTCCTAGTTGTCCCCAGCTAACAAACTCAAAAATTTCTTCAAATGTTCCATATCCTCCAGGAAGAGCAATGAACGCATCGGAAAGCTCCCCCATCTTGGCCTTTCGTTCATGCATATCTTTTACTTCATAGAGATGAGTGAGGTTCTGATGAACCACTTCTCCACGGAACAAGTTTGTAGGCATGACGCCTATAGCGGTACCACCTTGCTCTAATACCGTATTCGCTATCGTACCCATAAGTCCGATATTTGAGCCACCATATACTAGCTCAATTCCTTTTTTTACCAACTCTTTCCCGAGCTGAATGGCAGATTCTTTATACTCAGGATGAGTTCCGGGATTAGATCCAGCAAAGACACAAACACGCTTCATTTTATCGCTCTCCTATTGTTTTTAAATTGTCCAATGTCATTATATTATATATTTCAAAACAAAGGGTACGAAAAAAGATGAATAAGGTTGTTTGTGTCCAAGTAATGGGGGTTAATCCGTAAAAAACATCGTGAAAGGACTCGTCTGCTTGAATAGCTTGAATAATATCGTTTTGTTCAAGTGAAACCTTTAAATTATTATTACTTACCTCCATCATTTTTATATCTGAATCCTTTAACAAAGGAACCGCAAGTCGAGCAGCTAAAGAATGTAAGGCTGCTACGACAGTAAATGCATGTTTTGCCTCCTCTGGTTTTAATGGCGTTACACGGGTAGCGGAACCGGGAACAGATTCTACAAGACCCTCATCTTCAAGACGTTTAAGCGCCTCTCTAACTGGGGTGCGGCTTATTCCAAAGTCTTCGGCTAGTTCCTTATCATTCAAACGTTGCCCCGGCTCTAACTTCAACATTATAATAGCTTTTTTTAAGGTCTGATATACTTCATCTCTAAATGACAAATTGGTAAAATATTTATATAAAAAATAGAATAGGAATATGGAATGGAGTGCTTCTGGTTCTTCATCGAATGATGTTGTTTCTTACAAGAAATTTGCCATTGAATTTGATCGGAATGCCTTCTCCATCTTTTTCTGCATGGATATGCAGATGCGGCTCTGCCGCGTTTCCGGAATTGCCCACTCGTCCAATCGGTTGACCCTCCTGTACAACTTCCCCTTCTTTCACTGCAACACTGCCTTCCTGCATATGTGCCATATAGATCACTGCTTCTTCATTTTCACACACAAGAGCGACATAATTTCCCTCCGGTCTTTCAGAATCCATATCCGGTGGCATGAGGTCAGGTGCATCATTTCTTACTTTCAGCACTTTACCGGTACAAGGACTTATCACTTCATCACCGTAAATCATGTATCGATCAAGCTGTTTTGGATATATGCCATTCGAACGCATACCAAGCGTATTCAATTTCACAATATCCAAGGCATACTTTTGCGACGGATAGGCATTATGATTATTCATTTGCACATGATTGCCACCTTGGAGCACATAATAAGTTCCTTTATGCAATGGGAAAGACAGTTCAATCGCTTTTTTTCCTGTCACATAACTACTAAAAACAAAAGTATTATATATGCCAAACACAAGCAAAAGCACTGCATAGATCGCCATATATACTTTCTGCCTGCGGCTGAATTTGATACGAAGCGGCAATGCCCGCGCTTTTTTCCATGATCGGTAAGTCGATAAAGTTTTGTGCTACTTTTAATCGCTTCTTTTGTCATTTTATCATTATTTTCATGATACGTATCTTACATTTTTAGAATAAAAAAATACTCCCCTTCATATAGGAGTATTTGAATCGTTCTCAACTTGCTTCCATTGTATTTTTTATACGTTCTCGCTTTTGCAAGACTTTTGTAGTATAAGAAAAATCACCGTAGCAATAGGGGTATCGAAAATTGTTGCGATCCTCTCCACAATTGTAGACATTAGGTTCTTTTTTTACCTGAATTGCGGAATATTGCTTTGCCAGTTCTTCCGTATGCTTCTTACCATGTGCAGCTATAAAGTCAATGTATCCTTTCCCCATATTATACGCCTGTATAACAGTAGGGAAGTCGACTTTCTTTTTTGTTCCGTACGTAAGAACGTCATTAAAATGTTTTACCCCCTGTCGGATGCTCCAGGCAGGATCATTGATTGTATTTGGTGGAAGACCGGCCGACTCTGATGCCTGCATTGGGTCGCCTCCTTCCCCTCTGCTTTCCTGATGCATCAAGGCAAGCAGCGTAAGTGTATATTCTTCCAAATGATACTTTCTTAATTCAGCTCGTAACATAGGTTCATACTGCTTAACTTTCTCGTACCTATCTATCCTAGGGGGTGTCGGGGTATCATAATCCGTTCTGTAAGTAAACAGTAACGCCATAATGAAAAGCCCGAACATGATAGATAGGATACCTATCCATTTCTTTATTCGTTCCATTCTTCTCTCCCATCGCTATATCTCTTTATGCTTTATGTATATACGTTCTGAGTGCTCATAGCATAATAGAAACGACGATAAAGCAAATCAACGAACCAATCCAACCATATAATATACATCCGATGTCTTTTGATCAATACCCTGCGGTTGAAGTAGTGTTACCGTATCTTCTCCGAATTTGAGATACATAACTAATTTTGCTGTCATATCATTCTGCATCTCATGTATTTTTACTTATCGTATCTTCTCTCTTATCTAATTTTTTATATCATCCATATTTACCAAATAATTAAAATATATATTTTTATTTCTTGTGAGAATCTTATGATCTATTCCATAATAGAGAAAATACCGCAATCAATAAAGAAAATGCCGCATGGATTACAAAATTTAGAATGAATGGGAGGAACAAATATGAATCTTATTCCTTATGCCGGTACCAACCACGCGCTATTTGTTTTGTTTGAAAAAAATGATTATATCAAAAATGAAAAAGGAGGAAATGTATGGATCAAGAACAACGAATTGCCGAGTTAGAGGCCCGCGTGGCGCAGCTGGAACGAAAAATAGCGGCCCTTCAGCCCCAAAAACCTACACTGACTGGGATAAACAACGTTTCGCCTGCGGTGAAATCGCACACGGTGTCAGAGAAAAAAGAGCCGACAGACTGGGAAACACTTATCGGTCGTGTCTGGCTGCCACGCATCTTTGTCATCGTGCTACTGGTCGGCATTGTTTGGGCATTTAAAGCTTCGATTGATCGAGGATACATTACCGAACCTGTGCGTATTGTGCTTGGTTTTATCGTATCCGGGTGGCTCCTCTGGATGGGGAGTCGTCAAATGAAGCATCAACGAACCGGGCTTGGCCAGGTTTTGTTAGGAGCTGCCATTTGTATTGTGATACTGACGACATTTGCTATGCATATGCTGTACGGATTTATCCCAGCTTCCCTAGCCTTTCCGCTCAATATCATCTGGATCGCGGGCGGTGTCTTTTTATCGTATCGCCATCGGTCACAGGCGCTGGCTGTGCTATCATCCCTAGCCGGTGTATTTATTCCGTTTCTTGTAGAAAGCCATAATCCGAATTCTTTGTTTTTTGTTGCATACGAGATAGCATTGTACGTCACGTTTTTATATGTGGCAATACGAAAGCAATATCTCGTTTTGTATTACACGTCGGCAGCTCTGTTACAGATTGTTTTCTTTCTCTTTTTCATCATTACTGGAGGCGAAGAAGGAAGTACTTTTGCGGTTGGCAGTATAATTCAGCATGCAGCCCTGCTTTTGTTTTTCCTGCGACAAACCGTGTACATGCGCAGTCAGACAGGTATGCTGTTTACTACATTTGTACTGACAACGATATGGCTGAACATCGCATTTGCTGAAGTACAGGTAGAATGGATGCTGCTTGGCATATTTGTGTTGTATGGAAGCATAGCTTATGCTTTGCTGGGACGAAACCGGAAGAAAGCGGCCGTTGCCATATCGATCGCTTCTTTCGCGCTAGCAAGCTATATACTGTACGTACTGGAAAACGAAAATGAGACGATAATGATACTGTTGGAAGGAACGCTGGCATTGTATCTGGGGATTGTCCTGCAGTCAAAGTTACAGCAAATTACTGGTGGCCTTATTTATGGTCTCAGTCTGATGGTAACCATTGCGCGTGATATTAAATTTGTCGTTTCATCAGTGACGTTCAACTGGTGTGTTATGCTCATTACGGCAGCCTGGTTATATAAACTGCTTAAGCAGAAGAGGCTATTTAAGGAAGAAAAAGTATTCCGCATAATGGGTGTAGGTTATGCATTTTTGTTGCTTGTTTTTTTAACGGAAATTACCGGAGCGGTCATGCGTGAGATGTCGTTTGAAATAATGCAGCTAGCTATTTCTACAGTTTGGGCACTGTATGCAGTGGCAGGAATTCTTTATGGTGCGAGAAGCGCCAACAAAGATCTGCGCCGCCTGGGAATGGCGCTGCTTATTATAACACTGCTGAAAGCAATTTTCTTTGATTTACCGTTTCTGTCGCTTCTTGTCCGTGCTGTTTTGTTCATTGGTCTTGGCGTTATTGGACTCATTGTATCGCGCTTTTTCTATACAACTAAATAAATGTACGTTGAAATTTCAATATTTGTAATGTGGCATGAGGAAGAGGAAAAGATTCGTTTTTATCTTTTCCTCCGTCTTCTCTTCCTTCTGTTGACTAAAACACACTTCCCATCCATATCAGACAGCGCAATGTTAAAAACAACCAAATTATGATTTTGTGTCTGTTTGTTTCTTCGTCAAGAAATTCTCGATTTTATATTCGGCCCTCTTCTCTTCCATCCAAGTATTGTATACAGGCTGCATTTTCTTGGCGAATAACATGTCTTTTATTTCACTTTTGCTTTCTTCATAATTCGCTTGTTTCGCTGGCTTTTTTTGTTCTACCTTAATAATGTGGTATCCAAATTCTGTTTTCACTGGGTCGCTGATTTTCCCTGGCGCTAATGAAAAGGCGACTTTGTCAAACGGTTCTACCATCTGGCCCTTGCCAAAAAAACCAAGATCGCCTCCCTGATCCTTATTGTTTATATCTATCGAATATTTTTTTGCCAGCTCGGCAAAATCTTCGCCAGCCGCTAATTTCTTTTTCACTTCGTCCGCTTTTTCTTTCGTTTCTACCAAAATATGGCGGGCTTTTACTTGCTCTTCCGTTGCAAACATCGCCTTGTTTTCTTCAAAATACTTTTTCATTTCTTCTTCAGTTATTGGAACTTTCGGTTCAAGCAGCTTTTTCACTTTTATATTGATGGCCGCATCTTCTCGCAGATCCTGCAAAGAAAAACCGGTTTGTTTCAACGCTTCATTAAATGCTTCTTCCGTTCCGAAGGAATCCTTTACTTTTTTTAACTCCTTATCTATATCCGCCTGTGAAACGGAAATGTTTTGCTTTTTGGCTTCCTGGTTGATGATACTGTTTGTAATTAAGACGTCTAATGCTTGCTCTCCATTTTGTTTCACCATAAAATTATACAAATCATCCCTGCTAATCGTTTCCCCATTTACGCGAGCTACGGCTTGTTCATTTGAGCATGCACTGGTGATGAGCACAAGCCCGAGCATCAAAATGAGAAGTAAAAATCGAACATTTTTTTGAAACACTTCCTCGTTCTCCTTTCTAAATTTCCTTTTAGAACAATCAATCGTTTACACATCAATCAGCATACCATTTCTTCATGAAAAAAAGGGGAACAAGGAAACATTCATAATCTTCTCACTTTATGATTTCCATTTAGGGGAATGAAAACAAGCGCAACGGGACACAGAAAAAATAAAGAGATTGGAAATATCATCCAACCTCTTTTTTTCCTGCTTTTCGATTTTCCAACTACAATACCGGTATCCAAACGAAAAAATACATTCAATAAAAAAGGGAGCCACGATAAAACCACTGGACAATGATGCCTACGACTCCAAGGCCAATCGCCCACCATCCCAGGGTGTTCGCCTTACTAAACACTGTGATCAATCCAAGGATTACGGCAGCCCCGCCAAAAAGAAGCGGAGCGTAGAAGAAAGCAACAATCCCCGCTACGATGCCGATCCACCCCAACCATAGAGCAGAGGTATCACGTGTTTCTTCCTCTCTTGTTTCCTTTCTTGTTTCCTTTACTTCATCCATTTTATCACCTCCTTCAACTTTTAGTATTCCCGGCTTTTTTGCATTTGTTCCGTTCCTTCACAGTTTCTTAAAAAAGGAAGCAAATTATGCATGAAAAATCGCTTGTATTTATTGGATATTGCAGTCTTTTTCTACTGTTTCACAGCTATACAAAAAAGTAACAATAATCCGGTGTAGCCAAATAAAGGATAGAGGAAGCCAAGCAGGGAACCAAATCCAATCTGACTAATTAAAAAGCTAAGTAATAAAATCCCTACTATCATCCATTTTTCCGATATAACGAAGAATTTCTGCATTTTGCGCGAAATTCCAAACACGTTACCAATTAGCGTGGTAAAAATTTCGCCATAAACGACGATCAGGAATAAAATATGAATAAACGAACCAAAATCTTCGAGCACTTCAGCGATAGGAACATTAAATTGTGCTACGTTCGGTAAAGAAGAAAGAGCTAAATGATAAGAGATCAGCATACAACAAAGACCGATCCCTCCCCAAAAACCTCCCCACTTCAACACGCTTTCGTCCTTTATTTCTTTTCCAAGAGGAACAAGAACAGCCTGTGCCATAGCCAGATTAAATGCCACATAAGCAAAGGGACTCACAAGCGACTTCCAGGTTACCTGTGGTTCTTCTTTCTGAAAAACATGGGAAAAATCATGGTGTCCCAACAAAGAAGTAGCAATCAGAAAACTAAAAAAGAGCATCATCGGAACGACCAAGGAATTAACAGCAAGAATGCCATCCAGTCCTTTTATCATGACGGCATAGCAAAGAATCAGCGTAAATAAAATCCCCCATTGATAAGAAAAGCCTAATTGTTCTTCAAAAATGGAACCCGTTCCTGACAACATGACCGACGTAACACCAAATAAAATAAGCAGCGTCAGTACATTGATCACCTTACCAACCATTTCACCGAATATATAGGTATTTAATTCTTCATAGGAATAGGCGCCAATCCGGTGGGATAGGAGCATCATTTTCGTGCCAATCCAAATAAACAACATTCCACTTACTAAGATGCCGATTAGTCCTACCAGTCCGTAAACAGTAAAAAATTCAACAATTTCCTTCCCGGAAGCAAACCCTGCCCCAACCACAGTGCCGATATAAGTGGCTGCAATTTGTAATATAGTTCCCCATCTTTTCTTCATATCCCCACCCCTGTAAACAGTAAACTCACAAAACCTTACTGCATGGAAAGATTGCTTTTTTATGCAAATTATATGTAGACATTTTGAAAAAAAAGACAGGCTGTACGATTTAATTTTTCGCCTTTTTGACAAATTCTACATTCATTCATGAACAAAAATATCGGCCTCCAAAAAATATTGGGAGACTTCCGGCCGGCCAAAAATAACGGTAGATACTACATGCCTTGCCGGTTGCCTGCTTCCAACCATCTTGCTGCTGAAACAAAAGAACGATGTAAAAACATCAAAAGTTTAAAAGATGGCATATTAAAAATTTTCCATAAAAAAACCGCAAACCCGGAATGAAAATCCGGTTTGCGGCATAAAATATAAATAAAAATCAATGCAAGCTTAGCGTTTTTGTCAATGAAACCTTCCACCTTCTTACCGTTTAACGTCCGTGGAATTTGTTCGACAAATATACGGCATAATGAATGGTATTTCTGGCTACATCCAGCTCTAAATCAAACGTGGGAGGAACTCCGGGACGCCAATTCACCTCGTAAATCCATATCTTCCGGTTGGCGTCTAATCCTACATCAATGCCCAGTTCATCAAAAGATTCGTCATAGATTTTATCCATATGTTCGGCAAAAACGAGGGAAAATTGTTCGAGATATCGTTTAACATTGTAGGACTCCTCCTCAAACTCCTGAATTAAAAAAGATTCCAGCATCGAGATGGCGCCCCCGCTATTTAGATTAGTTACAATTTTTCCCGGATTGGCGATTCGTGGATAAATGTTTGTAATCACCCATTTGCCTTCTCCGTTTTTCTGAACATGCAGGCGAAAATCATAGGCGCTTCCATATTTTGTTTTTGATGAAACATAACGCTGAATCAAATATTCTTCATCTATAACCAACGGATTTAACAATTCCCGAAGCGTTTGTTTACTATAAGTTGAAGTATCGTCCTGATTAATAACAGTGTACGTGCCATTATTTTCTTCTATAAAGATAACCCCAATCCCTTTATGACCGGATACAGGCTTTATGACTACATTTTGATGCGCAGCCAAAAATTCAAAAACATCTTTCATACTCTTTATCATCATAAAAGGAAGAAGATATTGAGAAAATTGGCCATTTTTCTTGACTCGTTCATACACACTCGTTTTACTGCCTAGCGAGTGACTTGTAAAAGGAATTTGTTCAGAAAGTTTTTCATGAATATCATACGCCTTCTCAGTCAAAGGACTGCCTGCATTATAAATCACATCAGGAAATGGCATTTTTCTTTCTATCCATTCTCCTTTTTCCAATGCATACCCTAGAATCGTTTTCTTTTCCATATTCACTTTTCCGGGGGTAAAATAGAAAAAATCAACCCCTTCCGCCTTGGCAACAGCAGCAAATGCATATGCTTTTAGAACTTTCTCCGGGTGTTTACGATAATGGAGCATGCCGATTGTCGTCATGTTCCCCCTCCTTTCTTAAAATCAATAAAGATGAAAGTGGATTTCCTTGGCTGCGGCTTTCGCGATTGTTTTGGCTTCTTCCTTTGTAGAAGACGAAGCCATGACATAGGCATAACGGTGCCCCATCGATAATGGAGGATGCAAATACGTTCCCCGCTTTGGCTTAATATATACATCATCAACCCCTTCATATCGCCAAGCTCTGTTTCTTCCGGTTACCAATTGCAGTTCTCCTGACGAAGCTAACGTAATATACTGAGTAAAAACGAATTTCTTATATGTTTTTTGTAAGGACGGCGCTTCTCCAATAGCTATTTTAATAATTTGTTCAGCTAAATTAATGCCATAAGCAACCTCAATCATTTTGTTCATGGCTCCCCCGGATATTCTGGGATTCGCTTCTATCAGTTTCCATTGGTTTTTGTGGAATTTTAATTCCAGATGGCATGCCCCGTTTTTCATCCCTAACATTCGAATGATTGATATAACAGCACGCGAAAGACTTTCATATAAATGCTCCTCTACTTTTGCAAGCAAAGAATAGCCTGTTACAATAAAGCGTTGCTCTTTTGAAATTTCTTGTTCAATAATAGCTACAATGTTCACCTTATTTTGGTAAACCAACGTTTCTACCAAATATTGCGGTCCATCAATATATTCCTCAACTAAAATAGGGCTTCCTGGATACTTTTGCTTTAATTTGTTTACACAAGATTCAAACTCAGATTTGCGGTCAACTTTTAAAACGTCTTTCGAACCAGCTGAATGGGGAGCCTTTACAATGAGCGGGAATGTCAGCTCGTTTTCTTCTATAAAAAAAGATAAAGATCCTTGCTTATATATCGCATAATTCATATTAAAAGGAGTCTTTTGCAAAGCGCTGCGTGTTTGTATTTTATCTTCCATTTTTAAAATGGCTTCCTTGGACAGGTCTGTATGACAAAATTCCTCCGAAAGAACCGCGGCCGTATAAACAAGTCCATCAACAAAACTAACAATCGCCTCAATGATTTTTCCTTGTTTTTGTAGCTGTTTGATCTTTTCTCTCATTGATGGTACATCATCTAAATCAATCGATATTAATTCGTGGACATCGGAAAATTCCGCTCGTTGCTCCAGATTTAGCTTACGCCTCGTAAAGAGAACGGTATAAAAACCAAGCCGTTCGGCCGCCCGAATCGCTTCCCGACTCGAACCGGACTTGCTTGTTCCTATAAATACCATCGTTCTCATACAGCCAACCACCTCTTTTTCTCTCATTAAAGTAGAACCGCACATTGTCTCATTGTGTTTACAAATACAATGTATCTTATGCACGTACAAAACGGGTTGGTTATAGGTGAATGAACTGTATTTGAAAGCGACGGATATAAATTTCTCCACGTTTGTCGTCACCAATCCATTCTTTTTTGCATTCTCTATACAGTGTGAGGGTGTTGCAAAACTAACCTAAAGATAACATGTGATAACACCGTTCAGTATGAAAAAGAAAGGATGGATCGTATGCGTTCCTATATTATTTCCCAGGCTCAATACAATATATATAAAAATCAATCGATTATATACAAAGCTCAATCTGCTACATATAAAAATAAACATAGTACATCAACGCCAAAAAAAGTCGCAACATGCTTAGTGGCAAACCTGGAAGAGCAAAAAGAACTGGACGAGGAAATGCCAACAAATATTCAAAAGCAACTATTATCTGAAAGACGTACAAAGGTAGTGAGCAGCCAACAAACATCGGCTCCTTACGATGAAACCATATGTAACCGGTCTGTCCCTTTTAGTTGCAATATTGTGCTACCACAAGGATTCAGGCTTGCCCCTTCTTTTGCTCCTGACATTGCTTTTAACACAGAGGGGATCGAATGCATTATTGATACTTGTACACAAACCGCTGAACATATCCCTCATTTTGACCAAAAGGAAGCGAATTGTAGCGGGAGCCTTCAACGCGTGAGAGCGGTAGGCTATATCCAGTTTATTGTCAGTATCTCTAACATTACGGGAAACGTTGGCAGAGATTTAGCAGCGATTAGTCGCTTGGGCTCAGTTCACGTGAATCATACGATTTACTTTACGCGCGCTGAAAATCCCTGCCCGGATTTCAGTAACATCGTTGTTTCAGAACTACGTATTGATGAGGATCTCTCGTTTACAACGGATTGCGGAGAAACCGTTCTAAACATCAAAGGGACATTCGAACTTCCAGCCTATAATGAAAGCGAATAAAAGCATGCTATACATCCATATTTTCTCCCTTAATAGACTCACTAATACGGAAGCGATCATGCCGCCAACATAACGAAACAACGAAACGTTGAAAAAATTCCCGATGCAATTCCTGTCATCTTTTTGGGAACGGCCTGTAACATCCTTTAAAACAGTGGTGGCCATTCTACAACGGAAGGAACTTTATATTCTCGCGCTACCGTGCCCGCATGGGATAAAACCCCTATATACATTCCTAATATTTAGGCATAAAGAAAGTAGGGCACATTATGCACCCTACTTTCTTTATGACGAATACCTTTATAAATAATAATTAATAATGATTTAAAAATAATAGCCGTTGAACATCATACAAATGAAACTGAATGGATTTTAATGAATTATACCGGAAATCTACGATCTAGCTCAGTATAATTTTTTTGCTTGCCGGCTCCCACTTTGCTTTCACTCCTAAAAATGCGGCAACCACATCAAGCGGCACCATAATATGTGCATCTTTCATTTCAATATCTGTAGGAATCGGCACTTTCATACTGTTAATACCCACGATATCGCTTCCTGCCTGTAACTGAAGAATCTTTTTGTCTTTAAGAATGGTCATCGTTTGGCTTGCTTCATCCCAGAGCAACTCATTTTCATGAATCCCCAGCGCTTCGGCCAAATGATGAATCGGCGCATAAATGTGGTTCTTCTTCATGTAAGGAGCAATATTCATTTTTTTCTCTGTGTGCCCTATGTAATAAACCAGCTCTCCAACCGAAAAAGATATCTCTCTTTTTACTTCATGCTTTTCATCTGAACCGTTAACTGAAACGTACGGAAAAGACATCACCTTCGAATCTTTCAACTGTTTTTCATGCGCCAGAGCATCTCCCCATACGGTTAAATCATACAATCCATCTGCCATCGTACGGTTGGTAGAAATTTTAATATCAGAAACCTGGATGACGGAAGGTTTGGAACTTTCTTTTTTGATTTTAAAAGTAATTCCATTAGAATAAGAGTCATCTTTCAGTTCTTTCTCCTCTACCAGCTGAACCGAATGCTCATCGATTTGCAAATCTCCCTTGATGACTTTAACCGTCGGCACTTCACTAAAGCGCATACCAACTCTGGGAAGATGAAATGTAATATCGGCATTTCCCTCTTTTCTAAATGCACCTGCCACACGTTCAGTAAAAAGAAGATCGGGTGCCGGCTGAGCTTGAACACCTAAACGGAGCGGACGTTGTTTTTCGTTTTTAACGGGCTCAATGCTTGCGCCCTGAATAACCCTTGCAATCAAAACCTTGCTTTCCGTAACGCCATCCCCTTTAATTGTCGCTTTTAATTCTCCTTCTTGATCAATCCTGGCGACAAGGCGCATGGTTGCTGTCAGTTTATATTTCTCCTCTGAACGATAGGCTGGGACATGGATCGTAATTTTACTTGTTGTCGTTTCGACGCGTAAATCGCTATTATGCCAAACCTTAATTTTGTCCACCGATGAAAGCCCTTTTGGCAAGGAAAAAGTAACTTCCCTTCCAGGCAGGAATGTCCCAGGAATCAGCTCCTCGATTTCAACCGTGGTCAATGCATTTTCATCCTTCTTTCCCGCTACCAACGTATGAACTTTATCCACGGTAACGGATACCTTGTATTCTTCTTTTTCACTCTTCACCGATTTATCCGAACTACTCGCTTGTCCATATGACGGATACGAAAATAAAATAGAAGATATAACAAGTGTAGCCGATCCTACTCGTTGTATTGTCTTTCTTTTTATCACTTACATTCTCCCCTTAATAAATAAAAATGAAACTCATTATCAATTAAAAACAACAAAAAAAATAATCTAGCCGATTTACTTCCTCCTTTTTCATCTTTTAATCAATAATGATTATTATTATCAATATCAATTATAGTTTAGTTATTATTAGGTACACTGTCAATATCCTTTTCCATATACAGTTGGTACCATCAAGAAGTTTGTGTAAATAGGGGTCCGTACCCTCCGCCCGATGTGATATGATCATATGGGCAAAATTCGAATAGAAAGAAAAGGAGCGATGATATATTGTATAAAATGATTTCTATCGATGCTGTTATACTATGATGAACCTGAAGCACTTGATGCACTAGCAAAAGAGCTAAACGAAGAATTTGGGGAGGCGGCATATATTACGAAATCAAAGCCATATTTTCTTGAAGTTATGCACCCCGAAGCCAGCAAAGGCCAAGCGATTCTTCATCTGGCAAAAATGTTTGGCATTGACCGTTCGAAA
Organism: Aneurinibacillus sp. XH2; assembly: GCF_001439585.2. Classification (NCBI taxonomy): domain Bacteria; kingdom Bacillati; phylum Bacillota; class Bacilli; order Caryophanales; family Paenibacillaceae; genus Aneurinibacillus; species Aneurinibacillus sp. XH2. Next base: position 1,912,474 of record NZ_CP014140.1, on the reverse strand, counting down.
ATCATCGGCATCGGGGATAGCTATAATGACATCGATTTGATTAAAGTCGCCGGTCTCGGCGTCGCGATGGGCAACGCGCCGGAGTTTATTAAACAAAAAGCCGATTATGTAACGCGCTCCAACAATGAAGAAGGCGTGCGCCATGTCATCGAAGAGTTTGTACTGCAAAAAAGCACGAAATCAGGTTCATTTTAGCGATAACATTCGCATGACGCACGTATTATATCCGTATTTTACTCCTGTTTTGTGCTACAGTTCGGGCAGAGAGGTAAGGACGGTTGCTTTTTCCCTTTTCTTACACATCGCTGTCCGAATTCTTTTTATCATCCATTCCGTTTGCGTCTGCTGCCAGTTTCTCTACCTCCACTCTCGTTGAAAAGAAAGTGGCACCTCCTCCCATATCAGATAAACGGCTTGGCGTCAGAGCGTTCACAATGCGTTTTGTTCCTGGCTCATCCGCCCAGAGCCCCTGGCTGACAACCGCACCTGGCAAAACATTTTCTGCAACGAAAGCGGTCAGTTCGCATTCACCACGGTTATTATAGACACGAACCTTTTCTCCATGCTCAATGCCCCGTTTCCGGGCATCTTCCGGATGAATGTGCAGGCGCGGCGTTTTCTCCATCGCTACATGCTTAGCATTATTAGAAAACGTTGAGTTTAAGAAATTATGGTTCGGCGCCGAAACGAACAAAAGCGGAAACATCTCTTCTTCTTTAATAGGTTCGTATGTCGGGAGCGGCGGCAATCCCTCTTTTTCCATCCGCGTGGAATACAGTTCAATCTTGCCGCTCGGTGTCGGCAGGCGCCCGGGGAATTTCGGAGCCTTGCTACTATCGATTTTCATAAACCGTTTCTCATGCAGCGCTTCATACGTAATGCCGTCCAAGTATGGATTCGCCTCGCGGTCGAGAATTTGCCGAATCATCTCCTCTTCCGTATCTTTAAACGCTTGTTCTTCGAACCCCATCGCCTGTGCAAGCAGACGAAACACGTCCACATTGGATTTGCTTTCCCCGTATGGTTCAAGCACCGGCTCGTGCAAATGCACGTACAAATGCCAGTATGACGTGTACAAATCCAAATTTTCAAACGCCGATGTCGCCGGCAGCACAATATCGGCGTAACGGGCGGTCTCTGTTAAAAATAAATCATGCACAACCGTAAACAAATCTTCGCGCGCAAAACCCGCTTTTACTTTATTTGTATCCGGCGCCACGACAAGCGGGTTGCTATTGTAAACAAAAACAGAGTAAACGGGCGGATCGAGTTCAGTGAGCGCTTCGCCAATTTGATTCATATTAATGGAGCGTGTCTTCTGCTTCAGCAAATCCGGACGTTGCAATACTTGAAAATTGACGGCTGAGTAGTCGCTGTTTCCTTTAATGGCCCCTCCACCTTTGATATGCCACTGGCCGGTTAAGGCCGGAAGACAGGCAACGCTACGCACGAACATGCCACCATTGTCATGATGCTGTGGCCCATTGCCAATTCGGATAAATGCGGGCGATGTTGTACCGTACAAGCGCGCCAGCTTATAAATATCTTCCGCTGGTACTTTTGTGATGGCGGAAACCGTTTCCGGATCATATCGCTTAACATGTTCACGCAATTCCTCATGCCCGACTGTATGCGCAGTAAGAAACTCCTCATCCACCAGATTTTCAGCAAATAACACATGCATCAGTCCGAGTGCGAGTGCCGTATCAGTTCCCGGCAAAATCGGAATAAACCAGTCTGCCCAGCGGCCAGTCTGGTTTTTGTGTACATCAATGACGACAACCTGGGCACCGTTTTTCCGCGCTTTTTCTGCGAGCGTAACCTGATGCATATTCGTACTGACCGCATTGCAACCCCAGAAAATAAAAAGTTTCGCATGCACGGTTTCCTCCGGGTCGGTGCCATACCCACCGCCCAACGTATACATATATCCGGCTTTGCCAGCGGCATTGCAAATGGTACGCTCTAGCTGACTTGCGCCGAGTCGGTGAAAAAAACGGCGATCCATGCCTTCCGCGTTCAGAATTCCCATATTGCCGTAAAAGCTATACGGCAGAATGCTTTCCGCGCCATGTTCGCGGATAAGCGCTTTCCATTTAGATGAAATGGTTTCGATCGCTTCTTCCCATGTAATGCGGGCAAACTTGCCCTCTCCCTTCGCCCCGATGCGCTTTAGCGGGTATTTGAGTCGGTTCGGATCATGAATGCGCGCCGGCATGTTGCGCACTTTGTTGCAAATGGCCCCCTGTGTTACTGGGTGTGTCGGATCCCCTTCCACTTTGACGATTTTTCCATCCTTTTTATGTACAAGCAAGCCACACGTATCCGGACAATCAAGCGAACAAACGGAAGGAAATATTCCGTCTTTTTCTTTTGCGTACGAAGCCATCCGCTTTCCCTCTCCTTTCCATACTTACTTTAAGAAACGTTTACTCTCCTTTATCCCTTCTTCGTACCGTTACTTCTTCACGACCGCGTGTCCGCCAAATTCGTTGCGCAGTGCGGCGACAACTTTGCCATGGAACGTATCGTCTTCAAGCGAACGAAAGCGCATGAACTGGGACAGCGCGATAACTGGAGCGCTCGCTTGCAGTTCCATCGCAGTCTCCACTGTCCAGATTCCTTCACCGGACGAATGCATAACGCCTTTAATATTTTCTAGTCTCGGTTGTTTGGAAAACGCGTTTTGCATCAGTTCCATCAGCCAACTGCGGATAACGGAACCGTTGTTCCATACACGGGCCACCGCTTCGTAATCATAGTCAAACGGACTTTTGTCCAGAATTTCAAACCCTTCACCGATGGCCTGCATCATCCCATATTCAATACCGTTGTGCACCATTTTTAAGAAGTGGCCGCTGCCCGGCTGTCCTGCTTTGAGAAAACCGTTCGGCACAGAAATGCTTTCAAACAACGGAGTGATATAAGCAAGCGCTTCCGGGTCGCCGCCGACCATGGCACATATCCCGTGCCGCGCACCTTCCGTGCCGCCGCTTGTGCCACAATCGACGAAATAAATTCCTTTTTCCTTAAGCTGCGTATAGCGAGCGAGCGTATCTTTATAATTGGAATTCCCGGCATCGATTAAAATATCACCCTTTTCGAGATAGGGTACCAACTCCTCGATCACTTGACTGGTGATTTTTCCAGCTGGTACCAACATAATAATAACACGTGGCGCCTTTAGTTTTTCCGCGAGTGCGGCCAGAGAATCAGCTCCTATCGCACCTTCTTTCGCAATGCGTTCCACGTGTTCGCCTACCGTATCATAGGCAACGACTTCATGCTTCTTGTCCAACATGTTTAACGCCAGATTGTATCCCATTTTTCCGAGTCCGACCAATCCTACTTCCATTTCTTTGCCACTCCTTTGTTTTTTTGTCTTCGCTCCTTACTCTAACATGTTGCACGGAGACGCAGCAATGCTTCAGAATCAGAATGAAAAAACAATAAAGAAGATGCACGCGCACATAACTGCTTTCTGCCCGGCAAAGTTACACAGGCAAAAACCAAGCACACTGCATCTTCTTCCTGCTTTCTTCATTATCCGTTTTTCTTCATAAAGTCTTTCATGAATTCGCTGAGTACCTTGCAGCTTTCATACGGCACAGCATTGTAAATGGACGCGCGACAACCTCCGACGGAACGGTGACCGTTCAGACCTACAAAACCTGCTTCTTTTGCTTCGGCGAGGAACTTTTTCTCCAGCTCTTCAGAAGCGAGACGGAACGTAATGTTCATCAGGGAACGGCTGTCTTTTTCCGCATGTCCTCTATAGAAACCTTCACTTTGATCAATAACATCGTAAATGAGTGCCGCTTTTTCTTTATTCATTTTCGCAAGCGCTTCAAGGCCACCTTGCTCTTTTGCCCACTCAAGCACAAGGCTAAGCATATAAATCCCAAACGTCGGCGGCGTGTTATAGAGGGAGTTGTTTTTCACATGTGTATCATAACGAAACATTGTCGGCACGTTCGCGTTAGCACGCTCCAGCATGTCCGGTCGCAAGATGACGACGGTAACACCGGAAGGCCCCAGATTCTTTTGTGCACCCGCATAGATCATCGCGAACTTGCTGACATCGATCGGATGGGACAGGATATCGCTTGACATATCCGCAATGAGTGGTAAATCACCGGTATCGGGAAACGTAAACCACTCGGTGCCAAAAATCGTATTATTGGACGTAAGATGCACATACGCCGTATTGTCTTCGTATTTCAACTCATCCAGCGCCGGAATACGGTTGTAATTTGTTTCTTTTGTGGAAGCGACCACGTATGTTTCGCCAAGCATTTTCGCTTCTTTATGTGCTTTCTCAGACCAAGAACCGGTCATAATGTATCCCGCTTTTTTACCTTGTGCAAGAAAATTCATCGGAATGGTCGCAAACTGCGTGCTGGCCCCGCCCTGCAAAAACAGAACGTGATAGTCTTCCGGAATATTCATTAGCTCTTTTAAGGACGCGATCGCCTCGTTATGTACCTGCTCGTAAGTGGCACTGCGGTGACTTAATTCCATCACGGACATGCCAGTTCCCTGGAAGTTTACAAGTTCTTGTTGAGCCTTTTCCAAAACGGCGAACGGCAAAGCGGACGGGCCCGCATTAAAGTTATAGGCGCGTTGTGCCTGTTTTAACATCTCTATTCACTCCTTGGTCGGTTTAGAAAAAACTTTGTCTTTATCCTACACCTAATTTTCATAAAAGAAAAGAGAGGTTTTCATTCAATCTGAATACTTTTACACTTTTTAAAGATTGAGGGGAGGGATTTTCTGATACAATAGGACGTTGGAGGAGTGATATATAGATGAAAATTGGATCGCATGTTTCGTTTTCAAAAAAAGGATTATTAAACGCGGTGGAAGAAGCCATTAGCTACGGTTCCACTTCGTTTATGGTGTATACGGGGGCACCACAAAACACAAAACGAAAACCGATGGAAGAACAATACGTCGCAGAAGGCCTGGAACTAATGAAGCAGCACGGGATCGATGACATTGTTGTACATGCTCCCTATATTATCAATCTCGGTTCCTATAAACCGAACACATTTGAACTTGCGGTTTCGTTTTTGCAGGAAGAGATCAAGCGAGCTGAATATCTTGGGGTAAAAAACATTGTGCTACATCCGGGAGCATACACAGACAAAGACCCGGAATACGGCATCAATCGGATTGCCGAAGGACTAAATGAAGTGCTGCATCGGGGGCAGACCGTCAACATCGCGCTTGAGACGATGGCGGGCAAAGGCTCCGAAGTGGGCCGTACATTTGAAGAATTAGCGGCAATTATCGATAAAGTGACATTGAACGACAAACTGACGATTTGCTTTGACACATGTCATACGCATGACGCCGGATATGATATCGTGAACGACTTTGACGGCGTAATGGAACATTTTGACCGGATAATTGGGCTTGATCGTCTTGCCGTCTTCCATATCAATGACAGCAAAAACTTCCGTGGCGCCGCGAAAGATCGGCATGCGCCCGTTGGTTCCGGACTTATCGGATTTGACGCCATCCATTACATCGTTCACCACGAAGTCGCACGGAACAAACCGATTATTCTAGAAACACCATGGATCGGCAAAAACAAAAATGACCAATCTCCAATGTATGAAATCGAAATCGCTCTTCTGCGTGGTACAGTGGAAGAACGTTTTACGGATAACTTCCGTAGCGATGTCGAACGACTGACTGCTTATTTCGCCAAAGAAGGTATTGACCGCCGCGAATATGTGGTACAAAATTGGGAAGTGCTACAGGATAAACAATTGAAAAAAGCAGATCCGCGCGAACCGCTTGAGAAGCTATTCGACACGGTCGTAGACGCAGAGCTTTTACCAAGCGAGTCTGAAGAAGGCATTTACAAACGCCTGATTGCTTGGCTGGCTGGTCTTCAAACAAACTAAATTGAAAAAGAAAAAACGGGGAGGAAATTCAAATTTCCTCCCCGTTTTTTCTTTGAAGTCCAACCGTGTATCACATCTACTCCAATTTTTGCACAAGGCTGGAAAGAAAAACTTCAACCAGTCTCGTTCTTTCCGCATGCGCCGGATAAATGTACGAAAACCGCCGCAAAAACGGCTCGCTTTGAAGTGATAATTCAGCAAGTTCGCCGTGCTGCAAATGCTTTTTGACCACCCAGCGGGATAACAGCGTAATCCCCAATCCGGCAATAACCGCTTCTTTGACCCCCTGATTGCTGCTTAATGTAATCATTTTTTTCACTCTAAGACCGAATGCCCGGATCACGTAGTCAGAATAGACGCGTGTGCCGGAACCTTCCTCCCTCACTACCCACGTTTCATCCTGTAGTTCATCAGGTGTTACTGTCCCACGCGCTGCAAGCGGATGTGCAATGGGGACAACAAGCACCATTTCGTCTTGCATAAACGGGGTAATCCGCAATTCTTTATCGCTCGTTTGTCCTTCAATTAAACCGATATCCATCTGTAACAGTTTCACAGCTTCAGCAATGCGTTTTGTATTGCCGATCGTTACCTCCACTTCGACCTCCGAGTACCTGCGGCTGAAGTCGGCCAGCAAAACCGGCAGCACGTACTCCCCGATAGTGAAGCTCGCTCCAATGCGGAGCTTTCCTGTTACCGTGTGTTGATGCGCGTAGATGTCTTCTTTCGTCTTTTCATATAGGTTTACAATTTGTTTGGCTCTTTCATACAACATTTTTCCCGCCGTCGTAACATACAGATGCTTCGGCGAACGATCAATCAGTTTTGCCTGGAACTCCGTTTCAAGATGTTTAATATGAAGACTTACGCTTGGTTGGGATAAACGAAGCTTTTCCCCTGCTCTCGTAAAACTTTTTTCTTCCACCACCGTAATAAATGTACGCAATGCGTCGTAGTACATATATCTTCCCTTCTATCATTAAAAATATTAATCTTTAGCATAATATATCTATATTTTACTTATCATTTAATCTTTCATATATTGAAAAATGAAAAAAGATTATGAGAGGAGGGCGAAACATGGATCAAACAGCTATGCAAAAACCTTCTGCCAGCAAAGACGTTTCTATTGAGAAGACATCTCCCGAAAAAAAAGGGACTGTTCTTCCGTTTCTGCTGGGTATCGGCCTAACATTGCTGATTGCCGTAGTAGCAAAATATGTGGCGATGCTTCCTTTACTTAGCATCATCGGTCAATTGGTCATCGCTATTCTGCTCGGGATGCTATGGCGATCGACTCTTCCTGTCCCGGAAAGAGCACATAGTGGAATCACTTTCTCCAGCAAAAAGCTGCTACGTTGGGGAATTATTTTGCTTGGTATGAGGCTGAATTTATCCGATATTATAGCGTCCGGACCGAAAGTGTTCACGATTGCGGCCGCTGATATCGCATTTGCGCTCTTGGTTGTATACTGGCTTACCCGGCTATTTAACGTTGACAGGAAACTGGGCATGCTGACGGCATGCGGAACAGCGATTTGCGGTGCAGCGGCCGTGGCGGCGGTAGCTCCGCAAGTCAAAGCGGACGAAAAAGAAACAGCGGTCGGCGTTGCGATCATCGCCGTGCTCGGTACACTATTCACGCTAGCCTATACGCTATTGTATCCAGTACTAGGACTTACGGAGAAGGGTTTCGGCGTGTTTTCCGGAGCAACATTACACGAAATCGCCCATGTCATTGCCGCAGCGGCGCCGGGCGGGCAGGCGGCAATGGATATTGCCATTATTGTGAAACTGACGCGAGTAGCATTACTCGTACCCGTAGCGATACTCATCGGCTGGTGGTTTCAGCGGCACGCGGCAAAACAAGCCGGGCAGAATGACGATAAACGCACTTCTTTGCAAATTCCTTGGTTTATTTTAGGTTTTCTGCTTATGAGCGGAGTCAATACGCTAGGTATTATACCGGAAAATGTCGCCGCCCAGATTGTTACAGCAGCCTACCTGCTGATTGCGATGGCAATGGCCGGGCTTGGGCTTAACATTGAAGCAAGCGCGTTTAAAAAAATGGGAGCCCGTCCTTTCTGGGCGGGATTCATTGGCTCGATCCTGCTTTCCTTGTTTGGTTTTGCTCTTGTTTGCTTCCTAAGACTTTCTTAAGCGCTAAAACGAAAAAACCTGACATCATCCTTACATCACATCGTAGGATGTTCTGCCAGGTTTTTTCTATGCATGTGTTATCCATATCATAAACAATCAGTTATTTGCTTTTCCTGCATCTATTCATCCGCAAGCGGATGCTGTCCACCTTCCCACGGGTTTTTGAAAAACGCTTCCACATCTTCACGCTTTACCTCTTCAATAGAAGCCGGTCTCCAGTTCGGATTACGGTCTTTGTCCACAAGCACGGAACGTACACCTTCGTAGAAATCGTGACTGTGCATGAAATGCATGCTCATGTCCATCTCCATACGGAAACAATCAGCAGCCGACATGTTTTTGCCACGGATAAGCTGTTCAAGCGCCACGGCCATCGAAATCGGGGATTTGCTGCGCAGCGTTTTGGCGGTTTCAGCCGCCCATTCGTCTCCTTCTGCGGCAGATGCATCCAAGGAAGCGAGAATGTCTGCGACAGAGTTATGTGCGAAATGTTTGTCCACTTTGTCTTGCACGTTTGCAAGCTGTGATTCCGGCACCTCTTTCACCGTGTATTTTTGGATAATTTCACGCAGTTTGTCTTCCACCACTTTACGTCCGCCGCATGCGATCCAATCCATGGTCTGCACGTCTTTTTTCAGCGCGTCCCAATTCGTGGATTCCATGTAATGGTCAGCTGCTCCAAGATAAATCGCGTCCGCGCCGTTGAACAAGTGTGCAGTCAATGCGAGATAACGTCCCATATGGCCAGGCATTTGGTTTAAGAAGTAACTGCCCCCCACATCCGGAAAGAAACCAATATTCATCTCTGGCATGGATAATTTCGAGCGCTCAGTCACCACGCGGTCACTGGCAAAGATCGATAAGCCGACACCGCCCCCCATGACAATCCCATTCATGTAAGCAACAATCGGCTTTGTATAACGATATAACGCAAGGTTCATTTTATATTCGGTAGAAAAAAACGTAAGCGCATGTGCCTCCACATTATCGTTACGCTTATCGTAGAACGAGCGCATATCTCCACCAGCACAGAGCCCTTTTTCGCCAGCACCTTCAATTATAATAATCGCAACGGAATCGTCTTGTTCCCATTCAGTCAATCTTTTTCCAATTTCCTCCACCATTCTAATAGACAAAGCGTTAATTGCTTTCGGTCGGTTTAACAGAATATGTCCGACTCCATTTGTTACACTAAACAGCACCTCATTGTTTGCTTGTACCGCGTTCTCCACTCTATAACCTCCTGTTTTTTCTTTCTATTCAGTATTTTTTTCGACAAAATTTGCGAAATTCCTTCATAATTTCTTATGTAAAAGCGGCCCATCAATCACTTTATCATCTATGAATGAAAGATGAAGAATTCGTGCGATTGTTGGAGCGATAGGTACGATATGTTCATTTGTTACATACCTTGTGAAAAGAAAAGAATTCTGACGCAAAACCTGAATACGAGCAGGTGACCTTTATAATGAAACGAAAAAAGGGCAAACAGAAAAAAGGCGAAGAAATTTTCTCGCCCCAAAATTTACAACTGATCGGACAGGTGCTGGCTACGATTGGCGCTGTTCTCCAGACTATCGGATACGTACAGGAGCTAGAAGAAGAAAACAATAAGAAAAATGGATAACGTATGAAACCCGAAGCCTATATCGACTTCGGGTCTGTTCTCAAGCATCCACATTACCAGCTTGCTTTTTTCACGCCAGGCAACTGCCCCTGGTAAGCCAGTTCCCGGATGCAAATTCGGCACAACTTAAATTTGCGGTATACGGAATGCGGACGACCGCACCGCTCGCAGCGGGTATATGCGCGAACTTTGAATTTCGGCTTCCGCTTGGATTTTGCGATCATTGATTTTTTGGCCATAGCTTCCTCCTTTACATTTATTAACATCTATCCTATCACACAAAGCGTTATCTATATCAATACAACTCGATATATCGACATTTTTTCATGGGATCGAGAGAAATAAAAAAGACACCCGACAATGTCGAAACATCAAGTCAAATGTATATATATATCATATCACTGCTTGCGTTTGAGCGCAAAACCGCATTTCAATTTTTCTGCGCCTCTATTTCTTCCACAAGCAAACTTAATTCCGCCCAGCGCTCCACTTTTGCTTCCAGCTCGGCGTCGATCTTTTCTTTTGCGGCGGTCAATTCCTGCAATTTGCCATAGTCGGTAGCGGCCAGCGCCATTTCCTCTTCAAGCTCCTGGCTGCGCCGCTCCAGTTCGCTAATCTCTTGCTCAATCGTTTCAAACTCCCGTTTTTCTTTGTATGACAGGCGGCGCGGCTTGTCTTTTTTCTCACGGAGAGCAAGCTCCTTCTTCCCTTTTACGACTTCAGTCGCTTTTTGCTCTTCCCGTTTCTTTACTTCCAAATATTCGCTATAATTGCCGATATACTCCCGAATTACGCCATCACCTTCAAATGCAAATAGGCGGTCCGCCATACGATCGAGAAAATACCGATCGTGTGACACGGTAATAACAGCACCAGGGAACGTTTCGAGATAGTCTTCCAGAATGGAAAGCGTCTGGATATCCAGATCATTCGTGGGTTCGTCCAATAGCAAAACGTTCGGCTCACCCATTAAGACACGAAGCAAATACAAGCGGCGCTTTTCCCCGCCGGATAACCTGCCAAGCGGCGTCCCATGCATATCGGATGGAAACAAGAAGCGTTCCAAAAGTTGGCCTGCCGAAAGTGTTTTGCCGTCCGCAAGATGAATGATATGCCCGGCTTCTTTAATATAATCAATAACACGCTGCGTTTCGTCCATTTCTGTATTTTCCTGTCCGTAATAACCAAGCCGTACAGTCGGTCCCAGCACCGCCGTCCCTTCCGTCGGTTCGAGACGACCAGCAATGATTTGCAATAAAGTTGTTTTGCCGCTCCCGTTCGGCCCGACGATACCGACACGGTCGCCAGGGACAGCGATGTAGCTGAAATCGCGGATGAGCGTTTTTCCGTCAAATGATATCGAAACATGATCAAGCTCGATGATTTTTTTGCCAAGTCGCTGCGTTTTTAGCTCAATTTGTAGCGTTTTGCTTCGTTCCTGTGGCTTGTTTTCCTGTAGTTCACGGATGCGGTCGATACGGGCTTTCTGCTTCGTTGTACGCGCCTTCGCCCCGCGCCTGAGCCAGGCAAGCTCGCGGCGCAAAATATTCTGCCGGGTCGCTTCCATCGCCGCCTCACGCTCTTCGCGCGCCGCTTTTTGTTCCAGAAAATAACCATAATTTCCGGCATATGAGTACAGCTTCCCTCTATCAAGTTCAATAATACGATGGACAACACGATCAAGAAAATATCTATCATGCGTGATCAAAAGCAGCGCCCCTTTGAAACGCGACAGATAACTTTCCAGCCATTCTATCGTCTCGTTATCGAGATGGTTGGTCGGCTCATCCAAAATCAACAAATCAGCCGGATTAATCAGGGCGCGCGCCATCGCCACCCGCTTGCGCTGCCCCCCGGAAAGCAAGCGGGTTTCCGCAGAAAAGTTATCGATGCCAAGACGCGTTAAAATTGTTTTGGCGTTCGTTTCCAAATCCCAGGCACCAGCGCGATCCATTTGCTCGTTAAGGCTAGCCAGCTTCTGCTGGAGCTTTTCATTTTCCGGATGTCGAGCTAATTGCTCTATCGTCTGTTCATATTCTTTAACCAGTTGGATCAACGGAGAATCGCCCAGAAAAACTTGATCCAGTACCGTTCCTTCTTCTTCAAATGCTGGATTCTGCGGAAGATATTCGACGCGTATGCGATTTCCGATAGTGATCGTTCCGGTATCAGGTGGAATGATGCCGGCCAATACTTTCAGCAACGTCGATTTGCCTGTGCCATTCACACCAATCAGACCGATTCGCTCCCTTTCCTGAATACCGAAGGAAATGTTTTCAAACAGCGTTTTTATGCCATACGATTTAGAAAGATTTTCTGCCGTCAAGATGTTCATAAATACAACGATCCTTTTCTATGTAATCATCTAGTTTTCTCATCTTTTATTATAAATGAAATGTGAGCGAAACAAAGCCGAGTTCAATAAAATTTCAGGGATATTTCCCCATTTGATTGTCTTGTAAATCACAATTCCAACAAAAAAACTGTAAAACACAGCTACGACCGCTGATTCAGTCGAAATAAAAATCCCGCTGTAAATTCCGCATTCATCAAAATGAACAAATGTTTACAGGAGCTAGTTTTACGATTTGTTTAATGACAAAAAATTATTAATATAAATAATTTTTATAATATTTCGTTGATTAAAGTTTATTAAGTATATATAATCAAACATAAAGCAATAAAAAATGAATTTGTACTTTTTTATTTATAGATGATATTGCAAAACTAACATAAAAATTCAATATTATGAATAAGTACGCACAACTGACAGTGGAAATAGTAGCGATTTTTACCATACCAACGAGGCTACTCAAAAGAGAGTTTGTTCTTTAGGCAGCAGAATACATGCTCAATTTCTTTTTCAAGTACACGCCGTGGCTTCGAATCCTTCTATTATTGGATACAAAGTTTGATGACAGAACATCAAAAGACAGAAGTTATTGTCGGTTTAGAACCTACTGGGCATTATTGGTTAACACTAGCTGCTTTTTTACGAAATCGTAAGATTTCGATCGTCGTTGTTAATCCTATGCATGTAAAAAAGTCAAAAGAATTAGATGATAATTCGCCAACAAAGAACGATCCGAAGGATGCGCGTGTGATTGCACAACTCGTGAAAGATGGGCGATACTCTGTACCTTATTTCCCGAATGGTGTATACGCCGAGTTGCGGGAAGCTGTGAAAATAAGAGACGATATCTCTTGCGAGATTCAGCGTATTCAAGGAAACATTCATAACTGGTTAGATCGCTACTTTCCAGAGTTTCTGGAGGTATTTGCAAGCTGGGAAGACAAAGCAGCTTTAGAAACGCTTAAACACTTTCCTTTGCCTCAAGATATCATCGAAGCAGGCTCTTCCGTCATTCTGTCTGTATGGCAGAATAAGATGAAGAGAGGATTACGGCCCGTACGGGCCGTTGAACTTGTGGAACAAGCTAGGCATTCTATTGGCTTGCATGAAGGTGCCAAAATGGCTCAATTGGAACTAAAAACATTGCTCATGAGCTATGAACTAAAGGAACAATTACTTAATCAAGTTATGAAAGAGAGCGAAGAGCTACTGGCTCATATCCCAGGGGTTCAAGAGATTCTAACAATCCCTGGAATGGGAATAACCACCGTGGCGGGTTTTTTTGCCGAAGTTGGAGATTTGTCGCGATACCAGCATCCTCGACAACTTCAAAAATTATCCAGATTGAGTTTAAAAGAAAATCGTTCTGGAAAATATCGTGGAAAAACACAGATTACTAAGCGAGGACGTCCTCGGCTTCGTACTTTACTCTATCGAGTCATTCGACCAATGGTGCTCGTAAATCCAGCTTTTCAAGCACTGCATACCTACTATACGACACGCCAGGAAAATCCATTACGCAAGCAACAATCGTTGATTGCCTTATGTTGTCGTTTACTTCGTATCATATTTGTGCTTGTACGTAAACAAATCGCTCGGGAAAAACGCTAAATATGTCAACCATCAAGCGTTGGACCGACGAAGGCTATCTCGAAGAAGTGATTGACGAACGTGAACGGTTTTGGGCACTAAAGCTGAAGCAGGGAAAAAAAACGCAACCTCTACTCCGTGTCCATCGTTTTTTCTTTTTTGTATGAAAAAAGATATATCGCTCCTCTCTATGATATATTGGACGAAGTAATGTATACTGACGGAGACGAAATGCTGTACGCAGTTGTAACAGATGTGCGAATGAGCGAGGGCCGCTTCTTATATAAAATCCAGTTAGAAGATTACACGGTATTGCAGGATATAGACGAAAAAGCACTGGCAGGTGTACAAGAACATGGTCAAAATTGAAATGAAAAATACAAATGAAAATATTTTGGTTGCAAGAAAATTTCGAGATAAGAACAAATACAATGTAGAAAATTTTAATCTTTATTTCAGCGAAGATAACAGTACCATTATTATTGAAGGGAACAAACTGCTGATTCCCTGCAAAAAGTTTCCCCTCCCTAACATAAAAATAAAAGGCTTGCTTCATCCGCGCGGCGAAGAATTCGAACTTGTAGACGGAGAAAAGGGAAAAACAGTAAACCTTCATTTGGATGCCGAATTGGTAAAAGAGATTAACGCGATTCGAAGCTATGTCAAAAGTAAAACGCAGCATGAAGCTCTGCTTGAAGTGTTTAAGAAAGGATTGGAACAGTACAAAAAAGAACAGGGCGGAACAGAATAGCGATGAAGCACCCCCGTCGAGCAAACGAGGAAACACTCGCGAGGTGTGTTTCAAACATTGCTTTTTCCATGTGGAGCGTGTGGGACGGAGAAAGATCAACAATGGTCTCCTTCCTCAAAGTACCTAGATGTTTTGCCGATTCGACTGAAGAGCCACAAAGCGGCCGTTTGGCTTTTTTGAGGAAAAAGAGCGAACAGCAACACCCGCGAGTGCTTCTTATCATGTAGAATCAGCCACCGCTAACGGGTGGAATGAATGCTACTTCGTCGCCGTCTTGCAACGGGTTCGCAAAGGCGGCAAATTCCTGATTCACCGCGACCATTGCGGCTGGAATCCGGGAGGCAAGCGACGGATATTGTTCGGCAAGCCACCTTTTCACGTCTTCCGTGGTCATTCCTTCCTGCCACGTCATTTCGATCGTTTCTTTGCCTGCCTCTTCCGCCATGGCTGCAAAAAGTTTGATCGTAATCAAGCGTCTTTTCCTCCAATCTCCGGTTTTCCGGTCGGGTATGGTGTGATTTCTTTTTGATCACCAATCCATTCTTCCCCATCTTCCCAATGCTCTTTTTTCCAAATCGGGACGATTTCTTTCATTCGTTCGATGGCGTAACGAGAATATTCGTAAGAATCCGCTCGGTGCGGAGTCGCAACTGCAATGGTGACAGCGATATCGCTAATGTCGAGCCGCCCGATGCGATGGGTAATAGCGACGCGGGCCTCCGGGCACTTCTCCTGAATTTCGCGGCCGATTCGTTCCAGTTGTTTCTCCGCCATTTCTTTGTAAGCAGCATATTCAAGATACAGTGTTTTTTTACCTTTCGTTAGTTCACGCACGGTACCGACGAATAAATTAACGGCACCGCAGTTCGGATGAATCACTTTGCGCATGACCTGCTCTACAGATATCGTATCTTCCACAATTTCAAACAGCTTCAATCCGTTTCTCCTCCAAGATAAAGTAACACTTCCTTCATCAGGCCGGTTACATCATTTATGTGATACTGTGGACATGAAATGTTGGGAAGGGGTTCCCAGGCGGCAACCATAAGCACAGATGTAACATTCTCCAATAACTCTGTATGTTCCGGATGCCGGAGAACGACGATTTTCGGATAATCGGCCCATTTATATCCCTCAATAAACACCACATCCATATCTTCATACATCGGGAGCAATTCTTCAATGGAGCGCCGTTCCTGAATCATGATCGCCGTTTTGGCGGCAGAGGTAATGGATACAATGCACGCACCCGCTTCCCTGTGTTGCCATGTGTCCTTGCCCGGTTTATCCACATCAAAATCGTGGGCGTCATGCTTAATAGTTCCGACTTTATAGCCACATGCGGTCAGCCTAGCGATCAGTTTGACAAGCAATGTCGTCTTCCCGCTGCCTGAATAACCGACAACCTGTAATACGTGCGGCCTGTGTTGCGTCATAATGCTCTCCCCTTATTCTCCCGCATTGTACGGTAGCAATAGAATCGTAGCTTTATCCCCTCTGCTTATGCCGCTTCCTCCCGGCGGGATACGAAGCAGACAATTCGCGTCGGTGATATTGGTCACGACACCGGATTTATCCTGACCAACCGGGTAGACGACTATTTTTCCGTCTTCTACCGTCCAGGAACTGCGGACGTACCGCGTGAACGAAGATGGCTTTTTCATATCGAGCCCCATTGTCGCTTCGATTTCAGGTAAAGTCACTTGTTTTTTCCCTTGCATCGTCTGCAACAGCGGACGGACAAACAGCTCGAATCCGACGAAACAAGCGCCTGGATTACCGGAAAGCCCGAAGATGAATTTATCCTTATAGCGAACCGCTGACGTTACGCTGCCCGGGCGCATCGCGATTTTGTTGAACAAAAGTTCTGCTTTCAAACGTTGAAAAACTTCGACCATAATATCAAAATCGCCGACTGACACGCCGCCGGACGTAATCAGTATATCGGTTTCCTCCAGAATGGAAAGCACCGTTTCTACCGCTTTATCCGGGTTATCTTCAAGGTTGCCATATAATACGGGAATGCCTCCTGCCTGACGAACTTGGCTTGCCGTCATATAGCTATTACTGTTGCGAATTTTTCCGTAGCGCAGCGGCTCCTCCGGCTGCAAAAGTTCCGAGCCGGTGGCCAGAATCCCAATTTTCGGCTGGCAATATACAGGCACCTGTGCATAACCGAACGTGGCAAGTAGGGCCATCTCTCCCGGACCGATGCGTTTGCCGGCCTCAATAAGCAAATCGCCTGTTTTCGCCTCTTCTCCCAATTGAATAACATTCTCACCAGGTTTCATTTCCTTTTTAATACCAACGATTTTTTTCGTTGGCGCTTCGTTTTCCGTTGTCATCTCAAACATAATAACACAGTCGGCTCCTTTTGGAATGGCGGCGCCGGTCATAATGCGTGCGGCCTGTCTTTTTCCGACAAAAAAAGCTGGCTCATCACCGCAGGCAATCGCTCCGACAATTTCCAGTTCAACAGGTTTGGTGATGCAAGCGCCAATGGTGTCTTCTGAGCGTACAGCAAACCCATCGTACGGAGATTTTGGGAAATGTGGCACATCATTAGTGGCACGAATCGGCTCCGCCAGCCTGCGGCCTTCGCTTTCCGTCAACGGAACAAGCTCCACGGCGCCTGTTTCGGCAAATGCAAGAATACGTTGCTGGGCTTCCGCCACCTGAATGGGTTCTCGGTGAAACCTCATGTTCTCTCTCCCTTTCGAAAATGATTGTACTCTTCCATCGTATTTACGTTATAAAAAGGATCGGCTGCAAAATAAGGCGTGGCGTCCCACTGTTTCACTCTGGATGCCTGTATCACATCGAACATACGTCGCCGTCCACTTTGCAAAAGCTTGATGACAAGCGGATATAACCTGCGGTGGTAAAGCGCACATAACGGATGCGCCCGTCCATTCCACAGCGGGAGAACGATATCAAAATCGGCACGCAACTCGTCCGACTGCGCACGCAACATTCGTAACAGTTCCAGAGTAAGCGCGGGCATATCGCACGCTACCACCAGTAATACATCGTGCTTAGATACACGCATGGCGGTCGCTATACCGCCAAGAGGTCCCTGCCCTAGTATGTCGTCTGAATATATAGGAACACTGTCTGAAATCATGGTCAACCGTTCCCGGTGATTGGACACAATTAGACAACTATTCGCCACTAAATCAAGCAATTTCCATGTCCGCTCAATGAACGTAACGCCGCTCACTGGAAGCAGCTCTTTGGGCCTTCCCATCCGCGAGCTCCGCCCGCCAGCGAGAATCACGCCTTCCATTCGCTCGCTCCTTCTCTACAAAAGTTGGTATTATTCATCTATTTTACCTTATTTACAATTTAAAAAAACGGTTGATGAAAGATAAAGAGAGCGAACGCGCAGCTTCGCTCTCTTTATCTTTCCTAGTTTCTTATATTTCCGTCAACGCTTTATCCGTTGTAATGGCTTCATACGCTTCTTCAAGGACGCTGACAAGCTGACTCATGCCAAATTCGATTTTCTCCGGAACAGAGTGCGTATAATTGAGACGGAACGTGTTATGTTTCGGTTCTTCTACATAGAACGGGGAACCCGGAACGTACGCTACGCCTTTTTCAATCGCTTTAGGAAGCAGCGATTTCGTATTGATTTTCTCATGCAGAGAAACCCAGAAGAACATGCCTCCCTGCGGAACGACATACTCGAGACCAGGCAAGTCTAATCTTTGCAGCTGGTTAAGCATGGCATGCATTCTTTCTTTGTAAACGGCGCGCAATACCGCAATATGCCCGTTCAAATCAAAATCGCGCAGCAAATAATACAGGGCCTGCTGGTCGATGGAACTGGAATGAAGATCAGCAGCTTGCTTGGCTTGCGCCATCATTCGGATGATCTGATAGGGCCCCATTACCCAGCCAGTGCGCAAGGCGGGCACGACCGTTTTGGAAAACGTGCTCGTATACAGTACCGTTTCACCGTTATCAAGCGCAGCAATGGGTGTGTAATTGGCCGCTTCATCGAATTGAATTTCTCCGTACGGATCATCTTCAAAAATAATGACATTATATTTTTTCGCAAGGCGCAACAGGTGTTCGCGGCGCTCAAGCGACCATACTTTGCCGCTCGGATTGGAAAATGTCGGCACAACATATACGAATTTCGGCAGATGAGTTTTCATTTTTTTCTCTAGGTCTTCCGGCAACATACCGAACGCGTCCGATTCAACCGGAATGACCTGTGCTTCGTACGATTGGAATACCTGAAGCGCCGCTAGATATGTAGGATTCTCCGTAAGAATAATGTCGCCCGGGTTCAGCATAATGCGGGCGAACAAGTCAATCGCTTGCTGGGAACCGGTTGTAAGCAAAATATTTTGCGTATCCATACGAATGTTCTTGCGCTGCGCCATCCGTTCCGCAATCGCTTCGCGCAACAGAATAAACCCTTCGGTTAAACCATATTGCAGCGAATGTTTTCCGCTCTCAAATACCCGCTTATATGCTTCTTCTACCGCTTCAAGCGGAAACAAATCATCATCGGGCAATCCACCAGCGAACGAGATGATGTTCCCTTGGTCAATAACTTTTAAAATATCCCGGACCGCGGATGATTGGAAGTTCCGGGTTCGTTGTGCAAATGCGTATTTCATAATCCAGCCACCTCGATATGCTTTGCTTTTTAAAATATTAAAAATACATTATACCTTTTGAGCGAGATTGGCAAGACCTTACGCTATTTTTCTTCCAGATTTTTTGGAATAGACGGATAAAATGCGTTCGCTTGCAAAGCCGTTCTTCAGGCAGAACACCCAAAACATCCAAGTAGTCCAATGTTGGAGATAGCCCATGTTTTTTCCGTTTTTCAAACGGTTTTGCTGAAACGAAAAAGCAAACTTCACTTTTATCAAAATTAGCCAAGCACGATTCCGCCTGGATCTAAAGTATATAATATCTTCAATTCCTCTTGTGTCGGCTCAGGGAGGTAACTCCAATTCGGATCAATATCAATGGCAAAACCGCTGTTCTCCTGCACTTGCTCCAGTTTCACTCCTTCGTATAAGTGCAAAAGAGTCAATCGACGCGTTTCTTTGGGAAAACCGTAAACACCTAACTGCGTCACCACGCGGTACGGCCCCGTATCCGCGGGCAATCCTCGGCTCTCACGTGCACCTGGACCGTCAAAGTATCCCGGACTGGTGATAAAATCGAGTTTGGGCGTAAATTTTCTTTTATCCTGCTTCATTAAAATAATCGTTCTCCAGCAGAAGGAAGCGATATCCGCTCCGCCACCGGAACCGGGAAGTCTGACTTTCGGATTTTCCCAGCTTCCAATCACCGTTGTATTTAAATTTCCATAAGGATCAATTTCCGCTCCCCCAAGAAACCCATACTCGACAAAACCCGCCTGTGCGAGGCTCATTACATAATCCATGGAACCGACAATAATTCCGTTCTGAAACGTCAACGACTCACTCACCTGAATGGGCAATCTTCCGGTCGGCTGGCCCCCGACTCCGCCTCCCTCATAGATAGTAAGCAGGCCCGGTGCATGCGTCCGCTGGGCCAAGACCGCAGATAAAAGCGGCATTCCCGTTCCAACAAATACACTTTTATTGTTTTCCAATAATCTTGAAGAAGCAACGATCATCCGTTCCATATCTGTTGCCATAGCTCTTACCTCCTTTTCGCTACCGGCGGATAATCCGCAATTCCTTTCTCAATATGCTCCAGTTCACGCAGTACGCGCAGACCCCCGATTCGCTCCAAGTACTCATAGTGGTCTTTTGTGCCCCGGATATACGTGTTGAGATACTCTTCCACACCTTCATCGGTCAACGACGCGTCCAGCCATTCCTGCCAGTGTATTTCATCAAAGGAATACAGATATGGAACCTGGTTCGGATGAGAACCGTACGGCACTTCAACGACTGAATCCACTACAAAATAAGGGATTTTCGTATGGTCAGGACGCTTTCGAATTTCATCCGTTGCCACAATTTTTTCCGTCGTGACAATAACGTGCTTGGCAGCATGGGCCAGTTCGAAATCTTCTGTGATATTGCCGTCAATTTGACAGTTACCATATTTATCCGCACGATGGACATGCAGAATCACAACATCGGGATAGCAGGCAGGAATCAATTCCACCGGCCTTCCAGTAAACGGGTCTTGTATGCGTACAGAACCACTGTAGTGCAGCGTGTCGGTGCCGATTGCCGTGCGTGTGGGATAAAACGACAGGCCCTTCATAGCAGCCGTAAAACGCCATTGGAAGGCGGCATTTGTTGTCTCAGAAATGACCTTTAACTTTCCACTTTCTACTGCCGCACGAGCTGGACGGGACAGTCCTCTAATTTCATCCCCGAAGCCATAGGCCACTTCCGCTTTTGAAACTAGTCCGGCGGCTGTTAACAAATTCCAGTCATGCTGAGAACCTTTGGCTCCTACTGTCAAATCGCCGATCCCCTGTCGAATTATTTCGTAGACGGCAGCCATAGGGGTACGCACGGAACCCATACCGCCAAAGACAATATAGCTTCCCGGTTTGACACCCCAGCTTATCGCTTCTCGTAACGTTGTTCTTTTGTCGCGCAGTTCTACCGATTTATGCTGACGTCGGTATGCCCGTATCTCATCCGGGTCCGCCCATCCAAACAGGTAGGGGTTTACTTGTGTTGCTTCGCTTGTCATCAGCGATCTCATCTCCTTACTTAAACCATTCAGCCCATTATTTTTGATAATCTGGCTTTACGAATCCTTCAAATTCTTTATCTGTAATTTCTTTAAATTCAGATGATTTATAAGCTTCAACTAAATCTTTCACAAACATTTTATCTTTGTCTTCTGTTCTAACTGTTAATACGATCATGTAGTGAGGTGGCGTTTTTTCCAACGCAACCGCTTCTTTAAGCTTTAATCCGGATGCGATGGCAAAGTTTCCGTTAATAAATGCGTAATCGGCGTCATCAAGCGAACGTGGAAGTTGGGCCGCCTCCAGCGGAAGAATAGTAAGTTTTTTAATGTTTTGCGCAATATCTTTTTCAGAGGCTTTGGTTGGATCGAGCCCTTCTTTCAGCTTAATCCAGCCAAACTGGTCAAGCATGGTTAAAGCTCGTGCCTGATTCACTGGATCGTTCGGCAGTGTAACCGTTGCCCCTTCCTGAATATCATTCAATGACTTATGTTTCCTAGAATATAGCCCTATCGGCGCTGTCGGCACTTCAAGCACCCCTGTAAGATGCAAGTTATGGTCTTGCGCAAACTTTTTCAAGTATAGTGGATTTTGAAATACGTTGGCATCCAGCGAACCTTCGGCCAACGCTTTGTTTGGCTGCACATAATCACTGAACTCAACCACTTCAATTTTATACCCTTTCTTCTCAAGAATCGGTTTAATCCCTTTGTTAATCTGATCGCTGTATGGTCCTGCTGTAGCACCGATTTTCAATTCCTTTTTCTCTCCGTTTGCTTTACCGGCTGCAGCTGTTTCTTCCTTCGCCGAGCCGCAAGCTGATGCAATCATTGAAAAAATGAGAATAAGCGCCATAATGAATACAGACTTTGTTTTCACCGGAAATCCTCCTCAACAAGTTATATACTTTCTGAATCCAGCCCATCCCTTACACGTCTACATGAAATCTATGTACCGACAATATTTTTTTACTCTTTCACCTCCTGAATGAATAAAAAAATTGGCCTCTTGTTACACAAGAGGCCGACGGATGATGAAAAGTTGTCACATCGCACCTCCTTATCTTTCAGGACATAAATCCTGTTGGAATTGGCACCGTTTGGATGTAGTCTCCAATGGTTGCCGAGGTTTCACCGGGCCAGTCCCTCCACCTCTCTAGATAAGAAAGTAAGTATTCAAAGCAGTTTACTTTGTATTATTTTATTACTACAATTCCAATTAGTCAACTAAGTTTAATTACATGATATACAAATTTTATCTTCCTATCTTTGTGCCGCGATTTCTTCCATAATGTGATCAGGCAAAATCAACTGCTCGATGCCAAGCATATCGGCCACTTCGTCCCGGCTGTAACCGCGCAGCATCTTCTGCACAACAAACGTGTTGCGCAGTTTTTGCGCATGGATGTGCAGCCCCGCTTTTTTGCCGAGCGTGTTCAGAATAAATTGGATGCTGCGCGGGCTCATTCTTTCCCCCTGCCGTGATGTAAACACAAACGGTGAATCCCCGCTGACTTCTTTGTATGCCCGTAAAAATCTGGCTTCGTGCGCCGTGAGGACAACCCGTCGTATATTTCCAAGCGAAATGCCGATAATTGTGCTGTCATTTTCCCATATGATTTCGTTCCACAATAAATTCGACGCCTCCTGAATTCGCAGCCCTCCCCATAGAAACAGCGAGATAAGCGCCATGTTGCGCAAATAGATCTCCTGCTTATTTTTCGCGGCCGCATCCTGTTCGACGGTACGAAGCAAAAAGTCCACTTCCTCATCCGTTAAATAGAACGCCTGCTCCTCCTTTTTATCCGGTCGCCGCTTCAGTTTAGCGCACGGATCAATGCCAATTACGCCTTTAAGCCATAAAAAATGAAAGTAGGATTTGAGCGCCGATATTTTTTTGTTAACGGTCGACACCTGACGCCCTGCTTTCAATTCTTCTTCGATAAATTGGGTTACTGTCGAGTAACCGATTTGATGCAATTCCATATGGGGATGCACCCTGCCAAGCCAGGCGAAAAAGATGGTCATTTCCATCATATAAGAATGAATCGTTAAATCAGCTCTCATCTGCTCGATCAGATATTGTTCGTACTCATCGTGGTAGCTGAAGCGATAGTTCATAGCACTCCCTCCTTCTTTTTTGGTGTGTTTGGTTTATGGTTTGTTATTTTATACGCAGTATTTTTATACATTAATTTTATTGAATATTCTTCCTTTTCTCAAGCTTTTTTAGCCGAGAATTTACCGCAGCTTTCATACAGACTATTAATAAAAGTAAAACGCCAGCAGAAAATCTTTAATGACGCCGGAGAAGAGGAGTACATATAACGGATGTGCTTTATCACAGCAACGCAACGAAGGCAGCAGAAAAAAGAAAGAGCACGGGGCAACATTTCCGCGCTCTTTTATTATGCTTATTCATCTTTATATCGTCATATTTTCATAAATGACTGACAGCCCCATGCCACCAGCCATACAAAGCGTTACCATACCATACTTCACACCTGAACGCAGCATCTCATTCATCAGCGTGACCGTCAACTTCGCTCCGGTTGCACCCACGGGATGGCCCAGCGCAATAGCGCCCCCATTCACATTCACGACATCCGGGTTCAAGTCGAGCTCTTTTATTACTGCAAGCGCCTGGGCCGCAAACGCTTCGTTTAGCTCGATCCGCCCAATATCCTCTAACTTTAATCCCGCTTTCTCCAATGCCTTGCGTGTCGCCGGCACCGGGCCGATCCCCATAATATTCGGTTCCACGCCCGCGCTCGCGAAAGCTTTCACCTTTAGCAACGGTGTAAGCCCTTTTTCTTCCGCTTTTTCACGTGACATCATCAGTACGGCTGCCGCTCCGTCATTCATCGGGCAAGCGTTGCCCGCCGTAATCGTGCCGTCTTTTTTAAAGACCGGACGAAGCTGCGCCAGGCTGTCAAGATTAATATCAGCGCGAACCGACTCATCCGTCGTAAACAGCTGCACCTCTTTCCGCCCGGTCACTTTTACCGGGACAATCTCATCGTTAAAATGCCCGTTCTCAATCGCCTGCAACGCTTTTTTGTGACTATCGTACGCAAACTTATCCTGTTCTTCACGACTGATGCCGTAGCGTTCAGCTAAACGTTCTGCTGTCATGCCCATATGTTCGTTTTCAAGCGAGCAAATAAGTCCGTCTGCAAGCAGCGCATCTTCCATTTCAATGTTTCCAAATTTGCTGCCCCACCTGTTTTTCACAAGGTATGGTACATTGCTCATGCTTTCTACACCTCCGGCGATAACAACGTCTTCTTGGCCTGCCGCTATCGTAAGCGCGGCCGTCGTAATTGCTTTCAGGCCGGAGCCGCATGCTTTTATGACAACATGAGCCGGGGCGCTGCGTGGGAATCCTGCGCGCTGGGATGCAATGCGCGCAGAGTTCAATCCGCCGCCGTGCACATATCCGTGCCCAAAAATAATTTCATTAACCTCTTCTTTCTTCAGCGAAGTTTTCGTCATCAATCCTTCCAACACCTGCACACCTAGCTCAACCGCCGGCACGTCGCGCAACGATTTTCCAAACGCTCCTACAGGCGTACGTGCACCCGCTACGATCACCGCTTCTTTCATATTCTTCTTCCTCTCCTTCTTCAGCCAGTCTTATGCACCTTCTTCGTCTCCATCATAAGAAAAAAGCAGGGCGCAAGACATCCGCCGCGGCATCTGAAAATCACACAAATTTTTATACATTGTGTACAAACGCAGTACCTTTACCGCTAACACGCTTTCGTCACTACCATGATCGTTTCCTCAGTTATTCTTTGCAACCCATCGACCTTGATTTTCAACAATGATTCCGTCATTACGTTTTTGTTACCCATCCATGCCCGGCCAACCCTCTCTTCATACGATAAGAAAGGAGGTGATCGCTTGGCATACTCTATTCATGTTTCCCTTTTTGCCCACACGCTGACGCTTCAGCAAAATAATCGCGTGATCAAAACATACCCCATCGGCGTCGGAAAAATGCTCACACGTACACCTATCGGCACATTTTATATCATCAACAAAGCTCCCAATCCCGGGGGGCCGTACGGCACCATGTGGATTGGCCTTTCCAAAAAACATTACGGCATACACGGCACCAACAACCCGGCTTCCATCGGCAAAAACGTATCGAAAGGTTGCATTCGGATGCACAACCGAGACGTCAATGAACTGGCACGGATCGTCCCTATTGGAACGCCGGTATACATTCGTCCATAGTCAACTTCCCCACCTCCGCTAACACTTGGGGGTAAAGAGCCTATGCGGTTTGGGATAAAAAAAGCACCCTCGTCATCCAAAGGTGCTCTAAGAATAAGTTATGATTGCTTGATTAGCAATCCATCTTTATGTCCCAGCGTCGCTACGCTGGTTTTCTTTTCCTTTTCTATTTTTTATATATCTCCCTTATCACATGACCTAATTCAGGAATAATCAACTTGCTCATCGCAAGTCGCACCGCACCCGAAGAGCCCGGCATGGAGAAAATAGCTCGGTCTTTATATACGCCCGCAATTGCCCGACTCAAAATGGCCGCTGAACCGATATCTTCCGTATAACTGAGCATGCGGAAAATCTCGCCAAACCCCGGCAACTCTTTTTCTAACAAAGAAGCGACCACTTCATACGTCACATCCCGCTTCGCAATCCCTGTTCCTCCGTTCAAAAGAATAGCATGCACATCCGAAGCGGATACCGCTTCTTCGATTGCCGCCGCAATCGCATCCCGCTCGTCTTTGACAATCTGGTAGCGCACGACCGGATGGCCTGCTTCTATTAGAAATCTGCGAATAAGCTGCCCGCTTTTATCCGTTTCCTCATTTCGGGTATCGCTTACCGTAATAATCATGCAGCCGACCTGCTTCGGTGCTTCTTTTTTATGTTCCGCTACTGACACGTGGATCTTCCTCCCCTTTTCCCGTGAATACCGGCTCACGTAAACATAAGGTTTATTTTTGCAGCGCTTCCGCTACCTGCACAGCACGATTAAGGAACGTTTCGATCTCCTCACGTGTTTTGCCAGCGCGGCTTACAAAGCGAACAATCTCCCTGCCGTTCCGAAATGCGACAAAACTCGGAATACCAAAAATGTTAAGCTCTTCGGAAAGCTCGGGAAACGCATCACGATCCACGCTGATGAATGTTACCTTATCTTTATACGCCTCTTCAACTTCCGGCATAAATGGGTCAATCCGGTGGCAATCCGGGCACCAATCGGTATAAAATTTCGCAACAGTAAGCTCATCGGATTGAATCGCTTCCCGAAATTGTTCAGCTGTTTTGATTTCTTGCATAAATATTCACTCCTTGACATTGGTGTAATCGTTTTTCAAGAGAACTATCTCTTTCATTATCTTATCTTTTTCCTGCGCAAAAAAACACGAACAGCCTCTCTTTCATTTTTCTAAATTCTCTTCTTCTCTCATAACAATATTACTAGCAACTGTTACGAGGGAGGAAAATGCATGTCCAACCTTTTTGCTGAACGTTCACTCCACGAAATCCGCTTCTGGAGCCAGATTATGAAAGAACACGCCTTTTTTCTACGCCTCGGGTTTACTTCTGACCAATCACGGCTGATTCAAGAAGCAAACCAATTTTACCATATGTTCGAAAACATTGAGGAGCGCGCAGGTGCTTTTGCTGCTGATACTGACCATGAAGCGATCGCACGCTTTAATATGGAAGTGTATCAGGCGACGACCCGCCTTTGGACCTATAAGCGCAACGTGCTTGGGCTCATTCTATCCTGTAAAATCCACGCTCATCTCTTTCCATCGTTCATTGATCATATAAGCCGGGAAGCCGCCTACTTTATGAACCGGCTTGAACAATTGAATCGCGGCATGCTCGATCCGCTACCAGACACTGTGATTAATGAGAATGTTTTCTTTCTCCGCCTGATGGCCGATCATGCAAAATTTATCGCGCACATGCTCGATCCGTCGGAGCGAAACCTTATCAGCGAAGCGACCGATTTAAGCTATCAGTTCGAGCAATTGCTATTCCAGATGGTCGATCTTGAATCGATGCGCCCTGCTTCGCAAACCGCGGGCATTTTAACCCGGCTCCTTGAGGAACATCGCGAAGCCATGCAAAACATCCACGCCTTTAAACAAACGATACGTGAGTTACTGGAGCTGTGCTGCCTCCGGGGCATCATACATCCGCTTTTTGCTGATCATACGTACCGGGAAGCGAACCATTTCCTTGAGCTGCTCGGACATCTGGAAGCGAGCTTGACAGCAGGACCGGAGCCCTCCGCTAAATAATGCTTTTTTCTTTTAATTCTTGAATCATCTTGTCATCATATCCTAACCCGCGCAACACTTCTTCCGTCTGCGCGCCGCGCGCAGGCGGAAAAGCTTGCGCTTCAATGTTCGCCTCAGCCAGCAAAGGATTCTTCACCTGTGTAACGGAAGGGTGCTCGTTCCAGCGCGCAAACATGCCCCGGTCAAGCAAATGCGGATCGTCCAATGCCTCTGCCAACGATAATACCGGTGTCAGACAAACGTCTTCTTCTTTAAAAATATCCATAATCTGCTCAGCTGTATATTTCTTGAAATAGGCCGTTACTTCCTTTTTAATGCACAGCTGCTTGGCAGGCTCCAAATAATCCGGCATGTGATCATCAAGTCCGGCCACTTCACAAAAGCGCTTCCAAAACTTCGCCTCAAGCGCTCCGAGAGCCATCCATTTCCCATCCTTTGTCTCATAAACATTATAGCAAGCAAGCGCCCCGGTCAGCGGATTGAACGAAGGTCTGCCACTTTCTCGGGCCGCAAGATGGTACCCCAGTGCCGGAATCATAAACGGCAACACACCATCCGTCATGGCAACATCAAGATATGTGCCTTTTCCTGTTCGCTCCCTGCCAAAAAGCGCAAGCAAAATTCCGCTAACCGCGTGTAATGTACCGGCCCCTATATCCGCGATCTGAACCGGAGGAAGCCATGGCATGGGCGTCTTTCCTGAGTGAATGCAATCATGGAGCAACCCGGTAAATCCTATATAATTCAGATCATGGCCGGCCTTTTTCGCATACGGCCCGTTCTGTCCGTATCCAGTAATCGAGCAATAAACAAGACGCGGATTTATTTCGCACAATGCCTCATAGTCCAATCCAAGCCTCCGCATAACGCCCGGACGAAATCCTTCCACCAGTATATCGGCCTTGCAGACCATCTTCCGTAAAATCTCTTTTCCCTCTTCCTGCCGCAAATCGAGCGTCATGCTTCGTTTGCCACGGTTAACGAGTTGGTAAAGCGCACCCGCACCCGCAAGCATCGGTTCCATTTCGCGCGCATAATCTCCCAATCCGGGGTCTTCAATCTTTACTACATCCGCTCCCCAATCCGCCAGATACATCGTACACAACGGCCCTGGAAGCAACCGGGTTAAATCAAGCACCTTGATTCCATGCAACGTCCGATGCATATTCTCCCTTCTCTCTATAGATTTTTTCCTTTCAAATAAAAAAATAGCACACTAAGGTGCTATTGGCTATTCACTAACCCACAGTTCTACAACTTCGACTCTCGGAATTTTCTCACCAGGTTTTGGGTTTTGCTTCAACACAGTCCCTTTTTTAAAGAACGAAGATTCAAGATAATATTTATAACGCAAGCCCGATTCACTTAGCTTCTGGCTGGCTTCCTGAAGGGATAGACCTTCTACGTCCGGCACCTCTACTCCCGCTTTATTTTCTTCCGACTGCTGTCCGCCTGTCTCTTGGGAAATCGTTTCAACCGATTTAGCCGAACTCGGTTTATCGTTTTGTGCAAATGCGAACGCCACTACACAAACGATTGCTACCAGCGCAACCGCAGCCAAGCGTTTAGGCGACAGGCCTGGAACCTTGCGTTTTTTCGCTTCTACGTGGGCGCGCGTTTTTAGCGGAGCTGAAAGCAGCCCATGCGATGTTGTATTCTTTCCCTCTTCCTGCACAGAAAAAGGACGAAGGCCCGCTTGTGTCTTTTTAATATAATGATAAAGAGATGTAATATCTTCCAGCGTTTGCGCCAGCATTCTTTCATACTGTTCTGCCCTATTCTTCTGTTCACGACGCCAGATCGCCCGGAGCGATTTGCGGATAATAAATAGATCTCCCGGATATGATAAAGACATTTCTTCAATGACTTGCTCAAGCGGTAGCTCAATCTTTACCTCGCCGAACATCATATAATGCATAAGACGAAACATATCGCTAATTTCACGGCCGACGGCTTCTTCAGATACAGCCCAGCTATTGATCACTTTCACTTCTCCAGTTTCCGTTAACCAAAGATTATTTTTAGTAAAAAGCAACCCCCGGCCTTTCGTTTGGCTGGCCTCTTGCAAAATTTGCACAAACTGGCGAGCCATACCAAGCGCCTCCTTCAAAGACAGTGCACGCGACTTGGCCGCCGTGCCAAGCAGCAGGCCCGGGATGTATTCCAAGACGACAAACGCTTCGTTTTCCGTCTCCCCTCGATCCAGGATTTGCAGAACGGATGAGCCGTGCATCATGCATTCCGGGTACGACGATCTGCGCGGAAAAATATAGAGAAGAACATCGCGCTTTAAAATTTTATCGTGCCCGCGGTGAAGCTGCCCTATTTCATCCTCGTGCAGCAGCATATCCGGCACATAACGCTCGTACAATCCTTTTTTCATATGCAATCATACCCCTCACATCGGTTTCTCAAGCTGTCGTTCTAGTCCGTATGACTTTCTTCAAGACTGAAAAACTGTCGTATCTTTCTTGCATCACCATACACAGCACACAGTCCCCAGGTTGAATCACGGTGCTTCCTGTCGGATTTTTAATGATGTAGCTGTTTCTTTTTTATATTCATGATTTTTACATCTTGTTGTGCCAAATTCAACTCTTTTAGCGGAATAGTTATTACCTGTTTATCCTTACTTATACAGTACTAAAAAACGATGTGCAACAAACATCCTCCTACTTCATCTATATGTCTGTCTACTACCTAATATTAAAGAAGACATCTTTGGATGCAAGCGAATTTTAGTTGCATTTTGTAATAAAAATAAAAGCCTCCCTATTTTTTCCTAGGGAGACTTTTCTGTTCTATACATCATTTAGTTACTTTCCGCAGCATGGCTAAGTTTTTGAATGTAATAATCTGCTTCTTTTTTGTTGAATTGGCCTTCCCATTTGGACATGACAATGCCAGCTACCGTGTTACCCAATACGTTTACAACCGTACGTGCCATATCAAGCAAACGGTCAATACCTGCAATGAACGCCAAACCTTCCACCGGAATACCAACAGAGCCGAGCGTTGCCAGCAACACAACGAAGGATACACCCGGTACACCGGCAATCCCTTTTGATGTCAGCATCAGAACAAGCACAAATGTAATCTGTTGGGTAATAGAAAGCTCAATGCCGTACATCTGCGCGATAAAAATGCCAGCTAACGCTTGATATAGTGTACTTCCATCCAGATTAAACGAATAGCCGGTCGGGATAACAAAGGATACGATCGATTTCGGACAGCCCATTTTCTCAAGCTTTTCCATAATGCGCGGAAGTACGGTTTCGCTGCTGGAAGTGGAATAAGCCAGCAACAGTTCTTCTTTTAATACGCCCATTAAGCGGAAGATACTAATGCCTGCCCATTTTGAAATAACGCCCAATATGACAACAACAAAGAATATCATCGTGAGATACACTGTAATAAACAACTTGCCAAGCGGAATGAGAGAAGATACCCCGAACTTGGAAACTGTTACGCCAATTAACGCAAATACACCGAACGGTGCAAACCGCATAACCATATTCGTTACGTTAAACATTGTATCCGCTACCAGTTCAAAGAAATTCAATAACGGTTTGCCGCGTTCGCCAAGCTTGGCCAAACCAAGACCAAACATCACTGCAAAGAAAATAACTGCCAGCATGTCCGCTTTGGCCATGGATTCAATGATATTGGTCGGTACAATGTTAACAAGCGTTTCCGCAAAACCGTGCGCTTTTGTTTCTTCTGTTGTGTGAACATACTTACTGATATCTGTTTGAGAAAGATGAGACATGTCCACACCAACGCCGGGCTTAAAAATGTTCGCTACTAAAAGACCAATAATGATAGCGATCGTTGTTACAATTTCGAAGTAAATGATTGTTTTACCGCCGAGCTTACCAAGTTTCTTAACATCACCGACTCCAGCTACACCGACAATAAGCGTAGAAATGACAATCGGCACAACAATCATCTTAATAAGATGAATAAAAATGGTTCCGATCGGCTCAAGAATTTCTGCTACTTTCGGATTGCCATAGAAAATCGCACCCACGGCGATACCGAGGATCAGACCAAGCAGAATTTGTCCTACGAGTCCGAATTTCTTCATTTTGTCACCGCTTTCATTCAGGATTCTCAACTTTATGTTAATTATCTATAAATTAAGTGTAATCTCGATCGACAAAATCCTACATAAAAACTCATAAAAATACAGATTAAGAAAGCCTCGTGGGCATTGCCACTCACTTTTTTCCGCAACAAAGTGAAACAGCCACTTATCCACTCAAACAAAAAACGCATAAATCCATATTGTGAATTCATGCGTTCTCTTTTCATCTTATTTCATATGTGCCGGACGTGGCAACGAACCAGTCCGATGATAAATCTCGGCCAGTTCATCAATTTCTTTTTTCAATTCTTCTACAAGCTTCTCTTCCGGAATTTTGCGGGCGATTTCACCATGTTTAAACAGCAGTCCTTCTCCGCGCGCCCCGGCAATACCTATATCCGCTTCGCGTGCCTCACCCGGTCCGTTGACCGCACAGCCGAGCACCGCAACTTTAATGGGTGCCTTCACTTTTGCAATATATTCTTCAATTTCATTGGCCACAGAGATTAAATCAATCTCGATCCGCCCGCACGTCGGGCAGGAAATCAATGTTGCTGCATCAGACAAAAGGCCGAACGTCTTCAGCAGTTCACGACCCACTTTAATTTCTTCCACGGGGTCGGCACTCAGCGACACGCGCAGCGTCGATCCGATACCTTGCGCCAGCAACGCTCCGAGGCCAGCGGCGCTTTTTACCGTACCAGCAAACAATGTGCCCGCTTCCGTAATGCCGAGGTGAAGCGGATAGCGAAACGCTGCGGCCGCCTTCTGATATGCTTCGATCGCCAACGGTACATTGGAAGCTTTCAACGATACAATAATATCATGAAAATCGAGCTCTTCTAAAATTTGGATATGGTGTAGCGCGCTCTCGACCATCGCGTCAGCTGTCGGATAGCCATACTTCTCCAACAGATGCTTTTCCAAAGAACCGGCATTCACCCCGATTCGAATCGGCACGCCATGTGCTTTGCAGGCCCGGACAACTTCCTCGACCTTTTCGCGCCTTCCGATATTACCAGGGTTAATCCGCACTTTATCAATCCCATTCTCAATCGCTTTCAACGCAAGTCTATAGTCAAAATGAATATCGGATACAAGCGGAATGGAAATCTGCTTTTTAATCTCCTTAATGGCTTCCGCTGCTTCCATGTTGTTCACAGTCACACGCACAATCTGGCAGCCCGCTTCTTCAAGGCGGTAAATTTGCTCCACGGTCGCTTTTACGTCCGCGGTTTTTGTCGTGGTCATGCTCTGCACGATCACCTGATTGCTGCCGCCGATTGTCAAATTCCCTACCTTCACAGGTCTGGTTTGTGTACGATGATACATCCTTTACGTCTCCTTTTCAGGAATATATTTGTTTCTTGCCTTTTCTATCTTATCATAAAATAGAAAACGCGAGAATGTATCATCTACGGCAATAACGCTTCACACTAACAGCTTATGGTTTAGCGCATTGACCAGCTCTTCTTCAACCCCTCCTCCTTTTGTAGCCTTTTATGATTCGAACAACCGATTGATGTCTACGCCCCGTTCCCGCAAAATCTGACGTAGCACCTGTTTGTGCTGCTGCTCAGTGTACGTATTCATCCCGAGCGTTAATGCGGCCGACATCTCAATATCGTACAAAATGTCTTCGAGTTCGCTCGTCGGTAAACTGCTGTAACGTTCATAAAGACTTTTGTGTTCGCTCATCTTCCGTTTCCCCCATGCCATATATCGTATTCGTTACCCATGTATAAACGCTATCTTTATATGTTATACAACTTCTATATATGGTGTTCGCTTGTACCGACAAGCGAGGCCACCGCCTCCGCGAGCGAACCAAAAACATAGTCCGGCTGCGGTTCTTTTCCCTTTAGATTTTCTTTACCGATATACACCGTTTTTAAACCAGCTCGATGCCCGGCTTGAATATCTGTATAAAAGTCGCCCACCATATAACTTTTAGAAGGTTCAATATTATATCGTTTTATTAAATCAAATATCATTCCCGGTTCCGGTTTACGGCAAGTACACCCTTCCTGCGGTTTATGAGTACAAGCCAAAATTTCCGCTAACATCCCACCCGCTTCTTTAATTTTTTCTTCCATATAGTTATGAATTTCAGCGAGCGCTTCCCGTTTCATGTATCCCAAACCAACACCGCCTTGGTTTGTTACGACAAACACTTTGTATCCTCGCTCATGAAGCGTGCGTATCGCCTCGAGCGCTCCCGGTATAAAAACAAACTGTCCAACATGGTTGATCGGGTGAGGATTTTCGTTAATGACCCCATCACGATCCAAAAAAAAGGCTTTTGTCATCCGTACCCCTCTTTAGATGTAAGAAAAATGATGTATTCATATGAAAATACTACAAATATATTCATCATTATGATAAATAATCGTTTCGTTTATTGATGTAGAAGCGAAACTGCAAAATATGCTCTTTTTATTGTTTCGCTTCGTGCTGGTATGTATCCTTCCAAACAGAGGAAAAAAACCGCTCCGGAGTCTGGAACGGTTCTTTATCCTTTGGTAATTTAATATAACAAACCAAACTTCCTCGCCTCGAATTCCAGTTCTTCCCTAAATTTCGGATGAGCAATTGCTAAAAGCGCTTTTGTACGCTCAGCAATGCTTTTTCCGCGCAAGGAAGCCACACCGTATTCCGTCACAATGTGATCTACATCGTTTTTTGAAGTAGTGACAACCGAGCCGAGCGTAAGCTGCGGACGAATGCGGGAGATCGAGCCATCACGCGTGGTAGAGTGCAAGCAAATAAAGCCCTTTCCGTTCTTAGCAAAACGGATTCCGCGTGCAAAGTCCGCCTGACCTCCGCTGGAACTATAATAACGTCCAGCAATCGTTTCCGAGGCGCACTGTCCCATAAAGTCCACTTCTGTCGTCGCATTGATGGAGACGATGTTATCCTCCTGTCCGATAATACGCGGGTCATTGACATAATCAACCGGCAGCATTTCTACGCTGGTATTCTCATCAATAAAATCATACAATTTCTTTGTGCCAAGCGCAAAGGTTCCGACAATTTTTCCTCTATGCGTTTTCTTTTCAATACCGTTGACGATTCCTTGCTCCGCTAGATCAACAATACCGTCCGTTATAAGCTCTGTATGAATACCGAGATTTTTATGATCTTGCAAAAACCCGATAATCGCGTTCGGAATGGCACCGATTCCTACTTGCAACGTCGCTCCGTTCGGAATCCGTTCCACCACATAGGCAGCAATTTTGCGGTCGATATCGGTCACTTCCTTTTCTTTTACCTCGTACAGCGGATAATCTACTTCAATGTAGCCAAGAATCTGGCTAATATGTATCTGATTCGATCCGAAGGTACGCGGCATGTTTGGATTCACTTCAAGGAAAAACGGTACTTTTCCAATAAAGGAAGCAACATAGTCAGCCTGCGTACCAAGCGAGAAATATCCGTGCTCATCCATCGGCGCGGCAGCGGCCAGCACGAGCGACATTTTCGTTGTTTCCCGTAATAGACGCGGTACCTCATGAAAATGATTGGGAACAAGATCGCATTCGCCAGCAAGAAACGCTTTGCGCGAGGCGCCGCTTAAGAAATACGCAACATGGCGCAAATGTTTCCGGTATTTTCCGTGAATGTAGTCGCGCTCTTTAAGCGCATGCATCTGGTGAATACGCACGTCGAACCAGCGCTCCGCATGTTTCTCAATCGTATCCAAAAGCACGAGCGGCTCACCGTTCGCGAGCGGAACAATAATGTCATCCCCGCTCTTGATGTACGCTAATACATCTTGTGGCGTTTTTCGTTTGTTCTCCAAATCAATGAACTGATCCATTCATTCAACCTCCATATATACAGTTAACTTGATATATCAGCATCGTATTTTCTTACCACAGGGCGAATATCAAAACATCAAAAACTGTACAGCGAGTATTTTTCCTTTATTCATCATAAATGCCAAAGCTTATGCAAGCAACCAATTTTCTGTTAAGAATAAGTGAAAAGTCCACCCCGCAGTTTCAGGGTGGACTTTCTTCTATACCGTTATTTTCTTTTACATGTTTTGCTTTTGCTTCGTGATTTCAGATTCCAAAACCTGCAGCTCGCCCATACCACGAATCAGCTTACGGGTATAGAGCTTTTCGGGCTGCAAAATGTTGACCATATATTCGATCGCAAGTTCCGGATCAACCGTCTCGCCACACGTGTAGCAATCGAGCGCAGCAAACCCTTTTTCCGGATATGTATGAATCGAAATATGGCTTTCAGATAATAGAACCAGTACTGTTGCCCCTTGCGGTTCGAATTGCTTCGATTGTACGGACAAAACCGTAGCACCGCAGGCCTCCGCAGCTTCAACAAGATGATGCTGCAAAAACTCCGCACTGTTCAACTTTTCAAAATCGACACCCCAAGTATCAATCGCAACATGTCTTCCGAAAGTAGAATATTCCACTTTTCGGTCCCCCCTCCTAGCAATTTTGTGTTGAAAATCTCGCTAGGACCTACGTCATTCACTATATTTCGAGGAGAAACTTCCTTGAGTGAATCCTGGTTCCTAATCTTTTCACAACAAAGAAGATAGCATGTTTCTAAAAAATTTGCAACAGTTTCTTATGGATACTTGGGAAACTTTTTACGCTTCTAATACAAACAATTGATGAGAGAGCGTAGCTAACTGACGATCCACCTCTTCCGTTGGCAAATGTGCTGCTTGGCGTTGATTGCGAAAATCGAGCAACTGATCAATATGCACCCTAAGCCATGCGATTTGATCTTCAGCGCCCTGCGCTTCGTATAGACGCTGCAAGTCTCCTACCGTATCCCGGTATTCAAAGACAAGCGTTTCGCTATCTCCTTTCCGTTCGATAATTTTCATAACTTTCCCTTCTTTGTAATGATAAATCATCGTATACGCTGGATATACCCGATAAACGACAGCGTCCCCTTTAAAGCGGCGCACAGCCTGGCGCATTTGGTTCGCCAATTTGGCGTCCCGAATAGTATACCTGCCCTCAAAAGTGTACATATTTCCGATCAGTTTAAAGGATAGGGGGATTTCTTTTTCCCTATCAAACAGTACGATTTCCTTTTCACCATTGTCATACACTCGAACTTCTGTCTCAAACTCTGCACATTGAAACATTTCGATAAAAGATTGCAACTGCCAAGTACTTAATTCAAGCACAAGCTTCTTGTATTCGGTGGCTACTCGTTGAGCCATACAAATCTCTCCCATATATTTTTTCCTATCGTAATTATTATACCGAAAAGCTATATCTATTCTCCAATCGCTTATACAATAGAAAAAGTAAGGATAGAAGAGAAACAAAAAGATAATTTCGCTAAATAGCTGTTGATTCTTGTCTATATCCGTTATATTATGAAAAATTACATTTTTGTTTACCTGACATTTATTTTACCAGTACTGCGGCATCTTCTCTTGCTGCGCTCAGCCGTTCGTCTAACACCGGGCGAAGCTTGAGTTCCGCCTGTAAGTCGTCGGCCAATGCTTTCAACGCGTACACATCCGGATTGCTGATTACGGCAGCTACATGTACTTCGCTCCCACTGCTAACTGTTTCCACCGCGTGCAAAAACCCTTCTCCACCTGATAAAAAGGAAATCAGACGAATTTTCTGACTGTCATTCGTTTGTTTTGAAAAGGTAAAGAACGCCAGCACCACTTTTTCCACACCTGTGCTTTGCTCCACGTCTTCTCTCATGAGCCCCTCTTTATCGGGTGTAAATGTCCAACCACGAACAATGTTTAACATATCTTCCACAATCGCGCTTCCTGTAGGCAGCGCTCCTGCTCCCTTTCCGGTAAATGATACATCTCCAACTACATCGCCGGTAATAAAAACACCATTGCATTCATTTTTAACTCCGGAGAGTGGATGAGCGTACGGCACCAACGTCGGCACAACCCGTAAGCAGCATCCTGCGTCCGTGCGTTCTGCGGAAGCAAGCAACTTAATACGGTATGCCAGCTTCTCACATACTTTCATCTCTTCACCGGTTATGGACGCAATTCCTTCGCGCTCCTGTTCCAGTACCGGGGTGTCGGGGCCGAAGCACAGATTAGCTATAATCTGAATTTTGTTAAATGCATCATACCCTTCTACATCCGCCGTAGGATCAGCCTCTGCAAAGCCAAATTCCTGTGCCTGTTCCAGCGCTTCTTGATATGTGAGTCCTTCTTCTTCCATCTTGGTTAAAATATAGTTGGTCGTACCGTTTAAAATACCGTATACACGCGTAATCCGGTTTGCCTTTAATAGCTGGCTTAACGCATTTAAAATTGGAATGCCGCCACCTACGCTCGCTTCGTATAGGAGCGAAACACCATTTTTGTCAGCCAGCCTGTGCAAATGTGTGCCATAGGCAGCGATCATTTCCTTATTCGCAGATACAACGTGGCACTTCCGTTCAATCGCTTGCTCGATATAACCGAGTGCGGGGGAAATCCCGCCCATCGCATCAATCACAATCTCCGGATTTTTCTCCCAAATGGTTTCGATCTCTGTAGTCAAAAGTTCCCGTTTTACTTTCACGCGGCGCGGCTTTTTAACATCGCGCACCAGAACGCCTACCACTTCAAACTTGACCCCCGCCTGCTTTTCGATTCGTGTAGCATGTGTATGTAAAATCGTCATAACTCCTGAACCGACTGTACCCAACCCAAGTAACGCAATTTTCCAAGTTTTCATAACGTATCCCTCCCAAAATCTATAGCCTGCGAAATAAAAAACCCTCTTCCAGAGAAGAGGGCTGTTGGACCATATCGATCCGCAACACGTTCCTCCTCTCATCTGCCAAAGCTTATACACAAGCTTTGATGGAATTAGCACCTTTCAGGCTTTTGCCTGCGGTTGCTGAGGTTTCATCGGGCCATTTCCCTCCGCCTCTCTGGATAAGAGTTTTCCGTTTCGTTCGCTATTTAATTGATTTAAAAATTATACTATCGTGTTTTTCCGCGAATGTCAAATATTTGTACAAGCTTTTTTTATGGTTTTCCGCCAGAGATTCAAGCTACTTGAACCAAGAGAGAATTTGCTCGATCAAATGTTTCAAAAATAAAAGAATTTCCTGTACGAGCGATTTTGCTTCCGGGTTGTTATTCAGGAACTCTTGAATTTTTCCTTTATAGCTTGAAACCTGCTCCAGCGTTTTGTTCCAGTCAATATCTAAATTTTGGATTTTACGTAGAATGCTGACGAGGGATTCAATCTCCGCGTCGGAAAGATTCAGTCCCATCTGATCCGCTACGCTGCGAATCATTTCGCGCAATTGGTCGTCAGACAATTTACTCGTCTGTTTGGCCAGTTCCGCTTTCAGGCGTGTCAGAAGCTCAGCCGCTTTTTCTTTATCGCCGATCGTCTCACCGATTTTCGCGGTGGTGACCATCTCTTCGTTTGCCACTTTTTTCTGCGTTTCATCAATTTTTTTCCCGGTTACCGTTTCATACGCCTTCATAATTCCTGTCAGCGCAGCCGTGCCAGACACCGGGAACGGGGCATCAATTTTTACAATCGCGTCTTTTACACCCGCCGTCGCCAATGCGTTTTCGTACATGGCTTTGCTAACCCAGGTAATATTGTTTGTTTCAACCACAATCCCCTTGCCAGGTTCAGCGATTTGAATCATCGCCGACGAAATGGCACGGGTACCGATCACGCTTTTACTGAGCAAACCTTCCAGATATTTATGCTCCTCCGCGTTAGTGACGGTAATTTCTTGCGCGTTCGGCGCATTAAACCTGCTTTTGATTTGTTCTTTCTGCGCCGGTTTTAAATCCTGGCCAAGCGTGATAATGGTGTCACCCACCGCAGCGTCCGCATACGCGGTCGCAGTCGTCAGGATAAAAAGAAGTAGGGCTAAAAGCAGCCTCCTCACTTCTATTCACTCCTCCCCATCTGAAATGATATCCCATCTGAATTATAGCACAGAGAAGAAAAACAGCCAGAGCTGTGCGCATATACATGCGACAATGGAGTCATTTCACCCGCGCAGCGCCGACTCCATCAAGAGTTCCCTGTTTCTAACCAACAATTATGTCGGTTAACTAACTTACAGCCAAACTATAATCGGTAAAAACAAACAAGTCAACTCCCTAAAGAAGTGGTGGTTTACTCTCAAACACGATACAATATGTTATTTATCGTTTTTATATGCGTATATGCGGTAGCGAAAAAGAGGGTGTCCCACCACTTTTGGGGACACCCTCATAGATCTTATCTTACTTTTACCGCTGTTCCTGTAGCGATACACATCATCATACCATCGCGCAACGTTTCAAAATCTAAATCTACCCCAACAACCGCGTCGGCTCCCATCGCTCGCGCTTTATCTGCCATCTCTTTCAAAGCAATTTCCCGTCCCTCCGCGAGTTTGCTTTCATACGCGCCGCTACGACCACCGATAATGTCTGTAATCCCGGCCAAAAAATCCCGTACCACGTTTGATCCCATGATGGCCTCGCCTGAAATCACACCCAGGTACTCCTGAATTTCTCTTCCTTGAATCGTCGGCGTTGTCGTAATGATCATACCATGATTCCTCCCTTAACAAGTGTGCGCCTTACAAAGCGTTCACTATGTTTTACGGTTCACTTACCGTATCGTTTCAAAAATCTGGCTCACATGAAACATTCGCGAACAAGCGCATGGAAAGTTTCCCTTTTCTAACTATTAAAAAAAAAGCACATATTCCTGTATCCATTCAAAGAAATATGTACTTTCGTGAACTCCCCACCACTTAGCTATCGCTTGAAGAGGAGACTTCTTGGCTGTTCAGTTAAACAGGCCTGTCAGTGTAGTCGTTCTCTGACCATTTGTACATCCGTAACCGGGGCCTGGCACGCAAAATTTTCACACACGTACACAGTCGCTTTGCCCTTTCGAGCGGTTTTATCGGTGAGCAGCGGGGCAAGCAGCAGCAATTTCTCACGTGTTTCATCCGTCACAACCGATACGACGCTGTTCGGTATGAAGTGCGCTCGAATTTCCTGAATCATCTCCTCTGCCACCTTTTTATCCGGCGCCGCAATAATAATTTCCTTGGTTGGTCCAAACAGGAACTGAATCGCCATCATGAAATGGGCATGTGCCTGTGGATAAAGAGAAATCTCCCCAGCAAACGCCGAGATTTGTTCGCTGGAAAGACGCATAATATCGTTTTTTCCCGTCAGGCGTGCCAATCTAAGCAGATTCATCGCTGTTACCGAGTTGCCGGACGGCATCGCTCCATCATATAATTCTTTCGGTCGAACCAGCAATTGTTCGCCGTCACTGCCGTAGAAATAAAAGCCACCCTCTTCATTGTCCCAGAAGAGCGCAAACTGCTTCTCCTGAAGCTGAAGCGCGATCGAACACAAACTGTAAAAGCTTTGGATAAAATATTAAATATCCTTTCTAAACAAGAATACAAATTTGTTACAATTTCTGATCTAGTCCATCAAAACCTAAAAGAAAACACACAAAAAATGGAGAACCCATACCCCTCCATTTTTTGTGTGTCAGTTACCTAATCCCCACCATGTTTTTAAATTGCTGTATTGTAGTGGTTGAAAGAATTCCGTAGCGCGGAATTTCAAAAGGCGGAGTGCCTGGTTGAACTTTGCCGGGACGAGTGGTAAAAGCCATTGTATACCCTGCTTTTTTAAGCAATTGAATAGTACCCTCAACAGTTTAAGTACTTGTTCGTAGTTTAATAGGAACTTATGGAGAGGGCGGAATAAGGGAAGCATAGGTGTTCAATAATGTTTTTGTAACTTGCTCGATCCCAAAATTTTCCTTAATAAAAAGGCGGTTTTGTCGTCCCCAAATCAATCTTTGTCTCTTTGAAGTAGAAAGAACCGTTTTTATATTTTTTGCGAGGAGAGAACTCGTGCATGGCTGAATAGAATTATGATCACCAAAGTAGTAATACCAGGCTTGCTGAAGGTTGTTAGGATATAGAGTACCAAAAAAACCATGCCGTCCTGCAGAAACGACCAGACGAGAACATGCCATCGCCTCCAGGGCGACACGTCCTGTGCCAACGACACAGTTACTGATTGAATATAAAGAACTCATCATGGTATATTCACCTAAAAAATGAATAAATTTGTATTTAGATTTACCTTGAACTTTTTCTATCATTTTTTTAATCTCACCATCATGAAAGCCCTTCCCAGCAATAATCAAAT
Organism: Aneurinibacillus sp. XH2; assembly: GCF_001439585.2. Classification (NCBI taxonomy): domain Bacteria; kingdom Bacillati; phylum Bacillota; class Bacilli; order Caryophanales; family Paenibacillaceae; genus Aneurinibacillus; species Aneurinibacillus sp. XH2. The sequence goes on along the minus strand of NZ_CP014140.1, from coordinate 1,870,846 downwards.
GCAAAGAGGGAAAATATCTTTTGCGTAAATAACAGCAGGCTTGAATAACCTGTTTACATATTTTTGCCTTTTCCCAACTTAATCGAGCTGCGTACAGAACAACCGGGGCATGTAAGGGAATCCTCATTTTTTTAAGAAGATTCGTTTTTTGTAAGGGTCGGTATTGTTTTAGATTGATTCCGTTAGGAATTAACGTAGAAGAAATATTTTGTTGCATGAGCCAATGTTGTATCGGTTGACTCACACTGATGATAGTACCACCATTTTCCGCAATATCACGTAGATTTTCTAAGCTTTCATACGTACCATGTACTGTAAACACGAAAGGAATGCCTAGTTCTCTGGCGACAGGAAAAGCAAATCGTGCTGAAGTTGTTTGATGACCATGTACAACGGTGATTTTCTCCCACTTCATAATTTCCCTTAGTATATTCTTCGTTTCTTCCCATATATCAGAAGAAACGCTTCCTTCTACTTTGCACTCAATTGGATAAATAGGACAACCAAGGGACAAAAAAGAGCGATGTAGAGGTCCTGTTTTCCCAACGATAACAACATGTACCCCCTGTTTTATCATTTCTTTGGCTATGGCTAAAACGTGTGTCTCTGTACCACCAATATATAATCCGTCCATAATGATTAAAACACGTTCGTTTTGTAGCGTCATTATCATTTATCCTCTTCTTTACCGAAGTATTTTCTTGAACGCTGTAGCGAATGGGCACGATAGTAGTAGAGAACTTCAGGAATATTGTTAATAGGTATACCGTTATTAAGAAACTTGACAATAAACTCGTAGTCCTCTGCCCCCTCCATTCTCCTTGTCAGGCCACCTATTTGGTCAAATATCGAACCTCGAAACATAATCGTTCCATGGCACACACAATGTCCACCTGCGGCATATGTTTCCCTGATATCATTACCATATTTAATCCAGTTAGCTTGTTCCTGTTTATTGAATGCGCCATTTGTAAAGGAGGCGTAGTTTGTTCCAACCAAGCCCACTTCGGGATGACTACGAAGGAACTGCACTTGTTTTTCCAAGCGTTTCGGATGGGATAAATCATCGGAATCCTGAATGGCGATAAATTCCCCTCTTGCCATAAATAATCCCGTCGTTACAGCCCCAGGAAACCCAATATTTCGCGGCATCTTAACTTCTAGAACACGACGCTTGCGCGAAAGTGCTACACCTGATGATTTTCTCCATGCCTCAATGACCTGGGAAGTTCTATCTGTTGAAGCATCATTAACGATGATAATTTCAATATTGTTATAGCTTTGTTTGCGCAAACTATCCAAACATTTTCTAATATAGCGCGCTCGATTATAAGCCGTAACAATAATGCTTACACGTCCCGGAACTCTTTGAAATGACATCCTTTCTTCCTCCTCATGTTGTTATAGTAGGATTTCTATCGCTTAGTACAAATTATGTGGCAAAGAATTGAGTGTATGAGCTTGTACCTATTTATTAAAAATATACTTTTTTCTCTATCACTTAAAATAAAACTCTATCACTCTTTGCTTGCTTGATTGAGTGTGTTTTTTCTAATTTGAAAGAGAAAATTATGCTAATTTTGCAACAAGCTCAAGTATGTTAGAATTCAAAACGAGTCTTCATCATTCTAATTATGTTTTATGAAAGAGTTACTTTTGTAAAATTTTTGTATAGAATTGCTGATAATCAGCTGCAACACGTTCCCAGCTAAAATGGGAAAGTACCGTTTTTCTTCCTACTTCAGCTAATTTTTTTGCATACGCAGGTTCATTGAAAATCTTATTTATTTCTTTAGCAAAAGCTACAGGATTTTTATAATCAAGAATAAGTATACCGTTCTGTCCATTGATAATCTCTACAACCCCACCACGTCTTGATGCAATTACAGGTAGTTCACTAGCCATAGCTTCTACACTAACCAGTCCGAACGCTTCGTGGAATTGAGTTGGAAAAACAAAACAATCCCCTAACCAATACATTTTATACATAACAGAGGGTTTCACACTCCCTGTAAATAATACAGGGACCTTTCTTCGTTTTGCTTCACGCATAAGCCTTGCTTTATAACCTTTTAGATATGGACCTACTAAAACAAGACGAACGGAAGGAATCGTTTTTTTGACAAGACTAGCGGCTTTAATAAGGATATGCACACCTTTTCCTGGAATAATTCGCCCAGCGTATAAAATAATAAAAGAAGACGGGAGAGCATAGCGAGCGTACATATCACTTTTTTCTTCAGGAGTAGGCTTCCTAAAACGGGACAAGTCTGTTCCTAGGTGAATTGCAGTAATTTTATTTTCATAATGTGGAAATTTACTCGCGTAGTAGTTTCGAAGAAATTGACTATTACATATAATTGCAGTTGATTTACGAATAACATCATGTTTTTCTTTTATCGTTAAGAAGTTCATAAAAGTTAAGGAATGTAGCACAAGAACAAGTGGAATATTAGGAAAGTGACGACGCAGAATCGGAATAAAGCGGGGACGGTTATCAACCTGAATACAGTCAAATTTATGAGATTTTATATAGTGTATGACATTACGTACATAACCTTTTCCACCTGGAACTCGGACAATAGTTAGGTTTCCACTTTTAGAAATACGGGGAAGGCTGTTTGATTTCCGACTAATAATAGTAACATTATTTTGTAATGCGAGTCGCTTAGCAGTTTGATATATACTGATTTCAACTGAACCTCCAGTAGTTTCTGAAACAGAAAGCATTGGAGGGGCCACTATTAAAATGTCCAACTCTCGCTCCCCCCTTTTTAATATTAATGTTATGCAATAAAATAGAAAAGACTAAATAGTATCTGCCTAAATTCTCTTTTATTATTTTGAAAAATTAAAGATTACGAATATCACACTCTGCAAGGAGTAGATGAGCCAGAGACTAACTAAAAACACTGAAAGAAGAACTCGTATACAAAATCTTTATATGCTACACCACTTGTTCATTTGTACAAAAAATTATATTATTCAAACTTAGTTCTCTTTTTCTTAAACACAGTAAATAAGAAATATAAAACGGTGGCTAAAATTACGATTACAATCACAAGTTGAACGTATGGGTTTGCTGTTTCATTTATTCGCCCCCAATTATCACCTAATTTATTTCCTAAATAAATAAAAAGCATAGACCACGGAATGATGGCCAAGATGGTGTATAAAGTAAACTTTTTGAAGCTCATTTTAGAGATTCCAGCTGGTATAGAAATAGCATGTCTCACGATTGGAATAAAACGGGCACTAAAAATAACACCGGGCCCATACTTAGTAAACCATGATTCAGCTACATTAATATGTTTTTCATGAATGAACAAGTATTTTCCGTATTTCTTTAGGAAAGGCCTTCCTCCAAATCTCCCTATCCAATACAGAAACCATTGAGCAATTGTACCACCAATAATTCCAGCAATAACCGCCTCAAAAAAGCTGATTTTTCCTTGTGATACAAGATATCCCCCATAAGCCAGTACAATCTCGCTTGGGATAAATTCCACCATTAACCCTAACATAATACCTACATACCCCAAACTTGTAAGTGATAGTAAAAAGACAGAAGCATATTCTTTCATGTTTTTCATCCTACTGGTTGCTTACTTTTATTACCATTTACAGGTAAAATTCGCTGTTCTACCCTCTCATATAAAACAAGGCCTCGATGTAAAAGAAGAGCAATGATTCCCCATTTTTGGAGCCACTTATGTATGGCTTTCGCTGAGAAAATCCCTAGTAAAATCCCGGCAAATACATCCCCAGGATAATGTGCCCCTACCCAAATACGTGAGAAAGCAATGCCGGCTGCCAGTGTAAGCCATACAAACCCTTCCTTTTTACGAAAAATCAAGATCGATGTAGCAATAACAAAAGCAGCTGTAGCGTGATCGCTTGGAAAGGAAGCATTTACGGCATGTGGAATTAACTGAATAACATGATGAGTAACAAAAGGCCGATCACGATATAAAAAATCCCCGATTAACCCACTGATACCAAGAGCTACACAAGCAGCTACTAAAGATTGAATAACCATCCAGCGATTTTCTTTCTTTCGAGTAAACCAATAAAAAATAATCCCTACGTAAAATACATTTTCACCATCCTGAGCTAAAAAACGCATAATAGGGTTTAAAAAAAGATAAACCACAGCTAGATGGTTAATAAATTGAAACAAATGATAATCTAAGTTAAGTAACGCCATGATTTATTGCCTCCATATTTTTTAATCTCTCAAATCAAAGGACTGACTATGCTACAAAAAAGTTCAGCTAAATTTTAAAAATAATGATGGACATATGAATACTCCCATGATTGAACAGTAAAAAATGCTTAAATGGATGTTATGTTAAAGCCGATGATAAAATCCCCAATATAGCCGGAATAAAATTCCCCAACCTACAATAAGAACCATAGACATCTGAGAGGAGCTATGGTTCATGATTACGAGAGGGGAATTTTTTATGATCAAGGAGTTATACCGGAAAGGAATGTCTATCTCTGACATTGCCCGGCAGTTGGGGATTGATCGAAAAACAGTTCGTAAGTATCTTGGGGAAAACTCCCCGCCTTTGAAAAAGAAACGAACGAGCCGAGGAAGTAAACTAGACCGCTATAAAGACTACTTGCATAAACGCATGATAGAAGATGGTGTGTTTAACAGCGAGAAACTGTATGGAGAAATCCAGAGCCTTGGTTATACAGGGGGAAGAACGATCCTGAAAGACTACATCAAGCCCTTTCGGGATACGCATAGAGCGAAGTATACCGTACGGTATGAAACGTTGCCTGGAGAACAGATGCAGGTAGACTGGAAAGAAATTGGCACCGTGATCCTACATGGCGAACCAGTCAAGCTGACAATGTTCGTTGCCGTATTAGGATACTCCAGAATGAAGTATGCAGAAGTGACAACGTCTCAAGACCAGGAGCACTTGATGCAGTGTCTCATTCATAGTTTCAAGTATTTTGGCGGTGTTCCGCAACATATCTTGTTTGACAACATGAAGACTGTGACAGATGGACGGGAACAAGGTGTGGTGAAGTGGAATGAACGATTTGCGGAGTTTGCCTCTTACTACTCCTTCACTCCGAAGGCTTGTAAGCCCTACAGGGCTCAAACAAAGGGCAAAGTAGAGCGAGCCATTCAGTACATTATAAATTCATTCTATGTAGGGACATCTTACGATTCGGTAGAGGATCTGAACCAACAGCTTCTTCGATGGCTGGATCGCGTTGGAAACCGCAAGAAAAACGATACGACAGGGGTTTCTCCGCAAGAGCGTTGGGCAGAAGAAAAGCTTCAGCCGATTCTCCAGAAAGCGGACTATGACACAAGTTATCGTTCCTATCGCAAGACGCATTTCGACGGGACGTTCTCCTATCGTGGCGTGAAATGGATTGTGGATCCAGAGTACTCACAAAAAGAGATACTGGTCAAAGAGTCCCTAGATGGACAAGTGACAGCCTACTATCAAGGAGTGCGCATCTCGTGCAAACAGCTTCACGAGAACGTGATTTTCCTTCCGCAAAAGCAAAATGAGAAACAGGACATTGGAGTTGGCCGCTCTCAACCCGCTTCTCATTTTGAGGTACATACTCGTTCGCTTTCTGAATATGACGAGCTCACCGGAGGTGAGATGTCATGATGGAGAAAATCGAAGAGTACTGTCAAAGATTAAATTTACCGACCATATGCGATATGTGGTCGGAAGCAGCAGAACAAGCTGCCAAGAATAATGTACCATACTCTGCGTTTTTATTCAGCCTTCTAGAAGCAGAAATTGCGCAGAAGCATCAACGTACAACGGAAACGTTACTCAAGTTGGCGAAACTACCGTTTCGCAAAACGTTGGACGAGTTTGACTTCTCTGTGCAGACTTCTGTAGATGAACGGCGTATTCGAGAATTGATGACCCTTTCATTCTTGAAACACAAAGAGAACCTCATCTTTCTTGGTCCTCCCGGCATTGGGAAAACACATCTTGCCGTTTCCATCGCTCTTGAGGCAATTGGACAAGGGCATAAGGTATATTTCATTACAGCACAGGAGCTAATCTCCCAGTTACGAAAAGCGGACCAAGAAGGAAAGTTGGAGAAAAAGCTTCGCACATTCGTAAAGCCAAGTTTACTCATTGTGGATGAGATGGGTTATATGCATCTAGAGCACGGAAGTGCCCACTATCTTTTTCAAGTCATCTCTCGCCGCTATGAACGTGGTTCTATCATCATGACCTCCAACAAGTCATTTGGTGAATGGGGAGAAGTATTGGGAGATCCAGTTATTGCGACAGCGATGTTGGATCGACTTCTGCATCATTCTCGTATCTTTAACATGAAAGGTGAAAGCTACAGATTACGGGAAAAGAAGGCTGCATCACGAAAACAGAAGGGTTCGTGAGGAGCCCTTCTGGGGAATTTTAAAACGGCGATTTTGGGGAAGTTATAGCCGGCCTTGACACATAGAGTGGTCACCGATTTTATTCAAAATTTTTTCAGCGAAATAGTTGCCAAGGTGGCTATCTTTATTATGTACATCGGTTCAGGCGTTACACTCATATGTGTTATACTCTTGGTAGGAAGTTATCTGTTGTTTCGTTTGCACCACGTTTGGGAAACTGTTATTCTTGCTACCAGTTTGTTGGAGGGTTCCTTGCTGAATGGTATACTAAAATTAATCTTCCGACGTACCCGTGCAGATATCAAACATTTGGTAAAAGTGGGGGGTACAGCTTTCCAAGCGGACATGGCATGGTATCAGCTACATTTTATGGAATGCCCGGTTATTTGCTATGGCTAAATCTGCGTGAGCATTCTAGACTTATGCTATCCCGGTGTGTTGTTGTATTTACCTTTGCTTTAATTGCAGCGATTGGAATGTGAATCCATCGGTTGTTGTACCAACTTTCAATGTATTGGAAGATGCGTAGCTTTGATGTTTGGCACTTTATGATATGATATTATGTTAATAAAATAGACACAAAAAAATGGAGAAGCGTCCGGAAAGAACTTTCTCCACTTTTTATTTTTACTTTAGAACATACATTTATTTCAATTGGCGTTTCAATTCTTCAAGGCTTGTCACAGGCTTCTGGCATGCAAAGTTTTCACAAATGTAGACTGTCGCCTTTCCATCCTGTGTCGTTTTATCCGTCAACACAGGCGCAAGCAGGAGTAATTTTTCCCGCGTCTCATCTGTGATAACTGATACTACCGCATTCGGCATAAAACGAGTCTGAACTTCCTGAACGATTTCCTGTGCGGCTTCCCGGTTCGGTGCAGCAATAATGATTTCTTTCACCGGACCAAACAAAAACTGCGCCGCCATCATAAAATGCGCGTGTGCCTGTGGATACAGGGCTACCTCTCCCGCAAATGCAGCGATTTGCTCATCCGCTAAGCGGGCAATGTCTTCTTTACCAGTAAGACGAGCGAGCCGCAACAAGTTCAGCGCTGCCACAGAGTTCCCCGAAGGTATGGCTCCGTCATACAATTCTTTTGGTCGAAACAACAACGCTTCGCCGTCACTGCCGTAAAAATAAAAGCCACCCTCTTCATTGTCCCAGAAAAGCGCAACCTGCTTTTCCTGAAGCTCAAGCGCGTATGACAAATAATCCGTATTAAAAGTGGCTTCATACAGTTCAAGCAGCCCCCAGATCAGAAACGCATAATCGTCCAAATAACCGAGAAACGCCGCCTCTTCGTCCCGATACCGCGCAAGAAGACGCCCATCTTCCCGTTGCAGTCGATTCTGAATAAAACGGAGCGCCCGTTCAGCTGCCGCCACGTATATCGTGTCACCTAGCACTACTGTCCCGCGTGCCAGCGCCGCAATCATCAGACCGTTCCATGCGGTCAAAATTTTATCGTCTTTGTGCGGATGCACGCGCGTTTCCCGTGCCGTGAATAATTTCTCCCGGCACTTCTCGATGAACGGCTTCAGTTCGTCCAGTTCCATTCCTTCTTCCCGTGCCGCCTGATCCAGCGACTTGCGAACAAGGTTAGGAATACTTGTGTTGTGTTCAAAATTGCCATGCTCCGTAATATCGTAAATCCGACAGAAACGCGTGCCGTCTTCTTCTCCAAGAATTTGGCGAATTTCTTCTGGACGCCAGACATAGAACTTGCCCTCTTCGCCCTCGGAATCGGCGTCTTCCGCCGAATAAAATCCGCCTTCCGGGTGCGTCATATCACGCAACACATATGTGAAAATTTGACGCGCTGTTTCTGCGTACTCTTCTTTTTTCGTTGCTTGGTAGGCATCAAGATAAATGAGTGCGAGCAAGGCGTTGTCATACAACATCTTTTCAAAGTGCGGAACAAGCCATTCCCGGTCAACCGAATAGCGCGCAAATCCGAAGCCGATATGATCGTAGATGCCGCCGCGGCGCATAGCATCAAGCGTTTTTTCAACCATGGCAAGCGCGCGTTCTTCCCCTGTCAGTTTCCAGTGTCTCAGCAGAAAGGCTAAGTTATGTGGCGAAGGGAACTTAGGTGCCGACCCGAACCCGCCGTATTCACCGTCAAACGTGCTTACATATTGGCTGTACGCTTCTTGCAGCGTCTGTTCGGTAAGTTCGCCGTTTCCTTTTGTTTTTATACGATGTTCCTGAATAGCCTGCGTGATCTGTTTACCGGTACGGACAACGCGATCCCGGTCTTCAAGCCACTTGCTATGAATTTGATTTAAAATATCGACAAGCCCCGGGCGGCCGTATTTGCTCTGTTTCGGAAAATAGGTGCCGGCAAAAAAAGGTTCTTTGTCAGGCGTCATGATGATGGTGAGCGGCCAGCCGCCATGCCCGGTCATGGCCTGGCAAACGGTCATGTAGATCTGGTCGACGTCCGGACGTTCTTCCCGGTCAACTTTGATCGAGACATAGTGTTCGTTCAGGATTGCCGCGACTTCTTCGTCTTCGAAGCTTTCTCGCTCCATGACATGACACCAGTGACATGTACTAAGTTAAACCTCTTTTCGTTTATTTCATAGTTAGCCCCATTACAGGGCTAGCTATAGCCAATGGACAAAAAGACAGGCTTACCTTCCCTTTTCGCTTTTTGAAACGCTTCTGGTGACCATTCCAACCAATTCACAGGATTTGTTTCATGTTGCTTCAAATAAGGACTTTTAGACATCACTAACCAGTTGTATTTTTCGTTATAACGTTCACGTTCGAGATATTCCTTCATCATGTAACACTTCCTTTTATCAAATAATAGAACACTTCTTCCATCTTTGCTTGAACGGTTGTCCACAAGACCGTATAAAAATATTTGCTTGGAAGATATGTTCATGTATATTTTACCAATTAACTTCACGAAAATGCAGCCAAAAACAAACTTAAATAAACTAAATTATACACTAGACTTGCCCAAAATTTGATACAAAATTTACCATGTAGAAAGAACCGAAGGTTCTCCTAGGCAGCTTGTAACTGATTTTTTATCAAATCCAGCTGCGTTCCTGCCTTTGCTTCATAGTAAACAAATTCGATCCAACTCTCTGTCTTTTTGTTTTGCCAACTTCGTAGTCCTGTTAAGATATCACCGTGTCCTGTTACACTGCAGAACATGGCTGTAAAAGAAAGCAATGTCCAAAACCGCTTAATTGCAACGGTACTACGTATTTGATAACCGTTAAAGGAAAAGTTGCTTTTCATGGTACGAAAATAAGTCTCAATCGCCCAACGTTTACTGTAGTACGTTAGAATTTGCTCATTAGATAAGGAAACGTCTGTACTTAAGAATGCCCGCATAGTTTGGAGAGTCATTGGCTGGGTCGCATCCCAACACAGTAGTACCACAGCATTTTCAATGAAATTTAGCTTGCCTTCATAACGATAGACGTGATAAGAAGCGTGACCGACGGTCACAAGGTCGGTATCTTCTTTATGGATGTGCGAGGCAAATTCCTTTATTGACTGCCGAATACCATATGGATAAATAATACGATTGGTTTTTATACCGCTAATGACGTGAAATCCAGATAAAGCGCAGGTTTCGAGTACAGATTGAGCAGGATACCATGTATCCATAAGAACATAAGTAGAAAAAGAACTTTTTGGCACCATAGAAAGCAGTTCACATGCAATATCAATTTTGCTGTTTTGCTCTGATTCGTATCGGCTAAACGCATAAGGGAATGTTTTTTCACCACATCGAATGAATTCCTGAACTACTGCATGCCCCCATACTGACTTACCTTCGGTATGGGAATAGTGAAAATCTGTTCCTTGCATAGGGGACAATGCCGGTGACGAGGGCTTTGTCTTTCTACAGACCGTATCATCGATAATAACGAAAATCGGCTCTTGTGTATGTTTCGCTTCCCTCTTGATGCTCTCCCATGATTGTTGCTGAATTATACGCATCAAATGCTGCTCATTCCACTTCCCATGAGTAAGAAAATGGCTCAGTGTCCGTCGGTCTTGTGAATGGCAACTTTCACGATGGATATCGGTTAACGTTCCAGAAAAACCTCTGGTCATCACACCATCGAGAAAATGAACCATATGGTTCATTACCGGCTTAGAAAAATAAAGTGGGAAACGCCAGGTACGTAAAATATTGTTGATTTCCTGTTGATGTGCTACCCTATACGTAAGAGGCATATAGTCTTCTCCTTTGCGTAAAAGTGGTTGGTGGTACTTCTATTTTTACACAGGGTGAAGAGATATGTCTCTTTTCTATTCAATTGTAAATTTGTGTAAGTGTTTTTGGGCAACTACAGTTATCTATTGACAACTAGAGTAAGGAAATCTTAAGGAGGATTATTAAAAAATGACAAATTCTATGAGACTTCGTTTCCCAAATTTGAACAAGTAATTGAATATGTTCAAAGACTCTGCTTGTGAGACAGAGTAAACGGGATAAGTCTGTCCTTTTTTAATAATCTTCATTTTTGTATTATACTTGAATGAAAATGATAGAACCTCGCGTTAAACGAATCAAGGGCATGGCGAATACCGTTGAAAAGCTATCTACAAGTTTGAAATATAGTCGGTTAAGAATGGCTTTATGCCATACGGATATTCACAATTGGAATCTGATGCTGGTTGACTGGGAAGGGCTTAAATTGGCCCCTGTTGAAGCCGATCTGATGTTTTTGGTTGACAATCCGCATTTCAATACATTTTTAAGCATCTATCGGAAACTCCATAAAAACTATGCCATAACTGCAACGCCCTTCAGTTTTATCAGGATAGACGCAGGCTGGAAAATATTTAGGAATTTATTCAACAACTTTTATTCGATGAACAAGATGCGCGGGAAAAAACTGAAACGATAAGCTTCTTAACGAAAGAGTTAAAAGATATCGTTTAGATTTTCTTCGTTACTATGAAAACCAATTCGGTCGGAGAAGATGTGTCTATGAAAATAGACTAACATCATATATTGCAAACAGAAAGGATGATGGTTATATGAGTTAATAAAGTCGATCGTTCAATCTATATTCACCTGCCCCCCATTGTTTTGCTACCGAAAAGGAGAGATGTTTCATGAAAGCCGTAGCATTTTCGAAGTATGGTTCCCAAAATGTTTTGCGTGCGATGGAATTTGATAATCCTCAAGCTGCGGCAGGTGAAGTTGGAACCGTCGTCACATGTCGTCGGAGAAAAGAACAAGAAATAACTCATTTTTCCTTTCGCAATGCTTCGTTTGTAAATCCGTGGATATTTATAATTAGTAATTTTTTCATAACATAGTCCTCTCCTTATCCATAGTAATGATAAAAATTAGTATTGCCAAATGATTCTTTGTTAAACCAGTAATCATAACTATATAAGACACAAATCAAACCGCTCATAATTGTAGAAAAGGTATATTTACACATAAAATTTGACAATTCTCAATAGATCCTTTAAAGTGACAATAAGTAAAAAGAACGGAAGGGTGAACCAACTACATGAAGTACTAATCCTATTTATGAAAACCATTAACTGAAGGCATTTTTTAGCAGATGAATGTCTCTGCCTTATTTTTGATGTCTTCAATCGGAGTTTTCAGAATAGGATTGGATTTCTATAGTTGAAACCAAAAGGAGTAGTCTCTTTTTGATGTCCACCTATACCTATGCCTCCTATTCTGAATGTAGATAGGGGGCATTTTTTGTCCCTGAAAAAATGGAAAAAACGGGGATGATGATATGATTCTATTAGAAGCACTTAATATAAAGCACTATGTAAAGGATCGTTTATTGCTAGATGTTAACCAATTACAAATTCATAAAAATGATCGGATTGGATTAGTTGGCCGTAATGGCAGTGGAAAAACAACATTATTGAACATATTGGCTGGAAAATTACCCCCAGAAAATGGGACGGTAATTCGTCATGTTCACTGTGAACTTTTGCCACAGCTAAAAAGAACAGATACAACTAAAAGCGGTGGAGAAGTAACACAGGCATATATTAATGATGCCATCGTTAAGGCTCCAGAAATCTTATTTGCAGACGAACCAACCACAAATCTTGATACAGAGCATATTGAATGGCTGGAAAAGAAACTGATTCAATGGAAAGGAGCTTTCGTCATTGTATCTCATGATCGAGCATTTCTGGATGCCCTTTGCACAACCATATGGGAAATTAATGAAGGACAGGTAAACGAGTATAAAGGCAACTACAGCGATTATGCAGAGCAAAAAGAAGTGGAGTATCGTCAAAAGAAAATAGCTTATGAAAAATATGAGATGAAGAAAAAACAGTTAGAAGAAGCATTGAAATTAAAAGAAAAAAAAGCTGAAAGAGCAACAAAAGCTCCGAAAAAGGTAAGCAAATCAGAAGCAAAAATAACGGGTGCCAAACCATACTTTGCTAAAAAACAAAAAAAGTTGCAAAAAACAGCAAAAGCGATTGAAACACGGCTAGAAAAGTTAGAAAAAGTAGAAAAAGTTAAAGAGACTCCTCCACTTAAAATGAATATACCTAATGAAGACACGTTTAAAGATCGAATTATTCTTCGTGTACAAGGTGTTACAGGTGCCATTGGCGAACGTATTCTTTGGAACAAAGTAAGCTTTCATGTTCGTGGTGGCGATAAACTAGCGATTATCGGGCGGAATGGCAGTGGAAAAACGACTCTTGTGAAAAAAATCATCAATCAAGATAAAGGTATCACGATTTCTCCATCTGTGAAAATGGGCTACTTCAGTCAAAACTTAAATATAGTAGATGTTGAAAAGTCGATTTTAGAGAATGTCAGCTCCACTTCAAAACAGGATGAAACATTCATTCGAACGGTACTTGCAAGGCTGCATTTCTTTAGAGACGATGTTCATAAAGTTGTAGGGGTTTTGAGTGGAGGTGAGCGAGTAAAAGTAGCGCTTGCAAAATTATTTTTGAGCAATATTAATACGTTAATTTTGGATGAACCGACGAATTTTCTCGATATTGAAGCTGCTAGCGCATTGGAATCGCTCTTAAAAGAATATGAAGGAACCGTAATCTTTGTCTCTCATGACCGCCGACTAATCGAAAACATCGCTACACGAATTTTGGCTATTCATAATAGAGAGATTGAACTGTTTGAAGGAACTTATAAACAATATAAACATTATGAGCACCAAAAAAAGCGAAATATTGGGGAAGATAAACGGCTCATACTTGAAACAAAAATATCAGAAGTACTAAGTCGGCTAAGCACCGAACCATGTGAAGAACTGGAAATGGAGTTTCAACGCCTTTTAGAAGAAAAACGAAAATTGGATATGTTTGAATAGCTTAAAAAAGTGCCTTTTGTAAAAGTAGTAAATTTAAAATTGAGAAGATAACTTTATGGATAAATTCAAGCAAGATAAAATGCTAAAAAAGAATAAGTAATCCAGTGGGGAATTTGCTGATTCAGTTAACCGGTTTATGACCGGAACTTAAATAAGTGGTAAAAGGCGGCTGTATTATCAAAGTTTTCATAACAGGAATAATTATTATTGAATTCCTTACGCTATTTCGCATCGGATCGGTTAGCAAAAGTTTAACAGCAACGTTAATTATGCGGCTTGTGCAAGAGGGCATTTTGGATTTAAATGTACCCATTCATACGTATATACATGAGTTTACTTTACAGAATAAAGAGGATACTCGCAGTATTACACTCTGTATGTTGCTGAGCCATACCGCTGGTTTTCCTGATGGTGGAGACATCGTTGGAGAGACTATGCGGGAAATTATTTAGGTGCGGAAAGAGAATTTGTTAGTATAACAATTGAAGATACTGAGCTCATGATGGAGTGGAATGGAGAAAAGATGCCTGGCATTTTGGAATACGTAGATGACAAGAAACAAAGCGTAATTGAGAAGTAAGCATTAAGTAGCTATGGAAAATATAAAAAAGAAAAATTGTTAGGGCTGTCAGGCTGATGATGTTTAACTTTATCATCAGTCTTATTTTACGTATTAAGTTTTTTATTGATTTTTCCAAAATAAAGGGAGAAAGAAGAAATATAAAAAATGTGTTTACTATTTACGTTAGCAAATTGTGATGTTGTAATAATTTTCTCGAATTTATCAGAGCAGAACATTCAGCTCATTTGATATAGAGAGCGTTATATGGATGTAGCATATGAGTCAAGAGAGATAATAAAGTGGTTTTTCTTTTTTTAAGAAGCAAATTTATATAATTAGCCAAAGGGGTGTTTTTATGTCCGAAAGAAGAGCATCTGAAGTTGAAAAACGGATGGATGAAGGTCACAGCACTGGTATTGGAACGAATTATAAACGACTTTATTTTTTAATATGGCATAGTACATTTGAATACTCATCTGCTTTTTTTAGAAAGGAAAGTAAAAAACTGTAATAGTTCTAGTTACATGAACCTCCCCCACTTACCATAGGTTGAAGTGGGGGTTTTTGAACGATCCACCTCGATAGAACAGGCGATCAGCGGGTTGTCGCTGATCTCACAGACACGTGCCGTCTGCGAGGGGAATCATTCAGCAACACACCCTTACGGGCGTGGGTCGGAACAAACCATCTACTACTTCTCGCTTAGGCGATCCGTAGATACGTGGGTTTCTGAATTTCAAACGGCAAGGACTGAATCCGGTTTTCATACAACACTTTGGACAGTAGATTCGCCGCACCGTGAATGTCCCGATGTTGGGTATAGCCGCACCACGCACGTTCTTTTTCGCCCCGCAAACCGGACAGGTTTGCGATGTATAGCGTTCCTCGCGCTTGTGGAGCATGATGCCTTCCGCCTTCAGTTTGTACGTTAGGTACTTCTTTACTTTCCCAACCTGCCACTGGCTCATTCGCTGATTGTGGCAGCGAGAACGTTTCTTTTTCTTCTTTCGCTGGACACCTTCGACATCTCCAAGGTAGACTTCGTTCACTTGCTGGGCGACCACCCATTCGACAAACTGTTTCGTCGTTTTATGCAAGGCATCCTGTAACTGGCGTTTACTTTTAGAAAGAAGATATTGTTTGGCTCGGTTGTACCGCTTCCACTGGCGGTTGTATTTCTGGCACTTGCTCATTTTTCATGGTGGAGCGGGATGCGGTAAAAGCGACTTTTGCGGTTCGAATCATTCGAATCACCTTCTTTCTCACTACGAACGTACATTCCCAGTGTACAACGAATAGAAGGGAAAAAGAAGCACGATTCATCTCCCACCTACGCCGGAGGCGTGGAGGAAGGGGACTTCTCGCGTGTTATGTTAAAAAATTTCCGTTAAAAATGGGAACCCAAGCATTTTCGGCAGGTAAATATTCGATAAATACTTTCCCTCTGGCATCAAGCTTCTTTCTTCAA
Organism: Aneurinibacillus sp. XH2; assembly: GCF_001439585.2. Classification (NCBI taxonomy): domain Bacteria; kingdom Bacillati; phylum Bacillota; class Bacilli; order Caryophanales; family Paenibacillaceae; genus Aneurinibacillus; species Aneurinibacillus sp. XH2. The sequence goes on along the minus strand of NZ_CP014140.1, from coordinate 1,855,093 downwards.
ACCTGCACCTCAACTATTTTTTAACATGACTCCGTTCTGAGTTTTCTTGTCAGACATTGCACAGCAGATATGGTGCTCTAAGATGTTATCCTGGCTTAATTTTAGAATATCCGCCAGGTTTATCACCTTCGTATTATTATACATTATTTTGGATCAGCTTATCGGACATCGGTGTAGCTTTTGTATCTTCTTTTTCCCAATCATAATCAAGCAGACCAATCATTTTTCTTGACCGCTGAACAGCTCGGAAAAAGCCGCATGTAATCCAAGGGCGCCATATCTTTTCCGAAACTCTTCTATCGTACCTTCCTGAATGATCTTCCCATTTCGTAGAAATATAACCCGATCTGCAATCGCCTCAGCAACATGAAGCTGATGAGTTGAAAAAAGCACGGCATGCCCTTTTTCCTTAATCCCTTTGACAAGACGAACAAACGAATCCATCCAATACGGATCAAGTCCGTTTGTTGGCTCATCCAACACAAGCAGTGGCGGGCGGGACAATAATGCCTGGGCGAACAATAGACGCTGCCGCATTCCTTTTGAAAAAGCAGAAACAGGTTGGTTTTTTACCTCTTCTAATCCGACCCATTCTAATGTTTCTAAGATCTGTCCTCTCTCAACCCCTCGTAATTTCGCCCAAAAAGTCAATGTCTCTATCGCCGAAAGGGCATTGCCAAATTGATAATCATCCGGCATATATCCAATATATTGCGCATAACGTTCACGTTCCTGCTTCCATTGTATCCCCTTTACAAAAATGCTGCCTTTTGAAGGCTGCGACAATCCTACAATCATGCGTATGATCGTGCTTTTCCCCGCTCCGTTACCTCCACATAAAGCAATCACTTGCCCTGGAAACAACGTCATATTTATAGACTGGACAATGGTCTGGTTCTCAATCATCTTATAAACATCTTGCACTTGCAGCACAGGTTCAGTCACGTAAGCGTCCCCTCTCCCAAAGCACAACAGCCAAATATATTGAAAATCCAACCCACATCACACATGCCCACAGAAAAACAAGTATTCCACTGGGATGATTGATCCATTCAACCCATTGATAATACTCCGGGCCAAGAACAGAACCCCCTCCCAATTTCACGATAACAAATAAGCGAACAAGTTCTGCAGGATTCATTAAAGTTAAACATACAAGTGCTGGCTTAATCCAAAGATACGGAAGCAATCCTAAAAAGGAAATAAGAATCATTGGCCATCCGATAATGGTAAAAAACCAAATACCTACACAAAAGGTTAAAGCTTGCCAGCGGTTTTTAGCCAGCGTACCAACGATAAGAGCAAGCGCTAGAAACAAAAAAATAAGCAGCATTGAAAAAACAAAAAACAGTATATAAACAGGAAAAGCAAACGATTTTCCAATCAAAGCGCCAATTATGCCTATTAATCCATATCCAAAACTAATAATAACCAGCAAAACAATCGTTAAGCCTATGTATTTTCCATTAATAAAGGAAGCTGTACTCATTGGATACGTAGACAGGAGCTGCCAGCTTCCTTCTTCCTTTTCTCCGGTTAGAGAAAAGGAACCAAGCAGCAGTGTCATAAGCGGTAGCAAGTATAAAATAAGATTTAGCATCGTTCCGGTTGTACTTGAGTAACCTTCAATGAAATTTTGTGTGTTAATGAGGAGCAACGTAAAGCTAAAAAAAGAGAAAAGAGCCATAAACGAATAGGCCCATGGATTACGAAATCCCATTTTAATTTCTCTGAGCGCAATCGCATTCGTATGCATCTTATGAATCCGCGCCTTTCTTATCCATCTTCATACTGTCGGAATGGCCGTGCTTCATTTTGTGCATCATATCCATGTTGCGCTCCCATGTATGAGAGTGTAAGTCATTCGCGTTCATTAGCTTTCCTTTTCCTTGCCCATTCAAAAACGTTTGTGCTGCTCCCTTGTCCTTAAATGAATAAATTCCATATCCCATCGGTGTTTTGAACGTTTTATCGTAAATAAAAGAGGCTTCTTTAAGAGGAACCCATTCTTTTGTATTATAGTCCCGGACATATTCGGCTCCTACTTGTTCTGTTCCGTTTTTCTTCTCCCACTCATTCAGGCAACCAATATCGTCAAATTTCAAGGCTTTTCCATCTTTAAGAATGATTTCGGTCGAATGTTGATTGTCCGCTACTTGCATATTACAAACTGAACATTTATCCACATTCTCCTCAATGCTTACAGGATGATACTCTTTGGTTCCACAGCCTGATAATAAAGCGATGGACAATACTGATGCCATAATAAGCCCTTTTTTCTTCATATTCTTCTTACCCCCAAATAGAAAATTGTGCTAATAGATGCTACAAACAAAAACACGCCCATCCATAAAGTGTTTTTCGATTGTAAAGAACGGTGTATATCAGTAGTCAAAGGTGGTCTTATCAATGGTGAAGTATCTTTTGTCCAGGAATCCTGATTTGTCATAAACATACTTTCTAAAAAAAACATTCCTGGAGATTGGAAAAATAACTGATAGGCAGGAACCGCTTCTGTCAGCTTTTGAAAGAAAGGGTTTATCGCATAAGGAATACTGCTATGACCTGTATTCGCCATATCAATTCCTTGAAAATTGTCCCAGTAATTCTCTTTTAGTTGATTGTTGCGACTATCAATTCCTTCAGCCTGAATGACATTCGCATAAAACAGGTTGCTGTGGCATGTATTCTGCTGAGCATTTTTAAGCTGCAAACCAATAAAATTTTGATGAATCACGTTATTCCTCAGATCGTTGTTTTGAGATTGCTCAACATACATGCCAACGCGGTTCCCTTCCAATCTATTTCGCTCAATAATAGACGTTTGCACATCATACAAAAGCAATCCTTGGGAATTAACATTTTCACTCTGTTTATAAAATGTGTTTCCAATTACCTGGGTGTTTTTTGCCCCCATAATCATGGCCCCTGTTACATTATAGGAGCCTACATTATGACGAATGATCGTACCGTTTGTGTACATACAATGAATGCCATATCGTGAGTAATCAATACGATTGCTTTCCACTTGATTCAAATTACTATTTTCGAGATAAATACCATCATGCAGGTTCACAACCGTATTTTCTATGATGTTGTTTTGATGGGATTTCCATAAGTCAATGCCGTTTCCTTTTTGCGACATTTTAGCGGGTGGTTCATCCTTTTGTTCCAACCAAATAATCCGTGTTTCTCGAATCGTATTATGGCTAGCATTGCTCAATTGAATTCCAGAAGATTTTGTTTGTATCGCTAGATTTTCCAGGATATTATCATTTCCTGTTATAACAATCGCCGCCGATTCTTTAGATAAAGAATCAACAATCTCTATTCCGGTAAGACGACTGTGATCTGCTTTTATTTGAATAGCAGGCTGCTTGCTTTCATTTCGAATGCGAACCTTACCATTTACTACTTTAAGATGAAGAGGCTTGTCAATAATGATGGGGCCCTTATAGTCTCCAGCCTGTATCAGCAATGTCTCACCAGGTTTTGCAAGTCTGATCAGGTTTTGGAGATTATCTGGGGAACCCTGCTCATTTGCACTCCCTTCTTGATTGGAGAGAAAAGAAAAGATACATATAAAAATTAGACCTTTTATCAGTTTATGGGACAATTCGTTCACCTGCCTATAAACATCCAGTCGTAATTGACACCTCTTCTATTTTAAACCTGTAATAAGAACAGAAAAATGGCTCGAATGAGTCATCTTTGCACTCATCTTCTATGATTTTTCAACGTTACCTTTTATGCCGTTCTTTACTTATTCTACTGTCAACCCATGCCGAACAGCATAAGCAGCCAGCTGTACACGATTATCAAGATGAAGCTTTTCTAACAAATTTTTTATGTGATTTTTTACCGTATTTTCCGCAATCATAAGACGATTCGCTATTTGTTTATTCGTCTCACCTGCCGCTACCCAAGAAAGGATTTCACGTTCTCTCGGCGTCAAAGAACCCGGATCCGGTTCATTAGATGTCTTCTTTGTACGAAAACGATATAACAATCGATTGGCTATTTCTCTCGATACTTCTACATCCTCTCCAAGCAAAGCATGAAGGTATTGTATCCAATCATCCGGCTCCATATTCTTCAATAAATACCCCTGTGCACCGAATTGAATAGCCGTAAACAAATCCTTTACATCATCCGAAACCGTCAGCATGACAACATGGATTCTTGGATAAGCCATTCTGATCTTCCGAACCACTTCCAGCCCATTTAACCGCGGCATATTAATATCGAGCAAAAGTAAATGAGGCTGAAGCTCACCACAAAGCTTAAGAGCTTCCTGTCCGTCGGCAGCTTCTCCAACAATAAAAAAGACTTCGTCGCTCTCCAATACACTGCGGATGCCTGCTCGTGCTAGCGGATGATCATCTGCAATAACTACTCGATATTGCTTCATTTTTTACTTCTCCTTTGTCACAATTAGTTCTGTTCCCCGCGTCTCTCGCTTAAAGAGACGAAAGCTTGCTCCTAGCTGTTCTGCTCGTTCCTTCATCATGAAAACACCATAGTTCTTTACAGATATTGCAGCGCTATCAAACCCACACCCATCATCGATAATTTTCAATTGCCATCCCCCATCTCCCCCTTTAAATTCAATGATTACATGAGAAGCTCCAGAGTGCTTCCGAATATTAGCAAATGCTTCTTGAATAATAGCAAAAAGCTGTATTTCTTCTTTTGGCGTAAATAATTTATGAGGAAGCTCAATGTCTTCCTTTACATCAATTCCTGTTAACGCACTCCACTCCGAAAGCCACTTTGCCAGTCGAGAGGTAAGTACATCTCCCTCCTCAGGTAAAGAACGCAGATTAAAAATCGCCTGTCGCACATGATTATCGATCATTGAGACAGCATGCATTGCCTCAGCAATGTGTCCTTGCTTGAGCTTAATATTGAGAAAGAAAAGAGTTTGCGCAATTCCATCATGAAGTTCAGAAGCGAGCCTTTCTCTTTCCTCATACACAGCCCTTTTCGCTTGTTCCTGTGCTAATCGTTCATTTGTTGCACGAATAATACGAAACATCCATACAGAAAATAAAAGGGAAAGAATAAATGTAAGAATTGTGATATATAGATTTCCCGTTTCCATAGATAAATACTCCAAAAGAAATTCATGACGTATATATTCAAATCCACCTATCAGCAACGTAGGCAAAACAACGGCAAGTACTTGTAAAAGACGATAAGACATAAAGCGTATTCTCCTTTTAACGTTAATCTTAAGTATCCATTTTTATAATAACTTAGTCCTTCACAGATTAAGATAGCTCATCTGGGCTATCACTTTTACTGTAAGAGATGCTATCATTTGCTGCCCGCCAAAGTAAAAACTTCAGGTATCTCCAAAACAAAAAAACACCATCCTTCGTCCCGTTGATTAGAAAAAGAATCGTGTTTTAATATGCGGCCTTTCATCAACCCATCAAAAGACCTTGTTTCTTGGTTCTGTATCTTGGACAAAAAATAACATGGTTATCCAACAGGAACCCCCTTCTATTTCATCATCATATAATACGCACGAAATGATGAAGGATAAAAAAATGTGAACACTTCATAGATAAATTACGTTTATTTAAAGGAGGAGCTTTATGCAACGACTTATCATTTTTGCCATCATTGGATTTTTTGCCCAGTTAGTGGATGGCTCATTAGGGATGGCATATGGAGTCACTTCCAGTTCATTGTTACTTCTATTCGGCATTTCCCCTGCGGTTGCATCTGCTTCTGTTCACATGGCCGAAGTGGTCACTACTGCCGCTTCAGGTGTTTCCCACATTCGTTTTGGCAACGTGGATAAGCGAACCGTTTATCGCCTTATTCTTCCTGGCTCCCTTGGTGCGTTCATCGGTGCTTGCTTTTTAAGTAACTTGCCTGGAAATATGGTTAAGCCTTATATCGCGATTTTCTTGTTTTCTCTGGGTGTTTATGTTCTCTTTCGATTTTTGCTCGCCGGGGTTAAGAAGATTCCCGCCGCTCAAACTAATCGCACTCCAAGTAAAAAATTACTGGTTCCGCTCGGCTTCATTGCGGGATTTGCTGATTCTACAGGAGGAGGTGGCTGGGGGCCTCTTGCTACGCCTGTCTTGCTGTCACGCAATGAACTTGAACCTCGCAAAGTAATCGGTTCTGTAGACACCAGTGAATTTGTTATCGCCTCTTCTGCTACTCTTGGCTTCCTCATATCATTAGGCTTGGAGCAATTCCATTTGGGATGGGTATTCGCATTGATGATTGGAGGGGTGGTAGCTGCTCCAATCGCTGCTTGGCTAGTCCGCAAGATTCCATCTGCTATTCTTGGAGTATTAGTCGGGGGACTCATCATGATTACCAACCTCAAAACATTATTCGAAACCTTTGGTATAAGTTCCAATCATGTTCAAAATTTGATTTATCTTTTTTTCACCTTCATTTGGGCAGGTACTGTAGCATATAACATTTTACGCCACCGAAAACAGATTCAGCAATCAGAGCAAACGGAATGTTTGGCAACCTGTGAGAAGTAATGGAACAAAAAACCGGAATAAGGATTACACGTAAAGAAAGCATTGACAGATAATGAATAACCTGTTATGCTACGAGTAATTTCATAAGAAAAGAATGTCCACTAGGGGTGCCGTTTACGGCTGAGATAAGGTTTTCCTTGATCCCTTTGAACCTGATCTGGATAATACCAGCGTAGGGAAGTGGCAGCGACGAATCATAAGCCGGAATATGCCTTCCGGTTTGTCTGTCTTTGTCTCGCGTGCCGCTCTGCTACCAGGGCGGCTTTTTTAGTCGAGAAATGGCGTCCACAGTTGGGCTTTCTACATTTTTCATATTGTTCAGGGAGGAATGATTATGTCATTTACACAACAATTACGCGAGGCGGCCGATCCGATTTTTGAAGCGATTTTCCAGCACCCGTTCGTACAAGGACTAGCAAACGGCGATCTCAAAAAAGAAGCGCTCATTCATTACGTTAAACAAGACTTTGAATATTTGAACGCGTTTGCCAGAATTTATGGTATCGCCATTTCCAAATGCGAATCGCGCGAAGATATGCAGATGTTCTGCGACCAGCTTCCTGTCGTACTGCACGGAGAAGCGCATCCGCACAACAATCTCTGCCGCGTCGCTGGCGTGCGTTACGAAGATTTGCAAGGGTATCCACTTGCGCCAACGGCCAGCCACTACATCCGTCATATGCTCACGGTAGCGCATGAGGGGACGCTCGGCGAAATTTTGGCCGTGCTGCTTCCCTGCCCGTGGACATACTTAGAAATCGGGCAAAAACTGATGCGCGAAGTAAATCCAGACTCTTCCCATCCATTCTACGAATGGATTACGTTTTACGGCAAGTCAGTTGAAATGACCGTAACCGACAAATTTCGAGCACGACTTGATGAATGGGCATTGAATGCATCCGATAAAGAAAAAGAAAAAATGAAACAGCATTTCCTGACCAGTTGTCAACTGGAATACGCGTTTTGGGAAATGGCATACACGGAAGAAGCATGGCCGGTGAAAATCGGGGAGGCAGCGCGCCGATGAACTGGAAGATGCGTGAAATTGTGCTGGCCGTCGTTCTCTCGATCGCCTGTGGTGTATTATATCTTGGCTGGTCCACCCTCTGGTTGCCCATCTCGGCGCTGGTAGGCCCGGTCGGTGCGGAATTTATGTTCGGCGTATGGGTCGTGGCCAGCCCTCTTGTCGCTTTTATCGTACGCAAACCGGGAGCCGCACTCATCGCCGAAGTGGCCGCAGCTGCTGTTGAAGTGTTCACCGGCAGCCACTTCGGCCTCTCTTCCCTGCTTATCGGCATCCTGCAGGGGCTTGGCGCCGAAATCGCGTTTTTCATGTTCCGTTATAAAAAATATTCGGTGCCTGTGTTAATGCTGTCCGGGGTATTGGCCGCGATCGGAAGCATGGTATATAGCTTACTGGCTAACGGGTTTGCCTATTATACAACCGGTGTGCTGCTCGCCACATTCGGCCTCCGCGTCATAAGCGGTGCCATTCTCGGAGGCCTGCTTGCAAAGATCATTGCCGAATCGCTCGCAAAAACCGGCATTCTTTCTTCCTATGAAATGATGAAACAACGCAGACACCACGGTGGTGACCCGTATGACTCCGCATCTGGCGTGTAAGGATGTCTCCGTCCGATTCTTTGATTCTCGCTTTTTTACGTTAAAGGATGTTACCCTCTCCATTGAGAAGGGAGAAAAAGTTCTCTTCCTCGGACCGAGCGGTTGCGGCAAGTCGACGCTTCTTGCCGCGCTGGCCGGCCTTATTCCTGGCTCTATCGAGGCGGAAATAACAGGCGAAATCGTCCGTCCGGACAGAATTGGCATCATGTTTCAGGACCCTGACGCACAGTTTTGCATGCTAACGGTCGGAGACGAAATCGCATTTAGTTTGGAAAACCGCTGTGTGCCCCGGAACCAGATGGATTCACTCATCGAAAAGGCGATGGCACAAGCTGGGCTATCTTTGCCGAAAGATACTCCCATCGCCACGCTATCTGGCGGAATGAAACAGCGGCTCGCGCTCGCCTGCCTGCTCGCTTTGGACGCGGACACGTTATTTTTCGACGAACCAACCGCCCAGCTCGATCCGCAAGGAAGACAGGAGATTTTCGAGTTATTGCGATCTTTTTCCGATAGCGACGTTACAATGGTATTTGTTGAACACGTGCTGGACGGATTAATTGACTGGATGGATCGCGTCGTTCTGTTCGATGCTGGCGGCCGCCTTATCGGCGAAGGTACGCCAGAGGACGTGCTGTCCTTATATGGGAAAGAAATGGAAGAGGCCGGAATTTGGAAGCCGCGCCTCTTTCCTCATACAATGGAAGAAGTATGCGCCGACCCTTCCCACCCTTTACAAACAGAGTGGTCGTCCCAACTCCAGCGAAGCAAGGCGAAGCATACAACTTCCTCTCTGAGAACGAATGAACCGGTTTATACGGTGCATGATCTGTCGATTTCCTATGGAAAAAAACAAGTGCTCACTTCCATCAACTTCTCGCTGCATGCGGGGGAATGGGTGGCCATCGTCGGAAAAAATGGGGCCGGAAAGAGCACATTGCTCAAAGTGTTGGTTGGCTTGGAAAAATGGAAGCAGGGCGACATTCTGTTTGCAGGCCGGTCGCTAAAAAAATGGCCAACTAAGGCATTGTTCGAACAAGTCGGCTTTGTTTTTCAAAATCCAGAGTTGCAGTTTGTAACCGATCGGGTATATGACGAAGTAGCATTCGGCGGGAAAGTAAGGGGCTGGAATGAAACAGCGCTGCATGAGAAAACGATACGGTTGCTTCAGGAGTTTGCGCTTGAACCGTTCAGCGAAAAACATCCATTTACATTAAGCCAGGGACAAAAGCGCCGGTTAAGCGTGGCTACTATGCTTTTGTTTGACCAAAAAGTACTATTGCTGGACGAGCCTACGTTTGGTCAGGATGCAGGCACGTGTGCGCAGCTTCTTTCCCGCCTCCAACAACGCAAGGAACAGGGTACATCGATTATCATGGTTACCCATGATATGGATCTGGTAGATCAGTATGCGGATCGGGTGCTGTTGCTTGACAATGGAACCATACAATTCGACGGTACACCGTACGAGTTGTTTTCTTCTCAGCTTCCCCTTCCCGGCCTGATTCGTCCGCTGCCGTACGAATGGGAAAGGAGGATAAAAGATGACACACGATTCGGGCTCGTTTCTTACGCGCGTGAATCCATCCGTTAAGCTAACCGCACATCTTCTAATTATGATGTTTCTAATGACCATCGGCGATCCAGGTACATCTGCCTTACTCTGGCTACTTTCGCTTATCATCGGTGTCGCGCTCGGAGGCTGGACATGGCAGTATATAAAACGACGCATCCTGCCATATCTCGGCTTCTTTGTTCTCGTATTCTGGATGCTGGCTGCTTTCGGCAAAGGCGAGGCAGTACTGTGGCAGTTCGCCTGGTTTCGGATCACGGAAGAGGGCGTCTATCATGGTTTGGTCATCGCGTTCCGAATGCTCGGTTTCGTAACATACGGTCTACTATTTACATCCACGACCGATACAACGCAACTTGTCATGAGCCTAATTCAACAGTACAAACTTTCTCCAAAATGGGGATACGGACTGATGGCAGGGATGCGGTTCATTCCGCTATTTGAAAGCGAGCTGAAACAAATGAAAGCCGCGCATAAAATCCGCGGTTTTCATACGCAGGGAAAGCTGAAGGCTTTTGCACGCTATACGCTACCTTTATTCGCGCAAGGCATCCGTAAAGCAGAACGGGTGGCTGTGGCAATGGAAGCAAGAGGATTCAACGGTTCCCGCAAGCGGACGTATTATCATACGCCGATCGTGGCGAACCTGGACTATCTGTATTGTACTTTTCTCTTTTTGGCCGTATTGGTTATTACATTTTCCTCTTATTTATTTGGATGGTTCACCTGGGTATGGGATTCATAACATGCACACAAACCAGCTCGATCATTGGGCTGGTTTGTGTGCTCAGCTTCCTTTCTTTTGTAAAAGATAAAACCGTTTATCTTTGTACGTTCTCATAGACAAAATCCCCGAATCCGGCAGACAATAGTAGAATTCGAGGATTTTTGCTTTATAGTTGGCGAAAAAAATGAGGCAGGCTACCCTATTAGAGAAAAATCAAACGTTAATAGTTTCTTAATCTCCCGTGACGAACGAAGCGCATACTTTTCCATCCACTTGGCGATAAATCCGGTCATATGAGCGGCAGCGAAGCTATGCCCCTGCAAATTAAATTTTTGCAGGGGTCCTTCCAGACGCTTGGGAAGTCCAAGAGCGGAAAATGACACCGGCTCATCTGCATGATAATAAAACTCATCGGCCCGGCAATCTTCACTTGCTTGCACCGCGAATACAGACGGATAATAACCGGGCCACAACAATCCCCGCCCTTTATCACAAGCGGAAACAATCACGATTCCCGCCCGCTCTGCTTTCTCGCACACATCCCGCAACTCCTTAACATCGCGGCGGACACCAAGACTCAAGTTAATGATATGCATTCGCGCGTCGATACACCATTCGATCGCGGCACATAGTACCTCAATGTGCGCGCTCAGTGTCTCGTGAAAAATTTTGACCGCCCAAATCTCAGCATCCGGTACATGTTCGTACAACACACCAGCCACCGCCGTTCCATGTCCTAGCCGATCGTGATAAGCATCCGATATTCGGATCATCCCTTCGTCCGACACATGGAACGCAAGACCACCGGCGACCTTTCCGATATGGGAATGATGCGCGTTCACTCCGCTGTCAATCTGGGCAATACGTATGTTTTCGCCTCTTCCCCAAACCTGTTTAGCCATGTCGCCTTTCCAACGCCGCATTCTCATTCCCCCCTATAGACGAATGAACACGTTCAAGCAAACCCCCATCCTCCATGAACCAAATCCGATCCGCCCATCCAATATGTTGCATACGATGGGTAATCATCAACACCGTCTTGTGCCATAAATGCCGGCGAATAAATGAAACAATGTCCTGTTCCATCTTCTCGTCAAGATGGCACATCGCCTCATCGAAAATAAAAATATCGGGGTCTCGCAAAAATGCCCGGGCCAGCGCCAGACGCTGCTTCTGTCCCGTCGACAATGCCCTGCCGCGTTCTCCTAATTTGCTATTCAGTCCCTCCGGCATCTCCATGATTTCCTGCCATAATCCTACCGCCACAAGCGCCTGCTTGATTTCTTGTTGTGAAAACGAATATGCGCCCATTTGCAAATAATCGACTACCGTTTCATGCCATACCGGCGTGTCATGTGTGACAAGACATACGCGACGATTCCAGGAGTCGCGCGTAAAGGTTCGGATATCGATACCGTCGCAATAAATCGCGCCGGACACCGGAGTATACAGTCGCGCCAGCAAATCAGCAAGCGTGCTTTTTCCAGCCCCGTTCGGCCCGACAATCGCTACCTTCTCTCCTTTTTTTACGGAACAAGTAATCTCTTGTAAAATATCGCGTTCCTCTTCATGGCGAAAACGCACCCGGCGAAACTCTAAAACGGAGCGAAATTCAGGCATGACTTGCGTCCCATCTTCTTGCACAGGCAAATTCAGAAGCTCCTGAACCCGCACGATCGCGGCTTTTCCTTTTTGAAAACGAATGTACAATTGGGCAAACCCCTGAACAGAACTGAAAAATTTCGCCTGGTATGCGCTAAACGCCAGCAACGCGCCAAGAGTCGTCTCGCCCGCCAGCACTTTTCCCCCCAGTACACTGACCGTACCGATGGTCGAAAGCAAAATCACCAACTGTGGAATGCCCTGCGCGCAACCGGAAAAAAACGTAAGCTTCATATGTTGGCGGTTTATCGTTTGCAACTCGTTCCTGTATTTTTCGGCGCACCACATTTCCAAACTTCCGGCCTGGATAAAGCGCAGCGAAGACAGCGTATCGAATAAAAAGCTTTGATTGCCGGCGGACAGCTTGCGCAACTGTAAATTCTCCATATACAATAAATGGCGAAATTTTTGTAAGCCGACCAGCAAAACGGGCAAGAGCAAAAAACAGCACAGCGCCATCGACCAGTCAAGATAAAGCAGGAAACCAACTTCCAAAACAACATTCAGGCTGACAATCACCGTCTGCAATATCCAATCGGTATACATACGCTGCGCTTCTCCCGCATCTTCATTCAACCGGGAAATGGCATCTCCCGCTCTTTTTTTGGAAAAAGCGCATAAAGTCGTACTCAACAGCCGCTCATACAATGCGCCTCTTATGTTTGCTGCCATATGCAAATGAACGCGCAGATGATAATACTTCGTCGCCAGGAAAAAGACATACATTAGCAAAATACACCCGATCCCCCACGCCAGCGCAAGCGAAAACGGATACGCGCGCTGGATAAACACCCGGTCAACGATAAACTTTCCTATCATTGGCTGCAACGCCAATAAGACGGTGGCGATCATATTCAGCCATAACATCAACAACAGCGATTTCCAATATGGAACAATAAAAGCGGACAGCTTTTGCGGCATCCTGCACCTCCTATCTGTAGTAGCACATCAGCCCTGACTCGCAGAAAGAAGGCTGGTTTCTCACCTTTTTGGCAAAGCGCTGCACGTCTTCCGCTTCTTCCTGCGCCCGCACGCGGTCTACTACCGCTTTTACCAGCTGTACGCTCGCCAGTTTCCGATAAGGAGAGCCTTCCCTTCCGACAATTTTCAACGAATCCACTCCGGCCCGATACAAAGCGGGAAGCGCGCACAGACCGCACGGGCCGAGGGGAAGCCCGTCTTCCGCGAGCTGGCAGCCGCAATCATTCACAAACCAGACAAACTCACGGTAATCCTGCACTTGTCTTGTCAGCATCTCTACCTCGGCGGGTTCCAGTATCCGATCGCCGTCCGTCGGTATGCCGATATATTCCCACTGGCTCTGGGAGCAAAAGGCGCCGACCCGGTTATGGGTTGTATGGCAAAAACTTTCTTCATATACACACCCATCGTTTAAAATAAACATTTCGAGCTCGATCTCACCGGCGGCCTGCTTCAGTCTTAAAACTTCATCTACCTGTACCGTACGCGGCAGTACAATCCTGCTTGCTCCAAGCTCTCTGTACAGTTCGATACTTCCGACATTCAGCGGCGCTGCCAGGCTGCTCACATGAAGATTGGCCCGCGGCACATGATGCTTGATGGCCATCATGAAACCAATATCGCTTACAATGAAAGCATCCACCCCGATGCTCTCCGCGCAATGCGTAACCAAATCCAGCAACATCGGGTATTGTTCCTCTACGTAATATGGGGCGTTCAGCGTAATATAAACCGGAATCCCGTACCGATGCGAAACATCAACAATACGTCGCAATTCCTGAAAAGACAGGACGCCCGCAAACGGATTCCGCCGATTTATCCACACGCCGGCTGAATATTTCTCCATCCATTCCAGCGGAGTAATTCCACAATAAAATTCTTCGGCACCGTTTTCCGCCAGCATTTCCACTTCCTGCGCCGAGCCTAATGGAGCTAGTATTTTCATATGTCTGTCCCCTTCCTCCATCTTTTGGATTTCACACGGGAATCCGCGGGCTGTATACCACTCTCCCACTCTCCACTTTGGCCATGTTCGCTAATCCCCGCTTTACGATATCCCGGTTATGGGTATAAAAAGCGGTGTTGCCTTTTTGGAAAATGCGATGCCTCATATCCGGGATGTGCCTGTTTTTCAGCTCAAACGTATAGCGTTGACATTGCTGTCGGCAGTTCGGATCACCGCGAAACTTATCTTTTTTTTCCGCTTCCATAAATCCCACCATACAGGCGCTCCCGCTGGCCACGCAGCCGAACGGAAAATGAAAGGACAGCATGTACGGCGATGAATATTCAAGCAGCGCATGTTCCTGAATCAGTTCATCAAACTCAAGTCCTGCCACATTCCCCTCCTGCAAAAAACGTCCAAACCATTCCGACAACAACCCGCTCCCTGCAAACACACGGCGAGCGTCTGTTGGCGCGTTCTCATCCGCATAATAATCCGCTACCCGCGGATCCCGAATCGTCCTGTTTAACAATCGTCCTATCACAATACGCAAAACGGGAAAATGCTTGCGGATATGGTGATATACCCCCCAGTCATTAACTACAACTTCAAGCGGCCGCTCTTCCTTTACAGCCATTGTCTGCAAGTAAACAAGAATTTCAGGCAGCGCCTCAAATTTCACGGTATGGACATACGGGATGACAAACGTAAACGCCAGACCGTGCTCCTGACTATATGCAAGTGCTTGCTTTACAGCAGTGAGAGAAGGAAGGCGATACTGGCAAAATTCAGATCCAAAGTACAAGCGATCAGGCTGCCGCCTAGCCCCGCACATTTGCTCCCATACCGAAAAAAACATCGTCTGCATATTTCTCTCTATTTCATTTAAATGCGTGCAAGCCGACCACGGTTGCCTCGAAAGCTCCAAATCCCGCAGCGATTGGATCGCGACCGCAAATTCTTTCATGATATATGCACCTTCCTTCCGTTTCATCGGCGGCGCCGCCATATGAACCGTAAACAAAACAGTTAGTTACGAATCGCCTTTACTTTAATATCCATTCCGTCTGTTGGTGTTTTTAAAATTTTCTCTACATTCAAATCTGTATCCGCGATAATAAAGTCATTACCGCCACCGCCTAAATAAATCTTCTTTCCATCTGTGCTCATGTTAATGCCGTAAATCGTACCTGTAGGTGCTTTTACGTCTTTTATCACATGCCCGGTTTTTGCGTCTACTTTATACCAATGGTTCATAATGGAATATCCGTAACGTTCGTCCGGATCGATAATGGCAGAAAACATACCGACAGGCTCTTTGTCAAAGTCTTTCTTTTTGACTTCTCCGGTTTCCAAATTAGTCCAGCTCATTCCTTCTTTCACCGTTCCATCCGGATAGGTGGTCACCGTCGGGAAAGAATTAAACTTGCTGTTATCCCCCCGCGGAAAAAGCAGCAAAACATTCGTAGAACCATCCTTGCCGTTTTTGATTCCTTCCTTTTCTTTTAGCTGCCATTGCTTCGTATCCAACGTGTAAAGATCATATCCCCATACAAACAATGTGTGCGGATCATTCTTTTTAAATACCATGGCGTGAATGCCGTAAGGAGCTTCCAAATCGCGCGTAACCTTTTTGGTTTGCAAATCGATCTCGATAATTTTGCTTGGAAGCGCCTTGAAAATATTGGTTCGTTTTTCCCCTTGTGTCACAAACGCATACGCTTTAGAGCCATCCGGAGATATCGCCGAACCCCATACCCGGCGATCCAGCATGCCCTGATCCGTTCTTCCTGTCAGATTGATTTCATCCATCACTTTGTTTTGCAATGTGTCAATCACATACAACGTCGTTCGCCCATTTGCGAGCAACAACGCCTTTGTCCCATCTTCCGTAAAACTCAAATCCCGGGTCGGTCCTTTGACTTTAACACTGGCGATAACTTTCGGAATCGCAGGATCGATCACCGTCAGTTCGCCGTATCCTGTCACAAATACCCGTTCGGTGTACCCCTGAGCTGTTGTTGTATGTGCGCCGGAAAAGCTGAACATAAGCAATGTCAACCATATGCTAAGAACAGCGATTACTTTTTTCATCACGAATGACTCACGCACCCTTCTTTCCCGATGCCGGAAATCCGATCAAGAAACGCTGGATTTGCCTTGGCAATTTTGACATATGCTTTCAATCCGATCACCATCCATTCGTGCATCCATTCACAGTAGTGTGCGTTCGGGCGACGAAAATCCCCCTGCCGCTCCATCGCTTCATAATAACAGCCTCCTGAGCAAATATGCTTCAGGGCACACATCGTACATGATTCTTTCCGCTCTACATGCAGCTGCTCCAACATCTCCCGTTGACGTTCGCGCTGAATGCCCGAATAAATATCGCCCATTTTAAAACGTTCATCCTCATTAAAACGATGGCACAAATACAGTCCCCCGTCGGGACTAACAGCAAAAAAGCCCAGCCCTGCCCCGCACCCGTACGCTTTATTTGTTCCGATATGGAGTTCTTTTAGCAAATTGGTTAAGTTGGAAAATCCGAGGTAACGTCCGTTGACCGCATGCTCCACATATAAGTCGGCAATGTCTGCGAATTGCCGGAGCAATTCTCGCAACTCTTCACCGTTTAATAGCAGGTTTGCATCTGTTTCGGTAACAGGAGCGAATCCTACTTCATAAAACCCTTTGGCCAGCAAATGTGAAAGCGACGTTTCCACCGCCTCAAATCCTCTGGATACGGTCACCCGCGCACCAACCGGAGCGGTGCGGTGGCCTTCCACCAGCCGCTCCACATTTTGGCTCACTCGCTCATACGATCCTTGTCCTCCAGCGAAGAGACGATGCTTGTCATGCGCTTCTTGCGTACCGTCCATGCTGACCGACACCCCTATGGAATACCTATTTAAAAACGCAATGCGCTCAGGTGAAAGCAGCGTCCCGTTCGTGGTCAACGAATAACTAATTTTTTTGCCATAGAGTTCGGCTTGTTCCGTGCCGTACTCAACCAAATGCTGTAGTACATCCCAGTTTAGAAAAGGTTCGCCGCCAAACAATACAATGGTCACTTCCTGTTCATGAAAACTGTTTTCCATCAGAAAATGAACAGCCTGCTCGGCTACTTCTTTGGATAAATATTTTTTCGGGGCACCGTATTCCCCATCTCCTGCATAGCAATACGTACACCGCAAATTGCATTCATTGACCAGATGAACGACAAGCGTTTTTACAGGCATATTATCTGTTTGGCGGGGAGCAGAAGGGGTGCGGGAAAACACCCCCTCACCCTCCGCGCCTTCATCGTGCACGATTTCCATTTTTGCCAGCTCTCTTATGGCTTCCTGCCATTTTTCGTCCCTTTGCATTTGAACGGCATACACATCTTCTGCCAGAACCGTACAATCCCCTATGGGTTGCCCATGCTGTTTAGCGAAGGAAAGAAATGAAGAGGCCGCCTCATCCAATTCCATAATATTCCCTGTTAAACCATGAAATAAGTAATGATGTCCATCAACGAAAAAGTCAATATAATTGCGAATCTGCATCGTTCCCATAATATCCCCCCTTTTTTCGTTAATTTACAATATTATTGTAGTCAGGCACCGTTACGATAAGGTGCGTTTTTCCGATGAGTGTTTTTCCACCGCTTTCATATTTTGCGATAACGGTTGCACTTCCTACATTTTCTGCGGTAAACACCCGTTTCGCATTGGTTCCTTCCGTTCCCGGAGTAAACAAGCCGCTTTGATCTATCTTTCCGATATAAGTCAGATCCTCGCCCTTGTTTCCTTCCGGATACGGAGCAAGCGACCATTTAGCTTTGACCGGCATCAGTTGCATATCATCCGCCGTTCCTTTCTTTCTGTCCGGGCCATTGCTATAAGCGTATGCCACGAATTGGGTGCTTACTTTATGCATCGGTCCAGCCCCTCCTACCCGCGAAACGGCGTATGAAGGCGTCACCTTGACATAATCCACACGGTGATACACCGTAAGCTTTTTATGGCTGATTACCTGTCCAGATCCGATAGCAAACGAGCCTTCGGCAACGTTTTTGCCCACCGCTACCGTGACTTTTATTTCTTCATTTGATACGGGCGTTATTTTTTGCACGGAAACACCCGCCGGAAGCCGCATATCTTTTGCCGTAAGTTGCTGCAAATTCATCCCGTATAATGTAATGTCCTGCGTTTTTCCCCGCTCGATCGCCTGCGGTTCCATATGAATAATCTCCGGCTTTTCCGTCTGCACCTTATAATATATCTCTTCCCCCGTAATGCCCGGATCACTTGCATCAGACCAATCTCCCTTAATGACCGTTCCACCTTCCAGCACATTAAACGTACCGGTGAGCTTCTTTTTGTCCTGCTGATACTGCGTCCTTAGCGCATAACCTGTATACAGGCGCGCCTGTCCGCGCATAGTAAGTGAACCCGGTTCATGAAGATATCGGATGGTTTTTGTTTCCACAAAACCGTCTTTGTCTTTCACGAATTCACTATCCCCAATGTATGTCCCTTTTGTGCCTCTAAATCCGACGACTTTCCATTTTCCCTGCACATCATAACCTTTTCCTTTCCACTGCCTCCACTCTTCTGTTTCCAGCGGATATTGCTCAGCAAGATAGCGAATGGCCGCATCCGCCACCACCGGCCAGTCCATATGACGATGGTTCAAATAAATAGAAGGAAGCATGACGAGATGGAAATCTTTCAAATTTTTCCATTCTTCTTCGGTCCGTCGCTGGGCCATGAAACGCCCACCCGCATGACAGGTCATACATGCGTTTTGTACATTTTCATTCTTTACAGATTCCGTATAGGATGGTTTATTTGCCGTCCAATACTGCACAGCTTCGGCTTCCTCAGGAGCAAGGCCACGCTCCGCGCTTAAATCTTGAATCAATTGCCGCCGCTGCTCATCGGTCAACTTCAACCCGTGAATCCGTTCCATTCTGGCGATCGTTTGCGACCATCCTTCCGGCGTTTTCCGCATGTACTCGATGCGTGCCAGCTTTCCGTTTTCATCTACCGCATGGCAGCCCATACACGACGCTTCGACTTGTTTACTGACATGGACGGCGCCTTCAACCTTCATAACTGAAGCGCTTTCTTTTACGTCCGACTGATTTTGAAACCAAATAAAAAGAATTCCTAGGCAACCTACCACAAGTAACAGTAAAATCACGCGCATGCTTGTTTTCTTCATCGCCTCTCCCCTCGCACTACGGCTTTACATACTGCAATTTTCGCCAATCGTTCGCCGCAACCGGGCAAACATCAGAGTATGTGCTATAATTTGTAAGACCATCAGGCACTTGCGCCGCCCACCAGCAATCGCCATAACATCCGTAAATATCGCGATAATGCGGCTGGCAAAGGCCATCAAGCACCATCCCCGAGAAATCCGTCTCCCATCCCGGGTCAAACAACGTGGAGCATCCCATCGGCAGCAAAGCCAGCCCTTCCACTTCCGGCTCTTTTTTGAGATCAATACGTTTTTCCAGTTGTTTTCCTTTCCAGTTCAACGGTTTGATATGTTTCACTTTACACTCCCCTTCCAGTTTAAACTTTTTAAATAGTTTAAACTTTATAAGACAAATTAGCGTCACACTTTCATCAAAAAACGATAAACTTTTTATCAACTTCTTTTGATAGTTCTCCTATAAAACCTTTATATTTTTCAAAAAAATTTAAGCAATAGTTGACTTATGAGGTATAATTATAAGAAAATTTCGATAAAGAGATGTACATCTCAGAAAGCGATGTCGCTATATGGATACATCAAGTCAAATGTATAAAGAGGTGAACGAAATGGAGCCTATACTCATTGTAGAAGACGATAAGGATATTCAAAAACTGCTCTCTACTTGCTTTGAACAAGAAGCCTTGCCGTACTCCATTACTTCGTCAGGCCTCGAAGCGGTGGAAAAAGTTAAAAAAAGCTCCCCTTCCCTTATCCTTCTTGATATTATGCTGCCGGATTCGGATGGTATTGAAATCTGCCAGCAACTCCGTATGCTCACTTCTTGCCCGATTATTTTTTTAAGCTGCAAGAATAAGGATACCGATAAAGTGTTGGGATTAAGCATCGGCGCGGACGATTATGTGGAAAAGCCTTTTAACATTAGCGTACTAATGGCCCGTGTGCGCGCCCATCTTAGGCGAAACCGCATTTTGCAAAAGTTTCAAAAACAACAGACAAAACAGCATATTCAATTCGATAATATTTGCATTAATCTTCACGCAAGAGAAGTTTACCGCGACGGAAAAAGCATTCCTCTTACCGCTAAAGAATTCGATTTGCTCGCATTTCTGGCGCAACATCCGAATCGGGTCTTCTCTGCTGAGCAACTGCTTGATCATGTGTGGGGAATGAATACGTTAAGCGAGAAACGAACCGTCGTCGTCCATATCTCAAGTCTCAGGAAAAATATTGAAGAAAACGCTCTTCAGCCAAGATATATTCTGACGGTCAGAGGAGTTGGATATAAATTTGCGGCTTTTTAACATCATACGTAAATCTTTTTTTCTTAAAATCGTCTGTTTTACGACCTTGCTTTCCTTTATTCCGTATGTCCTGCTCGGTTGTTATAGTTTGATCCAGGTTCATTCGCTGTCGAGCACAATGGCAAACGAACAAATTCAGAAAACGATTACCAATGTGCTCATGCAAAAATTGGCGTTACTAGAAAAGGAAACAGAGATCAATAATGCTGAATTTACCAAAATCGAACACAATTTAAAACTGATTCGCAAGCAAGCCGAATATTTATTTGCGAAAAAGTCCGATTTTATAGCTTTGCGCAAGCCAACGATCACGTTACAACGGGATCCGAAAGGGTATTTCTTTTATCCTGATAGGCAAAACTCCCGTTTTTTTCTCAGCGCTTTGACCCCTATAACGAAAAATGTGCAAAGCGATTTGGAGATCGTATCTCAGTTGGAACCATTATTAAAAGAAACGGTGCAAAACGAACCAGGATTAAAAGCCGCCTTTTTCGGCTTTGCTGAATTCGGATTTTTTATCTATCCACCGATAAACGCTGAATATGAAGTGTCCACGGGCCGACTTCCTCCTGATATTCGGATCCAACAGTATGAGTTTTATTATATTGCGGATGCCGAGCATAATCCGGAACGGGCGGTAAAATGGACCCGCCCGTATGAAGATGTTACGCATTGGAAATGGGTAGTAACAGCTGTCATTCCTGTATATTCGCCAAACGGAGTATTACAAGGAGTTATTGGGGTGGACTTTCCGCTTGACCGTATGGTACGCAAATTTCTCGATTTCACTTTCACTGAACCGAATGCTTTCGCCTTTATCGTAGACGAGAATGGCCATATGATCGCCAGCAATCAGCCATCCGGGCGGAAGTTGTCCACCCCTCTTCCCGGTTTTGGAAGCTCTTCGGACGCCTTCAAACCATACATAGAAAAGATGAAACAAAAGAAAAAAGGCATCGTGAAGATGGCTACAGCAGAGGGAAACGCGTATCTTTTGTTTGCCAACATTCCCAGCAGCAGATGGATGATGAGCTTTTATATCCCCGAAGCGGATATTGCGAATCCTATTATCGCCGAAACGAAAGTGCAAATATCTTCGCAAATGAAACAATTCGTCATTCCGTTTTTGTTCTTTTTGTTCGTCGGCGCGTTCCTTCTCATTTTCTTTTCTTATCGTTTTTCGCGAACGGTAACCGAGCCTGTGAAAAATTTGGCCATAGCGCTAAAACAAAGCGGGAAAGGTCATTATCATCAGGAAATACCGATTACCTCACAGGATGAAATCGGCAATTTGACGAAAACGTTCAACAGGATGAGCCAAACGATTGAACAGCTCATCGCAGAACTGAAGAAGCGGGCAAATGAACTTGAAGAAAAAGTAGGGGAACGAACAAAAGAGTTGCAGGAAGCGAATACAAAACTAACGGAAATGTATGAGAAGTTGAAGGGAGCAGAACAGGCGCGGGCGGAACTTATTGCACAGGTATCCCATGATTTAAAAACGCCGCTGACAACCATTAAGGGATATTTGCAAGCTTTGCATAAGTACGAATTTCCGCCGGAGAAAGAACGAGAATTTATTCGCACGATTCTCACCCGAATTAATCATACGATTCAATTGATTGACGATTTGTTTGAACTTTCTGCTTTGCACATGGATCAGCTGTCTTTTCAAAAAGAATGGATAAACCTCGATTTCTTAATCGACTATGCCCTGGAAATGGTCATCGCAGAGTTCGCGGAACCGAACATCGACGTTTATACTTCATACGAACCTGAATTGCCGCTCGTATTTGTTGATCCTGCGAAAATCAACCGCGCGCTCGTAAACATTTTGAGCAATGCGGTGAAATATTCGCGGGAAAAAGAAAAAATCCGCATCGAGATTGCGTGCTATCAAAAAGGAGAGTTTATTATAACGGAAATTAAAGACAATGGCATGGGGATATCAGAAGAAAACATGGAAAAAATTTTTACGATGTTTTATCGCGAACCGAAAGTGAAAGAAGCGAAAATAACCGGGAGCGGGCTGGGAACCAGCATCGCGAAAGGTATCATCGAAAAGCATAACGGTACCATTTCGATTACGACAAATTCCGATGTTGGCACTACAATTATTATCTCTCTTCCAGTTATGCATATGGAGAAGGAAGATAGCAGGAGTTAAGAAAAACTTGCGGGCAATGCCCGCAAGTTTTTCTTAAACTATTAATAATTAATGTACTGATCGCGTTCCCACGAGTGAACAGTGGTACGGAACATATCCCATTCGATCTCTTTTGCTTCAATGAAGTGCTCAAGTGCGTGTTCACCGAGCGCCTTGCAAATCACTTCGTCGGCTTTCAGTTCTTCAATCGCTTCTTTCAACGTAGCCGGCAGACTTGCGATGCCCGCTTCTTGGCGTTCCGTTTCATTCATTACATAGATATTGCGGTCAATCGCCGGAGGTGCCTGCAAT
The DNA here is from genome assembly GCF_001439585.2 of Aneurinibacillus sp. XH2. NCBI lineage: Bacteria > Bacillati > Bacillota > Bacilli > Caryophanales > Paenibacillaceae > Aneurinibacillus > Aneurinibacillus sp. XH2. The sequence goes on along the minus strand of NZ_CP014140.1, from coordinate 1,832,093 downwards.
TTGTTTTTAATGCCATCCAGACCGGCAGCCAGCAATGCCGTTAATGCCAGATACGGATTTGCGGCCGGGTCCGGATTGCGTACTTCAATCCGGGTACTCAAGCCACGGGAAGCCGGAATACGAATTAACGGGCTGCGGTTTTTTGCAGACCATGCTACATAGCAAGGTGCTTCATAACCAGGAACAAGACGTTTATAGGAGTTTACAGTCGGGTTTGTGATGGCTGCAAAGCCACGGGCATGCTTGATGATGCCAGCCAAGAAATGCATAGCTGTTTCGCTTAGTCCCAGTTCAGTTGACGGATCTTCAAACGCGTTCTTGTTGCCTGCGAATAGAGACAGGTTGCAATGCATACCGGAACCGTTAATACCGAACAACGGTTTCGGCATGAAGGTCGCGTGCAGACCGTGTTTACGTGCGATCGTTTTGACTACCAGCTTAAATGTTTGGATCTGGTCAGCCGCCTCTACAGCATTCGCATATTTGAAGTCGATTTCGTGCTGACCAGGTGCTACTTCATGATGAGACGCTTCAACTTGGAAGCCCATTTGCTCGAGCGTCAGCACGATGTCACGCCGACAGTTTTCACCAAGATCCAGCGGGGCAAAGTCAAAATATCCGCCTTGGTCGTTCAACTCGTTTGTCGGCTGACCGTGTTCATCCAGCTTGAATAGAAAGAACTCCGGCTCCGGTCCGAGATTAAACGAAGTGAAGCCGAATGATTCCATTTCTTGCAGCGCCGCTTTCAGGATTTGGCGCGGATCCCCCATGAACGGTTTGCCATCTGGTGTGTATACATCGCAAATGAAGCGAGCCACTTTGCCATCTTCCGTCGTCCACGGAAAGACAACGAATGTGTCAAGATCCGGATACAGGTACATGTCGGATTCTTCGATGCGTACAAAACCTTCGATGGAAGAACCGTCAAACATCATCTTGTTATTGAGCGCCTTTTCGAGCTGGCTTACCGGAATTTCTACGTTTTTAATCGTTCCAAGTAGATCCGTGAACTGCAAGCGGATATATTTTACATTCTCTTCCTTGACTAAGCGATAAATATCCTCTTTCGTGTACTTTGCTGCCATCTCAAACTACCTCCTTAAAAATCTCTCCTCATAAGCAAGGAGACTCCCTTATTTTTGCTTTTATTTTTTTTAATGGAAGAAGCGGGAAAGCTCCCCCCAGTTAAGCGGCGTCTGTCCCGGCCGATTCGCGTGCATAATCTGCTGCTTGAGCAGTTCATGCAGCTCGCGGTCGGTAAGTTCCCTGCGTTTCTGCTCTGTTTTTTCATCAATCATGTTCTCGTTGCGCTTTTCCTCGTGTTTCATTTCCAGCACTTGTTTGATGCCAGCAATGTTTAATCCTTTCTCCAGCAACGCTTTAATCTCCAGCAGGCGGTCGACATCGTTGAATGAAAACAGGCGTTGGTTTCCTTTCGTCCGCGCCGGGGAAATAAGCTGTTGCTGTTCATAATAACGGATTTGACGGGCCGATAATTCAGTCAGCTGCATCACAATCCCTATCGGAAAAAGAGCCATATTACGGCGAATTTTGTCTTTCACGTTTTTATCTCCTTTCGCCGGCGAATCTCCTTGCTTCCTTAGTTCTTATTCTACACATGTCAGGTTTTATCGTCAATACATGTAAGATAATTTTACATATATTTTTTGAAAGATACCGCCTCTTTTTAAATTTGTAACAAATTCTTTTTTAACATTTCGTCGAGCGCGGTCAGTACACCAACTTTAACATGGGAAGCAGTCAGGCCACCCTGGACGAACCCCAGGTACGGCGAGCGGATCGGGCCATCCGCGGACAACTCGATGCTGGCACCTTGAATAAACGTGCCGGCCGCCATAATGACCGGATCGGCGTATCCCGGCATCGCACCCGGCTGCGGTACAACGTGCGAATCGACTGGCGAGGCTTTCTGGATTCCTTGGCAGAATGTCACCAGCCCTTCTGCCGTGCCGAATTCGACAGATTGGATCAAATCGGTACGTGGCGCGTCCCAGCGCGGGTTCGTTTTGAATCCGAGCTTTTCCAAAAGGCCTGCGGTAAATACCGCTCCCTTCAGCGCTTCACCAACGACATGCGGCGCTAAGAAAAAGCCCTGGAACATTTCCAGCGTCCCATACTGCGTCGAACCGACCTCGGCGCCGAGCCCCGGTGCGGTCATCCGGTAGGACGCCATCTCCACAAGATCCGCCCGACCAACGATATATCCCCCACTCTTGGCAAGACCGCCGCCAGGGTTCTTAATAAGCGACCCGGCCATAATGTCAGCACCAACTTCCAACGGCTCCTTGCTCTCGGTGAACTCTCCGTAACAATTATCCACAAAGACAATGATGTCCGGACGAATTGCTTTTACGAAATCAATCATTTCCTTTATTTTTTCGATCGTAAAAGAAGGACGGTCAGCATAGCCGCGAGAGCGCTGAATGCCGATCACTTTTGTCCGACTGTTGATGGCACGAGCCACCGCTTCTTTGTCGATCTCTCCCGCTTCCGTCAGCGGTACGGCGGCATAGCTCACCCCGAACTCTTTGAGCGAACCTTTGCCGTGACCTCTTACGCCGACGATTTCTTCCAGCGTATCATACGGTGCGCCGGTAATATACAAAAGCTCATCTCCCGGACGAAGAAGGCCGAACAAGGTGATCGCAATGGCATGTGTACCGCTCAAAATATGCGTGCGCACGAGCGCCGTTTCCCCGCCGAATACTTCGGCATACACTTTTTCCAATGTTTCCCGTCCCATATCGTCGTATCCATATCCGGTCGACGGAGCAAAGTGAAAATCGCTGACTTGGTGTTTTTGAAACGCCCTCAGCACTTTGAACTGGTTGTAATCTGCTATTTTTTCAATCTCGCGCAGGCGTGGATAAATCTCCGCTTCTACCTGCTCTACATAAGGGGCCAGTTTATCTCCATGCATCAAGTACGAAAACACGCTATCTTCCCTCTCTACCTCTACTTTTTTATATGATAAACTGCAAAAGTTCCGGGGAAAGTTGTGTAACATTTCGACCTTCCACTTGCAGTTCATAGTACATGCCGTCCTCGCTAATATTTTCGTGGACGATATGCAAGTTACGGCGCACAAGCGCGTATAAATCGCCACGTATGGTCGGCAGGCGCAGCGTATACCGGGCATACCGACTCTTTATGTGTGCTTCGATGACCATAAGTAGACGCTTTATATCCTCCGGACGGTGTGCGGATATGTACAAGACTTCGCCTGTTACCGGCGCAATCGGTGCTTCGGCAACCACATCCATCTTATTGAATACTGTCAAGCGCGGGATCATGCCCGCCCCAAGTTCGGTAAGCACGCTGTCTACCACTTCCATGTGGATTTGGTGGTCTGGATGGGATGCATCGACGATCTGAACGATAACATCCGCTTCTGCCGCTTCTTCCAGCGTGGAACGGAACGCGGCTACCAACTGGTGCGGCAAGTCCTGAATAAATCCCACCGTGTCGGTCATGATAATTTCTTCGCCTCCAGGCAACCGTACGCGGCGCGATGTCGGATCAAGCGTAGCGAATAGCTTGTCCTCTTCCAGAACGCCCGCCCCGGTGAGACGGTTCAAAATGGTCGATTTTCCTGCGTTCGTGTAACCGACAAGTGCTGCCTGAAACACTTCGTTCTTTTTACGACGTTCACGGTACAACAGACGGTGCCTTTTTACTTCTGCCAACTGGTGTTCGATTTCGCTGATACGGCGGCGGATGTGGCGCCGATCCGTCTCCAGCTTGGTTTCCCCCGGCCCCCGGGTTCCGATGCCGGCTCCAAGTCGCGACAGCCCCGCCCCTTTCCCTGTCAAACGCGGTAATCTATACTGTAATTGGGCCAGCTCAACCTGCAATTTTCCTTCGCGCGAATGGGCACGTTGGGCAAAAATGTCGAGGATGAGCTGGGTGCGGTCAATCACTTTGCATTCAATGGCCTGCTCAAGGTTGCGGATTTGCATCGGAGTCAGCTCATCATTGAAAATGACGAGATCGGCTTTCAGCTCAAGCGCAAGCTGATTGATTTCTTCGACTTTGCCCTTGCCTACATACAAGCGTGCATCTATTTGATTCCGCTCTTGTGTCAGCGAAGCGATAACCTCCGCCTGCGCCGTCCGGGTTAGCTCCGCCAATTCCTCCATAGACAGCTCGAATCGGCGCTGGTCACCGTGTTTCTTATAGCAGCCGATGAGGATCGCCTGCTCGGTTTTTTGTTCATCGACAATGTGTATAAAAAACGCCTCCTTTCACACACGTAATATGCAAGCTTCTATGTTAGCCACAGAACGTGCTTGCGTTGTAGAAGTTTCTTTATTATCTTACCAAATCTCTATCACATAAACACGAAGATTCCAGCAGAAAGGAGGAAGAAGATGGCTTTCGGCGTGAAACGTGCAGAGCTTGAAGCATGGAAAGAACAAGTTCGCAGAGGAGAAGTGGCGTTCATTACCCATTTCTGGCTCCATCCGCGCTGCCCCGATATTACGACGGTCACAAAAGCAGGATGCGCCGATCTCGCTGCTTTACTCGCATGGGGGGAAAAATATGGCCTGGGCAGCCAACATCTTCATCACCGCGAAGAATTCCCTCATTTTGACTTGATTGGCGACAAGCAAAAAGAAGTGTTGGTAGGCGAAGCGCTCTGGGACCAGATCAAACGTTTTCGTATTAAAATATAGGGAAAGGTAAACATTCCTTCCCTCTAAACGCAACCTATTTTATAAAAGAATCGTCTATACAGTAAAACATGGACATAGGAGAGATAAATATGAAGAATATACCTACTGTTAGAACATTATCTTGTGCTCTACTTCTCGGGATGTCTATTATTTCCGGATGGGTGCCTGCCGCCTATGCCCAAACATCCGTGCAAAGTTCAGAAGTTGTTGCCCCCGCCGCGCTGCGCACAATCACCGTGACCGGTCATGGAGAAGTTACGGTACAACCAGATATCGCCTACATTCAGCTCGGGTTATATACAACAGGAAAAACAGCCCGGGAAGCACAGGAAAAGAATGCCCAGCAATTCAAGACGATTCATAACGCGCTCATCCGCCTGCAAATCGCCGAAAAAGACATACAAACCGTGCGTTTTTCCACCATGCCGGAGTATACGTGGGAAAACAACAAGCAGCAATTTAAAGGGTATCAAGTCGAACAAATCGTCCAGATCAAATACCGTAATCTGGAGAAGATCGGACAGGTGATGGATACCGCTGTCGCTGTCGGAGCCAACCGGATTGAAAATGTCTGGTTTAGTTCGGAAAAAATCGAGGAGCACAAACTCGCAGCCATGGATAAAGCGATGGATAATGCCCGTCTAAAGGCGGAACGCATAGCGAAACATGCCGGCGTGAAAATTAAAGACATCGTGCAGATCACTGACAACATTACCCCTCAGCCTATTCCTATGTACCGCCAGTCAGTGGTTGCCGACTATAGCGCACAAGAAAAGAGCAACGCGAGCAGCCAGGTGTATCCGGGCGAATTGAAGATCGAAAGCACTGTAACAGCAACCTATTCATACTAACTTCACGTTCTTCACAAAAGGAGCTAGAAAGACGAAGAAAATGCCCCGCAGGTTTACTTGTGGGGCATTTTCTCCTATTCCTCTTCTCTTTCGGCTTCCGTCATAGAAATGAACCGCGGCGGCTCCTGCCCAGTAATCGGAATTTGTCCGTCCCGGCCAAACTGATCCAAACGCGACGGGTGGCTGCGCGGATGTACCCGCTCCATCGCCTGGCGTTTATTTTCGTCAGTCATGAAAGCTCCCCCTTTTTATAAACGCTATTTTTAGTATGGCCGAATCGCAAAAAATTATCGAAGACAAAAGCCAAGTTACAAAATTAAACCGTCAATCACTTTCACAAGATTTACAATTTCCGGCTTACTTACCTGTGCATCTGCACCCACTTTCTCTCCTTTATGGCGCAAATCATCCGTAATCAGCGACGAAAAAATGACAACCGGTAGCTTCTGCAACTCCGGATGTTCTTTAATGCGTTTTGTCAGATGATGCCCGTCCATTCCCGGCATTTCGATATCTGTAATTACCAGTTGAATATGCTCGGTTACATCCTGCCCTGTGCCGACAAGGTGTTCAAGATAGCGCCATGCCTCGTTTCCGTCCTCGCATGCTTCAACGTGCGTATATCCTGCCTTATGAAGCGTCTCTTCGATCAGCTTGCGCAGAATGGCAGAATCTTCCGCCAGCAAAATGCGCTTGGCCGAAATGGGCCGCTCGCCAAGCTCCCGCATCTGTCCGCTTTGGAATCCCGCTTCCGGGCTAATGTCCACCACGATCTTTTCAAAATCAAGCAACAAAATAAAGCGATCTTCCATTTTCACCACACCGGTTGTACTGCTTTCAAGGCCGCGTGTGAGCTCGGATGGTTTCTCGATTTGTTCCCAAGAAATCCGATGAATGCGCGAAACTGAATGCACATGAAAGGCCACCTTCATCTGATTGAGTTCCGCAATGATAAATTTGTCCTGTTCCGGATGCTCAGATGGCGGAAAGCCGAGCGCTTTTGCCAAATCAATGACTGGAAGCACTTCTCCACGCAACTGAATAATGCCCATTACATGAGGATGGGATTTCGGCGTGCGCGTCACCGGCAGTGGATTAATGACTTCACGTACTTTAATGACGTTAATGCCAAACACTTCCCCAGCAATGCCAAACTCGATAATCTCCAGTTCATTTGTACCACTTTCCAGAAGAATTCCTTTGTTATTTTCTATGTCCATGTTCCTGTCTCCTTTCGACTTGCTCCATAAGCAAACTATGATTTATAAGACATTATTTCTAGTAATAGAGTACCTTATAAATTTAGGTTTTTTCTACATAAATATTGATATATTTTTAGAAATTTGTTTGTTTTTTCTTGTTGTACGCAGTATTTTAATACTATTCCTGGCCTTTCCATACTGCGACATTTACGACATTGACATTGTGGACAAAAATAACGATAGTCCGGTACCCTGTCATGGGGCCCGGACTGTCTGCCATTTAAGATTGCCTTCTAACCGCATTCAGCACGTATAGTATTCCGTCTTATTTTATTTATCTTAAGGATTGTAATCGCTCCGTTTTCTCTCTCGTCAGAATCCCTTTTTGTCATTTTTTAATATCCAGAAGACTGGGCAATAAATTTCCTTCGCCCAATCATCATAACAGCGCTGTTCAAATTCACTCAAATGCATACAATCTTTATTGAATCACACCATGAGCTTTGATTTGTATCATTGGTGCTACTCTAACAGTCGCCCTTGAAAATTCATCCATCCAGTGAGTATCAATCTTTTTCCATTGCTGATATTGGTAAGCACGTGCATACCATCCAAATCCAAACGGATCGAGATGGTGCTTCTGCACTTTTTTAACCAACCTATTTAATTCTTTTTCGAGTTGATCCGTGATGAGAAGAGTTAATTGTTCTTTCTCCTTCTCATTTTCCATATCGATATGAAACGTACGTTCCACTAATGTAACATCAAGTTTCATCTTTACATCAAATGAAAAATGGTTTTTTCTATAATTTGTCGAAATACGACGGTTAATTTTATTTACATTTATTGTTACAAAGTTAGTCCCTTTTACGTTTTCACGAAAATTCAGGGTTTTAAATGATCCTGGAGGCATACGGATTGTAAGGGATACCGGCAACTTTGCTTCGTCCTGCAAAATAAGAAGTAACGCACTTTCTCGACGAGTTAGCGACAGTTTATACATTCCTCTATCATTTAAAAGCGCAGACCCAGTGACAACAATCCCCGTCTTATCTGCTTTTATTTCTGAAATCGCAGGCGTAATCCCTTTATCAAAAAACATTTTATGGAATTTTTGCAGCGTGGTAAAAACCGTTTCATTGGACTGATTTGCCACATCAATTACATTATTTATATACACAGGAAAGCGAGGCTTATCGCTAAACTTACTGTTCAAAACAGAAGAAACTGGCCCCTTCACAGCAACCATACGCATATTTCCCGTGTTTTTCGGATCTCGATAAGCCACGTCCAGATAAGGTACGCTGCCCTCTTTTTTCAATATTTTGTCACCCAATAGAAATACTTGCACTTTTCCGGTAGCAATTTGACCGTTCGCTGTACTGTTAAACCTCTCCCTTGCCTGCCTGACTGTGTTCACTTTGGATCCATACACTTCGTATTTCTTTTTTGTATCTTTACTAAAAACCGGACTTATTTGATAAACCATTAGCTCATTATCTTTATCTAAATCAATCCCATACGCTAAAGATAGCGTTAAGTCCTCCACATCAAGCCGATCGCCACAGCCCGACATAAAAAATAGCCATAAACATACCACAATAAATTTTGCCCGCTTTCTCATCGATCTTCTCTTCCTTCCAATAACGTATAACCCATTACATCTAAAAACACACAACGAGAAAAGCAGAGAAGTTCTGAAGCATACAATAACTACAAAAAGCAGAAATGAAAAACACGATAGTTGCCAGTCTTTTTACTATACAGGCAAGAAAGGTTATACGTCACAAAAAGTGTAAGGGATACCCGATGTTAAGAAATAAAAATATAAATTGACTTCTTTGGCGTAGTATATTCTTAGGAGTAGTATGGACAAGATCTCCGTCAATTACCCAAAGATTACAGAAGAAAAATCCTCTTCGTTGCTATTTTAAGTTAGCACTTGGTAACAGCTTCGCTGATACGACTCCGAATACTAGCGAAGAAACGGAAGATCATGGTTAGCCAGCGCATCTTCCAGCCATTTTGGATGCATTGGCAAAAGCTCTGAAGGCAGACGATCGTGCGGAAAATAAGCCAGTTCAAGCGTCTCGGCGCAGCGGGGAGATAATTTTCCCCCTATAACCTGCGCTTGAAAACATGTGGTAACAAACTGTACGACGCGACCATCCGGATAATAAAACGTTTGCGAAACAGGATCAGAATAAATCCCAATTAACCGTGTTATCGCAACTCGTAAGCCTGTCTCCTCCCATGCTTCACGGACAGCAGCCTGCAACACCGTCTCACCAGGTTCTACATGTCCTGATGGAATTCCCCACAACCCGACATCCGCCCTTTTTTGAAGTAACACCCGATTTTGTTCGTCGAAAATAATAATGGCCACCCCGGGACGAATTTGTGTCGCTTTTTTCATTACGTATTCAACCTCCTTAAAAAATAAAAAAGCCCAAAGAAGGAAAGCAGCGCAAATACGCTGAACTTTCCCCCTCGGGCTTTTTGTGCCAATAGGTGCCTCTTGCACAAAGCAAGATCTGTAGCGCTCGGTCGCAGTCCTTCATATCAAATATAAAGCGGAACCCTAGCTACCTATTCCCAGTTCAGTCAAAGGAAACCCATCGCTTTTTTATTTTTTATTATACCTGCACAAGATCAATCATTTCAATAAAAACTTACGCTTTATAATCATCATTCAAAATTCAATGCAAAAAAAATAGCAAAATATACGCCATTTTTTTTGCATTTGCTATTTTTCTTGCAGGAAAAATTCCCCTTCCATCCTGCTTCTTGCACCGGACACAACGAATAAAGCTTGTTCTTCTCTATTGTTTTGTCAATAAAAGAGCTTAAGCCTGAAATTTTTTCTACGAGCTTCCCATTTTTGTGCCCAAATTGGCGAAATAATTGCAATAAAATTTAGTAAATTGAAAAACAAATTATATACTTTATTCTTTTTATTTTGTGCGAAGGTGAATGCTAAAAATTCGCATATCGGTTCATCTCCAAAACTTTTCTTCTCTATACTACAAATCAAAAAATGAGGTGGTTACATGAGCCAATCTCCATTGCAAGTAAACGAAATGATCGAACCGGTAACCGATACTTCCAGCCAGTTGCATCGCGGATTAAGAGCGCGGCATTTGACCATGATTGCCATCGGTGGTTCAATCGGAACCGGCCTCTTCTTGGCAAGCGGTGCAACCATTCACTCAGCCGGCCCCGGCGGCGCGCTCGTCGCGTACCTAGCTATTAGCATTATGGTCTACTTTTTAATGACAAGCCTTGGTGAGATGGCTACATTTTTACCAGTATCTGGTTCTTTTAGCAGCTATGCATCCAGATTTGTCGATCCGGCGCTTGGCTTCGCACTTGGTTGGAACTACTGGTATAACTGGGCCGTGACCATCGCGGTAGAAATCTCGGCCGGGGCTCTTATCATGAAGTTCTGGTTTCCTGATAGCTCTTCGCTTCTCTGGAGCGTCCTCTTCCTCGGTATCATGTTTGGCCTTAACTATTTATCGGTCAAAGGATACGGGGAAGGCGAATACTGGTTCGCATTAATCAAAGTTATTTCCATTCTCGCTTTTATTATTGTCGGTATCAGTATGATTTTCGGCATTATGGGAGGGGAAGCGGTCGGATTCAAAAACTTCACCGTAGGGGACGCCCCGTTCCACGGCGGATTTATGGCCATATTCAGCGTCTTTATAATCGCGGGCTTCTCTTTCCAGGGCACCGAGCTGGTCGGCATCGCGGCAGGGGAAAGCGAAAAACCAGGGAAAAACGTACCAAGAGCCATCAAACAAGTATTTTGGCGAATTCTTTTATTTTACATTTTGGCTATTCTGATCATTGGCCTGATGATTCCATACACGGATGAACGTCTCATCAATTCTGATATTGAAAATATTGCTGTAAGCCCTTTCACTCTAGTGTTTGAAAAGGCGGGACTGGCATTTGCGGCTTCAGTTATGAACGCCATTATTCTGACCGCCGTCCTTTCAGCGGGCAACTCCGGCATGTACGCCTGTACGAGGATGCTATGGATGCTGGCCAAGGAAGGAAAGGCACCGAAATTCCTTGGCAAAGTAAATAAACGCGGCATTCCTGTCAATGCTCTCTACATAACGTCGCTTGTGGGCATGTTAGCGTTCTTGTCCTCGCTGTTTGGTGACGGTACCGTGTACATCTGGTTGCTGAACGCGAGCGGTATGTCCGGATTTATCGCCTGGGTTGGCATCGCAATCTGTCATTACCGCTTTCGCAGGGCATACGTGGCTCAGGGAGGAGATATAAACGCGCTTCCTTACAAAGCGAAATGGTTCCCGTTCGGTCCGCTCTTCGCCCTTGTGCTCTGTATTATCATCATTCTCGGCCAGAACTACGGCGCGTTTATGGAGGAGAAAATCGACTGGAATGGCGTGCTCGTTTCCTATATCGGTCTGCCATTGTTTCTCATTCTCTGGCTGGGATATAAGTTTATTAAGAAAACAAAAGTCATTCCTTTGCATGAGTGCGATTTTAGCCGCGATCAATAAGCTTGACGTACAAAAAGATAGCCCGGCACATAGCCGGGCTTTGTACTAGCGCAAAAAAGCGACAATATGCCTCTTCCTCCTGTGTGGTCTCGCGGAAAGTCAACATAAGCACAGGAAGAAGAGGGATATTTGTCAACAGACCGAAGTTATGTAGCCGGAGCATTCGGCCCCTCCAGCTTCTTATCCCCGTAACCCGGTGCTCTTTCCGTATCCTTTTCTTTATCCGCCTGCTTCATTCTCTGTTCTGTGCTTTGATTTTTCGTTTCTTGATCCTTCATAACTTTGTAACCCTTTCCTTATTATCAATTATGATTTGCATGTATATTTTTTGTTAGAAGCAGAGAAAGAAACACGGAAAATTTTTACGTTAGATTGTACAACGCGGGAAAACACTTCTTAAATTATGCTATTACAACATCGGCCTCCACAAGCACTTCCACATTTCCTTGGACAGCTTTGGAAACCATGCACGCTTTTTCGGCGCGTTCAGCCAGCACAACTACGGTCTCGATCTGCTCTTCTGCAGCTTCCGCTTCCAACGTAATGCGGGGACGGTGGATAATTTTTTGAAAACGCGGGCTGCTGCCCTCCATGATCACGATTCCTTCTGACTCCAAATGCAAATCCGATACGCCAATTCCCCTGTTTTGGAGAATGGCTGCCAGCGTAATCAAATAGCAGGTCGCCGCCGCGCCGATCAGCATCTCATCAGGATTCGTGCCAACGCCTGGACCGTTCATCTCTTTTGGAACGGAAATCGGCGCTTGCAGGTTGCCCACGGAAATGCGCCCTTCTCCGTCCCGTCCTCCTTTCCAATCTGCCGTCAAATAAAAATGGTGTTCCGCCATAGTCCCATCCCCCCTTTAAAAATAAACCAGCGATTTTTTTTGCCTATTCGCTTTCACATCCACAATCCGCATATAAAAAGTATTAATTATGATATTCATTCGCTGTGGTAGTCAAAATTCCTTTTTCTTTCTATTTTTTATTTATGTGGCCTGGCGCTGTAAAATAAAAGCCTCATCAGCGGATCAACCGTAAAATCCAATCCTTCATATCCACAATCCGCAAATGTTTTGGGGAAAGATCCGTACCGCTGACAATAAGGGGCACAAGGGAATCCTGTTCGTGCAACGAACCATGCCCGGCCCCATTAATGTGCGTATGAATACTCGGCCCCGTCAATTCGCACCCTGGTCTAGCTGTTAGTATAAGATAGCGCCCCGGATGTGAATGCAGGGCACCATATAATCTAGCCAGGCCATCAGGATAGCTGCCATATGCGATTCGGTTTCCTGTTACAGATAGATCCAGAACGGAAGCATCTCCTTGCATAGACCACGTCTGTCCATACGTATCAATGTACCGACCGTTCCGCCGGTAGAAAAAATCCCCTTCTTTTCCTCCGTTTACGATCCGAATGAAAGAACCTTCTTTCCAGGCAATCACATCGATCCGTTTATCCTTTTGCAGGGAACGGGCAATTTCGGACAGGGACAACCGCTCATCCAGCGCATAAACATACGCCATTCTCTCATTAAAACCAAGCACGATTTGATCCGTTTTCCGAGCTGGCTTCCCTTCCTCTGCAATCCGATAAGAAGACAAAAGGGAAGGCAAATCGATCAATGCCTCTTTCCGTTCGCCGCCGATCGACGTTTGTCCACTGTCGCCCATAACAATCCAAATCGCCTCTTTGAGCGCTGTCTCCCACGATCCATACGCCGCAAATATCTCCTGTATCTGTCGATCAGCCCTCTCAATCTCTCTGGTAACTGTGATTCCCTTTTTATGGATGGCCTGATCCAACTCAGGAAAATAAGCGATGGTAAAAGCGGGAAGCTTTCTCTTTTGAATTAGGTACTTGATCTCATCAGCAGCGAATTTGTTATTAAATCCGAACTTTTTCCAAGCATGATGGTAGCGACTATCCGGCTCAATTTGCGATAGCACGCCTAGCGAGAACCATTCCGGCCCAAACGTTTTCAAACGGGCAGGAAATGTTTTATCTACCGGAATCATTGCAGATGTATGTAATATATGAGGCGTCTTGCCTCTATAAATAAGCGCATTAACAGAGGCGGACGCTTTTCCTTTGGCAGCCAGCTCTTCATGGATCGTTTTAACATTGCGGCTTAGATGAACATTATTTAAATTATACAGGCTGTCATACAACATTTGTCCAAGCCCCGTCTTCAACGTTTCCCTTATTCCCCCGCTACCGTAATTGACGATACGGTTCTCGGCTGCGTCATACCAGACAAGTCCGGGCACGCGATGCAGGTCAGGATATGTTCCGGTTAAAAGCGTCGCGTCAATCGTAACGGACATGGTGGGAAAAGAACTTACCATTTTGGGAAAATACCGTCCATGCTTGAGCAAAAACGCGAGCGCAGGAGCGCGTCCGTCCCTGATCACTTCCTGTAGCGGCTTGTGCATCAATGAATCAATCATGAGCAGAATGACAGGTTTCTCCACAGGCGAAGAGGATTTCATTTTTATATCGATTGGGTTCGGAAGACGAAAAAAAAGATTCCATCCTCCTGCAAGCGCAGTCAGCATGACAACAATAGCAATGGTCAAATATCGTTTACCCTTCATTGCTTATCCCCTATTCCAGCGCCGCCTCGGTTTGAGGAAACCGTCCAGCCGTTCATATTCCGGTTTTGCTGTCGCGGCATTTCTTTATTCCTTTGGTTCGCTTCTGGCAATGGATAATCTTAAGCTTCCACAGAAAAACGATATTATACATTCACCCGCTCATCGCCAGCTGAATGACTTTGTATTACATCTTCGTTCCTCTCGTTCCGAATTCGCTGATTTGCACTTTCACGTTAATATCTACAGGTATTTTGCTAAAATGTTTATCCCAGTCTTTTTTGACTTCCTTCCAAACTTTGGGGTAGTAGATACTGAGCTGTTTGCCAAATCCGGCCACATCAACTTTAAACTTCTTCTGTGTTTTTGTCAGCGCCTTCTGAGTTAAACGTTTAATTTCCATCTCTGCTGCCTTCTCGGCTCTTTTTATTAAGTTTTCTTTGAAAGCATTTCCCGGCTCCAACCAGTCTTCACGAAGTGACCCTTCCGTCTCGATGTCTACGGTGAAAGAGATGTTATTTCCCTGCACTTTCGGCTTAATCCTGCTTCTCATTTTTCCTACTTCATACACCATGGTTTTTCCTGTTTTTTGGTCTGTTCCTTTCACAATGCCTGCTTTTCCTTTTCCGCTCATCCAGTTTAGCCCTTCCATTTCGTCCTCACCCAGCCAACCGACCATTTTGTGGGTTTTTCCGTTTATTACGGTGGCTCCGGCTACTTTTGTTCCCGTTTTGGAGGTGACTACACGCTGCATAACAAAGCTGGTTTCCGACGTTAGTTTTTCCGACATGTCACCCAGTGTCATTTCGGGTGCCATCCGCAGGGTTTTCTTGGTGTTTTCAATCATTTTCGCCATTTTTAAGGCTGGATTAGCCATAATCGGTGGCTTTTTTTCGAACGTTTCCCGTGCTTTTCCTTTCGCGATAAGCATTTTGATCGTCCGTCTTGATTCAGGATTGCGAAGGAAAAAATTGATAATATCGCGTAAATCAGTAGAACGAGCTATCTCTTCGCTAATGACGATCACTTTTAGATGCTCATAGTTTGGGGGACGTGCTACGCGGGTTGACAGCTCTCGGACAATTTCAAAGATGGTTTCGCCTTCATTGACAACGTTGGAATACGGCTTATTCTTTCCCGTTATGGTTTTTCCTTCCACTTCTTGTGGTATGATAAAATGGTGAACCATCAAAATATGCTTACGTTCCTTTGCTTGTCCCTTTAACTCTTCCTTTTCCTGTTTTTTCGCTGCTTTCGTTGCAGATTCGTCAATAGCGACTCCAAGCACGATACCAATGTCTTCAAGTTCTACCCGATCCCAGCAACCTGTTATCATGATGAGGGAGAGGAGAAGAGAGAACATGAATGTCCTTTTAGTTTTTTTCATGATTCCCCCTCCTTGCTTTAGCCACAAGCCATAAGAAGATTGGAATAATCATAGTAAAGAATATTGCTAAATATCCCATAAACTCGCCCAGTTTAAAAGTGGCGTTTAAATCTTTCGGATACATAGCGATAATGTAGATGGCCGGTAACACTCCAAAAACAAAATAATACATGTTTTTTTGGAAAAGTTGTCCCAAACCCAGACTGGCTGCATAATGATAAGGGACAAAAGTTGTATAGATGGCCATAATCCAGACAATCACCAGAAAAGAGTCAAAACGTTCGAAAAAAGCGCCGGGAAACTCGATATCTTTCGCCAGCGTCATGGTCGGCCATGTCAGCGTCTTCAGCTCCTCTACCGTAAAGATACCAATGGCCACCACGACCACCGATATATATAAAACGATTATCGTACTAATTGCCGTAATAGTTGATCTTACGGCCTTGTTTGGCTCTGTCATGAATGCGGTCACAATGAACATGATTTCAAATCCCGTGAAAGAAAAGGCGGTATTTTTTACCCCTTCCCATACAGGCGTGAACCCTTCACTTAGCAGTGGACGAAGATTGTCCAGTTCAAAATGGCTAAAACTTAACGTCAAAGTTAAAAAAAGAATCAGGACGATAGGGAGGGTAAACAATTCGCACAGCCGTGCGATCGGATTGATGCCCCCCACTGTTAGATAAGTGGCTACACTCATAAATACAATGATTACCACTTCAATCGGTGTTTTTTCTAACACAAAGACATGGATGACTTCCCCTAAAATCCGCACTACGTATCCACAGACAAAAATACAATAGACAATCAGGAGCACGTTAAGAATCGTACCAATAAACTTTCCGGTAAGAGCTTGACTGTACTGATAGAAAGTGTACTCGGGAAATAGGAGGCTTACTTTTGTGATCATATACCCGGCAAACAAGGAAATAAGGCCACCTAAAAGCAGAGAAATCCAGGCATCCGCTGTTCCGGCAGCATCCAATACTCTGCGGGGCAGCGTAAGAATGCCTGTTGCTAACATGGTATTGGCTACGACGATAGTAGCCTGTGTCTGCGTGATTCGATCTTTCGGATGGCTAATCATGAAAGGCCTCCTTCTCCTGTTTATTGCCGTTTGCGATCTTGCGTTTTGTTCATTTCCGGTCGCTGCTTCATCATCATCAGAGGGGCTCTAATCACCATATCTTTCCAATCCTTTGGCCGATAAGGGGTAAAAGAAGCCGTGTAATGAACGCCAAAGCTTTTCAATTTTACAAGATGAGCATTAATCAGAATGAAAAACAAAATAACACCGTACAGACCAAGCACAGCAGCCGACATCATCATTCCGAAGCGGAGCATCCGAATCGCAATCCCAGCCCCATATTGGGGAAAAGCGAAGGATGAGATGGCGGTTAAGGCAACGACAATAACCATGATCGGGCTTACAATTCCGGCTTCCACCGCTGCTTGACCAATAACGAGCCCTCCTACGATGCCGACAGCCTGTCCTACCGGTTTGGGTAGGCGAACCCCGGCTTCCCGCAAAATTTCAATGATAACTTCCATCATCAACGCTTCAATAAGAGAAGGAAAGGGAACCCCCTCTCTTGTTGCAGCAATGGAGATCGCTAACTTTGTTGGAATAAGCCCCTGGTTATATGAAATTAAAGAAATGTATAAGGCAGGGAGAAACAAGGCAGTAAAAGTGGCACCATATCGCATAGCCCGAATTAAAGAGCCAGGCAACCAGCGCTCATAGTAATCTTCTGGTGAACTCATAAGCATAGAAAATGTAACTGGTACGATAAGAGCGAAGGGAGTACCGTCCAATAGAAGAGCTACACGTCCTTCCATTAATGCACTCATCACCCGATCGGGTCTTTCCGTGTTTTGTACTTGAGGAAAAGGGGAAAGGTAATTATCCTCAATTAATTGTTCAACATACCCTGATTCCGGAACATCATCAATATTGATCCTTTCCACCCTTCTTTTTACTTCCGCTACTAACTCCTCATTAGCGATTCCTTTTATATAAACAATCGCTAAATCTTTTTTTGCACGTTGGCCTACTTTGTAAACAACCATTGTGAAATTTGGATCTTTGATTCGCCGCCGAAGCATCGCCGTATTGTTGCGAAGCGTTTCCACAAAACCGTCCCGCGGTCCCCGTACAAGCGATTCGGTAACCGGTTCATCGATGGAACGACCCTCCCAGCCGGTTATGCCGAGAATGAAACCACTGTCTATTCCATCAATGAACAAAAGCGCATTTCCGGAAAGTACCTCAAGAATACAATCGTTCAGGTTATGTGCCTCTTTTATTTCCGCTATCGGAATGCCAGAATTTATCACCCAATTTTTTATGTGTGCTGCTCCATCAGAAAGTTGTTTTGCCTTTTCTGCTGCTGTAGGCTCTTGCATTAAAGGTTTCATGATTTGTTCGTGCAAAGCTGTCTTATCTACTAAACCATCAATATAAACAATAGCTGATTTCCATAATGTGCCACAAAAGGAAAACTGGCGAAAAATTACATCAGGACTATGTCCAATTTGCTCTCTTACTACTTGTAGGTTGCGCTGTAAACTGCTTGTCAACGGACGTACCTCGCTCGGATGACTGGCAGCAGAAGAAGTTTGGCTTTTTTTTTACGTGAATTCAACCACTTAAACATAACAAAATCCTCCGTTTTTTATCCGCGTAGCCACTTAAATAGGCTAAAGATACCGAATGGGACAAGAAAAGATACCAGGGCTCCGATCAATATATCCCAAGTTGGTAAATAAGAAAGAATGGTTTTTAACACTGTTGATAATCCTTTACCACTTTTTTTGTATTTTGCTGTATTTATGATTTTTTTATTCTTCAAACAATCAATCCCACAAAAAAAGACTGCCACCCCCGTACAGCTGACAGTCCTCATTTGTTTCTATCGGTTTTCTACCACGATATATGTGGCTTTTATCGGTCCGTGTACGCCGACAATCAAATTCATCTCAATATCCGCACTGTTGCTCGGACCGGAAATGAAATTGATGCATGAAGGAAACGTGCCTTTTTCTTGCGCCATCTCATGGATGCGCCGGGTCGCCTGCGTCATGCGCGGCACAATCGTACTCTTCGGAATAACCGCGATATAATACTTGGGCAAAAGGCTTACGACCCGCCCTTTCTCCCCGCTGTCAAATAGTACGACCGTTCCCGACTCGGCCAGTGTCATATCACTAAACGTAATTCCGATATCCGCTTTTTCCGCGGCGCGTATATTTTCCTCTCCTCGTTCCGGATTCCATACATACACATCAAGGTTTTTGTCTGCTTTCTGGCGATCGAAACATACATCGAGTCCGTACTCTGCAAACCGTTGATCTTCCCATCTGATGATGGATTTCGCCCTGTAAAACGCAATCGTTTCTTCCATCACACGCGGAAGCGTTGCGCTTGTCGCCAGCTTCAGATCCGTGTGGATCCGAAGACACTGCTCTTTAAGTACATCAACAAGTTCTTCCATGGAACGATCCTTATATTTGCGCAACTGCGGACCATGCGTCCGGTCGGGCCGCACGACGCCGTCCGTCCGTCGTTCGCGTCCGAGTCTTACCGCAATCTGATTCAAAAACGCTTCACGGTTTCGGATGGTCATAACTTTTTCCCTTCTTTCTGCCGTTTTTCAAACCACTCTCTGAACGATTCGCGCGCCGGTGCCGGGAAATCCCGGATATCCGTCCATGGTTTGACCGGTTTCGGGCCTTCTTTGATAGTATCACCGTTCATGAACGGCCCCAAGACGAACGGCGCCGCTTTTTCGCCCATTGCAAACAACTTTGGCGAGCGCGCCGCCAGCCCGAATCCTTTCATGGCCAACTTTTCTCCAAACGATGAACGCCCCTCGTCCTCTACAATTTTGCGACGGTGTTTAATCAACAGTTCATGAAGTGGAATCCGCACCGGACATGCTTCCGTACAAGCCACGCACAAACTGGACGCATACGGAAGTTCCTTGTAATCATCGTATCCACCCAGCAAAGGGGAAAGCACGGCACCGATCGGGCCTGGGTAGATCGAACCGTACGAATGACCACCGATATGCCGGTATACGGGACAAACGTTAATGCAGGCAGCGCAGCGGATACAATGCAACACGCTCTGAAACTCCGTGCCCAAAATGTTAGAACGGCCATTATCAATAATGACCAAATGAAATTCCTCCGGACCGTCCACCGCTTTTTCGCTTCGTGGGCCAGTTAATCCCGTCACATAGCTCGTTAATTTCTGTCCGACAGCGCTACGGCACAGAAGCGATACGAGAATGTCAAGCTCTTCCCATGTCGGTACGATACGTTCCATGCCCATTACGGTAATTTGCGTCTTCGGTAGCGCTGTCACAAGCCGGGCATTGCCTTCATTCGTCACAAGCGTAATCGAACCTGACTCCGCCACCGCGAAATTACATCCGGTAATCCCAATATCTGCTGTCAAAAACTCTTTGCGCAACTGTTCGCGCGCAAACCAGGCAAGCTCCTCCGGTTTCTCCGTCCGATCGTAGCCCCGCTTTTTCGCAAAAACATCCCGGATTTGTTCTTTGTTTTTATGAAGGGACGGAACGACGATATGAGACGGAGCATCATGGTCGTCCAACTGCAAAATGTATTCCGCTAGATCAGTCTCGATCACCTCGCAACCGATCGCCTCCAATGCAGCATTCATACTGATTTCTTCCGTCACCATCGATTTTGCTTTGACAACTTTTTTGCCGTTGCGCTTTTTGACCACATCAGTAATGTATTCGTTCGCTTCTTCAGCTGTCTGGGCGAAAAACACGTGGCCACCAGCCTTCTCGACGTTTTCGCTGAGCTGGTACAAATAATAATCCAGATTCTCCAGCGTATGGCGGCGAATATCTTCACCAAGCTTTCGCCACTCTTCCCAATCTCCCAATTCTTCGGCCGCCGTTAACCTCCGGCCGCGCAGCCGTTCCTGCGCGGAACTGACCGCACCACGCATGAATCCGTTTTCAATCCCCTGAGCAACCCGGCTAAAAAATTTGTCATTCCCGATTTTCATCGGCATAGCTTCCGCCCCCTTCACGTTTTGAATGGTTTAACACCTGAGCAATGTGCATCACTTTAATCGGCTTTCCTTTGCGGTTGATTCGGCCGCCTATATTCATCAGGCATCCGCAATCGGCTCCGATCAGTACCTCCGCATCCGTTTCCTCGATATGTCGTATTTTTTCATCCACCATTTGTTCGGATATTGGCACCATCTTAACGGAGAACGTACCACCGAACCCACAGCAGTCATGAGCGTTCGGCAACGGAGTAACACGAAGACCTTCCACATGCTCCAGAAGCTTCATCGGCGCTTCCTTTACACCCAACAGACGAGTCATATGGCAGGAACGGTGATAAGTGGCGTTTGCCCGAAAGGCGGCGCCCACATCCTCCACGCGTAACACTTCGACGATAAATTGGGTAAACTCATACGTTTTTGCCGCCAATACCCGCGCTTTCTCCAGCCATTCCGGCTCATCTTCAAACAATTTGACGTAATCGTGAAGCATTGCGGCGCATGAACCGGACGGTGTCACCACATATTCGGCACCGGCAAACGTTTCGATCATGTGCCTCGCAATGTTTTTCGTTTCTTTATGGTATCCGCTATTGTACGCAGGCTGTCCGCAACATGTTTGCGCCTGCGGAAACTCCACTTCGCAGCCAAGTCGCTCCAACACTTCTACCGCATCCTTTGCCACACCCGGATAAAATACATCAGCGAGACATGTAACAAAAAACGAAATTTTCATAAATTCATCATCCTTTCTGATGATCGAGTCATCTGATGATATGATATTAAAAAACGCACCTACTACTCGTTCCATTTCAGTATACAAACATCTCGCCAAATGTTCAACGTGTTATATTGCTTTTCACGTGTGTCACACAACAACCGAATGTGGCATGTGGAGGAAGAAGACTTCTCGCGTGTTGTGAAAGAGGCGGTAAACAAACAAGTTTCATCCATATAGCGCCGGCTATATAATAAACAGCCGACGCTTTCAACTTAGTACTTTTCTCACTCTTATTGATTTTCCACAGAAATAATCAGGCTATCTATCTTAGACAAGATGTTGCTTTGTATCACCTTCACCTTTCCGAAATCCGTCGCTTCTGCATAAATGTTTTTACGTTCATCATGAATCGCTTTCGCTTCCGCAAGATAAGCGGTGCCTTCTTTCATAACAGCAGAATATTTTGCTTTGATTTCTTGCAATTCAGCAGCATACTTTTCATCCGTTCCCGGAGCGATAAGCCGAGTATACATGTCAATGATCTCATCACTGTCTCTAGTCGGGAAATGTTCGTGAGGTGCGGTACTATCAAAAATGGCAATGCTTTTTTCAGGGATGATCACCATATCAAGGCTGTGCGGATCTAAGCCGCAATGGTATATTTCCACATTATATCCGCGCTGTTCCGCTACAGCCGCCAGTTTTTTCAGCATTGTCGATTTGCCTGAACCCGGACGACCCTTAATGAAATATCTCTTCGCTATGTCTTCGGTAAGATTTTGAATATGATCGACCGGCCCTTCCGGTGTAGCTGCTCCTAAAAACATTCGGCGCACCGTTGCCGCCTTCGGGAGTACCTGCTCTCCGATAATACGTTCAATCACCTCATCCGTAACCTTATTCGCCTCAACAACATTCATGTTTTCAATATAAAACCGCTCCCACTCGTCATGTATGCGCAAAGCTTGAGCAAAAGCATCATACGCTTTCTGAAAGGCGCGCCCTACCGCATCATTCAACTGCATAATATTCACCTTATGCGCACGCAAATAACTGACATCCCACGCTGTTCCTATATCAACGTACTCTTCAACCGCCCCCGGAGCGTTCGACTTAATGACCCGGGGAGCCGTTCCATCTACGATACCTACTTTCAATCCTGCAATGATGACGCCATCAACGGAATGATTGTCAGAGGGGCAATGGATCCACTCAATCTCATAGCCCCGTTCCATCATTTCTTCACCTATGGCTTTTATCAAAGACGATTTACCTGTTCCCGGCCCTCCTTGAAGAATGAAGAGACGCTCAAGGTTCTGGAGGACGGATTCATAAAAATGATAATAACCTCGAGCAGTATTTCCCGCAGCGTAAATATTTCGCACCTTTCCCATCTACAATCACCTCTTAGAGTAAGTGGATAACTTTAGTATATTCACCACGTGACTCTGAGATGTTTGCCTACTTTGTATTCGTTTCTATTCGCATATTTATCTTTTTGCGAAATAAGCTATATAGTATGACTATCATATCCTCACTCTTTGCCGGTTCAAAAGACTTAAAGAAACGGGAGATAAACGCACCTTTTATGTTGGTGTGTGTAAATTATCATCCGTGCCCAGAATCCCTCTAATTTCGTTAACAGCCGATATGACTTCATGATTCTGCGTATTTTGAACGTTTTTTTCTATCTCGGGAAAAACTTCGTTTAATAAGAACCGAACACTCTGATCAGGATAAGGATGTTCTCCTGCTGGTGAAGTGGTCGCCATACTCATATTGCTTTCGAACTGTTCATCTGACATCCCCACTACTTTTTCTTTTATATTTCTTATTCTACTGGAAAGCTCGGCGGCAGATGGAAGAAATGTGTTCTCTAATGTTTCAAGCGCCTGAGTCAGAATGGATTGTTTATTATTCATAAAACCAATTTCTCTCCTTTTACGATTTCTTTTATTTACGCTTTCCCCCATCATGATTTTTCATACATCCCGTTTGCTGATTCACTGGCGTTTCTCTTCATTCTTGCTTACAGTACGCATGAATTCCGAGCATTTCGCTCCCGAATCACTTGGCCATACATATGAGAGGGAGGAAACAGAATGGAGATTCAAACCGTACAAACCGTTGCGGCCATTCGCCCCGAGCAAATGGCCGGACGAACGGTAATTGTGATTGATGTGCTCAGGGCGTCAAGTACGATTGTAACTGCCTTCAACTGCGGCTTTGCCTCTGTGATTCCGGTTGAAACAAGCGAGCAGGCGTATGCTTTACGCTCTTCTGATACTGTTTTGGCCGGAGAACGGCATTGTAAAAAGATCGCCGATTTTGATTACAATAACTCTCCTGCTGCCGTGCGTGCAGGCAAGCATACAGGAAAGCACCTCGTTCTAACAACGACAAATGGCACAAGAGCTATTCAAAAGACAAAAAAAGCAAAACATGTATTAATTGGATGTTTTCTTAATGCCCTCGCATGCATCGAAGAAGCGCTGAATAAAAATTGTAATATTACGCTGTACTGCGCGGGTACTCGTGGAGAATTTGCTTTGGAGGACGGCCTTGCCGCGGGATTGATGGTTCATTTGGCCAAAAAGCGTGCCGCTGCCATCCATACCTGTGATGTATCCGAGGCACTGGAAGCCTGTTACCTTCAAATGGCTCCCCAGCTTCCCGAGCGCCTCCTTACCACTACCACAGGCAGGCGTTTGGTTCAGCATCAATACACAGAGGACATTCTATACTGTGGCCAAATCGATCTTTTAAAAATTGTCCCTATTGTCCGAGAAAAAAGAATACTTTCCTCCGTTTCTTCATAGAAGTGAAGAAAAGGACAGGGGTTGGATGCGGATGCACGTATCTTCAGGCGAAGCAGCACTTGTTATTCTGATTATTGTCGGCCTAATCGGTCGCTCGCCGATCATCGCTACGGCGGCAAGCATGCTGTTAATGCTCAAGCTTACCTCTCTGGAGCGCTTTTTTCCGGCGGTAGAACGGCGTGGAATGGAACTGGGTCTCCTCTTTTTAACCATATCCGTTTTAGTGCCGTTTGCCAGCGAACGAATCACCGCCAAGGATCTTCTCCCGCTCTTTACTACGCTTATGGGGGTTATCGCGCTGACAGGAGGGGCGCTCGCCACTTATTTGAATGGAAAAGGATTGGATATGCTCCGAGCTCAACCGCACCTAATCGTCGGTCTTGTCGTCGGCTCCATTATCGGCATTGTCTTTCTGCGCGGTATTCCGGTTGGCCCGTTGATGGCGGCCGCGATTACCGCCCTCTTATTGAAATTTATTTATTTTGTTTCAAAATTTTTCTAGACCATTACGTAGGCGCTTTTTCTCTTTTTCTGAAAAGGGTGGTTGGGCCATGCTCTTCCGTTGTATCCCCCTTGTTTTTTATGCCGGGTTTAATGAAAAAAAGAGACAGCATCAACGTTGCAAGGCTTACTCCCGTCATGCTCAAAAAAACTGTCTTATGCGAAATTTTCATTAACCAACTGAAAAGAGGAGGGCCAAACGCGACACCAAGAAAACGAACGCTCCCGTATAAGGATGTAATCATGCCTCTTTCCGCCTTTTCCACAGCTCCTGTGATCAGCGTATTTAAACAAGGCAACAAAAGACCCGTTCCGATGCTTCCTAACGTCAGCAATCCAATCATAAGATAAATCTGTTTAAAAAAAGCGACACCAAACATAGAACCGGTTAAAATCACAAGCCCGGCTACCATTACTTTTCGAATAAGCGGCTTATTCTGCTTAATTTTTGCTCCCGTAATGTATGCGGTAACAACCATTCCGAACAACGGAATCGCAAGAATACTTCCTTTAAGAACCCCATCGATTTTAAAGGTTTCTTCCAATACATCGGACAGATAAAATAAAACGCCGAAAAGAATAAATAGCCCAGCAGAACCAACAAAAAAAGCGGGAATAAGCCATCTTCCTTTATTTTTAAAAATTTGCTTTAATGCTTTAAGATATTGAAAAAAAGACTTTTCTTCCATCTTTTTCTTTTCCTTCACTCCAAACCATACATAGGCAGCCACAGCAAAGCAGAGGACGGGAAACGTAAAAAATACGGCATACCACGTAACGAGAGCAATCAGCGAGCCAATAATTGGCGATAAAATTTTCCCTAATCCGTTAGATGATTCAATAATCCCCAGCGCTTTGCTTTCCTGAGCTCCCGAATACAAGTCGCCGATAAGCGCCATAGCGACATACGCTGTTCCTGCTGCTCCGATTCCCTGAACGATCCGCCCGATCAGAATCATCGTATAGGAATTTTCCATCAGCCAAGCGGCCAGTCCCGACATAATTCCTCCGATTCCATACAAGATTAATGAGGGAACAATCACCCACTTACGGCTAAAGCGATCAGACAAATAACCGACCACAGGAATAATGATACCTGCCGCAAGGGAGAACAGCGTAATCATGAGACTTGTCTGAAACTGGGATAAACCCAGTTTTGCCTTCATCGTGGGAAGAACGGGTACTAACATCGAGTTCCCCAATACCATTACTAAAGGGATAAAGGCAATCGCAATCATGGCTGATGTCCCTTGTTTTGCCTCCATTCGACTTCCTCCAATTTTTTGCTTCTTTAATTTCGGCTCTTTATTTACCCTTTCCTTTACGATTATTTTTGATACCAATCCACTTTATCCAAATTGCCCAGAAGCCTCCTCCCTCAACGCCTGTCGCGTAAGGAGAGGACAAATCGACTCAGGACAAGACGTGTCTTCTGAATATGTTCATTGTCCGCCTGTTCTCTTTAGATTTTGAAAAAGATACGTAATCGAAGCGAAGGAGGTGAAAAACGAAAGAAACGGCACAAAGCATTCATCATAAGATGTTAAATGGTGGGAGTGTTCAAGCCAATTTGCTTATCATCCGCAAGATAGGTTGCCTGCAAACCGGAACTCGTATGCCCTAAAATAAACGTGTCAAACCTTAGGCCACGACGCAGGCATTCAAGGTTGTAAGCATCCTCGAACTGGATGTTTCCCATATTTACATTTCGTCCCCAAAAATGAATCAGTCCTATCTGCTGGTTTTTCTGCGGCGCTTCCCATATAAGGTGTTTTCTTACATCAACCGGAATCTTTTTTTCAACAGCGCTCAAAAACTCTGTATCAAGCTTTCCTTCTTTATCGTATATGCCTACATTTTTTCCTGATTCCCTGCCCTCAACAATAACGTACGAAGCCCCGCACTCCAGATCAGAATAAAGGGTTTGTTGCAGGTCTTCTACGCTAAGATGGCTGCCGCTTGCTTTCTTGCCGCATTCCGTAATAACAGTGAATCCTCTTGCTACTATTTTTCGTATCACAGTACGCCGCTCACTGGCAGGCAACTCAATGGTTCCATCAGAAATTTCCAAATGACTAAACCCCATCTGTTCCATATAATCCAAATGTTCTTTGAGCACACCTTGATGGTATGCGACTTCGAACATTGTCCCCCCTGGATATAGGAAAACGCCGGCTTTTTTGGCTAACAAAAGCTTCTTTTGCAAAATTTCGGACGGATACAGGGCTACAGTGCCGAACCCGAGTTTAATATAATCAACATATTGACCGGCAAGCTGTAAAAATTCTTCAAATGAAGCCAAGCCAACTCCTTTATCAATTAACATGGTCAAACCAACATCTTTCGGCTTTCCTGCTCTTTCTCCCGACGGATCAACAAGCCGTGGATGATAAACGCTGTCTGGATGGTTCACAGCTACGAGTTCCTCCTTATGGGCGGGTGTCTTCTGCAAACCATCCTATGCGTAACAACCTATACAGGTTCTTCTTTTATTTCTCTTCACCGTTATCCTCATTGTCCAGTTGAAGCAACTGGCCTCCCAAATGAATGTATATATTCGGTTCTTTCTCGCCATCTCCAAGAATCGCCTTTTTTAGGCCATCAATAAAGCTGGCTGTCATGTCAATAAAATTCTGTTTCTCCCCTTCCTCATTCAACTGTCCCATAATGTAAAGCTCCTTGTCCTCTTTATATAGATAAGCAATATAACCAATCGCCCTGCCTTTTGCATTCACTACATTTACGATCTCTCCCTGCTGATTCCGAAATTCTGGTTTAAAAAATATCAATAGTCTCCCCCCTTTCATGTATGTACATGCAAAACAACGATTCTATGCGATGGCCTGTATACCTGTATATAGGGTGGCTAAATCTTGTTCTTCTTAACCTTAAAACAGGTAAAAAAGAACAATTAAAATTGAGCTTTCCACTCTTTTTTTTGTTACAATAAATGTAGTTTTATATTCTTTAAATCTTATGAAAGAGTTGGAGCTTACTTATGAGTAATGTTACGAATAGTTTGGATGCTACTTCACAAATAGCCACACGATCACGTCGACTATGGATGGCTGTTGTGTTAGGTTCGCTGTCTGCTTTCGGACCACTGTCTCTAGATATGTATCTACCTTCTCTCCCTATACTGGCCAGAGATTTGCATACGAGTACATCACTGGCCCAGTTCAGCTTAACATTTTGCTTACTCGGGCTTGCGCTTGGACAATTACTTGCCGGACCGTTTAGTGATGTACGAGGACGCCGTCTGCCTCTTCTTGCTAGTCTCATTATTTACGCCGTCACATCACTGTTATGCGCTTTTGCGCCTTCTATTTTGGCATTGATCTTGTTGCGGTTTGTTCAGGGATTAGCAGGAGCTGCCGGGATTGTCATTTCGCGTGCTATCGTACGGGACTTATACTCCGGTTCAGAATTGACAAAATTTTATTCTCTTTTAATGCTAGTCAACGGGGTTGCTCCAATCGTTGCTCCTATCGCAGGCGGGCAACTATTGCGGGTGACAGCCTGGCCGGGAGTATTCATCGTACTTGGAATCATTGGTATACTTATGTTTCTTGCTGTTCTTTTCGGTTTACCGGAAACACTGTCCTCTCAAAATCGCTCAGCGGGTGGTATCAAGAACACGCTATCTACATTTCGAGGGCTCGTTAGCGATCGTGTCTTTATGGGATATGCGCTGGCCCAAGGGCTGGTCGTAGCCGCTATGTTTGCATACATATCCGGTTCGCCGTTCGTCCTTCAGAATATATACGGTGTTTCACCTCAGATGTTCAGCATGTTCTTTGCTATTAACGGACTTGGTATTATTATCGCTACTCAAATCACTGGCAGATTAGTGGATCGGGTGGGTGAAACAAAGCTGTTCATCAGCGGGCTTGGTCTTGCTTTTCTGGGTGGCATTATGCTCCTTGTCATGATTCTTATCGGAGCCCGGCTTTCTGCTGTCCTACTACCATTGTTCGTCGTTGTGTCAAGCGTCGGAATCGTAACGACTACCGGTTTTTCTCTGGCAATGCAAAATCAAGGACAATCGGCAGGCAGCGCATCTGCATTGCTTGGATTGCTATCATTTATCTTTGGAGGAATGGTGGCCCCTCTCGTCGGCCTTGGCGGAAGCTACACGGCTGTACCAATGGGCATTGTAATCGCCGTCGCTGAAGCCAGCGCTATATTATGCTATGCCACCCTTACACGGCATAAATCATTCAAATGCTAAAATATTAAGACATGTGTAAATGCGAAGAAGCCAATCTTGAAAGCAGTCAAGATTGGCTTCTTCTTATTTCCGCAATAAGCATGGCTATTTTTATTCTTCATGCTGCATCGTTTTTACGAAAATAAAAGAATGGACAGAATGTATAAATAGTTGATATTTTATAGACTAAATTTTATAATGTCTATTATATTACAAACTAAAAAGGAGTTTGTTTGCTTATGAATAATTCAGAACGATTTTGGAATGCATCGTTGGAGGAACTTAAATGTGGGTATATTCTAGAAAATGAGCATTATATATGTCTTCTCTGTGGTGCAAAGTTTGAAAAAGGCATTATTTACCCTGATGAAGGCACTCTATATGAAGCTGAAAGGTACATACGGCTCCATATTGAGAAAAACCATCAATCAGTGTTCGATTACCTGATCCAGCTGGACAAGAAACTCACAGGTTTAACAGACCGTCAGAACCTTCTTCTTCGGCTACTTTATCAGGGAAAAAGCGATGCCGAAGTCCAAAAAGAAATGAATATCGGAAGTGCTTCCACGATTCGAAATTACCGCTTTGTACTAAAAGAGAAGGAACGTCAATCCAAAGTGTTTTTAGCCATAATGGAACTGTTAAAAGAAAAGGACAAACATGTGCCGGCTTTTATGAGCCTTCATAAAACATTCGAGATTTTGGATGAACGTTACAATGTTACCGAGCAAGAAAGAGAGAAGATTTTGAAAAAGTATTTTCCTGAAGGCACGGATGGACCATTGGATACTTTTCCTAAAAAGGAAAAAAATAAACTGGTTGTCCTTTATGAAATCGCAAAGCGCTTTGATAGTGAACGAACCTATAATGAAAAAGAAATCAATCAGATTTTAAAGGAAGTTTATCATGATTATGTAATGGTAAGAAGGTACTTAATTGATTACGGATTTTTAGATAGAAAGTCAGATGGAAGCCAGTATTGGTTAAAAAGTGATTCTAAAAGAAAGGAAGAGGAACACATGGAGCGTAAAAAAGAATTGAAACGACTATACAAAGAATGGAAACCCCAGGCTGGAGTTTATCAGATTAAGAATACTAAAAATCAGAAGATTTTTATAGATAGTACTATGAATTTGAAGACAATAAATGGAAAGAAGTTTGCGTTGAACCTGGGTGGTCACGTAAACAAATCGCTTCAAGAGGATTGGAATCGATTCGGAGAAGAAGCCTTCGTCTTTGAAGTATTAGAGACCTTAAAAGTGAAAGAGAACGGATATTTTGACGCAAAAGATGCGTTAAAAAAACTGAAACAAAAATGGCTGGATACACTACAACCTTATGGTGAACGTGGATATAATCAAAAGAAATCCTAACAAAAAGGAGAAATAAAAGTTGAAACCACCCCAAAATATAAACAAAGAAGATACGAGTTCACAGAGTAAGGAAACGAGCAACCACCCAGTGTGGTACTCTATGTTCATGTTTCTTATCCCTCTGATTATTAGCAATGCTCTGCAATCGATTGGTCAATTAGCTGGCAGTGTTGTTGTCGGTCGTTGGCTTGGCGTAGACGCCCTGGCTGCTATTTCTGCCTTTTTTCCATTATTTTTTCTACTTATTTCATTCACTATCGGAATAGGTTCAGGCAGTTCCATCTTGATCGGTCAGGCATATGGTGCACGTAATGAAGAGCGTGTTAAAGCAATCGTTGGTACCACACTCACCTTTACTTTCATTCTTGGAGTGGTGTTAGCGGTGGTTGGGGGTCTATTCACTTGGGATATCCTGCAACTAATAGGCACACCAGAAAATATCATTGCCGTAAGTGTCCATTATGCGCGAATTTTATTTTGGTTTATGCCGGTTATGTTTTTATATATTGCCTATACCACTTTTATACGTGGTATAGGTGACTCCAAGACACCGTTTTACTTTCTTATTATTAGCACGGTACTCGATGTAGGATTGTTACCCCTTCTGATTTTTGGTTGGCTGGGTCTGCCAAAACTCGGTATATACGGGGCAGCGTACGCGTCCATAGTATCAACGGTTCTAACATTTGTCATCATGCTTATCTACCTAGACAAAATAAAGCATCCACTTCGATTCGATGCATCCGTTCGGAAGCACCTACGGATGGATGTAGGATTGCTCAAGTTGCTACTGCGTCTTGGCATTCCATCCAGCATCAATATGATACTCGTATCCCTGGCTGAAGTTGCCGTCATCACATTCGTGAATCGTTTTGGTTCCGATGCTACCGCAGCGTATGGTGCAGTAAATCAAGTGGTCAGTTACGTATCAATGCCAGCAATAAGTCTAAGCATTGCCGTCTCCATATTTGCCGCACAGTCTATAGGAGGGAATCAGTTCGATCGACTAAAGAAAGTGATTCGGGCAGGTGTGCTGCTTAATTATGTAATCGGTGGGATTTTAATCATACTTGTCTATGTGTTCTCGCAGGATATTTTGTCATGGTTCTTAACAAGCAAGCATACGCTTGATATCGCACATAGTTTGCTAATGATCACTCTGTGGAGTTATTTGATTTTTGGCCATGCACTGGTCATTGCCGCTACAATGCGTGCGAGTGGAACTGTACTGTGGCCAACTGTGTTCAGCATAATATCGATCTGGTGTGTTGAAGTGCCTGTTGCTTACCTGCTTTCACACTTTAGCAGCCTTGGCATTAAAGGAATATGGGTTGGATATCCAGCTGCATTCATCATCAGTCTCGCTTTACAATATTCCTACTATCGATGGTCATGGAAGAAGAAGCGGATCGTGCGTCTCATCCATTAAGAAAGTAACATGCCAATGGATTGCGTATCATCGAACTAAAAAGTATAGATATGGATACAGACATTATGATTGGCTATGATTGACGTAGAAAAACTGTAAAGATGAAGAAGCGGGGGAGGCTGGAGAGCTTGGCACCATTCCCTACCCTTTCTCTCTGCCTCCCCATTTCTTTGTAGTTATCCCCCCTTTTCATATAGTGACTGACCAATCGCATTCGAAATAACAAATAAATCGTTCAATATCGCTATTTTTTCACCATAGTAGTGCTAGCAGTTCCGCCACCATTTTTGCGCTCCCACCTTTGACGCAAACAACAATCTCGGGATCCTTTTCTAATCAGCAACCAGCCATTCCGCTCCTGTAGCTCTAACTGCCTTTTCCCACTCAACGGGTATGGAAACATTGCTAATCAGAACATCCGTATCTTCAAGATCAGCCAGCTTATAAAAATTGCTTACACCAATTTTTGAGCCATCAAACATGACAATGGTTTGTGTAGCTTGTTCCATAAACTTTCGGGACAGCATCGCTCGCTCAACATCATAACTTGTGATGCCTCTTTCCGGAGAAATTCCATCAATCGCAATAAACGCTTTATCTACATAAAAGTTTTCCATCATTTTTTCCGCTAACGAACCGGATGTACGGGAATAGCGCGGATTTACCTTGCCACCAATAAAAAAAATTTCCCCGGAAAACAACCCTTGATTTTCATACTGCAACAGAAGCGATAAAACAGGTACAGACGCGGTAATCACCGTAAGGTTCTCTTTTCCCGTAAGATAATGCACAAGTTGAATCGTCGTCGTGCCGTCATCAATTGCGATAATTTCATTATCCTGAATCAAGCTGGCAGCAGCTCTTCCTATCCGCTTCTTCTCTTCCGCATAAAGAATCTCGCGCGTGTAGATAGAAGGCTCTTCTTTGCCGTAGTTTACTTTTACAGCCCCACCATATACCCGTTTCAGTTTCTTTTCATTTTCAAGCTCTTCCAGGTAACGCCGGATCGTTTCAGACGACACTTCCAGCTTCTCTACGAGCTCCGTCGTTCTTACTTTTCCGGATTCATGCAATAGATGCAAAATAAACTGTTTTCTTTCTTCTCCAATGAGTGACACGTCACCAAAGCCCCCTGTTTTATTGCTTAATCCTTTTTGATTAGCGTGACATAGACTCTACTATCGCCTGCGTTTCCGCACCAATCTCCGTAATTTCCTCATGAACAAAAATTTGACGCTTCTCCAACTCTTTGAAAATAGCAGCCGGATCAAACGCTTCTTCCGGTGTAATGACACCTGTCGCCTTTACCATCCCTTTTGCCAGCATTTCCGTTGCAATGGCCATCGGGATACCGACGTTACGTGTATACGCACGCAGTTTTTCCCATCCTTCTACCGAGCCATCTGAAGCCGGGTGCGTATGATACAACGTATGGCACATCCGTTTTCCATCCTTCATGCCTACGACTTCCACATGCAGTGAATATCCGTACAGCTCGGTTTCCGTTCCTTCTTTGGAATTGAACAAATATTCGCTAATGCAATCAAGAATGCCAACTTCTACGCCTTTAACATTAATTTTTTCATTGCGCAAAAAGCCCCATTCGTACAGCGCGCGAACTAATTGCATGTTTTTCTTCGGCCATGTGCCGCGCACTTCGATCAATTTTATACCTTTATGCGCCAACGCTTTCGCTAGGGTCTTTGTTTCCGCATGCGGAATGATATACTGCACCGTTGTGCCATATGGCTCCGGCAGGCGAATTTCACGGGGTCTTGCAAACGGCGGAACTTGTACAAATTCGCCATTCTCATATATAACACGGTCTGGCAAATTCGGATCATATTCATAGGTGGTCGTCTCCGCAATCGAACGCGAAAAAGCAATCGGACGAAACGCGCCATGGCTTACACGAATGCTTTCCACTTCATCTAATTGGTTAGCAGCATGCATCGCCATCATTTGCGTTACGCCTGGTGTCATCCCGAAGCCCGGTACGCATGTTTTTCCATTCTTTTTGAACACTTTATCAGACGCACTCTCTTCACCGAATCCGTTCAGGTTAATACCGTGGCACCCCGCTTCCGCAATGCATGCCGTAGACAACCCATTCAGTGTAATGGTCGTACCATCCATTACGACATCGTATCCTTTCATTTGCTGTACCGTCGCCTCGCGGTTCCGCACATCAACTTTTTGGAAATCGACACGTGGGTCGTTCAGCCACTTTACCACTTTGTGACCTTCCTCTTCGTTAAAATCGGCCACTGTAATTTTTTCAAACGAAGAATGCTGCACCAAATCCAGAATCGCTTCCCGACAAATTCGTCCTGCCCCACCTAAGCAAAATACTTTCATGTTCATTCTCCTTTACTATATATCATCTCATCTTTTTACCAAAATATGTTTTTCTCGATAGCCTCTACCAGTCGTTTCATATCATCCGGGTACACTTCTCCAATATTTCCGATGCGGAACGTATCCATCGTCGTAATTTTTCCTGGATAAATCACAAATCCTTCCCTCTTCAACCGGGCATAAAACTCTTTAAACGTAAACAATGAGCTTTCTGGATAATAGAAGGATGTAATGATCGGCGATTGATGCTGCTCATCCAACAACGGCATAAATCCAAGGCGCTTCATCCCTTCTATCAACGTGCGCTGATTCTGCCGGTAGCGCGCTTCCCGTACCGCAATACCGCCTTCTTCCTCCAATTCTTGCAATGCAACGTAAAAAGCATGTACAACATGCGTCGGAGAAGTAAAACGCCATTTTCCATTTTGCTTCTCCATTGTGTTCCACTGGTCATATAAATCAAGCGATAATGAGCGGGCCTGTCCTTTACACCCAGCAAGCACTTCTTTTTTTGCCAGAATAAATCCGAAGCCCGGAACACCTTGAATGCACTTGTTCGCACTGCTGATTAAAAAGTCGATATCCAGTGCCGCTACGTCGAGCGCAATGCCGCCGAAGCTGCTCATCGCATCGACAATAAAGCATTTGCCATACGCTTTAGCTACCTTCCCAACATCCGCGATCGGATTCAGCATCCCAGTGGTCGTCTCCGTATGTACCACTGCAATATGCGTAATATCCGGATCGTGCTTTAGTTCTTCTTCCAGGCGCGCGACATCTACCGGCGCAACTTCTCCTGCATCGAGAACCATCGTTTCAATGCGCAGCATGCGGGCCATCTGTGCAATCCGCTGGCCGTACGCACCGTTGGTCAGCACAAGCAGCTTGCCGTTTTCCGGAATCGCTGTGCCAATAACGGACTCAACGCAAAACGTTCCGCTTCCCTGCATGAGCACAGCCGTATAGTCTTCCATATTCGAACCAGCCAATTGCACCAGCTTCCGGCGAATGGCTTGTACGAGTTCTTTGTAATCGTCATCCCATGTGCACCAATCACGCAACATTGCTGCTTTGACCCGCTTCGTTGTTGAAAGCGGTCCAGGCGTTAATAACAAATAAGAATTGTCTGGCAATTGATGGAGCATCACTTTGGACATTTTCTTCTTCCTTTCTTTCTCTGATTACGGGCGTTCGCCTTGCCGCATGCGCTCATTTATCTCGGCAATCACTTCTTCCAGTTCACCGATCGTTTCAATGACAAAATGGGCCCCGGCGTGGAGGAATCTATCACGGACATCCGTCATTTTTCTGCTGAGTACATCTGTATCACATGCATGTACTTCCTCCTCTGTCATACCAAGCTCGCTGCTTCCTTTAATTACACCTACCGTCCATGCTCCAGCGTTTCTTCCTTCCTGAATGTCGCTCAGCGTATCGCCTACCTTTACAATCCGCCACATTGGATATACACCTAAGCGCATCGCGTTCGTATAGCACATCCAGGGGAATGGACGGCCTGCCGGCACTTCATCCGGTGTCACAAGCGTATCCGGCTCATACCCGTGCTTCTTCGCTTTCGGTACGATAACATGCATCATATCTGTCGTGTATCCTGTCGTAGAGCCGATTTTCATCCCTTGTTCACGCAAACGATTGACCAACTGGACGGCTCCCGGAACCGGTTTCGCATGATTCGCAAGCACGGAAAACAATCTGGCTTCAAAATCGGCATATAACTCATCAATATCTGCATGATCCGGGCGTTTGCCATGCTTTTCCTCCCATGCACCGGCAACACGCTCCATAGCACAAATCGCCGCAATATGCTCACGCTTCAAAAGCCCCATCGGCTCCCGCGCTTCTTCCACGGTAATCTCCACACCTTTG
This sequence comes from Aneurinibacillus sp. XH2, assembly GCF_001439585.2. Lineage (NCBI taxonomy): Bacteria > Bacillati > Bacillota > Bacilli > Caryophanales > Paenibacillaceae > Aneurinibacillus > Aneurinibacillus sp. XH2. Next base: position 1,796,469 of record NZ_CP014140.1, on the reverse strand, counting down.
TGTTTGAAAGCTTCCATAAATGCCGCCAGCGGGGCGAAGCATCCGTAATCAATCATTGTTCCTGCCCAGTCGAAAATCACAGCCTGTATCATTGTCTTCTCCTCCTCTATCATTTATCGTTTTTGCCATGCTTGCGTACGCTGACGCAATTTGACCGTCAGCCCTTCATATATGGTTCGCACAATAATATTTGTTAGCACAATCAGGATTGACATCGCTGCTGCCGGGGCAATATCGCCGGCGTCATCCATATTGACAATCGCCACCGATGCCAGTTTGAAATCCGCTGAATAAAGGAAGACTACAGCCGAAATCGTAACCATCGAATTCACAAAATAATAGACAGCTATTTCAAGAATCGCTGGCAATGTCAACGGTACGGTAACCCGGAAAAACGTTTTATAAAACGGCACCCTCATAGACTCAGAAACAAGTTCAAATTCCTTGTCCAGCTTTTTCAACGCACTTGTTGCCGTAATGAATGCCACCGGATAAAAATGCGTAATGTTCGCCAATATGATGATATATATCGTTCCATACATCCAATTCAGCGGATTGCCTGGCTGGTTAAAGAAAAAGATGTAGGCGAGACCAATCACCAACCCTGGAACCGCCATTGGCAAAATCGAGATAAAATAACCAAATTGACGCAGCATCGGCATAAATCTAGTTTTTTCAATCAAGTACGCATTTACAAACGTGATCACGGTTCCGACAACTGCACTTAACGCAGCTACCAGCACGCTATTCCAATAAGAAGTCATTCCATCGCCGCCAGCGACCGTTGTAAAATCAAAGTGTGCCAGCGTAAACGTTACATCATACGGCCATACTTTCACGAACGCCGCCAGCGCTACCGCGCCAAGCAGAACAAGAATGGCGCCTGCTACAAATGAGCAATACACAAAACAAAGACGATCACGCAGCGGCTTTTTGTCCACTCGGTAAGGAATGGACTTAGCCGTAATAAATGAGCCTTGCTTTCGTTCTACCAAGCGATCTACGATAAATGCGAGCACGGCCGGAATCAACAAGAGCATTCCCACAGTGGAACCCATGCCCATATCTTGCTGTCCAATCACATACTTATAAATGTCCGTTGCCAACACGTTATATTGTCCACCAACAATTTTCGGAGCACCGAAATCGGTAAAACACAGTGTAAATGTAACAAATGCGGAGCTAACAAGCCCATATTTAATGCTAGGCAATGTAATGGTGAAAAACTTGCGGATTTTGCCTGCACCTAGCGTATCCGCCGCCTCGTACAACGTATAATCCGCGACCGCCAGCGAAACGCTTACGATCAGAAACGCCTGCGGGAATGTGTACACAATTTCCGCCAGAATGATGCCAACCGGACCGTACAGATCAATATTAATACCCTTAGAGAAGTACCCGAACAGCCCTGTTGTTACCACTCCCTGATTGCCAAACAAATAGGTCAATCCAATGCCATACATCATCGTCGGTGCAAACAGCGGAAGCAAGGCCACATATTTGAAAAATCCTTTCCCCCTCATCGCCGTACGATGGAGCGCATAAGCATACAGGAACGCTAGCATGACGGATACAACTGTCGTAACAGTGGAAACGTATATCGTATTCACAAGAGACTGTGCCAGCGTTGAATTGGAAAAATACGAAATGAAATGGGCAAACCCGACAAACGCTCCTGTTTTATCGAATAATGCCTGGCGAAACAAAACACCAAGGGGTATGACTATACTGACAAAGAGCGAAACAAGCATTACAAGTAACAGCGCTTTTTGAATCCATTCATCTTTTCCGGTTTTCTGGCGAATCATCGGCGAATCCAGCAATCTCGCTTCCCCGCGCTCATTTTGCCACCATGCTTTCTTCAAATGAGATCAGCCTCTCCATTGGTAATTCAAGTGATAACCTTTTATCCTTTTCCAGGCGAATCCGCTCTGATACATGCGCCGATACATCAAGCATCACCATCTGATCCGTTAGTGTATTGCGCTCGTCTATCATTTGCAGCATGACCCGGTAAAACGGGCCACGAAATTCGACATCCCGAATCACAGCCTGCAAGCCAACTTCACTTTCCACTTCCATGATGCGAATATGTTCAGGACGTACGGCCATCAACGCTTCCTTTCCTGATGTAACGTCGCTCAACTGGGAAGCAGATAAGAAATTAATGGCTCCGATAAAGTCAGCCACAAACGGAGAGTTTGGATACTGATATACGTCCTCCGGTGTCCCGACTTGCACAATTTCTGCATGATTCATCACCATAATCCGATCTGCCATTGTTAATGCTTCTTCCTGATCATGTGTAACCATAATCGTTGTAATTCCTAATCTGTCTTGCAAGGCGCAAATTTCTCGCCGCAGTTTCATGCGTACTTTTGCATCGAGTGCCGACAATGGTTCATCCAAGAGTAGAAAATCAGGTGACAAAGCAATGGCACGCGCCAGTGCAATGCGCTGCTGCTGTCCTCCCGAAAGCTGAGACGGATACTTGTCTCGGATATGTTCTAAATCCACCATTGCCAGTGCTTCCCGCACTTTTTCATCAATCTCCCGTTTGGACAGCTTTCTGTTCTTCAAGCCATACGCAATATTTTGATAGGCCGTTAAATTCGGAAACAAAGCGTACGATTGGAATACCATCCCGAAATTACGCTGTGCAGGAGGAAGGGACGTTACTTCCTTCCCCCCGACGAAAATTCGCCCCTGATTCGGCTGTTCCAATCCGGCTAAAATTCGAAGAAGCGTCGTTTTTCCACACCCACTCGGACCAAGCAGGCAAACAAACTCACCCTTACGAATCTCAAAGCTAATATCACGTAACGCGGTAAATGTACCAAATTGCTTGGAAATGTTATGTACAGAAAGGTATGCATCGTTCATAAGCCCATCTCTTCTCCTTTCTACTTTTTCGGTTCGCTTTTTGCGCTATAGCGCTTGTCCCATTCCGCTAAAATCTTATCACGCTCAGTCGCTGCTTTATTAAAATCATAAGGAATGAGTTGCTTTAACGGATCTTGAGTATACCCTTCCGGAATGCCCTGTCCTTCATTTTTCACACTAACAATCGCAAAGTTCTTGTTGTATTCTTTCATCGCTTCACCGCTAATCGCCCAATCAAGAAATAGCTTCGCTTCCGGCTTGATCTCCTTCTTTTTCACCAGCGCATTTGCCTCCAGATCCCATCCAGAGCCCTCTTTCAGGAATACAACTTCCACCGGCGCTCCTTTTTTCTTCTCCGTAATCCCACGATAACCAAAGGAAATCCCGATTGGATATTCCCCTTGCGCCGCCATTTTCGCTGGCTTGGAACCGGAATGCGTATATAGCGCAATATTTTCATGCAGCTTATCCATGTACTCCCATGCCTTTTGCTCCCCAAGCAATTGATGTAAACCTGAAACCGTCAGAAACCCTGTGCCGGAAGAAGACGGGTTCGGCATGACGATTAACCCTTTGTATTCTGGCTTAATTAAATCAGCATACGTTTGCGGAATCGGAAGCTTACGCTTTTCTAACTCTTTTGTATTTACAATTATCGCTGTTTCCCAAGCGTCAATTCCCACCCAATGCGCAGGCTCTGCTTTATCTTTAAACTGTGGAACAATACGTTCAATTCCTTTTGGTGAATAACCTTCCAGCATTTGATTTTGATCTAACACCAGCAGGCTTGTCGCTGCTGTCCCCCACACAACATCCGCTTGCGGATTTTCTTTTTCCGCGAGAAGCTTAGCAGTAATGACACCAGTCGAGTCGCGCACAATATTCAGTTTAATATCAGGATATTTTTTCTTGAATGATTCCAAATACGTTTGAATTTGGTCATCTTCTAGTGCCGTATAGATCGTTAACTCTTTTGCTTTTCCTTCCCCATTTCCCTGCGTTTTTTCTCCCGTCGTTGCCTTTCCACCGCCGCATCCTGTCAAGATAGCTAACAGCAATAGCGTCATCACCAGCAACAGCTTGCTCCATCGCTTCATCTTTTTCTCCCTCGCTTCGTTTTATCAAATTTGTAATTGCTTGACACCTCTCACTATAAAGAAGAAATGTTAATCTAATATTAATTCCACATTAATTTTTGTTTGTTTCGTTGTTTTTACCTGTTTTTAATTTGTTTTTCTCTTTTCCTTTCACCTTGGTGTGTTACCATTCGTGTTAATTAAATGTAAAAAAACTCGCAGACATGCAAAAAAAGTTTTTGGCACGCACTGCGAGTTTTTGTCTGATGTGAAAATATTCATAGAAAAAAGAGTGTCTCTTTGCAGCTTGTAGACCTGTCTGAAAGTTAGACTTTGTCTACAATCAAAGAGTGACTTCTTTAATTGTTTACCTTTATTTCCTGTTATCGTAACCTCAGTTTTGGAACAGGAAGTTGAATGATAAAGCCTTCTGGAGCCATGTTAATAGCGTTTTGAATAGCAGCGGTATCATCTTGTACTCCATCAAAATTCGCCTCATAATCAGAACCATTAATTACGGTTTTAGCTTGGACTTTCTCTTGAAAAAGACATGCATTCAACACAAAAATCATTAGCCCAAGAGTGATAAAAAAGTATTTATTCATCATTGAGCCATCGCAAAAGAAACGGGGCATTGCTTCCAGACTGTACGAAAGTACGCAAACAAAGTGAGAGATGAATTTCGGAAGAATGTTAAAAGCTGTGCTATCGATCAGCTAAAGCCAGTGTGCTTTCAAACGGCATTTTCTGTCATGAAAAAGCGCAGAAATCATGAGCCGGTTTGTACGGGAACGTCCGGATGATCTATAACTGTCAGCAAATTCTCGGCCGCCGTTCTTGGATGTGCAGGCGGAATTTGCTCCGGATAACCGATTTGTAGCAAACCGACGATGCGCTCGTCCCTTCCTACACCCAGCTTTTCTTTCACATCCTCTTCCTGCAAAAATGGATTCGTTCGCCATAAAACGCCAATCCCTATTTCCCATGCCGCTAACTGCAAATTTTGAATCAAAGCACTGGCAGCGGCAAAGTCCTCGTCTCTCTCATGTTCGTTCGGATGAAGAGGCATGACGACAAGCAGAAGCAACGGAATACTTTTAAAATAATCCATTCGCTTATTAACGGTCTCCACATCCATCTTCAAAGGACCATGAATTAAAAACTCGCTGATCGCATTTGTTAATACAGTCTTTCCACTATCCTTAAAAACAATGAAGCGCCACGGTTCCCGTAGTCCATGATTGGGCGCCCATACCGCCACATTAAGCAGCTCATTCAGAATCTCAAGGGACACCGAATCAGATTTGAATTTTTTTATCGTTCTTCGCTCCTGAATGACAGTTGCTACTTTTCCTTTCGCTATTGAATGATTCATACATCCACACCTCTAATCAATAATAATTATCATTATCATATAAAACATTAGTCTCTCAGTCAAGCTTAGAGTGTATAGCACACGTTCTAATATCCGGAGACAGTCGTTTTTGGGCTTCTGACAGAAAACGATCATAACGAGCGAGCCAGTATTTTGCTTCTCCTCAGCTGTCACATGGTCACCGTTAAAGGATTGTTATTCTCGTCAACGGTATACAAATCTTTTATCAAGATATAGATGTCAATGCAAACCGTACACCGCGGCTGATCAAGACCGGCAGCACCGATATATGGCCCTCCTCCTCGAACTCTTTGAACTCTACGTGCACTCCACAGTCTGCGAAGGCAGATAGACGTTCTGAAAGCTCCTTCGCGTTTTCGTTCATGCGACTCTTATGTGATTTTTCTAGCTCTCCCGCCGCGATCATGAGGCTAACATTTATACTTTCCTGCTCCAGAAAGGAAACGAATTGCCGCTCCGCTTCAAAAATGAACGACTTGTTCCAATGAATGGAGGGGCTGCCCGCGACATACGTTTGAAAAGCATGCGGATGAGTAAAAAGCACTTGCAACACAAAGAGACCACCAAGTGAATGGCCAAAGATAGTTTGTCTACTTTTATCAATTTTGAACGTGCGCTCGATCTCGGGTTTCAGATCCTCTTCGATGAATCGCAAAAATAATTCTGCTCCTCCGAGCTCCGGCCATGCTCTTCCGTCAGGGCTTTTGGGCAGATCTTCAGCTGGAGTCGGCAGAGTAAAATCGTAATAACGTGCGGAATCAAACGGGGCTTCGGTCTGATAGCCAATCCCAACGATAACTGCCGGAACAACTCCGGTCTTCTCGTGCGCACGCGCCTGTACGCGCACAGTCTCTACCATCGTTCCAAATACAGAGTTGGCATCCAGCAAATAGATCACCGGATATCCCGAGGGTGGCGGAGCCTCATTGGGCTTAGCGACAAAGATTCGATATTTACGGTTGTGGACGCTAGAATGCAGCTCCCACTGTTCTGTATGCGGTATTGTAACCTCACTGCCTGCAGTATGTTTGACCGGCGTTTCAATCTGCTTGATTATCTTGCGAGCCATTGTTAGCATTTCCTCCCCTAATCCTAATAGAATCCTTTAAACTTTTCTCAATTAGCTCCGCCCCTTTTTCCTGTAAAGCAAAAAAATAAAATACGGAACGCCAATGATTGCAGTGACGATACCTACGGGCAATTCTGCCGGGGCAAAGACCGTCTTGCTGATATAATCAGAGATCATCACTAACAGTGCCCCGACAACTCCGCATACTGGAATGATTCGTCTATGTGCATTGCCGACAAGATACTTCGCGATGTGAGGGGCCATCAGACCAATAAATCCGATCCCCCCCGATACGGATACACATGCGCTCACAATGCCGATACTGCTTAATAAGAGCACCGCTTTTTCTTTTTGCGAGGCTACACCCACGCTTATGACGCTGTCTTCATCCAATTGAAATAAATCCAGAATATATGACTTGCTCACAATGACAGGAACAAGAAGTACAAACCATGGAAGAATAGAAATGATATATTTCCAATTGGCATTGTAAATGCTGCCCGAATTCCATACCACTGCCATCTCAAAGTCGTTAGGATTCATTTTCAATGTCAGATAAAGCGAAACAGCCCCTAAGCCTGATGCTATTGCAATACCGGTCAGCAAGAGACGTTGCGATTCCAGCTTTCCATTCTTCCAAGAAAACAGGTAGATAAGGAACGCTGCGAGAAGCCCGCCTATCAAGCCAAATAGCGGCATCGCCAGAATAGACGTCCATTCGTCTCCTTTACTTTGTCCTTGATAAAAAAACAAAAAAATGACCATAGCTGCACCTGCGCCCGAGTTAATTCCCAGAATCCCCGGATCAGCCAATCCGTTTCTCGTAATGCTCTGAATGACAGCCCCTGCGATGGCCAACCCCATTCCAACCAGCATGGCGATGATGATTCTTGGCAGACGAAATTCAAAAATGACCAAGTCCTGATCAGGCTGCGAATCCATTCGCAATAATGTCCGAATAATATCCATGACCTTAATATCAAAAGCGCCGCTCGTCAAACTCATATACATAGTAACTAACATCATGGCAATACCGATAACTAACGCGATGACATAGCGACTTCTAGAAACATTATTCACGCGTCCCGCCTCCCCTCGTTCTGATTAAATAAAGAAAAAAAGGAACGCCAAGGAGAGACGTGACCACACCAATCGGCATCTCGAACGGATAATTAAGGAATCGGCTGAGCACATCACACAGTGCAAGAAAGAGTCCTCCAAGCACCCCGGAGCATGGAATTATCCATTTATAATCGGCACCTGTCAAAAAACGGGCGATATGAGGTACGATAAGCCCTACAAATCCAATCTTCCCTACAAGCGCCACCGAGATGCCCGTCAAAATGACAACGCTGAATGTAGCAGCAAACTTGATCAGCGTCGTTTTTTGCCCCAAGCTAACGGCAATCTCTTCACCAAGAGATAGAACAGAAATGGATTTGGAAAGCTGGATTGCCATCACAATGCCGACCACGGCAAAAGGGATCGCGAGCTTAATCAGTTCTGGATCCATCTGGTGCAGCCGCGCATTGTACCAAAAGCTGATGTTTTGCGAGACTTGGAAATAGGTCGATAACGCTGCGGAAATGCTGCTTAGAAACGTACCGATGATCGTACCTAAAATCGCCATCCGAACCGGCGAGAGCCCTCCGGGAAGCAGAATTGCCATCCCGAACACGAGGACGATGCTAAGCGCCGATCCCATAAAAGAGTACAGAATCATTTCTATAGACGAAGAATTCGGCATAAAGATCATACAGATCGTAATCGCAAAAACCGAGCCGTCAGAAACCCCCATAATAGAGGGAGATGCAAGATAATTTCTTGTCATACCCTGCATAAGCGCTCCTGAAATGGCCAGAAAAGCTCCAATTAACAGAGCCCCGACCACCCTTGGGAATCTGGAATGCATAATAATCTGGTGATTCACATTTCCTGGATCAAAAGAGAACAACGCATCACGAATCGTGCTTATCTCTATGTTCTTGGCTCCATATAGAATCGACAAAAGAATCGTAAGTACAATGAGAAATGGTGAACTCCATAGGATCAGGGCAGATGGAGAAATCCTTGATCGCATAGCGCTCTACTCACTTTGTTTGAACTAATTTGCTGCTTTTAATGGCTTCCAAGAAGGCAATTTTACTGTAAACCGTACCGCCCTGAAGAGTCGGATCGACCAAATTGACAAACACGTTGTCATTTTTTACTGCATTGATGCTTTTCCAAATCGGATTTTTTTGCAAATCTTCAAGCACCTTAGGTGTGTCTTTATTCTCAGCTTCCGAGAATTGAACAAAAAGGTAATCCGGGTTCATCTCAGACAGCTTTTCAAGAGAAATCACTTGTTGAGCCTTCGCTTGCTTCACTTCTTTCGGAACCATAGCCCCCAGATCGGAATATACTGATGGATTAAAGAACACATTTTCAGGATAGATCATGATGCTGCCTGCCCGCACCCTCATAACCAGAACGTTCTTGTCTTTAAAAACAACTCCGATCTTTTCTTTAAGCCCATGAACCTCCTCATTGTACTTTTGCAATGCCTGTCTGGCTTGCTCCTGCTTCCCTGTAAGCTCAGCCAACAAGTTTAGGTTAGATTCCCAATTAGTGGAAATGTGTGAGACGGGGATCGTTGTGGCTATCTTGTTCAGTTTTTCCACTGTTTCGGCAGGAAACTTAGTGCTGGCCAGAATAACATCCGGCTTAAGCTTCAGGATGGTTTCCATATTGGGCTGAGTCTTCTCCCCGACCCCTTCCGCACCTTCGATAATCTTGGCAAACAGTGGCGCGAACCTGCCGCCGGTTGTCATAGCTCCCACAGGTTTAACGTCAAGTACCAGCGCATCTTCCATTGATTCCACCGACCCGGTAATGACAATTTTTTCTGCTTTCACTGGAACGCTGTACTCTTTGCCTAAGTAATGAATGGTTCTCATTTCGTTTGTAGCGTTCACCGTATTCTTGGAAGAATTGTTTTCAGACATGCCTTTGCTTTGCGAACTCGTCGTTGCAGCGGTTGCTGGCTTGGCCTCCTCTTTCGCTCCGCAAGCTGCCACCCCAAACATCATCATACCTGCCAAACCTAATGCCCATACTTTCTTATTCATTCTACTGCTCCCTCTCTACTGTCATATCATTAGAAGCATCCCTGTAGGAGCTTCCGTAAATTATGTGTTAAAACCTTGTCATTTGCATGCTGCACTGTACTCTCCGTAATGAAGACATTCCACCTCCAGACGGACAATCCTGAAAGCCTATGTACTCTTTCTTAATAAGCAAACAGGTGTTATGACATTCCTCCTAAATAATGAACTCCGACTCTTTTTTAAGAATCATTATCATTTCAATGATAATGATTCTCATTAAAATTATAAACTACGACTTTCACAATCGAACATGGACAATATCCAGAATTAATTTGGACAATCTCCATAAAACGCGGCATCAGAAAAGGGCTCTCTAAACGGCCTGAAATAGTTGCTTCAACAGGTCATCCACTATTCGTTCACAGGCATACGCAGAATATTCCCGCCATGGATCGGAGGAAATTAAATATACATGGTTCCTGCGGACGGCTTTCAAGTCTTGCCACAGCCGGGAAGTTTGCAGCAATTGCCATTGGTTCAATGATTGCGGTTCCTGGCATATATTCAGTAGAATCCGATCAGCATCCATTTCCGCTAATTGCTCCAAGGTGACAGCTTGTTTGTATTCAGCATCATTGAATCGAGGCACCATATTCAGCTGTAAATCATCGTATAACACATCTTTCATCCCGCGGGCGGGGCAAAGATAATAACTTTTCTTATGAATACTCATAATGAGCATGGTGTCGTTTCCTAATTCCCGATTCAGTCGTTCTCTGGCAGACTTCACCTTATGCTCATAGTTATCCAGCCAGTAATCTGCTTCTCGCGCAGCTCCAAGGAATTGCGCCGTCAGCTGAAATTGCTCCCGCCAATTCTTTTCTTTCCAGGGAATGTAAAATACTGGTGCAATTTTTTCCAGCTGTTTCTTCTCATTGGGATGCAGATTGTCCTTGTCGCATATCACAACATCCGGTTGAGCAACGTTCAGCGCCTCAATATTGGATTCCCAGTCTTGATTGAACCGGTATGCGCTGAGATGCAGCGGAATATCTGTCCGATACATTTTGTGGTAGTAAGCCGTCCATTTCGGGTGAAGCGGAGCGGCATAGGGAATGATGTTGAGCGCAAGCATTTGGCCGAGAATCGCAGACGTATAAGCTACGATTTTGCGACGACGATTCTTCATATAGACTGTAGGAGATACCCCTACCTCTTTTTTAAATTTGCGGCTAAAATAAAATTCATCATTATAGCCCACTTGATGAGCGATATCGCGCAGCCGGGCATCCGATTGTATCATCATCTTCTTGGCATTGTTGAGCCTCACTTCCGTTATATAATCGATCGCGCTTTTACCGTACGTTTTTTTAAATAAGTCGACGTAATATTTAGGGCTAATATCCGCCATGCGAGCCAAGAACTCAATCGTCAGGCTTTCGTTGTAATGGCTGTCGATATAGGCCTTGGTGCGATCCAGCGCTGTTCGCTGGTCTGACTCAGGAAAAAGCCGAATATTTTTCAGCAGCCAATACAGCAATTCCTGAAATGCGGACTGCCCACGAAACCGTTCCAATGAGTGTTCACTGCGGCAACTCCTGTACATCAACTCGCATAACATAACCATCTGGGTATCTTGATAAATCGGAAGCTCTCTTTGCAGTGGGAACGCTTCTCTCGAATCCGAATCCCAAGATACATCAAATCTGATGACATATAGCTCCCCCCTCTCCCCTTCCTCTGTAGATATTCCAATGGTTTGTCCGGGTAAAGCGAAATGAACGGCATCCTGTCTCAATCGGTAATCCGTATAATCGATCGTCAAACGTCCCTCGCCGTTCTTTACTATAATCAAGACATGCGACTCAATGAGCTGTTGCTCTATCTGTCCGACACGCACTAATTCGATGCTTCGCAATTTACACCAAAGATCGTCCAAAAAAATAGACGTATGTTCTTTATCAATACGTGGATTTAGCAATATGGACACCTCTATCCAATACGAAAATGATAATCATTATCATATTGATAAATTAACATAGAGTACGAACAACGATCAAACAGATTCAAGATACAAAAATAGATCTGTCTCTCTGCGAGACCGATCTATTATGCTCAGTGGCTTAATCTGTGTCCTTTTCTCCTATCTTGGCCTCCCCTGCAACAGCAGATTATTGGCTTGCATCGCGAGGTGGAGGCTTCTCCAACGAGAGTCATTTTACCAAGCTATCAAGCTTGTTCTATGCTCTATATCGGAAGCATGTTAAAATTCTTCTCGCCATAGTTTTCGAGGTATGATGTGGAGAAGGTAACTCATTTGTGACTGAGTAGCCCTCTCCAAAAAAGAAACCTTGAAAGGCATAAAGCCTATCAAGGCTGAAAATAGTAATCATCTAATCAACTAATATAGATATGAATGTCGAAATTAATACGTTCATTAATAGGATGACCCACAATCGGAAACAAATCCGACAATGCGGCGCGGTAGAAAGCTAATGATTGCCGTCCCTTTGAAATAAAATCGTTACAAGGTAAATGATAATATGTAACGAAGCAACGCCATTACCACGATCCCTGTCATGACCGTGGCAAGCAAACTTCGAGTAAAATAAGCGACAGCAAACGCTGGCAGGGCGGCAATGAGCCCAGTGGGCGACGGCGAGAAAGATCCGTTCGAAATAAGCAGCTCTTGGGCCAGCAAGGCGGACATAACGGCAATCGGAATATGATTAAGCCAGCGAAGCACCCAATCCGGCAAACGAATCCGGCTCAGCACAACGAGCGGTAAAACCCTTGGTATGAAAGTAACAAGTGAGGCTCCCAGAAGCATCCATAGAAAACTCCATCTCACTTCCATTTCTCGATCCACACCCCTATATTTGCAGCGATAATGATAGCGATCAATACTCCAGCGTTTTCGGATACGAAAACAGTTCCAGCGATCGCTATAACGACTGCACTGATCGCAACGACCAGATCAACGCCAAACTTTGAACGTTCTATCAATTGTAGCATGAATAAGCCGACAAACATGGCAGGTAAAGCGAAATCCAGACCGAACTTCTCCGGCGAAGTGAGCCATTGGCCAAAAATCCCTCCAGCCATATTGGCTAGCAACCAGTTGAGATAACCGGTAAAATTTAAACCGAACATCCATCGGTCACTTCCCCTTGCCTTTCCAGACAGCCGAGTAGCGGCAACGCCAAACGTTTCGTCCGTTAATTGAGATCCGATCAAGACGTTTTTCCATACAGGCAGATGACGATAATAAGGGGCGATCGCCGCACTCATTAGAAGATGGCGCAAATTGACAAAAAACACGGTGAAAATAATAGCTGTAGCCGGGTTACCTGCTGCCATCATCCCGGCAGCGATGAACTGAGCCGAACCAGCATACAACAGTAAAGACATTAGAGCAATTTCAGCCAAGGACATACCGGCCGTTTTCTCCACCACGCCAGCAGCAAATCCGATGCTCAAATAACCTAATACCGTGGGCAAGCAATCCTTCACACCTTGAATAAAACTTTCGTCGTTACTTGTCGGGTAATCCAAGTAAACTTCTTTCTCGCTCATGATTCCTCCATTGAGAACTTTTCTATATAAGAAGTTATTGTTATAAACACTAACATGCATGTGTTAAAAAACGGTTCTCTGCTAGTCGAACCGTTTTCCCCTCACGACATAAACCAAATCGGGGTTATTTCGCCAAAGTGCATCCAACCTTTCTGAACCAAACTCAGCGGTAATTTCTTCGATCATAATGTCGTGTCGAATATATTCTGTCGCAACTAATACGAGCACCGGATCGTGTGTCTTAACTGCCCAAGAGGTGGATTCATCCGAAAAATTGGCGATTAACACTTCTTGGCCGTCTCGGGCTACAATCGTCAAATGGCCGTTCGTCCGCTCTTTTACGACTTCAGGCGTCATGTAATCATGGTGAAAGGTTGCCCCGATTTTTATGTCCGGCGCCCCGAAAAGAACGGAGAAGACATGAACCCCTTCCCGAAGATGTCGTTCTACCGCCTCTTGAATCATCGGAACTTGCGGTTCCCAGACGGAAAGCCATAACTCCTTTTCGGCCCTGCCGATCATCTCTGTCATTTCATTCAAGACCAGTTCGTCGCTGCGAATATGCCATATCACGTCCATTTCCCGTTCCTGCTGCAGCATGGTCAGTTTTTTCTCTAAATAGGAAAATGAGCGATCGAATTGTTTCCTCAACCGGTCGATTAACTTATCAGCGGGTACCGGGGAGTATTTTACCGGTTCGGAAGGGACAAGATGGACAGCGCCTTTGTCCATCAGTTTCCCCAACACCTCGTAAATCATTGATCGAGGCACGCCTGAACGCTTGCTGATTTCATATCCTGTTACCGGATGAACCTTGAGCAGACTAACGTAAGCTTTGCACTCATACAGCGAAAAACCAAACTTTTGCAGTTCCTTAAAGATTTCCTCCATATATCACACACCCAATCATTACGTTCGTGTTCATGACCGTACCTCCTGTGGAGCATGAATAATTCTCACTTCCAGGCGCTTGTTGTTTTTTCCTTTGCTTTTTACATTGGTAATCTCCATTTGACCAATTTCTCTGGTACGTTTCACATGCGTACCTCCGCATGCTTGTTCATCGACAGAATCAATAGAGACAAGACGGACATGGGTAACAGAGGGCGGAAGCAGGCTGACCATCGTCTTGATCATGCCGGGAATATTTTCTGCTTCCTCCCTGCTTACCGTGCGGTACGAAATCGGATAATCCGAATCAATTATGCGATTTGTTTCTTCCATGACGTCGTTAAGCTGCTCCGGTGTCAAATCGTGAAGCTGGTTAAAATCAATGCGGGCTCGGTCAGGATAAATTTGATTACCGGTACACAACGCGCCGTACTTTTTGTAAACGACCGCGCTGAGTACGTGCAAAAGTGTGTGGTGCCGCATCAGTCCGTAGCGGCGCTCCCAGTCAACTCGAGCAAAGACAGGGCCCTTTTCCAATTTCTCCGCATTTCTCACATAGTGAACAATTCGCCCCCCTTCCCGTTTCACCCGGTAGACCTCAAACATCTGCTCGCCTTGTACGAGCATGCCAGTGTCATGCTCCTGCCCTCCCCCTGTAGGATAAAAAACGGTTTGATCCAAAATTACCTTGTCCTCCGCGATTTCTAAAACGGAGGCTTCACATTCCCTTCGATAGCTGTCGGTCAAAAATAATTCCTTCGTCAAGGGTCATCTCCCTTTCTCTTTCGGAGTTATTATACTAACTACTTAAAATGAACGGAAGAAAAACGGCTCAACACGAAGTGAACCGTTTTTCGGGCGACTCTATGTATATCACATAGCTACACTTGTCAAATGCCACCCACTTATTTTTTTATTTCCTGTATCAAAAATAAACCGTCCAAATATAAGTAGTTATATTATTACCCACTATAATTCAGACACTTCCAAAATGTCAAGCATTTCAATCAAAGCGACGAGGGGAATCGAATCGTTCCCTATCCATGTTCTTTCACGATTCCTGGGATAAAAAGAACGATGTATTCACTTCTATCTTCTGAACTCCCATGGCAATTTTATCCCTCATTTTCTTAAAGAGGGAAGTACGCCGCGCCACGGGTGCGACCGTACGACGCAATCCGAGAAAGGTCGGATTTTTTATTGCAATCAAGCGGGCCTGCATCGCTTGAATTCTTTGAATTTCCGCCACCGCCGGTTTGCGGTATAGCTCGTAATTTTTTAAAAAGGATTCTTGCAAAACACCAGATCCTTGAGTAGTCATCGCTTTCATGATAGAGTCGTGAGCTATGACCGCATCTTGAATCGCCAAACTGTTTCCTTGTCCCGAAAACGGCGAAGCGATGTGAGCCGCATCTCCAAGCAATAGCAGTCCATCCCGCACCCATGTATCTGTCATCCCTACCTGAATGTCCAAGACAGAACACTGCTTGAAACTTTTAAGATGATAAGGCAACACGCCTTGCAAATCCGGCTCGATGACAATCAATGTGCGAATAAAATCATCGATTCCTTTTTTTACAAGCTCGGGATATGTTTTTTTCTTAATCACCCAACCGACCTGTACCTGATCCTCTCCTTTCGGAATATAGATCAGCATACCTTCGTCCTCAATCTTTATTTGCAACGGATAGTCTTTTCCCAAGGCTTTGGGCATATCGAACCAGACAAAGTCAAACTCAAATTTGTCCATCGTTTGGCTTATGTCCGCCAGTTTCCGAATCGTGGAATAGCGTCCGTCGGCGCCGACCACTAACCGGCTGTGCAGTTCGATCTCCTCCTCTTGGTTTATCGCCAAAATTCCATGTACGGAATCACCTTGTTTGATTAAATTCTTTGCTGTCGTTCCGCCAAAATAGGTGAAATTCGAGAATCGAGAAGATTGTTGTATGAAATATTCCAACAACGGAGGCTGCGAAATATTTAACCCGTAATTGTAAGGAGGCTCAAGTTCGTCAAAACGAACTTCAAACAACGTTTTTCCGTGATCCACAAACTTAAACATATCAACGCGCTCATGTGGGATGCGTAAAATGTCTTCCAGCAATCCAAGCTGATCAAATAGCTTTAACACTAAAGGTTGAAAAAAATAGCCTCGAAATTCACGGTCCAAACTATTGTGCCGTTCCAAAAGTGCGGTTTTCACCCCACTCCGGGCAAGCAAATAACTGAGCATGCAGCCACCCGGTCCAGCTCCGACGACGACTACATCAACATCAAATCTGTTCAGTGGGGTTGACTTACTCATCTCTGTACTTTTCATTTGGACAACCTCCATTTAATTAATTAAATACTTAGTAAATAAATATTGTAAAAAAATTATTGTAAAACTTTTAAAAACTGGCGAACGGATGTCTCAATATATTTATTACGATCCGTTTCATTATTGGCGAACCGATCGGTCATCAGAAAATAAAGAACCATGGCGGTCTGTATATTACGGATGGCGATCAGCAGATCATGCGTTGCCACTCGAACACGGGGTGCAAGATAAGCATGTAACAGTTCCACACCTTGTCGAATAACCCCCTCAAGCCGTTTGCGAACGTCAGAATTATGTTGTGCCTCGCCAAAACACATAACAATCAGATCTTGCTGCTCGTGCAAGCTGCGAAACAATGAGTGGAAATAAACCGTCAGATTATGCTCAAGCGATGCCTGATTGTCCATCTTATTCAACACTTCTTGCAAAGAATGAAGGAGCGTGTACTTATCTAAGATCGCCCAAAGCAGATCTTCCTTCGACTGAAAATAGTGATAAATTAAACCGTCAGTAACCCCCGCTTCTTTAGCAATATCTTTAGTCGTACTTTGACTGAAGCCCTTGCGTGAAAACGTTCTGAGTGCGGCATCGATCAGCCTGTTTTTCGTTTCTAAAGCCTTTAGTTGGCGGTTGGTTCTCATCTTCATTGCGATTCATCCTTTGCAGAAACTAAGATTCAATTAATTAAGCACTTACTTAATAATATTGTGTATTTTCTATTTTGTCAATTATATCCTCCATCCATGAATGAATTCACCAAACACTTGACAGGGTTCTGTTTAAGAAAAGCTTATATTCTGATCCCCGACCCGTTCTACACGATCAAATTATTGTTTTCTACATTTCACGAGCAAAAAAAGCGGTCTCCTTCCATGTTCGGCCAACTCCGGTCTTTCAACCACCGCTTCAGATATCGCCTCCGACTCTTCCACCAAGTTACTTTTGATTGGTAGGAAAAATGAAAATTGGCTTATCATCACGTTTATATAACCAGTGATTATCTATGTTACTATTACCTAAATAAATATCGAGAAAAAAGACACCAACGAATGTGTTGGTGTCAGATTGAAGACAGGGTTCTGCAAGGAACAGGATTTACAGGCTGAATCATTTTTCATTTTTCCGTTCGCCATTGCCTGTTTGAATTCATGTGAAGAATATCGTATAAATTCTTATCAGACAACGTTCAGAACAAGGATTACATCAAATTATTTGACAACCTTCTTTTCTGATAAAACCTCCAGCAAAGCCTGAACGAATTTTAGTCCATCCTGAACTGTAGGATCTTTTAACAATTTCAACAGGCCAAATATGGATATATTCGTTTGATTCTGTGCTGCCCTTTCCTTTGCTTCCTTCACGATCGATACGCCCTCTTGAACACGTTCCGTCACTGGCGTGGTGACCAGTTTAACCGTATCTGCCAGGTATGCCAAGGATTCCTTATCTGTGATGAGAGGTTCAATGGTCGAAAATAATCGGTCAAGCAACGTTACGCATTTTGCAATTCTCGGGAGACTTTCAATCATAACCGCAAGGGCTTCCATATTTTCCTTGTTAAGAGCAAGTTTTGAGAACCTATCCACGCGTTCAGCCAAATAATTAATAGAATCGGTATCACTGGCAAAAGCTGAAACCACTTCTACGCCTTGTTCCACTTTTACGATTGCTTCTTTCACTTGAGGGAGCTTCTGAATAAGCATAGCCAATGCTTCTTGAACTTCCGGGTTGGACAGCTCGTTTATCCATAGAGCTGAATCTTGCTTCAAATTTTGCTGTTTAATTTCTGTGTCCATTTATTCTCTTCCTTTCGTCAAAAACATTTTGCGTGAACCTTTTCACCATTCGATTCTGCTGCATAAGGAGTGTATCCTTAGTGATTAGTTTCACAATCTCTAAGATACATGCCGATACATGCCTGCTCATACGTAACAATCGCTCCCGCATATGGCGAAACGGAAAAGGCTCACAAGGAGACCGGTTACATAAAATCCAACTAGCCCAAGTTTATTATACTCCTGTTGCAAACAGCCAGAAAGTATAACTATACGCAAACCGTATTATGGAGGATTCCATTATGTGCCAAACAGCCCTTCTTAAATATGTAAGCTAATTACTACAATCCCCTATTTAAATAATATATTAGAATAATGCTTACATTGCAAATAGGAGCTTTGAAAAGGAGAAAGCATCATTCACACAATGTCAACATAACTTTTGAAAAGTTGCCATACCTTCCCCGCAATTTTTTCCCGTTTTTTCTGTACAATACAGGTAAACACCCCGGGGCATACAAGGAGGATACCTTATGATTAGAAAACAGGAAAGATATCTACTAATGGTTTCCATAACTGTGGCAATGGTTATGCTCCTGTCGATGCTTGGTCGACTGTTTCGCTAATAAGGGGGATTGTCATGTTTGCATACGATGCAACATTATACAGCCGAATTTTGACCGAGGTGACGTTGGCGTTTCATATTCTGTTTGCCACCATTGGTGTCGGCATTCCATTAATGATTGCGCTGGCCCAATGGATCGGCATTAAACAAAACGATCCGCATTTTATCCTGCTGGCGCGCCGCTGGACAAGGGGTTTCGTCATTACCGTAGCTGTCGGCGTCGTAACCGGAACGGCCATTGGTTTGCAATTGAGCCTGCTGTGGCCGAAATTTATGGAACTGGCAGGTCAGGTGATCAGTTTACCTTTGTTCATGGAAACATTCGCCTTCTTCTTTGAAGCGATTTTTCTTGGCATTTACTTATATACATGGGATCGCTTTAAAAAACCAATGAAGCATTTTCTTTTGCTGATCCCGGTCGCGATCGGCTCCTCGCTGTCTGCCTTTTTCATCACTGTTGTGAATGCATTTATGAACACGCCGCAAGGTTTTGAACTCAAAAACGGGGTCATTACGAATATTCAACCGCTCGTGGCCATGTTTAATCCAGCAATGCCTACGAAAGTGGCTCACGTACTGGCTTCGGCCTATATGACATCGGCCTTCGTGCTGGCGTCCATTGCGGCCTATCATCTGTTACGCAACAAAAAAACGCATGTGTACCATAAGAAGGCATTGCATTTGACGCTCGTTGCTGGTTTTGTGTTTTCCTTAGCTACAATCGTAGTCGGTGACTTCTCTGGAAAATTTCTGGCCGAATATCAGCCAGAAAAACTAGCGGCTGCCGAATGGCATTTTGAGACAAAACCAGAAGCTCCGCTGATCTTATTCGGTACATTGGATGAGAACAACGAAATCAAAAACGGGATCGAGATTCCGTACGGGTTAAGCATTTTGGCGCATAACCGCCCTTCCGCTGAAGTAACCGGCCTGAATGAATTTTCAGTGGATGAACGCCCCCCGCTCTATATACATTATTTGTTTGACCTAATGGTCGTCATCGGGATTTTGCTGACAATCGTTGCTTTCACCTATCTTGTACTGTGGAAACAAAAACAGAAACGTAGCAACATCAATCTGTATCATAAAGCGCTCATGTTTCTTGTGCTATTGTCGGGCCCGCTTGCGCTCCTGGCCATTGAACTCGGCTGGATTTTTGCTGAAGTAGGACGACAGCCGTGGATTTTGCGCGGGTACATGAAAACAGTAGCTGGCGCAACAACCGCCGATTATGTGGATGTGCTGCTCATCTTCTTTATTATCCTTTATGTTCTACTCGCCATTGCAAGTACATTCATTTTACGGAAAATATTTAAAAACAATCCGGTAGAACATGAACTCAAAACAATGAACGCCTCACAGGAGGTGAACGTATGACGCTCGAATTGGTTGGAATTTCGGTTCTTTGGCTGTTCTTGTTCGGCTATGTCATCATCGGCTCGATCGACTTTGGTGCCGGGTTTTTCAGCACATACAGCGACTGGTCTGGCAAAAAGCATATTATTCACAAAGTCATTCAACGCTACCTATCGCCAGTATGGGAAGTAACAAATGTATTCCTTGTGTTTTTCTTTGTTGGAATCGTGGGCTTTTTCCCGAAAACCGCCTACTATTATGGCACGGCACTGCTGGTTCCGGCCAGCATTTCAATTATGTTGCTTGCCATTCGCGGCTCCTATTATGCGTTCGGCACATACGGGGCCAAAGACAATAAACTCTATACCTTTCTGTATGGTGTAACCGGTATTCTCATTCCCGCCTCATTTACAACCGTACTGACGATATCCGAAGGAGGTTTCATCGAAGTAACAGACCAAAGCGTACGCTTGCTATACAGCAAACTGTTTGCCAGTCCTTATTCGTGGAGTGTGGTATTGTTAGCCATTGTTAGCGTACTGTTTATCTCGGCCAGTTTTTTGACCTATTATGCTCATGCTGCCGGGGACGAAAAAGCAACAGCACTGCTCCGCATCTATACATTGCTCTGGAGTTTGCCATCAATTTTAGCCGCGTTTGTCGTACTATTTACACTCAAGCAGCACAATTCCATGCACTTTGCGCGGATGCTCGACATCGCCTGGGTATTTGTGTTATCCGTTCTGTGTTTCGCGGCCGCAGTGTATCTTTTCTATAAGAAAAAGCGGTACGGCACCGCGTTTGGTCTTGTGACATTACAATACGGGTTTGCTTTCTTCGGCTACGGATTCTCCCATTACCCGTACCTATTGTATCCTTACTTAACCATTTATGATGGATTTACGAATCAAACGATGGCTATCGCGCTCATCGTCGCCTTTATCGCCGGATTGTGCTTGCTTCTGCCTTCTTTATATTTGTTGTTGCGACTGTTTCTGTTCGATAAAAAATACGTCCAAGGTCAACGATAAGGAGGAAGATACGATGCAACAATTTCTGATTACGTATGCGCCCATTCTCGTAGTAGCCCTCTCTGTTATTGGCATGTTTATATGGGGAGCCAAAGGAAAGTTTTTAAAGCATATCAAATAAAACAAAAATCAACTGGCAATCGATCGAACATGATATCTGTTCCCAAATCGAGGGGCTACCCGCTGAACCAATGCAAATAAAGCAGTCCTCAGCAGGATATTCAAATCTGACTTATTTGATTCAGTTAAGCATTAGATTTAACGTAATAAGCCAAGACGACTCCCGCTTCAAGCGTTAGCTAAGCGGTGAGTCGTTCACTATCATCTGAACACAATGAATCCAGATACTAGTAATCCCGTACCTACAATTGCTGCTAATAATTGTGCGAAAATCATGTTTTTACGGGCTATCCAGACAATGGTAAGATTAAACAAGCTATGCACAATAAGAAGAATCAAGGTTAGCAAGGGGATTTTCGCTATAAGCAGGGTCGCTCCAATATGAAAGGCAGTAGCAAAGATCCGTTCAACCACACCCCACCATGGATTTAAATAAAGCGTTCCTTGTGATTCTAAAAACTCTTTTGCCTGAATCGCCTTTTCGTCATTTTGCTGAAGAACATAGATCAAAGCCAATCCATTGATAATGGTAAACAATACTTCAATCGCAGCCCATCCTTGCCCAACTGAGAGAGCCCAAGAAAAAGAAGATCCAGTCAGCAACAAAAGGATCAAACGAACCCCTTCCTCTAAAGGTCCAGAAGATAAACCAATGTAAAGCATGGCTCTCTCTTTAGGCAATCCTTTCATAAGTACAGTGACTGGTCCGCGCAACATAAGCGCAACCACCCAGCCAAGAGCACCCAAACCAAATGCTTTCCAATGAATGTAGCCAAACACATAGTGAAAAAAAATCCCGATTGATAGAGGAACAGCTAGATAAAAAGGGATAACAAAGAGAAACTTGCGAGCAATGTTTTGAAGTGATTGATCAGATAAAGCATTTTCATTTTTAGGCATAAATTAATCCCCTTCTCTATTATCATTTGAAGACGTTTGTTCCGGCTGAGGAATGATGATCGTTGAAAGTGTCCGGGGACGTCGACCCGGGGCAGGATGGTTTTTAAAAAATGGTTCAACAACGGAACGAAGCGCTTTTATCAATTGAGAAAACTCCTCATCATTTACGTACAATGTAGCCTTTCGATAGCTAACCCCATCTGCTTCCAAATCAAACTGTTCCTGCTGAAGATACCTTTGAAAATCAGATTGAAGAGAAGCTAAAAAAGTTAAAAAATATAACATATGCTCATCACGGCTACAGTCTGCTAAGTCATCCTTTGTCAAATTTGCTCCTTGTTCCATCAGTGCATAAACTTTCTCTGTTGTTCCACGCACTTGACGTTGATCGATTACATAAATAATATCTCCTTCAAAAAGCTTATTAAGGTGTCGATACAAGCTAGCCTGCGGGACATCTGGTAACAACTCTATTAATTGCTGAGCCGTTAGATGTCGACCACCGATGAGAGCTTGAACGATACGCAGTCGGATTGGATGAAGGAGTAAGTCTGCCTTTGACTGTTTCATTATTGTTCACCTCTTTTTTATTATTATTAATAATGATAATAAAAATTGACTAGTATTGTCAATCCTTAAAGTAAATCACAATCAGCAGCAACTTCTACACCAAAGCAAGAAAAACAGTCAGACCATTCACCATATAATACCGGATAAAAATCTGATCATTACAAAAAAACACCCAATAGCTATCAAAGATCCTCTTTCGCCTGTTTAACCTCCTACAAAAAAACAGGCGAACCCCCCACCGATATGAGAAAAAAACGATCTTTGATATATTGGGTGTTACTAGAGTTTAATGATTTATTGTATTTCAGACGAAGTCGGTGTTTGGAGCATTTGATAATAAATTCTTAGAATATCTTCTCCATACCCCTTTCCCGGAACAGCCCAGCGACCATTTAAATCTTGCCAGCTTGGCGCTATCCCTCTGGCTACATACTTAAAACGCGGATCTACCAACTTTTCACCTTGGGGAAGGTTTTGTTTTGTAGCATATGCATACAAATGCTGAATATGTGCCAGCACTCCTTGTTCCGGGCTTTGGAATGAGTTTCCCTTATTCGTTTTACTATTCCCAGTGGCACCGATTCCGGCATAATTATACTGGTTGGCCTCAACAATTCCTCCAAATCGATGATATCCCGTCTCTTTTATCATCTGACAAAAGGCGATATCGCCCCGTATACCGTATTTTTTACCAATTTCGAGATACAGCTTAGGCAATTCCGCAGGAAAGCTGGGGTTTACAGCACGAGCGAATGCAAGCATTTGTTCTTCTGTAGCTATTGATTCTCCGATAATCGGCTGTTTCTCTTCCAGTAATTGAGATAAAGGTACAGAAGTGACAGAGTACAAAGACCCTTTATTGCTCTGCGCATATGTAATATGTTTACTAGAAACCGGGAGCATTCCTCCTGTATATACCATACTCGTAGCAACCGCAACAAATACGACTTTTCTTACCATATATTTATTGTACAATCCCTTTCTCTTAACGTATAAAACAGTACGAAAGGTTTGCACTCACATCCTCCTTTTCATTTTTTGCTGAAAATATATGTAACCTATGTAAGAGAATAGAGTCTATTAAATACTCCTATCATTTTTTATTAGACTTCATTTCTTCCATTTAGTTTTGCTTTTTCATTTTTTATTTTTCATTTTTTCGACTCAAAACCAAAGAATAGAGTTAAATGAGAAAAACTCGCGGGCATTGCCGCTCGTCTTCGCCTTTTTCCTATACGTTAAAAAACCTCCTGCTTTGGCGCAGGAGGAAACAGAAACAATGCAACCTAAACTTATTTCTTTAAAGGTTATACAACGTTTTAACGTCCTGAATTTGCAAGTACATTCCTTTTTCCACATCAAACTGCGGATCATACTGTAGCATATTTTTTGCTTTGGTAATATCTGCCCATGTATGTTTCGGATCGCCCGGCTGCTCCGGCAAATATTGTCGTTTGGCCTTCTGTCCCGTTTGCTTTTCAATAATATCAATGATTTCGTTGATCCGCAACCGCGAAATACCTCCAACATTAAATACCTCACCTATATAGGGCGATTGCATGGCTAAAATGTTGGCCGTCACCGCATCCTTAATAAAGGTAAAATCTCGTGACTGCTCTCCGTCGCCAAAAATCGTAACAGGCGCATCTTGCAAAATGGAATAAATCATTTTGTGAAAAGCCATGTCCGGACGTTGTCTTGGGCCAAATACGGTAAAGTACCGAAGCGAAATGACGGGGACGTGAAAATTGCGCGCATACAATTGGCACAAGTGTTCAGCCGCTAGTTTTGTCACGCCGTAAGGGGAAATTGGATGCGGAGTTCGCTGTTCATCCGTAGACCCCATCATCCCCCCGTATACGGAAGACGAAGAGGCGTATATCATTTTTTTAATCGAAGAATGTTTTACTGCTTCTAGCAACAGCTGCGTAGCTAAAACATTGTTCTTCGCATATTTTGCAAAGTGTTCCCCCCAACTCGTGCGCACGCCCGGAATCGCCGCCAAATGGAAAACGTAGTCCACCTTGTCAAGAAGCGATGCAAGCGGAAAGGCGGCAAGATCAACTTCCATAAAGCGAAAGCGGCTAAACTGTTTTAACGACTCCAGATTGCGTTCTTTTATCCAGCGTTCGTAATTAGATGTAAATATGTCGATACCTGTTACATAATATCCGTCCTGTAACAGCGCATAGCAAAGACTTGAGCCGATAAAGCCGCCGCATCCGGTAACCAGTACCTTTCCCATTAGTTTGCCTTCTTTCTAATGACAACTTTTGCTTCCCAAACATCAAGAATTTCATGTGCCACACGGTTCCAACTATAGCGTTCAAGAGCCAAGCGGCGATTTTTGCTTCCCATTTGTTCCATAAGTTTCGGATTGGAAAACAAAGTAGTAATTGCTTCGGCAAATGCTTTTGGGTTTTCCGGCTCGCTGATAATAAGCCCGGTCTCATTGTGAACAACGACTTCTGCGTTTCCGCCACGCGCTGTCGTGATAATCGGCAATCCGGCGGCCATCGCTTCGTAATGGACACGAGCCAGCGGCTCTTCCCACTGGGAAGGACAGACGAATATATCACCGGCCCAGAACCATTTATGAACTTGATCCGCTGGCACAAATCCTGTTGTAACAATCGGAATGGGAGAGCGTGCGGCAAGCGCACGAACGTACGCTACATAGTCGCTAATTTCATCGTCGCTATACCACTTGCTTCCTACCAAAACGAGGGCCACATCTTTGTACCTGTCGGCTACATCGGTCATGGCTCGCACAAGGATGTCCGCACCTTTCTTTGGTGACAGGCGACCCACAAAGAGAATGACTTTTTTGGAGCTGAGTTCATATAGGGTTCTTAGACCTTCCCGCTCTTTTTTTGCCGTACCAGGACTATCCGGAATGTATCGCTTAAGATCCACGCCGGAGTAGATCGTTCGTAATTTATCAGCTGCCTGCGGGTACAATCCGGCAATCGTTCGGCCCACATAGTCGCTGACAGTGATAATACGATCTACTTCCTCAATCGCTGTCTCTGCTTCGGAAGAACTAATTTTCTCCGGAAGAAACATGTCATTGTGCATGCTTAGCACAATACGTGCGTGCGGAGCCACTTTGCGCACAGGAGCGACCAAGCGAGGGCGATTGAAAATATGAATCAAATCAAAAGTATGCTGACTCAGGTAAGAAACGACTTCTTCCATATAAATATCAAATACTTTACCAGGAACCCGTACATAGTTTACATTCCCAATTTTCTGCTGTGTGGGAAGCTCCGGATCAGCAATACCAAGGATGGTAACATGATGATGTTCACCGAGTATGGGAGCAACCCCATCAATGTACGTTTGAATGGCTCCGCCGCGCACAGGCGGAACCGGAAGTTTTTCCGTACAAATCATCAAAATTCTGGCCGGTTTAGGCAATTCGTATATTTCAGGAGAAAGCAGTATGGTATCACCAGATTCGGTAACTTCTTGTGTCTCCAATATTTGTACTGTTTCATCACTTTCAGTGATTTCGATTTTCCCTACATCTTTTGGACGCGGCCGCTTCCATACCGTACCCTGTTTGACCCTCAATTGTTTTATGTTCGTATTGGCCTTTTTCAGCACAGGAAATGACCAGGATACTTTCTTTGGCGTATTCACAGAAACCACGAACTGTTTCACGCGTCTGTCCGATGCCTCATTTTTTCGGCTGTAGCTCAAAACGTTTTCCTCCTTTATGCTTTTTCTGCAATGCCTTTTCATAAACGGCAAGCGTACGCTTCATCATCATCTCCAGAGACCATTGTTTCTGTCCCCATTCTTTCGCGTTATCTGCAATTTGATGGCGCAACGTTTCTTCTTCCATCACTCTTTTTAAGTTAAGGTATAAAGGCTCTTCTTGGCCGGGAGGTGAAAGAAGGCCCGTTATTTCGTGCTGCACCATTTCCGTGATACCACCAACTGCGGATGCTACAATGGGCTTTCCTGCCACTTGTGCCTCCATGACAGAATAAGGGCAATTCTCTTGTAGAGAGGGAAGGGTGCAGATATCCACCTTTTTCAGCAAGGCGGCGACATCATTACGGGCACCTAAAAACATGACATGCTCTTCCAACTGCAAATCTTGACTCTGGCGCTCTAAGTCTTTCTGTAAACTGCCAGCTCCGATAATCCAACATACCCAATCCGTTCTTTCGTTTTTTAGTCTAGCAAGTGCCTCAAGTAGGTGATGGTGACCTTTTAGTTTATGAAGCCGGGCAACACAAGCGATTATTTTTTTATCCAAAGGCGACACAAATTCGTCAGCGCTTTCCATCTCTTTTAGGAACCGCTCAATGTCCATTCCATTTGGAATCACTTTCATATAATGGGAAGGTACGTTGAACTGTTGAACAAGGAGATTTTTCATCCATTGCGAAGGAACAATCGTCACGTCGCTTGCTGTAACTCCGTAATATTCAAGCAGTGAGCTATATGTCCAATGAGGGGAATCTTTCGATGAGATAACTCCATTCTCTAGTATCTCCACCGTATAGCATCCGTGAATGGTTGCAATCAAAGGGGTTTCCTTTCGCTTCACCCGTGCAATTGCCATAGTAGAAATAATGTCTTGTGTATGGATGATGTCATACTCTGTTACCCCAAGATGAAGCGCGGCTGCTTCGTAAATGCACCGCTGTAGTTCCATATCTGCAATCTTTGGATCAGATAGTGAATCAACCTGGTAATAAGCCGGTGAAAAAACAGGAGAAACCTGTGTTTTAGCTTTTTTAATGTCAAAGTCATTCGTCTGGTGGAACATATAGTAGCTTCGCTTTTCTGGATGATGAGCGAATACATCGACATCATGCCCCATTCGTTCCAAATATTGCTTTAGTTGCTGAACGTATGTCCATAATCCTCCTATACTAGGAAGGGCAAAAAATGAGGCTAATAAAATCTTCATTTTTTCCTCCTTTCCGGCCGGATTTCATTGTGTTCAAAGAAGTCGACTGCTGAACTCCATATAAGGAAATACGGCTTTAATTGCTCGATGGCCTCGCGCACGTGCGATTGCCGCTGGATTAAGTGTTCAATTAACACATGCAATTCATCCTGGGAAACTTCCCACTCCTCAGGTATATCGATGACTGCTTCTTCGATTTGTGTTCTGCTTAATGATTCAAGCAAGGCAAGCGCCTCATCAAACGGGCGGGGACCATCAATGAAGGGCACGAATCTTTCATACACTTCGCCCCAATATGCTTCAATATGACAGTTGTTTTGCCTTAGTATGTCACTGGTCCATCCAGCACCGTAGAAGCAACTTCCGTGATCAATCAGACGCAGGGTCCATACATCTTCCCGAGTAACAATGAAATTGGCGCTGCTCCCGGCCCGGTCATTGTTATTAATCCAATAATCAAATACAATGATTAATGGCACTTGACAAAGATTTGCACACTTAGAGATAGAGTCATTCGTAGCGTGTATTGCGTTTGGGTAAAAGACGCTGCCGAAGTGCGGTCCGGGCGTCAGGTGAAAAGGAGAAAGGTCAGGCGTTGTGACGATGAGTTGTTCCGGAATATAAATGATTTTTCCCTCAACAACAGGAAGATGTAAAAGCTTTCCCAAGCGATACGCGATCAGCTCATTCGGCAAAATCCGGATTCCTTGGGGATTGGACATGAACTTAATTACATACTGATTCCCGTCATCGCATTCAAATAACTGCGGCCGACAAAATCCGGTACGCATCGGCCTTATATAACGAGCCGCTGTTATTGTTGTCACAGTAGATGCCTCCTATATAGAACATCTCATATCTTCATCGCCTTTATATCCCCTTCTTTTGATGCTCGCGGCATGTAGGCTGTGATTCATCGTTGCTCTCAATCCATAAGGCGTGCCTGCCGGTTCACTTCATAAGGAAGAAGTAAATGTCCAATTGTTGCTTAGTTCTTGCAGGGCAGGCCATTTCGTTGCATCCGATGCTTCCAGCCGCTGCAGAAGGCTACTTAATTCATCATTTAGAAACGTTGTTGGACTGTATACCATTTCTTTAACATGCTTATAAAATTCATTCGGTAGTGACATATCAATAATCAGCACTTGATACAACTCAGGTTCAATAGGATTTGCTTCATGGTATGCTTCAATCATGCCCCGCATCCATGTCACATCCCAGTTCCCCATATCATCCATGGTACTTGTGATTAACTTGCGTAAATCGCGGATGGGTAAATCATATGCGACTCCATCCAAATCGATAATCCAGATGCCACCCGGCCCTTGCTGTCCGTTGGACCAACCGTAATCTTGATGGGCAATGCCCCAATACTCTTCACCTCTGGCTACTAGATCGGCATAAGGAGAACGATTTAATTTTTCAAACGCTTCGCGCGCCTGTTGCTCATACACATCGACCATAGAAAGGATATGCTTGCTGGCGGACATATCGGAATAAGTAGTAGCCAATACTCTAAACCACCCGATTTTCGTAATAATTTTTTGATACAATTTTGGATAGCGATAAAGACGAGTTGCACGCTGCGCACCTTTTGGCGGCACATAACCTCGCGAATGACGATGAAATTCACCAAGCCCGTAACAAAGTACTTTCGCCCCTTCCAAATCAATTTTGCTGGCTTGTGTTAATGGTTCGATCCATTCGGTGACAATCCAGAGCTTTCCGCCGCGTTCCACATAGTTCTGGCCTTCCTTCGTCTGAATTAGCTTTGGCACTCGTGCCCCCTGCCCTACTAGATATTCCTGTGCGCCAATGCTGAAAAGGCTGCGCTGCGGAGAACGATGTAACACTTTTAAGCTGCGCGGCCCTTTATCCGTTTCAATTCGCCAGATGGCTCCTCCTTTATCTGGCTTAGATGTAATAAGTGTCATGCCTGTTACTTCCATTTCATAATGTGTAGCCACTTGTTTTGCCATATCTTCGATTTCTGGAGGTACGGTGGCCAAGTCTTCCTCTACGGTTCCCCATGGCTGAATGAGATAATCCGTCATTTCTTTCCTCCTTCTTTGGCTTAAAATGTCTATGACAAGATATGCTAAGACAAGGATTATAGTATAGGCTGACGTCTTAAATTTCAAAAATTTATCTTGTGAATGCGAAAACTAGGCGCTGAAATATAGGTGTTTCACCGTTTCACTCGTCCTGCTTGCTTCGTAAACTGTATAAATCATAAAGAGATAAGGAGCGGGGTGAGCCTTATGAAAGTGGCGGTCATTGGATGTGGATATGTAGGGACTTCAACGAGCATTGCTTTTGCTATGTATGATCATACGGTTGTTGCTATCGATAATGATATGGGAAAAATAAAGAAGTTAAAGCAAGCGGTTCTGCCTTTTTATGAAGCAGGCATGGAAGAGACGCTACAAAAACTTGTAAAAGACGGAACCCTTTCTTTTACAACCGATATGAAAGAAGCAATCACACAATGCGATGTTTTATTCATTGCTGTGGGTACCCCCTCTTCGTCAGATGGCTCAGCAGATTTATCGCATGTGGAAGAAGTAGCACAGCAAATTGGAAAAACAATGGAAAGTTACAAAGTAGTTGTAATCAAAAGTACCGTACCGATAGGTACATGTGACAAAATAAAAAAAATCATTAAAAATGAGCTGGAAAAAAGGCGTCTGGCTCTCTCTTTCGATCTAGTTTCCAACCCTGAATTTCTGCGGGAGGGAAAAGCGTTATATGATGCGCTGCATCCGGAAAGAATTGTTATCGGTTGTGACACAAAGAAAGCGCAGAAAATCATGCAAGAATTGTATAAAGATATAAAGACGAACATACTCTTTGTTAGCAACAAAGATGCGGAAATGATTAAGTACGCCTCCAATGCATTTCTGGCAACTAAGATTTCATTTATCAATGAATTAGCGCGGATATGCGAAAAAATAGGCGCAAATATTATCCAAGTAGCAAAAGGCATGGGAATGGACAGTCGGATTGGGTCCCAATTTCTCCAGGCAGGAATCGGATATGGTGGCTCTTGCTTCCCGAAGGATATAAAGGCTTTGCTTACCTTAGCCTCCGAAAACGGAAATCCTCTGCATATTTTACAAGCTGTAGCTTCCGTTAATCAAACACAAACAGATTGGTTTATGGAGAAAGTACAAAAAGCAATAGGCCCACTCTCCGGAAAACGGATCGCTGTCCTGGGTCTTACGTTCAAACCAGAAACCGACGACATTCGTGAAGCGCCTTCTTTGAAAATCATTGATTATCTTATAAAGGAAAAAGCTTTCATTACGGCTTATGATCCAAAAGGTGTCGAACACGTCAAAAAATTGTATCCCGCGATTCACTACACGTTTACTCCACTGGAGGCGCTACAAAAAGCGGACGCTGCTTTGCTCGTAACGGAATGGAAAGAAATCGTGAATATAGATTGGCAAAACGCTAAACATATCATGTCTCAACCGTTTGTGTTCGATGGAAGAAATGCGCTTAATTCCTCGGAAATGTTAACATTCGGCTACCATTATGTAGGGGTAGGCACACCCCATGCTTAATTAAAAGGAGAAATATATGAAAGGCGTTATTTTATGTGCAGGCAAGGGGACGCGCATGCAGCCATTTTCTTCTACGGTTCCAAAAACTCTTTTGCCCATTTTAAATCAGCCTATTCTTTATCATTGTATAAATAAAATGAAAGAGGTAGGAATCCGGGAAATCGGAATCGTGATCCATCCTCGGCAAAAAATGATTATTGATTATGTTTCCGCATACAAAGGAGAGGTAACGATAAAGTACATGTACCAAGCGAAACCGTTGGGCATTGCGCATGCGCTTATTCAGGTGCAATCGTTTGTTGGTGATGATTCTTTCGTACTGATGTTAGGAGATAATTTAATTATGGAACCTCTGCACACATTAATACAAGCGTATCAAGGACATAAAGGCTCTATTCTTCTCTCCCAAGTAGAAAATGCGAGCGATTACGGAATTGCTGAGATTAAGAATGAACGTATTATAAAGGTAGAAGAAAAACCTGAGAAGCCAAAAAGCAATCTTGCGATTATCGGTACTTATATGCTTGATTCTTCTATTTTCGAAGCAATTCAACATATTACGCCTTCAAAAAGAGGAGAGTATGAAATTACTGATGCAATTCAGTGGATGATCGAGCAAGGGTACTCTATTTCTTATTCGATTACTGAAAAACCATATACAGATGTCGGCACAATTGAAAGATGGCTGGATGCCAATCAATGGACGTTAACAGAACAACTCGGGCACAAAGTACAAGTAGGAAAAAATACCACCCTGGAAAATTGTATTTTGCAAGGACCTGTTCTTATTGGAAATAATTGTACAATTAAAAATGCCGTTATTGGACCGTATGTTTCCATTCAAGATGACTCCATGCTCACAGATTGCATGGTAGAAAATAGCATCTGTCTTCAAAACACGAAAATTGCGAATGTACAGTCGCTAATTTGCCGCAGCATTTTTGGACAAAAAACCATCGTACAGGGAATCCCCAATGAAACAGAACATGTACATTCTATCATAGGAGATCATTCACAGATCTCCATTCTTACCAAACCAAATGAACGATAACTTGTGTTTGATCATATGCTGCTGAAACCGAGGCCATGTCGTAATATTGTTCACTGCATGGCCTGCTTCTGTGATCTATCCGTGTTCCTTCAAAAGCTCGGCCAATCTCGTCAGCTTTTTCTTTCTCTCGAGCCGCACCTGCATGGCCTGATCTACGGTAATAGCCAAAAAACGGCACTTCGACATTGGCCTGGATTGAGCAACAATGTCCAAATCCGTGCTGATTACGGTGCCGATTGTGACAAATCCCCCACCCGACGTGGCATCGTTGAGTAAAATAATCAACTCCTCTTCGTTTGGAACCATAAGCGCCCCGATCGGATAGGCAAAATCGACGACATTTGAGAAACCATCACCGGCTCCGAACGGGGGCTCATGCTCCTTGAAAGCGATTTTCGCTCCGGTATAGCGATATGCCACCTGATTCGATTCCGTCGATACTGTCCATTCCGAGTTCAAAAAGGCTTTGATTCCCTCATCGCTCACCCGGTGTCCGGACAACCCCATAACCACACGAAGGTCTTGAAAATTCTTGTATTCAGGAATAAATTCAGAAGGGGGCCGTTTTCCGACCTGTTTAAAGGCTCCTGGGAGCGGTTCGCCGATCTCCAATTCATCTCCAACATCCAATTTTCTCCCTTGAAAACCTCCAAGCCTGCTCAGGGTATAAGTAGAACGACTTCCAAGAACCTCTGGAACTTGAATCCCTCCAGAAACACAAAGATAGCTTTTTACCCCTTGTTTACAAAACTTGAAAGAAAGAATATCTCCCTCGTTTACTTGAACGGGTTCCCATAGGGGAATCGGCTGCTGGTTAAGATACGCCTCCATCGGAGCTCCCGTTATAGCAATGACCGTTTTTTTCAAAAACTCAACCTTTGGGCCAAGCAAGGTCATCTCCAGCCCGGCAAATTCCAACGGATTACCAAGCAGCAAGTTACCCACCATAAAAGAGTACTTGTCTGCGGCTCCTGAAGGAGGAAGCCCAAAATGATAATAACCTTGGCGTCCTATGTCCTGTACAGTGGTCCATAAACCGGGTTCCAATATGCGTAGCATTCAGAATCCCTCCATCAATTCCAGAATATATACCTTCCCCTTTGTCACATATTCCTGCGGCGAAAACTCGATGTATTTCATTCGATAGCGATACGTTCCCTGCTTCACTTCCTCTACGATCCGGCTATATTCCCGCTCATCAACGGAGCGATACTTCCAAATATCTCCCGGTCGCGCCAAAAAATAAGTATCCTCCAAATCTACCAGACGTTTTTCGTTATCGTAGACAGGAACTGCTGATATGCCGATTAACTGATAGCTCCCCGGGCCATTGACAGGATAAACTACAGTAAAAGCTCCGCCAACTCCTACAGCTTGTCTGGGAGTGTCCGTTCGAGGACTTAGATATTTCGGAACCTGAATAATTTCTTGCGGATGCAAACCCAGTGGAAACCCCCAAGCCGTCCCAGGCAGAAAGCCAACCATCGTAATTAAATAGGGCATGCGTGTATGCGCCTCGATAAACGCTTCTTTTTCTCTGAATCCGTTTACCTTCATAGCAAACTCGAAATTAGAAATATCAGGTTCTTGATGACGGCTTTTAAACCGCCTAGAATATTCCCGCGTAATCGGATCATCATACCAGACAGGGATTTCTACCATACGAACCGATAAATTCAACTCTGCCGGATTGCTTTTCGTAATATCGATGTCCTTCAAATAATCAAGCAAATCCCTAGCTGGTATAATCTCCGGATTATAACGGACCAAATACGAAGCGTTGGAAGGAACGATTTCGATAATACCCGGGATATTGCGCTTCCTTAATTCATTGACGATAGCCAATGCTTTAAAATTGCTTTCTGCGCTCATATCACGGGAAATTTCCGCGTAAATGTATTCATCTCCACCAAAATCAAACCGCGTTTCCGGCAATGTAAACAAATGGCTACCTCCCTTTATTTAAACAACT
Source organism: Aneurinibacillus sp. XH2 (assembly GCF_001439585.2). Classification (NCBI taxonomy): domain Bacteria; kingdom Bacillati; phylum Bacillota; class Bacilli; order Caryophanales; family Paenibacillaceae; genus Aneurinibacillus; species Aneurinibacillus sp. XH2. Next base: position 1,762,270 of record NZ_CP014140.1, on the reverse strand, counting down.
TATTCATTCGTCTGCTAATGGTGGCCGGACTTACTCCCAGCACTTCCGATACTTTAGCCGCTGTTCCATATTTCTTGAGCCCAAGCTGAATCAATTGACTTTCCAGTTCGGCTACGGCCTCCTTAAGCGGCATCAGCTCAAACACCATCGTTTTCTTGCGCTTCCCCCCTGCTTCACCGTACAGCACCCTCAGTACATCTTCACGCTGGATGAATTCCTCGCGGCTCGTTACAATCAACCGTTCAACAATATTCTGCAACTCCCTAACATTCCCCGGCCAATCATAGTTTTCCAACACTTCAAGCGCCCCCGGAGAAAATCCTTTTTCCATCTGGTACGTTCGGTTAAACTGTTGAGAGAAATAAAGAACCAGGGAAAAAATATCTTCCGTACGTTCCCTTAAGGGAGGAATATGAATCGGAATAACATTCAGCCGATAGTAAAGATCTTCTCGAAATTCCCCCTGCTCCATCATATCCTTTATATTTTTGTTGGTTGCCGCAATCACCCTGACATCCACAGGAATGGTCTGTACACCGCCTATCCGTGTCACTTCCTTCTCCTGCAGAACCCGAAGCAACTTGACCTGCATGTTTAATGATAACTCGCTGATTTCATCAAGGAAAATCGTCCCCCGATGGGCCATTTCGAAAAGACCTGGCTTTCCTTTCTGATCCGCGCCGGTAAAGGCTCCCTTCTCATAACCAAACAATTCGCTCTCGATCAGATTCTCAGGAATCGCCCCACAATTAACCCGAATGAGGGGATAATCCTTGCGGCGACTCGCTGCGTGAAGGGTACGGGCAAACACTTCTTTCCCCACCCCTGATTCTCCCTCGAGCAGAACGGTGGAGTCGACCTGAGCGATCCGCTTCACTTCCTCGACTAAGTCCTCCATAATACGAGAGCGATAAATTAAAGGTTTATCAGCACTGTATCGGTTCATCAGCTGGTCCAATTCCTGTTTGTATGTATTCGATTTCTTAGTAACTCGCTTCAATTCCTCTTGCAGTTGATTCGTTTTCGTAATATCGCGCGAAAGAACGACGACTTTTTCCAGTTTCCCTTCATGATAAACAGGAGTTGCGACAGACCAAACTTTCCGTCCATGAACAGTGTCCTGAATCATGGTTAGCTTCTTTTTTTTCTTTATGCATAGATCGACGATATTAGGCCGGAATACTCCCTTGCGTTCGAATTCAGCAACATTTCTACCAATGACCTTCTCAGGCTGATCCAAACCCCAAAACTCCTGCAAAAATGTACCTGCCAACCGAATCACTTCACCTTTTGGATTGACGACAAGAATTTGCTCATGGGAGGAAGAATAAACCGCCTGCAAATCAGAGTACAAATTACGCACAAATTCCAATTCTTGAACAGCTTCCTCAAACGCTTCACGAAGAAAAAAAACATGTACCAAACCTGTAATCCGACCGTCGATTCGGAGCGGAGAGAAATTCCCGCTGATTTGCTTGAAGTTAATTGAACTGTTCACGCTGATAAATGTCTCTCCTTGAATCACTCGATCCAAATCCTTATCCATAGTAAGTAGCGTTTTGTAATTACGAGACAAAAGAAACGAGCGAGACAGCCCCAGAATATTCTCTGCTGTTTCATTAATGAATTCAATTTCAAAACGAGTGTTTGTTCTGATGATTCCTACCCCGGCCCCGTCTAAAATTTGATTCATGTGTCTAAGTTGCAGTTCATTCATCTGGTGGCGCGCTTGCTGCACCAAACTGTAACCGATGATTTCTCCACCCGGATTTACCCCTAGTACAACAGAAATATTGTGATAGTACTCAACAGGGTGCATGTAAGGAACTTTGAGAATATCTTTTCGATACTGGATGGGTTGCTGAAGGTCTGGTGTATGTCGCAATTGTTCCAACAGAGAATCCGTATGGATGAAGCCAACAATATTTCCCTTATCCATGACAAAAGCAATATCGGCTCCCCGCTCGTGCATTTCACGCAGAACATCCTGAATCGTACTTTCCCGGTTCACCACCGCCGAAATCGGCCGCAGAATTTGTTTCCAGGTAATCACGTCATACACCTCCTATTAACAAACGAAATCATTTCCTCTAAATTATAACAAATAATCTTTCAAAATTGAAATTAATTTCATAAATGAAATTATATTAGAAATAAATAGGCTGTTGATCATCAACAGCCCACATTCAAAACTTCTCTAATAGGAGCAATCTGAACCCCGTTTTCACGAAGAGCCTCTACAATGGTTTTGGCCAGTTGTGAGGCTCCTGGCGTGTCCCCATGAATGCAGATCGTATCCGCTTGAATGGCTATCTCTTCACCATCATGTGTCATAACTTTTCCTTCTTTGACCATCCTAACCACACGCTGGGCCATCTCATGATAATCCTTAATCTGTGACCCTTTTCTCGTTAAAATAATCGAACCGGTCGTCGTATGCTCGCGATCTGCATAAGCTTCCCGTGCGACCGGAATCCCCATTTTTTTTGCTTCCTCTAGTACAGCGGAATTGTTCAAGGCAAAGATAACGGTTTGCGGATCAACTTCCGCAATCGCTTCTAGAATCGCCCGGGCCAGCGCCTTATCTTCCATAGCTTTCATATATAATGCGCCATGGGGTTTACAATGCTGAATTTTTATGTTTGCCGCCACGGCAAATTCGCGCAGGGCTCCTAATTGATAGGTAACATAATCCTTAACTTCTGCCGCTGTACATGTCATATAGCGGCGACCAAACCCTAGCAAATCCGGAAAAGCAGGATGCGCCCCGATGCCGACTCCGTATCGTTTGGCCAGCTCCACCGTTTTCCGCATTACATGCGGATCCCCTCCATGAAAGCCACAGGCAATATTGGCGGATGTAATGTACTGCATCATTTCTTCATCATTACCCAACTCATACAAACCGAAACTTTCTCCCATATCACAATTCAAATCCACTTTATGCAACTCGTACCACCTCTTTTCAGGAATAGTCAGACAAGCAATTTCTCAAGGAAACGTGTCGTATAATGTCCGTCCCGGAAATCTTTGTCCTGAACAATCTTTTGAAGCAGGGAAACGTTCGTCGTCAGACCTTCCACCGCGATTTGTTCCAGGGCCTTTTCCATCTTGTGGATGGCATCGGAACGATCGCGTCCATGCGTAATGATTTTCCCAATCATCGGGTCATAAAATGGTGTGACTGTACTGCCTTCGATCACGCCAAAGTCCAGGCGCACCTCCTCCTTCGGCAAAGCTAACCGCTTCAAAACGCCCGGCGAAGGAAAGAAAGTTTTCGGGTCCTCGGCATATAGTCTGCATTCGATAGCATGACCTGTTTTTCGGATTTCTTCTTGCTGAAATGGCAACTTTTCTTTGGCAGCAAGACGGATTTGCAATTCTACCAAATCAAGACCGGTGATTTCCTCCGTCACCGGATGCTCAACTTGCAGGCGTGTATTCATCTCCAAGAAGTAAAAATTTCGATTTTCATCGAAAATGAATTCCATCGTCCCCACATTGGAATATCCAATGTGTCTTGCTCCCCGCAAGGCGGTCTCTAACAGCTTAGCTCTGGTTTCTTCATCCAGAAAAGGAGACGGGCTTTCTTCAACGACTTTCTGGTTTCTTCGCTGTACCGAGCATTCCCGCTCAAATAAGTGTACCGCATGGCCATAGGCATCACAGGCCACCTGTACTTCAATATGACGTGGGCCAGAAATCCATTTCTCCAAAAATAAGGTCCCATCACCGAAATACGACTGAGCCCGTTGCATGGTAGACGCAAACGCTTTTTGCAGTTCATCGGGATTATGGATCACCTGCATCCCAATCCCTCCACCACCAGCGCTCGCTTTTAGCATAAGCGGGTACCCTAACTGGTCGGCGATAGACAACGCTTCTGTAACAGAATCAATTTTTCCATCCCATCCAGGAACCACTGGCACCCCCGCCTGCTGCATCTGACGGCGCGCCTCAATCTTACTGCCCATCAACTCGATCGTCCTAGCATCCGGACCGATGAACACAATTCCCTCTTCTTCACAGCGACGAACAAAACGCGGGTTTTCCGACAGAAACCCGTATCCGGGATGAATCGCGTTTGCCTCTGTTTCTTTGGCAACCTGGATCACCTTCTCAATGTCCAGATAGCTCTTTTTGACCTGAGCTGGACCGATGCAAACAGCCTCATCCGCCTCCTCGACAAAAGGCGCGTCCATATCCGCTTCTGAATAAACAGCTACAGTTCGAATCTTCAACCGCTTACAGGTTCGGATAATCCGTCTGGCAATCTCTCCTCTGTTGGCAATTAAAATTTTGTCAAAATAACTCATACTCTACCCCCATGTTACGTGTTGGAATAGGGATTCAAACAAACTTGAATCCCTATCAGCATCACTGTTACCTTTTGATCACGGCTATTTCCTGTCCGGCATCCACGATTTCTTCGTTTTCCACACAAAAACGTTCAAGGACGCCGTCTGATTCCGCTTTGATTTCATAAAAATTCTTCATAACTTCGATTAAGCCGATAGTATCCCCGACTTTCACGGTGTCTCCTTCCTTTACATATACATCCTGGTCCGGAGCGGGTCTGCGGTAAAACACGCCAGGAATCGGGGATAGGATGGATTTGCTTTCTGCCACAGTTCTTACCTCCCATTCTCTGAAATTACTTGTTTTATTTGCGCAATCTTGTCCTTCATTTCCCGCCTCGCCCGCAGAGCTTCTTCGAGGCTGACAGACACGAAACGCACCTTTTCATTCGTCTTAATTTGTGCCATCCGATTGAGATCGGCGCTAATAATCGTAGCAATAGTAGCATAGCCGCCGCCCGTTACCGCGTCATTCAACAAAGCGATTGGTTCCACTCCATCCGGAACTTGGATGGAGCCAATGGGATAGCCTAAATCAACAACATTCGAAGGATTGCTTCCGGCACCGAAAGGCTGCTCCCGGGGGACAAAATTCAAGCGTTCACCCTTGAAGCGGTACCCGACACGGTTCGCTTCCGGCGTTACAGTCCAATCCAGGGACAGGAAGCGCTCCTTGCTTTCCTCTGTTAAGCGGTAACTGCAAAGCCCCATAAGCACGCGGATTTCATAAGACTTGGAGAATCTTGGGATAAAAGTCTCCGGAATGCGGGTTCCCGCACTGATCTTCCGGCGGATGTCGCTGCCGATGCAGAGTCCATCCCCGGCTTGCAGGGCGCGCCCCTCAAAACCGCCAATTCCACACAGCGTATAGGTTGAACGAGAGTCCATAATAACTGGAACATTAATTCCACCAGCTACAGCAAGGTAAGCCCTCGCCCCCTGCCTGATAAAATCAAAAGATAGCTGGTCACCGGCTTTAACAGCGATTGTCTCCCACATCGGGGCCGGCTGTCCATTAATCTTCGGGGGGATTTCGCCGCCCGTCACCGCAATAACAGAATCGCGCTGGAATTCGAGCGTCGGACCCATATATGTAATCTCCAAAGCCGCCGCATTCTCGTCATTTCCTACAAGTAAATTGGCAATAACGTAAGAATATTTGTCCATCGCGCCAGAAGGCGGCATTCCAATTTCGTAGTAGCCGATTCGGCCCTGATCCTGAACCGTCGTTTGAAGCCCGGGGGTTATCACTTTAATCATACATATAACCTCCCTAACACGTTTTCAGAAAACTGTTTCGGATTCTCGATAACATCATGGGGCGTAAAAGTAATTTCCGTCGTTAAATAACGGAAAGTACCTGCTTCCACCTGTTCCCGGATCGATTCGAACTCTTCCTTTGTCACACTGCGATAACGGAAAATATCTCCCTGCCTGGGAAAAGTCATAGAATCTGCAAAATCCGGCAACCGCTGCTCCTTGTCGTAAATAGGAGCGGCCGCTATGCCAAACAACTGATATCCGCCTGCTCCCTGCACCGGGTAGATAACGGCAAAGGCTCCGCCAAAGCCAAAAGCTCTCTCCGGCGTATATGTACGCGGACGAACATATTTCGGCACCTCGATTTGCTGCTCCCGGGGCACCATCTGATAGCACCAAGGCAGTCCAGGGACAAACCCGACCATAGACACTAGATAGGGATAATCGGTGATAGCCTGGATCAACTCTTCCTTGGATGCGAACCCATTAATGCGAGCAGCATATTCCAGATCGGTAGAATTCGGGTCTTGGTGACGGTCTCTGAAGCGCATCAATGCTTCGTGTGTCCACGGATCTTCAAACAAGATCGGGACGTCAACAATGCGCGCGGATATTTCAAAGTCATCGATCGAAACAGAGTGTTCCAAGTCCTTCAATTCCTTAATAAGCACATCCGGATGCAACTGGTCGGGATCAACCCGAATCATATAGGAAGCATTGGAAGGACAAATATCCAGGATACCCGGAAGCTGTTTTTCTCTCAATTTTCGAGTGATGGCCATGGCTTGGAAATTCACTTCAAGGCTCATTTCTTCCGCCAGTTCCACAAAGACAAATTCATCTCCGCCATACTCATAACGTACCATCGTTCGTTTCACCTCACTCAAGAAATGGCATAGCTTCTTTTTGACTTACTCCATAAAAATTCAATAGCAAAAACGATACCAAATAGACAAAATATAATAAATAAATTTTATATACAGTTAATTCAAAGCATTGGCTGGCCTATCCTATTCGAAACGAACCAAACACCCAAGCATAATCTTTCAAAATTGAAAAATATCTTTCAAATTTGAAATTTATCATTTCACACCTTCACAACCAACTTTTAAATGTCGTTATAAAGTCATTACACATCAAAAGCCCGGAATTCGGTTGAATTCCGGGCTTTTGCCTTATTTGGTATTCAATGAAACGGTTACTTTGAATAAGTCACCATCTACTTCAATGTCTAAACTGCCTTCGTGAAGGTCTATAATCGATTTAGCAATAGCAAGCCCAAGTCCTGAGCCTTCTGTATGACGAGATGTATCACCGCGTTTAAATCGTTCAAACAGTTCGTCTATATCTTCACTAAGCTCGTATTTAGTAATATTTTTAAAAGCAATTACCGCTTTGTCATTTGCTTTTTTCACTGAAATATATACTCTCGTATTTTCTAATGAATATTTGAGGATGTTTCCAATTAAGTTGTCAAACACCCGCCACAGTTTTTGTCCATCGACAACAGCATAAACAGGTGTATCAGGGGTAGTGATCCGAAATTGCAATGTTGACTCTTCGATTGTTTCATTGTATTCAGCTAATGCCTGCTGTAAAAGCTGGACAAGATCTACTTTTTCTTTTTCAAGCTCAATGTTCCCGCTTGCCATTTTGGATGCTTCAAATAAGTCATCAATGAGCACTTTTAATCGTTTAGACTTACGGTCAATAATCTCAATGTATGCGTCACGCTCTTCATCTGTTACATCTGATGTCTTCAAAAGCTCTGTGTATGTAATGATAGAAGTTAACGGTGTTCGCAAGTCATGACTTACATTTGTAATTAGTTCCGTTTTTAATCGTTCACTTTTCGCCTGTTCCTTTTGTGATACTTTTATACCATGCTTTAATGCATTAATATTGGCTGCAAGAACGGCTAACGCCGATTTCCCTATCACAGGTATATCCTGCTCGAAATTTCCATGTACTAACTCGTCCGTGTTGGTAACAATACGATTAAAATAACCGCTACGCTTTATAATTATGATGAAAATTGGAACGCAGATCACAATAAATAAAGGGATATAAATCCATATATATATGGGCTCTATAAGAACAATTGCCGCACCAACGCCAAAAGCAAACACAACCGATAACAGAATAAATAGTTGCATACCAATACTTCGGATGAGAAACGCTTCCTTTATGCCTTGGTATGCTCTGTGTAGCAGGGCCTTTTGCCAATCTGCTTTTAGGTTCGCCGGGGCCTTTGCTCTCTCTAACAAAAATTTTCCTTGAATAAGTGTTAGTGCAACAAAAAGGGTTGTAACGATTAAACGAAAGAGTGTATCTCTAATATAGATATATAAATTTTGATGTAAGGATAGGGTATTATCCATTATGAATAGCAAAAGCGTGAGAAGTCCCGTAAATACTAAAGCCATTACTGTTACGTCTATCGGAATACAGTTGTAGTAAGGCTGCCATTTCCCTGTAGGAATGCATTGAATGACCCTTGTTTTTTTGTTTAAATAAAAACTCAGCAGAAAAGCGAGAATACCGCTAATGGTGTAGATAAAAAAGATTTTTTGTTTTTGTTGAAAATCATAATAATCTGCCAGAATAGGGTTTTCTGAAGACGCTGCTTTCGGTAACGCAATCTTCCCCTCAAACGTGCTCGTTTCCTTTTCTATTAACGGAGTGACCACATCATTATCACCAACAAAGCGATATTGTCCGCCAGTTGAAAGGTAAGCATATTTTGACGAAGGATAGCTTTGAATAAATATCATATTTTTATTGTTTATAAACGTATCTATTGAATCGCCACTGCTTATATTTACATTCGTATAAACTTCTCCCGTTGCGGTGTTCTTTAAATAATACGTAAAAAGCGCTTTGTATCTCATAAAATCCGAACGGTAATTTTCTATCTCACGAAAATATTCGTCAATCTTTTGTTCTTTTTCTTTAACGATTTTTGCCCGGACATGTTCGTCGCTTTTAAAATTGTTTGTAATATCCTCTATTTTCTTATCTCTTTCAGCAATATAGGCATCAGCTACTTCTTTGTTGCCTGCTAACAGTGCATCCTGAATTTTATGCTCATATTGACCTTTTATATTTGAGACTTGTGTCGATAAATCTCCATAGCGATAGCGGTGTTCTTCAATTTCCTCAGCTGTAACGGTAATCTTCTTTTTGAGTTCTTCTTTATTTATATTATTTAATTCAAACATCTTTAGATAATCAACAAATTGATTTAGTTCATCTTCAAACTGTTGAGTCTGAAAATAATCTTTTTTTATATAGTCTTTTCCGTTAAATAACCCTGAGATAATACCGCTTAATCCGAAAGTAAATAATAAAATCCAAATCACGAATATCATCTTACTTTTCGATTTTGTATCCAATTCCCCATACCACCTTTAAATATTTTGGTTGTTTTGGATTGATTTCGATTTTTTCACGAATCTTACGGATGTGAACGGCTACAGTATTTTCAGCATTAAAACCTGGTTCCTTCCATACCCGTTCATAAATTTCGTTAATAGAAAACACACGTCCGGCATTTGTCATAAGCAATTCAACGATTTTATATTCAGTCGGCGTTAATTTCACAACTTCACCGTCAACCGTTACTTCTTTTGCCGACTGATCTAATGTAAGACCATTGAGATGAATCACTTTTTCTATTCCTTCGTAAGTGCCCAGAGTCACGTATCTTCTTAGCTGTGACTTCACTCGAGCAATAAGCTCTAAGGGATTAAACGGCTTCGTGACATAGTCATCAGCACCAACCTGAAGACCTAGAATTTTATCCATATCCTCGCTTTTGGCACTAAGAATAATAATCGGAATGTTTTTTTCTTCACGTATTTTAAATGTAGTTGCGATACCGTCAAGGCGCGGCATCATGATGTCTAAAATAATGAGGTGAATAACATGCTCGTTCAATTTTTCAATCGCTTCGATGCCGTCTTTTGCTTTTATAACCGTCATCCCTTCATTTTTTAAATATATTTCGATACCATCCCTGATCTCTTTTTCATCATCGACAACTAATATGGAATAATGATTCATATTTTTTCACGCTCCCTTCAAAAGCATATCATGGTCAGTTCCCGGGACTTTCTATATTGTAAGATGTATTTCTTAACATTAAATTAAGGGAATCCTTAAGACTTTCTTAAGATTTACATTTATTTTACTGTATTTGTAGAGTTGAAATATAGATTTAACGCCTGTTTTAAATATCACACAAAAAATAACTTTATTTTTAATACGATATTTTAATTTGGTTTTGGTGGGGAATTTGGGGGAATTGTTTTTTTGAGTTGGGGTACAATGGGGTACTAATAATACATCGGGTGGGTGAATGTATATTAAAAATACCAGGTCAACTACAGACCTGGTGTTTATATTGCCTCACCAATTTGACGTAAAAATAAAGGTGATAGTTGTATAAGTACGTATCCTAGCCCTGCATTCATAATCATAGACCACTGCAATTGGTAGCAAACAAAAACCCGGCCACACCGGGTTATTTTTGTTCTAGCATCCATGTAAATACGTAGTCAAGTTTCCGGCTCTTTAGGACATGCTGGCTCATCCAGTTACTTCTTGGAATTCCTTCCCAAATTTATTTTAGATATTAAAGGATTCTCTTATACAAACAAAAAGCCGCTACTATAAGCAGCGACCTTCTTCCCACTACGTTCAGATAATTACTACAAAGTACAACTGTTAAAATTTATATCCCACTACGTTCAAATAAATCTAATGATGATTAATGATACCATTTAAGTCTCTATAAATCAGTTTCAATTCCTCATAGGTAAGCTACAAACCCGGCTTCGTCGGTGCTGTACCGCCTACTATTTCGGGTTTCAATTCCTCATAGGTAAGCTACAAACTATCTGTTTTTTCTGGCTCAGGTTGATAATTGCCAAGTTTCAATTCCTTATAGGTAAGCTACAAACATTATAATGTGGGCGGGAATATATTTCAAGTGGTATTCGTTTCAATTCCTTATAGGTAAGCTACAAACTGAAGAATATAGGATCTTCATTAGTGTATTGCCGCAGTTTCAATTCCTTATAGGTAAGCTACAAACGACATGCCCGCGACATTGTGGGGCAGTACGCTAAGTTTCAATTCCTTATAGGTAAGCTACAAACAGACCAAAGACCAAACTAAACCAGACCGGAAAAACTTGGTTTCAATTCCTTATAGGTAAGCTACAAACCAGCGACATGGGGAATTCGGAAGGCGATCCGCTTTTTGTTTCAATTCCTTATAGGTAAGCTACAAACTCAAGACCCCGCCCGCTCATTCAATCATGATTTAAGTTTCAATTCCTTATAGGTAAGCTACAAACTGCGTCCACTATGGCGTTCATTCACGCCAATCCTGAGTTTCAATTCCTTATAGGTAAGCTACAAACTCCCGACAATCACGATTGAAGACATTATCTACTTTGGTTTCAATTCCTTATAGGTAAGCTACAAACTTTTGTAGTGATTGAAAATACTGTTGTAGAACGCCTGTTTCAATTCCTTATAGGTAAGCTACAAACATGCCATGACGTTTTCCGCCAACGGCGTACATTCCGGTTTCAATTCCTTATAGGTAAGCTACAAACGGAGAAGGCAGCGATGGCGAAGATATTGCTATTTGGTTTCAATTCCTTATAGGTAAGCTACAAACCGATACCTATATCATAGACATAGACGCGGATTCGATGTTTCAATTCCTTATAGGTAAGCTACAAACACAAGAAGAGACTATTTTAAAACTTCAAACAGAAATGTTTCAATTCCTTATAGGTAAGCTACAAACGTGAAGCAAATCCCATCTTGTACATGTTTGTATTCCTGTTTCAATTCCTTATAGGTAAGCTACAAACAACTCTGGCTCCTTTTCGTAAGCATCTATAGCCGCAGTTTCAATTCCTTATAGGTAAGCTACAAACGGCAATGCCAACGCTTCAGCCTTTGCACTATTTGAGTTTCAATTCCTTATAGGTAAGCTACAAACTTCTTTCAATAGAGGGCACGTACAGCTTCCACGAATGAGTTTCAATTCCTTATAGGTAAGCTACAAACTCAAGACCCCGCCCGTTCATTCAGACATGATCTGAGTTTCAATTCCTTATAGGTAAGCTACAAACCCATTTTACATGAAAACATACATAATGAGAATCCTTGCGACATAACGTTTTTTTAGTTCTCACACCAAAATATAAACATACGCCATATGATAAGCTATTTTTTACGTCCTATCGCCAACCTCAATGTTTATACATATTTAAACCAAAATCAAATGTCGTCGATCCCCCGCCTTTTTTGCAGGATTAGAGGTCGACGACATCGACAACAATCGTTATTTATTTTGACCTATATAGTTAGTTATTCGCCGCTCGTCTACCTGACGCCTTTCTCACTTCGTCAGCCAGCTCACCAAGCTCTTTCTTATCCTTACGCAACGCTTCGGCTGCTCTGTGATACTCGTCCAACTTTTGCTGACACTTGTCCGGCTTCGCGTTTTCTTCTTGCCACATTTTCTGATACTGCTTAATTTGTTCGTCCTTCTCTTTCCACTCTGCTTGGATGAGTGCGATGATTTTGTCCGCTTTTGAAACGGGAATCATGTATTCTTCCTCCTTTTTGTCAGTAACCGATGCAACAACTTTCTTCAGCTCTGGAACCTGTACCACCATAGCTGGACGTGATGGACGTTTTCCCGCTTTTAATTGTGCAATAGAAAAACCGAAGGTCATTTGAACGTGTGGGTAGTCCTTGAAACTTCTCCAATCACCACCCCATTCAAATCCTCTGGCTTTGAACATTTGTACGACTTCCATCCAGTCTTTTTTGTGATTCTTATTAAAATCTGTGTTCATGTCCCAAACGACTTGTTTGCCATCCGGTGTATATAAAGCGAAGTCCAGCGCCAAACCGTAGTTATGGTAGCTGGTGCCGCCTTTGGCGTTCGTCACGATTTTTCCCGGTTTTGTTCGACCTTGTGCGTATAATTCATTCTGTTCCGCGATTGAACGATACCCTTGCGTAATCAGCACATAGATACCGCGTTGCCAGGCTTCAAATACAACTTCCCAGCCACGCTGGGCAACGACTGGATGTAAATTCGGGTCGTTCAACCGAAAGTTCTTTTGTTTCAACCAGTCCCATGCAATGGCCATGTCCATCCCTCCTGCTTTAGATCATGAAAAGGCATAGATGCCCGTTTGTTGACTCCGTTTCTCTTCAAAATTTTGCTTCCTTGTCGTTATCGTTTTTCATTTGTTCAAAACGTTGACGCAAAAACGCGGGGACTGGAACCCCAAGCCTCCCCATGTTTTCCACAAGTGAAATCCCCTCCACTGCGATTAAAAACATAATCATTGCATTTCGCATGAATTGCGAATCTGTACTGCCAGCTACTACATCCAACTGATGGGAAACAATGACCAGTAGAATCATGGCCCCTTTTTTAAGCAGTCCGTGAAATGCTCGTTCTGAGCTTATCTTTTTTTCTCTAAAAAACCCGACTAAAACGCCAGATAGATAGTCTGCTGCCATACAAATAGCAAGGGCAACCACTAAACGGTCAAATCCTCCAAGTAAAAAGGCAGCGCTCGCTGCGCCGCCCCCAACTACAAAAGTATAAAATGTATCTGTTTCCTGTCTCATCTACATCCTCCTCATCCCCTTTCCGGGGAAAAAATAAAAACGCCTCTTCCTTTATTGGAAAAGACGTTTGTTATGTTGTTGTTTGCTGTTCGACTGTATAACCATATTCGTTCTGTAAAACTGCAATTGTAGCTTCTTTTTTGCACGCTGGCACTTGTTCAATCGTCATTTTTCCGTAGTAAATTCGATAAGCGTAAATGTATTCCATATTATACTGTCCCTCCATTTTTCAAAGCTTCTATTTGTACATATAAATCTGCCATTCCTGCCATAAGCGTGTTCATCACTTGGGTTTGTTGTGCATACATTTCGGCAATACCTGCTATTATCGCGTCAGTTGCAGCTTCTTGAGGCTCGGGCTTCCTCATTTCCGGCTCATCCGTTTTTGAGGGTATTCTCTCAGCTAAAAAACTTTCCCATTCTGCTTGTGTTAATTCACTTTCGAATCTTTCTAACTCTTCGTTAGTAGATACAACCGCTGTTTCTCCATCATAAACAATACGGTTGATCTTCATAAAACTTACATCTGGTTTCCCCTCAATCAATGCTATTCTGTAATATCGCATAGATTGACCTCCTTTATGCCTGCTCGTAAACAATTATAGCTTCTTCAAAGCTAATACTGCCTGTAATGAGATACTTTATTTCGATTCGATTATTCCACGGTAAATGCAGGAGTATATTAGGATGGAAAGTACCACTAGCATATGAAAAGCTTTCAAGGCCTCCATGTGGTCCACCATAATGATGAAATGCATAACCGCCGCCACCACCTGTGTCATATCCAGCTGCTATAGTTAAGATTTCCGGTGTTGAGAAACCAATCGCATTCGGATAGTTGCTATCTCCTGATAGCTTAACATGAGAAATTAAATAACCATCCACCCATATTTGAAAATCGATACGGTCTGAGCTTTTAAATGATGATAAAAGGAATCTAAACGTTTGTAATTTCCCTTTTGTACCAACTCCAGAATCAAATAGCCATTGCCAAACCCCTGCCGTATCTGCCGGGTTAACATGTAACCTTTTTGTTGTTGGCCATTTTGCAACTGATGTATCCAGTACATTGCGGATATCGACAACTTTAGATTGCAGAGAGCCATTTCTATTTGCTAAATCAGTTATATTACCTAAATGATACTTTAAATCAGCTACTTTTGTTTCTAGTGTGTCCACGTAATCATTAATTTGTTTTAAGTAGGCAAACAATGTAGTGTTACCAGCAGCATCCGTATTCTTGCCGGTTCTTTTTAATTGCTCAAGTACCTGACTAAGCGTTACTGCATCCATTAAACCACGCTCCTTGTTACTGATTGTAAATTGCCGCTTTCATCATAATTAAGCGTCTGTGTAATCGTCTTACCCCCGACTGTTTCCACGACTTGTGTTAGCTTTCCGCTAGAATAAGTAAGATCAGTAGTTTTTACGACAGTTGTTCCATCTTTTTCTTCTACTTTTGTTAAGTCTCCATTTGTGTAAGTTAAAAAGACAGACCGCGTATCTGTCTGCTGGATAATTGATTTAGAAAAAGTAACATCTTGATTTGTAGAGCCAGCCTGTAAATATCGAGCATCTGCCGTATCCTGATTAATTGACCCTTCTTGCATATTAGCAAGCTTTTGTTTATCCGCATCTGTATAGTCATTAGTAGAAAGACCCTTGCCTTCTTCCTTCAGTACAACTTTTTCATCGATCTTACGCCAGTTTTCATTGAGCATGGTTTCGATGTTAAACGTGTGATTTCCGTCTGTAACAGGGTCTTTCATATAAAGACCAAGATTAGGTGTGTTACTAGCCAATGATTTCACCCCCTGCAAATTTATCTAAAGTTAACGTCTCCATCTCATTCAATGTCAGTACGTTGTGTATCTCCCTGATAAGTAAATATCTGAATTTGTACGTTATCCCTAAGTGTGCTGGTATTAATTCACGTAATGTTTTCTTGATGTCATCCAAGTTCTTTGGTACACCGATTTTTCCGATAAACGTGACGATGATTGCGAAGTTTTGATAATCCTCTTCAACATCTACTTCTCCACCAAGCCAAGCAGAGGCAACGTTCTTAATAGTGGCTACTGTTACCGTCTCAGAGAATCGCATTTTCGCAATTACCAGTTCCCGACGCTCCTGCAGCGGCTTATTCTCGTCAATAGGGATGCCGAAGATTTTCTCCCAGTTCGCAATGCCCCAGGTGGCCGTCTCGGGGTCAAACTGCGCAAACACATCCTGACGCTTTGCTGCAATCCGATCTAGCTCGATAGCCTCAGCATTCTTGATTTCATTCGTCAATGGATCTTTATGATATCGAGGTGGCATTCGAGCAAGCATTTGCTCTTTTCTACTCATAGAAGTTCACCGTCCCAAGCACCGCAACTGAACCATCCGGAATCTCGATATTTGCCGTACCACTGTTAATAGTCAGGTCAGAATAATCGATAACATCCGGAATGTCACCTAGAATGTTAGCGATGCGCGTCCAGCGCACCAACGGGTCCTTAAAAGAAAGTTGTTTAAGGTAATCGGCTGCCGCCGGAATAAACTGTTGCTTGATTGTATCCACATCAGAGTACGAGGTCGGCACAACTTTCGCAGAAATATCAATCGCAACCTCTGTCACGCCGACTACCGTAATAATTGGACCGGCTGGCTTCACTGTTTCGATGTACTGCGCTACATCATCGATAATATTTTGTGCTGGTGCCTTCCCATTCTCATCAAGCAGAACGACTTTCACGCTGTTATTCCCATCCCATACCGGATACACCTTCGCGTCTGCCACTCCTACCCTCGACATGGCCCACTGCCGGTAGTGTGCAGCATTACCGGAAATACCCGGATTTCTTGCCTTCTCAAGCGTCCGTTTTAGCAGCGATTCTTTTGATTCTTCATCCACTCCGTTTGTGAATGCTGTATGCTCAATACTAGTAATGCCTTCGATTCGCTCCGCTAATTGGAGTGAGTTTGCAGGTATATTCCCGACTACTCCTCCGACAGAGCATTTAACAAGAATATCAACCTGGCCGTCTGTTATCGTTCCATCTTCTAGCGAAACGAACTCAAGGACATCATCTTCAATGAATTGAAGAACAGTACCAGCAGGGATGAGTACGCCGTCCGCGCCTTTGAATGTTACGAGATTCTGTGACTCTACCGCTGGCTTCCAGTCTACACCGACTCTTCTTGCCCATAATTTCATGTAGAGAAGATCCATCGATGCATTGAGGAAGCCGTTATAATACATGTTTTGTGTTGCAATCTGCTCTTTTTGTATGTCGATTGCAGTTGCTCTTGTAACATCAAATGGGATATTTCCTTCTGTCTTGTCGTATCGATCGTTGATATTGCTCAGCATCCGATTGTGAATATCGTCAATCTCTTCGACTTCAAAATCCGGAATCAACACCAAATCATCCATTTCCACCGAGCGGCACCCCCATTTCAAACGATTGACCGTCCACCAAATTCACACGGAAATAGACTGTCAATTTGTCCTCATCTTTCTCAAACTTCCATTCTGATAAAAAAGCCACCCTGGGATGCCGGGTGGCTGAAGCTTCGATATTCTCCTGTAGTTGTACGCGCATATCATCAGTCAGTACCCGACCAATACAAAACTCCGTCAGTGTGCCGTATTCATATTCCGGGGTATCCGGATAATTCGCATAGATCTCGTATTGATACTTCTCAGTTCGTAAGATATGAATAATCCACATCTTTACAGCCTCAATATCCGTCAGTTCAACCAGGCGTCCATTCCGAATGACAAACTCTCCTTTTTCGTAGTCGAACAGGAATCCGACTCCTAAATCAATGTCCAATTGCTGCTCCTGCTCGACCTCTTGCAAAAAATCATCCGGATTCGGCATTTCAGGTATCATTCAAGTCTCACCGCCTTATCGAGTACATAATATAGTTGCTGGTCCTGTGCTGGCAAAAGAATGACCTCATCACCAGGTCTAAGTTCGTCAACAAACTCAATTTCTGATTCAGATATTGAAAACTGACCATTTGAGACGGAAATATCATGTGCATGTTTATATGCGCCGCTTAACTCTTGCGATGTCGCACCCTCATCTTTGCTAAGTGAAAGTGATGTCGTAGATGACTTTATGTTTATAGTTCGCTTATGCCGCAATACATCACGCCCAAAGATTAACTGGCTTTTGTCCAGTACAATCGCCTCGCCCAGCTTAATTTCAATGTCTGGAAACGGCTTGGAGACTATACCAATTTGAACACCAATGAAAACCGGATTATCCCTTTTCTTCACTTCATCAGCCATCCAAACCGCGAACCGTTCCGGTGTCATTCCTTGCATATCCTCACCTCTCTCAATACCGCTTGAGTGTAATGTTCATCTTGTGAATACCATTCGCCAGCGTATGATTGGTACTCGTGATGATAAACTGACCGATGATGCCTGTTTTTGGTTCGTTTACCTGTAGCACCCGGCCAGAACGAACGTAATCATGCCCGAGCAAATCAAAACTTGCTTCTTCGTTCACCCGATTCAGTTCCTGTAAAGCCGACAGCGCTTGACGCTTTGCATCAGCAAGCGTGTTTCCGTCAAAAGAAATTGTCTCTTGCAGCAAGCCGTATTTTCCAATACTTCCGGTGTCAGCAATATGCGTATATACCTGGTCGTCCTTCGTGATAACAATGCTGTTTCGAAGCTCTGTAATGGATACCCGGCGCTGTGGATTACTGATGAATTCAAGTAGGTCAAATTTGCCGCTACCCTGGAACAATTCAAGCGACGTATTGATAAGAAAGGCATATTGTCGGTCAATTAGCAACTTTCCATTTTCCATCTGAAAACGGTAGTCTTCTCCGATTTCTCGCTTTGCCTGGTAAAGAATGTCACGCAGGATCTCGCTGTACGTCTGCTCGTTGTATATTTTCTTAATTTTTGTCTTCATTTCAGCGATGTGCTGAGTCGGTATCTTGAATGGGGCCAGCAGCTCCTTAATACACGCTGTAGCTGTTTTGTCCCCTTTGAATTGTTTAGTTGTTTTCGACTTGTTCAAATAAAAAAGAGGATCGTAACAGGTCACGCTCCTCGTCTTTTCGGTGTATACAATATCTGTTATGGTGCCTTGCACAATGATTTTCCCGTTGTTCACCAGCGTAATCGTATCGGCAAGTGTCATGTCAAACCTCGGCATATACGGCGTGCTGGCCGTTGACGGAAGAACGAAGTCCAGCTTCTGGCCGAGTTCTTCGAGCGAATCTGACCAGGTTATCTGCCCGACAATTGGTGTGAGTTCAGTTCGTTTGCCGTTGTTCGTCAAGAATAGCTGATGCGGCACGCCGATCACCTCTTCTTCCAATCAATGTGAAGGTGGTCCGTATGCCCCTTCACACGCCATAGCACGTAATAGCCATTTGCCCGGCCCCACGTCGCCAGCTCGTCCAGCTTTTTCGGGTTCCCTACCACGTCATAGGCTTCATTTGTGAGATGGGCTGACGTTTTTGAACCACCAACCTCAGCATTATGCCGTGCCGACCGCCCAGCCGAGCTGATACGTAAACCAAGTTTCTTCACTTTATCGCGCACAGCTTTTGCCTGGGGCGAGTCATACCCTTTGCCTGGTCTTGATTTGTTTGAAGATGCTTTGCTTTTGCTGTCATCTTTTGGTGGAGGCACATACTTTTCAAATTTAGGGACGGTTGGTTTCACGCGCCCGGTGGCTTTCTGCACCTTCAACTGCGGAAACACGAACTCGGTCATTTCTAACGTATAATAGATGTCTCTGCTACCGTCTTTTACTTTTGGGGTGAAAGAATCAATTGTTACAGCCATGTTGATGTCGTAGTACGGAACCCGCAATCGAATTGGAACCCGGCGCTCAATCCATTGCTCCAGCTCTTTTACGCGTTTTCGAGCGGCTTGCCCGGTACCTCCCCATGCTTCAAAGCCAGCCAAACCAGTTTTATCAAACGAATATGGATTGTCTGGAAAAAAGGCTGTCAATGTAATTTTGCGAAGTGTTCGCGTACCAATCAGCCGTATCTCTCCGTTCACCGTCTGAAAAGTCTCGTTTGCCATTGTCGCCTGTGGGATTTCCAGTTCACTCGGCAGGACCGGAAGCTGCATGGTCTTCTCACCGTTATTGATAGACAAGAATATTGAAATCGGATTCTCCAATGTTTCACCTCCAAACTAAAAGAGGATAGCAGTCATGCTATCCCTTCAAAATCTTACTTTATGCCAACAGATTGTTTGACTTCTTTTAGATCACTCTTAACAAGTCCTATCTCTTCCTCGAATTTTTTGGAATTTAACTCCATTGTTTTTAGTTCCTTGCTATCACCATTTTCTAGGTATGTAGCTAGATGCCCAGCTACTTTTGCTTTTTGAAAATACGCATACGCCATCCTGTCTTTAATGTCGCTTAATTTATCTTTAATATCAGAAGGCAAAGTATCATCGACTTTCGTGGCGTGCATTTTATCTGTTATACGACTCATATCCTTTTTTAAGTCTTTTAGGCGATTAACAGCTTCTTCTTTGCTGATCTTTTGGTTTTTAATATTGTCAGCTATAACAGAGAACTCGGTAGCCGTCTCATCCGCTTGTTTCACAGCCTTCATCAACTCTTGTTCAAAAGCTAAAACTTGCGCTTGATGCTTTTTGTTATCTTCACCACAACCTATCAAAAATAAAAAAATACTCAAAACAACAAATGCTATTTTTCTTCTAGTATTTTTCATATTCCCCCTCCTTTTTACCACATTTTATCATATATTCTGCATCGCTGATTGAAAACGTGTCATGAAGCGCTGGAACTCGCTGTCTCCACCTGCAACAGCATGGTAATGAACAACAACGCTCGCTTGTTTTGTCGTTGTAGTCGTATTTGACACATTGTTTGTTGTTACAATGCCACGCGAGTATTCCCTGTTTTCTTCTGCTGTCAGAATACGTTCTCCTTTATGGATTACAGCTATCCCATCCTCCGGAACATAATCAAGACCTTTTGAGAACCAACCGAGAAAAGGTAAGTCCCCACTATCTTTGCTCTCTGATGATTTTTCTTCCCCTCCACCACTTATCCAATCAGGCAACTTAAATTCTGGAAGCTTAAAATTTTCAATTGATTTTTTGAAGTTCTCCCATTTCTCGGATATTTTTTCAATCAACTTTATAATCGGATCAAGGAACTTTTTAGCTTTCTTCTTAGCATTATCCCATGCGTCCACAATGGATGTTTTTATCTTTTCGAAAGTAGTTGATGTATTAGTTTTAAGTTTATCCCACGCATCGGTGATCTTCTTCCATAACTCAGCAGTCTTTTCTTTGATTTTGTCCCAGTTTTCATAGACAGCGAATCCTACTGCAACGACTGCGGAAATTATTAGCCCCCAAGGCCCTGCCAATCGACCGATCCATGGGCCTAGATTTTTGATATAACCACCAATGTTCTTCAATGAAGACATGATTTTTCCTAATCCGCCAGCACCTACAAAAGCACCAATTGCCGGTAGGGCTGCGCCAACCATTTCGCCTAATCCGCTAACGATTCCATTTGTGCCACTATCAATATCGCCTATAACTTCTTTCCATTTTGTTTTCAGTTTATTTAGAAAGCCTTCGTTTCTTTGCTCAAGCGGTTGAATTTTTTCTCCAAGTTGATCATATCCATTTAACATTTTTTCAAGTATAGGGAGCATCGCTTCGCCTTGTTCCTCGAAAAGAGTTGCCATTAAACCGGCTCCTATTTCAGCTTTTGCTGTTTCATCATCCAAATTTGTAAGAGTGCTAAGAATTTCACTAATGGCTTTTTCCCCGTCTTTGCCACCTTTAACTATTGCTTCGCGCCATGCTTCTGATTTTTTGGTTAACTCATCATATTCTTTTAGTGCTTTACGATCTATTCCGAATTTCTCCATTTCTTTTTGTGCCTGCTTCGCGGCTTTTCCGCCTTCTTTAAGCGCTTTTTCCCAATCACCTGATTTATCATGGAGTTTTTCTATCATTTCGGAGTCAAATCCTTTTTTCGTTTGTATACTCCACAAATAATCAAGTGCATTCATAACACCTTTATCGCCTTTTTTGATGTTTGCAATGAGTTCATTAGAAATCGCGTCACCAAGACGATCCATGACATGGTGCCCTTTTTGTCCACCTTCTATCATTGCTCCCAAGAAGTTATTTCCTGATATACCTGCTTTTGCAAAGTTTGTGCTATATTCGTCTATCTGATCAAGCATTTCGTTGAACATCTCAACCGGCATCTTTTGTCTTGCTTCAATCAACATATTCAGTGCTTGCTGCGGACCATTAATATCCGCAAACTTATCATCCAATGCACGTACTGCTGAATTTAACTCAGTTAGATTATCAACACCTGTTTTGTTTAAATTCGCTACATCCATAGCGTACTTTTTTGCCTCTTCACCTTGAAGATGAAAATATTCTTGTGTGACACGAACAACTTCAAAAACTTCCTCCTTCGTAGCACCTTGTATATTTGCCCAAACATCTTTAGTTATATCAGTTAATTGTTTTGCCTGTGCTTCAGTCACATTAAGTGCCGCCTGAAACTCCCGATCCATCTGACCAAACGATATCAGGTCTTGTCCTAACGTATCGCCGATGTTAAAACCAACTAAGCCATTTAATGTATCTCGTAACGAGCGAGCTTGCTGTTCTGCTTCTTTTAGTTCTTGCTTCGCTTGTGAAGCGTCAACTTTTGGATCGGCGATATCTTGAATTGTATTACTCACTTGGTCGGCTGTATCTTCTAATTTCCTCATCTCATTACGTGCACTTGCTGTCTCTATACTATCAAGAGAATCGGCTGCTATATTAATGTAATCAATAGCATCGCTAGCGTTGTCTGCTCCTTTAGTTAGTTCTTGTAAAGCTCGAACGATATTACGCAAAGGGCTTGTTAAATTATCACGTAATGTTAATTGTGTATTTATCACGAAGTCAGCCATCTATAATAACCCCACTTTAATCATGCGCTTTCTTTCTTCTATCATACTCGCCATGAGCAGTTCCTTCTCAAAGTAGGATAGAGCATCAATTTCAGCTATCTTCCATCCTTTTTGAATATAATGATGATAAAGGAGGAACACTTCGTCCTCCTGAATTAGTTTTTTATTTCATCCACCAATCGCACTGATTCTCCTCTTTTCCTTCCAGCCAAATTCATCATGATTGCACAAATTTCCACAACCTCACTCGGATCAAATAATTCTTGCACAACAGCATCCGGCTTTGTTTTACATCCCACGGCTTCAATCAATTCTGGGTCTTTCAAGTTTGGCTCAACTACATTGCGCAACACAATTTTCTCCGTTATTTTTTTCAACACTTCAGGATCGCGTGTTCGTGAAAATTGATATACAAGCACTTCGTCGTACTCTTGTAAATCATCTCTGCTCGGTGTTTTAATTACGATTTCTCCATCCAGCGACGGAACGTACACGGTCGCCGTCTTTTCCTGTAATGTGCCTTGTTTCTTCGCAATGATATCCTGAATTTTTACTGTTGCCATATCAATCACTCCATTTCATAGCTTATGAATAAGAGAAAGCAGGCGCGATGCCTGCTTGTATTACTCTTCCCATTCTACTTGCGACGGACGGAACAGGAAGTCAAGTTTATCTGTCATAAGTTTTTTAGGTTCAAAAGTCAACAAATCCAAATCACCGTCAATTTTGCACTCGGAAATAATGACAGTTTGTTGTAAGCCGGTCTCTGGATTCTTCGCCTCCCCGATAATCGTAAATGTCGGGTCTTTTCGTTGCTTCAATTGCTCAATAAACCGCTTATAGACGAATCCATCTGTTTTCAATACTTCAATATTTCCTTTACCGCTCCAACCGACTGCTTTAGAGAACTCGTCCCATTCACCTACGACATCGAAGTTCTCGCGTTTTACTGAAATTTTTGCCTCGAACTTCTGCACATAAAACATCTCTTCACCATCAAAATAAGCTTTGGCATCCGAACCGACAAACACTTTTTCCTCTCTGCTACCCAATGTTTACACCTCCTTACAATCCGATTACAAACTTCAAATCTTCCATAGCGTCTAGTACGGAAATAATTCCTGCTAGGAAAACATTACTGCCTGTATTCGCGCGTAAAATCTGACCGTCACTCATCTCGCTTGTGTCCTTGCCAATTGATTTGAGATAAAGTTTTTGTGCTTCAGTGTCGATGCGCGCCTTGTTCTCGCCTTCTCGTTCTAACACGTTTTCAATGACAAGACCCTGAAAATATGCGTTGATCGCCGAAATAAACATGAGCTTGTTCTGGAAACTGTTCGGATACTTGCCCACATAGCTATCCTCGAACGTCGTCCGAATATCTTCCAGAATCATGTCCAGAATCTCAACGATGCGGATTTTGCTGAATGACTTCGATTTTTCCGGCGTGAATGTGACGAGCGAGTTAACAGCCCGACCGATTTTCACCTTCTTGCCATCGTTGATAAGAATGAGCTCGCCATTGTCGATCGCTTCGTCCGGATCGTCGATTTCGTCAATAGAAGCAACATCCGGGAATACGTAGTATGTTGCCGAGCGTGTAAATGGCAAGCCAGCGAATACAGATGCCAGGCGCACGCAGAACTCTTCTGTTGTCTTTTCGCTGCCGTCCTTCATCTTGATGCCGGTCGTTGTGAAGTTGATGATACCCTCATGATCGGGACCGGACGCATTCGGCACCACTGCTTTGAAGATTTTCTTTTTCAACGTGCGTTGCCCTTTGATGAAGGCGACAATATCGGAAACATCCGTAGTATCAGCCTCCGGCATCGCAAGATAGTTCCAGTACATGCCTTTCAGCACTGTCAGTGCATCGGATACAGGCGCTTCCGCTGTGATCGGCACCGCAATTACCTTGGATGGCGTACCGTAGAATGCCTCCTTAATGTGCTTGATATTGGTCGCGCTGAAATCGGCATCTTTCACTTCTTCAATGCCCTTATATATTTTCATTTGCGTGGCTGCATCACGCAGAATAAGAGCCACAATACCACGCGCAGAACGTGTAATCGCACTGGCTGCCAGCGTCTTAAAAAGAATCTCAATTTTAGGCAGTCCCACGATTATCCCTCCTTCTCCAAATTAATGTGTAACTCGCCCATCATGTCGTACTGCGTAAAGTAGTCGTCCTGGAATACTAGACTGTATGCACTCACATCAAACGAGAAATGCAGCGCGTCACCTATCGTTTGAGTTGTCTTGTCGAAGATGCTCAGCACACGATTTCCGACCGGGAAATTCAGCTTGAAAGCATCGTTCAGGTCGTCCGTCATGTCCCGGTATTCGGCATTGGTGTGCTTTTCCGTCATGTATACGATCTTGACTGTTACACGCTGATAACGTCGGTGTTCCGTTTCGTTCGAGTCGACGATAGGTAAAAGGTACACAAAAAAAGCAGGAAACTTCATCCCCTGCTTAACTTCTTCCCCGTATCGATTTTTCACCGCTGGGAAGTCGTTTTTCAGTTTTAAGAGAACAGCGTCAAACAACTCTGATAGCCTCATACACGCCCCTCCACGATGTCCTGTAGCCATCGCTTGATGTCCTGGTCTATCCACTCTTCCATTTGCTTCAGTGGAATCTCAAACATGTGGAAGCCTTGTACAAAACCCACATATTCTGCACCACGCTTTATACGGTGACCGTATTCAACATGGGGAGCATAGTGAACAGGCGTGCCGACAACGATAACAAATTCATCGCCAATTCGCTTTACACTGTCAACAAATATGCTATTTCTCAAATTCCCGGTGTCCACTGGTGTCAAACGCTTCACATCGGCCAGGTACCGATAAGCCAGCTCCGTCAGCTTACGCTCGACCTTCTCCGGCATTTCTCTTATGACACGCTGCAAAAGCATGCGCTCAAAGATATCCAGTCCTTCCAATTCAAAGCCCATCAAGCCTTCTCCTTTCGCGTCACAGGGATTTCCCAGTGCGAAGGGTAGTATATGGGTTCCCCGGCTGTAAAAGTCCGCTGTAGGCCGTTTTCTAGCGTCACAGTAAGCGTATCTCCGGCACGTACATCCACTTCTGGCCGACAGAAAATCAGACTGTCATATAAAATCTCGTTTGCTCCATCCGTCTGATTCGCATTCCTTGCCACACTCACAGACAGCCTACAAGGCACCGCCACGGCTTTCTGACGCTCTTCGTTGACTGTTTCCCCATTCGGCTTCTCGTACTCCACCCAGCCCCATATGTCCATGCTGTGGGTGTATCGAGTTGCTAAGATATCTGCTGGAGTCATCGAAAGCACACCACCCGGAAACGATTCAGCAATCGGGTCATGTCGCCTGTTATAAGACTGTATCCGGGCAATTTCTGTTCACCATAGGTGATAGTAGTATTACCCTCGGTAATGCTCTTCACAGGGGCATTCTGTGCGTCTGGCGCTGTGTTCTTCTTGTACAGCATGACAACATGGTCAATCAGTGCCGATTCAAGACCAGGAGGAAACTCTGTCCGGTTCGTGTAGGCCAGCATTTCCTGTTCAGTGGCCGAAATCCAGTAGTTCAGTTTAGCGTCGTATGTTGTGTCTTCCTCCGGAATGTCAGCCAGCATCTTTACGGTGGCCAATCTGTCCATTTCCTTCCCTCCTCAAATGAGAAGAGAGCGCCCGTTGCGCTCCCTATTTCTCCCCATCTTCTTTTTTCTTCCTTGTCTTACGCACTATTTCTTCTGCTTCTTTCTTCGAAAGAGTTAAATCACCTTCATGTAATTCCGCCGTATATTCATCAGGCAGCTTTTGAGCCTCTTGCTCGGCCTTTAAACGGCGCATCCGGTTAAAAGCAGCCATTCCCATGCACATTCACCCCTTACGCAAGTTTGTGCTTGAATTGCACTACTCGGATTTTCTTTGGATCGTACACACGATTCCAGTTTGCAGCCAGTGCGATTTCACTATCAGAAGGAGAAGATCCCGCCATTGTGTTTTTCGTGAAAGCTACACCACGAATATGCAGGATGAACGTCTTACGGTTGATGAGATAATCATCACCAACCAAGCTGTCACGGTCTGTTTCTGTCGGCACAAATCGTACCGGACTACCATTTCCTAACGCAATTGCACCCTCACCGAAAATGTAAGACGTGTATATGCCGTTCTCAACCGGGCAGGCATCATCCACAATGACACGCTTACCCATGTATGTTTTGACACTCGGAGAACCGTCAGCTGGTTGTACGTTCTGAATCAGGTTCTGTTTGGCAAGTGAAGCTTCTGTTGCAGAGTGCATGACTATGGCCGTCAGCTTTTCCTTCGCATCGCCGAGCTTTTGTACCGCATCAATGAACGTTGTTCCGGTAAAGTTCGCTGCATCTCCGGTTTGCGCGGAAATGTCGTGTACGTTATTTTCCATGCTTGGAGAGGAGAATACGCCTTTCAGCATCAACATTGTAATGCGCTGCATTTCACGCGACCAATAAGATGCTACCAAATCACCGATGGCTTTTGCCGGGTCACTGCCAGCTAATGCACCAGCAAGGTCATTGGATGCCCACGCACGACCACGTCGGAAGATAACAGCCTCGTCTTGGCCGGATGTGATTTTACCCGGCACTAACGGGTTTGTGTCAGAAAGCACCTCGGAAACACCGTCTAAATCGTTCCAGAATGGCAAGTGAATCGTTTGAGTTGCTTGGCTTGCCAGCGAATCAAACTCTGGACTCGTAGCAACAATACCGGACTGATAAAGTGCCGACAGTTGAGTTGTGCGATTAACAACATACGGATTAAAAACCTCTGGAATAATTACGTCTGCAATACGTGTAGTCATGTACATCTACCTCCTAATTAGCTGATTCCTGTAATTGTTTTGCGAGCTCAGGGTTTTCTCGCAAGAGTCTCCCTTGCTCAGTCAGGTTGAACGTCTCTTTCTTCCATGGATTCACAACCGTTTGTTTGGATTCTGTTGTTGTAACCGGCGTGCGCCCACTCAATCCTGGCGACTCAAATAAATAAGGTTTAGATTCACGCAATCCTTTCAGCGCTTCATCTAAACCTTTGACGGTACCATCTTCATTCAGTTCAAGGCCTTCCCTGTTTACGAACGCTAGCACGTCTGCCGGGTCCTTCGCATCTTTCGCAGCCAGTTTAATAGCTGTGTCGATCTGCGACTGTTTGTACTTTGATTCCCACTCTTCATTTTGCTTCTGAAGATCAGCAATCGTCTGTTCAAGCTTTTCGTTGCCTTTCACAGCCTTTTTCAGTTGCTCAACCTGTTCGTCACGCTCTTTGATTTGGCTCTGTAACTGCTTAATCTCCTCGTTTTTTTCGTTGAGACGAGAACGAGGAACATAATCTTTCTTGTCGTTGTCTATAGCAGCTAACACCTCATCAACCGTGATTTCGCCTTTTGCTAGTTTCTCAAGTAACTCTTTCATAATTACCTCCTATACGTTTTTAACGTGGAACGCCCACGTAGGTATTCGCCCAGTTTTATGCCGTATGGCAGGGCAGAATTGTTTGTTACTGAACTGCATTATGCTGAATGCAAAATTTCTCTCCGCATTTCTTGCAAGACTTTATTGCGACAAACTCTGAGCGCTCCATCTCTATCAAATCGCCTCCACACTCTTCACAATACTTTTCTGGGATTTCCCGTAGTTTTGCAGCTACATCTTGCAATCCAGCAGCAATAACTTCGAGTTGGTGGACTAAGTGCCCTGTTTTCATTCCGACTACAACATCGAATTGTCCTTTTTTAGACATTGCTATCAACTCCTTTTAGGCAATAAAAAAGCACTCATCTGAGCGCTACTTTTTCCCTAAATTTAATATCAAATTGTACTTTTCTTCGGTTATTTTTCTTACTTGTTTTTCGTTTAAATACATTTCATCTTCTGCTCTTATGTCATCATTAGGCTCATAGTTGCAACACGCTTCGGATATATCACCAACTGCATCAACAATTTCTTCAGGAACATCATCATGTTTCCAATCATAAACCAATGAAGGGAAATCATACGAAAATGATTCAATGTCTATTTCGTTATTCAAATATTTCTGGATTAGCTTTTTCATTTCCTCATTCATCTATCTCCCTCCATTCTTTCTTAGGATTCGGCCTTGTTACGATACTTACAATTTCATTCGTATCATTCGCTCTAACAACAGCAATTCCATCTTTGAAGAAGACTGTTTTATCCCCTTCTTCTTGGAAGTATTTTTTCCCGTTTTTCAATACATCTAAGACGTCTTCCTTGGTAAAACTTCTCTTATCTTTACCCTTCTTCTGTCCAAGCACCCTATTAAGCGCATGTTCTTTAAAAATATGACCATGTTCTTTAAAATAGTCAAAAGTATCATAAAGCTTTTTTGTGTATTCTTTTGAGTATCGAGATGGGTCTGCTAACTTTAAGGTATTGCCATCTATAACCTTATTATACCATTCCTTATAATCCATCGTTGCAGGAACTTTAATGGCATTTCCCTTCGCATCCCTAGCAAGTCGCTCACTTACCTTGCTGCCAGTTACAACCGGTACTGTCGTACTTCTACAGTGAGGATGCAACGGCGGATAATTTACGCCCACTACAGCATCCGAAAGCTTGTACCTCTTGCCATCCTGCTGCTGGCATACCTTTGAAGTCTTGCGATCCAGCGTTGCTAAAAACTCATACTCCTCTATGAAACCTGTGTTTTCGTATGCCTTCATGGTCGCCTGAT
The DNA here is from genome assembly GCF_001439585.2 of Aneurinibacillus sp. XH2. Taxonomy (NCBI): domain Bacteria; kingdom Bacillati; phylum Bacillota; class Bacilli; order Caryophanales; family Paenibacillaceae; genus Aneurinibacillus; species Aneurinibacillus sp. XH2. Next base: position 1,733,298 of record NZ_CP014140.1, on the reverse strand, counting down.
TTACCACATACGAGCTTTCTGTGCGTACAAGGCGTACTGCATTGGCATAGCTGGCTTCCATGCGCTCAGCAACGGCCTTTGAGGTCTGCCGAATGTCCTTGGCTTGGATAAAGTGCTGTACCAACTCTTCTTCCAACACCTGTGTCAGACGTTGCCTGTCCTTCCATATACGCTCGGAATAGTTGGCTCCTGACCATGGCATTGTCAGAATCATTTGGATTGCCTGCGTGTCCAAAACGGCCACTGTAGTAGCCATTCCGATTCCTTGTTGTACAGCAAACGTTGTCTGATAGTACGTTTCGGCTGCACTCTCAATGAAATGTTCCTCAAGCACTTCCTCCTGCTCTTGTTTCAGTTCGGCAAGCTGCACGTTAATCTGCATGAGCAGTTGTTCCAGGCGTGTGATACGCGAACGTGCTGACAGAGTGTTCAGTTCGAGTAGCAGGAGTTGGTCCCCTGTCTTTTCGATGCGCTCCACAAATTCTTCGATGTTCATACGCCACTGGCGAAACTCGTCTCTATTGAGATACACAATCGCCTGCTGATACGTCATGCCGTTTTCGCTGGCATACCGAGCAACAAAAGCTTCGATTTGCTTGATAATCTCACGCTGCGCCTTTTGGTACGCCTTAGCTATTTTCTTTTCGACTTCGGCTGTGCGCGTCATATCGGCTTCGGTGATTTCTTCCATGCGCTTAGCCCAGTATTCAGGCGATGGCAGAGTTACTTTCTCTTCGCTCATGCTGAACCAGCTCCTGTACCTCCACTCTGATCATTAGGAAGCGGGTATGGGTCCTGCATCTGCGTCATCTTCTCTTCTCGCTCTTCTTTCTTGCGCTTTTCTTCCTCTTCCGGATTTGTAACCCACGGATGATTAGCAAGAATCGTCCTTTCAGAAATGATGCCAGTGCTGTTTTGGGCAATCTGAGAGGCTTCCAGATCATTCATCAGAATGTTTTTGTTGAACGTAAACTTGATATCCTTGTAATTGAATTGCCCCTCACCCTTTATGCTTAAATATTCAGCTACAAACCATATCACCCACTCAAGCCCTTTGCGGAATTTACGTTCAAGCATACTAGCCTTCAAATCTAATAGTGAGAACAGGAATTTTAAAGCAACCCCAGAAGGAGCACTGCCGAATTTGTCTGTCGAAACGTCCACACCCTGACCAAAGGTAAAGATACTCTCTCTCAGACGGTCTAGGTGGCTATTTACGGACTGAATAGGCAACTCGGCACTCAATGTATCCACGCCTGCTCCCGGGTCTGCATCAAGGCTTATAGCCTTGTAATAACGTAGATTCTCCATGAACTCGGAAAGTGACTGTCCTTCGTATCCTTTCAGCACATAAATCAGCGCCTGCAACTCTTCTAGGTTGTTTGAGTTGTCGCTTACTCGACGATCATAATCGTCGATGAGCTCCTTATAAAACGTAAGGTCCGATACCTTGAATTGATTGTTGGCGAATTCGATAAACGGAACCTCGCCCCATCCATAGCCCACATCACCATAAGTAAAGTGCGGCGCAGGGTTTACAGGTTCGGTGGTATCAGGTTCATAGTCACCTGTGCCAATCGCGATGTAATACGTTACATCCTGTTTCGTCCACCATTCAGCCCGAATCGCATCCTGACCATTCACAGACATCGGATAATAGCGAATGACAGCCTCCAAGTTCTTCTGCTTGCTCGTATCATAGATCGGGATTACCTGCTCGGCAGGAACGACAATCATGTCAAAATTGCCTTCCTCGTCAATATACGGATGTAGCCATTCCAAACCTTTGTTGGAAGCGCCAAGCCCAAGCTCAACCATGTAATCGTGGAAGTCCTCTGTCAGCACCTCATTAACCTTCTTCACAAAGCTATCTGGTCCGGTGAACGTCACTGGCTTACCAACGATGTATGATACCTTTTGATCTACGAGCAACTTGTGCCAACCGTGCGGAATCTTGTTATTCGGTTTCGTCTGATCCTCTACCTTTTGACCGTCACGCCAGAAATAGTGTTTGCGGCTTTTAATGTCGTTCTCGTTGAAGTAATATCGAACACCCTTCATCATCTCGATGGTGTTATGCGAACTAATTAGGTCTTTCAGTATTTTTGCGTTTGTATTCGTTGTTTCAGCAGCCATTTTTGCGCTGATCTGTTGCTCAAATGTCGGGATATTCGGGTACATAAATCTTCACCTCCTTACGTCAGTACGCCGATGCCGTTCCGTCTTAGCGGCTCTGTGCCATATCGGGTAGCATCGATTGTGTGGTTGTCCTTATCCTCCAGCCGTGGTTTCTGGTTACCGTCTGCATCAACTTGATAGTCAATATTCTCAAACTCTTTCGCTACGTTCGGCGTGCGTTTGGGATCGATCACGATCTCTTCCAAGTCATCCAACCACTTCTCACCAAACTCCACGCTTCCCGGTCCTTTCTTTGCGCCTTTAATGCGTATACCGTAGCTTTTGAGCTCGGATATACTCTTCGGCTCTGCACTGTCAGCTATCGTCATAACATCGTGATACTGTTTTTTAAGTATCCATTCCGCAGCTTCCCGATTGCTAATCTTAGGGCCATAATGTTCATCTAAAAAATAAAGCTTTCGGCGCGTCTTATCGTAATGCATACGCACGAAAGCATATGGATCTGGCCCATATCCCCAGTCAATGCCCTGGTAGATGTTATCAAATGTCCTTAACTCTTTATCCGGTATTTCTCTGAATACAAGATTCGTAAATGGCACAACACCACTCCCTATGGCTTTTCCAAGGTATTCCCATTCGTATTTTTGCGGTTTCTTCCGCTTGACCTCTTCTGCCTCTTCAATGAATGCCTTTGAAACGTATGGATTGTCCAAATAGGTTGAATGATGAACATAAACGTTGTCAGGGAGAAAATGACTTTCAAACTTCTTATTCACCCAGTTTTGTTTTCTTTTTGGTGGGTTGTACGAATAATAGATTTTATATTTCAGTCCATTCGGCAACTCTGCACGGACAACAGAATTGACGATAGTAGAGACTTCATCTTCTGTCTTGAATTCCGCTAATTCTTCTACCCATAGGCGAGCAATAGGGAACTTCGATGATTTTATGGACTTAATCTTTTCTGGCTTATCCGCCCCACGAAAGATAATGTAATTCCCGCGTGGAATATAAGTGATTTTTAACGGGCTATATTTGACCTGGAACAAATGAGAAACGCCTACATGCTCAATCGCCCACAATAGTTGTTCAAATACGCTCTCCTGCAACGTATTTCCGACTTTACGAATACATAGCGCGTTGATCGGATAGCGTATGATGTCATAAATAAGGTCAATGCTAATATGCGTTGATTTAGAAGAGTTCCGGCCACCCTTCAAAACGTAGTAAAGATGCTCGTTTTTTCTTGATGCTCTCCAAAAGCCATAAAAGGCTGGCAGGAGTTTTTCCGACATCTTAATCTTCATCGTCATCCCTTATATCGTCGATGAACTGTATATTCAAATCAGCATTGACGCTCACATTATCTTTGAACATGCCCAAATGCTTCCCAAGCAACTCCAAGGCTTTTAGCTTGTCATTTAACTTGATTTCTTTCTTAACGCCACCTTTAGGTAATACGGTTTCTGTTATTGACTGGATAACAGAACCATCAACCTCATCACTATCTTTCAAGGCAATACTCTCTTTATCCCACTCTACATAATCCTTAAGGTCAGCAAAAGCGATCTTGGCTAATTGCTCGACAATGCGATCTTGGGAAACACTCGTCCGTTTTGAGCGTTCAGCCATAGCCTTTGCAATTGCTTCTGAAACTGAAGTTTTCTGAAGGAGTTGATATCCTTGTTGTTCAGCTGTCTTAACACTGTATCCAGCACGTATGGCCGCTTGTGTCGCGTTTAAATCAATAAGATATTCTTCAACAAAACGTCGTTGTTTCGCATTTAACTTTGCCATCTACATCACCACCCACCTCCAAGGCAAAATAAAAAGCACCACGCGGGTGCTTTTGACTATCCATCTAAATTATACAGGTAATAATATTTGTTCTAGTTTAGATTTATTTCTCCCATGGTTAACAATCTTAGTAATATTATAGTGAGTTTTAAAGATATTCCGGAATAGTTCTCCGGCCATTGACTCAATAGATTGTTGAGTATTCAAAATATATGCAGGAATAAGCTTATACGGAGAATTTCTCCTACTATAAACTCTGTGGTTACCATCTATAACGAAACTTAAATTTAAAGGGTCATATTCAACTATTATAATAGGGTTCTCATTGCTAGCAGCCTTAGCTAATCTTGGCCATTCAATGCCGCTTATATCAACGTACTGAAGCGCTAAGCCTAGAGGAATTTTTTTAGGTTTTATCTTATCCCTTTTAATAATTAAATTAGCTTGTGATATATCCCATATAATCTTATAAAAATCGTTTTGAAATTCAGGAAAATCTATATTTCTTCGATAATATTCTTTGAAGTGCCAAGCTATTTCTGGTTCCTCGGAAGATTTGATTGCTATCTTGTAGGAATCTATTACCGATTCAAAATGAGACAGTCCGTTTGATTTTAAGTAAAAAATTAAACTTTCAAAGAAATTATCAAGTTTATAAAAATTCTTTTCCATCTTCATCCCTCCCACCAATCCATTCTCCGCTAGGAAGGTTTTTCCTCTCATTTGTCGAAGAATGTAGCAGGAGGTGATACTTTGGCTACGTATATCGTGAATGTCTACAAAAGAGAGGTTCATGTCAGCGCAAATATTACATCCAGATGCAACATCGAGAAAATGCGAGACAATCACCGCGTTGATACGGACGTGGATGATTGGTCAATCGGGTTTAACCCATTCAAACGTTGTCCGCATTGCTACATAGAAACGAATATCGCGAAGGAAGCATAGGGGTGGCAGCCCCTCTTTTTTATGCAAAACAAAAAGACCGCTCCCCTCGGAACGACCCCTTCGCTTATCTTCTATCCAGGCCGCAGGAATCGAACCTGCACTATACCAATGCCTGTACAATAATATGTCGTCTCCACGTTCACCTGGGCAGATATGGTCTATGTACGAGAGAACGACGCCAACGACACGACAAACAATTTTTATTGCATGCGTAGCGGATTCGGCGCTCGCAATCCCTAGCGATGAAAATACATCGCTTTACTCCACAGTGCCCGCCGCTCATAACTAACACACCTCTCCCACTTCAATAGACTTATCTATCAGTGGTTATAACGAAATGTGTGCATGCATCGTGTTCATTCACGTCATGCGTGCTTAGGACTCCAGCTGCTCTGCCCGTTAGACCACAGCTTTCATCGCCCATTCAGTACACCCGAGTTGCGCCATTGATACAGGAGTTGACGCCATCTCCCAAGGAAAGTGGAGCATATTTTCCTTGGCATTAGCGTACAATTTTCTCGTTTTTAAAAATTCCAGCAAAATATCCTGTTTTTTGTCCTACTTTTTATCCTGTATTTTGTCGGGTTTTTGTCGGCAAAATATAGTTGCAATGGAATTTGAAATGCTCAATAGTAAATATCAGGATAATAGACTAATGAGAGAGGCAGGAATCAAATTATGGATTTGCATACTGTTCGTACCTATTGCTTGGAGAAAAAAGGAGCTATCGAAGATTTCCCGTTTGGTGGGGATATACATGTATTCAAGATAGGTGGAAAAATGTTCGCTCTTCTTTCAAACCGGGATGGAATCCTACATATCAGTCTAAAATGTGAGCCAGAAGTCTGTGAGATTTTACGCGAACAGTACCTTGCTATTAAGCCTGGCTACCATCTAAATAAACGCCACTGGAACACTATCGAAGAGGACGGCAGTATTCCAACCGAAGAGATTTTCGGTATGATTGACCGTTCCTATCAGTTGGTTTTTAAGGGGTTAAAAAAGGCTGAAAGAGAGCGAATTACCAATTCGTTAAGAATAAAATAAAAAGCGCTCATATGATTCCGAGCGCCGTGGCAATTTGGGAGATAGCCTCCTTCTTTTTTGCATAATATTGATCCTTTGTCAGTCCCATATCAAGATAAAGCGTAATGTCCTTTACTCGCGTCGTTCCCAGGTACTTCTCTTCTATGATACGACGCTCTATTTCGTCCAGTGTGTATTGTAAGGCGCGTTCAATCTGGCGCACTTTCATTTCTTTCTGCTTATCCGATTCACATAACGCAGGAAACAGTCCGCTCACCCCTTGCTCCTCCTGCTCCTTCCGGTTCTGTACAGCTACCCGGAGAGCCTTGTACTTTTTCAGTTCTTTAGCAACAACCTTGCGCACTTCTTTCTCATTAACTGCTGGTAAAAAGGATAATTGCTCAGCAACCATTTTCGACTCCCCCTGCTCTATGGTAAAATATTCTTGTCGATACAGAGCAGGAAGCCCCTCGCCGGTTGGCAGACCGACAAGGGGTGTTTTTTATTTCTGATTAGCGACCACTATTCTCAATCGACGATTCGCTTCGCTAAACTTATCAACCAGCTTTTGAAGCTCTTCATTGTCCTTCCGCAACCGTTTAATCTCATCCAATAGTCGGCGTATGTCTGTCGGCGCGCGAACAATAAACTGTGCACTTTTGCTCCGTCCAATTTCCTTCACAATAATTTCCCCGTTAGATCAACTAAATCAGTAAATTTATTTTCAATATGCCACGGCCCCGGCGTAGCAGCTGCCAACCGTGCCTCAATCTCTTTCAGTTCCTGGTCAGTCATTGCTCGTCCCTCCTATCCCATTTCGTATCCGACACAATTGACGGATATAATCTTATCTTCTGGATGAACCCCGATAGCTTTCTTTGCTCTTTCAATAGCTTCTTCTTCCGTCCAAGCACCGTTGATATTTACAACGCCCCTATTTCCGTTCGGCCTTTCAAACCAAACATCATATGTTTTGCGACCTGTAGGCTTTCTCCACGCTCCTGGGTAAGCCCAGTCTACTTTTATACCAGCTTCTTCTAGCGCACGCATTTTAGCTGCACCAATAATGCCTACTGCTTTTTCACGTACATTCACTTCTCCTCATCCTCCCTCGCTTCCAGTGGCTCTTTCCACGGATCGCCTACATAATCTTGGCATGGTTCTGGCCTGCCACATAAATCGGCGAACAAGCATGCTTCGCACATTTTCATCACTTCGTGGTATACTGGTGACAGCCCCCGAAGGGGCTATCGGATATATTTCATACATTTTCCATTGGGTTGCCGGCCTGTGCCGGCTTTTTTATATCTCAAGCATTTGAAACCTTTATCTTCTATTTCCGTATAATAATTGAAAATTACATTACCAATTGTAAAGTGGTGAGTTGTTTACTTATGAATTTCAACCTTTTCGGACTTATTGTTTTATCTATAATGTTAGCTTTGTTTGTACTACATATAGTTTCAGTAGTTTGGGCTTATAATGATGCTCTTCGTAATGGAAGAGACAGCATTTTTGCTATAATTGTCGCTATAGGTATTCTATTTTTTCCTGTAGCTGGTTTTATTGTTTATCTGTTTATCCGCAAAGCATAACGGTGCTTTTTTATTGCCTAAACAGGACCTATGTCATGAGGCCACCCACCGAACTCCCGGCGGGCGACCGATTCTATGCAATCACTTTCCATCCGCGCCGCTGCCACTTATGCAACTCGTTCCAACGAATTAATTCATAGCGATAAACAACGTGAGCAGAGCCAAACCCTTTCTCTTTGCGACGAAGCAAATAGTAGCGTGCTTTCTTCATTACGCCACCAGCCTCGGCCGCCATACTTGGATAAACAGCAATAACTGATTGAACTCTGAGCGCCGCACATCACGGTAACTCGGAACAGCAAAACAATCTTTGATAGCTCGATGAATTTCACTGAATAACTTCCGGCGCTCTTTCTCCAAGTCCGGCATAATCTCTTCTGTTCCATCGAAACAAAGCTGCTTGTATGCTATCTGCTCGGCCAACTCATACACACGCTTGGCAATTTCTTTCTGCGCTTTACGCTGCTCGTGACTGTTTAAGGTAATCTGCTCCTCGACTTTCCGATCCACTTCTGCCAGCTTCATTTCAAGCTGCTGTTGTCCTTGCCGCAACTCTTCCTGTCCCTCCAATAAGTCTGCTGTAGTTCTCAGAACCGTAACAATCGCCTGGTCTTTCGATAGAGGAACAACATTGTTTTGTTGTACACTGTAACTTCCTGTTTTACGAATAGCAGGAAGAACTTCATGCGTAACCCAACGCTTAAACTTTTTCGCTTCCGATTTTCGACTGGTCATGACTAGCGAATAGATACCGTATTCGTTTACTGCCACCATTTCCTGCTTTCCGCCAGGGGTGTCCACTAATACCGACCCCCTTTCGTCATCATCAAGACGAGATACTGCATCGCGATGCTTGCTAATTTCGAGCACTTCACAAACATCTTTGGCAACGAACCACGGCTCATTATTTACCATCACGACTCGTACTTCCCGATCCTCGAAATTGAAAATCGTTGGCATAGTACTCATGCTTTTTTCACCTCGTAAATTTCAATTTCCGAACGTTGCTCCTTCGCTGTATCCACCTTCACCTTTTCGATTGTTAACTTGCGCACCTGCCGATCATCTACCCAAGCGATGCCGTTTAGCGCATCTAAATATGCTTTCGCCAGATTATCCGCATCCGGTTCCCGAAGGCCGTGTAGATAGGCAACAGCCTTCACCTCCACAGGCCCCTCTGCCCTCCTAACTCTTTCTGCTTTAGCTATCCACCCAACGTAATTTTTGTACTCAAGATACCGCTTCGCTTGCTTGCTGACGAATTTACTCCGTTGCGTCATGCGTACCGCCGGAACTGGTCGACCGGGTACAACCAACCGAATCATGCTTTCTTCCTCCGTTGTGGTAAGTTCACTGGTCGTTTTTGCTTCATCACCGGCAGCTTACGGTACTTCTCTAACTCTTTTGGTGAAAGATAGTAGGTGATCACTTCTCCCGGTCCGTATACTTCACGCTTTTCTCTGGGAACCAGCGTCCGGCCACGTCCGCGGTCATAAAAGCTTCTCATCTGACTTCCCCCCCGTTTCGATTTCCCAGCTCCGATCTGCTTTTATCCGAAATCCTGTAATCCGCTTGTCCAACGCTTCCGGCCCAAGTTTGTGTAACTGCTCCTTCATGCTGTCCAGGCAGCAAATCATGGCCCGAACCGTGGCTTTTTCTGGAATCAACACTCGGCATTTCCTCATTTCACCTCACCCATAGCCCTCAGTAATTCTTGCATCTTAGCTTTTTTCTCCTCGTAACTAAGCTGCTCTGCTGGTTTTTGCTGTTCTATTCCTGCTCTCTTCTGTCGTTCTAACTGTTCCAGGATTAGAGAAGGAACCTTCTCTCTTCGCACCTGTTCCCTTTCCATCAGCAAAGGAGCAACTTTTTTATCCTTGCTTTGACGGTTCAACATCCGCATTAGTTTTCTATAAGCCTCATCATCCCTTGTGTTTCTAAGAATCCCTAGCGTGTACTGCTCGCGTTTATCGTCGTGTTTTTCAAAGTGATGCCATACAGCGAAGTTAATTTGATTCGCAGAGTATTTTTTCATCTTCGCAAAAACCTGGAGCAAAACGTTTTTGGAAATCTTGCATATACTTCTCGTTAGCCGCAGCATGTCACAATAACGAATTAAGAGTTTTCGGTTTACACCGGACGGCAAAACGTCGATGTTCTCATCGACAAAGGTTTCGATGTCTTTTTCCGAAGCGAGCGACGTATTAGGTTTATTGTTTATATTGCTGTTCTTATTGCTGTTTATAATGCTGTTATTAAATAAAAGATGTGGTTTCTCTTGTGTGTCCTCTTGTGGTTTTTCTTGTGAATTCTCTTGTGGAAGTAAATTTTTGTTAGTGACTGAATCCCTTATACCGCAAGGCTTTTCACTTTCATCCTCTTGTGTTTTCCGTTGTGAAATCTGTTGTGAATCCTGTTGTGGTTTCTCTTGTGGATTTTTTTCGCCTTTTTTGTAGTGTGAAAGTGACTGAAAATCCCCATATTTTACGATTTTGACAAGGGTTCCGCGCTTCTGGCGCAAGGTTTCGCAAGTGATTAATCCAGCTTCCGTTAATCGATCAAGCGCTCCTTTTATCTCCCAGCGCGTCCATCCCGTTTCTCGTTCCAACTCAGAAACGGTTACTTTTACTTCCCCTGTATTCCAATCCGCTTGTTCAAGCAAATGATAGAAAAGAAGCTTGTCCCTCAAGTTTTTGATAGAGAGTCGGGGCAGGACAACAAACCCCGACGCCTGTATTTCTGTGTTTATTTGCTCTTCCATACCCCGACATCCCCTTTACTAGATTAATAGAGCCGGGCGCAGAGAGCGCCCACTCTTCTATTCAAATTTCATTTCCATTGCCTGCTGTAATTGTTCATCCTGCTGCCAATCTTTTTGCTTCTCCACCTGCTCCTGTGGCTGTTCTGTAGCTTCCGACGTAGGCTCGTCCACCGGGATATCCTCTACTGTCACCCCTTCGGCTTCTATCGTGTCGGCGTGTGACTCGCTAGTAACGTCCTTTAGCTCACGCTCATCCTTATCTTCTACAACAGCCTTCTGCATTTCGACAGATAAGATGCCCCACTTAGACAAAAGGGATTTAAGCACAGTTTTCATGGCCATAGCATCCCAATCGTTTTTCCACCCAAAATCCGATTTACTGAATCTTTTCCTATGCTTTTCAACCTGTTCTTTCGTCCAGTAGACGGTTTTTCTAAATCCGTTTAACAGTTCGAAATAAGCTGCATATCCGATTACGACATCCGAGGCTCGTGATTCAAAATCAATGTCGATTTCTTCAGTAAGAGGATTCCACTTTTTAAGTTCACCTTCGTAGATGGGAGTCACATTGATATACCGATATTGAGCAGACCGCAAGGCCAATTGAATGTATCCTTTGTACCCCAGCTGAAATTGTGCTTTGTTTCCGTAAGGGACAATCCAGGCATACCCTAGATTTTTGTCAATCGGCAAATCCAATGTAGCAGCAACGATTGCAGAAGAAACAATGCTCATCGGTTCGCATTTTTGCAATGATGTTTCACTGTTATATAAGTTGATAATGGATGTGATGTATTGAGGAGCCCGATCGTTCATCAGCTCTTCAAATTTCTTCTTCATAGTTGGTGTGCCCAGTAAATCTTTTAATGACAAACTACTTACTTGGACTTGATTTGAGTTATTTTTAGCTGTTAATTGTTTCTTTAACGAGGCGTTGGTTGCCACCGTTCTCCCTCCTAATTAACTAATTTCCTTAATGTCAAAACGACGATAAATCGTTGGTTTCATCACCTGTTTATAGATGTCCGGGAACTGTTCTTTCAGCTTTTTGCTATCTACCCGGTTAGAATGTATGGTTTTCCATTCAGCTTGAAAGTTTTGAACAAAGGCTAGTTCCGCATCCTTCATTTCATGTTTAATCTGGTTTTCAATCTCTTTCATCCGAGTTTCCAAAGACTTTATGGAATCCTTAAGCATTAAGTACTCATCAATCTTCTCTTTGTACTCAGAAGTGAGATCAACAGCCTTCCCCTTTTCAGCGTGGGTGTATTTTTTCTTTAGATATTCTTCTGCCGCACTGGTTCCATCAAGTGCCGGGGCTACATTGGCGAGAACGTGATGATTCCAAAATTCAATTTCCTTCTGGAAGATGATTTCGATTAACTCATCATCCCGGTCAATTTCCTTCCAGACGAATTTCTGATTCCCGATTAATACAGCGAAGTACGCCTTTTTGTATTCAGGTCCCAATACACCAAGATAGTGCTGAACCTGAACGATATAGCTTTCCGGAACCTCTTCACTTTCCCACTCTTTGATGTTGTAAGCAGAGGTGGTTTTGCATTCTAAAATGGCTTTTTCCCCTACAAGCATCCGGTCTATGTTCGCGATAATAAATTCATGTTCAGGATGCTGTAAGGTGGCGTTTTTCCGACGGACTTTTTTGCCGCTGCGTCTTTCAAATTCTTTAGCTACGATGTCTTCCAATAGGCTTCCGAAGTATGCAGCATCACTTTGGCTCTCCTGTGGTATTACTTGTCCGGTTTTTTCAAGCCACAGCTCAAATGGTGTTTTCCATTTGTTGATACCGAGAACAACCGAAGCATCCGAGCCGCCGATACCCTGATTGCGAAGTTTCAGCCATGTTTCCCGGTCCATGTTCAGCGTGCGTGCGAGTACGTTTGCTCGCATTCCTTTCGCCTCCTGTTCAGTTTTCAAGGTTCGACTTGCGGCCACCGCGCCTGACGTGGTACAATGACCGCAAATGATATTTGTCAATGAGTGACCTGTTGCAGCAGGTCATTTTTTATTTACCCTGCAACCTTCTCAGTTGCAAAATTAGCAATGTACCCTCGAATACAATCATGTTCATCATGGAGATATCCCTCGTCTGTTTCCCAGACTTCTTCACCTTCATAGACCTCCCCACCACAACAAAGGCATTCTCCAACAACACGCGCTTCTTGTGGATCTGCAAGACCTTGTGAGAATCTGTCTAAGCTGAGCATATTCTTTTCACCACCTTTCTTCAGAGTTGCCAGCGCCCCTACCCCTACGCTGGCTGTACAGCCCCGATGGCTGCGCCTATGTAGTTCTTGTTGTGGTGGCCCTGTCGGACTTGCACCGACTGTAGGCTTGTCCAATCGGGCCAAAAAGTCAGGGCATCGCCCTGTAAGATAGTAAAGGTTGGAAGACAGAGGGCTTATGTCTTTACTTCATAGCCCATCCCTCCTTTCGGAAGTGCTGTAGGAGCCAGGCAGAGAGAAAAGATGTGATTAGGAGGTGGAATTCCCGGCCCCTACAGCAAGCCCGAATAGGACTTGCAAAGACATAAGTTTTCACATATGATTAATTTATAATTGAAGTTATGCCGTCACGTGTTCGCGCACATGGCGGCTGTTTTTGTGTAGTAGTGAGACAGATCATGATAATGTTTCATACTCAATTTGTGATAGGCCCATGCTGCTTGGTAGCCTTTTTCTTCGCCTGCTGCTTTGTATGCATCAGCCAGCTTCAAGAATTCATCAGCTTCTTGCTTTGCTTCTTCCATCTCGAGCAAGATTCGATTCAGTTCAAGACGTTGTTGATAGGCTTGGTTTTGTTCAGAGTCCATCAAGCTCATGTCGTACTCTGCCGTCTGTTCTAACACTTCCTGCAATCGCATGTTCCAACTCACTTCACGACAGCCCTCTTTCAAATGAACATCCCTCCTATAAATGCTGGTATCATTTGAAGTAACTGCAACGCGTTACTTAGTACATCAACACCAAACATCATTGCAGCAGCGTGCACTTCGCAGTTCGTAACTTGCACCCATTTCATGAAGGTTTGTAAATCGATAATATGTTTTCCGCTTTCTAACTTACTTACAGTTGATTGCGTCATATTTAACTCGTAAGCAATCTCTTCTTGCGTCATTTTGGCTTTTTTACGAAAAAACTTGAGCAGTTTGTGATATTCCTGGGTTATTTGCAACATTTTCACTCCTAAATATTCCGATTCGGAATATATTCCATCTCGGAATACCAAGTTATTTTGCGTAAGATTACTATATTAGTAGAGGTTTTGCCCGACCTCTATACCCGCCCTATTTTGTGTAGTTTTTTAAATTTCCCATTCATTCATAATGATTTCTTCAATTACTTTTAAAGTTGGCTCACAAAGCCAAACCCTTTTGCTATGTGGCCCTCTACGTCGTTGATATTTTCTGACACGAGGATCACATAAAATATGTTTTTCTAAGAAATCCCGTTCGAATGGGAGGATTTCTTTCAGTTGGTCTAAGTCAATGAATAGCACTTTCAGTCTTAATGCTTCACAGATGTATTCATCAATCCGTTCACTAATTTGTTGAGTTATTTTTTCTTCGGTGATTCCTGAAGCATTAAGAATCGCTTTAATCACAACACTTTCAGATGGTTGTTGTTGAATCTGTTGAATCATCAAAAGCCCTCCTGCTCAACAGCCTTTTTTATTTAACTAATTTCAATTGTGTTTGCTTGTTGTAACTTTCAATTTCAATTTCCAATGAAGTGCTTGGTCGCCATTTGCTAATGAAGTAAACAGCTTCATCAAATTTTGCTTTTGGTAATTCGCTGTAACGTGGTATGTTGAAATGGCGTTTAAAATCACGCCATAATTCGGCGAACGCTTTTCGCGCAACAGCGTTATAAGCTGGCGATTCGTACCCACCAAGCACTTCAAGCACTTTAGCTTTACCTTGGGAATTTAAAGCGTATTCTTGCGCGCCATCGATTCGCATGTGTTCTTTTAAATAAGCTACATCGCCTTTTAAAGCTTTGATTTCTTGATAATTCTTTAATGATGTTTCAAGTGCTAGTTCAATTGGATCTTGTGGAAGCTGTTTCTCTTGGGTAACTCGATAGTATTCATCCACTAACATTTCGTAAGCTTCCCATGCTCTATCTGTATTTAATGATTTCGCGTGAAGCCAAGCTCCTTTTTCTGTCCAAAGATAAAGCTTGTTGGCTGTTGGAGCGACTACGGAATTTCCGTATTCGTTTTTAAATCGTTTTAATTCTTCACCTTCAAGTAAGATGAAGTGTTTGTTTTGCTTATAACGACTTTTATTCGCATTGAAATTTTCTTGAATACGTCTGCTATCAGTCCCATAACTTTCAGCAAGTTGAGCAGTAGTTAAAGCACGTTGTCCTTTGTATTCGATGATTTGTAATTCGTTCATTTCGATACCTCCTAATAGTTTTGAAGGATTCCTTCCTTTTCTGTACAATGTTGACAGCGGAAGGAGGTGTAGATTTTGAATAAATTTGAAATTGAATTAATAAAATTAGCTTTCGAAAACTATCAAAAAACTGGCAATGCAACAGGAGTATTTTTTGCAAAAAACAGTGATGAATGGTTTCATTACACAAACGCTTTAGAATATTTGATAGAGGATGGTTACGCTGAATCCTCTGAAAATACTAATTCTTGGCGTTGTAATTCTAATGGACTACAAATTTCCTATGAATTAACAGAAATAGGACTTAATTATGCAAAAACTAAGTTAAATCTTTGAATTTTAATGGAAATGAAAATGTAATTTTAAGCGCCAATTCACTTTTAACAAGTATTGCGTCTTCAAAATAATCTACTAATTCGTCAATAGGTATTCGGTTAATTTCTTCTCGAATGAGCTCGCAATTACGTTTTTTTATCTCTGCGGGCTCTATTCCGCTATTTGCATTTGCTATACACGCATCTGCTATTTTGTTACCAATCGCCTTAGCGTTGTCCAATTTTGATCACCTCCTATGCGGTTTTATCACCTTTTTGTAAATCATGTATAACATCATTCGTAAAAAAAATATCATACGGATCTCGTTTTAATGCTTTAGCGATTTTTAAAGCTAGCGTTACAGAAGGTTCTTGACCATGTAGCTCAATATTAGTAATTGTTTGTCTAGTTGTTTTGCTTCGTCTAGCAAGTTCAGAAACAGGCATACCTACTTCTAGACGAATTTCTCTTAATTTATTTTTGTAAGTCATGTATAACACCTCCTTGACTGTATTGTATTACATGTATTACAAAGTTGTCAACAATGATTTACAACTTTTTTCTATTATTTTTTGATTTCGTGGTGTAAAGTGTGTATTACAGGGGGTGATTATTTTGGGAACTTTGGGTGACTATTTAAAAAAACTCAGGGGAAAAGAGTCTTTACGTGATGCTAGCAAACGTATCGGTATAAGCCATACATATTTAGATACAATCGAAAAAGGTTTTGACAAACGTTCCGGAAAGCCTGTAAAGCCTACTCCTGAAACTCTCAAACTTATAGCAGAAGCCTATAATACAAGTTACGAAGAGTTAATGATATTAGCTGGTTATTTAGAAGAAAAAGAAGAAAAAAAAGAATTATCGGATAAAGACGAAAAAGACATCGCCAAGCGTTTACAAAAATTCAAAGAGGAAATTGAAAACTCTGACGGTCTAGCCTTTTCTGGTGAACCTCTATCAGAAGAAGCAAAAGAATCGCTTATTGAATCTATGGAGTACATTTTCCGACAAACGCAGAAAATTAATAAGAAGTATATTCCGAAGAAGTATCGAGATGAGGAGTAAGTGTGAAGGGGGATGTAAAATGAAAGAAATTATTTATTTAGATACTGACTTTTTACATTCATTTTTAGCACAACAAAATAATGGTTTACCAACAGAAATAACAAAAGAAAATTTCGAGGAAATTACAGATGAATTGCAACAACAATTTGGCTACAACAGTAGAAGTCAAATCGAAGCAACTTTGGATACAGGAAGGTTTGAAATACCGTTGATTTTTAATTCTCCAAAAGGAGCTATTAAGGGAGTATTTCAACCTGGAACATATTCAGGTGAAAAAGTTATATCTACACAAACGGAAGCGGGTAAAGAAATTATTTCAACTAGATTACACGATAATGCACTTGAACTATTTCAAAAACAATTAAAAGAAGAAAAAAGGTTATTTACAATCGATTCTGCCAATGTTGGTGATTATATAATTTTAAAAGCTCAATTTAATATTATTGACTTCAATTATTTATTAAAGATGATTCAACCTGAAATATTAGGGAAAATAATGGTTTACAAAGAAAAATCTACAATAGAATCTCAATTAAAAATATTAGAAATGAATTATCAAACTAACAAATCCCCAGAAATTAAACAGCAAATCAGAAAATCGCAAGATAACATCAAAAAATTGGAAAAACAAGCAAATGTTAATACTACAAATTTAAAGGAAGTGGAAAAGGCATTAAAATATTTAGCAGAAGTTTTACCTTATTCTTCATTTTTAAAAATAAAAAATGCAGTTTCTCCATTAAAAGAAAAATATTTGAGAGAATCTGCATCCGAATTAGCTTTTAAATATACCGTAGATGAAAACTCACTAGAAATTACTTTATTAGGGAAAATAACATCTAGAGTTAAAAAAGTTACAACAGAGGAATTCGCACAAGATGACATAATTAATGGTTTATCTGGGCTATTTTACGATATTCTAATACCTTTCGGAATTATTGAAGAAGGTGATTTAATTATTTCTCCAGTAGCTATTTATTTCGAATAAGTAAGAAATTTTTCCTTCTATCCTCCATTCGCTTCTTGTGTTCTGATATTTCTTGACGAACTATTTTGGAGTGTTGAGATGCATGTTTTTGTTCTTCAATAACCTGCTCCGCAATTTTTCTAATTAATTTTTTATGTTCATTAAACAGGATTTTCATCATCTCACACCCTTCAAAAAGACATTCTTACGCTTATTATATACAACATTTTAGCTTTTAGTATAGGTATTATTAACGAAGTGAAGTGATTTTATGTGGTTGAAAGAAAAAGTAAAGACTTTAATTAATAAACACAAAACTTCCAACCCATTCGAAATCGCAGCAAGAATGAACATACATATTATCAAATGGGATTTACATAAACAAATAAATGGTTATTACAAATACGATCGTCGGAATCGGTATATAGTCATTAATTGTAACTTGGATAATAATTTTCAACGTGTAGTATGTGCCCATGAACTTGGGCACGCAATACTACATACCAGAGTTAACACGCCTTTCATGACGATGAATACATTTTTCTCTGTAAATAAAATCGAACGTGAAGCTAATACTTTCGCTGCCGAATTATTAATACCTGATGACAACTTTGAAAATCTATCAATCTACGAAATAGCTTCCATATATCAAGTACCAGTCGAATTGGTCAAATTGAAATGTGAGAAGCTATTTTAATATACAAAAACTAAAAGGGCAGATAGATAATGCTGTACAGTGTTTATAAAAAATACAGTAATTAATAATCATTTTTTCATTATTTTGTTAAATAGTTATATTGTACTTAAATAGTGGGGTTATAAAATAATAACACAAACAGATTCAGTAATTCTCATTTAACTATATTTTTTTACAGATTAATAGAACGTACGTTCTTTATTTAAAGGAGGTGATGCAATAGGTCTGCCCGCATCTCTAAACACCCGCCCGGTGAATAAATGAGGTGAAAAAATGGCTAGACAACAACTATATAAGACAAAAAAAGAACATATCTATTGGTACAAAGATGGGAAAGAAAAGAAATACGCTTTTCGTTACCGTTTTTATGATCAAGATGGAAAAAGGAGAGAAAAAAGCAGACAAGGCTTTAACTCAGAAAAAGATGCAGAATTAGCTTTAATCGAATTAAAAGCAGAGATTTTAAAAGGGAATTTACAGCAAGTTCAAAATCAAAATATTACAATAGAGCAATGGGTTAATACTTGGTATTCTCGAAATAAACCTAAATGGAAACCAAGCACATTAGATCAATACATCTATGCTATTGAAAAACACATCATTCCTGAACTCGGAAAGATTAAGTTATCGAAATTGACAAAATCTAGATATCAAGAATTTATCAATAAACTTTCTATAAGATATTCAGCAGCGACAGTAAGAGCAATACATCATGTATTTAATCATGCGATATACGCTGCTGTAGATGATGAAATTCTTGATAAAAACAGAATCAGGAATGTAAATCTACCACAACTCAGATCGAATTATCATGAAATTCAAGAAAAAGATATTTTAAGTGAAGAAGAAATCAAAAGATTGCTGGATTATTTAAAAAAATACGAGGGAATTACTCATTACACCCTTGCTTTATTGCTAACTTCTACAGGAATGCGAAAAGGTGAGGCGTTAGCACTAAAATGGAAAAATATTGATTTTAAGGAAAATGTGATTCACATCACTGGCACCCGAGACCATCTCGGTGAACGAACTACAAAAACCAAAAGAAGTACCAGAACAATCGATGTTAGCCCATCATTAATCTCACATTTTAAAAAATATAGACGGTGGGCCATCGAAAGAAAACTTGTTTTTGGTATGAAATTAAAAGATGATGATTATATACTAATTAACCCTCAAACAGCCGAACCTATTTCTCGTGAATATCCTAAATATATGCTGGAAAGAGCGTTTGAAGCAGGTGTTATAAAAAGAGTTACACCCCATGCGTTACGCCATTCCTTCGTTTCCATTTTAATATCTAAGGGGATACCAGTAACGACAGTGGCAAAAATAATCGGAGATTCGGTTGAGATGGTCTTAAAAACATACGCACATTCCCTTAGAATAAAAGAAATGGAAGCTGTCAAAGTTGTTGAAAATGTCATCAATTATGACTGAGTTTTTCGTTTTTCCTTATTTTTGGGGTACAAAATGGGGTACAAATTTCTTGTACCCCTTTAAAAGATTGATATGATGCTATTCTGGTAATCTATAATCCTTAAGACTTTCTTAAGATTTATACTCTTTCTTAAGGATATACCATTGTATAACCCTTTTTCATAAATTCTCATGTAGGTATATGGCATACTTGTGAAGGAAACCACAAGCAACATAAACCAAGTTATCGGCCCGTTTTCTTTTTTGTTTTATATTTACTTTCACAGATTCATGTTGACTAATTAACTTAGGGTGTTCCAAAAGTGTAAGTGAGGAAGTTTTCTATCGCTCGAAACAATATATTTAGATTTTTTGCACAAATGAATATTTATATGTAGGTATCGTTTCATACCAAAGGGGCTGGCTCATGACTTTTGAGACAGCCCCCAGTTTCCGTGTAATTAAAGAAAGTGGCGTCAATTTTCCCCTCTTCTATAACTAACATTAGTTGCCTGCCTGAAATGTCGAAACGTTAAGCACCTATATCGTTTAAAGATTTTAAGAAGAGCAGAAATAATAACATTTAGTTTCTCTATTCTACTCCTTCTTATTTGATAATCCCAGTGGAATGATCAGATACATAGCATAGGCACATACCATCCAGATCGTGAACGCAATGACTTGATCTTCTGAAAGTTTTGGAAAAACAATCGAATGATTCCATACTGAAAAAGTGTCAATAAACAAACCGATCGCAGAACCCCAAATTCCAAGTTTAATACTTGCATACGGTGATTTGTCAAGTTTTTTATAAATAAGTAACACAACATATAAAACAATAGCTGTCGCAGCTTCTAGAAGTAAGAAAGTTCCCAAAAAGTTATCTTTACTAGGATCCACTAGGACTAAGTCTCCAAAAAGTACAAAGAACATCGTTGCACCTAACCAAACAAGAAAAGAAAAAAGAAATGTAAGACCTAATTTGTGTGTAAACATGTTCATCCTCTTTGCCCTTCCTTTATTTAAAAGACACTATCGTATAAAGTTATTTTCACCCAGGTAATTTAACAAGATAAGAGCAACTAAATCAATGCTTTTGCGTCTTTTCTGTTAGTTTCAGCAGAATAACTTCCAATTCCTTGTAGACCTCTTCAGATGAAAAGTTAGATGAAATTAAAGATTGTAATGCAAGACCATCAACTAATGCGTTCAATAAAATCCCCCAAGTTTTTAAAGATACTCCTTCAATAGGAGAACAACTCCATATATTAGAGAGTTGATCTGTTAAAAACGCATTTTCATCGTCCAAAAGTTGACTCAATTGATTTTTTATCATTTCATTCTGGAATCCAAATACAATTAACGTTAAAAATAACTGATGGTAACAGGAATCTTCCTTTGTTCGTGATTGGGCAGAAATGAGTCCTTCTTTAATCTTTTCAATTGCTGGCTTCGGATCGGTTTTTAAATTGGCCCATGAAGTGTAGCAAACATCTCGAACGACTTCAAAAATAAGCTGTTCTTTTGTACGAAAGTGATAATATACGGTTCCCTGTGTCACATTTGCTTTTTCTGCTACCGCTTTTAACGTCAGCTTTTCTATTCCATGCTCCACAATACATCTCTTAGCCGAATCAATTAACGTTCCTTTCGAAGTGACATTTGGTCTGGCCATTTCCTTCTCTCCTCTTAGTTAGTTAAATAACTAATTTATATAAATGACTGTAATATGAATAGTTTGGAATGTCAATATTAAAACACGCTCAACTCCCACTCTTTCGATATATGCTCAAGGAGCTTAACGCCTGCGACGCTGTTGCCGGCCTTATCGATCGCCGGACCGTAGATGCCGATGCCACAGCCGTTGTGAAACGGCGTAGCTTTGTGGATCCGCGATGGAACCGCCGTCATAATTCCACCAGAAACTCCGCTTTTGGAAGGGGCTCCTACAAAAGCAGCGAATTTTCCGGAAGCGTTGTACATGCCACACGTTAGCATAATCGCTTTTGTCAGACGGGCAAGTTCCGGATGAATCATCTGTTTCTCTTTCAACGGATGGTAGCCATCACAGGCAAGAATCAACCCGATGCGCGCCAAATCTTCGGTGGTCACTTCAATGGCGCATTGCCGTAAATATACGTACAGCGCCTCTTCCACTTCACATTCGAGGAATCCTTCAGCTTTTAGAAAGTGGGCAAGCGCAAAATTATAATGGGCGGTGTTCCACTCGGACATAAATACTGTTTCATCCACCTTGGGATGACGCCCTAACAACTTCGCAAGCAATTCTAACAAAGAATCAAACTTTTCTTCTTTTGTCGTTCCCGGAAGCAAAGATGCGATCGTAATAGCGCCCGCATTAATCATCGGATTAAACGGTTTGCTGGGCTTTTTTAATTCCAAGCGCATAATCGAATTGTACGGGTCTCCTGTCGGCTCTACATCAACCCGTTCCAGAGCGTAGGAAACTCCTTTATCGAGACAAACGGCCATAAAACTGATAACTTTCGAGATGCTTTGCATGGTAAACGTAACATCCGCTTCACCTGCCTTGATTACTTCTCCGTTATGACCAATAATGCAAATGCCGAGCTGGCTCTGGTTGACATGCTGAAGCGCGGGAATATACGACGCGCATGCGCCTTCAAGGGTATACTTACGGTACTGTCGAACCCAACAACGAAGCTGTTCGGCGCACTTGTCTTCCGTTTGGAAGCGATTATCATCCATAAATTTTTCCCTCTTCCCGTTCTCAAAAATCTGCTATGCCAATACATAAACATATTCTTTCCAAAATTGATGCAACTAACCCGCATTTCTACTACACATATCGATCGTATCTTCACAAATCCAGGCGCTTTTTTATTGTTTTTTGTCGTTTATTGCGCATAGAGAGTAGAATTTGACGAGCGATTCTTGTTTCATCTCCCTTGTTATCAGGATAAAATAATCAGTGAAAACCTCGTAGGATACCTCTTTTAAATCCCCGGTTATCCTTCCTTGCTCGGTGCGCCTCTTAGCACCCTCTTTTTTTTCAAAAATAAAAAGCGGAACGTATTTTCCGCTTTCTCTCGTTGCGCCTTGTATACAGGAACGCTGTCTTATTCAATGGTCACCGTTTGCGTGGACGGCATAGCAAGACCGCGGGCGTTCACAAGCACAGATACCTTATATTTTCCTTTTTCTTTAAAAACTTTCTCAATGCCGTACCGCCCTTCTCCAAGATGTTTACCCTGTATCCGCTCGCCAGTCTTCTGCCCGACCTTTCCTATTTCAAATTCGACGCTGGAAGCATCGTCCACTTTTTCTTTGCCCTGGGTGACTTCAACATAAATCGTAACCGTTTCGCCCGCTTTGCTAGATTCTGGTTTGATCACGAACTTCCCTTCTAACGGCATTTCGTGCGTGTCGGTTTCCCCAGTGCAGGCAGCAAGCGCAAGTATAAAACAAAGCAATAACCCGGCTATAAACTTCCATCTTCTCAAGCGGTCTCTCTCCCTTTCCGACAATTGATAAAAAAGTCTGGAGTGTTTCGGTTTCGTCTTTATTTTAGCACAACCAGGCTGTTCATCGGCCTTTCTTCGCGCTTATTCCGCGCCGAAGAAAATTGATTAGTCTATCGGAAACTCATGTTTATGTGGGAGCCGGTTAGCGCATCCGTTCCTGCATTCTGATTGATAGGATGAACATTTAAGGACTAAGACATTTATAGCGTCCAATTTATCAATAGACCCGCCTGCACAAGTCCTCCTCCGAATCCGTAGAGCATAACCTTATCTCCCGTATGTAGTTTCCCTTCTTTTTCCCCTTTGTCCAATGCCAGCGGAATGCTAGCGGATGATGTATTCCCATAATATTCTAGACTCCACAACGTCTTTGCCAGCGGAAAACCGCTGCGCTGGCAAATCGACTCAATCATGCGTAAGTTCGCGCTGTGTGGGACAAACCAGTCCACGTCCTCCAATTGGTATCCACTTTTTTCTATCAAACACCGCATTTCCAAAGGCACACTGGTAACGGCCCATTTATACACCTCTCGCCCGTTTTGGACAATGCAGCCGTTGCTTTTCAATTCTTGCCCTTCCATTTTCTGAGACAGTCCGGTTCGGTACAGGTACAGGCCACCTTCTCCGTTAGAAGTCATATGCGAAGCCAAAAAACCTGGATTCGTTTCGTCATATTCTACCAATACAGCGCCTGCTCCATCCCCGAACAGAATGCAAGTAGTACGGTCGCTGTAATCCACTGTTTTGGACATTGTTTCCGCACCAATAACCAGCACTTTTTTGTTTACGCCTGACGTTATCAGAGCGTTCGCCATCTGCAACGCATACACAAAGCCCGCACACGCCGCATTTAAATCAATTGCCCCTGCATTCTCTATTCCTAACCGAGCCTGCACTTGGCTGGCAACACTCGGAAAACCATAATCTGGCGTCGTCGTGGCAACTAAGATACAATCTACATCTCGTACGGACTTTTCATATCTTTGTATTAAATCTTTTACGGCCGCCACGCATAAATCTGTAGTAAACTCCTGCGGCCCAGCAATGCGCCGTTCCCGGATGCCGGTTCGGCTGAAAATCCATTCATGGCTCGTATCAACCATTTTTTCAAAATCAAAATTCGTAAGTACGCGCTCCGGAACATAAGTTCCAATAGCTGTAAGCTTGGCCTTAGATAAGAAACTCTGCATATCCATTCCCTCCTAAGATTTATAATACAACATTATAACACTAGCTATTAATATCAGGTGCTAATTTTTAAAGAAAAAGCCCCATGAAAAATATCGTAAAGAAAACTCCTTAAAACTATAGAATAACCAATAAAACGCTCCTTGAGACGATCATCTCAAAGAGCGTTTTATTTTTACCAGCTGCCGTTCACCGATGATATCACTGATTCCTCCGGCGCACCGACTGCTTTGCCGGATGCATTCCGCATCAACCGGTCGTAGTGCTTTTCCATGCTTTCAGCCTGTGCAAAAGCCGCTTTGATTGTCGTCAAATCCCCCGATTCGATGCCTTTCCGCATTAAAATTGCAAATCTCTCATACTGACGTATCATTTCCAAATAAGAATCATACAGCCTATTCAACTGCGGGTGCGGTTTCGGAATAGACATAGCTTTCTTTACTGCAGCCTCGTAAGCGTTAAGCTTCTCACCAAGTCCTTTGCTCCAATCTTCTAGCTTAAATTCACTTTGCATACTCCCCTGTAAGTCGGCACTAGTTATAATCAAATCATTCATGTATTCCGCAGCCTGCAACCCAAAATCCGCAGCATTTTGCGCAGACACCGTCAGCAGGGGCTCTGACATATCGAACGTGCCTTGAATTGCAGCATCTTCTCCTTGCGTCATTTGGGCATCAGGCACGTTGCTTGATACTTCTGCAGACATATTCCTAAAATCATGTTCGGAAAAATAAGTGCATGCCGACATAGATAGAGCAAAAACAAGCGCAACAACGAGACTGGTCAAAAAGTTTCGGATCAAGTTATCCCACCTCGTTTTCATATATATTTTTTTCAAGTTCAAACCATACCTTGTCTTCTGTACTTTCTTCGCTATCAAGAGGGCTCCATCATGTTGTCGATGATCTAACCGCTACAAAAAAGCGAAAGGACGCGCAGAAATAAAGAGTGGGATTTCTTTATCTTAAATCTTTTGTAATCCATATTTTTATTTTACATAATAAAAATATGGTAAATTAAAAACCAATCCCCGAATCAGACTGCTTTCCGCCTAATTCGGGGATTCATTCTTACGAAAAATCAATTTCCATTTTTCACATCTTACCGCTATAAGTGTTTTTTCAACACGCGCTTCAATGTGCTCACAATAAATGCTACATCTTCGTCTGTAACGGATAGTGGTGGGGAGAGGACAATTACATTATTAAAGCCCGCTACAGTATCGCCGTTTCTGCCAACGATCAGACCATTCGCTTTACAATCCGCGATAATCTGGCCTACTTTCGCCGGTGCGGCAGGCTCTTTCGTTTTCTTATCTTCTACCAGTTCAATGCCAAGCAGAAATCCAAAGCCGCGAATATCCCCGACCAAGGGATGATTCTCCATTTCCTTCATTTCTTCCTGCAAACGTTCACCGAGTACACGTGCACGTTCGATTAAATTTTCCTGCTCCATAATCTCCAGGTTTTTCAAAGCGAGCGCGCAAGCCGCCGGATTGCCGCCAAACGTATTAACATGACGCAGATAACCGTATTCGTCCGATGCTTTGAACACCTCATAAATATCCCTGCGAACCGCCGTCGCAGAAAGCGGAAGGTAACCGCTTGTCAAGCCTTTGGCCATTGTCACAATGTCCGGTTGTACACCAAAATGCATATGACCGAATTTCTTGCCTGTACGCCCGAATCCACAAATCACCTCATCAATAATTAGCAGCACACCGTATTTATTGCAAATCTCCTGCACTTTTTCCATGTAAACCGGATGCGGAACGATAATACCGCCACCTGTAATCGCGGGCTCCATAATCACGGCGGCCACTGTTTCCTTGCCTTCCCAAATTATCGTTTCTTCAATCGCTTGGGCGCATTGGATATTAAATTCTTCTATACTTTGCCCAGCAGGGCGACGGTAACTATCCGGGGGACGAACGTGAATGAAACCGGGTGCCAGGGGTTCATACTTATATTTCCGCACTGCCTGGCCCGTCGCCGCCAGAGCACCCATGGAGTTTCCGTGGTAAGCACGGTAGCGGGAAATAAACTTGTAGCGGCTCGGCTCGCCGTTTTGCTCATGATATTGTCTCGCAATTTTAAAGGCTATCTCGTTCGCTTCAGAACCGCTGTTAGAGAAAAAAATAACATATTCTCCTTCGAGCCATTCATTTAGTTTTTCAGCCAGTTGAATGGCGGGAAGATGGCTTTGTGTGAGCGGAAAATACGGCATCGCTTTTAATTGCTCATACGCTGCTTCCGCCAGCTCTTCCCTTCCATATCCGACATTCACGCACCATAATCCGGCCATTCCATCCAGATAACGGTTTCCATTGATATCCGTGATCCATGCCCCCTTCGCTTCTACAGCTACCGTAGGAGGAACCTTTTCATTATAAGGCGTGATATGGTGCCACAAATATTTTCGGTCGCTGGCAATTACATCCTCAACTTTGTTTTGCAACATAGACATATTTTCACCTCCTCAGTTAAAACGAATAGCGCGCGGTGACCATCTTTTTACGAGTATAGAATTCAACCCCATCGCGGCCGTTGGCATGAAGATCTCCATAGAACGAATTCTTATAACCTGAGAATGGGAAGAAAGCCATCGGCGCGGGCACTCCGAGATTGATGCCAATCATGCCCGGATCGATTTCATCACGGAGCTGACGTACCGCTTTCGCGCTGTTCGTATAAAGACATACACCATTGGCAAATTTAGACTTATTGGTAAGCTCAATCGCCTCATCCAAATCTTTTACGCGGACAACGGAAAGAACAGGGGCAAAAATCTCGTCTTTCCAGATGGACATCTCCGTTGTTACGTTATCAAAAATTGTAGGACCTATAAAATAGCCTTGACCATTTACCGCTGCATCTTTTCTTCCGTCACGGACAAGCAATGCGCCTTCCTTTTCGCCCGCTTCGATATAACCGATCGTGCGCGCTTTATGCGAATCGCGAATAACAGGTCCTAAGAAAACGCCTTTTTCAAGCCCGTTTCCAATCTTGATTTTATCCGCTTCCTCTTTCAGGCGGCTTACGAGTTCATCCGCGATCTCTCCGACAGCCACTACGACAGAGCAAGCCATGCACCGTTCACCGGCGGAACCGAAAGCGGCGCTGATGATATTTTTGGCGGCATAATCCAAATCAGCATCCGGCATAACGATCGAATGGTTCTTTGCGCCGGCAAGAGCCTGCACACGTTTTAAATTCGCGGCTGCTGTTTTATATACATATTCCGCTACAGGCTGTGAGCCGACAAACGATACTGCTTGAATGTCCGGGTGTTCCAAAATACCGTTTACCACATCATGCGCTCCATGCACAATATTTAACACTCCATCCGGAAGCCCGGCTTCCATAAGCAGTTCGGCAAGACGGTTCGCCAAAAGCGGCGTACGCTCCGACGGCTTTAGCACAAACGTATTTCCGCAAGCAATCGCCAGCGGGAACATCCAGCACGGAACCATCATCGGGAAATTAAACGGTGTAATACCGCCTACAACCCCGAGTGGATAACGGTACATACCGGACTCGATCCCAGCGGCAATATCAGGAAGCTGGGTGCCCATCATCAGCGTAGGAGCTCCCGCCGCAAACTCCACGCATTCAATGCCACGCTGCACTTCGCCATACGCTTCCTCGTAGCTTTTGCCATTCTCAATCGTAATGAGACGAGCCAATTCCTGCCAATGTTCAACAAGGAGCTGCTGATACTTGAAGAGAATCCGGGCGCGGCGCGGCACCGGTGTTTTCTTCCATGTTTTAAACGCTTCCTTCGCCGCTTGTACCGCTCTGTCTAAATCTTCCCGTGAGGATATCGGAACATAAGCAATAATTTCGCCTGTTGCTGGGTTAGGTACTTCCTCGTAACGAGAAGTAGCAGCTTCCACCCATTTACCACCTACAAAATTTTTCAATGTCATTACTTTATCTTTTGCAATTGTCATAAAACACACCCCCATTATTCTTACATCTGTTTACATGCTGTAGCGTTTCTTTCACTATAGCAAAGCTTATGAAACGCTTACACTAGACAAAATGTCAAAAATAATACCATTTATTTTAAACTTATAATAACATTAAAAATAAAAAATGAATGGAATGGGGATGAATCGCAGTGCATTCTGAATTTATACTCACAGTAAACGATGTATTAAAGCGCCCCCTATTTCAAGAAGCACGCATCATTGCCGGAAAACACGGGTTGCATCGCCGTATCCGCTGGGTTCATATTCTTGAAACCTCTCATTTTGACACCCTAATTCACGGAGAAGAAATGATTCTGGCAACCGGCATTGGTTTTCAATCGGATGGACAACGTTTCGCATCCTATCTGCAAAAATTAATAGACGCGAACGTCTCCTGCTTATGTTTAGAAATCGGGCAATACGTAGAGTCCGTTCCTGACGAGATGATTAAGCTTGCCAACAAGCATAACTTTCCGCTGATTATCTTTCTGAAAACGGTCCGCTTTGTGGATATCACGCAGGATTTGCACCCGTTAATCATTAATCGCCATTATCAAATGCTACAAAAGCTTGAAAGTGTTTCAAGGGAATTTCACCGTCTATCCCTTACTTCTCAAGGTGCTTTGAATGTTTTAAAATTGCTGCACGACAGTACGAAAACGCAAATCGTTTACCTCCCAACCCAAGGAAAGCCGGTTTTTATACCCACCTTGGAGCCGATTGCCCAAAATGATTGGCTGACTTTTCTTTATGGACATTTGCAAAAATTATGCCAGCATCCTTTCAATCTATCTTCTTATCGTTTAAAAAAGGAAGACAAAACCATGCTTCTACAGCCTGTAGGTGCCATGGGACAAGTCTGGGCATTAATCGCGATGGCGAGCAAACAAGAGCCGAGCGAATATCATGATTTGTTATTGGATTCGGCCTCTCTTTCTATCGCCCAGGATTTATTACGAAAGCGTTATATGGAAGAGCGAAAACTCCATGCCGAAAATTTGTGGGTGAATGATTTATTGCACAATCGACTCAACGAGGAAGAGCATATCAAAACACTTATTGGCCCGGATTACAACAAACTCAACAAAATGAACTACTGGGTTTGCTTATTTGAAATTGAGCACATTCCCAATGAGAAGGAAAGCATTTCAGAGGAATCGCTTGAATCGATAGGGTTCCATCTTTCTTTGCTATTGCGTTCCGCTTTTGAACAGCATGCCTTTCGTCCATTCATCACTCTTAAAAATAACCAGCTTGTAGTCATGGCCCTTGATTTGACATCATTCGGGCAATCAAAGAAAAAACTCCAAACCAAAGAAAGACTACAACAAGTATTAGACTATATCAAAGAGGCAAACGCAAACCAAAAAATCGGCCATTTTCATCTGCGCATCGGAGTCGGACAATCTTATCGCCAGTTTAAAAATGCGCATCTCAGTTACCAGGAAGCAACGCAGGCGCTTTTGCTGTACCCTTATTATCAAAAGCCGCTAATTTTTTATGATGAACTGGGCGTGTTTCAGTTGCTTATTCATCTTCAGGAAGGTAATATTCTTGAATCATTTGTGCATCGTTACCTCGGCCCATTAATTGAAGAAGATCGGCTTAAAGGAAGCGATCTCCTTTACACGTTGAAGGTATATCTAGAAAACAACGGCTCAAAAAAGCTTGCGTCCGAAAAACTTTATATCGTTAGACAGTCTCTCTATTATCGACTAGAAAAAATCAAAGAACTGCTTGGACAAGATTTTATGTCTCCAGAAAACCAGTTGGCGCTCCAATTGGCGCTGCGCGCATATAAGTTGCTATACCCGGATAATCAGGCGATATCACAACATAGTCGCCACATGAAGAAAAGGAACTGAATGCTTAAAACGTCAGTTCCTTCATCCCTTTTGTTCTCCTACGTATACGCATAATGGCCCAGCAATGCTTCCGCGATTCCAATAAAGTATTCGGACTCGCGACGAATATGATTCAAAACCGTGATTGCAGTCGGGTTATTTTTTAATGCACTACTTTCCGTTCCCAGTTGATTTAATAACTGAACAAACTGATGGCTCTGTCCGAGCGCACAGCATACGAGCTGCATGATTTCATTGTATACCATCGAATCTACACGATGACCTAATCTAACGACTCGTTCAATATATCTGACAAAAGCGGCTTGCGTTTGTGAAAAAGCCTGTTCCCAACCCTGGAGCGCCTGAACAAAAACGGGCTCCAGATTCGGTACCAAAGCGCGAATCACCTGTGTATGTTCTGCTTCCTGTAGTTTCCAAAATTCGCCTTCATCCAGAATCCGGAGCGGCATTTTTTCTCCATAATAAAATTGCATCGTGTCAACTCCTCCTGTATGAAAATGTGGCCCTGATTAACATATGTAGGCAAAACAGAAATGGTGAATATCTTCTCCAGAACGCACCCCGAATAGCCATCATCCTACACAAAAATCTTGAAAAATATGGATATCTGCATTCCTCCTCATTATTTTCTGTTCCATATAAAAAAATAAAGGTAGCCATAAATTTCGCAGGACAAATGAAGGAGGTACACAATGGCTGATACATGTTATTATTGCGGTCATGATATGCAAAATGCCCATTGCGTTACTTTTTATGATTCCAATACTGAACGCAATGAACTTCTGTGTGACGAATGTTATGCCGAATGGCTGGAATCCACAAAAGGTTGACGCTTCTCACAATCTAATGTTAGAAATTTCACAGTGCTGGATGATCAATTTTTTGCACGGAAGCATCAAGCAAAACATACAAACGGACTGCCTGATCGGACAGTCCGTTATCCTATCGTTTGAAAAAAAATGAAGCTTATATATACCAAATAGTAACAAATATGAATTCCGTTGTTTTTACTCTATAAAAAATAAATGTCATAACCAGGAGGTCTACAAATGCCAAAAGGTGGGGCTTTAACATAATCATCGACACCCCATGCTTAACCTTGAGAAATATGGAGCGACCAGGTGAAAATCCCCCATACGCTAATGCCAACTAACATGAACAAAAGAAATAAGTCTCTATATGTATGTACCGTTTCACACCAAAGAGGCTGGCTCATAACTTTTGAGACAGCTCTACTTGCTTTTATTCTAACGACTTTAACAAATCATCAATGTACGATAACACTTCCTCAGAGGCTTTAGAAAGTAAGCGCAAATGGTTTTCGGCTTGAAGAATATTTCCATTCTTATACGATTCCGCAGCTAATCGTGCCTGTTCATGTACCTGTTGATGTGGAACATCTAATAAATTAAAACTTTTATAACTCTCCAATCTTTCACGGGTCGTAGCATCAAAATACCATTTACCCAGTCTACAAACCTTATGAGAAGACACATCTTCCGGACGTACTATCTCATATCCAAGAATCATATTGTAAATACGCCATTTCCATAAAATATGGTCTGTCTTTGCTAGCTGTAATAATGCCCTGGTAGACAACTTAATATTATTATGGAACACTTCTGTTCGTAATAACTCTGTCATTTTACTAAGTTCATATACAGTTTTCCCTGTATCCTTTCCTAACTCTTCAATCTCTTCTGCGAGCTTGCTAATGGATACCATGCGTTGCGAAATTTCATCTACAGAAGCTGCTTGTTGTTGGGAAATCGCTGCCGTATGGCTGGTTGCCTCATTAATTTGCTGAATATCTTCCGTAATTTCCGTTAAAATAGGAAGAGCCAATTCAGCCTCATCAACTCCTTTTTTAATCGATTCAGCAGTTATCGCGACAGTATTCGATACATCTGAAGAAAACACTTTTAAATTTTCTACACTCACATGAACCTGATGTAAGGAATCAACCGTACTTTCTGCAAGTTTTCGTACCTCATCGGCCACTACCGCAAATCCACGTCCATACTCCCCTGCTCGGGCTGCTTCAATCGAAGCATTTAATGCAAGTAAATTGGTCTGATCGGCAATCCCTCGAATAATTTCAACAACATTGACGATAGAAGAAACATGATTTTGTAGGGAAGAAAATTTATCGACAATGCTTTCAAATGTTTCTCCTGTATGCACAATATCGTTAAGTGCCTTTTCAATTACCTGTTTTCCTTCTGTCGCTTTCGATACGGCCGTTTTGGTTTTTTCTGCTACAGATGCAGCATTATTTGCAACTTCTATAATTGAAGCCTTCATTTCTTCCGTTGCCGCAGTGACAGTTTGTATATCCGAATTTTGCAAATCAAGCTGCCTCACTAGCTCTTTAATTTGCATAACTTCGGAATTTTTATCCATCAATCGTGCAATTCCTTCGGCTACCTGTTCAATAATCTTTTCTGTATACACCTCAATTAATACTTGATGTTCGATATTAATAGCACGCTGCAAAGCTTCTGCTAATTGCAAATATGTTGATGGCAAAATTGTTTTTTTAGAGAATAAAGACATTTGCAAAAAGAAATGTAGTTGATTGAAAGCCACAATTAGCTTTCCTATATTATAACGTCTTATCCGCAGTTCATTAAAAAAAGGAATAATTTTATCTACGTACTCTTTATCCCTTTTTTCGTTAAAGAAAATATAGAGGTATCGTTTGATTTCCTCGCTATGAATCTCCTGTTCCCCTTCTTCCTTCAACTCGATAAGATATTTATGAAAAAGATCAGCGGCTTCTGAGATTGATTCCTGTACTATTTCCCTCACTTGAAACAGAGTATTTTCATCTTCTTCTGTAAAATGATTGTAGGCAAGTGTATCTTTAAATCTTCCCTTAAACTCGATGTTAGTTCCTCTTTCTATAAGTTTCAGCGCAGAAATTTGAGGGCGGATATGTTTAAACATAAAATTCCTCCTTTATACTGTTAACCTACACGAAACATTTTAGCAAGGATTACCAATTAGTTCAACCGTATCATTTTTTGTCTTTGTTTATAGTCATATTATACTAAAATAAATAGTTTATTATTCCTATTTATAAAATCATAAACATACTACACAGCCTAAATTGACTAAAATGATATGCATCACAAAACAAATAATAAAGATAAAAATCAGAGGAACGAATGAAATGTGTCCACTAAATAAAAAAAAGACCTGAATTGCATCAGATCTTCTTCACTGAATTGAAAACGAAATAATAGCTGGGCGGCTATGGCGGCAACTAGAAGTTTATTTTATAAATTGAGCGTGGTCTTCCTTTTTGATAAGGCTGTTCTTCACCAGATATTTCTGCATAATTCTTCTCTACAAGTATTTTTAACATTCTCTCCGCACTGCGCCTGCTTAACTGCAAGTAATCAGCCAGATCATTCGCGGAAAAACCATGATTGTGACGCAGATTGGTAAAATTCACTATTTTTGATATACTTGAAACACTAATACCGGTTTTTTTAGCTATTGCAAGAATACGCTCATCCTGACTCTGCAGCTCAAACATTTTTGTTATCTTTTTATTTAATGGCCCAATAACTTTCTTTTCTTCCGTCACAATAAAAACACTGTGTTCGTTCAGTTTTTTTGCATGATACAAGCCAATTTGCGCATGTTCCTCTGCTTCTGTCACCGTAATACCGAAACCAAAACCAAAGTTGATGTTCACATCTTTCATTTCTTTTACATGATTCAATAAAGGAAATACACGGTATCGATCCGTTAGCTGTTCAACACCGCCCCTTGTTCCATAAATCATAAACGTGCGTTCATCGACCGTTTTAACGGACGCATTCATCTTTCGAGCGAACTCTGTAAGAAATCCAAATATAGTAGCTTTTAATTCTTTTACATCATAATGATCCTGATCATGTTGATCAGCTATTTGAACGATTCCAACCGCAATTTGTGAAGATTTACTTAGTAAAAGCTCTCCTATTGTTACAGCTTGTTCAAGTGTAGCGATCATATTTTTTCGTGGAATCATCATACGAAGGCTTGGAATATTTAGTTTCTGCAGTTCATTGTAAACAGACTGCACGCTTGTCAAAACAAATGAAGTTTCACCTTTCTTCCAAAAATCGTAATGAAATTGAACGATCTCATCTGTATACCTATGTTGATTCATTTTGTCTTCAAACTCTTTAATAAAAATTGACGTAGTGTCTAGTCCCAATTCATGAAATATATTATAGACCACTTCTTTTTTTGGAATATCAATAGAAAGCTTTGACGGATAAATACCGAAAGCATGCTGTATATGATATAAAGACAAAGAAAAGGCCAGTTCGTCAAAGGGAATGTAAACAGCATGCAAATTGTACTCCTCAATTTTACCTTTTGCCATATAATAGGGAATGGGACCTGTGAAAAAAAGAACCGTACAGCCCTTTGCTTTTTCAACAAGTTTCAAACTTTCCTCAGGTTTTTCATAAATGAAAGGTTTAATACCGATACGTTCATTCTGATTTAAACGGATGATTTCATGAACCATTTTTTCAGAACCGATCACTGCAATATGAACAACCATTTTATCCTCCAACGGTAACAAAAATCATAAGAAATTGTTTAACATAAAATTCGCTTTTTCGATTCTGTACAAAAAACTTTATATTTAATATTAAACCGCTGAAAAATTACAAAATCAAATAAAAGTTTCCCTTTCCCTTTGGTTCTTATGCACGCAAGTAATGAAAAACAAGTTTTCCCACTTGAGCGATCACCCGTTGGCCAGAAGCATTATCAGACAGTTCTGTTGTTAAAACAGCTACATAAGCATACTTTCCATTAAAACAGAAAATGCCAGCATCATGTTCGGTTCCTGGAAGTTCTCCCGTTTTATGAGCAAGAGTAGCATGAAGGGAAAAACCGCCTGTAATCAAGGCAGGCAATTTTGTATGAAACTGTTGGTTTAAAAGAGTATCATAAACAGCTTTTTTGTTTTCTTCATTTAATATACTTCCTTCTACTATCTCCTTCAAAAAGCGAACGATATCACTGGCCGATGTCATATTATCCTTACCTCGTTTGACCGCCTCATGATCCATCATCATCCGTACCAAAACGGTTTGTCCACAGTTTAAATCAGCCGCTAACTGATTCACAGTATCCATGCCAACATTGCGAATGACCATGTTGGTTGCCGTATTATCAGAAATCATGATCATAAGCGAAATCAGATCTTTTAATGTTAAGCGGAGTTCAGGTGAAAGATGAGAAAGAACGCCCATCCCTCCTACCCTATCTTCGGGTAGGAAGGAATATTCACTGAACAAGTTCAATTTACCTTCTTGTGCTTGACGATATGCTGCAATCATGATTGGAATTTTAATCAAACTTGCAGACGGAAGCGGATCATTTGCATTAATCAAAATGTGGCCCTCATCTGTTTCAATGGCAACACTTACTTTTCCATCGACTTGTGACACTATTCTCTCTACATGTTAAAGCCGATGATAAAATCCCCAATATAGCCGGAATAAAATTCCCCAACCTACAATAAGAACCATAGACATCTGAGAGGAGCTATGGTTCATGATTACGAGAGGGGAATTTTTTATGATCAAGGAGTTATACCGGAAAGGAATGTCTATCTCTGACATTGCCCGGCAGTTGGGGATTGATCGAAAAACAGTTCGTAAGTATCTTGGGGAAAACTCCCCGCCTTTGAAAAAGAAACGAACGAGCCGAGGAAGTAAACTAGACCGCTATAAAGACTACTTGCATAAACGCATGATAGAAGATGGTGTGTTTAACAGCGAGAAACTGTATGGAGAAATCCAGAGCCTTGGTTATACAGGGGGAAGAACGATCCTGAAAGACTACATCAAGCCCTTTCGGGATACGCATAGAGCGAAGTATACCGTACGGTATGAAACGTTGCCTGGAGAACAGATGCAGGTAGACTGGAAAGAAATTGGCACCGTGATCCTACATGGCGAACCAGTCAAGCTGACAATGTTCGTTGCCGTATTAGGATACTCCAGAATGAAGTATGCAGAAGTGACAACGTCTCAAGACCAGGAGCACTTGATGCAGTGTCTCATTCATAGTTTCAAGTATTTTGGCGGTGTTCCGCAACATATCTTGTTTGACAACATGAAGACTGTGACAGATGGACGGGAACAAGGTGTGGTGAAGTGGAATGAACGATTTGCGGAGTTTGCCTCTTACTACTCCTTCACTCCGAAGGCTTGTAAGCCCTACAGGGCTCAAACAAAGGGCAAAGTAGAGCGAGCCATTCAGTACATTATAAATTCATTCTATGTAGGGACATCTTACGATTCGGTAGAGGATCTGAACCAACAGCTTCTTCGATGGCTGGATCGCGTTGGAAACCGCAAGAAAAACGATACGACAGGGGTTTCTCCGCAAGAGCGTTGGGCAGAAGAAAAGCTTCAGCCGATTCTCCAGAAAGCGGACTATGACACAAGTTATCGTTCCTATCGCAAGACGCATTTCGACGGGACGTTCTCCTATCGTGGCGTGAAATGGATTGTGGATCCAGAGTACTCACAAAAAGAGATACTGGTCAAAGAGTCCCTAGATGGACAAGTGACAGCCTACTATCAAGGAGTGCGCATCTCGTGCAAACAGCTTCACGAGAACGTGATTTTCCTTCCGCAAAAGCAAAATGAGAAACAGGACATTGGAGTTGGCCGCTCTCAACCCGCTTCTCATTTTGAGGTACATACTCGTTCGCTTTCTGAATATGACGAGCTCACCGGAGGTGAGATGTCATGATGGAGAAAATCGAAGAGTACTGTCAAAGATTAAATTTACCGACCATATGCGATATGTGGTCGGAAGCAGCAGAACAAGCTGCCAAGAATAATGTACCATACTCTGCGTTTTTATTCAGCCTTCTAGAAGCAGAAATTGCGCAGAAGCATCAACGTACAACGGAAACGTTACTCAAGTTGGCGAAACTACCGTTTCGCAAAACGTTGGACGAGTTTGACTTCTCTGTGCAGACTTCTGTAGATGAACGGCGTATTCGAGAATTGATGACCCTTTCATTCTTGAAACACAAAGAGAACCTCATCTTTCTTGGTCCTCCCGGCATTGGGAAAACACATCTTGCCGTTTCCATCGCTCTTGAGGCAATTGGACAAGGGCATAAGGTATATTTCATTACAGCACAGGAGCTAATCTCCCAGTTACGAAAAGCGGACCAAGAAGGAAAGTTGGAGAAAAAGCTTCGCACATTCGTAAAGCCAAGTTTACTCATTGTGGATGAGATGGGTTATATGCATCTAGAGCACGGAAGTGCCCACTATCTTTTTCAAGTCATCTCTCGCCGCTATGAACGTGGTTCTATCATCATGACCTCCAACAAGTCATTTGGTGAATGGGGAGAAGTATTGGGAGATCCAGTTATTGCGACAGCGATGTTGGATCGACTTCTGCATCATTCTCGTATCTTTAACATGAAAGGTGAAAGCTACAGATTACGGGAAAAGAAGGCTGCATCACGAAAACAGAAGGGTTCGTGAGGAGCCCTTCTGGGGAATTTTAAAACGGCGATTTTGGGGAAGTTATAGCCGGCCTTGACACTACATCTCTTCTAAGTTTCTGCCAGTCCATATTAAGCCACCTCTTTATCCGTCATAGTTTACAAAAATAACACACGTATAACAATAAATAAAACGACAATAATGGTTACAAACACCCCGAAGATAATTACATTCTTAAGATCTTTTGAGCGAGCAAGTCCCATTGCTCCTAAAGCATCTCCGGTCGGATACAAGAAGAACGGCATTTGTGAACCGACAAGTAGTGCCAACACCCAGACAGACATCGGAATATGCAAGTCCATGACAGTTGGAATGAACATCTTATGCATAAGAATGGAGTGTGCAACCGCTGCACCAGGAATACCCGCAATGTTTACGATCGTGCTTAATATCACCATTGTAGCTTGTCCGCCATTCTCTACATAAGGAAGAAGCAAGTTTTTAAGCGCTTCAAAACCTCCCATTTTTTCAGTAAAATAAATGAATGGCGTAAATAAAACAAATTGAATGAAGATCCACAGCAATGGTTTTGCACCTTCTACAAATGTATCAGCAATTTGATTCGGTGACATTCTGCCGGCAAGACCAGTTATAATGGCTGTTAATAAAATGACGACAATCGTATACGTTGATCCGCCTTTAATCATGATACCGTATACAATAGATGCGATGAGCGTTACTAAAAAGGCAACTGTTGCCTGAGTTGTAATTTTTTTTTGTTTCAGCTCCACTTCCAGTTCTTTCTGATTGAAACCGCTTAAATCTTCTTCCGGATAAGAATGCTCAATAAGAGACTTCTTCAGAATCATTTTTGAATAAACGAATGTGCATAACCATATAATGATGGCAACCGGAAGACCAGCATGCAAAAGCACTTGAGGATACGTTAATCCTGTCAATTCCATTAATGTAACTACTGGCGGAGTAAATGGTCCGATTAAAATCCCCGCCGCCGCTGCGCCGTGAAAAATAATTGCTACAACGCTCGATGATAATCCAGCCGCTGCCACTACCGGGATAAGTACGGGTGCAACAATGGCATTCGCACCTGCCAACGTTCCTAATAATGCAGCTAATAAAGATGATGCTATCATTGTGCTAATCATTGCTTTATTGGGCGTATTAATGCCGACTTTATTCATAATAAAATACACAATATTACGGGCAACTCCTGTTTTTTCCGCAATTTTTCCAAGTCCGCCGCCCGCCAAAATAACCAGACCAATATAAGCGATAAAATCTGTCAGCCCGTTTTTCCCAATGACCTTTGCAACATCCATTAAACTTGCACCGCTCATAACCGCTCCAACAATAATGGCACCGGAAATGGCAGCGATCGGATTCCACTTTCTGAATATTAGGATAATAAAAACGATAAGGGGGACAAGCCCCCAGAGCGAAGGGGAATGAATCATAAAAATCCTCCTTTTTTGTTTTAATCAAGTTGCTCATCTACGTTCAAAATAGCTTGAAGCATCACATTACTGGCAATTTCAATATCGTCCGGGGTACTATATTCTTGTGGACAATGGCTCTTTCCGTTGATACTTTTTACAAAAATCATCGCCGTTTTTGAAATATCAGCCATATGGCTTGCATCATGTCCGGCCATACTTGCCAATCTTACAATTGGCACATGACGTTCCTGTGCTGCCTTTTCAATACAAGCAACAATATCCATATCTAAATGAACAGGTTTTTGGTTAAGAATATTTTGCTCTTTAACGTCCACTTGACGTGCCTTTCTAATCTTTTTCCATTCCGCTTTAATATTGGCTACAAGCCGTTGAATATCTTCTTCCGTTTCTCCACGTACTTCGAGAATAAACTCTACTTTTCCCGGTATTATATTTGCT
This sequence comes from Aneurinibacillus sp. XH2, assembly GCF_001439585.2. NCBI lineage: Bacteria > Bacillati > Bacillota > Bacilli > Caryophanales > Paenibacillaceae > Aneurinibacillus > Aneurinibacillus sp. XH2. The sequence goes on along the minus strand of NZ_CP014140.1, from coordinate 1,694,202 downwards.
GCATTTGGAAAAACGTTAAACTTTCCAACCGTACAAACGGTATCTTTCGCATCCTCTCTTCCAAGCTTTTCTGCTATGAGCACCATTTCTGCCGCTGCTGTAAGCGCATCAAAGCGATGTTCCATCATCGTCGTTCCGGCATGATTTGCCTGGCCGATAACAGTCACTTGATCGCGGTAAATACCGACAATTTTATCAACGGAAGCAACTGAAATATTTTGTTGCTCCAAACGTTTACCTTGTTCGATATGAAGCTCAATAAAAGCTTTTTTGTCTTTCTTGGCTTGAGCCATTTCGGAAAAATACTCTAGGCCGCCGCCTGCTTTTTGAAAACAGTCGGCCAAACGTGTGCCTTTCGAATCTGTCACATCCATCAGGTGTTCAGGAAGTAATTTTCCAGTAAAACTGCGGCTGCCCATAGTAGACACATTAAAATCGTTTGGTTCCTCAGCGGTAAACGATACAATTTCAAGATCATGATTCAGCATGATATTATGGTCTTTTAATGTTCGAATGATTTCTTTTGCGACTAAGACACCTAAAGCACCATCATATTTTCCCCCGTTAGGTACGGTGTCAAGATGAGAACCAATGACAATCGTTCCCTTTTTTCGACCATTTCCCTTCATCAACCCCCATATGTTAGAGGCACCGTCCACTTTTACTTCAAGTCCGAGTTGTTTGAGTTCGTTAATAAATAAGTCCCTTACTTCAAAATCCGCTTCCGAAAAACTTGGTCTTGTTATGCCGTTGTTTGGATCTTTTCCATAACGTGCATACTTTTCTAAATCATTTTGCAGTCGTTCAATCGAGATGTTCATTTAGACTCTCTCCCAAGTAATGAGATGTTGACATCAATGCCTAATCCTGGCTTGTCCGAGACTTTCATCGCTCCGTTTTCCACTAGATCCATCATAGGCGTTTCAGTAATGTCATATTCATGCAAATAAGCTCCACATATAAAGTCGCTCGGATTTTTGACAACTGGGGTACTTGTAACAAATTGGGCACTTGCGGCAATGCCGATACCGAGCTCCAAGTTGCTTCCAACCGTACAGGACATTCCTGCCGCTTCCGCCAATGCAGCAATCTTTCGAGATTGATAAATTCCGCCTACTTTACAAACTTTCAAATTGATAATATCAGCGATGCCAAGTTTGATGGCATTCATCGCGTCTTCAGGGCTAAAGACCGTTTCATCGATCATGATTGGTGTTTTTACTTTTTCACGGATTTCTTTTATACCGAAAATGTTCCATTTTCGAACTGGCTGTTCAACCGACTCAATTTCGCCCGTCTCCTCAAGTTCCTTAATCACTTTAATTGCAGTCGGTACATCATATCCCTGGTTCGCATCCAGGCGAATCTTTGCCTCTTTTCCTGAATCGCTTATCGCTTTACGAATTAGATTCACTAAAGTGATATCTCTTTTCGGCTCATTTCCAACTTTAATTTTGATCACGTTGAATCCTTCATTCACTCGTCGTATGGCTTCTTCGTAAGCATCTTCATTATTCTTAATACCCACCACATATGTGAGTGGAACCGTTTTTCTAGCTTCTCCACCCATCAATTTATAGAGCGGCTGGTTCAACGTTTTTCCCCATGCATCATGAAGCGCGATGTCAATCGCTGATTTTGCTGCTGTTTGTGCGTAAATCACCTGATTCATTTTCGTATGTGCAACCGCTATTTCGTCAACAGGCAAGCCAATCAACGCCGGTGCTAAATAAAGGTCGTTTACCAGCTTAATTGTTTCTGCCGTCTCCCCCATGAAGGCCGGAGATGGAGCGGCTTCACCGAAGCCGTGAATGCCATTTTCCAAAATTACTTCTACAATAGCATGTTGTCTTATGTTTGCAGAATACAAAGAAATTTGCCACTTGTTTTTAAGCGGTACTTCTACAATGTGAGTGACTATTTTCTTTATTCTATTGGTCATTCTCTGTTACCTCCTGTTTTGTCGTTATATAGTCGTTAATAGGGTAAAAAATAACTTTTTATCATTTTCCGATATTTTAATTTTGTCGCTATAATTTCGTTAATTAGAATATACTCGTTTCTTTGTTTTTTGTCAATTAGAACTTTTTTTTCAATATCAAAATATGACTGATTCTTTTCTCTCTAAGACGGGTAACACTCGTTACCGCCTCCATCTGATATTGTTAATTGGAAACTCTGTTAGAGCAGTACACCTAGATTTCTAGCAACAAAAGATAGGTAATTTTACCAAAGACGTAAAGGCATCTGCCATTATAAATTTTGCAGATGCCTTCAAGCTTGCTTAGCTCTTGAACTCTTAATAATAAAGCGCCTCAGAGAATCCGCACTTTTTGCATGTCCGCACATACGCGTCTTCTTTAAAATCATGTTTACATGTATCCTGTATCGTCCGTAACTGCTTCTTTAACAAAAGAATCTCTCTCGATAGCACTGCGATCCGATTTTCAATTTCTTTTACTTGTTTCACCGATAAATTTCACTTCCACTTTCACGGAATTCCCTGGCCTTTTCTTTCATCCCTTCACTCAGTGCGTCTTGCATATCCAATCCTTTGCTTTCCGCATACGCCCGAATGTCCTGTGTAATGCGCATACTACAAAATTTTGGGCCGCACATGGAACAAAAATGAGCGTTCTTTGCTCCCTCCGCCGGCAGTGTTTCATCATGGTATTCCCTCGCCCTTTCCGGGTCAAGCGAAAGATTGAATTGATCGTACCAGCGAAACTCAAACCGCGCCTTTGAAAGAGCGTCGTCGCGCACCTGTGCTCCGGGATGTCCTTTGGCCAGATCCGCTGCGTGGGCCGCAATCTTATATGTGACGACTCCCTGGCGCACATCTTCCTTGTTCGGCAAACCAAGATGCTCTTTTGGCGTAACATAACACAGCATGGACGTTCCGTACCATCCGATCATCGCCGCACCAATCGCAGAAGTAATGTGGTCATACCCTGGGGCAATGTCTGTTGTCAACGGCCCCAACGTATAAAAAGGAGCCTCCTGGCAAATTTCGAGTTGCTTATCCATATTTTCCTTAATTTTATGCATGGGTACATGTCCAGGCCCTTCCACCATTACCTGTACATCATGCTCCCATGCGATTTTGGTAAGTTCTCCAAGCGTTTCCAGCTCAGCAAACTGCGCTTCATCGTTTGCATCAGCAATACTTCCAGGCCGCAGTCCATCCCCTAACGAAAATGCAACATCATACGTTTTCATAATCTCGCAGATCTCTTCAAAATGCGTATACAAAAAGTTTTCTTGGTGATGCGCCAAACACCATGCAGCCATAATAGACCCACCGCGTGAAACAATTCCTGTGACGCGTTTGGCTGTGAGCGGTATATAGCGTAATAATACCCCGGCGTGGATCGTAAAATAATCGACTCCCTGTTCAGCCTGCTCAATTAACGTATCCCGATAAATTTCCCATGTTAATTCTTCCGCTTTTCCTCCCACTTTCTCTAATGCTTGATAAATGGGAACCGTACCGACCGGAACCGGAGAATTTCGGATAATCCACTCGCGTATTGTATGAATATTTTTGCCGGTGGAAAGATCCATAATCGTATCGGCACCCCAGCGAATCGCCCATGTCATTTTTTCCACTTCCTCTTCAATGGAAGAAGTAACGACTGAATTCCCAATATTCGCATTAATTTTTACATGAAAATTTCTCCCGATAATCATCGGTTCGCTTTCTGGATGATTAATATTCGCTGGAATAATCGCCCGACCCGCCGCCACTTCCTGCCTTACAAATTCGGGGGCCATATTCTCGCGAATAGCGACAAACTCCATCTCTGGCGTAATGATACCACGCCGCGCGTAGTGAAGCTGTGTGACATTTTTTCCTTTCTTTGCACGAAGCGGACGGCGTGTGTATCCTGGAAATTCTTCCTGCACAGCCCGGTCGACACTCGAACGAAATCCATTATCTTCCGGCTTTACTTTTCTTCCTTCATACTCTTCTACATCGCCACGCTCCTCAATCCAAGTACGGCGAATTTTCGGCAATCCTTCCCTTATATTTACGCTATACGTCTCATCCGTATAAGGACCGCTCGTATCGTATACGCGAACCGGCTTATTTTCCTGCAACGCCTCTCCGCTTTTTGAAGGGCTTAAGGCAATTTCACGCACCGGCACCCGAATATCGGGCCTTGACCCTTCCACATACACTTTTTTGCTATTTGGGAATTTTTCGACAGTTAAATTTCTTACTTGTTCCATACTACCTTTATCCTCCTTTTCCAATTTGAATACATTGCAAAAGGACAAGACAAGGATCATAACCGTGCCGCGGATGAATATATCAAAAAAGCCGGATTCACAAGGACCCGGCTCTTCTTAACAAAACATCTGCACACCCGCAATAGATGGGAAGACGCAAACATTACGCATGCAAACTACTTTCCTACGCTGGTATGATCCAGATCAGGTCCCAAGGGTTTAGAAACGTACGCGTGTTTCATTCTCAGCCCGGACTCCCGGACACCCCTAGTAGTAAAATGATTCAGTTGTAAACTTCGCGCAGCCAAAAGACCCTGCGCTTAAGAAAATTATACCAATAAATTACTAGATTGTAAAATGGAAATTTTACAAGCAAATTTTGTCTTACCATCCCCTTGTAGGATAGTAAGACAAAAGATAATATAAGTATAGTAAGAACGTTTTTTCTTTGATACCGGAATCATACGGAGTTGTGGTAGGGAATTAGCTACTACGTAAAATGATTCCTGTACCAATAGGTAAAAATGGTGTACGACGAAAACTGTCGGAGGGTACGCTCATGAAGATATGGATGCTCGTTGGCGGTTCAACCCAGAAAGCTCTGTCGAGAGAACAGTCAGTTGTTCACTTATCCTTAAAATAAGAGAGGGGGAGATATCCATGCATTGGATTTATCTAATTCTTGCGATTGGTTTTGAAGTCGCCGGAACGACATGTATGAAACTTGCACAGGGATTTACTAAAATACTCCCATCCATAATGATGGGCATTTTTTATGTGGCCAGTCTTTCTTTTTTAACAATATCATTGAAAAAAATCGATGTAAGCTTAGCATATGCTATCTGGTCCGGTCTGGGAACAGCGATCATCGCCATTATCGGCGTTTTTCTCTTTAAAGAATCGCTGACGGCGGCAAAAATAACCGGCATTATTTTTATCATTCTGGGCGTTGTGCTGCTTAATCTGTATGGAGAAGCGCACTAATATACGACAAATAGAGACTGCTACCTTCGCCATGCGAGACTTTCACCCTACAGACAGCACCCATGCCAGGCATACAAAAAAAGCGCAAAAGTCTCCTACACTTCTGCGCTTTTTTGTTCATACCTATAGATATCGTTTCACACCAACCACCTTGTAGTGAGACAAATACCAGTCGATATCATTTATCTTCACCTCGCCCTGACCACTGGCTGCATGCGCCATTCGGCCCTGGCCCACATAGATACCTACATGCGATATTTTTCCGTCTCCAGTATCAAAGAAAAGCAAATCGCCTGGCTGCATGTTTTTTAAAGAAACAGACGTTCCTTTTTCGAATTGCTGGCTTGTGGTGCGTGGTAAATCAACACCAAGGGATTTGTATACATATTGTGTAAATCCGCTGCAATCAAATCCTTTAGGTGTTGTACCACCCCAACGATACGGCGTGCCAAGCAACGGCTCGACTTTGCGCATCACCAACTCATCAAGACGAGAATCCGTACGAGATGCTACCTGGCGTACCGGTTCTGTTTTTGGCACGGAACCGAACAATGCTTTCTGCAATATAACAGCCGCTTCAGCACGTGTTAATTCTTTCTGTGGATTGAAATAGCCATCGTCTCCTAAAAAAACTTGTCTTTGTGCAACTGCTTGTACGCTATCAATAGCCCAGTTACTCACTTTGGCTTTGTCCAAGTACGGCAACTGCCGATCGGAATGAGAATAGTTAAACGTGTGGGCGATAATTACAGCTGCTTCTTCCCGCGTAATCGGACGCTCTGGAGCGAAGCGGGTGTCTGATACACCTTTAACGATTCCCATTTGGTATGCTTTTTTGACTGGTTTATAGTACCAACTGCTTTCCGCTACATCTATAAATGGAAAGGTATGTATATTTTCTTCTTTTTCTATCGCCCTTGATAAAATCGCAGCAAATTCTGCGCGAGTTATCTTTTTGTTCGGCGAGAATGTGTTTGCGGTTGTTCCTTTTACTATCCCTTTTTCATAAAGATTATAAATGCTTGGTACTGCCCATGATACGTTGGATACATCCGTAAAATTCCTGCTTGCTTCCGCCGTTCCAGAAAAAAACGGGGCGAATCCACTTGTTAAAGACACCGAAAACAATCCTGTCATTACTAGCTGCTTAATCCCTGTTTTTTTCGTTTTCATAGCCTCTTTCCTTCATAGAATTGGTTGTTATCTGCTTTATTAAACACCACTCTTTGTTTCCGTTGGATCTTTCTACTTATCATATAAATATCGTAGAAGTTACCTTTCACATTATAAAAATGAATTGTTATCAAACTATGATCGTTTTGTGAAATTTTTAAACATCCCTTACCTCATTATCTTCCAGCATGCACCATAAACCATTGACAATTCGACTACGTTTTTGCTTATATTTTTTTCTCACAGGCACAATCGATCAATATGGAACTCGAAAACACCTGCATTAGTTTTTAGAATAAGGGTTGCGAAATAACTTGGAAATAAAAATGAACCTCCCTCCACTTATAGAAGTGGGAGAGGTTCATAAACGATTTATTCAGGCAATGGAGACCACTTTATTTCTTCTTCAATAGGCTGTGTTTCACCAGGTATGATTGAATAATATGGATTAGCATACAACAGCCTTGTTATAAACCATCCTTCTTTACCATCTACCGTAAGTTTTTCGATAATAAATTTTTCAGTACCTAGAGTCGAGCCAAAAGAAGTGATTTCTGGATAAGTCACTGTATATTCTACGGCTGTCTCGCTAAGTTTCTTTTCTTCTTTGACTGTGATGGGCCCAACCCAGGGACTTGATCCTCCAGTTGTCCAATTTTTTTCACGAACACGTTCTTCAGCCTTTTTCCGAAGCTCTGGTGATAATACAGCGTATTGAAGAGCTCCGCTCCGTGTCTGCTCGCCACGTCCCCATAGCTTCATTGCTTCTTCAGGTGTAGAAGCAACAAGAGCATCTTCGACCGCTGCTAGTTGCTGCTCAATCTCCGCTTTGTTTGGCGCTTGAATAAAAAGTTGATTTGTTTCTTTGTTATACTGAACATCTGCCCAAAATAATTGCTCCAGCCAATCCATAGGAATATAAAAATGCCCATTATGATTTTCCGCACTATTAACGGCATAAGAAACATATTCACGATTGACTGTAATTGAAATCACTCGTTTAAGAGATGAATCCGGAAGATTCAAAACCAATTCGTGATCGCGATGGAATAAGGGCTGGTTTTGAAGAAAAAGCCATGCCTTTTTTGCATTTTCTGTAAGAGGCCACATTTCTGCTTCTTTACTTGCCTCATATGTTTCCAATGCTCTATTATAGGAGGCTAATTTCGCTATCTTATCCGTAACGTCTTCTGTCTGAATGAATATATCACGTGTTTTAGGATCCCATTTGATAGAACGAGCACCTAACTGTTCGGCAGCCCACCGAATAGGAACCATAACTTGGCCATTTACTACGTGTATACCCGGTGGCGTAGCAACGGTAGAACCGTTGACTTGAATAGTGAGAGGAGAAGCGACAGATGCATACGCTTCTACTGATCCTAAAATTAACATTGTGACCAGAATTGATAGAATCGCCCAAGCTTTTTTCATTTTTTACTCAACCTTTCATCTGTTGTTTAAAAGCAATAATGGGAAATTTCTCATAGTAAAAAACGTGATCTAATGATAAGGAAGTACTGTATGTAAAAATCTCAATGGAACATCCCTAATCCAAAGTATGCAAAGCTAAAAATCACAAGTAAAGAAATAATATAATAATATGGCTGTTTTATAATCTTAAAACTGTATTTACCTAGAAGTCGAAAAACAGCATCCTCTGTTTTATAGCCGAAGAAAATCATAATCACAGAGAAGAGAAAAAATACTGTCCACCCATAATTTTTAGGAATGAACATGATTAAAAACATGACTAGAGGTAAAAAAGTGCAGGTATGGAGCAATCTCCCTAAAGTATTGACTCGGATTTTATCCTTTTCTTTTGTATTTTGATACCACTTTTTTATTGAAAACACCATTCAACACCTCTACCGCCTCTATTTTCTATATTTTACATCAATACCCTTTATTTTAATACTCTTTATTTTGTTGGAAAATGGTATTGTAAAACAAAAATGACTGCTAATACTATCAATCCAGATACATACTTCATTACGAACCACTTGTAGAAAGTTGAGGAATAACCTATGGATTTACAGGATTTACGTTAGCATTGCTTCAAACAAAAAGGGGCAGGGGAGGCTTTTCCATTCGAAGATGATGTACACGTTTGAAGCTTCGTTTCCTCATACACACCCAGAGCATACAGGCCATATGCCACGAGCGCACATCAGGCCCGAAAGGAAGGGCATGTGAACGTCTGTTATCCATATAAGCATAAAGAAGTATTTCAACACAAAGTGGGCAGTAGACGATTTTACGATTGACCCCAACAGACGCAAAAGTCGAAGCATTCACCGCCTGCGTAACAAGAAGCTCGCGGAGCTTCAGCGCAAGGAGAAAAAATCTTATATATCAAGCGTTTCCCTGAGCTCTTGTATGAGTCTAAACATTTCTGGCCAGAGAAAAAATCTTATATATCAAGCGTTTCCTCTCTCCGAAGCATTTTTTTGCTTTATGTTATAAGAATAAGGGTTGCGAAACAATTTGGAAAAACAAAGGTAAATAAAATTAAATATCTCTGTTTATCTCAAGTTTTTGCAAGAGGAGAGAGAATAAAAAGGAAAGAAATAAACTAAGTATGTGGTCAAAAATGTGATCAAACAAAAACCCGGCCTTGCGCCGGGTCTTCTCTTTCACTCGCTCGTACAAAAGCTAAACATCCCAAGCCCTCTTACGATAGGAATGAGGGAAATTTTTCTAAATAAAAAGCCGCTACTATAAGCAGCGACCTTCTTCCCACTACGTTCAGATAATTACTACAAAGTACAACTGTTAAACTTTATATCCCACTACGTTCAAATAAATCTAATGATGATTAATGATACCATTTAAGTCTCTATAAATCAGTTTCAATTCCTCATAGGTAAGCTACAAACCGGGGAGCGCGGTCGCGGAATTGGCGAAGTATACGAGTTTCAATTCCTCATAGGTAAGCTACAAACTTTTCGGGTTTTTCGTCTGCCGCAAGAAGAATCTGGTTTCAATTCCTCATAGGTAAGCTACAAACCCATTTTACATGAAAACATACATAATGAGAACCCTTGCGGCATAACGTTTTTTTAGTTCTCACACCAAAATATAAACATACGCCATATGATAAGCTATTTTTTACGTCCTATCGCCAACTTCCATGTTTATACGTATTTAAACCAAAACCACATGTCGTCGATCCCCCACCTTTTTTGCAGGATTAGATGTCGACGACATCGACAACAATCGTTATTTATTTTGACCTATATCGTTATATAAATTTGCTTTGAGATTTCGATGTTTCAAACAACCAATTCTGGATAATACTTTCTCAGGACACGAATGAATAAATTCAAAAAAATGAGAAACAGATAAGCGAATCTCCGATTCATCTTCTCGTACTCTTCATCTCCAGGCTACAGTTCAACACGTGGATTATACTGCGCTGGGTTAATGCTACTTACTGGTACTTTCCATATTTCCATGTTGCCATTCACCTCCAAAGCAAAATAAAAAGCACCGCGTGGGTGCCTATTCCTTGTCCATAAACTCTTGAATTTTCTTTTTCTCCCATTCTGAACCGAATAATCCTCCAAATCCCAGAACTGTTATGCCGTGAGCGAGTAGTCCAATCCCCCATCCGAACAAAGGAAAATAAAACCAAGTACTATCACGGGAAAATAGCAAATCAATAAAAAACAAACCGATGTTAACTAAAATAAAAACAACCAAATGAATATAAAACCCTTTTAGCGCTTTTACTCTTTTTTTTGCTCTAAGATACTTCTCGTTTTTTTCCATTTTCTTCACATCCTTTCCCTAATAAAATCAAACGTGAAAAAAAAGAAAAAGTTTCATAAATAAGACCGCTCCCCTCGGAACGGCCTCCTTCGCTTATCTTCTGACACTATCTTCTGTTCTTTAAAAAAGCGTTTCTGGCGGCGTAGCAATTCGCCATACACCATTTACTTTTTTTACTTTTATTGTTTTAATTTCCGGTTTTGATTGATTATCAGGATAAGGGATTGATAATTTATATTCCTTAGTTGTTGAAGAGCTTTTAGTCAGTTTTGCTGTTGCTTTATCAAATTCTAGAATGTTTCCTGTATCCGCATTTACCTGTGCCATTCTTCCTTTGTACTCAATGAAGCGCTTTTTTATATATGCTTCACTTGCTTCTTTTGTGAATGTCTTCATTAAATAATCAAGTAGCTTTTTTCTTGTGCCAATATCAGAAGAAAGATATCGATACTCAGAATTTTTTACATTGAAGACTTCCATTTTTCCCTTGCCACCACCATCAGCGTAAAAATATCGTTTTTTTGCTTCTACAATTAACGAAATGATATTCTTTTCGTTTATTGCTTTGATTTGTGTAGGATCTACAGCTCTTTGTTTTGTAACAGCTGCTGCAACAGGTTCTGCAATGACAGGATTAACAGAAAGTAAACCACAAGACACCACTAAGCAACCAATTAGCATTTGTTTTTTCATGTTTACATCCTCCTTTAGCTTTCTACTTTCTAAACGAAAGGTTGAAGGAAAATGTTGCTACTACCTTTCCGTAAAAAAGCCTTCACTGGATTTTTTATGCTGACACCGGCTCATCAGCCAATACTTCCAGATTCAACATGAATGCAAGCTAATATACGGCCTTTGCTTTCTGTCTTCCATACGTACTCTCTGACATTCCTAACTCTGTGCAGACAATATAATCAAAGACATCCTCATCTTCTAAATAGCGCTTCTCGATGATTTGACGCTGACGTTTCGGTAGACGCTTAACCGCTCTTTCAACGCGCACTGTAAGCCTTCGGACCCTTTCTTCCTCGTCCACATTCCATGTGGCAAACTCAGCCACCTGGTCACTTGTCTTATTGGTCGCACCGTGATACCGAGCTTCATAAGCAGGCGTCATCTCGATTTCACGACGAACAAAACCAATCTGACGATAAATACGTGCCGTCTTCAACGCTTCTTCTACGCGGCGCTGTGTAGCCCTCCGGTTAATCTTCGGCAAAAACGATAATTGCATACCTAATTCCCCCTGCTCATGGTAAATTATTTTTATAGGAAGTAAGCAGGGACCCCTACCCGGTTGGTGGCCGGGAGGGGATTTTTTTATTTATATATCCAAAAAATTGAAACTTTCTACCTTTTTATTCCGTTTATAATATGACTCCCTTTTTTTACTACCTCTATATAGAGGTAGCAGTGTATAAGGCACACCTCTTTTACTTCCCCTTCTGTAACTACACAGAAAGGGGCTTTTTTATTCCCTTTAAAAACTGCTCCAACCTTGTCCAGATTTCGAGGTAGTAGTTCTCTAACGACTTACCGCAATGCAAAATTCTATACACTTTATGCCACTCCTATTTTTAAAAACGATTTTGTATTTTTCATCCATTTTGTCCTTATTTAATTTGCCATTACTAACGACGCTTTTTCCTCTTCTTCAATCAAAAGACGCAACATATCGCCTCGATTCATTCCTGTTCCCATAAGTTGATGAATGACATATTGCTTTTCACCCAATAACTTCTCTAGGCTTTCATCGACCGTATTTTCTCCAATCAAAGAATATACTTTAAGGCATTATATAATTGAATTTGATGAGTACGTAAAGGGATTTTCGGCGAGTAACTTCCTGATAAACTGACAGATTCAACAGATAAATCATTACGATGATCAAGTAGTTTAAGTAATTCTTTGTCAATTACATGAACAGGCGTTTTTCTCGCCTTTTTCCTTCCAGGGACTTTAGGCAGTCGTTTCCTATATACTACTACTCCCGATTTATGCTCCATATCTGTAAGCGTTTGAGATTCATTTTCTTCCTTTTTATCGTTCGTAAGAGGTTCTGCCAATTCTTCAGTTTGTTCATCTTCCTGTTTCTTCTTTCCAAACAAGCTGAATATCTTTTTAATCCAACTCCACATATTCATAACTCCTGATGCAAAAAATAAAAATGATAGGATTACCAATATAACCAATAAAAGAAAAACCAGCTCAATGAAATAACTTTCAATCTTGCTCTCTTATTGCTTATTTAACAGGTTCTAGTTTTTCTTGTAGAATTTCTTTTAACAGTCCCAGCTCACTTTCTTCTTCCTGATTATTGGTACCGAGTTTACCGCGAAGGACCTTAACAAGATAAAAAATGTACTATGAAATTAAATAGAAACGTTTAAGATAGTTATTTTGAGCCACTTTTAAAAGACTAATTATTACTTTTTGGAAACGCTATAATGATAAAACATGTGATAAAAGCCACCATCGTCACTATAATACCAAATATTAAACCAATGGACTCCATAAAGGTATCCTCGACGGGATACGAAGGTTTTAATGTCATTAACCTGTAAACGAACACCAAACTCAAAATAATATAAAAACTACTTCCTACTAACCCCACCTTGAAACGATTAGCCTTACTCCCTTGCCATGATTTACTTATTATCATCCAAAAACAGACACTAACAATTACAGCAAGGAGCATGATAATTACATGGACAAAAGGAATGATGAAATAGGCAAGTAAATAAAGAATAAAACCAACTAAAAAAAATAGAACAGCATTAATAAAAAATAAAAATACTCCAGTTCTCCAATGACTTTGAAACCATGTAGCATGTTTCATTTTTTGAATCATTTTATAATCAACGTTGATTTTTTCCATCAATGAATTTTTAAAGAGTAAAAAAACAAAGATTGCAACAATGCCAATAAATAATATGGAAGACATAATATCCCTCCTTTTCTTTTACTTCAAAGCTAAATTTAAATGGCTCGTAGATGAACCATTCTCCCGGTGACACTTTGAGGAATAAACGTATCATACTGAATTCCTTTCGCATTGTGGTTCATCAGGGAGCTGGAGGTGACTCAAGTGATTCAAGTGATTCAATCGAACTTACCGGTTCTGATGGCGAAACATGGAGTGAGAACGTTAGCTGAAGTTGTAAGACAAACAGGTTTGTCCAGGACAATGTTAACTGCGGTCTGCTACAGCAGGGGAAAAGGGATTCCGTTCGATACGATGGATGCCCTGTGTGAGATGTTCGGGGTTGGCATTGGGGAACTGCCCGTTATTCGCTTCCATGATCTCCGGCATACACATGCAACCATTTTGCTACAACTTAGCGAAAATCCAAAGATTGTATCTGAGCGCCTAGGACATGTTAACATAACTATTACTCTGGATACTTATTCTCACATTCTGCCTGACATGCAAAAAAACCTTGCTCAAAACTTCGACGTTGCGATGAAAAATCCAGTCAAAAGGAATACAAAATCAGCTTTAGTAGACTAAAGGTGGTCAAAATGTGGTCAATTTCCTATTTTTAAGAAGAAAAAGAGTTAAAAACCCCTTATATATCAAGCGTTTCCTCTCTCCGGAGTATTTTTTTGCTTTATTTTATAAGAATAATATTGATTAATTAATTTATCCAGTTTTTTACTCATAGCTATTACCGCTGGGTCCGTTAATTTCCTAACGCTAGCTACTCTATTTAATTCTTCCCTCGCCTCTTCAATCGCACACAAAAGAAACTCTTCTTCGTTCAACTTTTTTCTCCTTTAACATCTGTAAATAGATTTATTAATGACAGTAAATGTAATGTCCCGATGGGATGTATACCCACAGTGACAACGGTAGTTGCGAGTAAATCCTTTCTTTCTGCGTTTGCAAACAGGACATGTTTGAATGCTATACGATTTGTCTACAAACAATACCTTAATGCCTTGTGCCTAGCATTTGTATTGAAGGATTTCCTTTGTTTGTAGGAATGCTTGGCGGTTCTGTCCCCTTTTTGCATCGCTTTATGCGTGACTTGTGGCACAACACCTGTATGTTTTGACTATGTAGACCCTACTTTCTATTGAGAAGAGCTTGCTGAACTCACCTCCTTTTATATGATTTTCTACTATATCATAGAAGGTAGGGATAGAAAAATAAAAAAGCGATTCCATCCCCCACCTAGATAGAAAGAGGACTTCTCGCTATTCATGTTAAAATATAATTAAAGAAGCAAAATCTCTTTTCCCTTCTTTGTTATGCTTTATGCTCTCTTTCAAGAATAAATCACCGCAGTAGACTATCAATAATAATATAAAAAAATTAGCATATAATCCATATTTATGTGTGTACAGGAGATATTGTATAATTTAAGGAGCGGCATAGCATGAATCTTTTAATGTTTTTCCTCTACTCTATACCGGAAGAGTTTCTCATTGTAGCCCTATGCATTACTTTAGCAGGTTATAATATATCTGCTTGTAAATTGAGATATATTATCGTTTCGCTTCTTCTCGCAATTAGTGTGAAAGCTTTACAACTGTTAGATCTTTCACTACCTTTACGCTCTTTTTTCCAATTTGTGATACTCATCATTTTAGTAAAGCAAGGAATGGGGATTCCATTGCTTCCGCTGATTACTTGTTCCGTCATCACTTTACTTGTGCTTCAAATGAATGAACTTCTTGTAATGAGTATATTTACAAACTTTTACGATAAAACGCTACAAGAAATTCAGATGGAGCCTTTATTATGGTTTGCAAGAACTTTACCCAATCTGCTCCTAATGTCTTTGTTTCTATACATAATTAAAAAATACAAAATATTCTTTTTCAAAGAAAATATTCCTTCCAACAAACTTACTTTTCGTTCATATTGGATATTTTCTGCGTTTTATACGTTTGGCATTATCGGAGCCATCACATTGGAACAAGGCGACATCGGCCCAGGATATATCCTTGTTTGTATCGTTATTTTTCAAGCTTTCTCGCTGTTAGTCATTCAGGAACTGGTCAAATCAAATCGGCATGAAACCCAACTAGCGGTTTATAAAGAATCGATTAAAAACATGACCTCTTTATTTACAACGATTCGCTCACAACGCCATGACTTTGCCAATCATATTCAAGTGCTATATATTCTGGCCAAACAAAAAGAACATGAAAAATTGTTACGTTATATCGAACAGCTGGTCGGTCAAATCACATCAATCAATGAAGTTTTACTTTCGGATAACCCTGAACTAAGCGCTTTGTTGCAAACAAAGATCGCGCAATTTGCACAAGAAAAAATTCGGTTGCGCTTACATCTCACCTCTTCATTGACTGAATTAGAGATACCTGTGATAGAATTGAATCAAATTATCGGAAATCTATTAGACAATGCGGCCGATGCTATAAAAGCAGCCGATTACCCAAGCGATGAAATTCTTTTAGAAACAATCAAAATAAACAACAAAGTGCAAATTAAAGTGAAAAATTATCGCCCTATTATTCCAATCTATTTACAAAAGAAAATATTTGAATACGGATTTTCTACAAAGCAAAACCATTCAGGTTTGGGACTGGCAATCGTAACAAGTCTAGTAGAGAAAAACAAAGGAACCCTGTGTCTCATCAGCAATGAAAAAGTCGGAACCGAATTTACCATTACATTTCCGGTTAAGGAGCTGAAAAAGATTGAGCAAAAAACTGGCTGATACCATCGCTTTAGCGCTCATCAAGCACAGCGATACCCGGCACCCACTTCCTGTTCTGTCCTATGGCCTGCAAATTTTAATCAATACCTTAATTAAAATTGTTATGATTACGATTATCGGCTGGGTCTTACATATCTTACTGGAACTTTACATAATGATTTTCTTTTTCGGCAGCTTTCGTATGATTACAGGTGGGGTTCATGCGCATACGTTCTTTAAATGTTTAACAATCAGTCTTGTTTCTTTTGTTTTATTAATCCTATTATCTTCTTACACTTTGCCCTTTTTTATAGAAAATAAATTCATTATCCTTCTTTCGCTCTTCCTCTTTGGCACAATGATTACATGGCTTTATGTTCCGGCCAGATGGGGAAATAGAAGATTCTCCAAAAAGAGAATCACTGTGTCAAAATGGTTATCCATTTCTTATCTTGCTCTTATTCTCTTGTCCGTTTGGTGTATACCTGCACATTCTACGATAAACAAACTACAAGAAATTTCATGGATCGCGGTTATGGGAATTACCTGGCAATGCATTCTCGTTACACCATGGGGATACGCGCTCTTCGATAGAATCGAGCGGATTACGTTATTGAAAGGAGGTGACAACAATGTGGCAAAAAATGAAGGGTAAAATGTTTGGCGGAATCGCTTCCATTGCCTATTTGCTTGCTTTAACCGGTATTAGCACAAACAGTTGGTGGACATCTTATGAACCGGAAATTCCCAAGGAACTGCAAAAGTAATGACTTCACGGCCGGGAACAAAAAACAGGACTGCTGGTTAGAATAACCAGGAGTCCTGTTGACTTTATAGTTCTAAAGAAACAACAGCAGACGGCTTACCACTCTCTTTCCTTCAGGCTTTGGACGAAACCTATCTCCCTCTTACCACAGGGTAAGTGTTATGTAATAGTAGCCGCAAAACTCTTGCCGAAATCTCGGCACACGTCCTTTTCTTCTTTCTCAGGAGCCAGTTCCACTTTAAGTCCTGGCAGGGTCACATCGGCTCCTGATGCTTTGGCGCGTTCCTCCAGAATGTCAACCGCTGCACAAAAATCTGGGTACGATGTATCTCCTGATCCGAAAATCGCCGCTTTTTTTCCTGTTAAATCAAGAGATTCCATGTCATCATAAAAGTCAAGAAACTCATCCGGCAATTCGCCGTCCCCCCATGTGTAAGCTCCCAGCAAAAAACCGTCATAATCAAGCAAATCTGTAGCGTTTATTTCTACCACACTTTTTATATCTACCAATACTCCTTGGGATTTTACCCCTTCCGCTACAAGTTCGGCGATTTCTTCTGTATTTCCTGATAAACTAGCATAGACCAAAATAACGTTTGCCATTCCTCTCCCTCCAAGAAAATGATAATCATTATCAATACATTCTTTAATGTATCAATAATGATAATCGTTGTCAACTGTGTGAGTGAAAACCGGGAAATCGATCTGTGTTGACCTGTAACCTGCCTCATCTTTACCGAAAGAATTAAAAACGTTATAATTCCTTTTGGTGTTTTTCCCTATTTTCTATGATAAATATTAGAACATCCGGTCAGATAGATATCTAAATGAACAAATGAAATGTTAGTAAAGGAGAGAACAACATGAAAGCAACCGTACGTTTAACATTTATGGCTCTTCTCGTAGCCATCGGAACCATTGGTTCGAGTTTTTTATGGTTTCCGGCTGGCGTGGCCAAAGCTTATCCTATACAACACGCCGTCAACGTCATCGCAGGCGTTTTACTTGGTCCGGGAGCCGCTGTTTCTATTGCCTTTACCATCGGAGTCATCCGCAATATCCTGGGAATCGGGACGTTACTGGCGTTTCCGGGAGGAATGATCGGGGCTTTCCTTGCCGGCTACTTATACAAGAAAATCCGCAAAACTTGGGGAGCGGGTATTGGTGAGATCGTCGGTACTGGCCTCATCGGTTCCTTTGTTTCCATTCCAATCGCCACCCTGTTAATGGGAAAAAGTGTAGGTGCCTTTGCTTTTGTTCCCCCTTTTCTCATTAGCAGCGTGTCTGGTGTCCTTATCGCCTGCCTTCTGCTTCCTTTGCTTAAGAAAACACCACTTGGTGACTATTATAAATAATATATATATAGATCTGAATTGATGTCTTAACTGGAAAAATTTTACCATACTGATTCCTATAAAAATTTCAAAGGAGTCGGAATGTATGGGAAAACTTGTCGTAACACAAGCACATGGTTTTACACCGGAAAGTCTGCGTGTAGAAGAACGAAAAATGCAAGATGTACTCTTTAAGCAACGCCTTATGGCGGTTCGACTGGTCATGGAAGGATACTCGGCCACATGTTCTGCAGCAGAGAAATGTAATGCGGCTACCTTTTTGAATTTTTTACAACAACTGCTCACTCAGTATACCGATAAATTTGTGATTTTGATCCTGGACAATGCCAGAATCCATCATGCTAAGCTAGTACAGCCATTCTTGGAACAGAATCGCCATCGTCTTTTCTTGTTGTTTCTTCCGCCATATTCACCAGAATTGAATCCGATTGAAAAAGTATGGTGTTGGCTCAAAGACATGGTCATTGTGAATCGTTTTCACAGAAACGAATCGGGTGTGCAGACCGTTAGAACGTTAGCTCAGTTCTATATAATAATGAATATTCTATACCAAAACAGTATCAAAGTATATGGAGGAACATAATATTATCTGAATTTAGCTAGAAAAATAGTTGCTGATGATCATAACGACATGTTTAAAGGTTTGTCTGAGCAAAGGTATTCAAAAACCTCCATTTTCACTAAAAAATACAAAAATTAGGAATAAGATTGAACTTAAAGCAATATATTTACAGATTCTCAAAAAATGTATAAAATAGTTTTTCGATTCTAATTTTTTCTAAGGAGATGGGAGTTGTGAAAAAGAAAGTTGTATTATTGGGGCTGTCTATGGGTCTATTAAGTAATCCTGCTATTGGAACGGTATGGGCAGAAGGAGCTGCGAATCCTGTATTTTTTCAGAATGAGAATGAAGAATCGACCACGTTTACTTCAACTACCTCGGATCAATTGCAAATAAATAAAATGAAGGCATCCCCTTTTGATGTGATGGCATATGCAAAGAGATGGAAAAGAAAGGTACACCGTAATCCTGAGAGCAACAAAGTAGAATTCATTTCAGGGCAATTTAAACCTAAAAATCCTTATAATTTCAACACTGTTGTTCAGGAATTCGTAGGTGCAAACTCGGATGTTTTTAAAGTAACAACGGAAGACACCATACAGGTAATGAAAGAAGAAATGACTCCTTTGGGAGATTATGTAATTCGTACCCAGCAGTTCTTCAGAGGAGTGCCCGTATATGGTTCGACACAAGTATTAAACTTAAATCAAAAAGGAGTGGTAACAGCATGGTCCGGAGGGATTGTTTCAGAACTGAACAAGCAAGAAAACCTAAATAAAGCAAAGAATCTTAGTCAACAGGCAGCGATTCAAAAAGCCGAACATGACCTAGGTTTTATCCCTGAGTATTATATTCCACCGGCTGTCGAACTTGTAATTTACATGAAAGAAGAGATTGCGCATTACGCTTACCATGTAAATCTAAATTTTCTGAATCCACAACCGGGAAATTGGGATTACTTTATAGATGCAAATGATGGAACAATTTTAAATAAAGTCAATCGTATCCATCAAGTGCAAGTGGCGCGAAATATGGTCGATTCTAACCAAATTGGATTTGGAATAGGAGTGCATGGAGATAAAAAACAAGTAAATACAGTATTTTCTAATTCGTATTACTATTTGCAAGATAATACTAGAGGTAAGGGCATTTATACATACGATGCCAAAAATTCAAACCGGCTCCCGGGCACGCTATGGAGAAACGCGGATAATCAGTTTACTGCAAAGTATGATGGTCCCGCTGTAGACGCACATTATTACGCAGGAGTTGTATACGATTACTACAAAAATAAGTTTAATCGTAACAGCTATGATGGAGCAGGAGCGCCAATAAAATCAACTGTTCATTATGGGAAATCGTATACGAACGCGTTTTGGAATTCCTATCAAATGGTTTATGGAGATGGGGACGGGTCTACCTATCCATTCTCAGGAGCATTGGATGTAGTAGGACATGAGTTGACGCATGCTGTAACGGAAAAAACGGCAAATTTAATTTACGAAAATGAGTCTGGTGCTTTAAATGAAGCAATGTCCGATATTTTTGGGACATTAATTGAGTACTACAATAATCAGAATCCTGATTGGGAAATGGGTGAGGACTTAAGTTTTAATAGACAGGGATTTCGTTCATTAGCTGATCCGACAAAATATGGTGATCCGGACCATTATTCCAAAAGATACCGTGGTTCAAACCAAAACTATTTAGTTCATACAAACAGCGGAATTATAAACAAGGCTGCTTATCTTATCAGTGAAGGCGGAACCCACTATGGCGTTACCGTGAATGGAATCGGCAAAGAGAAACTGGGAAATATTTTTTACAGGGCATTAACACAGTATCTTACAGAGTCAGCTACATTTAGCCAAATGAGGGCAGCAGCTTTACAAGCCGCGACGGATTTATATGGAGCAGCAAGTGCTGAAGTTATAAGCGTGGGCAAAGCTTTTGATGCAGTAGGAGTCAATTCTATAGACTTGTCCTAATGTCTTAACCGATGAAAATTTGACAATACTGGCTCCTAAGATAAGACTAAAGGAGCGACTTATTATGAGAAAAATGAAGATAACAGAAACCTACGGCTTTACGGTGGAAAGCTTATGTAAAGAAGAGCGAAAAATAAAAGATGCTTTCTTTAAACAGCGCCTTACAGTGTTCGTCTCGTTATGGAAGGTTATTCATCTACGGAAGCAGCCCGCATTCCAGGAATATATTGTCAATCCTTGTCCGTAAAAATGAATCGGAGAGTTGCTTATCTGTTTCCAATTTTTTGAATTTATTTTATTGTCTAGAATTGGTTGTTTGAAACGTTAAAACCTCAAAGCAAATTTATATAGTTTGTGAGGCGCACCAGGCGATGCATGGCTCACTAGCACCTTTAGGCCTTGTTCCTAGTAGGCTCTGACGTATGTGCCCACAGTTTTTTTATTCCGGCCAATGATGGCATTGATTTGCTGCTCATATTTGTACCCCTGCAGAAATAAAGAAAGGGCTTGGTAGCGTTCATACATGCGCTTGTCTTTTGTCTGTTTCATCGCTTGTTGTACAGTTTGCAGTTCTGTTGGATGAGTATTCATGTCTATTTCTCCTATCCTGTTCCTAGTTTGTTTGCTTCTATTTTTTGTAACACAGGACAGAAAGGGATTTTATTTAATTCAACTTATATAGAAATAAATAAAGGTTTATGTATATATGATGGTGTTGCAAAACTAATAATCGCTGAATGGTAAATGTTAAATTTAATGGGGAGAATCCTGAAAATATCAGGCTTTTCACGATGTGCAATTAATGAATTATGCATAATAATGCTCAGCTATGAATTAAAAATGAAGTTTTGCAACATCCTCTATATATGTAAGAATTAATACCATTGGGCTAACAGGAAGTGATATTTAGACTGTTGAGAGATTCTCGGTGGTCTTTTTTCTTTTTTGATGGTATTGCAAAACTAACATAAAAATCCAATTTTATCAATAAGTACGCACAAATGACAGTGGAAATCGTAGCGATTTTTGCTATACCAACGAGGTTGCTCAAGGGAAAAATTGTTCTTTAGGCAGCAGAATACATGTTCAATTTTTCGTCGATAATCTATATAGAACTGAGCTAACGTTCTAACGGTCTGCACACCCGATTCGTTTCTGTGAAAACGATTCACAATGACCATGTCTTTGAGCCAACGCCATACTTTTTCAATCGGATTCAATTCTGGTGAATATGGCGGAAGAAACAACAAGAAAAGACGATGGCGATTCTGTTCCAAGAATGGCCGTACTAGTTTAGCATGATGGATTCTGGCATTGTCCAGGATCAAAATCACAAATTTATCGGTATACTGAGTGAGCAGTTGTTGTAAAAAATCCAAAAAGGTAGCCGCATTACATTTCTCTGCTGCAGAACATGTGGCCGAGTATCCTTCCATGACCAGTCGAACCGCCATAAGGCGTTGCTTAAAGAGTACATCTTGCATTTTTCGTTCTTCTACACGCAAACTTTCCGGTGTAAAACCATGTGCTTGTGTTACGACAAGTTTTCCCATACATTCCGACTCCTTTGAAATTTTTATAGGAATCAGTATGGTAAAATTTTTCTAGTTAAGACATCAATTCAGACATCAATTCAGATCTATATGGAAAGAAAAAGTGGCCGCTCTACAGCTATTGCATAAAAAGCGTAAAAGAAAGCTATATCTGTTTAATAGTAAGATAGGTGTCAGGACAATTACGAGCGGACCCTACCATATTGATGTTAAGAAGATCCAGCACTGACCTTGCCGTTGCCAGCGGATCGATCGTTTGCCAAAACAGCTCCATATGCTGTTCCAAAAAGGCAATATCCTGTGGACATTTTAATAGCTTATGCACCCACTCATCCACTTCCTGTTCCGCATCAATCCGCACTGCCAGCTTATGTTTCGTCAGAAATTCACAGTTATTTTCCTCATGCCCGGGAAGCGGCTGATAAATAAACATGGGAAGCTTCTTTGCCAGCGCTTCAAAACAGGTGATTCCGCCGGCCTTCGTAATCAGCCCATCCGCGGCATCCATCCACTGGCTGATACTTTCAACGAACCCAAGGATATGAATATTCGGATGATGAAAATTTTTATCTTTATACAGCGCCTGCTTCAGGCTATCATTATAGCCTGTACAAATAACGATCTGCAGGGATTCTCGCCATTTCAAAAGAATATGGGCCAGGTGTTCAATCCCCCCGAGCCCCAATCCTCCGCCCATAATCATAACCGTTGGCATGTCCTTTATGCCGAGCGTGTGCCGTACCTCCTGCTTATTACGCTTCATACGAAAATCTGATGTAATAGGGAGCCCGGTAATCATCACTTTCTCTTTAGATATGCCCATACCAATAAGTTGGCGGTACACTTCATCACTAGATACAAGATAAAGATCGACTTCAGGCTGCACCCACACCCCATGCGCATAAAAATCCGTAATAATCGTGCACAGAGGCAATGGATATCCTAAACGCTTCAAACGGGATACCGAAGAACTGCTGAAAGGATGGGTGCAAATAATCAGATCCGGATTAACGCGGGCAAAAACGTCTTTAATCGTACGATGAAGCACTTGATAGATAAACGATTGTTTCCATCCAGAAATCGGCTGATTCTGTTTATAGTTGTATACTTTGCGCCACACAGAGGGGTACCGGGTGATCATTTTCAAATAAAATTGGTACACTAGCTTCGCAGCAAAAGGATGAAGCTCCTGCCCAAGTTCCAACACCTGCGTATGCACGGAAGGGTCCAGTAATGAAATCCCCTGCACCAGTGCTTCCGCCGCTTTCGTATGACCTGTTCCTACTGCTTCGGATAAAATAAGCACTTTCTTTTTCAAGAGAAATTCCTCCGCGATACTAATAAGTGTATCTGTCCTTTTTTAATAGCGCTATCCAAGCCATGCCATATAAAACGAAAATAAACATGATAATAATCAGCCAATTCAATGTAAAATTTCCGGAAAGCGCCGGGAGTGGCTCAGGAAGCGAACTGCGACTGTTGATATTAGTAATGGTTCCACCCACCAATTCATACCCCCATTTGCTAACAGCCAAATAGAATACGCCCTTTATATAGTCCGGTTTAATATGAACAAGCGGTACGAGGGCGCCAGATAAAATAATTTGGGGAACAAGCAAAATGGGAACAAAGCTAACCGCCTTATCCGAGGTAGACACACAGGCAGATACAACAAGTCCCATCATTACACCCGCCAGTGACAAAAGAAAAAAAGCCAAAAAGTTAAGCCAGAATTCCGGCAGGGCAAGTCCATATGTAACAATCGACACAAGCAAAAATGTTTGTACCGCACAAATAATAGAAAGAACGGTGATTTTAGAAAGCAGATACGGTATGACGAGCACACTAACGTATCGCTCCCGGCGATATATATCCTGCTCCTTGACAATTTCACGCGCGGCATTTGAAGTGCCTAACCAGATTGCGGTAAACACCATCAAGGCAACTGCATTCGACATGAAGCTGCGCCGATTTTTTTCCTCCTGTATTTTCCGCTGTATCTCATCAACCTTTCCCAAACGAACGATTTGTTGGGTAATTTTCAGTTCCTGCGTCCGGTATTCACTATAACGGAACGTAGGAGCGCTATGATAAAAAGCGATGACAAGCAGGCAGGGAATAAACACAGCCTGCAACAACAAAATCATAAGATGTCTGCGATCGCGTGTAAGCAGTCGGACATAGCGTTCCGTAAGTACTCTCCACTGTTGGATAAACGATGAGACCCTCTTGACCCTCCTGTCCTGCGCTTTAACATTTACGGCTCGCCTGTCCCTTTCGCTCTTTGCTGCAAATAACTGGTTGTTTTTATGAATATGTCCATCTTTTTCAAAAAAGACAGATTGTTTATAAGCGGCTGCCCACCCATTCGGGGGATTTTCTCGTTCCATCTTTTGATAAATGTCTACAAACGAATCAACGGAAAAATACGTAAGCGCTTCAGACGGTGAACCGACAAAAGCTAACCCGCCTTCCTGCGTGAGAAAAACGATTTTATCGTACAAATGTATGTTGTACGTAGTATGGGTAGCCATAATAATTGTAGTTCCTTTCATTTTAAGCTCACACAGGACTTCCATGATATTCTTTTCCAACCCCGGATCAAGCCCGGATGTAATTTCATCAAGAAGCAAGAGAGACGGGTTGGTCATAAGCTCAACGCCAATGCTAACCCTCTTCCGCTGACCACCGCTTAAATTCCTAACAAGCATGGCCCGGTGTTTTGTCATCTTTAAGTCAGCCAGTACTTCCTCTACCCGCTGTTCCATAACAAAGAGCGGTATATCTTTATGAAATCGCAAGCGCGCGGCATACAACAGCGACTCTTCTACCGTTAAATCCAAATGCACGATATCATGCTGTGGCACATATCCAATACAAGAGCGAAATGCTTCATACTCCTCATAAAAATTCCGGCCTTTTATCCATACCATTCCTTCCGTGGCCGGAACAATTCCGGATAGCGCGTGAAGAAGTGTGCTTTTTCCCGCTCCGCTTCCACCTAAAACAGCAACCAGCTCTCCTGGATATACGGTAAAAGTAATATCGTCAAGCAACTTCTTTCGTTTCTTTTGCCGCGCCTGTGCTGTGCAAAACGTTATATGTTCAGCCTTAAGTACGGGCATTGGACAAAAATTACTCTGCTCGGATATCATCCTTTGCCCGGACGCCGTGTCCCAAGAAACTCTCGCCGTCCAGCCATGAATGCCTTCCATACTTTACCTCCTCTCTAGTATTTATTTTTTGACGTTCATTTTTTCTTTTATACCCACAACCTCTCTACGTTTATACGTTTAGATCATAAAAAAAACGACAACAATGAAAGCAACGAAAATAAAGAACGGCATTGATTCATACAATAAAGCGACTTTATATACATACTTAAGGAGATATTGTAATGATGAACCAAACAAAGAACGAAACGCTGGAATGGGGAATGATTCTCCTTTTTTTGCTCCCTCCTTTGGGCATGGTATGGATGATCGGGATAGGACTTTATCATATATGCAACAAGCTGCTGCATAAGCAAACAATAGAAGCTCTGCATCCAACCTCCTTCTTTTTTTTAACTTTATTTTTTTCTTCGCTTGGAGCCTGTCTCCATCTTAGAGAAGGCCTATATTTTTTCATACCCGCAATGGTGCTAGGATATTTCGGGCTATACTTATATGTAAAAGAAGGAGATACTGCGCGAAAGCTAAAAAACTTTAGCCGGATAACCGTACTCGGTGGACTCTACATCGCTACCATTGGACAACTTCAATTGCAAAAAGGATATGTATACGGAGGAAGCTGGTGGCTTGGCATGCTCACCGGCCTTATGCCGCTTGGCTTAGAAGAGAAACATCGCTTGTTCGGCAGCGCCTATAACCCTAACTTTGCTTCTTTTCTTCTTCTTTTGGCACTGGCATGCCTAATATCTGGCATATTGCAAACGATCAAAGCGCGGAAAAATTGGATAAAACCTGTCCTTTTATATATAATTCTTCTTTTTCCTATCACTCTTGCAATTAACCAAACAGGTTCTCGGGTAGGAGTAGCCATCACGATGTTGCTATTTTTTTTACTTGTCTGGAAACTTTGCTGGCAGGCTGGGGGATTGCTTATGGCTATCGCCAGCGCATACCTAGTATATACTGGATCATTTTCTGCTATCATTCCACGTTTTGAGAGTATCGTCCAGTCTTTTGAAACAAGACAAGTCATCTGGAAAAACAGCATCCAAGTGTGGAACAACTCCCCTTTGTTCGGAGTAACGCCTCTTGGATTTAAAGAAGCGTATGCTGTGTTTGAAAAAACAGGAATTGCGCATGCACATAATATAGTTCTTGGTTTTTTTTGTGAATACGGAATTATAGGGGGTACCTCCTTTCTGCTGCTTATCATTACATCCTTGCACAAAGTAGTCCAAGCATTCTTTTTATCGAGGCAGCATGATGCAAAAAGCGAATTGTTTTTCTTCGTTTTACCGGTGCTTCTATTAACCGGCGTGCTGGATCATCCGCTGATTTCACCGCAGACAGCGCTGCTCGCGATTATTCTACTGGGGAGCTGGGATCGGTATACGGATCATATCCTTGCACCTTCCGCCTCGTTTTCATCCACGAAAAATTTACAATCTGACTAAAATAGAAATGCGCGATAAAATCAAGCGCTGCGTCTAGACCATAGCCATACATCAACAAAAAAGACCCCACGACGATAATGAACCAGAACATCACAGAATTACAGCATAAAGAAAACGGTACCGCCTCCTTCGCCTCGCCGATTAGAACCGCAAGAATTGGCAATGGACAACAGATACATAATGTTTTATAGTTAAGTAAATAATGGAAAGCAGTGATTTCTATTATATATTCCAGTATTCCAGCGCTTGAATTCCATCGTAAGGAGATCGAGAAGTATGCCATTTGAAATTCTTTCGATCAATGTAGGAAAACCAAAAAATGTTTTCTGTGACGGGATGGAAATTACGACGGGAATTTACAAGAAACCGGTCACAACTGAGGTATTTTTGTCTACTCTGAATTTTACAGGGGACGGACAAGCTGATTTAGTACACCACGGCGGCGTTGATAAAGCGGTCTGTGTTTACCCTTATGAACACTATCCGTATTGGGAAACACAGTTGGGACAAATGCTTGAGTTTGCCGCATTCGGGGAAAATCTGACGGTTAAGGGAATGACAGAAGAAAAGGTACACATCGGTGATATTTTTCAATTGGGAGAAGCCGTCGTCCAAATCAGTCAGCCGCGACAACCCTGTTATAAGCTAGCGAAAAGATACAATATAGTAGACCTGCCGCTGAAAGTTCAACAAACCGGCTTTACTGGCTTCTATTTTCGTGTTCTTCAAAAAGGATGGGTAAATCCCGCGAGCACAATACAGCTTCTCGAACGCCATCCGGCCGGCATTACTGTCGCATTCGCCAACCAAATCATGCATCATGATAAAAAAAACAAAGAAGCCATTCGAAAACTTTTGGAAATTGATGAACTTTCTGCCAGCTGGAAAAAAACATTGCAAAAGCGCCTGAAAGGGGCCGACACCGATCCACGGAAACGCCTGACAGGAGAAAGCTGACGGCTCTACCTTATTGCATCGTTTTGGCGACTCTCAAACAAAAACGTTGAATTTGCTTCCCCCATAAAAGAAGCGGTTTGTGCAAACCGCTTCCCAAATGTTCCAAACGCACTGGCCCCTCAGACTTTATTTGTCCATTTCCCAGACTAATGTTTCCATTGCCTTACGCATATTTTCAAAGCGCAAATGCACCCGAGCGCCATGCCCTGGGAGTATCCATTCAAACCGCTCTGTAAGCAGACGTTTCATCGAGTCGCATTGTGCGCTCCACGAATACCAGCAATAATCTTTGTGCGCGTCCAGCTTGCCGGCTTCCCGATCCCACGCCAAATGATCGCCGGTAAATAAGAATTCGTTTCTGTATAAGAGTACCATATGTCCCCTCGTATGACCCGGAACAGGAATGATACGGAAGTCCTTTCCCCATTCAACTGATTCCATCCCATCAATGATATGTTCTGCATCCGGCTGGGCGCTTTGTTCCAAGCGATGAATAATCCGTTCCGCGGAAAAATGGTTCGCATATTTGTCTGCATCAGCCACATCGTCTCGGTGTGTCAAAAAAATATAACGAATTCCACCCATCTTCTCAAGCTTTCTTACAAGAAAAGGAAAATATCTAGGCGAATCAATGAGCCAGTTACCATCGGGATGAACCAAAAAATAGCTGCTACCGCCAAACGATTTACGGGACGTAAACCCGCAATAATAAATTCCGTTCGTCAAAGGCAACGGAAATAACTGTCTTGCCTCCCCTAGCCCACGTACATCCTTACTTCCGATGGCGCCCGTCGGGCAGGAAAGCAATGCGTAAAACGTTCGCTGTTTTTCCTCCTGATTCACGGGCTGGCGGGTTACAGCCGAGTAATCTCCTATTTCCGAGAACGTGTCAGGCGCCAACTGACGACATGTATCACAATTAATACAGGCGGTATTCACATAAAAATCGCCGTCCACATTCGCCTCCAGACGCCGAGGTGTATTCATTAGCACTCCCTCCTTTTTCTTAAAGTATACTAAACTTTCCAATTTTGAATGTTGATTTTATCAAAATTTCTTATTTTAGTTTTATTCCTTCATTTGAGCCTCTTACCGCAAAACGAGCGTTAAAACATCAAAAGAGTCACTCTAATACAATCCTATGTTTTCTTGACAATAAATACGAAACAGCATATAATTTTTGCAAGTAAACACTTGCATAGATAGGAAGAGATAGAAATGGATTCTAACCGTAATGATACCCGGGAAAAAATTTTACTAGCTACGATTAAACTAATGCGAAAAGAAGGAATCAAAGCGATGACGACCCGCAAAATAGCAAAAGAAGCGGGAGTCAATGAAGTAACGCTGTTTCGTCATTTCGGTAATAAAGAAGGGCTTGCGAAAGCAGCGGTTGAAAAATTCTCGTATGAATCAAGCATGTTAAAGATTTTTCAAAATGTTGAATGGGATCTGGAAAAAGACTTATATGAAATATGCAAAGCATATCAAGAACACTTAAATAAGAATCAGGATGTCATCATGATCGGGCTGAAAGAAGCAAATTCATGGCCTGGGCTTATCGAAGAAATAGCTAACATACCGCGTCAACTCAAAGTCTTGATCATTAATTACTTTAGTAAAATGCAGGAAAAAGGAAAAATAATCAATACAAATCCAGAGGCCCAAGCCATGAATTTTATGTGGGTAAACTTCGGATTTTTTCTCTCACGCGCCCAATTTGGTGAAAACGTAACCAACTTATCTCATGATGAATTTATAAAACATTGTGTTCAAATTTTTTCTAGGGGTCTGAAACCCTAGATTTTTTTAAAGGGGGTGAAAGTATGCACTTGCTTTATATAAAAATAAAAATAAATTAAAAGTAGACATTATTTATAATAAAATCACTCAATATTCTTATTTCTAAAAAGAAAGATTTTTATAAAAAAGGGTGGGGAATATGGATAAAAAGAAAGTAGCCCGCATTTTTATCGGCGGCATTATTGCAGCCGCACTAAGTGTAACAGGTTATTACATATATGAAGATTATTATTATGTAAAAACAGACGATGCGATCATAACCGGTGACATTTATAAAATTGCCCCAAAAATGACCGGAAAAATTACAAGCGTCCATGTGAAAGAAGGCAGTCATGTTAAGAAAAATGAAATCATAATGGAGCAAGAGCAAGCGAACAATATCCCGGTTGATGATGCTTTTATTCGTTCGCCCATTTCAGGCGTTATCATCCAAAAAACAGCCAAACAGGGAGAAATCGTTGGGGCCGGCGCCACGATCGCGATGGTTGTTTCAAAGAAAGATTTGTATGTAAAGGCGAACATAGAAGAGACGAAAGCAGCTGCCGTTAAAGTAGGCCAGCCGGTGGATATTACGATTGATATGTATCCGGGAACGACTTTCCACGGCAAGGTGCAACAAATTGAAGAAGCGACCCAATCTACCTTCTCGCTTTTACCCCCTATGAATGCGGGCGGCAATTTCACGAAGGTCACACAACGTATTCCAGTGAAAATTGCCTTTACGGAAGGCCCTTATGATTTTAAGCCAGGATTAAATGCGGTTGTAAAAATTCATGTGAAATAGGATGTGCTTGCAATGCAAATTTCTTATTGGCCCGGGGTATTCGCACTTATTATTGGAATCTTTATGTCAATTCTCGATACGAGTATCGTTAATGTTGCTCTTCCTAAGATGATGAACGTATTCGGGGTGTCAACAAGTGAAATTCAATGGGTGCTAACCGCATATACAATGGCTATGGCTGCCGTCATTCCGCTGACAGGGTATTTATGCGATCGGTTCGGCATGAAACGGATGTATCTCATTTCATTTATTTTATTTACCGTGGGCTCATTATTTTGCGGCTTAGCCTGGAGCAATAACAGCATGATTGTCGCACGTATTATTCAGGCGCTCGGCGGTGGGTTGATTATGCCGGTCGGACAAGCTCTTATCTTCCATACCGTTCCAGAGGAAAAAATGGGGGCAGCCATGGGGATATTCGGCATCTCAGCGATGGTAGCACCGGCGATTGGGCCGACACTCAGCGGGTATATTGTCGAGTATCTTGACTGGCGCATTATTTTTACTATCAATGTTCCAATTGGATTAATTGGCATTTTAATGGCGTGGACCTTCTTACAAGAAACAGAAATAAAAAAAGATAAGGTGTTTGATTTTCCTGGTTTTATTTATTCAACCGTTATGTTAACCAGCTTATTGCTTGCCGTAGCAAAAGGGGAAGAAAAAGGATGGACTTCTTTTTATATCGTATCTTTAATCATGATTTCGATTATCTGCCTCTCACTGTTTATTTATCGTCAGCTAACGGCTAGGCACCCGCTAATAAACATACGGCTTTTTACAATCCCTGATTTTACATACGGTGTAATCGTGAACAGCTTGATCATGGTCGGAATGTTTGGCGTCGTTTTTTTGCTGCCGATTTACGCGGAATCATTGCTCGGCCTTACCGCGATGAAAACAGGGATGATGATGCTTCCGCAAGTACTGGTACAAATGGTGGTAACGTTTGTTACATCCGCCATTCTCATGCGAATAATCAACGGGAAATGGCTTATTCTTGCCGGCCTCCTAATCATTTCAGTGAACGGATATTATTTAATCAGGCTGGATGACAATACAGCGTATGAGCATATTCAATTTTTGCTTATGCTGCGGGGAATCGGACTCGGATTATGCATGATGGTTTCCATGCAAGTTCCGCTGCAAGGTCTGGATAAATCACAATCCGGCGATGCTTCCGCTCTCATGAATACAACGCGCCAGGTTGCTACCTCCATTGGCGTTGCGATATTAACATCCGTATTTCAAACACAAGGTGTCCGCCATGCGGTTCATTATGCCGAAACAATAACCGGTGACAATGCGACAAGCAGTTCTTTTCTTAATAGCTTGCAACAGATGTATATAGCACAAGGTATGGGAAATGAGGCAGCGTACGCTTCCGCAATAAACTCGCTTACAGGTTTGGTAAAAAGATATGCGACCATTCACGCACTGGATGATGCCATTCTTGTGACTACATTCTTCATAATATCGGCCATTCCTATGACTCTATTGCTTAAGGGAAAACAAGGTATGGCTAAAAATGAAAAAACGAATACCATTGCGGAAATGTAATTTCAAATCAAAATAATAGGTGGGAAAACGCATGAATAAGCGTACATTTTTAATCATTAGCATAATAATGAGTGTTGGACTTGCCGGATGCAGTAAAGCGAAGCCTGCGAACCTCGCTTTAACAGGCAGCCAAGCGAGTGCAAGCAATGCGACAAATCAAAGGGACGTCATGACATATTCCGGGAAAATGACAGGAGTTGTGGAAACAAATATTTTCGCCAAAACACCTGGCCGAATTGCAAGTGTGCAAAAAGATGTCGGGGAGCAGGTAAATGTGGGCGATGTACTCGTAACGCTTGAAACGACAGATTTGCAGGCACAATTAGCGAGTGCCAAGGCAGATTTGGCGCTTGCTGAAGCGAAATATAACGAAATAAAACGCGGAACCCGTGAAGAAGATATCCGCTCCTCAGAGGCTGCGTATCAACAAGCGTATCAAAAATATTTAGATGTAAAAAAAGGAAAACGTCCACAGGAAATAGCAAAACTAAACGCTACGCTCAATGAAGCAAAACAAGCGTATGATCTAGCAAAAGTGAAATATGATCGTATAAAGGCTCTATATGAGCAAGGTGCGACATCGAAGCAATCGTTAGATGATGCGGAGATAGCACTCCGACAAGCTGAGACGAAATATTTCAATGCCAAAAACGAACTGTCGCTAGCGCTCGAAGGGCCAACGGAAGAAACGCTGAACGCGCTTAAAGCCAACGTAGACCAGACGAAAGCTATGCTTGATAAAGCGAAAAATGGGCCTACGAAAGAAGCAATCGAACAAAACGCTGCAAGTGTTGCCAAAGCGCGAGCGCTCGTCCAACTTCATGAGTACAACTTACAGAATGGAGTCATCAAAAGTCCGATTAAAGGATTTGTAGCTACTAAAAACGCCAATGCCGGAGAAATGGCCAATCCTTCAGCACCACTTATGACGATTGTCAATCTGGATCGCGTGTATCTGGTAGTAAGCGTACCGGAAAAAGATTTAAAATACATGAAAATAGGGAATGAAGTGAACGTAAATGTGGAGGCAATCGGAAAGACGATGAAAGGTAAAGTGAGTATGATCAGTCCCAAAGCCGACCCCGGTACAGATAAATTTACAGTTAAAATCATACTGAATAATGCAAGCCATGAATTACGTGCCGGCATGACAGGGATTGTTATCATTTCAAAATCATAAGAAAAATAGGCTGGCGCCAAATGCAGGCGGCAGCCTTTCTTTTTGCTTATTCTTTTTCAAAATCTTCCGCTCTAAGTTCCATTAAAATATCCCGATTCACCTGATGTTCCGCATGTCCAGTGACGATTCGGATGGCCTGCTGGCGAATCGCCTTTTCAATCATGTTGCGTACGCAGCGGGCATTGCTAAAGTGTTCTTTCTCATTTTCCTGCTCGCGCATTAACTGTTTGCGGACAAGATAACGCGCCTCGGACGATAAATAATACGCCTGCTCTTTGCACATTGCATCCGCGATTTCCAGCAATTGTTGAATCGTATAGTCTGGAAAATCAAGCTTAATCGGAAAACGGGATGGCAGGCCGGGATTGGACGCGAGAAATGCGTCCATTTCTTCGTTATATCCTGCGAGAATGACAATTAACTGCTTGCGGTCATCTTCCAAACTTTTAATCAATGTATCAATGCATTCTTTTCCGAAGTCTTTTTCTCCGCCCCGTACCAGCGAATACGCCTCATCAATAAATAAAACGCCTCCCAGCGCTTTCTTAATAATATCGCGCGTCTTGGACGCGGTATGTCCGATATATTCTCCAACCAAATCAGCCCGTTCCACTTCCACCAGATGACCTTTTTCCAGAATGCCTATATCTTTGAACAGCTTTCCCAAAATCCGGGCCACTGTCGTTTTACCTGTTCCCGGGTTTCCACGAAATACCATATGAAACATATGCGGCGCATTATAAAGCCCCTGCTCTTCCCGCAGTTTGCGTATCGTTAAAAATGCGTAAATTTCATAAACAAGCTTCTTCACATCATCCAATCCAACGAGGTTTTCCAGCTCTTTTAACGCCCCGGATTCCCGCTCCAGCGATTTCTCCATACGCGAACTAATAATTTGTTCGCGGCTTGGTGGCCTGGAAATATCGTTTTGAAACACTACTTTAATCTGGTTGCCTGTCGTAGTCTGACCCGTCGCCTTCATTCTCTCACCCCGAATCGCTTCAGCGCTCGTTCTTTTATGTGTTCGCCCGATTGTGTGGTACGCGGCAGCTTCGTTTGGGCGAGACGGTTTTCGTTTTTGCTGTTTATATTACTGTATGTGTCGGATTAACAAATTAGGATTTCGACAAAAGTTTTTTTCTATTTCCTCTAGATGAAAACATTACCAACAACTTTTATCGGAATTATATGTTACGATATAAAAGGCTGCGGCATTTCTAAACTTTTTATTAATAGGAGTGATGACATGAAAAAGATTATTGCAGCATCCGTATTATGTACATCTTTGCTTGGATTTAACCTGCCTGTTACAGAGGCGGCAAACATATGCCCTGCGCCAAAAATTGTAAAAATATTCCCGCAAAATTATAATGCGACCCAAACAGACTTACAGCAGTTGATTAACCAGTATTTCAAGCAATATCAGCAAACAAAGCCTGCCGCACCAGCACAACAAGTCCAAGAGCCGGCCAAACAACCAACACAAACGATAACGAAACCTGCACAAAATACGGCTCCCGCTCAAGCTCAAGCACCTGTGACCAATACTACAACCCAAGGATTGACAGCAGATGAAAAACAGATGCTTGACCTTGTTAATCAGGAACGCGCAAAACAGGGCATTACCCCGCTAAAAATTAACATGGAACTGCAAAAGCTGGCCCGCCTGAAAGCAAAAGATATGATCGAGAACAACTATTTCAGCCATCAATCCCCGACATATGGTTCCCCGTTTGACAT
Source organism: Aneurinibacillus sp. XH2 (assembly GCF_001439585.2). Lineage (NCBI taxonomy): Bacteria > Bacillati > Bacillota > Bacilli > Caryophanales > Paenibacillaceae > Aneurinibacillus > Aneurinibacillus sp. XH2. The sequence continues at coordinate 1,659,491 of NZ_CP014140.1, read as the reverse complement.
GATGAACCGTTTCGGTGTGACATACCGCACCGCGGGTGAAAATATTGCAGGGAATTCTTCCGTACAGGGCGCGCATACGTCCCTGATGAATTCTCCGGGACACCGCAAAAATATTTTGAACCCGTCCTTTACGGAAGTCGGTATCGGTATTGTCGATGGTGGTCCGTACGGCAAGATGTTCGTGCAAATGTTTAAAGGATAAATATGAAGAAAAAAGGGGTGTCCCATCACTTTTGGGACACCCCTTTTTATTACCATTTACAATCAATCAACCTTTGAGACAGCCTTTATCCTGTCTATAATGTGATCTTTTGTGTTTATCTCTTCTTTAAAAAAGAGAAAGGAAGATGCATCCTTTCTCTTAAGAAGTTTGAGATTGCTTAATAGTAATTGTAAATGTGATTTTTGTATTTGGATACGGATTTCCGTTGTTCCGCACCAGTTCAACTTCAAATGTATGCGCTCCTGGAGTGAGGTTGCCGACTTTAAAGTTATTTGCATACACCCGGCTCAACTTGCCGTCGACCCGCACATGCACATGCCCCTCACCATAGCGCAGTTCAGTTGCTCCCTCCGGCACGTACATAAAATTACGTGTCAAAAACGTCAAATACACGGTATTGCCTTCAATAGAATGCGACACCGCAAGCGAAGGGGATTGCGCGAGAACTTCCCGGCTTTCTTCCGGCTGTTCAGGCAACGCTTTGGGCATTTGCCCCTGACAACCAGCAAACATAAAAGCCAGCGCAATCATCAAACCGCACATTATCGTTTTGTTCATCTCTTATCCTCCTATGAAGGGTTCTCTTTCACAGGATGGACAGGAGAACGAATTTCTAAACGATTATTTGACCGAGATTTTTACATCATCGCTAATCAATGTCTGTCCTTTCACAATCACTTTTTCACCCGCGTTTATGCCAGTAACAAGAGCGCGCTCGCTGTTCTGTTCAACAACGGTAATCGGTTTGCGCACAGGCTTGTCCCCCTGTGCAATATACACATACGGTTTGTTGTCTTCTCTTAAAATCGCATTCGTTGGAATCACGATACCTTTCTTCGCATTTGGCGAAGCTACATTCACCTGAATTACCATGCCGCCCTTAATTTTGCCATCCGGATTCGGTACTTCAACCGTCACTGGATAACCTTTAGATTGCTGGTTAAGCGGACTGATGGTCGTTACCTTTCCGTTCTTATTCAGCTTAAGCGACGGAATTTCGATATCAACCGTCTGGTTCACAGCGAAAAGACTAATCAGATTTTCCGGTACGTTGATTACCACTTTCATCGGATCCAGATTTGCCAATACGATAAACGGGTTTTGGGGGGATGCAAAATCGCCCACTTCTCCGTTAATCGCACCAATCGTACCTGAAATCGGAGCGGTTACCACTGCATTTGCTAGTTTATCACGGGCGATTTGCAAATTTACTTCCGCTTGCCTCAACTGCTGACGGGCCACTTCTATATTCTCTCCGCCCTTCGCGTTTTTTACTTGTTTCTGTGCAGTCTGCAAGGATGCAAGCGCGTTTTTGCGGGATTCTTCCGCGCTGCGCTTGCTCTCTTCCGCATTCTTTAACGCGACGCTTGCCTTCTTTTTAGCAATCTGCGCTTCCTGTAGGGCGATTTCTGCATTTTTCAACTGTGTTTGTGCCTTCTCTAATTCTTGTTTTGTCACAGCACCCTGACTAAACAGCATTTGCATGCGATCCGCATTCGTCTTCGCGTCATTATATCCTTGCTGGGCGCGAGCGATCTCAACATCCGCCTGCTGGAGACCATTTTGCGCGTTGACGATGCTGTTTTTGGCCTGTTCATACGCACTATTCGCCTGTGAGAGGCTACTATTGGCCTGATTCACTCCATTTTGTGCTGAATCAATCCCGTTTCTCGTCTGCGCTTCCATTTGAGCGAGTGATGCGCGGGAAAGTGCCACGCTCTGCTGCTCTTGCTCAACCGAATAACGTAGGTCTGTGTCATCAAGCCGGAACAAGATATCGCCCGCCTTTACCTTTTGCCCTACTTTTACCGGAATGGATACGACTTTCGCGCTTACTTTTGGCACAATATTGACCTGTTGCGACGGTTGGCTTGTGCCGGTCAATTCCCGGCCTTTATCCAATGAACCCATTACAGCAGACATCACTTCGACCGGAACTACCTTCGCCTGAACAGGGGCAGCGGCTTCTTGGCTCCCACCTGCCCCACAGCCCGCCACAAGGACGCTACTTACTACCAGGCTGGCCATGGTCATTCCTAACACTATCTTACGCATTGAACGCTTCTCCTCCTGTTCCTTTCTCTCTCCGCTGTCTTCTCTTTTCCCGGCGTTCCCTTCTACGACGCTTCCGCTTTTGAATCATATCATCAAACAAGGTATACACAACCGGAATCAGAACGAGTGTAACCAATGTGGAGAATGTAAGACCAAATGTGACAACAATCGCGAGTGGCGCATAGCCTTCAGCCCCTTCCCCACTACCAAACGCCAGCGGAAGAATCGCTAACACAGTCGCAAGGGTCGTCATGACAATCGGGCGCAAGCGAACCGGGCCAGCTACAAGGATCGCCTCATCCCGTTGCATTCCTTCTTTACGCAACGTATTGACATAGTCAATGAGAACGATCGCGTTGTTTACCACAATCCCGATCAGCAAGATATAGCCCATCAAGGCCATAACACCAAGATTCTCACCTGTTACAAGAAGACCAACTACTACTCCGATAAAAGTAGGCGGAATCGAAAACATAATCACAAACGGATAGAATAATGATTCAAACTGGCTGGCCATTACCATGTACACAAGGACAATGGACAGCAGAATCGCCAGGCTTAAGCTGCTAAACGCATCGGCCATATCTTCCGCCTGCCCTCCGGTTGTAACATGATATCCTTCCGGGAGCTTCAAGTCTTTTAGTTTCGTGTTGATATCCTTGATAACAGAACCTAAATCACGGCCTGCAATATCGCCAGTGACCTTCACTTGGCGCGTTTGATTGGAACGCGTAATCTTCTGCGGCACACTTTCCTTTGTAATCGTGGCAACTTGTCCGACGGAAACCCGCGCCCCGGAAGGTGTGGAAAGCATAAGGCTATCAATATGATTCATTTCATCCCTGAAATGAGACGGAAACTGAACACGCACATCAATTTCATCATCGCCGGTACGGTATTTCGTAGCTACCTCACCGTCAAAAGCCGTGCGAACGGCCGAGAGCACTTGCCCGGTTGTAATCCCGTACTGGGAAGCAATATTGCTATCCACTTTTATCTGAATTTCATCATTTACGCTGTCAAGGGAGGAAACAACATTTCGCGTCCCTTCTATCCCCTTCACCAACTCAACAACCGTGTCGCTTAAATCTCTTAATGTATCCAGATCATCCCCGCTCACCGCGATATCGATCGGACTTCCTGTTCCGCCGCCGCCACCCGGATCGGTCGCTTGTACAGTAATATCGGCGCCGGGAATGCCTTTCACACGATCGCGTATTTCTTCAATAACCTCATCGGTTGATCTTGTTCTTTGCTCTTTCGGCACAAGCTTAAGCTCAACCGAACCGGTATTGGATGAAGACGATGCAGAAGCCGGACCTCCTGAACCGACAGAAGTATAAATCAACTGCTTCTCCGGCACACTTGCAGCAATTTTTTCGATCTTCTTCAAAATATTTTCCGTCTCTTCCAAGCGGGAGCCAGGCGGCAATTTTACATTAACCGTCAAGCTTCCTTCATCAAAAGAAGGCAAAAATTCCTTTCCGACAAGCGGTGTCACAAAGATACCTATCGAAACAACAAGAGCGACAATCGTCCCAAAAATAACCGTTTTCCGATGCCCTAATGCCCAACGAATCAATCTTCCATAAGCCTGGCTCAGCCGATAAAATCCTTTCTGGAATAACACCATCGGCGATTTGCTTGATGAATGTATGTAATCTTCCGGCTCCTTTGGCATCTCGGTCAATAATTTCGACGACATCATCGGCACAAGCGTAATGGCTGCGAATAGCGCGGCGATGTGCGAGAATACCACCGTTAAGGCTAAGGGACCAAATAGCATCTTTGGCAGTCCCTCAACAAATACAATCGGAAGAAATACGCAAATTTGCGCCAGCGCAGACGCCATAACCGCCGTACCGACTTCTTTTGTACCAATAATGGCAGCCAAATCAGGCTTAAGCCCCTGTTGACGCTTGCGGTAAACACTCTCAATGACAACTACCGCAAAGTCCACCAACGAGCCGAGCCCAAGCAATAAACCACTAAGAGAAATAAGGTTGATCGTCTGCCCGGTAAAGTACATAAGTGAGAACGTTGCAATAACAGATATCGGAATAACAATGGCAATGACAAGCGTAGAACGAAAGCTGTTTAAAAATAGGAACAAGATAACAATGGCAAAGATACTGCCCTCTATTCCGTGGCCAGCTACTGTATTAATCGAGTCTTTAATAAAGACTGAAGTATCAAGAATGGTTTCAATTTTAACCCCTTTCGGCAGAAGCGGCCGAATCTTATCCAGTTCTTTCTGCACAAGATCCGCAGTCTTTACCGTATTCGCACCCGTTGCTTTCATTACCTGAAGCCCAATGCTTGGTTGCCCGTTCACCATACTTTTTTGGCTAACCTTCTTATAACCATCTGTGACGGTCGCAATGTCAGCAAGTTGAATGACTCCTCCGCCTGCACTCTGTGGAAGATAAATAGGCGTTTGCGCAATATCTTCAGGACTGTTAAATTCACCGGTGACTTTGAGATTAATATCTTTGTCACCTTCGATTACGTTACCAGCGGTTCCGGATAAATTACGGGCAGAAAGTGCCTGATTGATCTGATCAATGGTCAAACCATATGCATCCATCATATCCGGATTAAGTATAACCTGGATCTCACGTTCTTTTGCACCGCTTATTGTAAGCGAAGCAACACCCTCGACCCGCTCGATTCGTGACTTAATCACATCTTCGGCAATTTTATTTAGTTCAACAACATCCATAGGACCAGACATAGCCAACGTGATAATCGGCGCGCTGTTCGGGTCCATCTTCAGCACACGTGGGGAACCTGCATCTTTCGGTAACACACCACGCACAGAATCGATTTTTTCACGGACATCCAATGCTGCCTGATCCATATCCGTTCCCCAGTTAAACTGGATAATCACAAGCGAAGCACCGTTCGATGACTGTGATTCAACCTTTTTTACATTACTAACAGTTCCAACCGCCTCTTCTATTGGCTTAGTCACCAGTTTCTCGACTTCCGCCGGCGCTGCCCCTTCATCGCTTGTTACAACCGCAAGAACCGGTACCTTTAGTTCAGGATATAAATCAACTTTAAGCATTGGTAAGGAAATCACGCCAAATATCACAAGGGCGACGATAAGCATCGCAATAGTGACCGGTCTTTTTACGGAAAAGTCCGCAATCTTCACTCCTATCTCTCCTTTTGCATTTCTTAAGCTATATAAACATTGCGCTAACGTTTTAACACATAAAGTCTTCTTACACTTCTCAAGCGAGGCTTCTCGCCTAGAAATCAGCTTTTTGATTGAATGATGAACAGGCAAATGTCCCATTGCACAAGGTCATGCAATGCATGTCCATCAATATACATCCCTCTTGATATTTTGGCTTTCATCTTTCGTCTCCACAGTTTTTCCCTTGAACTACAAAAGGATGCCAATCTATCAAATCAGATGTATATACACACTCACAAAAACCGATCACCTATTCGCGAGCCCTCTCTTCTACAAGAAGCGCTGAAACAAAACATGCAACATACCTGATCTGTTCAAATGTTAAAACGATAAAGTAAATGTATATAGTGCTTAGAAGACGCATGTACTTAATAAAGATATACGGGCAAAAACAGTAGGTAGTTTCACCCCCATATTTTTTGTCAAAACCCATGAACACATGTTCATTTTAAACGATCATACTAAAAAATCAAGCGAAAATTTTGTAAATGACTATGACTTTCGCCCTCTTTTGAGAGATAAAAATCATTTTGCATGAAAATTCTCTTGTGGAATTGCAGGGGTAACTCTTTCCCGATTCTTTAGATTACGGAAAACGCACTATATAACAAACGTAAGTTCCTTTATAATTGATATATCCGATCGCTACAAGAAAACAGTTATCGCATAAAAACAAATTCTGTCGCTATGGGAATGATGTAACCATAACATGAGAGAGTCAATCCAAGCCTGATGGTGTAACTGCACGAAGAAGAGTGTTCAAGCATCTAATTTATGTATAACCTTGACCGAAAGGCAGTAACAGCACTACCTATGGCTTTCATGATGAAGATCAATGGGAAACAGAACAACGGTTTTAAAAGATAAAGTCCCTGTCTAAGTGAATCGCTTCCTTTCACAGAAAATCTTGTCATTTTTGAAAAGACAATGTCACAAAACTGTGCCTTATACAATGATAAGGGAAGACTCCATATATTTCAATAACGAAGATGATTACCGGTCTTTCCTATCCTTCGTCCCACACGTTTCTCCTGGTAAGAAGCTAACAAAAAACCTCAAAAGCGTTACCTTTTGAGGTTTTTTGCATATCCATGCAGCGTTTTGATTTTCGTAAAGACACTCTCTACATTCTGTATAAAATTTTTCACGTCCCGCATGGATTGGGCAATTTGGTGTGCCATGAGCTTACGCTGGGCCGATTCTGACTGCTTGCTTTTTTCCCATTCTTGAACAATAAGCTCATAATTGCGCTGCCGAGCCAGCGCTCTTACTTTCTGCCGCTGCGATTTGGCCCAGGCGACGAAATCCGGGTTCTGTCTTGCGAAGCGTTCCAACTCTTTTTTCGTCATCCCTTCACCTTCATTTCTATACTTCTGCTATATTGTACGCAGCGGCCAAAAAGCAAGGAAGAGGGACAAACGCCCATTCATCTCAAGGAAAGGCTACGTTCAGCTCTCTCAAGTTGCTTTTCAAGCTTGTCGATATCCCGTTCGATCTGCTGGATATCCTGCTCAAGCAACTCCTTCAACCGCCGTTTTTCTTTCAACAACTTTCGCATTTGTTCCAACCTTTCCCCCATATCAAATACACCAAGATACATGGCTACCCCTCCACATTTAACATTCACATCTTTATATATATATACATACCACCAGAAATATAGAAGGGAAAACGCCCAACTTCTGTTCTCGAAGCCAAACTTTTTCCCCTTTATCTGAAACATTCACTTTTGTTATCCGTATTAATAAAATAAATACGCAAGGAGGCTAAAATGCATGAATGTTAAACCAGCTTGTGTGATTATCCACGGAAGCACATTTTTCGCTCCGGTACTTATTCCGTTATTGTTTTACTTTTTGTCCGATCATCCGTATATAAAAGAAAAAGCGATGGAAGCGCTTTTGTTCCACGTTTTGATGATCATTGCACTGTTCATTTCTTCTCTGCTCGTCATTGTGCTGATCGGATTTGTATTGCTGCTGATTTTTTCACTTATTGGGATTTATTATCCGATCAAAGGCATCGTGTACGCACTGCAAGAGCGCCCTTTCCATTATCCGATCGTGCATGGCTGGGTAAAGTAAAGTACTACATTTCAAATATCATTAGTGGAGCGACGCGAAAGCAAGCTAAAAAATAAACGCCCAGGAAATGCGCTCTTGGGCGTTTATTTTTTGGCTCTGTTCAATTCAGAAAGATGAAAGTCGCGAATCCGTTCGGCCGCTTTACTCGGCTGTATTTCTTACTACCATACAAATCATCTCTTACTCCTTGCGCATTGTCCGCGCGATCCGGTTCCCCAGCGTTTGCAGCAATTGTACAAGCACAATTAGAATAATAACCGTAATGATCATGACAAGCGTTTCCCAGCGCTGAAAGCCGTAACGATACGCCAGATTCCCCAAGCCGCCAGCACCGATGATTCCCGCCATCGCTGTTGCATCGATCAACCCGATGATCGCAATGGTTAGCGAAAGCACAATCGCCGGACGTGCTTCCTTCAACATCACATTGAAAATAATCTGACGTCGAGTCGCGCCCATCGCCTGAAACGCCTCAATCAATCCTGCATCCACTTCCAACAGTGCCGATTCCATCAAACGCGCAATATACGGCGACACGTACACGACAAGCGGTACAATCGCGCCTTCTACACCGATAAATGTGCCAACGATCAGCTTGGTCAGCGGAATGAGCGCGAACAGCAGAATGATGAACGGCACCGAACGAATAATATTGATTATCGTATTAATTATTTGAAAAATGATCGGTTGTTCAAAAATATGACCTGGGCGAGTAATGACAAGCAGCACGCCCAGCGGAATCCCGATAAGCGTACCGATGAAAATTGATAGCCCGACCATGTACAGCGTTTCCTGTAGCGCGGGTAAATATAAATCCCAATGCGGATCCGCTCCACTAAACATGATGAATCACCTCCGCATGTATTCCTTGTTCTTTCACGTATTGCAACGCTTCATCCAAAACGCTCGCTTCCCCGGTCAGCGAAATGACCAGGTAGCCGAACGTCGTATCTTTAATTTGTGTAATATGTCCGAACATGATATTCGGCTTCAGGTGAAACTTCTCTGTCAATTCCGCAAGCACCGGCTGTTCCGTGCTTTCCCCGATAAATGTTAGGCGCACGATGCGACTTCCTGGTGCATGCTGCACGCGCTCAAGAAAGCCTGGTGGCAGTTCGTCGTCAAAAATATTGCGAATAAAATTTTTCGTGGTCGCAGTTTGCGGGCGTGAGAAAATGTCAAGCACCGAACCCATCTCCACGATCTTCCCTTCCTCCATCACGGCCACACGATCGCAAATTTTCTTGACGACATGCATTTCATGGGTAATAAGCATAATTGTCAGATTATACTTCTTGTTAATATCCAGCAACAAGTCAAGAATCGATTCTGTCGTCTGCGGATCAAGCGCGGATGTCGCCTCATCGCACAGCAAAATCTCCGGATCATTCGCCAGCGCCCGGGCAATCGCTACACGCTGCTTCTGACCGCCAGACAATTGTGACGGATATGCGTGTGCCCGTTTGGATAGTCCGACGACTTCCAGCAATTCCGTTACTTTCTTTTGAATCACGTCCTTTGGCGCCTTGCTAAGTTTAAGCGGTGCGGCCACGTTGTCAAATACCGTACTGGACGATAACAAATTAAAGTGCTGAAAAATCATCCCGATCTTGCGGCGCGCTTTGCGCAGCTCATTTGAAGAAAGCTTGGTCAAATCCGTGCCATTGACGATAATTTCTCCCGATGTAGGACGTTCCAGCAAATTGATGCAGCGGATTAATGAACTTTTTCCGGCGCCGCTGAATCCGATAACGCCGAAAATCTCGCCTTTTTTGATTTCAAAGTTCGCGTTTTTAATCGCATGGACGGCTTTGTCGCCACTTCCATATATCTTTTCAAGATTGCGGACTGAAATCAACGTATTCCCTCCTTTAATTAAGAAAAACTCGCACGCTTGCACCCACACGCCCTTTTTCCACATTGAAATCAAACAGCCGCATTACGGGCGAATCGGCAAGCTTGTTCCTTTAGATCTCATACAAAAAATCTCTTTTACAAAAAAACCTCTTTTTCCGAGACAAAAGAGGGAGCATCTTCTCTCTTCTCTGCCGTAAAACCATATGCTGGCAAAACGCACACTTTCTATGCGCACGCCATCTGCTCGTTTAAGCACAATAAATAATTTAATCATTTTCATAAGTTTAGTCAAATAAAAAATGCCGGGCAGCATGTCGCTGCCCGGTAGTGCGCCGTAAACGAATATTACTCGTTATCAGACATCAAAGAAACCGGCCGTTGTGGTAAGAAGGTAGAAATGGCATGCTTGTATACCAATTGCTGTTTTCCTTCCGTATCAATAACGACAGTAAAATTATCAAACGCTCTAACAAGTCCGCGAAGCTGGAAACCATTCACCAAATAAATGGTGACAGGCACGTTCTCCTTCCGCAGATGATTCAAAAACGTATCCTGAATGTTGATGGTATTTGCCATGATAATACCTCCTCGTATAGTATGTTTAAGCCCCTCGAAATTGCGAATTTCCAGTTCGATTTGAGAGACTGTTAACCAAAAAACAAAAAGCCAATTCCCCCCTTGTAACTCTGAAAAAGGGAGGCCACCATTCTCACCCAAATCGTAAGATTGGATTTTTCATGATGTTTCTGAACAATGATTTTTATAATTTTTTTATTATATTTCGTCGCTTAACCGAACTTTCCTGCCACAGTCTCATAAATTGACTCATATATAGACGCGAGGGGCTGTCCATTTATAGGGGTGACATCGAACCAAATGATATCCTTCATAGCACGAAACCATGTAAGCTGACGCTTCGCAAAATTTCGTGTCCGCTTCTTTATCAGTTCAATCGCTTCCTCTCTCGCCATCTGCCCTTCCAAATAGGCGATGATTTCCTTATAGCCGAGAGCCTGCATAGAACGCAGTGAAGCATTATACCCTTTTGCCAGCAATCCTTCCACTTCTTCCACTAGCCCTTCCGCAACCATTGCATCCACGCGGCGGTTGATGCGTTCATACAGCTGTGTCCTGTCCATCGTCAGCCCAATAAGCAGCAAATTGTACGGCGACTCTTCGCTTCGCGTCTGATATTCGGACATAGGCATTCCAGTCACATGGTGCACTTCGAGCGCACGAATCACACGTTTAACATCATTTGGGTGCAACCGGTTCGCTGTTTCTTGATCCACCGCTGCAAGCTTGGCATGTAGCGCCTCTTTGCCATATTTCGCGACGAATTCCTTCATTTCTTCCCGATATGCTTCGTCTTCTCCAGCCGCAGAAAACTTATAATCATAAATAACGGATTGAACGTACAAACCCGTTCCACCGACCAGCATGGGAAGCTTCCTGCGCGCATTGATATCTTTGATAAGGGCCACGCATGCGCGTTGAAAATCAGCGACGGTAAACTCCTCATCCGGGTCGCAAATGTCGATCAGATAATGCGGTATAGCTTCTCGCTCCGCTTCTGTCGCCTTGGCCGTTCCAATGTCCATCCCGCGATAAAACTGCATCGAATCACCGGAAATAATCTCGCCATCAAACCGCTTGGCCAGTTCCAGACTAAGCGCTGTTTTCCCTACCGAAGTCGGTCCAACTATCGTAAGCAGACGCTGTGTACTTCCACTCATTGCGCTTCGCCTCCGACTTCGATAATTCCGTATGTAAAGGCGCGTTCTGCTTTCGGCAGGCGCACAAAACCAAGCCGATTAAAATCAACACTGTCCCGGTGGTTTTTCATCACGACGCGTCGACGGGCCACACGCTTTGCTTCTTCTACCGCCTCTGCCGTCAGCGGTTCATAGTTAGCGAACGGGCGCAACGGAGCTATGCTATCAGAGGCCGCGATCGCTTGAAAAAACATCGGGTCGAAATAAACAATATCAAAACTATTATTCTCACATTGCCGTAAAAAAGTCAAATGATGAATCGACACAACTTCAATGCGCCGCATCGCCTGCACCGCTTCGACCAGCGGACTTTCATAGCGTTTTAGTCCGTCGGCGACCACAGCGGCCAGAATTTGCTCCGATTCCAGACCTACCACGCGTCCCGTATCACCAGTGACAAAAGACGCAACGATCGAATCAGAGCCAAGGCCAAGCGTACAATCCAAAAACGTGTCGCCAGTTCGCAGCCCGCATGCCCGAACCATTACATCAGTATCGCCGCCAAGTATCCTTTTTATACGAAGCAAAGCCATGCTAGGATGAAAAAAAAAGGGAGCATCCGCTTTTGCGCTATAGGCGCGAAGCCCGCTGTCAGTTACGACAAGCACTTCATCATCCAGTTCATGCAGCCGATTCACGGACAAGTTTCTTCGTTCAATAAAGCGGACGCCGAACGCTTCAGCAAGCGATCGCGCCTGTGTTCGCACATCAGATCCTGCTTTATGCCGTGTGGTCACTATCATACTCTCACTCGTTCCCTTTTCTATGTATTCGTCACGCAACAATCATCATACCGCATTTTACACAGAAGGAAAACCCTATCATTTACCACTCGGCGGGGCTTGTAATACAGCTTTACCGCCACGATACCCCCGGCTGTTCAAAAAGAAAAAACGGGTCGGAAGCGAAGACGAGCGAAGAATCCAACGGGCCACACGGCGCACCATCGGCTGACGCTGAACTTTACCGTCCGATAAATACAGCCCCAAAAGCCCATCGACAATCATATTGTGAAACTTCCGGTCTGGAAGCGCCTGAATGTTCTTCTTCGCTTCTCCGACGATATAGTGAATCCGTTCATAAATTTCTCGCTCGTTTTGATAGTATGCAATAAAATTCAAGTCGCCACCGATTTCATCTTCTTCTAAATCAATTAAATAATCTAGCAAAATGTGCAACGAACATACCCAAGGGAAATACGCTTTTTTAATGAATGCGATACGGCTGGCTGATACTTCAGGATAGGACGCAATTTGAAAAAGATGAAATACCCCAAGAGTTGAACCGGCTGCGGCCGCGAATTCGTTCCATTTAAGGTCCGGCGCTTTCCCTCGATGCTCCTGCCACCAGTTCAGCAAGCGCCCTTCCCGCTCTTCCTGTACCACATGCTTGTGAACTTGCAAGTTGCAATACAACGAAGCCAATTCATATACATCATCCCGTACGAGAGCATAATTAGGCAGATGTTCAATTTCCGCATGGCAGGCCGCGACAAGCGCACGCAAATATCCCCCGTCATCTTTTTCCCTATTAAATTCATAATAATCAACCGACGAAAAGCGACCCGATACCGCGTCCAACATCGCTTGATGCAGACGGGCAAAGTTATTCGCACCGAGCGATGTGGAACGGTCGCATAAGTTATCCAAATAATCGCTAATCGTCTGATATGCGACGATTAAACGGATAAGCGGTTCTTTCCATGCCAGATGCGCGGCAGCATACACGGAACCACCCTCGCAGTGAAACCGTTTATTTTCGATGCTATCGAGTGCCTGCTTGCGCAGCTCCGGGTCCGGAATCTGCCCCGCCCGCTCGCGCCAGCGCTCCACTTCCGCCCGTACGGCGGGAAAGATATGCCGGTACAAACGATACATTAAACGCAAAGGTCCTCTAGGATACAACCCGTTCAACACCACCTTTACCAAAATCATTCTATTCCTTTCATTGTAACCTTATCCGCTCCATTTTTTACATTTTCCGTGGGATTTCTTTGAAGAGAAAGTGTTAAATCTGTGACAATCATGAAAACAAAAAAAGGAGCTAGAGAGCGGGGGTATGAAGAAAAAGAGAACCGCATAGATATGCTACACGGTTCTTTTTCTGTTCTATTATACCCTATTTTTATCTTCTGCGCATGTTGGTTCTGGATTTATACTTGACTGCCAGGATTCAAATTATTTTGCAGAAGTCCTTGCATTTCGGCAATCTGTTCAGGCGTTGCCTGCGGCACTACATAATAGCCGCTCTGCCGCATATTGTCGAAAATTTGCTTTTGGTTGTCAAGGACGGTGTCCATGCAGCGCTGATAAATCTTTCGCAATTCGCTGTGGCTTGTCTCCAAGAGCACGCTGGCAATACTGCGCGCCCGACCTTTTTCCAATTCAAGGCAAAGCTGCATAATCTCCCGATCTGTCAAACCGCGCCCTTCCATATTGTTTGGCATAATGCTCCTCCTTTGCGTCTATCCTTATTGTACATGATCAGTACGGTTAAAGTATTGGGACAGCTCAGCTACGCGCAGTTGGTGTTGTTCCGCCATTCGCTCGAGCATGGAACGCATTCCCGCGTCTTGACACTGCGAAGCACACCAGTTCATCGTTTTGGCCGTAATAGACTCCGCCCGCAGTTCGTCTTCAATCATCATTAACTCCCGTAAGGTTATCTCGTTCACTTCTTGTCACCTCCCGTTTTCTTTTCACTTTCTGTATTGTTTTCCTTTTCTGGTGTTTTATGCGTAATCTAGATTAATGTAAAGGGAAGGCATCAAAATACAGGAAAAAGACCAGAACAACGCAGGCAAGCACCACAGCCGCTTCACGGCGGCTGTCTTTTTTCGTCTTGATCAGCGGAAGCTTGACCGTCGGCGGAAAAGGATGAAAATAACGCACCCCGGCTACAGTCAGCGTATCTGCAAACAAATGGGAGGCGTATCCGATGATCGCGGCCAAAAATAAGCCGGATATATGTAACGACGCTTCCGCGTAAAACCAAATATATCCCCAAGCGATAAGCGCCCAAACGGTATGCGTGTATGTCCGATGGGCAAAGTGCGGCACAAGGGCAATAAAAAGTCCAAACCCAAGCAACCATACGTAATCAGAGCGCAGCACCTCGTACGGAACCCGGTGCAAAACAAGCGCAGAAGCGCCAGAATAGAGATAAATTGCCGTTCCCATCAACAATATGCCCAAAAGCGTCACCATCCACTTACGGGATGCATGATCCCTTAGCACAAACCCGACACCAAGGAACAAAAGTCCGATAAACGCGGTCAAAAACTGACCGTTACGCGTTTCCGGGAAATAGCTCAACAAAATAAGCGCTACGCCAATATATCCGGAGAATAGCCGGATTATGCGCAAAGGCCGATCTGTTAGCTTACGGGTTAAAAGGCCATCAGCATCCAGATCGGGAACAAGCGCCGAGAAGGCCGCAAACAGCGTCACGACGGCACCGTCAAACATATCTGTTTCCGTTACTTTTGCCACCGCAATACCGCTCAGCGCACCCAGCGTCAGATGGCTTCTGCCCATCATGTCCACTTCACCCTTTCTCGGCTTTTTTCTTCCCCTGCAATCATGATTGCTTAAGCGCTTTTGTCACGCGCAACAATTCGCAGACCATCTCTTTCAGCCTCGTCCGGCTGTCGTCATGTACCAATTCGCATCGATCGTTATAGCAACTCATATCCGTCACATATTGATCAGAAAGCACAAGCGCATACACGCCGCGTAAAACAGTGCGCAGGTTGTTCAGCGCGTTGATTCCGCCTTTTCCACCGCCGCCCACCGCGGCGATCATTACAGGCTTCCCGCGGAAATGGTCACCGTGCAGAAAATCCAATGCATTCTTTAACGCTCCGCTCATTCCACTGTGATATTCCGGCGTGCACACAAAAAAGGCATCCGCTTCTTCTGCGTATCGCTGCAAGCGCTTGACCTCCGGATGCTCCATGTCTTCTCCGCCCTTATAAATCGGCAACTCATTTATCCCAACATCAAAAAACAATACATCCACCTTTTGCTGTTCCAAATGCGCGCATACCTCCTTCGCCAATCCTCTCGTGTTGGAATTCGGTCTCGAACTTCCGGATAAAACCATTACTTTCATCACTATCATCCCTTTTTATATTGTAATTTTTACCTATTTGTAACTACTATAAATAAATAAAAAAATGATGTCAACGCTGGACTTCTGGTGGGAGTTCCCGTTGTCGTTGAAAGGGTCAACTTCATCATAAAAAACTAAAAATAGGGCATCTTATTTTTATCCAAAACGTGAATGAGAGGATAAAAATGAGGAAAAACACACTGCTCGTTCTTTGTTTATTTCTCGCTTTTTCTCTTTTTCCACACACTGCTAAGGCGGAGGAACATTCATTTTCTCCGGTGGAAGTAGATGTTCTCATCGACGCCGGGCATGGGGGTGTGGACGGAGGAGCTGCTTACGGCAAACAATTGGAGAAAGACATAACCCTTGCTGTCGCCCGCCTATTGTTCAAACATCTAAATATGCTCGGCTACAAGGTTGCGCTCAACCGTGACGGCGATTACGCTCTGAGCGACGAAAACGAATGGTTACAAACCCGTTCACGTCACCAAAAAGATTTAGCGCAACGCAAACACCTGGCAAAGGCGCTGACACCAAAAATTATGATCAGTCTGCATACCAACGCCTCGAAAAACCCGTCAATACACGGTCCTATCGTATTTTATCAGGAAAATAACCAAAGCTTTTTTCTAGCCGACACGATACAACATGCGCTTAACAATTTGTATAAGACATCTGAACTTCCACGCAAAGCGAAAACGCTTTATTTGCTTAATCATTCCATCTGTCCGACAGCATTGGTGGAAATGGGCTTTTTAAGCCATCCAATCGACCGGGCCCGCCTGACCGATCCGGAGTATCAAGCGCAAATCGTCCGCGCCCTCGTATCAGCCATTGATACATACTTCTGGTTCCTGAATACTCCTATGCACGCGCGCTGAACGGTTAAAAAGCGCGCCTATTTTTTCATGGGCCTCTTCCATATAAAATAAAAAGAGCCGCGGGCGGGTTCCCGTGACTCTTTTTCCTATTACTTTGCACCTTCTTTTTCTTAAATAATTATAGACCAAATGAAACAAACTTCGTTTCCAAAAACTCGTCCATCGCGTAATGTCCGCCTTCACGGCCAATGCCGCTTTCCTTGAAACCACCGAACGGTGCCTGTGTTTGAGTCGGCGCTCCATCGTTAATGCCGACGATGCCATATTCCAGCATTTCAGCCATCCGGAAGCAGCGCGCGTTATTCTGTGTATATACGTACGCAGCCAGGCCATAGTCCGTATCATTTGCCGCTTCTACTACAGCCGCTTCATCTGTGAATGTAATAATCGGCACGACCGGTCCGAATGTTTCTTCCCTATAGATACGCATGTCTTGCGTCACGCCGGTAATAACCGTCGGCTCGCAATAGAAGCCTTTGGCGTATTCGCCGTCCATCAAGCGGTTGCCACCGCAGGCAACAATGGCACCTTTCGCGCGCGCGTCTTCAATATGTTCGAGCACCTTATTCAGTCCTTGCTCATTGATGAGCGGCCCGATTTCCGTATCTTTGTTGCGGCCGTCGCCCACTTTTACCTGCTTAATGCGTGCAACCAGCTTATTTGTAAACGCTTCGACAACCGATTCATGCACATACAGGCGGTTCGTGCAAATACACATCTGACCAGAGTTGCGGAACTTGCTTTCGAACAGGCCGTTAACCGCAGCGTCTAAGTCCGCGTCTTCGAAAACGATAAACGGCGCATGCCCGCCTAGCTCCAGACTGACCCGTTTCACCGTCTTCGCCGCTCCTTCCATAAGCAGCTTGCCAACGCGAGTCGAGCCGGTAAACGCGATTTTACGAACTTTTTTGTTCTCCAAAAACTCTTTGCCGATCGGCTCAGGTTCCCCGATAACAAGATTGACAACACCTTTCGGAAAACCCGCCTGCTCGATGAGTTCAAATAAGCGGATCGCGCTCAAAGGCGTGCTTTCTGCAGGCTTCAGCACAACAGTGCAGCCGGCGGCCAACGCGGGCGCGATTTTGCGCGCCACCATATTCACCGGAAAATTCCACGGCGTAATTGCGGCAACAACACCAACCGGATGCTTGGTCACCATAATACGCTTATTCGGTACAGAAGAAGGAACCGTCTCGCCGTAGACTCGCTTTGCTTCCTCCGCATACCACATGAAGTTATCAGCTGCACCAAGCACTTCTCCTTTGGCTTCGCGGATCGGCTTGCCCATCTCGGCTGAGATGATACCTGCCAATTCATCGCGATTCTCGCGTACTAAATCATACAGCTTATATAAATATTTAGAGCGCTCGCGGGCGGTTAGCTGTGACCAAGCTTTAAACGCTTCCGCCGCCGCATCAATCGCCTTTCTCGCATCGCGCTCGTCCCCGGCACTCACGATACCGACCTGCTCTCCTGTAGCCGGGCTTACCACTTTCAGCGTCTTTCCGCTTTCTGATTCCACCCATTCACCATTAATGAACATCCGTTTCGTTTCCGTGATTACGTTTGCTTCCGTCATACGCGATTCCTCCTCTTTTCGATGTCTTACTCTTTGTGGTTAAATGGGCTTTAACGCCTCAAAAGGATTTTTGCACTGCTTACAATACAAAATACTGCGACAAGCCGCCGGGCCAAATAAATTATCCAGCGTTGTGTACGGCGAGCCGCAGAACGGACAATCCACTTGCCAAGGATCGCCTGGTTTGTGGTTTACAGGAGGCGGAGCGATGCCGAATTGGCGCAACTTCTCCCGTCCCGCTTCACTGATACGTTCCGACGTCCACGCCGGATCATACACGAACGTAACGCGCACCTCCTGCACGCCTTCCACGGTTTGTAACTGACGAATGATTTCGTTCCGCATAATGTCGAGCGCCGGACAGCCGACAAATGTCGGTAGCACCTGAACCGTGACAACGCCATCTTGTTCGTCGACTGCGTGAATCATTCCCATTTCCACCATGCTGACGGCTGGAATCTCCGGGTCCTTCACATCTTGGAGTTTTTCCCATACCGCGCTCTCGATTTGCGTTTCCATTTGCTGCGCCAACGGCTTTCCCTCCTTGCTTTACCAGTTTGCTGCCGGGTCAATACGGTATACTTCCGAAAGCGTATTCAGCACTTCGGTCAGATCCGGCGTATGCTGTCCTGCACGGCCTGATAATTCGGTCGTCTGCGGCATACCCGGCCAGGGCAGGACGCACGCATCAAGCGCCTGCTTCGCTTTTTCCAGCCAGCGCTGGGCCAGCGTCTGACCGCTTTCAATAAGCCCGAATTTTACCATATCCACTTCTTTCGAACCGAATACGAACAAATCTCCGGCATCCTGCCACACTTTCTCTACCCCCTGCATGATGCGGTCATACCCTTCCTGACTGCCAACCGCAAGCTGGTTCATCCATACCTGCCAGTGATAAAGATGATACCCTAGTTCCGGCAGCATTTTTCTTGCTGCAAGCGTAAGCGGCTGATAGGAAGAATGAACAAGCGACTCAAGGCGCGTCTGCTTAAAGAGGCCGTATAAGTAAAAACGAGTAACAGCGTATCCCCAGTCGAAATGCGGATTTTCCTTGTAATGACCCGTGCCGTTCGGGCGCTCAACGAGGATAGCGTTACGAAACGCCGACGCTTCTCTTAGTTGCGCCAAGTCGTCCGCTTTCCCTTCTCCGAGTTCTTCCAACATCTCATAGAACATGACCGCGTGTCCCATCGTGTCCTGGGATATGGACGAAAATGCTACATCTTCTTCGATGTGAGGGCCAAGCCCAAGCCATTCGGACCCGCGGTATGCCAGAATAAAATCATCGTCTGCCATTTGATACAACAATTCTTTCAACGCCGCCAAATATTCCGGATGTTGCTTCGCCTCGTCAGCACTTGTAATTGAGTGTTGGTTTGCCATGCTGTCCCTCCGTTCTTTCCTACTTCGCCGCATTTTTTCTTTCATACTGTTCTTTGTGGTAGCGCCACTTCGCCTGAAGATCGCCGTATCCTTTCGTCTCGCGATACGCTTTGTTATCCATGCGTTCCAGATGCGGCCGCTCTTCCGGCGGCAGGACATAAATATCGTCACGCTTAACAACCCAGATGTTGACGGCCGGTTCGCGGCGCATGAAATTCTCGCGTGCCATCGTCATCGCTACTTCATGATTCGGCGCGAGCAAACTAAACTGATGTGTAAAGCTAGCCGTCGGACTTTTCTGGCTGAATACTTCGTATACGGAAAACGTTTGCTTGTTCTCGCTCATCGTTTCTTCCTCCTTATACCGCTCGGCGCCCTTTACCCAATAACGCGTCACGCACCCATTGCGTTTCTTCGTACGACATTCTCCTCAATTGCAGTCTTTCTTTAGAACAAGGGCCACCGCCTTTGATAATTCGCTTAAATTCTTCCCAATCAGGCTGTTTGTAGTGCCATTTGCCTTCCCTCTCATCGTAATGAATCGTCTCGTCCGGAAGGGTTAGACCAAGGTGGAAAATCCGCGGCACATATTTGGAGAAGAATGCTTGGCGCAACTCTTCATTCGTTTGTGAACGGATTTTGTAACGCATATTGAGTTGCTGGTTGCTCGTGATACCACCATCTTCCGGCGGTCCGAAAAACATCAGCAGCGCCGGCCACCAGCGGCTAACCGCATCCTGCAGCATTTGCCTCTGTTCTTTCGTTCCTTCCGCGAGTGCGAGCACGATACTTTCACCGTGCTGGGCATGAAACTTCTCCTCCGCACAAATTCTGTGCAGCGCGCGCGCGTACGGCGCGTACGATGTGTCCAGCGACATCGTCTGCGTAATAATGGCGGCACCATCCACTAACCAGCCAATAACGCCCGCATCCGCCCACGTGGGCGCTTCCATATGAAACACGTTATGAAATTTCAATCGTCCGGTAAACAAGTCATCCAGCAAATCTTCGCGCGTCTTGCCAAGCGGGACAAGCAAGTCTTCCGCTACGCGCATGAGCAACTGCCCGTGTCCCATCTCGTCCTGCACCTTCGCCATAATCGCCAGTTTCCGGCGCAGGCTCGGCGCTTTCGGTACCCATTCTTTTTCCGGAAGCGCCCCCATAATTTCGCTAACTGCGTGCATTGAAATAAGCTTAATTAATTGCTGGCGATAATCATCTGGCATCCAGTCGTCTGCCTCAATTTTTTCCCCGCGCTCGATTCGCGCCATGAACTGCGCTACTTTCTCTTCGTACGCTGTCCCTGTCACCGCATGTAATTGCTGTGCCATTACGTTGCCTCCCCTCAATCTTGTCCGCGTTTTTCCGCACAATGTTTATGATGGATTTCCATTTATCTTGCACTAAATATATATAATACGTTTTTATAACGTTATAATAACATAACGTTATACTCTCTTTCAATAGATTATTTAAAATTGAGGGATTACGATAAAAATTTTAAAAAGAAGGAATTTTATTTAAGCCAGGGCACAAAAAACCCCTTTCCTGCGTCCTCTCGTAAGGCGCAAAGAAAGGGGGAATATCAAAAGCAATGGCCGTACCGCCTGCCTTATTTTCCGACAGGTACAGCTTCGTATACCTCTTCAAAAAAACGGACCGCGCCAGGATGAAGCAAGTTATGGTACTCATTAAACAATTCATCCGCTTCTTTACCAAGCCATACATCCGGCAACAATTCTTCTGGAAGATCCGGGTCAATAAACAAGAATTTGCGGTAATAATGCACTAGTTCCGTCTTGGCAACGAAGCATTCGTTATCCGGAATCTCCCTTCCGGCTTTCAATTTCTTTTTCATCTCTTCGTACCGCGGATGATACATGTTGATAAATTCGCGGTATGCTTTGTTGATTTCGTCAAGATTCCAGCACTTTTCTACCAGCCTTTTCGGATCGCTCCATCCAAGATGTTCGGCCGTAAAAATTTCAACATACTCGGTCAGATTATACGCTTCGGTAATGTCTTTTACGCGCTCTTCCAAATCATTCGGGCTAATCCACGTGCTGTTGGTGAGCATGCCAAAACCCAGAAAGTTCAATTCTTTGCGTAAGTGGTCGCGCAAATTTCGCTGCGTTTCCGGAATCGTGTAGCTTGTAATGCACCATTTTCCGTTCCAGCCGCTCGCTTCCACTTTATAAATCCGGGCAGCTGCCTCATCCAGACGCTTCTGGCCGCGCGGCGACATCGAATAGTAGCTGCGGTTGCCGACCCGTCTCGATTCAAGCCATCCCTGACGCAACATTCGGGAGATTGCAGCGCGGACGGCCTGTTCGGACAAGCCGAATTCTCCCATCAGCCGTGTCAGGCTCCCCACCCAGATCTCACTACCGTAATGTCGCACATATTCCCCATATATCGTAAAAAGCATAGATTGTGGCTTCATCATTCTTCCAACTCCTATTTTCCTATTTCCCAACAGTACCGACATTATAGTAGACATGACAAAAGTCGTCAAATTATTTCTGCATTTCAGCTGTTGGACAGCAACAAAAATGTAGACCTGGAAGGGCAAAAAATAAGCCGCAGCGCAACTGGAAGCGCCGTGGCTTTCTCCTTTTCACCATTCTTCGTTTTATACGTTATACGCGCTCGATAATGGTGGCAATACCTTGCCCAACACCGATGCACATCGTGGCAAGACCGTACCGTACCTCCCTGCGTTCCATTTCGTACAATAGCGTGGTCAAAATGCGCGCACCGCTCATACCAAGCGGATGACCAAGCGCGATAGCGCCGCCGTTCACATTGACCTTCTCCATATCGATGCCAAGTTCACGCACACAGGCCACCGCTTGCGCGGCGAACGCTTCATTCACTTCGAACAAATCAATGTCATGAATCGATAAACCGGCCTTCGCCAACACTTTACGCGTCGCCGGGATCGGCCCGATCCCCATAACTGAAGGATCGACGCCCGCAACTGCGGACGCAACGATTTTTGCCCGCGGCTTAAGCCCCAGTTTACGCGCCGTCTCTTCTTCGGCCAGCAATAAAGCGGCTGCCCCGTCATTTAATCCCGACGAATTGCCTGCCGTTACCGTGCCTCCCTGCTTAAACGCCGGTTTCAACCTGGCTAATTGTTCCATCGTCGTATCCGGCCGCGGGTGTTCGTCCCGATTAAATACGATTGGCTCACCTTTACGCTGTGGAATTTCTACGGGCACAATTTCAGCCGCAAATTTGCCTGCTGCAAGCGCCGCCGCATATTTTCGCTGGCTGGCAAGCGCAAATGCGTCCTGATCTTCGCGTGAGATGCTGTATTGTTCTGCTACGTTCTCCGCCGTTTCCCCAAGCGAAATAGGCGGATACATAGCCGCCAATTTATCGTTGACGAGACGCCAACCAAGCGTCGTATCGTGCAATTGCAGGTTGCCGCGCTGATAGGCAGCACCAGGTTTCATCACCACGAGCGGGGCTCGGGTCATGCTCTCTGTTCCTCCGGCAATATATACGTCGCCGCAGCCGGCCACAATTGCATTTGCGCTCTGATTCACCGCTTCCAGTCCTGAACCGCACAAACGGTTCACTGTCACACCCGGTACCGTTACAGGTAAGCCCGCGAGCAAAAGCGACATTCTTGCTACATTGCGGTTATCTTCTCCAGCTTGGTTGGCGCAGCCAAAAATGACATCCTCTATTTTTTCAGGAGCTATCTCCGGATTACGTTCCAACAATTTGCGGATAACCACGGCGCCCAAATCGTCCGGACGTACATCTTTCAGCGCGCCTCCGTGTCGACCAATAGCCGTCCGCACCGCATCAATAATGACAGGCGTTCTCATAGCTTCTCTCCCCTTTCTCCTTGTGCCCCCACTACTATACCGTCTCTACAAGCGTCGCAAGTCCCTGGCCACCCCCAATGCATAAAGAGACGACACCATATCGTTTGCCACGACGCCGAAGTTCGTATAAAATCGTGCCCAAAAGCCGAGCGCCGCTCATCCCAAGCGGATGGCCGAGCGCAATGGCACCGCCGTTCACATTCGTTTTTTCCATTGGAAGTCCTAATTCGCGAATGCAGGCAAGCGACTGGGACGCAAAGGCTTCATTTAACTCAAATAAATCAATGTCATCAATCGAAAGCCCGGTCTCCTTCAAAAGCTTACGGATGGCGACTACCGGGCCAATGCCCATAATCCGCGGATCTACCCCGCCGCACGCAAAGTGCACGACACGGCCCAATGGCTTGACTCCATACCGCTTGATTTTGTCTTCGCTCATCACCAACACCGCAGCCGCCCCGTCATTAATGCCGGATGAATTGCCCGCCGTTACCGTTCCGTTTTTGCGGAACGCCGGCTTAAGCTTCGCCAGTGCCGCAAGCGTCGTGTCGCGGCGAGGGTATTCATCTTCCGCAAACACAACAGGGTCGCCCTTACGTTGCGGAATTTCCACCTGCACGATTTCCTCCGCAAATTTTCCAGCGTCGATCGCCGCAACTGCGCGCCGCTGGCTTTCCAACGCAAATTTATCTTGGTCTTCGCGACTAATCTCGAATTTCTCAGCCACGTTTTCGGCCGTATCCCCCATGGTTAGTTCCCCGTAGATGGATACGGGCGCCGAACGAGGGCCGCCGAACGACTCCATTAACGTCTGAGGCCCCCGTTGATACGGCTGCGAGAATTTCTCTAGAATATACGGCGAACGGGTCAGGTTTTCCACACCTCCCGCCAGCATCACATCCGCATGTCCGGCCTGAATGGATTGAACCGCGAGATTAATCGCTTCCAGTCCCGAAGCACAGACCCGGTTCACCGTAAGCCCCGGCAAAGATTCCGGTAGTCCAGCTTTCAACAGGCCGACGCGCGCAATATTGATGAATGGACCGGCCGAAATGACATTGCCCATAATCACGCCGTCGACTTGCTCGCCTGTTATCTGTGCACGGTGCAGCGTTTCTTTCATTACAACGGCAGACAAATCGTCGATCGGCACGTCTTTCAAACTGCCGCCCAGCTTACCGATCGGCGTCCGCGCGCTGGCTACTATATACGCTTCTCTTCTGGTTCCCGTTATCATGCTATCGGCACCTCTTGTCCGTCATATGTGTAAAACCCTCGGCCGCTCCGGCGTCCGATCCGTCCGGCTAACACCATTTTGCGCAGCAGCGGAGCTGGACGATAACGCTCTTCCAACATATTTTGGTGTAACCCTTTAATCACGGCATATATTTCATCCAGACCGATCATATCCGCCCACTCCAGCGGGCCGTACGGATAGTTCGTGCCTTTCTTCATGGCCGTATCAATATCTTCGGGCGTCGCCGTGCCTTCCATGACCGTGAAAATCGCTTCATTAATAATAAGCGAAAGAATGCGCGGAAATACGAGTCCGACTTCGTCTTCTACCGTTTCTACCTCTTTGCCGAGCGATTCCAAAAAAGCGGAAGCCTGTACCATAAACGTTCCTTCGGTCTGCAAAGCCGGCGCCATTTCAATCAGCTCGCGCGCCGCAAGCGGCGCAAATGTGCCAAATCCTACAATGCGCTGCGGATGCACCGCCCACGAGGCAATCTCAGTCGCCGTCACGGCAAGCGATGTAGAAAGAAGCGGCACATCCGGTGCAAGCACGCTATCCAAATCCCGCACGGCCGCCTTTTTCGTCTCCAGATCAAAATTCGTGACTTCAACGGCTACCGTAATATTTCCACCGTACTCTTTTGCTTCATCTATTGAAAGAACGCGGTACCCTTTTTCCAACATCGCTTCGCGCAACTCTTGCTCCAGGGGACTTGTGCCGGCGAGAACCACCGCCTTATTTGCTGTAATCATAAAATCCCTCCCCTGTTTTCCGGCCCAGGCTTCCCGCCTGCACCATCCGCTGCTGAATTCGACTCGGCTTAAAACGCCCTTCATAGAAGAAATTTGTGTACACCGATTCGGTCGTCGCAAAGTTAATATCAATGCCAATCATGTCCTGCAATTCGAACGGCCCCATCTTAAAGCCACCCGCTTTTTTCATAATCCGGTCGATCTGTTTCGGCCCTGCCACGCGGTCACTCATAATGCGCAACGCTTCATTATAATAAGGACGCGCCACGCGATTGACGATAAAACCAGGCGTATCCTCGACCAGAACTGGAACCTTGCCCAATTCTTCTGCAAATCGGTATACCCGATTCACGTTTTCCGTGCTTGACTTTTTCCCGCGAATGACTTCTACAAGCGGCATAACCGGCGCAGGATTAAAGAAATGAAGTCCAAGAATACGTTCCGGATGTTTCAGACCGCCTGCGATTTCCGTAATAGAAAGAGAAGACGTATTCGTTAACAGTAACGCGTCTTCCCGACAAATAGTAACGAGGGAAGCAAAAATCGATTTCTTAAGCGCAAGCCGCTCCGGCACCGCTTCAATTACGATATCGCACCCTCGGAGCCGATTCATATCTTCTACCGGGGATACTCTCGCGTACGTTGCTTCTTTTTCTTGTTCCGTCATCCGGCCTTTCTCAACATTGCGGGTCAATGTCGCCTGCAAATACGCTTGCGCTTTTTCCAGCACGTTCCGATCCGCGTCCAGCAAAAGCACGCGGTGCCCTTTGCTAGCACACACGAGGGCGATACCCGCCCCCATCGTTCCGGCGCCGATAACCCCGATCTGATACGCTGTCATATCCTCTCCTCCTTGCTATTTTCCTGTGAAAACAGGAGAGCGCTTTTCCAAAAATGCCTGCACGCCCTCTTTGTGATCCGCAGTACTGCCCGCAATGTCCTGACAGTACGCTTCATATTCAAGCGTCTCCTCCAAATTCATTTCCACTCCCTTGTACATCGCCCGTTTAATTAAACCGATGCTTTTCGTCGGCAATTTCGCTAGACGCGCGGCGTATTCTTTCACTTCGGCTTCAAAGTTTTCGGCCGAACAAATTTTGTTGGCAAGCCCGATACGGTACGCTTCCTCAGCCGAAATTTTTTCGCCTGTCATCGCCAACTCCAGCGCTTTGCCGATGCCGACAATGCGCGGCAAGAAGTAACAGCCGCCTGAATCCGGCACAAGTCCGATGTTGATAAATGCATTAGTAAAGAACGCCTTCTCTGATACAAGCCGAATATCGCATGCCAGCGCTAGACTCATGCCTGCGCCCGCCGCCACGCCGTTCACTGCGGCAATAACGGGTTTTTCGGTATTTCGGATTTGCATAATCATTGGATTATAGCGCTTGCGCAAAAACTCGCCAAAATCAACTTCTACCCCCTGCATATCGCTTAAATCCTGGCCCGCGTTAAACGCTTTTCCGGTGCCAGTAATGATAAGGCAGCGAACGTCTGAGCTTTTCCCGGCCTGTTTTAACGCGTCAATTATTTCTTTGTGCATTTTCTCGGTGAACGCATTGAATTTTTCCGGTCGATTGAGCGTAATCGTCGCTATTCCTTCCATCACATCATATAAAATCGTCTCGTACATAATCATGCGCCTCCTTAGCGTCCGCTGAATTTCGGCCTGCGCTTCTCAATAAAAGCGCGCATGCCTTCTTTTTGGTCTTCGCTCGCAAACAGCAAATAAAAACAATTGCGTTCATAATCCAATCCTTCGCTCAATGGATTGTCGATCGCTTTCAGCACGGATTTTTTAATCAACCGGGCCGCAATGGGAGGTTGCTCCGCAATTTTCCGTGCGAGTTTCATCGTTTCGTGGAAGTACATTTCTACTGGCACCACTTTATTCACCAATCCGTAGCGCAGCGCTTCGTCCGCCGAAATCGGCTCTCCCGTCAACAGCATTTCCATCGCTTTCACCTTGCCGACCGCTTTCGTCAGGCGTTGCGTACCACCTGCGCCCGGCATAACGCCAAGCTTAATTTCCGGCTGTCCTATTTTTGTCGTCTCTGAAGCGATTATGATGTCACAATTCATCATCAGCTCGCAGCCACCACCAAGCGCAAAACCGCTTACAGCCGCAAGAATCGGCTTCGAAATGCCCGCGATACGATCCCAAACAGCGAATTGATCTTTCAAAAGCATTGAAATTGCCGCTTCATCGGCCATCTCACCAATATCAGCCCCAGCCGCAAACGCCCGCTCATTTCCCGTTAGTACGATGGCGCGGATCGAATCATCCCGATCCATCCGTTCCAGTTCGGTCACTAATTCGTCGATGAGCTGCAAATTAAGCGCGTTCAACACTTCTGGACGATTCAGCGCAATCACACCGACCGCGCCTTCCCGCTCTACTTTAATGTAGTCATACCCCATACTCCGCCCCCCTATAAAATAAAAGATTGCGAAAAAAAAGATAAATCAAACAAAAACTACGACAGTACCTTGTTACGATTATCGACGATGCGCACCGCCTTGCCTTCACTGCGCGGAATCGTATTCGGCTTTCCTAGACACAACCTGACAGACACGCCCAGCGTGTTCTTCATTTCATGACTGATTGCTTTTACAAGACGTGCTACTTCTTCATTTCCTTCCAGCGTCACAACCTGGCTCATGTATTCTGGCGTTGTTTCACAATGAATTTCAAAACTGTCCAGCGGGCCTTCGCGTTTAATAACAACCTGATAGTGTGGAGCAAGCTGTTTAAATGTAAGCAGCACCGATTCAATTTCAGTCGGAAACACGTTCACCCCGCGAATAATAAGCATATCGTCTACGCGACCTTTAATGCGGGACATACGCATGCTCGTCCGTCCGCACTTGCACGGTTCCGGATTCAACGACGCAATATCTCCGGTGCGGTAGCGAATGACCGGGAACGCCTGCTTAGTCAGCGATGTAAACACAAGCTCTCCTTGTTCACCATATGGCAGCGGCTCTCCGGTTTCAGGGTCCACAACTTCGGCAATAAAATGATCTTCCACGATATGCAGGCCATCCTGTGCCTCATAACACTCAATCGAAACGCCAGGTCCCATTACTTCGCTCAATCCGTAAATATCCACCGCTTTAATGCCGAGTTCTTCCTCCAACTGTGCGCGCATCTCTTCGGACCACGGCTCCGCTCCAAAAATGCCGTATTCCAAGCTCGTCTCGCGCGGGTTGAGCCCCTGCTTCTTCATTTCCTCCACAATGTTAAGAATATATGACGGCGTACCGGAAATGCCGCGCGGACGAAAGTCCTGAATCAGCGTAATCTGACGGGGCGTATTACCGCCAGATACCGGAACAGCAACGGCTCCCAAATATTCAATACCATAGTGCAAACCGAGACCGCCCGTAAACAAACCGTAGCCATACGCATTGTGGAATATATCACCTGGGCGGCCTCCCGCACAGCAAATGGCGCGAGCCACCATTTCCGACCAATTCTCAATATCTTGTTTCGTATAGCCAACGACGGTCGGTTTGCCTTTCGTACCAGAAGAACCGTGAATGCGCACAATATCTTCCTGTCCGACCGCGAACAGGCCAAACGGATAATTTTCACGCAGATCGGTTTTCTTCATAAACGGAAGTCGGCGCAAATCCTCTAGCGACTGAATATCTTCCGGTTTGATGCCCGCTTTGGCAAACGCTTCCCGATGAAACGGCACGTTTTCGTACGCACGCTTTACCGTCTCTTTCAGCCTTTCAAGTTGCAGTTCTTCCATCTTTCTCCTTGACATCGTTTCCATTTCCTTATTAAAAATCATACTGCTTCCCTCCTTATTCTGCCCTTCAAACGTTTGCGCTTACAGTTTTGAATTACAAATATATTCAGTCATTTTTTGTCATATTCGCTTACTCCCCTGAGAACACGGGCTTTCTTTTTTCACGGAACGCCTCCAGCGCTTCTACTCGGTCTTTTGTCGGGATAATGACTTCATACGCTTTACTCTCCAGATCGAGCCCTGTCTGCAAATCAACGCTGCTTCCCTTATCGATCGCGTATTTCGCTTGATACACGGCGAGCGGCGCGTTGGCGATTATTTCTTCTGCCAGAACCCGCGCTCTCTCCCGCGCTTCTTCAACCGTCTCAGACACTCCGTTTAAAATCCCGTATTCATATGCTTCGGCCGCGGTAATCTTGCGCGCGGTCAAAATTAATTCTTTTGCTTTCGATGGCCCAATTAGACGCGGCAATCGCTGCGTACCACCTGCTCCCGGAATAATGCCAAGGCTTACTTCAGTCAGTCCCATTTTTGCATCCCTTACCGCAAACCGGAAATCGCAAGCAAGTGCCAGTTCAAAACCACCGCCAAACGCAAACCCGTTAATTACCGCAATCGTCGGTTGAGGCATTCGCTCCAGCGCAGAGAATACGTCTCGAATTTTACGCACATTTCGGCGCACCTGCTGTTCATTGAGCGTACGGCGCTCTTTCAAATCGGCCCCGGCGCAAAACGCCCGCCCTTCCGCCGCTACCAGCACAACACGAATATCTTTCGGATTTTGTGCAATTTCTTCTACAATTTCTCCCAGGCGGACAAGTGTGGCATAATTCAAAGCGTTCAATTCATTTGGACGGTTTAGCTTTATTGTCGCGATATACTGTTCTCTCTCAAGCACTACAGTTTCCGTTTCCATGCACACCTTCCTCTCTTCATCTTTTGTGCAGAAATCACACAAATTTTTATGACAAAAATTTATATAACGTTATTTTAACGTAAATTATAATTTTAGTATAATTGCACTGTAAATATAGCGTCAATAAATTTTTATTATTTTTGCAAGGATAAATATATTATTTTATCGAAAAATTCCACCCGATCCATCTGTTTACAACAAAAGAAACACGCTCCACATAGAAAAGGTAAAGAGTGCGCGCAACCCCTTACCCCTATCGAAAAAGCCCTTTACTTCAATAATTTTCGCAATCGTAATCAGTTTTTCAAGCATCCTTTCTGTAGGTATCCCCAAGTTCATGATTCCACAAATTTAATATCAAAAAGATTATTCTATTTTTAAAATTTAAAATTTCATTTCTACACTTGTAATAAACTGCGAGAGATTGATATAATCCTGCTATTATTTATGAGTAAAACAACAGGCAAGTTTGTTACGATTCATGTCCTCGCCGCACGGCATCAGGAGCACGCTCAAGTTATTCAATAGAAGAACAGAACAAAGAAGGTGATTGGACATTGAAGAAGTTCACGAAGAAACATCTCATATTTGTAAGCTTTATGTTGTTTTCCATGTTTTTCGGGGCTGGTAATCTTATTTTCCCCGCTTTTCTCGGCTTTTCCGCTGGCGAACATGTTTGGATTTCTCTTACCGGTTTTATTCTATCTGCGGTCGGGTTGCCGATTTTGGGAGTCGCCGCCGTCGCCAAAGCCGGCAGTTTCCAAACGCTTGCCCGCCGTGTTCACCCGGTGTTTGCCTTTATTTTTCCGCTCATTATTTATCTGTCCATCGGACCGGGACTGGCGATTCCGCGCGCGGGAAGCCTAGCGTTTGAAATGGGGGCAGGGCCGCTGCTACCTGAGGATTGGGCCACCGCTCCAGCCGTTCTGCTCATCTACACGGCCATTTTTTTCGGACTGGTGTTCTGGCTAAGTCTTTCGCCATCTAAACTGGTGGATCGTTTCGGAAAACTATTGACACCCATTGTCTTAACACTTATTTTCATCATTTTTATCAAAAGTCTAACAATGCCGACAAGTGAGACTGGTACACCGCAGGGAGATTATGGACCTAACCCGTTTTTCCAGGGATTTTTGGATGGATACTTGACCATGGACGCGCTAGCATCGCTCGTCTTCGGGATTGTGGTGGCAAACACGCTGCGAGCGAAAGGGGTAGAGAACAAGAAGACATTATCCACCTGCGTTATGTATGCCGGGTTTGGGGCCGGATTACTGCTAGCAGCCATTTATCTTATTCTTGGATTCCTCGGTGCCTACGGCGGTCCCTACGGACAGGTAGAAAACGGGGCCCAAGTCCTCACACATGTTATGGCTCACTTGTTTGGCCAGAGCGGCACGATTCTGCTGAGTGTTGTGTTTACCTTGGCTTGTTTATGTGTATCCATTGGCTTGGTCACGTCATGCAGTCAATTTTTCACAAGCGTCTTTCCGCGTGTTCCATATAAAACATGGGCCATCATTTTCTGTGTATGGAGCATGGCAACCGCAAACCTAGGGTTGACCGAAATTTTGAATGTATCCGTTCCGATTCTTGGTGCCATTTATCCTGTCGCGATCGTACTCATCGTTTTGGCACTGGTTCATGATTATATAAGAAGCTATTCTTCGATTTACATCGTAACCGTAACATTTGTCGGCCTTTTCAGTATGGTTGATATGATAAACACAGCGTTCTTGGCACATAAATGGAACATGGTACTGGTAAAATTTCCGCTGTATGCACACGGGATCGGCTGGCTTGTGCCCGCGCTTGCCGGAGTGATCATCGGCTATACCATTGACTTGATGAAGCACCCCGGCAAAAGAGCGCCTGTCGAAAAGGAAGCAGCGTGAAAAGCGGCGCATGCTCTGAACAATGAAACGTTCAATCTTGATAAACGGAAAACGTTGCAGGCAAAAAATTGCCGTAATATCCTGGATTCCAATCAATCCCGCGTATCCATTCTACAGGTTTAGAAGCAGAAAAAGATTGAAAATACAGCGAGCCAACAGGTTGTTTACTTAATGATGAACGCAGAAAGAGGAAACCTTTGCCGTCCGCGAGCGGTACCGCATGATAGTCCGTAACCGTTCGCGCGGCTGAAGTTACCGCTTGCTCATTCCCATCGCTCGTCCTTTGCCAAATGCGGCGGTTTTGGTAATCGTTCCACTTCGTGACCGGGCCACGTATAAAGAGAAGACGCGCCGGAGAGGAAGGGCTCCAAACAGGCTGAATATCCGCTGTTCCTTTCTGTCCGGCTTGTACAATCTTCCCGGATTTTGTATAAAAAATACAAAGCGCTTTATCGCTTACTGCTTCTCTCCCCTCTCCATCGATGTAAGCGAGCTGTGTGCTATCAGGTGACCAAGCAAACCAAGCGGGATATTTCAGTCCTCCCCCAAGCGCAATTCGCTGTTTCGTTTTTATATTTATTGCTTCAATGTCATTGGCATCAGCGGACATTGAACCAGAGTTCGGCCGAATAAAGTAGGCAAGATACTCTCCATCAGGCGACCATTTCATGCCAACAATAGCCGATGAATATATTTCTTCCTCCGCTTTTTTTGTTTCGCCGATATTAAATAATACACTGCTTGTTCCATCGAGCGCGACACGTTCCACCGTCATTGGGTGTTGCTCCGTTCTCATATATGATACCGTGAGGCTTTTTCCGTCCGGATGCCAAGTAAAGTCTTCTACATACGGCCTGTCAGACACAATGGCAGTAATTACAGGTTTATCCCCTTTCAAATTTGCGACTTTAATGGAGCTATACCTCTTATCTTCCGGTTTACTAAAATGGGATGTCATATAGGCAATCATAGCACCTGTGGGCGACCAAGCCTGATGCCCTTCAATGATGTCCGCATCTTTTTCTACTAAGCGCCAAATTTTTTTGGTCGGGTTGACAACCCACAGCTCTTTTGTATGATCATAGTCTTCTTTCTCTTCCCACATGTAAGCGAACCATTCTCCTGTCGATGACCAACCGATAGGGGATGCGATACCTTTTTTCGTTAATGGAACAGGTTGCGCGCCTGCCTGATACCCATTTACAAACCAAAGGGAGTGTTGATTTACAAAAACGACTTTTGCAGGAAAATACGCCTGCTGTACCCGTGCTGGACTATTTGCTGCCGCGACAGCGGAAATAGAAACCGAAACGAGTAACATGAATAAACATATAAGAAGAAATATTCGCAATTTATAAAACATGTTTCCATCTTCCTCTCTTATGATATGTTAACCTCTATAAGCCAATCTTTATAGGGTATAGATTAACACTTCATTCATTCTCCAAGTTAGAAATAAAATCCTTTTAAAAACAACATGTAGTACGCGCCTTATGAGTTTTTCTTCGTTTACAGAAAGTGCCGTCTGAAAGCCCACGGTTTTAAGCAAAAACAAAGAC
This sequence comes from Aneurinibacillus sp. XH2, assembly GCF_001439585.2. Taxonomy (NCBI): domain Bacteria; kingdom Bacillati; phylum Bacillota; class Bacilli; order Caryophanales; family Paenibacillaceae; genus Aneurinibacillus; species Aneurinibacillus sp. XH2. The sequence goes on along the minus strand of NZ_CP014140.1, from coordinate 1,626,374 downwards.
CGTTCTCCTTCAATCTTATTAAGGATAATACAGTAGAAGCATCTCTTAAGTATATCTATTTATCTAATTCCCTATAATAAACAATATGAAAATGCGCTCACAAAAAAGGTGAAATCATGTCTTTCTTTCGTTATTTTTTGCGGGGTAAACAAGCATTTCGCAGGCAGAAAAAGGATCATGATCTCTTACACAGTATGATCGCCTCTTCTGCCTCCATAAATCTCCAGCATGTATCCATGCTCTTTAGCGGGATTCCTGAGTTTACGATCCGTGAGATTCCATTGAAAACAGGACAGAAGTCTATTCTTGTGTATATGGATGGCCTGGTAGATAAAAACGTCATTAACACGGATATTCTGCGTCCGCTCTTATATGGAGAATATAATGAAAAAGATTCTCTGGAGTCTGCTGTAACAATAGGGCAGATCAAAAAAGTCCAGAAATGGTCGGAGATTGAACAAGCCCTCCTGATTGGAAAAAGCATTCTTTTTATTGATGGACATGACTCTGCCCTTGAACTTGAAACACAGAATTGGCCGGAGCGGGCGATTCAGGAACCACAGGCGGAATTGTCAGTCAAAAACGGCTCACATCAAGGGTTTATTGAAACAGCCGCTCAAAATATTGCCATGATTCGCCGCTACATCCCAAGCCGGGAATTAAAAGTGAAAGAATTAATGATCGGGGAACGAGGACGTGTAAAAATTTCGCTGCTTTACCTGGAAGATGTGGCAAATCCACAAACTCTTCAAGAAGTCGAAAGCAGAATTACATCGCTCCATGTTGATACGATTCTCACCACTGGAGAGTTAAAAGAACTCATTGAAGATAATCTGTATACACCTTTTCCGCAGCTTACCGTGACGGAACGTCCGGATACAGCATCCTCTCATCTCCTTGAAGGGCGAATCGCTATCGTTGTAGACCGCACGCCGGGTGTGTTAATTGGGCCGATGACCTTTTCTGCTTTTTTTCAAACGGTGGATGATTATAATATAGGATGGCTCGCCGCTTCGTTTATCCGACTCCTGCATTTCGCTGGATTTTTCATCGCGATTTTTACACCTGCTTTCTATATCGCGATCATTTCCTTTCATTACGAAGTGATTCCGCTTGAATTGCTTTTATCGGTTGCAGAATCACGGAACCGGGTTCCTTTTCCACCTCTATTCGAAGCGCTGCTTATGGAACTTGTACTTGAAATGCTTCGGGAAGCAGGGGTCCGGCTCCCGACGCCCATTGGTCAAACCATAGGCGTTGTCGGTGGAATTGTCATCGGACAGGCGGCGGTTCAAGCCGGACTTGTAAGCAATATCATGGTCATTGTCGTATCCATCACCGCAATTGCTTCTTTTATTATTCCAAATATAGAAATGTCGAATGGGATACGGCTGATTCGTTTTCCGATGATGCTTCTCGCTTCTGCTTTTGGCATAGTGGGTATCATATCTGGAATGATGGCAGTTTTCGTTCATTTACTCTCTTTAGAATCCCTTGGAGTACCGTATAGTGCCCCCATTTCGCCGTTGCGTCTTTCAGATATGAAAGACACGTTTGTTCGTTTACCGATACAGACGATGAAGAAGCGCCCTGTATCGATTCGGCCCAGCCAATTACAACGGCAAAGGAATAGAAAAAAAAGCAGGGAAGATCAATGAGCAGACTCGTCAAGAAAGAAATAACATTACTCCAGTATATTCTGGCTATTCATGGCACCCAGGTAGGAACCAGCATCCTAACTCTTCCGGCTGAAGTGGCTAAGACGGCAGGCACGGACGGCTGGATCTCGATTATTATCGGATCGATCCTCGCTACAATCGTTAGCTTATGTATTGTTCATCTTATGGCCAATCATCCAGGGGATACCATGCTTGAGCTGATGACACGGTATCTGGGAAAAGGACTGGGAAAAGCCATGATGGTGATCTGGATGTTATATTCTTTATTCGCTATCACGGTCATTCTTTTTGTTACCATATCCATTATTCAAATATGGATTTTGCCGAACACGTCCAGTTATTTAATCGTTACCCTGCTTATGATTAACACCTATATGATTATACGTAGAGGTGTACGGCTCATCGGACGTTATGCCGAGTTTGTTTTTTTCTTTACGCTCGGGCTGCCAATATTATTAATCATCCCGCTCAAAGATAGTCACTGGGTTTATCTGCTGCCCATATTGAAAGAAGGATGGATGCCGATCCTTTCTGCGGTGAAAACGACGACCGTTGCCTTCCTTGGATTTGAGTTGGCGTTTCTTTTCTATCCTTATCTAAAAAATAAAAAAGCCGCAGCCAAAGGGGTTGTGATTGCCAATGCCCTTACCCTGCTTGTTTATCTCCATATTACGTTAAGCTGTTTTGTTTATTTTAGCCCAGATGAAATTACGCAGTTTTTATGGCCCACGCTTACACTTGTCAAGCCGATCGAGTTTCCATTTCTCGAACGAATGGAAATTATCTTTGTAGCATTTTACATTTTTCTTTTTTCAACCTCGTCCATTCCCTACCTTTTTTTTGTTACGGATACCTTTTCTCAGTTGTGTAATAAAAAAGACTGGCAGCTGCCGTACCTTTTGTTGCCGCTCTTTGTGGTTGTTTTCTTCTTCTTCAAACCATCCTATAAAGTGCTTGAACTATGGAAAGAGTGGTGGGGGTGGATAAGTTATTTCACCGCCTATGCGTTCCCGGTTATCTTTCTTTTTTATGTTAAAGGTTATACACATTGGAAAAGGAGGAAAATCGATGATAAAGCAGGCTAAATTCATCCTAGCATGCCTTGACATGCGAGGATCAGCTTAATGACCCTATCTTTAGTCTAAAGAAAAAAGAGAGGGCCAATTAAGAAGTTCATGAAATGAATTTTAGTCCAATTGCCGCCATAAGAACCATACTAATAAACAAAACCCGACGCCATTCTTTTGATTCCCCATATATAAACATACCGACAAGCGCGCTTCCTACCGTGCCAATCCCAGTCCAAACGGCATACGCCGTTCCCATGGAGATCGTTTTCATCGCCTGAGAAAGAAAGAAAAAGCTCAAACAAAATCCCCCAACCAGTATGGCAATTGACTGCCAATTTTTTTGTTTATTTACTTTATTTATTCCTGTTACGCCGACCACTTCGAAAGAGCCGGCTAGGATAAGATAGATCCAACCCATTATCCTCTGTCTCCTTTCATTTCCCTTCCGCTTCAGCTCCAACGTTATCTTCCGATTCTTTCGTAACAACCTTCAGCCCAATTACGCCTATCAATAATAATAAAATAAGCAACACTTTCACCCATTGAAACGGTTCGCCAAACACAAGCATCTCCATGATTACGGTTCCAGCCGTTCCGATTCCTGTAAAAACGGCGTATACGGTGCCAACCGGCAGTCTGCTTGAGGAGCGAATCAACAAATCAAAACTAACGTAAATAGCTATTATCGTCCCAACCCATGTCCAAAAATTATAAGCATGCTTGAGTCCGATAACCCATGCGACTTCAAAAAAGCCGGCAATCAATACCAATATCCAGTTTCGGTTCATTCCATTGCCTCTCCTGTGTTTTTCTTTATTATTCATATAGATAATCCGCGCCAATACAAATACCAGGAAGCATGTAACCTTCTTATGAATCGTTCCGTTCCGCCATATAACATTTCCACGAGGAGCCCGTCAAGCAAACCCATGAACGCGACAGCGGCCCGCTCCGCACCGACAGAACGAATCTCGCCTTCCTCTATCGCTTTTTCAAACACCGGAATAAGAAGACCTTCGAGTTTATCCAGATAAATGTAAACATCGTGCATGACTTCATCGTACAAGTGGGTTGGCGGAAAAAATGTGATGCGTAGCAAAAATTTCGTTCTGTCATCATGCTCATACCGTGCTTTATACTGGCTCAAAAAGTTATACAAACGCTCGTGTAAAGGAATGTTTGCATGACGCGCAAAAAAATGAGTTACAAACTCCGCTTCATCACTAATAACATCCTCGATCACCTTTAGAAAAAGATCGTCTTTTCCTTTAAAATGTGCATAGATCGATGGCTTTTTTATCCCCACCTCATCAGCAATATGTGCAAGGGAAGCCCCTTCATACCCATGTCTGGCAAAATGAGCGAGAGCGACCTTTTTTATGCGATGGATCGTCATCTCCCGTTCACCTCCCTAACGTTCGTTAGTTCATTTTTACACAGATTTTCTAGAAAGTCAACGGACAGAGAATAAAACGTTCTTGTTCCATACTACCGCTGTTCTATCTTTTACAAACCAAAAAATTCCATATGATGCTTTTCACTTCTGTAATAAGATAATCGGTCATTCAAGTTACCTGTGTGAAATTCGAATTTATGTCCATCAGGGTCTGTAAAATAAACGGAACGTTTGTCTTTTTCATCTCTGTCTCTACCCGGAAGAATATTGACGAATACCTCCCAACTAGAATTTTGAATCATTTAGTTTTTCCCTTTTTAATAGTTACGCTAAATCACTCAAAATTCCTGCTTATTAGTGAAATGGCTACGTTCATTCTGCTCCGCTTCTATACAAATCCAAGTACAAAAGCAGCTCGTAAATCAGCACTAATGACCACCACAATCACAAGCGCTTTCTTCTTCGCTGTATATCTCGGTGCTGTAGGCCGCCCCATCTTCCTTAGCGGTTCTGCTGAGCCACAAGTTATGAAAGATAAGGAGTGGGTTTTCTTTTTCAATATAAAGTGGTATGATTATGTATGTTCGCCTTTCTTATGGTTGTTTGATCGTACTTACATCATATAAGAAAATGGCGAATTTTTGTTTTTTCTGATTGAGAATGATTCAACAAGTTCATTAGATAAAAAATAAAGTTTTCCTACAAGAGGTACTATGCATCCAGACATTCATTCTAATACAAATACTAAAACAATAAAAAAAATTTACATTCCTGTAAGTACAAAATTTTGGCTAAGTCATTTTATCGCTTTTTTGTGGATGTGCTTTTCCATTTATATTTCCATGCCTTGGTTAAAGGATTTATCAAGTATTATTTCTTTTCCTTTCGCTCTGCTCATTATTATAGGAATTTCATATATTCCAGGATATATGAATGCTTTTCTTGTTGCAAGCTTAGTCTTTGATCGACAGCCGCCGTTCAAGAATGAGTTTTCCACCGATTCTGTAACCGTTCTAATAGCTGCTTATAATGAAGAAGAAAAAATATTTAATACATTAAGATATCTTTCAAAGCAAGATTATAAAGGTAAAATAACTACGATGATTATTGATAACGGTTCAACTGATAATACTGTTTCCGAAATACTAAAAGCAAAACAGGAACTAGACTTGGATATTGCAATTTTTCACGAAGAGCATCCTGGAAAGTTTCATGCTTTAAACAAAGGACTACAATATGTTACGACTCCATATGTAATTACACTAGATGCAGATACATTATTGCATCCATCCGCTATTCGTTATATCGTAGCCAGAATAAAAAGTAGTTCAGAAGAGATATGTGCAGTGGCAGGCTCTATTCTTGTTAAAAATAGTCGAGATAATATATGGACAAAGATACAGGAATGGGATTATTTTTTAGGAATTGCTTCTATTAAACGGCTTCAGGGTTTATATCAGGGAACACTTGTTGCACAAGGAGCCTATAGCATATACAAAACTTCATGCCTCAAAGAAATCGGGGGATGGCCTAATGCAATCGGTGAGGACATTGTCTTAACATGGAGACTTTTACAAAAAGGGGGGAAAATTTATTTTGAACCATTAGCAGTAGCTTTTACAGAAGTACCTACCAGTTTGAAACACTTTGTTCGTCAACGCTCTCGTTGGGCTAGAGGAATGATTGAAGGGCTAAAGGAAATTAAACCCTGGGAACAACCCCAGCTATATACAAAATACTTAACCTTTATTAATTTGATTATGCCTTATTTGGACTTTGCATACACATTCTTTTGGATTCCTGGCCTTGTTCTTGCATGGTTCGGTTACTATTGGATTGTTGGACCTATGACATTACTCGTTTTACCTCTCACTTTAATAAGCTATAGTTTCCTTTATTTCTTTCAAAAAAAATATGTTTTTACCTCCTTACATTTAAAAGTTCGTAAAAACTTTCTCGGTTTTCTTTTATTTGTTCTTTTTTATCAAATGATTATGTCACCCGTTTCAACATATGGATATATACAAGAAGTGTTCAAACTACAAAGGATATGGAAATAGCAGCTGCATTTCTACAAAAGCACCCAGGACTGAAAGTTTCGCTCTAGATGATAACCGTCTTTATGTGACGGGAAAAAATGAATCATGTAGAAAAAAGATAGCTGTAGCTGATACCGATGGTTATAGAGCAAAGCCTCGCCACCCAAATGGGCAGCGGGGCATTATTATTTTTGCTGCACTCTTCCTCTAAATACCCCGACAATGTTTTAACATGACACTACAGAGAAATCTAATTCCAATGGTAGGCATTCTAACATTTTATCTCAAACTATTTTCGTCTATCATACGCTTAATTCTCTCTTTTGCTTCTTCAATATCCAATTCAACACTACTAATGATATCTAACCAATGTTCCTTCTGTTTTTTCATCGTAAAAAATATGGTTGGTTTTTCATGTTTAAGAATAGTGATTAGTTCTATTATTGGTAATGTTTCCCCAATCGCTTTCTCTCTAAGCAGACCTTTAAAAAAACTAGTAAAGATATAATAATGCTGTGACTCATCATGGTGTTTCTCTAGAAGTTTATAAAAATCCACTATCGCATCAACAACTCGATACATTTTTCTTCTCATATATTCCTCCTGGCAACTGGCTGGCATATCTTAAAGATAGAAGCCCCTATAGTTTTGCGTCCTTATCTTTCAATAAGTTTACCTTTTTCAGCAGGAATATATTATCACTAAAAACAAAGCGATAATAGGTATAAAGACATGCAAAAATTGCACCTATCTGACACGGCCCCTTCGTTTATCTTCTGATACTATCATCATACTCCCCCTATTTCAAAACAGCGCCCATCCAATCAAAAATCAGGCCATTTATCCCCGGATTAATTTAATCAAAGATATAACAGCACCATATACCCCCTAAAGCATTGAGCGGTTAACTCAAAATAGTTTTATGTCTACTTCGTAACATTTATAAACATAGACCATCCTATGCAAATATGTACTCAAGGGGACAAATGGTGAGTGATAAATGGGGTTCCAAATTATCGTTTACTGATCTTATTTTCTTAGATAAAATTTATGTATATTTTATTTAAATTCCAAAGGAGGAATAATATGTGAAAGGGGAGAAAGTCGTTATCACAGGATATGGAATCAAAGTTCCAGGTGGATATAATGTAAATCACTTTGCCGATACTCTTTTAACGGGAAAAAGCGCTCTAGACCTTTACATAGGAGAAGGAACGGAAGGAAAAAATATCGCATTCGGGGTTGTACATGATAGATTAGCAGAAATACAGAATAAAAAGTATAGAAGATACCCTAGGATCAGTCTTCTGGCTATGTCAGCCGCAAAGGAAGCGCTACAAATGACAGGAAATATCCATTTAGATCAATATAAAACAGGAATTTTCCTCGGAACGGCTTTAGGGGGAACCCTAGGATACGATGAGATTGTCGTTCTTGCCCAACAGAATAATCTGAAAGATATGCCTGTCAGTGGATGTGGGATCGTCCATTATCATAGCTTAGCTTCTTCAATAGCAGAGTTTCTAGGGGTAAATGGAGTTACGAGAACCGTAGCCACAGGATGCGCAGCAAGCATTGATGCCATCCAGGATGCCATTATGTATTTGCGTTCTGGCGAGTTAGACATCTGCATCGTAGGGGGGGCCGATGCGCCTATTTCTAAAACAGTGATATATGCCTTCGGAAAAATAAGATGTTTATCACAAGACAAAGAGCTACATATGATGGGCGTTCCATTTTCAAAAAAGAGCGGAGGATTTGTCATCGCTGAAGGAGCAAGCGTATTAGTGCTTGAAAGAGAATCGAGCGCTCTGAAAAGGGGAACAAAGATTTTAGGTGTCATTGACGAGGTCAGTACATCAAACGATGGAAAAGGAATATTTTTTTCAGACAGCGAAGGGAAACATTTGCTTCGTGATTTAGAAAAGGTAACTAAACATAGAAAGCCTACATATGTCAATAGCCAGGCACTTGGAATGAAAGAAAACGATAGGATTGAAGCTATCAACCATATGCAGTTGTTTGGTAAAGATGTTCCCATTACTTCTATAAAAAGTATAACCGGTCATACGTTTGGAGCAAGTGCAGGAGCACAAATGATTTCTTCTCTTATTGGAATGGAACGGAATTTCATTCCTAGTACAGTGAATGCGGTTCGAGAGGATTATCCGGAACTGTCTATTGTATATGATACCATTCAAACGGAAGTTGACAGTTTTGTTGTTACTTCTCATGGATACGGTGGAAATAATGCTGCTATTTTCATCTCTAAATACCCATTTTAAAAAATTCATACTTACTGAGGAAGGAAAACGAATGATTGAAACACATAAGGATAAAGAAAAATTGTTGTATTTAATTATCGAAAAAGTTCCAAACATGATCGAAGCGCATATTCAAAATATGCTACAAAAAACAGAAAACTTCCATAAAGTTATTGAAGACCTTGAAGCCTATAGAACTTCTTTATATTCAATATATACTACTGTGGCGAGAATATTATTTAAAGAGAATGAGGAATATATAGAAGCGCTACAACAGCTGGAGAAAACAGGCTATGAAGTAGGGCTTTATTTTGGAGAAGTAAAAGAAATGAATCGAGAAACATTCCTCCAGCTAACACATAGTATTCGAATACATTCTTTTGATTATGTTTGTTCTTTAATTAATGTTCATCTCTCCAAGCCAGAAGAACGCTCTTTTCTGATCTCTAGGCTTTTTGAAATTCTAAATGCGAGATTTAACAGTTGTGTCAACGGCTTCCTTTCTGCAAAAGATAAACAAATCCATTATTTGCATAATCAAAAACTATCAATTATGGGGCAAATGGCAGCGGGCATGGCTCATGAAATCAGAAATCCGCTTTGCAGTATTAAAGGTTTTCAACAACTGATGAAACGAATGGTCCTTAATAAAACAGCAAATACAAATAATTTTTTGAATTACATCGATATTTGCATTAACGAAATTACAAAAATCGAAAACCTGGTGTATGATTTCCTTTTGTTAGCGCGTAAAGGAGACAGTAGAAAAAGAAGCTGGGAAAAAGTAAATATCAATCAAATTTTCCAAAAAATTCATGCGTTAGCTGCATGCTTTGCATTAGAAAAGAACGTTACTCTTCATTTATCTCTGCCATCAACTACTCTTTTCACCTATGGAATCTCTTCATATATCGAACAAATCATGCTTAACATTATCAAAAACAGTATCTCTGCGCTACATCCTGGAGGACTCTTACTCATCAATTTGTATCCTTCGATAGACAGCAAAGAAGCGATTTTAACTTTTGTCGATAATGGAATAGGGATTCCGGAAAATCACATAAATAAAATTTTTGAGCCCTTTTTTACAACGAAAGAAGACGGAACGGGATTAGGTTTGTCCATATGTAAAAGGTTAGTTGAGGAAATGCGAGGAAGTATTCTGATACAGTCAAAAGAAAAAGAGGGAACAACTGTCGAGATTCGTTTGCCCTTAGTTCCCCATGTCATGTAGATCCTTATTAATATCTTCAACTAACACATAATTCTTTTCACCTATTTATAAGCAACATTAATTTACATAACTTTAACTTGTATATATTTTTTAACCAAATATAACAAAAGCATCCTGTTCCAAATTGGAATAGGATGCTTATGGAATAGAATTAAAATTTATTCTTTTTATCCAAATTAATCACTGAAATTTTCAAACAGAAACTTTAACTCTTTACTATCATAAATCTCTCCATTACTAATGAATTTTTCAACTTCTACTGTACCATCTTCCATAAACTCTATTTCCCACCGTTGACCTGGAACGGCTACCTCAACCATAATTGCTTCATTCCTCACTTTACCTAACTTATAGAATATATGATTTTCCTCTAATTTATTAAGAAAACGAATCAACTCTTTTAGATCCAACAAGCCTTCCCCCCATCTTAAGTATAAATTCTTACTCTTCTACTTCGTTCGTTGTTGAAGTGATGTTTTCAAACATTTTTCTTTTCGTTCCTTTTTAAGCAACAACTAAAAAAAAATAGGCAGCACCTATTTTTTTAATGGTTACTTATATATATATCAGGAAAATATTGTGTAGTAAATACTTTTCCTGGTATAGTGTGATTTAACATAAAGTAGCGAAAAATTCCTTTTCTCTATAGGTGGGAGATGAATCGCTTCTGCTTTTTTATCTATAAAAAGTATCTTTCATATAAAAGGAGCATTCCTGTAATGAATGAAATATTCGCCAACGCAGAACGATCCGAAGAATGCACGTGTAATCGCACATCTCATAAAAGCTGGACGGTACTCCGCACCCATTTTCCGACCGGTGTTTATGCCGAACTACGGGAAGCTGTCAAAATACGAGACCACATCTCTTGCAAGATTCAACGCATTCCAGTCAAGGTGCATATCATTGCTAAAGTCCATATTCGGCACACTAGGCTCTGGCTTAACGTCCTGATAAAAAGTCATGTAGGTCAATAGTAATGAAAAACAGTGAAAAACGACAAAATAGTAAGAATAAATAGCATGATGTACGTTTTCATTAGTTTTCAATGGATATGATTGCCGCTTTCATGGAGATGGACCACCTTTGTCAAAAGAGCCCCATAAACATGATAATAAATGTAAAACATATTAACACAAACTTGGTATTTAGATAAAAAGTGAGGGAGTAAAAATGGCTTCTACATCCAATGTCATTTATTTAAGACAATATAAAGCGAGAAAAAAATTTCATCATCTAAAGAAAATTATTTTTTCCAAAGATACATTGTTCGCTATGTTCTTCATTATATTTATAGTAGTATTGCTTATAGTAGCGGGTATTGCAAGTTATTATGATTATTCCTCCCCTTTATTTGATAAAATAAGTACTAATATTGCCGACATATATACCTTTGAACTAAAATAAGCAGCCGGAGAAATTTATTCGTTGCTTTAGTTTACGATTTAGTCGCAGAATGCCTCTCATTTCAATGAGGGGCATATGGTTACCTCCAAATATAAGACTTACTGTGTAAGTCACAGGTTGTCGAAAAAGTCTTGGCAACCTGACAGTCACCTTAATATAAGATGGCTGTTTTTATTTGGTTATAAAATAAACGACAAACGATAACAAAGTCTTATTTTTATTAATTCACAGCAAAATTTTTTGCATCTACTCTGTTTTTATCAAATTATAGCAAATTTTTTTGCGTCAACACGCTTAATTTTTTGCATTTCAATATATTTGGTAATATTTAACCGCATTTTTATACTCTAAATTTACTTTGTATTATGAATATTTCTGGAACGAATTTTGCATGAATTATTATTTATTATTTATATACCAAAAAGGAGGGAAACTACATGGAATTGTTAAGAAATAATTCAAAGCAAATAAGTGACCAAATTATGGACGCACCTGATAAAAAAAAGCAATTTCTATTGGGGGCGAAGCAAATCCTACCCGTCGCGTTAGCCGGTACTATCGATGGATTAGTGTTTGGTCTTCTTGCGAGGCAAGCAGGATTCAGCGTAACAGAAGCCGTGTTGTTTTCATTTTTAGTTAATGCGGCATCATCACAATTTGCCACTTTGGGCTTTATTTCCCAAGGTGTAGCAGGATTTCCTATTCTTATATCTACTATGTTGTTAAACGCACGGCAAATATTGTATGGATTATCTTTAGGACCCCACTTTCGAGATATTCCCATCTGGAAACTGATGGGTGCAGCATGGATGTTAAATGATGAAACCTATGCTCTTAAATCAACCTATCTATCACAAGGAAAGAAAACAAGTCTTCCTTTTTATTGTGGAGCTGGAGTGGTTGATTTAATGATTTGGACCCTCAGCACATTAATTGGGGCTGCTTTTGGTACATTGATTTCAGAACCTCAAAAATATGGACTTGATTTTGCTTATATTGCAACTTTTATTGGATTTCTGGCAATCAATTTAAAATCAACATTTTATGTAAAGACAGCACTTGTTGCCTCTTCTCTTGCATGTTTGGGGTATCACTTAAATGGAGTGACATTATCGGTTATTTTGGGAACTTTTAGTGCTGTAATAATGGGGGTTATTTTTGATGAACGATAAGCTAATATTATACATCTTACTAATGGCAGTAATAACCTATCTAACAAGATTTCCAATGCTTGTCTTAAGTTCTCGTGTAGAAATGCCTTCTTGGGTTCAACGTGGGCTTAGAATGGTTCCTGTCGGGGTTTTTAGTTCATTAACAATTCCGCCAATTCTCTTTCATACACCTGCAAACATATGGAATCCTGAGTATATGGTAGCTGGAGCCTTTGCTTTATGGATAGGATTATGGAAAAAACAAATTGTACTATCTTTGTTAGTAGGAGTGGGCTGTCTTGTTTTGTGGAGAATAATATAACACTATTCATGTTATCTCCTTAATATTTTAAATAATAATCATATTCGAAAGGGGAGGTGCCGAAGAGCAAAAGAAAGGAAGTGAACTTCTCCCATAAGGGAAGTAAAAATATGAAAAGTATATTGTTGGTAGATTTATGCTTGCACCTTAGAATCATCGAATACTATTAAATGTTAAATTAGCAATCTACACAAAGTAATTATTATGTAGAGGGGTGTAAGTAGTGGTAAATTATAAGTTTTCAGAGGAAATAAAGGCACAATTACTACCGCTTCATGAATCTAACAACTATAGAGCCCTTATCGGTTTACTATTTGACTTTTTAGTCATATTTGGAGCTATTATGCTTGGTACTTACAGTTGGTATCTATATCCTATTTCTGTATTAGTTATCGGCGGAAGACAAAAAGCTTTAGCAACTATTTTACACGAAGCAGCTCACTTCTCTCTAGCAAAAAGTAAAAAACTATGTATTTTTTTGGGTAAATATTTCTCAGGTTACTTAATTGGACAGGAATTTTATAATTATAGGGATTCACATGTAGCAAATCATCATCCTTTCCTTGGGGACAAAGAGAAAGATCCCGATTACAAATATCATTTAGATATCGGATTATATAGTGTAAAAGACAAAAAACATTTTTTATTTAAATTTGTATTGAGACCTTTTTTACTATTAAGTTTAGCCCACTATGCATATTATGTTTTTAAGTATAGAATGTTTAAGTTCAAAAATATAAAGCAATTTGTAAATATGAGTATATACTGGATAGTATTATTATCAGGTATTATTTATTTTGATTTATTTAACTACTTTATCTTATATTGGATTATACCTTACTTCACCTCTTTTATGGTTATAGGATGGTTTGTGGAGTTAGCAGAACATTATCCCCTGGTACATGAAAATAAAGTGAGCCTGTATATGACAAGAAATAGATTTAGTCATTGGATCGAAGCATTTTTCTTAAGTATTCATGCTGAAAATTATCATCTTACCCATCATTTGTGGCCAACGATTCCATATTGGAACCTTGCAAAAGCGCATAAGATCATGATGCAGGATAAAGCATATAGAGAGGCAAATCTACAAATGGGTGGCGTTTTTCTTTCGTCAAACCAAAATCCTCCATTTATAAAAGATTTAATTAAAAAAGACATCTGCCTATGATAATTGTCCAAACCAAAGAGAAAAGACAAACATACGATACCATAAGACTTTACTTCAAGGGGGGCATCTTTATGAATAAAGAGCCTGCAAACATAAAAAGTTTTAAAATAAAAAACAAAGCGAATAGCAAAATACATGCAAAAAAACGGATACAAACACATACACACGAATTTTTAGGTAGTACCAAGTTGGCAGAAGCGGGGGCTGACAGACATAACCATCGTTTTGCAGGAGTTACAAGCCAAGCAATCCGCAGAGGTAATAGCCATGTACATGTAATAACCGTTAATACTGATTTTTTTAATCACCTGCATCAAATTAGAATCATAACAGGTCCTGCTATTCCTGTCGGTAACGGAAAACATGTACACTTTGCCAAAGGGAGAACTACACTGAACGATGGCCATGTCCATAATTTTGAATTCTCCACCTTAATTCAAAGCCCCCTCATATAGTGGAAACTTATAACAAAGCGGCTCTCTGGTGCACTAGAGAGCCGCTTTGTACATAGCTGAGATTACGAAACATCACAGTTATCGTTCATTATTATGACATCCCATCTCTTCAAATTCCCTGTCAAACTCATCAGCATCACGCATAAACGTCTCCACTTGCTTTATGGACCTCCCCCACTTACCATAAGGGGTTTCTGAACTATCCACTTCGATAGAACAGGCGATCAGCGGGTTGTCGCTAATCTCACAGACACGTGCCGTCTGCGAGGGGAATCATTCAGCAACACACCCTTACGGGCGTAGGTCGGAACAAACCATCTACTACTTCTCGCTTAGGCGATCCGTAGATACGTGGGTTTCTGAATTTCAAACGGCAAGGACTGAATCCGGTTTTCATACAACACTTTGGACAGTAGATTCGCCGCACCGTGAATGTCCCGATGTTGGGTATAGCCGCACAAACAGCGATACATACGCCCACGCACGTTCTTTTTCGCCCCGCAAACCGGACAGGTTTGCGATGTATAGCGTTCCTCGCGCTTATGGAGCATGATGCCTTCCGCCTTCAGTTTGTACGTTAGGTACTTCTTTACTTTCCCAAACTGCCATTGGCTCATTCGCTGATTGTGGCAGCGAGAACGTTTCTTTTTCTTCTTTCGCTGGACACCTTCGACGTCTCCAAGGTAGACTTCGTTCACTTGCTGGGCGACCATTGCGTATAATCGGTCATATACGTCACCGCAGTCTCTACTTCCCGTCCGGTATACTCCTGCTTGTCTGGGTCAAACTCTTTCAATACAAGCGTATTTCCTTCTTCAAATCCCCGATCATTTTTCCAAATCTCAAACTTTTTTCGGCCATCCAGCACTGCTTGGAAATATTCAGGCCATGTTTTTTATTCGTACGTTTTCATTGTTCCTTCACCGTTTACGGCGCTTACACATAAGATATTAAATAATTTTAGTCCTAGGAGGAATTTTCTTATGAAAATCTATCCTGATTATACAATGCAGGCATATCATCTATTATATCCTTTGATGTTCCAAAACACAGTGACACCTATACAGTACCAAGCTCAATCTTCCTTGCCTTCTTCATATGCGATGTACCAAACGAATTTACAAGCCGTTCTTCCTCTTTTACAACAAGCAATACAAGGAGAACGTAACGACGAACTTTTTTACGATTACCTGATTCAAAACGCTCCATCAAATCAAGACAAAGAAATCATTATCTCCATTCGTGATGATGAAAGACGTCATCGTCAAATGTTTAGGCAGATGTACTATTCTCTAACAGGTCAAATGATTGGGCCAAGCGATAGCGAATCGTTTGAGAAACCAGCCAACTATCTTTCTGGAATCGAAAAAGCCATATTTGGTGAACTAAGCGCAGTAGAGCTTTATCGCAAAATTTACTTTATGATCCCGGGTACAGTATTCAAAAATATGGTGTTTGAGATTTTAACCGACGAGATTAAACATGCTAGTAAATATAATTTTCTGTATGCTAAAAACAAATAGGTTTGTAACGTTCCTGTGTTCTAGTCAAGGGAACCTTTTTTGTATTCCCCATCGGACTCCCGGCAGGCAACCGATTTATGCTATTTACTTCTGGTGCTTCTTCAAAAAACACTTCACTCATACTGCGATACCTCCTATATTCCAGATTTGATTTGCTACAGCCAGATAATCAATCGGTACTCGTCCTGTTCAAACCTCATAGGCGTATATCTCGAAGTCATGCAACGGAATCCTTTTTCTTCCCCGGCCACGCCGGTTTTTTTCGTGCTTGCATCCATATAAATGCATAGTCAGGTTTTGGTCTTACCCCTGTCAAGTAGACAGTGTTAAAAAAGCCTATATTTTTATGTGTCCATTTTTTCCCGATATTCGATCGGCGACAGATAGCCGAGTTTTTTCTGGAACCGTTCACTGTTGTAAAAAGTAATATATTGCCCAATGGCTTGATGAAGTTCGTCCATTGACGTATACTTATCCATGTACAACTTTTCTGTTTTGAGATGCGAAAAGAACGATTCGATGCAGGCGTTGTCTAGGCAGTTTCCTTTGCGAGAGTGGCTGCCCACCATGCCCCACTGTTCGATTCGTCTGTTGTACGAACGAGACGTGTATTGGAAGCCTTGATCGGAGTGGGTCATGCTTCCAGTCACGTTTCTTTTTCTTTTTGCTTTATCCAATGTATCCAGGACAAGCTTGAGGTCATTTCGTTCGGAAATATGATAGGCAACAATTTCGTTATTATATAAATCCTGTATGGCAGACAAGTAAAGAAACTGGTTTTGGAAAGAAAGATACGTAATGTCGGTTACCCATTTTTGATTTGGTGCTTCTGCCTTAAACTGGCGTGCTAGAAGGTTTGGGTACACTACGGATGGTTGTTTGCCAAAGAAACGTCTCTTCTTACGGATCACCGACCGAAGGTCGAGATCTTTCATTAAGCGGTAGACACGTTTGTGATTGACATCGTATCCTTCTTTTCGTAAAGCAACGGTCATACGTGGATAGCCATAAAACGGACATATGGTATGTATGGCTATGATGTGCGCCTTGAGCTCCTCTTCTAACTGTTTACGTCTCGCTTTATGTTCCCCTGGTTTCGGCCATTTATGGTATCCCTGACGGGATACCTTTGCAATCTCAAGCAACCAACATAAACGGTAGGTAGAGCGCAGGGTATGGATGATTTCAAATCGCTTCTCTTTTGGAATCACTCCTTGTGTAGATTTGGATATCGCTTTTTTAGGTAATCACGCTCCGCTTTCACATACGCCAGTTCTTCCTCTACACTTTTAAACTTCGTCTTTGGTCGTCCTTTTCTCCAGGCTGTTGATTCCCCTCTTTTATCTTTAAAATCTTCTCCGTTGCGGTACTTTTTCACCCATCGCTTCACCTGTGTATTGCTTCGAATCTCCAGTCGCTCTGCCACTGCTTGATAACTCATTCCCTCTTCTTCATACAGTCGAACCGCTTCCACCTTAAGCTCCGGTGTGTAGTGTTGAAACTTCTGTCCCTTTTTAGCCACAAAAAATCCCCTCCAGTTAACAGTGAAAATCCATTGTAACACAGGGCTTTTTTACACTGTCAACCACAAGGGAATAATATCAAGATGTGCATGGCCTTTTTTAAAATAGCATTTTCTTCTTCCAGGTAACGAATTCGTTTTTGAAACTCGGAGAGCTGGTGGTTCTCGTTACGGAATTTCTGTTTGTTTCTAATCTCAGGTTCCTGCTTATATTTTTTTACCCAGTTGTTAATCGTGTTTTTACTAATGTCCAACTCTCGTGCTGTTTGAGTAACACTTTTCCCCTTCTCCAAAATATAACGAGCCGTTTGCCGTTTACACTCTTCATCATATTGTCTTCTCATACGGACACCTCATGTATAGATTCTTATTTCTATCATAATGTGTGTCCACTTTTTAGTCTAACATCAAGAAATGTCTATCTCTGACATTGCCCGGCAGTTGGGGATTGATCGAAAAACAGTTCGTTAAATATCTTGGGGAAAACTCTCCGCCTTTGAAAAAGAAACGAACGAGCCGAGGAAGTAAACTAGACCGTTATAAAGACTACTTGCATAAACGCATGATAAAAGAATGAGAAACAGGTCATTGGAGTTGGCCGCTCTCAATCCGCTTCTCATTTTGGGGTACATACTCGTTCGCTTTCTGAATATGACGAGCTCACCGAAGGTGAGACGTCATGATGGAGAAAATCGAAAAGTACTGTCAAAGATTAAATGTACCGACCATATGCGATGTGTGGTCGGAAGCAGCAGAACAAGCTGCCAAGAATAATGTACTATACTCTGCGTTTTTATTCAGCCTTCCATATACATAGTACTTGAAGCTTCGTCATGTGTATGGTGGGATATCAAGTGTGATTTATATAGTAGGACACACTCATGTGCTAATTCATTGATGTAATATCTAGTCGAATCATTTGAATTTTATTTTCTTCACACCAAAATTCGAGCGTTATTTGATTCTTTTTATCAATGTATCCTAAAATTTCAGCTCCTTGTTCTCGCCTCTTATAGTTGTTTTTACCATATAATTTAACAACTTTTTCTGAAAAGTCTCCTAGCTTAATTCCATTTTGGGTCACTAATTTTTTTGTGTTATTATCGTTAACAATGATTCTGACAATCTCATGGCTACCTTTGTCAGTAGCAATAACTAAACCATTTTTTAGACTGAAGTAGTCATGAGAACTATTCATATTTAAATAGTGAATCTCTCCATACTTTTTTATAAAATTTGACTCTTTAATATTTTCATGTAACTTTAATCCATTTATATTTTCTTTGCTTAGGTCGGTGCTATTAGTAATTAGTAAATAAACAGGTCGTGGGGCTAGTTGCCATTGAAAGATAATTAGATAAGTTGAGGTAATAACTAATACTACTAAAAAAATTATCTTTTTCAAATTCATCTCTTCCCATTATATAGACTTCAAATGTATAATTCCCATCATTTTGATTACCATTTCAATTACCAAGGGACACATAGAAATCTTGTCCATTCCATTTTTCTTCTTTACTGCGTACTGGTGCACTTACTACCATTTCGTTTGGATCAATTAGCCATGTGCGTGATATCTATTCTGCCTCTACACCCCCTCAAGCTTTGTCTCATTTTCCATATGTACCGTATTTATCCGGAAAACCCCATTGTCAATTCTCCAAATTCCTGTTTCAATCGGCACCTCTTTCCCCTCGCTATCCACTGTACTTCTCATGCTAAAATTATATATTCCTCACTACTACTTTACTTTGTCTGCATCCATTTTCCTAGTCTTGACCTTTATAAATTCTGGAAGTTTAGTATAATTGAAAGAAAAATAAGATAGACAAAGGAAATCAAAAGTAAGCTTTTATGATACATCATCATCTTTTTGAAAGGGGATGGGAACATGAAGCAAACCACACTCATGATTGATGCAGACCAGTTGCGTGAGATTGTTGTTCGTCTAGCAAATGATGTGGTGCGCGAACTGACCCGGAACCGGAAAGAAAAGATGGTGGATAAACTTGAGTTTCATAGTGCACTGCAAAAGAAACTTCTGGAATTAGCGCCGGATTTCTGCTGCTATGGGGAAAAAGAGCACCCGATTCCTAACGTACAATCCAACGATCGAAGTGGGATAATTGATGTCGCCTGGTGGACGCTAGCCGATCGAGAATTGTTGGCCGTGTTTGAAATAGATTCCACCGTTCGCACAAAGTCTCTTCGTAAAATCCTGCATGCCAACTGTCCCTACCGCTTCTGGGTGTACTATGGAAGTTGCGAAATTCGAGACGTAATCGAAACATTGGATATAGAGCACAAAATTAAAATCATTGATTTTTCGATAGAGTTTGGAAAGAAAAAGCGAAAACCCTGAAAAATAATAAATGAACAGATTGTAGTGGAATTATGAACATAAAGAAAGAGGCGTATTTGCGCAACACGTCTCTTTCTTCGTTAACCATTACGTTTTCAACTTTTTCCCTGATGATGTTTTTGGAATTGCGCTTTTAGCTCATCTACCGTAACGCCCTTTTGTTTTGCCAGTTCTTCAAGTTTCGCTTCACGCTCTTTTTGGAATTGCGCTTTTAGCTCATCCACCGTAACGCCTTTTTGTTTTGCCAGCTCTTCAAGTTTCGCTTCACGCTCTTTTTGGAATTGCGCTTTTAGCTCATCCACCGTAACGCCTTTTTGTTTTGCCAGCTCTTCAAGTTTCGCTTCACGCTCTTTTTGGAATTGCGCTTTTAGCTCATCCACCGTAACGCCCTTTTGTTTTGCCAGTTCTTCAAGTTTCGCTTCACGCTCTTTTTGGAATTGCACTTTTAGCTCATTCACCGTAACGCCTTTTTGTTTTGCCAGCTCTTCAAGTTTCGCTTCACGCTCTTTTTGGAATTGCGCTTTTAGCTCATCCACCGTAACGCCTTTTTGTTTTGCCAGCTCTTCAAGGTTTACTTTTTGATGATGTGCAAAACGGAAATCTTTTGAAGGATGAGTTGTTTGTGTCGTTGTCTCTGCAGCAAAAACAGAGCTGAATGATGCAAGTGCGAATACAGCACCTAATGTTGTCGCAGCTACTTTCTTTTTCATTTTCATTGGTTCATGTCCTCCTATCTGCTTTTGTTTTTATCTTGCTTACATACATAATATAACCAATCAATGTGGGAAGACTGTCAAGCAATTGTGTAAAATTGTGAAAAAAAGAATGAACCAAGAGTGTTGATTATACAGTATGATCCAGGGCATCTAACTGTTGATGGCAATCAGAAAATGTACCGTTTGGCAATTAAGAGTATGCGCTTACCGTTCGAAATTTGAACTGTGTTTTCTGTTCTCAAGATACTTTTAGTAAAGAATATTATTGTATGTCGATGACATACTTAAAACATATCTTCTGCCAATAAGCATCCCCACTCCTTGGTTTCCCCATTGGAGCCACTTGTACAAAATCTTCCCTTGCAACGAAACGTAAAGAGATGATTCCCCATTATGCCTCATGATAAACTAAAGAAAAGCGAGGTGAAAACAATGAGCACACCAATGCAAAAAAATCTGGCCCAAAACTTTGATGTTGCCATGAAAAATTCTCTTAAAAAAACAAGGATAAAAACGCTTTAGTATGATAAAAGTTAGCAAAATGTTATCAAACGTAATTTTTCAGAATAAAAAAGAGCCGAAAACCCTTGATATTACTGGGGTCTCAGCTCATGCTTTTCGCTATTCAATTACACTTCCATTTTTATTTCAGATACCTTATGTCGTTAAACATTGGATAACGAAATTAAATACGTCTTATTTCTTCCTTATTATATGCAATTCAGATAAAAAAATAAAAAACCAAATAAAATAAGTATGTGGTCAAAAATGTGGTCAAGATTTTTTGTATGAATTTTATGTGTTATCCGCTTTGTCTACCCATCTTATTTGATAATATAGACAACAAAAAGTCCGGAGCATGACCGGATTATTTTTTCTCCGGTATCCAGGTGAACGTATAGTCTGGTTCTTTTTGAACAAATTAAAAAACCTCCCGGATTTCCGAAAGGTTTCTGACTGTTCCCTGCCCTATATGGTATGCACGAATAAGGGGATAGGACTGGTTTTATAAAGAAATTTATTGCAAACGGCCAGTTCTGCCGCTTAATTGTTGTTCTGCCATTTGTACAAGACGTTTCGTAATTTTATCCGAACAAAACAAAAAGCCCCTTCCAGGGTGGTCTTACCCCTGTCAAGTAGACAGTGTTAAAAAAGCCTATATTTTTTATGCGTCCATTTTTTCCCGATATTCGATCGGCGACAGATAGCCGAGTTTTTTCTGGAACCGTTCACTGTTGTAAAAAGTAATATATTGCCCAATGGCTTGATGAAGTTCGTCCATTGACATATACTTATCCATGTACAACTTTTCTGTTTTGAGATGCGAAAAGAACGATTCGATGCAGGCGTTGTCTAGGCAGTTTCCTTTGCGAGAGTGGCTGCCCACCATGCCCCACTGTTCGATTCGTCTGTTGTACGAACGAGACGTGTATTGGAAGCCTTGATCGGAGTGGGTCATGCTTCCAGTCACGTTTCTTTTTCTTTTTGCTTTATCCAATGTATCCAGGACAAGCTTGAGGTCATTTCGTTCGGAAATATGATAGGCAACAATTTCGTTATTATATAAATCCTGTATGGCAGACAAGTAAAGAAACTGGTTTTGGAAAGGAAGATACGTAATGTCGGTTACCCATTTTTGATTTGGTGCTTCTGCCTTAAACTGGCGTGCTAGAAGGTTTGGGTACACTACGGATGGTTGTTTGCCAAAGAAACGTCTCTTCTTACGGATCACCGACCGAAGGTCGAGATCTTTCATTAAGCGGTAGACACGTTTGTGATTGACATCGTATCCTTCTTTTCGTAAAGCAACGGTCATACGTGGATAGCCATAAAACGGACATATGGTATGTATGGCTATGATGTGCGCCTTGAGCTCCTCTTCTAACTGTTTACGTCTCGCTTTATGTTCCCCTGGTTTCAGCCATTTATGGTATCCCTGACGGGATACCTTTGCAATCTCAAGCAACCAACATAAACGGTAGGTAGAGCGCAGGGTATGGATGATTTCAAATCGCTTCTCTTTTGGAATCACTCCTTGTGTAGATTTGGATATCGCTTTTTTAGGTAATCACGCTCCGCTTTCACATACGCCAGTTCTTCCTCTACACTTTTAAACTTCGTCTTTGGTCGTCCTTTTCTCCAGGCTGTTGATTCCCCTCTTTTATCTTTAAAATCTTCTCCGTTGCGGTACTTTTTCACCCATCGCTTCACCTGTGTATTGCTTCGAATCTCCAGTCGCTCTGCCACTGCTTGATAACTCATCCCCTCTTCTTCATACAGTCGAACCGCTTCCGCCTTAAGCTCCGGTGTGTAGTGTTGAAACTTCTGTCCCTTTTTAGCCACAAAAAATCCCCTCCAGTTAACAGTGAAAATCCATTGTAACACAGGGCTTTTTTACACTGTCAACCACAAGGGGATAATATCAGGGCTTTAATAAAATCATTGTTTTTTTCTTTGCTCTGCTTGTTCTTTTCTTTTTAAAACATCAGCTTTGTAAAACAGCCGATCTCTTGGAAGTTCCTTAATTGGTTTTAGTACACCACGTTTAACCAGGTCGTTCAGGTTTTGTCGTGAACAGCCAAGTATCTCAAGTGCTTCAGTTGTGTTTACTACTTCGTTAACGATGTATGCTGTTAATTCATCGCGTGATTTGAATGTTATTTCTTCCGCCATAGTATCACCTTCCAGATATTTAAAACGAACCATAGAGCTATAGATGTTACGCCAACCCATTTTAAAGGTGTCATCTTACTGAAATCTAAATCAGATAACCAAGACAGGAATACAATTAACAGGACAACATCAAGAGTAGTTGAGAGTTTCTTCATAATTTAAGGATGGATGTGGTATACTTATTTAGTAAGGAAAGAGGTGGGGCAACACCCCTTTCCGTTTAGATTTTTTTGGGCTTAGCGCTTCCGCTTTTTAGTGGAGCGCTTTTTCTTTTTCTCTCTTTCCTTCTTCCATTTTTTCCACCTTTCTTCGAATTTCTCGGCTATTTCAAATCCGAGTTTGATGCATCCTAGCACTGATGCGATTGTAATCGCCCAGTCTTTCAAATCCATCCTTATCTCACCTCCTTGGCTTTATTATACCAATTATATTTACTCACGTCAATATAATTTTATATATTTATCCTTTTTAGGAAAATTTATATACACAAAAATCCCCGCCATCCATACGGACAGCGGGGATCATTTCGTTCATCTCAACAATATGTTCACCTCTTTTCTGCCAGACGCCTTCCTCACCTCGTCGGCCAGCTCACCAAGCTCTTTCTTATCCTTACGCAACGCTTCGGCTGCTCGATGGTACTCGTCCAGCTTCTGCTGACACTTGTCCGGCTTCGCGTTTTCCTCCTGCCACATTTTCTGATATTGTTTGATTTGTTCGTCCTTCTCTTTCCACTCTGCTTGGATGAGTGCGATGATTTTGTCCGCTTTTGAAACGGGAATCATGTATTCTTCCTCCTTTTTGTCAGTAACCGATGCAACAACTTTCTTCAGCTCTGGAACCTGTACCACCATAGCTGGACGTGATGGACGTTTTCCCGCTTTTAATTGTGCAATAGAAAAACCGAAGGTCATTTGAACGTGTGGGTAGTCCTTGAAACTTCTCCAATCACCACCCCATTCAAATCCTCTGGCTTTGAACATTTGTACGACTTCCATCCAGTCTTTTTTGTGATTCTTATTAAAATCTGTGTTCATGTCCCAAACAACTTGGTTACCATCCGGTGTATATAAAGCGAAGTCCAGCGCCAAACCGTAGTTATGGTAGCTGGTGCCGCCTTTGGCGTTCGTCACGATTTTTCCCGGTTTTGTTCGACCTTGTGCGTATAATTCATTCTGTTCCGCGATTGAACGATACCCCTGCGTAATCAGCACATAGATACCGCGTTGCCAGGCTTCAAATACAACTTCCCAGCCACGCTGGGCAACGACTGGATGTAAATTCGGGTCGTTCAACCGAAAGTTCTTTTGTTTCAGCCAGTCCCATGTAATGGCCATGTCCATCCCTCCTGCTTTAGATCATGAAAAGGCATAGATGCCCGTTTGTTGACTCCGTTTCTCTTCAAAATTTTGCTTCCTTGTCGTTATCGTTTTTCATTTGTTCAAAACGTTGACGCAAAAACGCGGGGACTGGAACCCCAAGCCTCCCCATGTTTTCCACAAGTGAAATCCCCTCCACTGCGATTAAAAACATAATCATTGCATTTCGCATAAATTGCGAATCTGTACTGCCAGCTACTACATCCAACTGATGGGAAACAATGACCAGTAGAATCATGGCCCCTTTTTTAAGCAGTCCGTGAAATGCTCGTTCTGAGCTTATCTTTTTTTCTCTAAAAAACCCGACTAAAATGCCAGATAGATAGTCTGCTGCCATACAAATAGCAAGGGCAACCACTAAACGGTCAAATCCTCCAAGTAAAAAGGCAGCGCTCGCTGCGCCGCCCCCAACTACAAAAGTATAAAATGTATCTGTTTCCTGTCTCATCTACATCCTCCTCACCCCTGTTGGGGAAAAATAAAAGGAGCCAATATGGCTCCTAAAAAATGCATTCATCTTTAGTTATCGATTTCCTATTCTCCTTCTAAACGTCGGTATAGCTCCTAAAATTACGCCGACAATAAGGAGTAAGATCAAAGCGGTAAACGTCAATTTAAGTAACTTCCATAAAATAATTGCAGCCAAAATACCTAGTATTATCCACATCACTATCCACCTCCATTTGGATAGCGTGTGCTATTATTTAGTCATTTATACATCTATTCAAGAAAATGAAAACGCCTCTTCCGTTTTGGAAAAGACGTTGGTTATGTTGTTGTTTGCTGTTCGACTGTATAACCATATTCGTTCTGTAAAACTGCAATTGTAGCTTCTTTTTTGCACGCTGGCACTTGTTCAATCGTCATTTTTCCGTAGTAAATTCGATAAGCGTAAATGTATTCCATATTATACTGTCCCTCCATTTTTCAAAGCTTCTATTTGTACATATAAATCTGCCATTCCTGCCATAAGCGTGTTCATCACTTGGGTTTGTTGTGCATACATTTCGGCAATACCTGCTATTATCGCGTCAGTTGCAGCTTCTTGAGGCTCGGGCTTCCTCATTTCCGGCTCATCCGTTTTTGAGGGTATTCTCTCAGCTAAAAAACTTTCCCATTCTGCTTGTGTTAATTCACTTTCGAATCTTTCTAACTCTTCGTTAGTAGATACAACCGCTGTTCCTCCATCATAAACAATATGGTTGATCTTCATAAAACTTACATCTGGTTTCCCCTCAATCAATGCTATTCTGTAATATCGCATAGATTGACCTCCTTTATGCCTGCTCGTAAATAATTACAGCTTCTTCAAAGCTAATACTGCCTGTAATGAGATACTTTATTTCGATTCGATTATTCCATGGTAAATGCAGGAGTATATTAGGATGGAAAGTATTACTAGCATATGAAAAGCTTTCAAGGTCTCCATGTGGTCCACCATAATGATGAAATGCATAACCGCCGCCACCACCTGTGTCATATCCAGCTGCTCTAGTTAAGATTTCCGGTGTTGAGAAACCAACCGCATTCGGATAGTTGCTATCTCCTGATAGCTTAACATGAGAAATTAAATAACCATCCACCCATATTTGAAAATCGATACGGTCTGAGCTTTTAAATGATGATAAAAGGAATCTAAACGTTTGTAATTTCCCTTTTGTACCAACACCAGAATCAAATAGCCATTGCCAAGACCCTGCTGTATCTGCCGGGTTAACATATAACCGTTTTGTTGTCGGCCATTTTGCTACTGATGTACTTAAGGTATCTTGAATATACGAGATTCTTTGGAATATATTACCTGTACTTAGTGAACCATCTCCAGGTGCACCCATACTATCCCTAATATCTCGTACCTTTTGATGAAGGTTACCATTCCTTACAGGAGCATCACTCATGGTTCCTAGTTGATTCTCTAATGTATCTACATATGCCGCAATTTGTGCTAGTCTAGCAAACACAGTAGAAGTACCGGCAGTATCAGTATTCAATCCTAATTTTGTTTCTAGGGCATCAACAAACGCTTCAAGTTGATCAGTATACTCGGCAATTTGAGCAAGCCGTGCAAACAGGGTCGTCGTACCCGCTGCATCGGTATTTTTCCCTGTTCGTTTGAGTAGTTCTAGCACCTGACTAAGCGTTACTGCATCCATTAAACCACGCTCCTCGCTACAGATGTTAAATTATCGTTTGCATCATAATTCAGTGTCTGCGTAATGGTTTTTCCCCCAACCGTTTCCCTAACTTTTGTTAATTTACCAGACGTATAGGTAAGATCTGTTGCTTTCACAACCGTTGTTCCATCTTTTTCTTCCACCCTTGTTAAATCCCCATTGGTGTAAGTGAGAACGATCGTCCTTGTATCCGCCTGCTGAATAATGGCTTGGACAAAATTTACGTCCAGATTTGTTGTCCCGACCTTAAGGAACGCGGAAAGATTAACAGCTTTCCTTCGATCTATGGAAGTAATGACCTGAGAAGCATCCGTCGCAAAATACCAAAGGGGAAGTTTAGCGTCCGCCGTTGCCTGGGAAGTTGTCTTTTTTATCACTCCATCAGTATCAAGATAAATATACTGCCCCTGGGTAGCGTTTAGTTCAATAGAGCCTGCTTGAATTTCGAAACGTACACCATTCACGTATCCTATACCAGCCGTCCAACTTGCAGTAAGACCAAAAGAAGAAAAAATAAACCCTGGTTCGCTTCCAGGTGGAGACGCTACAAAACTGCCACCAAGTTCCCGAGCCAAGCTTTCCGCCATAATATGGGCATCTTCAATTCCTTTCTCTATTTTATTGGCTCGTGCAGCTGTGAACCGTGTCCCTTGCTGAATGACTTTAGGTTGTCCGGTAACCGGATCGATTTCTCCTGGATCTACCACATGGTCTACCCAGTTTGTCTTTTCATACGCCATTACATTCCTACCTCCACTTTCAGCTGAAGTTCAAATTCAAAGGCAATAAGTAAACCAGTCTCTGTCTTTGTAATAGAGACTGGCTTATGTACAAGCGTATTTCCTTCACCGTTAATAAGTGATGCGCTTTGAATTTGCCCTTGAGTAGTATTATCAAGATAAACGTACTTCGTTATTTTCAGACCATGTACAGCGGTTTTAAAAATAGGAAAGGCTCGTAATTGACCATCTACATTGATAAGTGCACTGGCAACGTGATGACTCAAATCATCGCGCAACAATTCCAACAGTAACGGTTGTACGATTGGTTCATTTGCCACTCTCTACACCCCTTCCTCAGAATAGAATTCATTACATACAGGATACTCTACCGAATAATGGCGTTCTGTCGCTCCTAAAAGCAGAGTTTCTTGATAAATACGGCCTTCTAAGTCATCCTCCGGGTAAAATTCCCCGCAGATAGGATATTCGATATCATACTGACGCGCAGAGACAGAAATTACAATGGCATCTGCTTCAATTCTCCCTGAAATTGAATAGCTGAGGTGTTTTGGCCGCATCTCATATACCATCTGCGACATGCCGTCAAAATCTGCAATTTGGTCCAAGTCTGCAATAATCTCAAATCGTTTTTCACGTCCGTACTCTACAATTTGTGCTTGTTTATTTTTTGTATAATCACGAATCATTCGCTGCATTGCAAGAGGTGTGATTACATCAGGAACATTCAATCGTGCAACAATCTTGGAACGCCGTGATTCGAGAGGTGCGCTTTCCAGAGCAACCGGCAATCCTACTTCCTTCTCCCATTGATTCAGCCCCCATGTAGCTGTTTTAGGATTACCCTGGCGAATGACATTCAGCGCAAAAGCAATCAACCACTCCGATTCCCCTTCTACTGCACCAAAAATTCCATTTGCTTCTTTATTTTTTCGATAATAAGGCGGAACGATATGGATTAATCGCTGACTCATATCATCACCTCAAGTGTTACGGTGCCAACTACAGGAATTTCAAAGGAGTCAATCGTTTGATTGGTCATTTCTCCATTGATAGTCAGTTCATCATAATCTTCCACACCACTAACGCTATGGAGAAGAGCCCCTGTTTTCGTGCGAATGATAGTCCTTGATGCCATCTCTACATCGTCATATTCCAGCAGTTCGGTAAAGTACGATTGTAGTGCTTTTTTATACGCCGCTGTCACTTCTTCCATGCTGTAGTTCTTTAGTAGACGTACCTTCGAATAGAAATTGAATACTTTTGGTAATGCCGCCATAACAAATATACCGTCATCACCAGGGCCAAGAGGCCGCTGAGAAAGAATATGACGGCGTGCATTTTCTACAATCGTACTATCTGGAGACGTTCCGTTTTGTCCAAGTAAAACCACACGGACCGTATTCGGACCATCTACATTTTCAAATACTCGCGCGGCAGCAACACCTGGAACTTCGAGAGCCCATTCAATGTAATGAGCGGCATTTCCAGACGTAGCTCGACGACGCACCTTCTGCCAGTATCGATTTCTCAACTCCTCATCCGATTCATCGTCTGTACCCCCTTCCAAATTCCCGAGCAATTCGACACTTTGTAAACCGTTAATTGTATTTACCGGAAGAAGTGTTGTACCGGCTGTGATTTTCCATGCTGCTCCTGCTTGTTCAGCCTCCAACAAGCCAAAGCCTACACCGTTACTGTCTAACACGACTGTTTCCGGAACAAC
The DNA here is from genome assembly GCF_001439585.2 of Aneurinibacillus sp. XH2. Taxonomy (NCBI): domain Bacteria; kingdom Bacillati; phylum Bacillota; class Bacilli; order Caryophanales; family Paenibacillaceae; genus Aneurinibacillus; species Aneurinibacillus sp. XH2. Next base: position 1,597,371 of record NZ_CP014140.1, on the reverse strand, counting down.
AAAAAACAGAGGGGATATTCCCTCTGTCATGAATCGGGTTCCAGCTCTAATTTCTGAGTTTGGTATGCCAACAAATTTTAATTGTGGAAGGGTAAGTTGCGCCTTTGTAGCAAGTTTTCTCTCTATTCCTGCCACACTAACCGCTAAATCTAAATTTTCCCCTTCTGCATATTCCACCCACAATGCATAATAAAGAGCCTGGATAAATTGGTAAGCATAATAAAACTCTAACGATACAGGTTTTAAAAAGTCATAGGGGATCGTTCCCTCATCCACATTCATTGGACCTGCAATCGCCAGATAGTTGCTGATAAGCCGCGAAAAGATTTCTTCCTCCGTTGGAATTGCAATCATTCCACATACACCTCCTGAGGAATGACGCCTTCATCGGTTATCATGACATAGTTAATCTTCAAACTCGCTCCTACCCATTCAAATTCGAAGTTTTCACAGCGGTCAACGCCATACAAATATTCAATCGCCTCTTTTACCAAACGCTCAGCCTCTGCTTGCTTCCATTCCCGGGTACCATCCGAGCGAATAAGTTGTTTTAATTCATGGCCATAATCAGAGGTATAAATCGGAAAGACATAGCGCTCGGTACTAAGAGCTTTCTGTCCGTTTTGCTCTAACGCTTCTGCTCCATCAATAATAACCGGCTTTCCATTTGATTGGAGAATAAACTTCCCGGTATTTATATCAAATGCATAGGTGCGTAAGGAGCGTATCTCTTCCTCCTGTGGAGTTTCTTGGGCCGGCTCTGGGAATTCAGGAAAAACACTCATGTATATCTCACCGCCCGATCTAAAATGAAATATAAAGAACCACAAGAAGCCACGATAATCCGATCGCCTTTCTTAAGTTCGTCTAAAAATTCAATTTCTCCCTCGATTAACTCAAATTCACTATTGCTTAGTTCTATATACTTGTAATTATGGCTGCTCTGTGGTGGTAATTTAGGGTACAGGTCATCAACGCTTTCGCTATACATTTTCGTTTTCCCCTGGTTTCGAATGCTAACTTTTCGCTTATGCCTGCACAAGTCTTCCGCAACAACGATAAACTCCTTGGTAATCGGAACTGACAATCCATCGATTTGTATAGATAAATCCGGAGGAGGCGCAAGAACAGTGCCTAATTCAAAGCGCAGCTCACCCAGATCCTGAGATGTATGATTTCCCCCTGCTTTTGGCTGGCTCTTATATGATGACTGTTGTAAAACGCCAGCTAATTGCTGAAATCCGTTCATGCTCCCGCCTCCTCCATCTGAAGCTGTAGCTTCATTTCATGATAGCCCGGCCGAATCGTATGACTGTCCGACCAAACGGTATAAATCCCTTTCAATTCTGTAAACTCTTCATATACTTCTATTTTTGTACCGGAAATCACATCATCAATCCCGAGGGAGGAAATCGAGGCTTCATCTTTTACCTTGCTCAAATTCTTCAATTCCTGCTTAGCCTGGGAAACGGCGCTGCCTTTATTTTTATCCTGTACCTCGATGACCTTAACCAACTTCCCGTATTTCTTAATACCTGCAGAATCCAACTCTTCATGAAGCAAGACATTTGACTTATCATCTCCCCCAATTACCCTTACTACGGTCCGCATACCAGCGATGGAACGTTTCCGACTGGCATCCAGTAAAGCCCCGCCTTGTTCAATCTTCCACCGCTTCGTTTGACCGCGCTGGGTGCCAATATAGGCTTTTCCGTTTTCAATCCAGCACCAATACCGAACACCGTGCGTTTTGTATACCTGGTTTAAAATATCAGCTGTTGCATCCCATAGACTCTTACCACGAATCACCTGTTTTTCTACAGGCGGCATCAAACCAATATCTCCGATCGGTATGCCTACTTGTTCGAACATACGACGAAGCAGCCTATCAGCTGGCTCTCCTGTGGTAATAGCAACAACATCGTTATTCAACAAATAGTAGCCATAGTCATAAGCAACAGGAGAAATATCACCCTTTGCATTTTTATTTAAATCGATCACGATACCCGAAAATAAGGAACGAGGTGAGCCGGTAAAGAAAGAAACAAGTTCTACAAAGTCTCCCTCTTCCACTTTCGGATCGGGCCAAAACTTATCACGTCCCTGGTGAAGTTTAACCTCTAATGTGCGCTTGGCCTCTTGCCGCCCTCCAGACCATGTCACCTCAGAAAAAGGAAGAAGGATGGTTTTTTGCCCTCGTTTCTGTAAATGAATCCTGTAATCATAGTTAGGTCCCATTTCTACCCTCACTTCAACTTAGGCTTTCCACGCGCCAAATACTTGTCTACCAGCTTTTCCTTGCTACTTTTTTCTTTCGTAGAAGAAACCTTAGCGGCTTTCGTATCTGGGCGCTTTCCCTTTTTCTTTTTACTTGTATCCTTCTCGCTTTTTTGTGCCGGTAATGGCTTCCACTTCCCGCTTGGTGCTTGAAAAACGATATTCACTTTCACAGATTCAAGATGGATAAATTGATACTCTTTCAGTGACAACGAGTATTCAATGTCAAATCCATCCCAATCATATGAAAAGTCACGTATGGTAGCAGCCGTGTTTATCTTGCTTCCGGTTACAATAAAACGTATCGGCCAGCCTGTGTTTTTCCATCGCTCAATGGTAGCCACAAATTCTTCCGGGGAAGGGAAGCCAACATAATCGCATAAACCTGGGTCATACATCTCCGGCCACAAGGAGGAAAAAGAGTATTCCTTTAGCTGTGATTCCCCGATAATGGTTGATTCGCCGACAGAAACCAGGTCAATATCATAATAGGTATGCCCCATTTTTACAGAGAGTTTTGGAGGGAGAACAGGCAATCGTAATTTCTCTGCATTGTTATTCCAAGACAGCCAGAATTCAAGATGTTTTTCTTTCAAACGTCCTCACCCCCGGTAGATCATTCAAGAATGACCGTTCCATGGCCGGCCATAATGTGCTGTAGCTTTTTCGCAATGATTTCCGCGATTTCATTCGCTGTTTTCTCCATGTCCATTTGTCCATCTGCTCCCTGAGTAGCAAGCTGTGGCAAATGAAACTGATTTGTCATCGTAATGTATACCGCACCTCCCCCCACCGCATTACTTCCTCCACCTGACGAAGTAGCGTTAGAAGGGACAAGAGAAGGCGAGAAAGAAGGCGTATACGTAGGTGCCCTATACGGTTCTTGGACAAATTCAGTGTTGATAGAAGAAAGTTGCGCCTTCGGAATATCAGGGATACCCGAAATAGCATAGTTCGGATGAAGTGCTACGTTCCCGAAAGCATCATTGAGAGCATCCGGTAATACATTGCTGGCATAGGCCACTCCTTCGGCCATCGTTTCTGGAATTGCCATACCGCTGTCTGTGAGACGCGAGAAAGGGCCTTTATCCGCGTCCGAGTGTGGTAGGAATTTATCCGCGATCGAAAATACTTTATTAATGGCCTCGCCCACTTTTCCAGCTACCGACATAATGCCATCAACGATCGTGGTAACGATTTTTTGCCCGCTGCTAAAAAGGCCGCTGATCCACCCGCTTAGCCAGGAACTGATCCCGGTAAATACGTTAATAAACGAAGTTTTGATATTTTGCCATATCGTTGATAGGAACGTGGCTAGTGCTTGAAAGGCTGTCATTGCCGTTGTCTTAATCGTTTCCCACGTGGTAGTAGCCGTCGTTACCATCCACTGTAACGCTGCCAGAGCCGTACTTTTAATGTACTCCCATGCTGATACTAAGAACGCCATAAGCGTTTGAAATGCCGCTATCGCTGTATCTTTAACCCATTGCCACCCAGCAGCCAACGCTTGTGTGACAACATTCCAGTTATCATAAAGCCACCATCCAGCAGCAATCAAAAGAAGAACAGCGGCAATGACAGCAAGCACAGGCCAGAGTGCAGATAGTGACGCGATTCCGAATCCACCCATCGCCACGCTCATGGCTCCAATTACGGTTTGTAACGCATAACCGATCGTAATTAAAAGTAAGAACGGGGTAGCGATTAAAAGAAGCACTCCAAGCAGCATAAAGAAAGAAACGACCACTTTTGTAAGAAATGGATGCTGTGCTGCAAAATCCCCCATTCCTTTGGCCATGTCTGCCAGCAATTTAGCTATTGGCTGCGCAATTTCTAAAACGGTATCCCCAATGGGTTGAATGGCTGTTTTTATTTCATTCGCCATCGCAATCCATTCATTTTTTGTCTTATCAATCGCTTCCTGTGACTTTCCGGCAAAATCATCAAGCGGCTTTGCGTTCATCATAGCCAATACAGCGTCGCGTCCTAAGTCCTCATATTGTGTGCCGAAGATATTACTCAACACATCATCCTGCAGCTTCTGGTCTTTAATCGAGGCAATACCAGCTGTAATTGCCATAATCGCACTTTCTGCTTCTTTTCCTCCAGCTTTAATCTGGTCAAGCATCTTGAATAGTTTATCTTCTCCAAAGATGCCTTCCAGAGCACCCAGCGCATTTTCATCCAACGCCTTATTCAATCGAATACCAAAACTTTCTTTAAATGCATCGCCCAATTTATCGAAATTGAAGGCACCTTTTTCCGCACCGGCTATAAACATACCCATCATCTTCTCCGCACTAATGCCGGCTTCTTTAAACTGTGGGCTGTATTCCCAGATGGTATCCAGCAAGTCATTTGCTTTGTCCCCGGTACGCTGGTAGGTAGCTGTAATCATATCCAATGCTTTTACACCATCGGTTCCCCATTGCATTTGCATGGCATTGGCCGCCTTTGCAATGCTTGCTTGATCCAAATCTCCCGCTGACATTTTCTCTAATGCCAGCGCCCCTTCTGCCGTCTTACGAATCTCCTCGTCCGTCCCTTTTAGCAATTGACGGAAACGGCTAAACGCTTCTGCAGCTTCTGTGGGTGTCTCTACTAAGCCAGACATGTATAGTTTTTTTACTGAGTCAGACATACTTATCATTTGCTGATCTGTAGCATCCACTTTCGCTTGTAACATATCCAGTGAATGACTCATTTCATAGCTTGAAGCAGCAGCTCCCGCAAGTCCTGCGGTGATGGCTAATCCGCCACCCAGTGCTGCACCTGCTAATGTTTCGGCCCCATCTGCTGCCTCTTCCATATCCGCGACAGAATCAGCCGCCTCATCGACGGCTTTCGCTGCTTCTTTCGCTGACGCTTCTAGTTCTCTCATTTTAGTAGAGCTAATGGAGGCAGCTTCCCGATCCACTTCATCTAATTCCCGTGCCAGTCTATCGGCTTCACGATAAGCATTGGTGGTTGCTTGTTCCAGTTGCTGCATAGCGGAATCATCCATGCTATTGAGCGCATCTTCTACATGATTGGCTGCATCTTCTACATCATCAAACGCATCAATTACATCTCCCAGGTATTTGAGGATGGAGGCAAGCTGCTTGGACATTTTCTCTTGAAATGAGAGTGTTGTTGTTACCGCCATGCTTATCGCCTCCTTCCTCTCCCAAAACGCCGCAGGTTTTGCGCTTTCTTCGCTTCTTCGTTTTTTCTCTCAATCTCCATAACCGTAGAAACGAGAATAAATTGCCTTTCTCGCTCTGGTAGAGACAAAATTTCCGACGGAAACTTCTTTTTTTCCTGCCAGATATAAGAATAGAGAGCCAACTCTGGGCTCTCTTTAATTAGTTTTTTACGTCTTCTTCCTCTTCTTCATCCGTACTGAAATCACTAATGGATTCGATTTTTTCATACAGCTCATTAATTTCACGCGGCGTAAATACACATGGTACCACATCGCAAGCTGCCACTTTATTATACTTAGCCAGCACCTGGGCAGAGTCCAGGTGGAAGTTTGTCCGCTCCTTATCGATGGCTGCAATAATGATTTCCGATTTTAGCTTCAACTCATCAAACTCTACCTTGCGCTCTGCGCTTTTCTTTCGACCCGTTACCGACATCTTCATCGCCGCTTTACGTGCCTTGAAGTAAATATCACCCGGAACCGAGCGAATCGGGATTATAACGTCTTTTCGCTCCCATTTCCATTCCGATTTTGTATCAACTTCCGTATTCATACCCAGAAATTCTTCCATCGTTAAAAACTGACTCATCACTTCATTCCCCTTTCTTTTTTACACAAACTCATAGTCATCCACGGTACCTTCCAGCGGTGTATCTTCATCAATTTCACCGTGTGCCCATTTAGCCAGTGTCAGAGAATCCGGAGAGAACCCGGTAACCGCAACTCCATATTTTCCAGCAACAGGATCATCCATCCGTCCCATGAAATTTACTTTTTTCTCCGGGTTCTCTGCAAGATAACGGATGAGCGCTTGTACATTGGCTGTTCTTTCGAAAGTGACCGACATCGTAACATCGGAAGCGGTAACTCGATTACTTCTACGCAGCTTACCCATCCGCTTACTTTGTGCTTTTTCAAACTCCTCTGTTAGTTCGAATTCGATTGCTTCTGTTAATTCATTCCCATTTTGGTCATAGAAATGACCATGGGTACCAGAATACGTTTCAGCCATGCTACATCACCTCATTTCGCTTTGTTGTAGGTGTAAATTTTCTCAAGTGCATCCTGGTGTCTAAAGCCAGCTACAAAGTGACCAGCCGAGCGTTTTGGAGTATATATAGCGTCCTGACCATAATATAGAGGGTCTTCCATATACTCGTAGTCAGGTGCAATAACTTCAATAGCGGCCAGCGGAGCAAACACCTTTTCTTTCATCATTTGACAAAAGGCGGCGCGGCGTGCAGGGCTGTTTGTATTTGGTTGTTTACGAATCCACTCTTTCCCCGCTTCTTCCTCGGCTAACAAGATGCTGTCAAACGTGTCAACCACACGAATCTTACCGAAATCACTGGACTGATCCGGCCCCGGAACAGTTAGAGTATTAACCGGCTCTTGGATGATGACTTTATCATTATCTTTGTTCAGCATCAGTGTCCCGGCTTCAATTAAATCAATTAAATCCGTATCCTGATCCCACTCAACGGTTACTTCATCAAAGTTAGTAATATATAGCGCCATTGTGTAATTAAGCGGCATAGCGGCAGCAAGAGAAGCGATATAAACAGCAACTTTGGAACTTGAGTATGTTTTTCCCCTCCATTTAACCCCGCTTCCTACGTTAATAACGGCCATATGATTCGCATCTTTTGAAGCTTGGATAATATCGGCTTTGTTTTTATCCCGGTTTGCATCACCACCAAAGACGAATTTAATGTAGTTCCCTTTATACCGCTGTTCATCTGTCCAATCCTGAGCTGCCGCATTTAATGCCGCATCTGCAACCCCGAGTGTAAAAACGCCATATTCCCCTTTTTTTGTAATGAGTTTGTCCAAGTAATCAGTATACTTGGTAGCCTCAACGCTCTTTCCGCTGTCCCCATCTGCTAGGTTTGTACCAGCGTTCGGGATAGGGAGTTCATCGGATATTTTAGTTAAAGTCACATATTCACTTCCGGCAAATGCAGCTACAAGCTCAGCATTTGTAGCACCTGTTTGGCTTTCTACCAGTTCGGCATCGAGATAAATTAAGATATCAATCAAAGCAGCATCCATAAGGTTCGGCTGCACAGCTACTTTGAGACGGTTGCCAAACTCTCCTTCATATTTAGCTTCAACTCGAATACAATCTCCGCTTGGACCAACAAGAATCAGGAAGGCTTTTTTTGCACTTGCTCCCGCTAGTCGATAAAGCAATACCTGTGTCGGACGGATAGAAATGGAAGAAGGTCGAATGGAGTCCGCCCAAATTAAGTCAAAGTCTTCTACTTCACCAAAAATATTTACAGCGGCTTGTTTATTTCGTACCCGAACAAATTCACCAATTGGCCCCCAATCGGCTACTATAGGCAATGCAAGTTTTCCGCGTAGTCCTGGGGTGGTTTGCTCCTCTATGAATGATTTGAGAAAAGAATATGCTCCAGAGAGCACCTTTTCCTCACCCGGTTGATAAATGCCCGCCATCTACTTCACCGTCCTTTCTTTAAATTTGTTTACGAGCTCTTGCGCCTCTTCAAGTGTCATTTCCTCTGGTGCATTAAAAAAGGCAGCAATCGCTTGTGTCCGTGTTAATCCGAACTTTTGCTCTGCCACCTTCATAAACTCTTCCTTTTTATGCTTAAAAGCCGTAGCTTCTTGCTTCTTTTCTCTTTTTGTCGTCACTCTATTGTCCCCCCCTTACGTAATACAGGATCATATCTACTGTAAAACTCTAATAACGGATCATACTCAATCGGGGTATACGGAATATATACCATGCATTTCAGTTCCATCGTCTGGTCTAAGCCATCCGGTTTCCCAAACGTTGGTCGGCATTCCCTTAAATAGCCGACTTGTTGACGTTCCTCATTAAATAGCGGTAAAACCCAACCTCGATCAGCTAAATCCTGTCGTACAGCTCTTACCACACTTTTTAATTGCACCGCATCCTTTGCCAGCAAAATTATATTCAGTGTGACTTTCTCCCGATAAGCATCAGGCCGGCAGGGTTCCGGTAGACGAATCGGCTCTTCCGCAAACCACATCGGCCGTTCAAAATCCTTTGGAATAGCGAGAGACTCCGTTGGTATCCCAGTTACTTTATACAACCAGTGGCGAATGGATAATGTATCATCACCCATCCTGGAACAACCTCCTTGCCAAATCTTCCAGCTCCTCATAAGCCAGATCATCAAGAACCGCCTCGATTTCGGCCAGCGAGCGAGCCAGATAACGAACCCCAGGGATACGCTGTCCAGTGAGAATGATGCCATAATCGGTTAGATTCGGATGATTGCCCTTCTTCCGCTCTTGCAGGAATTTTTTATACGCATTCGGATCATATCGAAATTCTCCACCTTTCCAGTACCCCGGCACAAACTGGCCTTTTCGCTGGGTAAACCCTTCCTCCACGTATCGGGCATATTCTACATTCGTACCCACGGTAATATCAGCATGACTCCCTTTCATGGAGAACTCAAAAACATTATCAGAACGGCCAACGGAAAGAGACCGACGCAGAACACCATCGCGCACCGGAACTCGATCCTGTGCCCCTCTTAGCACCCCATATCCAGCCGTTCTAGCTAGACGGCTCACAGCCTCTTTTACTTCATCTGCTGAGTTCTCCTTCAAGTGACGATATAGGCGTTCTAACTCTCTCTTATCGACTTTAGCCATTAGATTTCATCTTCCCCACCGGTTACAGCGTCAATTAAGCGAATAACGACCTCATAATGATGCAGGCTTTCCGCGCCATAAACCGGCACTGGCTTTCCTACTTCATAGAGGTCATCTGCAAACTCCGGCTGTTCAATTTTGACTCGCATCCCCGGCTTTAAACCAGCATACAGGGTATGCAAAAGGAAATCCTGTGCACTCACTTGCCTGCCGGTTAGCTGCTGTATCTGCGCCGGAGAGCCGCCAACGCGACAGGGGATATGCTGTGCGATAGGGACCCACTCACGACTTTCTGACTTACCGCCAGTAAAGGCGTCTTCTGCTGCTCCCTGTAAATCATATACCGTCATAGAATGGCACAGCAGGCGTTCATAGTTATTTAGATCAGCCATAGTTTTTGCTTCACCGCCACTTCCTCGGGAGTTTTCATTCCGTATTTGCGTAGAATCCCTAAGATTTGCTCGCTAAAATCCACATCAGCGTACGTTTCTGAATACGTTCCTTGTGTTGTACTTTTAAGTGTTTTTGCGTCGGCCCCATTTTTTGCAATCATCGCTGTAGCCAGCTTCAAATCATCGGGAACCGGCTCAGGCACTACCACCTGACCCGCGACATAAACATTTGCCCGCAGAACAGCCCCGTTAACCTTCGTTTCTGGCCAGGATGCACACTCCGGATAAAACCCGAGAAATTCCTCACTTGTCAGAATCGCCATCGGCATTCACCGGTTCTCTTTCGAGCTTGTATCCGAGCGCTGCATAAATGACCTCAAACGCTTTTCGGGTAACCTGCAACTTCTCTTTTCCCTTCACAATCGAAACGATATCATTGGGCTTCATGCCTCTCTTCTCCTTTCTGGGTATCTATCTTATGATGCTACGTACCCAATAGGTCGCAGCACACCAAAGGCACTCTCTTTTACGACCAAGAACGCCACCTGGAACGTTGCTTTTAAACCAACCATATCCTGCTCAGCAAGAGAGAGTGGCTTACCATCTTCTCCCAGCGTGTTCTGCAGCGTCGCTTCTTTCAGAATTTCATATTCGATATTCTGCAAGATACCGATACGTGACTTTTTGTAGTCACCCGCAATCAAATCTGCTTTTGCTTTATCCCAGGCACCGTTACGGCTGTATTCGATCGGCAAGGAGTATAAAGAGTCCTCCGTTACACCGTCCCGGATGCTGGACAAGTAAAGGGGGTCTCCATTAGAGTTTTTCAGCCCACGCAGAGATGCTTTGAGTCCGAAATGAGCCGTAAACGCGCGCGGTTCCTGGTCGCTGGCTTCCACTAACGCCATTACGCTGTTTACATCATCGGCAAGGTTTTGACCAGCTACCGAGCCACGAGTAAATTCATTTCCTGCGTTTACTGCTGCGGATAAAATGTTTGTCGCAAACGGAGAGTCCGTTCCCATCAGGGCCGCTGCATCCAGTTTGGTATAAAATGCTTCTGCAATGTGTGGCTTTAACTCTTCAAATACATCGATTTTCGCACGGTTCAGCGCTTCTTTTGTCATTGGGATAATGACAGCCAGCTTTTTAGCCGTAAGCGTTACCTGCGCCCAGGTTGGCTTGCTGGTGCTAATACGCTCACCTTCACCCACCCAGTAAGCGCCCGGACCATCGAGCAACACCGGGATTTTCTTTGTGGCCGTTGTCATTGGTTCTAGCTGTGCCAGCTTCATAATGGAAGAACCACGAATAACATCTTTGATGATTTCATTCGACGTTTCTTCCGGAATAAGACCCGTCAATTCGTTACTTAATTGCGCTCCAGTACCATTAAAACGCTGCAGATTCATTTTTATTTTTAATTTATACATAACCGTTATCCTCCTTAAATTCGCTGCATTTTGCGCAGGTCTGAAATATTAGGGATGCTTGTTTTTGTATTGCTCGGCGGCTTCTGTTCTGGCGTTTGACCTGTAGGCTTTCCATCCGCCTTCAACCAAGGTTTAGCTGCAACCAAATCACTGACATGCTTATCGATGTTTTTGATTTTTCCGCCATCTGTTACTTCTACTTTCGACAGGTCAGCCAGGCGAATCGCATCGGACAGTTTTTCCGGGTCAATCCCCTGTTTAATGGCTTCCAGAATAAATGCATTCTCCACCCGTAGGGACTGGATTGTGCTGTTTGCTGTTTTTAGTTCCGCATCCCGCTCTGCAAGCTTGGTTTCTGCTGTTTTATTGGCTTCCTCCTTTTGTTTATGGGCCTCGATAATTCCCTTCAAATCTTCTGCTTTCTCAATGCCTAACGACTTCAAATAATCGGTGACAGCGCCCTGCAAAGCTTTGTCATAGTCCTCTTGCGTCTGGAAAGACACTGCAGGTTGCTTATTTTCACTGCCTTGGCCTCCATTGTTTTGACCACCTGCAGCTGCTTCGCCCTTACCACCTCCGTTACTACCAGTTCCGGCACCTCCGTCTCCGCCTTGGCCTCCACTTCCTCCCTCACCCCCTTCGCTGAATCTTTGAATGTTAAACATCCAGAATTTCTTCATCTTTTCTTTCTCCTTTCTTCTCAGTAACTTTTAATGAAACATGCTCAGGGTACTGCTCAGCGATTGCTTGCAGTCCAAGCAAAGCGGTTTGCATTATCGCAGAAACAGCAGCGCAAACAATGTCTTTGCCATGTTCTGCGTAATTGGCGTGGCCCACTGCCTCTACTTTCATTTGACCGTTAGCCATTTCCGCTGTGATATGAATCAATCCACATCTCCCTTTCAAGACAATAAAAAAACACCCTTGAAGTCGGATGTTTAATTATGCGGCTATTCCTTTTTCTTCTGCCCATTGTTCAAAGGTTCTAGCTTTCGTGTACCCTCGTTCCTTCCCGAGTTTATACGCACGTTCACGTTCAAGACTTTCAAGCACTTTCGATTTCATCACTGGCCGCCAGTACGAGCGACAATTCGGGTGATTGGGGATTCGCTCACCCTCTCTTCCCGGATTCGTCGGGGTATCATAATCTAGCGGAAACCTTTTTCCATCGGCTTTGCGGCACACCTTAGAGGTTTTGGTATCCAGTGTAGCGCAAAACTCTTTTGCTTCGATAATGTCGCTGTTCGCCTGGTATGCCAAACTTTGTCCTTGTGCTGCAGCTCGGTTCAATTCAGTGCGTGCCAGCCGGACTGCATTTGACCAGCTTTCCGTTGTGCGAATCATAATTTCCTTTGACGTGCGTGTAACGCCCCACCCTTGCACAGAAGCACGGGTAATGACATCCTCAATAGCAGCAGCCAAAAGGTCGGTTCTGAGCCTGATTCTTTTGGAAAAATGCCGCCCTTCCCACTTATGCTCAACCGCTGCCAATATCATCGGACCGTTTAGCATCGGTACGTTTACCGAAACGCCAAAGTCCTCCTCTATAAAGTAGAGGTGATGATATAAACTTCGCTTGTACTCTTCCCCCCATACGGCTCGTAATTGCGCTTCTTCCTGCGCACCAAGGTCGAACAGAAGCTTTTGTATGATCTGCATGATTTGTTCAAGCTGAATGGCGCTGTATAGGAAAGAAGGATATTCCTCATTTGTTTCAGCATGCTTTGCGTACAGCATGGCCACTTCCTTAATGATGCTATTGGTTACACTGCCGAAAAGTTTTTTCAGATGATTCGCGTATTTAGCAATGCGCTTCTCTAAATCAATCTGATACTGCTCTTCTCGGCTCATGCCGCATCACCCGGTGAGCCATTCTCGTCCTCATCCTCTTCATTATCCACGGCCAGCGGGTCCATTAAGGCTATACGCCTTTGCGCTTCTTCTTCCTGCTCGGCAAGTAATTTCTTACGTGACGCTTGTGGATCATCAACAAACGGCAGCAATGCCAAGCGCTCTTCATGCGATAGCTCGCCTATTAACTTCGTGACGATATCGACCATCTCTACAATATTGACCGGCATATTCTTGCTGAATTTAATATCAATGTCCTGATAGTTCCACTGCTTCCTATACTTCATATTCAACATACCTGTAAGTATACGCAGTCGATTTCGCAGTCCCTTGCCATACTGCCGCATTTTAATTCCGGCTTTAATATCTGCATGATAGAAGATGAGTTTTAATGCAATGCCAGATGGAGCATTTCCTACCTGATCCGGGCGAAGGTGCGGCGTACCGGATTGGTCAAGCAAAGACTCTATCAGGCGATTAATGGTGTTTTCCTCATGTTGATCCTGCAAATCCCATGTGATCGGTACCGCTTTGCTACCTACAAGAACATGAGAAGTCCAAAACATCTTTGCGAGATATTGCCTCTTTCTCTCTACGTCAGTAATCAGATTGCCCTCTTCGTCATAGAGAATCAACTCATCCAAATCAAGATCTTCAAACATGATTTTGGGGTTCTTAAAATATTCCTGTACATTGACCTTTCCGGTAATGGCTTTGTTAATCGCATCAAACAGGTTCTTTAAATCAGCAAGGTCACCCATTCCCTCAATCATGCCGTCATCCCGCGCCGCCTGATGCTTACGTGGTCGATTCACATAATGCGTCCAGGGAACAACCGGTTTGGGCTTCATCTTTCCATCCTGATCCGTCACGAGCACTGTAATCTTATGAAGATAAGGATTATCCGGGCGGGAAGTATCCAGCACAAGGGATTCTCCCTCCTGCTTTAAATAACTAATTTCATGCTCATCATATACTTCGACACGGAGCTCGTTTCGTTTGGCCGCATCATTCCATACGTGATAGTAGCGAATGACCGCAATCAGCTTGGCTTTTACCGTTGTATCATAAACAGCTATGCATTCGTCTGCCGTAAACGGAGTCATACAAATCTGGCCATCTTCATCAAAATAATAGTATTCGAACACTTCACCATCGATGGAACCATTTTCAATGAGTTCGTACGTACTGCTTTCTTCATCATTATCAACGAATATCGCCTGTAGCTTTTCAACAAACTCATCCAGCCCTTCTTTTTCCACGTTTGGCGCATAGCGAATCGGATTGCTGGCAATATAAGACGTACTAAAATCGATAATTTTCCGTGCGAAGTTCACAACAATGCGGTTATTTGGCTTCCCTCTCTCTTCTGGCTGCTTCAGGATGTCATGCTCGCCGTCTACATACTTCCGCATAACGGAGTAATCCCGTGTTTGATGCTTTCGAATTACATCGAGCACCCATTTCCATGTGTTATTTTCTTTGTTTTCCTGATAAAACTGCTCAATCAGCATCGTTTGCATGGCTTTTCACCCCCTCTATGCAGCAATCTTCCACGGAATCATGTTAAATCGCTTAACCAACAACTGATGGAATGTTTTACTGTTCCATACAAGGTAACGCAGTGCGTCCATTGCATGGTCATCCCCCTCAGGGATTTCCGCCTTGTCCCCTGTCGCATCTTCCGGATAGCGATAGTTGGTAAGCTCCTGCAAAAATTCTTTTAGATGGTCGCTGATAAAGATGTTTGGTCGGCCGTTATCGGACTTTACCGGGAACAGCGAAGCAACGGCACGCAACCCCTCTTTCAAATGCTTCTGTGCCGCTTTAGCCGGCAATCCATTGGTCACATAAGTTTTTATATTGCTTGGGTTCTCAGAGTCACACCAAAAACGAGAAATGCGCCATTTCTTCATCAACTTTTTATCCTGTTCAACCCAGCAATCAGACGAACCAGGAATTAAAATCTCCATTCCCGGTTTATAAATCGCATCGACAATCCAAAGCTCGCCGTTTGCGGTCATGGCACCCACAATGGTCGTGCCAGGATTAGAGAAGCCCCAGTCCTTCCCGGCTTCAATGTGGACGAAATCACCATTTTTAAATTTCTCTTCACATAGCTGACGCGGAACCACATGAATAGAGCGATTAAACTCCTCGAAAACCTGTCCAAAAAACACATCAAACCGGGCATAAATCTCCCGATCCACGTATCGCTTTGGCATGGTTTCAATCATGCGCTGAATATTCTTCTGTAATTCTGGCAGCGGATTATCTTTACTCGTCCAGTAGAAGTTTTTCCATTCCGGATCATTGCGGTAATCGCCTGGTTCGCCGCCAGCATCCGTATACTGTCCGTTGAGCACCACATCCTCATAAAACCAGTTCATGCCCTCCGGCGTGGTTGTCCATATTGTCCATCCACCTTTATCGGCCAGTGCGTATGATAAATATCCGGACCAGGTTTCCTCCTTCATCTTACTGGCCTCGTCCAACCAGGCACCGTCCAGCCCTTTACCTACAAGTGTTTTAGGATTGTCAGCTGACTTAAACTGAATGAGGATATATCCTTTCAACCATACCCGGTTCTTGGATAAGTCCCAGCTTTCAATCATTTCTTCCGGGATCACACAGGATAATTCCTCTTGCTGAATCTCCGACATGGAATAGGTCGGTGCCACACACCAGTATTCCAGGCGTGGCTTCGGCTTTTTCATCAGCTTTAAATTCTTCGGCGGCTTGTAAGGCAGACCTTTTCCTTTTTCGATATCCTCCAGAATACGGTCAAAGAACTTACGCGCCCCTACATTCGTTTTTCCACCACGGCGGCCGCAATTTAGCACAAGGTTCCTGACGTTAGATTCCATAACTTCAATCTGCTTGGCATGCGGTGTCCAATCGGCAAAAGGATTAACTTCCAGAATGATCATCTGTCCACCTCCGCACAACAATCTGTGTAGGCTGCTCATCTTGGTCTGATTTCTTCAAGAGATGGAGTTTTTCTTTTTCTATTGCTAGTCTTTCATCGACAATGCCCCGCTTATAGTCTGCTTCCAGCATCTCATGCTTCTGCTTAATTGCTTTAAGCAGCTTATCAGTGACGCGGGTGAGTGCTTCTTCAATGTTTAAAATATCGTCGATGGCACGGAACTCCGTTTCCTCAATCTCTGTAGTGACCAATTCCTCACGCTGCACCGGAACCACTTTCGTCTGGCCAGTCTTTTCATCGTGCACAGTGACTGCATCCTTCACTTTGCGTAGCTCCTGCAGAACACGCCGCTGTTTCTCTGTCAGACCGTTCTCCTTTTGCTTAATGCGCTGCATCATTCTGTGCTCACGCCAGGATAGCTCGCGGATTTTTAAGTCGATTTGAACAAGCGGATCCGTAGGAATGGCAGCGAACCGTTCCTTTTCTTCGTCATCAAGTAAATCCAACATTAAGGATTCGTACTCGCCAGTGGTTACGGCATTTTTATTTCCTGGCGGTGCGCCACCGCCACTGTTTCCTGCAGCCCGTTTGTTCCCCGGTGGAGCGCCACCATTATTCCCTATTGCGTTTTTATTTCCAGGTGGGGCTCCTTTCCTTTTGGAACGTTTCGTATTTTTTAGAGCGTTCCGTTTTTCTGATTGGAACGTTCCATTTAATCTTTCTTCCCAGTTATCTTTGTTCTTCCATCCTCGGACCGTTCCATCAGCTACGCCTAAAGCAGCGGCAATATCCTTTAAACTTAACGTTCCGCCACTCTCTTTCCACATTTCAAACGCTTTTCTGCGATTTGGATTTCTTTCTCGTCCCACTACATTCCACCCACCTCCATAATCTGGTTTGAGTTGAGTTTGTTTTTATAAGTCATCTCGCTGCAGCTCCAAATCGATTTCAATCAACTTCTTCAAATCATCCACCGTTTTAATTTCAATCCTGCCTTCCTGGAAATCTTTCACCCATCGTGCAATGCCAGCATGGATGATTTTCCGGTACTTTGACTTCGACTCTATGATGCTTTCCATAATCTCGACTTCGTGCTGCAGAAGTAGGTTTGCATCCTCATCAGAATAAGAACGTTCGTTTGCATTTTTCATTGAATATACCCCCGTGTTCCATGTAAAATGGAAACAGGATAGCAGCTTTCCCTTCCGTGGCCACGGTGTTCTGCTATCCTTCGTCGGGGGTACCCGGCAGCTTGTCAGGAGGGCGTTCGCAGCGTCCTCCTTTTGCTTTTCTACTGTTATGCCGCTTCATCGATGCGAGAAACGAGTACCGGCTCAATACCGGTTGCTTCGTAGAATCGCTGCTTAATCACATCACAAAATACCAGGTCCAGTTCAAGCGTCCGGCATTCACGTCCCATCTGTTCGCATGTCATAAGCGTCGAACCACTGCCACCGAAGAAGTCGACAACAATATCCCCTTTCTTGCTGCTGTTGCCAATCGGAATCGCTAACAAATCCAACGGCTTCTGTGTCGGATGAACATATTTCGTCACATCGCCACGCGACACTTCCCATACGGTTTCCGGTTCCGGAATCTCAACCGGTAGCCCGGCCTTCCATACCGTCGTTTGCTTCCGGTCCCCATACCAGGCTGGCGCTTTCCCTTTGATGTGCGCATAAAATACCGGCTCGTGCTTATATCGGTACTGCGCCCAACCAAAGGTCGGTGCGTTCTTCACCCAAATACACTGTGAACGTGTCACAATTCCAGCGGCATTCATCGCGTTCTCAAACTCTCGCTGATAGGAAGATGGATGAAAAATATAAATCGCCGCGTTCGGCTTCATAATCGCGGCGTAGTTCGTAAATATTTGATTTAAAAACACGACAAAATCTTCATCGGACATGTCGTCATTTAAAATCGACTCCCGACCATCTGCAGCCAGGCGTTCTGAATCACTTTCCACAGCCACGTTATACGGCGGGTCCGTGACAACCAGGTTCGCTTTCTTCCCCTGCATAAGCCGCTGCACATCTTCTAAACGTGTAGCATCGCCACAGACAAGCAAATGTCTTCCTAATCGCCATATATCCCCATACCTTGTTTCCGGCTCTTTGATCGCATCCAACGCAGCCTGTACATCATATTCATCGTCGACAACCGGCTCATCCGGTTCTGTATCGGCCGGTAAAGTAGAAAGCAGCTCGTCCAGAGCCTCTTTATCGAAACCAGTCAGCTCAATGCCAATTTCACTCTCAGCCAATTCCTGCAGCAAGATCGCCAGCTTCTCTTCATCCCATCGTCCACTGATTTTATTCAGCGCGATGTTCAGCGCCTTCTCGCGTGCTTCGTCCAGGTTAACCACAGATACTTCGATTTCTGTATAGCCTTGTTCCAGTAGAATTTTAAAGCGCTGGTGGCCACCGACCAGATTGCCGGTGCGCTCGTTCCAAACCAGCGGCTCGACATAGCCGAATTCTGTGATGGAACGCTTCAGCTTCTCGTATTCCGGATCTCTAGGCTGTAAATCCACACGCGGGTTGTACGGCGCTGGGTTGATGCTAGCAATCGATACTTTTCTTATTTCCATATCTATCACTCACCTCTGTTTTAAAGTAAAAGAAAAAGCGCCTATCGTGGCGCTTTTCAATATCCTACTTCATCCCACATATTTTGTTGTATAATTTCCATAAATTCTTTTTGTTGCTCGTATTTATTTTCTTTATTTGCATCTAGTTGTCCATCAACACCTGAGAAAAAGTGTCCTAATTCATCTATGCGTTGTTTTAAATTAAGCAAATCTATACGATATTCTTTATCCAGAGTAGGGGCTAATTTTTTGGTAATTGGATATCTAAACGTAAAAGAAGTCTTATCAAAAGCATGAAATTGATTTATGTAATCTTCTACTACTTTAATTGTTTTATCATCATCATTAGAGTTACATCCTTCTTGGATTAACGGCTTTATCTCATTCCATATTCTTAACAAATTATGACCTGCTTTGTCGATGGTTTTAACTTTATCCTCTGTGCTATGTTCAGAATAATTTAGATAAATTTCTTTCATTGAAAGCTCTAAAAATTGTCTGTAGAGAAAGACAATCGGAAAAACGTATGTATCTAAAACAGCAATATTTTCAGACTTAATAGCCAAATCTACTAAGTTATCAGCTGCTTCTTTATATCCCCTGATATATCCATGAAATTGCGAATCTTGTCCTCCCCATCCAAAATGAGCGATTTGATAATAGCTACCTGATTTAAACAGTTTTTGTCCTTCCTTAGGCCATGGATATGACATTTTAATTACTCCCTCTTTTTTCGAAGTAGTTTACCAAAATAACATCTCTTCTCTATAATTCTTCTCTAATACAAAATAAAAAGTTATGGAAGCTGTCCCCATTCCTCTAAAACAACGTTTTTATTTTCATCTTTCACTATTCTGTAAATCGCTTTGCAATTATGGTTCAAACATACATACACAGTAATCTCTCTTCTTTGTTGTTCATAAGTATCTTGTAATTGCATCATAGCACCACATTTTTTACATTCTTTAAACATACTATCCCCTCCCTCTCAATTCACATTCGACGAGAGGGACTATTTTCCTGCAACTGTAACGCAAAGTTTTAACGTTACAAGCCAACCAGCAAGCAAGGCATTAGATGAAGCACTTTTTCTGTTACACTGTTTCGCTGGCTCGTTTGTAACGTTACGCAAAAGAAAAAGCACCCTTTAGGATGCCTTTTTACTTACCTCTTTAATTTCCTCATTAATAATATACTGTAATAAGATACTTCGCTTTAATTGAGCAAAGTTTTTCTTTGCCCAAATTACTGATAAACCAACAAACACAACCATCCCTATCACCATCATATACCATAGTATATCAACAGAGTTATTAAATAGCATATTCATGGCTTGCTGAGTTTCTAGGTCTTCAGGTCTTTCTATAATAGACTCTATAAGCTTTTCAAACAACCCTCCTACAACACCATATAAACCTCCAACCCCCGCTATTACGAAGCTAAGTAAAATCGTTGATACTATTCCTGAGATTTGCAATAAATGCTTTGCTCTATTTTCCTCTATATTTGCAATCACCATTAATTTTTCCAATCTCTTTAGTTTATCCGAATCTGGAAGTTTATGTTGCAGATGTTGTTTTACAGCACTATAGCCGTTTTTACCTCTTACCTTTGTATCTAAAGAGTGGTAAGTATTATGTATTTCCTCTTCAAACAAAAACTTCTTCCCAAACATAAAGTCCCTCCTCTTCTCATTTAATAATAATTTACGTAGGAAAAAAGGAGAAAGATTCATGTTTTTAGCTATATTTTCCTATCTCCAAGGCAAAACAAGAAGCATCACGTGGGTGCTTTATCAAAAATTATTTTTATTAAAGGGATTGTATGATTCCAAATATTTTTTTATTTTTATACGGATATTATGTACTTCTTTTTCGATTTGAGAAATTCCACACCCTTCTTTATACAACCTCTTATTTATCTTATTTTTAATATATATTTCAGAATCCTTAATCTTATCTTTATATAGCCCCTGAGCTAGCTCTTCCATATACTTTCTTGACTCTTCAATAAATATAATATGCATAGAATTTAGCCTTTTTTCTAAATACCTTACTACTTCATTCGATATTTCTTCTGGAATAAACGGATCTGATTTGACACGATTAAGGATTTCTTCCAAAACAGCTTGTGACTTAGTATGAGGTATTCCTATACGAAAATTTTTTGAGTTCAATATTTTCTGTTCATTTTTTTTATAGACTTCTAATATTTTTGATATTATTTCTTTTTCCGGATCTAGTCTTACCCAATAATTTTCAGAGTTAGGATTAAATTCATTGTATAATGAATCTGATAATTTTTCTAAGTGATCCATTACCCTTTTTTTATATTCAGTGTTAACAGTATTTAAAAATCCCTTTTTAGCACTTCTATAAGTCAATACACCAACAATAGCTCCTACTATATAAAACAATATTTGAACTACCTTCAGTATAATATCTAGAAAATCCTTAACTCCAGTTGTATTTAAACCGATTGTTATTTTTAAACACCAAACCACAACTATTAAGAGTATAAAAATCATTACTCCAAGACTTGTATAACTTTTTACTTTTTCTATAAATCCTTTATTCATTTTAATCCCCCCTAACCTATACATCATAAGGCTAAGAGGTATTTATTGTAAACAAAAAGACCGCTCCTTGGAACGGTCTTCATTACAATCTTTATCAAGTTCGGATTTGTCTCATGTTTCTAAGAATACGACGATTCATTGCAACCGTGTTAGTAATTTCGTTAAAGGCTGTGATTGATTCTGTGTTCCTATCTATAGAAGGTACACTAAATTGATCAAGTTTTGACCTCTTTTTTGTAACAAAACCATCTTCTTCAGGATCGAAATATCTCATGGTATCGATAACTGCACCCGGAGAGTTGATCGCTGCTTTGCAGATAAGAGAGTCATTTAAACTTCCTTCAAGTGATGTCCTAAGGTGAATAAAGTCTGTTAAGGATATATCATTGTTCCAAACTGTTTTCATGGCTTCGCTCTCAGCGATATCCGCAGAAAGGATTACTTCTTCTCCTAGTAACCTTCCGTTATTAATTTCCTTAACCTTAACTTCAATAACTCTGTGGGTATCAAATAATCTTAAAAAAGACTCGTTTCCTTCTGGCAGTAGGACAGGAACAAAAGTACAGTTCGAGTTAAAAAGTTCGTTAAATGCACTATTAAATATGTCATTTAATCGGTCTAATGTTCTGCCTGGTTTTAAGTTTTCTGGTGGATACTTTTTGTTTTGGATTAAAAATGCTCTGGTACTAAAGTCGAATGCAAAAAACGTTCTGTCATACGGTTCAACATCTTCCCTAGGAACAATGCTTCTATCTTCTTCAACTTCATATATGTTTGGAACGTATTCCTGGCTAAATGTTCCTGCTATTACACCTCTATCTAATTCGATATCACTATTAATAACATAACGCAAACCATGTTCCGCTACATAAAAGCCTGTGTCTTGCAGGTAATTATAGAGTAATGCTTCTCGATTTTCTACATTCACTTCTTCATAAACTTGATACACAAAAAAATCCACCAGAACCATCCTCTCCCTTGTAAGATGATTCCATTATACTAGATATAACCAAAACGTCAAACTAGACTTTCCTCCAATTGATATACAGATTCAGAAGAAATCCACATTTTCTCCCCTGTCTTTTCTACCACAATCCTTAAATCAATTCCAAATTTGTGTTCTTCTACATCAATAACACGTGCTCGAAGTCCGTTCAACTCACCATTTTCACTATCGATAATTTCAACAAACTTTACACTTTTAAAATCCTCCACACTACATACCTCCCTGCTCATTATTAAATACACCTACCTTCTTCTATAATTATTTTGGAATTTCCTTCTAAGTGACATTTTTATTTTTTATTTTTCGCAATAAGTAAAGAGACCTGTCTTATATTGACAGGCCCCTTCGCTTATCTTCTGACACTATCATCATACCACCCCTATCTCAAAATAGTGCGCCAACTTTGCGCCAAAACTTTGCCATTTTTACGCCAAAAGTTCGCCACTCCCTAAACGGTTAATGGCTCCTCATTCTTCTCGATAACTTCCATCCTCAACATAAATGCCAGTGAATAAATAGCTCGCGCCTTCTCCCGGTCATACGTCCGGCTGGAAATGTTCAATTCGGTATACACCATATAATCAAAGTTCCGATCAACATCATCATTCAGATAGCGCATCTCAATAATTTGACGCTGGCGCTTCGGCAACCTCTTTACCGCTCTCTCTACGCGCTCTGTAAGCTCCCTGATGCGTTCCTCAGCATCCACATTCCAGGAGGCATTGTCACCTACCTGGTCACTCGTCGCGTTCGTCTGACCGTGAAAGCGAGGCTCGTATGAAGGAGTATTTCTTACCTCGCGTCTTTCAAAGCCGATGCGACGATAAATACGCGCAGTATCCAGTACGCCTTCTATTCTTTTCTGCGTAGCTTTCCGGTCAATTTTCGGCAAAAACGACATTTGCATGACGACTCCCCCTGCTCATGGTAAAATATTCTTGTGAGAGTAAGAACAGGGAATCCCTCTCCGGATGGCCGTCCAGAGAGGGGGTTTTTGTTTATTTATCAGGGAAAGAGGATATACTTAAGTAGTAGGATCTCTGTACCTTTTTTCTCTCCCTTACCCTTCTGCATTTCAGAGGGGATTTTTATTTCTGATTAGCGACCGCTATTCTCAATCGACGATTCGCTTCGCTAAACTTATCAACCAGCTTTTGAAGCTCTTCATTGTCCTTCCGCAACCGTTCAACCTCATCCAGCACCGCTTGAAAATACGGTGGTTCTGTTTTCAGCTCGTGCGTTTTCACTTCTCCTCATCCTCCCTTGCTTCATACTTTCTGCAGCTCTGCCACTTCTTCCGGAAGTCCGTTCCCGGCCCGTTGGAGTCGCCATACAACTCGCATTTGAAATACGTTCCGCCCCACTTTTTTCGATACAGGTACCGGCAAGTACCGCATGTTGTCCCTTCTGGCCCCGGACCTAAATGTTTCCGCATCTTATTCGGCTCTTTCTCCATTTCAGCCGGAGAAGGCGTAGGCATATCCGGGAATAAATCAAGCTGCTCTACCTCGTTCATACATTCTCCACCTCCAGCAGTTCTGGATTTTCGTAGATGTTGCCGATAATCTCTAGTTCGCCGGTCTAATACCGGCCTTTTTTATTTCTTCTCACCCTTTGGGTGTCTGTTCATAAAATGTTAGAGACTCTACACCCAGGAGGGAATTTTCATGAATCTATATACAAGTGATATAACGCAAGGATACAGTCCATATCCATTTGCGTTTACACCCGTACAGTATCAAGCCCAACCTGTACCACCTTCATATGCGATGTATCAAACCAATTTACAGGCCGTTCTTCCTCTTTTACGACAAGCAGTACAAGGAGAACGTAACGATGAACTTTTTTACGATTACCTGATTCAAAACGCTCCATCAAATCAGGACAAAGAAATCATTATCTCCATTCGTGATGATGAAAGGCGCCATCGTCAGATGTTTAGGCAGATGTACTATTCTCTAACAGGTCAAACTATTGGGCCGAGCGATAGCGAATCGTTTGAGAAACCAACCACCTATCTTTCGGGAATCGAAAAGGCCTTATTTGGTGAACTAAGCGCAGTAGAGCTTTACCGAAAAATTTACTTTATGATCCCGGGTACAGTATTCAAAAATATGGTGTTTGAGATTTTAACAGACGAGATTAAACATGCTAGTAAATATAATTTTCTGTATGCTAAAAATAAATAGGCTAGCAACGTTCCTTTGCTCTAATCAAGGGAGTGTTTTTTTGTGCCACCCACCGGGTCTCCCCGGCGGGCAACCGATTTATGCAATTACTTTCCACCCACGCCGCTGCCACCTATGCAACTCGTTCCAACGAATTAATTCATAGCGATAAACAACGTGAGCAGAGCCAAACCCTTTCTCTTTGCGACGAAGCAAATAGTAGCGTGCTTTCTTCATTACGCCACCAGCCTCGGCCGCCATACTTGGATAAACAGCAATAACTGATTGAACTCTGAGCGCCGCACATCACGGTAACTCGGAACAGCAAAACAATCTTTGATAGCTCGATGAATTTCACTGAATAACTTCCGGCGCTCTTTCTCCAAATCCGGCACAATCTCTTCCGTTCCATCAAAACAAAGCTGTTTAAATGCTATCTGTTCAGCCAGTTCGTACACACGCTTCGCAATTTCCTTCTGCACCTTGCGTTGCTCATGACTATTGAGTGTAATTTGCTCTTCCACTTTCCGATCCACTTCTGCCAGCTTCATTTCAAGCTGCTGTTGTCCTTGCCACAACTCTTCCTGTCCCTCCAACAAGTCTGCTGTAGTCCGCAAAACTGTTATTAACGCCCGTTCTTCCGAAAGAGGGACGACATTGTTAGATTGGACACTATAGCTTCCTGTTTTGCGGATTGAAGGTATGACCTCTTCTGCAAGCCAATCCGTAAATTTTTCTGCTTCCGGTTTTGTGCTTGCGAAAGTAATTTTATAAACACCAGCTTCGTTAATTACCGTCGTTTCTTGCACTCGACCGATGGCGTCGGTAACTCCGACGGCACGTTTCATCGAATTTTTTAATCTGGCTGTAGCGTCACGATGATTCTTAATTTCGAGCACTTCACAAACATCTTTGGCAACGAACCACGGCTCATTATTTACCATCACGACTCGTACTTCCCGATCTTTGAAATTGAAAATAGTTGGCATATTGCTCATCATTTCTTCACCTCGTAAATTTCAATTTCGGAACGTTGCTCCTTCGCTGTATCCACCTTCACCTTTTCGATTGTTAATTTGCGCACCTGCCGATCGTCGATCCAGGCAATGCCATTAAGGGAGTCCAAATATGCCTTCGCTAGATTATCTGCATCCGGCTCTCGAAGGCCATGGAGATAAGCAATTGCTTTTACTTCTACCAGCCCTTCTGCTCTCTTGATTTTCTCTGCTTTCGCAAGCCACCCGATGTAATTTTTGTACTCAAGGTAGCGCTGCGCTTGCTTATTGACAAACTTACTCCGCTGTGTCATGCGTACCGCCGGAACCGGGCGACCGGGTACAACCAACCGAATCATGCTTTCTTCCTCCGTTGCTCATTCCCAGCAAGTAGTCCCTGTTCTCTCCATCGCTTTTTCCGGCTATAAAGTCCCGACGGAGTGATATCGTACTGTATCGCGATTTGCCAATCTCTAAGCCCTTTTTCCCTATCCTGCATATAGCTTTCCGGTGTAAGCTCTTCGCGCGGTTTCGAGACAACTTCCATGAGTTTGATAGGCTTTGGTCGTACTTTTAGCACCGGTTGTACTTCAATCGACCCCGGCCGTATCTGCACTCCTTCGAGTTTCGAAGCCAGCGCATGCAGTTGTTTTCCGACCGGGCACTGCGTATTGCAGTATGCCTGCAAGCTTTGATTCGCTGCGTCCCAAGCGCTGCCGCTCTTCCCTTTCAGTGCTTGTTTCTTGGTCTCGCAGTTGCCGCAATGCTCGTCCAGTGTCCGGCATATCTGCAATCGAAGCGCTCGTTTTTCCTTCCTGGAAAGAGCTGTGTTACTCATCCGGCTCATCCTCCACTTCGATTTCAATCGCTCGTGTCTGTTTGTTAATCCGAATACCCGTGACTGTCTTGTCCAAATTCTCTGTACGGTTCATCTGCGAAAGTAAACTTTGTAGGCAGCACACCATATTCCGCACCTTTGCTTTGTCTGGAATAAGTACAAAGTATTTCATCTGGCTTCTCCTCCTAAAGATTCCAGTTGAATTTGAGTGATGAGAGTGAAAACGCAGTATTCTTGTACTTTATTCTCCTTCCATCCTAATGCTCACTTTACGCACCACTCATTTCCCTGAATCGTTTAACAGCCAGCTCACGCCGATAACTCGTCGCCTTATTTTCTATGATGATGCTTGTTCCAATGATTCGGTCATGAATCCGCTGCGCCTTGATTTTGTCCTCTTCTGTCGGCTCCAACGGCATAAAACGTATCAACAAATCGGCCGGAAAAAAGTTTGTGGTATACAGCGTCGGCTTTTTCTTGCGGTAACGGCCGTCAATAATCCGGAACATCACATCGAGTACCCAGTCTGTGATTTTCTCAGCACCGATATCGTCCAGAACGAGTAAGTCACAATCCCGAAGCGCCGTCATAATCTCGCTTTCCGTCTCTTTTTCTTTCTTGTTGAACGTGTTTCGAATACGCTCCAGTAATTCAGCCATTGTCTGAAAAACAACGGTAAATCCTTTATCTTTGACTTCGTGTGCCACTGCCGCAGCAAGGTGTGTCTTGCCGTTCCCAGGGATTCCCCAGAGCAGCAGCCCTATTTCTTCCTGGTGGTGCTCGAAGTTTTGGGCATAATCTCGTGCCATTTGATATGCCTTTTCAGCGCCAGGACGTGATTGAAACGTATAAAACTTACACTCTTCAAAGCGCTTACCCAGCTCTGAAATGTTAAACTTCCGCTCAATCATCTTTCGCTGAATAAGGGTCTCTGCTTGCTTTTGGTCATAGATGAACTTGTCAATTTCGCACTGGCAACGACTTTGTACAATACGCACTTTGCCGAACAACTCGATTTGTGTCTTTGGCACAAACCTGCCGCAAATCGGACAATAGTGATCCCCTTCTGCGTCTTTAGAAAGAGAGGGAATTAATTTCATCACGGAACGCTGGATCAAGTTCTCTGCTGGCTGCACTGCGTATGCCTCCTTTTGATTCTCTGATTTCGAACCTATTCTTGCTTTGACGGTTCAACATCCGCATTAGTTTTCTATAAGCCTCATCATCCCTTGTGTTTCTAAGAATCCCTAGCGTGTACTGCTCGCGTTTATCGTCGTGTTTTTCAAAGTGATGCCATACAGCGAAGTTAATTTGATTTGCGGAGTATTTTTTCATCTTCGCAAAAACCTGGAGCAAAACGTTTTTGGAAATCTTGCATGTACTTCTCGTTAGCCGCAGCATGTCACAATAACGAATTAAGAGTTTTCGGTTTACACCGGACGGCAAAACGTCGATGTTCTCATCGACAAAGGTTTCGATGTCTTTTTCTGAAACGAGCGACGTATTAGGTTTATTATTACTGCTGTTTATATTGCTGTTCTTATTGTTGTTACTATATATAAGTTGTCCCGTTTCTCCATTTGCTTGTGCCTTCGCTTGTACCGTTTCGCTGTTTGCTTGTTCCACTTCCATTTTGTTAGTGGGTAAATCCCAGGAAACACAAGGTTTTTCACCATCGTTTACTTGTACCATTTTGCCGCTTGCTTGTCCTTTTGCTTGTGCCATTTCCCCGTTTGCTTGTACCGTTTTTCTATATTTTGAGAGATTTTGATAAGCAGAATAGTTTACGATCATCACCCTAACACCGCGCTTCCCTCGAAGAGTTTCCATTGTGATAACTCCACCTTTTTGAAGTCGAGAAAGCGACGTGCTTATCTCTTTTCTTGACCATCCTGTTTGCTCTTCAAGTTGGGAAAGAACGAGAACAGCTTCTCCCGTATTCCAGTCAGCTTGTTCAAGCAAATGGTAGAAAAGGAGTTTGTCTCTTACATTTTTAATCGAGAGTCGGGGCAGAATCACAAACCCCGACGCTTGCATGATGATGTCTTTTTGCTCTTCCATACCCCGACATCTCCTTTGATTATTTAATAGAATAGAGTGTGAAAAATCCCGCGTATATTACCTCGCTGAGCGTTTAGTACGCGGCATTCTGTCTTCGTAGCCTAACGGGTCTTCCCACGCCCCTGAGCTATTTTCTAACCCAGGGGCTTCATCAAAAGGGAGGTCATCGTCCGATATGTCAATCGGTTTATTCATTGGAGTTGGACTGTCTCCTGCGCTTATCATAGCTAACAGTTCATCCGGACTCGTTTCTTGTAAAAGCTTGATTAAGTCACTCGCTTCTTTAGAAGTAAGCTCTGATACACTTTGCTTATTGTTTAGATATTGAATCAGGCGTTTTATTCCCTCTTCATCAAGCCCTTTCCCTTTGGCGATGGCGAAAATGGCCCTTTGCTGTTTTTCTGAGGCTATACCATTACCAGAAGATTGGTTATTGCTCCGTGAACCATGGGAAGATGAAGCTTGTTGCCTTGGCTGCTGATGCTCCTGCATCGGTATATCATCCATATCTTCAAGATCCTGTGTAAACAGTCCCGATGCTCCTGTAGCCTGCAGTGTCGCTCCAACCAACGCTCGCTTAATCGCCATTTTCTGAAGCGTATTCACCAGCATATAAGGGTCCTGATTTCGATATCGCTTTTCTTTGCTATTTGCCGAACCCTCACATTCAGCTAAAACCATTTCTGTACCATTCGGTAAGGTCTTAACGACCGTTACTTTGTAATTAAAATAAAAGAAGCCGTTATCCCAATCCTTTACCTGTTCAACAGCCTGAACACGGTGACCAAGCCCGTAAAACCTTAGTAGATTTTCAGCTCCTGGCTTTAAAAGCGACGGCTTCGGAGTGCCTGGAACAACACCGTAATCCGTTCCGTTTACGAGCACCTGCTTTGTGATTTGTTTCAGTGCCTGATAGGCTTGGAGAGCCTGCTGTGGCGTCACAGCGACTTGTGAAATATACGTCTGTTGTGGGTATTCCATGAGTTGGTTTTCTGGCATAGCCAATTCAATCACCTCTAGTTAATAAATTCCTTCCAGCAACATGAGCATATGACTCCGTATGGCTCCTCTTCTCTTGCGTGATACACCGGAGTGATTTTCTCCCCCGGCTCAATCGGTGCGCCACACATTTGGCAGTTTTCCATACTTATCACTTTCCTTTGCAAAGCTCACGGAAGGAACAATATCCGCAAGCAAACCCTTCTTCATTTGGATAAAAGACACCAGCACTAATCGCCTGCCCAACGCCCTGAATGGTTGCCTTTAAACGTTCCATTCGTCCTTTATCTATCTCCGTCTCTAATCGAGTAATCTTCGGGCCTTTCTTTAAGTTGACCACGTAATCCAGCCCAACTTTCACTTCCTTTTGCCCAGTAAGCTCTCGATAGGCAAGAGCGTAAGCTGCCAGTTGAATCGAAGAATCTACTACGTCAGCTGTAGGTGATTTAGATGCTGTCTTAAAATCTCGAATCGTTCCATCTGTTTCTGCTAAATCAATAAATCCTTGAAATGGAATGCCCTCGACTTCCATCATGAAGCCCGTTTCTACAAGGAAAGGGCTCAGATTTCGCCCATGTTCCTCATAATAAGCCATGGTCATTTTCAAGCCAGAATCCTTCAATTGACCTTTATCCTCGTCTTCCTTCCACTCCACTTCTTCCTTTTCAGTCTCCCAAGCATCCGAAAAAACATCAGCTACCTGCTCAGTTTCAAAAATTTCACCCGTTTCCATCTTGGCACGGTTTGCTTCTTCAATCGCTTTGTGAAAGGCTCGTCCCAGCAAAAAGCTACTGCCAAAAGTAGTCTTCATCCCGTAAACATACTGATATTCATACTGCTTTGGACAACGCTGGTAAGTCCGAATTTGCGATACAGACAGGTATCCACGCGGTAATTTTACTGGCACGTATATCCCTCCAATATTTGATTTTCAAAGAACTTTCGTGGTACATTGATAAAAAGTGATTTTTTAAGTGAGTGACCTGTTGCAGCAGGTCATTTTTTATTTACCCTGCAACCTTCTCAGTTGCAAAATTAGCAATGTACCCTCGAATACAATTATGTTCATCATGGAGATATCCCTCGTCTGTTTCCCAGACTTCTTCACCTTCATAGACCTCCCCACCACAACAAAGGCATTCTCCAACAACACGCGCTTCTTGTGGATCTGCAAAACCTTGTGAGAATCGGTCTAAGCTTGGCATATTCTTTTCACCACCTTTCTTCAAAGTTGCCAGCGCCCCTACCCCTACCCCTACGCTGGCTGTACAACCCCGATGGCTGCGCCTATGTAATTCTTGATGTTTGGCGACCCGTGCCGGAGTCGAACCGGCAATACCCATCGGGTCAAGAAGCCAGGGCACTTGCCCTAAGATTAGTAGGATTTTCCTCCCTTTTGTCTAATCATGTTAGATAGAGAGGAGGTGAAATTATGAAATCTTTAGGCATGAGTTATAAAGATCTTGAAACTACAGGATTTGTCGAGTATCAAACAGCCGTGCTTGATGTAATGGATGAAGAAGAAAAAGAGATTCAATTAGGTTCACCGTTATACAGTGCTTTGTTATCCGAAGCTCCACATGAAGCACTTATTCGAGCTGTTGCAAAGATGATTGAAGAGAACAACGCTGTGCTTCTAAAGCAGTTAAAAGCTCTTGGCGTCGTTCAGGACACTGAATGAATTTCTCAATACGTTGTTTTCTTATTTCAATTAAGGCTAGTTCGCCATCAATCCAAGCCGCCGGGCCACGGGCGGCTTCTAACTTCTCGACTCGCGCTTCCAGTGCAGTGATACGTTCTTCTATGGTCAAGCTTCTCACCCCACTTTCAAGTTAGTTCTAATCTCTTCGGCCAAGGAGTTAGGGTTCTTGCCCTGAGATCAGTAGGATTCCTCTGCCCTTTATTGAATTTTGTTTATAGGAAGAAGAGTTGCTTTTGTGAATGGCTTTCTTCCAAATTCATGACAGGAGGATATAAAAATGATGAAATTTCACTGTCATCGTTGCGAGGAAACATTTAGAATCGAGTTTCAAAACCTATACAACAAAGTGTTTATTCAGTGTCCAAATTGCGCTTTAGAGTTTCCTCCGGATGCTGTCAAGGCTCTAAGGCAGTTCAGCGAAGCCTACATGGATACAGTTGATATACTAAAGAAGACTGGCTCCTTTAAAGAGTGCTGGAGTATCTCTTTAGAAGGAAACTCTACTCCTTTACCGGGTCCTATAAACGAATTTGAACATGTGTCATTCGGTTACGAGAAAGAAAAAGAACAATCCTATTGGCAACATCGCCGCAAGCCTTATGAGGCTAAAATCCAGAATATCGATGATGGTGAATTTCTACTTTAGGTTGTTATCCGGTTCTTGTTTGCCATCACATTCAGAGCTTGTCTTAAATAGCAAGCAACGTTCTGAGCTTGTTCATAAGTAAGACCGTATGCAGAACAAACTTTAATCAATTCACTAACAACCTTGATTTCATCCGGGGTTGCCTCTTTTTGAGTGGTAACCCCCCTTTTTTCCAGCTTCTCGACCCGCGCTTCCAGCTCGGCAAGGCGTTGCTCAATCGCTTCCACATCATTCCCTCCTCTCTATGTATTGCACTTCTCGGAAGTGCTGCCGGAACCGGGGAAAAGACGTGGGTAAGAGAAAAGGTGGAGTTCAACTTCCCGGCCCCGGCAGCAAGCCCGAGGAGCTTGCCGCACACACGAACATGTGTTATTCTTTTTTTGATAAGTGCTCATCAAGCTGTTTCTGTGTTGCCGCACAGGACAGCTTTTTTCTTTTCTAACCTTTCTCTGTTCTGCCGAAGACGCTCCCTATACGCTTGACTCTGTTCTTCATCCATAAGCGACATGTCGTAGGCAGCCGTTCTTTCCAATACTTCCTGTAAGCGAAGGTTAATCTCCAACGCGGTTACCGCACGACCTGTCGCTTTCTGCTGCTCGGATATTTGTTCCAAAACCAATGTGCGTTCCGGCATCGTTAATTCCAGCCAATCTTTCGGTTTCATTCCCTTTCACTCGCTTTCGATAAAATGTTTCCATGTCTGCCAGTGTCAAAACACTTCTTCCTTTCGACTGATCGCCATCACATACAATGTCAATCATGCTTGGCCGTTCATCATGCTCGATAGCCATGCTTATCGCTCCCCTTGCTTGACCTGGTACTCATGCTTTTTAATCAGCGCCTCTCGATCCAGGCCAAACTCTTCTTCCAGCACGCCCATCATGATGACTCCCTTGTCCACTACATCCTTAAGCTCAAACCACACCTTCTCTGCTGCTTCTCTTCGCTTTTTCTGGCAGATATGCCTGACAAAGATGATTTCCCCTAACGCCTGCATCCCTTCTTTCAGCTCTTTCAGCAAAAGCTCTTTCAACGCCGATGGATGCAAATCAAAGTTTGGAACAAGCTTTAACAAATTAGAGATAAACCCGCCGGTTCGCTCATCGGCCAGCCATAACGTGAAGCGCCAGTTTATTGAAGCAAGTTTGGCATCACTGCTTTCCGGCCACTTCCTTGCGCCACTTTCCACTTTGCTCATCATGGAGCGTTCAAAGTTCAACTGAGCCGCCAGCTCCCCCTGGGTGATGTTCTTTTCTTTCCGGTACTGGCGTATGAAGTCACCAATGGACATTTCGTTTCCTCCTTTCGTCACGTTCTCTTCCTTTCGTTTTGTCGCTAACTCATGATACGCTTTCTTCAGGCCAGTACCGGACACGGAACCGACGTCCTCGAATCTCTACACATTCGGGCAGCTCGTAATTCACCGCTTGTCCGAAGGTAGCCCGGATAACGGAAAGGACACAATGGCCGTATACGGGTTTGCCGTTATCATAAGCAATCGGCTGGGCCTTGATTTGACGAAGGAGCGCTTTCGCCAATGCTGCATGAGGCCGACCTCTTTTTGTCAGCAAGCCGAGGGCTTCGGCAACTTCAGATGGCGTGTACATATGATTCACCCCCTTTCCAGCAAGGAAGGAATATGATTATGCAGTTGTGTTATTCTGGCTCTTCCTGGCGAGCCATTGAAAGAACTCATCCCGCTGAACCCGGCGAAGACGGCCTTCAAAGGGTAGCAAAGGAAAGTCTGTGCGTTTCATAAGTTCGTATGCTGTTGGTTTGGATACCCGCAGGATTTCTGCAATTTCTTTGGCTGTTAGAATCATTGGGTAATCTTGGATGGATTTTGGTTTAATGGCTTCCTTTTGCAAGTTCACTCGTCTCCTTTCAGGCTGATTTAAGTTTTTCTATTTCTTTTATAACGGAATCCGTTAGTTTTTCATCAAAAAAAACTGCTATGTCTACTGATAAAAGTTCGGCGATTACGCGTAATCGCTCAACATCTAAACGAACTGTTCCATCTTCAATATGTTTGTATCCCTGTAAAGACATATTTAAAAGACTAGCAACTCTTGTTTTAGTAATACCTTTAGCTTCACGAATACGTTTAACATTTTGATAAACCATTCTTTCACCACCTTCCAACTAACGCTTTCCGTTAATTAAATAATAATAACGGATTCCGTTATAGTCAATACCTTTTTTAATCTTTTTCTCAAATTACGTTAGTCTTGTATCCATAATCGTTAGTTGTGATATATTTGTCTTATAATGGAGGTGTCTAGATGATTGGGAGAAGAATAAAAGAACAACGTCAAAAATTAAAATGGACACAAAAAGAGCTTGCAGAAAAAGTAAATGTCTCATCCCAAGTCATTTCTAACTGGGAAAGAGGCTATACCACTCCCAACTCTGATGATGTAGCCCTCCTCTCAAAAGCATTGGATATTTCTTCTGATTATCTTTTGGGGCACAGTAATGATCCTTCACCCAAAAAACAAGTCGATACTGTAAATAGGGCTTTTCATAGCCTTGAAAATCTCACTGAAGAAGAGAAAAGCTATCTAGAGATGCAATTAGAGATTTTCCGTAAAATTAAAAGTCAGAAAAAAAATAATAACGCCTGAGCTCAGGCTCAGGCGATTTTTTATACATAAAAACAGGAACATACGTTTTGTTTTGGGGAGGATTTTTCATGCTAGAGCTTTATAGAAAGACAGAGCTTGAAACATGGATTGAGGAACAATTTAAGGAGGTTGGCATTCTAGAACCGCGGGATTTGAAGATAAGCAATATCGCCCGCCAGTTTGGGGTTGAAATTGAATATATGCCTTATGCCCCCAGTAATGCGATTTGGGATGATGATACCGTGGTTGTTTTTATTGACTCCATGAAGTCCGATGCAGAGCAAAAAGAGATTTTTTATCATGAGCTTTGCCACCCATTGCTGCATGAAGGAAACCAGAAAAATATGAGTCCGTTCTTTCGTAAGCTACAGGAGTTCCAGGCAGAGCAATTTCTTATGTATGCAGCTCTCCCCTTCTTCATGATTAATCGCTTTGAAATCCCATATGAGGAAAAAGGAATGGTTGCGCTTCTGACCCAAGTGTTTGAGGTAACACCGGAGCTGGCGAAGAGAAGGGTTAAGCAGATTCGTCGTCGGATATTTCAGACACAGTTGGATAGACAGTTTATACAATATCTCAAGGAAGAAGATAAAAGGTTAATAGGGCACGCGATTTCTTATCGATTCGAAAATTAAAATACAGTGGAAGGATGAAAATGGAAAGGCAGTTTTAGTAAATACTAGCTCCTTAACAAAAGTACCGACATGTAGGCCTCAAACCTTTTGTCGGTATTTGTTGTTTTGTGAGAGTGCCCTAAATGCTGTTTAAAGTAATACCTAACAAACAAAAAAATCCACTTATTTAAACCTTTAGTTCGACTTTCTCGAAAACAAATTCTTTAGTAAGCTTAAAATTCAAATCATACGATTTCCATTTACCGATTATTTCTGAGTTGTTTTTTTCGTATGTAAAAGTGATTCTTCCCGAAATTAAAGATTCAATAATTTCTTTTTTTATCATATAAAAATACTGCTCATTTGCCCAATGTTGCAAACGCAGAGGAAGTGATTCAAAAACCTGTTTAAAACTCTGCAATAATTCATCTGGAAGTAAAAGCTCATAAGAAAAAGGGGCAACGTGATGTACCGTACACGTTTTATTATCTAATCTGTAAATGATACATCTCTCTCTCCCAAAAACAAGATATATAATTTCATCATCTATTTGTATATTTGGACTTTTTTTCAAATCGGAAAGAATCATTTGCTCAACAAAATCTTTGTGGATTTGGAGATAACGTTGAAACACACTATTATCAATTGTATACTTTTGTTGCTTCAACGTTATCCCCTCCTTTTATTATTTCTTAACCAGCCTTTTTGTTATTCTTTCCGTCTCTATAGCTTTATACTTATGCTCCGCATCCATAATATTTTCAAAAAATTCCTCTAGAGCCTCTTCTGTAATTATATACCCTTCATTATGACCTGGAGTAAGAAGCTTGTGTAACTCTTCATAAAAAATATCCGGTATTAATGAAATTAAGTTCATATTCTGTCTATACCAAGAGTGTAACGCTACAAACTGTTCAACTAATATAAATGCTGGAGTTGTTCTATGTTTCGGAGCTAAAGTTTTAATAAAGTGGTTAGCCATCGCTTCAATTTGATTTTCTTTAAATTTATTACTAATAAAAATGTGACTGCTTACTTCTTCAGTTGAGCAATAGGATGATATAGTCCTTAGTTTATTAATTTCCTGCACGTATCCACTTGCTTTGCGCTTTTCATCCGCGTCTAAATCATAGCCTTTTTCATCTGTAGTTAATTTACAATCGTATGTAAATATATATCTTTCTTCAGTTGATACTGATCCACTTCTATAAAATTGGAGTGCAAATATCCCTTCAGGAACAGAGTGCCCTGCATATTCCTTCCCCCATTTCTCAGAATTAGGAAGCATTTCCTTTATAATTGGAAACACATCATCTTCAAAATCAGAAGGTGAATACTTATCCTTTAATTCTTTGACTTTTCCCTGAACCCATCTTAAATTTTCATTGGATTTAGTAGCTACACTTGTAATTTGATTTTTTGTTCTTACGGCTAAGTTGTCAACAACTTCATCCAATATTTGTTCTAGTTTTTCATTATCATCTCTATAACGATAAATGATTC
The DNA here is from genome assembly GCF_001439585.2 of Aneurinibacillus sp. XH2. Lineage (NCBI taxonomy): Bacteria > Bacillati > Bacillota > Bacilli > Caryophanales > Paenibacillaceae > Aneurinibacillus > Aneurinibacillus sp. XH2. The sequence goes on along the minus strand of NZ_CP014140.1, from coordinate 1,561,324 downwards.
CAAAATCCAAAGTTTGAATGGTATTAGGAATAGTTAAATTAACATTATACTTGTCTACACCGAAGTGAATAATAATTGTCGGAATAAGTTGTCGCTCAATTGCCTCAATCACTTTTTTGGAAAGTATCTTTTCACTTACTAAAACCTGATAGGGATTTTTCTTATAAACGAACTTCTTAAAATTATATTGCGTACCAGAAATCTTGATAGTAGAAGAGTTTATAGCAGCACACTCATGTTTCATTGCAATATATTTGTCAAATACTCCTTCTACTAATGACGTAATTTTTTTCTTATCTGTTATCAGTTCTGTATTTTCAATAGTATGGTACTCTGTGTTTCCACATTTACACCCTTCATCGAAATCCGACTTATCCTTGGTAACTCTTCCACATTCATAGTTACTGCATTTATATAATTTTATCAATTCTTCCTTTATTAGATTATTTCTTTTCAACTCTTCTAGTAGGTCAGAAAGATCTGAAGAGATTTGTTCTTTCGAATCCAGCCTTAGAATATAATCAATTTTATCTGCATATCCTTTTTCAAACTTATTCTTTATCGGTTGGTTTAAAGGGAGGCCAAATTTTTGCCGAAATTTAGTTATAAACCCTTGTCGTACCTCTTCATCTAATCCACTATCATCAAGTTTAAACATCACGTTTGCTTCATCTAAAATAATACTTCTCACAGATTTTGTATGATTATGTGTCGTAATAGAAAGCTGAGAAATATTTGATAGACTGTCCATTTTTATAACGCCAAGCTTAACTGCATCGATTACCGAGGGCCAGATATCACTTTTAGGTAACTGAATGATTACTTGGGGCGACTTACTCAATAATGAATTAGAAAACACTATTTTGTTAATAACAAAGTCCTCAGGCTCTTTTCCTGTTACACTATTACCAAGAGAGAAGAGTTCTTCTAACTTATTCTCGTCATACTCTTCATACACTTGTTGCTTAATCTCTCTCAAGCTCGCTCCTATATCACCCTCTATATAGTTGCGTATACCTCTCTTTTCCCCTTCTGTTTTTGCTTTAATATGTAAGATTTTCTCGTCTAAATTAACAGAAAAAAGAAGTTTACCAACCTCTTTTAAACGCTTGGGCAAATCGAAATCTGGCTTTTTCGAATCCTTTGCCAGTTTATGAATTAAGAAAATCTTTTCTTTATCACTTAGGTTACAACAAGCTACTATCCTATACTCTATTTCTTTTCCTGTAGCCTGATATAGCTGATTTACCAGTGCTTTATGATAAGTATCTTCTATTGCTAAATCGTTGAGTTTTCCCTGAGTAAACTTACCATCAAAATTATATAGATAATCTGTACCTTTTAGCATCCACTCATGGACTACAAAAACTTCAAAAAGATACGATGGAGCAGCATAAAAAAGGTGAGTTAACTGTACAAACGCCGAGGAATCGTATCTTTCTTTAGAACGAGCAAAAATCCTGTTGTAGTACTTAATAATAGCTTTCTTTTTTCGCAGAATAAACTCCCTCAAAAACGCTAAATATCTTACGTTGGTATCAACTCTAATTTCTTTAACTAGTTGCCCCTTGTCCTTTTTTTCGGTTTTAATCCCCATTATTTTAGCTATATCTATAATCTCTTCCGGCTTTAGCTTTTCTAAAAATACATCGATATGTAATCTTTCCCAGTTATTAGCTTCGGTAATTTTTTCATGGTTTACTTCGAGTCGATCCCAATATTCGTTGTCTACATTAGCCAAAGTCTTATATTTTTGATTTAGTAGCAATTTCTTTTCCTCCTTAAGAAACAAAAGCCTTTAACCCTTTATATTGGATAAAAAAACTAGGTTAGAAATCGCAATCCCAATATATGCAATTTATTATTTACCGTTCACACATTATAGCTTTACTATTATTTTTTAAAAAACTAGATGTTATGCTATTTAATCCTATGGTATTATCTAATACTAATTTACTTTATTTGTATCTATTTTCCTAGTTTTTCTTTATAAATTTTAGGAATTTAGTATAATTTAGATAAATACAAATTATTATAGTTCATTTAACTTAAACAGAGTTTGTGGAGGAATGGAACTTGCTAGTCGAAAAAACATTGCGAAATATCCCAAAAACTGAATACCGTGCGTTTTTTAAAGCTCATGGAATTACTAAACTTAATAAACGACTACAAACTTCAAGTGCAGCCGATTATCGCCCCATTTTAACAGTTATTAGGGAAGAACTTCAAAATCCTAATAATAGATTTACAGCGGAAGCCTTCGACGAATTTCTCTTTAATAAATTATTCTACGAAAATAATAATTACTATTATGTTTATTGTTATGATGATTTTTTTGCTGACGAAGAAACACCTGTACCCGATATTGAAAAATATTTACAACAACAACCATCTCTTTTATTTAATCAATTACTCACTGACAATGAAGATATTAGAGACTTTCAACTGTGCACTACTAGAATAGAAACTAAAAATGGTAAATTTAATGAATTAAAATTACTTATTAAAGTATGTGATTCTTCACCAAGAAAAGGTGTGGTTCACTTATATGCAGCCATTACAGTTAATGTCGAATTTAAATTTGTTATCATTAAATTTAATCTTAACTATCTAGATTCTTGTCATTCAGAAAAGCTGAAAATAGTGAGTGATTTAAAAAAGGTTCTGACCAGCAGCAGTACATATCGTCCTTTACAATTGAATATAGCTAGTCTTAATGAAGACGGAGCTAAAGAAACCATTTTTAAATTATTTGAGGAGCTTAGCTTAGAAGCAGAGAAGCGTCTTGAGGAAAAAATAGCACCTGGAACTGACCAAAAAATCGAGAATTTTCTTCGCTCCCTAAATTTTCACGAGGTAAAAAAAGACTACGTTCAGCAAATTAAAGCAGTGATTTATCAAGATATTAGTGATACATTTAAAGAAGAAATTTTCCCTAATGGATGGGTATTTAAATTTATGTTCCGTGAAGGGGATTGTACAAGAGCTTCATCTAGAACAGAAGACTATACTCCTGTTTATTCCTCAAAGGTTTATTGGCATTTAAAAGAACTTATTTTTAAAAAGCAGCGTTTGGAAGAGGCAGGCTTCATTTGGCATATAAACCAAAATAACCAAAAAATTGTTTTTATACGAATAGAATCGAAAAACGATTCATTAATTATTCAATACTATAGAAACTATAACGATAATCGAAAGGAGAAGGAGGAGTTTGTTCTACGAAAAATTAACACGCATTTACCACGAGACTGAGTGCGATAAATATTTTTCTGAATCGATTCTCAAGTCATTTGATAAATTTGTTCGAAAAAGTGTATTAGAACGAAATAAGTACATCAATCCATACAGATTTGCCAGACAAGTCGAACTTCCAATAGAGGATAGCATAAGATTTCTAATGTACTTTACAAATGATAACGGCATACTAAACATATTCATGTTCTTTGAGTGCTCGACCTCAACCTGTGTAAGTACACGAATCTTTTTTAATATGGAATATAAAGATGAAATCATCGCTTGTGATGAATGTGGAAAAGAATACGTATTTGAGGACATTATAGACTTTACAAAGGTTTATTTTCAAATTAAACCTGATCTTCATGTTCCACCACCTGAGGAGGAATTCATTTCGCATGACCGTAATTCGACAATAGAGATTTTAAGAAGGTTGCCTGATAATTTAAAGAACGCCTCCCCCCCATCTTTCAGCAGCTCTAATAAAAGTATTGATGAGGGGGGGATTGAGGTCGCTATTAGCACTAAATTAGTCATTAATCAAAACACTCATGATAACAGACCAATTAACCAAAAATTCCCTAGCCCATTCCAGAGACTTTCAAATCGTCTTGTAGGTAGGGGTAAGATTTAATGAATCGAAATGCTCCATTTAGCTTTAAAGAAGTTATTATACTTTTAATTTCTGTAATTATAGCATGTATTTCCTTATTTTTTATTACTTATGGAATTATTGAAACTGCAAAGAAGGGAAAAGACTGGTTAGAGCCCACCATAGGCTCACTAGGAAACCTGGGCGGCGGCATCATTGGAGGGATTGTTGCTTACATCGTGGCCAGCTATCAAGTAAGAAAAAGCACCGATTTACACGAACAAGTTTCTTTAAAGACAACATACTCTATGCTGCGATTAATTAAAGAAGAAATTGACTATAACATTGAAGTTTTGAGTTCATTAATCCCCTATGAAGATACCTCAGAACATAAAGAACTAATTAATAGCCATCTTCAAGAAACTCAATGGTTAAATTGCTCTCCAAATCTTGGACCGGAAGTTAGTGATGCAACCTTTACAAAACTCTGTAGCTTTTATCGACAAATTAGCGTTTTAAAATCCTCAAGCAAGTTCAAAGTAGATCCAGACTTGCTGGACGCAGCGAAATCACTTGGTAACAACGCACTAGAAGGATTAAATAATATGATTCAGGAAATCACAAGAAAGCTAAATAATTAAAATTTTCATCCCAAGGGAAATCCCCACCTACATCAGGGCGGGGATTTCCCCTAGCTAACCGTTGTTAAATTTCCGGCCTAATCGTCAGAGAATTGAAAGGTATAAATTCCTACATGATTTATTCGTCAAAATACGACAAATATAATTAATACAAACAGAATATATTTCTATAAAATACACTTTCTTTTTTAGAAAAATCCATGTTAATTAAATTCTAATTTATGGTACTATCAAACCATAAAAATTAGAGGTCGGTGAAACTTATGTCAGAAAAAAACTTAGGTCAAGAGCTTAAAGCATTACGCTTGCATCATGGAAAGAGCCAAAATGAAGTCGCTGAGGCTGTTGGAATCCCGTATACTTCTCTATCGAAAATCGAGAATGGTACACAAAAGATGGATAGCATACTACTTACAAAAATGGCTGACTACTTTAATTGCTCGATCGATGAACTCCTAGGACGTCAAACATCTAAATCAGGAGTCGATTTAATTATTACTTCTCCTCCCTATCAAGGAAAGTATTCTCCATTTAATGTTGCGTATACCTTTGAACGCGTTCTAAAAGAGTACAATTTAGCAACAAACGAGCCTTTTAAGGAGCATAATTTAGGGAACTTCATTCGACACAATATGACAGAAGTGATTATGAAAGCCGCCAATTTCGATCCGACGCTGTACAAGATTACCGGATCGGTTGGCCAAGGTCAGTGGGCTGAAGTACCATGGGTATCAATTTTCCGTAAGAGCATTACCACAAGTGCAACCAAAGGGTACTATATTGTCTATCTCTTCCAGGCTAATATGAGTGGCTTTTATTTAAGCTTCAACCAAGGCTGGACATATTTTAAAAATAAGTATGGTACTAAAGAAGGGCGTCAAAAGATTAGAAAAACTGCCGCCATTTTAAGGGAGCTGCTTCATACAATTCCATCGGAGATGATCGACGGTGAAATAAATTTATGTTGTAGAGGCGAGTTGGGCCTTGGATATGAAGCCGGACATATTTGCGGCACTCACTACACGCTAGAAGACTTAGAGTTAAAGCCTGAAAAACTCATTCGAGATTTAAAAAGCTTACAGGCCGTATACAATGAGCTTGAACTGTTAATTGGACACCGTTCCGTTGAACAATTCAATGATTATTTGTTGCTCCAGGATGACTCAAAATTCTTAGAGGAAGAAGCACAAGAAGAGCAATATCAAGAAACTGTAGCAAGCGTGGCAAAAAAAATAACACAAAATACTATGGAACTTATAAGTGAGGAAGAAGAAGCAGAGAAACGTCCCGAACCAGTCACAGACAAAAGCGGAAGAAGTCACTGGCCTCGTGATGCTACGTTATCTGCTAAAGCTCTACTACTAGCTAATTACAAGTGCGCTTACGATTCGGATCATACCTCTTTCATCTCAAAAGCTACCAGACGTCCGTTTATGGAGGCGCATCATTTAGTTCCGATGAAGCTCCAAGGCGAGTTTACATATAAGCTAGATAAAATCGCCAATATCATTTCTTTATGCCCTACTTGTCACCGTATGATTCATCACGGAACTGATGAAGACAAAGAACAGATACTGCGTAAATTGTTTTATGAACGCAGAGAAAAGTTGGAAAGCCTGGGAATCGAAATTACTTTTAGCCAATTGAAAAAAGCGTACTACATTGAATTAGAGTAGCATATTTAATATTTACACAACAGAAAAAGCGGGCGATTTGCCCGCTTGTCTTGTTTACTGATTTAGTTGTTCTTGTAGGATTTCTTTTAGGAGTTCCAGAACACTTAATGGCTTAATTTAAATCACTTTTTTTGAACAGCCTTAGTTACACATATCGAAAAGGTGGCATGTTAAACAATCTTCCTTCATTTCCATTATCATGCAATACCCTTATTATGGTTCCTTCTTCTTTTAACTTCTCTATTTTATCTTTTGAATTTATCTCTGGGGGTAACTCATCCTGAATAGCAGTGAAAATGTATTGGATGTTATATTTGCCGACATACTTTTGAATTACATTATAAAACTAGACTTTCCAAAATTTACCATGTTAACCCTACCATAAAAATCTATAAAAAGGATGATATAAATAACCAAGAAATCACTATCGTAAAAAAGTAAAGAAAAAGGAAGGTTCAATTTCTCCTTCCTTTTTCTTCTTAACTTATCCTCTATCTCTTGGCCCCATAAATCGGTCCCCATTATAATGCAACATATGCTCCGGCATATCCGCAAACCATACTTCTGTATCCCAGGCAATATCAGCTGCATACTTCTTGAAGTCCTTCATGTCCAGGAACGCACTGACATAAATTTTCCCCGCATTACAATCCTTCAACATATCCTCCAATTGTGCCACGCGCGTTGGGGATACCGGTCCATGAGATGTGACAGCTTCAATCAGATACAACCAATTTTTCTCTTCATGATACAGCACCACATCTGGCAACTTATCATGATTTAAATCCGGAATGTTTAACTTTGCAAGCAATTCTTTATTAACGTGGAGCTGCTTATTTGCCGTATCACCTAGATATACAAGATGGGAACCTTGAGCAAAAATAGCCGCAAATTCTTCTACAATCGCCTTCTGTAGAAGGTTATGCTTTCCGGCCGACAACTCTAACACGTCCCCATTTTCCAAGCGAATCGGCACACGATGGACATTCCGCTTCTTCGCATATCTTTCCACGAGCTTTGGATGAGCATCAAGGAACGCTGAAAGCAGCTCGTCCCATTTTTCTGTACCATATGCCCGAATGACCTGTAATGCTTCGTCGGTGACAGCATATACCGTCTTCCCACTGTTGGTTGGTCTTGTTTTATCATCCGGATTTCGTTCAACAAGGGCAGCATCCTCAAATTGATGAATAGTCTGGCGGCGAATCGTTTCTCGACTGTTTTCAGCATATACTTTGTCGTATTCGTCCTTGATAAACTCCATAATATCATGAACACGAAGAAGTTTCGGTTGTGCATCTTGCCACTTATCTTGTTTTCTTAGCCCCAACAACGCTAACAACGTCAGGGCTGAGCGTTCATTTTGCTGCTTTTTCGGTAAGCCGAACATCTCAATGATATTAATTGCTTCCTCAATCTTGGTTGTCACCGTACCTAACTCCCTTTCTAACAATGCATCGATCTCTTCGTATGTGATTTTTCCCGCAAGAATATCTTCTCCAATTTTTACTATAAAGGATTCTTCTGGCAACGGCAACGCGCGAATATCGCTGGCATTCACCTGTGTATTTCCGTTCACGATTCGAAAATAAGAGTCAACCAAACGAGAATTTAAAATCGCAGCCAATCCTATTGTTTCTGCCTCTGTTAACTCCCCATTGATTTTATAAATATAGTTCAGATGATTTTCGAGTCCCACTTGTTCAAACGGAAACTGCCGTGCTAAAAATACAGATACGTCTACTCGCTTCTTTTGTTCTTTAGAGGTAAACCGCTTTATTAAAACGTAGTTTTTACAAGGAAGGAGTAGCTTTTTATCTTCAGTGTCTTTTTTAATTCCCTCGTTCTTCTTCCCATCCACTGGGAACGTGACTCCCATGTTTCGAAGGTTTTGCATATACAGAAGTGGATAGTGTTTCTCCAGTGATTCAAATACTTCAATAGACTCTTTCGCCCGAAAGTTTACGACCGGTCCTGTTGAAATTTCCATATTCATAGCCGACAAATTGTTTCCCCAGCTATCAAACAACCGCACAATCTTTTCATCCTCTTCGGTAACGGGAATTCGGATAATGGTATCTTCTAAGGAAGAGTCAACGACCAGGTGATGGTCGAAATGACGTTCGGTATACGTATCCTCAATATTTGCTGTTGACTGACTAATCGTGATGGTTTCGCCTTTATTCATACGCTTAAAGGCACTCAAAATAATGCTTTCTTGTAGCACTTTTTCATTAAAAAAGGTTTCTTTTCGTGATTCGAATATATGAATGTGATGTGGGTCGACAACTTCTAAGAAGCGTTTTCGAAATTCCTCGAAGTACGCCCCGGAACAGTAACTACGTGGTGTGATAAAAATCAACTGACCATTCTGTTTGGTAAGCTTCTCAGCTACAACCATAAACATAAAGTAGATGTTAGGTTGCCCATGTACATATTCATTCAGAATCCTAGCATAGATGGAGTCTTTCCGAAGTTTAAAGTACGGTGGATTGCTGATGACAATATCATATTGCTCGCCTTGTAAATCTCCAGCAAAAAGTCCTTCATTCTCGAACAAACCGGCATTCGAAGTGATAAAGTCCTCTTCGATAATCCGGTATTGAAATTCTCTCCCGCTCGCTTCGAATTTTTCCTTACAGATCTCCATTACCTGGCATAACAACGGAATAATCTCATTATCCGTTTCGTAAAGGTCAACTTCTACTGCTACGTCTCGATCCTCTTGCAAAATCCGATCACATAAGGCGCTGGCTAATACGCCAGTTCCACTTCCGGGATCAAGGATTCGCAAACGTTTACGATGAATTATGGCCATGTCAGCCATGAATCGAGCAATCGGAAGAGGGGTGAAATATTGTCCCTTCTCTTTCTTTTCTTCGGATGAGCTTTGTTGATTATATTCTACAGCTAAAGCGTTGGCATACTCTGCCATACTTGTAGCTACTATTGTATTGAGTCCGCTTATCATGTCCTTCTCCTTACAAAAAGCAATTCATGCTCTTCAGTTATCTTATAACATTATATCTTAAATCATTTTATAGGTAACTAAACATATTCTCCTGCATATCACTTTCTATACATAAGTTGAAACCATGTGAAATAAATTCTGGAAGTTTAGTATAATTGAAAGAAAAATAAGATAGACAAAGGAAATCAAAAGTAATCTTTTATGATACATCATCATCTTTTTAAAGGGGGATGGGGAACATGAAGCAAACCACACTCATTATTGATGCAGACCAGTTACGTGAGATTGTTGTTCGTCTGGCAAACGATGTGGTGCGCGAACTGACCCAGAACCGGAAAGAAAAGATGGTGGATAAACTTGAGTTTCATGCAGCACTGCAAAAGAAACTTCTAGAACTGGCGCCGGATTTCTGCTGCTATGGGGAAAAGGAGCACCCAATTCCTAATATGCAATCCAACGGTCGAAGTGGCCGAATTGATGTTGCCTGGTGGACACTAGCCGATCGAGAATTGTTGGCCGTATTTGAAATAGATTCAACTGTTCGCACAAAGTCTCTTCGTAAAATTCTACATGCCAACTCCCCTCATCGCTTCTGGGTGTATTATGGAAATGGTGAAATTAAAGATTTGATTGAAACATTAGATACCGAGCACAAAATTACAATCATCGATTTCTCCATAGCATTTGAAAAGCGAAAGAAGAAACTAGAACAAAAAGAAATGGAACAACTGGTATTGGATATATAAAAAATACCTGAAAGAAACACTAAGTTCCTTCAGGCAGTTTATTAATTTCTTCTCTGGATTGTTGATGTCCAGTTGGCCCTAAAAAACACCCCACAGAATAGGGATGATTTTTCATGTATGTATAATTACAATTATTTTGATTTATATTTTATGTATTGCGTAAGAACATTTGTGAACTACCCGCCACCTACGTTTCGCTTAGAGGTGGGGGCTTCTAAGGTAATCGCACCTAACGGTACGAAATTTACTTAGCTATCGAGCCTGTTCCATGCTCTATCTATGATGATGCTAACAGTCGCAATCCTTCATGCTTGATGTTGATAGAAGCGTTCCAATCTCTATCTGCCACAAAACCACAATCACAGTGGAATGTGCGCTCAGAAAGAGATAGAGACTCCTTTACTTGACCGCAACATGAACAAGTCTTGGAAGATGGAAACCACTTATCTATTTTGATGAGTTTCTTCCCTTGCTCTTCCAACTTGTATTGGAGAAATGTCGTAAACATGCCCCATGCATTATCAGCAACGCTTTTGCCGAAATTGAGGGCTTGGGACATTCCCTTCATGTTGAGGTCTTCAATAACCACGCAATCATACCGTTTCGCTAATTTGTGCGATTCCTTATGTAGAAAGTCTTTTCGTTGATTTGCAATTTTCTCATGTAGCTTCGCTACTTTCAGACGCTGTTTGTGCCAACGATTAGAGCCTTTCTTTCTGCGTGATAGAATACGCTGTTCCTTCGCTAATTTTTCCAAGGCTTGGCGATAGAAACAAGGGTAATTGGCTGTCTTACCTTCTTCACTATCGACAAATAAGCCATTCATGGAAAAATCTAAGCCAACAACAGCTTGTACTTCTTTTTGTACAGGTTGATGTTCGTATTCGGTGAGAATAGAAACGTAGTATTTTCCTGTTTTTGTTCGAGAAACCGTACAAGACTTGATGATATGATGCGACGGAATTTCCCGATGTTGCTTCATTTTCACAAGTTTCAGTTTCGGTAATTTGATATAGCCATCCAAAAGCATAATGTTTCCGTTGACCACGTTGGTTGTGTAGGACTGTCTCGCCTTACGGCTTTTGAACTTAGGAAATTCAGCACGACCGGAGAAGAAGTTTTGATATGCCTTCTGCAAATTCAGTTGAGCGTTTGCCAACGCAAGGCTATCGACTTCTTTGAGCCATGCAAACTCCTTTTTGTACTTGGCAGGAGTCGGGTATTTTTGCTTTTTCAAGGCTTCTTTGTCGTCCTTGAACTTCTCATATGTTTCCTTTCGTTCAGCCAACATTTTATTGTAGACGAAACGAACGCAACCGAAGGTTTTCGCAAGAAGTTGCTCTTGTTCTTGTGTTGGGTATAGGCGGAACTTATATGCTTTGTTTGCCATATCGAATCACCTCACTTCATACCTTGATTTTCTATATATTTCTTTATCACTTCGGTGGGCGCACCGCCTGTTGTAAGTAAGCAAAAGCTTCTTGACCAAAAATACTCTTTCCAAAGTTTTCTTTTCACTTGTGGAAAATGCTTTTTGATAAGTCGAGAACTTGCACTTTTATAGGCATTGATGAACTTTGACATTTCAGTATTCGGATGTGCTTTGAACAAAATATGCACATGGTCAATATCGTGATTCCATTCGACTAAGGAAATATTGTAATTTTCACCCAATCGAACAAACATATCTTTCGCATAGTCAGATATGGCATCGTCAATCACTTTTCTGCGATATTTTACAACCAGAACAAGATGGTAATACAACAAAAACACTGAATGATTATTATTGTCTAATTTCATTGATACAACAGCCTTTCGCTTATCTAATACTGATTATATCATAACAAAAAAAAGAGACAACTTTAGGCTACACCTAACCGAAATTCATCTCCCACTTTCACTGGTGCTTCCGCACCTTCACGTTTAGAAGTGGGAGACTTCTTTCGGAGGTAAGTTAAAATCTGACGGCCTTAGTACGCCTCTAGGTGCCAATCTGGACGGTATTCGAATAAGCAGCTCAGAATCAAGTTCAACATAAGAGGGAGTATCTAAATTTGCATCTCTCCAAAAAAAGATTGGAACACGATGTGGAAAATGGAGCGTGGGGCCTGATTTCGTTATTTTAAGAGAAACTGCAAGAGCAGTTCCAGTTGAAGAAACAGCCACAATAAGAGCCGGGCGGATTTTACCTGCTCCCTGTCCCGGCTTGATTGGTGGCTTAAAAGGGAAAAATAAGTCGTATATTTCCCCTGGATTCATTAATCATCCAACCATTTCCTATGTTGAGGATTGTTGGGATCAAAATTCATAACCACACCGTTTTCACTGATTACTAGTGGTTCAACATCAGCAAACAGTTTGTCCACATCAATACTGGAGGAAAGTTTTTGATTTAACATTTCTATGCGTTTTTCAGAGCGAATGCGAGTAGTGCGATTACCAAGAGTAGAAGCACTGCTTTTTGCTTTTAATACTGCTCTTGTCACTCTATAATTCCTCCTTCGTTTCACCTGCATACCACCTTTATCATAATGATAATAACAGTATATGCAAGTGAAAAAACAAATAAGCTGTATAATCCAACATTTTCTACTTATATGTTACCCAATCTAATAGAGGGTGTCAAATAACCGTGACACTATCAAGTTCAGGAATCATCCTTACCACCCTTTCACGTTTCTCTGATAGTAGAAACGTTTGAGGGAGTTATTTTGAGCCACTTTTTCTAAAAAATTTTTTCCCCTGCTACTTTAATGTAACTACGATATCCTCTGCAAAAGAGTATGTCTGTGCCAGCTTCTCCATAATCGCCTCTTTAATTTCCTCCTCCATATCCTTATGGAACATGCGAGGAATCGGGGCGATCAGCTGCGTCATTTCCTCGGAATAGTTTACTTCAATCCCAACATAACAAAGCTCGTCCTTTTCATCCACGTCCAGGATTACACTGGCCGGCAGTACTTCCTGTAACACCTGCTTCTTGTACGTAATATCCGCCTCCAGCTTAAACAGAAAATCGTTTTCCCTCTCCTCTACTTCTTTCACTTCGAAGCTAAATTTGAATGGCTCATAAATGAACAGTTCCCCTGGTGACACTTTGAGGAATTCACACAGTGTATTAAACGTATCGTACTGAATTTCCTTCGCATTGTGGTTCATCAGGGAGCTGATTGTCGTCCGTGACATCCCCGTTCCACTGGCAATATCGGCGATTTTTAATCCTCTCTCCGCCATTAAAACAGCTAAATTACACTTTATCATACACAACATCTCATATTTAAAATACCATATACACTTCATAATAAATAATATATTGTTCATTTTGTCATTGACCAATTTTTTATCACTATGTACAATATAAATCGAAAAATAAACAGATTATTGTTTATTATAACGATATTTTTGTTTATTGAGGTGTTCAAGTGATTCAACCGAACTTACCAATCCTGATGGCGAAGCATGGAGTGAGAACGTTAGCTGAGGTTGTAAGACAGACAGGCTTGTCCAGGACAACGCTGACTACGGTCTACTACAGCAGGGGAAAAGGGATTCAGTTCGATACGATGGATGCCCTGTGTGAGATGTTCGGGGTTGGCGTTGGGGAGCTGCTGGTATATAAGAAAACGGAGAAGGAGTTGGATAAACGATAAAGGCGGCCTTGCAGTTGAATGGAATGTCTCAAATTTGCGGGATTGATGTTTCTAACATTATTGGGGGATTCGGCCAAGATAAAAAAGCTATGCTGGTTAAACATATCGCAGAGCTACATGAAAAGAAACTCTTCAAAGTAAACGAACTTATAAATCGGAATCGTAACCGATTTATTGATGCCGTAGATATCATCGACGCCCAAAAATATCCAGAAATTGTAATCCTTTTTAGGGATAACAATGTTCTAAGTAAAATGGAAGTTTCAAAAGCAGACAATATCTACCTCCTTTCAGAAAGAGGATATGCAAAACTCATCAAAATCTTTGATGATGATAAGTCATGGGAAATGTATGACATCTTGCTGGACGAGTATTTCGAGTTAAAAGAACAGGCTCAAAAAGAAATGAATAAGCCTACTGCTGATTTAGTTGAAGTTATTAAAGAAGAATTTAGTGTCGTTGAAATTATTGCCAGATTTTCCGGGGTACAAAAAGGAATTGCTTTATCTGTTGCAATTGACCGAACTGAGAAGAGAACAGGAAAAACACTAGAAGAATATAAAAACCTTCTTCCTGCTGCTGAATATAATACAGGCTTCTTAACAGCATCACAAATTGGTGTCAAACTTAATGGTATGACAGCTCGAAATGTTAATAAGAAACTCTGTGACTTGGGACTACAAATACAAGAAGAATTAGAGTACATATCTCAGAAATCAGGGAACGTGAAAAAACAAAACAATGGCGATTAACAAGCAAAGGCAAACAGTTTGGTGAAGAGTTCCCATACACACGCAACGGCCACAGTGGGTATCAAATCAGGTGGAACGAGTCTGTGATTCCGTTGTTACAAACATTAAGGCATACGATATAAGATTTCAATGAAGAATTAGGGTTGGTTCTCTCCATGGTTATCATAACCATGGTACCCTAATCAGAAAAGGGGAGGTCATTACGCCCCCACCTTTTTATTACTCCCTGTCTCATATCCCATTTCCAGTGTGACCACTTCAGATGTTTACTCATGAAACTTGGCTGTTGTGTCACATCTTACATGTAGAAAGAGACAACGCTCTTTTTCCCCATTATTCATCTTACGGATCTTGTATGATAACGAAAAAGGAAGGTGAATGATTGTGAAAGGATACTTTCGTAAGAGAGGAAGCAAGTGGTCATTTTCCGTGGATATTGGGCGTGACCCGAAGACCGGAAAACGGAAACAAAAAACTGTATCAGGGTTTAAGACAAAAAAAGAAGCTGAAAAGGCGTGCGCCGAACTTATTGCACAAATTGAAAATGGTGACTACATCGACGAATCGAAAGAAACGTACGGGGAATACTTACTGGAATACATGGAGAACACCGCACGACATTCGGTACGTCCCTCAACGTATGACTTCCATCTCTTTATAGCAAAGAAACATATTATTCCCGAAATCGGAAAAGTAAAGCTCAAGGACTTAAAGCCGCGCCATCTTCAAAAAATGTACTCTAAAAAGGTGCAAGAAGGACTTGCAGCGAGCTACATCCGTAATATGCATGCTGTTATAAGCAAATCCCTGCGTAAAGCAGTTGAATGGGGATTAATTAAAGAGAATGCGGCATCTGCAGCTACTCCACCACGCATCGAGAAACGCCAGGTAACAACGTGGTCACTCGAAGAAGCAAATCATTTTCTCTCAATGATTAAAAAGCGAAAGACGGGGAATAGCAAATTTTATATTGCCTATGTATTAGCTATTTACTGTGGTATGCGTAAAGGAGAAATTTTAGGACTGCGCTGGCAAGATTGCGATTTAGAGAATGGGTTTATTCGAATTCAGCAAACCCTAGTAAAAACAAACGGAAAATTATCCTTTCAAGAACCAAAAACGAAAGGATCAATTCGAACAATAGTGGTGCCAGATTTTGCTCTGCAAGCGCTGAAGGCTCATAAAGTAAAACAGAACGAGGTCAAATTACGCCTGGGTGCTGCCTACAAGGATCATGACTTAGTTGTAGCAAACTGGACGGGTACTATGATACTCCCTACCGATATTAATTATGATTTCAAACTCGCTTGTGATTTTGCAGGTGTCCCTCAAATTCGCTTTCATGATTTGCGACATACTCATGCTACCCTCCTTCTACAACTAGGAGAAAACCCAAAAGTGGTTAGTGAACGTCTTGGACATGCAGATGTAAACATTACGCTAAATACGTATTCTCATGTTCTACCTACAATGCAGAAAGATCTCGCACAAAACTTTGATATCGCAATGAAGAATAAGGCCAAAAAATCACTTTAACACACTAAAGGTGGTCAAAATGTGGTCAATCACCTTATTTTTAAGATTAAAAAAGTCGTGAACCCCAGTAATATCAAGGGTTTCACGACTCAACATTCAAGTTTTAAATTACACTTCCATAATGATCGGCAGAATCATCGGGCGGCGGCGCGTCTGCTCATACAAGTAACGTCCAAGAGAGTCGCGTACATTCGTTTTCAGCGATGACCATTCGTTTACATTTTCTTCCATACAACGGTTCAGCGTCTGGCTTACAATTCGATTTGCTTCTTCAAGCAAAGCTTCCGATTCGCGGACGTACACAAACCCGCGGGAAATAATGTCCGGACCCGAAAGAATCGTTCCGTTTTGTTTGCTCAATGTAACTACAACAACTAAAATACCATCTTGCGATAAAAGCTTCCGGTCACGCAAAACAATGTTTCCAACGTCACCGACGCCAAGTCCGTCGATGAGTACGATACCGGCTTGGACTTTCGGACCATAGCGGGCCTTGCCTCCGCTAATCTCAACGGTATCCCCGTTGTCAAGCAAGAAAATGTTCTCTGGCCGAACGCCGCATTGCTCGGCCAAAATGGCGTGTTGGCGCAGCATTCTAAATTCCCCGTGAATAGGAATGAAATACTTCGGTTTCATTAAATTCAGCATCAGCTTCAATTCTTCCGCACTGCCGTGTCCGGATACATGAATATGATTGCCATATATCACATCCGCCCCGATCCGGTACAACTGATCAACCGTACGCGCCACGTATTTCTCGTTCCCCGGAATCGGCGTCGCAGCAATCAGCACAGTATCCCCTGGCAAAATATCAGCTTTACGGTGCGCCGAACGCGCCATGCGGGTCAACGCCGACATCGGCTCTCCCTGACTGCCCGTGGAAAGAATAACTACCTTTTCCGCCGGGAGTTTATTGATTTCTTCCGGCTCTACCAACATGCCCTCCGGAACACTCAAATAACCGAGATCCATCGCAATATTTACAACGTTCACCATAGAGCGTCCGATAACCGTTACTTTCCGGTCATATAATGCGGCTGCATCAATAACCTGCTGAATGCGGTGGATATTAGAAGCGAACGTAGCGACAACGATTCGACCCTTACACTTGTGGAACTGCTCTTTAATCGCCTCACCGACTTCCCGCTCTGAACCAGTAAAGCCAGGGCGTTCTGCATTCGTGCTGTCCGACAACAAAGCAAGGACGCCTCGTTCCCCGATTTGCGCCATTTTTGCCAGATCAGCCACTTGGTTATTAACCGGCGTATGATCGAATTTGAAATCTCCGGTATGTACCACGTAGCCTTCCGGTGTATCGAGGCAAATACCTACGGAATCGGGAATGCTGTGATTCGTCTTGAAAAACGTTGCCGTGAAGCAACCAAGCTTAACTTCCGATCTGTTGTCGATAAGATGCAGCTTAGCGCTTCCAAGAAGACCCGCTTCTTTCAGCTTCACTTCGATCAGTCCGAGCGTCAGTTTCGTGGCGTACACCGGCACATTAATATGACGCAACACATACGAGAGCGCCCCAATATGGTCTTCGTGCCCGTGCGTAATCAGAATGCCGCGTACCTTTTCCCTGTTCTCCTGCAGGTACGTAATGTCCGGGATAACGATATCGATACCAAGCATTTCTTCTTCGGGGAACTTAAGACCAGCATCGATTACCACGATGTCATCCGCGTACTGGACTACATACATGTTTTTGCCAATCTCGCCCACGCCGCCCAAAGCGAAGATTGACAAAGCTTTTTGGTTAAGTTTCGACAAATTCATTCCTCCTAAATATTCAGTTGTAGTTACAGCTCAACAAACAAAATATTCATAAAAAAACCGAACCAGTCACTTGTTAATATTATACATGATGCGTCAGAGAAAAAACAAGTGCTATCATCTGTTACTATGTACGCCTAGCATGCTAAATATGTAAAACAAAAAAAGAGCAGGAAGACGTTTCATACTCTCCTGCTCCTTTTTTCTACATTATTATTTAAATAGACCTTTCACATAGTCTCTCTCTTCTTCGGTAAGTTCGACGAGTGGTAGACGTACCCCGCCGACGTCAATGCCTTTAAGAGCGAGTGCCGCTTTTACCGGAGTCGGGTTGGCTGCAATAAACAGACCTTCGAATATCGGAAGCAGCTGTCGGTGCAATTGACTTGCTTTCACAATATCGCCGTCCACAAACGCTTCAATCATCTCAGCCATTTCCTTGCCGATGACATGGCTCGCAACGCTTACCACGCCTTTGCCACCGATGGACATGCATGGCAGCGTCATTTTGTCGTCGCCTGTGTACAGCACAAAATCATCTGCTGTGCGTTCAATAATTTCAGCCATCTGGCTTAAATCATCGCTCGCTTCTTTAATCGCGATGATATTTTCCACATCGTTCGCGAGACGAATCGTCGTCTCCGCTTTCATGTTAATAACGGAGCGACCCGGAATGTTGTATAGCATAACAGGAAGCTTTGTCGTTTGTGCAATGGTTTTAAAATGCTGATAAAGCCCTTCCTGAGACGGTTTGTTGTAATACGGCACAACCAGCATAATACCGTCCACGCCGCACTCCACCGCTTTTTGCGTTAACTCGATCGAAGCCGCTGTATTGTTGCTGCCTGTGCCCGCAATCACCGGAATTCGTCCGCCTACAATTTCCACTACATGGCGATACAAATCGACTTTTTCCTGACCTGTAAGCGTCGGTGACTCACCGGTCGTCCCCCCCACCACAAGGGCCGTCGAACCGTTGGCAATTAAATGCTCAACCAATTCTTCGGCTTTCTTTTTGTCCACATTCAACTGTGCATCGAACGGGGTGACCATTGCCGTTACTAATCGTCCTAAATCAATCACAGTTATCCTCCTCAAAATTGTACCTTATCAAGGTCAAACGCTTTGTGCAACGCACGCACCGCACGCACCATATCCACTTCGCGGACAAGCACCCAGATCGTGGTATGGGAATCGGCAGACTGCAGAATCTGGATGTCTTCTTTCGTCAGCGCTTCAACGATGCGCGCCATAACACCGGGAACGCCAGCCATTCCGGCACCGATGACAGATACTTTCGCGCAATGGCGAGTCAAAAGTGGTTCATACCCCATCTCCTGTAAAATACCAACCGCTTTCTCTACTACTTCATCGCGTACCGTATAAGCGACGCCACGCGGATTGACGTTAATGAAGTCGACGCTAATCCCATTCTCAGCCATCGCTTTAAATACCCGCATTTGCAGATCATATTCGCCCTCTCTGGCCATCACTTTAATCTGTGTTACGTTAGGTACATGCGCAATACCTGTGATCAGCCGATCGTTCATTTCACCTGCCAAACGATTGACTTCCGCCACACTTGTCACAAGCGTGCCCTCGTCATCTGAAAACGTCGAACGAACACGAATCGGCGTATTTGTCTGCATCGCGATTTCCACCGCGCGCGGGTGAAGCACTTTTGCTCCTTGGTACGCCATGTTGCAAATTTCCGTGTACGTAATGGTAGACAGCGAGCGAGCTTCCTCTACAATCCGCGGGTCCGCCGTCATAATACCGTTCACGTCTGTAAAAATATCGACCATCTCCGCTTTCAAGGCGACACCCAGCGCTGTAGCTGACGTATCGCTGCCACCGCGACCAAGCGTTGTTGTATCCCATTCGGTCGTCCGGCCTTGAAAGCCGGTTACGATAACCACTTTGCCCTGTTCCAGTTCACGCTGAATGCGCTGCGGATTAATCGTTAAGATCTGGGCATTTGTATAGTCATCATTTGTCAAAATGCCGGCCTGGCCGCCTGTAAGTACAATCGTATCAAGCCCCTTGGCGTTTAGCATACTGGCCATCGTCGCGGCCGAAATGACCTCGCCGCACGCCATCAGCATATCAAGCTCCCGCTTACCGAGAGTGTTCCCATTTTCTTTAATCAAATCAAGTAAAGTATCGGTCGCGTACGGATCGCCTTTTCGCCCCATAGCAGATACAACGACGCATACTCTGTACCCTGTTTCCAGCGCTTTAAGAATGTGGTAAATCGCACGCTCTCTTTTTTCGGCGGTCGTCAAAGACGAACCCCCGAATTTCTGGACAATTATTCTCATGCTGCTCTCATTGCTCCTTAATTAAGTTCCGTTTCACAAGTTCCTCGGCGATTTGCACTGCGTTCCATGCCGCACCCTTTAACAGGTTATCGGAAACAATCCACATATGCAAGCCCCGCGGATTGTCAAGATCGCGGCGCAGGCGACCGACGAACGTTTCGACTTTATCAGCCGCATCGATCGCCATCGGATATACCTGTTCTTCGGGATTATCCTGAACAACAATGCCTGGCGCGTTCGCAAGGAGTGAGCGTACTTCCGCCAGGTCATAATCGTTTTTAAGCTCTACATATACGGACTCCGAATGACCTTTGATAACCGGAATACGTACGCATGTCGCAGCGACCGCGATCGAGTCATCAGAAAAAATTTTCTTCGTTTCGCGCACCATTTTCATCTCTTCATTCGTAAAGCCATTATCCAAGAACACATCAATTTGCGGAATGGCATTAAAGGCGATTTGATGCTTTTTCGGCAGTGATCCGACCGGCAATACTTCTTTTTTCACTTCTTCGCCGCGAATAATCGCTTCCGTTTGGTTGCACAGTTCCTGAATCGCCTTGGCCCCTGCACCGGATACCGCCTGATAAGTAGACACAATAATACGCTCAATTCCGTATTGTTGACGCAACGGCTCCAGAGCAACCACCATCTGAATTGTTGAGCAATTCGGGTTAGCGATAATACCATGATGCTCCTTGAGCGCATCCGCGTTTACTTCCGGTACAACAAGCGGCACATTCGGGTCCATGCGGAACGCGCTTGTATTGTCGATGCAAATCGCGCCACGCTTTGCCGCTTCCGGGGCGAGCGCCTTGCTTACGCTGCCGCCTGCGCTAAACAGGGCGATTTGTACGCCTTCAAATGCGTCCGGAGTCGCTTCCTCAATAACGATATCTTCTCCTTTGAACTTAACTGTCTTACCAGCCGAACGGGCGGAAGCCAGTACCTTCAAAGACGTAAGTGGGAATTGCCTCTCCTCCAGCATCTTCAGCATCTGTTCTCCTACTGCGCCAGTAGCACCTACAACTGCAACATGATATCCATTCTTTTTCTCCATCTTCCCCACTCCTTCGCATTTTACTGAACATATTGCACAGCCTACATAATATTTTTATAGATGAAAATAGCAAAAATTACTATTGCATATAGCGGTATTTCTCCACCAACATCGGTTGAAGCTGTCTTCCTTCGAGCGCCGCTTCGCACGTCTCCTTAAGCAGTTCCATGCGGGCGACAAGAGAATTCGGCTTTTTGTCCGGCGCATCCTGGCCGTACGGCACCATGTAAATATTCTTGGTTGCAACAAGTTTTGCAATATTCGCCGCATTCAGACCGAGTCCGTCGTTCGTCGATATCGCGATGACGACCGGCCGCAAGTTGCGAAGCGTTGCTTTTGTCGCCATCATTACTGCGCTGTCCGTCATTGCATTGGCAAGTTTGCTGATGGACGTGCCCGTGCAAGGGGCAATGATCATAAGGTCCAACTTTTTCGACGGTCCGAACGGCTCCGCGTCCACAATCGTCGAGATAATTTCATTTCCGGTAATCGCGCGCAATTGCGCCTGCCAATCGCTAGAATTGCCAAAACGGGTATCCGTCGTAGCCACCGTATGGCTAATAACAGGAATAATGTTCGCGCCTGCATCTACCAACCTTTGAATCTCTGGCATTACTTCTGCAAATGTGCAATGCGAACCTGTCAGCCCGAAGCCGATCGTTTTACCCTTGAGATCCATTTTGATTCCTCCCGTTTACCATTTGTTCAAAAACGAGACGTGACAGTATATTGGCAGTAATCTGTCCCGCTGTTTTCGGAGCAACGATTCCAGGTAAACCAGGAGCAAGGATCGCTTTAATCCCCCTCTTCTCCGCATACCGGAAATCGGTGCCGCCCGGTTTGGAGGCCAAATCAATAATTAAAGCGTGGTGTTGCATATTGGCAATCACCTTTGCTGTAATGACAAGGTGGGGGATCGTATTAAAAATCAAGTCCGCGTCATCAACATGTTGGCTTAGTTCATCGATATGGAATGGGGTCAATCCCATCTCGAAGATACGGGCCAAATCTGCCGACTTGCGGGCACCCACGCGCACGTGAGCACCAAGCGCGTGCAAAACGCGCGCCATGGATAAACCAACCCGGCCCAATCCGAGAACCAGACTGATAGAGTTATGAATAGTAAAATCAGTATTTTGGATTGCCATCATAAGCGCGCCTTCCACTGTGGGAATGGAATTATAAATCGCCACATCATCACGGTTCAGAAATTCCTGCAAACTGAGATTGTGAAGCGCAGCCATGTTTCTCAGAAAGCTGCGGGCCATCCCCGTATAAATGCAGCAGCGGGAAGGAAGCACCGTCAAAAGCTCTTCCGTTAATTGCAGGGGTTTAGAACAAAAAATACTTTCAACATACCCCTTATCGTCCGACCCTACAATCGGTAGAATCAAAGCATCCACATCGCGCAAGACATCAGCAGAAAGCGGACGCTTCACCGCTCCAGTGAAGTTGCTCTCCCAATTATCAAAGCCGATGAGGGTTACCGCGGCATCCAATTCGATAAATTTCTTGATGACTTCAAGCTGGCGGGCATCGCCCCCGATGAAGGCAGCATGAATTCCTGTCAGCATAAGATAACCCCTTTCAAACCATTTTACTGCAAACCTGCGCCAAGATAAAGCACAAAACGACCGCCGCAGCCATGGTTTCCCGAAATTCGTTGCATTTCTACCCTCATCGTATTCGTAGGTGCCCGGTGTGGTGACAAATGCCCACCCATCCTTTCCACTATTCTTTTATCAACGTTCCCGGCTTCATTTCGATAATAATCATTTCGCTTCCGATTTTACGGATGGCTTTCCACGGAATCATCATCTCTTCTTTTTTCTTGCCAAATCCAAGTAAACCGCTTGCCGGAATAATAATGGACTCGATTTTGCCCGTATCTGGATCAATAACCAGATCGGATTGCCCCACTACCCCCATTCGCTCACCATTATCCAAATCAATAATTTCTTTTCCGCCAAGTTCGCTGTACCGCATTGAACCGCCTCCCCGCATGCTGAATTTGCTTTTATACAATATAAATAGATAAAACAAGGGGAGGACATTCGTCTTTTCCACAATTAAAAAAAGAGGAAGAAAAACATCTCCCTCTTTCTTTACACTCCTGTATGTCCAAAGCCTCCGCTACCGCGCTCTGTTTCTTCAAGCCTGTCCACTTGCTTCAGATGCACGCGCGGCACCCACTGAAATACAAGCTGGGCGATGCGGTCTCCCCGCTCAATCACAAACGGCTCCGATCCGTGGTTAATTAAAATAACGCCGACCTCTCCCCGGTAATCCGCATCAATGGTACCGGGCGAATTCAGTGTGGTAATTCCTTTTTTGTATGCCAATCCGCTGCGCGGACGCACCTGTGCTTCCAAGTTCGCTGGCATCGCCATCGCAAAACCGGTCGGAATCAGCGCGCGCTCACCGGGCTGAAGCGTTACGGGAGCGTCTACCGCGGCTTTAAGGTCAAAGCCGCTCGCAAGCTCCGTCATTTTCTCAGGCAAACCAATGTCTTCGTTACCAGGAAAAACCGTGATCTTTACCGTTACATCTACATTAGCATCGTACAAAGATATCGCTCCTCATATAATCTGGAATTGCTTCAAGCGGACTAACAAGCGCCATTGCCATCGGCTGTGAAAAGATATCTTCCGCTACTTTTTTCACATTCTCTAGTGTAACATTTTCCACACGCTGAATCATTTCGTCCAGCTCTATATGACGCTTAAGTAAAAGCTCATTTTTGCCGAGACGACTCATGCGGCTGTTGGTGCTCTCCAAGCTCAGCATCAAGCTGCCTTTCAACTGCTCTTTCCCTTTCTTCAGTTCTTCGGCCGTAATCCCCTTGTCACGCAATTCGGCGACCGTATGTATCATTACGTTATATACTTCTTCAAGCTGCTTGGTCGCCGTTCCGGTATACAGCGTAAATGTACCTGCATTTTTAAATGCGGAATGGTAAGAATATACGGAGTAGGCCAACCCGCGTTCTTCACGTACTTCCTGGAACAGACGCGAACTCATACTACCGCCGAGCACGTTATTCATCAAAATTAACGAATAAATGTCCTTGTGTCCCACCTCATATCCGGGAAATGAAAGACAAAGATGCGCTTGTTCCGTATCTTTCTGCTTGCAAATCGCGCCAGCTGTAAAATCCGGTTTTACATCCGGTGTTAGTTCTTTAGTAACGCGCTTGTATCCGGAGAAATAGCGAGAAATTTCGCTAAGCAGCTTATCCGATACATTGCCTGCTACCGCAATCACTGTTTGCTCCGGCGTATAACGCGCCTCTATGTAACGGTGGATATCATTGCGAGTAAGACGATTCAGCACTTCCTCCGTGCCAAGAATACTGTAACCGAGCGGGTGGGTCTCATAACACGCCTTAGCCACGATATCGTGTACTAAATCGTCAGGTGTATCATCATACATGCGGATTTCTTCAATTACCACATTTTTTTCCTTTTGTAATTCCTGCTCATCAAATACCGAATTAAAATACATATCGGCCAAAATATCAAGCGCGACCGCCGCATGCTCATCAAGCACCCGCGCATAATAGCATGTATACTCTTTGGAAGTAAAGGCATTCACGTGTCCGCCAATTTGGTCAAATGCTTCGGCGATTTGTTTGGCCGACCGCGTTGCTGTGCCTTTGAAAAGCATATGTTCAATAAAATGAGAAATTCCGTTCCATTCTATGCTTTCAAATTTCGACCCTGTTCCGATCCAAACACCAAGGGCTACAGAGCGAACCGTTGGAATTTTTTCGATAATGACGCGCACGCCGTTTTCTAGCGTGTATTTTTCTATCACTACGCCTTCCTCCTCCAGATGACAAGAATGTCACATATTTTCTTACTATAGCAAACTTATGTTTTTCACTCAATAGGGGGAACGCGCCTGGTAGATAGGGTTTCGCTTACCGTGCCGAGCGCCAATTTCTTTTCTTTTATATACTGAATGAGCCGTGGAAGTGCTTCGGCGGTCGGAGACGTTGGATGCATCAGAATGAGAGCGCCATTATTGATTTTTGGGACAACTGTACGGAACCATATTTCTGGAGATGGTTTACGCCAATCCACTGTATCCGCCGTCCAAAGAATTGTCTTCAAATGATAACGCGCGGCCATATTAACGACCCGTTGGTCAAAATCTCCAGAAGGAGGTGCGAATAACGTCGGTGTAATCCCTGTCGCTTCTGTAATTACCGCGTTTGTTTTTGTGATTTCCTGTTCGATCCTTGTTAAAGAAAGCTTGCTCATATTCGGATGCGAATACGCATGACTGCCAATTTCATGGCCTGATTGGACAATTTTTTTCGCTTCGTCCGGATATTTTTTCGTCCAACTGCCGTCCAAGAAAAACGTTGCTTTTACATTTTCTTTCTCAAGCGTCTTTAAAATAGAATCCAAGTATTCATTCCCCCAAGCAACGTTAATCATA
Organism: Aneurinibacillus sp. XH2; assembly: GCF_001439585.2. Taxonomy (NCBI): domain Bacteria; kingdom Bacillati; phylum Bacillota; class Bacilli; order Caryophanales; family Paenibacillaceae; genus Aneurinibacillus; species Aneurinibacillus sp. XH2. The sequence goes on along the minus strand of NZ_CP014140.1, from coordinate 1,535,923 downwards.
ATTGAAACCATTGGCTTGGCCGGATTTCCACGATAGATAGGAGCCGGAGACAGTTGGTCAATCTGGACGGACGGCTCAACTTCGCGGTAAACAATAAGTGACTCGTCCCATTTGCCAGCATGAAGCATCCGCTTTATGCTCGCTTCTTCGTCAATAACCAATCCGTTATAGCCGGGAATCCCTTTCCAAATCGGATCAATGCGCGCGTCCACCGGAGGGACATTTTTCGTTCTCGCAAGCTCCTTTATCTTTGCCTCCCATTGCACCATTTGGGTCTGAAGCGTCTCCTGATCCTTTTTGCGTGATGCAATATAGGAATTTACGGGTTCCGAAGTCATAACACTATATAAAAGAAAAGTAAAACAAAGCACCGCAAGCAATCTTTTCATGATATCCACCACTCCCGCACACCAATAGGTTTGTACCATCGTATGCGGACAAAGCAGAAAAATGACTATAGCTAGCAACAAATATGCTTTTTTCTGTCCTATTTGATAGAATATAAAAAATTAAATAGCGACTGACTCAGAGTCACACGTCGCTATTTTCTGGCTTACTGTTTATTGTTAACCTGAGCGGCCGCTCGTTCTTTTTGCTTTTGTTCTTTTAATACCGCTTTATGCGAAAGATTAATACGGCCTTGATTATCGATCTCCGTAACTTTTACCATTAGTTTATCCCCAATGGCTACGACATCTTCTACTTTGCCTACGCGCTCTTCCGCAAGCTGGGAAATGTGAACAAGCCCCTCTTTGCCGGAGAATAGCTCCACAAACGCGCCGAATTTCTCGATGCGCTTCACGGTGCCATTATATACTTGTCCGACTTCAACTTCACGCACAATATCTTCGATGATGCGCTTCGCCTTTTCGTTCATTTCCGAATCCACGGAAGCAATATAAACGCGGCCATCCTGTTCAATGTCGATTTTCACGCCAGTTTCTTCGATAATCTTGTTGATGACACGGCCGCTTGGCCCGATAACATCACGGATTTTGTCCGGATTGATACGCAGAGTCGTAATTTTGGGCGCATACGGTGACAGCCCTTTGCGCGGCTCCTTGATCGCCTCTTCCATTTTGTCGAGAATAAACAACCGGCCTTCGCGTGCCTGCTTGAGCGCCTGCTCGAGAATTTGACGGTTAATTCCTTCAATCTTAATGTCCATCTGTAGCGCGGTAACACCTTTACGTGTGCCTGCCACTTTGAAGTCCATATCGCCCAGATGATCTTCCATCCCTTGGATATCCGTCAAAACGCTGATATGCTCGCCATCTTTTACAAGCCCCATCGCGATACCGGCTACCGGAGCTTTAATCGGCACCCCGGCCTGCATCAACGCCAGTGTGCTTGCACAAATACTTGCCTGGGAAGTAGAACCGTTCGATTCAAGCACTTCGGACACAAGGCGAATCGTATAAGGGAACACATCTTCGCTTGGAATAACCGGCTCCAGCGCGCGTTCACCCAACGCACCATGCCCGATTTCACGGCGTCCCGGCGCGCGCAATGGACGGGCTTCTCCTACGCTATAAGGTGGGAAATTATAGTGGTGCATAAACCGCTTCGATTCTTCAAGGCCGAGGCCATCGAGAATTTGCACATCACCAAGCGCCCCAAGCGTACATACGCTAAGCACCTGGGTTTGTCCGCGCGTGAACAGACCGGAACCGTGCGTGCGCGGCAACAGGTCGACCTCGCAGGAAATCGGCCGGATTTCATCCAGCGCACGACCATCTGGACGAACTTTTTCATGCGTAATAAGACGGCGCACTTCTTTTTTCACAATGTCATGCAAAATTTCTAGCAACATCGCTTCCTGTTCCGGATAGATTTCCGCGAAATGCGTGAGCGTTTCTTCATTAATCGCCTCAATCGCGTCGTAGCGCGCCTGCTTTTCCTCAATCCGTACCGCTTCAAGCAGTCGGGCTTCCGCATATTCTTTAACGGCTGCCTCCATCTCCGGATCGATGGAATGCAGTTCCACTTCCATTTTTTCTTTACCGACTTCGGCAACCATTTTCTCAATTTCTTTTACGATTTTGCGAATTTCTTCATGGCCATACATGATCGCTTCTAACATCGTTTCTTCCGGCACTTCGTTAGCGCCTGCTTCCACCATGTTGATTGCGTCATACGTACCGGCTACAGTTAGGTGTAAATCGCTTTTTTCCATCTGTTCGACGGTCGGATTGATGAAGAACTCGCCATTTACACGGCCTACAATAACGCCGCCGATCGGTCCATGAAACGGAATGTCAGAAATGGAAAGCGCGGCGGACGTTCCAATCATGGCGGCAATTTCTGTTGAGCAATCCTGATCTACGGATAGCACCGTATTGACAACCTGCACTTCATTGCGAAAACCTTCCGGGAATAGCGGACGGATCGGACGGTCAATCAGACGGCTCGCCAACGTTGCTTTTTCGCTTGGACGTCCCTCACGCTTAATGAAACCGCCCGGGATTTTTCCAACGGCATATAACCGCTCTTCATAGTTTACTGTAAGCGGGAAAAAATCGAGTTGAGACGGCTTTTTGGATGCCGTTACCGTACTCAGTACCGCAGAATCGCCATAGCGGACGAGCACCGCTGCGTTGGCCTGCTTAGCGAGTTTGCCGTATTCGATCGACATTTTTCGTCCCGCAAGGTCAAACTCGTATATTTTCACATCCATATCCATAAACCTATAAATGCCTCCTCTCTTGCTCAACAAAAAGTATCATTTCGTCATTTTTTTAGTATCTCCTGCACTGAATAGAAATAATAAGGAAAAAATGTATCCAAACATATCCAAAATTTTCAGGCATGAAAAAAGCGGGGAAACCCCGCTTTTGCTTATCGGCGCAAGCCTAATTTGTCAATTAACTCACGGTAACGAGCAATGTCCTTATCTTTCAGATAAGCAAGCAAGTTGCGGCGTTGACCTACCATCTTCAGAAGACCACGACGAGAATGGTGGTCTTTCTTGTGCACGCGCAAATGCTCGTTCAGGTAGTTAATTTTCTCAGTAAGGATAGCGATTTGTACTTCTGGAGATCCTGTATCAGATTCATGAGTACGGAATTCCTGAATCAGCTGTTGCTTCCGTTCTTGCGTCAGTGCCATCCTGTTCACCTCCTCATAAAAATCCCCAATGCCCTAGAAAACCGTCGGTGAGTCGATCTTCCAAGCCATGGTTATTAACTTAACGAAACATATTATATCATACGCACAAGATAGAGTAAACCCCTGTCCCTACACAATTGAATATTTCGCAAACTGTTTTTTCACCGTTTCGACATCTTCGTGAATCTGCACAACCAGCGCGTCGACACTGGAAAACTTCTGTTCTTCGCGAATAAAAAACCAAAACTCTACTTCTATCGCTTTGCCGTAGATATCACCCGCAAAATCAAACAGATGCACTTCCAGCGACTTTTCTTTCCGCTCGTTTTCAAACGTGGGCTTAATTCCCACGTTCATGACACCATAATACGTTTTATCTTCCAGTTCGACACGCACACCGTACACACCGTTCCGCGGAACGATGTATGGAGCAGACAGCTGGATATTGGCTGTCGGAAATCCGATGGTTCGCCCACGTTTTTCCCCGTGCACAACAGTGCCGCGCACCCGGTATGGACGACCAAGGAATTGTGTCGCTTCAACAATTTTTCCACTGTACAAATATTCACGAATCAACGTGCTGCTAATTTTTTCGCCGAACCGGTTTACCGGTGCAATCACCTCAACGCCGTAGCGGCCGTTCGCGTGTTCTTTGAGCGTAATGGCCGTACCTTTCCCCCTATGTCCGAACGTATAATCAAATCCGACCACTACATGTTTAGGACAAAGCTGCACCAAAAACTCGTCAATGAAGTCCTCCGGATAAATGGCGGCGAACGAAATGTCGAAATAAACAACGTAAGCAATATCTACCCCCATTTTCTTCATCTGTTCAAGCTTTTCATCGATAGGCGTTAAGTACTGGGTATACCCGCTTTGACCAAGCACTTCGCGCGGGTGTGGATCAAATGTCATAACCGCCGACTTTACGCCGAGCGATTTCGCTATATCAATCGCTTTTTGAATAACGCGGCGATGTCCAACATGCACACCGTCGAAGTACCCCATAGCCAGTACGCACACCTCGCCCTGAAAATCAGGCGGCAGCGGATAATGCAAACGTTGAATTTCCATTTATGCCTCCCCCTCCGGAAACACTCTGACAGGTTTGGATTCGACACCTTTTTCTCTATCTATATCTATCACTTCGTGTAGCGCAAGAAAAGCTCCATCCGGGCTGTATAAGCGAAGCCTGTCCCCGATTTGCCAGTTACCGCCCTTCAAGTGACGCTGATTTAGTCCGTTGAGGATCGCCTTGACACGGCCTGCGGGGACTGTCACTGCCGGATACTGCGTCAGCCCTTGATCAAGTGAATACAGCAGTTCCGCAAGCCTCCCCTCGGCCTGAGCCTGTTCCACTTGTTCTAGCGTTACGCACTCGTCCAAAGTAAAGGGCCCGCTTTTAATGCGCTGCAAACGAGTCATATGGGCCGGAAACCCAAGCGCAGCACCAATATCGACGCACAGCGTTCGAATATACGTTCCTTTGGAGCATGTCACGGTGAACGTAACCTCAGGTTGTTCGCGCTCAAGCGCCATGTTTTCGATTGTCATCTCATAAACGGTGACGCGGCGCGGTTTCCTTTCTACCGTTTTGCCCTGCCGCGCCCATTCATGCAATCGCTTGCCGCCCACTTTTACCGCTGAATACATTGGTGGCACCTGTTCGAATTCGCCAATAAAGCGGGCGAGTACGGCGCGAACTTGCGCTTCGGTTAACGGTGGCTCGACGCTTTTACGCTCAACGACCACTCCGCTAGCGTCCTGCGTATCGGTCGCCGTTCCTATCTTCATCGTCGCCCGATACACTTTCGGCACCTCATGCAGATAATCTGCAACTTTGGTCGCCGGGCCGATGCAAATGGGAAGCACTCCGGTGACACCTGGATCCAGCGTACCGGTGTGGCCCACTCTTTTCATGCGCGTAATTCTCCGCACTTTCATTACGCAGTCGTGCGACGTCATTCCAGCTGGCTTGTATAAAGGAAGGATGCCTGAAAGTATGCTCATGCCCGCTCACCACATTTTCGCAACACCGCGCTTACTTTTTGTGAAACGACTGCTTTAACCTCCGCAAGTGTCCCTTCCACCGTGCAGCCGGCAGCACGAATGTGCCCGCCACCGCCCAGTGATTTGGCGATCGCCGCGACATCGACTTCACTGCGCGAACGAAAGCTGACTTTCACTTTGCCGCCCGCAACTTCTTTATACAGTACGCCTACTTCCACACCTTCGATGTTACGAGCATAAGTAACAAGCCCTTCCGTATCATCATTGCCCGCGCCTGTCTTCGCCATATCAGCGAGCGTAACGGTTAGGTAAGCGGCGCGGTCGCCGTCCATTAGTTCCAGCGTTTGCAAAGCACGACGCAATAGCTCGACATGCGCCTTTGTAATGGTCTCAAGCACCTGCTCTGCGATGCGCGCAGGTTCTACCCCGTGCTTCAATAATTCGGACGCAGCTTCCATCACGCGCGGCGTCGTATTGGAATAGCGAAACCCGCCGGTGTCCGTCAACAGACCGGTATACAGGCAAGTTGCCAATTCAGCGTTAATGGTAAGCTCCATAAATTTCACCAGATCAAAGATGACCTCCGCCGTTGCGGCCGCGTCTATACGCACCAGATTTACATCTCCAAATAAATCATTTGTGGGATGGTGGTCAATGTTAAGCAATTCGCATTTCGGAGCGAACCATGCCGCCACTTCCCCGATGCGGGCGAAATCAGCACAATCGCATGTAATAACGGCATCGTATGTATCGTGCTCTGTCCGGGTGGACATGTTCACAATCGCATCCGCCCCAGGCAAAAAACTAAATTTGGCAGGAGTTTCTCCTTCATTCACAAGCGTCACCCGCTTGCCGAGCTGGCGCAAAAGCCAGCCCATCGCAAGCAGGGAGCCGGTGGCATCCCCATCAGGATTTACGTGATTTACAACGAGAAAATGCTGATGCCGATGAATAAAACGTACAGCCGCTTCCAGGGATGCCTGATAGGAACTCATTGTCTGTCTTCCCCTTTTCCCTGATTAATTTGGTTCAGCAGCGACTCAATTCGACTGCCGTACTCAACGGATTCATCGAACTTGAACACCAAATCGGGCGTATGCCGGAGAGTAATGCGGCGCCCAATTTCAGAGCGCATAAATCCTTTCGCTTTTTCAAGAGCTCGCATCGTATCTACCTTCTGTTCATCTCCGCCGAGCACACTGATAAACACTTTGGCAATCGATAAGTCGCCAGATACTTCCACGCCGGTTATAGTAACGAATCCGATGCGCGGATCTTTTATTTCCTGTTGTAAAATTTGGCTTAATTCTTTTTTAATTTGTTCGCCTACACGATTCGTACGAATGTTGCCCATCATATTCACCTCGTTCTATCTGTGCTTGCGCAGCCAAGGTTATTGGGCGACTTCCTCCATGACGAACACTTCGAGGATGTCCCCTTCTTTGATGTCATTGAATTTTTCAATCGTCACACCGCACTCGTAACCCTGTGCCACTTCGCGCGCATCGTCTTTAAAACGCTTGAGCGTGTCGATTTTTCCTTCATAAATCACAATACCATCACGAATCACACGAATGCCGGCGTCGCGCTGAATTTTGCCGTCCGTTACATAGCAACCTGCGATCGTTCCGACGCGGGATACTTTAAATGTCTGGCGCACCTCGGCCTGACCGATCACCTTCTCTTCGTATACCGGTTCAAGCATACCTTTCATAGCCGCTTCGATTTCTTCGATGACCTTGTAAATGATGCGATGGAGACGAATATCGACTTTTTCCGCTTCCGCGGTCGCACGCGCGTTCGGTTCCGGACGCACGTTGAAGCCGATGATAATCGCGTTGGATGCAGAAGCCAAAATTACGTCAGATTCCGTAATTGCCCCGACGCCTGTGTGAATAATTTTTACGCGCACGCCCTCAATATCGATTCTTTCAAGCGAGCCGCGCAACGCTTCTACCGAACCTTGCACGTCCGCTTTGATAATGACGTTAATTTCCTTCATATCGCCTTCTTTGATTTGATTGAACAAATCGTCAAGCGATACGCGTGCGGAGGCGCGCAGTTCCTTTTCACGGCGGGTCGCTGCCCGGCGTTCACCAATTTGGCGCGCCATTTTTTCGTCCTCGAATACCATGAACTGGTCACCAGCCTGCGGCACGTCATTCAACCCGGTAATCTCCACTGGGGTGGACGGCGGAGCTTCTTTGATACGGCGGCCTTTGTCGTTCATCATCGCACGAACGCGTCCATACGCCGTACCAACAACGATCGGATCTCCGACTCTCAGCGTACCGGATTGCACAAGAACGGTCGCTACCGGACCTTTTCCTCGATCAAGCTCGGCCTCGATAACCGTGCCGCGCGCGCGCTTATTCGGGTTGGCTTTCAACTCTTGCACTTCCGCTACAAGCAAAATCATTTCCAAAATGTCGTCCAATCCTTCGCGCTTAAGGGCCGAAACGTGCACAAAAATTGTGTCACCGCCCCAATCTTCCGGCACAAGCCCATGTTCCATCAATTCCTGTTTTACTCGGTCAGGGTTGGCGGTCGGTTTATCCATTTTATTTACCGCCACAATAATTGGCACGTTGGCCGCCTTCGCATGGCTAATGGCTTCTACTGTCTGTGGCATAACACCGTCATCGGCCGCCACCACAATAATGGCGATGTCTGTAACCTGTGCGCCGCGCGCGCGCATCGTTGTGAACGCAGCGTGTCCTGGCGTATCAAGGAATGTAATTTTCTTGCCGTGTTTTACAACCTGGTATGCACCGATATGCTGCGTAATACCGCCGGCTTCCGTCGATGTTACGTTTGTCTCGCGGATGGCATCAAGCAACGTCGTTTTTCCATGGTCAACGTGCCCCATAATCGTAACAACCGGCGGACGTTCTTCTAAGCTTTCCGGATCATCCACTTCTTCGATATTTTCAAAATCACTATAGTCCACTTCGATTTTTTCCTCAACTTCAATGTCATAATCGGAGGCAATCAAATGGATGGTATCCAGATCAAGTTCTTGGTTAATCGTAGCCATTACGCCAAGTCCAAACAATTTTTTAATAATTTCGGAAGGTGATTTTTTAATTTTTTTGGCCAGCTCCGCTACCGTCATCGAACCGGATACAGTGATTTTATCCACCTTCACCTCCGGCTTTGGTTGTTGTGATTTACTTGGACGTTTAAGCGCTTTATTCGATTCAGCCGATTTTTTGTTATCGTCGAAACGTTTCGGGCGGGCGTTTGACTTCTGCATTGTTTTACCGCGACTCAAATGGTGACGATCTTCACGCGGCGGTTTTGCCCCCACTTTCGGCTTGTTACCCTGCTTACTTTTTCCATTTCCTTTGTTTCCTTGACTTCCGTTTCCTTTACCTTCATTTTTTACATTCCGTTTTGCCTGTTCTTGATTTTTCTCCATCTTACCACTCTTTTCCGTATCGCGCTTTTGTTGTTGACTGTCTGCGCGTTCTTTAACTTGTTTTAAATGTTGTTTTACCTTTTGCACTATGCTGTCTTCCAGCGTGCTCATATGGTTATTAACCGATATGTCAAGTTTATGAAGCAAATTAATTAGCTGCTTGCTACTAATGTCAAGCTGCTTAGCATACTCATACACTCTTAGCTTACTCATGTATCCACCCCCGACAGTTATTGGTGAATCAACTGTGTCAATCTTGCTGCAAAGCCGACGTCAGTTACGCCGATGACGACTCGTTGCTCCTTCCCAAGCGCAGCGCCGAGCGTACAGCGGTCGCCGTACGTCTCGCAGGGGACATGGTAACTGCTGCACTTATCCATTACCTTTTTGCGAGTGTTCGGGGATGCGTCTTCCGCCAAGATGACCAAGCGCACCTGTCCCTGGCGGATCGCTTTGATGACGAATTCTTCACCCGTAATAATCTTGCGGGCCCGCTGCGCGAGGCCGAGCATTTGCTCCACTTTGTTCATTTGCGCACAAGCCTCGCAAATTCGCGTTCTAGCTCCTCATACATTTCATCCGTCACTTCTGCCTTCAAGGCGCGATTGAGAAGCTTCTTCTTCTTCACAATTTCAAAAGCTTCCCAAGAACGGGAAACATACGCGCCACGCCCGGAGGCTTTGCCAGTTGGATCAATTTTGATTTCACCCTCCGGCGTCCGCACGATGCGCAGCAAATCGCGCTTATCGAACATCTCCTGGGTGGCGATGCATTTTCTTTGTGGAGTTTTTCTCGTTTTCACGAAAATCTACTCCCTTTCATCCCCGGCATTTGAAGCAGGTGCTTCTTCCACCGGCTTGTTTTCCTCTTCGTTCTCCTGTTCGTACGCCTCGTTCTGCATCCATTCGTCTTTCGACTCATCGGCTTTGTCTTTGGATACGACGGACACCGGCTCACTGTAGACAAAACCTTCCTCTGCGGCCTGGCTCTCGCTCTTAATGTCAATCTTCCAACCGGTCAGCTTAGCAGCTAAACGCGCGTTCTGTCCACGCTTGCCGATGGCGAGAGATAGCTGATAGTCAGGTACAATGACGCGCGTCATTTTTTCCGCTTCGTATACCGTTACGTGCATGACTTTGGACGGGCTAAGAGCATTGGCTACATACTCTGCGGGGTCTTCTGACCATTTCATGATATCGATCTTTTCGCCCTTTAGCTCCTGGACAATCGTCTGCACGCGCATTCCCTTAGGTCCAACACAAGCGCCAACCGGATCCACATTTGGATCGGATGAATATACTGCAATTTTGGAGCGATCGCCTGCTTCGCGCGCTACCGATTTAATCTCTACTACACCATCAAAAATCTCCGGCACTTCCAATTCAAATAGACGCTTGAGCAAACCCGGGTGCGTGCGAGACACAAAGATCTGTGGCCCCTTCGTCGTCTTTTCAACCTTCGTAATAAATGCTTTAACGCGATCTCCCTGCTTAAATGTCTCGTTCGGCATTTTTTCATTGAGCGGCATAAGCGCTTCTACTTTGCCAAGATCAATATAATAAAAACGATGATCCTGGCGTTGGACAATACCTGTTATAATATCTTGCTCACGATCGACAAACTCGTTATAAATAATGCCACGCTCAGCCTCACGAATGCGCTGCGTTACAACCTGCTTGGCCGTCTGTGCGGCAATGCGGCCGAAATCACGCGGCGTAACTTCCATATCAATAATGTCGTCAACCATGTAGTTAGGATCGATTTCTTGGGCTTCTTCGAGTGAAATTTGCGAACGAGGGTCTGTTACTTCTTCTACCACTGTTTTGCGGGCAAAAACTCGGACGTTCCCCAGCTCGCGGTTAATATCAACACGCACGTTTTGCGCGGAGTTAAAATTGCGTTTATAACCGGAGACCAGCGCCGCTTCAATCGCTTCAATTAGCACCTCTTTGCTAATTCCTTTTTCTCTTTCTATCTCGTTTAAAGCTTCAATGAATTCGGCATTCATCGTTATCCCTTATCCTCCTTTCAAACATTAAAACACAATGGCAAGCCGGGCACTGGCCACTTTTTCCCGTGGAATGACCACGCTTGTTTTCCCTTCTTTAATCTCCAATTGTTTTCCATCGTAAGATATGAGCTCGCCTTCGAACACTTTAGCTCCGTTAATCGGTTCGTATGTGGTAACATGCACATGCCTGCCCACGGCACGTTCAAAGTCTTTTTCTTTTTTCAACGGGCGCTCAGCTCCAGGAGAAGAAACTTCGAGAAAATAAGCTCCTGGAATCGGATCCGCTTCATCCAGCTTCTTGCTTAACTTTTCGCTGACTCGTCCGCAGTCCTCGATATCCACACCTCCTTCTTTGTCGATATAGACGCGAAGAAACCAGTTAGCGCCTTCTTTTGTGTACTCAATTTCGACAAGTTCCAAGTTTTCTTCTTCAAGAATCGGTGTGACAAGTTCTTCTGTCACGGCGATTACGTGTTGGCTCAAGAACATAAACCCCCTAAGCAAAGTTCGATAGAATCGTGCAGCAAATAGCTAGAACGCTTATTTGGCTAAAAGGAAAGAGTGGGTTTCCCCACTCTTCGCGTCATTAGATACGTATACTTAGTATTACCAAAACGCATTATAGCATAATTACCGCGTTCAGGCAACAGGTGCCATCTATAACGTGCCAACAAGGAGCGTTGCCGTTCTTTAGAATAGGGACAACTGGTTCGTTTCCGGCAAACTGTCAAGGCATCCCTGTTGCTGTAGCAATTCGATAACGGAACGCGAGCAACGTGCGCGTTGCTGCAAGTCTTCAATCGACAGAAATTCGCCTTCCTCGCGTGCTTTAACAATGTTAATCGCGGCGCTTGTACCCACGCCTGCCAGCGCGTTAAACGGCGGAATCAGACTATTGCCGTCAATAATAAACCTAGTGGCGTCCGAGCGGTACAGATCAACATTTTTAAAGCTGAAACCGCGCTCACACATCTCCAGACACATCTCAAGCACCGTGTACAGCGATTTTTCCTTCGGTTGCGCGTCATTGCCTTTTTCAGCAATTTCTTTCATACGTGCACGAATCGCAGCGGAACCCTGCACTGCAAGCTCAATATCAAAGTCGTCTGCACGTACGGTAAAATACGTCGCATAGAAATGAATCGGATAATACACTTTAAAGTACGCAATCCGCACCGCCATCAGTACATACGCTGTCGCGTGCGCTTTCGGGAACATGTACTTAATCTGCTTGCATGACCAGATGTACCAATCCGGCACGTTGTGTTTCTTCATTTCTTCTTCCATCTCCGGCGTAAGACCTTTCCCTTTCCTTACGGACTCCATGATTTTAAACGCAAACGAAGGCTCAAGCCCTTTGTGCATAAGATAGACCATAATATCATCGCGGCATCCGATCACGTCTTTTAATTCACATGTACCATTGCGCACAAGTTCCTGGGCGTTGTTGAGCCATACGTCTGTGCCGTGTGACAGACCGGAAATCTGCACAAGTTCCGCAAATGTAGATGGACGGGTATCTTCGAGCATTTGACGGACAAACTTTGTTCCAAATTCCGGAATACCAAGTGTTCCGACATTGCTTTCAATTTGTTCAGGCGTTACGCCTAGCACTTCAGTGCCACTGAAAATCTTCATGACCTTCGGATCGCAGACTGGAATTTTTTTCGGATCAAGGCCTGTCAAATCTTGCAGCATCCGAATCACCGTCGGATCGTCGTGACCGAGAATATCCAGCTTGAGCAGGTTATCGTGGATGGAGTGGAAGTCGTAATGGGTTGTACGCCATTCCGCATTTTTATCGTCCGCTGGATACTGGATCGGGCAAAAGTCATATATCTCCATGTAATCCGGTACGACGATAATCCCCCCGGGGTGCTGACCCGTTGTTCGTTTAACACCTGTACACCCGGCCGCAAGGCGACTCATTTCAGCGTTGCGCCAGTTCTTTCCTTTTTCTTCTGCGTATTTGCGGACAAAGCCATACGCCGTTTTCTCAGCCACTGTACCGATCGTTCCCGCGCGATACACATAATCCTCGCCAAACAACACTTTCGTGTAGTTATGGGCGTGCGGCTGATATTCCCCTGAGAAGTTCAAGTCGATATCGGGAACTTTATCTCCTTTAAACCCAAGGAACGTTTCGAACGGAATATCGTGGCCGTCGCCTACCATCGTCGTGCCGCATTTCGGACAATCCTTAGATGGAAGGTCAAACCCGGAACCATACTCGCCTTTCGTAAACCATTCGCTATGCTTGCACTCTGGACAGCGGTAATGCGGGGGCAGTGGATTTACTTCCGTAATTTCCGTCATAGTGGCGACAAATGACGAACCGACCGAGCCCCGGCTACCAACAAGATAGCCGTCTTCGATTGATTTTTTTACAAGCTTGTGCGAAATCAAATAAATAACGGCAAATCCATGCGTGATAATACTGTTTAATTCTTTTTCCAGCCGTTTCTCCACAATTTCCGGGAGCGGGTCTCCATATAATTCTTTTGCTTTGTTATAGCTCATCGTGCGGATTTCTTCGTCCGCTCCTTCGATTTTCGGAGTGTACAAATCTTTCGGAATAATTTCCAGCTCTTCAAACTGGTCGGCCAGCATATTCGGGTTCGTAATAACAACTTCCTTCGCTTTTTCTTCGCCCAAATACCTGAACTCTTCCAGCATCTCTTCGGTCGTGCGGAAATGAGCATCCGGCTTGTACTGCTCTTTCAGCGGGCTGAAGCCGGTAATGCCGTGAATTAAAATCTCCCGGTAATCTTTTTCGTAAGGATGCACATAGTGCACATTGCCTGTCGCAATAACCGGGATACCAAGCTTCTCACCAATTTCCACGATTTTGCGGTTTGCTTCCATTAGCGCCGCCTCGTTCGGCACCAACTGTTTTTCAATCAGATGGCGATTGATCTCAATCGGCTGAATTTCCAAGATGTCATAGAAACGGGCAACTTCTTCCGCTTCTTCCTGGCTTTTATTCAAGACCGTTTCAAAAAATTCGCCTTTTTCGCAGCCTGAACTAATCAGCAAACCTTCTCGATGCTTTTGAATTTGCGCGCGCGGAATGCGCGGCGTTTTGTACAAGTATTCAGTATGAGACAAGGAAATGAGCTTATACAGGTTCTTCTTGCCTATCTCATTCAGCGCGTAAATATTGCAATGGAACGGACGCGCATTTTGCAGATCAAGCCCAACATGGTTGTTCAAATCGTCCAAGTTGGTAATATCCTGTGCCAGCACGTCTTTTAGCATATGAAAAAAGATATGACCGGTTGCTTCGGAATCATCCACAGCGCGGTGATGATTCTCTAAGCTAACATTGAATTTTTCCGCAAGCGTATTCAGCCGGTGGTTGCGCATGCCGGGGTATAGAAATCGTGCAAGTTCGAGCGTATCAAAGAACGGATTCCCGATCGGAGGCAAACCAACCTTCTTTAAGCTTGCCTGCAAAAAACCCATATCAAACTTCGCATTATGCGCTACAAGCACCGCGTCACCGACGAAGTCGACAAACTCACGAATGACTTGATCAAGTTCCGGGGCATCTTTTACCATATCGTCAGTAATGTTGGTCAGTTGCTGGATATTCAGCGGAATCGGCTCGTGCGGATTGACAAACGATTCGTAGCGGCCGATAATTTCACCGTTTTTCATTTTAACGCCAGCAATCTCAATAATCGTGTTGTTAACAACGGAAAGACCGGTCGTCTCCACGTCGAAAATAACATACGTATCGTCTGCAAGTTCCCTGCTCTGCGGCTGGTGCACGATCACTGCAGAGTCAGGCACCACGTTCGCTTCCATACCGTAGATCACTTTAATGCCGTATTTCTTCGCAGCAGAAAACGCCTCTGGAAATGCCTGCGCTACTGCGTGATCGGTGATGGCAATCGCTTTGTGTCCCCATTCAGCTGCCTGCTTGATTAACCGTTCCGCTGAAGCAACGCCATCCATCGCGCTCATGTTGGTATGACAATGAAATTCTACGCGCTTCTCCGTGGCGTTGTCCATCCGGGAAGCGGTCGGCTGCACCTGGACAATATCTTTTGCCGTCATGACAAGCTCACGTGCAAATGTATCTTCTTGGATTGTACCACGTACTTTGACCCAGATGCCGTTTTTAATCGCCATCAGCTTTGGCACGTCTTCTTTGTCGCGGGCAAAAACTTTTACCTGTAGGGAATCCGTGTAGTCGGTAATGTTAAACATACACAGCGTGCGCCCGCTGCGCAGTTCGCGAATATCCGTACCAAACACCAGTCCCTGAATAACCGTGCGGCCCATCTCTTCTTGAATCTCACGGATCGGGATTGGCTCTTCTTTGATTTCGTAACCGATTTGCAGTTCATTCCCTGCCACGGCAGCCTCTTTGCTCGCTTCGATTTTTTCTTTCTCTTTCTGCTTTTCAAGCAGCGCCTCCATCGCACGGGTTCTATCTTCTTCCTCCCGCTGCTCCACGAACTGTTGATACGTTTCTTCGTTTCGCGCCACGTAATAGGTGACCACCAACGATTCCCCGCACAGCTTTTTTACCGTCTGGTTAATCCAGTCATCCACTTTGCGCTGCTTCATTTTTTCTATCGCAAACGTGTCAAGCACGCCCAGCTTCAATTTGTTATCTTCCACCTCATAAGTAGCGTTCTTTAAATAGGTTGCCGTGGAGTTGATGTGAGGTGTTACTTTCTCCACGATGAGCGGCCAATATTCTTTGACAAAACCCGCTAACGGAACCGGCTGCGCGTAGCGCATATCGCAATCAACGGCGGCGATATTGCTGAACGTTTGCGTTAGCTTAGCATAAAATGCCTGATATACATTCAACGGCAAAAGTTCCGGAAGCTCAAAAAAAAAGTGCCAGCGCTTTTCCTGTCGGTAGACATCCACTTTATCAATCAGGCCGCCGACAAAATATTTCTCGACAAATTCAGGCGGAATGGCCAATTGTTGAAGCAAAAGGTTAAAACGCTCCTGCTTCGCCAAGTGATTCCCCATGATAGCACCTTCCTCCTGCAAGAGTAAGCAGGTACCCCAAAAAAGGAGTACCCTGTCCGCTTCTTATTTATTATTGTAGTGAAGTAGCAAAGTGTTGAATATGGGCCAAAAGTTCGTCCACATGCACATCCTGGCTTTCACCGGTTTTACGCACCTTACATTCCACAATCCCCTCACTGGCTTTGCCGCCCACCGTCACACGAATCGGCAAGCCGATGAGATCCGCGTCTTTGAATTTTACACCAGCGCGCTCCGGACGGTCATCAAGTAGCACTTCATATCCCGCTCGCCCAAGCATTTCGTAAATGGATTCTGCCAGTTGTTTTTGTTCTTCATTTTTCACATTGACCGGCACAACATGGATGTGGTACGGCGCCAGCGACCAAGGCCAAATAATACCGTTTTCGTCATGGTTCTGCTCCACGCACGCAGCCACCATACGAGAAATGCCGATACCATAGCATCCCATAATCATCGGTTGCTCTTTGCCATTCTCATCGAGGAACTTTGCGCCCATCTTCTCGCTGTAGCGTGTACCTAGCTTGAAGACATGACCCACTTCGATTCCGCGTGCAAACGCTATATGGCCGCCACAGCGCGAACATTCATCGCCCTCTACAATATTGCGCAAATCCGCATACGCTTGTACCGTAAAATCGCGACCTGGCACCACATGTGTATAGTGGTAGTCTTTTTCGTTTGCGCCCGCAACCGCACTTCCCATATCCTGCACAGCGAGGTCAGCGTACACTTCCACTCCCTCCGGCAGATGGAACGGACCGACAAAGCCGAGCGGAATGCCTAGTTTCTTCATTTCTTCTTCCGTTGCCATCGCTAGCACGTTGGCATCGACAAGATTCTTCAGTTTCACATCGTTCAGCTCATGATCCCCGCGCACAAGGGCAACAACAAAGCGATCGTCCGCTTTAAAGACGAGCGCTTTAATAAACTGACGCGCTTCCATATTGAAATGATTCATTAGTTGTTCGATCGTTTTCACGCCCGGTGTCGGCACTTTTTCCATCGGCGCTTCTGTCACAGTACGCTCTGCAACAGGCTTGTACACAACTTCGGCCTTTTCAAGGTTTGCCGCGTAGTCGCAAGACGTGCAATAGGCGATGGTATCTTCCCCGATTTCAGACAGCGCCATAAATTCATGCGTGCCCTTGCCTCCAATGGCTCCCGCATCCGCTTCGACCGCCCGGAATGTAAGCCCGGCCCGCGTAAAGATGCGGGTGTACGCATCGTACATGCTTTGGTAGCTTTTGTCCAACCCTTCCCGGCTTACATCAAAACTGTATGCGTCCTTCATGATAAATTCGCGGGAACGAATGACCCCAAAGCGTGGCCGCACCTCGTCACGGTATTTTGTTTGAATTTGATAAAGGTTAATCGGCAATTTTTTGTACGTATTCAAGTTATCCCGCACAAGGCTGGTCACAACCTCTTCATGCGTCGGACCGAGCACAAAGTCGCGATGATGGCGATCTTTGAGGCGCATTAATTCAGGGCCATAGGCATCCCAGCGTCCTGTTTCCTGCCATAATTCAGCGGGTTGAATGGCCGGCATGGAAATTTCCTGCGCACCTGCTCTATCCATCTCTTCGCGGACGATCTCCTGCACCTTGCGCAGAACTCTAAGTCCAAGCGGCAAATATGTATAAACGCCAGATACAAGCTGACGCATCAGCCCCGCGCGCACCATTAGCTGGTGGCTTGCAATTTCCGCCTCTGCCGGCACCTCCCGAAGCGTCGGGAGAAATAGTTTGGATTGCTTCACAACACTCTACCTCCTCATAAATACGACTTGTAACTTCTGTGAAAATGGATGACAGCATGAATATGTTGCTTTCATACCGGGGCTTGTAACTGACAAACCATGATGGTTTTATTAAAAGAAACGTTGAATGTCGTTCCATGTTACCACGAGAATAAGCACCATTAGGAAAGCAAAGCCAAGGAAATGAACCATGCCTTCTTTTTGCGGGTCAATCGGTCGTCCCCGCAACGCTTCAATCCCAATAAACACCAGCCTTCCTCCATCGAGCGCCGGCAACGGAAGCAAATTCATGATCCCTAAGTTCACACTAAGCGCTGCCGCCCACTGAACAAGAACGACAAGCCCGTTTTCCGCTGCTTTGTAGGTATAATTGAAAATCCCCACCGGCCCCGACAGCTCCTGTACCGGAACTTGACCGGTAAACAATTTACCAAGCATTTGGTAAATCAATTTGGAAAACTCGTATGTCGTTACCGCCCCGTACTTGGCTGCGCCGAGCGGAGATTTGGATGTCGGCGAATACACGCCGATCTTCCCGATCTCTCCCTCTTTCACCGGGGTAACAGGCACGGAAAACTGTTCTCCCTCTCGCTCAATAACAAAAGTTAGCTCTTTTCCGGGTGATGCACTCACAATTTGAACAATATCTTTCCACGTATTCATCGGCTTGCCGGCCACGGACAGCACTTTATCCCCTTGTTTCAAGCCGGCCTGCGCCGCTGGCTGATCCGGGATCGTCTGCCCGATGATCGGTTTATCTACAGGAACGCCGTAAGCCAGTCCCAATCCAGTAAGCAATACAAACGCAAGCAAAAAATTAGCCAGCGGTCCTGCAAAAATGGCAGCCGCGCGTTGTCCTACCGTTTTGCTGCCAAACTGACGATCATAAGGCGCGATCTGCGTCTCTTGGTTATGCTGCAAAATCACCGCTTTCGGATGGACAGGATAACTCACTTCTTCCCCGTCCTCTATCCCCCGGATCAACAGCTGATGCTCCAAATCAGCTTCTTTCACCGTCACTACAGTCGCTTCCGGGTGATTGCGGATGTTCGTAAGAATAATGTGCGTCACTTTCCCGTCTTTGTCAAACGTAAGGCCTACATCTTGTCCGTGATGAATCTCAATCACTTCCGGATCCTCTCCGGCCATGCGCACGAATCCGCCAATCGGCAGCAGGCGAAGCGTATACCGCGTTTCGCCCTTTACAAACGAAAACAATTTCGGCCCCATGCCAATGGCGAATTCTCGACATAAAATTCCTGCGCGTTTGGCAAGAAGAAGATGTCCTAACTCATGAATAAACACTAACAGTCCGAACACAAGAACAATGGCTAAAACTTGTACCAACGGGGTTCCACCTTTCCTGATTGTTTGACCTTTCCATTAGACCGGTTGATACTGCGTCGCTACCTGACGCGCCCACATGTCCGCCTCAAAAATCTCATCCAGGTTCGGATGTTCCGCGACCTGGTGCTTTGCCATCACGTGCGCGATCGTATCCTCAATGGCCAGAAACGGAATTTCCTTACGTAAAAATCTCGCTACTGCGACTTCATTAGCAGCGTTCAACACAGTCGGCATCGTACCGCCTATTCGGCCCGCTTCATAAGCAAAACGAAGACAGGGGTAACGCTCAAAATCCAGCGTCGCAAAATGAAGGCTAGAAATTTTTACGAGGTCTAACGGTTCCGTTTCCAGCGGCACCCTTTCTGGATAGCTAAGCGCATATTGAATCGGAATGCGCATATCGGGTGTCCCCAGCTGGGCCATTACCGCTCGATCCGTAAACTCCACCATGGAATGAATAATGCTTTCTTTATGGAGAATCGTGTCGATTTTCGAGTACGGCAAATCAAACAGCCAGTGGGCTTCGATAATCTCCAGCCCTTTATTCATCATTGTAGCCGAATCGATTGTAATTTTAGCCCCCATGCTCCAATTTGGATGGGCAAGCGCCTGTTCCACGGTTACATTCCGAAGCTGATCCCGGCTTAAATCGCGAAAAGATCCGCCAGATGCAGTAATAATCAGGCGTTTTATCGTCCTTCTATCTTCTCCCTGTAAACATTGGAAAATGGCGGAATGCTCGCTATCTATCGGAATGACGGAAACGTCACGCGTTTTCGCTTTTTGCATCACAATATGGCCGGCGGTAACCAGCGTTTCCTTATTGGCCAGGCCAATGCACTTCCCCGCTTCAATGGCGGCGAGCGTCGGCGCTAGACCTGCGCTGCCTACCATAGCAGAAATGACAAAAGTTGCGTCAGGATGAGTCGCTACAGCAAAGGCTCCTTCTTCTCCCCATGTTACCTGAATTTCAGAAGGCAGTTGCAGTTTAATGTTTTCAGCCAGTTCTTTTGTACTTACCGAAACAATACGCGGCTTAAATTCTCTGGCCTGCTCGGCCAAAAGCCCAATGTTTTGTCCCGCCGCGAGTGCCGCAACGGAAAAGCGCTCCGGATGCTGCCGTACCACATCGAGCGCCTGTGTCCCTATTGATCCTGTAGAACCTAGGATGGCGATTTTTTTCATATTTCCTCCTATGGATGGTCTACCTTCTTTCTCTCTTTTTCTCATTTTATAACAAATGAAGCAAATGCAGAACAGGGAAGACAATGATTAAACTGTCAAACCTGTCAAGCACGCCCCCATGACCGGGCAGAATTGTACCCGAGTCCTTAACGTTCAGCGTACGCTTGATGGCCGATTCCATTAGATCACCAATCTGGCCGCTTATCGAAATAATAAATGCGATCAGCACAGCGCGCGGAAGCGTCAGTGAATCTGTTACGAGGGAAAAAATAACCATTGTAAGAATAGCCAATATCACTCCGCCAAGGGCACCTTCCACCGTTTTGTTCGGGCTGATAGATGGCCATAGCTTCGTTTTTCCCCGCGCTTTTCCGACGAAGTAGGCGCCTGTGTCCGTCGCCCACGTACTGAATAAAATAGCCAGTGTCACCATCAGCCCGTTTGTAATCCGGGTTTCATTCATAAAATGGAACCCGATGCCCAAATAAAACGCGCTAAACAAAAGGTAAGCGACCTGGTGGTATTCGACACGGTTTTTAGAGGCAACGGTAATAAACAAAAACGCTAATACAAACAGGAACACGACATCGCCGCGCAACATTTTTTCATCCCATACTACATTTGGGAAAAGCAAAACCCAAAGAAAAACAAGGCCTGTCAGCCCATGCCAATCCACCAGGCGGATTCGGTTCATGCAAATGAGCTCATAATATGCAAGCGTAGCAAGAAAAAAAACAAGGGCAGTATACCAAATTCCCCCCTGATAAACAACAAGAAGAAAGCCTGCCCCTCCAAAAATCCCTGTAATTACCCGTGTTTTCAAGCGTTCCACCTCTTATCCGGCGCGCCCGCTGTTACGTTAGCGCTCCGTATCTTCTGTTGCGCTGCTGATACGCTTTAATAGCCTCAAAAAAATGGTTCCGGGAAAAATCAGGCCAATACACGTCGCTAAACCAGAATTCACTGTACGCAAGCTGCCATAGCATAAAATTACTCAGACGAAGCTCGCCGCTTGTTCTGATAAGCAAGTCAGGATCAGGCAGTCCTCTTGTAGTCAGGTAAGAGCCAAACATCTCTTCATTAATCTGCTCTATATCCAATTTACCTTCTTGCACTTCCTGCACGATTTGCTTCACGGCCGTGACCATTTCCGCACGGCTACCGTAATTCAGCGCAAAATTCAAAATCAGCCCGGTATTGTGGCGTGTTTTTTCCCTTGCTTCACGAACCGCTTTCAACGTATATTCGGGGAGACTTTCCTCATATCCCACCATGCGCACCTGCACATTGCGCTCAATCAGTTCTTTCAGTTCTGTTGCCAGATACTCCTGTGGCAGGCGCATCAAATATTCAACTTCATCCGCGGGGCGCTTCCAATTCTCCGTTGAAAAAGCGTACAACGTCAGCACTTCAATCCCAATTTCGTCCGCTGCTTTCGTAATTTCTTTCACTGTCTTCATCCCGGCTCGATGCCCAGCTACGCGCGGCAAAGCGCGCTGCTTCGCCCATCTGCCGTTTCCATCCATGATAATGGCCACATGCTTCGGAATGTTATGCGGGTTCAGATTCCATTCGCCCGGCAGAGAATCTTCTTCACTTCTTTGCATCCACCTGGTTAGTTTATTAAGCATACGTACGTTCCCCCGTACAAAGGAATATATCATAAACCCCCTCATCGAAGAGGGGGTTTACGCGTTACACTTCCATGATTTCTTTTTCTTTTTCAGAAACGATTTGATCCACCAGATTCACATGTTTATCCGTTACTTTTTGCACCAAATCCTGATTATGCTTCATGTCGTCTTCCGTAATTTCGCCGTTTTTCTCCATTTTCTTAATTGCATCGTTGGCATCTCGGCGAATGTTGCGGATGGCGATTTTCGCTTCCTCGCCCTCTTTTTTCGCCAGTTTCACCAGCTCCGTCCGGCGTTGTTCTGTTAACGGCGGAATCGCGATACGGATGACGTTTCCGTCGTTTGTCGGCGTCAATCCAAGTTCGGATTTAAGAATCGCTTTTTCAATCGGTCCCAGCATGCTTTTTTCCCACGGCTGGATAACAATCAAGCGCGGCTCCGGCGTACTAATATTCGCAGTCTGGTTCACCGGTACTTGAGAGCCGTAGTAATCAACCATTACTTTATCAAGCAAAGCCGGAGTCGCTCTACCGGCACGCAGAGTTGACAACTCGCGTTTTAAAGAAGCGATCGCTTTATCCATTCTTTCTTCGGCTTCTTTTATTACTTGCTGTGGCATCGTCGCTATTCTCCTTTCACAATCGTACCGATTTTTTCGCCCATAATCACTCGCTTAATATTCCCCTCTTCAAGAATCGAGAAAACAATAAGCGGAATATTGTTATCCATGCACAGGCTTGAAGCGGTGGAATCCATCACGCCCAATCCCTTATTTAACACTTCGAGGAACGTAAGTGTTTCGTATTTCACGGCGTTGGGGTCAAGCACCGGATCGGCAGAATATACCCCGTCCACTTTGTTTTTGGCCATAAGGATAACTTCCGCTTCAATTTCAGCCGCACGCAACGCCGCTGTTGTATCGGTAGAGAAATAAGGATTACCCGTACCGGCCGCGAAAATCACGACACGGTTTTTTTCCAGATGGCGCACGGCTTTTCTTCTTATGTAAGGTTCGGCAACTTGCCGCATTTCGATCGAGGTTTGCACGCGTGTCGGAACGCCTACTTTCTCAAGACCATCCTGCAGTGCCAAGCTATTCATAACCGTAGCAAGCATTCCCATATAATCGGCGGTTGTACGGTCAATGCCCTTAGCGCTTCCAGCAAGGCCACGCCAAATATTTCCACCCCCGACCACAATGGCAACCTGCACGCCAAGCTCCACGATTTCTTTGATTTGATGGGAAATGGATGTAATTACGTCGGAATCGATCCCATACCCCACATTTCCGGCGAGGGCCTCTCCGCTTAATTTTAATACAACACGCTTATACGCGGGAAGTGGCATTGAAAAACAACTCCAATCCTTTTTAAATTCTTCGTGAATACAAAGGCAAATTCCTGCTTTTCAGCAGTTTATAAAATAGGGAACACGGTGTGTTCCCTATTCGGTCATTAGGCATTATTGTTTTTTCGTTTGCGCCATTACTTCTTCCACGAAGTTATCAGCTTTTTTCTCGATGCCCTCGCCCACTTCATAGCGAACGAAACGCACAACTTCCGCGTTTTCAGCTTTCAGCAAATCTTTTACTTTCTTATCAGGATCTTTCACGAATGCTTGCTCGACAAGGCAAACTTCTTCATAATACTTGTTCAGGCGGCCTTCCACCATTTTTTGCACAATATTTTCCGGTTTGCCTTCGTTAAGCGCTTGCGCTGTCAAAACTTCACGTTCTCTTTCAAGTTCTTTCGCGTCTACTTGGTCGCGAGTTACGTAAGTCGGACGCGCAGCCGCGATTTGCATCGCAATATCTTTGGCCAATTCTTCATTTGTCGTGTTTGCAAGTTCAACCAGCACGCCGATGCGGCCACCCATATGTAAATATTGCCCGAACAGATTACCTTCCGGCTTCTCAAGAATTTCAAAACGGCGAATGTTCATGTTTTCGCCAATGGTAGCGATTTTCTCATTCAGCACATCTTGCAGTTTTGCGCCTTCTCCCTTGAACGGTTGTTCAAGCGCTTCCTCTACGTTCGTCGGACGCTGGCTCAAAAGATGTTCTGTAATGTCTTTTACAAAGCTTTGAAATTGTTCATTCTTAGCTACGAAATCTGTTTCAGAGTTTACCTCTACAATGCAAGCCGCATTTCCCTGAACAGCCACAGCAGTGAGACCCTCGGCAGCGATCCGGTCAGATTTTTTCGCGGCTTTTGCGATTCCTTTCTCACGAAGAATGTCAATCGCTTTTTCCATGTCTCCATTCGCTTCTTGCAGCGCTTTTTTACAATCCATCATGCCCGCGCCTGTTCTTTCGCGCAGTTCTTTTACCATGCTTGCAGTAATCGCCATGAGAAAATCCTCCTACACCTTAGTTATGTTCAGAAAATAAAAGGATACACTTATGTTGTGCTTCATGTTCTTAGTGTAACAAAAGGGTGGAGAAAGGTTACACCCTCCGCCCACCCTTACATTGCTTGCGGAACTTATACAGTAGCTGCGACCTCTTCACCAGAACCCTGGTTCGCTTCGAGCACCGCGTCTGCCATTTTTGCAGTGAGCAGTTTCACAGCGCGAATCGCGTCATCGTTACCAGGAATTACGTAATCAATTTCATCCGGATCACAGTTTGTATCAACGATACCAACGATCGGGATACCAAGCTTGCGAGCTTCAGCAACTGCAATGCGCTCTTTGCGGGGATCGATTACGAAAATCGCATCCGGAAGTTCTTTCATGTTCCTAATACCGCCGAGGAATTTCTCCAGGCGCTCTTTTTCTTTACGAAGCAAAATCACTTCTTTTTTCGGAAGAATTTCAAAAGTGCCGTCGTTCTCCATTTCTTCCAGTTGGTGAAGACGTGCTACGCGTTTTTGGATTGTAGCGAAGTTCGTCAGCGTACCACCTAACCAGCGCTGGTTGATGTAGTACATACCGCAGCGTTCAGCTTCTTCAGCTACAGATTCCTGCGCTTGCTTTTTTGTACCTACAAACAGGATTTTACCTCCAGAAGCAGCCAACTCACGAACAAAGTTGTATGCTTCCTCCACTTTTTTCACAGTTTTTTGCAGGTCAATGATATAAATTCCGTTACGCTCCGTGAAGATATAGCGGGCCATCTTTGGGTTCCAACGACGAGTCTGGTGACCAAAGTGTACACCGGCTTCCAGTAATTGCTTCATAGAAATTACTGCCATCTTCAACGACACCTCCTTAAATGGTTTTTAAAAATTCCTCCGCCCTTCGCATTTTTAGATGAGACTCACACCTGAAAGCGCAAGCACCCTCACCCAAATTGAAGAACGTGTGTATTTTTACACCGTCTGTAAATATACCATAGGTGTTAAAAAAATGCAACAAGCCGTCAAGAAAATTTTATGACAAATGAAGCAAGGCTATATTTTAGGAAAGAAAACCTTGTTTTTTCAACATTTGCAATACCATCTCAACTTCTCCGTTGCCGATCCCGAGCTTGCGGGCGATATCATGCGAAGACATCCCCTGCACGTATAGATCGGGGATGTCTTTGTAGTCATCCTTCAAAAAAACAGGAATAGAAGTCGAACCGGAAAACATTACACCACTTGAGAGACCAGCTTGATGGTGATATTGAAGCGAAGATAGCGACTGTCGCAACTGCTCATTTTGCCTCGTAAGCGCCTTTACTTGTTCCTGAAGCGTTTTCAGTTCTTCTTTCACTCCGGTCAATTCTAAATCCGTCGTCCGTTTTAACTGGGCAATCGAACGTACAAGCTCCTTATTTTCTTGATCAAACTCGGTGATCAATGTTTGAAGCCTCTCTTCATCTGCCGTGTTCTGCGATCCTCCCCCACTGTTTTTCAAAAGACGCAGCACTATCAGCAGCATAACAACAGTAAGACCGGAAAGCCAAATTTCAACCATGCACATTCACCAACTATACAAATATTCTTGGATATTTTATGAGTTCCTTTGGCGTCCCTCTGTATTTCCTCTCTCTTACTACACAACGAATATCAAAAGATTAAAGGGAATCTAAAGCGAAATATCCAAACTATGTCCTTTATAAGGATGCAGGTTTTGCTTTTCACTCTGAATGAATTTCTTTTTTCGCCTGCGCTTTTTAGCTTCGTCCTGTCCCCTGTAATCAGCTCCTTGCTTTCCGTCACGGGCCACACGGCTTTCAACCGCTTCTTCTGCTTTTGCCACACGCGTTCGGTTCACTTCATCTTTTTGTTCCCGCTCTAAACTAAGATTCATCTGCTCCTGCTGAGGTCTTTCCTTCAAATGCTCCTGAATTTTTCCAATATCCTGCATACGTGGAATCGCAATTTGCAATTCTAGGGCGCGTAACGTCATCCGAGTCCCTTCTTTCCCTTATTTGCTTTCCAACAGCGTTGAGGTAATCTGACCGTCTTCTCCAAGAATGAATGCGACTTTGCTACAATTATCCTTAATGAACCGCACCGCATTACCAAAAACTAACTTGGTTCCGCTGTACATAACATGACGACATTCCACCCGTGCATTTTCCATTCCATTTAATTTTGCTTCGATTTCATCCATTCTTTCTTTTGCCTGAGCCAGTTTCTTTTCAGCCAATAGTTTAGTGTTTTTGAGCTTGATTTGCATGGCCTGCTTCTCAGGAGTAAGCTTCCCTTGCATCGCCAATCGGTCAATAAAACGAAGCCCCTGAGCCGACTTTTCAATCGACTCCATACATTCTTTTATGTCTTTCCGCAAAGTGTGCAATTCTTCACGCAATTGAGGATTCGTCCCTACTTCAACGGTGGTCGGAGTATTCGTGGCATTGCCGATAATGTTAGCCACAACCTTCTGCCCGGCCTGCACGATCCCACCGACAATCAGACCTTTCGTCGACCTACAGATAATGTCACGACCCGCGCTCACGTTGCTGTGCATAATGACCTGTGACACAATGACATCATTTTCTGCTTTGACAACCGCACTCTGAATAAAGCTTGTTTTCACATCAACGCCTGCTGTAATTGTCCCTTTATGATGACCGATAACACCTCCCCTGATTTCAATGGTTCCTTTCGCTTCCAACGTTGCTCTTTCCACAGTACCAGCGATCCGGATATCGCCTCCCGCCCGAATGGTAAAACCAGGGTGCACGTTTCCATGTACAATCACATTGCCGATAAAGTCAATATTTCCAACGCTGAAATCCACGTCCTCTTTTACTTCAAACACCGGAAGAACATTCAGCCTTCCTCTTCCAGTCATAGAAAGCTGGCCATCTATCGCAGCGTAAGCACGCATCTTATCTTGATCAAGCAACACATTTTTTCCGATTCGAAAACGCGCTTCTTTCCCATCTTTGCTCCGCACGCTCTCCCCGCTAACATTTGTTCCCGGTTGCCCTTTGGTCGGTGGAATTTTCTTAGCAAGCAACTGTCCTTTTTTAACATTTAGCAATTCCAGAACGCTATAATAGTCGACACTTCCGTCTTCGCGCTCCTGCGGGCCTTTTTTGCCGGACGAACGCACAAGAAGTTCGATAGAACCATCTTTGCCGGCAACCGGCGGATTTCCACGCGCAACGATCAACCTTTTTCCTGTATAAAGGTAAGGATTTTCGACGACTTGCCGAAGCAGCTCATCATCAATTCCAAATGTAACACGGTTACGGTGTAAAATCGCCAGAAGTTCTTCATATGTGACATTTATTTTATCTTCCAAAAACAATTCCATGGTTGCTTCCATTTTATCTTTGGAAATCTTGATTTTCACCATATCCGCCAGCGCTTCTGAGGTAGAAGTTTGCTCTACTTTACTTTCTGATTCTTCCATATTCAAACTCCTTCTCCCCCTTTTACTCATTTAATAAGTAATCTCTCGCCCGCTGCAACGCTCCCCGCATCCGAAAAATAGCTTTGGAATGCAGCTGGGAAATACGCGAGGCGGACAGCCCCATGATTTCCGCAATCTCCGTTAAAGAGCATTCCTCATAGTAAAACAACGCGACAATTGTTCTTTCTTTTGGCGGAAGGCGATCAATGGCTTCCGCGAGAATTTGTTTCCTTTGTTCCCTGTGAAGCGCCGCCTCCGGTCTCTCTGCTTGCTCATCAATAATCACCGATTGCCGGGAATGCTTCTGATCCTCTTCGTCCTGAATCGGCTCATCTAGTGAAAACATGGAAGCGAATGCTACATCCTGCAATATCTGATTCAGTTCCTCTACGGACATATTTAGATGCCTGCTTACCTCCTCATCGGTAGCGGATCTAAGATATTGCTGCTCCAATTGTGCATACGCCTCTTCGATTTTTTTCGCTTTATCGCGGATAGAACGGGGAAGCACATCATTCTCACGCAAGCCATCAATCATCGCCCCCCGGATCCTCCACATTCCATACGTTTCAAATTGAAGCCCGCGCGTATAATCAAATCTCTTTAAAGCGTCTAACAAGCCCAAGCGACCAAAGCTAATTAAATCATCTCTGTCCACGATATCCGGCAAGCCGATGGACAACCTGTTAGCAACGTAGTTAACCAGCGGTAGATACTCCTCAATTAATTCAATTTCTGCCTGCCGATCCCCTTCTTCCCGCCACCGTTTCCATTTATTCATATCAATTTGTTTCTTAGGTTTTCGCGCCATCATACGCCCACTCCCTTCTATTCATCGGAGAATACACGCAGAGCCCGCGCGATCTCTTCCGGGTTGATATTTTCCCTGTTGCTGCGCGTAATGGTGGGGAAATCAGTAGCGGTGAATTGCGAAAAGTCCGCCCGGGACGGTTGCTTCTCCCGGCTCTCGTCTTCACCGCTCTGCTGACTGCGTTCATATTCAAGATCTTCCGGCGTTATCAAATCTACGTGCCGTCCTTTTGTCTCCGAAGGGATATGCTGCAAAGCTTCTTTGCCGACGGCTTTACCTGCTAGATAACGAAACAAAAACATAAGAAGAAAAAATAGCAAAAAAGCAAGCAGAGAACGTAAAAGGCTCTCCCAAAAGAGGTTATTCATAAGCGAAAACAATAGCGTGAAACCGCCGATCATTCCCGCAACAATAAAGTTCCATTTTATTGAACCTACCCGCATATTACAATTCCTTTACTCCTTGATTTACCGTACGAACGTTTAAAATACCGGTATAGCTATCTAGTTCAATCGTACGCCCGCAATTTCCTCCCGTATCTTCGGCAACAATTGGAATACGTGCCTCATGTAACACCTGCTTGCAAGCCTCCACATTGCGTGGGCCAATTCGCATGGTATCGCTCGCAACAGAAAACGCAAACATTTGCGCTCCTCCGGCCAGCTTTGCCACCAGCTTGCGGCGATTTGCTCCCGCTCTTTCCATATCTTCTATTAATTTTGGAATGGCCGTGTCCGCGTATTTCGCCACATTTAGCGGCCCTTTGCTCAAAGAGGAATCAGGAAGCATAATATGAGCCATACCTCCTATTTTGTTCTGTCCATCAAACAATACAACCCCTACACAGGAGCCTAGACCTGTCGTGCGAATCCGATCTGGAGATTTTGCCACGTTTAAATCCGCCATACCTACTTTAATAATATTCATTCAAAAGGAACCCCTAGCGCCTGGAAAAGTCGAGAGAAAGCGTCTGGATCAGGAATGAGAAAGAAGTGACCGGATATCTCTTCATTCCCCTGAAAAAAGGCCGTGTCAATAGTAAGGGCAAAATCTCCACTGTAACCAACTTCAAGCAAACCATAAGACAAAATTGCACCGGCCATATCAATGGCAACCGCCGGTACTGACGGTTGCATGTTCAGGTTCGTAAAATCGGCCAATGAGGATAAGTAGGAACCAGCAAGAATATTGCCGATTTCGTTAAGCATGGACAGTTCCATATCATCGAAAGAGCCTTCTTCCTTTGTTTCCATTCCCAGCAGTTCTTTCATTAAATTTTTGGCCGATTCTATAGAGATAATAAAAAACATGCTGGCCGGGACATCTCCTAACACCCGCAAAAATACGCACACGACAAGTGCCTCCGCTCCGCCGACAACATCTGCAATTTCGTCAAAAGAAATAATATTCACCTGCGGAATCTGCATATCAATTTCTTTTGAAATCAGCTTTGAAAGAGCGGTGGCCGCATTCCCGGCCCCGATATTCCCTATTTCCCGCAGGACATCAAGCTGAAAATCACCAAAACTTTCGAATTTCATCGCCCTATGCCTCAATATTCTCCAGTTGCTTGATTTCTTCAGTGCTTAATACTTTATCAAGATTAAGAAGAATCAGCAGACGGCGATCCAGCTTCGCCACACCGCGCAAGTATACCGCCTCAACGCCTCCGACCACTGCCGGTGGCGGCTCGATCGCATTGACAGGAATATCAATAACATCATTTGCTGAATCAACAATCAAACCAACTTCCACTTCCCCAACAGCCACAATAATGATCCGCGTCGCCTCGTTATAAGCGGTTTCTTCAATACCAAAGCGGCGGCGCAAGTCGACGATCGGAGTGACAACGCCGCGCAAATTAATGACCCCTTTAACAAAATGCGGCGTACGCGGAACCCGGGTAATATGTTCAAGGCGTTCAATAGACTTAACCTGACCCACCTCGACCCCGTATTCTTCATCTTTTAGACGAAACACGATCACTTTAATTTCTTCTTCAATATCTTTATGATCCAGCATGGTTATTCCTCCTCTATTTAATTAAGGCGTTACAATCGATAATAAGGGCTACCTGACCATCCCCAAGAATCGTCGCTCCGGAAATGGCAAAGACATTCGTAAGATATTTGCCAAGCGATTTCAATACGATTTCCTGCTGACCGATAAAAGAATCTACAACAAGTCCGGCCATTTTGTCCCCTTTGCGTACAATAACAACCGAAATGTCACTTTCTTTCGGCTTTCCGTTATCCGGAATGTTGAAAATCGACTTGAGCGAAACGAGCGGCACAATCCGCCCGCGAAAATCGATGACGTTCTGCTGATGTGCATGCATAATTTCATCTGGCGAAAAGATGGCCGTTTCGATAATGGAACTTAAAGGTACAGCAAATTTTTCATCTTCCACCTGCACAAGCATCGCCGAAATAATAGACAACGTAAGCGGAAGCTGAATCAAAAATGTAGTTCCTGCTCCAGGGGTTGAATCGACGCTGCATGAACCGCCAAGCGACTCGATTTTTGTTTTTACAACGTCAAGCCCGACACCGCGACCGGAAACATCGGAAATTTTGTCCGCTGTGCTTAAACCAGAAGCAAACAACAATTCATCGATTTGCTTATTCGAAAAAGAGCTTACCGCTTGCTCTGTCACAATCCCGCGCTCAATCGCTTTTTTCAGCACTTTTTCGCGATTAATGCCTCTGCCGTCATCCTTTACCTCAATAAATACATGATTGCCGCTGTGATACGCTTTAAGCTGTACTAACCCTTCCTCTGGCTTACCGGCCGCGCGCCGTTCTTCCACCGATTCAATGCCATGGTCAATAGAATTGCGTAACAAGTGAACAAGGGGGTCACCAATTTCATCAATAACGGTACGGTCAAGCTCTGTTTCGGCACCGACAATTTCGAGATTGATTTTCTTGTTTAATTCTTTCGCTAAATCGCGAACCATGCGCGGAAAACGATTAAACACCTGCTCCACCGGCACCATGCGCATCGTAAGGATGATATTTTGCAAGTCGCCGCTAATACGGCTCATGTGCTCCACCGTTTCCATCAGGGCACTTTGTCCAGATTCGCGAGCCAACTGCTCCAGCCTGCCGCGATCGATCACCAGCTCGCTAAACAGGTTCATTAATACATCAAGCCTCTCAATATCGACACGAATGGTCTTACTTGCTGCTGCTTTTTTCAGTACGGGCGTCTGCGACGTCTTCTCTTCTTTGATACTTTCCGCCCCTTTTCGTGCCGTCCGTGCAGCCGTGACTGCTGATACCTGCTTTTCTTCCTGCTTTCTTTTCTCTACCTTATGGGCTGCAAGGTCAATAACTTCCACTTCTACCGCTTCGATTTCTGATACGTTCATTACCGTTTGCTCTATTTTTTCGCGTGGTTCTTTGCTGATCAGAACGATTTCGAACGACTTATCAAACTTTTCTTCTTCAATTTCTTCGACGGGAGGCGTCGTTTTGATGACTTCCCCGAGCGATTCCAAACCGTCATATACCATATACGCACGCGCCGCTTTCAACACGCAATCATCCCGAATTAACGTTTTAATCCAATAGGCGCAAAATCCCGACTGAATCGATTGCTCAATGACTGTAATTTCGTAGGCATCCAAGCTATAGTGACTGGGCGCTGCAACTACCTCCGTTGTGGCGGCTGTTTCCCCGGTCGTCACGATATGTTCGCCTGTATTTTTCTGCGCAGTTCCTGGCGCCTCTCCCCGCAGAATCGCTTTAAGCGCGGAAACAACACGAGATACGTCTTCCTTTCCGTCACCGCCTCCCGCGATGGAATACAACATCGTTTCCAATAAGTCTACGCACTGAAAAATCACATCCATAATGTCCGTGTTAAGTACAAGCTTATGGTTCCGAGCCTGATCAAGCACATTTTCCATTTCATGAGTAAGGGCCGCCATATCTTCAAAGCCCATGGTAGCCGCCATTCCCTTCAACGTATGAGCAGAGCGAAAAATTTCGTTGATCAAATTTACATTTTCCGGCTCATTCTCCAATACGAGCAAATTGTCATTGATCGCCTGAATGTGTTCTTTTGATTCTTCAATAAACATATCTAAATATTGATTCATTTCCATAAACCATCCCCCTCCCTAACTGCTTAAACACCGCATAAGCTGGACAGAAATTTCATGAAGCGGCGCTACAATGTCAACCGTTCCAGCTCGAATGGCAGCCCTTGGCATACCAAATACGACGCATGTTGATTCATCCTGAGCAATCACAGTACAGTTTCCAGTTTCTTTTAACTTTTTTAACCCTGCTGTACCATCGCTTCCCATTCCCGTCATAATAATGGCGTATTTAGCGGGATGATGGATGCGTGCAATGGATTCAAACAACATATCAACAGAAGGTCTGTGTCCTCCACGCGGCTGTGATTGGTTCAGCGATATGTACAGCTCTCCATCAGTACGTTGCCTGATTTCCATATGATAGTTTCCAGGCGCGATGTACGCGTGACCTTCCTTAAGAACCTGATTATCTTCCGCTTCTGTTACCTCAATTTCACACAACGAGTTCAGACGCTGGGCCAACGACTTTGTAAAACCAGGGGGCATATGCTGGACGATTACCACCGCTCCTCTAAAATCGCGGGGAAAATCACGCAATAGCACCTGAAGCGCTTTTGGCCCTCCTGTAGAAGTACCGATCGCTACCAAATTATGCACATTTCTTCTTCCATCTTCTGCATGCCATATTTTTTTCTCGTTGTCGTCTCGAACCGTTTCTTTTTCAGCTAAGACAGAACCCGGATGGTGCTGACCGCCTGACCGAAGCAAGGGGGACACACGAAGCGGCGCTATTTCACTCTTAATAAGCCGGGAAACTTTTACACCCGCTGCCTCTTTCACCTTCTGTACAATCTCTGCGCCTATCTTGTGCAGATCAAGGGAAATGGCTCCAGACGGCTTAGAAATAAAGTCAACCGCTCCCATTTCAAGGGCGCGAATGGTTTCACTTGTCCCGTGCTGTGTAAGGCTGCTCAACATGACAACCGGAAGAGGAGAAACTTTCATAATTTGCTCAAGCGCCTCAATCCCACTCATCACCGGCATTTCCACATCTAACGTGATCACGTCAGGCGACAACTTTTTTACCAACTCGATGGCCTCCAAGCCATTGCGCCCTTTTCCCACTACTTGAATATCGGGATCTCCCGCAAGCAAATCGCTGATTATTTTTCTCATAAAAGCTGAGTCATCGACAACGACAGCTCGAATTGGATACACTGCATGCTCCCTCCCTTCTGCTTTATTTCCATAACACCCGTAGCCGTGAAATAAACCCTTTCATCCCTTCTGTGTTTGCCTCTTTGCCACCCGTAAGATATGCTTCTGTCAAGTTTCGAATGCAGTTCGCCGCTTTGCTTCGAGGGTAAGCAAGACAAAAAGGCTGCTGCTTTTTTACCGCTTTTGAAACATGAACATCGTCGTATATAAAGCCAAGCATGTTCATTTCTAAATTTAGAAATTCCCGGGCTACAAGCACTAATTTTTCTCCAGTCACTTTCCCTTCTTTCCCGCCTACCGCACGATTAACCACAATGTTGAAGCGAATATCATACTTTTGGCTATGCGCCATTTTAACCAAAGCATAAGCATCTGTTATGGCAGTCGGTTCAGGAGTCGTGACCAGGATCACTTCATCCGCAGCGAGCAAAAAGCGAAGCGTGTCTTTGGACATACCTGCACTCGTGTCTAAAATAATTGTATCAGCATATCCGTGCAAATGGGTTAATTGTTCGAAAAAATAATGTAATTTTATCTCGTCAAGCTCAAAAATTTGCGAGAGTCCCGATCCGCCAGCAACAAATTCTAGGTCATTAGGCCCTCTTTCAATAATATCCCAAATAGAGAGCCTCTTGTCTATTAAATCGACAATATTTCTTCGGGTCGAAATACCCATTAACACATCAATATTAGCGAACCCTACGTCCATATCAAAAAGCACAACTTTTTGCCCTTTTTGCTGTAAACACAAAGCAAAGTTAAGGGAAACATTCGATTTTCCCACTCCGCCCTTTCCGCTTGTTACCGCAATCACCCTTGTTTTTGCCGTTTTGGAAGAATAGCTTGAGGACGCGGCTGAGCGTACGCTAAGTTTCTCCCTTAAGCGCTGTGCCTGATCACTCATTCGCATAACTCTCCCAAAAGCATGGTCGCCACTTTTTCCGGGGTTGCGATTTCAATGTCATCAGGTACATTTTGTCCTGTCGTAAAATAAGAAAGAGCGAGTTTGTACTTTACCACCAAATTCAGGATCGAGCCATACGTTCCTGTCTCATCGATTTTCGTAAAAATCACCTTGTCAATCCGCGTTTCTTTAAAACTTTCAACAACAGTTTCCAGATCGCCATGTTTAGCAGTCAGGCTCAACACAAGAAACGTTTCGCTCGGCAAAGGGGACTGTAAAAGCTTGTTAATTTCATCTACATACTCTTTATTACGGTAATTGCGTCCTGCGGTATCCATAAATAGTAAATCACACCCGGCAAGACGCTCCACACTAGTAGCTAGCTCTTCCGGTGAATAAACGACTTTAAGCGGCACATTTAAAATATTGGCGTATGTTTTCAATTGCTCCACAGCCGCCATCCGATACGTATCAGATGTGAGCATTCCAATCCTTTTTTTGTCCCGAAGTACACTTTCCGCGGCCAGCTTCGCCAGTGTCGTCGTTTTTCCCACTCCGGTCGGTCCGACAACATTCACAAATGCAGTCGTATCTCGGAGCGGTCCATGGGCGGAATTGGCTTCCCTTACTATATCAATAATCGTTTCTTTTACTTTTTGGCGCACCTGCCGTTCATCTTGCAACTTTTCCAGTTCCAATTCTTTTATTACTTTTTCGAAAATCAAGCCTACGATATCTTGCGCAACATCTTGACCTATCAGGCGTTGACGAATAGGAAGAAAGGGCTTAGGAAGCGAAGCTCCGGCTGTATCCGCCATCACAAGTTTCCACAGCATGCTTCGCATCTCGTCCAACTCCCGCGAAACGCGGTTTTCCTGCTCCTCTTTTTTCCGATCATGGTTTGATGCGCTTTGCGTCCGAAAAGCCGCCGTTTGAAGAATAGCGGAAAATGGCGCTTTTTCTCCTGTTTCTTCTTTTGTTGCTGGAACGGGCGTAGAAAGCCTGGAATGTTTCGAGGGCGACAACATTGTTTTTTGGGAACGCTCGGCCCCCTTTTCTTCCTCTGGCTCGATAGCGGCGATCACTTCAAGCTGTCGCTTGCGAAACATACCTAAAAACCCACCTGTTTTGATGGGTTTTGTAGTAAGAATGACCGCGTCTTTGCCCAAATCGCTTCGGATTTGCTGTAGCGCTTCTGCCATCGAATTAACAACATATTTTTTTACGCGCATTAGATGCTCACCACCCCTACGCTTTGAATTTCAATTTGCGGCTCCAATTCGTTATAAGATAAAACAGGGACTTCCGGCATCATTCGCTCCACCAATTGGCGCAAATACATGCGAATGGCCGGCGAAGTTAAAATAATCGGCTGCTGACCCATTTGGAGCATACGGTTTACCTGTTCGGATAAAGCGTTAAAAATCCGTTGCGACGTATCTGGATCAATCGCCATATAGTTCCCCTGCTCCGTCTGCTGGATAGAATCAGAAATCGCTTTTTCCAAACTTGGACCCGCGGTAATGACTTGCAGGGGTTCACCCGGGTTAGCAAATTGTAGCGTAATTTGCCGCGAAAGTGCCTGACGTACATATTCCGTTAACAGATCTGTATCTTTCGTATATGTACCGTAATCTGCCAGTGTTTCGAGAATGGTCGGCAAATTGCGAATCGAGATCTTCTCTTTCAGCAGCTTTTGCAGTACTTTTTGTACATCTCCAACCCCCATAATGTTCGGGATTAGCTCTTCTACCAAAGCAGGGGCGGTCTCACGCACATTGTCAATTAACGCCTTCGTTTCCTGACGGTTCAGCAGTTCGTGCGCATACCGCTTAATGATCTCGGTAAGATGCGTAGCTACTACAGAAGGTGGATCAACCACCGTATAACCGGCCATTTCCGCGCGCTCTTTTACTTCTTCCGTTACCCAAAGAGCCGGCAATCCAAAGGCTGGCTCAACCGTTTCAATTCCGACAACGGATTCGTCATCAATCCCAGGGCTCATTGCCAAATAGTGGTCAAGCATAATCTCGCCGCGTGCTACCTGATTCCCCTTTATCTTAATCACATACTCGTTCGGGCGTAGCTGGATATTGTCGCGAATGCGAATAACAGGCACGACAAGACCGAGTTCAAGCGCACATTGCCGGCGAATCATAATGACCCGGTCAAGCAAATCCCCTCCCTGATTCGCATCAGCAAGCGGAATCAGCCCGTAACCAAATTCAAACTCAATCGGGTCGATATAGAGCAGGCTCACCACGCTTTCCGGACTGCGCACATCTTCCATATCCGCCTCT
This sequence comes from Aneurinibacillus sp. XH2, assembly GCF_001439585.2. Taxonomy (NCBI): domain Bacteria; kingdom Bacillati; phylum Bacillota; class Bacilli; order Caryophanales; family Paenibacillaceae; genus Aneurinibacillus; species Aneurinibacillus sp. XH2. Next base: position 1,499,355 of record NZ_CP014140.1, on the reverse strand, counting down.
TCCGGCACAGACTCGAGTTCGATTTCTTTTGCTCTTATGCTTTTTTGCAGGCGAAATCCGCCAAATGCAAGCACCCCTGCCACCGGAAACGTGCGCAACACGCCAATCGGTGTAAAGATTCCCATCAAAGCGACAGTGGCCGCTACCACATACAATAATCGCGGATAAGAAAGCATTTGCTTCATTAGATCATCGCCGATATTATCCTCCGATGCCGCACGGGTTACGATAATCCCTGTCGCGGTGGATAACAGCAAAGCGGGGATTTGACTCACCAAGCCGTCACCAACCGAAAGCAAGGTAAAGGTTTTGGCTGCTTCGGCAAAATCCATCCCATGAATAACCATCCCTATGACAAGTCCGCCGATAATATTGATAATAAAAATAACAATGCCGGCAATCGCATCACCTTTGACAAATTTGGTCGCACCGTCCATCGCGCCGAAAAATTCGGACTCCTGACTGATTTTCTTCCGTCTCGCCTGCGCTTCCGCGTCCGATATCGCACCAGCGTTCAAGTCAGCGTCAATGGCCATCTGTTTTCCGGGCATCGCGTCAAGCGTAAAACGGGCCGCCACTTCAGCGACACGCTCCGAGCCCTTCGTGATAACCATGAAATTAATCAATGTTAAAATTAAGAAAACGACAAAGCCGACAATTGCATTCCCGCTGATCACAAACGAGCCGAAAGCCTCAATGACATTTCCCGCTTCCCCTAGCGATAAGATGTTACGCGTTGACGAAACGTTTAACGCCAAACGAAAAATCGTCGTAATCAGCAACAAGGACGGGAAGATCGAAAATTGAACGGGCTCATTAGTGTTCATTGCCACCAAAAGAATCGTTAGAGACAATGAAAGATTAATGATTAAAAGAAAGTCGAGGAGAGGATTCGGCATGGGAATAACAAGCATAATAACGACGCAGATAACAAATCCCATAACAAGTAAATCCTTGCGATTCATCTTTTTCTCCCCCTTTCATTCCTTAAATTTTTCCTTTTACTCTGTAGACGTAAGCCAAAATCTCAGCTACCGCCTGAAACAATTCTTCAGGAATTTGCTGGTTGATTTCTACTTGCGCGTACAATGCGCGCGCAAGCGGCTTGTTTTCTATTGTCACAACTTCGTGCCGTTCAGCAATCTCTTTTATTCGCAACGCAACAAAATCCTGTCCTTTCGCCACCACAGTCGGCGCCTGCATTGTGGTTCCATCATACTTAAGCGCCACTGCAAAGTGCGTCGGGTTCGTGATTACGACGTCAGCGTTTGGCACCTCCTGCATCATGCGCCGCATAGCCATTTCACGTTGCTTCTGTTTAATCTTTCCTTTAATTTGCGGGTCGCCTTCTATCATTTTGTGCTCATCTTTAATATCCTGCTTGGACATGCGAAGCTGCTTTTCGTATTGGAATTTTTGATACATATAATCAAGGATGGATAAAACAACGAGCAACCCGGCGACCATAAATCCCATCTGCAGTGTAAGCTTTCCTACAACGGTCAGCATGTCCCCTACGGATTTAGTCGCCAGCGTCAATAATTCCTCTTTGCCAGCCCACAGTACCAGCCATACTGCTATTCCAACAAACACGACCTTTAGAATGGATTTGATTAAATTAACCAGAGCCTGCAACGAAAAAATTCTTTTTGCTCCTTTAATCGGGTCAAGCTTATCCAGCTTCAGTTGCAAAGGCTTTGTGGTAAACAATAAACCAAACTGAAGATAATTCGCAAAAAAAGCAATGGCCATGGAAATCAAAAAAATCGGCCAGACCATCAGCGCAGCTTGGTATACCATCTCCGTCATTAATTTTTCCGTTGTTTCTTCAGTAAGTTCAAATAACAAATACCTATTAAAAAAAGCTTGAAAAAATTGATAGATTCTATCTCCCATGCTCTTGCCCATAAAGAGTAAAAACAAAAACAAACTGAACAGAACAAGGGCGGCAGGCACTTCCTGACTTTTGGCAACCTGTCCTTCTTCTCTCGCTTTCTTCCGTCTATGCGGCGTTGCTTTCTCGGTTTTTTCCCCTGAAAAAAACTGCAAGTCTACCTGAAAGCGAATCGTGTTCATGGAACTGCCCCCATTATTTCGATCATGCGTGCCATTGCGGAAAACAATACTTCCAGAAGGCGGGTCATAACAAAAAAGTAACCCGGAAAAACAACAACCAGAATCAGAAAGCCTGCGAGAATTTTGACCGGCATCCCCACTACAAAAATATTCATTTGCGGCACCGTTTTCGCCATGATGCCAAGCGCAAGATCAATGACAAACAAAGAGCTTACCAACGGTGCGGCCAGCAACATTCCCGACATGAACATATATGAAAACTTCTCGATCAAAAACGTGGACAATGTCCCATCACTCATCCCGCTAAACCAACGATCCAGCGGCACAACTTGATAGCTTGACAGTACACCTTGAATTAATAAATGGTGACCATTTGCCGATAAAATAAATAACATCGTAAGAATGTACTTAAAGTTTCCCATCAATGGTGCTTGTGTTCCCGTTAGCGGATCAACGACCGACGCCATTGCCAATCCCAGCATCATATCAATAATGGAACCCGCTACCTGGACGGCAGCCAGAAACAAGGCTGCAAGAAATCCAAGCAATAGGCCGGTTAGCACTTCTTTTATAACAAGATATACATAAGTCCAGTCAACCGGAATCACATGATTCGCTTTCACAAGCGGAAAAGCGATAAAAGCAATAAAAAAAGAAAGACCAATTTTGAATACGGCCGGAATGCTTCTTGTCGAAAAAATAGGTGCTGTTACAAAGAAAGCAGTAAGCCGAACGAATACAAGCAAAAACGCAGGCAACAACTCTAGCAATTGCATACTTTCGTTATCCTATAAATTTGTAGAGGTTCGATAGTATATTTGAGGTGAATTCCAGAATATGACTCAGTATCCACGGTCCAAAAATAACGAGTGCAATGAGTGTAGCGACAATTTTCGGGGCGAATGCCAGCGTCGCTTCCTGAATGGATGTTGTAGCCTGGAATATGCTAATAATGAGCCCGGCAATCAGCGCCACACCTACAAGAGGCGCACTTGTTAGCAGAACCGTAAATACAGCTTTTTGCGCAAGTGAAATAATAAACTCCTGTGACATATCCTATCCCTTCACCTCATTGAAAACTTAGTAACAGCGATTTTACGACAAGGTACCAACCGTCGACCAAAATAAACAATAGAATTTTAAAAGGAAGTGAAATCATAACTGGTGGAAGCATCATCATTCCCATGGCCATCAATACGCTCGCTACAACCATGTCGATCACGAGAAATGGGATGAATATCATAAATCCCATTTGCATCGCGGTTTTCAATTCGCTAATCGCATAGGCCGGCACCAGAGCAGTTAAAGGAATGTCTTTTACCGTTTTTGGCTTTGGGGACTTCACATAATCAAGAAAAAGCTTTAAATCTTTTTCTCTTGTATGTTTCACCATAAAATTTTTAAAGGGAAGTACCGCCCGTTCAATCGCCTGCTCCTGAGTAATTTGCTTTTTGAAATATGGTTGCAACGCCTGGCTATTCACCTGGGAAAACGTCGGCGCCATAATAAAAAACGTTAAAAACAGAGCAAGCCCAATTAATACTTGTGTCGGTGGCGCCTGCTGCGTGGACAGCGCCGTTCTAGTAAAGGAAAGCACGATCACGATTCTCGTAAAGCAAGTCATCATGACAAGAATAGAAGGAGCGATCGACAGAACAGTAAATAATAAGAGAATTTGCAATGTCAGCGATACATCTTCCGGTTTGTCAGATGCTCCTATCTTAATATCCAGCCCGGGAATCGATACCTGAGCGGCGGCGCTATGTTCGGGAAGAAAAAATATAAAGAGCGTAGCCAGACTCACAAATATACCCATTCTTTTCATTTCTCTTCTCCCTTTTCCTTCTCCCCATTATTGAACAATTCTTTTTCCATAGATTCCCGCCGCTGTCTTGCCTCTTTTACCTTCATTTGAAACATACTTTCAAAGGCTTCTCCTGTGCCAGCCTTCTTTCTGAACCATCGATTCACCAGCTCTCCCATAAATACAGGGTTCGATGCCGATGCTCCCCGCACTTCCAGAAGATCAAGAAGTTCATTCACTTCATCAGGGTCATCGATATAGCGCAGCAAATGAACGTTTTCTCCCACGCCTACGATATAAAGCGTCGTCCCTATTTGCACAATTTGCAGCGACTTCTGCGACCCAAGCGAACAGCCGCCCAGCATGCGAATTCCCGTTCTTCCAAACAAAGCGTTTGAACGCTTGCTAACAAAGCGAAGCAAAAAATAAATAACCGCAATGATTAACGCCAGTGCAATGATCGTTTGCAGCAACAAAGCAAACATCGAAGTCGACTCCTGCGCCGTCGTCCCCATTTCATCCAGTTTCATTGGTCGTATCCTTTCCCTTTAGAAACACTTCTTCAACATCATCTATGATCCCAACGTTTTCTTAATTGCCTCAATGACGCGATCCGCCTGAAACGGCTTTACGATAAAGTCTTTGGCCCCAGATTGAATCGCGTCAATAACCATAGCCTGCTGCCCCATTGCTGAACACATAATCACTTTAGCATCCGGATTGATTTTCTTAATTTCTTTAAGCGCTGTAATTCCATCCATCTCCGGCATGGTAATATCCATCGTTACGAGATCAGGAGATAATTCTTTGTACTTTTCAACGGCCTGTGCACCATCGCTTGCTTCCCCCACCACGTCGTACCCGTTCTTCGTCAAAATCTCCTTGATCATCATGCGCATAAAAGCTGCGTCATCCACAATGAGTATACGATTGCTCATAATGTAATTTCCTCCTTAAAATATAGATTTTTATTGCAAGTTTTGAATACGATCCCACTGGCTGATAATATCGGTCACGCGCACACCAAAATTCTCATCAATTACAACAACTTCGCCCTTAGCGATCAGCTTGTTATTTACAAGAATGTCCACCGGTTCTCCGGCAAGCTTATCTAATTCAATAATCGAACCAGGCGACAAATCTAAAATCTCCCTAATCTGTTTTTTCGTTCTTCCTAACTCCACTGTAACTTTAAGCGGAACATCCATAAGTATTCCTAGATTTTGTGGATTTCCCTGCTGGGAGAATCCTGTGTCAAACGAAGCAAACTGTACCGGTTGCACATTCGCCGGCGGCGTCTGCTTTCCTCCATAAGCCGGCTGTTGTGGCGGCTGTTGATACCCAGGTTGCTGCGGATAAGGCATTCCTCCCGGACGGCTTTGCGCTGAAGCAGGGGGCTGTGGTGGATAAGGGGTATTCATTCCATAACCTCCTGAAGCTTGAGCGGTCGTTTCGGCGTATGCCGACGCCGGCGAAGAAGTCGGCTGCTGGCTTTCTGGCGCCGATTCCGATGCCGCTGTCGTTGTTTCGTTCCCCATATTGCCCAGCAACGTCGAGACAAGAGAACGGGCAAACGGAACAGGAATCAACTGCATAATATTCGAATCAATTAATTGCCCGACTTTTAGCCGAAAAGAAACTTTTATGAGAATATCATCATCAGGAACATTTTCCACTCCCTTGCCGCGCGGCAAATCCATCATATCAATGCCCGGCGGGGAGATGTTTACAAGCTTATTAAAAACCGTCGACATGGACGTAGCAGCTGAACCCATCATCTGGTTCATCGCTTCTTGTACAGCGCTCAAATGAATGTCCGACAATTCCTCTGGCGGGGAACTTCCATCTCCGCCCATCATCAAATCAGCGATCACTTTCGCGTCTTCCGTACGGATCACAAGCAAGTTAATCCCTTGAAACCCTTCTGTATATTCAACATGTACAGCCACATAAGGTCGCGGAAACTCCGTCTGAATTTCATCGCGCCGGATAATGTCGACTCTTGGGGTCGTAATGTCTGTCACCTGCCCGAGCAAATTGGACAGGGCGGTGGCGGCGCTACCAAACGTGATATTTCCTATCTCACCGAGAGCGTCCTGTTCTAACGGTGTCAAAACTTCATTAATATCCAACGCATCGCTCTCGTTGTCATCATCCATTTCATCTTCTAAATGATTCTGCCGCAGCAAGGCGTCAATCTCCTCCTGAGATAACATTTCCCTACTCATCGTCTTCCACCTCTTCCTCCAACACGTTTTCAATCATTACCGCCACGCGGCCTCTCGATGTTCCCGGTCGCGCGAGATATTTTACCTTCTGCCCGATCCGAACTCTAATTTTATCTTCCGTACGTTGTTCCAACTGAATGACATCCCCAATTGCTAAATTCAAAAATTCACCCACGGAAATGACGGAAGTTCCAAGTTCTGCGATAAGAGGAAGTTTCGCTTTCCGCACTCTTTCTTCAAGAACTTGTTTTTCGACTTCATTGCGCGCTTTTTTCTGCGTGGACAGCCAGTAATGGGCCGAAAGCTTGACCATCAACGGTTCAAGCACGACATGCGGCAAACAAAGGTTAATCATCCCCGTCGTTTCCCCAATCTTCGTGCTAAAAGAAATGACGGCCACCGTTTCGTTTGGAGAAACAATTTGCATGAACTGCGGATTCATTTCAAGAAACTCCAATTCCGGTTCAAGTTCAATCACATCTTTCCATGCTTCCGCAAAATTACATAGCGCCCGACTAAACATCCGCTCCATAATAATGGTCTCGATTTCGGTCAGCGCGCCGAGCTTATTAGGAGCCGCTCCCTGACCGCCCAGCAGGCGTTCCAGCATAGCATAGGCGATATTCGGATTTACTTCCATGACCATTCGTCCCTCTAACGGTTCAGCTTCAAAGATATTCAGAATCGTCATTTTCGGAATGGAACGAATGAATTCTTCATAAGGAAGCTGGTCAACAGACGCAACACTTATTTGGACAAATGTTCGCAGCTGTGCCGAAAAATAAGTGGTAAGCAGTCTGGCATAGTTTTCATGAATGCGTGTCAACGTGCGGATCTGATCTTTTGAAAAGCGAAGCGCACGTTTAAAATCATACGATTTTATTTTTCGCTCCGCTTCTTCTTTTTTTAGATCTTCCGCGTTCATTTCTCCGGAAGAAATCGCTGCGAGCAAAGCATCTATCTCTGCCTGGGACAATACCTCTGTCATAAGTGTCACCCCCTTCTCCTCATCTGGTAGGCACGAAACGAATAGTATAAATCATCGTTATATACATTTTATACATCAACAATTCGATGAGTGGTTATTACATTGACTACTTTTCCTTCCTCCAAAAGCTGATTCAGTTCTTTCTTAATAGCCTCTTCCACTTTCTTCATTCCGGCCGGCCCCTGAATTTCTTCCGGCTTCATGGAGGAAAGGGTTTTTAAAATGATATGTATTACCTGCGGCTTACGAAGCTCCAGTTCATGCTTCGTTTTTTCATTTTGCGCCTGGATGGCAAATTTCGCGAGAATTAAGTCACCTGTGAGCAGGTTCGTACGGATTTCTTCCGTTTCCAGCGTGGCTTTCTCGAATTCCTCAGCGCTAACTTTTGCTTCAACCTGCTGAATCTGCATAGCCGATTCAGGTTTTTTGTAAGTCTGCCACAGGATAAAGCTGACGACAACGATAAGTGTGATCGACATCAAAATAATTAGCGTTATACTCAGCAGTCTGCTGTTAGCCATTCTCCATCCCCCCTTTTTCGATTTCTGTATGCTGTATGATGCTTGCTTTTATGGCATTGATGTCTCTGTAAAATTCTTTAAGAGTGTGAATGACCTCAGGAATCGACTCTCTAATCACGAACTTTTTGCCATTGATAAGCGTGATCATTGTGTCCGGCGTCGCTTCCAAACTTTCAATAAGCAAAGCATTGAGCACATACTCTTTTCCGTTTAACCGGGTCAAACGAATCATATCGCTCCCTCCACATAAAACAGGGGAGGAGCGGCCCTCCCCTGCTGCATCATCGTCGTTTTATCGTTTTAAATTTACGAGTTCTTCCAAGATCGAATCTGACGTAGTAATGATTCGGGAGTTCGACTGGAAGCCACGCTGTGCCACGATCATCTCGGTGAATTCCTCGGCCAAGTCAACGTTGGACATTTCAAGTTGGCCAGCAATTAAAACTCCACGCCCTGATGTTCCCGGCAAACCTACCAAATCAGTAAAATTCTTTTTGGTATCTGCTGCCGGCGCCCACTTATACATTGAATTCCCGATTTTTTCAAGGCCGCTAGGGTTTGTGATATAAGCAATTCCTATTTTTTTATCATCAGAACTCGAATTCGTTATAGTGGTTCCGTCTGATTTTTGAATAGAAACCGTTATCGTACCATCCTGACCAATCGAATAAGATTTGATATTGTCGGTACCTGCCGTTCCTCCACCTATATCATAAAGATTAATCTTGCTTCCACTCTTACTTAAAACGTACTGTCCGTTTGTTGTAACTAAATCACCTTTTGCATCAACGATAAAGTTTCCGGCACGCGTAAAATTGAAATCATTCGTTCCTGTTCCTACCACAAAAAAGCCGTTTCCTTGAATAGCAATATCCGAAGGCAATCCTGTGGTCATAGGTGCACCTTGCGTATGAAGTACATCGATTGAAGATATGGTAGCGCCCAGCCCGATTTGTTTTGGATTTACCCCTCCTACAGGCGGTGTTCCAGAAGGATTAGGTGCTGTTCCACCTGCTAACGTTTGGCTCAAAATATCCTGAAACATTACACGGCTCTTTTTAAAACCTACAGTGTTTACATTGGAAACATTATTTCCGATAACATCCAGCTTATTTTGGAAATTGCGCATCCCGCTAATACCCGAATACATGGAACGTAACATGTCTTTTACCTCCTTTATTTCGTGCGCCGCGTCAATCGTTCGGCGGCGCAGGGCTTCCCACTAAAGGTCCGGCCCTTTATCATTTTTATAAAATAATTGCGCTGTCAATGTTGGTAAACACGCTTTCCTGCATCGAGTCCCCGTCAACCGCCGTGATTACTTTTTTGTGTGGAACACTTACAATGTATGCCACATTGTTCATCAGTACGAGCGACTCTTTTGCCCCTTTGTTCTGCGCCTTTTCTACCGCGCCTGCCAGTCTGGCGATTTCTTCGCCGCTCAGCGTAATTCCGCGCTCCTCCAGTCGCTTGCGCGCATGATTCGAAAAATCGATCTCGGCTGTTGCTTCCGTCAGCTTCTGCTGCATAACCGCATCAAACGAAGTCCCGGTGTTCGACTGTTTCGGTTTTGCAACAGCATGCGTAAACGGCTGCGGATAAAAGATGTGCCCGGCTTTAATCCTGTTCATCGTCCTGCACCTTCATTCGTTTGCCGCTGTTCTCCGCTGCCATTTCCTTCTGTCTCTTTGGTCCGGCTTTCATTTTGGCCACCTGAACCCTCAGACAAACGTTGCGACTCCTGTTCTGCGGCCGGGGCGGCTTGCATCTCCACCGTTTCTACCACACCAACATCAATTTTTGAGCCGTCCGCCAATACGAGCTGCACTTTGCCATCCTTGAAACTAATCGCCTTGACAGTGCCTTCTTTCGGCGTTTCTTTTATTACTTCATTGCCATTTTCGTCCGATTCCTTTACGTGTTCTGTCCACGTGACTTTCTTGCCAATCATACTGGACAAACCATTCAAACTTTGCACTTCCATGAACCTTGTAAACATATCGTTCAGATTGACCATCTGTTCCAGCATACTGAATTGGGCCATCTGTGCGATAAACTCTCTGTCCTGCAACGGTTGGGTCGGGTCCTGATGCGTCAACTGGGTAACCAGCAAACGCAGGAAATCTTCTTTTCCCAGCGATGATTGTTCCTCGAATGTTTTTGGTTTCGCTCCATATGAAGTACGGTAATGAGTGGCATCGATAACCGTCATCTTTTTCCCTCCCTTCTTGTGCGTTTCACTACGCTTCAGTCAACATCTCCGCTCGTTCTTCTAGCAGTTCTTCTAAGTTAAAAACAGCTTCGTCCGACGTTTCTTCCTTTGGCTGCTCATGTTCCTGGCGCCCGGAACCCCCTTCTTTTTCCTGATCTAACGTACGGTTATCTGATTCGCTTGATGTGACCGAAACATGATTGACCTCTATTTTTTCCACCTGAAGCCCCTGCTGAATGAGCGCCTGTCGCAACTGGTGCAGCTGCTGTTCAATCGCTTCTTTGCCGGCGGAAGTAGCAGCCGTAAATTGTGCGGTAATTGCGCCATTTAATGCCGTAATCTTCACGTCAACTCGGCCCAAATTTTCAGGGAAGAGACGAAGCGTCGTTTCCATCGCGCCCGTACCCTGGTTCAACCGCATATGCTTCACGATATACACTTCCATCTCATTCGCGAAAAATCTTGCAGGAACAAGTGGCACATGCGCATTTCGGTTGCTAAAAACAACGCTTGCTTCTGCTTTTCCTGCTGCAGCTGTTCCCTGCATTTGGTGGTGCATAGCTTTCGTAAGCGTGCCTTCTTCCAGCGCAAATCCAGACTCCCGTTTACCGGAACCAGCCTCCGATTGTATTCCCGTACCTGGCACGTTTTGCTCACTATTGCTTCCAGCATTCAACATGCCCGCCACTTTCTGCTCACTACTGCTTCCAGCATTCAACATGCTCGCCACTTTTTGCCCGCTATCGCTTCCAGCATTCAACGCCCCTATTCCATTCATGTTTCCAGAACGTACCGTCGCAACTTCACCGCTTTGTTCTTTCAGAAACAAAAGCGCTGCTTTTAGTCTGGTTATCAGTTCTGGCGGTAAAACATTCCCTTTTGTCTCTCCTATTCCATCAAGTACATTCTGTGTTTTTTGTACCATCAAAGAAAGCTCCTGAACCTTCTCTCTGCTTCCGAATGGAATGAGATTAGGAAATTGTTTCCAGGCTGCTTCAGCTTGCGCGACACCAAGCAGATCGCTTCGGCGCTGCGTTTGTCCGGTTATCTGCTGCAATTGCTGCAATAATACATAAAGCTGCTGCAACGCCGCGAATATTTCCTGTGTTGCTTCACTGCTGTCCGTTTCTTTTGTCTTTTGAACCTGCTCTTCAATAACGGTTACCAGCTTTTCAATTTGCGCAACTACTTCCGACACCGCATTTTGCTTTTCTTCTGCACCATCTGATAAAGGTTGCAAAAAGAGCGCGCTTAACGCTGTTTGCATTTCGCTCGCAAATAAACCGGAAACACTGCCCATATTGTTTGTTTTAGCAGCGCTCGGCACGTTTTTAGTAAAAAAGCTAATTCTATTTATTAGAATATCATCCATTTATTTCATTCACCCCCTTTCTAGCAAAAATACATGTATTCAGATGTATTTCTTCTTTACTATCAATATGTCAACAGCTTTTGACTAATTTTTGCGGCCACGGCTGCACCGTTCGGATTCTCTGCCAGCTTTGATAAAATTTGGCCGCGCTGCTCGGCATTCATCTGGCTCAAAACGAGCACCGCTCTTTTTTCATCCGCTTTAAACAGCTTTTCTACTAAATCAGCTGCGCTTGCCGGTTGCATGCTTGAAATAGAAGAAGCCAATTCACGCACAGAAGCGTTATATTTAAGTTCCAAAAGCTGCTGTTGTATGGCACTCGGTTCAGCCAAGTCCTCAGGTGATGCTTCTTTTAGCAACAATGATAAGTCGGCTGCTTTTTTCGGATCCATCTTCGCCATAATGGCTGAACGTTCTTCCGCCTTCATGGTCAAAAGAAGTTGGGCCGCCTCCTCCGGCGCCATTTTTTCTAGTATCGGCGCTGCTTTTCCCGCAGACATTGACGTATAAATCTTGGCGAGATTCTTTATTTTCTTTTGCTCTTCTTCAGTCGCTTTTTTTTCTGCCGCTTTCGTCGCCTCTTGGTGCTTCTGCGCTTGCTGCAGCACCTGGTCCATTTTTTGCTTCTCTAATTCAGCTTTTCTTTTTAAGTCTGCAATTTCTCTTTCTTTCGCCTCAAGTTTAATTTCCAGTTCGCTAATTTTGCTATCTTTTTCATCCGCTTTATTCCCGTCTTCTGCTGGGGCAGATGAATCAACGGCAGCATCAGGGATCACTTTTTCCAGAACGGGAACTTTGTTCAACTCTTTCGCCAGTATGCCCATAACGTTATAACCAAACATCTGGGCAATCACAGCCGAAAGCACAAGAGTAAATAATAGCGGAATAAAAATAATGTAAAAAAACCATTCCAGTTTGCTATATTTCCGTTCTTCTGCCATTTCTTCCATAAAAACACCCCTAGCGCGGATTCACTTTTTGCCTATAATAACGAGCGACCGCCATTTCATCTAACTCTTTTTGCTCCGCCTGCCGCGTCTCCGCTTTATATCTTTCGAAAACATGATCTTTCAGTTTTTCCCATACTTTATGCTCTATCGCCCGCTCAGACAGAATAAACTGTTTTGCTTCCACTTCTTTTTCCGCCTGTGCCTTTGACTCATTTGCCTGTATAATGAGACGCTGCAAGTGCCCAATATACTCATAATTTATTTTCAATTCCGCAAGAGATATGTTTTTGCCCTGCTGCATTATACGTCGTTCCATCTCCTGTTTGTTTTTTTCAAGAGAAACAAGGCGCTGCTGCTCTTTTTGTAACAGTTGCACAGATTTACTGTAATCCATCTGCGCTTGTTCCTTCTCCTTTTCTTTCATATTCAGGATTTTTTGAAATGTATAAGTAAACGCCATGATAACCACCCGCTTACTTTGGAATAAAGTCAGTCATCAGCTGACGAATCGCTTCCTCCAAATTCGAATGTTCTTCTATACCTTGTCCGGTATACCGCATAATTGCGTCTTTATAACGGATGGCCTGATCAATGTCCCTGTTCGCACCGCTTTTGTATGCGCCAATATTAATTAAATCTTCGGCGTCTCGATATACTGCCAATAAGCGTTTCAATTCATTGGCTGCAGCGTAGTGTTCAGGCGTGACAATTTCTTTCATCACCCGGCTTACGCTCGCCAACACATCAATCGCAGGATAATGACCAGTATGAGCAATACGGCGGCTTAAAACGATATGACCATCGAGAATCCCCCGCGTAGAATCGGCAATCGGATCATTCATGTCGTCGCCCTCTACAAGTACGGTATAAAAGGCCGTAATCGAACCTTTATCTGATGTGCCTGCCCGCTCTAACAAGCGCGGCAACAAAGCAAAAACCGACGGCGTATATCCCTTTGTTGTCGGAGGTTCTCCAATCGCCAGTCCTACTTCGCGTTGCGCCATCGCGAACCGCGTCACCGAATCCATCATCATCATGACATTTAATCCCTGATCCCGAAAATATTCGGCAATTGCTGTCGTCAGCAAAGCCCCTTTAATGCGGATAAGCGCTGGTTGGTCGGATGTGGCGACCACGACGACTGAACGTTTTAATCCCTCTTTTCCCAAATCGCGTTCAATAAAATCCGCCACCTCACGTCCCCGCTCACCGATCAATCCAATTACGCTTACATCCGCTTCCGTATTTCTCGCAATCATGCTAAGAAGCGTACTTTTTCCAACGCCGCTCCCCGCGAAAATACCAATACGTTGCCCTTTACCAACTGTCAGTAAGCCATCAATAGCTCGTACCCCTACCGAAAGGGGTTCGCAAATCCGTGGGCGCGAAAGCGGATTGGGCGGCTGATTGTCAACCGGGTATTCGACCATCGCATTGGACAGTTGTCCTCCATTCATTAACTTGCCTGTCCCATCCAGCACTTGCCCGAGCAATTCCATACCTACTCGAACCGTTAACGGCTTTCCGGTAGCCACAACATCGCATCCAGGGCCAATCGCCCCTAATTCTCCCAATGGCATGAGCAATACTTTATTATCTTTAAATCCGACAACCTCAGCAGGAACAGGGGCCGGAGAAGATTCAGGATAAATATTGCATATTTCCCCTATTTTTACATTTGGCCCCATAGACTCTACCGTCAAACCGATCACTTGTGAAACTTTTCCGTTAACACGAATCGGATTTACTCTCTGTAACACATCCAAATACTTGTTAAGCTGCAGCATGATTACGACTCGCTTTCATTTCCGATCGTTTCTAGGAGCGCTTTTTTTATTTCTTCTAATTGCGTGTCCACCCGCGCATCCACACTTCCCATTGTAGTCCGAATCACTGCTCCACCGTCGGAGATTGACCCATCAGGCACGATGGTTACTTCTACTTGGCTGTCCAAAACCTCAAGCAGCTTTGCACGATTTTCCTGAACGTACGGGTAAACATCCGGGCTTACCGCCACAACCATTGATTTGTACTCTTTGGTATGGGATAGTGCCTTGTGAATAAGAGCGAGTACATTATCCTTATCCATCTCAAGATGCTCCCCGATCACTTTCCGGGCAATGGCCAGCGTCAAATTAAGCACAAAAGGTTCAGCTTCCGCTATCATTTTTCGCTTAACAGCAGGCGCCTCTTCAAGAATTGCGGCTGCTCGCCGAAGCATTTCCGCATATTCCTCGTAAATAAGGCGACGGCCTTCTTCTTTGCCTAGCTCAATTCCCTGTGCAAAACCTTCTTGCTGAATATGTGTGCGAATTTCTTCATCTTCCTGCCGTTTGGCGGCCCACCATGCATCAATGTCTCGCCGGGCTTCCTCTATGAGCTCCTTTGCCTGTTGCTTCGCTTCTTTAATGATGCAAGTTGCCTTTGCTTCCGCTTCTCTTACGATTTCGTCCCCCTGCGGGGTTGAATATTCTTGAATTGTAACGGCTGAATCATGGTGCGGTTTGTTTTCTTTCCGGTACGGCAACTCAATTACTTTCTTATTTTCGGCAGTAAGGTAGAAAGAAGATTTTATTACTCTAGACAATAATCTCATCTCCTCCGCCGCGGGCGATGATAATTTCGCCGGCTTCTTCTAAGCGACGAATGATTGCCACAATACGCGTCTGCGCTTCCTCCACATCACGCAAGCGAACAGGCCCCATATATTCCATCTCTTCTTTGAACGTATCCGCCATTCGCTTGGACATATTGCGAAATACGACGTTCCGCACTTCCTCATTTGCAACTTTAAGCGCAAGCATAAGATCGGAATTATCCACATCATGAATGACGCGCTGAATGGAACGGTCATCAAGCGAAACAATATCTTCGAATACGAACATTCTCTTTTTGATTTCTTCTGCAAGCTCCGGGTCTTGAATTTCCAATGCATCCAAAATGATGCGTTCCGTACTGCGATCCACATTGTTCAGCATATTGACCACAGATTCAATACCTCCTGCCTGCGTATAGTCCTGCACAACCGTAGAGGACAACTTCTGCTCCAGCACGCTTTCTACCTGACTAATCACTTCGGGAGATGTACTTTCCATAAGCGCAATCCGCCGCGCCACTTCCGCTTGCATCTCCTGCGACAACGCGGAAAGAATAGCAGCAGACTGTTCAGGTTCAAGATAGGAAAGAATAAGCGCAATGGTTTGCGGATGTTCATTTTGAATAAAATTCAAAATTTGCGCAGGGTCGGCTTTACGCGCAAAATCAAAGGGACGAATTTGCAAATGCGCTGTCAACCGTTGAATAATATCGTGCGCTTTTTGCTGACCTAACGCTTTTTCCAGAATTTCTTTCGCGTAACTAATACCACCCTGAGAGATGTATTCTTGAGCTACACAAATCTGATGAAATTCTGTTAACACCGATTCTTTCTCCGAGCTGTCCACTTTTCGCACGTTTGCAATTTCAAGAGTTAATTGTTCAATCTCCTCTTCACGCAAATGTTTAAAAACCTGAGCGGAAACTTCAGGCCCAAGCGATATCAAAAGGATAGCCGCTTTCTGTCTCCCGCTCCATTCTCTCGGCGCACGTGCCATTTACATCCCTCACTCCTATTCCTCTACTAACCAAGTGCGCAACAAATTAACAAACTCTTCCGGCTTCTCTTTGGCAAGCTTTTCAAGCTGCTTGCGCACAATCACGTCCTCCCCATCTTCGGCCTGCTGCAGATCCGGAATTTCAAACGATCGTTGCTCTAATTCCTCTGCTTCCACTGCAGCCGCGTTTCTTCGTCTGCGCATGACTATGAATACCACGACAGCTCCTATTACCAAAAGCCCAATGCCGCTTGCAAGCAAAATGGTGAGCCAATTATTTTTCTCTGACGCCACTTCCGGCTTACCGTTAAACGCCTGGGCAAACACTTTCACCCGTTGATCAATCTGCTCCTGCGTAAGCTGAGTGCCCTGAGACGATAGAGAAGCACGTACGACATTCCCAATAATTTGTTGAATTTCCTCCTGCACCTGCGGCGTTAAACTCGCCGGGTCGTTTGGATTTGGGGGCTCTACTCCGACACTAATGGAAATGTCTTCAATTTTATACGGCTGACCAACAATATTTTGCTTAATCCGGTTGACTTCCCGGTTTACACGTTCTTCCATCTTTTCATATTCGCTGCCTTCTCCACCTGTGGCTCCTGCATAACCCGGAATCTGTGTCTCTCCGGTTCCGGCGGTACCTCCGGCCGGGACACCTTTACCCGAGTACGTTTCCTGGATTTTTTCTGCACTAATAATAATTCCTTCATTGTTTTCCTTGTCCACAGGCTCCACCAATTGTTCTTCGCGCTGTATCTTATCAAAATTCAACTTTACATATGTATATACAAATACTTTATCGCGCCCAAGAATGGTGCCTAACATATTTTGTAAGTTTTTCTGGATATCATTTTCAATATCCTTTTTGATTTTGCGCTGTTGCTCATACTGGGTAAGAGCAAACGCATCGCCTTCATCTTCCATCATCTCTAGCATTTCGCTATACTGGTTCATAATGACGATATTTTCTTTTGGTAGATTCGGCACGCTTTTAGAAACAAGATTATACAACGCGTTAATCTGCGGCTGCGTAAGCGATTTGCCCGGTTCTACCTGAACCACGATAGAAGCGGTCGCTTTAGCCCCGTCTTCGCGGACAAACACCGTTTCTTCCGGCATCGTCAAAATGACTTTGGCATCGCTCACACCGTCGACCGTTTTCAACAAATCCGCAAGCTGGTTTTGCATCGCGTCGCGCTCTACAACATCGAATTGGCGATCGGTCATTCCCATGCCAATATTCTGGCTAAAAATATCAAGCCGGACTCCTTCGCCTTTCGGAACCCCTTTGGCCGTCAAATCAGCCGCCAGATTGTATTTGTCTTTTTCAGGGACAAGCACACGATTGCCTTCAATTTTATATTTACCGCTGTATCCCATCGCATCCAGTTCCGTCTTGATCTGCGCCACGTCCACTTCCGTCAAGTTTCCGCCGAACAGCGGCACATAATTCGGTCTGGAGGCTATATAAATTGCTAACGTTGCCGATATAATAAGAAAAGCGGTAATTGCGCCTAGCATTATTTTTTGTTTCTTTGAAAGGCGGCCTGAAAACTCTATGATTTTCTCCCGCCATTGCTGCAATTTCTCGTTCATCCTCCACCCCGCCAATTACCTTCATAAATTACTAACTAGTGCTAGATTTGCATTCTCATTATTTCCTGGTAGGCTTCTACCACTTTGTTACGAAGCTGCATCGTCAGTTCAAGTGCGATGCCTGACTTTTGCGAGGCGATCATGACCTGGTGTAAATCTTGGATCTGCCCTGCGGCCAGCCCTTGGTTCATTTTCTCGCTTGCTTTCTGAAGTGCATTCACTTCATGGAGCGCATTTTTCAAATAAGAAGCAAACGATGTTGTGACTTCATAAGGCGTAGGGGCACCTGTTGGCACTTTATCTTGAACGGAAATTGACGGCAGCTCTGCTCCAATTCTCTCTACCATATTCCCTCTCCTTACTTACTAATCTCCAGTGCTTTCATCGCCATCGCTTTCGCGGCGTTAATCGCGGTTACATTTGATTCATACGCCCTTGTCGTAGACATCAAATCGATCATCTCTTTTAACATATCCACATTTGGAAGCGCCACATATCCTCTTTCATCCGCATCCGGATGGGTCGGATCATACATCATTTTCGGAGGCGTTCGATCCTCTACGATGCGTGTAACCCGCACACCGTTTATCGGCATCGGCCCGGTCCGTCCCACAGCCGCTTGCAAAAAATTTTCGAAACTAGAAGCGCCTGTTTTTGGTTCGATAATAGCCATTTTTCTTTTGTAGGGCTCCCACCGTCCATTTACGTATTCTCCGCGCGTCGTATTCGCGTTCGCAATGTTGCTGGATATGATATCCATTCTCAGACGGTTTGCCGTTAATGCGGAAGCGCTCGTATCAAAACTGCCAAATAGTGTCACTATGCCTTCCCTCCTATTACCGCTCTCAGTTTTGTAAACTGTCCAGCAGTCTGTTGGACTAAGGCGTTATACCAAAGCTGGTTTTTCGCCAAATTCGTCATTTCAAAGTCCAAATCGACATTATTCGCTGTATTTTGCATAGGTCCAATAGAAGAGTCGATTTGAAGTCGGGGGCGAACGTCCATCAAAGAAGATGTGCCAAAAGCAATATGTTTTTTATCCGTCCTGTATGCAGAAAAAGTAGTCTCCGTTCTTGAAAGCGCCCTTTGCAGCTCACTTTCAAAGGTCACTGACTGTGATTTATAATAAGGAGTATCCACGTTCGCAATATTGTTACTAATGGCCTTTTGACGCATAGTCGCAGCGTCCAGTGCTTTTTCCAAAATTGTCAATGTCTGTGTCATAAGCATCTTTCTTCCCCTCCCTCTTGCCATAAATTGGGTCAAATATCCCCCGTAATATTCTATAGAAAAGGATAAAAATATTGCCAATTCGACAAAATATAACATATACAGGTAACAACTTTAATATTAGCAGATTGTCTAAAATGAACAAGGCCCTATACGAAAGATAGGGCCTTTTTACCAGACGAAAGTCTTATCTGTTTTACGAAGTTTTTAATTTTTCAAGTTCAGGTAAAAGCTTTTCATTTAAGATTTTAATATAGGTACCTTTCATACCGAGGGAACGTGATTCGATAACGCCGGCGCTTTCCAATTTGCGCAACGCGTTTACGATAACGGAGCGTGTAATGCCTACACGATCGGCAATTTTACTTGCAACCAGCAATCCTTCTTTTGCATCCAATTCCTCAAAGATATGCTCCACCGCTTCTAGCTCACTGTAAGATAGAGAGCCGATAGCCATTTGCACAACCGCCTTGCTTCGAGCTTCCTGCTCGATTTCTTCAGCACGCTCCCGCAAAATTTCCATGCCTACTACAGTCGCACCCACTTCGGCCAGCACAAGATCGTCATCCGTAAATTTCTCGTTCAAGCGTGCCAGAACAAGCGTTCCGAGGCGATCCCCCCCGCCGATAACCGGAACGATGGTTGTTAACCCTTTCTTAAATAAATCTTTCATTTCTACCGGAAATGCAGTATACGGACTATCGATGTCAAGGTTAGCCGACGTTTCGTCAAGGCGCAGCAGCTGTGTGCTGTAATCACCTGGGAAACGACGTTCTTCAAGCATTTTGCGGATACGGTCATTGTCTACTTCCTGCGCGATAGCATAACCAAGAATTTTTCCTTTACGGCTAAGAACGAAAATGTTTGCTCCGATAATCTCGCTCATGACCTCTGCCATTTCCATAAAGTTTACCGGATGTCCTGCCGTTTTTTGTAACAAACGATTAATGCGACGAATTTTTGATAACAAATCCATTATTATACTTCCTCCTTCAAATTTTACAGAATATAGCGACTTAAGTCTCGATCTTCTACGATGTCTTTCAATTTTTCTCTCACATATTCCGGGGTAATCACAACTTTCTCTAGCGTAATATCAGAAGCTTCAAATGATAAATCCTCTAATAACTTTTCCATGATCGTATGCAGTCGTCTAGCCCCGATATTATCTGTGTTTTGATTCACCTCGGCTGCGAGTTTAGCAATCTCTTTAATAGCTTCGTCAGAAAATTCAACTTTTATTCCTTCTGTTTCCAATAAAGAGACATATTGTTTTATCAAAGCGTTTTTCGGTTCGGTTAAAATCTGGACAAAATCTTCTACCCGCAGGCTATCTAATTCCACACGAATCGGGAACCGTCCCTGAAGCTCCGGAATCAAGTCAGACGGCTTCGCCATATGAAACGCACCGGCGGCAATAAATAAAATGTAGTCGGTTTTCACCGGACCATATTTCGTCATTACCGTCGAACCTTCCACAATCGGCAGGATATCGCGCTGTACGCCTTCACGCGAAACCTGGGCAGAGTTGGTCTCTTTACCGGCAATTTTGTCTATCTCATCAATAAAGATGATCCCGCTCTGTTCCGCGCGTTCGATTGATTCTTGGATGACTTCATCCATATCAATCAATTTTTGTGCCTCCTGCATGATCAGCACTTTACGTGCTTCCCTTATGGGGAGTTTTCGCTTTTTCATTCTTTTGGGCAAGAGGCTTCCTAGCATCTCCTGCATATTGATACCCATTTGATCCATTCCTGAGCCTGAAAACATATCAAACATCGTCGGCGCCGTATCTTCTACTTCAATTTCTATGACGGTGTCCTCCAGCTGTCCCATCGCCAGTTGATGGGCTACTTGGCGCCGCTGTTGCGATACTGAAAGATCATCCGCATCGCCAGTTGCAGATTGGTACGTATTCTGGTTTCCCCCGAATAACATCTCCAACGGGTTTTTAAAAGATTTATTGGCGTGCTTGCCTGGAACGAGAATATGCACAATCCGTTCGTTCGCCATCGCTTCTGCTTTATCTTTCACCTGTTCGGTTTTCTCCGCTTTGACCATGCGTATAGCTGTCTCTACCAAATCTCGCACCATTGACTCGACATCGCGCCCCACATAGCCTACTTCCGTAAACTTTGTGGCTTCCACTTTAATAAACGGCGCTCCGGTTAACTTGGCAAGACGTCTTGCAATCTCCGTTTTACCCACCCCGGTCGGACCGATCATCAGAATGTTTTTCGGCACGATTTCGTCGCGGATTTCTTCCGGAAGCAAACTGCGGCGGTACCGGTTCCTTAAAGCGATCGCCACCGAGCGTTTCGCTTGCTTTTGTCCCACAATGAAATGATCAAGCTGTTCAACAATTTGTTTCGGGGTTAAACGTTCAGGGTTTTTCAAGGGCACAGCCTCCTCGTCATTCATGAATTTCTTCCACAACAAGGTTATGATTTGTATAGACGCAAATATCAGCTGCCGCCGTCAATGCCGCTGTTGCAATCTCTCGTGCGGTTAAATTCGGAGCGTGCTTTTTCAGCGCGCGGCCTGCCGCAAGCGCGTAATTGCCTCCCGAGCCGATAGCCAGAATCCCGTCATCTGGTTCAATGATTTCTCCAGTTCCCGAGATTAAAAGCATATGTTCCTTATCCATCACAATCATGAGCGCTTCCAGCTTGCGCAACACTTTGTCAAGCCGCCAGTCCTTCGCAAGCTCCACCGCCGCCCGCGGCAAATTGCCGTGGTGTTCATCGAGTTTGGCCTCAAACTTCTCAAAAAGCGTAATCGCGTCAGCAACAGAACCGGCAAATCCAGCCACAACTTGACCATGATAAAGGCGCCGCACTTTTTTGGCCGTTTGTTTCATAACCACAGCGTTGCCCATCGTTACTTGCCCGTCGCCAGCCATCGCTGCTCCTCCGTTATGACGCACGGCAAAAATGGTGGTGGCGTGAAAAGTCATATCCATTGACTTCCCTCCATAATCTATTGGTTTTACGCCCGCGGATGAGCCTGATTGTAAACAAATCGCATCCTCTCCCGCGTTACGTGCGTGTAAATTTGCGTTGAAGAAATGCTTGCATGTCCAAGCATTTCTTGCACGCTTCGCAAATCCGCACCATTCTCCAGCAAGTGGGTAGCAAACGTATGGCGAAACGTATGCGGACTTACTTTTAAAAGCTCGCTTGTTTGTTTCACATATTTGTTAATTATGCGGCGCACGCTGCGGTCTGTGAGCGGCTCCCCCCGAACGTTAACAAACAAAGCATCGTTTTTCATCTGTTTGCATAAGAACGGGCGACCGCGCTGTATGTATTGTTTATAGGCAACAAGCGCGTGTTGCCCGAGCGGAACATATCTTTCTTTTGCGCCCTTTCCGAATACGAGAGCCGTACCTGCAAGTGTATCAACGGAACGGATGGTCAAGCCAACAAGCTCCGACACGCGCATTCCACTGGCGTATAGCATCTCGAGTATGGCTCGATCCCTTAGCCCGAGCGGTGTCTTTGTATCCGGCAACTGCAAAATCGCTTCAACTTCTTTCGGAAATAAAAAATTCGGAAGCTTCTTTTCCAGCTTTGGCGTTGCGGTCATCGCGAACGGATTGTGCCCCACCAGTTCTTCACGTAGTAAAAAACGGTAAAAACTTCGCAGGCTTGATAATTTTCGCGCAATTGAGCGACGAGCGTAGTTTTGCCTGTGCAATTCCGTCAAATAACTGCGAACATGAACATAAGAAACAGCAGCATATGCTGTTACGTCATGCTGCTTCATAAACGCCGCAAAAGCCCGGATGTCTTTCTCATAGTTCGCAATCGTCAGAGGCGAAGCGTTTTTTTCAATCTGCAAGTACTGTTTAAACAGCAAAAGCAGGCGATCAGACTCCAAGGCTTCCATTTGTGTACCTCCTACCCGAGCAACAATGCATACGGGACGCAGCAACGCCGCATCCCGTACACATCATTTCCAAAAATACTTTCCCCACAGGGAGAATCCAGCTTTTAACCGTCGTTAGTATAACATAACCCCATCGCTAGCTGCAACTTAAATTGTGAACGCTTCGAGAAAAATTCTGAATTTTATCTAACGCCCGCTTCGCATACTGTTCATACCGTTCTTTTTTGTTGCGGATGTTGCTTTCAAGCGGCGGAAATAAGCCAAAATTTGCGTTCATAGGCTGGAAATTGTCCGGGTTTGCCGTTGTGATATAATGCGCCATACTGCCCATCGCCGTCTCCGGCGGAAATACCATGGGCTCAAGCCCGCGCGCAAGACGCGCGGCGTTAATACCTGCAATCAATCCGGAAGCGGCGGACTCTACATATCCTTCCACACCAGTCATCTGTCCAGCGAAAAACAAGGTATCTCTGTCTTTATATTGGTATGTCGGCTTTAACAAACGTGGAGAATTGATAAACGTATTACGGTGAATCACGCCATAACGCACGATTTCCGCATTTTCAAGCCCGGGTATCATCCGAAATACCCGCTTTTGTTCCGGCCACTTAAGGTGCGTCTGGAAACCGACAATATTGTATAATGTGCCGGCACTATTGTCCTGGCGTAACTGCACGACCGCGTACGGCTGTTTTCCGGTGCGCGGATCAATGAGCCCGACCGGCTTCAGCGGCCCGAATAACATCGTCTGTTTACCGCGCTTGGCCATTACTTCAATCGGCATGCACCCTTCGAAGAAAATCTGCTCTTCAAATTCTTTAAGCGGCACTTCTTCTGCTGTAATCAGTGCCTCATAAAATGCGTCAAATTCTTCTTCCGTCATCGGACAATTAAGATAAGCTGCTTCTCCCTTACCATAACGGGAAGCCAAAAACACTTTGTTCATATCGATCGTTTCTTTGTCAATGATCGGCGCCGCCGCATCATAGAAATACAAATACTCTTCGCCCGTCAACTCTTGCAGTTTCTTGGACAAATCAGGTGATGTTAGCGGACCGGTAGCAATAACGACAATCCCATCTGGAATCTCCGTGATCTCTTTATTGCACACCTCGATGCGTGGATGATTGCGCACGCTTCTTGTTACGGCATCGGCAAATTCGTGTCTGTCCACTGCAAGCGCTCCTCCAGCCGGCACAGAACAATTGTCGGCCGAACGAATAATAACGGACGAAAGGCGGCGCATCTCTTCTTTTAAAATGCCCACAGCATTGGTCAACGAATTGGCGCGCAGTGAGTTACTGCACACCAGCTCCGCGAATTTATCGGTGTGATGGGCCGGAGTTTGGCGCACAGGGCGCATTTCATACAGAATGACATCAACACCCTGTTCGGCGATTTGCCAGGCCGCTTCGCTGCCTGCCAACCCAGCTCCGATGACTTTTACTTTTTCCATCGCTCCGTAAAACTCCTTATTTTTATGATGTTTCTTCTTGGTAGTCGCAGGCCAAGCATTGAACAGTCGGCCCTTTATTTTTGCCTTTGCCCTTTTTCTCGACAAGCATGTTGCCGCACTTTGGACATGCACGTGGTAATGGCTTATCCCATGAAACAAAGTCACAATTCGGATAATTTGTGCAACCGTAGAAAATTCGGTTCTTCTTACTTTTACGCTCCACAATTTGTCCGGTTTCACATTTCGGGCAATTTACGCCGATTTCTTTGACGATCGGCATTGTATTGCGACACTCCGGAAACGCAGAGCATGCGAGAAACTTGCCGTAGCGCCCAACCTTATACACCATTGGGCTGCCGCATTTATCGCACATGATGTCCGCCACTTCGTCTTTAATCTCTACTTCCCGCATATATTTTTCCGCAACTTCCAGGCGTTTGGAGAATCCTTCATAGAACTCTTCCAACACCTTATCCCACTGCACTTTTCCTTCTTCAATATGATCAAGTTCATCCTCCATTTTGGCGGTAAACTTCGTATCGAGAATTTCCGGAAAGAATTCTTCCATTAATTCAAGCACAATTTCTCCAAGCTCGGTCGGAACAAAGCGGCGATCCTGTAATGCTACGTACCCACGTTTCTGAATCGTTTCAAGCGTCGGTGCGTACGTGCTCGGACGTCCGATCCCCAACTCTTCGAGCGTTTTAACAAGCCTCGCCTCGGAGTAACGCGGCGGTGGCTGAGTGAAATGCTGTTTTGGCTCTATCTCTTCCAGCGCAAGCTCCTTTTTTGCTTCAAGCGGCGGCAGCATCTTGTCTTCTTCTTTCTGAACGTCATCCGTTCCTTCTACATACACTTTCATAAAACCCGGAAACTTCACCTGCGAACCGCTGGCACGGAACACAGCGTCTCCAGCAACGATGTCCGCCGTTACCGTATCGAGCACCGCCGGGGCCATCTGGCTGGCGATGAAGCGTTCCCATATCAAACGATACAGCTTTAGCTGGTCGCGCGATAAATACGCTTTGAGCGAGGCCGGGTCTTTATGGATGAGCGTCGGACGAATCGCTTCATGTGCATCCTGTGCCCCTTCTTTTTTCCCGAACTGACGCGGTTTAGCAAGGGCGTACTCTACGCCGTATTCCTCGGTAATATATTTTTTCGCTTCCTCCTGCGCCACAGGCGAAACCCGCGTCGAATCGGTACGCATGTACGTAATCAGGCCCACCGTGCCTTCTTCGCCGATGTCAATCCCTTCATATAGCTGCTGTGCGATCATCATCGTTTTTGCAGCGCGGAAATTCAGCTTGCGCGCCGCTTCCTGCTGCAAGGAGCTTGTCGTAAACGGCGCGGCAGGGTTCCGCTTGCGCTCCCGCTTCTTGATCTCAGCAACGACATACGGCTTCCCTTCAATCCTCTGCAGTAATTCTTTGACTTCCGCTTCGGATTTCAGCTCGACTTTTTCTGTGCCGTATCCGTAAAATTTGGCTTCAAACGTTTCTTTTCCGGCTTTTAGGTGTGCGGTAACCGACCAGTATTCTTCCGGTACAAACGAGTTGATTTCCTTTTCCCTGTCAATAATAAGCTTTACGGCTACGGATTGCACCCGCCCAGCACTAAGCCCCTTTTTGACTTTCTTCCACAACAGCGGAGAAATGTTATACCCTACCAGCCTGTCAAGAATCCGGCGCGTCTGCTGGGCGTTTACCAAGTCCATGTCGATTTTGCGTGGATGTTTGAACGCCTCCTTGACCGCTTGCTTGGTAATCTCGTTAAAGACAACACGACAAGGCTGATCCTGATCTATGTTCAAACTGTGGGCCAAATGCCAGGCGATCGCTTCGCCTTCGCGATCGGGGTCCGCCGCAAGATACACATGCTTCACCTTTCTGGATGCATCACGCAACTCCTTTAGCACGTCCCCTTTGCCGCGAATCGTAATGTACTTCGGCTCAAACCCTTTTTTAATATCGACTCCCATTTGACTTTTCGGTAAGTCTCTCACATGGCCCATCGATGCTTTGACAATATATTTCTTCCCAAGATATTTTCCAATTGTCTTCGCCTTTGCGGGAGACTCCACTATCACCAGTGAATCTGCCAAGCATGTTTCCCCCTTTTGCTACAGAAAACTTGGCGTGCGCAGCCGATTTGGCATAAGCGCTGCCTTCTTCGCTTTACATGTATACGAATGTAAGAACACATGCGTTCTTATTCGTGAACAAGTGAAAAGAATTCCTCCTATTATTAATTACAAAACTTGCATTTGTCAAACGTATTATTCTTTCATCCGGATAAAAGCCGGTCCGGGCAATTGCTCAATTTTCTGTTTTACTTGCAAAGATAGCAGAAGATAATGCAAATGGCTAGAGGAAAACGCCGTTCGACATAAAATCTCTTCATACGATACGGATTCCCCCCCTATAAGCTCGAGTACGATTTTCTCTTCTTCGCTCAGCTTTATTGAGGATGATAACGTGTGATCGGTTGTATTTTCATTTGTATCCGAAACCATCCAAGGGTATTCACTTACAATATCATAAACATTGTGCACCAATTTTGCCCCCTGTTGGATCAGCCAGTGGCAACCAACACTTTTCGGAGAATAAACTGAACCTGGCAAAGCGTACACATCCCGTCCCTGCTCCGCGGCCAAATCGGCCGTAATAAGCGAACCGCTGCGCGCCGCCGCCTCAATGACAAGCACTCCCCTCGCAAGCCCGCTAATAAGGCGATTTCGCTCCGGAAAAAACCTCCGTCGCGGTTCTACACCGGGCGGATATTCTGAAATAATAAGACCCTGCCGCCGAAGTTCAGCGGCCAGCTTCCGATTTTCGTTTGGGTAAACAATATCAATGCCACATCCCAGTATAGCGATGGTAGCTCCTCCAGCTTCCAATGCGCCGCGGTGAGCTTCGCTGTCAACACCGCGTGCAAGCCCTGAAACAATGCAAAATCCTTTCGCCGCTAAGTCTCTAGCAAACTGGCGCGCCGCGTTCTTACCATATACTGTTGGCGTGCGCGTCCCGACGATAGCAAGTGCGGGATAGGACAGAAGTTCCTTGTTTCCGGTTATGTATAAGACCTCGGGAGGATCAGGAATTTCTCTCAACAACGCAGGATATAGCGGATTCAACCAGGTCAACACCGTAATTCCATGGTCACACCAACGTCTAACATAATCCATCGTTTTCTCCATGTCAAATTCCGCTTTAATTAGCTCCGCTTTTTTGGTAGAAATTCCAAGCAATTCCCTGATATCCGTGACGGAGTGCGCCGCAAAATCCAGCGCCTCTGTGAGCTTGCGAGCACGACGCACCACATTCCGCCCCACTCCACGAATATTTGATAAAGCAAGCAGTATGTATTCTCTTTCTTCCATCTTTTCCTCACCTCGCATTTTCTTTCCTTTTTATTTCGAGGAAATAAATGGAAATCCTTCTAATTCGACTTTTGATCCTACATTTTTGTATGTTCTTACCTGATAAAAAAGGAGCGCCGAATCAGCACTCCTTTTTTCTGTACGCCTCACGCGTATTATTTAACTGTCATGCATGCTTCCAACAAGCCACGTTCTTTTAAGACATCAATCATCGTTTGACCGATTTCAGCCGGCGTTCTTGCTACACGGATGCCGCACGCTTCCATTGTCTTGATTTTCTCAGCAGCGGTTCCTTTGCCGCCGGAGATAATGGCTCCCGCATGACCCATACGCTTTCCTGGAGGCGCAGTTTGGCCTCCAATAAAGCCTACTACCGGCTTCTTCATGTTCGCCTTCACCCACTCAGCAGCCTCTTCTTCGGCTGTACCGCCGATTTCACCGATCATGATCACCGCTTCTGTATCCGGATCTTCATTGAACAGTTTCAAGCAATCGATGAAGTTCGTGCCGTTTACCGGGTCGCCACCAATACCTACCGCCGTAGACTGGCCAACACCGTTCGTTGTCAATTGATGTACCGCTTCGTATGTAAGCGTTCCGGAGCGGGATACGATGCCAACTTTACCAGGCGCATGGATATATCCCGGCATGATACCGATTTTGCACTCACCAGGAGTAATAACACCAGGGCAGTTCGGTCCAATCAAACGGGTTTTGCTACCTTCCATGTAGCGTTTTACTTTTACCATATCAAGTACTGGGATACCTTCTGTAATACAAATAACAAGGTCTAGCTCAGCGTCTACCGCTTCCATAATGGCGTCTGCCGCAAAAGGCGCCGCAACATAAATAACAGATGCATTCGCTCCTGTTTCTCTTACTGCTTCAGCAACTGTATCAAAAACGGGGAAACCGTCAACTTCTGTACCGCCTTTTCCAGGTGAAGTACCTCCAACCATTTGCGTACCGTATTCACGGCAACCCTTCGCATGGAATAAACCAGTAGCACCAGTGATACCCTGGGTGATTACTTTTGTATCTTTATTGATAAGAATACTCATGACTCGTAAGCCCCCACCTTTCTTATTTTACCAAGGAAACGATTTTTTCCGCGCCGTCTGCCATCGATTCTGCTGCTACAATGTTAAGGCCGGATTCATTCAGGATTTTCTTACCAAGCTCTACGTTTGTACCTTCGAGACGCACAACAAGCGGACGATCTAGACCCACTTCTTTCGCTGCCTCTACAACACCTTCAGCGATAACATCGCACTTCATAATACCACCAAAAATATTAACGAAAATGCCTTTTACATTCTCATCAGAAAGAATTAACTTGAATGCTGCTGTAACTTTCTCGGTTGTCGCGCCGCCGCCAACATCAAGGAAGTTCGCAGGCTCGCCGCCATAAAACTTGATAATGTCCATAGTTGCCATCGCAAGACCCGCACCATTAACCATGCAACCGATGTTACCATCAAGCGCAATGTAGTTCAAATCATACTTGGAAGCTTCGATTTCTTTCGGATCTTCCTCATCCAGGTCACGCAGCTCCAAAACGTCTTTATGACGATAAAGCGCGTTGGAATCGAAATTCAGCTTCGCGTCAAGCGCCATTACATTGCCGTCGCCTGTTACGACAAGCGGATTGATTTCTGCAATGGAGCAATCTTTATCAACAAAAGCTTGATACAAGCCCATCATGAATTTCACGGCTTTGTTTACCAATTCTTTCGGAATGTTGATGGAAAACGCAAGCTTGCGCGCCTGGAACGGAAGCAGACCTACAGCCGGATCGATGACTGCTTTAAAGATTTTTTCCGGCGTTTTTGCCGCTACTTCCTCGATTTCCGTACCGCCTTCTTCAGACGCCATCATAACGACGCGACTCGTTTTGCGGTCAACTACAAGACCTACGTAGTATTCTTTTTTGATATCGCAGCCTTCTTCAATGAGCAAACGCTTTACTTCTTTCCCTTCAGGGCCTGTCTGATGCGTAACAAGCACTTTACCGAGAAGCTCCTGCGCATATGTACGAACTTCATCCAAGCTTTTCGCGATTTTGACACCACCTGCTTTGCCGCGGCCGCCAGCGTGAATTTGCGCCTTAACTACATATACGTTCGAGTTAAGAGCCTTCGCTGCCTCTACCGCTTCGTCTACCGTGAACGCTACTTTTCCGTTCGGCACGGCAACGCCGTACTGCTTAAGTATCTCTTTTCCTTGATACTCATGGATATTCATTCTCCATCCTCCTAACCTCATTTTACATAAAATAAACGCATCAAGCTTCTCCTTGTGTAAGCCTGTCTGCGCATACAGTATAGCTTATTCGTCATCATTCGGCAAATCCCTGCTTTCTTTTCGCGCTTTTCTGACGTTTTTCAACTACCGTTTTACTTTTTGTGGGAAATGAGAAAAACTTGCGAGTGTTTCCTTGTTTACTCATGAAGAAAAAATGAAAGAAGCAGACGCCTAGCATCTGCTTCTTAATGGGAAGGTAACGGCAATTCTCTTTTATTGATTTCCTCGATTAAAAGCTGAATAAATTCCTGTTCCAGACCCAAATGGACTGCTTTTAGATAAGCGTCAAGCAATGCTTCGTCTGAAAGTAGGTGCATGAATAACTCCCCCCTCATCTTCTATTTTCCATATTGTAACATCGACCCTTTTTTTAGAACAAGCATTCCATTATCCACAAGGTTCTGTGAATAAGTTGTGTACAAGAATTCAAAATGGTTGTAAAACTTTATTTCTTTCTGTAGATATAGTTATCCACAGAAATTTATGTCGAAAAATTTTTTCCAGCTTACCCTTTCCACTGCTTTTGATCCAGCGTACGATACTGAAATGCTTCAGCCACATGTGCTTCTAACACCTGTTCGCTGTCTTCCAGATCCGCGATCGTACGCGCAACTTTAAGGATTTTGTCGTATGAGCGGTTGCTAATGCCGCTCGTTTGATAAAGAACAGAAAACCAGCGTTGCGCGGAAACAGAAAGCGATACGTACTTTTCAACCCATCTGCCGAACAGCTGAGAATTAAATTGAAATCCGGTATCACGGTAACGGTGTCGCTGCCGTTCCCGCGCCACCATGACCCTCCCACGCATTTCAGCAGATGTTAATGATTTATCCCGCCCCATTTCATCAATACGAACACGCGGAACTTCCACTTGAATATCCATTCTGTCCAGCATCGGTCCGGAGAGCTTTTTCCAATATCTCTTAATTTCCCGCGCCGTACATGTACAGTATTGATAATCACTTTCAAATCTGTAAAAACCGCAAAAGCAGGGATTAAAGGAAGAAATAAGTAAAAAACGACAAGGAAAGACGAGCTTCGCTCCATGGCGGATAATAGTAATCTGTCCATCCTCAAGCGGCTGACGCATCGCTTCGAGCACCGCACGTGAAAATTCGGTCCACTCATCTAAAAACAAAACGCCGCAATGCGAAAGACTCATCTCGCCCGGTTGCGGATACATGCCGCCCCCTAGCATCCCGACAGGGGTAATGGAAGCATGTGGGGCGCGGAAAGGCGGATAAGGCGCCTGCTTCAAGCGCTCTGTAAGCAAACCGCAGGCGCTGTAAATCGTATCCACAACAAGAGACTCTTCTTCATCCAAAGGGGGCAAAATCGAAGGAAATCGCCTAGCCAACATCGTTTTTCCGGT
The DNA here is from genome assembly GCF_001439585.2 of Aneurinibacillus sp. XH2. NCBI lineage: Bacteria > Bacillati > Bacillota > Bacilli > Caryophanales > Paenibacillaceae > Aneurinibacillus > Aneurinibacillus sp. XH2. The sequence goes on along the minus strand of NZ_CP014140.1, from coordinate 1,468,374 downwards.
GCCCGGTGGCCCTATCATCGCCAAATGATGAAACCCGGCTGCCGCTACCTCCATGGCTCGCTTAACGTGCCGCTGTCCCTTTACATCGCTGAAACAGTTTATCTCCGCGCGAATCGATACCGGATCGCTGGATAACATGCTTTTTCCTGCTTCCTTTCTCAGTGTTTCATCCGACCATCCAAAGCAAGCCATGCATTCCGCAAGCGTGTGCACACGAAGAACAGGAACCTTGACCCGTTTCACATCTTCTTCACACGCCGCCGGAATAACCACGCCGGAAAATCCCGCTTGCTTGGCGGCAAGAAGCATCGGAAACAGGCCATGAATCGGGCGTAACGTTCCTTCCAACGAAAGTTCACCGAGAAATAGCCAGCGCTCCAGTTTGTTACGAACCTCGACCTGGCCGCTTCCTAACAAAATTCCCACGGCGATCGCCAAATCAAGCATGGAGCCAGCCTTTCTTACATCAGCTGGCGCAAGATTTACCGTAATGCGCTGCACAGGAAAGGTAAAACCGCTATTTTTAATAGCAGACTTGACACGGTTGCGGGCCTCGCGAACAGAAGAAGCGGCCAGCCCGCCGATTTCAAAATAAGGCAACCCGTTCGAAATATCGACCTCCACTTCAACTCCGATTCCCTGAATCCCTAATACAGTAGCGCTATGTACACGGGTAAACAAAGTAACCAACCTCCTCTTTTGTAAAAAATTACCATATAATGACAAAGAAAAAAAGAGAAAACGCAAAAAAACCTGAACGACATCCAGCCGCTCAGGTACAAAAAAGGAGGTGTTACACGTCGAGTACACTATTACTATATGCGCAAAACTGCACAAGCATGTGGACAGGTGCCGCGGAAGAAATTTCTTTTCTTTGCCTATTTTTCAAAAGGCATGAGGAATATGAGTAACTTTATACGTTTTGTCCCTATAGCAAACAATTGAAATGACGTCAAAACGAACAGAAGGCGCGCTGGCTACATAACCGTACCGCTGTAAATACGCCGTTGCTACCTTGCGAATTGTTCGCTGTTTTGCCGGTGTCACCGCTTCACTGCCATGTCCAAAACGAACTGTCGTGCGCAGTTTTACCTCGACAAATACAAGAGTATCTCCTTCGCGCATAATCAAATCAATTTCCCCGTCACGTGTGCGGAAATTGCGCCGTTCAAACACAAACCCTTTCCCTTCAAGATATCGGCGAGCCCATTCTTCTCCCTCAGCACCGCGCTGCCGGTTCATTTTTTTCGGGGTCATCGGCATTCGCTCCGTCTGTCTGTCTCATAGACAAACGCTAAGATTTCAGCCACTACCTGATAAAGTTCAACAGGAATCTGTTCGTTTAACTCAAGAGTAGCTAACACTTCCACCAAAGAAGGGTCCTCCTGAATCGGCACCCCATGTTCTTTCGCCTGCTCTAGAATTTTTTCGGCGATCCTTCCTTTTCCTTTGGCAATCACGCGGGGCGCATCAGCTTCGGCAGGATTATAGCCTAAGGCAACCGCGCTTTTTCGTGTATATTTTGCTTTCATACGCGTACATCCACCCCCTGATAATGGGTAAGATTTGAAGAAAGAAAACCATGCGCTGCTGATTGGCTCCGATCGTTTTGCCGCTCAGGCAACGTCATAACTCGCAACAATGACAGTCTGTACCCTTGAGCGGCAAGATTTTTCTCCAGCGAATCACGCAACACATTCACTAGCGCGGGAAGCTCTTTCCGGTTATTGTATAGATAAATCGATACAATTTTGTTTACGACGGAAACGTCAAGCGTCGTCTCCCCAATATTTTGCATGGTCAAATAAAAAAATAGACGGCAATTTTCTGGATCGAGCTGTCCCGGGCCTTTTTTGCGTGATTCAATCTGGATCAGCGCATTTTCCTCATGCTTGCCTCCGGGCAGTGGCAACTGAAGGGCTACCTGAACAAACGAGACGTCTTCCTGTACTCCGGCCATCATTAGCTGTTGACCGGTAAGTTGCTGGACGAGCTGCTGCATTTGCTCCCGCAACGGAGCGGGTAATGCTTTCGCTTCCGGGTGCTGTAAAAGTTGAAGCAGCGAGCCTTTCACGCTTCCTGCCTGCTTCCCCCAATCCTGCGCTTCCCTATCTATCGCTTGCGCCAGGGCGCGTTCATGGAAAAAGCCAAGACGCTCAAACAACTCTATCATTAACCGCTTGATCCCTCCTTGGGTAGAAGCGGCTAAAGGGGCCTTAGAAACACTTTCGTCCCCAGATTCCTGCAACAACAAAGCCGGTTGCTCTATAGAAGAAATTGTTCGTTGTACCTGCCCCTCGAATTTTGTCGGCGATGAAACAAGCTTTTCCTGTACCTGGGCAAGAATCACCCGCGCAGCCGCAAGCTGTCCGGCCGCCTGTTGAAGCGGCTCCTTTATGCCTGCTGCAATCGATTCCGGGCGTGTAAGCAAGTCATGCATATTCTGAAGAAGATTTTTCATTCCTGCTTCCAAATTGCTGTTTCCTGCAAATGACCGTAACGCCAATATGGTTTCCTTGGTAATTGGAAGCGCTTTTTGCATGGCAAACAAAGCCGCGTCTTCCGCAGTCGTACCACCACCCACCTCCCGTATCGCTTGCATCACAGCACGCAGCGAGCCACCGGATAGAGGAATGCGAGCGTCAAGCGCTTTTTGCAAAAAGGCGAGCCATTCTTTTGTTAGCGGAACTCCGAGTCCTTTCGCCAAGCCTTCCATGCTTGCTTCCGTAGCCTGATTCTGCTTTTCCGGCTGGCTAATCACTTTCAGTGAAATTGGCCCCCCGCCTGGCTGTACTTGCAGCCATGTACGCTGTCCCAATTCTAACGGCGTTTCCAGACGCGCCGTAACCGTCATGCCCCCCAGTTGCACCATCGCCATATTATTTGGAAATAGCTTTAGTACTTTCCCCTGAAACACTTGCCCTGGAACAAGTTCTACCGCGGATAATTGCGTCCGTTGCATTTGCTGAAATACATGGTTCAGCACAAAGCTCTGTATCATTCTCTCCCTCCTTGCCCTGAAATGCATACAAAAAGACGCTATGACTGAAGTACGCCACCGAAGCTACGTCTATGAATCGGACATGGTCCCTTCTCTCGCAATGCGGCGAGATGCTCCGCCGTACCGTACCCCATGTTGGAAGCAAACCCGTATCCCGGATATTGCCTGTCATATTCTTTCATAAGCCGGTCGCGTTCCACTTTTGCAACAATAGAGGCAGCGGCAATGGAAATACTTTTTCCATCCCCGCCGATAAGCGGTCTCTGCTCCAAGGAAAGCTGTGGAATTGTGACTGCATCATTTAGCGTAATATCCGGCACAACTTGCAAACCGCGTACCGCTTCGTGCATGGCGCGAAGCGTCGCCTGAAAAATGTTCATTTCGTCGATAAGGGGCGCGTCGCTCATCGCGATTGACACCGCAACAGCCCCTTCCATAATCCGTTCGTACATAACTTCCCGTTGAGCAGGAGACACTTTTTTTGAATCGTTTAGTCCCGGCAAATAAAAATCTTGCGGCAAAATAACGGCAGCAGTAACGACAGGCCCTGCAAGCGGGCCGCGGCCCACTTCGTCCACACCTGCGATATGCCTGTACCCCCTTTTCCATAATTCGCGTTCGTATCGGCTCATCTCAAGCCAACGTTCCTGCTGTTTTCGTGCCTTCTCCTGGTTTCGCTGCCACCTTCTATATACCGCTTGCACACCGCTTCGCGCATCAGCCATAAACAGAGCCTGCACTTCTGCCGGCAACTCCTTGCAAGTCTCTAGCCATTCCTTTATTTCTTTTATCGTCATGTCGGCGATATTCAATGAGATTCCGCTCCTTTTTTATCAATATTTCTTGTGTTAACGCCATAAGAAAAACGTGTAGCCGAAGCCACACGTTTATTTTCTTCTACAAAATATAAAACAGGCAATTCATCAATAGGGCGTAAGCTCATCCATGCTCACACGTGCCATTTCAAGCGTAAACTCGTCATCCGGGCGCTCCAGCGAAATCCGACCAATCTTGCCGCCGCGCAATTCACGCAGAATCAGTTCGGCTACTTTATCATAATCAATATGGCCGCCACTCACCAGACAGCCACGTTTACGACCGATTTCCGTCAAAATCTCCAGTTTACTTTCGGGCAGTTCGGCAAGCTGGTAGCGCTCTTTGAGCGCGTTGCTGTAGTACATTCGCAAGTACGCAACAACAAACAGCGCCACTTCCTGAAAATCTATAATTTCATCTTTAATGGCGCCGCTGGCAGCAAGCCTAAGCCCCACGAGCGGATCTTCAAATTTGTGCCATAAAATTCCCGGTGTGTCCAATAGCTCTAGCACCTTGCCGACTTTCACCCATTGCTGGGCCTTCGTAACCGCCGGACGATCCCCTGTTTGCGCCACTTTGCGGCCAGCCAGCCGATTCATTAGCGATGACTTGCCGACGTTCGGGATTCCAAGAATCATGGCACGAATCGCCCGATCCTGCATCCCTTTAGCACGTCGCTTCTGCATCGTTTCCTCAACGAGCACCTCGCATTCCTGTGGCAATTTACTCACGCCGCGGCCGGAAAGAGCGTCAATCGGAATTGCCTTAATGCCGTTTTCAGCAAAATGCCGTACCCACGCCTTCGTTATCTCTTCAGCCGCCAGATCGGATTTGTTCAATAAAATTAAACGCGGTTTTCCAGAAACAATCTCATCGATCATCGGATTGCGGCTCGATAAAGGAAGACGTGCATCCAGAAGTTCGATCACGACATCAATCAGCTTCAACTTCTCCGTCACTTGTCGGCGCGCTTTAGCCATATGACCCGGAAACCATTGAATCGTCATATGCCTTCACCTGCATTTCTTGTTAGTTCAAACGAATCTTATCAAGCGGCCAGATTATCAGCTCTGAACGACCCACTACGCTTTTCACAGGCACGGGCCCAATAACACGGCTATCCGTACTGTTGCGGCGATTGTCACCCATGACGAAAATATGGCCCGGCGGCACTTTCTCCGGTCCGAAATCTTCCGTCAACACATAGCCTGCCGCTCTCGCCTCTTCTTTATACTGTTTTAAATACGATTCATCGACCGGCTTTCCATCTATGTAAAGCTGATCGTTCCTTACTTCCACGGTCTGCCCTTCCGTGGCAATGACCCGTTTAATATAATCTTTCTCCCGGGTTGCATGGAAGACAACAATATCGCCCGGTTTCGGGTCTTGAATATAATAAATTAATTTATTTACGATCAAACGCTCCCCATTTTCTAATGTCGGCATCATCGAAGAACCATCAACAAGAAACGGAGCAAACAAAAACGTACGGATGAAAAGCGCAAGCACGACGGCAACACCAAGCGCTTTCAGCCACTCCCATGCTTCGCTTTTTCCCTTTCTTTTTTTGGTTGACTCAGAGGAGGTCTCTTCAACCATCACGAATCCTCCTTACGTGCCGTAAATTCGGCCTTTTTTCCTATCCACGGCTATTCATTCACCGAAACGTAACACGAGCGCAGGAAGAAGGGGCGGATTTCTGAACCCCTAACTCTGGTTACTCATTTCCGAATCGCTAAAAAAGGAGCTTGTTACCAAGCTCCTTTTTCCCGTATTAACGGTGAATTTCTTTAATACGTGCCGCTTTACCCACACGATCGCGCAGATAATAGAGCTTCGCACGACGAACTTTACCTTGACGTACTACTTCGATTTTTTCGATTTTCGGAGAATGGAGCGGCAGTGTACGCTCAACACCGACACCATAAGAAACTTTACGAACCGTGAAAGTCTCGCTGATGCCACCTCCGCGGCGCTTAATTACAACGCCTTCGAACACCTGAATACGTTCGCGTTGCCCCTCAATTACTTTCAAATGCACACGTACAGTGTCACCGGGGCGGAAGCTAGGAATATCTTGTTTCATGTTCGCTTGCGTAATTTCACGAATAATATGATGCATGAGTTTTCCTCCTTCCAACAGATGTTCATTCCATATGAGAAGTAAGCGGCTATGTTCGAGTCTGCGAACCTCCCGATAGGAAGAGGACCATCTTAATCCGAACCAAAATGGCTCACAAGATTTATCATACCATAACCGAAAACTGGTTACAACTCCCGTTTTATCTCTTCAAGCAATTTTTTTATTTTCGGTGTCATCTCGATCGTTTCCAACAGATCCGGCCGGCGCATAAGTGTGCGACGAAGCGATTCTTTGAGCCGCCATCTTTCGATGTTTTCGTGATGGCCAGATAATAGTACATCCGGTACTCGCCAGCCGCGAAATTCGGCCGGGCGCGTATAATGCGGATGCTCCAGCAGGCCCATACTGTATGAATCAGCAACCGCTGATTGCGCATTTCCGAGCGCTCCTTCCTGCAAACGTACCACACTATCAATAATAACCATGGCAGGAAGTTCGCCCCCTGTTAACACATAATCGCCGATAGAAATCTCGTCGGTCACCAGGTGCTCGCGGATGCGTTCGTCGTAGCCTTCATAATGACCGCAAATAAAAATCAAATGTTTCTCTTCCGCTAGCTCCTCCGCCATTGCTTGATTATATCGCTTCCCCTGTGGGCACAGTAAAATAACGCGCGGCTTGCCACCCACAGAATGCTCCGCGCCTTCTTCCAGCGATCCAGTCAGCGATTCTACCGCCCGGAAAATCGGCTCCGGCTTGAGTACCATACCGCCTCCGCCACCATACGGCATGTCGTCCACTTGTCCGTGCTTATTATCTGAAAATTCACGAAAATTGATGACACGAAACGATACAATCCCTTTTTGTGCGGCTTTACCGACAATGCTCGCTCCGAGCACACCTTCGAACATCTCCGGAAACAGCGTTAAAATGTCAATTTGCATCCTATCCTCCTAGACAAGCCCTTCAAGGAGATGAACGGTAATCTTCTTATTGTTTACATCTACTTGTTTCACCACGTCATCAATATACGGAAGCAAAATATCTTTTCCTTTATCTTGCTTTACTACCCAAACGTCATTGGCTCCAGGCTGCAAAATCTCCTTGACCACGCCGAGGCGTCTTCCTTCCTCCGTAAACACTTCGCTGCCGAGGATATCCTGGAAATAAAATTCACCTTCTGAAAGCGGCTTCCTGTCTTCTGCCTTCACCTTAAGCAGCCCGCCCTTATATTTTTCCACATGCTGAATGGAAGGATGATCTTTAAATGTCAACAAATAAAAGTTTTTATGCTGGCGCGCGGACATAACCGTCAGCGGCACCGGGTCTTTCATTGCCGGATGAAACAAATACAGCACACTGCCTTTTTTATACCGATCTTCCGGAAAATCGGTTTCTGAGACAACGCGAACTTCACCGCGGATGCCGTGCGTATTTACCAGCTTACCTACGGTAAAAAATTCCTCGATCACTTAATCCAGGCTCCTTTCGCGAATTTCTTTTACAATCCCGTCCTTAAGCACGATTTCCGTTCCTGTCATTACCTTACCCCAATCGTCGCCGACTTTTACTTCCACATCACTTTCCACCGTCGTATAATGAATCTCACTGCCGAGCGGAAGGTTTTCCAACTGCTCAAGCTGAAACGAAATTTGCGAAAGCTTTTCCTCACGCACCTGCCGTTCCTTCGCAAGCCTGCGCTGAACGATATCAAGCGCTTCTCTTCCTTTACGTTGCGCCTCCTGAAGCAGCTTCTTCGCCTGGAAATTTAGTTGCTCCAGCTCTAGTTCATACCGTTTTCGCATCGATACAAACTCATCCCGCATTTTGCAGCGTGACGCTTCAGTAATAACCATCATGACCTTCACTTTACGCTTGACAATGAGCATGCCGCATTTCCTCCTTATTTGCGGACTATGTATACAATTTATCGCATAAAGACCGGATAAATGGAAGAAAAAGCTGGGAGAGGGCCCCAGCTTTCTTCTTTGTTTAATTATACAATTTCAATGGTCACGCGCTGGTTTTCTTTTGCTGCCATCGCATTGACTACGGTGCGAAGAGACTTAGCAATACGACCCTGCTTTCCGATCACCTTTCCCATATCGTCCGGATGAACGGACAAGCGGTATATGGTGCTTTGCTCTTGTGTCACCTCTTCGACCGAAACGGAATCTGGATGATCGACAAGAGCTCTGGCAATCACTTCAATTAATGATTTCACCCGCTAGTCCTCCCGCTGCAATATTCATTGCCTTACTTCTTGCTATTGCGCATTTCGTGGAACTTCTGTAATAGACCTTGTTTGCGGAACAGGCTGCGAACCGTGTCTGTCGGCTGTGCGCCTGTAGTTAGCCATTTCAGCGCTTTTTCTTCATCAATGTTAACTTGCGCCGGTTGCGCTACCGGGTTATACGTTCCGATTTCTTCGATAAAGCGGCCGTCACGCGGAGCGCGGGAATCCGCCACTACCACACGGTAAAACGGAGCTTTCTTTTGACCCATACGCTTTAAACGAATTTTTACTGCCATTTGTTCATTCCCTCCATGTTGTGATTTACACACTAATTTATTATTATAACAAAGTCATTCATATAAGAAAAGACTTAGTTTTAAAAATATAACCTGTTAGCTAAAGAACGGAAACTTGAAGCCCCCGCCTTTCTTCTTTGCTTTATCCGCCATTTTCGTAAATTGCTTCATCATTTTGCGCATATCTTCAAATTGTTTAATCAAGCGGTTCACTTCTTGAACGGTCGTGCCGCTGCCCTTGGCAATTCGCTTACGGCGACTTGAATTAATAATCTCTGGATGCCGCTTCTCTTCCGTTGTCATCGACCGGACGATCGCCTCTACCCGGTTCAACGCCCGCTCATCGATTTTCAAATCTTTCATGCCTTTCATTTTGTTCATTCCCGGCATTAAGCCCAACAATTCTTCAAGCGGTCCCATTTTGCGAACATGAGCCATCTGCTCCAGAAAATCCTCAAACGTAAATTCGGCATGGCGCATTTTGCGTTCAAGTTCTTTCGCTTTTGCTTCGTCCACTTCCATCTGCGCCTTCTCAATGAGTGTCAACACATCTCCCATACCGAGAATACGGCTGGCCATGCGATCCGGATGAAAGGGCTCAAGGGCATCCATTTTTTCTCCCATACCGACGAACTTAATCGGAGTGCCAGTAACGGCTTTAACGGAAAGAGCCGCGCCGCCTTTCGTATCGCCATCTAGCTTCGTTAACACCACACCGGTAATCGACAATTGATCGTTGAAGCTTTCCGCCACATTGACGGCATCCTGGCCGGTCATCGCGTCCACGACAAGCAAAATTTCATGCGGCTTCGTTATTTCTTTCATTTCCCGCAGTTCACCCATGAGCGCTTCGTCAATGTGCAGACGGCCCGCCGTATCGATCAGCACATAATCAAGATGCTGCTCTTTCGCATGCGCAATTGCGGCCTGTGCAATCTCCACCGGGCTTACCTGCTCACCCATGGAAAACACCGGGATGTTCAGTTGTTTGCCAAGCACCTCAAGCTGCTTAATCGCGGCCGGACGGTATATGTCGCAGGCGACAAGCAATGGGTTGCGATTCAGCTTGCCGCGCAGATAATTAGCTAATTTTCCGGTGGTCGTCGTTTTTCCCGCTCCCTGTAAACCGACCATCATCACAACGGTCGGTGGCCGATTCGCCACCGCGATTTTGCTCTGACCGCCGCCCATCAACTCGGTCAATTCATCGTTCACAACCTTAATGACCTGCTGGCCAGGCGTCAGACTCTTGAGCACTTCCTGACCTACGGCGCGCTCTTTGACACGGGCTACAAAATCTTTCACAACTTTGAAGTTAACGTCCGCTTCGAGCAGAGCCAAACGAACCTCGCGCATCGCTTTGGTTACGTCTTCTTCCGTCACTTTCCCTTTGCCACGAAGCTTGTCAAATGTGGCTTGCAGTCGGCTGGCTAAGCTTTCAAACGCCATGGTCCGCCTCCTAATCTATCTCCATTTCTAACGCGAGCAGCTGACGCGTAAGCTGAAGCGCCCGCGAATGTTGCCACGCTTTCTCCGACAATTCCCTCTCCAGCTCTTCAAGCAAGGCGCGCCGCCTCTCGTAACGAGCCAGAAGACCGAGCTTGCTCTCGTAATCTTCCATCGTCCTGGCGATCCGCTTCACCTGTTCGAACACCGCCTGGCGACTAATGTTCTCAAGCTCGGCAATCTCGCCAAGCGACAGATCTTCGCGGTAATACATATCAAAATATTTGCGCTGCCTTTCTTTCAAAAGCTTGCCGTAAAAGTCGTACAATAAATGCAGACGCGTAGTTTCCTCCAGCATGGGACCCGTCCCCCGTGTACGGAAATTCATGCGAATAAACACAAACTGTAAAGCCTGTATCCTTTACAGGAAATAATCATACAAAAGCTCGCTCTCTCTGTCAAGTATTTTCTCTTTACTCTTCTTCTTTTTCGTCAGCGATTTCTTTTTCGATGGATGTCGCGAACAGCGCGTGCACAAATTGCTCCGCGTCAAATGGCTGCAAGTCATCCATTTTCTCGCCCAGACCGACAAATTTCACGGGTACATTCAGCTCGTTACGAATCGCAACGACGATGCCGCCTTTTGCCGTACCATCCAATTTGGTAAGAACGATACCTGACAACTCAGCAGCCTGGCTAAATGCTTTCGCCTGACTCAAGGCATTTTGCCCGGTCGTAGCGTCGAGTACGAGCAGCGTTTCATGCGGAGCCCCCGGCACTTCGCGCTGAATCACGCGTTTAATTTTCGCAAGCTCTTCCATTAGATTCACCTTGTTCTGCAAGCGGCCTGCCGTGTCGCACAGCAGAACATCAGCTTCGCGGGCCCGTGCCGTGTGGATGCTGTCATAAATGACCGCGGCCGGATCGGAACCTTGCTGCTGCTTTACGACTTCTACACCAACGCGTTCCCCCCATACTTCAAGCTGGTCAATCGCTCCCGCCCGGAACGTGTCGCCCGCCGCTAGGAGCACTTTTTTGCCTCGGCTTTTAAACATATGCGCCATTTTACCGATAGTTGTCGTTTTCCCAACGCCGTTGACGCCAACAAATAAAATAATGTTCAATCGTCCATCTTCAACGTTTAAAGACGTATCCTCATCTTTGTCCTGCAACAAATTCACCAGTTTTTCCGACAGGATCGGCTGCAAATCGTGCGCATTTTCAATTTTCCGCTTGCGCGCCTCGCTTCGCAACTCATCCACAAGTTCCATAACCGTGCTGACGCCGACGTCAGCGGAAATTAAGATTTCTTCTAGTTCTTCATAGAATTCTTCATCAATCCGCTTGTAGCGACGTACGAGGTCTTCCAATTTTTCAAACGCGCTGCGCGTTTTCGTCAAACCTTCCTTAAACTTGTTTGTAATCGTCTCGGCCTGGCCGGAGATTTTTTCCTTCAGCTTTTTAAAAAAACTCATGGCGTGCTTCCTTTCTTCCTGTAATTTACGATACCATCGTCTCGTCTTCAAGACGAACGGATACGAGCTTAGATACGCCGGACTCCTGCATGGTAACACCGTATAGAACGTCAGCGCCTTCCATTGTGCCGCGCCGGTGAGTTACGACGATGAACTGCGTTTTTTCGCAAAACTCTCGCAAATACTGTGCAAAACGGGTTACGTTCGCTTCATCAAGCGCTGCTTCCACCTCATCCAGCACGCAAAATGGGACCGGCTTAACCCGCAAAATGGAAAACAGAAGCGCGATAGCTGTTAATGCTTTTTCTCCGCCGGACAAAAGCGCCAGATACTGCAACTTTTTACCCGGAGGTTGCGCCACAATCTCGATACCTGTCTCCAGCAGGTTGTCCGGATCTGACAGCTGTAGGTCTGCACGCCCGCCGCCGAACAGCTGCGTAAACACCAGTTGGAACTGTTCGCGGATCGCTTCGAACGTTTCTTTAAAACGGCGGGACATTTCCGCTTCAATATCGGCGATGACCTGATAAAGCGTCGCTTTCGCTTCGCTCAAATCGCGGTGCTGTAAAAGCAGGAACTCCTGCCGCTCGCGCAGCCGCTCATATTCTTGAATGGAGCCGAGATTGACCGTGCCAAGCGCAGCGATTTGCTGCTTAATGCTGTTCACAAGCTTGGCCGCTTCACCGACATCGTCTGGTAGCGGATATTTTGCCTTTGCCATTTCATAACTTAACTCATATTCTTCACGCAATTTTTGTAGCAGGTTATCAAGCTCCACGTCCATGCGTTCCACTTTTACTTCATGCTTATGCAAATTTTCTTCAATTTCTTTCAACTGGCGACGTTTTTCTTTGATTTCAGCTTCCTGCTCCGCAAGCTGTGCCTGCACTTCCTGACGTTTTTTTCGTTGCTCCTGAATGTGCATGCTGTATTGTTCTTTTTCCGTCCTTAAGGCGCGAATTTCCCGCTCCAGCCTTTCTTCTTCTTCGTCGCTAGTCGCGCTATCGGAATCAAGCAGCAATAGTGTCTTGGACGTCGCCTCTAATTCCGTGCTAACCTCTTTATACTCCTTTTCCAGCCGATTATATTCGGAAAGACGTGCCTCATACTGCTCCTTGCGGGTTGCAACCTGCACTTTCAATTCGGTAATGCGTGCGCTAAGCGTCTCCTTATTTGTCTCTTTTTCTTTTTTGTTACGTTCAGCCGCCTCAATTTCCTGCTGCTTTTCCTGCTCAGCGATCGCCATTTCCTCCAGCTCTTCTTCCAATACAGCGATACGATGTTTTGCCTGCTTATACTCTTTTTCCAGCAATGCCTGATCCTGCTGGAAAAACTCCCAACGTTCGGCAATGTTTTTCTCGGACGCTTCCAGTTCGCGCAGAAGGCCCTTTATTTCCTGTTCCCTTAAGCGCAGACGTTCGCCTTCAGCCCGTATCTGCTCTTGCTTTTGCATCCATGCTTCTTCGTCGGCTTTTGCCGCTTCGAGCCGGGCGTATAGCTCCTCGTTTATCCGCTTCTGACGGACGATTTCTTCCTCAAGTTGTTCAAGTTGGCGCTGGCGCCCCAGAAGATGATTTGACTTCTGCTGGATGGCGCCGCCGCTCATAGAACCACCCGGATTCACCACATCGCCTTCCAGCGTCACGACCCGGTAGCGGTACCCTAGCGTTCGGGCTACGGCATTCGCCTGTTCAAGCGTTTTTGTTACTACAACATTGCCGAGCAAATTATAAACAATATGTTCATAGCGTTCCGCGCAACTAACAAGCTCGGCCGCCACGCCGATCACGCCGTCCATTTCCATAACGCGGGTGCGCTCAGCAGCCGGAAGCTGGCGCGGCCGAATAACGTCAAGCGGAAGGAACGTGGCACGCCCGGCTCGTCTATTTTTTAAAAGCGCAATGGCTTGCCGTCCCACCGCCTCGTCCGTAACAACGACATGTTGCAGAGCGCCGCCGAGCGCGACTTCAATTGCGGTTTCGTACTGCTTATCCGTCGAGATCAGCTCCGCCACCGCGCCTTCAATCCCTTTGAACCCTTGCTGGCGCGCCTTTAGAATTTCTCTTACTCCCTGCATAAAACCGGAGAAATCGGCCTGCATCTCTTTCATCGTATCGCGCCGTGACAACAATGCATTCAATTTATGTTCACCTTCACGCAACGCTTCCAGCCAATGGGATTTTCTGTCGGTCCGTTCTTTTTGCGCGGCCGCCTCTTTTTTGAACGCTTCAATGCTTGCGGCAAGACGCGCGGAAATATCGGCCAGCTCCTGTTCAAGTTCCTCCCTGCGTGCATTCAAGCTTTCTTTCTGGTCAATTAGCTGCCGGTTGCTTGCCTCAAGCCGCTCCCATTTCTGCTTGTTCGCTTCAATCGACTGTTGCCAGTGGCGAATTTCGTTACGCATCGACGCCATTTGGTTCAAAATTTCAAAGTAATCGGCTTTCAGGCGTTCTACGTCCCCGTCGGAAAACGCGGCAAAATTCATATAGCGCCTCTGTTCAAGCGCAAGCTCTTTTTCAAGCGCCGTTACTTCTTTACCCGCCGCTTCCAGCTGCTGTTTCGCCACGGCGATTTGGTCGCGCAACGCATCCTGCTTTTCCGTTAAAGCAAAAGCCTTATTGCGCGCATCCTGCTTATTTTTGCTATAGTTGCGCAAACGTTCGCGCAGCACTTCCCTGACGCCCTCTTTTTTTTCAACTTCTTCTGTAACCATAAGCAGACGCTGCTGCAATTCTTCGAGCACTTGATCCTGCTCGCCCACAAATGCTCGTAAATCAGCGGTTTGGGCATCCATCCGATTGATGCTTGCAGCGCACTCAACCTGTTCACCCACAAGCTTATCAATGCGCGCTTTTGCTTCTTCCCACTCTGCATACAGCAAATCAAATTGCTTTACGTATAATCCGATTTCATGCTGGGCCAGCGTCTCCTTCAACGAAAGATAGGCGCGCGCTTTCTCCGCCTGTTTGGCGAGCGGCTGAATTTGCTCCTCGAGTTCTTTCATGATATCCTGCACGCGCACAAGATTTTGTTCAGTCTCATCAAGTTTTTTTACCGCCTCTTTTTTGCGTGCTTTGTATTTAACAATGCCAGCCGCTTCTTCAAAAAGCCCCCGCCTGTCTTCGGAGCGGGTGCTTAGTATTTCTTCGATTCTCCCCTGTCCGATAACAGAATACGCTTCCTTGCCCACACCGGTATCCATGAATAATTCCACGATGTCACGCAGACGGCAACTTTGCCGGTTAATATAGTACTCGCTTTCACCGGAGCGATATACTCTCCGCGTTACGGTAATCTCGGAAAAATCAATTTTAAGCTGCTGATCAGTATTGTCAAGCGTCAGCGATACTTCGCAGAAATTCAGCGGCTTGCGCGAATCGCTACCTGAAAAAATAATATCTTCCATTTTTGCCCCGCGCAGCGACTTAGCACTCTGCTCGCCAAGCACCCAGCGAATCGCGTCGGAAATATTGCTCTTGCCGCTGCCATTAGGCCCGACAACGGCCGTTATACCAGGTACAAACTCCAGCTCCGTACGATCGGCGAACGACTTGAATCCAGTAATTTCGAGGCGCTTTAGATACATAAATTCGCTCCTCATCCTCCCTTGCGCCGCACAAAAGCGCGAATGTATCCATCCTGTGCAGCTTTCTCTTTTCATCATGTATCACTGTCGTCACTCCGTGCAAAAAAGAGGAAAAAAGGTTGGAAGCAGAGCGGCCGCAAGCCAACATCTATCCAACCTCTTCTGCATCCCCATTCGTTTCCCTTTGTCTTCTAGCCGCCATGCTACAGTTCGCAAAAAGAGAGGCGCTGTTCGTGGTTTCCGCCTGTTCTCCAGCTGATTTGCCAGCGCGGACGATTCCTATCCAATACCAGCACAACCTGCTTTTCCTTTTTTTTCAGGCAAGATACAAAAGTGCGCCAGTTTCTCCCTTTGCGCCCGCGTAGCGCCGTCTCGTCCGCCGGGTGAACCGTAACTTCCACAGACGGCCCCATATCTGGCACGATCCTTTCCATCATTCGCTTCAGCAAACGGAAAAATAATTCCTCTTCAACTAGCTGGCGAAACGAAGGATGGAACGGACCGGCCAGCACGGTGCCTTCGCTGCGCAAATCATCCGAAGAATGAAGGCCCATACGGATAACAGGAATGCCAGCTCGAAGCAGCGGAGGCCACATTTCCGCCGTCCATTGCACCGCCTCTTCAAGCGAAAGCGGCTCATATTGGCGGGTAAGATACAGCCATTCCAGTTCCGTACCTGCAATAACCAAAGCTGGATAGATACGCACGAAATCCGGTTTGAGCTTTATAATCTCCTCTACTGTACGCACGCTTTTGGCAAGCGTATCTCCCGGAAGGCCCGGCAAAATTTGTAGGCCGAGCCGTATAGAGGGATATCGCCGAATGATGTCCACAGCTTTCGCTACTTGAGCAGCCGTATGCCCGCGTTTGGAGAGCGCAAGCACTTCGTCATCGAGCGACTGGCAACCTAGCTCGATGGTGGTCACTCCATAGGGAAGCAAATACTCCATAATATGAGGGGCAATATAATCTGGGCGCGTGGAAAGGCGAATACCATGAACGAGTCCCCTATCCACGTATTCTTTTGCTATCGTCAAAAGCATCGTTTGATAGCTTCGAGGCAATCCGGTAAAGCTGCCGCCAAAAAACGCAATTTCTGCGTTCTGTTCCGTGCTGACAGTTGACAGTTGTTGTTCAATCGACTGCCGCACCGCCTCTTCTGTCAGCCTGTTCTCCCGTTTCTGTCCGGTAATCCGCGACTGGTTGCAAAACACACAATCTTTCGGGCAACCTTGATGAGGGACGAACAATGCGATGTTCACATGCTGTTTCATACGTCTCATCTGCCCCTCTTATTCATTGCTTGACAGCAAGACGCTTCAGCGCCATCGCCGCCGCATGCTGCTCCGCTTCTTTTTTCGAACGACCCGTACCCTGGCCCAGTACAGTGCCGTTCAAGAGTACTTCAGACACAAATTCGCGGCTGTGTGCCGGGCCTCTCTCCTGTACGATACGATATTGAATTTCACCGAGACCATCGCGCTGTACAAACTCCTGGAGCTGGCTTTTGTAATCTGTGATACGGGTAAACTCACCTTTATTAACCCGCGGATAGACGTATTTTTCAAGGAAGCGGAACACCGCGTCAAGCCCCTGATCAAGATAAAGCGCACCGATAAACGCCTCAAATACATCCGCCAGGAGCGCTGGCCTGCATCTGCCTCCGGTCATCTCTTCGCCCTTGCCCAGCAAAATCATATCGCCAAATTTTAGCTGATTAGCAAACAACACAAGGGAAGGTTCACAAACGATAGCCGCCCGCAGCTTGGTCAATTCTCCTTCGGTCATTTTCGGAAAATGAGTATACAAAAATTGAGAAACGGTTAGTTCCAGCACCGCGTCACCGAGAAACTCCAAGCGTTCGTTATCCTGGAACAGTTTGCCACGGTGCTCGTTGACATATGAAGAATGGGTAAACGCCTGACGGAGCAGCTTTTCATTTTTAAAGCGCACCCCAATCTCTTTTTGCAAAGCTTCAAAGTCCACTCCTTATTCACCACCAAATGGGTATCAATCTACATACTTTTTAAAGACAATGGTCGCATTATGTCCTCCGAAGCCGAGCGAATTTGATATCACAACATTTACATCCATTTTTCTCGCTTCATTCGGCACGTAATCTAAATCGCACTCCGGGTCCGGTGTTTCATAGTTGATCGTCGGTGGTACAATCTGATCGCGCAACGTTAGTACGCTCGCTACCGCTTCGATGCCACCCGCTGCCCCAAGCAAATGACCTGTCATCGATTTCGTAGAACTGATCGCCACTTTGTATGCATAATCTCCTAGCGTTTTCTTAATCGCCATTGTTTCAAATTTATCATTGTAATCGGTAGAGGTGCCGTGCGCATTAATATAACTTACTTCTTCCGGCTTGAGCCCCGCGTCTTTGAGCGCCGCGATCATCGCCCGCACCGCACCTTCCCCTTCCGGAGCCGGTTGTGTTAAGTGGTACGCATCCGCGCTCATACCGTATCCGACGATTTCTGCAAGAATCGTCGCGCCGCGCTTTTTGGCGTGTTCAAGCGACTCAAGCACAATAACGCCCGCACCTTCGCCCATAACAAATCCGTCACGGTCTTTGTCAAACGGACGGCTTGCTTTCTGCGGTTCGTCGTTGCGAGTGGAAAGAGCTTTCATGTTAGAAAAGCCGGCCACTGCCAGCGGGCGAATCGGCGCTTCCGCGCCGCCGGTAATCATAACATCGGCGAATCCGCGCTCGATAATTTTGAATGCATCACCGATAGAGTGTGTTGCGCTGGCACATGCGGTAATGGCGGCGCTGTTTGGGCCTTTGGCGCCAAGGGTAATCGAGACTTGACCGGACGCCATGTTGGCGATCATCATCGGCACGAAAAACGGGCTGACACGGCGCGGGCCTTTCTCCATTAGAAGAGTACACTGTTCCTCTAAAGTAGCCAGTCCGCCAATGCCTGAGCCGATATATACCCCTATATTTTCAGCGTTTTCTTCTGTAATCTCAAGCCCCGCATCCTTCACAGCCATCTTCGCGGCGGCGATCGCAAACTGCACAAAGCGATCGGTACGCTTAATTTCTTTTTTGTCTATAAATTCTTCCGGATTGAAATCTTTTACTTCCGCCGCGATTTTAACGGGATATTCTGTCGTATCAAATGCGGTAATGTAATCAACGCCAGATTTGCCAGCCAAAAGCCCTTCCCAAAAAGCTTTTGCGTTATTGCCAAGCGGCGTTACCGCCCCTACTCCTGTTACTACTACGCGATTTTTCATCGTTTCACCTCAAGCTATAGAGATATCCTTATGTTTATATGTGCTGGCGATTTACGCTCTCGCTTTATTCTTACTTTATAATGAGGAGAAAGTCCCGCATGCACATACGGGACTTCTACCTGAAGCAGCAAAACCTACTACTTGTGGGACTCTATGTATTTAATTACATCCCCCACAGTTGTGATTTTTTCTGCATCTTCATCGGAGATTTCAAGGTCGAATTCATCTTCAAGCTCCATTACAAGTTCGACGACATCAAGAGAATCAGCGCCAAGGTCGTCTTTGAATGAAGCGTCTTCTTTAACTTCAGATTCATCAACACCGAGTCGGTCTACGATGATCTTTTTCACACGCTCAAACGTATCTGCCACAGCCTTCACCTCCTCTCAAAGCGGTGATCATTTGTTTATTATACGATTTCCTACATGTACATGCCACCATCAACATGGAAAACCTGACCGGTAATATAATCGGCTTTGTCGGACGCAATGAACGCCACAATGTGTGCGATATCTTCTGGCTTGCCAGGACGGCTAAGCGGAATTTGATGTAAGAGCGCTTGTTTCGCTTCATCGCCAAGCACTACGGTCATATCCGTATCAATGAAACCGGGAGCCACCGCGTTCACTGTAATATTACGGCTCGCAAGCTCCCTCGCCGCCGACTTAGTCATGCCAATTACCCCGGCTTTTGCGGCTACATAATTCGCCTGGCCGGCGTTGCCCATAACCCCCACAACGGATGAGATATTAATAATGCGCCCCGTCCGCGCTTTCATCATCGGTCGCGTTACCGCCTTCATGCAGTTAAACACACCTTTTAAATTGGTGGCAATCACTTCATCAAATTCCTCTTCCTTCATGCGCATCAAAAGATTATCGCGCGTGATGCCCGCGTTATTGACGAGAATGTCCAGCTTCCCCAGTTCGTCCAACGTCCGCTTCACCATCGCATCCACTTCGCCCGCATTAGCCACATTCGCCTTCACCACGATCGCCCGGCGGCCCAACTTCACGATTTCATCGGCCACTTCACGCGCCGCGGCTTCGTTTCCTGCATAATTGACGGCCACATCCGCCCCCTGACGCGCTAGTTCAAGCGCAATCGCACGACCAATGCCACGGGATGCACCTGTAACGAGCGCCACTTTTCCTTTCAGCATTCCTCTGGCCTCCTAATCTTTATGCCTGCAGTTCTGCAAGCGCTTTTTCAAGTGTCGTGATATCTTGAATGGCAAGTGTTTTTACTTTGCGATTCACTTTTTTCACCAATCCTGAAAGCACAGTGCCCGGGCCGAGTTCCACGAACAGCTCAACGCCTTCTTCAAGCATAAAATGTACGCTGTCTTCCCAGAGTACAGGCGATGCGACCTGCTGAATCAATGATTCTTTGATGTCCTCTTTCGTCCGCACCGGACGTGCGGACACGTTGGCGACAACGGGCACCGCTGCGTCTTGGATTGTATAATCATCAAGTTTGCGAGCAAGCTTTTCCGTCGCCGGCTCCATTAGCATGGAATGGAAGGGGCCGCTAACATTCAGCGGTATTATGCGCTTCGCTCCGCCTGCTTTTGCCGCTTCACCGGCTTTCGCTACGCCCTGCGCGCTGCCGGAGATTACAATTTGTCCTGGGCAATTTAAGTTAGCGAGCTGCACAGGCGCGCCTTCCTCTGTTATCTTCCGGCATACATCGGCGAGCATTTCGCGTTCCATGCCCATGACAGCCGCCATCGC
The DNA here is from genome assembly GCF_001439585.2 of Aneurinibacillus sp. XH2. Classification (NCBI taxonomy): domain Bacteria; kingdom Bacillati; phylum Bacillota; class Bacilli; order Caryophanales; family Paenibacillaceae; genus Aneurinibacillus; species Aneurinibacillus sp. XH2. Next base: position 1,448,450 of record NZ_CP014140.1, on the reverse strand, counting down.
GCCCTGACCTGCAGGAACAGCTTCTTCCATGTACTGACCACGCGCACGCACAATTTGCACTGCGTCAGCAAACGACAACGCACCTGCCGCTACAAGCGCCGAGTATTCCCCCAAGCTATGCCCGGCTACATAATCCGGCACAACGTTCAGTTTCTCTTCCAGCACGCGTAACACAGCTACGCTCGTGGTTAAAATAGCAGGTTGAGTATTGGTCGTCAAACGTAGCTTTTCTTCTGGCCCTTCAAAGCAAAGAGCGGAGAGGGAAAATCCAAGCGCCCGGTCTGCTTCATCAAATACGGCTTTTGCTGCACTTTCCTTTTCATACAGATCGACTCCCATGCCAACAAACTGAGAGCCCTGACCGGGAAAAATAAACGCCGTTTTACTCATGATTGAACCTCCTTTTTCTCGGTCGTACACCATTTCATAACGGAAGCTCCCCATGTTAAACCGCCGCCGAACCCTACAAGCACAAGGGTATCGCCTTCTTTGATCCGCCCTTCGCTGACCGCTTCATCCAATGCGACCGGGATGGAGGCCGACGACATGTTACCGTACCGGTTCAGGTTCACAACCACCTTGTCATAAGGCAAACCGAGACGCTTAACCGCCGAATCAATAATGCGAAGATTCGCCTGGTGCGGAACAAGAAAATCTACATCCTTTTTGGTAATGCCTGCTTTTTCAAGCACCTGATCTGACGCTGTATTCATCGCACGCACGGCGAATTTGAATACTTCGCTGCCAGCCATGTAAATGTAGTTCTCACGACTACCCGGCTTCACCTTTGGTACCGGAATGCGGGAGCCGCCCGCTTCCAGCTTCAGCAGCTCCGCACCACCGCCATCAGCTCCAAGTTCAAACGACAAAAATCCCATGCCGTCTTCCACCGGACCGAGCAGTGCCGCACCTGCGCCGTCGCCGAACAACACGCACGTATTGCGATCTGTCCAATCAACGATTTTCGACAGGTTTTCTACGCCAATAACAAGCGCGTAACGATATAGACCGTTGGCGATAAATTGGGCGGCAACCGATGTGCCATACAAAAAACCGGAACATGCTGCCGACAGATCAAACGCCGCCGCACGCTTCGCCCCCAATCGCTCCTGCACAAGGCAAGCCGTGGATGGAAAGAACATATCTGGCGTAATCGTCGCAACGATAATCAGATCAATCTCTTCAGGAGCAATGCCCGCCTTGTCAAGCGCCTGGCGAGCCGCCGCCACCGCCATATCGGAAGATGTCTCATCCTCCCGTGCGATGCGCCGTTCCTTAATTCCTGTCCGGGTGACAATCCATTCATCCGACGTATCTACCATTTTCTCTAGGTCCGCATTCGTTAATACCTTCTCCGGCAAATAACGGCCCGTGGCTAAAATGCCTGCAGACCGAACTGCTTTAAACATTGCCATCCCCGCTTTCCTCTTGAATTTCTCTCGCAATCAATCCGTTAATATCCTGTTCAATAAACTTCTTCGCCTGTCTTACCGCAATATGAATGGCGCGAGGGTTGGAGGAGCCGTGCGCTTTAATGCAAATCCCTTGCACGCCCATCAAAAGTGCTCCGCCATATTCTGAATAATCCATCTGTGCTTTCATCCGCCTGAGTCCTGGGCGAAGCATCATCGCGGCAAGCTGGCTGGTAATGGTACGCGTAAATTCTCCCCTCATGACCGACATCATCGTTTTGGCCGTGCCTTCCATCGTTTTCAGCAAGATATTGCCGGAAAAACCATCGCAAACGACAACATCGCATACGTGTTCCATAATGTCCCGCGCTTCCACATTGCCAATAAAATTCAGCGAACTTTCTTTCAACAAACCGTAAGTTTCTTTCGTTAAATCATTGCCTTTTTTCTCTTCGGTACCGACGTTAAGAAGTCCAATGCGTGGCCGTTCCACGCCCATTACTTTTTCCGCGTAAATGTTGCCCATAATCGCATATTGTAGCAAATGCTTCGGATGAGCATCCATGTTGGCTCCCGCGTCAAGAATCATCACGCCCGCAGAATCCACCGTCGGTACAATCGGACTGAGCGCCGGGCGATCAATCCCTTTAATACGTCCGGTAATAAGCAAAGCCGCTGTCATGAATGCGCCCGTATTTCCAGCGGAAATGATCACATCAGCTTCCTTATTCTTCACCATCGTTACGCCAACAACCATCGAAGAGTCACGCTTGCGACGTACCGCTTTCACTGGTTCCTCGTCAGCCGCAATCATTTCGCTGGCATGTCTAATTTCAATATTTTTTGGCGCCTGGGATAGCATCGGGGCAAGCCGTGCCTCATCACCCACAAGCACGATGCGGACGTCCGGCATTTCCCGTGCAGCCTGAATGGCACCTTCCACATTCGAGGTAGGAGCGAAATCTCCCCCCATCGCGTCTATTGCAATAATCATACATCCTCCTGTTTATGACTGGCCATAGCGTCAAAATCCCGCATGCGGAACACGCGAAACGTTCCACTAAATACAAGTTCATCCTGTACCCTCGTCTCAACTCGCACTTTGCTCTGATCACCTTTCGTCTCGCGTACGGTAGCTTTGGCGACCAGCTTCTCGCCAAGGCGAACAGGACGAATATAGCGAATACGTGCCGCGGCAGTTAAAACAACGTCCGCATCAATAACCGCGACAGCCAGTGAATTAGCTTGGGCAAAAATATGATGCCCACGAGCAATTTGTGTCCGAGAAAAAATATGTTCTTCTGTAATCTCCAGCAAAGAAATACCCGAGCGATCCAGCTCGATATGAATTAACTCTCCGACGACCTCCTCAATCGGAAGAGACTTTACTTCATCCAGTTTCTTTTTCGCCATGTTTTTGATCCGTTCCCGGACTTCCGGAATGCCAAGTTCCAGCCGGTCAAGCCGGATCGTCTGGATGCTCACGCCAAAATGTGCGGCAAGTTCTTCGTCCGTATAAAACGGACTTTCCGCAAGCAAGTTGTGCAGTGCCTCCTGGCGAACTTTTTTCGCAAGGCGAGCCATCTTGCTTCACCACCTAAGTCGCTCCACAATACTCAGCCGTTCTTATTACCAGCTACTAATAGCAGTATATAAAAAAACCGCTAAAATAACAACGTTCTTTTTATGATTTTTTCCACTTATTTTCGCGTGTGGATCATAAATTCCTGCTTCATCAGAAAAGTAGTCAAAAATCGAGCAAATCAGACAAAGAAAAACCGACGGGCATAGCTAGCGAGTTTTTTACCGCCTAGCGGGTATACATCGGCCGTATCAAAGAAGTTTGCGCCTGCCTCAAACGCTTTATCCATAATGGCAAAGAAAGTTTGCTTGTCGGCTTGATTCCAAAAGTCATGGTCCCCAAACAAATTATAAATCAATTGGTCCCGTTTATCGTTCCAAATTAAATAAATATTGACAAAAAAATAAGAAAAATATAAATTGATATTGATTATCATAATCATTTAAATCCTACAAAATTCAAAGTAGAGGTGAAAAAAGGGATGGATACAAATGAAATTGTGTTAGAAAAAGTTGAATAATTGTACAAAAGTCTTTTCCAACACAATGGATTTGGCGAATTAAGGCTTTTTTGTATTAAAAAGAGGGAGTTACGCTTTTTCTAGGAGAGGTGTATTATGTTGCAAAAGAGAAAATGGCACAGGTTTGTTGGATCGCTGTTGAGTTTCGTCTTTGTTTTTACCATGCTCTTTCCCATGGGAACAGGGCTAGCCTTAGAGGCAGAGAATACCTTGGAGACAACAGCAGCTTTCGAGGAAGATAATCCTCTTGCGAACGGGGAAAAAACGACTTCCGCTGATAGCATTATCGTAGAGCCAGTAAAGCCTGGGGCTGGAACTATTGCTTCAGAAGAAGAACGTCCAGGTGAAATTATCGTTAAATATAAAAAAGGAAAAGAAAGGCAAGCAAGAGCTGCCCTTGCCACGATGGGAGTACAGGAAGTAGAGCAAGCAGACAATGGAATGACTCTATATACCCTGCAACCAGGGGAAGATATGGCGCAAGTAATAGAAGAACTGGAACAAAATCCTGCTGTGGAATATGCGGAGCCTAACCAGGAATATATGGTGTTTTCCGATGCATCCAGTCAAGAGGCAATCACAGATGAGTATTTCGAGCAGCAGTGGGCGCTGAAAAACATAAAAGCAGAAGAAGCCTGGGAAAAAACAGCAGGGCTATCGGGCACTGTTAAGGTGGCAGTCATTGACACAGGCGTAGACGATAGCCATCCGGATTTAGTCGGCCGGGTATTGCAAGGAAAAAACTTCGCTGAAAGAAAATCGGATGGTACGCTATATCCGGAGAATCGCGACAGTAAGGATGATCACGGACACGGTACCCAGGTAGCCGGTATCATTAGTGCCCTCTATAATAATCAAAAAGGAATAGCGGGAGCTGTTGGTTCTGCTGATGTTAAGATATATCCCGTTAAAGTTATGCATGATAAAGGATCCGGAAGTACTTTTGATATTGCCAACGGAATTCAGTACGCTGCCGACCAAGGTGTCGATATTATCAATTTGAGTTTGGGCGGCAAATATAGCAAAGCGATTGAGCAGGCCGTCAAGTATGCCCAGAACAAAGGAATACTTGTCGTCGCTGCTGCGGGAAATGCGGCTACCAATGTAGATGCTGTATACCCGGCGGCTCTGCCCGATGTGTTAACGGTAGGTGCCATCACACAGGATAAAGATAAAATCGCCGATTTTTCCAACCAAGGAAGCACCCTTGATGTCGTAGCACCGGGAGTGGATATCATTACTACGACGATAAAAGAAAAAGGGACGCTGGGTGATGAAAGTAAAGGATACTATGTGAAAGTAAGCGGTACATCTTTTGCTGCACCTTATGCAGCAGCGGTAGCGGCGCTATATAAGCTACAGAACCCGGGAGCGGCCGCTTCAGATATCGCTTACGCAATAACGGCGGCAGCTACCGATTTAGGTACCGCCGGACGCGATAACACATACGGGTACGGTAAGCTGAATGCGGCGAAAACACTCGATCCGATCACAGATCCCGAGCAGCGGCCCGCCATTCAAATTCTCGAGCCGACAAAAGATAGCCATGTTATGGGAGAAGTATCCATTCAAGCGCGGGTTTCCGACGAAACTATCAATTCGGTACGTTTTTATCTCGATGAAGTGAAAGAAGAGAATTTGATTTCACTTATTAATAAGCAAGGGGAACAGACGCTTTACAATACGAAATGGGATACGAAAAAAATTGCCGACGGTTCGTACACGGTATGGGCGGTTGCGTACAATGGAGAGGCGGAAATCGGGCGTACAAGCGTACCTGTCATCGTAAATAACAATCCGAAAAACGGTCTTATGCTGAATGTGTTTGACCCTGAGGGAAACAAGGCGCCGGGAGCAAAAGTAAGCATATATACAAAAGCGCCTGTTTCACAGGAAGAGACTCCGTTCCCTTCTTCTGCCACTGCTCCGTATACATATAAGTTACTATGGTCGGGCAGTACAGATAGTTTAGGAGTCGCGCGAGTGCCGGGAACGATTGTGACAGATTTAACAACTGTATCGATCGTCGTATACGGTGGGTTTGATTATGCAGATGCTGCGGAAGGAAATACCGTATTTTTATATAATAAGACAGTAGAAGGCCCCGGAGTCTTTACGATCAGGGGAGAAGAAACGGTTCCGGTTACGCTTAACACGCTTGGTGAAAATCAAAAGAAGCTGGAAAACGTAAAGTATTTTGCAACCCTCATCGATGATAACGGTATAACCGTTGGAACGACTACGGCTTTAAATGAAGAAGGTTCTTCTATCTCAACGGTTTTCATGAATAAAGGAAAATATAATTTATTTGCCTACAGTAAAGCAGCGGAGGCTACGTACTTCTTACATGAACGGGCAAAACAAATCGAACAAGCAACGACCATCGTATTCGACGGTTCAAAAGCGGGTGAAGTCGGGTTAGCGCCCGGCAATAATGAGAATAAAATTGTGAATGGCATTCTTTACATGTTTAATGAAGGAACGGAAGAAACGATCGGGATTAATGACGAAGTTCTCGTCGGCAGGAAGCTGCGGGTTACACCTGGGTCTTATGATTTTTGGGTCGATGTTGAGGTCAAAGACCCAGAAGGCGGGCAAAACTGGATTTATGTATTCGGTACCGGTGAAACCGGAGAGAAGTTAGTGGAAGTTCCGACAAACGGCAAGGTGTCCATCCCTGTAGGCGGAACGCTTACTCTTGCAGAATTTGCCCCGGATTTGGAAGAGTTGAAAAATCACCTGAAAAAGACGGGAAAAGAGTATGTGCCACAGGAAGACGAATTTACGGTTCAAAAAAGTTTCGAATATTTCTTTACAAAGCAAAAATTCACCGATGCATACGGCAATCTTCTTGTCGGTATGTATCGAGGCTCTCTAGAAGGCAGTGGACTGTGGAAAAAGCAGAATATGAACGGAGAGAATCCAACCGTCTCCCGACTTGATGAGCAAAGTAATAGCTGGCAGACGCAAGAATATTATTTTGGAAATATTTACCCTAATTTTAAAGTAACGCGTCAAGCGGATAACTTTACGATATACAATAACAAATTCCGCCAGTTTTATTATTGGGCGTTCTGGGCGGTGGTACTGCCTACCGTTACGCCGGGTAAGTATGATGTTCAATTGACGCTTCAGAACAATCCGCTGGCCGGCAAAGAGCTAACCGCTCATATGGTGAATACGGTAAAAGATGACCGGAAATACAAAACGATAAAAACCACATTGAATGGTAAGCCATTCGCAGCCAATGTAACTATTTATCATTCAGTAGAAGACGGCGGCGAAATGATATGGGAGAAGTCGTTCACAGGTAAAGCTAATGCCACTACAGGAGAGCTTGCCATTGAAGATAACATTAAGCTATCGAGTAAAGAGAACGGAAATCTGGCAAAAATCATCTATATTCTAACAGACAAAGAATATGGGGCCGCCAATAAAGGCGAGTATTTGTTCGCTTTCCGCCAATTCACAACGCTTGAAGAACTGAAAGAGATAAAGCTAGAGAATATGCAGCGGGTTGAAATCAGTGCGCAAGATCAAAACGGAAAAGCAATTCAAACTCCGATTCGCCGAGACCGCGGCATTATTTTCCCAGGGCTGGTTGAAGGAAAGAAAGTTCCTTTCTATCAATTTACCGGCAACGACTATAAAAAAGAAGTTGTATGGTTGGAGCCCGGTACGTATCACTTTGACGGTCACTACATTGTTGAAACTGGGGAAAGAAAGAAAGTGAATTATTACCTGTTCCAAAAAGATGCGGTTGTTTCCGGTAGCGAAGGAGCGGTAAACAAAGTATTGCTGGATGGTACCAAGACAGCAAAAATCACTTTTGAACCTGATACAGCGGGATATCATGATTTCAGGGGAGTAAGTCTTTTCCCGTTTAACCCATATCGTCATGAAATGAATGAACTCAACACCGTAGGTCATACTTTCTATTTAGCTGCAGATATTCCATATCATCTAGATACGAAATTAACGCTGGGAGATAAGGAGAATCCAGCGTATACATGGAATTATTTCTTGGAAGAAGCGAAAGAGCAGTCATTTGCACGCGGGGCAGAAAAAATCTGGCAGATCGGTAAGTTTGTACCGCAATTATTGCTCGATAAGACGACTATAAAAAGCACAGAAGCGGTGACCGGACGTTCCGGAATTGTGGACAAACATGGAAACAAAGTTGTCTACACATTCATTGATGAAGATAGCAGTTGGAGCGCCGCTGCAGGTGAGACAGAGGAACAAGGCTCACTTGCTGTCCGCTTGCAGGCAAATGGACAGATCAAAGTCAGTAAGGATGTAGAATATAGCGTCAACCATGAGGAAACGAAACCCACTGGCCCGTCCGTAACGGAAATCTATCCATATCTTCGTGTCTACAAGAAACAAGCAGATGGAAAAGAAACAAGAATTTTTAATGAGAGCAAGGCTGCTTACTATAATGGCTTTAGCGAATCGTTAGGAAACCTTGAGCCAGGAAATTACCGAGTAGAGGTGGCATTTGCTTCCGGGCCGAATGGACCAGTGACTACCACACTGCAAGAGGGTACATTTACTGTGCTAGGTAGCGGCAGCGGTGGATCAGGCAGCGGCGGCTCGGGCAGCGGCGGAGCAGGTGGCGGCGGTGGAAGCATGCAGCCGATGCCAACTCCGGCTAAAGAGGAGACGAAGTCAGTAAGCGATAACCAGATAAATCAAGCGGTGAAAAATGCGCTTGATAACAATGCATCTGTCATTCGTATCGAATCAGATAAAACAGCGGCCATTTCCTTGACAGTTAATCAACTTAAGACAATTAAAGACACGAAAAAAGCGTTGGAGATAAAATTCAATAATGTTACGTTTACAATTCCTTCTGCCGTACTTACTGAATTGCCGATAAAGGATACAGCCACTATTGAATTCTCAGCTACAGCTTTAAACGAGGCAGATGCGAAAAACGTGACAGACGCAGCGGAAAATGCGGCGATGGTGAAAAAAGTCGTCGGAACCATTTTTGAGCTGCGAGTGACTGCGATTACGAAAGCTGGTAAAGCTGTAGGTATCAAAACATTTACAGAGCAGTTGCAGGTAAATTTTCCCGTTCCGAAGGAGGAGCATGCCGCTGCACTGGCTGGTCAGGTTCATGCGCACCGTTTCAATCCGGATACGAAGAGATGGGATTATATCGGAGGGACGTATAATCCTACCACTCGTACGATCAGCTTCACCACCGGCAAGTTTGGCAGATTTGCCCTGTTGATTACGGATGAGGTTATGCAAACATTTGAGTTAACCGATTTGAGAGGTCACTGGGCGGAACAGGATATTCAGTTTATGGTCAGTCAAGGATACGTGAAAGGTATTGGGGGTGGCAAGTTTGCTCCGAACAGCCCGATTACCCGGGCCGAGTTCACGGCTATGCTGGCGCGTATCTTAGGATTGCAGGAAGATAAAGACAGCGCGATAACGTTCAAAGATCTCAGTCCTAAACATTGGGCTTACGAATCGGTACAGGCTGCAGCTAAAGCAGGATTAATCAGCGGTTATAAGGATGGTCGTTTCTATCCGGATCAGAAAATTACCCGTCAGGAAATTTCCGCTTTGATGGCCCGTGCTCTAAAGTATAAACAAGTGGAAAATGAAGTAAGCGAGAATGAGAAGAGCGAATTGCTTCGCAAATTCAAGGATCGAAAAGAAATTTCTCTATGGGCAGAGAAAGATGTGGCCGCAGCAGTGAAAGCAGGCATTGCGGCAGGACGAAGAAGCGATGAATACGCTCCACAGGCTTATGCCACCCGTGCAGAAGGCGCGGTGCTACTGAAACGGGCTCTGGACAAAATAAATAAAACAAAGTAGAGAAAGAGCGATTCGGTGTCAATTGGAACCCCTTGCTATTAAGGGGTTCTTTATTTTTTAAAGTTAATCAAACCAGAGATAATCAACTGCCCTGTTTCTATCCAACAAATAAAGGAGGCAGAATGAGTAAAGTATTATTCTGCCTCCCATGTGTCAACCATTAAGCATTGTTAACAACTTGTGTTCCTTTGTAAGTTCCGCAGCTTTTGCATACGCGGTGAGCAAGCTTCATTTCGCCGCACTCAGGGCATTTTACCATGCCAGGCACTTCCAGTTTGAAGTGAGTCCGACGCTTTCTTTTGCGAGTTTTTGAAGTCCGTCTAAAAGGTACTGCCATGAATCCCACCCCCTTCACAAGATCGCAATCAAAGCATCTATTTGATGGGACAAGTTATCCATCAAAGCACAACAATTATCATACCTGATTTTTGTACAAATGAAAAGCTTTTATTTATCTTGCTTTCCAAAAAGTTCACCCAGCACAGCCAAACGTGGATCAATGCGTTCCACAACGCAACCACAATCTTTTTCATTACGATTCGCTCCGCATTCCGGGCACAGGCCTTTGCAGTCATCGCTGCACACAATCGTGTGCGGTAAAGACAAGAGTACCGTTGCTTCTAGGTATGGTGTCACATCAATTTCATCACTCTCAAGCGGATGAATTTCCATCTCTTCATCGACTCCGAATTCAATCTGATCTTCATCCATAAACATTTCCTTACTACTTGCATTATAGGAGTAAGGAAATCGTTTTAAACACCGGGCACATTCTATCGTAAGCTCGCCGGACACTTGTCCTTCGATAATGAAAAGCCCCGATGTCGCATGCGCTTCTCCTATAAAACGTGCTGGCTTTGCCTCCACAATTTGCGGGTGCTTCCGCTTCAAATGCAAATCGACGGTTTCTTCAAGGGGAAGCTTTCCACCGCGTAGTTGAAGCAATTGATTTTTCCTAAACTTCACCATTTGCCACCTCATTTCGAGCAACGAAAATTATTATATCTTTCCTCTCACTATTATGTCAAGGAAACAATCTTGACAACCTTCCTCCCTTATCAGGTGCCGCTCCAGCAAGGAAAGAAAGAAGCGTTGCCAAGGGACGATTCATCCTTTATATTGAAACAAAAACGAAGGTGAATGACATGAAAACGGTAGGGATCGTTGTCGAATACAACCCGTTACATAACGGTCACGCATACCATTTTGTAGAAGCCAAAAAACGGACGGGCGCCGATGCAATCGTAGCTGTGATGAGCGGACATTTTCTCCAACGCGGCGAACCGGCCATCGTAAACAAATGGGCTCGCGCGAATATGGCGCTTCGGCTCGGCGTCGATCTTGTGCTAGAACTTCCATTCGTCTATGCGACGCAAAACGCTGAACGATTCGCATTCGGGTCCATTGCTACGTTGCACGCCACCGGAGTCGTGGACGCCGTCTGCTTCGGCTCCGAAAGCGGAGAAATCAGCTGGATGAAAGAGCTGGCGGCGCGTCTCGCGGAAGAACCATCCGCTTTTCAAACGGCACTTAAGCAAGAACTGTCACAGGGAAAAAGCTATCCTGCTGCGTATGGGCGGGCGATTAAAATGCTGTTACCAGATACCGAAGAAGCCGAAAACACCAGGCATGCAGCAGAGCCGAATAATATTCTTGGTCTAAATTATTGCCTGGCGCTTCACCGTCTGCAAAGCCCGATGAAAGCCGTTACTATTAAACGACAAAAAGCCGGATACCATCAGACAGACATCACTGATAAAAACATCGCCAGCGCTACCGCGCTACGGCGTATGATATTCGAACGAGAAAACGTCGGACTCGATGTTCTTCTGCCATACGTGCCTGCAGGTACGCTTGAAGTATTGAAGCAAGAAAAGGCAGCCGGACGCTTCCCCATGTCATGGGAACGGTTTTTCCCTTACTTGCAACACCAGTTGCTCACTCGCTGGCCAGAAGAGCTGGCCACCATTCATGAAATGAATGAAGGAATCGAACGCCGTCTGCTACAGGTTCTTCCGGGAACCGATTCGTTCTTCGAACTCATGAACGCGCTTAAAACAAAGCGGTACACATGGAATCGGCTGCAACGCTTGCTTTTGTATAGTATGCTCAACCTAACGCGCGAAAAAATGGCGCGCGCGGAATGCGCACCAGGCCCAACCTATATTCGTGTTCTCGGCTTTAACGAAATAGGACGAAAACTGCTGAAAAAAATGAAAGAAGTAAGCGCCTTGCCCGTAATTACCCGTGTTCCCAAAAACAGGCATCCGATGCTTTCGCTTGATGTACAGGCGGGCGCTATTTACGCGCTCGGCTATCCTCAATGCATAAGAAAAAAAGAAATGCAGCGGGAATTCTGGCAACCCCCACTGCAGTATGAAAACCATGTCTAGTCTTTATTGCTTAGGCGGTAAGCTTTCTAAATAGCGGATAGCATCATCCACCGTGCGCACGGGCACGATTTTCATACCGGTGTTAAGCTTTTCGGCTTCCGCTTTCGCGTCGGCATAATTGGAGCGCGCTTTGCTGCCCGGTGGCACCGGATTGTCCGGCACAAAGAAAATATCGGCTTTCATTTTGTCGGCGGCCCGCACTTTGTGCTCAACCCCGCCGATCGGACCTACCGTTCCATTCTCATGAATCTCTCCTGTGCCGGCAATGCGGTATCCTTTCGTCAAATCACCTGGCATAAGCTGGTTGATAATTTCCAGCGTAAACATCATGCCGGCAGAAGGGCCGCCAATATTCTCGGTTTGAATGGTTACCCTTTTCGGCAACTCTACATCCCGGGCTGTTACCGCGCCATCCGGGTCAGGGTAGGCGATGCCAATGCCGCCCCGTATTTTTTCGCCTGGCGCCTGCGGCAATGCCTTTAACGTCATCTCCACGGTTTTCGCGTGTCCGTCGCGGATATATGTAAGCTTCACTTTTTCCCCGGCCTGTCTGCCTTTTAGGGAGGTGAGCAATTGCTTAGCGTTTTTGATGTTCTTTCCGTCCACCCCAATAATCACATCACCAATCTTCAAATATTTTTCTGCCGGCATATTCGGAATTAAAAAAACGACAAGCGCGCCACGCTCATTGATTTTGACTGGCAGCCCCGCTTTGCGGAACGCAACGATCATCGCATTTTCCTGCGAATGTTTCATTTCCTGCAACTCACGTCGATTGTACTGCTCATCCGTTTCATGGGGGCTGTGAATAGCCTTTTCATTAATCAGTTCCGCATACGGGCTAATTTTGGCATACAAATAGCCCAGCACGTTGGCTTTGCCCATACGAACCGTCGTCAGCATAAGCACGCCTTTTTCATCTTTCTCTCCTCCTTCGACGGTTACCATCGGTTCAAGCTCGATAGCTGAGCCTGGTTGGACAATATAATAAGGCGTTGGACTAAACGCTATTGCGGCCAGCACCGCTGCGATCAGTACGGCCACAATAAACCGTGTCCAACGGCTTGCAAAAAAACGCCGGTGGCGAATCATGCTTGTTTCCTCCATTCTTCTATTTTCTCTTGAATATGCGGTATCATCAACCGCGCCGCTTTTCGTCCTTCTTCAATAATCTGAGCGACATTCGTAAAGGAAGTCGAGCTAAACCGACCTACATCCGGGCGGATCATAATGTCCGCATGTACGGTGCGGTGGCGGAAAATTTCCCGCTCCATTACATCAATCGTCTGGAATATCACATCAAAAAGTGAACGAATCGGGCTGCCTGAAGGCGCGAGTGAAACATCGACCCCAATGGTCAAGTCTGCACCCATGCTTCGGACAAGCTCAATCGGCACGCGATCCACGACACCTCCGTCCACTAATAACCGATTTCCTATTTTATGCGGAACAAAAATACCCGGAATGGAAACGCTGGCGCGTACCGCTTCGTACACAGGCCCTTCCGTAAAAACCACGCGTTCACCTGAAATGAGATCCGCGGCAACAATGGACAGCGGGCGATCCAACTCTTCAATATTTTTGCCGCGTGTCAGCAATTCTACAATATGGCGTAACTTCTCCCCGACGACAAACCCCATGCCAGGAACACATAAATCAAGCCAATGCTTCCGTTTTAAATGAACGGCCAGCTTTTCCATCATGGAAGGCGTAAATCCGCATGCATACAGCGAAGCAACAAGGCTTCCCATACTGCTTCCAGCCAAAAAGGCCGGTCTAATGCCGTGTTCTTCCAGTATTTCCAGCACTCCGATATGCGCAAATCCGCGCGCACCGCCCGATCCCAAGGCCAAACCGATTCGCGACATCATCTTCCCTCCATTTCTCCGTTTTCTTTTCTCCGCCGTATGCCCGTATTAGGAGCAGGTCTAATTTAGAATGCAAGCTCGTACATATATAAGTGTGAGAAGAAGTTGGATAAAGTAAGGAGAATTTGCATGCGTACGATAAAACCTTATATGGTCACCCTTCTGTTCGCCCTATGCTCCTTTTTTCTTGCGGCAAGTTTACTACTCTTCCCGAAAACGTCGTTTTTGGCCGCACTACGCGGCTTGAAAATCTGGTGGGATGTCGTCTTTCCGGCATTGCTTCCGTTTTTCATCACCTCAGAGATTTTGCTCGGCCTAGGCCTCGCCAATTTCATGGGCGTTCTGCTTGAACCGCTCATGCGCCCGATATTCAACATTCCCGGATCAGGTTCATTCGTGTGGACGATGGGCTTTGCATCCGGCTATCCGATCAGCGCCAAGCTCACCGTCCGTCTGCGCGAAAAAAATCTCATTTCACGTGCCGAAGGTGAACGCCTCGTATCCTATACTACGACATCTGATCCTGTCTTTATTACCGGCGCGGTCTCCATCGGTTTTTTTCACAATGCGAAGATCGGACTTATCCTGCTAATATCACATTACCTTTCCGCCATTCTCGTCGGATTCATCATGTCGCTCCATGATCGCAAAGCTGCCCGTACACCATATAATCCAGATACATCAAGGCCAATTTTTTTACGGGCGCTCGTCGCCATGCACCGTGCCCGCTTACAGGATGGACGGACGTTCGGCAAGCTCATGGGCGATGCCGTAATGACATCGATCCAAACTCAGCTCGTTGTCGGCGGGTTTATCCTTCTTTTTTCTGTCCTGCTCGCCCTATTTATGAAGCTCGGTTTAATCGCTCTATTCTCTAATATACTTGGCGCCACACTTTCTTTCTTCGGATATCCGTTCGAAACGGCCCAGGCGTTCATCTACGGCTTATTTGAAGTCACGCTCGGCGCGAAACAGGCAAGCGAACTGTCCACCTCCCAGCCGCCCGCGCTCATAATGGCGGTGACAAGTGCCATTCTGGCTTGGGGTGGGCTTTCTGTGCATGCCCAAGTGGCCAGCCTGCTTGCAGAAACGGATATTCGCTATTTGCCGTTCCTGTTTGCCCGCCTGTGCCACGCACTATTTTCCTTCCTGTTCACGTATACCATCGGCTCATTCCTGTATAACAAGCTACAGCAAAGCGCCAACGGAGCGCTTCCGGTATGGCTGTCTTCATTTGACCCAGCGCGCGATTCACTCTGGACATTATCCTCCCCCCAGACGCTTTCCCTGCTGGTATGTGCAACGCTTATGCTCTCTACCTGGCTGTTCCTTCTGCTCGGCGCTTTCACCTCCAAAAAATAGAAGCGAAAAACCCCGTTTTAACGGGGTTCTCCAAATTTTTCACGCAGCGCCTTTTCCACCACCGGCGGCACCAGACTGCTAACGTCTGCACCGTATTTGCCAACCTCTTTTACAATGCTGGAACTTAAGAAAGAGTACTGATTATTCGTCATCATAAAAAACGTTTCGATGTTATGATCCAACAGGCGGTTGATAGATGCCATCTGCATCTCATATTCAAAGTCCGAAACGGCGCGGAGACCCTTGATAATCGCTTTCGCGCCTTTCGTATGCATGTACTCGACAAGCAGGCCATTAAATGTGTCCACTTCCACGTTCGGCATCCCTTTCGTCGCCTCGCGCAAAAGTTCTAGCCGCTCTTCAATCGTAAAAACCGGATTCGTTTTATTGCGATTAATTAATACCGCCACAATCACCTTATCAAATACTTTCGCACCTCGCTGGATAATGTCAAGGTGCCCGTATGTAACCGGGTCAAAGCTTCCCGGGCAAACCGCAATACTCATCTATACCCACTCCTTTTTATCCCTCATTCTTATAAATGGTAATTGTCGTTTGTCCATACGTTACTTCTTTTATCTTAACGACACCGCCAATCCGGTTGCATAGCATATCTTTGGCATCGTGCTCTGCGACAATAACGGCGCCCGGCGCAAGCAACCTGTAATCAATCATCATCGCAATCTGGCTTTCGATTTGCTGCTCGGCATACGGAGGATCAAGGAACACAATACGAAACGAAAGCTTCCGCTTTTTAAGCGCATTCAAAGCCCGGTTCGCATCGTTTCGGTACACTTCTGCCTGATCGCGCAGACCGGTCGTCCCAAGATTTTGAAAAATAACGTGAACCGCCTTACGGTTTGCATCGATAAAAATGCAGCGTTCCGCCCCCCGGCTCAATGCCTCGATGCCAAGCCCGCCCGTGCCTGCGTACAAGTCAAGAACCAGTCCCCCTTCAAAATAAGGACCTATCATACTAAAAATCGCCTCTTTTACTTTATCCACCGTTGGGCGTGTACTTTTGCCGGGCACAGCTTGCAGCGGATGCCCTTTTTTCGAGCCAGCTATCACTCGCATCGCTTCCACTCCACTATTTTCCGTTTTTAACCGTCGTTAGTATAACACAAACGAAATATCTTGGTAAATAATTAAAGCCTTTTCTTACTTTTGTATGTATATTATGAGCTGAAGCCGACCAAAATAATAACAGCAGCACGGGCTTCCGTGCTGCCGACAACCGCGGAGAAGACTTACGTTTCCCCATAAGCTCTTCCTCCGGTTTCTCCTCTCCCATTATGCAAGCCAAACGATTACGCGTTTGGCTTGCCCGCCCTGTATGATTGCCGGGCGGTTTTTTTTTTATCTTATTTCCCATAGAATAGAATGTGGTAAGATAGAAAACACGGAGAGAGGTGAAGTTCATTGCAACATTTTGTAAATAGTATTATTCAAGCAGTGATTTCCCATGAACATTGGGAAATGTACGTCCGTCTGCTGTTGAGCGCTTTTTTTGGATTTGCGATCGG
Source organism: Aneurinibacillus sp. XH2 (assembly GCF_001439585.2). Classification (NCBI taxonomy): domain Bacteria; kingdom Bacillati; phylum Bacillota; class Bacilli; order Caryophanales; family Paenibacillaceae; genus Aneurinibacillus; species Aneurinibacillus sp. XH2. Next base: position 1,431,949 of record NZ_CP014140.1, on the reverse strand, counting down.
GCTGGAACGTACAAGCCGTTCCAAACCTGCCGGTATTAAAACATATACGTTTGTCACGGTCGCTTCCACGCTGCTTACGCTTGTGTCCATACACACGGTGGAGCGCTACTCCGTCGCCGGGCATACAATGATGGATCCCATGCGTCTCACCGCTCAGATCGTAAGCGGGCTCGGCTTTCTTGGTGCCGGTCTTATCATTCAGCGTGGCCGTTCTGTCAAAGGGCTTACATCCGCTGCCATGGTGTTTTTCGCGGGCGGCATCGGCATCAGCATCGGAGCCGGCTATTATGGCATGACAGCGTTCGCCATGCTCCTCATGTATCTTGTCATTATTATCGGGCACCGATTGGAACACTCTCCCCTGCTTTCCACCCACCAGGAAGAAGACGAGGAAGAGGAAGAAGAACACGCAGAATCTTAGTCTTTTATTCTTTCTAGGAAATACTCATCCCGCTTTAAATATTCGCGTAGCTTCGCATACTCCGGACCAACCCAAAAAGCAGGACGGCTCACCATATCGGCCGCCTCCTGACGGGCTACTTCAAGCATCCGATAATCCTGCACAACATCAGCCACTTTAAACTCTGGCAACCCGCTCTGTTTAGTGCCAAAAAAATCTCCGGGGCCGCGTAATTCCAGATCGCGACGCGCCACTTCGAAACCGTCGTTCGTCTCAGTCATAATGCGCATCCGCTCCTTGCCGACTTCCGTTTTTGGATCGGCAATCAAGATGCAGTATGACTGTTCCGAGCCACGGCCCACGCGGCCACGCAACTGGTGCAATTGGGCGAGCCCAAAACGTTCGGCATCGTATATAACCATCAAAGAGGCATTCGGTACGTTGACTCCGACTTCTACCACCGTCGTCGAAACAAGCACATGCACCTCGCCCCGGCTAAACTGCTGCATGACTTCATCCTTTTCCTTTGCGGGCAGCCGCCCGTGCATCAACCCCACCTTATACTTTCCGGAGAAATAATGGCTTAACTGCGCATGCACATCGATAGCATTCTGTAAATCCAGCTTTTCTGATTCCTCGATCAATGGGGAAATGACATATGCTTGGCGCCCTTTATCCAATTCTTTACGCATAAAGGCCAAGATCCGATCCAGCATCTCATGCTTCACCCAGTATGTTTCTACCGGCTTGCGGCCGGCCGGCAATTCATCGATGGTCGATACGTCCATATCTCCAAACGCGGTAATGGCAAGCGTCCGCGGAATCGGGGTTGCAGTCATAAACAGCACATCCGGATGCAAGCCTTTTTCCCGCAAAATACGACGCTGCTCTACCCCGAAACGGTGCTGCTCGTCCGTAATGACCAGTCCAAGTTCTCTGAAATACACATCTTCTTGAATGAGAGCATGCGTGCCAACCACAATATGAATCATCCCGGATTGTAACCCAGCCAGAATGTCGCGGCGCTGACGCGCCGTTGCACTGCCGGATAATAAGGCGATTTCAATCCGATGCGGCTCAAGCAATTGCTTAAGCGTCGCATAATGCTGCTCGGCAAGAATTTCTGTCGGCACCATCAATGCGCCTTGAAATCCCGCAGAAGCGGTGGCAAACAGGGCAATGGCTGCCACTACTGTTTTTCCGGAGCCCACGTCTCCCTGAAGCAGACGATTCATCCGGTATTTCGCCTGCATGTCATCCAGTATCTCTTTGATCACCCGCTTCTGGGCGTTTGTCAGTGAAAACGGCAAGCTCCGAACAAAAGCGCGCACCTTGTCGAGCGGTATTTTCTGCGCCATCCCATCGCTCGCTCTCCGGTTCATCGCATGGTAAGCTGCAAGCTTTAACTGAAATAAAAACAACTCCTCGAATGCCAGCCTGCGCCGACCCTGTTTGCCGGCTGCAATGCTTGTCGGAAAATGAATATTGCGAATGGCCTCCGCCCGGGAAGCAAGCTTATATTTTTGCACGAGGTAAGGCGGTAGAATTTCTTCCACCGCTCCCCCGTATTCTCTTAACGCTTCCGCCACCCAGCGGCGCATTTGTTTTACTTGAATATTGGCGGTCGTCGAATAGACCGGCTCAATGGTTCCTTCTTTCGGTACCTTTTTTCCCGTATCAAGAAAATAGTGTTCACTTACTGTTATTTGCAAACGCGCCCGCTCAAACTTTCCGGATAGCATAATCTCGCGCCCGGCACGCAGCTGTTGCTTCAAAAAGTGGCGGTTGAACCAGATGGCGGTCAGCACCACCCTGTCTACCACCACTTTCACCGACAAACGCGATTTCTTCTGGCCATAGAACCGGACGACGGGCTCGCCATATACCGTTCCGACAATCGTAATCTTTTCCCCGTCTTCCGCCTCGCTTACATCCCGCACCCGGTAGTCTTCGTAACGATACGGAAAGTGTTCGAGCAAATCTTCGATGGTGCGGATGCCGAGCGCTTCGAGATCAAGCGCCCGCTCCGCCCCGATGCCTTTGAGCGCGGTGACGGGCTGCAATAATTTGTTACTCACTTTTTCCCTTAAGCGGCCCACCGAAAATTTTCGCCTCCAATGCTTTTCCTGTCGGCGTAGCCGCTAACCCTCCTAACGCAGTCTCTCTTAAAGCATGCGGCATCGTTTTGCCGATCCGGTACATCGCATCAATAACTTCATCACAGGGAATCCGGCTCTTGATACCGGCCAAAGCCATATCGGCTGCCACGGTGGCGATCGCCGCCCCCATAGCGTTCCGCTTTACGCATGGCACTTCAACTAAACCGGCTACTGGATCACATACAAGGCCGAGCAAATTTTTCAGCGCAATGGCGGTTGCATGCGCCGATTGTTCCGCGGTGCCACCGGCCATTTCAACAATCGCCGCAGCAGCCATAGCTGTAGCCGATCCTACCTCCGCTTGGCAACCGCCTGTAGCGCCCGCAATAAAAGCATTATTGGCAATCACATAACCGATAGCGCCCGCGGTAAACAAATAACGTACCATGGCTTCGCGAGTCGCCTGCAAACGCGGCGCAATCGAGAACAATGTGCCTGGAATAATGCCGCAGGCGCCCGCTGTCGGTGTTGCTACAATCGTGCCCATCGCCGCGTTCACTTCGTTGGTCGCAATCGCCTTGCTTACCGCATCCAACACCTCCGCTCCAGCCAGCGTTTTTCCTTTTTTAATATATGCCTGCAACTTTCGAGCATCGCCCCCGCTTAATCCGCTGCGTGAAGCCACTTTCTCCATAGTTCCGCGCTGTACCGCCTGCTCCATTATTTCAAGATTTCGGTACATTTCCTGCATAATGGCCTCCCGTGTCCGGCCTGAAACTTCTATTTCAGCCAAAATCATAATTTCTGAAATGGGTTTATTCTCGTGAGCAGAAAGCTGGACAAGCTCAGCAACCGTCTTAAACTGCATCTTCTCATTCTCCTTTACGGATTTCTTTTTTCGTTTTCATGTTTGTTTCAAGTCTAAAGCGACAGCAGCGACGCTTTCAGCACATGGGGAATCGCTTCAATTTCGCGCACTGCATCCTCCGGCAAATCCTGGTCTGTTTCTATTACCATCAATGCCTCGCTTCCTTTGGATTTACGGGCCACTTCCATTGCCGCGATATTCATTTGCCATCTTGTTAACACATTGGAAACGCTGGCAATCATGCCGAATCGGTCTTTATGCAGTACAAGCAAAGCAGGAGAATTTCCTGAAAGCTTTACCGTAAAACCGTTAATTTCCGTAATCTCAATTTTTCCCCCACCGATGGAGATTCCCGTAATTTCAAGGCTTTCTTCCTTATCCTGCAACTTGATCCGCGCCATGTTCGGATGGGTAATTTCTTCTTCATCTATATGAAACACTACCGACACGCCGGAGCGGCGGGCAATCTCCAGCGAATCAACGATCCGTTTATCCGATGTATCAAAACCCAGCACACCGCCGACAATCGCAATATCCGTTCCATGACCTTTGTGCGTCTTGGCAAACGAACCGAAAAAAGTAATATCGATTCTTTCCGGCGCCCTGCCGAACAACACGCGTGCCACTCTGCCAATACGAGCCGCCCCCGCTGTATGTGAACTGGAAGGTCCGATCATCACCGGGCCAATAATGTCAAATACGGAGCGATATTTCAAAACGTTTCCCCCTTACAATAAAAATATTCCTATCATCAAGCATGATAGGAACGCAATATCTATTATTCATATTATACTTTATACAGCATCAAGGCTGACAACCCCAACCTCCATAGCAAAACTATTCTTACAATTTTTGTCTTCCCGCATCCGCCTTAACCTACGACGGTTCATTCACATAGAGTGCAGGCGCATCCTCTAACGATGTAAAGGATAAACCATTGACAGATTGCTTGCTTTTAAACAGCGCGTATGATATTATGTTTAAGTATGCAAAGAGAGTCATTTTGTGTGACTGCATCTCAGGGAGGTGGAAATAAATGGCACGTGTATGTTACGTAACTGGAAAGCGGGCAGGAACCGGTAATAAACGCAGCCACTCCAACCGCGCAAACAAGCGCAAATGGGGCGTAAACGTGCAAAAAGTGCGCATCCTAGTGGATGGTAAGCCGAAGCGCGTATACGTAAGCACAAAAGCGTTACGCTCTGGTTTAGTTACCCGTGTTTAATAAAGAAAACCGTAGCGCATCAAGTTGCGTCCGGACGGGACCTGCTATTTATGGCAGGTTCTTTTTCATTGTTTGAGAAGCATCCTCCTTTCCTTCATACTCCCTCAGTTCGCCATGGCGTTGACAAGCTGTTTTCACGTCAGGACTTGTGGTTAACAGACCACGATCGTTTTCTTTCTTATTAAGACAGAAAAGCACCTGATTTATGGTGCTTTTTCATGTCTTGCGCCGCCTCATCGTTTTCCTCCGCCGAGAATCGCGCGAATCAATCCTCCGAGAAACTTCGGCAGCTTAATGGTATAAAACTTCATGATGACCCCTCCCCTTAATTCAGGTACAATTTAGTATATTCACCTTGGTTCCTCAGATGTGTATCATCTGCGATTTTCATTTATTCGCTCGATTTAACATATGATCGATTCAGGGGATTTATGAAAACCGATAAAAAAGAATAAAAAAATTCTCCTTTCTTTAACATAAAGAAAGGAGAATTTCCGGGCCTTCTGTCATTCGCACGCCTGCCTGATTTCCCGAATTGCCCGAGCGCGATCCTGCTGTCCGAAGATAGCGTTACCGGCCACAAGGCAAGTCGCGCCTGCTTCCACGACAAGCGGCGCTGTCTCTGCGTTGATACCGCCATCAATTTGAATCTCTACTTTATCTTCCAGGCCGCGCTCCACAAGCAACTCTCTCAGTTGCTTTATCTTGCGCACAACTTCCGGGATAAACTTCTGGCCGCCAAAGCCCGGGTTGACCGACATCAACAGCACCATGTCAATGTCTTCGAGTATGTGCTCAAGCGTGGATACCGGCGTCGCCGGATTTAGCGATACGGCCGCCTTCACGCCCTGATTTTTAATATGGTAGATCGTGCGGTGCAGATGCACGCACGCTTCCTGATGCACGGTAATCATATCGGCGCCGCTCTTTGCAAATTCAGGAATGTAGAAATCCGCATTCTCAATCATTAGATGAACATCAAGCGTCAGGTTCGTATGCGGACGGATTGCCTTGACAACCAACGGACCGATAGTCAGATTCGGCACGAAATGCCCATCCATTACATCGACATGAATCCAATCCGCTCCTCCCTGTTCAACCTCTTTAATTTCCTCTCCCAAGCGGGCAAAATCCGCGGAAAGAATGGAAGGTGCAATCTTAACCATATGTCTAGTACCTCGGCTTTCTATCCTTAATTTCCTGTAAAAACTCTACGTAATGCTGATAACGCGCAGGCTGGATTTCCCCCGCTTCGACAGCGGCGCGCACGGCGCAATTCGGCTCGTTTACATGCAAGCAGCCCCGGAACTTGCATTCACCAAGCCTTGAGCGCATTTCCTTAAAATACAGCCCCAGTTCACCCGCTGCAATCGCCTGAAAATCGAGCGAACTAAAACCGGGCGTATCCGCCACCCAGCCGCCTTCCGGCAAACGGATTAATTCCACATGGCGGGTTGTATGACGCCCGCGACCCAGCTTCTGGCTAATCGGCGCCGTCTCAAGGTTTAATTCGTTGAACAACGCGTTTAAAAGCGAAGACTTCCCGACGCCGGATTGTCCGGCAAAAACAGAGAGATGTCCGCGCAGACGGGCGCGGATTTCTTCTATTCCGCTTTTGCTTTTCGAACTGGTTACAGCGACCGGATAGCCGATAGCTTCACAATAGGCCCAGACGCGCTCAATTTCGCTTATGTTCGGCACTAAATCGGCCTTTGTCAAACAAATCACTGCATCCACTCCGGCCGCTTCTGTGTGCACAAGAAATTTATCCAGCAATTGCGGATTAAAGTCGGGTTCGACAAGGGAAAATACGAGTATCGCCTGATCGATATTAGCGATGGGCGGACGGATTAATTCGCTCGTCCGCGGCAAAACTTCGGTTACTGTCCCTTCTGTTCCATTCGCTTCGTATACGACTTCGTCCCCGACAAGCGGCGTTATGCCTTTTTTCCGGAATACTCCCCTGGCTCGGCACCGCCAGCACTGATCCCCATCCTGCACATAGTAGTAGCCGGCCAGCACTTTTACAATACGGCCCTGCGGCATGAGACCCCTCCAACTATGTTATTGAAAATCGCTGTATCTGACTTGTTTTTCCTGGTACAATTGTCCATCCTTGTACACCTGGATGAGTGCGTCTTTCGAAGGCGAAAGAACGACCGGGATTTGAAACTTGATGCTTTGCGTGATGGTGTAATTTTCTATGGTCTTATTCTCCCCGGTGGCATCCGTTACTTTAATCTCGATGTTTGCTTTTTCGCCTGGATTCAGATAAACATCCACTTCTTCCTTCACGCGGCGCGCTTCTTCCGGCAGACCGGAACTTACCGTCACACGCACCCACGTGCCTCTCTCCAAGCGATTATCCGGTCGATACGACTGCTCGATAACCATTCCTTCCGGTTTGTAGCTCGGCGCCCGTTCAAGCTGAAGGCGTAAACCTAATCTTTCCATTTTTGCCTTCATTTCTTCTTCTGTCAACCCGACCAAATTCGGCATGGTTACTTTATCCTGTCCATCGCTTACGACCAGCCGAACTTCAGTTTCGCCCGCGACGATTTCTGTGCCGGCAGCTGGCGTTTGCCTGAGAATTGTGCCGGCAGGCTGTTCTTCACTCGGTTCTTTTTCAATTTTATAGTCTTTATATTTACCTGCAAGCTGGCTTTCGATTTCGTCAATATTCTGGCCGACGAAATTTGGCATTGTCGCCTTCGGCTTGCCCTTGCTGACAATAAGCTGGACTTCGGTGCCTTCTTTTACCGGCATGTTGGCCACCGGATTCTGTTTAATAACATGTCCTGCCTCTACCGTGTTATCAAACTGTTCCTGAATCGCCGGCTTCAGATGAACGGCCTCAAGCTTCTGGCGCGCTTCTTCCAGCGGTAGATTTTGCACCGACGGTACGACTACGTCAGGCGGTACGCCCAACCAAGAGAAACCGTAAAATATGCTAGCGCCTACCAGCACAAAAAACAGCAGAATACCACCCGTCCAGCCAATCGCCTTTTTCCACGGAACCGGCCTCGCCCGCTCTTCCGTCTCTTCTTCCTCTTCCTGTACGGGCGCTTTTTCCGCGGCACTCACCGCCGGAATCTCACGAATCGTATGCCCTTCTTCTTCATCCCACGAACGTTTGCGCAGCATCTCAGGTTTGATAGCCGGAATCACGCGGGTAATCTCCGGATCTTCTTCCGGCGCGTATTTCTCCGGCAGAACATAAGGCGCCTCGCTTCTCCGTTCAGAAGTCAAACACGTCCGCAAATCCTCAAGCATTTCGCGCGCCGATTCATACCGGTACATCGGCTCTTTAGCCATCGCGCGAACGATAATGTTTTCCACGCTTTGCGGAATTTCTGGACGCAACTTGCGCGGCCGCACATACGGTTCCTGCAAATGCTTCAGCGCCACACTAATCGGCGAATCCCCGGAAAAAGGAAGTTCACCCGTCAGCATCTCGTATAATACAACCCCGAGAGAATATAAATCGGACTTGGCGCCGGCCGCAATGCCTTTTGCCTGTTCCGGCGAAAAATAATGAACAGAACCGAGTACGGAACCGGTATGCGTGATCGTGACAGATGAGACGGCCCGGGCAATTCCAAAGTCGGTAACTTTAATGCGCCTGAACTTGTTAATAAGAATATTGTGCGGCTTAATGTCGCGATGAATTAATTCATTCTGATGGGCATGGTCAAGCGCATCACAAATCTGGATCGCAATGTCCACCGCTTCTTTCACATCGAGGGGAGCGTGTTCATTGATGTACTGCTTCAGCGTCATCCCTTCCACATACTCCATTACGATGTAGTACATATCATCTTCCTGACCGATATCATATATATTTACTACGTGTGGATGCGATAGGCTCGCCGCCGCCTGGGCTTCCCGATGAAAGCGGGCCACAAAATCGTCATCGTTGCCGAACTGGGAGCGCAGCACTTTAAGCGCGACCGTACGATTCAATAGCGTATCGCGCGCACGATAGACAATGGCCATGCCGCCTTCCCCAATTTTTTGCTCGATCTCATAGCGGCCTCCGATTCGTTTTCCAATCATTTGCAGGCTCCCCCCTTTCATTCTCCAGCCTCCGGTTGATTGCGCAGAAGGATAACCGTAATGTTATCTTCTCCACCCGCTTTTAATGCCCGGGCAATCAACTCGTCCGCCATTTCTTTCAGGGAACCGTTCGCGAGTACGGACGCGATCGTCTCTCCGCTGATTTTGCCGGAGAGCCCATCAGAACAAAGAAGCAGCGTATCGCCCGTATCCCAATGCAAAATGCTAAAGTCGGCTTTCACCTTTTTGTCCGTGCCAAGAGCGCGGGTCAAAATATTGCGTCGCGGGTGGTTGGCCGCTTCATCCTGCGTGATTTGGTGATTGCGCAAAAGCTCATTCACAAGCGTATGATCGTTCGTGATCTGCTGCAAAATTCCGTGACTATACCGGTAAATTCGGCTGTCTCCGACATGTGCGAGAACGCCAAGCTGCCGGTTCATGAGCGCGATAACGACCGTTGTTCCCATGCCGTGGCATTCTTCATGCTCCTGTGCGTACGCGAGAATTCGCTCGTTGGCAAGTTGAATCGCATCATTTAGTTTTTGCTGCAATTCGTTCGGCGTAAGATGGTCGGCCACTTCGCGCAGCGAGTCGCAAATGATGTCCACCGCCATCTGGCTGGCAACATCCCCTGCTTGGTGGCCGCCCATACCATCAGCCACAATTCCAAGAATCCATCCATTATCGTAGCGCTGAACTCGCCCGGAATCCTCATTTGTTTGTCTCACACAACCGATATGCGTTTGTATGACTGACTCCATCCGTATCCTCACCCCTACGTCTGTTTAGCGTGCTGGGCCCGCAGTTGGCCGCAGGCCGCAGCGATATCGCTGCCGTGTTCCCGGCGAATCGTGGCGTTAATACCTTTTGCTTGCAAAATTCTTAGGAACTTGAAAATGTCGTTGCGCGCGGTGCGTACATAGTTGCGTTCCGGGACATAGTTAACTGGAATTAAATTCACATGGCACAGCATGCCATCCAGCAATTCGGCCAGCTCTTCCGCGTGCCCGGGCTGGTCGTTAACCCCGCCAAACAAGCCGTACTCGAAAGTCAGACGGCGCCCGGTTGTTTTAATATAATACTCGCAGGCACGCATCAGTTCATCCATCGGATAACGGCGGTTCACCGGCATAAGGCGCGTGCGAATTTCCGCATTCGGCGCGTGCAAAGAAATCGCCAGATTGACCTGCATTTTTTCGTCGGCAAACCGGTAAATGTACGGCACGATACCGCTTGTTGATACCGTAATGTGCCGCTGACCGATGTTTAATCCTTTCTTATCATTGATAATGCGGAGGAATGACAACAGCGCATCATAGTTTTCAAACGGCTCACCGATGCCCATCACAACCACATGGCTAGCCCGCTGTCCTTCCGGATCAAGCGCTTTTTGTGCCGTCAGCACCTGGGCGACAATCTCGCCCGCTTCCAGATTGCGTTTCAGGCCGCCGAGCGTTGAGGCACAAAATGTGCAACCGATGCGGCAGCCAACTTGAGTTGTAACGCAAATACTGTTGCCGTAATTATGACGCATGATGACCGTTTCAATGGCATGGCCGTCATGTAGTGAAAAAAGGAACTTCACCGTTCCGTCTTGTGAAACTTGACGTGTAATCTCGCGCAGCGCATCCATGCTAAATGATGCATCCAACTTCTCGCGCAGCGCTTTGGACAGGTTGGTCATCTCAGCGAATGAACCCACCCTCTTGACATATAGCCAATCAAATACCTGCCCGGCGCGAAACGCTTTCTCTCCATTTTGCTGCATCCATTCTTGCAATTCGGGCAAGGTTAAGCTATAAATAAAAGATTTCATGCTTTAAATCACCATATCTTCCTCAAAAAGTTCACATCATATTGTATCACAAATAATTTGCAAAAAGAAAAAGGAAGCATAAAATACGCTTCCTACTATTGTTTCATTTTCAGGCGAGAAATAAAAAAGCCGTCTGTATGGAAATGATGGGGCAAAATTTGCACATACCCCTCGACAAGCGTTGGATACTTCTCCTGCAACGCTCTGGGCATATCCTGGATGAGCGATTTGTCCAGTTCCCATTCCGGATGCCCGGCTAAAAAGCGGCGCACCAGCTCGATATTTTCTTCCGGCTGCACGGTGCATGTGCTGTAAACTATTTTGCTTCCTGGCGCAGCAAGACGGGAAGCAGCACATAATATTTCGTACTGAATTTCGCTGATGGCCCGCGCGTCTTCTTGCCATTTGTACCATTTAATATCCGGTTTGCGGCGGATAACACCAAGTCCTGTGCACGGTGCGTCCACAAGAATCCGGTCAAACGTCTCACCAGCCAGCAGACGGGCCGCATCCCGCGCATCCCCATGGCGCGCGCGAATAATCGAAATACCAAGGCGAAATGCGTTCGCTTCGATCAGCTTGATCTTATGCGGATGCACATCCAGCGCAATAATTTGTCCCTTATTGCCCATGAGCTCAGCAATATGAGTTGTCTTTCCGCCCGGCGCAGCGCACATGTCGAGCACCCTCATGCCTGCTTCCGGCGCAAGCGCCCGCGCGACCAGCATCGAACTTTCATCCTGTACCGTGCAAGAACCGCTCGTGTAGGCTGGCAATTCAGCGATATTGCCGACATCGCTTGCGATGACTCCTTCCGGAGCGATCATGGAAGGCTCTACTTCCGCATCCGTGGCCTGCTTTTCAATCTGGGCGATGAGTTCATCCCTCGTTGCACGAAGAACATTAGCCCGAAGACTCAAGCGCGGCGGCTGATTGTTTGCAGCACACATGTTCTCTGTCTCCACTTCGCCAAAGCGTCGCAGCCATTCTTCCACCATCCACTTCGGATGGGAATGGACAAGCGCGATGCGTTCCACTGGTGGTAAATCGGCCGGAATGTCAACTCTTTCTGGATGGCGCAGTCGGTTGCGCAGCACGCCGTTAACCATTCCGGCAACGCCTTTATGCCCCCACACTTTAGCAATTTCTACCGCTTCATGCACGACGGCGTGGGCCGGAATGCGATCAAGATAGGTCAGTTGATAGAAGCTGATACGCAGCAAGTTGCGCGCCCATCCTTCCAGTTTGTCGAGCGGTTGATTTACAAATTGCGCAAGCATCCAGTCAAGCGTATATAAGCGGCTTATCGTCCCGTAGACAAGCTCTGTTGCCAGAGCTTTATCCCGATGCAGCAGCTTTGTCTGCTCCAGTACGCGCTTTAGTTCCAGATTGCTGTACGCCTGCCGGTTCTCGATATCCGTGAGCACACGCACCGCAAGTTCACGGGCGTTCCCTGGTTCGGGCAGCGCTTTCTTCCGCCTACTCATCGCCAGACCCCGTCGCAAAACACATGCCCGATGCCACGCTTGCGCTTCCCCTCACATAATCCGCTACCGCCATCGCTTTCTTGCCGGCCGGTTGAATGCGTGTCAGGCGCAGCACGCCTTCCCCGGTCTGCACATCGATACCTTCCGGCGCGACCGAAAGAATCGTACCTGGCTCTTCGGCACCTTTCCCGTCTTCTTGCAGTACATACGCCTCCCACACTTTCATTACCTGACCGTCCACCTCTGTGTACGCCACTGGCCAAGGGTTCAGGCCGCGCACTTGGTTAAACAACTGACGCGCGCTTTTCGTCCAGTCAAGCCTCTCATCTTTCCGCTGGATGTTCCAGGCATACGTCACTCGGGCCTCATCCTGCGGCACCGGCTGAATTTCACCGCTTATCAGCTTCGGAATCGTCTCGACGAGCAACCGGGCTCCCGCTTTGCTCAACTTATCGTGCATTGTCCCCACATTATCGCTCTCTTCAATCGTGACACGCACCTGGCTCAAAATATCGCCCGCGTCCAATTTTTCGACCATATACATAATGGTTACACCCGTTTCTTGTTGTCCGTCAATAATGGCCTTGTGAATCGGCGCGCCGCCGCGGTACGCAGGCAAAAGAGAGGCGTGTACATTAATGCAGCCATACTTCGGATACTCAATGATCTCTTTCGGGAGAATTTGTCCGAATGCGGCGGTAACGATTAAATCCGGTTCATAAGCTAGAATGTCTTCCGTGCCGTTCCTTTTTAATTTTTCCGGCTGCAACACCGGAATCCCCAGTTTTAGAGCGGCTTCTTTCACCGGCGGCGGAGTCAGCTGCTTTTTCCGGCCCTTCGGACGATCCGGCTGCGTCACTACCGCGACGATGTTATACTTTTCCTCCGCCAACTTCTGCAAACAGGGCACCGCGAAATCCGGGGTGCCCATAAAAACGATTCGCACAAGCTTCCACTCCTTCTGCGTCCCTTCTATTCTTTTGCTGCATACGTCTTCTCTGCAATATCGATAAACAGTACACCATTCAAATGATCGATCTCATGTTGAATGGCACGCGCAAGCAAGTCTTCCCCTTCAATAATAAATTCTTTGCCATGGCGATCCTGAGCTTTCGCTTTTACCCAACGGGCGCGGCGAACATCGCCCACGAGCCCCGGAATGCTTAAACAACCTTCCGGGCCAAACTGTTCCCCCTTCATTTCGATAATTTCCGGGTTCACCATTTCGATAATCCCATCACCAACATCAATGACAATAACGCGTTTGGTAATACCTACCTGTGGCGCGGCCAGGCCGACACCTTCCGCGTCATACATTGTTTCAGCCATATCATCAAGCAATTTGTGAAGATTTGCATTAAATTTTGTTACTTCTTTACATTTTTCCCGCAAAACCGGGTTCGGATGCTTTACGATCATTCGAATACTCATTATTTTTTCCTCCTACACAAGCGGAAGCATCTTTAATTAGAAGCCACCACCTTCTTGCATTACATCATCATTTGCGGGTCTACGTCTACCGTAAGCGTAATTCCCGTTTTTTTTCGTTCCTCTTCAAATGCCCGCACGATCCTGTGTACGGCAGATGATACATACGGATCATTTTTATATTTTATCATGCATTGGAAACGATATCTATCTTTGATACGAGCAATGGGCGAAGCGACCGGCCCTAGCAAATATGCGCCCGGCGGAATGATTTCGCGGAGACGCTTCGCAAACCGCTCTGCTGTTTTAACTACCAGCGGTACATTTTCATGCGCAAACGTAAACAAGATGAGCCGATAGTAGGGCGGATAGTTTTTCTCATAGCGCTGCTTGATTTCTTCCACAAAAAAAGATTCATAATTGTGCTGGCTTGCATACCGGATGCTATAATGCTCCGTATTGTATGTCTGAAGTATGACTTCGCCCGTTTTTTCATGCCGACCTGCCCGGCCACCTACTTGAGTGATCAGTTGGAACGTACGCTCCGCGGCGCGGAAATCCGGCAAGTGCAGCATACTGTCCGCCGCCAACACACCAACAAGTGTGACGTTCGGAAAATCGAGTCCTTTGGCGATCATTTGCGTACCCAAAAGTACGTCGCCCTTTCCTTCACGAAACGCCTGCAACAACTTTTCGTGTGCGCCCTTCCGTCCCGTAGTATCAACATCCATTCGAATGACGCGAATCCCCGGAAAATAGCGGGCCAGCTCTTCTTCAACTTTTTGCGTGCCCGCGCCAAAGAAACGAATGTGTTCGCTTCCGCATTCCGGGCAAACACGCGGTTCACGTTCCGTAAAACCGCAGTAATGACAGCGAAGCGTCCGGTTGCTGCGATGGTACGTTAACGAAATGTCGCAGTGCGGGCACTGAGCGACGTAACCGCAAGAACGACACATGACGAACGTAGAAAAGCCGCGCCGATTCAAAAACATGACCATCTGCTCATGTTTGCTTAACCGATCGTGAATGGCGGCCATAAGCGGCCTGCTGAACATCGTTCGGTTTCCTTCCCGCAATTCTTCACGCATATCCACTACTATGACTTTCGGAAGCGGCCGGTTATGCACCCTGTCTTTCATTTCAAAGAAACGAATCGCTCCTCTCCTTGCCTCATGGTACGATTCCATCGACGGAGTAGCGCTGCCGAAAATAACGACCGCTTTGTGGCGCATACCACGGTACTGGGCAATCGTACGGGCATGGTAGCGCGGCGTCTCCTCCTGTTTATACGAACCTTCATGTTCTTCATCTAGAATAATAAGACCCAGATTTTGAAATGGAGCGAAAATAGCGGAACGCGCGCCGATGGCGACTTTTACTTCGCCACGCCGAATTTTCCGCCACTCGTCATAGCGCTCCCCTTGCGAAAGGCGGCTGTGCATCACCGCAACCTGGCTGCCGAACCGGCCTTTGAACCGGTTCACCATCTGCGGTGTAAGCGAAATTTCTGGCACGAGCAAAATCGCTTCTCGCCCCTGCGCAATGGTACGTTCCATAATCTCAAGATAGACTTCCGTCTTTCCGCTGCCTGTCACTCCGTGCAACAGGCACGGAAAATAAACAGGCGGATTCATCCCCTCCGTAATACCGTCGATAACGGCCTGCTGCTGGGCGGTAAACACGTGCTTCGTCACAGGCTTAAACTTCCGCCCGGCAAACGGATCGCGATAATCTTCTACCTCCTGGCTATTAAGCAAACCTTTATCCACCAAGCTTTTTATAGCGTGGTTTGAGATGCCAAGCATAGAAAGCAACTCAGGCTGCGAAATGGGGCCGTAAAAATGAATGAAGTGGGACAAAACCTCTTTCTGCCGCACCGCTGTTTTCGGAAGCTTTTCCAGCGCAGTTTCCAGCTCTTCTATGGAAACCGCAGGCGAAAGAATCGTTACGTTTTTTGTGGTGGCCCGATCACCTACCACCTGCTCCACTGTAAGCCGACCTTGCTTAATGCCTTCATCAATCCAGCCTGCGGCATCAGGGAACTCTTTTATTACTTTATTCCAAGACACAGGCTGACGTTTCGCGATATATTGGTAAAATGCTTGTTCTTCCGGAAGTACCGGCACAAACATCTCTCCTGCCGGAGTCAAAGAAATTTGCTTTTCGTAGCTTGAGCGCAAAACCGCTGGAATCATCGCTTGCAGCGCAGCATAGTATGTGCACATGTAACGCTCGCTCATACGTCTGGCCAACCATACCATTTCCTCGGTCAGCGGAGGCTCCACATCAAGCACATCGAGAATATCACGCGTTTTTTTTACTTCCGACACTTCAGACAACTCAATCACAAACCCTTGCAGTTTGCGAGGGCCAAACGGGACGGAAACGCGGCTTCCAACCTGTACAAACGGTGCAAGCGCCGGAGGAATCCGGTAATCAAACGGACGATCCGTATCTATGACCGGCACGTCAACAATAACCCGGGCATACATCACTGCCGTTTTTGCCCCCCGCGTGCCTCAAGCACTTTATCCAGCAAGCAGTCGGCAATCTCCGTTTTTCTCATCTGCGGCAGCGCCTCGCTTTTTCCATCCCGCGTATAAATGGTAACAATGTTAGTATCCACGCCAAAGCCAGCACCGCTTTGTGTCACGTTATTCGCCACGATCATATCCGCGTTTTTCCGCTCTAGCTTGCCTCGCGCGTTTTCTTCCACGTTTTCCGTCTCTGCGGCAAATCCTACAAGGAATTGATGCGTCTTGCGTTTGCCAAGATCCGCAAGAATATCGCGTGTCCGCGTAAGCTCCAGCACAAGATCACCGGATTTTTTCTTCATTTTCTGGCTATGTACAACTTTCGGGCGATAATCGGCCACCGCAGCCGCTTTGACTACAATATCCATGTCATCATAACGCGAAATAACAGCCTGGTACATATCTTCCGCCGACGTCACTTCCACAAACTCCACGCCTGCGGGCGGAGTGAGATCGGTTTTTCCGCTCACCAGCGTTACCTTCGCGCCGCGCTTGGCCGCCGCTTCCGCAATCGCGTACCCCATTTTTCCAGACGAACGGTTCGTGAAAAAACGCACAGGATCGACCGCTTCTCGGGTTGCGCCCGCCGTTACAAGCAGGCGGATGTCCTTCATATCTTGGCGCTCTACCGCAGCGAAAAATCTTTCCATCTCCTGCAAAATATCCATAGGCTCAGCCAGGCGGCCCTTGCCGATCCAGCCACACGCAAGATACCCTTCCGCAGGTTCAATAAACCGGTAGCCGTATTCCGCGAGACGGCGAATATTATGCTGAACCGCCGGATGATTGTACATGTTTACATTCATCGCGGGCGCAATCCATACCGGGGCTTTCGTAGCCAGATAAGCTGTAGTTACAATGTCGTCAGCGATGCCGTTCGCCATTTTACCGATAATGTTGGCTGTCGCAGGTGCAATCAAAAACAAATCAGCCCGATCCGCTACATCAATATGAGAAATCACCGATGGATTCGGTTCTTGGAATATGTCGGTTAGTACCGGATTTCGTACGAGCGCTTGAAAAGTAACCGGCTGGACAAACTTTGTCGCCGCCTCGGTCATCAGAACCCATACATCCGCGCCCTTTTGTGTCAATTTACTGCATAAATCGGCAATTTTATATATCGCGATACCTCCCGCGACACCGATCACAATCGTTTTTCCCTTCATTTGTTTTCTCCCTCCGTACAGGAACCTGATGCATAAAATACATGCGTGCCTTTTTCCCTCATCATGCAGAAAAAGCGCATATCGTTCCCGCGTATGTTTTACATGAGCCCCGGTTCCGATATGCGCTCTCTTTTGTTTGCCGTCTTACTTTCTTTCAAAATCGATTTTTCCGGCGTGCAGTTCCTCCAGCGCGATGCCGACAAATTTGTGGGAAACAGGCTTTTCAAGCAAAAATTTGTTCTGCTCGCGCATCTGGCGGGCGCGTTTCGCAGCGATGCTCACCAGCGTATATTTGCTGTCCACTTTTTTAAGCAATACATCAATAGAAGGATAAATCATAGCGTCAAAAAACCTCCTTAAGCCAATCACGGTATTTCGTGATTTGTCGCTCTTTTTTCAGATGTTCGGCCGTCACGATGGCTTCGATGCGTTCGCAGGCCTTGTCCACTTCATCGTTGACAACAACATAATTATAATGATCCATCAGCTCGATTTCCGCCTTCGCCATCATCATCCGCTTGTGGATGCTTTCTTCCGTTTCCGTCCCCCGGCCGGTGATGCGGGAGCGAAGCTCTTTCAAATCGGGCGGTGCAAGGAAAATGAATATTCCCTCTGGAAACTTCTGCTTAACTTGCAGCGCCCCCTGTACTTCAATCTCCAAAATAACATCAAGGCCGCTCGCAAGCGTATCTTCCACAAATTTGCGGGGCGTGCCGTAGAAATTACCAACATATTCTGCCCATTCCAGCAATTCGTCATTCTCGATCATTGCTTTAAATTCTTCTTTTGTCTTAAAGAAATAGTTCACCCCGTCTATTTCTCCAGCGCGCGGCGCGCGCGTCGTCGCCGATACCGAATATACAAGCTCTTTCATACGCGGCCGAAGTGCGGCGCATACCGTCCCTTTTCCGACGCCGGACGGCCCTGACAAAACAAGCAACAATCCTCTGTTTTGCGTCATACAATCCCCCGTTCAATTATTCGTCAGAATCATCGTCTTTGCTGGTCAACCGGTGGGCCACTGTTTCCGGTTGCACAGCCGACAAAATCACATGGTCGCTATCTGTGACGATTACCGCACGTGTACGCCTGCCGTACGTTGCGTCAATCAGCATACCACGTTCCCGCGCTTCCTGGATGATGCGTTTAATCGGTGCAGATTCCGGGCTCACAATCGAAATAATGCGATTGGCTGAGACAATATTTCCGAATCCTATATTGATCAATTTAATGGCCATTCATTTACGCCTCCCTGTTTCAGCGGGATTATTGGATTAACTCTTATTCTACTGCTTTATTCTATATTTTGCACCTGTTCTTTCACTTTTTCTAACTCAGCTTTCAAAATGACCACTTTCTGACTGATTTCCAGATGATTTGCCTTGGCGCCAATCGTATTGATTTCCCGATGGCATTCCTGTACAAGAAAATCCAGCTTGCGCCCGATCGCTTCCGTTTCATCCGCGATCTGTCCGAACTGGGAAAAATGGCTGCGCAAGCGCGTAATCTCTTCAGAAATGTCGGCGCGCTCTGCAAACACCGCGACCTCATGGAGCAGGCGCGATTCATCAATGTCATAGCGGCCCTGTATGTATTCTTCAATCCGGGCGAAAATTCGCTCACGGTACGCTTCCGCCACTTTCGGAGCAAGCACAGCTAATTCCTCAACCAAGCGTTTCATAACATTAATGCGGCCCAGAATATCTTCGCGCAGCGCCTGTCCTTCTTTGCGGCGCATGGCAACGAGCATGGCCGCCGCTTCTTCTACCGCGACCAGCATCGGCTCCCGATAGGTCTCCGAGTCAACCGCTTCTTTGCCTACTTCCACCACATCCGGCAAAAGCAACAGCTCACGTGCCGACATCTGGTGGTCCAAGTCGAACATTTGTCCCATTTTTTCTGCCGCCTCTTTATACTGACGGGCCAATTCCCAATTCACAGTGAGCGAAGACGGGGAAACTTCCGTCTCCATCGTAATAAAAACGTCCACACGTCCGCGGCGGACATAGGAAAGAACTTTTTTACGTACCGCGTCTTCCAGCGCGGTCAACTCGCGCGGCATGCGGATCGCCACTTCGCTAAAACGATGATTAACGGAGCGCATTTCCACGGTAAACGAAACGCCTTCCCCTTTTTTCTCCGCACGACCATATCCTGTCATGCTGTGTACCATTATCCTCACCTCCTGCCGCTACCTTTTGCACCATGTTCCTGTAAATACCTCTTCGGCAGGCCCTATCATGTAAACATGGTCGTCCGTTTCAGCCCATTCAATTTCAAGATCGCCGCCTTTCAAATGAACAAGCGCACGGCGATTCGTCCGTCCGGTAAGCGCGCCAGCCACCACCGTGGCGCACGCTCCCGTGCCGCAGGCAAACGTCTGCCCGCACCCGCGCTCCCAGACACGCATCTCTACTTCCTGTGGGGACGTAACAGATACGAACTCAATGTTCGCTTTGTTCGGAAATAAGGAATGCTTTTCCAGAAGCGAACCCCATTTTTCCACATCAAAGTCCAAGGCATTATCAACGAAGATGACTGCGTGCGGATTCCCCATCGAGACCCCTGTAAAGGAAAATGTCTTGCCCTCCGCTTCAATCGGATGATCGATCACTTGCTCACGGTCAATCGCAACCGGAATGGAAGGCCCGTATAAAATCGGCGCACCCATATCAACTTTTACCAAGGAAACTTTTTCGTTCTCCACGGTTAACCATACGCGCTGAATCCCGGCAAGTGTCTCCACGGTGAGCGCTTCTTTTCGCGCAATCCCGTGGTCATACGCATACTTGGCTACACAGCGCACGGCATTGCCGCACTGTTCAGCTTCCGAACCGTCCGCATTGATAATGCGCATGCATACATCCGCCTTGTCTGACGGCAATACAAACACAAGTCCGTCCGCACCAATTCCAAAATGCCGGTCACACATCACACGAGCCATATCAGATGCATTCTCCGGCAAAGTCTCAAAATGGGCAACGATAATAAAATCGTTGCCCAACCCATTCATTTTCGTAAAATTCAACTCTCTCTCACCCTTCCCTGCTTGCCGGACTTTATACGCAGCAGGGAGAAACATCCTGTCGCAAACGTCGGTATTCCGGCCAGCAGTACAATAAATAACCATTCGTATGCCGTGAGCGCCACCGTGCCAAAAATCGGCTGTAGCACCGGCAAGTAAATCACCGGTAGCACCAGCAGTACGGAAGAGAGCACCGCCAGCACAAGGTATTTATTCTGCAGCGGATTACGGCTAAAAATTGAAATCTCGCTCCGGCAGTCAAACACGTGGATTAACTGTGCCATCACGAGCGTCGCAAACGCAATTGTCTGTGCCCGCGTAAGCTCGCCGGGATACGCTTCATACGCAATCCAGAACGCCGTAAGCGTTACAAGACCGATGAGCAGGCCGCGCGATACAATTTTCCAGGCCAGTCCACGCGCGAACACATTTTCATGCCGTGAGCGCGGAGGGCGCTTCATCGTCGCTTCTTCCGGTTGATCTACTCCAAGCGCCAAAGCTGGTAATCCATCCGTAACAAGATTGACCCAAAGAATCTGAATCGGAACGAGCGGCAAAGGCAATCCGGCCAGCATCGCAAAAAACATGACCATAATTTCCCCCACGTTAGAGGCGAGCAAATAGCGAATAAACTTGCGAATGTTGTCATAAATCGTGCGCCCTTCTTCAATCGCCGCCTCAATCGTGGCAAAATTGTCGTCGGCAAGCACCAAAGAAGCCGCTTCCTTCGTCACATCAGTTCCGGTAATCCCCATCGCGATTCCGATGTCGGCCGCTTTAATCGCAGGCGCATCGTTTACGCCGTCGCCTGTCATCGCCACAACATGCCCCCTCTTCTGAAGAGCCTTCACGATTCGAAGCTTGTGTTCCGGCGATACACGAGCGTAAACGTATACATTATCCACAATCGACTCGAACTCACTATCGGACATATTATATAAATCCTGTCCATTTAATGTCAACCCGCCCGGCGGCAAAATGCTGAGCTGGTCAGCGATCGCTTCCGCCGTTGTCTGATGATCGCCCGTAATCATCACTGTCTTGATTCCGGCCTGGCGGCAGCGGCGGATGGCCGCTTTCGCTTCCGGGCGCGGCGGATCAATCATTCCCACAAGACCGACGAGCACGAGGCCACGTTCTGCCATCTGCTCGTTACCCGGCGTCTCGCCCGCGCGCAAATCGCGATATGCAATCGCCAGCACGCGCAACGCCTGCCTGGCCAGCGTTTCGTTGGCGGAAATAATATGACGGCGCATTGTCGGCGTAAGCGGAGTCGGATGTCCCTTCCATAAAACATGCGTGCAGCGGCTTAGCAGTACATCGGGAGCCCCCTTGGCGACCAACATTCTTTTGTTGTATCGATCCTGTACGATGACGGACATCATCTTTCGGGTGGAATCGAACGGAAATTCGCGGACTCTCGTCCATGTTTCCTCCATCTTCGCGCGTGTAATATCCGCTTTTCCTGCCGCCACAAGCAATGCACCTTCCGTTGGATCGCCATTTACCACCCACTGCTCTTCCGTTTTCCTAAAAAGCCCTTTTCTTTCCTCCTGCTGATGCTCTAAATGCGCATTATTGCACAAAACGCCAAGCTGCAAAAGTTTATAAAGCGTTCCATGGGCCTGAGCCCGAACCTGCTGGTTGCCCGTAAAAAATTTTCCTTCTGGCTCATAGCCAGTGCCTGTTACTCCAATAATAGAGTTCTCCAGCCACACATGAGTTACCGTCATTTTATTCTGCGTCAAGGTTCCGGTTTTGTCCGAGCAAATCACGCTGGCGCTGCCGAGCGTTTCAACCGACGGAAGCTTGCGGACGATGGCACGACGCCTAATCATGCGTTGTACGCCCAGCGCGAGCGCTACCGTGACAATTGCGGGCAATCCTTCCGGAATCGCGGCGACAGCCAAACTAACCCCGGCAAGAAACATCTCATAAGCTTTCTGCCCATGAAAAATTCCGGCCGCTACTACAAGAGCAGTAAGCGTAAGTGCGACTGCGATAAGGATTTTTCCAAGCTGTTCCAACTTAGCCTGCAACGGTGTCTGGAGCGTTTCCGTCGTTTGTAGCAAATGGGCGATTTTCCCCATTTCCGTCATCATGCCCGTAGTGAGTACTACGGCATATCCTGTTCCGGCAGTGACCATCGTGCCCATAAACCCCATGTTGATTTGATCACCGAGCGGAATCGCTTCATGAGGCAATACCGTGCTTTTTTTCATAACTGGAACCGATTCGCCTGTCAGTGTGGACTCTTCCACATGCAAACCGTTTGCGGACAGAAAACGGACATCAGCCGGGATGCGGTCACCGCCTTCCAGATAAATAATATCACCTGGGACCAATTGTTTGGCAGGAATATGAACAAGTTGCCCGTCCCTTACGCAATATGCCATCGGAGCAGTCAATTCTTTCAGCGCAGATAACGAACGCTCCGCCCGGTACTCTTGAATAAAACCGAGAATACCGTTAATGATCACAATCGCAATAATGGTGATCGCATCCACATATTCGCCCAAGAAGCCAGAAATAAGCGTAGCAACAAGCAACACAAGCACCATAAAATCCTTGAATTGCCCGAGAAACATCATAAGCGGCGAAATTTTCTGCTTCTCCGCCAGCACGTTCGGCCCGATTGTCCGAAGCCGTAACTGCGCTTCTTCTTCGGTCAACCCTTGTTTTACATCCGTTTTGAGAGTGCGCGAAAGTTCCTCTTCTGAATAACTAAACCAATAATGCTGCCCATTCATGCAGGTGCCTCCTTTGCTCCGATCCTTGTTTTTCAAACCTAATGTATTCTGACAAGCTGCAAAAAATGCTATCTGCATTGAACTTGATATATCGACTTCGCAACAATGGTATAAGAATGTAGATACGTCAAACTATATTTATCATAGATTTACCAACACGCGTGAAAAGTTTATAGTATAATCTACAATGTTAGTCTGCATCGTTTTTCCGCCGCATACATTTGTTTCTTTTGATATTTTGATCGTTGTGCAGCGGTAAGAGAAATAGGAAGGTGAGATAACCATGGCCTTTGACGGCATTGTGACGCGCGCGGTGGCCCACGAGCTGCATGAAAAGCTCGCCACCGGCCGCATTATGAAAGTCTATCAGCCGACCGATACGGATATTGTCATGCAAGTAAGAACACGATCTGGAAACGTCCGGGTTCTGCTTTCGGCAAGCCTGAGTTTTCCGCGTATACATATCACGAATATAAGCTACCAAAACCCGCTGGAAGCGCCGATGTTCTGCATGCTACTTCGCAAATACTGCGAAGGGGCTATTATTGAAGCCATCCGCCAAACGAATATGGAGCGCATCATCCATATTGACCTTAGAAGCCGCGACGAACTCGGAGATGAGCGGCCAAAGCGAATTGTGCTTGAAATCATGGGCCGCCACAGCAACTTAATTCTTATGGACCCTGAGAGCGGAATGATTCACGACGGGATCCACCATGTCACCCCCGCGGTCAGTCGTTATCGAGTTGTTCTGCCCGGACGTCCATATGTGGCTCCGCCACCACAAAACAAGCTTAACCCGCTCGCCGCGACAAAAGAAGACTTTATGCGCAAAATCCATTTTAATGAAGGGAAAATTTCCAAACAAATCGTCGGGGCTTTCGCGGGGATAAGCCCTCTGATCGCGGATGAAATCGTGCATCGTGCAGGACTTGCGACGCAGGATCGGCTATGGTCTGCTTTCTCGGAAACGCTGGAGCCGACCCGACGCCATTCCTATACACCCATGCTTATTCGCACGGATAAAAAAGAATATTTTTCCGTCATTCCTTTAACCCACTTACCAGCGAAAGAAAGCGAAACGTTCCCTACGGTTAGCGAATGTCTTGAAGCGTTCTACCAAGGCAAAGCGGAACGCGACACCGTCAAGCAGCGTATGCACGATTTGGTACGGTTTATCACCAATGAGAGGAACAAAAACGAGAAGAAGATCGAAAAATTACTAGAAACGAAACAGCAGGCGGAAAACGCGCGCAAATACCAGATATACGGTGAACTGATTACAGCAAATCTATACCAAATGACTAAAGGCCAAACGGAAGCAAAAGTGGTAAACTACTACGAGGAAGAGGCGCCCGAGATCACGATTCCGCTTGATCCGGCACTTACGCCAGCGGAGAACGCACAGGCGTATTTTAAGCGGTATACAAAAGCGAAGAATAGCCTCGCTGTCATCGATGAACAAATCGCCGCAGCGGAAGAGGAAGTACATTATCTGGATACCGTGCTACAGCAAATTGAGAATGCAGGGCTTTTGGACATTGAAGAAATTCGCGAAGAACTGTCCGAACAGGGCTATCTGCGGAAGCGCCCGGAAAAAATGAAAAAAGGAAAGCCGAAAAAACCTGTGCTTGAACGTTATATCTCCAGTGAAGGCGTAGATATTTATGTAGGGAAAAACAACAAGCAAAACGATTATCTAACCAACCGGCTGGCCTCTCCAAACGACACATGGTTGCATACGAAAGACATTCCCGGTTCGCATGTGGTCATCCGCGGAACAGATTTCGGCGAAACGACGCTGTCGGAAGCAGCAACGCTTGCCGCTTATTACAGCAAGGCGCGTCATTCCAGCCAAGTTCCTGTCGATTATACACTTATACGTCATGTGAAAAAACCGAAAAGCGCCAAACCGGGATTTGTGATCTACGAGCAACAAAAAACACTATTTGTCACACCGGACGAAGAAGTTGTCCGCAAACTAATGAAAACGAAAACTACAACGTCTTGAGGAATGAAGTATGTCAAAGAACTCATTTTTAAAAGGCACGCTGATTCTAACCTTGGCAGCCGTCATTTCGCGCGTACTGGGCGTCGGCCAGCGCGTTCCGCTCCAGCATATTATGGGGAATGACGGGATGACGCTGTACACTATTTCCTACAATATTTATAGCATGCTGCTTATTATCGCCACGCTGGGCGTGCCGAGCGCCTTAAGCAAACAAATCTCGGAATATACGGCTATCGGCCAATATCACGAGGCGTATCAGACCTATAAAGCAGCCCGCAATTTTGCGCTTGTGACCGGTTTTGTCATGTTCGCATTGATGATGATCATCGCGCCATACTACGCCAAATATACGCTCGCACCGCAGGCGGAGCTGGCGATCCGCGCCATCGCTCCAGCGATGCTCCTCTTCCCGTTAATCGCGATCATGCGGGGATACTTCCAGGGGCTGCAGTTCATGCAACCGACCGGTCTGTCGCAAATTATGGAGCAAATTTTGCGCGTCATAACCGCAGTGGCGCTGCCGCTTGTGCTGCTTCATCTAGGCTATAACAAAGACGTGGCTGTCGCCGGCGCTTCATTCGGAGCTGTAACCGGCAGCATTGCCGCCTGCGGGGTCATGATCTATTTCTATAAAAAGCGACGCCCGGAACAAAAGCGTGAACTCGCCACGCAAAAAAGGTATAAAAAACTTACGTATCGGCAAATTTACAGCAAAATGCTCCGCCTGTCGCTGCCGATTACTCTATCAGCATTGGCGGTGCCGCTCATTTACTTTATTGATTCATCCACATCGCTGCGCCTGTTGACGCCGCAGGAAGAGCGCATTTCGTTCGCGGTCGGTCATAAAGAGGCAACCATCGGCAACAAAGAAATAATTCTGCCAGTGGCTCCTTACCTGCACAACAATAATACAACGATGGTGCCGCTTGAACCGGTAGCTGAAGCGATGGGCGGCAAAGTTACGTGGGATAAAAACAGAAAATACGCCTTCTATGAGCGAGGAAAAGTAAAAATAACGCTTACGTTGGGTGAAAATATCAAACTGGACAGCAAGTCACTCGGACCGTTCCAGTATGCGGAAAACACAAACATTCCGTGCGTGCCACTCCGTTTCTTTACCGAGCAGTTGCATACGTACAAGGAAGCGATGGACACGCTCGGCATTCTCGGTGGAAGCGCCCAGTCACTGGCAGGTCTGCCGATTATTCTCGCAATTGCGCTTAGTTCGTCTATTATTCCTGTTGTCTCGTCTGCGCACTCGCGCGATGACGAACGCGAAGTGCAACGCATGAGTTCAATGGCATTGCGTGTGGCGCTCATTACCGGGGTTCCAGCGGCTCTATATTTAACGGTAGCCGCATATCCAGTAAATGGATTTCTGTTCAGCAACACGGAGGAAACGTATTCAAAAGCGGCCTGGATTATCGGTTTTCTCTGCTTTGGAACAATCTTTCAAATTTTGATGATGACCTCGTCCGGCATTCTTCAGGGACTGGGGCGTACCGACCTGCCCATGCGCCATGTCGCGATCGGCATTCTCGTAAAATGGGGCGGCAACTATGCGCTGGCACCGCTGTTTGGGATTTATGGAATTATTGCGGCGACATCGTTGTGCTTCATTGTCGTTATGGCGCTGAATTTGCGTGCAATCAGTCAATATACTCGCCTGATTATTCTCGGCGAAAAGTGGCGCGGATTTTTGCTGTCATCTCTACTGCTTAGCGCCATTGGTCTCAGTATTGTATGGCTCGGACTCAAGGTACAACCGCTCATTCCAATGCCGGCATTTCTGTTCTTTGGTATTGAATCAGCTGTCATCGCCATTTTTAGCCTTGCCGGTTATGGTATCGCGCTGTTCTGGTTAAAGGGAATTGACGTGCAGGAAATCCGCTATTTCCCACGGGTAGCACAGAAAGCATATCACCTTCTGGCACGCTACCGGATTGTCCCAGAGTATACCGCTCCTGTAAATCAACAATCAAGTAGGAGGGGGTGACTAGCCCCCGCCCTCTCATCTATGAAAAAATGCAAGTCCTTCTCGAAAAAATATTTTAATGTACACCACCACTCGGAACTTGAACCCTAGAGATAACGCTCATGCCGGGCACACGCAAAAAAAGTGGACTTCCTTAAGCAGGATGTCCACGTACTGTTCTAAAACAAAAATGAGGCAGCCCCGCTAGGTTTGTCCAGCGAGGCTTCTCATTTATCTATGATAACGACGAAACATATAAGGTTAGCCTTTATACGCTGCGGGATTTTTGCGCCATGCATGGAGTGCCTCCAGTTGCTCGGGGCGGATGGCACCTTTTTCCTGAGCGACTTCGAGCAACGTCGTATAGTTGCTTAATGTTTCAAATGGAAAGCCAGCTTCCGCAAATGCCTGCTCCGCCTGTGGGAACTGATACGAAAAGATAGCGAGTACGCCGAGCACATTTCCACCCGCTTCTTTTACTGCCCTCGCCGCTTCAATCGAACTGCCACCAGTAGAAATTAAATCCTCAATCACAACCACTTTCGCACCCGGCTCTAATCTCCCCTCAATCTGGTTGCCTTTTCCATGTCCTTTCGGCTTAGAGCGTACGTATATCATCGGCAAATTTAATTGTTCTGCTGCCCAGGCCGCATGGGGAATGCCCGCCGTTGCCGTTCCGGCAATCACTTCCGTTTCCGGGTATCTCTCTTTAATAAGCGCGGCGAAAGAAAGACAGATCAAACGGCGCACTTCCGGATAAGACATCGTCAGCCGATTATCGCAATAAATAGGGCTTTTCATACCGGATGTCCACGTGAACGGCGCGTCTGGACGTAACGCCACCGCATCGATTTCAAGCAGCTTTGCCGCGATTTGTTTTGCCGTATCTATATTCGTTTGCATATTGGTTCACTCCCTGTTTACTGTCTGTTGACTGTTTCTAAAATATTGAATAGCGCCTGCTTCGGATCCTGCGCCTGCGTAATTGCCCGACCAATGACGATATAATCAGACCCAAGACGAAAAGCTTCTTCCGGAGTCGTAATCCGGTGTTGATCCCCTGCGTCCGTACCCTTAGGACGGATTCCCGGAGTTACAGTCAGAAAAGATGGGCCGCACGCCTCCTTAATCAACGGTACTTCCTTCGGGGAAGCCACTACCCCATCCAATCCTGCCTCCTGAGCCAGCCGTGCATAGCGCACGACACAGTCTTCCACCGTACCGGCAATCCCTACCTCATTATTCATCATTTGCTCCGTTGTGCTTGTTAGTTGGGTAACACCAATAAGCAAGGGCCGCTTCTTTCCTGCCGGCGTTCCTTTTTCCAATCCTTCCCGGGCTGCTTCCATCATTTTGCGGCCCCCTGCCACATGCACGTTCACCATATCCACACCAAGTCCCACAACGCTTTGCATCGCGCCTTTAGCCGTGTTTGGAATATCATGCACCTTTATATCAAGAAACACGGAATGGCCTTTTTCTTTGATTTGCCGTACATAGTCCGGACCTTCCGCATAATAAAGCTGCATGCCAATTTTTACATATACACCTGTACCTGCAAGCGACTGCAAGCAGCCATTCGCTTCTGCGGCACTCGGAAAATCAAGCGCCACCATAATCCGTCCGTTCCTGCTATTCATCGTTTCCACCCCGCTCCCGTTAATTCAGAAATCGACCCCACGTCGAATTCGTCCAGCTTCCTTTCTAGTTCATCAATGATCGTCGGGCAAATATACGGATCGACGAAGTTTGCCGTACCGACCGCAACAGCCGACGCGCCCGCCATGAAGAACTCAATCACATCATCCGCCGATTGAATGCCCCCCATACCGATAATCGGGATCTTTACCTGCTGGCTTACTTCGTAAATCATGCGAATCGCTACCGGCTTAATCGCCGGGCCAGACAATCCGCCGGAGCCGTTGGCTAGAACAGGTCGGCGGGTTTTTAGGTCAATACGCATGCCAAGCAGCGTGTTAATCATACTTAACCCATCCGCGCCAGCCGCTTCCACCGCCTTCGCAATCGTCACCACATCTGTCACATTCGGCGATAGCTTAACAAATACAGGAACTTTGCTTACTTTCTTAATCGCCGCCGTAAGCTGTGCGGCAATGTCCGGGTCTGTACCGAATGTAATCCCGCCACATTTCACGTTCGGGCAGGAAATGTTTAGCTCAATTCCTGCTACATTTGGAACTTCGCTTACCCTTTCCGCCACCTGCACATAGTCTTCGATTACCGTGCCTGCGACATTGACAATGACAGGCAGCTCTGTAAACTGTTCCAGCCACGGCAACTCATGCGCAATGACATCTTCCAATCCTGGGTTTTGTAAGCCGATTGCATTCAGCATACCGCCCGGCGTTTCTGCCACACGCGGCGTCGGGTTACCTTGGCGCTCTTCTACAGTCGTAGCCTTAACAGCGATTGCGCCAAGCCGATTCAAATCATAAAACTGCGCATATTCGCGGCCAAAGCCAAAGCAACCGGACGCTGGCATAACCGGGTTTTTCATGTGAATGCCCGCAATGGTAACCGCTAAACGGTTCGTTCTCGAAGCTGTCATGACAACCGCACCTCCCCAAGCGGAAAGACCGGGCCATCGGAACAGATTTTGCGGTATTTCCTGCCTTCTCCTTGTTCCTGTACCGGGCATACGCACGCGAGACACGCACCGACACCGCACCCCATCCGCTGTTCAAGCGAAATGTAACCTTCCTTGCCAGCTGGCTGGTATTTATCCTGCAATGCACGCAACATGGGAAGCGGTCCGCACGAGTACAGCACGTCCCAATCACTCATACCCAAACCATATTCACCTGTCAGCACATCTGTAACGAGCCCTTGGACTCCTGCCGTACCGTCAATCGTAACGACATGCACATCGCCCAGTTCCGCCAACTCCCTTTCTAAAAATACCTGCGAAGCAGTGCCAAAACCGATGACGGACGTAATGCGTACGCCGCGTTGTTTCAGCTGTTTGCCAAGATAATAAAGCGGAGGAACCCCGATACCGCCGCCAACCAAAAGCGCATGCTCGCCCGCTTGACGTCCTTCCACAGGAAACCCTTCGCCCAATGGCCCAAGAATGTCAAGCGGCTGTCCAGGCACGTATTCGCTCAATACACGCGTGCCGTGCCCTTCCACCCGGTAAATCATCGTCAGTCTCTTTTTGTCCGTGTCCACATTGCAAATACTGATAGGACGGCGCAGCAGCGGATCGATGCCAGCGCCGCATTTTACGTGAACGAACTGGCCAGGCCGCGTCATGCGGCCCGCCAATTCCCCTTCCACTTCCATACGAAAAATCCGCTCTGCTATCTGTTCATTGGACACAACGCTCAGCACGCCTTTATCCATGCACGTATGCCTCCTTCGACTGCGGCGCTTCAAATCCTGGCATGGATTCCGCTGTAAACGTAATCGCTTCAAGCACTTTCAGAAGGGCGCGTGCAGTGTCAAGCGATGTCAAACATACGACGCCATTCTCCACTGATTCGCGGCGGATGCGGAACCCGTCCCGCTCCGGCGTTTTGCCTTTCGTCAACGTGTTAATGACGAAGCTTGCTTCACCTTTGCGGATGATATCGAGCATATTTGGCGAAGCCTCATTCACCTTGCGAACGCGGGTTACGCGCATGCCCTCCGCTTCAAGGAATTTGGCCGTTCCCTCTGTCGCCAGCAGCTTAAATCCGAGTCGGTTAAAGCCTTTGATAAGGTCTTTCGCTTCTTCCTTGTCTTTATCGGCAATGGTCACTAGGAGTGAGCCGTGTGTCGGAATGCTCATGCCGGATGCAAGCAAACCTTTGTAAAGCGCTTTGGCCAGCGTTTTGTCGCGGCCCATGACTTCGCCCGTAGACTTCATTTCCGGTCCGAGCGTCGTGTCAACGCGACGCAGCTTAGCGAACGAGAACACCGGCACTTTTACGGATACGTGTTCCGTTTCTTTTTGATAGCCAGGCTCATAGCCCAATTCCGGAATGGTAGCCCCGAGAATCACTTTGGTTGCAATGTTCGCCATCGGAATGTTTGTGATTTTGCTCAAGAACGGTACGGTACGGGAAGAACGCGGGTTTACTTCCAGCACGTACGCTTTGTTTTTATGGATAACAAACTGAATGTTCAACAGCCCTTTGATATGCAAACCGCGCGCGATGCGAGTCGTCATATCGACTAATTCGTCTTTTAGCGACTGTGAAATGGTCTGCGTCGGGTATACGGCAATCGAGTCGCCAGAATGGACGCCGGCCCGCTCGATATGTTCCATAATTCCCGGAATTAACACGTTTTCGCCGTCGCTAATAGCATCTACTTCTACTTCTGCCCCCATCAAATACGTATCCACAAGCACCGGGTGTTCGGGATTCACTTTTACGGCTTCGCGCATATATGTCAACAATTCCTGCTCATTGTACACAATCTCCATTGCTCGGCCGCCCAGCACGTATGACGGACGAACAAGCACCGGATAACCGAGAGATGCCGCTGCTTCGACAGCCGCTTCGATGGATGTTACCGTTTGACCCGGCGGCTGCGCGATGTCCAGCGAACGCAACAGCTTTTCAAACTTTTCGCGGTCTTCCGCCGCATCAATGCTGGCAAGGTCGGTACCGAGAATTTTTACACCTGCTTTTTCCAGTCCTGCTGCCAAATTAATCGCAGTCTGCCCGCCGAACTGCACAATGACGCCTTCCGGCTTTTCTTTTTCAATAATGTGCAGCACGTCCTCAATATAGAGTGGCTCAAAATACAGACGATCAGATGTGCTGAAGTCAGTCGATACCGTTTCCGGATTGTTATTAATAATCACGGCTTCATAGCCCATTTCTTTGAGCGCCCATACAGCGTGAACGGTTGAGTAGTCAAACTCAATTCCCTGTCCGATGCGGATCGGGCCGGAGCCGAGTACGATTACGCGCGGTTTGCCTGAATCGACGCGTTCGTCTTCCTCTTCATATGTAGAATAGTAGTACGGTGTGGCCGCTTCAAATTCGGCCGCGCAGGTATCAACCATTTTATATACAGGCACGATGCCTGCTTCTTTGCGTTTTGCTTCAATGTCCGCAACCGGAATACCGGTTACTTCCGCAATGCGGCGATCAGTAAAGCCCATGCGCTTCGCCTGGCGCAGCATGTCGGAACTAAGCGCGCCTTCTTTTGCCGCTTCTGCCATTTCTGTTTCAAAGCGCACAATATTTTTGAACTTCGCCAAGAAGAAGGGATCGATTTTCGTCCATTCATGAATTTTCTGTTCGGTTATACCGCGGCGCAAACCTTCCATAACGAGGAACAAACGCTCGTCGTCTGCCTTTATAAGGCGGCGCTCCAGTTCTTCTTGACTAAGCTCTTTCGCCTCTGGCAAATCCAGGCTGTGCAAGCCAATCTCGAGCGAACGCACGGCTTTGTGGAGCGATTCTTCAAACGTGCGCCCAATCGCCATAACTTCGCCTGTTGCCTTCATCTGTGTGCCCAGTTTCCGGTTGGCCGAAGTAAACTTATCGAATGGCCAGCGCGGAATTTTTGTTACGATATAGTCGAGCGTGGGTTCAAAGCAAGCGTAAGTTTGCTGAGTCACCGGATTTTTCAGTTCATCAAGCGTGTAACCAACCGCGATTTTGGCAGCCATTTTCGCAATCGGATAACCGGTCGCTTTGGATGCCAGTGCAGAAGAACGGCTTACGCGCGGATTGACTTCAATAACGTAATATTGGAAGCTGTCCGGATCGAGCGCCAGCTGTACATTACAGCCTCCCTGAATATTCAAAGCGCGGATGATCTTGAGGGACGCAGAACGCAGCATATGATACTCGCGATCCGAAAGGGTTTGGCTCGGTGCTACAACGATACTGTCGCCGGTATGGATCCCAACCGGATCAACGTTTTCCATGTTACATACGACAATCGCATTGTCATTCGCGTCGCGCATGACTTCGTACTCAATTTCCTTAAAACCGGCAATGCTTTTTTCGACAAGACACTGGTGAATCGGGCTGTATTTTAGACCGCTTGCTACGATTTCGCGCAATTCTTCCTCATTGGATGCAATGCCGCCACCGGTTCCGCCGAGCGTATAGGCCGGACGCACAATAATCGGATAGCCGATTTCCTCGGCAAACGCAAGCGCCTCCTCCACTGTATGAATGATATCGCTCGGTGGAACCGGTTCGCCGATCTCCTGCATCAGGGCGCGGAACTGTTCCCGGTCTTCCGCTTTCTTGATCGCTTCAAGATTCGTGCCTAAAAGCGTTACATTTTCCTCTTCTAAAATGCCTGCTTCATGCAGTTCCATGGCGAGATTCAGGCCGGTTTGTCCGCCGAGCGTGGCAAGTAGACCGTCCGGCTTCTCCTGACGGATAATGCGCGCGAGAAAGCCTTTCGTCAGTGGTTCGATATAGACTTTGTCCGCCATGTTCGTGTCAGTCATAATGGTGGCCGGGTTGCTGTTGACCAGAATGACTTCAAATCCCTCTTCTTTCAGCGCCTGACAAGCCTGCGTTCCGGCATAGTCAAATTCAGCGGCCTGGCCGATGACAATAGGGCCTGATCCAATTACAAGAATTTTCTTGATGTTATCGAGTCGCGGCATAATTCTTCTCCTCCTTTGTGAATTTGGCAACTTGCTCTAAGAAACGGTCAAACAGATAATCGGAATCGTATGGTCCTGGCGCAGCTTCCGGATGGTACTGTACGGAAAATGCCGGATATTTTTTATGTGTAAGGCCTTCTACCGTACCGTCATTGAGCGCGATGTGACTAATTTCCAAATCAGTGTCTGTCAATGATTCCTTGCTAACCGCATAGCCATGGTTTTGGGACGTAATATAGGTGCGTCCGGTCGCTAACTCTTTCACCGGGTGGTTGCCGCCGCGATGGCCAAACTTCATTTTATGCGTATCAGCGCCGCACGCCAGCGCGAGCAGTTGATGGCCGAGACAGATGCCGAACAGCGGATATTCACCCAGAATCTCCTGAATCATGCGAATCGCTTTCGGAACGTTTTTCGGATCTCCCGGTCCATTGGACAGCATAATACCATCCGGACGAATGCGGCGGATTTCGTCTGCGGTCACATTATACGGCACCACGATAACGTCGCAGCCCCGTTTGATCAGCTCGCGTAAAATACCGTATTTGGCTCCGAAATCTACAAGCACGATTTTAGAACCACGTCCTGGTGCAGCAAACATATTTTTGGTAGATACGCGGGCCACCTGGTCTTCCATCAGCGGCGCTTTTAGCTTCTCCAATAAGGATTCTACCGGCTCATCCGAGGTAGTAATGAGCCCTTTCAGCGTGCCATGCTGGCGGATAATACGAGTTAACTTGCGCGTATCGACTTCTGCGATGCCCGGAATATTGTATTCTTTCAGCAGCGAATCAACTGTTTGCTCGCTGCGCCAATTGCTGGGAACCTCGCAGTGCTCCCGGACAACGAAACCATGCACGAACGGCCTCATCGTTTCAAAATCATCGCGGTTTATGCCATAATTTCCGATTAAAGGATATGTCATTGTCACGATTTGCCCGCAATACGATGGGTCTGACAGCACTTCCTGATAGCCGGTGATTCCGGTGTTAAAGACGACCTCGCCCAGCGATTCTCCCTGTGCCCCAAACGATTTGCCAGTAAATACTGTTCCATCTTCCAATACAAGTCTTGCTTGTTTTTTCATTATTGTCTCGCTCCTTCGCTGTTCATCTCTTCCGCTTGCCACACGATACGGCCTTCTAGCATGGTCAGCACCGGCCAACCTTTTAACTTCCAGCCAGTAAACGGTGTATTGCGCCCTTTGCTCGCGAATGTTTCCGGATTCACTTCTTTTTCCGTTTCTAAGTCAATTACCGCAATATCGGCGCTCTTGCCTTCCTCCAGCGCACCCCACGGCAGGTTAAATACTTCCGCAGGAACGCGGGTCATCCGATCCACAATTTCCTGTAAGGTAAATTCGCCTGTCAATACTAGCTTCGTATATAAAAGCGGGAATGCAGTCTCCAAGCCAACGATGCCGAACGGTGCCAGTTCAATGCCACGCCCTTTTTCCTCTGCTGTATGTGGTGCGTGATCCGTTACAATCATGTCAATCGTGCCGTCCTTTAATCCTTGGAGCAACGCTTGACGGTCACGTCGTGAACGAAGCGGCGGGTTCATCTTGTAGTTAGCATCCGGACCTGGAATATCCTCGTCGCACAGCAGCAAATGGTGCGGGCAAACTTCCGCGGTTACGCGCACGCCCCGCTGTTTCGCCTCACGAACAAGCCGCACTGATTCGGCTGTGCTGATATGGCATACATGGTAGTGTGCCCCCGTCGCCTCTGCCAGCAAGATATCACGTCCGACATGAATCGACTCCGCCTCAGATGGAATGCCTTTCAAACCATGCTTTTCACTGAACACACCCTCATGCACGCAGCCGCCTTCCACAAGACTATCATCCTCACAATGTGCCACAACCGGCAGCCCAAGGGAGGTAGCTACTTTCATCGCATCTTTCATCATTTTGCTGGATTGTACGCCTACACCATCGTCTGACACTGCGATAACCCCTGCTTCTTTCAACGCGGCCATATCTGTCAATTCTTGGCCCAGTTCACGAACAGTAATCGCCCCCATCGGCAGCACCCTGGCGCTTCCTTCCTCTTTTGCTTTCTGCAGAATCAACCGAACCGTCTCGGGAGTGTCAATCACGGGACGCGTGTTCGGCATGCAAGCAACGGTCGTGAAACCGCCTCGCGCCGCGGACGCTGTTCCGGTAGCAATGGTTTCTTTTGCTTCAAAACCCGGTTCCCGCAAATGTACATGCATATCTATAAAACCGGGGACAATCAGTTTACCCGCCGCATCTAACACTTCGTGACCTGCTTCCTCTATGCTGTCGGCAATTCGTGACACGTTCGTTCCTTCGATAAGAATATCTTTCTTTACTAGCTTTCCATCTACAAGTATTTGACCGTTGCATAAAATGGTACCCATTGTTCTCCTCCTGCCCTAGAATCAAATTTGATTTATAAAAAAAGCTTCTTACCCATTTTTCTTGGTAAGAAGCCTTGTTATATACACACTGAGAAGCGAGGCCCGGTTTCTCTAAGTGTCCGGTCTGAAGCCGGGCACGAAGCCTTTTCTCCATATGCAGTATACATCATGGCATCCTTACCAGACTCACAGGACTGTTTTAAAGGATGATTATGATGCCTGTTTATGCAATTGTCCCTCTTTTGTTTTCCCAAAAGCGACCTCTTTGCCGGGCAACACCGCATGCAGGAAAATACCAAGGAACGTTGCCATTGCAATGTTGTCGATCGTAAGGTTCGCGATGAAGGTGCTAAATGTTACTTCATGGAAGTCCATTTTAAATCCTCCGATTCCGGTTACGAGCACAATGGCCGAGATAACCATATTCCGCTTATGGGAGAAATCGATGTTGTGCTCTACATACATTCGCATCCCCTGCGCCGCGATAATGCCGAACAATACAATCGTTACACCGCCTAATACCGGTTTCGGAATCGTCATCAGGAACGCGCCGATTTTTCCAATGAACGCGAACAGGATAGCAAAGCAGGCGGCTCCGGCAATAACCACGCGGCTGTATACTTTAGTTAACGCAAGAACGCCCATGTTTTCGCCGTAGGTTGTGCTCGGTGGTCCACCAAGGAACGATGCGACTATCACCGCTACCCCATCTCCCGCAAGCGAGCGGTGCAAGCCCGGGTCGCGCATCAAATCACGGTTCATAATGTTGGCTGTTACGAGCAGGTGGCCAATGTGCTCAGCCAGCGTGACAAACGCCACCGGTGCGATTACGAGCGCGGCCAGCAAGGCGCCCGGAGAAGCAAATGCGTCCAATACCTGACCTGTTATGAAATGCTCGTTCACCCACATGCCTGGGCTAATAAACCAGGGCGTTTCCTTGATTTTCGCAAAATCAATCCATTCTGGATGGCGAACCGCCGCGTACGCATAGCCGACGATCATTCCGGTTAACACCGGGAGCACCGATAAAAATCCGCGGAAGAAAATCGTCGCCACAACCGTAGCCGCCAGCGTAACAAACGCCACTTCCACCGCTCCGAGGGAGTAGGCCGGCTTCGCCGGATCGCTTAGCGGGTCATTTAGCGCCCAGCCAACCGCCACGCCGGATACGCTAAGGCCAATTACAACGATAATCGATGCAATAACAACAGGCGGCAACAAACGATTGAGCCAATGAACGCCCGTCCATTTGACAATGGCTGCCACAATTAAATATACGAGACCGGCCATAAAGCAGCCGAGCATTGCAGTGCCGACACCGTGACTGTGGCTTACCGTAAGAATTGGGCCAATAAACGCGAACGAGGAACCAAGATAGTTCGGCAGCTTGCCTTTAGTAATGAGCAGGAACAGAAGCGTTCCAATTCCGCTCGTAAGAAGCGCCACCGATACGTCAAGCCCGGTCAAAAGGGGCACCAGAACGGTTGAGCCAAACATCGCAAACAGGTGCTGCAAGCTTAGCGGAACTACTTTTTGCAGCGCCGGTATCTCATGCACATCAACATAATCCTTTTTTATCATTGAATTTCTTCTCCTTCCTTATCAGCCTCACGGAGCTGAGTTAAAGGTCACTGTTCTTTTTTCTGTGCTCTGTTACTTTTTAAATTTTTCACGAATCGTTACGCATTCGCGGTTATCAATTTCAGCCAGTTCAACAACGATAATCTCTTCCTTCGATGTCGGCACGTTTTTTCCCACATAGTCCGGGCGGATAGGAAGTTCGCGATGTCCTCTGTCGACTAACACGGCCAGTTGAATCATTTGCGGTCTTCCAATATCCATCAACGCGTCCAGCGCTGCCCGTACCGTCCGGCCTGTAAACAACACATCATCTACGAGGATGACTTTTTTACCAGTAATATCAACCTCAATCTTGCTGCCTCTGATCGTCGGCTGTTCTTGTTTATGCGTAAGGTCATCGCGATACAGCGTGATATCCAGCTCACCGACCGGGATCGTCTGGCCTTCGATTTGCTGAATACGGGCTGCAAGCCGCCTCGCCAGATAAATCCCACGCGTGCGAATGCCAACCAACACACAATTTTCTATACCTTTGTTGCGCTCGATAATTTCATGGGCGATACGGGTCAACGCCCGCCGCATCGCAGCCTCATCTAGAAGCACGTTTTTTTCTTTCCATTCGCTCGTCATTGTCACGCTTCTCTCCTTCACAAACGTACCTTTATTTTATCCATAAAATAAAACCCCGACACAAAAAAAGCTTTCTGCGGGCGGCAGAAAGCTTTTTTGTGCTCGACAAAGAATGAGTGAGCGCACAACTCCCCATCCCTATGCCAAACCTATTCGTTCTCCTTGCCAGCCTCACAGGACTGATTTAAAGGTTCCTTTGTAGTTAAAAGAAGTATGACACGAAAACGGGAGTATGTCAACTACTTTTTAGAAATAAGGTAAACTCGTGGATTTTTCACTGCTCCATAAACGCTCCAAATCTTAAGCGCTTCAAAATTTGTTCCATATCATCCGGCAATGCAGCATGAAATTCTAGGTACTCTCCGGTCGAAGGATGAGTAAATCCGAGCGTTTTCGCGTGCAACGCTTGCCCCTCAATCTTAAAGAAGCTCTTGGGTCCGTACTTTGGATCGCCGACCAACGGATGGCCAATGTATTTCATATGCACACGAATCTGGTGCGTGCGCCCGGTCTCCAGTTTCAATTCGACAAGCGTATGCTCTTTAAAACGCTCCAGCACGACGAAATGCGAAACCGCCGGCTTGCTATACTCAAATACAACCGCCATTTGCTGGCGATTTTTCGGATCACGGCCAATGGGCGCATCAATGGTTCCTTTATCGTGCGAAATCACACCGTGCACGAGCGCTACGTAGCGGCGCGTCACCGTGTGATCTTTCAGTTGACGCGCCAGCGATTCGTGCGCTTTATCATTTTTTGCCACCATCAGTAAGCCGGATGTATCTTTGTCGATCCGGTGTACGATTCCGGGACGAAGTACCCCATTAATGCCGGATAAATCTTGGCAATGGTAAAGCAGCGCGTTTACCAGCGTGCCGGAGTAATGACCCGGTGCCGGATGTACGACCAGCCCACGCGGCTTATTTACCACAATGACATCGCTGTCTTCGTACACAATATCCAGCGGAATGTTTTCCGGCTCAATGTTCAATTCTCTTGCCGGCGGCACGTGCAGTACGACTTCATCATCTTCCTGTAACCGATAATTTCCTTTGACCGACTTTCCATTAACGAAAAGCAATCCGTCTTTAATCCAGCCCTGCAATTGGCTGCGAGACCAATCATCCTGCACAGAAGCCAAAAATTTATCTACGCGCTCGCCTGCATCCTCCGGCTCGATAATCCAATCATGCCGTTCATAACGTTCTTCGTTATTCATACGTTTTACCCCGTTCATTCATAAGTAGCTCCCGCAGCGCGTCTATCATAAACAGACCTACCCCAATCACAATCACTGAATCGGCAACATTAAAAATCGGAAAATGAATCAATGTAAAATCAAAGAAATCCACAACCTCCCCGGTCAGCAACCGGTCATAAAAGTTGCCGGCCGCGCCGCCCAAAATAAGCGCCAGCGCCCAGGAAACAAGCGTGCTTTCTTTCACCATTTTCCGCAAATACCACACGATCCCGACAATGACAACCAGGGTAATGATGATAAAAAAGGCGCGCTGGTTTTGAAGGATACCAAACGCTGCCCCTTTGTTCCGGTGCGAAGTAAGATGAAACACACCCTCCCACAGGGGGATAGACTGGCCGATTTCCATATAAGTTACAACCAGCCATTTCGTGAAGCGATCAACAAGAAAAACCAGCAGCGCAATCACATAATAATAAATCAACAGCCTTCCTCCCGGTTATGCGTTTACTTCCTGTTTAACTACCGTTGCACAGCGTACGCACAGCGTTGGATGGTCAGCATCATGTCCTACTTCCGGCGTAATCACCCAGCAACGCTCGCATTTTTCGCCTTCCGCAGGCGTTACGACAACCGCGAGACCTTCCAGCTGCACAGCATTTTCCGGGGCCACTTCGGAAGAGGAGTGAAGCGTCACATGCGATACAATGAACAGTTCTTTCAAATGCTCGTCCGCGCCTTTAAGCGCTTTTTCCACCTCTTCGCCTGGATAAATCGCGACGGATGCAGCCAGCGATTGACCGATGACTTTCTCGCGACGTGCCTCTTCAAGAGCCTTCAGCACTTCATCACGAATTTCCACAAGGCGATCCCACTTCGCTTCCAGCGCCTCATCGCTCCTTTCACTCCGCGCTTCCGGCATATCGGTCAGCTGTACGCTTTCCGCGTCAGTTCCCGGAATGTACTTCCACACTTCGTCCGCCGTATGCGGGATAATCGGTGCTACAAGACGCACAAGAGCCAGCAGAATGTCATACATCACAGTTTGCGCGGAGCGCCGGCGAAGCGATTTCTCCCCGTCCGCGTACAAGCGGTCTTTCGAGATATCCAGATAGAAGGAACTTAGCTCGATCGAGCAGAAGTTGTGAATCACATGGTATACCGTATGGAATTGATACTCCTCATACGCTTTACGCACTTTTTCGATGACCTTCTGGGTTTTAGCTATCATATAACGGTCAAGCTCTTCCAGTTGTTCATAAGGCACACGGTCTGCGGCCGGATCGAAGCCTTCCAAGTTACCAAGCAGAAAACGGAATGTGTTGCGGATTTTACGGTACGCTTCGGCAATTTGTTTGAGAATAGCGTCCGAAATGCGCACGTCCGCCTGATAGTCTACAGAAGCAACCCACAGACGGAGAATGTCTGCGCCCAACTGATCCATAATCTTCTGCGGCACAATCACGTTCCCGAGCGATTTGGACATTTTCCGTCCCTCGCCGTCCAGCGTAAAACCATGGCTCAATACCGCTTTGTATGGTGCCCGTCCATACACAGCCACAGCGGTGGACAAAGACGAGTTAAACCAGCCGCGGTACTGGTCAGAACCTTCCAGATACAAGTCCGCCGGCCACACCAGTTCTTCCCGTTCGCGCAACACTGCTTCGTGGCTAGAACCTGAGTCAAACCATACGTCCATAATGTCTGTTTCTTTACGGAAGTGCTTGCCGCCGCATTTCGGGCAAACGGTGCCTTCCGGCATCAACTCTTCTACATCTTTTGCGAACCAAACGGAAGAACCTTCCTTACGGAACAGTTCGGAAATATGATGAATCGTATCGTCATTCACCAGCGGCTCATTACAATCGCGGCAGTAAAAAATCGGAATCGGCACGCCCCAGACACGCTGGCGGGAGATACACCAGTCACTGCGGTCCGCGATCATATTATGCAAACGCTGCTCGCCCCAATGCGGTATCCATTTCACATCTTTAATCGCCTGAAGCATCTGCTCGCGGAACCCGTCAATGGACGCAAACCATTGCTCGGTCGCCCGGAAAATAACCGGCTGTTTGGAACGCCAGTCGTGCGGATACGAGTGAGTAATAAAGCCCATATGAAGCAGCGCACCCGCTTCTTTTAACTTCTCAGTAACCAGCTTATTGGCATCATCGTAGAATACGCCTTCGAATCCCGGCGCTTCTTTGGTCATCATCCCTTTTTCGTCCACAGGGCAGAGTACATCTAGCCCATACTTCTGGCCAAGCATAAAGTCGTCTTCCCCGTGGCCGGGCGCGGTATGAACGCAGCCTGTACCAGCATCGAGCGTAACGTGTTCACCTAACAGCACTGGTGATGTGCGATCATAGAACGGATGGCGACATACGACGCCTTCCAGCTCCGCTCCTTTGTATGTAGCGGTCACCTCGTACTGTTCCCAACCGATCGTCTGCGCTACATTTTCAAGCAGTCCGGATGCGACGAGAAACTTGTCGGCTCCTACTTTCACAAGCGAATATTCCAGTTCTGGATGAACCGCAATTGCCAGGTTAGCCGGAATCGTCCACGGTGTGGTTGTCCAGATAACGACTTTATCGCCTTCTGCCAGTTTGCCCTTGCCGTCCGTCACAGAAAACGCGACATAAATGGATGCAGAGCGTTTGTCCTTGTATTCGATTTCCGCTTCCGCCAGCGCCGTTTCCGAAGACGGAGACCAATATACGGCTTTTAATCCTTTATAAATATAGCCCTTTTTCGCCATTTCACCAAAGATTTTAATCTGGCGGGCCTCATATTCTGGCTTCAGCGTAATATACGGGTTGTCCCAGTCGCCGCGCACACCGAGACGTTTGAACTGTTCTTTCTGCTTATCCACGTACTTGTACGCGTACTCGGCGCAACGCTCACGGAACTCGACGACGCCCACTTTATGCCGATCAATTTTCTCGTTTTTGATAATGGCATGCTCAATCGGCAGTCCATGCGTGTCCCAGCCCGGCACATACGGTGCGTCAAATCCCAGCATCGATTTCGAGCGCACAATAAAGTCTTTCAGCACTTTATTCAATGCGTGTCCGATATGGATATCACCATTCGCGTACGGCGGTCCGTCATGTAGGATAAACTTAGGCCGGCCTTTGGTGCGTGCCTGCACTTTCTCATACATTTTGTTTTCTTCCCACCATGCCTGCATTTCAGGTTCGCGTGTTGGCAGGTTTCCCCGCATCGGGAAATCGGTTTTTGGAAGCTTCAATGTTTTACTGTAATCCATCCTCGTTTCATCTCCTACAGTATAATCATCGCAAAATAGCCTTCCCAGCCCATGCAAACGGGACGAGAAGGCTACGCTATCCCTCGTAAAAATCTGGTATATTCTAAGAATTATAGACCAATCAATGCCCTAACGTCAACCGACAGAGTTTTCACATGTTGCTGCTTATTCTGTCATATTTTTCGCAAGGTCTTCTTCAATTTTTTCGAAGTCTTCCCAATCGCCGTTGTCCAGCATTTCAAGCTGCGCTTCCAAGATGGAGCGGAAACGCATGCGATATACGGAAGCGCGACGCTTTAGCTCATCGATTTCGGAAACAAGCTTGCGGGACTTCGCCAACGCCTCGTTAATCAAGCGATCTGCGTTCTTTTCCGCTTCTTTAATAATGAGCTGCGCTTCTTTGCGCGCGTTTGCCTTCAGCTCGTCCGCCGCTTCCTGAGCCATAACGAGCGATTTTTTGAGCGTCTCTTCGATGTTGGAGAACTGGGACAACCTCTCGTTCAACGTAGCCACGCGCTCTTCAAGCTGGCGTTTTTCCTTTAGCAAAATATCAAACTCTTTGATAATTTGATCAAGAAATTCATTGACTTGGTCTTCGTCATACCCGCGAAACACGCGGCTGAATTCCTTATTATGAATATCCAGTGGT
Organism: Aneurinibacillus sp. XH2; assembly: GCF_001439585.2. Lineage (NCBI taxonomy): Bacteria > Bacillati > Bacillota > Bacilli > Caryophanales > Paenibacillaceae > Aneurinibacillus > Aneurinibacillus sp. XH2. The sequence continues at coordinate 1,388,803 of NZ_CP014140.1, read as the reverse complement.
GTAAGCGACACGACAGTGCACCTCCCATAAATCTAAAAAGCAAAACATAGAATCAGTCAAATACAACAACTTCCATTTTAATGCGGCCTTTTTTTGTTTCTCCGCCAATAGAAGTTACTTTAAAGCGGCCAAAACCTTTAAACGAAACAATGTCCCCTTCTTCCAGATAAAAAGACGGATCGTTTATTTCACGAAAATTCACCTTCACCCGTCCGTTTTGGATCGGAGCGACCACTTTGGCCCGGGACAAGCGGTATACATCTCCAACTACCGCATCCAGTCGGGGGGATTGTACGGTAAACGACAACGGATGAAACGACTGCTCAGGTACAGAAATCCCCTCAAGTGGAACCTCCTCCACTGTTACACGAACACGGTGAACCTGATTCATATATAAACGCACGTAACCAGCAATTTCTTCCGCCACCAAAAGCTGTGCGCCATCAGTATGAACAAGTATATCTCCAAATTTTTCCCGCTTTATACCTAACCCAATCAGAGCGCCTAAATAATCCCGATGTTCCAGCGTCAAAAAACGATTTGTCCCTTTGACCTGAAGCAGGGCTAACCCAAACTCTTCCCGCGATGGTTCCACATATTCAGGGTAAAAAAGGCCTCTTACTCGCTCCGCCTTTTCGTATCCGCCATATGTTTCAAAATATACGCCCGCTTCTCGGTTCGCAATCGATCTCGCAATAAATGCTTGACGCGGATCAAGAAAATCGGTGCGGAGCACCTGATACCGAGCGCGAACGCGCTCGGTCCATTCCAGCACCCGCTCCACGAACGGATGCTCATCCCGCCGAAAGTGCTGGTATATGCTCATCTAGTTACACCAGCGACATCAGGATGCTGATAAGCCCGATCTGGGCGAAATATAGCGCAAACAGCGCCACAATCGGCGAAATGTCAATCATGCCAAGCGGCGGGATAAAGCGGCGGAAAATTTGCAGATACGGCTCCACTAGCCGTCCCAACATTTCACCAAAAGATGTTTCGCGTACCTGGGGAATCCAAGACATTACAATATAAATAATAATCATATAATAGTATACATTGAATCCAAAATGGATCAGGCTGATAATTTGCGCCATTTCCTCACCTCGACTACTTTAACCTCTATCATCATATATCATTTCCGTAATATTTCCTTGTACTTCCATATGTTCAGGTAAGCACAAAAACGTCTTGTGTCCAACCCGTTGAATGCTGCCGTTAATAGCGTACACCGTACCGCTTAAAAAGTCGATAATCCGCTTTGCCTGTTCGCCCGGTACACGCTGCAAATTGATGACAACGGCGCGTCTGGAGCATAGGTGATCCGCAATCTCCTGTACTTCTTCATAAGATTTCGGTTCAACCAGCATGACACGGGGCGCCTGCTCTTTTACGGCGTGCAGGCTGACGACGTTATTCATCTGGCGGTTTTTGCGCGGCTTTACATACGCCTCTTCCTCTTCATACTCCTCCGCCTCATCGATAATTTCTTCATACACTTCTGCCTCGCCCCCAAGCCCGAAAAACTCCTTAATCTTGCTAACGACGCCCATGTTCATCGCTCTCCTTACCTAAATAATTTCAATTTCGTTCGTCGCCGACCAGCGTGGACCCCAAACGGATAAAGGTCGCTCCTTCCTCGACAGCGATATGGTAATCGTTGGACATTCCCATGCTTAAATGATGCAGCGGCATATGTGCATACTGTTTCCGCATCCGATCGCGCAACTGACGCAGCTCCCGGAAAATCCACCTTGTTTCCTCAGGATTTTCGACATATGGGGCCATCGTCATAAATCCACATGCTTCAATGTGCGGCATGTCCTGAATAGCCGCAAGAAAATCAGGTACCTCTTGCGGCGCAAGCCCATGTTTCGTCTCTTCACCGGAAACATTTACTTGCACCATGCATTTTGTCACTACGTCGTGTTGCGCTCCGCGCTTATTTAATTCTTTAGCGAGCGAAAAACGATCCAAGGAGTGCACATATGTAAACCGGCCAACCATGTCTTTCACCTTATTGGTCTGTAAATGACCGATAAAATGCCAGGTGGCTGCTTCCGTGCCGATTGCCTGCCACTTCGGCACGGCATCCTGTGTCCGGCTTTCCCCAATATGATGGATGCCGGCCGAAATAGCCGCACGCGTCGTCTCCAAAGACACATATTTCGTGACCGCTACAATTTGCACTTCGGACGGTTTACGCCCCACACGTTCGCAGCTGGCTTCAATCATTGCTTGTACCCGTCGTAAATTTTCCGCAATATATGACAATGTCTTCCCTTACCCCTCTTTCAATGCGATAAAAGCCGTCATCCGGCCCGTTTTTCCTTTTTCTTTCCTATAGGAATAAAATACATCGCTTCGGCAACTTGTACATAAATGACTCACTTCGATATGAGATGGCAAAATTCCTGCTCTTTCAAGCAAAATTCGATTCGTTTCCTGCAAATTTAACATATACTTTCCTTCGCGCGTCTCTGTCAATACACGAAAGGCTTTTGCACCAAGCACATTTTTAATCTCATCGGCCACTATATCATTCACTTCGTAGCAGCAGGCACCGATAGACGGCCCGATTGCTGCGTATATATTCTCCGGACCAATCGCCCATATTTTCCGCATTGTCTCAACCATTTTCGGACCGATACGCGCGACCGTTCCGCGCCAGCCCGCATGCGCCACACCAATCACTTGCGCTTTTGCTTTTGGTGCATAAAAGAAAAGCGGCACACAATCGGCGTAAAACGAAGCAAGAAACACGTTTCGCTTATCGGTCAGCAGACCATCCGTTTCTGCAATCGCGTCGCTGTGCGCCATTCTGCCCGCGCCTACATCATCGTCCGTTATCACGCGAATATTGCTTCCGTGTACTTGTTCTGCGCACGTCCAAGAAGCAAAAGAAAAACCGTTTGCTTCAACAAGTTTTCGTCTATTTTGAATGACATGCTCCACTGTATCTCCAACGTGCAACCCACAATTCAGACTTTCATATTCTCTCCTACTTACGCCGCCGTTCCTCGTGGAAAAGCCGGCCACAAGCTGCGGCCACTTGCTTTCCCATCCCGTAAGGCGGAGCATAAGCCCCTTCTCCTGCATGACGAATGGCTCCATCCTCTTCCCTCCTCACAATAAGAATCTTACCATTCCCGTTCTTATAAGAAAAGAAAGAATACGGATTTATGAACGGTACGAGCCTTCGTCCATACCCTGTTTCATAAGTGCCACCCCATCATCCAGCCGGACAAGAATTACATCTTTCCCGATTTTTACGATGTTGCGCCACGGAATTGTAATTTCTTCTCCTCCGCCAAACAACCCGAAAAACTTTCCGTTCCCTTTGCCCGGGACAACAATTGCCTCGACGCGCCCCGCTTGTAGGTTAATTTCCAAATCGATCACCTGGCCGAGATTTTTTCCATCTAATATGTTTACCACATCTTTCTCCTGAAATTCTGAAATTTTTACCATTATTTGTTCACCTCGCTTTGCAGCGCCCGGCTTCTCGGTTTATATAACCAGTATATGTACGAGATTTAGTAAATGTCCTAAAAGTATTTTTTATCTTCAAAGCACTTGCCAATAACGTATTATGCTCGTATACTTATTCATGTTACCTTATGAATAAACATTTTGTATAAATCCGTTTGAAATTGCAACATCGTTCTATAGTCTAAATGAGGAAATGCACATTATGTACAAAAATATAGGAGGTCTATACACAATGGGGAAAAAGTTTTTATTCACACTTATCGCCTGCTTGCTCGCGTTTGGACTTGCAGCTTGTGGCAGCAAGGAAAGCAATGGGGGAAATGCGGCAGGGGCAGAAAAAAAGAAGCTCATAGTAGCAACGGATGCTGCGTTCCCTCCGTTTGAATCAATGTCTCCGACCGGAGAGCCGGAAGGATTTGATATTGATTTGATTAAAGCGATCGCCAAAGCGCAAAACATGGAGATCGAAGTAAAGCATACGGGCTGGGATCCGATGATGGCCGGTCTTAAAAACGGTTCCGTTGACATCGCCATCGCCGGTATTACCATTACCGATGATCGCAAAAAAGTGTTTGACTTTACAACCCCTTACTTTACAGCAGAACAAGGGATTCTCGTTAAAAAGAACGCGCCGGCTGTGAAAACGGTAGCTGACCTGAAAGGCAAGAAAATCGGCGTTCAATCCGGTACAACAGGTCAACTCCTTGTGGAAGAAAAACTCGGAAAAGGTTATAGCGGCTTAAAAGGCTACGAAGAGGTAGCGGGCGCGATTGAAGATATGAGGAACGGCCGCATTGACGTGGTTGTTGCCGACAACGCGGTTGTGAAAAAATTCATGGAAAAGCTAAAGCTTGACGATGTGAACATTATTGAAGACACTTCAGCCAAACAAGAACAGTACGGCATCGCAGTGAAAAAAGGGAACAAAGAATTGCTGGATAAGCTGAACAAAGGTCTTGCCGCTATAAAGGAAAGCGGCGAGTTCGACCAAATCTACAACAAGTATTTCAAAAAATAAAAGTAATAATTGAAAAACGGACGCGGTACAACGCGTCCGTTTCTGTTATTGATCCACTATTCACTTCTTCACTGTACGTGCTTATACATCTGCGATATGGCGGCCTTCTCCAGCCTCGATACTTGCGCCTGGGAAATGCCGATTTCTTCGGCAACTTCCATCTGGGTTTTTCCTTCAAAAAAGCGCATAGAAAGAATCAATTTTTCTCTTTCCGTGAGCCGCTGCATCGCCTCCCGCAACGCGATCTCTTCTGTCCACTGGCTATCCCTATTTCGCTCGTCGCCGATTTGATCCATAACAAAAATCGGGTCACCACCGTCCTGATAAATCGGTTCAAACAACGAGACTGGATCCTGAATTGCATCCAGAGCAAACACTACATCTTCCTTCGGAACGTTTAATTCTTCCGAGATTTCCATAATAGTAGGTTCACGGGAATTTTTATTCGTTAGCGCATCCCTTACTTGCAACGCTTTATACGCAATATCTCGCAATGAGCGGGAGACGCGGATGGGATTGTTATCCCTAAGGTACCTGCGGATTTCCCCAATAATCATCGGGACAGCATACGTAGAAAACTTGACGTTCTGGCTCAAATCGAAATTGTCTATGGCTTTCATCAGCCCAATGCAGCCCACCTGAAACAAGTCATCCACGTATTCTCCGCGATTGTTAAAGCGCTGGATTACACTTAACACTAAGCGCAAGTTGCCATTCACTAGTTGCTCTCTTGCTGCATAATCTCCATTTTGCAGTTGGACAAACAATTCCCGCATTTGTGCGTTAGTTAGCACAGGAAGCTTGGATGTGTCCACTCCGCAGATTTCTACCTTGTTGCGTGTCACGTATTTTCCCTCCTAATGGAGCCAGCGTTACTGATAAGTATCTCCGCGAAGGGAAAAATTATGCAGCATCGACATGATACATTCGCTTTCGAATTATCACGCAATTCATGCGGTTATTATAGCATTTTGTTAAACTCTTTCTTAAGCCGTTTAATAATGCGCTTTTCAAGGCGGGAAATGTAAGATTGTGAAATGCCGAGAATATCGGCTACGTCTTTTTGCGTTTTTTCTTCTTCCCCATTTAACCCAAAACGCATTTCCATAATAATACGCTCGCGTTCCGACAGTTTATCAAGCGCTTTATACAGAAGATTTTTGTCCACTTGTTCTTCCAGATCACGGTAAATAATATCGTTCTCTGTGCCTAGTACATCGGACAGCAGCAATTCGTTCCCATCCCAGTCAATATTAAGTGGCTCATCAAAAGACACTTCCGATTTAACTTTGCTATTACGACGCAAGAACATAAGAATTTCGTTTTCAATGCAGCGGGATGCGTATGTTGCAAGCTTAATTTTCTTTTCCGGATCAAACGTATTAACAGCTTTAATCAAGCCAATGGTTCCGATACTAACCAAATCTTCGATATTAATGCCCGTATTCTCAAACTTGCGGGCAATATATACAACAAGTCGCAAATTTCGTTCAATCAAGATGGAGCGAACAGCTGGATCCCCGGTGTGTAAACGGCTTAGCAAATAGTCTTCTTCCTCACGGTTTAACGGAGGCGGGAGCGCTTCACTGCCGCCGATATAATGAACTTCTTCGGTTTTCGCGCCAATGCTAATAAGGAATCGGTACCACCACAATTGTACTAGCAAGCGTAGCTTTGCAATCATTGTATCCCTCCTTTTATCGTTAGGAAGCGAGCTCATCCTTTTCTGCCGTCGCTTTTGGATGTACTACCGCCTGATAGCTTCCATCCGCAGATAACGGGGAAGCTCGCAAACCAATCAACATCCGGCGTAAACGATATGTTTTGTTACCCGCATATACCCGCACTTCGTCCGGACGAATAGCAATAAGAAAACTTGCTTTGCTGGATACCGTACAGTACGGGATAAATCTCATTCTTTCTAACCACTTTTCCTCTCCGTCAGGCACGGCGCTTGCAATATCTATTTCTTCACAATATATCTGCCGCAAAATTCCATCCGGCAATACCTCTTTCCACAATTCGGCTTCCATAATAGTGACGGGGATGCGTGACAACGGATCATGCAATTGGTTGCCTGTATCAATAAAGCCGCGGCAGCGAACCGTGTGACCAAACACATCCACTTCAAGACAGACGTGCTGCACATCAACCTGCCGGTTGGCTTTCACGCTATAATACCCGTGACGTGTACACCACCAAAAAATTGGAAAACCAAAAGCAATAAATAGAAATGTCGGATTCGTTCCAGCAGAGCCTGTATGCGTCAATACGATCCCATTTACGACTTCACTCTTGGATTCCAGCATAGTGTGGGTAGCCATGAGCCCACCGCCGATAAAAAAGGAAACAGCGTAAAAGGCACCAAGAAGACGAAGCGTAGTCCATATTCTCGTCCAGCGGAACGCAAGCAAAATCATAATGCAAGAAAAAATAAATTTCGCAAGAAAAGTAAACGCGAAGGATAAGGGCGGAAAAAACAAAAAAACCGTATACGCGGCGCCAACGGCGGAAGCGAGTAACAACCTGCGTTTTCGAAGAGGCTGACGACAAATATGACCGGTTAAAAACAACAACATATAATCAATAACCATATTGATAACAAATACCATGTCGGCATACACCGTCACATTCGTTCTGAACCTCCTCTCCCATTTTCTCGTGTTCTTATTATCACATAGAAAAAGATGGCATTGTCCTTAAATCGTATGAAAAATTAAGACAAAATATGAGAGGAATTTTAGACAGGATATGACATAATAAAGGGAAAAAGAGGAAAAGTAAATCCTGAATATGCCGCACTCGCTTTTTGAAAATGTATGTTCTATAATAAAGATAAGTTATTCCCATTTTTCAAGCCAAAAGCCTTGAGTGATTGCATTTCACTCAAGGCTTTTGCTATTCCAGCTATCTTTCTTTATTTTTGCGTCTGCGATTGCGCAGGAATGTCGGAATGTCAAGATTGTCCATTCCGCTGTATGATGGAGCTTGACGCGGCTCTGGACGGGACAGAATTTGTGGCTCTTCGCTGTCTCGCTCCGGCTCAGCCTGATTTGTACGACGCAGCGGTCGCAAGTTCTGCACGCTTAGCGCCTTATCGCGACCTGCATCTATTTGTGGTCGGCGCGCCATTTGTTGTTGTGACTCTTCAAATCCGGTCGCAATGACTGTCACGACGATCTCGTCTTTCAGGTTCTCGTTAATTACAGCACCAAAAATCATGTTTACTTCCGAATCAGCAGCAGAAGCAACAATATCGGCCGCTTCATTTACTTCATATAGACTCAAATTCGTACCACCAGTAATATTCATTAGCACGCCGCGCGCGCCGTCAATCGATGTCTCAAGCAACGGACTACAAATCGCTTTTTTCGCCGCTTCGGCCGCCCGATTTTCTCCCGTAGCAATCCCAATCCCCATAAGTGCAGAGCCCCGCTCCGTCATAATCGTCTTCACATCAGCAAAGTCAAGATTAATTAATCCCGGTACGGCAATCAAGTCGGAAATGCCTTGCACACCCTGGCGAAGCACGTTATCCGCCTCACGAAACGCTTCAAGCATTGGAGTATTTTTATCAACAATTTCTAGCAGCCGATCGTTTGGAATGACAATAAGCGTGTCAACCTTGTCTTTTAGTCCGATAATCCCCTGCTCTGCTTGCACGGCGCGTTTACGACCTTCAAATGTAAATGGACGGGTTACAACGCCTACTGTAAGTGCTCCGATTTCTTTTGCGATTTCCGCGATGACTGGAGCAGCTCCTGTTCCCGTCCCACCACCCATTCCGGCAGTCACGAAAACAAGATCGGCTCCCCGTAGCGCCTGTTCGATTTGTTCACGGCTTTCTTCCGCCGCCTTCTTTCCAACTTCCGGATTGGCTCCAGCGCCAAGCCCGCGCGTTAACTTGGCGCCAATTTGCAGCTTATGCTGCGCCTTTGACAGATTAAGCGCTTGGTAATCAGTATTGACTGCGATGAATTCAACGCCCTGAATCCCGCTTTCGATCATCCGGTTTACCGCATTGCTCCCACCGCCGCCAACACCGATGACCTTTATCTGCGCTAGCGTATCCATTTCCAAGTCGAATTCTAACATGTATAAAAGTCCCCCTCACTTATCATGCACACAGTTCTAAATAAATTCACTAAACCATTCCTTAACCTTCTTGAAAACTCCCCCATGTTCCTTCAGCTCTTTTGAAGTTTTCAGTGCATTATTCGTTTTTTTGCTTTTCGGCTGAGGCTGTTTCACTTCCGGTTGCTGAGGCATCTGATTCATATAGTATTTGGACGCGTATTTGATCAGCCCCACTCCCGTTGTATAGGATGGATCACGCACACCTATGTAATCCGGAATCGCAATCCGCACAGGGGCCTGTAGCTCATAACGCGCCAACTCTAACAAACCCGGAATATTGGCCACTCCCCCGGTCAATACGAAACCATTCGGTATGCTTGTATCATAACCCATAAGATATAATTCGTCTTCTACCAAATTAAAAATTTCCGCAGCACGAGGTTCAATCACATTAGCCAATTCTAACTGGGTATATTCCTTCTCCACATCGCTCCCTATCCGCTTCACAAGAAAGCGCTCGTCCTCACTCGCTTCTTCGATAAGCGCGCACCCGCTGTTTAATTGAATTTGCTTCGCTTCTTCTGTTGTCGTCCTGAATCCGATCGCAATATCGTTTGTAATATAATCGCCACCGATTGGCAACACGGAAAAAGCGTTCAGCGTTCCTGACTCAAATACTGACACTGTCGTAGAACCGGCGCCGATATCCACAAGCACTACCCCTAAATTTTTTTCATCCTTCGTCAACGCAATCTCACTGGATGCAAGCGGCATAAGGTACATTCCGGCGATGGATAATCCCGCCCGTTCTACGCAGCGTACGAGGTTATGTATGACAGTCTTTGCTCCTGTAATGATCGTACCTTCCATCTCGAGGCGTACGCCCATCATACCTCTTGGGTCGCTGATTTCTCCAAGGCCGTCAACAATATATTGAATAGGAACCACATCGATAATTTCGCGTTCCGGGGGAACGGCTATCACCTGCGCCGCCTTCATTACACGTTCAATATCTTCGTCCGTAATCTCTCTGTTCTCGCTGGACACAGCAACCACTCCGTGGCTCGGCTGCAACTGAATATGGTTGCCTGAAATACCGACCACAACATGACGGATCGGCAAATCGACCATACGCTCCGCTTTTTCTACGGCTTCCCGAATCGATTGCACAGTCTCGTCAATATCTACAATGGCACCTTTTTTTATTCCATGCGAATCCGCCGTTCCAACCCCAATAATATTAATGGTTCCGCTGTTAATTTCTCCAATGATTACTCTGACTTTGGATGTACCAATATCTAAGCTGACAATATATTCACTGCTGTTCAAATTTGGCACCTCCTCTATTTTTATTTTTGGTAGTGTCTAGCGTAGCAATAAAAATGATGTACTGTATTTACTTCCACATCGCGCAGTATTTCCCCTCTTTTTTCAACGCGAAAATTTATAAAAAATATGCGTTAAGGGAGCGTTTTCTCCTCTTTTTCCCTGAACCAGCGCCCGATGAGTATACGGCGGATCACAGCAATATTGTTAAACAGGCGAACGCCAAAAGCAAAAATGGCCGCTAAATACAAATCGATCCCCATATACACGCCAAGAAAAGCAAGCCCGGCCGCCAGTAACGTATTAAAGAAAAAGCCCGACATAAATACTTTAATGTCAAAGGAATTCTGCAAATATGCGCGCAAGCCTCCAAAAATGGTGTCAAGGGCGGCCAGCACTGCGATGGACAAATAGCTGCTGTATTCCTCCGGTACCCGGAATTGAAATGATAGCCCGAGAATCACACCAATGACTAAACCGAGAATTGGTAACCACATTCGCTTACGACGCTCCTTTTTGTTCCATAGGCTTCATATATTTTACTCTTACAGTTCCTTGATACGCGGGAACCGTCACGCTTTCCGATTTTTGAATGATAAACTTTTTATTTAAAAATTGAAACCAGGCTTCCATTGATTCACGGTCCGAACCGGGAAGGCGCAGCGCAGCTTCCAAGCTCTGTGGTTCTCCGATTGCCTTTATAATATAAGGCATCTCAATTGGCTTTGTATCTACCTGAATGCCTTCACCGACGGTACGAATGGAACTGCTCACGATCAACCGATTCCCGTTAATGGCGATCGCTTTGGCACCGTTCGCGAATAACAGGCTTGTCAAATCGGTTAAATCTTGGTCAATAACTGGAGATTGAAGCTTGTTCATTCCTGGGGCGACAGGATTATCTTCAATCGTAATAATCACGCCAGGTCCCGTCACATCGGAAAAACCATTCTCTCTTTTAATGCGGGCAAACTCTTCCTGAATGACAGAAAGCCCCCCGCCTTCATTCATCGACGTTTCATATTCTCTCAACAGTTTTTCATACTTGGAAATGTCATTTAATAGCTTCTGGTGACGCTCCATTTCTTTTTGTACATTCTGACGCAGTTGAAACAAGTCTTGGCGTTCCGTTGCAAAAATCATCTGATTTGAGCGAAATTGGAGCGCTAGCATGAACCCAATAATAATACTTATTACTGTAATTATGAATGGGACCTGTCGATTATTTTTCATTTTTCATCGCTTCCTTACCGCTCCTATTAAATACACCTTAAGATACTAACATTCATCGACGTTATAAGGGAAAAAGTGATGTCAAACTATCATTCCCTTGATGCTTTAGGCTTCTGTCGACGCCTTCGCTTGCGTTTCACCGACATAGGCCGGCAGTTCAATTTTGTCTGAACTGTTGATGGTAATTTCAATCGTACGTTGCTTCAGCATGTCAATGACCCCACCGGGCAATTTTAGAGCTGAAAGAAGAGTTTCCTTGTCACCAATCGCCTTAATCACAAACGGAGGCGCAAGTTTTGTATCATTGACAATCACTGTCGGCCCGACACAGCGGACGCTTGAACCGCCCACCAAACGTTGATCATTGATGGCGATACCTTCCGCACCAGCAGCAAATAATTCGTTGACCACATCCCGAATATTCTGATCGTGCACAATCCCGTCGGCAACATTATTAAAGCTGCGGGCCGATTTACTGTCTTCAAGTGTGACCGTCACCCCCGATCCGACAACCGGTATCAATCCCGCCTTCATTCGCATTTGTTCCAATTCATTCAATACCTGTCGAGAAACTGCCTGTCTTTCCGACAGTTCCTTTTCTTTTTGATTCACTTCCAGCCGCAACTTTTGCAATCTTTTTTCCAGTTCCTCGTTCGTTTCTTTTTCCTGGATAAGCTTTTCATTTAGCTTAACTTTTTTCTCCCACTCACTATCGCTTGAAGCAGGAACATTGCTTGCACCTTCCATGGTCAACTGCACCGAATAAGCAACAATAAATCCAAATACGAGGAACACAAGCGCTAAGTATACGTGGATTCTACGAATCTTAAGGTTGTTTATTACCGTTTGTTTGTTGCTGCTTATACGGTTCAAACCACTTCACCTCTGATAAATTAATAATCCCTTCCGTCTTTCCTTCCCGCTTCAAGCTCTGTACAAATGAAGGGTACCATGCCATATTATCCGCAAAATCCTGGATTACGGTATGAACCTCAAAACCGTCTTTCATAAAAAGAATGAGACGATCTGGATTATTTTTCGTAGGTTCATGCCTAATCTCCGAAATTTGTCGACGAATTCCTGGATCTAACTTGTCGAGTTGCTCCGCAAATTCAGGCAACAGCTGCTCTGTCTTCCACAACCGGATAATCGGCTTGTCCACCATTTCGTCGCTCGACGGATACTGTCGCAAGACAACGCCTTTGTTTGTTACCGGATAAAGTTCGCCGCGGTTATTCATCAAAAACGCCACACGTGGGCGTTCTTTAACCACCAGTTCAATTTTCCCAGGAAACGTTTTACGCACTTCTACGCTTTCAATCGCAGGAATCGCTGATACGATAGAGGTGGCTACTTTCTCTTTATTCACCAGCAAATACTGCATATCAAAATGAAGGTGAGATTGTTTGATCACTTCTCCCGGAGACACAAGTTGGGCTCCGGTTACGGAAATATCCTGTACCCGGCTGATAGAGGATTGAAAAAAAAGAACGAGGAGTAACACGAGAAAAAATAGCAACAGCAGTATAAGCAATTGGCGGTTCGTCCTTTTCTTCCGGTTTTCCTTCCGTAAACGCGGGATTTTTTCTATATTCGCCATTCCGTATTCCTCCGCTTTTAAACCTGTAAACTTACAAAAGCGGCATACTCCCATATGCCGCTTCACATGCACAAAATATGCTTGTTGAAAGTGCCGCTTCACTGAACCCGCCGAATACGAGCCCCCAGACTCACAAGCTGGTCTTCAATCCTATCATAACCGCGATCAATATGATAGGATTGCGTCACTCTCGTTTCTCCTTCCGCAGCGAGCCCGGCAATAATCAGCGCCGCACCGGCTCGCAAATCAGTTGCTTCTACTACCGCGCCCGATAAACGCGGCACACCACGAATAAAAGCCGTATTCAAATCCACGTAAATATCAGCACCCAACCGACATAATTCATTCACATGCCGGAATCTCCCGTCAAACACCGTCTCTTTAATGATACTGCATCCTCGTGCCAGTGAAAGAAACGCCATCATCTGAGATTGCATGTCGGTTGGAAATCCAGGATAGGGTGCCGTCATAATTCGATCAATGGCGCGAAATGATCTGCTGGCCTTTACCGTAATTATATCATGCCCATATGTGATTTCAACACCGCTTTGTTTGACAACATCTAACAAAGACACAAGATGCATTGGGTTGACGTTGCGCAAAGTAATGCTTCCGCGTGTAATAGCCGCCGCCAGCATCATCGTCCCGGTTACAATCCGATCGGGAATCACCTGATAATCTGTGGCATGAAGTCGGGAGACCCCTTCGATGATAATCCGATCCGTTCCAGCGCCGCGTACGCGCGCGCCCAAACGGTTAAGGAAATTTTGCAAATCGATAATTTCCGGTTCACGCGCTGCATTGGAAAGAATGGTCTCCCCTTTTGCCAACACCGCTCCCATCATAATGTTCTCCGTAGCTCCGACACTCGGATAATCAAGAAAGATGACGCTACCTTTGAGCTTATTAGCTGTACAATGAATCAATCCGTCTTGAGTCGTAATTGTGGCTCCGAGAGCTTTCAATCCTTTAAGATGAAGATTGATGCGCCTCTCCCCGATAGCACAGCCGCCCGGACGTGAAAGCGTCACTTGCCCGAATCTCGCCAAAAGCGGCCCCATTAAAAAGATAGAAGAACGCATCTGCCCCATTAGATCTTGTGGAACAAACGAAGAAGAAAGATTCGTCGTATCTACGTGAACAGTCGTTCCTGTATGACTGCATACGGCACCAAGTTTTGTCAAAATCTTAAGCATTACATCAATATCAGAGAGACGGGGTACATCGTAGATGGTGTAGGAACCTCCGGTCAGCACGGTAGCCGCAAGAATCGGAAGTGCCGCATTCTTTGCGCCTTGAATGCGCAATTCTCCTGAAAGAGGGGTTCCCCCCTCTATTACGAATGACTCCAAGATTTCACCTCCGTTTACCCCTCGCCCACCACCAATACTTCCGGAACAAGTTTAATATTATACCGTTCATTTACGATTTTTATTACTTGTTCCATCAGGTCGAGGACATCCTGGGCCGTCGCGTTCCCTCGATTTACGATGAAATTGGCGTGCTTCTCCGAAATTTGTGCACCGCCGACCCGAAGCCCCTTAAGTCCCGCGCTTTCAATTAAACGTCCGGCGTGGTCGCCTGGCGGATTACGAAACACGCTTCCCGCGCACGGCAGCGACAACGGCTGTGTCTGGCGTCTTCTATCTTTATATGCTGCCATATGACGGGCGATCTCTTTACGGTCGCCGTAAGCCAGCTTAAACACCGCGCTTACAACAATGCCCCGCCTCTTCTGCAAGATGGACGTGCGGTAACTAAACCCGAGTTCGTCGGCGGAAAAAATCACCAATTCCCCTGTTTCGAGCAACACTTCAGCCGATTTAAGAATGCGTGAAACGTCAGAATTGTGTGCGCCTGCATTCATATAAATGGCGCCGCCCACCGTACCGGGAATGCCACCGGCAAATTCAAGCCCGGTTAATCCCTCTTTCCCGGCCATGACAGCTAATCGAATAAACGAATAGCCAGCACCCACCTCTATCTCTTCCCCATTAAAAGCGAGGTGATTAAATCCATCAGCCAGTTTAAAGACAACGCCGCGGATTCCTCGGTCCCGCACAAGCATATTTGAGCCTCTGCCCAGCACATACCAAGGTACATTATGCTTGTGAACGAGTTTCATACTGCGAGCTAACGCCATCTTGTCAGTCGGTTCAACGAGAATATCTGCCGGGCCGCCGATTTTCCATGTTGTATGGTTTGCCAGCGGCTCATTGATAAGCACTGTTCCAATGTTAGCTTCTTTCAACTCTCTGATTAGCTCCTGCATGATAGAACCTCCTTGAGTGAATCCCCTGCCTGGTACGCACTGCTTCCACGGGTCACGCGCCTAGAATAATGTATGCCCAACCCGCTCGCTGTGTTACAGCTAGGGGCAGGTGATCGCTTGTAATTCTTTGTATATGAGTGTGGCGGCATTCGGCTGACCAAGCGCTTTTGCCGCCTGGCGCATTCTATCCACTCGCGCGCTGTCACGCAGGATAGCGTCAATTTCAGCAAGAAGAAGAGAACCGTTCAATTGCGACTCAGTAATCACGCGCGATGCGCCCTGTTCTTCCAGCCACCTTCCATTTTTTTCTTGATGATTGTTTGTTACATAAGGAGAAGGAATCAAAATAGACGGCAAGCCGAGCGCAGTAATCTCCGCTAGGAAAGATGCGCCTGCCCGGTTTACGATTAAATCAATACCAGCCAGCACTTCAGGCATATTATAGATAAAAGGACGGATCGTCATATTTTCCGGCACACCGCCCTGATTTTTTATAGCTTCCATTGTTTTATCGTAGTGGACCTCTCCCGTTACATAAATAAAATGGTAAGCCGGATAATCACACAGCTTCGGTGCCATTTGAATCACTGCTTCGTTAATCGCTTTCGCCCCGCGGCTTCCGCCAACAATAAGAACATATTTTTTCCCTGATGGAACATGTAGCGAAACGAGCCCGGCCCGTCCGTCCGCGTGCGCAACTTCCGTAGCCCGTGGATTTCCGGTCACCACCGTTTTTCCCTGTGGAAAGTACGAAGCTGATCCGGAGAATGTAACCGCCACTCGATCCGCATAACGAGACAAAAATTTATTGGTCAGACCTGGAATTACGTTCTGCTCATGAATCAGCGTGGGAATACCAAGCGAACTCGCGGCGTATACAACCGGACCACAAACATAACCGCCGGTGCCTACGACAACATCCGGCTTAAATTCCCGGATAAGACGTTTCGCCCGGCGGGTCGCCTTAAAAAATCGCATGATTGTTTTTACATTCTCAAACGAAAGACTCCGCTTAAAGCCAGTAATATACACCGACTCAAACGGAATTCCTTCTTTCGGCACAATTTCCGACTCCAACCCTTTTTCTGTTCCAATATATAATACGCGGGAGCCCGGCTCGTGCCGTTTGATTTCTTTAATAAGGGCGAGAGCCGGATAAATATGTCCGCCTGTGCCGCCCCCGCTAATAACAATATCCATACTCGCACCACCTGTCTCCTCTATTGTTCATTTTCTCTCTATTTTAATCCGTGCACTTAGATTCGAGAATAGCGTGAAATATTTAGCAGAACCCCAATTCCCGTCAGCATCAGCGTGAGGGAAGAACCGCCGTAGCTCAGAAAAGGTAGGGTGATTCCCGTTACCGGAAACATACCGGTAACAACACCGACATTGATAACCACTTGAATCGCCAGCATACCAATAATCCCCGTCGCAAGCAAGCTACCGAATAAATCGGGCGCCGTAATTGCAATTCTCATACCGCGCCACAGCAGCAGTAAGAATAACAACAGCACTGTCGCACCGCCGATAAATCCAAGCTCTTCCGAAAGGATAGAAAAAATAAAATCGTTATACGGTTCCGGCAAATACAAGAATTTCTGGCGACTCATACCGATGCCAAGCCCCATTAGACCGCCAGGCCCAATGGCGTATAGAGATTGGATAATCTGGTATCCATCGCCAAGCGGGTCTTTCCACGGGTCGAGAAAGGCGGTAATCCGATTTATTCGGTACGGCGCCGCTAAAATAAGGCCAGCGAACCCGAGAACGCCGAGAAAGGCAAGCCCAAACAAATGCTTCATTTTTGCTCCAGCGATGAAAATCATCAATACTGAAGTATCAAGCAATACCGTGCCAGTTCCAAGATCAGGCTGCATCATAATAAGACCAAATGCAAGGCATACAATGCCGAGCGTTGGTGCCAAACCTTTCGTAAACGAAACAATCATTTTCTGGTTATCCGAAAGCCATTTGGCCAGAAAAATAGCCATACCTAACTTCGTAAACTCCGCTGGCTGAATTCCGAATGCACCAATTCCCAACCAGCTTTTTGCTCCGTTAACCTCCTTACCGATAAGGAGTACAATAACAAGCAAAAAGAAGCAAAAGTAAAGGCCAGGTTTTGCCCATTTTTTCCATATCCAGTAATCAATGTTCATCGTCACAAACATAGCGAAAATACCGAGAATCGCAAAAATAAGCTGCCGTTTGGTGAAAAAGAACGGGTCGCCTTTCTGTGCAGCGACAACCGCGCTCGAACTGTACACCATAACGACACCGACCGCCAGCAGTACAAGTGTAACAACAATAATAATAAAATCAGGAGTTGAACGGGCCTTTATCAACATAAACACCTCTTACAGCACAGAATTTACTGCATCCAGCTGCCTGTCCGTTCAATCCCCTGATTTTGGATCAAACGTTCAAACAGCGGTTACAGGCTTGTTTTAAGCTTATGCACGGATTGCTTAAACAAGACCCCCCGCTCTTCGAACGATTTGTACATATCCCAGCTGGCACACGCCGGCGAGAGCAGTACCACATCCCCTTCCTGAGCGATCAGTCGGGCCTGCGCAACCGCGTCAGTAACATTATCGACGCGCTTTCTGCGAATAATCCCTGCTTCTTCCGCCCGAGCCAACAATTTTTCTGCTGTTTGTCCATATGTGATGACCGCTTTAACGCGCTTTTTTAGAAGTGGCACAAGCTCTTTGAAATCAATGCCCCTGTCAAGACCACCTGCAATCCAGATAATTGGCGCGACAAACGAAGCAAGTGCCCGGCTCGCCGCCTCCGGATTGGTCGCCTTCGAATCGTTGTAGTATTTAACCCCATTAATTTCCGCCACAAATTCAAGCCGGTGCTCCACCCCGGCAAATGTGCGAAGTACGCGCCGAATCGCTTCTATACTCGCCCCGGCAGCACGCGCCACAGAGACACCCGCCAAAATATTTTCCAGATTATGTGTTCCTGGAAGCGCCAGTTCATCCAGACGAAGCACTTTCTCTATCTCCGGGGCTTCCGACAGTTTTTGCGCTAATCTTCCGTTTTGCGGGCGCTTAAATACGATTTCGTCTCCACGAACAAAGCTTCCCTGTTCCACCTCTTGCTTTGTGCTGAACCAAAGAAGAGCGGCCTTTATATCAGCCGCAAGCGCCCGACAAATCTCGCTATCATAATTCAGTACAGCCACATCTTCGGCTGTTTGATTCGCAAACAGCTTGCTTTTGCTATGTACGTAGTCTTCCTTTGTTTTATGATAATCCAAATGCGCGTCATACACGTTCAGCAGACAGGCAATGGACGGACGGAACCGTCGCGTGCCCTTCAATTGGAAACTGCTCAACTCTGCCACCAGCGTCTGCTCCGCCTTTGCCTGGGCCGCCTGTTCACTCAACGGTGTGCCAATATTGCCAGCCACAACCGGATGAAGACCGCTTTCCTCCAGCATGCGCCCAATCAGTGTAGTGGTCGTCGTTTTACCATTCGAGCCAGTGATTCCAATAATGGGCGCATCCGACAGTTCATATGCGACTTCCACTTCCGTTATTACTGGAATGCCAAGCGCAAGCGCCTTTTGAATCGGTACGACCGAATACGGAATCCCCGGATTTTTTATTACGAAATCGACGGACGGATTTACAATGTCGTCGGGATGCCCCCCGCAAATAACATCAATCCCTTCCGCCCACAAATCTCTTGCCTCCTCACATTCACTTTCCGGCTTTTTGTCATTTACCGTTACTAAGGCGCCGCAATGCTTCAACACGCGCGCCACAGCGGCCCCGCTTTTGGCGAGGCCAAGCACCAGGACTCTTTTCCCTTGATATAACGCTTTTCCCTCTTCTACTGACATTAGCTCAACACCCCAATATACACGCCCAGGCTTGCGCAAATCAGTCCGGCAAACCAAAAGGTGACCACTACTCGCCATTCGGACCAGCCGCCCAACTCATAATGATGGTGCAACGGACTCATGCGGAATACCCGTTTTTTTCGCGTTTTGAATGAAATAACCTGAATGATAACAGACAGGGCTTCCATCACAAATACCCCGCCAATAATCACAAGCAAGATTTCTGTTTTTGTTAAAATCGCGACGCCTGCCAGCGCGCCGCCGAGGGCAAGAGAACCCGTATCCCCCATAAACACTTTGGCAGGGTGCGCATTAAATACAAGAAAACCAAGCACTGCCCCGACGACCGCAGCCGAAAAAATAGCGATATTCATCTGGCTGGCTGTCCAGGCAATTACCGCATATGCGCTGAATGCAATCGCGCTCGTTCCCGCTAACAACCCGTCCAGTCCGTCTGTCAAATTGACGGCATTAGAAGCGCCGATAGTCATAAGCAATACAAGAGGCAAGTACAGCCATCCCAGCTCTATGCCCCAATCCGTACCGGGAATCGAAACAATTGTGTCATAACCGTTGCGGAGCAGCACATAATAAAATACGCCGCCAATTACGAGTTGACCAAACAATTTTTGTCTTGCGGTCAGCCCGAGATTTCGCTTCATCACGATTTTGATGAAATCATCAAGAAAACCAATTAATCCATAGCCCAGTGTAATAAAAAGCAACAGAAATATCTCGACCGACTGATTCGCGAATTTAATCACTGTAAAAGTCAGCGCAAGCAAAATAATAATTCCGCCCATAGTCGGTGTACCCGCTTTTTTTTGGTGCCCCTTCGGTCCTTCCTCGCGGATTGTCTGGCCAAACTTCAAGCGTCTTAGAATAGGAATGAAGAGCGGAGCGAGAAGAACCGCAATCAAAAAAGCTGCAGCGATCGAAAAAAACAAAACCCGTACTAGCATTGTGCGCCCTCCTTTCTATTTTCTCCTCATCCTACTTTTTCTTTTCTAGTATGGCTTGATAGGCCTCTTCTTTATCATCGAAATGAATGGTTTTGTCTTTTAAAATTTGATACGTTTCATGGCCTTTGCCGGCGATGAGCACCACGTCGCTCGGCGCTGCCCTGTGAATCGCTTCACGAATGGCTTCCCGACGGTCCACGCGCGTAAAGTAGCGCTCTTCATTTACGCCATCGGCGATAAGGCCAGCCACCATCTCGTCTATAATGGCCTTAGGATCCTCAGAGCGCGGATTGTCGGACGTAATCACAGCCACGTCCGCGTAGCGCGCTGCAATAGAGGCCATAATCGGGCGCTTTGTCCGGTCGCGGTCGCCGCCGCAACCAACAATGCAATACACTTTGCCTTCCGCAAATTCGCGGATTGTTTTCAATACATTTTCCAGACTATCCGGCGTATGAGCATAGTCAACGATAACCGTGAAGTCCTGTCCTGCATCCACTCTCTCAAAGCGGCCACGCACACCTTCCACTTTTTCAAGCGTAGCCTTAATCTGCTCAAGCGGTATGCCCTCTACAAGGCAAGCCGCAGTGGCAGCGAGCGCATTGTATATGTTGAAGTTGCCAATCATGCGAAGCGTAAGCGTCATGCTCCCAACAAACGTATCAATCGTCAAGCGCGTACCGTTGGCCGTAATCAAAATATCTCTCGCGCGTACATCCGCTGCATTACGAATACCATATGTAATGATCTGCGCCGGGGTTATCCGCGCAAACGTTTCGCTCGCCGGATCATCCGCGTTCAACACAGCGTATTTCATCCGCTCATTATCATACTCATTGCCAAGCTGTGAAAACAATAGGCCTTTTGCCTGCAAGTAATTCTCCATCGTTTTATGATAATCAAGATGATCTTGCGTTAGATTGGTAAATACGCCTGTCGCAAAACGCACGCCGCGTACACGTCCCATATCCAGTGCATGTGAAGATACTTCAATCGCCGCGTATTCTGCTCCTTTGTCTTTCATCCAGCGAAACGCACGCTGCAAGTCGAGCGCTTCAGGCGTCGTATTTTTCACTTCCCGTACTTCATCACCCAGGCGCATCTCGATCGTGCCGATGATGCCGGTTGGATGACCGGCTTCTCCCAGAATACGCTCAATTAAATACGTGGTCGTCGTCTTGCCGTTCGTTCCAGTTACCCCGATGATTTTCATGTGTTGCGTTGGATGGCCGAAAAACCGGTCTGCCAGCACAGCCATCGCGCGCTTTGTATCCGGCACGTACACAACCGGAACATGCACGCTTACCTCACGTTGGGCAAGTACGGCCACCGCGCCTCGCTCTACGGCTTTCACGGCGAAATCATGTCCGTCGACCGTAAAACCGGGCAAACATATAAACAAGTCGCCCGGCTTTACTTTACGCGAATCAACTTCAATCCCTGTAATGTTTGTTTTCACATTTCCTGTGGCGCGCCACAGGGCAAGAGGTGCCAATAACTGTTCTAGTTGCATTACCCTTCTCCTTCTTTCCGACGGAAAATCCGCTTTCTATCTCTCATGCATATCCGCATATATTTTAATGCTCTTTGTTTCATTTGTCACCCAGGTAGACGCGAATGGTCGAGCCTTCTTCTACTCTTGTTCCCGGTTGCGGTGACTGGTAAGTGACTTTACTGCCTCTGCCTGAAATATCAAGAGGGAAAGAATAATAGGAACCGGTAATATCTTTACGTTCCATGCCGATAAGATTCGGCACCTGAACGATTTTTTTGTCCGTATACTGATACTCTTTCTCCATCTGCTGTGTTCGGGGCAAAACTTTCATATAACGCAATGAAGAATCGAGAATGTTACGTACAATCGGCGCAGCGACACGCCCCCCGAACTGAATGCCCTTCGGATTGTTAATAGCTGTATACACAATGATTTGCGGATCATCCGCTGGTGCAAACCCAATAAACGATACAATATGCTTGTTCTTCGAGTAAACCCCGTTTTCTACCACCTGGGCGGTTCCCGTCTTGCCGCCGACACGATACCCGTCGATATAGGCATTGCGCCCTGTACCGTTCGCTACGACACTTTCCAGCGCACGTCGCACGTTGGCGGACGTCTCAGGCGAAATCACCTGACGCACCACCTTCGGCTTGTTTTCCTCTAGCATCTTGCCGGTTTTTGAATCATACCACGCTTTGGCAATATACGGCTTCATCAGCTTGCCGCCATTAATCGCGGCACCGACCGCCGCCACCTGTTGGATGGGCGTCACCGATACCCCTTGACCAAACGACGTGGTAGCAAGTTCCACTGGTCCGACACGGTTAAGTGAAAATAGCACACCATTTTCCTCGCCAAGCAAGTCAATCCCCGTCCGCTTGCCGAATCCGAACTCTTTAATATAGTGAAACAAGCGCTCTTTGCCAAGACGCTGGCCTAGCAGAACGAAACCGGGGTTACATGAATTTTCTACGCCTTCTAAAAACGTTTGATGGCCATGTCCTCCTCGCTTCCAGCAGCGCAATGTCGCACCCGCCACTTTGATAAATCCAGGGTCGTTGAACGTGTCCTTATCCAAATCAACCTTTTTATCTTCCAGCGCGGCCGCCAAAGTAATAATTTTGAACGTGGAACCCGGCTCATACGTTTTCCAGATCGGCAAGTTTCGGTTATATGTCTCAACCGGATATTCTTTGTACCGGCCCGGATCATAGTTCGGCCGGCTCGCCATTCCCAACACTTCCCCGGTTTTTGGCGAATAAGCGATCGCAAGCGCATCGTCCGGTTGGTATACAACCATCGCCTGGTCTAGCTCCCGCTCAATAATGGCTTGAATATTAGCATCGATCGTCAAATGCAAATCCTTCCCGTCCTCCGGCGGAGTAAATCGCTCCGAAAGACCTGGCATTTTCTGACCGGCTGCATTTGCGCCGAACGATATATAGCCCCACTTCCCTTTTAGTTGTTCATCATACACGCGCTCAATCCCGGTTAACCCCTGGTTATCCACTCCGGTGAAGCCGAGCACATGGGACAAAAACGCGCCACGTGGATAATAACGCTGACTATCTTCCGTCAATTGAATGCCAGGCAAATTCAACGCCTGCACCTGTTTGGCCACCTCCGGGGAAATGCGGCGGCCTCCCGGCACGCGCACAATCAACTGACGCTGGCTAATTTTTTTGAGTATTTCTTTTTCATTTCCTTTTAGAACCTGCGCCAGCTTGCGTGCGGTCATGGATTTGTCTTTGATTTGGGCCGGGATGGCCAAAACGGAAGGTACGCTAATATTGTACGCAAGCACTTCCCCATTCCGATCGAGAATCCGTCCCCGCTTGGCTTCAAACGGAATGTTGCGCGTCCACAATTCTTCCGCCATGTCCGTAAGCCCAGATCCTTTCCATAATTGTACATATCCAAGGCGTGTGATAAGCAATAGGAACATAAAAAACCCAAGCAGCATCGCAATAAAAATACGGCGTCGAACGGTAACTCCGGATACACGCACGTCCTTTCTCCCCCCTCATCGAATGGATACGCGGACGCGTGTATGCCCGTCCGCATATTATACTCTCAACAATAACCCTATTCGATGAAGAAAAAAGATAGAACGGGCTTTCCTTAGTTCGCCGTTTTTATGTTCTGTTCACCACTTTCTTCCTTGTGCTTTTTCGCTTTTTCTCCTTCCGGCTGCGCCGCGCCTGTCGTTGATTTCGGCGCCAGTGTCACCGCCAGCTTGTCGCCTTTTTTCACTTTTGCTCCTGGCTGTATACTCTGAGTGATGACGTAGCCTTCCCCGTTAATGCCGGTCACTTGGATATCGAGCAGCGAAGCAAGCTCCATTACTTCACGCAGCGTTTTGCCCGTCAAATTCGGCATCTGCGTTCCATCTTTAACGGTCAATATATACACAGCACTTCCTTTGGTCAACTCCGCTTTCGCGCTCGGATATTGCCTGACAATCGTTTTTCCGTTTCCAAGAATTTCGGCGCGAAGGCCGGCCTGCCCTAAGATTTGTTTCGCCTGACTAACGTTTTTTCCGATAAGATCCGGCATAACGGTCGATTCATCGCCCATGATTTCTGTCGTGTGGCCATCCGTCTCATCCGGCGAGAGCTTTAAGTATTGGAGACTGCGCTCCATAACAGACTTAAAAATCGGGGCCGCAATAATTTTGCCGCCCGCAGACGGTGTATCAATTTGCGGCTCTTCCACCATCACATAAACAAGCAGTCTCGGCTTATCTTTTGGCGCAAAACCAATAAAGGAGTTAATATATTTACCGCGCACATAATGTCCATTACGCGCTACCTGAGCAGTTCCCGTTTTACCGGCGACATGATAGCCCGGCAGCGCAAACGGTTGGCCGGTTCCATGCTTCTCGTTGACAACCGCATCCAGCAAATCGCGCACTTGCTTTGCCGTATCTTCGGACACAACGCGGCGAACCATTTGCGGCTTAAACTCCTGGATCACCTCGTTCGTTTTCGGGTCACGAATCTCTTTTACAATATATGGCTTCATCAGCTTGCCGCCATTCGCGATCGCACCAACTGCCGCCACCTGCTGAATCGCCGTAACAGTTACACCTTGTCCGAACGTGATAGACGCGATGTCACGCGGATAATATTTCCGATTTGGATCGAATGAACCCCGCGCCTCATGCGGCAGTTCAATCCCGGTTTTCCCACCGAAGCCAAACTTTTGCAGATAGCTAAACAACCTATCTTTTTTCAGTCTGTCGTATCCGAGAATAACAAACGCCACGTTACTGGAACGCTTCACACCTTCCTTAAACGTAATCCAGCCCCAACCAATGCCGCGGTTATGGTCACGAACTGGCGGACTGCCTTTGATCTTGTAAGTTCCGGACTTATAATATTCGTTCGCATTAAACTCCTTTTCTTCAATCGCCGCAGCCAGTGTGACGATTTTAAATGTGGAACCCGGTTCAAATTCCGCGCTGACAACCGGATTCGTGAAATTTTGAATATCCTTGGGAGCATTCGGATTAAAGCTAGGGCGGCTGCCCATCGCCAGAATCTGACCAGTGTTCGGATCTGCTACCACAACGCTAACGCTCTTCATTTTATATTTAGCGTCCGCCTGGTTCAGCGCGTCCTCGACATAGCTTTGGATCTGGTGGTCCAGCGTCAGCACAACTTTATTTCCGTCTTTGGCCGGCTTGTACGACTCCACGCCTCCCGGAAGCTGGTTGCCCAGCCGATCCTTTCTAAATTTCAGACTTCCTTTTTCTCCGCGCAGTTGCTCGTCCATCTGGCGTTCAAGCCCCATCTTCGCTTCTCCATCTAGGTTGGTATAGCCTATCACATGAGAAGCAAATGTGCCGTACGGATAATAACGGCGTGATTCTTCATATAATCCAATGCCTGGAAGGTTAAGCTCCTTTACCTTATCAGCGGTTTCTTTCGGAACTTTCCAACCACCTGGCCTGATTTCTACCTGGTCTACGTCTTTGCGCATAAGACGCTGTAAAATTTTTTCTTTCGGCATGTCAAGAATGGGAGCTAATTTGGACGCTGTTTCTTCAGGATTGCTCACATAGTTTGTATTTTTTTTGTCATTCGGGTACGGCTTTAGACGCGCGATAACGGTATACGCTTTTCCCTGATAAGCGAGAACTTGACCATTGCGGTCTACAATCTCGCCGCGTTTCGGGTTAAGCGCGCTACTTCTCTCCCATGTATCTTTGGCTTTGACAAGCAATTCAGGGCTATCAATATACTGAATCCAGAACGTGCGGAAAATAAGCGCAAAAAAAGAGAGCGTAAATAGCCCCCCTATGAAAAACGTACGCAGGTTAATTTTCTTTCTTATATCTTTCATTTCTATGTCCCCCTAATTCGAGGCCGTACCGCCTTTGAATACGCGAACCGTATTGTCAAGCTTGCTCAAACCCATTTGTTCGGCGATGCTGCGGATTCTTTCTGGCTTGCTCAGTTCATCGATTTTCGCTCTAAGCTCTCCGTTTTCCTCTGTCATTTTTTTCATCTCGCTCTTTGTCTCAAGAATTTGATAGTTATAGTCGGAAATTTGCGCATAGCGAGCGACGATGAGCGTGGATACACCCACAAGAGCAATAATCGCGAAAAAATAGAGCAATTTCTCTCCCGAGCTAATGCCGTAGCGAATTGTAACCCTTTTCTTTTGAATCATGCGCTGCTTCGGCTTCTGTTCGATACGCGCGGCGAGATTTCCCTGATTGTATAAACGCAATGCTACCTCTCCCCCTTTTCCTAATTTGCTAATTTTTCAGCAATCCGCAATTTCGCCGAACGAGCTCTGCGGTTTTCTTTCAATTCGGCTTCTTTAGGTACAATCGGCTTACGTGTAATAATTTTCAAAACCGGTCTATTCTCGCAAACACATTGCGGAAAATCCGGTGGACATACACATCCTTTGCTGTATTCTTGGTACGTCTGTTTACAAATTCTATCTTCCAGCGAGTGGAACGTAATAACACTTGCCCTGCCACCGGGTGCAAGCCGCTCAATCCCTGATTCCAATGCTTCCCTAAACGCGTTTAATTCATCGTTTACCGCAATGCGGATCGCCTGAAACGTTCGCTTTGCAGGATGTGGTCCGGTGCGTCTTGCCGCGGCCGGAATGCCGCGCTTAATAAGTTCAACCAAATCTCCCGTCGTTTCGATGGGACGCTTTTTGCGCTCCTGTACAATTTCTCTAGCAATACGGCGAGCAAATTTTTCTTCGCCATATTCAAAAATAAGGGTCGCCAACTCTTCTTCCGGCCACCCGTTCACAATCTCATGGGCCGTTAGCGGCTGCGTCCGATCCATTCGCATATCAAGCGGCGCGTCCGCATTATAGCTAAACCCCCGTTCAGCTTCATCAAGCTGCGGAGAGGAAACGCCTAGGTCGAACAATATGCCGTCAATTTGTTCGATATATAATTCGTCCAATATGTGCGCAATACGGCGAAAGTTGCTTTTTACCAGCGTCACATGTTCCATATACGGCGCAAGCCGCTCCTTAGCGGAAGCAAGGGCGTAATCATCCTGGTCAATCGCGATAAGACGGCCTCCTTTCGTCAGGCGCGACGCGATTAACGAACTGTGGCCAGCGCCCCCAAGCGTACAGTCCACATAAATTCCGTGCGGCTTAATCACCAGGCCGTCTACTGCTTCCTGATGCAGCACCGTAATATGATGGAACATCATATTTCCTCCTTGTATCCTGCTACAAATCAAAATCAATCATCTTTTCTGCAATTTCATTAAAATATCGCTGGAATGGGCGACATATTCCTTCCACATCGCCCGGCTCCAAATCTCAATGCTGGATACGCCAATAACGGCGCATCCTTTATCAATAAGACCATATTGAAGCAAAACGATCGGTATATTTACTCTGCCCTGCTTGTCCTGTACACATTCAGTCATTCCTGAAAAAAAGGCGAGTGAAAGCGCGGACATCCACTTTGCCCCACTTTATACCACATACGTAATTCTAGCTTATAAACGAAAATCCTTCTATAAAAAAATAGGAAGTTTTGCTGAATTAGCGCTAAAATCATAAAAAAAATGTCGAATAGGTAATTACACCTATTCGACATTATAACCTTTTTCCTATTCTTCTTTCCAACTTTCCAAATACGCCTTTTGTTCCTCGGTCAAAGTGTCTATACCCAGTCCCAAAGCTTCTAGTTTGAGACGGGCCACTTTTTCGTCCAATTCATAAGGTACATTCAGTACGCGCGGACCGATTTTTTTATAATGCTCATTAACATAAGCGAGCGATACAGCCTGCAGTGCGAACGTCATATCCATAATTTCTGCCGGATGGCCGTCCCCAGCCGCCAAGTTTACGAGACGTCCTTCTGCAAGCAGATAAATTTTGCGACCGTCTTTCATCACATATTCTTCAATGTCTTTGCGTACTACGCGCTTGGATACCGCAAGCGCTTCAAGCTCTTGCTTATTAATCTCGACATCAAAGTGACCGGCATTAGAAAGAATTGCACCATCTTTCATCACTTCTATATGTTCGCCACGGATAACGTCGCGGTTGCCTGTTACGGTTACGAAATAGTCCCCATGCTTTGCGGCCTCCGCCATCGGCATGACTTCAAAACCGTCCATGTACGCTTCGATGGCCTTAATGCCGTCAACCTCCGTAACGATAACTTTGGCACCCAGCCCCTTCGCACGCAGCGCTACACCGCGTCCGCACCAGCCATAGCCTACAACGACAACCGTTTTGCCAGCCACAACAAGATTCGTCGTGCGGTTGATGCCGTCCCAAACAGATTGACCCGTACCGTAGCGATTATCAAACAAGTATTTGCAATACGCATCGTTTACAGCAATCATTGGGAATTTCAGTTCGCCGGACTTTTCCAGTGCCCGGTTGCGAATTACGCCTGTTGTCGTTTCTTCGCAGCCGCCGCGCACCTGCGCAAGCAAATCCGGACGTTCGGAATGCAGAATGGTGACAAGATCTCCTCCATCGTCAATAATCAGATCCGGCTTCGTTTCCAATGTTTTGATAAGATGCTCTTTATATTCATCCGGGTTCGGATTGTATTTAGCAAATACTGTAATACCATCTTCAACAAGCGCAGCCGCTACATCATCTTGTGTGGAAAGCGGGTTGCTGCCTGTAATCGTCACGTCAGCGCCGCCGGCTTTAATCACTTTCGCCAAGTATGCCGTTTTTGCCTCCAGGTGCAGCGAAATAGCAACTTTCAGCCCTTTGAACGGCTGCTCTTTTTCAAATTGTTCGCGAATGCGGTTTAACACCGGCATGTGTTCTTTTACCCAATCAATTTTCAGATGACCGCTTGGCGCCAGACTCATATCGCGCACAATGCTTTTTTCCATCGTGTTCAAATTGTCAGCCCCCCGTTTTTTAATCAATGCATACGACATAGTGTTCGGGCGAAATGTCGTATAGATACGAAACAAACTCCCTAAACCATGTTATGCCGTATTTATTAAGATAACCAAATATATTGTAAACTCGTTCCTGCGGTTTGTCCAATGGAAAGAGCGATGCTCTAATGCGGTCAAACTGCCGCAGCGCCGCTTCGTGCCGTTTAATAAAAGCGGAGCGGGTTTTCCCTTCGTAGTATGCCACCTGCTCAAGAATTTTCTCCAGGTTTTTCTCACCCAGCTTCTCAAGGCCGCGTTCAATGCCGGCCGCTTCCCGGATCAGCGGCTCGTACAGCGCCTGTATCTCGGCTTTCACTCGTGCAAACTTGTCTTCCAGGTGAAGCGTATCCTGTGCAGCTAGAAATTCTTCTTTTTTCTCCTCCAGCCTGTTCAATACGTCCTCTACGCTTAAACCAAACTTCCGCATACTTTTCTGTACCGCTCCTTCAAACAAACTGAAAGTCAGGCGCGGAACAAGAGGCGGCATGTTAAATCCCAGAAGCATAAAGCTGTTCCTATACAACCCCCAGTATGCAATTTCACCCGGTCCGCCGACAAATGCCAGCGTGGGCAATAAGTACTCCTGCATAAGCGGGCGAGTCACCACGTTTGCACTGAATCGATCCGGTCGTTCTTCAAGCAACGCCAAAAGTTCCTCTTTTTTATATGTTTCACTGCCGTCTCGTGTTTTAAATGTTCCGTCTGGCAACCGCGTAACGCCTATTCTTTCGTTGCCTTTATACAAGAAAAACTGTGCATTCGTCTCGTCGGTCTCTACTTGCCGATGATAACCAAGTGCTACGAGCTTATTTCCTTGCGCAGCAACCGCCTGGTTTAACTCCGCATTCTGTTCGATAACACGGGCAAACACCGGCCTTTCTAATTGGCGGACAAAGGAAAGCGCCGAATCCATAAGAACCAGTCCCTGTTCCCCAAACAGCCAAGCCATCGTTCGCGCGAAAAAGCCTGTCAACGTATCCGAAGCATCGGCAAACTCATACAGCTTTTCTTTTAGCTCATCAGAAAACTCAGTCACAATCTGCTGAATGAAATATTCGTCTACGAATGCACGCAGCGTTTCTGGCTTTATCGGTAACCGGGAAATGGAGACGCGCCCTGGCGATTCTGTCTCCAGCTTTATTTTCTTAATGTCGGAGCCGCCGCTCTGCGTATATACATGGTTCACTTCTTCATAATCATGATCTTCACCTGCGATCCAGAACACAGGAATCATTCGCTTGCCCAGAAGCCGCTCCTGCTCAGCGGCAAGCCGAATAATCGTAATCGCCTTATGAATCGTATACAGCGGCCCTGTAAGCGCGCCTGCCTGCTGACCAGCCACTACGACATATGTATCCGGCTGGCGCAGCTTTTCAATATTCTCCAGCGCACGGGCATGATTGCCAATTTCTTTGTTGAACGCAAGAAGCCCTTCTACAAGTTCGACGCGGTGCAAAATCGGATGCGCCTCGAGCCATGCCAGACGTTCTTCGTAATCCTTCTGCCGGTACGGGTGATATGGATAGAACTCCTTCACCTTTTCGTAGTTATGTATATAATCATGTACAAGTTTTTGATCGAATGATATCTTCACCTGTTTAATCTGCACGTGGCTCATCCTTTCTTCTCTTATCAAAAATAAGTATATCGCTAAACGAGAAAAAAAGAAAACAGCGGTGCGGACATAAAATATTTCTTTGTAAAAATAGAAAACAAATCTAGGAGAAAGAAGAGATTTACCGATGAATCTTCTTATAGCACAAAAAAGAACTGCTATAGAAGCACTTCTATGCAGTTCTTTTTTTGCTTCGCTTTTTTATTTGTACTATATAGTGTCGCAGTTTTTCTTTTCCGTTAACTGAACGATATGTTGAACCAGTTCAGTCACATATTCTCGGTTCATATCTAATTGATCCGGAAAAAACACACCGATATGTGTGACCGCGGCAATATACGTCAGTACGTGGCGCTCAATCCAAGCTGAATCGTCGGTTACCATTTCGGAAAACAAGCGGCGCAAATGCTTTTTCAACTGTTCAAACGCCTGAATCTGGGCTTTATGTCCTTCATCCGGCAATTCTGCTTCGCGTTTCGAGTCTTCCATAATTTCCCGCCAAAAACTGGAGTGTTGCGATACGAATTTAAGCAAACAATCTGTAATATTGTGCAGTCTCAAAAGCGGTTCCAGTTCTCTGTCGCATGTCATCCGGAAAATAGCCTGCTCCAATTCGCTCCACTGCCCAGTAAGAATCTCCTGATACAGTACCGCTTTATTCGGATAATAGTTATAAATCGTACCGACGGCGATTCCTGCTTCTCTGGCGATGGATCGCATGTCGGACTGACGATACCCATTTTCGATGAAAACTTTATGTGCAGCCTCTAAAATCCGCTGCTGAAAAGACCGATTCATACTCCCGCTCCTCAATTGCTATCGTTATGTTCCATCATAGCACATTCGTACACATCAGAAAACGCCGGGAGCAAAGTACCAATCCTCAGTATGAAATGAAAAGAAGGGCGGAGGTGCCGCTTTACTCCCCACCCCGCTTACACCG
Organism: Aneurinibacillus sp. XH2; assembly: GCF_001439585.2. Lineage (NCBI taxonomy): Bacteria > Bacillati > Bacillota > Bacilli > Caryophanales > Paenibacillaceae > Aneurinibacillus > Aneurinibacillus sp. XH2. The sequence continues at coordinate 1,357,499 of NZ_CP014140.1, read as the reverse complement.
GATACACCGGATGTTTGCGATGTGAGAACGTAAGCTGCTTACTACTGTAAGCGGCAAGACGGTCAATCAGTTCCTCGCGCAGGCGGCTTCCTTCCACAATACCATCAATAATAAGTTCCGACGCAAGACGATAAATATCAATATCCTGCTGATACTCTTTACGTTTCTCCATAATGAACGCCTGGCGCTCTTTCGGGTCTTCGATACCATTAATTTTGTTGCTATACACCGCGTTCACCGCCGCTTCCGGTCCCATAACAGCGATCTGGGCGGTTGGCAGCGCAAGGCAGCAATCCGGTTCAAACGCGGGTCCCGCCATCGCGTACAATCCAGCACCATACGCTTTGCGCACAATGATCGAGATTTTTGGCACAGTGGCTTCGGACATCGCGGAAATCATCTTTGCCCCGTGACGGATAATTCCCGCGCGTTCTACTTTCGTGCCGATCATAAAGCCAGGTACATCGGCAAGAAAAATAAGCGGAATGCCGAACGCGTCGCACAAGTTGATAAAGCGCGCCGCTTTGTCAGCCGAGTCAACGAACAAAACGCCGCCCTTAACGCGCGGCTGATTGGCGATAATGCCCACCGGTTTGCCGTTCATACGGGCCAATCCGGTAATAAGTTCTGCCGCAAACAATTTTTTTATTTCATAAAAAGAACCTTCGTCCACAATTGCTTCAATCAATTCATACATATTAAACGGCGCGTTCTGATTGGTCGGCACGATTTCTTCCACGCTGCGGACTCCTGTTCTTGGAGGCCTCGCCTCTTCTACCGGAGGCTTCTCCTGATAATTAGCAGGGAAGTAGGACAAGTATCTGCGCGCAGATGCGATCGCCTCCTGCTCCGAAGAGGCAAGCACGTCACCGCAACCACTCACCGAGCAATGCATACGGGCTCCACCCATTTCTTCCAGCGTCACTTTCTCACCGATTACCATTTCCGCCATACGCGGCGAACCGAGATACATGCTGGCATTACCTTCCACCATAATTACGATATCGCAGAATGCTGGAATATACGCACCGCCGGCCGCAGAAGGCCCGAACAAAACACACACCTGCGGTATCATACCGGATAATTTTACCTGATTGTAAAAAATGCGGCCAGCTCCACGACGGCCCGGGAACATTTCAATCTGATCCGTGATGCGCGCACCTGCGGAATCCACAAGATATATCATTGGCACGCGCAATTTCTCCGCCGTCTCCTGAATACGAATGATTTTTTCAACCGTACGAGCCCCCCATGAACCTGCCTTAACGGTTGAATCATTTGCCATAACACAAACTGTCTGGCCGTTTACTTTACCCATGGCTGTTACGACACCGTCCGCCGGCAAATCCCCCGCCATGAAATTGGCAAACAAGCCATCCTCAAGCTGAAAATCGTCATCAAATAACAACTTCAGCCGATCGCGTACAAACAGTTTATTTTGCTCTTTATTCTTCGCATGGTATTTCTCCGCTCCGCCCCGTTGAATTTGTTCGATTCGCTCATGAAGCGTCTGTTCCAATGTTTGATTTGCCTGCTGTGTATCGCTCATTGCCGCATTCTCCTTCCTTGCCTGTCTTTTTCATCACCTGCAACACGCGTGAAGGCAGCTCTCGACCCAAAACCCGTTCCATGAATTCCCCCGCCTCCACAAGCTTCTCCAAGTCTACGCCTGTATTCAGTCCCATACCATGCAGCATGTAAACAACATCTTCCGTAGAAATGTTGCCGGAAGCGCCCGGCGCATACGGGCAACCGCCCAATCCGCCAATGGAACTATCAAACGTGCGAATGCCCGCTTCCAGCGCCGCATATACATTTGCAAGCCCCATGCCGCGCGTATCGTGAAAATGACCAGCTAACTTATCGCTTCCAAATTGTCCAATCAACGAAGTGAATCGCTCTTTTACCTGCTTAGGCGTACCTACACCAATCGTGTCTCCAATGGACACCTCGTATACGCCCATTTTCAGCAGCTGTTCCGTCACATGAGCAACTGCCGTAAGCGAAATCTCCCCTTCATACGGGCAACCAAAAGCCGTCGATACGTATCCACGTACGTCCATCCCTTTGGCCGTAGCTGCTTCGACCACCTCCTGAAGCACAGGAAATGTCTCTGCGATAGACTTGTTAATATTGCTTTTGTTATGGGATTCGCTTGCGGACATAAACACCGCGATTTCTTTGATACCGGTCTTGCACGCGCGCTCCAGTCCTTTTAGATTTGGGACGAGCGCGCTGTATACAACGTCGTCATGTATACGTACTCGGTTTAACACCTCTACGGCATCCGCCAGCTGTGGAATCCATTTCGGATTCACGAACGAAGTCGCCTCCACTTTACGAAGACCTGATCTGACTAATCGCTCAATCAGTTCAACCTTGTCAGAAGTAGAAATGACCGTTTTTTCATTCTGTAGCCCATCGCGTGGGCCGACTTCAAAAAGGGTAACCTGATCTTTCACGTTTTCCCCTCCTTACCCTTCTAATTCAATGAGCACATCTCCCTCATTGACAAAATCGCCGGGGTTCACCTTGACAACCTTCACTTTGCCAGACACTTCGGCTGCCACTGGAACTTCCATTTTCATCGATTCAATCATCACCACATCACTACCTGCCTGCACTTCGTCCCCTGTATTTACAAGGACACTGATGACCGTACCCGCCATGTTTGCTATCACTTGTTTCATAATCTACCATCCTTCTCCTTCTATTTATTTGTTGTCCGTTTCATTTGCTGCACAAACTGCGTCGTATACACGCCTGCTACAAATTCCTCGTCACGCAACACTCCAGAAAGTAGCGGCAAATTCGTCTTAATTCCTTCAATTACATACTGCGCTAACGCGTCCTGCGCCCGTTCTATCACTTCTTGCCGCGTATTTCCGCTTACAATCAATTTGCCTATCATCGGATCATAGAATGGTGTAATGACAGACCCCGATTCGACCGCATCATCAACACGAATCCCTTCCCCCTCAGGCTGCACATAACGTGAAATTGTGCCGGGAGATGGCATAAACGTTATCGGGTCTTCTGCATACACCCTAAACTCCATCGCATGTCCCTGCTGTTTCACCTCTTTCTGGGAAAATGAGAGCGCTTTCCCTTCCGCAATCGCAAGCTGCAACTCCACCAAATCAAGTCCCGTTACCGCTTCGGTAACCGGATGCTCGACTTGAAGGCGAGTATTCATCTCCAAGAAGAAAAATTCCTTGTCGCCGTTCATAATAAATTCGACCGTACCGACGCCTGTATAGTTGACCGCTTGCGCCGCGCGTACAGCCGCATCACAAATCAGGTACCGCGTTGTCTCATCAAGGAACGGAGAAGGACTTTCTTCAATCACTTTCTGATGGCGACGCTGAATCGAGCATTCTCGTTCAAACAAATGTACAATATTTCCATGCTCATCACCAGCAATCTGCACTTCAATATGGTGTGGATTGTCCACATATTTTTCAATAAATATATCATCGTTGCCAAAGTATGCTTTCGCCCGTCCTTTAGCGGATTGGAATGCTTTTCTAACTTCTTCGTCATCCCGGCAAATCTGCATACCGATGCCTCCGCCACCCGCGCTCGCCTTCAGCATTACCGGATAGCCGATCTCCGAGGCAATACGGCAAGCTTCTTCCGCATCCGGAATGTTTCCATTATAACCTGGCACAACCGGCACGCCTGCTTGCATCATTTTGGCACGTGCGCGAATTTTATCCCCCATCTCCTCCATGACTTCCGCGCGTGGCCCGATAAACACGATTCCCTCTTCCACGCATCTTCTGGCGAAACGCCCGTTCTCTGACAACAAACCGTAACCCGGATGGATGGCGTCCGCTTCGTGTTCTTTCGCCGTTTGCAAAATCGCATCCATATTTAAATAACTTTGCGCAACAGGCGCAGGACCGATTAGGGCGGCCGCATCAGCTTCACGCACAAAAGGCATAGAGGCATCCGCTTCCGAATGAACCGCTATCGTGCGAATTCCTTTCGCTTTGCACGTCCGAATAATCCGGCGGGCAATCTCTCCACGGTTTGCAATAAGGATCGTTTTGATTTCCATTTGCTCACCCTTTCATGCATGGTATGTAAAAATAAACGACTGTTATATTACTTTCTACAAATATTTGCAAAAACCTTTTAACTTTCAAAATTTTTACCATAAAAAAAAGAGGCCCACTCCAACCGCAATGTTTGGCCGGTTCGCCTCTTGCTTTTCAAGTATTTACCTGTAGTCTACACGCTCTAAATTACCATTGGCATCCATTTTAAAGCGTGGCTTTGCATCAATATCTTCATTATCGCCAAGGAACGCCATCTTGCGGGCGCGATCCATAATTTGAATAAGCGCTTTATAATCGTCGTTTACAATCTGGTAGTCCGATTTCATAAGGTTCAATTCTTCTTTTAGACTATCGTTTTCAGCGCGTAATTCTTCGATTTTCTTACGGCTTTCCACCACTTCTTTTTCTAATTGCTTCACCCGCTTGAATGCTTCTTTCTGATTGCGTAAAAAACGGATAACAATATCAAACGAAATCTCCTCTTCTAATTCCTGCGTACGCATGATGCCTGTGCTTCCTTCTATGGCAGAAGCCCCATTTGCTAGACTTGTCTGTGCTTCCGCAGAAACAGCGACTGACTTCAGCTTGCGTTTTGCCTTTTTCCGTTCCTGGCGATGCGCTTTCGCAATTTGAATCGCGTCCTCGTAACGTTTGCGCACAGTACTGTTCCAGCGGAAGCCGCAAGCTGCCGCCGTTCTATTCAACCGTTCACCCACTTCTTCAAATGCGGATAATTGAGTACTTCCTTCACGAATATGGCGCAATGTCACTTCAGCCAACACCAAATCATCATCCGGCGTCCAAGCGTCTTGACGTGTTGCTGTCATATTGCAAATCCCTCCGTTTATTTAGCAATTTACTTTGTTATCACTATCTTTATGCACTTGCTAGAGTTCATAGACTGACTTTCTACTAAAATAGTATGTCCAGTCCAAGACATCTTTAAACGGAGAGAATAATACTTTCTTATTTTTTTCGCAAAAATTTCTGAACAATTCCATAATGCGCGTCCGAGCCCCATAACGAAGAGCACAAATCAATTTCCTCTTCAATGCATACGTCGCTTTCCAGACCTGAATCCACCATTTTCGCTACTTTCATATACGCCTCGATGCTGCATAATGGCTTCTCCGCAATCTTAGCAGCGAACCCAAACACTTCTTCACGTAACTTTTCATGCGGAAATACGCGATCGATAAACCCAACTTCCTTACCGTACGCTGCATCGAACATCTCCCCAGTTAAAAGTAACGCCAGCGCACGATTCGTTCCAATCTTCTTCATAAGACGCGTTCCACTGCCCCATCCGGTAATAATATGCATGCCAATTTGTACAAATCCCATCCTTGCCCTGTCACTAGCCATACGAAAGCGGCAAGCAACGGCGAACTCGCAACCACCTCCGATCGCCGCCCCATTTATCATCGCGATCGTCGGCTTTGGATAGCGGTCGATTTTGCTCAAGAGGCGCGCCACCCGCATCAACATCGGATGGGACTTGTCTTTCGTGCGTACGGACAAAAACTGATCCAAATCACCGCCAGAAACAAAGGCTTTATCTCCAGAACCTGTGAAGATCACAACCTTAACTTCCCGGTCAACCGCCAATTCATCCAAACATTTATCCAATTCTTCTACCATTTCAAAACTGATGGCATTGCGCACCTCCGGACGGTTCAATGTTACCAGAGCAATGCCGCCCTGTCTGTCTACTAAAATCGTATTCATCCTCTCTCCCTCCATTAAATTACGCGTTGGTAGTATATTCAACCAGCCTGTTCAACAGACGGTGAATCTCATATTCTTCGAATTTTTCGCGCGCCTGTTCTACGTCCACGCACCATACGCATGTATCCAGCGTTATCTTATGATCAACATCACAAACGATCGTGGCAAGTTCGCGAGAAAGATGCAGCATGTCCAAGCTCTCGATAATTTTCTTGCGCAATCCTGGCGTTAAATCGTCCATATTCGACAAAAGATTCTCAATCGTTCCATATTTAGTAATAAGTTTAATGGCTGTTTTCTCCCCGATACCTTTCACGCCCGGATAATTGTCCGAGGCGTCTCCCATCAATCCTTTGACATCGATCATTTGTACCGGGCTTAAACCTTTTTCTGCACGGAGTGCTTCCAGCGTGTACACTTTATAATTGGACAATCCTTTTTTCATAATTGCCACGTGCACATTTTCTTCAACTAGCTGAAGTGTATCATGATCTCCGGTCAGTATTATTGCTTGCGCGCCCTGCTTAGCAAACGTATGACTAATGGAGCCGATAACATCATCTGCTTCATATCCGGGCACCCCGACATTCGGTACATTAAGGGAAGCAATCATTTCTTTTACAAGGTCGAACTGCGGCAACAAATCATCAGGTGCTTCGCTACGGTTCGCTTTGTATCCTGCAAACTTCTCGTTACGAAACGTTTTCGCCCCCATATCCCAACAGCAAACGACATGTGTCGGTTCAAAAGTCATGATCGCGTCAAAAAAATATTGCATAAAACCATATACAGCGTTCGTTGGATACCCGTTCTTTGCGCGCATCGGCCCTCGGTTCGCCATCGCGTAATACCCGCGAAACAGAAGACTCATGCCATCGACAAGCAGTGCTTTATTCTGTTTCAATCCTATCTCCTCCCTCTGTATTGTAACACAAAAAACCGACAGGCATTCTGCCGTCGGCTTTCTTCGCTTCTATCGTCTGTTATATAAGTTCCGTACTCTATGCCAGCAATTCTTGCATCGCGTTGCGGTTATATCCAATAATCAGATTTTCACCGTCAAAAATAATCGGACGGCGCAACAATCTCGGCTCTTCGCTTACCATTTCCAACAGTTCCGAAACGGTCATCTCTTCGATATTTTTATCTAACTCTTTAAATTTTCGGCTGCGTGTAGAAAGAATATCATCCGTTCCGTTGTTTGTCATTTTGATAATTTCTAACAATTCTTCAACCGAAGGAGGATTTTTAAATAAATGGCGTTCATCGTATGGAATTCCATTCTCTTTCAAGAACGCTTTCGCTTTACGACAAGACGTACAGCTTGGATAAGTATAGAATGTCAAGTGCCCACTCATCCCCGGTCATCTCCTTGTTCACAATTTCACAATTTATATAAAAATATATAGCTGATTAAAAATGTAAAGTGATAAAATAATAAAAATTCCCATTCTTGTTAGTTAACTTAATTATATTATTGTGTTTAATTCTATGTCAATAGTGTTTACAAAAGTTTCATTTACCGCTTTCTCTATTTATACTATAATTAACCCCAGATATTTAAAAAAATAAAGAGGGGGGAATACTCGATGGACAACGAAACTTTGAAGCTAACAAGCGTGCTCGCCGATCCTACTCGCTTTTCCATTTATCAATATATCGTATCCAAGCATGGAACCGTTACCGTTCAGGAAATTGCTGAACAATTTGATATTCACCCAAATGTCGCGCGACTCCATCTAACAAAATTAGAGGACGTCAATCTGCTTACTTCCACCTCCGAAAAAACTGGAAAAGGCGGCCGTCCAAGTCGTCTTTACTCGCTATCCGATCAGATGATTAGCCTACAATTCCCACCGCGGGATTATCAGTTACTTGCCAACATCGCCATAGAAACGCTCGTAACTTTAGGAGAAGAAGGGCAGAAAGCTCTTTATGAAATGGGCCGCAAATTCGGGCATGAGGCAGCGAGACAGGCCATCGAAAAAGAACGCGTGAGCATTACCGAAATGAACATAGAGGAAAAAATCGCTTCCATTCAGCGCCTCGTGGTAGCGCAAGGATTACACCCTGAAATCGAACTCACCGACGGGCAAAATCTCCGCTTCCGCGTATTCAACTGCACATTTAAAGAAGCGGCCATTAATCATCCAGAAAGCATTTGTCGTATGCATCATGCGTTACTATTAGGAATTTTTGAAACGTATTTCGGTAAAAATATTTCTTTAATCGAAGAAAATTCCATGCTGGTAGGGTGCAAGTCCTGCGACTATACAATGCTTCGCCTGTCCTAAGGGTTTATTCGATAGACAAACCTTCACGTTTACAGTCCTTTACTGCTGGATTATAATATTTCATAGATTATCCATATTGTAGCTATAAGGAGGGGAATGAGGATGGCACGCATGTACCGTGTACTTGCGTTTTTTTGCCTGGTGATTGCTTTAATGGGGTTATGGGGTGGACTGCAAACAATGGCGCTCTTATTCTTTGCACAAACAGGGATGTTCTTAGCTCTCAGCTACGTTGATTTGTCTGAAAAAACATACATGATTATTTTCATGACTTATTTATTGTTAGCGTTTACTGGGTTTATGTTCTATGCAACCTTCGGTAATTATCAGAAAAATCTGGATGAGGTCCATGCAAGCGCAGCGATAAATACTGTCGTTTCATTTCTGTAACACGTCGAAAACGGAGCGGAGTTTTGATGCCCCCCTCCGTTTTTTGTTTATTTCAAAAATCCCACGGACGGCAACATGCAAGCTTATGATCGGTCTTTTTCGCTTGAATAAGCACGCAGAACGCCTGTCCCATACCTTCAGGCATAATTAGCTGACGAATAGCGCGGTTTCGTTTCGCTGCTTTGCTGGCAAACGGATCACCGCCCGCGTGTCCTTGAAGACGCGTCAAAATCCCCGCTTGAATTAAGAATTGCTGCTGCGAATAAAATCCTATCGTTTCCAACCCATGAAGCATCCCTGCGTCCATCAGTGCAGAAAAATTCACATGAGAAGTCATATCGCACTCTCCCGGATATTTATACGGGTTCTCGCTTACGGTATGAGCTCGGTAACAAAGCAATGTGCCCGCATTTCTTGAAGGTGCATATAATATCTTCCGTTCGTATCCATAATCCACAGTCAAAACGTATCCCTGCGTAAGCCATTCCGCCATTTCTATCATCCATTGCAAAGCCGCCAAGTTCACTTCCGTACGATATCCTTCAAGAGACGGGATGTTTTCTCTTTTAATATAGACACCCAATTCCGGAACCGAAAGCGGGCCCAGTTTTTCGCTGAATTTTTGTGTGCTGTTTTTATTTTCTGTTACATATACCTCTTGCCACTCTCCATCTCTATATTCAATAAGATGAACAGGAAATGCATCAGCAAGCTCGTTTGAAAACAACACACCTCGCAATTCTGGAATCTCTTTTTTTGCCTGCGCCATACTTTCATACCATCTTATTTCTACCATATCCCGAAACGTTTCCAGCGTTTCTTTCTGTAAACGACGGTGATAGTTGCTTGACTCAATCATGATATAGGTAATGTTTTGCAGCGGAAGAAGACACTTCTCCTTAAAATAATGAAGAATCTGGGCGCTTAGTTGTCCCGTACCGCCTCCTATCTCCACAATCGCTCGCGGCCTATCATCCGGAAGTTTCACAATCATCTCCCAAATGACATCGGCCATCACTTCACCATACACCGAGCCAACGGAAACATTGGTGTAAAAATCCCCTTTTTTCCCAATTTTTTGATTATAACGCTGATAATAGCCGCTTTGTGGATGATAGAGCGCATATTCCATATATGTGCGGAACGGAATCATTTTTTCTGGCGCATTTCGTATTTTATCTTTGATAACTGATATAACATTCATAATGATTCTTTCTTCCCCTTATATTCGTAAATCCTTCCACCACTTTTTCCATAAAAGAATTTATAGACTTTAATAAATCAAACGATGTAAAAGTAGCTATAAATTTTCACGTAGAAAAAGTGAGAGCTAAAACAAGAGTGTATGTTATAGATGATACGGCACGAAAACTCATGCTATAAAGAATATTCATTCATCCTGGTAGTTAGTTTATTAAAAAAATGATGCTGAGAGCAACAAAAAACAAATTACTACTTAACACTATTGACATAGTTTAAAAAGAGATTTATCATTTAATTAACATCCCATATGTAAAACCCAGGGGCAGTGCCCCACCCTATTAGTAGTTTAACTCTAAATTCTAATCCTCCCCCTAAAACACCACCTATACCCCAAGGTGGTGTTTTCCTTTTTCTTAATTCATTATAACATGGCATGAGATTTTTGTTAGAAAAATGACAAGTTTCCAAATAAAATATAGATGACTTATTGTCTTTCTATGCGTACATATGGTAATACATAAAAGTGCCACACGCTCCTCATGGAAAAAGGCAACGTTTGGCACACGCCTTGCAAGTGTTTCCCCGTTTACTCATAGAAAGAAAGGATATGTTACTTTATAGTGATAAAGTAACATATCCTTTCTTATACGACAAAAAAAAGCATACTCAGGCAAGTATGCTTTTTCAACGCTTTGCATCAATTGGCGCATCCACAGCGGACTCTTCTTCAAGCATTCGATACTTTACGCCTTCTACATCGTCAAACTGTCCGCTTGTTTTGGCAGCATACCAGATCAGCAGGGCGGAGCCGGAGAAGCAAACCATAGTGATGAGTAAAATCCATGTTCCGATGGACATTCCCAACAACATTCTTTCACCATTCCCTTTCTTGACAGTAAATCACCAAACATCCATGAATATCCTCATTCTTCCAAGCCCTTCTATCTTTTAGTTTAGCAATGTTCGTGCCTTTTGTGGAAATGTAACACAACACTAGTGTGAAAAGTATGTGACAATCCTAGTATTACCGTAACGTTCCAGCAATAAACGGATTATGCATTTTCTCAAATCCGATAGTAGTCTCAGGCCCGTGCCCCGGGTATACATGCGTTTCTTCGGGAAGCGGCATGAGCTTCTCCTGAATACTGCGAATCAGTTGCCCGTAGTTTCCGCCCGGCAAATCGGTCCTGCCAATGGAATGGGCAAACAGCGTATCCCCGCTAAATAAATGCTCACCAATCAGAAAAGATACTCCACCTGGCGTATGTCCCGGCGTCTCCAACACACGTATGCTCATACCGGCCAAATCCAGAACATCTCCGTCTGCAAGTTCGTATTCCGCCCGTTCTGTCCTCATTGCATCTCCGACCATCGGCCAGTGTGAAGAACCGTTTAAATCCGGATTTTGCAGCCATTCCTGCTCATTCGGGTGAATATATACAGGGGCACCGGTTTTCTTCCGGATTTCATCCAATCCGCCCATATGGTCAAAATGAGCATGCGTCATCAAAATCGCCCGCACTTTGTATTCGGACGCTTTGTCAAGCAACGAGCCTGGATGCATCCCCGCATCAATAATAATCGCTTCGTTTGTTTCTTCGTTGGCGATAATATAACAGTTCGTTTGCAGCGGTCCTAACGGAAAAGTATAAATACGCAATCAAAACTCCCCCTCTTCTTGTTTTTTTTTAGTGTAACATCTTTCTCCATAAAACGAAAAGCAAAAGCTCTACCCGGAAGCGGATAGAGCTTTTACCATTCTCTTATAGCAAGTCGGCCGCGAGTTGCGCCAGCAAAGACCGTTCACCTTTATGCAATGTAATGTGTCCCGACATTTTCTCGGTTTTAAATATTTCTACCACATACGTCAGCCCGTTGTTTACTTCATCAAGATACGGATGGTCAATTTGCTGCGGGTCACCCATCAGGATGATCTTGCTGTTTTCTCCAACCCTTGTCAAAATTGTTTTTACTTCATGCTTTGTTAAATTCTGTGCTTCGTCAATAATGATAAACTGCTCGGGGATGCTGCGTCCGCGAATATACGTCAACGCCTCCACCTGAATACTTCCAAGACCCGCCAAAATTTTATCCAAATCCCGCGACTGTTTCGTGTTAAACAAATACTCCAGGTTATCATAAATCGGCTGCATCCAAGGACGAAGCTTCTCTTCTTTTTCACCCGGCAAATAGCCGATGTCTTTGCCAAGCGGCACAATGGGTCTTGCTACTAGCAATTTTTTGTATGCGTGTTCATCTTCCGTTTGCATCAAACCAGCAGCAAGCGAGAGCAGCGTTTTGCCTGTACCAGCCTTACCAGTAAGGGTTACAAGCGGTATCTCTTTGTTTAATAGCAATTCCATCGCCATTTTCTGCTGAGCGTTACGCGCTTTGACTCCCCAAACAAATTCGTCACCAAACACTAGAGGAAGCAAATACTTTCTGTCACCGCTGACCCGCCCGATGGCCGATGCCGATGATCCCAGTTCATCTTTCAAGATCAGGAACTCATTTGGCAAAAAAGAGCGACCGGGAAGAAAATTTTGAATTTCAAACAGGGGCATGCTGTAAAATTTTTGAATAATATCAACAGGAACATTGATGATCGTATATCCTTTATAGAGACTGGAGAACTCATGCACCACACGGTCGGATAAAAAATCTTCCGCCACAAGTCCAATCGCATCGGCTTTTACCCGCAGCAATGCGTCTTTTGACACTAAAATCACGGGCCGTGGATGCTGTTTTTGCTGTTCTTCATCATGTAGATTCATAGCCACTGCAAGAATCCGATTGTCATTCGTCATATCGTGAAATAACTCCTGCATCCTGGCAAAAGAGCGATGGTTTAATTCCACCCGTAAACGGCCGCCATTTTCCATCATGACTCCATTGTGCAGTTGTCCTTTCACCCTCAGTTCATCCAGCAACCTGGCTACATGTCGCGCGTTCCTTCCTATTTCATCCATCAACCTTTTTTTCGAATCCACCTCTTCCAATACCACGGCTGGTAATACAACATCGTTATCCTGAAACGAAAAAATCGCCAGCGGATCCTGCAACAATACATTCGTATCTAAGACATAGATTTTTTTCAATGTCTCGCCTCCCAAGGCAATATATATGGATGCTATCCAGCGGCAAACGCATAAAAAACGCTTGCTGAAAGCTTTTTTGTTTGCAAGTACAAATAAAGTGCAACCGTTAATACATTCGCTTTACTTTACTTTATGGTTTACGGAGATTTGTTGTTAGTGTATGTCACAAAAATATTCTAGAAGGAAAAATCATGTATGACTCCTTTCGGTTTGCGAAACACTACGCATAAAGCTTATGCATTTCAATACCGGAAAGGATGTGACAAGATGAAAGAACGTTTGCTCTTGCCACTCATTGTCCTTGCTCTTATATTTGCCGGATGCAGTGCAAATAAAAAGGCAAGCCCTAAACCCGCTCCACAAAGCAATGGAACCCAGCGTGTGCAACAAACAGCACCGAAACCGAAGCAACCGCAAAATGCCAAAGCAACCGCGGATAGACTGGTGAAACTCGCTTCCAGCGTGCCAAAAGTAAACAGTGCCACCGCTGTTGTATTTGGTAAGGTAGCCATCGTCGGCATCGATGTCGATGCCAGGCTTGATCGCTCGCGAGTCGGTACCATTAAATATTCGGTAGCGGAATCCCTTAGGGAAGATCCCCAGGGAGCGAGAGCTTTGATTACCGCTGACCCGGATATCGTACAGCGGCTTAAGGAAATAAACGCGGACATTCGCCGCGGCCGTCCGATTGCGGGATTCGCAGAGGAACTGGCCGATATCGCTGGCCGTATCGTTCCGCAAGCGCCGCCTCGTCTTCTAGAACGCAATCAGCTGCGAAGCACCAAGCAATAATCGAGTAGGAGGGGGTGACTAGCCCCCGTCCTCTCACACCACCGTACGTACCGTTCGGTATACGGCGGTTCATTATGTACGCCGCAAGGCGTGATATCGTTCTTTTAGACTCTTAAGTTGATACGATTCGAAGAATCGTTTATCAAGAGTCCGATGTAAAACAGGGCTTTTGGCGATACGCCAGTATCCCTTACGGGAATTTCCCCACTCATAGGCTTTTCCTCTAGGCACGCCTAAAGCGAGAAGCCTTTTCACTTTTGTTCGGGGAAGTTTCCACTCTTTCCACAAACACATACGCAGTCGCCTGCGCACCCATGCGTCGAGATGTAATCTGACGGATTTTCTGCTTCACCCGCTGTAGTGACTGTTTTGCAATGCGAATCTTTGGTTCAAGGAGAGAAGTAAAACTGAAACCGAGAAACTTGCGTTTCCATGGTCGGTCAACAGCACTCTTTTCTTGATTGACCTTCAATTTTAGCTTCCCTTTGATAAAGGCAGTGACAGACTGTTTCACCCGTTCACCTGCTTTGTGGGTTCGTACGTAGATATTACAGTCATCCGCGTAGCGAACAAATTTATGTCCCCGCTTTTCAAGTTCTTTATCCAATTCATCCAATACAATATTGGAGAGAAGCGGACTCAGTGGGCCACCTTGCGGTGTTCCCTCTGTAGGATTAAGAACTACACCGTTCACCATAATGCCAGATTGGAGGAAACGACGGATAAGCAGGAGAAGCTTCTTATCTTCTATTTTCTCCGCGATTCTTGCCATCAGTCGGTCATGATGGACACGGTCAAAGAACTTTTCAAGTTCAAGGTCAACTACCCATCGATAGCCTTGCTGAATGTATTGCTTTGCTTTTCGTACCGCGTCATGTCCGCGCCGTGAGGGGCGGAATCCATAACTATGTTCGGAAAAATAAGGGTCAAACACAGGGGTAAGTATCTGTGCAATTACCTGTTGGATGAAACGGTCGAGCACGGTAGGGATACCTAACTGTCGGACTCCTCCGTTCGGCTTCGGGATTTCGACGCGACGGACAGGCCTCGGTTCATAAGTTCCCGCCTCAATGGAACGACGAATGTCATGCCAGTGGTCCATGATATATCTACGTAGGGATTTTACGGACATACCGTCCACACCATGACTTCCTTTATTTCGTTCTACCTGTTTCAAGGCACGTAAGAGATTGTCCCGTGCTAACAATTGTTCCATCATTGAACGTACACTCCTTGCGTGAGCGAAAGGTTCCATTTGTGCCGAAGGCACACTCTGCCCTTCCGAAGTCCCCCGTGGAATTCACCACATCCTCCTTCGGATAAGTCCATACGGATTGTCTGCCTTCATCGCGTGTCTTCGAACGCCTGGTCTTTCGTTCTCCATAATGTTCGGCCCTTCCATGTCATGTCGTCACATGGCATGTACTATGACCTCTGCTGACTTCTGTCTGTTCAACTCATTCTCGCGAATGAGGTTACCGAGGATACTCGGCCTATCAGACAGATCTCCCCGGGTAAGAGCGCCATCTTCCCCTCCATCTACCTGCCTCATTTACCTTCGCTCGCCTTCGGCAGTATGGACTTCGCCTTGTTGTGCAGGCTCATCCAACGAACGCTGGCCTTATATGAGATTCGTGTTCCTCAGGCCGGAGGTTTGCCGCCGGCTTCCTTCAGATTCGACCTCACGGTCGACACCCTTGCCACAAGCTAATGGCTACTACTGCCTTCGCCACTCGGGACTTGAACCCTAGAGATGACGCCCATGCCGGGCACACACAACAAAATGCCTAGTCATACGACTAGGCATTTTTAAGCGCTTGCATAACCTGTTTATCCAATTTTTCCGCTGCGCGCGTATCATACGTCTTCTCATAACGCGGCTCAATGGCAATACGCGAGCCATAAAACATAACATCACGCACTTCCTCAATGGTAATCTCCACCATCGTAAGCTTAAGCGGGACATTTTCCATACGATCCGCTTTAATCCGCGCGCGCCCATGAATCGAATATACGGAACCCTCAGCAAACACACTCAGCGTAACTAGATGATTATGCTGAATGTTTTCAACGATCACTGATTTGCTGTTCACAGCAAACAAAATAGTAGATACTTCCGGCGCATACACCCACGAAATTGCGCTTACATACGGAGCGCCGGATTGTTTGCTGATCGTGGAAAGCATGACAAACCGCTCACCCTGAAGCAGTGAAAGCAATTCCTGGCTTAAAGATTGCGCCACAACTTCTGCCATAAGCAAAACCTCCTTGGACATGAGGATACTTTTATTGTACACTGCGTAGAAACGTATCCTCAACAGCCAATTGGAAAGCAGTATGATCGCTGAAAATGGTGAAAGTCACTCCCCTCCTACACTAGTGCTCGCTTAGAGGCAGGGGGAGCCTATGCGATTTTAGATGAAAATAAACTATCGCAAGATATATACCGTTCACTTGGGTTACTCTCCACTCTCTTGACGGGGTGACTTTCTCCGTTTTTTATCTTTAATTATGTTTTATTGTTTATATTGTATAAGTTTCCCACCGCGACACTTTTTTGATTGAATAATAATGTATATAATATAGTTCTCTCCAGTAAAACTTGCGATAGTTTATTTATTCATCCTCTATACTTTTTATAATAATGCAAATTCAATGCCAAATTCCACCCCAAGCTTTTTTAGCACATTTTGCGCACTTTGTTCTTAGAAAATTGATGCATATGCATCAACTTTTGCATCAATCCTCGCATCACCGATGCATATGCATCACTTTTTCTGCTGAACCCCGTACTTATTCAACCTGCGAACGACTGTCGATTGATGAATTCCAAGCACTTTCGCTACTTTTCGGGTACTGCGGTATTTTTCATACAATGCAAGCAAACGCTCTTTTTCACTCTCCTGATCCGCCGCATGAAGAACCATCTTTGAATGCATGCCCACCTCTCGCTTTTCTTCCATCGGAAAAGCGACCGAGGCAAGATTCGCCCCAAGCATCAATTTTGGAAGATGCTTTACTTCAATGATCGGGTCTACAGTCGTTACCACCAGGCGCTCGATGATATTTTCTAATTCCCGCACATTGCCCGGCCACGAATACGCTTGCATCACTTCCAACGATTCATAGGAAATACGCTTATTTGTATGGTGCTTTTCATTAAACTTGTTCAAGAAATACCGGATCATCGGGAACAAATCCTCCCGTCGCTTACGCAACGGCGGCACTTCGATGGGAACAACATTAATCCGGTAATACAAATCTTCCCGAAACGTTCCTGTCTGTACTCGTTCCAGCAAATTAGCGTTTGTTGCGGCAATTAACCGAAAATCGACGGCCCTTTCCTTCACATCCCCAATGCGGGTAACATGTTTTTCCTGCAACACCGTCAACAATTTTACTTGAAGATCAAGTGGCAGGTCTCCGATTTCGTCCAAAAATAGTGTGCCTCCATCTGCAAGTTCAATGAGGCCGGGCTTACCTTTCTGCTGTGCCCCCGTAAAAGCGCCTGATGCGTACCCGAACAATTCCGACTCCAACAAATTGCTAGGAATCGCGCCACAATTGATGGAAATGAACGGGCCGCGTCCCCGATCGCTCCGCTGATGAATCAGCTTGGCAAGCACCCCCTTTCCAACGCCTGATTCTCCGAGAATCAAAATGGACGTATCAACCGGGGCGATGCGGATACACATCTGCAGAATGTTACGCATTTCTTCGCTTTCCGCAATAATTCCTTCGATTTCCATTTGCTGCGCGCGCAATACTTCCAGCTCGGAATGGTATCGTTCAGAAAGCTGCTTCGCTTCTTCCAACTCCGCTTTTACCCGGTTCAGCTGGCTTAAGTCTCGACAATTCATAACAATCTGTAGGATTTCCCCTGTTTCATCGTCTAAAATCGGCGTTCCCGTCGATAAAAGCACGCTACCGTTCGCCGCATGCTGAATCACGCTTACCCTTTTTTTCTTTTCGATAACCAACCTGCTAACCGCCTGGGAAATGATTCCTCGCCGCTCTAATTCTTCTTCCTTACAACCGATCGCTTCGTACGCCGGCAAGCCTGTCATTCGACTAAAGGCCTGATTAAAATGGCGAATGACGCCGTTCCGGTCGGTTACGACAATTCCATCATGAGACGACTCGATAATTGTATCTAGTTCACGGTTTAACTTTTGCATGGCAGTCAATTCCTGGGAAATCACTTCAAGCTCTGTAATGTCCTGCATGACGCTTGCCATTCCGATTTTTTTTCCCTCATCAGTCACAATCGGAGTATGGTTAATCAACAATTTGCGTCCGCCGTAGTCAAGCCGCACCATATGCTGTTTTTCAAGCGAAAGAAGCAGGTTCAACAATGTCTTATCAGATACTAATTCTGTAATGGATGTGCGGATCATATTTTTTTGCGAAATGCCCAAGAGCCTTTCAGCCGCTTGGTTAATGGATAGCACATGCCCCGTTAAATCAACAGCTACAATGCCATGATACGTAGATTGTAAAATGGCATCTAATTGTGATATGGTTTTCCGCGTCTGGTGTTCGAACGCGCGCAAAATGTCGGTACGCGTCAAAATGCCAACCAACGTGCCAGAACGGTCAATAACAGGCAGGCGACCTGCATCCAATTCTTCATCCCAGTCCTCATAAATTTGCTGATCGTCATACAATGTGACGAGCCGAGTCTGCATAAGTATACCTACCGGTGTTTCCTCAGGCAAATGGTTTTTCATCGCTCGGAATACGTGCGATTTTGTTACAAGGCCGATAAGTTTATGCGCCTCATCCACCACTGGCAGGCCATCAATTCGGTTTTCCAAAAGTAGCGACGCCGCCCGGCTAATCGGGTCTTCCTTATGCAATACAATCGGATTGGGCGTCATGTAATCCCGTACTCTCATCTATTTCCTCCTTCCCTGCTCGACCTGTGCTTTCTTTTCTATACTCTAATTATGTACGAGAATCATAAAATCAGCAAAAAGGAGAGGGGTATCCTCTCCTTACCGGCCATAACGCGGCTCCGCTTCAATCGCCGAAAGCAATTGCTCTACAGCTTCCCTATCGAAAAACTGTGTTTTGGTTTTACCGTCAGATATATATTTTATATGATACATCGTATCGTCTTTTGTAATTTCCAAGCCCTCAAGTTTATAATCTTCCTTAAGGATGGAATAGAAAAAATCACTTGTTTTCTTTGCCGCATTATCCTCAGGCCGGGCATCGGAAACGACCTTTATCTGCAAATAGTCAAACAAAGCATTTTCCAACCGCTTCATCGCACTCTCTCCTTTCCCTCTATTCTTTTATAAGAATGACGTAATCGCCCCGTTCAAGCCAGTAAGACATCCGTTCGGCCACCGGCCCGGAAATACCGAAAACAACCGCCAGCAACTTCCGCGCCTCATCTTTCAATACTTATCGTCCGGTGTCAAGGAAACAGGAGTTAACCACAGCATACTATCACCCCTTATATTCTTTTTCGCGCCACGACTTCGCGACTTTCCTGCGAATACGAACGATAGCAAGCACGGCGACAGCCACGCACAACGCTGGAATCATCGACAATCCTATAGCGTTTAAAATTGTCAGCGGAAACGCGCCAACAAGAAGCAATACATAAATGATCGCTTTTTTAAGAATCGGCAGCTTTTGTGCGAAACCGAGTTCATATGTAACCGCCGTCAATACAAAAATAAGAAAAAATTCTGGATATTTCATATATCTCCCGCCTATGAAAACTTATATATGTTCTCATCTTAAACCAGCCTGCCAGCAAAAAACAACTGCTGAAAAGCATAGATACAAAAAAGAGAGGTGTAAACACCTCTCT
Source organism: Aneurinibacillus sp. XH2 (assembly GCF_001439585.2). Classification (NCBI taxonomy): domain Bacteria; kingdom Bacillati; phylum Bacillota; class Bacilli; order Caryophanales; family Paenibacillaceae; genus Aneurinibacillus; species Aneurinibacillus sp. XH2. The sequence continues at coordinate 1,338,103 of NZ_CP014140.1, read as the reverse complement.
TTTTACGCATGAATGTAGTTCGGGTTCACTTTTGGCGTTACAATTTCCATTTCACCCATACCGCGAACTAACTTTTTCACATAGTATTTTTCCGGTTTTAAAATAGAAACCATGTAATCAATAGCAATCTGCGGATCCACTGTTTCACCGCAAGTGTAGCAGTCTAGGGCAGCAAAGCCTTTTTCAGGATAGGTATGAATCGAAAGATGGCTTTCCGAAAGCATAACAAGTACAGTCGCGCCCTGCGGTTCAAACTGTTTCGCCTGCACCGACAACACGGTCGCGCCGCAAGCTTCTGCCGCTTCTACCATATGGTTTTTTAGGAATTCGGCGTTATTCAAACGCTCAAAATCCACTCCCCAAACATCAATTGCAATGTGTCTGCCGAAAGTTGAGTATTCCATCTTCCAGCTCCCCCTTCCTAGGATGAGTATTGTAAACATCTCTAGGACCTACGTCATTCACCACGGGGGCGAGTGAGCGATGAACATTCCCACCCTTTAAGTGAATCCTGGTTCCTAATCACAAATTTTCTTAACGAGAAATAACATAACACGGTTGAAGCAAACATGCAATACTTTTTTATTCGTCTTTAGCCCCATTTTTTATCGCCAGCGCAAGCGCCTGCTTTTCTTCTTCGGACAATGCGTACAATGAAGCCCCGTTCTCAACCGGTTTCGCATATACCCGGGATTCATGACGCCCATAAATGCTTGTCATGACCATTCCGTTGTTATTTTCATCCACAAGCGCGAAAGAAAAGCTTAAGTCGCTTCCTTCGTTTTCAAATGCAGAAAACCGAAGAATGCCAAGCCGGCCTTTTTGTTCCCGGATACGCGCCCGCATACTCTCTGTCAACTGTTCAACCGCCCGCTGAGAATTCTCCAGAGTTTCCATACGATCGAACAGTTTCTCTAACATCTGCTCCAAATTTTCTTTGGAACTGCCTTGCGCCATCCTCCGGAACCGTTTCTGTAACCGTCCAAATTTTACGCTAAGTACAATGTTCCAGATGAAAAGGAGAAGGAACATAATAAGAAAAAGACCGACGATGCCCATGGCGATCTCTTTCGTGAACCATACCTCCACGGCTATACCATCCTTTCACTACAAAAAATCCACAACGTGTTTATTTTATATCAGGGAAAGCCTCATGACTACACCGAATCACCGACATTTAAATAATTATGCCAATTTTACCGGACAAAAATAAACCTAGCTTGTCCGAAACATAAGAAAAAAGCTTTCTCCTAAATAAAGGAAAAAGCTTTTTTCTTATGGTCTTTATTTTCCGCCAAAGCGGATAGCCAGTTGAATGAGCGTGCGCACCGCTACGCCGGTTGCTCCTGTCGGATTGTGACCTCTGTCCTTGTCGGTTGTAGCTGTACCTGCAATGTCAAGATGCACCCAAGGCGTATCTCCAGCAAACGCGCCGATAAAAATGCCGCCTTGGATACAACCGGCTGGACGTCCCGCATCATTCTTAATATCAGCAATTTCGCTCTGGATATATTCCTGATATTCTTCAAAGTTCGGTAACTGCCACATTTTTTCGCCTGCAATGCGCGCTGCTGCCTTTACTTCTTCAAGCCATTGTTCATTATTGGTGATCATGCCGGTTGCGACATGCCCAAGCGCGGAAATGACGGAGCCGGTAAGCGTTGCCACATCAACAAGTTTAGTTGCGCCAAGATGCTTGGCGTATGCAACCCCATCTGCCAGAATGAGTCTGCCTTCCGCATCGGTATGCACGACCTCAATGGTTTTGCCGGAAAAGGAAGTGATAACATCCGCCGGCTTCAGATTGTTGCCCGAAATCATATTTTCGCATGCGGGAATCACCGCGATTACATTGACATGCGGCTGTAGCGCACCAATGGCATCCATCGCGGCGATAACAGCTGCGGCTCCCGCCATATCAGTTTTCATCTCACCCATACCTTCATCAGGTTTTACCTGAATGCCGCCAGTATCAAATGTGACACCTTTGCCTACGTATCCGAGCACTTCTTTGCTGTCAGCCGCCCCATAATATTTCATGACAATCATTTTAGGCGCGTTGGCGCTCGCTTGACCAACAGCCAGCAATGCACCCATGCCAAGCTCTTCTAACTCTTCTCGATCCAGCACTTTAATTTCTAAATTTCGACGATGTGCCACTTCGCGCGCACGCTCCGCTAAGATTGCTGGCGTCATTTTATTTCCTGGCTCATTTACCAAATCACGCGCCAGATTCGTCGCATACGCCGCGACGTCCGCCCTGTCGAGTCCAGCTTGGATCGCGCTTTGTTCCATCTTTTCGTCTACTCCTAAGATAAACTCTTCGATAACGAAAGGCTGCTCCTCACGCTTTTTATAACCTGCGAAGGTGTACGTTCCAAGCGCAACGCCTTCCACAACATTTTGCACAATATCGACTGCATTCCAGAGTTGCTTCTCGACATAATAATTCGATACACCAAATGTAATGTTTTTAACTCCGCGCTTCTGGGCGTAACGGGCAGCGATTCCAATCGCGTCGCGCACTTTAGCCACTGTTAATTCCTTTTCTTTACCCAAACCAAGGACAAGCGTCCGCTTGGCCGGAATCTTGCCCCAGTTATGCAGCAATGTTACTTCCCCGAAGGTTCCACGGATTTCTTTTTCCGCAATCAGTAGCGAAATACGGTGTTCAAGCGCGGTGTCGACAATTTTCGCGTATCCCTTCACCGTGTCTTGATCCTCACAATATGTCACAATCAAACAATCCGTAGCGATGGAAGAAATTGTTTCTTTTGAGATTTTTACTTTCATGCTCTACCCTCCGCAAGTCAAAATGTCTTCTCTGTTAGTATGCGATATCCAAAATGCAAAAAAGCATACTCCGGGTGAAGTATGCTTTACTTATTTCTCCATGGAAAAACTATTTCCTGCTTTCCTTTACAATTATACTTCTAGCATCACCATTTCCTGATGAAGCTTGCTGAGCTTTTGCTTGCAAGCTGCAATCGTCTCTTCATCTCCCGCTTCCATCGCTTCATGCAGCACCGCCAATTCATAGTCAATTTCAAGCGTCAGCACCGGAATCCTTTCTTCAGCATCGCGCCGACAAAGCACTGCCATTACTTCTTCCATCGAGACAGAACACTCCTTCTCGAAAATAACCTCTTTAGAAGCACCGGAAATTTTTATAATTTGTTCCGCTTCTCCATAGCGAATTTTTTGAATGACAAGCTGTCCTCCGAAGAAGATTTTCACTACCGCATGCCCTTTCACCTGTTCAATAAAATACTGCAAAATCTTTTCAAAGCGCGGATCGGAAATATTATAATGGCGATCGCGCAAACGATAGCGCGCGCCCACCTTACGAAACGTTAACCAATGAGTTTTATGTTCTGTCCGGACGGAGAGGGTAAAGTATTTCTTCGTTTCTTTCCATGCGATGCTCATACCTGCTTCGACGATATGTGCCACAAGTTCGTGTATCTGCTCTTCGTTAAACCATAAAGCTACGTCGCTGTACTCAATCTGTTCAAATGTGTGCACAACTACCCCTCCATTCGTAGAATTTTCAAAATATTTAATTTATTATGTTTATTGTACTATATTCATCAAACAAAAGCAATGTGTTTCTATTACCAATCTAGCTTGTCTGCAACAATCGACTTCACTACGACAAGAGAAAAGCATACAGGCAGCCTGTGTTCACATTTTATGCATCGCATGGTACGATGAGAACAGATTTTGACGAGGAGGAACCCGAATATGCACAGCTTCACTGAGCAGGATTTTGCCGTATTTGCTGTTCCAGGGCTCGATGCGCGTATGAAAGCGCTGAGAGCTACAATTCGCCCAAAACTAGAGGAATTAGGAAAAGAAATAGCTTTGTTTTTATCAGCAGAAACAAAAGATGAGATGTTTTACCATGTCGCCAAACACGCAAGGCGTACCGTACATCCTCCAAACGACACATGGGTCGCATGGGCGGCGAACAAACGCGGCTACAAAATGCTACCGCACTTCCAAGTAGGACTTTGGGAAAGCCATATGTTCATCTGGTTCGCCATCATCTACGAATGCCCGATAAAGCCAGCGTTTGCCGAACGCTTGGAAAAAGAATGGACAACCATTGAAAAAAACATCCCCAAATCGTTCGTTTGGTCATTTGATCATACGAAGCCAGACGTATTTCAACACAGTCAAATGGATGAAGACAAAGCACAAGAAATGATACATAAATTAAAAAAGAACAAGAAATCAGAAATTCTCTGCGGCATTACCATCGACCGCGAAAAAGCAATCGTCATGTCAGGAAACGAATTAATGAAAACAGTGGAAAACACGTTCCGTACGCTGCTTCCTCTCTACCGCTTGGCAAAGGAAGCGGGCGGACGCTTACCTTCAACACAAAGCTTTCCGGTAACTGAAAAGGCTACTGACTACGTACAAGCTTAGCCGTTCAGCTTATCGACGTTTTATGATGTTCATACCTGAATCCATTCCTCTCCTTCTCTTCTCCGGCGATTTTGCCTCACTCTAACAAAGCCGTTCGGAAAGCGAGAAAAGCACTCTGTTGTCTTCCTTTCGAGATATCCGGATGTTTTGTGCGCTCCGCTTGAAGAACGAATTGGCTTCGTGGATGAAAAAGACAATCAAGTCAAAAGAAAGAAGGAGAGGATGGCCTTGTTTTTAAATAATCCTTATTAGCGATGTACCTTGGCTCCGAAAATCATCTCCAGCCGCTTGCGGCCTTCCTCCGCCTGGGAAATGATCTCATCGAATAACTCCTGAACCGTCGGAATACTGTGGATCAGCCCGATCACTTGTCCTGCCCAACCATATCCAGCCTCTTCGTTTCCGTTGTAAATATACTCACGGTTTGCTTTGCCGCTAATCATATCCTTCAAATCTTCATACGTCGCTCCTTCCTGCTCGCGTGCAACAATGTTGAGCGCATGCGGCGTCTTCAATACGCGGCCCGGAGCGCCAAGCGTACGCTTAATGATAACTGTATCGGTTTCCTTGCTGGTGAGAATGGCTTGCTTATACGCTTCACTCGCATGAATACACTCCTGAGTAGCGATAAATCGCGTTCCCATCTCAATTCCTTCTGCCCCTAGCGCAAGCGCTGCCAGCAGTCCGCGTCCGTCACCAATACCGCCGCTTGCAAGTACTGGAATCGAAACCGATTCTACCACACGGGGGATAAGTACCATTGTCCCGATATCGTCACGTCCGAGATGGCCTCCGCCCTCCTGACCGACTGCCATCACCGCGTCCGCGCCCAATTCTTCCGCTTTTTGCGCCTGCCGTACCCCAGCCACCAGCACGAGTGTACGAATATCTTTTCCTTGCAGCCGCTCAAAAATCGGCTTTGGGTTCCCGCCAGTCACAGAGATGGCCGGAACTTTTTCCTCGATCGCCACTTCCAGCAATTCTTCATACGGTCTACCATGCTGTCCAATAGCGAAATTCACCCCAAAGGACTTATTGGTCATCGTGCGTACTTTCCGAATTTCTTCGCGCAATTTCTCCGCCGTACCTAACGTCATAGCCGTAATCTGCCCCAAACCGCCGGCGTTGGAAACAGCCGCTGCCAATTCAGCATACGCCAGATATGCAAGCCCGCCTTGCACAATAGGGTATTTAATGCCGAAAATCTCTGTTATGCGTGTTTTCATACCTTTCCCCACTCCTTCAACACAATTGTATATGATTGTATTCGCGTTCAGCTTCTAAAAATCCTTTCTGATTTTTAAGAACAATTAAAAATAAAAAAATAGATGGAAATCAGTTCCCCTTAACAAAGAAAGATTTAAATTAGAAATGCATTTTGATATACTCTAATTTGTTTGCAATGTAATGAATGATTATACCGCGTAAGGCGACATCACATACAGAAATGGGGAATGCTCTATGGATCAATCAAAAACTCCCCTGTTTACGGGGCTCCTGGAACACGCCCGGCGCAATCCAATCCAGTTTCACATTCCGGGCCATAAAAAAGGAAGCGGTATGCTTCCTGAGTTCCGCGATTTTATCGGAAAGAATGCACTATCGATCGACTTAATCAATATCGCCCCGCTCGATGATCTCCATCATCCAAAAGGGATGATTAAAGAAGCGCAGGAACTGGCGGCAGAAGCATTCGGCGCCGACTATACGTTTTTTTCCGTGCAAGGAACGAGCGGTGCCATTATGACGATGATTATGTCTGTCGTGGGACCGGGTGACAAAATCATCGTTCCGCGCAATGTGCATAAGTCCGTATTGTCTGCCATTATTTTCGCAGGCGCGATTCCGATTTTCGTGCACCCCGTTATGGATACAAACTTAGGAATTGCGCACGGCATTACAACCGAATCTGTACGCAAGGCATTGGAGCAACACCCGACAGCCAAGGCGGTACTTGTCATTAACCCGACTTATTTCGGCATTGCCGCCAACCTGAAGGAAATCGTGGATCTGGTGCACGAATACGACATTCCTGTGCTTGTAGATGAAGCGCATGGCGTGCATATTCATTTCCATAATGCTCTACCGTTGTCGGCAATGCAGGCAGGCGCTGATATGGCAGCCACAAGCGTGCACAAGCTGGGCGGTTCAATGACGCAAAGCTCAATTTTGAATGTGAAAGAAGGCCGCGTATCCGCAAACCGCGTAAAATCCGTAATCAGTATGCTGACGACAACATCCACTTCTTATCTGTTGCTCGCATCGCTTGACGCGGCACGCCGACAACTGGTAGAGCACGGCAAAGAGATGATAGACCATGTGCTTGAGCTGGCAGCGTACGCACGGGAAGAAATCAACGAAATTCCAGGCTTGTACTGTGTGGGCAAAGAAATTCTCGGCAGCGAAGCGACATATGACATGGACCCTTCAAAGCTTATTATTCAGGTGCGCGGAATTGGGCTAACAGGACACCAAGTAGAAGTGTGGTTACGCGAGAAGTATAACATTGAGGTCGAGCTAAGCGACCTGTATAACATTTTGTGTATCATTACGCCAGGTGATTCGATCTTGACCGTAACAACACTTGTACAGGCGCTCCGCGAACTGGCGCGCATTCAGCTCGGCAAAGATTCTATCCAACCACTCCCCGTGCATCTGCCAAACATTCCAGCACTATCGCTGTCACCAAGGGAAGCGTTCTATGCGGAAACAGAAATGATTCCTCTTCGTGAAGCGGCAGGACGCATTATGGCTGAGTTTATTATGGTATATCCGCCAGGTATTCCAATTGTGCTTCCAGGAGAAATCATGACACAAGATAATATTGACTATATACTTGAAAACCTGGAAGCTGGCCTGCCGGTGCAGGGACCGGAAGACGAATCAATTCAGACTGTTAAAGTCATTAAACGGGCACAAGCCATAAAATAAAAACTCGGTATCATATACGAAAACCCCCGCAAGAACCGCGGGGGTTTTTTACGCTTATTATTTCTCCTCATCACAAGTCGGACAGTTACCGCAGGATGTGTACAGCACTTCCACCTTCTCATGCTCATAGTGTTCAATAATTTGTTCGCAATGTTGGCATACGATTGTCCCCATAAATCTCACCCTCCATTTAGTAAATACGCGCTTTTAATGATGTATAATCACTAAATAAACGTACAATATGTTGTATTATTAATATAATATGACATACTAATTGTGTCAATCGTTTTTTAATTAAAAGGCGCACCTATTTTTCAAACAAATATTTGTACAAAAATAAAAAACTCGCGGGCAAGTGCCTCGCAAGTTTTTCTCTGCAACAGTAGGAAGAAAAGCATATATCACTTTATCGATTTAGAGTCATATACACTTTCCTCGCTACTTAAAAAGCCTCCAGACATTTCCTGAAGGCTTGCTTTTACGTATGCGTTTACATTTAATCTTGTCATTAAATACTAGTACTGAGGCAAGGCATGGTCTGTATCTGGAAGATGTCCCTGCAAAAACAAGGAAAGTTCCATCGCTTCCTCGTCGTCCTTAATCGCAAACTTATCTTTCAATACCTCGATGTTTCGCGCATCTTCGGCACAGAGCAGTGAAGAACGCCCCGTCTGCATGCAAATCACCAGAGGCTTTCCAAAAAATTGATTCGTGTAAATAAGCCCAAAATCGTAGCGGGACTTCTCAGATGCAAAGCCCACAAAATTCGCTTTTGTCGTCTCTGACGTCTCGTATAGGCGCTCGAACATTTTCAGAAACCCTCCTTGTAATTTGCTTGAATTTGTCATTAATCATATTTTACTGCAAAAACAATAATTTGACAATTCTGATTTAAAAAATAGTAAATCTGTACCTTCCAAGGGCAAAGGTCATAAATTATTCACTTTCTTTTCAAAAGTTCCTATGTGAAAATTTCAGTAAGTGCAACTCTATTGCTCTATAAAGAATTCAGGAAGAGAATATAAAGGAGTGTAGGCAATGAGTAAGCGCGCATTCATGCAAGTTACGATCCTTATTTTATTCTTTATTGTACCGTTGCTGGACATATTCCGGATTGATGTAACGCATCTGCACTTTTATGTGCTTACAAAAAGCTTTTCCTTCAATGAAGGATACATTCTCTTATTAACTGTTCTGGTGCTTGTTTTTACCTTCGTCTCCATCTCGCAGTGGTTCGGCCGCCAATTCTGTGGTTGGCTGTGTCCACACAACACGTTTTCCAAATACTTAACAAAAATCACTCATTCTAGAACGTTGCGCAATCATCCGGCACTGCGCACCGTTCTCGATATCGGTTTGTCACTCGTATTCGCTCCAATCATCGCTTTTAGCATGATCGCCTATTTTTACAATCCAAAAGACTTATTTCGCGAAATCACTTCTCTTGATACAGGAGCATGGGCGTTCTGGGCATACGTTCTAACAACAATCTTCTTTTTTATTATGGTTAACCGCCTGCGCCACGTGTTCTGTCGCAACGCCTGCCCATACGGGATGCTGCAAATGATTCTGTCCGATAAAAATTCGCGAACCGGCGGGATCAAAAATATGTTCCGCGGCACAGGCTTGGTGCTTACCGTTCTTATGGCTGTCATGGTGTCCATTTTGCTGTTCGCCATCTTCACAAGCACGGGATTCACCGTAAGTATTGACAAAAACTTGCAAGGTGTCCCCTCTGAAAACCATATCATTTATACGTATAATCTGCAGGTAGAAAATCTGCGCGACAAACCAGCCACTTATAAGCTGAAATACAAAAACATTCCAGAAAACTGGGATGTCATACTGCCTACAGAAATAAAAGTAGCTCCCCATTCGGTAGCGAATGAAAGCTTACTGTTCCGCATCGGCCGGAAGAGCATCGGCGAAAACACAACCATCACAATTGTTATCATAAACGAAGAAGGCAAAACAATCGAACGGAAAATCAGCATTTTTCCGATTCAAAAATGAAGGAGCGGCCTTTTCCGCTCCTTTGTCATTACATGGTAGCCATGCGACGCATCTTGTCTTCACTTTCGCGCAACCAGTGAATTTTTTCTGAACCATGAAGCTCTTCTGCTAAAAAGTCCAAACATTCGAAAAAGAGTGCAGACACATTACGACCATAGCGTTCCTCTAGGCTTTCAAGCGCCCGTGTAATGCGAAACACTTCCGGGGCCTGTACTTTACTTTTTTCGATAATTCCCTTTCCTTTTTCAGTCAAGTACACATTGACTACGCGGCCATCTTTGTCACTCTTCTCAATTGTGACGAGTCCCTTCTCCATCATCTTTTTCACATGAATGACAACAGAGGACGGATGCCAGAACGTCCATTCCGCAATCTGGGTGACACGTACTCCTTCGTAACAATACACAATCCATAAAATATTAAGCTGGACAGCCGAATCAAGCCCCAGACTTCTTGCGGCTGTTTCCCAATCCTCTTTATTGATGACGGCAATAGCGCGCAATGTGTTAAGTACTTCATGCAAATCCTGTGATTGGTTGTGGTAATCCATAATTAGCCTCTCCTTCCCCCTCCACAACATGAAAATATATCGAAAATTATTTTATCTACTATACAATAGTATATTTTTCTAAAAATTTAGTCAACAATAGAATCGGCAAAGATGTATAGAAATTCATCCGGTTTTCGGTTGTCAAAGATTGGGTACGGTGCTAAACTCAAGGTAAGATATCATAAGAACCCGGGGTGGGAGTGAGGATATATGAGCAGAAGCGCCTACATAAAATTTGTTGAAGGGTCAACTACAAAGCAAGTCACTCTTGATGATGTAAAACAGAAACTGCAACGTTATATCGAAATGACAACAAAGACAGGGGAACAGCTGGGATGGGAGTACCAGAACTCTGCGTTTCCGTATACGATCGAACAAAAGCCGGAAGCAAGCGATCAATGGTTTTACTTAAAAGGCACGGACGAAAAGCTGTATCGTTATATTCTGATCGGCGTTGGTTCACGCCAGACGGAAAAGCACGCCATACAACCGGACCTGAAAAGCGAAGGACAGACCAATCCTAACGAAGAACACTATATACAGGTAACGCTGACCGAACAATCTACACACGGGGATAAAGGAAAAGCTAACGAATTTTGCAAATATTTGGCCAAAGAGTACAAAGCCGAACTGCACCTGTTTAATGGTCGCATCATGTACTTCAACCCGCGTAAATAACAGCGATCAACACATGCGTAAAAAAGGGCAGATGCATCTGCCCTTTTTTACCCTGCATAGGGAAGGATCCGATCGGATCGTTTCAGCGAATAGTACCGACCGTCAACCATGCGCACCCCTAATTCTACACAATACTGACGGGTGGATTCGATTCCGTACAAAAGCCAATTTGACGCCTGCACGTTGATATCAAAATCAACATACGAGTCAAGGCCATCATTTTTGATCATCCGGTCTGTTACGTCATACAGCCGAAGTACAAACGGCAATTCAGAAACCGGAATCGCAAACCGCTGCTCAATAGCCTCCTTCTGACGTTCATCAATTTCCCAAGATGCCGTGAGCGACTGTGTATCATTCCATGCGACACGTATATTCGGTCCCTCTACATCAAGCTTAGAGGTGCGCCTTTTAGGCTTCGCTTTCATCCGCTGCTCTCGTTCCTTTCTTTAATAAAATATATGCAGTTTACAACGCTACCCTGTAGTATATCCTGATTATATCACTTTTTTACATAAATATAAATACAGGGATAAGTCAAAATGCTATCGCGAATGAATGATGTTTTCGCCAACGACCTGGTAATCACCGCTGTTACCCAGCTTCATAATCATCTGAACCTTATAGTCACCAGCCTCTTTAAACTGCATCTCTTTTACATTATGCGTATATAAAAAAGCGGTGCCATTCCGGACGGTTGAATAACTCTGGGGATAACTAACGTACTCTTCGGCACCGGAAGGGTTACGAATGACAAGCTTGAATACGAGGGAGTCCGATTTTGGAGCATTGTCCACATCAACAAAAATATCAAATGAGGCTTTGCTTCCTTTGGACACGATCATAAACGGGGACTCGATGGTATAATTCCGTTGTCGCTTCTCATCGATGGATGCCGCCACAATCATATTAATATTTGGCTTGACTACCGTCGTCTTTCCGCTTTCTTCATCTTTCATAACGAAAGCGCCTAGCTGTTCAGCGATCGTCTGTAGCGGAACAACTGTGGTGCCGTTTACAGAAAAAGACGGGGTGCTTTCTTGAAGCTTGTTGCCGTTTATTTCAACAGGCACAATCGGATATTTTCCGAGATATACATTGCTTGAAGCCGCAGCCGTTACGCTGGAAGCAAGTAGCGATAATAGCAGGACTATTGCTTTGCGTTTCATTCTTCAACCTCTTTCCCGATTCTTCGCCTACTATATTTATACGCGTCATTTGTCTTTTTGTTTTGTTTTTCTTTTGTCCCATCTTCCATTTCTTTTCGCTCATCACTTTCCGGGATAAAGATAAAAGAACAATATAAAAAATATTTATGCAAAAAATCAGGCTGCCTGAGTATATCGGCAGCCGAATGCAGAAACATATCCACAACCAAAAAGGATGTAATATTTTTACAATAAAATTATAACTTATATTTTTACCTAATGCAACTTTTTTTCTATAAGTAAATTTTTTTATACGCTCATTCTTTCTTTTGCTTCTTGATAACGTTTTTCTACTTCTCTCCAATTCACCACATTCCACCAAGCAGAAACAAAATCAGGACGCTTATTTTGATACTTCAAGTAATAAGCATGCTCCCACACATCAATGACCATAAGCGGGATTTTTCCTTCCGCAAGAGGAGTATCCTGGTTAGATGTACTCATAACTTCCAACTTCCCGTTATCAAAAACAAGCCAGCCATATCCGCTGCCAAAATGGCGAATCGCAGCTTGGGATACCATTTCTTTCATATTTTTAAAATTGCCAAAACAAGCAGCAATCGCCTCGGCGAGCTCCCCGATTGGTTCTCCTCCTCCAGTTGGACTCATCACCGACCAAAATAAAGAATGATTATAATGTCCGCCACCATTATTACGGACAGCCGTTCTAATAGATTCTGGAATATGCTCTAAATTGCTTAATAGCCACTCTATTGACTTATCAGCCAATTCATGTTGTCCTTCTAAAGCAACATTTAATTGGTTCACATAATTTGCATGATGCTTACTGTGATGAATTTCCAAAGTTCGAGCGTCAATATAAGGCTCAAGTTCATCGTATGCATACGGCAAATCCGGCAAGAAAAACATCCATAAAACTCCTTTCCATTATTCGCGTAATGTATATTCAATAGCAATTATATAAAAATATTTTTCGTTGATCAAACTTTTTTTCCTAAGGGAAACTTTCTGCATAAACACATATCCATTTCCTTCTAGCGTGTCTTTCCGATTCTCTCTGTCCCGTACACTCCACATAGAAAAAGCTACGTTTGGCACACACCTTACGAGTGTTCTCCTGTTTGCTCACAAAAAAAAAGGATATGTTGCTTTATCACTGTAAAACAACATATCCTTTCTCATACGCCAAAAAACAAGTTCCGGTTACTCCAGAACTCTTTCTCCACAATAGATACAGGTTAAAAATATAAAAGCTTAGCTCCCCTGTTCATTATTAGGTTGAGCGTTCAACTGTCGATCACGTTCCACTTCTTCCTCGTCGCGCAAGCGATGGGCCAGTCGGCTTGAAGCGGAAGCCGCAATGCTCGCCACCAAATCATCCAGGAACGTATGAATCCCATTCCCTCGCTTCGTGTCCAACCGTTTGATAACCCCCACTTTTTGCTTGTCAAGATGACCAAAAGTGGTGACAGCAATGCTTCCATAACCGAATACAGAACCGAGCGCCAATGTTTCATCGCAACCGAATAGCCCTTCATCAGCTTCTATAATCGATTGCAACGGCTCGGATAACATTTTCTTTTCAGCGAGAATATCCAATTCGGTGCCTACGAGAATAGCATGCTGAATTTCTCTTTTTTCCAGCACCGCCCGTACACTCTCAATGCAAACATTCATTTTTAGATTCACATTGTACGGTGCCTGCATCAAATAAACGATTTCCGCGATATCTTCAACGGTAACCCCTCTCTCAGCAAGACGCTGCAATGCTGCATTTTTTACTTCTTTGCTGTGTACTTGTCTTTTCATTTTTTATCTCCTTCCCCAAACCAATAACGCTACAAGTAAAAAAAAGATATAATTTCATCATATCACAACCGATCCGTAACGATGGTAATATTCTGGCTATAACAAATATTAAAGAAAAAAGATATAATTATATATATGTTCTTCTTGGTTTCTTTGCCAATAGCAAAACGCGTGAATGTTTCCTCATTTACTCATGAAAAGAAAATATATGTTGCTTTATACTGTAAAATAACATATCCTTTCTTAATAACATAAAAAAACCGGCGCTTAAGGCCGATTCTCGCCTTAATCCTCCGGTTCTTTGTCTTTAGACGCAAGCCTATATTCCGCTTTCCAATCCGCACGCGGCGGATTGATTTTGTTTAGCACGACCACCACCAGATAACTCGCACCAAAAAGCAAGAAAAGGGAAAGTAAAGACAAAATAACAATATAAAAAATAGCCAAAAAACCCCCCCTTTTTTCAATATGTATAAGGGTTTCCATCATCATAAAAAATATACAGAGAATCAATGTTACTTTACAGAAAAAGAAAAAAGGAGCTGATAAATAATGTCAATATATACTGTGAAGTGTGTACATAATGAAACCGAGAAACAGCAAGCTCTTGCTGTTAGACGCCAAGTATTTATTGAAGAGCAGAATGTGCCAGAAGAAATAGAATGGGACGAGTATGACCATCAAAGTGCTGATACACTGCACGTCCTGGCACTTGATGAGAATGGAAATGCCGTCGGTACGGGAAGGTTACGTCCTTATGGCGAGGGGATCGGTAAAATCGAACGGGTGGCTATCGTTTCTTCCTGCCGCAGAAGCGGACTCGGACGTTTGCTCATGGAGAAACTAGAAGCTGAAGCGAAAGCAAGCGGTTATCATACCTTAAAATTGAACGCGCAGGTACATGCCAAGCCGTTTTATGAACGCCTTGGCTATAAGGCACACGGGGAGACGTTTATGGAAGCGGGGATTGAACACATCGCAATGATTAAATCCATGTAACAAAAAGGAATGCTGACGAACATGTCTCTTTCGTGATTTTTATGTTTTTACCAGCTTTTGCTTAATTCACGCAGATAGCGCACGGTGTCCAGGGTGGTCGTGCATGTTCCTAAATCGGCATGAAATATAAGAGCGTTCCGCATGCCGTGAAAGTCTGAGCCTGCTGTCTTTACCAAACCGTATTCATCCGCCATTTCCCCGTATAGACGTCGATCCGCTTCATCGTTATCCGGATGGTGAATTTCAATCCCCTGTAAACCATGGCCGATCAGCCGTCTTACCATATCTGGCTTATCATACAGGCCAGGATGAGCGAGCACAGCTACTCCGCCCGCATCCTTAATCAAGTCAATCGCTTCCTCCGGTGAAATACGCGGCGGGTTCACATACGCAGCGCCAGAAAAACCAAGATATTTATCAAACGCTTCTCCCATGGATGCCACAATTCCTTTCTCCATCAATACTTCGGCAATATGTGGCCGCCCTATGTTCCCCTCTTGTTCTTTCTTGCGGCTTTCTACTTCTTCTACCGTAATATCAATGCCTAGTTCATTCAGCTTCGCAATGATCATCCGATTACGCCTGCTCCGTACCTGGCGCAGCTCTTCGAGATAGGAAAGAAACTTCTCGTCATGAATGTTAATATAATATCCAAGCACATGCACATCCTTCCCTTCATCTACAGAACTGATTTCAACACCTGGTACGATTTCCACTCCAAGGCGTTTTCCTTCCTCCAACGCTTCCGGTAAAGCTGCAACCGTATCGTGATCGGTAATGCCAAGAGCGCAAAGTCCTTTTTGCTTCGCCCGCTCTATTACCTCGCGTACTGTGAATGTTCCGTCAGACGCTACTGTATGAGAATGCAAATCCACTCTTGCCATCATGTCACCTCATCCATCCAATTGTGCATAGCGGATATTTTCCCGGCCAAGGCTAGATGCTAAATAACGCATGCCCATCTCAAGCGCCGTTTCCGCCACGTCCATAACAAAAATTTTCCTACTTTTCAGCATACTCATTCGTTTATTTTCTCCTGTTAATTTTACCTTATACAAGCATAGTCCAGCGGTAAACACTATATATTAAAAAACAAAAAGCAAACAAAAATCCACAAACTAATTTTAGGAATCATCAAGGAATGTGCGTTGCTTAAGCCAAGATACGGAAGGAGGAATTCAGATGCTTTCCTCGTATATGGAAAATACCCCGAACACAGACTTTGTCTATCAATTGGAAAATCTGCAACAAGAAATCACACAACTCCGCGAATCTATGTATAAAATCGCCAAAGAAAAGAACAGTTTATGCCATCCGGAAGTTGTGGAAATCAGCCAACTTCTAGATCAGAAGCTCAATCTTCATGCCCGTGTATCGAATCGCCGTTCACATTAATTTTTTTATCCATTGTCCATACTTTATCCCCTTATGGCAGGAACGGCACAATCATAGACAATATCAAAGAAATGGCAACAATAACCGAGATAATCACATATGCTTTTTTCATACGCATTGGCGTCACCCCTTCACAATCCGCCAACTTCC
This sequence comes from Aneurinibacillus sp. XH2, assembly GCF_001439585.2. Taxonomy (NCBI): domain Bacteria; kingdom Bacillati; phylum Bacillota; class Bacilli; order Caryophanales; family Paenibacillaceae; genus Aneurinibacillus; species Aneurinibacillus sp. XH2. Next base: position 1,321,975 of record NZ_CP014140.1, on the reverse strand, counting down.
GGAAAGACAATATAAAAATATCATGTTATTCATCCCATTTCAACGCGATAAACATGATGGACTCCCAAGCGGTTCAGCGTACCATCACTTGGGAGTTTCTTTTAGGCATAGGCAGCGACACCATAAAAACAGGCGTCAGCTTTTGCTTTCATTACAGTTTAATATTTTCAATAGTCTTGCATGAAAAATTTGTTGGCATATGTCTTCATTGCGACTTGATGAAAAAATTATAGCTTTGAAAAGAAGGGAGCTGGTATTGTTTCACTGATTGGGTTTAATTTGCATAAATATAAAATACTTGATACAACTTACTCTATCCTACATGATGCTCAATTCTCAGCTTGTCCGCGACCATGGCAATAAATTCACTGTTCGTCGGTTTTGCTTTGCTGTTGCTCACCGTATAGCCGAACAGTTTGCCGATGGAATCCATGTTGCCACGACTCCATGCTACTTCGATCGCATGCCGAATAGCCCGTTCCACCCGACTTGCTGTCGTATTGAACTTCTTAGCAATTTCCGGATACAAAATTTTCGTAATCGATCCGAGCAACTCCACATCATTGTACACCATCGTAATCGCTTCACGCAGGTATAAATAGCCTTTAATGTGTGCTGGAACACCGATTTCATGAATAATATTCGTGATATTCTGATCAAGGTTTTTTCCTTTCGGCGGCAGAGAAGGCGAACGTAGATTATGGGCAGAAACAGGGGCCAGCTCTGCAACCTGCCGCAAGCGGTTCGCCAAAACTTCCATGTCAAACGGTTTCAAAATGTAATACGATGCGCCCAATTCTACTGCTTTCTTCGTAATTTCTTCCTGTCCAAACGCGGTCAGCATAATAATCTTCGGCATAGTCGGCAATTTCATGCTGCGGATTTGTTCAAGCACCGCCAGTCCGTCCAAGTGCGGCATAACAATATCAAGAATCAACACATCCGGCAACGTATGCTTCAATAAACTCAATACGTCGTTTCCGTTAAACGCAACTCCTACGACTTCAATATCAGGCTGGTCATTCAAATACTCCTGAAGCAATTCTGTAAATTCTCGATTGTCATCCGCCAAAATCACTTGAATCATTCTCAAAATGGTCTCGCCCCTTTTGCGCTACTGCTTTAATTATATTTTCATCACATTGCTTATAAATCCTCTCGTTTCATGTATATATGCGGCTAATTTCTGTATGGAAAAGCAATATGGCTCTGTCCACTTTGTAATTCGACGTTCTTCCTTTATCTCCTGCAAATAAAATCCAATGACTTTTCGACCAATATTTATCTGTTTCGACGAAACTCCAAAAAAAACGCAGGGAGTTAACTCGCCCTGCGCTTTTCTTCTGCTTGATGCCGAAGATCGATCCCCGCATCCTGCAACATCCATTCGATATACGTACCGTATCCACTGGTCGGATCATTTACAAACACATGAGTAACTGCACCAACAAGCTTACCATCTTGAATAATAGGGCTTCCGCTCATCCCTTGAACAATACCTCCGGTTTTTTTCAACAGTACCGGATCTGTTACTTTAATGATCAATCCTTTGGTGGCCGGGTATTTTTGCGGTATCGTGTTTACGATTTCAATTTTGAACTTTTCCACTTTCTGACCATTAACGACTGTATAAATTTCGGCTGGCCCGGTCTTTACCTGCTCGCTCAACGCAATCGGAATCGGCTCTGTTGTAAGTGCGTCATCCGGCAATTGCTTCATCGTGCCGAAAATTCCAAACAGCGTATTTTTTTCAATGGTGCCCAGTTTGACTCGTTCGTTGCGAAACTGCGCATACTTCTCGCCGGGCGCACCGTTTCTTCCTCTTTCAATGGATGTTACATTTGACTGCACAACATGCCCTTTACCGACCGTAATCGGCTTCCCGGTGTCCATATCGGAAATTACATGGCCAAGCGCGCCATACTTTTTGCTTTCCGGGTCATAAAACGTCAGCGTTCCAACTCCGGCAGCCGAATCACGAATATACAATCCCATCCGATATGTGTTGTCCTTATCCTCAAGAGCGGGCTTTAAATCAACGGTAAGCTTTTGCTTTCCCCGAAGAATCTTCAGTTTGATTGTTTTTCCCTGCTTCCCTGCTTCATTCACTATCTTTCCCACTTGATCCATGTTGTGGATGGTCACGTCATTAATTCCGATGATCATATCGCCCACTTTAACATCAGCAAATTCTCCAGGAGAAAACTTCTTGCCTCGGCTTTCCACCTGATGATGGCCAACGACCAAGACACCGGTAGTGTGCAATTGCACACCAATAGACTGTCCGCCCGGTATTACTTTTAGCTGAGGCAAAACCTCCACATCAACCGTTTTTACAGGAATATTGCCAAGCTTTAGCGTCACTTTAGCTTCGCCCGGTTTTCCGGGCTGAATGGTAAGGGGATTGCGTAAATCGACCTTTTTTGACGTAACGGCTTCCTTGACATGCGCCACATCAGGATCAGTCGATTCAAGCGTTGCCGTCACCGGCATGGTGAGCGAAAGCTGAGACAGAGAGCCCTGGAACATGCGGATTTTCTCAGGAAAAGAAGCAAATTGCTGAAAAGGGGTCGAAGAGAAAGTGAGAAGAGCGAGTGCAATTGTAATGCATCCAATCAGCATTTTCTTTTTGTTTCGGGTGGTCAATGGGTCATCACGCTCCTACACGTTCCCTACCTACACCTCCATATATCTGTAGTAATAATGTTGCCGTAGTTGGCTGCGTTTATAACCGCATAGCTCAAACAATCTCTTCCTGCTTACCCTTCCAGCTCCTGCTTGACTTCCTCAGCCTGCGCCAGCATTTCACGGGCATTGTCTTTCGTTGTCTCAGTTACCTGAGCGCCGCCGAGCATGCGAGCAAGTTCTACCACCCGCTCCTCGTACGACAGCGGATTGACTTTCGTCTCCGTTTCTTTCTCATTCATATGTTTCTCGATGCGCAGATGCGTATCAGCCATGCTTGCCACCTGTGGCAGATGTGTAATCGACAATACCTGACGTTTGCGGGAAACCCGCATCAATTTTTCCGCAATCGCCTGTGCGGCCCGCCCGCTTACTCCTGTATCTACCTCGTCAAAAATCATCGTATCCGTGCTCTCCGCATCGGCAAGAATCGTTTTCATCGCCAGCATAATACGGGACAATTCGCCGCCGGAGGCAATTTTGCTGACCGGTCGGAGCGGTTCGCCCGGATTCGGCGCAATCAGAAACTCGACGGTGTCGATCCCCTTGCTCGTCACACGAAAACGGTTACCGTTCACATCAAGTCCACGCTCATCTTCCTGCTGCCGAACGGCGATTTTAAACTGGGCACGGCTCATGTGCAGGTCTTTCAGTTCCTGCTCAATCGCCACGGCAAGTTTTTCTGCGATTTGCTTGCGAATTTGCGAAAGTTCTTGGGCCTCAACCGCTAAATCAAGAGCGACTTCCTTTAGCTTCTTTTGCAGTTCCTCAATGCGCGTCTCCCGATTTTCCATGCTGTCGAGTTCATCTTCAATGGAAGCACCGTATTCCAAAATTTCATCCACCGAAAGGCCGTATTTCCGCTTCAAACGATTGATTTCATCCAGCCTGCTCTCAATCTGTGTGAGGCGCTCCGGGTCGAATTCAATAGTATCGCGGTACGCGCGTATGAGTCGTGCTGCCTCTTCAATCTGGTAAAATGCGCTTTCTAACATTTGATGTGTTTCCCTTAGTTCTTCATCGTATTCAAGAATGGTTTCTAGATGGCTAACCGCATTCCCCACCCAGTCAATGCCACGCTGTTCTCCAATAAGGGAACGATACGCGTCTTCGAGACTATACACAAGCTTTTCGCCACCCGAAAGCTTTTTCTTCTCCTTCATAAGCTCTTCGTCTTCACCTGGCTTCAAGTTAGCGGATACAATCTCCTGTAATTGAAACCGAAGCATGTCCATTCGCTGTACCATTTCCCGTTCATTAGTGGATATATAATCCAATTCGGAACGGAGTTGCTGATACTGCGCGTACAGCTTAGAAAATTCACGAAAGGCGGGAACGATTCTCTCGTCACCAAATGCATCCAGCCAGTCAATATGCCGCTCACCCTGCATAAGCGATTGATGTTCGTGCTGGCCATGAATATTGATCAGCCACGGAGCCACTTCTCTAAGCATGGATAGAGTTACAAGCCGACCGTTCACCCGACATACCGTCTTGCCCGTACTCGCCAATTCACGGCGAATAATCAGCGTATTGTCTTCCACATCAATCCCCATCTCCTTGAGCATGCCAAGCACCGGGGCATCTGCTTCGAATTCGAACAGTCCTTCAATTTCCGCTTTTTTGCATCCGTAGCGAACATATTCAGAAGAGCCGCGTCCACCAAGAAGCATGCTGATGGCGTCAATCAAAATCGATTTCCCTGCTCCCGTTTCTCCGGTTAAAATCGTAAGGCCTCGTCCAAACGAAATGGAGACCTCTTTAATTACGGCAAAGTTGCGAATGTTTAATTCCAGAAGCATTAAACAGTCCCCCTCCGCCTGTTTACAGCATGTTAAGAAAACGCTGCGACATCTCGCCTGCCGCTTCTTTTGTCCGGCAAATAATTAGAATCGTGTCATCGCCGCAAATCGTACCTAAAATCTCGGACCATTCCAAGTTGTCAATCAACGCGCCGATCGCATGTGCGTTGCCCGGCATCGTCTTCATCACAAGCAGATTATCCGCCTGATCGATGCTGACAAAGCTGTCAATCAGGGTTCGCTTCAATTTATGATGGGGGTTAAAACGCTGATCAGCAGGCAAAGAGTATTTATAACGCCCATCGTTTGTCGGCACTTTCACCAGATGCAATTCTTTAATATCGCGTGAGACTGTAGCCTGTGTTACATTAAATCCTGCTTCACACAACAAATAAACCAATTCGTCCTGCGTCTCTACATCATTCCGAGCAATAATTTCTCTGATTTTAATATGTCGTTGACCTTTGTTCATATTCTTTCCTCCGGTACTGCTTTCTTTCATGTTATCCGTTCTCCCTTTGAAGTTTTTTTCGCACAACTTCGAAAAAGCTTCGCTCTTTCCATTTAATTAGCGGAGTAATGTAAGGTGAGCGGCAAATGACAATTTCATCATTAATCTTAAGCGGATATCCAAGCTGGCCGTCGATCGTTAAGCCAATATCATTATGAGTCGCATCAACTACCACATGAATTTCTTCGTTAGCTGGCAGTACAAGCGGACGGGCTGTCAGCGAATGTGGCGCCACTGGCGTTAACAAAATAACATTGATATACGGTACCACAATTGGCCCTCCTGCCGACAAGGAATAGGCGGTTGAACCCGTAGGAGTAGAAATAATGAGCCCGTCGCCGTTGTAGGTACCTACATATAAATCATCAACGTACACGCTGCATTTAATCATTCGACCGAAGCTTCCCTTTGCAATGCCAACATCATTCAGCGCAACGGATTGGTGAACCCGTTCCCCGTTACGGAATACCTCCGTTTGCAGCATCATCCTCTCTTCCACACAGTATTCACCGCTTAAGATGCGATCCACCGCACGTGGCAAATCGTCTGGCTCTGATTCAGAAAGAAAGCCAAGGTGCCCAAGATTAATCCCGAGAATCGGAATGGAATACGGAGCGATTTCGCGGGCTAAGCCGATCAATGTGCCGTCTCCGCCCAATACGAACACAATATCTACTTTTTCATGAAACTGTTCAAGCGGTAAAGATAAATCCTGCCGTCCAATATGGGCAGCAACCACATGGTCTATATATACGCCCGCTTTTTTCCCCTCCAGCAGGCGGACAAGCGCTTCGGCTACAAGCCAAGCATTGTGCTTATCTTTGTTCATTACGATGCCTATTGCCGTCACAAACAACACCTCGATTACGTAGGGTGATACTGCCTGCTCTCTTATTATACATGGTTTTATTTCCGAGTGCATAAAAATGCAAAAAAGCAGGAATCCTCTTTCAAGGCTCCTGCTTTTTACCTTTCTATTTAGAAAGCGGCATGCGCTTCTCGCACGATACGAGCAATATCTTCCGTATGGTCTTCCGGCACCACCGGCCCTTCTGTCCATTCCAAATATAGCAAAAACTCAATGTTGCCCTGGCCACCCGTAATTGGAGAAAATGATAGACCGCGCACCCGAAAGCCAAGCTGCTCGCTAAACCTCATCATTGTGGTGAGCACTTCCCTGTGCACAGCCGCATCACGAACGACACCATGCTTTCCAACTTGTTCGCGCCCTGCTTCAAACTGTGGCTTAACCAATGCTAGCACGCTGGCACCCGGATCTAGGAAATCTTTGAGGACAGGCAAAATCAACCGCAACGAAATAAAAGAAACATCAATCATGGCGAACTGGATACGCTCGCCTTCCCATTCGTCCGCTTTCAAATAACGAAAATTGGTCCGCTCCATCACGACTACTTTTTCGTTCTGACGCAACGACCAATCAAGCTGCCCATAACCTACATCAATCGCGTACACAAGACGTGCACCGTGCTGAAGTGCACAGTCGGTAAATCCACCAGTGGAAGCACCAATATCCATTACCACCGCATCCGTTACATCAATGCCGAATGTTTTGAGCGCTTTCTCAAGCTTTAATCCGCCACGGCTGACGTAAGGATGAACATGTCCTTTAACCGTAATCGACTTATCGACTTCCACTTTCACCCCTGGTTTGTCACAGCGTTCTTGCCCCACAAAGACAAGGCCTGCCATAATGGCGGCCCTTGCTTTTTCTCGGCTCGGGAAATAACCTTCCTGCACCAAGCGTACATCAATTCTTTCTTTTTTGTTCATTGACTACGCCCTCTGCCTCCTTGCCGGCCAAAGCGAACGAACCTTATGTGCTACCTTTTCAGAAGTTAAGCCTACCTCAGCGCGCTGTTCCTTCACACTGCCGTGTTCCACATAGTAATCCGGGATGCCCATTAATTCGACCGTTATATGATGATAACCGGCCTGCGCGTAACATTCGAGTACGGCGCTGCCGAAGCCGCCGTGCACCGCCCCCTCCTCAAGCGTCACAATCGTATAGCCGTCCCGCGCCAACATGAAAAGCAATTCCTCATCCAACGGTTTGGCGAACCGGGCATTGACCACCATCGGATTCATTCCTTCCGCCATCAGCATGTCCGCAGCTTTTTGCGCGATAGGCACCATGTTCCCAAATGCCAAAATCGCCACATGCACTCCTGGACGCAAAATTTCTGCTTTACCGATCGGAAGAAGCTTGAACTCTCCATCTAACGGCACCCCTTCTCCGCTACCGCGCGGATAACGGACAGCAATCGGACCGCCATCATACATAAGCGCCGTGTACAGCATATGCTGCAATTCATTCTCGTCCTTCGGCATCATAATTGTCATATTAGGCAGGCTGCGCATATATGCGATATCAAATACACCCTGATGTGTTTCCCCGTCCGCGCCGACCAAACCAGCTCGGTCAATGGCAAACGTCACATTCAGGTTCTGGCGGCATACATCGTGCACAAGCTGATCGTACCCACGCTGCAAAAATGTAGAATATACAGCAAACACCGGCTTTAACCCCTGCGTCGCAATTCCCGCCGCCATCGTTGTCGCATGTTGCTCTGCAATTCCGACATCAAAAAAGCGTTCGGGATATTTCTGCGCAAAGTGATCAAGACCTGTACCGTTAGGCATCGCTGCTGTAATTGCTACGATGCGGGAATCTTTTTCGGCCAGTTTTTCAATTGTACGTGCGAAAATACTTGTGTAACTCGGCGGGCCTTCACTTTTCAACACTTCACCGCTCTCGATCTTATACATACCCACACCATGAAATGCGTATGAGTCGAGCTCAGCCGGGGCATATCCTTTCCCCTTCTTAGTAATAACATGAACGAGTACAGGGCCTTTTGTGTGAGACGCCTGACGCAAAGCTTCCATCAACGCAGGCAAATTATGCCCGTCCACCGGTCCCAGATATGTAAAGCCCAGCTCTTCAAAAAGAATGCCGGACACGACTACATATTTCAGACCATCTTTAAGCCGCTCGACCAGCTTGGCCATTTTGCCGCCAACTGCCGGTATTTTCTTCAGCAATTGTTCAATCTCTTCCTTAGCGCGTCTGTAATTATGGTTCGTGCGCAGCTTTCCTAAGTGGTTGTGCATCGCCCCGACGTTCGGCGCGATGGACATTTCGTTATCATTCAATATAACAGTAACATCTCTGCCTTCGTGCCCCATATGATTCATCGCTTCCAACGCCATGCCGCCGGTTAGCGCACCGTCACCGATAATCGCAATGACCTTGTGCTTCTCACCTTTTAAATCGCGGGCGATTGCCATGCCCATCGCCGCGGAAAGCGAAGTGCTACTATGACCCGTCTCCCAAACATCATGTTCGCTCTCACTCCGCTTTGGATAACCGCATAATCCTTTATATTGGCGCAGCGTATCGAACCTTTCCATACGCCCTGTCAGCATTTTATGCACGTAAGCCTGATGCCCTACATCCCAAATGAGTTTATCTTTCGGGCTGTCAAAAATATAATGAAGCGCAAGCGTTAGTTCTACTACGCCAAGGTTCGGCGCCAAGTGTCCCCCGGTCACTGATAAATTTTCGATGAGAAACGCGCGAATCTCTTCCGCCAGTTCAGTTAGTTGAGATATATTTAATTTTTTTAAGTCTTGCGGGGAATTGATTGTAGATAACAAGGAAAACCCTCGCTTTCAACGTTTCATTCTAATTTTTCCATACATAGCACACATATCATACCTATTTTTTTATAAACGAATCAACAACATGGTATCACAAACGAACGATAAACTCCAATCTAAAAAAAAGGCCGCAGGTATAAACCTGCGGTCTGCGGTTTTTCTTTAATAGTCCCGTTCAATGATAAAGGCAGCTAAGGCGCGTAAAATACTATTATCTTCAAGAGCAGCTTCCACGAGCGCCAAATTTGCCTCTTCGATCAATTGTTTCAGGAGCGAGCGCGATTTCTCCATTCCGATAAGCGCAGGGTATGTTGATTTTTTGCGCTTTTCGTCACTGCCTACAGGCTTGCCCATTTTCGTTTCATCGCCCGTCACATCAAGAATATCGTCCTGAATTTGAAACGCAAGTCCGATATTGTTCGCATAGCGGGTCAAAAGCGATAACTGTCTTTCCGAAGCCCCGGCAAGAATGGCACCCGCGCGCACGCAAAAGACAAGCAAATCGGCCGTTTTATGCTGATGAATATACCGGAGTTGCTCAGGCGTTAGCGGAATATCCTCACCTTCCATATCCGCACTCTGTCCACCCACCATACCTCTTGGGCCGGCGTAAGAAGCCAGCTCCCGTACAATGCGCAACACACGCCCTGATGGCGCACCCGCTTCTTCCGCACTGCACACCGTTTCAAAAGCGTACGTCAACAGCGCGTCGCCAGCGAGAATCGCTGTTGCCTCCCCATACACTTTATGGTTCGTCGGCTTTCCACGCCGAAAATCATCGTTGTCCATCGCAGGCAAATCATCATGAATCAAAGAGTATGTATGCACCATCTCCACGGCACAGGCGACCGGAATCCCTGCATCAATCGACTTACCGAACGCTTCGAGCGTCGCAAGCACCAGCACCGGACGCAGGCGCTTTCCTCCTGCAAGCAATGAATACGCCATCGCCTGACGCAGTGTTTCCGGAATCTCCGGCGTTTCGATCAAATCCGCCAGCCGTTTCCCGACAAGATCGGCTTTGGTTTTCATATAGTCATGTAGCAGCGCCTGGTTCACTCGCCGTCTCCCTCCAATCGAAACGGAACCGCAATTTGCTCCCCTTCCTGCTCCAGCAACATTTCGATTTTTTGCTCCACATCCTCCAATTTCCGGCTGCACAGACGGGAAAGCTCCATTCCTTCCTGAAACAACGCGATCGCTCTTTCAAGCGGCACCTCTCCTGCTTCTAACTGCTGCACAACGTTTTCCAATTGTTTCATCGCTTCCTCAAATGACATATCCGCCGCTTTCTTGCTCATGACAAATCCTCCTTATGCTTATCCTCTACCTTGCACTGCAGCACCCCGTCAGACAAACGAACGGCCACCTGTTCGCCTGTTGTTGCTTCATTCACACTCTTTATCAATCTTCTCCCGTCTTCTTTAAATACAAGGGAATACCCGCGCCGCATCACCTTGAGCGGGCTTAACGCGTCCAGCCTAGCCAGCTGACGGTCAAGACGCTGTGTCTGCTCGCGCAACAAAACCTGCATCACCCTTTGTAACCGCTGCCACTGGCTTTCCGCGCGTTCTCGGGCGCGCTTGGCCGCTGCAACCGGACTCCGGGAAAGCAGGCGGCTATGCATCTCCTTCCACTCAGCGCGCTTTTGCATTCCGTATTGTCTGACGGCTCGCACCAGCCGTTCCTGCAATCGGTCTAATTCCTGTTCACACTGCATTACGCGCCGGTCAGGCTGACGTAGTACATACGAATTCCGAACCCGTTCCAAGCGCTCACGAAAGCGGTCGACTTTATAGCGAAGCGATACAGCCATCCTTTCCTTAAGCGTTTCAAGCTGACGATGCAATTCCTGAAGATGCGGCACCGCAAGCTCTGCGGCAGCGGTCGGTGTAGCCGCCCGCACATCCGCCGCAAAATCGGCAATCGTAAAATCCGTCTCATGCCCCACTGCAGAAATAATCGGAATCTGTGAACGGAAAATGCTTCGGGCTACCGCTTCCTCGTTAAATGCCCATAACTCTTCGATGGAACCGCCACCGCGCCCAACAATCAGCACATCAATATCGTGCCTTTTATTCATTTCATCTATGGCGCGGCATATGGACGGTACCGCATGCTCTCCCTGCACTTCTACCGGATAAAGCAGCACGTGCGCCACCGGATAACGGCGCCGGATCGTCGTAATAATGTCACGCACCGCAGCACCCGTGGGGGAAGTAATGATGCCAACTTTCGTCGGATAAAGCGGAAGAGGCTTTTTGTGCTTCGCATCAAACATCCCTTCTGTTTCCAACTTTTGTTTCAATTGCTCATACGCCATATACAGGCTGCCAATGCCGTCCGGTTGCATTTCTTTGGCGTACAATTGGTATTGTCCATCCCTCTCATACACAGAAACAGAACCTCGGATAAGCACCCGGGTTCCGTTTTTAGGAACAAACTTAAGATACCGGTTGTACCCGGCAAACATAACTCCTTTGATTCTGCATTCTTCATCTTTCACTGTAAAATACATATGGCCACGGGAATGGTGGACAAAATTGGACAACTCTCCCCGCACCCATACGTTTTGCAGCACTTCATCAAAATCAAACGTATCTTTAATGTAGCGTGTCAAATCTTTTACCGAAAAAATTTGCCGGGTATCCCCCACTGTTATCTTCCTTCCGTATCCTATTGCTTTTGCATGGTACGTGCAAGCTTCTTGGCCGCATCTACCGTGTTTTTCATCAGCATCGTAATCGTCATCGGCCCTACGCCACCTGGAACAGGTGTCAAGAAGCTTGCCACGTCCTTCACCGACTCGAAGTGAACGTCACCGACCAGTTTGCCAACCTCATTGCGATTCACACCCACATCAATAACGACTGCGCCGGGTTTCACATGCTCAGCACGAATGAGTTCCGCCCGGCCGACCGCGACGACGAGAATATCCGCCTGTCGCGTAATGGACGCGAGATCCTGCGTCCGTGAATGGGCGATCGTAACCGTTGCGTTTTCCTGCAATAATAACATAGCTACCGGTTTGCCGACAATATTGCTGCGGCCGATAACAACCGCATGCTTGCCTTCCATCTCGCGCCCGGAACGCTTAATCAATTCAATGATACCGTGTGGCGTACATGGAAGATAACACTCATCCCCAATCAGCATATTTCCTACGTTGACAGGTGTGAAGCCGTCCACGTCTTTCTCCGGACTGATGGCGTCAATGACCGCCTTTTCGGAAATATGTTTCGGCAACGGCAGTTGAACCAAAATCCCGTGAATGTTCGGGTTTTTGTTATATCCTTCGATCATTTTAAGCAATTCTTCTTGCGTTATGGAAGCTTCGCGGCGGATAACTTCCGAATAAATACCAATTTCCTGGCACGCCTTTTCTTTCCCTTTTACGTACGAATGGGATGCAGGATCGTCCCCGATTAAGATAACCGCAAGTCCCGGATGAATTCCCTGCTCTTTCAGTTGCGTAACTTCTTCTCTCAGCGCGGCGCGGATTTCCGCAGCCACTTCTTTGCCGCTGATAATCTGTGCTGACATTTTGCAAATCCTCCCGTCCAATTAGAAATGAGACAAAAGCTCAGCTTTTTGCTCTCTTCCTAAAGTGTAACGAATTGGGAGAAAGAAAGCAAAGGAAATTACGAAATATTCATCTAAAATTTAAAAAAATGTTCGTTTTTATTATGTAACTTCCATTTCGCCAGGCCGATCCGGGCTACGCCGAACGCGTTGTCCCCCGCGTACGCCGGATCGGCAAAATAAAGACGCGCCTTTATCGCTGGGTGTTCAAGCCGCTTGGTAAGGCGATTACGGATGTATGCATTTGCTGAAACTCCCCCGACAATCAAAATATCTTTCGGGTATCCGTCTTCCACCGCCTTGCGTAACACTTTTTCAAGCGTAATCGCCACGCACTTCTCCGCCGCGCGAGCGATATGGGATGCAGGCACCCCCTGCCGAACCGCGCGCATAAGCGCCGCCTCAGGCCCCGAAAAGCTAAACGTATAGCCGGTTACCGAAGACGGAACAAAAAAGCCCTCCCCTTCTGCTTCTTGCGCCATTTCTTCCAAGTATGGCCCTGCTGGAAATGGAAGGCCAAGCGCCACGCCAATCCGGTCGATCAACTGTCCCGCATGCAAATCTTGTGTGCCGCCGATGCATTCAATGTCATATCCTCCTGGAAGACGGGTACAACTTAGCACTTCGCTCGTCCCCCCCGACAGATGCACAGCAAGAAACTTTTCAGCGGAAATCGGCTCTGCCAGCGTATATTCTCCTGCTGCGATATGTCCTTCCTGGTGCGAAGTATAATACAATGGAACATGATAAAAGTGTGCCATCATCTCCGCCGCCATCTGGCCAGCCAGAAATACCGGCATATAGCTGCCTTCCACCGGACGGGGGGAACGGCTGACAGCAATCGCCACCACCCGGCACCCTTCCGTATTCATCCTGCGAGCCAATTCCGGCAAACGCTTCACATGCTGGAACAGCGCCTCTGACTGTTTAAGCCCCCTCTCTCCTGCTTCCACGGACAGCAGTTCTTTTTGCTCGGCGACAATCCGGCCTTGCATATCTACAAGACAAAGCGACGTACGATAGTTGCTCGTATCCACTCCAAGCACAACATCCATCAGCTACAACCCTTTTTGCTCGCTTCTTTCCAAGTCTTTCACTAGGCTGGACAGCACGCCGTTGATAAACTTCGGAGAGTCATCCGTTCCGTATCGTTTGGCTAATTCAATCGCCTCATTCAATGTTACCTTTATTGGGATGTCATCGCGGTACATCATTTCGTAACCGGCGAGGCGCAAAATCGCGCGATCCACGTTTGCCAAGCGTCCAATGGTCCATCCGCGCAAATACTGGCTAATTTTCCGATCGATTTCAGCCTGATGGGCTATGGTGCCTTCTACCAGATCAGTTAGAAAGTCAATGTTTCGCTCCTTCTGTTCGGCTTGTCCCTCGTCTTCCTCAAGCAAATTTTCTAGTACCTGTTTTGGTTCTGCCTGTGTCATATCAACTGAGAACAATACTTGTACCGCTTTTTCGCGGGATGTGCGTCGATTCATCTGTTACCACCTTTTAAATAAGTATTAAAAAAGCTGTAAGAGCGATTATACACCCAGTCAAAGTTATATAGCATATGTTTGCCTGCATGACAAATAACCATTCTCTGAGTGTATCAAATCCTTACTATGTTGGAAATACCTTGGTGTTCTTTTTTCATGGCATCAAAAAGCGCCAAATCCCGCACATACGAAATTTGACGCTTTTTTCTGTAATCTATAAGCTTGAAACTTAACTTCGTCCGGAGGGCATGGCTAACGCTTCGTAAACCTTCCCGGAAGAATGCGATCAAGCACTTCGCCTATATCTTCTTCATTGTCAAATTTGCGGCCAAAATAAAAGCCCGTTGCCACAAATACAGCGAATATAAGCGTCTTGAAAAAACCTACCCATAAAAACAGCAGTCCGAAAATAAACCCTGCTGCCAAGCCAAACACTTTTCCCCGGTTTTCGAGAATAAACTGCCAGAACATAGGCTCCCCTCTATTCTACGCGTCGAACGCGCGCTCCGCTCCCGGGCTGCGCCACTTCAGACACAAGCACCGTCACCTTGGAAATTCCGAGGCCGGCGATTGTTTCCACGCGCTCTTTAATGGTTTGCTGCACTTGTTCTACAAGGCCGGGAATTGGTGTTTCCCCATCCACCGCTACTTTGACATGAATGGAAGTCCGATTTTCTTCGGCGCGAACATGCGCCTTCAAATCGCGGATGCCCCGTATATGACGCGCCGCATTCATAGCAATGCTTTCAATCGTATCTAGCGTAATCTGCACGTCCCCGTATTCTGTTGGGTTGTGCACGGAAGCAGGTGTTCGCACTCGACCCTCACCGCGCACGCTCGTGAACAGAAATTTCAAGCTGATTAAAAGGAAGATAGCTGCCGCGGCGAAATAGGCAAGCCCCACTTCGGACGAAGAATAAATTTCATTAATTGTGTCTGTGATATAATCAGACGAAATGAGATTCAGGCCCGCCGCCATGACAAACAACGAAATGACAACAAGCGCAAGACTGTATAACGTCAAAATAAAACGGTCAAATAAATTCACAGGCGCCCTCCTAGCAACGAAATCTTACACAAAATCCGCCTATCGAACTCGGTGAACTTCTTCGGTGCCAGGTGCTTTTTTCTCTTTCTCCTGCTTTAGCTGAACATCGACAATATGCACATTTACCTGCGTGACCACAAGACCCGTCATATTCTGAATGGACTCGCGCACATTTTCTTGTACTTTGTATGCCACATCCGGAATCTGCTGTCCGTATTCTACAATGATATAAAGATCAATGGTTGCCTCTTTTTCTTTAATGTCAACCCGTACTCCACGGCTGCTCTTGCGCCCCAGACGTTCAACAAAGTCGCTAACGATACCGCTGCTCAATCCCGCGACTCCAGGCACTTCAGCGCTTGCCATGTGGGCAATGACCTCAATAACTTCAGGCGCGATTTCGATTTTCCCTAACTCCAATTGTGAAAATTCGATACCAGTATCCAAAAATAACACCTCCTCCAAAGTGCGCTTCTTTGCTTATTATAGCAAACGTATACCAAAGAATACAATTTGCGCCTTTTGAAGAAGGTATCGGATCTAGTCATTATTCTTTGATTTTTAGGTCGTATGTCTCCAGAAATTTTGTATTAAAGTTCCCTTCCACGAACATTTCATGCTCAAGCAGCTTAAGATGGAACGGTACGGTTGTATGCACACCTTCGATCACCATCTCGGACAATGCCCGCTTCATGCGCTGAATCGCATCGTTTCTATCTTTGCCCCAGGTGATAATTTTTGCCACCATCGAATCATAAAATGGCGTAATCTGATATCCTTGATACACTGCGCTGTCCACGCGTACGCCAAAACCGCCCGGCGGCAAATAAAACTTGATGGTTCCCGGAGAAGGCATAAATTTCTTGGCAGGATTTTCTGCGTTAATACGGCATTCTATTGCCCAACCGTTAATTTTAACATCTTCCTGTTTGAAAGACAGAGGGTATCCCGCGGCCACCATAATCTGCTCTTTAATCAGATCAATACCGGTAATAAGCTCTGTTACCGGATGTTCTACCTGAATGCGCGTATTCATTTCCATGAAGTAGAATCGACCATCTTTGTCCAGCAGAAACTCGACTGTGCCGGCACCATGGTAATTGACAGCTTTCGCTGCCGCTACCGCTGCGCTTCCCATCTGTTGGCGCGTTTCTTCGTCCAATGCCGGGGATGGCGCCTCTTCAACAAGTTTTTGGTGACGGCGCTGAATAGAGCAATCACGCTCCCCTAAATGGCATACATTTCCATGTTTATCCGCCATAATCTGAATCTCGATATGGCGTGTATCTTCTAAATATTTTTCAAGATATACGCCCGGATTTCCGAACGCACTTTTTGCTTCCTGTTGTGCCTGGCGAACGGACGCGATCAATTCTTCTTTGGAACGTGCCACGCGCATGCCTTTTCCTCCGCCACCTGCCGTCGCCTTAATAATCACCGGATAGCCGGCCTCCTCAGCGACGCGAACCGCCTCCTCGATATCTTCAATTAACCCGTCAGAACCTGGAACAATCGGAACGCCGGCGTTTTTCATCGTCTCACGCGCAACGTTTTTGTCTCCCATCTTTACAATCGCCTGCGGATCAGGGCCGATAAACGTAATATTGCATGCGGCACAAATTTCAGCAAAATCCGCGTTTTCCGCAAGAAACCCATAGCCAGGATGAATTGCGTCTACGCCAGCTTTCGTCGCAACGCTCATTAAATTCGTCATATTTAAATAACTGTCTTTAGACGCGGTCGGTCCTATGCAATACGCTTCATCAGCCAAACGCACATGCAGCGCATCTTTATCCGCCGTTGAATATACGGCAACCGTCTGAATTCCCAATTCATGACAGGCTCGAATGACACGGACAGCAATCTCTCCACGGTTTGCGATCAAAACTTTCTTAAACATGGAAGCCCTCCTTTATTCCGGCTTCACGAGGAAGAGAGGTTGTCCATATTCTACAAGCTGACCGTCCTCTACCAACACTTTCACGATTTCGCCCGTCACTTCAGCTTCAATCTCGTTGAACAATTTCATTGCTTCCACGATACATACGATCGTATCATTTTTTACTTTGTCGCCTACCTGCACATACGGAGACGCACCCGGCTCCGGCGCTTTGTAGAACGTACCTACCATCGGCGATGTGATTTTGTGCAAACCAGTATCATCAACTGGTTCTGCCGCGACCGGAGCTGTCTGAGAAGCTGGCGCTGGAGCCTCCTCGGTTTTCGGGGCCGGAACAGGAGGAACAGCTTGCGGCGCTGGAGCTGGTACTTCCTGAGGTGCAGGAACGGCTTGTGGCGCCGATTCGACCGCTACATAGGAAACGCTTGCAGAACCACCTTTCTTAATAACAACTTTCATTCCGTCCTCTTCCACTTTAAATTCGGTGATAGAGGACTGATCCACCAGTTTGATGATTTCTCTAATTTCATGAATTTTGAACATAATTTGTCCACTCCTAACTTAATATATGCTCTATGTATGTAAAAACGCTATCATGTATTATATCACAAAGCAATCCTCTTGTTACCATTTTACTGAATTATTTATCAATTTTTGTGTGTTTTTCTCCGGATCATTCTCTTGGCAAAACTACCTGCGCGCAAAACGCCAGGCGGCTCCTTCCCATTACGTTGGACATTTCCTAAGGAGCGCAGGCCTGGCTTTCTGCGCGCTCGTATTTTACCCTATGGCTTGTAACTAACCACAATATTGTTTCCTGGCACCTTCATATGTTGCTTTACAACATTAATAATTTCGACTACTTTGTCCTTTTTCAATGTTTCAGCTTGCACAACAACACGAACCATGTCGTCTTTAGCGATAACAACGACGTCTTTAAAGCTGCCGAGAGACTTCACAAGCTCTTCTACCTGAGTCTGATTATCCTTGAGCGCGGCTAACTCTTCTAATTTTTTCTTCGCCTCAGCAATGGCTTTCGGGTTCGCGTCGCCGTTCGTCATCACTTCCATAAACCGACCCATCTCCTGTTCCTGCTGAGCATCGCGCTGCATTTTATATCCGATGAAATAGTCATCCGAAGGTGTAGTGACCGGCATACCTTCCGGCTTGGGCGCCACTTGTTTCGTCTCTACACTTACCCCTTTCATATCTGTCTTAACATCGGTCGCCAGCGAAGATTGAGGCACCTTGGATGTATCGCTCATGTTGCCGGTCGCCACCTGAACCTGCCCGGAAGAACCCTGCACCAGATAATAAGCAGATAACACGACAAGAACGGCAAGCATTGACAGTAACCATACCGTTTGTTTTTTCAACACCATGCTTCAGCCTCCTTAAGCTTTTTTTGGTAAAATAGAGATTTTATAGGAAGGAACAGCAAGAACTTTTTGTACCGCCTCCATAATCCATGCCTTTACCTGTAGATTTTCCGCTCCGGCGGCAACGATAACGACGCCGCGCACTTTCGGTTTTACCGTTTTCGTAACGATCGGCTGTTCGCCGGCATCATCCTTCATTGTTACGACTTGCTCCTGGGTCGATTCATTGTTGATATCGCGAGTAGCACCTTTGTCAGCTTCTCTTGTCGTTTGTGTCTGGCTATTCCGATTTTTCTCTACGACGATTTCCTCTGTTGATTCCAAATTGACCATCACAGATACTTCTCCAACGCCGGTAATGTTCTGCAATACTTCTTTGAGCTTCTTCTCATACATCTCTTCGTATTCACCCATCGTGTATGATTCACGCTTTTGCTGTATGAACGCTGGTGCCTCTTGCTGTGCCGGCGGAGAATCATGATTCGTCTTCTGTTTATCAAGCTCCAGAAATGAACTGGACAGCAGGAATGCAACGCCTAATGCGCCTGCAACTACAAGCCACTGCAACGTACCCAGCTTTCCTTTTCCGTCTTTGCTCACTTTATCCCTCCTCTCCGGTGTTTCGCCAGGTTACGAGCACCGTGCTTTCAGGAACATTCCACGCATTTGAAATCGTGGTCGTAATGCTTTTTTCCATATGCGATTGTTCAGTGGTTGCAGCAACCGGTTTATCATTTGTGGAAGAGTTCGGCTTAGCCCCTAGCGAGATATCGATTTTTACAGGCTTCATCGGCTCGATACCAAGCCCTTGTTCCTGTGTACCCGTTTCCCTGGGCTTATCCAACGCTACGATGATAGAGATGCGTTCGATTGGCTGCTTTGCTTTTTGTCCGTCTGGATGCACATGCACATCCACCGTTTCTACCTTCACTCCGTGCTGGGCCTCAATCTGCTTTTTGATGAGTGCGCCGATCTGTTGCTCTACATAACGATTCGCCTGTTCATCATTGTCTGCTGCTAATCTTTTGGCCAACGCTTCGATTCTGGCAAAGTCGGGCGCTCCTTTCCCGGCTTCCCCTGCGGTAAACGACAGTTGTGTCAGCGAAATATCCTTATGAAATAAGTCAAGAATAGGCGACAGCAAAGCTAGCAAGATAATTAGACCCATTGCTAATTTTACGTACTTGCTGTACGCGCTGCTTGGAAGAAGCAAATCAAGAAACGTAGCCAAAAGCACAAGAAGAATGAGTTTTTTCAGCCAAAGAACAAGCATCGCCATCATCTGTGTTTCCCCCTTACCGCATCATAACCGAAACGTTAGCCGCCGAAATTATGATCATGATCGCCAGAAAAAACATTAGGCTGACCGTCGCCAACGCTCCGAAGATGTAAAGCAAGTTCTTTCCGATGATGCCAAGGCAAGATAACACCGGACTGTTGCCAAGCGGCTGCATCACCGCCGAAGATAAGTGATAAATGAGAGCAAGCATTAAAATTTTTAAGCTTGGAAACGCGACAAGGAAAAGCAGAATAAGCACGCCGGCTATCCCCACCGTATTTTTGACGAGCAGCGATGCGCCCACTACGGTATCCGCCGCATCCGCAAACACCCGGCCAACTACCGGAATAAAATTTCCAGCAACATATTTGGCGGTGCGAATGGCGATCCCATCAGCAACCGCCGCCGTCGCACCCTGCAATGAAAGCACGGCGAGAAAAATCGTTAGAAAACTTCCCATCACCCCCAGGCTCACCGTCCGCAACAACTGCGCAAGCTTCGTCAATTGATACTTGACGGAAAACGAGCTTACAATGCTTAAAATCGCCGAAAGAAACAGAAGTGGAAACACAATAGTGGAAATAAGCGTGCCGCTTGTATTCACCAAAAATACAACCATCGGATGGAATAAAGCCGCCGAAGTGATCCCTCCTGTCGATGCCAGAAGCACAAGTACAAGCGGCATAAGCGCCAGCATGAATCCTACCATATCTTGGATGGCGCCCTGAGCAAAATCAACCGCCACCCGGAAGCTATTGACTGCAAGAATGATTAGTACCATATAGGAAATCGCGTACGCGACCATGCTGACTGTATTTTTTTCAAATGCGGTTTGCAACGTTTCCAACACCATCGCGAACACGGTAATAATGAGAATAGCCCCAAGCAGCTTGCCGTTGATCAGCAATTCATGAAACAAAAATGCCCCCAATCCTTTCATCACTTCGGTAAAACTAAATCCTTTCTCTCCTGTCACCATTTCAAACAGGCTCCGGCCGTCGCTTTCTGGCAGATATCCGCCGTATTTTTCGAGCACCTTTTGCCAGAATGCCTCAATTTCTTTCGTGTCGAGCCGCTCCAGCTGACTTTGGACAATCGTGTCCTGCGGCGACGATACCGGGGACGTGGCTTCCGCCGCGTGTACGGGTCGCCACAAAAGCAACGAAAACAGCAGCAATGCCATGTAAAAACCAAACCGCGACCGTTTCTGTTTCATTCTTTCTCACAACCTTTTTATGACGGAAGTAGCTGGACAATCGTTTCGACAATGACGGAAAGAATCGGAATCGCCAGCACCATAATCAGAATTTTGCCGGCCAATTCAATTTTCGATGCGATCGCGCCCTGGCCAGCATCCCTCGTAACCTGCGCTCCGAATTCAGCGATATAAGCAATGCCGATAATTTTTAGAACCGTATCCAGATAAACAATGTTTACATGAGCCTGCATCGCGATCCCTTCCAGCACCCGGATAACATCAGAAATTTTGCCGATAAGAAACAGAAAAATAACAACCCCGGTAAATGTTGCAAGAATAAACGAAAACATCGGCTTCTGTTCCTTAACCACAAGGCTCAAAATGGTGGCGACAATTCCCAGCCCGACAATCTGGATAATATCCATGCGATCGTCCCCTTACTGGAATAAGAAAACTCGTTTAATTTCCTGAAACAGATCGTTAATAAATGAAGCTACCATAAATAATACGACAATGAACCCGATCAGCGTGACCCATTGCGCCCAATCATCCTTGCCTGACTGTTTCAGCACGGTATGAATCATAGCGATGATAATTCCGATGCCGGCAATCTGAAAAATGGCGTTCACGTCATATGCCATGTCCTCCACCTCTCAATAGAGTAAAATGACGATCAAAATCCCACTCAACACCCCCAAGCTCCGGCACATTTTTTCGTAGCGCCTCTGATTATCCCGGGCGTTCATTTCTTCATGTTCCAGATTGGCGAGCGCAAGTTTAAGATGTTTCTGCTGATCCTCACGATCGCTCTGACCAAGAACGGAGCCAAGCTGCAACAAAATCTCTTTCTCCGGTTCCTTCATGGCTGTATCTCTCCATACATACTGCACGGCTTGGTGCCAGCACTCACTCGCCGCTAAATCCGGCTCTTCCGCACTCAATTCCGCCGCGCGCGCGAACAAGCGGGCGACATCTCCCGTCAAGCGGCGCGAAATGGAAGCAAGCGCCTCCAGCAACGGACGAGAGCCGTACACGATCTCGGTCTCCAACAATGTTAGTCCGGCACGCAGCTGGCGAATTTGCAACGGGCGGTGGGCCAAATAGCTCCCCAGTTGCATACCAATAAACGTCCCGGCGAAAATAACAAGCGAAGCGCCAATCAGTTTAAGCATTTTTCTCACCTCCGGCACTCGGTGAAATGCTCATTATACACACCTGCTACCGTTCCCACTTTCGGACGTCGGGAAAGCACAAGATAACGCTGAAAGACGCCCGCTTGCAAAATCCGAGAAAGCGTAGGACGCCGCATAATATCTTTTAAATCGCGACCATGCACGCTTGCGATGACCGTAATCCCGGCATGTATCGCCTCCTCAAGCGCGTATCCATCTTCTGGACGCCCGATTTCGTCTGTAATCAACACTTCAGGCGACATCGAACGAATCATCATCATCATGCCTTCCGCCTTCGGACAAGCATCCAGTACATCCGTGCGCGGGCCGACGTCTTTTTGTGGTACACCAGCCACACACCCGGCAATTTCGGAACGTTCGTCCACAATGGACACCTTTTTTCCAGCCATTTCTTTTGAGCCATAGCTTATCTGTCGGGCCAAATCGCGAAGTAAGGTTGTCTTGCCGCACTGGGGCGGGGAAATAACGAGCGTGTTTTTTAACTGTCCCCCTTCTACCAGAAGCGGCAGCACACCATCCGCCACCCCTCTTTTTTCACGGGCAAACCGGATGTTAAAGCTGGTAACGTCCCGAATAAGTTTCACTCTCCCGTTTTCCAGCACCACTTTTCCAGATAGCCCTACCCTGTGTCCACCCTGGACGGTGATATAGCCGCGCCGCATTTCTTCCTCCATCATGTAAACTGAATGATGACTCAATCTGCTTAACAGTTGCATACCCTCTTCTTTCGTAAACGTTAGCGCTTCCTCGGCCCGTCTTGTGCCTCCTCCCTGCCCGCTTATAAACCAGGAGGCACCTCCCCCCACATATTCAATGGGGCGGCCTACGCGCAGCCGAATCTCTTCCATTTGTTCTATGTCCTGCCACGAAAGATTCTTAAGCTTTACACGCAAGCTGTCGGGCAACATGCGAAGAACCTCTTCCATCACCTGACTCTCCCCTTTGTCCTATCTACTTATCACATTCATATGGGAAGCCTGGACACTTTATGCCTAAGAAGATAGAGTTGGAAATGAAATGAAGGACAAATAAGAGTACCTGCGCCCTGTTTCGGGCACACTATGCATGCTTGCAGAAAAGGGAGGTGTTTACACATGCCTCATCTCAATATCCAAAACGTACCGCTCTATTACGAAGAAGAAGGAAGGGGATTTCCCGTGGTCTTCCTCCACGGAATGGGTCTTTCCCACGCGAATTGGCGCGGGCAAATTCAGCATTTCTCCAAAAAGTTCCGCGTTATCACATACGATATGCGCGGTCATGGACGCAGCGGGATTTCGCACAGGCAAGCGCCAGAAACGTATCTTGAGGTGTTAAGCCGTGATTTGCAGCTGATGCTCGAACATTTAGGCATCCAAAAAGCCCATTTCGTCGCATATTCAACTGGAACCCTGGTGCTGCTTCACTTTTTGCGCGATTTTAGCCATATGTGCGAACGTGCTGTCCTAACCGGAGCCTTTCCATGCTTAAGCGATGCCTATATGTATACGAAAGTTGGAGCCTCCTACTTACTTACACTGCTTCACGCTTCTCGATACGAAGCGCGCAAAGTGGCTCAGGCTAACGGAGCAACCAGCCGACAAGTTGATCTATTCATGAATGAAGCATTAAAAGCGCGTCGTTCGGAAATGCTTGTGCTTTTACGCGCGCTCGTTACATGTAATCTGACTTCGTTTCTGCCAAAGGTAAACATTCCGACATTATTGATTTACGGGGGGAATGAATGGTACATGAGGAAATATCGGCATATGATGCTTACTTCATTACCCCAAGCCGAGGTCTGCCTTATCCCCAAGACATCGCACGCTTGCCCGACAAAAGCGTGTCAAGTATTCAACATGCTTGTGGAAGATTTTCTGACTGGAGAGGGAATGCAATGCGGAAAAACCGTGGAGTAGAATTGCCAGCTCAAAATACGCGGAATACCGCACCGCCCGGTAGGGTGCTGTTCGCTTTAAGCCTTGTACCGCTTATTATGGTACTCGGTAATTCTATGCTCATTCCCGTATTGCCCGCCATAGCAAACGAGTATGACTTAAGCGCTCTGGAAAGCGGCTTGTTAATCACGCTGTTTTCTGTGCCAGCCGGCATGATCATTCCACTAGCAGGCCTTTTATCCGATCGGATAGGAAGAAAAAAAATTATTCTTACGGCACTGGCGCTTTATGGCACGGGCGGCCTTATTGCCGGAGGTTCGGCGCTATTTTTTGCCGAGCCATATCCCTGGATTATAGCCGGGCGTATCATCCAAGGAATTGGCGCAGCGGGAACGGCCCCCATTGCCATGGCGCTTATCGGCGATTTGTATCCGCCCGAACATCGCGGCCGAGCGTTCGGCATTATCGAATCAGCGAATGGGCTCGGAAAAGTACTAAGTCCAATTCTCGGTTCGCTTCTGGCACTTATCGCCTGGTATATGATTTTCTTCGCATTTCCATTCATGATTGCACCTGTGCTCTGGGCGATCGCGCGCTGGGTCGATGAAAAAAAACCGGAGGCCCAGCCTTCGCCTGCACAATATAAACAAGACATACTGCGCATTTTTCAAAAACAGGGCCGCTGGCTTACTCTGAGTTTTTTGCTTGGGGCTGGCCACATGTTTTTTCTGTTCGGAGCTCTATTCTTTCTCGCAGAAATGCTTGATACACGCACAACTTTCTCCGGCAT
This sequence comes from Aneurinibacillus sp. XH2, assembly GCF_001439585.2. Classification (NCBI taxonomy): domain Bacteria; kingdom Bacillati; phylum Bacillota; class Bacilli; order Caryophanales; family Paenibacillaceae; genus Aneurinibacillus; species Aneurinibacillus sp. XH2. The sequence continues at coordinate 1,297,557 of NZ_CP014140.1, read as the reverse complement.
CGTGCGCGGCCTGTATCTTGCGCTTCCGCTTCTTTCGCTGACTCTCGTTTCCGCCTGGGCAGGAAACGCGATCGAACGCCATCCATCCACCATTAAAATGTTCCTTATTTTAGGTACCTGTCTTTTAGGAAGCGTCTGCCTCCTGCTCCCGTTTATCGGGCAGCCATTTGTCGTAATCGCTTTGCTTTTTGTTTCCGGCATCGGCAGCGGATTGGTTTTACCTTCGCTCAATATCCTTATTACCTCCGCCGTCGGCAAGGCGGAGCGGGGTATTGTTACTTCGCTCTACAGCAGCGTACGCTTTCTTGGAATCGCGGCAGGTCCCGCGGCATTCGGCGCTTTACCTAGCCACCCGCTTTTACTGTTCTGGGGAACGGGAGGGGCCTGTTTTTTGCTTGCGCTGTTCGCAGCAAGACTGCTCCGCCGCCCGAGAAAAATCCAAAGCAAGCGAGGCCACTCCCGTCTGATTTTGCATACTTTGCCACAGGCTTCAGAAGATCCAGCATAAAAGAAAGAGCACCAGTACAATAGAATGCTGCCCAAAAGCAAAAGCCCACCGTTATAAACAGTGGGCTTTCTCTATGTTTCCGCTTACGCGCGGGATACGTATTCTCCTGTGCGGGTATCGATAACCAGTTTGTCTCCTACGTTTACGAAGAACGGAACTTGTACCACAAGACCGGTTTGCATGGTAGCCGGTTTCGTACCCCCTGACGCTGTATCGCCTTTAATGCCCGGTTCCGTGTCCACAACTTCCAGTTCCACCGTATTCGGCACTTGCACACCGAGGATTTCACCTTCGAACATGACGATATTCACGATCATGTTTTCCAGCAAAAACTTCAGCTCATGCTCGATTTGGCTCGTTGGCAGACTGATTTGATCATATGTTTGCATATCCATAAATACGTGCTCATCGCCGGAAGCGTACAGATATTGCATTTCTTTCGTTTCGATTCTCGCCTTCGCTACTTTTTCGCCAGCGCGAAACGTCATTTCCTTAATGGAACCATTGCGCAGGTTGCGCAGCTTCGTGCGGACGAACGCAGCCCCTTTACCAGGTTTTACGTGTTGGAATTCAATAACAGAATAAATCGCTCCGTCATGCTCGATGGTGATGCCCGGGCGCAAGTCGTTTACTGAAATCATGCATAAACCTCCTACAAGCCAGTTATTTCTTGTTTCCTAACTTTCAAATTATAACACAATCCCCCTACTGGATAACAAGCAGTTCCTTCGGAGATTTTGTAAGAATCTCGCAGCCGTCCCCGGTAATGAGCACATCATCTTCGATACGGACACCACCCATGCCCTCTAAATAAATGCCTGGTTCGATCGTTACAACCATCCCGGGTGCAAGCGGCCGATCTCCGCGCGCCGAAAGAGTCGGTCCTTCGTGCACTTCCAAACCAAGACCGTGACCGGTACTGTGACCAAACATCGAGCCATATCCCGCCGCGGCGATAATATCACGCGTCAGCGCATCCGCTTCCTTGCCGGTCATGCCAGGCCTAATATTCTGTACGCCGTTCAGTTGGGCGCGCAAAACAATGTCATAAATTTCCCGCATTTTCTTTCCCGGCTCCCCCACGGCAATGGTGCGGGTAATATCGGAACAGTATCCTTTGTAGTACGCCCCGAAGTCAAGCGTTACCATGTCACCGTCCTCGATCACTTTATCAGAAGCGACTCCGTGCGGCAACGCGGAGCGGATGCCGGAGGCAACAATAATGTCAAATGATGAACCGGAAGCGCCGAGGGAACGCATATAAAATTCCAGCTCATTTGCTACCTCAAGTTCCTTCATACCGGGCCTTATATATGTGAGAATATGCGAAAACGCTTTATCGGCAATTTCTGCTGCTTCTTTAATAATCTGCACTTCTTCCGGCGTTTTCATGAGTCTCGCTTCTTCTACAATCCCGGCGACAGGCACCAGTTCAATATCCCCGGCCCACTCTTCCAAGCGCTGAAAAAGAGCATATGTGAGATGATGTTTCTCGAAGCCAAGCCTTCTTACGCCGTGATGCTTCGCCCGATTGACTGCCATATCCAACATATCCGCTTGATGGCGCACAATTTCAAAGAAAGGGGCCTGTTTCGTCGCCTGTTCCACATAACGAAAGTCAGTAATTAAATCGGCAGCTTCCATTGTCAGAAGACAGCAGCCGGAAGAGCCGGTAAAGCCGGACACATACCGACGGTTGTATCCGTTTGTGATCAACATTCCATCCAGCTCCTGCTCCTGCATGCCGGAACGAATCATTTGTAACCTTGTTTCCATTTTTATCATCTCCGGTTTAGATGGTTTAGATGGTGTACCAAGCCTTCAAGTGCCAGCTCATATCCATACGTGCCAAGACCGCTAATTTGCCCGACGGCAATAGGCGCGATTACCGATTCTTTACGAAACGCTTCGCGCGCGTGAATATTCGAAATATGAATCTCAACAAAAGGGATATTCACACTTGCAAGCGCATCCCGAATCGCATAACTATAATGAGTAAAAGCCCCTGGATTTATAATGATACCGTCACACAATTCGTGCGCCTGGTGAATCCGGTCGATAATCGCTCCCTCATGGTTCGATTGAAAGCATTCAATCGTGACACCAAGCTCGTGGGCGCGCCGCTTGATGCGTGCTTCCACGTCTTCCAATGTTTCGTATCCGTAAATGCCCGGTTCGCGCCGCCCAAGCATATTTAGATTAGGCCCGTTGATGACAAGAATCGCCGCCATATCTTCACCTACTTTCCTCTACTATCCTTGACATTCATTGTTTTGCTTATTGTAACACACATCATTATTTTCTGAATAACAAAAGCACCTCCCTTTTCATGCAGCGGGAGATGCCACAATGAGTTAATACATTGCTTTCTTCTATTTCTGTTCGGATAAATAGGTAGCTACCGCTTCCAGCTCCTGTTCGTCCTTAATCAAACCGGGTGGCATTCCACCACGTCCCTCTTTGATGATTTGCTTAATTTCATCCTTGGACAGTCTGCTTCCTACATTGTTAAGGGCAGGACCTGAAGCTCCTTGTAAGTTTTGGCCATGACATGAAGTACAGTTTTTCTGCTGAATAATTTTTTGCACGTCCGCTCCTCCGCCGCTTGTTGCGGTGGATTGACTTTGTTTCTGATCAGCTGGGGCTTCTGTCGCTTTATCCCCGCCTCCACAAGCGGACAAACTTACCGCCAATGCCATCAGCAAACTGAAAGTTGTAAATTTTTTCATATTTAATTCACCTCCCCTCATTCATTGTACCTATGCCTTATCACATATTTCAATACTTTCCATGCGTTCCGGAAGCATTCCCCCGTTTTTTCCGCTAGAAACCACCAAATAAATCCGGTAAAATATAGGATAAGGAAGGTGTTTAATTTGTCAAAACAAACAGTACCAGCATACGGCGGGCAAGCCGTCGTAGAAGGTGTGATGTTCAGCGGAAGACGCTATACTGTAACCGCGATTCGCCGTAAAGACAACACAATTGAATATTATGAGGAATTGAAGCATGAGAAGCCTTGGGTCAAGAAGCTGCAGAAAGTTCCATTTATCCGAGGGATTGTCGCCCTTATTTTGGCCAGTGCCAACGGTTCTAAACACCTGAACTTCTCTACTGAACGCTATGACATGGTGCCGGGCGAAGAGGAGAAAAGCGAATCGGCTTCCTCAAAATTGGCGATGATCCTTGGCGTGGCCGTCATCGGTGTACTTTCCTTCTTATTCGGAAAACTTATCTTCACCATTGTTCCGGCTATTCTCGCCGACGTACTGTTCCAAAAAATAACGAACAATGTTTTGCAGAACATAATCGAAGGCACCATTAAGATCGTCCTTCTTCTCACATATATTCTTGTGATCGCAAGAACCCCCATGATTAAAAGACTTTTTCAGTATCATGGTGCAGAACATAAAGTGATTAATGCATACGAAGCTGGGGTAGACTTAACAGTAAAGAACGTTCAACAATTTTCCACGCTACACTATCGGTGTGGCAGCAGTTTTATTATGTTTACGATTCTTGTCGGCGTGGTCATTTATTCGTTTTTTCACTATGATTCTCTCTGGGAAAGAATCTACCAGCGCATTCTTCTCCTGCCTGTTGTCATTGGCGTTTCCTACGAAACACTCCAAGTCACCAACAAGTTGCGCGACATTCCCGTTTTACACATGCTCGGCTATCCAGGGTTATGGCTCCAGAAGCTAACAACACGCGAACCGGATGATAAACAGGTAGAAGTAGCCATTGCCTCATTTATGCGCATGCGCGAACTGGACGAAGCAAGCAATCCCTCCACGACGACAGTCTCGATTAGCTAGCTTTCTAACATATCGTAATCCAATACGAAATGAGGTGTTAGGGTGTCGCGGAAGTCTCAGATCTTCACAGTTGTGTTGCTTGCCCTTGTCGGAGTCGGATTGGCCACTCAGCTTTACAACAATCCTTGGGGTCTGTTCAAGTCCATTCTCGTTTTCGCGGTAATCGCCGGAGTGATGTATTTTCTGGTAAACCGTCTGCTCCTCTCGCGCGGGACAGGGTTCACGGGGGCTCCAACGGATAAGGGATACCAGAAAGCGCTGCGCCAACAAAAACGACGCAATAAGTTAAAACAACCAGGACAGCATGCTTCAGTTTCTATGCCCTCCCCTTTAAAACTTCGGAAAATGAGCCGCCTTAAGCCTTCTCTGCGTCGAGATAATCCTTTCCGGGTCATCGAAGGAAAAAAAAACAAACAGAAAACGAATAAAAAAACCAAAACCTCTTGAGCAAGCTCAAGAGGTTTTTCTTTTGATGCGCAAAGACGGCAGGCGAACCATGAATTGCTTCGCCGCTTGTTTCCCCGATTGGTAGAGCCATTCCCGCTCTTGTTCGGTTAAATCAAATTTGACCGCCGATATACCTTCGGTCGGAATAAAAACGGTACGCGCGGCGTGTTGCTTCTCCACATAGCGCTGGTCGTGCGCCTGCATCATCGTCCGGAGCATGGCGTGCATGTATTCAGGCAACCCATTAATTTTATACGACTTCACCTCGTAACTGGCCGAGAGACGAAATCCGATCGTCGGATAAGCGGACTGGCTGTTTTCTTCAAACAGCCAGAGCGGGAATCGGCTTAAAATCCCCCCGTCCACCACATAGATCGACACACTCTTATTTCTGACAATAACCGGCTCAAAATAAAAAGGAATGCTTGCGCTCATGCGTACAGCGAGCGCCACCGGAAGCGAACAAGGATCAAGCCCGATTTTTCCTGCATCATCCGGTAACACAAGCAAACTTCCGTTCGTAATGTCAGAAGCAATGACTTTGAGCATTCCCGTCGGCAAATCAGCAAATGTGTAGATATTTTTGTTAGCAAGGCAATCTTTCATCCAGTTATATAAATAATCCCCCGTATAAATGCCTTTCTTTATCCAAAGATTCAGCCATGGCCCGATCAGTGGCAACCTCCCCACACCTTGCTTTTTTTGCAGCGCCATATAATCGAATCCACGCATTAATTCGCCCAGTTCAGCGGCCCGGTATCCCGCTGCAAGCAAGGTGGCAATCATAGCACCCGCCGAAGTTCCCGCCACTCTATGCCAGCTGAATCCCTGCCGCTCAAATTCCGCGATCGCACCTACAAAAGCGATCCCTTTAACCCCGCCCCCCTCAAACACCGCGTCAACTTTTTTCACGGTCTCTCCTCCTCAACTCTTTTCATGTTAAATGTACTCCAGCGGGCCAGGTTTCAGAATCGGAAAAATAAGTTTCTAAACAATAAAGAAATAAGGAGCAGCCATTCCAACCGCTCCTTTCCATAAGGTATATATACTATTCTATTCCTTCTTCATCGTTCTGGGCTTCGCGGAATTTACGAAGGTCTTCGATGCGCTCAGGATTTTTCTGGAAGTACTGTACAAGACATTCAATGCAAGTAATCGAATCCCAGCTTAAATGATGTTCGATGCCTTCCACATCTTCGAAAATAACGTCTTCCGAAACACCAATAAGGCGCAAAAAATCTTCAAGTAACGTGTGCCGATCCACAAGGCGTTTGCCCATTTTTTTACCTTTGCTCGTCAACACAAGGCCCCGGTATTTCTCGTATATCAAATACTGGCTCTTATCCAATTTTTGCACCATTTTCGTAACTGAAGATGGATGAACGTTAAGCGCTTCCGCAATATCGGAAACGCGCGCATATCCCTTTTCTTCAATTAGAGTGTAAATTCGTTCTAAATAATCTTCCATGCTTGGCGTTGCCATTCCGTTCCCCCATCCTTACACACTTCTCATCCGAACATTCAGCTCGCTATTCTTTTATAATACCTTACTTTAAAAAAGAAATGCAAGAAATTCAGGTAAAATACTCAATTTTTTCCTATGGAAAACAATAGGCGAGCGTTGCCTCAAGTTGTTCCAGCAAATCGCGATATCCTTCTTTCCAGCCGGCAAATCGGTACAGCGGTGCAATAATCAATCCAAGCGGATATACGGCTTGGCTTGTTTCCCATTGTTGTCTGCAAATAGCAGTAATGGCAATGACCCTTGCAGCCCGTGGAAAGTGGGATCGCATACTCGGCAGCCAGCTTGGACGTATCCAATTTCAACGCTTTGCGCACACCGACAACGAGCGTCCGCTTAGCGTTCCGATATTGTTCTAATTCCTTCTCACCAGGAATGCCTCATACTGATTATGAGACATAATCATGTGAAAAGAAAAGGTTTCACCCCCGGCATGCAACAAATGGAAGCGATAAGAAAAACCCTGACCATAACGCCAGGGCTCTCCTCGTTATCTAAAATTGACAAACTGCAAATCGATCGGCAAATCAGCCGCCTTTAGCATGGTGATAATCTGCTGCAAATCGTCCCTGCTTTTCCCTGAGACACGCAACTGATCGTCTTGAATCTGGCTTTTCACTTTGAGTTTGGTGTCTTTAATCAGCTTATTGATTTTCTTCGCATTTTCTGCGTCGATGCCCTGAGCGATCTTGGCGCGCTGACGCACCGTCCCACCGGCAGCCGGCTCGATTTTGCCGTAGGAAATGTTCTTAAGCGAGATGCCACGCTTGACCAGCTTGCCGCTCAGCACATCTTTTACCTGGCCGAGCTTAAACTCGTCGTCCGAGACAATGACCAGTTCGTCCTTTTCCAAAGTAATCTGACTTTTGCTTCCTTTGAAATCATATCGGTTCTCGATTTCCCGCATCGCTTGATTTATCGCGTTTGTTACCTCTGCCATATCAACTTTGGAAACAATATCAAAAGAGTTCTCCTTGCTCATTCTCTTCCTCCTTGCTATATACTTCCGGTTCTATGTCTTATCGTACCAGATTTTGCAACCGGATGGGAATGAGAATGTTCTTCTCTGCCCTTCAAGAGACGATCGCAAGGGATTTTTTATACAAGTTTATTCACAACATGGATAGCGTGTCCTAAAGCTGCCTCCGCCGCTTCCAGCCATCCTTCCGTCAAGGTCGGATGTGGATGAATCGTCAGGGCCAGATCTTCTACTCGCGCCGCCAGTTCGAGAGCCAGTACGCCCTCCCCGATAAGATTGGAAGCATCGGCACCAACCACATGCATCCCTAACAATACATGGCTTTCCGCATCTACAATCACTTCCACGAATCCGTCCGGCTCATCGGTAGCAAGCGCCCGTCCATTGGCCCGGAAAGGGAACTGTCCCACTTTCACATTACGCCCTTGCCGCTCGGCTTCCTCGCGCGTCAATCCAACTCCTGCAACTTGCGGATCCGAGAAGATGACGTACGGAACAAATGGAGAATCCATGGCGCTCGGCAGTCCGCCAATTACCTCTGCAGCTACCACGCCTTGCTTGGAAGCCCGGTGGGCCAGCGCCGGCCCTAACGTGACGTCGCCGATCGCAAATATGTGGCGGACATTTGTCCGGCACTCTACATCTACCGATATATAGCCGCGTTCATCTATCATAACCCCTGCCTGTTCCAAACCGATTCCCTGTGTATTGGGAACCCGGCCGATAGTGACCAGCGTCTTTTCGCTCACAATCATTTCAGAACCGTGTTTTTCGGAGTAAACACGGAGATGCACCCGATCATCATCAACAGTCACCTGCTCAACCTGTGTCGCCGTCTTAATGGCTATGCCAAGCTTCTTGGCCTTTCGGGCTACTTCTTTTGCTACATTGCCGGCAACCTGGGGAAGAATCCGCTCCGCCATTTCAATAATCGTAACCTGACACCCCAGCTTGGCAAACGCCATTCCCAATTCGATACCAATATAACCGCCGCCGATAATGGATAGGCTGGACGGAACTTCGCGCAGCTCCAGAGCCGCTGTGGAATCCAGAATGTTCGCTCCGTCCACCTTCAGAAACGAAGGGATAGACGGCCTGGAACCGGTTGCAATAATCGCCTGCTCAAACTTATACGTTTCAAAAGCTCCATCGGTTTCTACTCCTACGCGATCATCCGACAAAAAAATGGCATGACCTTTGACGACGGTGACACCATTCTCTTTGCACAAATGACCGATCCCCTTGTTCAGCTGCATGACAATCTCTTCCTTCCAATTCTGCCAAGTACGTAAATCAAAGGAAACATTGTCTGCTGGAAGCCGAATCCCCATTTTGGCAAAATCGGCCAATTTATGATAGTACCCAGCCGTATGAATGAGAGCCTTGGATGGAATACAGCCGCGGTTCAGACATACTCCGCCTAACGTATCCTTTTCAATAAGAACAACGGACTTTCCTAATTGTCCGAGACGGATTGCCGCCGTATATCCACCCGGCCCCCCGCCAATGACGACAACATCGGTTTCTACCGCTACTTCTCCTACAACCATTTATACCATCTCCGCAAATAATCGTTCTGGTTTTTCTAACAATTCTCTGATCCGATTCGTAAATTTCACCGCCGTAACACCATCGATCAGACGATGATCAAACGATAAGGATATATTCATCATCATGCGAATAACACCTTCTGCATCCCGGACAACCATGCGCGGTTCCATCTTATGCAAAGCTAAAATGGCGACTTCCGGATGATTGATAATCGGAGTTGCATACAATCCGCCGATCGGGCCTACATTGCTGATGGTAAACGTACCACCGGTAATTTCGTCCAAAGTCAACTTTCCTTCCCGGGCGCGGGAAGCAAGATCACGGATTTCCTCGGCCAGCTGGAAAATGGTCTTCCGATCCGCATCCTTAATTACAGGAACAAGAAGGCCATCCTGCGTATCTGTAGCAATACCAATATGATAGTAATTCTTTAAAACAATTTCATTCGTGGCGTCGTCAATCGAAGCATTTAATGTTCTAAACTCCTTTAAAGCAATGACAACCGCCTTAATAAAGAACGGCAGGAACGTCAGTTTGATCCCTCTTTCCTCAGCATAATCCTTCAATCGCTCCCTTAATGCCTTTAACGCATCCATTTCCAATTCATCTATATGGGTCACATGCGGAATAATGGTAACGGATTTCACCATATGCTCGGCAATTTTCTTACGGATGCCCTTTAGTGGAATCCGCTCCTCCGCTTCTTGTTCTTTGGGTACTGCTTTTCTAACGCTATCAGCAGGCTTCGCTTTAGTCACATCGTCAACGGCAACCCAATTTTCTGGAACCGTTGCAACTGTTTCGTTCTGCTTATCTTGAGCGAAACGCCGTACATCTTCTTCTGTAACCCGACCCGCAGGCCCGGTTCCCCTGATCTGTTCAATATCTATTTTCATTTCCCTTGCCAACTGACGCACATACGGAGTAGCCAACGCGCGATGTACCGTCGCGGTTGCCGGACTGGCATGGTTTTCGCTCATTTTGACAAGAGAAGCTGGCATTTTTGATTCAGCTGCGGGCGGTGCTGCAGCTTCTGTTTCCTCCTCAATAATGAGAAGAGTTGCTCCTACTTCAACGATGTCTCCTTCAGAAAACATGATTTTTTTGATAACGCCTGTTACTGGCGAACTTAATTCTGCATTTACTTTATCAGTTTGCACTTCCACAACCGGTTGATCGCGCGTGACAAGCTCCCCTTCTCTGACCAACCACTTAGAAATTTCTCCTTCATGCATACCCTCCCCTACGTCAGGAAGCTTAAATTCAACCATGCTTTTCCCCCCTATTTATCTTTCAGCTAAAACAAAACCGTTTCCACAATTCCTTGTCTAACCCTTTCGACATTTGGAAGGTAGTCATCTTCAATGCAGAATTGAGGAACAGGTACATCGAAGCCGGTTACCCGCTTTACGGGCGCCTTCAAATAAATGAGGGCTTCATCATTAATAATGGAGATAATCTCCGCGCCCAACCCTGCCGTTTTATGCGCTTCATGGACGACGAGCGCGCGACCAGTCTTCTGTACCGATTGCACAATCGTATCGCGATCCAAAGGATAAAGGGTACGCAAATCAATGACTTCACACTTCCAACCTTTTTCCTGTTCCATTCGTTTCGCAGCCTGTAAGGCTTCACGCAACATGGTTCCCCAAGCAAAAATCGACAAATCGTTGCCCTCCTGTACCACCCTTGCCTTGCCGAGCGGCACGCGATACATTTCTTCCGGCACCTCTTCTTTAAAGGCACGATACAGTTTAGTAGGTTCGAGGAAAATCACCGGATCCGGGTCTTCAATAGCCGAAATCAACAACCCTTTCGCATCGTACGGATTGCTAGGAACAACAACTTTAAGTCCCGGAGTATGCACAAAAAATGTTTCTACGCTTTCGGAATGCAGTTCAGGCCCGCGAATACCTGCCCCGTAAGGCGTACGAATGACCATAGGCACAGCGAATTGACCGCGGGTCCGGTATCTCATCCGGGCAGCATGGGAAACAATCTGCTCGAATCCAGGATAAATAAAGGCCAAAAATTGTATTTCCGCCACCGGAATCATACCGTTAAGGGCAAGCCCGATGGCTGAGCCGATAATGCCCGCTTCAGCCAACGGCGTATCAACAACGCGCTCGGAGCCGTATTTTTCGATTAATCCTTCCGTCGCCCGAAAGACCCCTCCATTGATCCCGATGTCCTCGCCAAGAAGCATCACGCGCTCATCTTCTGCAAGCTTCTGATCCAACGCTTCCGTTATGGCTTGAATAATTGTAAGTTTTCGGCTCATCATTTCTTCCCTTCCTTATCCAGGATGTTTTGCAATTCTTGTTGCTGCTCCCGAATATGCCAAGGCATCTCAGCGTAAACATGGGTAAACATATCGCCTGGCTTTGATTTCGGATAGCTCTCCGCCTTTGCTAACTCCTCATCTATCTGAATATTGATTTCCTTCAGCCATTGCTCTTCCATGATCTCGTTCCATAAACCTTTTTTCTGCAAAAATAATTGAAGACGTTTGAGCGGATCGCGCTTCTCCCGCCATTCCCGGGAAAGAAGTTCCTGGGCGCGATATTTCTTTGGATCATCCGCCGTAGTATGCGCTCCGTAGCGGAAGGTAATCGCTTCAATTAATGTCGGGCCTTCGCCTTTTATTCCCCTTTCAACCGCTTTCTTTACAGTAAGCCAAACCGCGAAAATATCGTTGCCGTCTATGCGCACGCCTTTCATATCATAGGCATCCGCGCGTTGGGCAATCGTTTTCGAAGCCGACTGTTTTTCAAAGGGAACACTGATCGCATACCCGTTGTTTTGACAGAAGAAAATAACGGGAACCTTGTATACGCCGGCAAAGTTAAGCGATTCGTGGAAGTCCCCCTCTGAAGTCGCACCATCCCCCAAATAAGCGATGCTTACACTCTGTTCGCCTTTCAGCTTGCTGGCCCAAGCCGTGCCAACAGCGTGTACCGTTTGTGTAGCGATCGGAACACATGGAGGCATAATCTTTTTCCCTTCCGGACTTATGGAACCTTCCATATGCCCCATCCAATATAAGAAGACGCGAAACATCATCTGGCCATGGGTAATCGCTGCCGCGTGATCGCGATATGTCGGAAACAACCAATCGTGAGGCGATAAAGCCATCGCACTTCCTACCTGAGATGCTTCCTGACCTTCAAAAGGCGCATAGGTTCCCATCCTACCTTGTCTTTGTAAGATGATGGACTTCCGGTCAAACATTCTAACACGCAGCATATTCTTATACATCCTAAGCATAAGCGCTTCATCAATTTTTCCTTCGATACTTTCGCGAAGCTCCCCTTCAGGAGTTAAAACCTGGTACATCTCCGCCGTATTTTCCTCGCCCGGTACCGGTGTATTCGCTTTCAATTTGTCAGCCTGCTCCGGTAATCCATTTATGCTTACCGACATTTTTACCTCTCCCTTCATAAAATGTGATGACAACTGTATACATTCCATTGGATACATTGACATCCTATTATCGTTCAAGAGTAGAGAAGAAGTCATGATACTTTCTTTAATTAGCAAGAAGTATACCAAGAAGAAGAGGTTATGTTTTCAATATTTTCAGATTTCATATCAGATTAAATGTAAAATAATGATACATTTTGTTTTTCTTTATGTATCAAAATGAGAAAACAAAGTGAGCATCTCTTATTTTTGTTTAAAAATGATACATAAATTTATCATGAGATACCATATGCTTCCATTTTTCTGTATAAAGTAGCCCGTGATATTCCTAACATTTGGGCAGCTTCCGCTTTGTTTTTGCATTTGCTTACTGCCTCTTTTATTAAAGACATTTCCATTTCTCTCAAAGTAGGGAGTTGAATGGTTGGGGAAGAATCGGATGACGCGGAAGCAATATGCTCTGGCAAATCAGCCAAATCGAGGACTTGATTGTCATCCATAATAATGGCGAGTTCCAGAATATTTTCCAGCTCGCGGACATTCCCGGGAAACGGGTAAGCAAGCAAATGCCGGATAACATCTGGATGTACCTTTTTAACCGTTTTGTTCAACTTATGTCTCATCTTCTTTAAAATATGATGAACAAACAACGGAATATCCTCTTTCCTTTCGCGCAAAGCAGGAATTTCTACCCGTACGACATTCAGACGATAATAAAGATCCTCACGAAATTTCTTTTCCTTGACCAGTTTTTCCAGGCTTTGATTGCTGGCTCCTATAATACGTACATCTACTTTTTTCGTTTTCGTTCCGCCTACTCTAATTAATTCCTTAAATTGAAGCACCCGAAGAAGCTTGGCCTGAACAGATGGAGTTAAATCCTCCAATTCATCCAGAAACAATGTCCCCCCATCCGCGAGTTCAAACATTCCCTGTTTTCCTCCCCGCCTTGCACCGGAAAAAGCGCCCTCTTCATAGCCAAATAATTCACTTTCCAACAAAGTTTCCGGAATGGAAGCACAATTTACAGCAACGAATGGCTGTTTCGCTCTCTCGCTATGGTTATGAATAAAACGGGCCAGCATTTCTTTTCCGGTTCCGCTTTCCCCTTCAATCATGATCGTGGAGTCAACCCGCGCTGCTTTTAAAGAAATTTCCACAATTTTTTTCATGGCAGGACTATTTCCGATCAGCATATCATTCCCGTCAGCTAAATCGGCAAGCGATAACTTTTGCTGGAGATCTTTTATCGTATTTTCCGCTTCTGACAATCTGTGATTCAGCCGCAATATTTCGGTTAGATCGCGGAAGATCGATACAGCTCCCAGAAGCTGTTGCGTTTCGTCATAGATAGGCACAATATTTGAAATAACGACGCTGTCTCCTGCACGCGCTGGAATATCCAGCGCCGGGTAACCAGACTGTAAGACTTTTAAAATATTTGTATCAGAAACGACATCTTTTACATATTTCCCAATGAGCTCCTGTTTTGGGATTCCTGTGATTCGCGAGCATGCTTCATTTACATATAAAACTGTTCCCCGCTGATCAACGATAACGACCCCTTCATGGAAGAGGTTCATAATAGCGCCGCCCTCATCAATAAAATTTTTTACGTTCAAAGCGATCACCTTCCTGTTTTATTCTCGGTGCAAAATGTCTCAAAATTTTTATTTTACATCTACTTTTAGAATTTTCTCTAAATCACAATCTAAAATAAACAATTCCACCTGCTCCCCAAGTTTAGTACTTATATCACTGTGGCTTGAAATCACCTGACAACCGGTAATACGTGAAATCATCTCCTCCGTTTCCACGCTGTGTGACTCACGCAAAATACGCCGCATCTCCTTAACCAGCGGCTTCCCTCGCTCAATTTTCACCAGCGTCTTTTCTTCCTGGGTCAGTACCTCTTTTAAACGTATAATCACCATATCTTTAATAATATATGTCTTCGTTTCTCTTGGTCCTCTGCCGAGAATCTCCCGTAAAAATTTGATATACGCTTCACTGATCGTTGCTTCCATCCTGTTTTTTGATGATTGTCCCATAACAACGTCCCCCCTTTTTTTTCTACCTGTTTTTCTTCATAAAAAAAACCGAAAGAAGAGGATGTCTTCTTCCGGTTTTTCGCACTACAAACAAAGCTGTCACGATAGCAAGACAACGTTCCTCCTCTCGACACGCTTACGAGGTTAGCTGACGGATTCGGGCGTGAGAGTCGCCCTACTTGAATTTGCTATTCAAGATTCACCCCGTGCGGCTTATAATTTTGAATACCGCGGTTGGTTCCCCCGTTCCCTATTTGGGACTCAGCGATCAGGTTGGATGTGAATATTTACTTTTTATCAGCACTTCGATTGCCATCATTTCAAAATACATCAATGGGATGGATTTATATTATGTGTGCTGTTCACTTTTTGTAAAGAAGGATTAGCATTTATAAAGCGAAGAAAATCTAAATTTTTTTCAAAAAAACTTTTACTTTTCTTCTATATTCTCTTTTTTTTACTCTTTTTCTTTTGTTTGCTCCACTGCATAAAATAAAAATATTTTTCTTGCATGGCCCTGCTTCAACATAAAAAAAACAGATAATACGAAGAAATCGTAAAAAATAAGGAGATATAGTAAGAATATAAATGATTTTATCATTTTATTATTTTAACAAAACGTAATTTAGCTATTTTTTGTTTAAATTTTGGGTTTTGTTTTTTGTTTCAGTCCTCTTATAATGATTCACATAAAACAATTGCAAATTCGGCCTAATTCCGGAGCATCCGGAAGCGGAGGACCCACGTATTTGGGGTTAATCCTTACTTTTGTAAGGAGGGATGAGAATCGCTCTTTCGCCATCCTACCCGTCAGCTAACTTCGTCGGCTAAAGCGAAGGAGGTCTTGAGACCGCCTATTTGAGCAGTCTTTTTTTATTGTGCTTTACCGCCAGTAAAATGAGCCGCTCTTATATTTTGCAGGTCTTTTTATTTTTGAAAAAATCAAATAACACTGTTTCAAGAAAAAGAACAGGGAGACAGAATGCAAGTCCAACCAGAAGGGATGGGCAGGCATTAGGTAGACCGATCGTGCTTTTTCTCCAGCAGTGAATCGCATGATAAACCGGACTTACATGGGAACTTTTTTATCCGTTGCCTCTAATGGAATGAAAAAGTTCTAGTGTACTGGCGTCTATTACACCCGGTTTTCTTTCATCATGCGTTTCAAACGGAGAAGAGGTATGCATCGGTCTATTTTTTTTTAGAAAAAACTACGCGATATCCAAAAAAGGAGGATGGAGGAATGTTTCATGATGTCATCACTATCGCTCTATTTGTAGTATCATTCCTGATTTTTTGGGGATTTGCCTGGTTTTGCGATCGAGCATAAGGAGGTGATTGATCGATGGTTGCACTTAGCATGATTGCATTCCTTGCTATTGTTTATTTAATTTTCGTCCTTATGAGACCCGAAAAATTCTAATGCTACCTCTAATGCTACCAATGTCGATGACGAGGAGGAACGAAAATGAGTATAGGAATTATACAAGTAGCTGTCACTCTATTGATTGCATTACTATTAATCAAACCGGTAGGAAGCTATCTGGTTAACGTATTTAGCTATGAAAAAACCAGACTGGATCGTGTATTTGGGCCGGTTGAACGTTTATTTTATCGGATAATGGGTGTGCATGAAGAACAATCCATGGACTCGAAACAGTATGTGACCGCTGTGCTATTCTCTAACTTCGTTATGATGATACTCATATACGCTGTACTACGTCTCCAAAAATATCTGCCGTTCAATCCGGATGGTATTGATAATATGCCAAGCGCACTGGCTTTTAATACAGCAGCATCTTTTATTACGAATACCAACTGGCAGGCCTACAGCGGAGAAAGCGGACTGTCCTATCTCTCCCAAATGCTGGCCATCACATTTCCGATGTTCACATCTAGCGCAACAGGATTTGCAGTAGCTATCGCTTTTATTCGCGGTATATCTGGCAATAAAAATGAACTGGGTAACTTCTATGTTGACCTTGTCCGTCTAATAACCCGTGTACTCCTACCGCTTTCTTTCATCGCCGCGCTCTTTCTTGTCTTTCAAGGCGTACCGCAGACGTTACATGGTGCAGTGACCGCGACAACGCTGGAAGGGGCAAATCAGGTGATTACCAGAGGGCCGGTAGCTTCTCTGGAATCAATCAAACACTTAGGTACAAACGGCGGTGGTTATTTCGGAACAAACGCAGCGCACCCGTTTGAGAACCCGACACCGCTGACAAACCTTCTGCACATTTTATTTATGCTGCTTCTGCCCACTTCGCTTATTTATGCATTTGGCGTGATGATTAAAAACAAACGTCAGGGCTGGAGTGTCTTTGCAGCGATGAGCGTTATTTTCCTCATTATGCTCGGCACTGTACTCTTTCAGGAATATAAAGGAACGCCAGCGTTACATGCAATGGGCATTCACGGCAACATGGAAGGAAAAGAAGTTCGCTTTGGCTTTTTTGAATCTGCATTATTTACAGCGGTAACGACAGCTGCTACCACCGGCTCGGTTAACAATATGCATGATTCATTGACTCCGTTAGGTGGTTTTGTTCCGCTCGCAGAAATGATGCTCAACAACGTATTCGGCGGTAAAGGTGTCGGTTTATTAAATGGCCTGCTCTATGTCATTTTAAGTGTATTTATCTGCGGCTTAATGGTTGGTAGGACGCCGGAATTTCTTGGAAGAAAAATTGAAGCAAAGGAGATGAAGCTGGCCTCCATTGCTCTTCTGATCCATCCGATTCTTATCCTGGTGCCAACTGCACTTGCCTTCCTGCGTCCAGAATCCATGGCATCTATCCTAAATCCGGGTTCGCACGGTATTTCTGAAGTGCTATACGCTTTTACATCCGGCGCAGCGAACAATGGGTCTGCTTTTGCCGGTCTTACAGCAAACACAAATTTTTATAATATATCAATCGGACTTGTCATGCTGTTCGGCCGCTACATCTCCATTATCGCTATGCTTGCTATCGCTGGCTCGCTGGCAACCAAGTCGAGAGTCGCTGCCTCTGTCGGAACTTTCCGTACTGATACGCCGCTGTTTACCGTCATTCTGCTAATGATGATTCTGATTATTGGCGCGCTAACTTTCTTCCCTGCTCTGGCGCTCGGCCCTATCGCCGAACATCTGGGGATGTAAAGGAACCTTTTGTCCGTTTGACTATAAATGAGGAGGATGTTGTATGGCTATCAAGCAGAAAAAGACGCTCAGCAAAGAAATGATCACTCAAGCCGTTATCGACTCTTTTAAAAAATTAAATCCTGTCATGATGATCAAAAATCCCGTCATGTTTATTGTTGAAATCGGGACATTCATTACTTTTGTTTTATGTGTGGTGCCAGATGCATTCGGTCCGAGCACCGTAAGCCGTGGATACAATGTTACGATCTTTCTGACTCTTTTGTTTACCGTCCTGTTCGCCAACTTTGCTGAGGCACTTGCAGAAGGACGCGGCAAGGCTCAGGCTAATACGTTGCGAAAAACAAAATCTGATACAATAGCTAAACTCTTGCAAAAAGACGGTTCGATTAAAGAGGTATCATCCACCCAGCTGCGTAAGGGTGATATTGTCCGCGTTGACGCAGGGGAGCTTATTCCATCTGACGGTGAAATTATCGAAGGCCTCGCTTCCGTTGATGAATCAGCCATTACAGGAGAATCTGCCCCAGTAATTAAAGAAGCAGGCGGTGACTTTTCTTCGGTTACCGGAGGGACGCGCGTAGTCTCCGATTATATCATTGTAAAAGTAACGACTGACCCGGGGGAGTCATTCCTTGACCGCATGATTTCTCTTGTTGAAGGGGCAACACGTCAAAAAACACCGAACGAAATCGCTTTGACTACCCTCCTGACCGTACTAACGCTCATTTTCTTATTCGTTATCATAACGATTGTACCGCTGGCTAACTACCTGCACATTAAGCTGGATACCGCAACATTAATTGCACTTCTAGTTTGCCTGATTCCAACAACAATTGGCGGACTGCTTTCCGCAATTGGAATCGCCGGAATGAACCGTGTTACCCAGTTTAACGTGCTGGCGATGTCAGGCAAAGCGGTCGAGGCAGCCGGCGATATTGATACGATGATTCTTGATAAAACAGGAACGATTACCTTTGGTAACCGTATGGCAGCCGAGTTTATCCCTGTAGACGGTGTATCGCAAAAAGATATAACGCTGGCAGCTCTACAATCCTCCGTTAAAGACGAAACCCCGGAAGGACGTTCTGTTGTAGAGTTAGCAAATAAGCTTGGTGTTACGTGGCCAGAAAATGAATATGCAGATGCAGAGATTATTGAATTTACCGCAGAAAGCCGGATGTCTGGCTTAAACGTAAGCAACGGCACAAAGATTCGCAAAGGGGCGGTGGATGCGATTAAAGCGTTTGTTATAACAGCCAACGGCTCGATTCCGAATGATTTAGAAGAAAAAGCAAACCAAATCGCCAAGGCGGGCGGAACACCGCTTGCCGTGTCCATTAACAATCGCATCTACGGTCTTATCTATTTAAAAGATACGGTAAAACCAGGCTTAAAGGAACGGTTTGCTGAACTGCGGGCGATGGGGATTAAAACCGTTATGTGTACGGGTGATAACCCGCTCACAGCTGCGACGATTGCCCAGGAAGCCGGGGTAGATGAATTCATCGCTGAAGCCAAGCCGGAAGATAAAATCGAGGCGATCAAGCGTGAACAGGCACAGGGCAAGCTGGTTGCCATGACCGGAGATGGCACAAACGATGCTCCTGCTCTCGCCCAGGCTGATGTTGGTCTTGCCATGAATTCAGGTACGATGGCTGCGAAAGAAGCGGCGAATATGATTGACCTGGATTCCGATCCGACAAAGCTTCTTTCCGTGATCGCAATCGGAAAACAACTGCTGATTACACGCGGCTCGCTCACAACATTTTCCATTGCCAACGATATCGCTAAATATTTCGCGATTATTCCAGCATTGTTCATCGTGGCTCTGCCGCAGTTGCAGGCACTCAACATTATGCGACTCACCTCGCCGCAATCCGCAATCCTGTCGGCGCTCATCTTCAACGCTATTATTATTCCCCTGCTGATTCCGGTGGCGATGAAAGGTGCGAAGTATAAAGCGATGGATGCTAACCGATTGCTGCGTCGAAACTTATTGGTCTATGGTCTTGGCGGTATGGTCGCGCCCTTTATCGGTATTAAAGTCATTGATATGATGATCGCCGGACTCATGTAATTTAAACAAAGACAAGGAGGAATGATGATGAAATCGTTATATACTGCCATACGAGCTTCCATTCTCTTCATGATTGTCTGCGGCCTCCTGTATCCCTTACTTACAACAGAAGTTGCACAGATTCTTTTTCCCTTCCAAGCGCAGGGGAGTTTAGTTGAAGATAATGGAAAAGTTAAAGGCTCTGTATTGTTAGCGCAAGCTTTTACATCACCTAAGCTGTTTCATCCACGCGCTTCTGCCGCTGAATACGATCCGACCGCTTCCGCTGCAACGAATGCAGCCGTAGCTTCTCCAGATTATATAAAAAGCATGAAGGAAACGGTAGATGCAATAAAAAAAGAAAATCCTTCTCTGCAGAATAAAATCCCTGCTGATCTTGTAACAACGTCTGGTTCAGGTTTTGATCCTGACCTATCACCGGAAGCTGCGAAAGCACAAGTACCACGCATCGCCAAAGCAACCGGGTTAAGCGAACAGCTGCTGCTTTCCTTGATCGACAAGCATACGAAAGGGCGGCAGCTTGGTATATTTGGAGAACCCCGCGTCAATGTATTCGAGTTAAATCGAGATTTACTTGCACAAAGCAAATAACTTACAACAAAGCCGCCTCTACTAATCTAGAAGCGGCTTTTGGAGGTTTTTATACCATGAAAACATCGGCTAAAAAAAGAAGGGAAACGCCAGAAGAACTTCTGAAACGGATTGAAAAAGAATCCAGAGGCTATTTAAAAATCTTTATCGGGGCAGCCCCTGGTGTTGGCAAAACCTATATGATGCTACGCGAAGGAAACGAATTACTAAAAAAGGGCGTCGATATTATTATTGGTGTTATTGAAACACATGGCCGAGCTGCAACTGCAGCACAAATCGAGAACCTTCCTATTTTCCCACTGAAGAAAGTGGATTATAAAAACAAACAGTTAAAAGAGTTCGATTTAGAAGGAATTTTAGAAAGGAAACCGCAGTATGTGATTGTCGATGAGCTTGCGCATACAAATGTACCAGGTTCAAAAAATCAAAAACGCTATGAAGATGTCATGGAATTGGTGAAAGCCGGCATAAATGTGATGACTGCGGTTAATATTCAGCACTTGGAGAGTTTAAATGATACTGTAGAGCAGTTAACGGGGATAAAGGTACGGGAACGTATTCCGGACTGGATGTTGAACGAGGCCAATGAAATCCAATTAATTGATACCCCACCGGAAACATTACGCGAACGCTTAAAAGCTGGTCTCATTTATCAACCAGAGAAAATAGAACAGTCACTGAAAAATTTCTTTCGTATTGGCAACTTGAACGCATTGCGAGAAATCGCGTTACGCGAAGTAGCAGATGACGTCGACGAACGTCTCGAATCATATAAACTTGAAAAAGGCATTAATGGAATGAAAGGGGCTAATGAAAAAATTCTCGTCTGTGTTAACTATAGGCCAAATGCAGAACGTCTCATTCGACGAGGATGGCGTATTGCGAGTCGCTTAAAATGTCAGTTATACATTTTAAATATTCCGCTTGTTCCCGTTCATAAAATGGATGAAGCAACAAGAAAGCAACATCGATTGCTTGAAAAACTTGCAAAAGATCTTGATGCCGAATTCCATATTCGCGCACCGGGTGGTCGAAAACCGGAGCAGCTTATTATTGAATTTGTAGAGGAAAAGGGTATTACACAGGTTGTTCTTGGTCAGTCAGCCCGCTCTCGCTGGGAAGAAATTATAAAAGGCTCCATCGTTATTAAAATTATGAAAGGTACAAAACATGTCGATATTTTAATCGTAGCCGATGGGGTTGATCATCGGGAATAAAATTTAGTGATGAACGAATCATTATACCAATGCCCAAGTTATTTTTGTTATCCGGGGAAAGTTTGCAAAAAATAGTATTTTTATTTGAAAATCCACTTCACCTTCCTATTTGGGAAATGTGAAAATTTGGGCTCAACTTATATTTGCCTACAGCATAATCTGAATCGTGACTGTTACACAAAATAAAAAAGGAGTTAGATAGTATGTATCCTCAATCCCCTTATCAAATGTAACCATACTATTCACAGCCTTACCATTCTATAAGTGCTTTAAAAAACGAGACATTAAGCATGATTGAACCCTTTGTAAGATATGGCTTACAGGAAGCGAAATTCACATCGCATGCTCATGCCTTAAGAGAAGTAGCAGCTATTAGCTATTTATTAGGAAAAGGATATGATCCAAGAACAGCTCACCGAATAGTCGAATCATGGGAAGTATCGGATTGAGAGCATACCATTGTCTTTTCGTCGAGTTTTACGCAATAGTTACTTTAAAAAATAAAGTATAATCAAATGCAGTATAGGTTCTTGTTTTTTCACCTTGGGTGAAATTACTATTTTGCAAAACGCTCAATTAAAAACCGGCATCATGGAATTATCCAAGATGCCGGTTTTCTTGTTGCTTTACTTACGAGCAACGGGAATAGCCGCATGCTTCGCAATGTTTGCAGCCTTCTTCCGCCACAAGCGCCGCGGCGCCGCACTCAGGGCAAAGATCAAGTCCTTCGCGATAGACATCGCCGTCTTCATCGCGCTCCGGTGCATTCATCGGTACATCATTTGTGGATGCAACTGATTCATCACTATTTTCTCCGTCAAGATAGAACTCAATCGCTTTCGCCACCGCGTCCGGAATCGAATCTACGCGGTTTGCACCAAAGCCAACCGCACCGGAACCCCCGATCCCTTTAAGGTGCTTAATCAGCAGACGCGCTTTGTTACCGTCCGGCAGTTCACCGAAACGCAAGAAGAGCGTAGACACGCGGCCAAGCGCTTCGGACATCGCAAATACGTCGCTTCCCGCTTTGCCTACATTTACGATTACTTCAAACGGCGCTCCGTCCACTTCATTTACCGTTATGTAGGCTTTACCGAGCGGAGTCTTCATTTTGTATGTCGCGCCTTTTAGCTTAAGCGGGCGGCGGCGGTAATCTTTCGTCGGCGGTACTTCATCTACGTCTTGAGCCGGAGCGGCTTTTTCTGCTTTTGATTCCCGAGCCGTTTCTTTCTTTCCTTCTTTGTTTTCATCTTTCGTTGTTAGAACTTGCACGTCACGGCTGCCGTCACGGTAGATAGTGACGCCTTTGCATCCGAGATCGAAAGCGAGCTCATACAATGCTTTTGTATCTTCAATCGTAAAGTTGGCCGGCGCATTTGCTGTTTTGCTGATGGAGCTGTCCACCCATTTCTGGATAGCGGCCTGCACCCGTACATGGTCTTCGGCAGATAGATCCATCGCGCTGACAAAGTAATCCGGTAGCGTATCGGAATTGTTTTCTTCCATCCATTTTTTCGCGATCGGTACATACTGTTTGTCGAAACCAAGGCGGCTTTGACGGTAATATTCGAAGGCATAGAAAGGCTCAATGCCTGTCGAAGTTCCTACCATCGTTCCTGTACTGCCGGTCGGAGCCTGTGTTAAAACTGTCACGTTGCGCATGCCACGCTCCCGTACCGCATTGCGTACTTCTTCATCAAATTGCTTCATGAAGCCGCTCTTAAGGAACAGCTCCGCGTCGAATGCCGGAAAACTTCCCTTTTCCGCCGCGATTTCTGTAGAAGCAAGGTACGCTTCGCGCGCGATAAAGTTATACAGCTTGTCCAAGAATTCGAGCGATTCCGGGCTGCCGTAGCGAATTTTTAAGTGGATGAGCATTTCTGCCAGCCCCATCGTGCCAAGACCGATACGTCGCTCTTTTTTCTGGTTCGCTTCATTTTCTGGGAAATGATACGGCGTTGCATCAACGACATTGTCAAGGAAACGTACAGAATGACGCACTGTTGTTCTGAGATTTTCCCAGTCTACATCGCCGTCTTTCGTGAATTTTGAAAGATTAATCGCAGATAAGTTACATACACCCCATGCAGGAAGTCCTTGTTCTCCACACGGATTTGTACAAATAATGGGGTTAAAGTACCAGCTGTTAGACATCTGGTTATAGTATTCCATAAATACAACGCCCGGTTCGGCTGATTTCCATGCCGACTCAATAATGGTGTGCCACATGTCGCGGGCGCGGACTTTTTTGTACACGCGTACCGGTTTTCCGAGTTCTTCCCACTTTTGCAGGTTTCCATCCCAAATTTCATCGTATTCCGGATCGGTCGTATCCGGGAATTTCAGCTCCCATTCCAAATCTTCTTTAACAGCTTTCATAAAACCGTTACTGATGCAAACCGACAGGTTAGCGTTTGTAATCAGGCCCATGTTCTGCTTGACTGTAATGAACTCAAGCACATCCGGGTGCCAGTCATTCATCATAAGCATTAAAGCCCCACGGCGCGAACCTCCCTGTTCAATTAACCCGGTCGTATAGCTAAACAGACCACCCCAGGACACGGAACCGCTCGAAGAACCGTTTACGCCTTTTACCTGGGCGCGACGCGGACGAAGCGAAGACAGGTTAATGCCGACGCCGCCCCCGCGGGACATAATTTCCGTCATCTGAGTGAGCGTCTCCATAATACCGCCCCTGCTGTCGTGCGGAGACGGAATCACGTAGCAGTTATACAGCGTTAGCTCATCATTCGCGCCAGCGCCCGCCGCGATCCGGCCACCCGGAACAAGCTTCCAGTCATCAAGAAGCGCGCGGAATTTCTTTGTCCATTCTTTTCTCTTCTCCGGTGTTGTTTCCACGGACGCGATCGTCTTCGCCAAGCGCTCCCACATCTCTTCTGGCGTACATTCCAACGTCCGCAGCGCTTTGTCCGCTTCTGTCACCACCATCTCCCCGTTACGCAGTCTAACATGAATGGTATCGCCTTCACGCTTTTCTACAACCCCGACTTCTTTTTTCGGGAACTTCGGATCATCTTTCGTCAAAACAAGTACAGTGTCGCCGACCTGTACATTGTCTGGATTCGGATCTTTTAACGCGTAGCGGTCGAGGAAAATTTTTTCACTTAACCCTTCAAGCTTCGTTTTTCCCGCTGTTTCGGTTGTTGCCTCCATTTTTTATCCTCCCATTATGTGAAATATAAATTGACCAAACTTCTCATGTCTGATACATTTGACTAGTGCCCTCTTAGTCTAAACCAACCTTTACTATTACGTCAATATATTGAGTTTATGTTTAGATTTTACCACAATATATAGTTAATTTCCTATCTTTTTGGTAAAAAGCGTTCGACAAATTTTTTTATGTAAAATCTTTTATAAATTTCTATTTCCTCCATTGTTTTACAAGAAACAGGGAGGGTTACAAAGCATACAAAGCATTTTTCCAGTGCATGCAAAAAGGCGAAAAAACAGCAGGGAGCGGTATGACGTTTCGCTATAATATAAACTGAGGCTTTCTCAAAAGGGGAAGTGAGGAAGTTTTCTATTACTCGAAACGCTATATTTAGATTTATTGGCAAAAATGAATATTTATATGTAGGTATTGTTTCATACTAAAGGGGCTGGCTCATGACTTTTGAGACAGCCCCTCCAAGCGGCCGTTACAGGCCGCTTTTTTCTAGCGTTTGAAATTCCATTCGTCACACCCGTATTTCTCGCGCGCCAGTTGTTCAGCAAGCTCCGCTTCCTCAGCCGTTAACGTATCGTCCACCAATTCTACACCAAACCCCTTGGCAAACCCTTCCCGAAACGCTTTCCGCGCCTCAGCAAGCGTCACCGGAGTCTTACGCACCTGATTAATCGCCACCGCCTTGTCGGCAAAATTTTTTTTAAGACGGTCTCGTACACGCTCATTCGGATGACGTATAATATCGAATAACATATCGATATCTATATCCAGCAAAATTGAGCCGTGCTGCAAAATAACCCCCTTTTGCCTTGTTTGCGCGCTTCCAGCCACTTTCCTCCCTTCCACGACCAATTCATAAGAAGAAGGGGAGTCAAAGCACGCAGCTGAAGATGGGATGGCAAACTTTGCATCGTCCGGATGAACCATATCTGCCTGAAGCCCTAGCAACCGAAACCCTTCCAGCAATCCTACGCTGATCACACGGTACGCGTCGGTTACGCTGGACGGCATGGCCGGGTGGGATTCAGACACTACGACACTGTATGTCAGCTCCTGATCGTGCAGCACGGTGCGACCGCCCGTCGCCCGGCGTACAAAGCCTAGACCATATTCGCGCACTTTATCCAAATCAATTTCCTTTTCTGCTTTTTGAAAATAACCAATCGATACGGTTGCCGGATTCCAGGTGTAAAACCGGAGCGACGGCTTCGTTTTGCCTTCGCTATGTACAATAAGCACCGCTTCATCAATCGCCATATTCATCGCAGGTGAATGTACCCCCGTATCAATAAAACGCCACTGTTCCATTTCTTTTGCCCCTTTCCGATGTTCCTCCTTACTTATTGTAGCATATTCCACAAATTCTCTCGCTTTGTTCTATTGTTTGGAAAACACCGGAAGCCGATTGAATAATTTCCCGTTTGAAAAAATAAAAGTTGAGGTAAGATATGTACATGAAAAAATTCCGAGAGTATCACAAAGGGGGAATTGCGCGATGAGGGATTTGTGTATTTATTGCGGCGAAGAGCTGGTACTCTGGGAACGAAACCGGAGCTATTGCTCCAAATGCCGGGAGGCGGCCGAAGTCGTATACGCCGATGATACGTATTATGATGACGATGAGTTACGTCATGACGACTACTACATTGATGAGTATGAAGAATTTCGCTACAAAAGATAAGCGACGATCGTTAGTGCAACAAAAAAGGAGGCCTGCTGGTCTCCTTTTTATTCTTTTACATATCCTTCATCTTCTGTATAGTCTTCCAGCAAATCTGGATTGCCTAATACAGATACGACGCGGGCGTCATCCAGCATATCTTCGTATTTTTCATGTAGCGGATCCTCTGTATTAACCCCGATATAGTTGCCCTCCATATCCGCAAGCAAAAAGCCTTCAATCTCTTCCACATAGCCGACCGATTCTTCCGATTCCACATACATATCATTATAATCCAGGCGCGCCTGTTCCCCGAAATCAGAAGGGGTATCCGAAGTACCGTATCTCGCCACTTCTTGCATCGCATCTTCCGCATCATAAAACGTGGCATCCCACGTATCATAGGCGTACGCGGCAAACGGCGGGGCAAGTATATCCTCCTCCGCCGGACGACGGCGCGATACATACTCCTCTTCTGCATGCTGCACGCAGCGCAGCGCGGTCGGCAGCACCTCCAGCCGCTCGTACGGGATATCGGCACCGCATACTTCACACATACCGTACGTCCCTTTATCCATTGCCGTAAGCGCTCGCTCTATGTCGTGTATTTCTTCCTCGCTATGTTCATGTAATGCAATGTCTTTGCCTCGCTCAAACGTTTCGCTACCATGATCGGCCGGATGGTTGTCATAGTTGGACAGATCACCCACTGTTTCCTTCATGGCCGCCCGTCCAATACCATATGCATCATCCGCTTCAAGGCGTTTTTTTATATCCTGAAGCTGGGTCTCGAGCATGGAACGAAAATGAGAAAGCTCCCGGTCTGTTAACATCCCAGAGCATCTCCTTCCTGTCTAGAAATGTAAGCCACCCAACCGCGGCCCTTCTGAATCATAGTATCTGCACTCCGACATACAAAATACCACCCGTGCCGCAAAGGCAGGGTGGTATTTCTTACATTACATATCCAGCAACCCATTTATTCCTTTGTGTACCGCAATACAGGCTTGCGCGCGGCGAGCACCTCATCCAAGCGACCGACCACCGTATTATGTGGCGCCTCTTGTACGATTTCCGGCGTCTCTTCCACCTCTTTTGCAATCTGAATCATCGCTTCAATAAATTCATCGAGCGTTTCCTTCGACTCCGTTTCCGTCGGCTCAATCATGAGGCATTCTTCTACGATAAGCGGAAAATAAATCGTTGGCGGGTGATAGCCGAAGTCAAGCAGACGTTTTGCAATATCAAGCGTACGCACGCCCAATTTTTTCTGCCGCTTGCCTGAAAGAACGAACTCATGCTTGCAGATATGATCAAATGGCAGGTCATAATATTTTGCCAATTTGCGCATCATATAATTTGCATTCAAAACCGCGTGTTCGGACACAAGACGCAGCCCTTCCGGCCCCATCGTGCGGATATACGTATACGCACGTACGTTAATGCCGAAATTTCCATAATACGCCTTAACGCGGCCGATCGATTGCGGGCGGTCAAAATCAAGGCGATACATATCGCCTTCCTTGACCACAAGCGGCTTCGGCAAGAACGGAATCAGCTCTTTTTTCACGCCAACTGGACCAGACCCCGGGCCGCCACCTCCATGCGGCGTAGTGAACGTTTTGTGCAAATTCAAATGCACAACGTCAAATCCCATATCGCCCGGACGTGCCTTGCTGAGAATAGCATTCGCATTCGCGCCGTCATAATACAGAAGGCCGCCTGCTTCATGCACAACTTCCGCGATCTCTACAATGTTTTTCTCGAAAAGACCGAGCGTGTTCGGATTCGTGAGCATCAGTGCTGCCGTATCCGGGCCGACCACCTGGCGCAACGCCTCAATATCCACGAATCCATTCTTATCGGAAGGAACGGTTACGGTCGTAAAACCTGCTACGCTTGCGGACGCCGGATTTGTGCCGTGTGCTGAGTCTGGAACAATGACTTTCGTCCGATTCTCACCCCGGCTTTCGTGATAGGCGCGGATAATCATCAAACCGGTCCACTCACCCTGCGCCCCCGCCGCCGACTGAAGCGTAACGGCATCCATACCGGTAATTGCCGCCAAATCCCGCTGTAGTTCATACATCAGCTGTAGCGCGCCCTGTACCGTCTCTTCCGGCTGATACGGATGGATACATGCAAACCCCGGATAACGGGCCACATCTTCATTAATTTTCGGATTGTATTTCATCGTGCAGGAACCGAGCGGATAAAATCCGGAGTCAACGCCATGATTGCGTCTGGAAAGCTCCGTATAGTGGCGCATGAGCTGCAATTCACTTACTTCCGGCAGTTCCGCCGGCTTCTCGCGCAAATATTCTCCCGGAATGGCAGACGCAACATCGACTTCCGGCACATCGCACGCTGGAAGCGAATAGCCCACACGACCCGGTTTGCTCATCTCGAAAATCAACGCTTTATCTTTCGCAAGCTCCGTTCTCGGCATTGTTTTAAGCATAGCGCCCTCCCTCCAATCCTTTCACCAGTCGGTCAATTTCTTCTTTCGTTCTTAATTCCGTTACAGCAATGAGCATATGCTGTCCAAGTTCCGGATAATCGCGCGACAAATCAAAACCGCCGATAATCCGTTCCTTCAACAACTCTTTATTGATCTCGCATACCGGACGCGGTGTTTTGATAACAAACTCATTAAATACCGGGGAGCTGTACGCCACTTCGTACCCTTCCAATTTTTCGATTTCCCTTTTCGCATATTGCGTTTTCTGTACATTCAAAAGGGCCATCTCCTGTACACCCTGCTTGCCGAGCGCGGTCATTGCCACCGCCGCCGCCAGCGCAT
The DNA here is from genome assembly GCF_001439585.2 of Aneurinibacillus sp. XH2. NCBI lineage: Bacteria > Bacillati > Bacillota > Bacilli > Caryophanales > Paenibacillaceae > Aneurinibacillus > Aneurinibacillus sp. XH2. Next base: position 1,268,575 of record NZ_CP014140.1, on the reverse strand, counting down.
TCAATGCCTGATTCGAGCAAATGTTAGATGTCGCTTTCTCCCGACGAATGTGCTGCTCGCGCGCCTGCAACGTCAATACAAAACCACGGCGCCCGCGTTCATCTTTCGTCTGGCCGACAATCCGACCCGGAATCTGACGCATCAACTCTTTTTTCACTGCGAAATAGCCGCAATGCGGTCCGCCGAAAGCCATCGGAATCCCGAACGGCTGTGCATCACCAACAACCACGTCAGCTCCGAACTCTCCCGGCGGCTTAAGGATGCCCAGCGCAAGTGGATTGGCGCTTACAACGAACAGCCCGCTATGTTTGTGTGCAATTTGCTCAATGCTTGCCAGCTCTTCGATTCCACCCAAAAAATTTGGATACTGTACAAGAACAGATGCCGTATTCTCATCAACCGCTTTCGCAAGCTCATCCAAATCAGTCAGTCCATTTTTCAAGCCAACTTCGACCACTTCCAGCCCCTGGCCTTTCGCGTATGTCCGCAAAATAGAACGGGCTTCCGGATGCACGGCGCGGGAAATGACAACTTTTTTGCGCTTCGTTTTACCGGCCGTCATCGCCGCTGCTTCCGCTAGCGCGGTCGCTCCGTCATACATGGACGAATTCGCTACTTCCATGCCAGTTAATTCGCAAATCATCGTCTGAAATTCAAAGATAGCCTGCAATTCACCCTGGCTAATCTCTGGCTGATACGGCGTATAAGCGGTATAAAACTCCGAGCGGGAAATCACATGGTTCACTACACTCGGAATATAATGGTCGTACGTGCCAGCGCCAAGGAAGCAGACGTAATCGAGCGCATTTACGTTTTTCCCTGCCAGTCGACTCATATATTTGGTTAGCTCCGCTTCCGGAATGGCTTCCGGAATGTCAAGCTCTCCTTTAAAACGCACCTCTTCCGGAATATCAGAGAAAAGCTCCGCCACATCTGAAATGCCGAGCTCCGCCAGCATTTCCTGACGATCGGCTTCCGTAGTTGGAAGGTATCGGTATTTCACGACTTACTCCTCCTCTTTGATAAACGCTTCGTACTGTTCTGCTGTCATCAATTGCTCAAGTTCTTCCGGATTGGACATTTTTACAATAACCATCCAGCCTGCGCTATACGCATCGTGATTGATTGTTTCTGGCGCTTCTTCCAGCGCACCATTTACTTCTACCACTTCTCCACTTATCGGCGAATAAATATCGGATACTGCTTTAACCGATTCGACGGTACCCATGCTCTTGTTCGCTTTCACAACAGCACCTTCTTCCGGCAGTTCGATAAATACGATATCGCCGAGCTGTTCTTGGGCAAAATGCGTGATGCCGACACGTACCCGTTCTTTATCGAGCACCTCTACCCATTCATGTTCGTTGCTGTATTTAAAAGCTGCTTTTACTTTGCTCATACTTACATCCTCCGGGTTTCTTTGTTTATTTTTTGTCTTATATTTTGGGCCGCTTATAAAACGGCGTGCTAACGACTTTAGCTTTGAGGCGTTTGCCGCGGATTTCTACGTCCACTTCCGCACCAAGATCGCTATACTCCCGCTTAATCAGCGCAAGTCCGACATTTTTCTTCAGCGTCGGCGACTGTGTACCGGTGGTTACTTCCCCGATTTTTTCTTCTCCCGCATACACCGGGTAGTGCGAGCGCGGAATCCCCCGTTCAATCATTTCGATGCCAACCAGCTTACGCGGTGCTCCGCTTTCTTTTTGCCGCTTCAACACCTCCTGGCCGATAAATGGAACCGGCTTGTCAACCTTAACCGCAAAACTGAGCCCAGCTTCAATCGGGCTAATGTCTTCGCTTAACTCCTGCCCGTACAGCGGCAAACGGGCTTCAAATCGCAGCGTGTCCCGCGCTCCAAGCCCGCACGGCAAAACGTCATCTCCGCCCACTTCCAGGATGTTCTTCCATAATACGCGCGCATCTTCCGGTTTGACATATATCTCGAAACCGTCCTCTCCTGTATATCCGGTGCGGGATACAAGCGCGCATACACCTGCTAGTTTCACCTCTGGCTTAAAGTGAAAGAAACGGATTTCAGATAAATTGGTATCTGTGAGTTTTTGGAGCACCTGTTCGGCCATGGGCCCCTGTAAAGCGAGCTGGGCCGTTTCATCTGATATATTACGCAAAATCATGTCGCCTTCCGCGTGCTGCTGCATCCAGGCTACGTCTTTCTCGATATTGGCCGCGTTAATGACCAGCAAATAATGATCTTCGCTCAACTTATATACCAGCAAATCGTCGACCGTACCACCGTTCGGATAACACATAATAGAGTACTGTGCTTGGCCTACGGCTAGCTTCGAAGCATCGTTTGTCGTGATTTTCTGTATGAATGCGAGCGTATCCTTCCCTTTCACTTCCACTTCGCCCATGTGCGACACATCAAACAGGCCCGCTTTTGTACGTACCGCTTCGTGTTCTTTTTGAATGCTAGAAAACTGGACAGGCAGTTCCCAACCACCGAAATCAATCGTTTTAGCCCCGTATTCCCGGTACAAGGGGTAAATAGGCGTTCGTTTTAAGGCTGACATCGTGTATAAGACCTCCCTTGTTTGTCGCTGGCTAATTAAGAAAAGCTCGCAGGCATTGCCACTCGCCCTTTTTCCATAAAAAAGGACAGAAATAGGGTATCATCCCCATCTCTGTCCTTTGTACCTGAGAGCTACCCGGCTTCTCAAAGCGCCGGTTTCCCCTTTGGTGGCCCGCTCAAAGCGCGAGCTCTCTCCAGAGGCGCGTCCCGCAGAGGTACTTTTGCCTGAGAGATTGATAAGGTGGGTTTGCTCCTTCGGCGACGCATCAAGCGCGTTCTCTCCCTCTGCTTTCATCCGCACGATATTTTATTATTGGCAAAAATCAAATATGTAATCCTTTTCTATGGTACCATGAATTTTAAAAAATGCAATGCTTTTTTTGATAAAATCTTAACAAAAAACAAAAAACAGCTATAAACATTTGTTTTTAAAACAAAAAAATAATATATCTCTTCTAAAAACATGAGAAAAGTGATGTAAACTCGAACATTATCATTCTTTCTTGTTCTCCGTTCCACACGCTTCTCTTCTTTGGAAATAAATAGGCAATGGAAACACCCCACGCGCCTTTCTCTTGTATTACGGTATAAACCGAAATTTGAAAAACTTACTTCTTCAACTCCCTCACCTAACAAAAAATGGAACGCACAAGCCCCGTTTCTTCTGGTGCATCTATTTCTTATTACGTCTCGGCTCGAAGACACATGTATATATAGGTTCCGTCTTGGTTAATACGATGCAATCGCCTTCCACCTCGATCTCAATCGTTCCATATCCCAGAATTTCTTGAATCTCCGGTGGCAGTACTAAATTCCCCTGTTCATCGATCCGGCCAAGCAACGGTTTTTTTTCCATTGATATGTGTGTCCCTCCTTATGGCCTGAAAGTTTCAACTGCTCCCACCCACGCTAATAGTAAAGGTAGGGAGAGCCTGTGCAATTTTAGTTATTCTACCTTTCTTATCCATTATTTCATCTCTTTCTTGCGGATTCAACACCTAAAATATAAGCCTTATATCCTGTTACTATAGAATTATTTTACTAAATCTCAGCGGAGAGCGGAGGAAAAAGTAAATAAAAAACCTTATTATAAAAGTATCCAAAAACCCTTTGTATAAGAAAAAGGAGGGGGGATAGACAGATGTTGTCAAACTGCGCCGCATGCGGCAAAGTATTTATGAAATTTTCAAAACCCGTATGTCCCGACTGCGCAAGCAAAGAGCTGGATACTGCGAAACGCATTCGCGATTATTTAAAGCAGAAAGAAAAACGGAATGCTCCCCTAATCCAGGTTTCTCAAGATCTTGACATTCCGGTTCGTTATATCGAGTACCTGATTCGCCAGAAATACTTTGATCTTGCACGCTACCCAAACTTACAATACCAATGTAAAAACTGTGATACGCTCATCTCATCCGGTGAATATTGTGCAGCATGTGCTGAAACATTGCGTAATCATTTGCTCAGCGTACAAAAAGACAAGACAAAATCCGATAAACAAAACGACGAGTCCCACGAAAATTTCTATAGATCACGGCTATAACTTTCTCGCTTCAGCATACACATGTACAAATACACTCTCTACTATGTGTATGTAACGGATGTGAGGAAATGAAATCGACAATCGCGGGACAGAAAACTTGGTATAATTTTTTATTATTATTTCTGCTCTATATGAATCTCGTGCTTTCTTTCGGTCTCGTGTACTGCGCGCTTGAATGGCTGGGACTTGGGTTTATTCTTGATCATTACGCCTCAGCAGCGCATCAAAACCAATGGTATGACCGGATTACCCGGTCCTTTTATTTTAGCGCGATAACACTTCTCTCCGTCGGGTATGGCGACTTAAGTCCTTTTGGTCTTGCGCGCGGCGTCGCAATGATCGAAGCGATGGTAGGATATGTGCTGCCGGCCGCCCTCGTCATTCGATATGTTATTCCTCCGATCGCTCCCCCTAAACGGTTTCGGCTTCCATCTCACCGCAAGCCGGAAAAGTAAAAAGACGAGGCATGCCAAAGCTTTTGCCCCGTCTTTTTGCTTTAATGAACGTTCAGCTTTTTAAAGTTTCCACCTTTTACGTTATGGATTGAGCCGACTGCAAGAAACGCCGCTTCATCTATATCTTCGATGATCGCTTTAAGCTTTGCTTCTTCCAGACGGGTAATTACGCAGAAAATGACTTTTTTATTGTCCCCTGTATATCCGCCTTCCCCATTCAAATACGTAACGCCCCGGCCCAAGCGCGCGAGCAAGGCCTCACCGATTTCTTCATATTTATCGCTAATAATCCACACCGAACGCGATTCATCCAACCCTTGGATTGTCACATCGATCATTTTAAACGCGATATAATACGCGATCAGCGAATACATAGCGCGATCCCAGCCAAATACAAATCCGGCGCTACCCAAGATAAAAATATTGAAAAACATAACCGTTTCCCCGACAGAAAACGGCATTTTTTTGTTAAACAAAATAGCGACAATTTCTGTACCATCAAGCGAACCACCGTAACGGATCACCATTCCCACACCGATGCCCAAGATGATTCCGCCAAACACAGCCGCAAGCAACGGATCAGCCGTCACTTTCTGAACCGGATGGAGAAGCGTTGTACCTAACGACATCACTGCAACGCCCAGCAATGTGGATATGGCAAACGTTTTTCCAATTTGTTTATATCCGACAAAAAGAAATGGAAGATTAAGAAAAAATAAGAAAATGCCCAGCTTAAGTCCTGTCAAATGTGAAAGAATAATAGAAACACCAACAATTCCTCCATCAATAATATTGTTCGGTACAAGGAAAATTTCCAGCCCGACCGATACGAGAGCAGCACCCAGTATGATAAACAGGGCACGTTTTAAAATTTTGGGTGTCGAAAGTCGTTTGTGCGTGCGCTTGTGTGCTTGAATATACTCCACGAATTTCCTCCTAATACGTAAATTTTTTCACTTATATTATACCAAAACTGCACTCAAAAAAGCACATAAAATACAGGCTTTACTCACATGGGTCTGACAAAAAGAAATGGAGGATGAGTGCCGGTAACTTGTATAAATGTTTGCCTTTTTGCGCATGCTACATTTGCGTATGCATCGGAAAAAAGAGGGTGGATTTCATATGACAGACATCCCTGTTTCTTTTCAAAGAGACTGGATTGACGGATTGAAGGCGAGAATGGCAGAAGACGGACCTTGGCACCATAGAGAATTGTACCGCCTGGCATGGGAAGCGGCGCGAGCAAGCGCGGTGCATGACTTCAATGAATTGCAGTGCCTGCGTCATCTGCCACATTTTACGCCCCTGCCGCATCAAATTGAGACGGCGCAAAAGGTCATCTGCGATATGCATGGCCGCGCCCTGCTTGCAGATGAAGTAGGTCTCGGAAAAACCATTGAAGCTGGTCTTGTATTGAAAGAATATATAGTACGCGGTCTGGTCAAAAAAGCGCTAATTCTCGTGCCTGCTTCGCTTGTCGTGCAGTGGGTGCGCGAACTAAATAACAAATTTTTGATCTCAGCGGCGGCGCAACGCAAAGAATACATGTGGACTCAATATGATATTCTTGTCGCTTCGATTGATACGGCAAAACGCCCGCCTCACCGCGATATCGTGCTCAATCAATCGTATGACCTGGTTATCGTGGATGAAGCGCATAAATTAAAGAATAAAAACACAAAAAACTACCAATTTATCCAGGAACTCAAAAAGAAATATTGTCTGTTGTTGACCGCCACTCCGATCCAAAATAAACTTGACGAATTGTACAACCTGATTACGCTCCTAAAGCCGGGTCATCTCGGGCAATCAGCGCAATTCCAGCAAAGCTACGTCCAAGGAAAACGTCAAGTAAAAAACAACGAGATGCTAAAAAAAGAGTTAAAAAAAGTGATGGTTCGCAACCGGCGCGCCGATGGCAAAGTCGAATTTACAGCCCGCCACGTCATCACCGTGCCTATCGAACTGTCGCCGGAAGAAAAGCATTTATACGACAGCGTAACCCGCTTTGTACAAGAACAGTATCATAGCGAAGGCAGCGGGTACAAAAACCCGCTCGCGCTTATTACGTTGCAGCGCGAAATTTGCAGCAGCCGGGACGCGGCGCTTGTCACGCTGGTTAATATGCACAACCGTGCGCCCGAAGATTCGCCATTGCGCCAGGAAATCCGCAGACTGCTGGATATTCTTAAGCAAGTGACCACCCATAGAAAAGCGGAAAAAGTCATCGAAATTATCAAGGAAGCGGATGATAAAATTATTATCTTTACCGAATATCGGGCAACTCAACAGTATTTGCAGCATATTCTCGCCCAGCATGGCGTAACGTCCGTTCTCTTCCGCGGCGGCTTTAAACGGAGCAAAAAGGATTGGATGAGCCAATTGTTTGAACACCGAGCTCAAGCGCTAATCGCTACAGAAGCGGGCAGTGAAGGCATTAACCTGCAATTCTGCAATCGGATTATCAATTATGATATGCCTTGGAATCCAATGCGTGTTGAACAGCGGATCGGCCGCGTACATCGCCTCGGGCAGACGAGAGATGTTTATATCTACAACTTGGCTACCCAAGGAACCATCGAGGAAAAAATTCTCCATCTGTTGTATGAAAAAATCAACCTATTCGAAATGGTGATCGGTGAACTGGAAACAATCATCGACCGTCTTCATTTACAGAAGTCATTCGAGAAAAATGTCATTGATATTCTTCTATCTTCACAATGCGAAGGAGAGTTGACAATTAAGATGGACAATTTAAGCCAGGTCATCCAATCGGTACGCGAATCGGTTCAACCGGCCGTGCCGACAACCGATGCATGGAAAGGAGGGGTGCTACCTTGAACCAAGCCCAGGTCCGTTCTTTTCTTGAGCGATATTTCGCCGCCCATCAAGCCCATTATGTCGAACAGCATCCTGCCTATTTCAAAGTAGAACTTCCAATCGAGGTTGATAAAGATCTGGGAAACCGTCCTTTCTATTGGACGTACGTGGAACGGCTAAACCTTGAGCCGCAGCCAATGTGCATGACGTTTATCTTCGATAATGCCTCGCTTCCTGAAGGGGTGAACGGGGAGGATATTACCTTCGGCTCACCGCGGTTGCAGCAATTCTTCGCCTCCGCACAACGCCATGGCCGTTATATCCGCCTGTATGAGCACACTGATCCTCCGAACGGCTCTAACTTACATTTTGCCCTAACTCCATGGCTCGGCATCAACTACAAAATTTCCTTTATTTGTGATCGAAAAAAAGATCGGCTCCTTTCGCTCGGAATAAACCTTATACACGGGCAAATCAAAGAAAACTTTTTCGACTATCTTGAGGCGCGTAACATCCTTCCCGTATTGCCGGATTACGCTTATACCATGCGTCCGATTTTCAGCATTGATTCAGCCGTCCAGCATCTTGAGCGGCACGTGCAAACAGCCATTGACGCAGAAGATAAAACATGGGCCTGCGAAGCCCGCTCACGTCTTGCGGCCGAACTTGCGCAAATCGAACACTTTTACGCAAGAAAAACAGCAACCGAAGATGAAAATGAAGAACCTGTATTGAATCATAAAGAAAAACGAGCGGAAGAACTACGCTGGCAATACGAGCCACGGATTGAGGTAGAAATTATTAACGGCGGAGTGTTTTATCTGTCCCATACACCCGCGCCCCCCGCATGAAAACCCGGGCGCGGCATAGTTACGCGCCCGGGTTTTTACCTCTGTCTTGCCTTCGCTTCCGGTGAAACAACATGCCAAACGCCAGCGGCAGCACTCCGAACCAGCGATACATCCACGCTTCTTTCGGCTTTTTTACCCGCTGCTCCTTCGGCGTCTCCAGATACTCGACAAAACGTTTGGTCAAATATCGCACATATTCCTGTGAAGACATGCGCACACGCCTCCTCAATATCACTTGTTACTTATAGCGTGTCCGTTTCCCCCCGTTTTCAATCGTTCTGCGTCAAAAATCGCCGAAACGCCGGATGTGCCCATAGTTCGTCCACAATCTGAGCCACGCTTTTTCCATCGGTCACAAGCTGGACAGGGGCAAAATCGTACAATCCTTCACGTTCCTGCATAATGCGCCTGACATTCCGCTCTACATCCCCCGCAAGCAACGGCCGGGTCGCATCCGCGTGCAACCGGGCTACAATCGTTTCCGGTGTCGCGCGCAAAGCAACAGCAAGACCATGGCGGACAATCAATTCCACATTTTGCTTCCGGGTTACTACCCCGCCTCCAGTCGTCACTACCTGCGGAATCGAACCGTTCAATACCTGGGCCAACATCTTCGTTTCCAGCGCTCGAAACCCTTCTTCGCCCTGCTCCCTGAAAATATCCCGGATTTCCTTTCCGGTAGCTTCCACGATGCAATGATCAACATCTACTTGCTTCCAGCCAAGCCGCTTGGCGATAGCCTGGCCAACTGTCGTTTTCCCGGTTCCCATAAACCCAATCAGGATAATCTGAGTCGTCAATCTTATACTCACTCCACTTCGTCATGATTCCTGTTTTTTTATCAACCGTACACCATAAACGTGTACGGTGCGCATAAGCAAATGGAGCGCTTCCTACCGCCAACAACCAAAGTTCTTTCGTTCCCCACGGTTCCATTAATACTTTCACAGTTACGTCTCCTATCTGATACTCGCGCTGCGAAAAATCCTGCAAATTCTGAAGCGCTTCCTCTATTCTCAAATACAGCCCTGCTTCTGTAGCATAATGCATCTTCATTCTTTCCTCATCGTTGCGCGGTATTTGCCGCAACGTGCTAAAGACAGACAAATGATGCAGTACAATCAAGCATAAAATCTGCGTATAAACAAGCACAATAAAAAAAGCGGAACCGCGCGAATTGCCGAAACTTTTCAGCATTATATCACTCCATTCCGGCAAATTCTACCCTTTTTCCGATAAAAATGCTTCCTTTCCACTCGGCTTCCCCATTTTTCAATTCGAGGTGAAAGCGGCACCCTTGCTGCTCTGCTTCAAAGTCAAACTTTTTCACATACTGAGCCAAAAAAATATACCCATCTTTCATTTTTCGGACGACTTTATTCCCGACCTGTTGATAAACAATATCGTTCCCCTTCTCGTCCTTAAACCATAACTGATTGTTCTTTTTGTGGAAACGATCGCAGCGCCGAATTTCTTCCTCCGCATAAGCGAAAAATCCGCGCGCTTCCGCCTCCAATATGGCCGCCGCTTTTGCTTTTGCAAACTGCCGCTGCGCTTCGACAAAAGACAAAGAGGCTGCGATCAAAACCAGGCAACAAACAACGGATGCAACCAGTGTTTCCATTAAGGTAATCCCCCGATTGTCGCGGACGGTGTTCCAGGCTTGACGGGCACGAAACGGTAACCAGTAAACCGAACATACCTTCTTCCTAAGCGTCTGCTTTCCCACCGTACTTCCACCTCACATTTTTCCACCCGGTTCGTTACCCTGCCCGGGATCAGTCGCATTTCGTAAAGTGTACCGCGAAACTCTTGGCTTGTTCCGGTTATCGTCAGCCCCGCCTTCCATTGTTCAACAAGCGAATACGCGAACAAATAACCTTGCGTTTCATACATTTTCTCTTCCCGTTCCCTCGCGGTGTAATACAGCGCTTCATGGACAAAGAGAATGACTGCGGACAGTAACGCCATTGCCAGCAGAGCTTCGATATACGTAAATCCTCTTTCGCGCACCTTCGCTTCTCCCTTACTTAACCGTGCTAACCGCAACACGACCGCTAGCCATATACACCGTAAGCCGTTTTTTCATACCATCTGGATAAACAAGATAAAAACTACCTGCCTGCCCTACGTGCCCCAGTTCATTAAAAACGATGGTTCCGTTATTAAAATTAGAGTATATCGTAAATCCCCGGGGCACATTAACGATCCTTCTTCCCATCTGCCAACTTCGCCTCACTACATACTGGTTGTAATCAATAGAAAACTCTATCTTGACCTTTCCCCGCTGGCTTAACGCCTCGTTTGCAGCATATATGATATCCACGCTCAACTTTTCCATAAAACACTGTCCTTGAAGTCGCTGTACCATCTGCAAAAATGAAGGCACGGCTAATGAAAGCAATACGGCCCAGATCGCAAACACGATCGTAACCTCGATAAGACTGAAACCTTGTTCATTTCGCCGTCCCGTGTTTATCACACGTCACCGTCACTTTCTTCTCAGCGGATGAAACCTCCACTTTATACTGCCCTTTAGCAGGACATTTTGGCTCCTCATGCAGATATCCTTTCGCCACCAATTCGCCCAGCGCGTTCGCAGCTGGCGGATATTCGTTTCCATTCTCAATCGCATAGGCTTCCAAAGCCGTAAGGATTAACCGTTGGTTTGCTTCGCAACTACGCGAATACGCATTGGCAACAGCGCTTTTGTAATTGGGAAACGCGACCATTAAAAACGCTCCGATAATCGCGACAACAATCAAAAGTTCAATTAAAGTAAACCCGGCTTCCTTCTTTTTTGCGCGTCCCGAAAGCACGGCTCTTTCCTCCTTTGGCTCTATTTCAGTTCGCCCATCATTTGCAACACCGGCAAAAAAAAGGACAAAACAACGATAAGCACAACTCCTCCGACCAACAATAGAATAAGTGGCTCTAACCATCGCATTGTTTTCTCTACCTGTTGTCTTATCTGCCTCTCCATTTGTTCACTATAAAACAATAAACATTCGGCTACCTTCCCCCCTTCTTCCCCGAGTTCAACATAACGCACCAGTTCTGAAGTGAAGCAGCTATGGAATTGCAGGGCACGGCTGAGAGGATGGCCGCGCTTTAGCTCTGCCTCAATCTGCTGCATGATGTTTCTAACGAATAGCCAGGGCGCTTTCGCCTGAAACAGCTGACAAACTTCCAGCACGGAAATGCCCGCCTCAAGCAAAAGCCCACCTTGCAATGCAAAATAGTGAGTGATTTTCAATTTGAGCCAATAACGCAAAATAGGCACACGCAACATGAAAAACATAAGTGACTCTCTCTTCCAAAACAGCCAAATGACGCCCGTCCCCAATGCCGCCCCTCCCATAACGGCTATGCCGGATGCCGGCAAAACGGAGAGCACGCGGATAAACCATCCTGTTAGCGGCGGAAGCGGAAGATGCATCGTATCGTATATGGAGAACAAATGAGGCAAAGTAATATGAAGCAAAAACCAAAGACATACGCAGGATAACACCAGCAAAAGCAAAGGATAGCTGACAAGTTGACACAGCTGATGTTTCCAGATAGCGCGCCGCCTGTAATAACGCGCAGCGAACGCTAAGCTAGAATCGTAGCGACCGTGTTGCTCCCCAGCAGCCACAAGGGAAAGAAATAAAGGCGGAACGTTTATTTGTTGCAAAGCGGCGGAGAGCGATGCACCACTTTCAAGCTTTTTTTGGACACGCAGCAATTCTTCTCGTTTTCTTGGAGTGAAATGATGCAGAATCAAAGAAAGGCTTTCAAGAAGCGGAATACCGGCCGCAAGCAAGTAAGACAAATGCTGGCTCAAATACGCAAGCGAATCATCGGGCCAGCGCGCCCGTCGGAACATACGCTTGATATTGCCCCTGCTCATCTCCCTCCGTCACCCCTTCCGCCAATTTCTGTTCCAGAAGGGATGAAAGAAATACGAATCCACTTTCCTCCAGATATCGACGCATTACGGCCGCAGAACAACGGTTTAAAATATACGGCTGAAACTCTTCATCAATTTGCAGCACTTCGTAGACGCCGACACGCCCCTGAAAGCCCGTGCTGTGGCAGGCCGTACAATCCACAGCTCGACCGTAGCAACGCAGGCATCGTTTGCGGATAAGACGCTGTGCAATCACCCCGGTAAGCGCCGAACTAACAAGGTAAGGTTCAATCCCCATATCCAACAACCTCAAAACAGTACCTACTGCGTCAAGCGTATGAATGGTGGAAAGAAGCAAGTGACCAGTTAACGCGGCTCGCACTGCCACTTCTGCGGTAGGCTTGTCCCTGATTTCGCCAACCAGAATCACGTCAGGATCCTGCCGCAGCACCGCCCGCAGCCCCTCATGAAAGGACAGACCGGCCCGCGGATGAATTTGCACCTGGTTAATACCCGGGATACGATATTCAACCGGCTGCTCCAAGGACACAATGTTCCGCCCACGCTGCTGCAATTCATGCAACATCGTATACATGGTCGTCGTCTTTCCGCTTCCTGTCGGACCTGCAATCAAAACCATTCCCTGCGCCTTCGCAAGCATCCGGCGCACTCGCAACACATCCGTTTCGTTCATGCCAAGCGAAGCCAACGAGCGATACTTCGTATCATGAGGCAAAAGGCGTAGCACGATCTTCTCCCCGTAAATCGTCGGTAATGTAGCTACCCGCACATCGATAGAGCTGCTTCTACCTTCCCGACTTTTTGTCTGAAATGCGAAGCCACCGTCCTGAGGCAATCTGCGTTCGCCAATGTCCATCCCACTCATTAATTTAATGCGCGAAACAAGCGGCGGTCCCCACCCTTCTTCCTTCCATTCCATCTCCTGCAAATAGCCATCGAGACGAAACCGAACCATGATCCCTTCAGGCACTGGTTCCAAATGGATATCGCTTGCGCCATATTCGATTCCTTTTTCGATCAGTTCTGTCACATATCCCGTTACATCTTCAACCATGATTCCAACCTCCTTTTTTTATAAATTATACCATATATTGGTAAATTTTAAATAACTTTCCTAAAATTTTACACAAAAAAAGCCGCCTTGCTTTTAAGACGGCTTACGTATCGCTTATTCAAGTGAATTTACATATTCAATAAGGGCAGAAATTTCTTCGTCGGACAACCCCTTAACATTTCCGTGCTTCCCTTCTTTATTACGCGTAACAAGCACATCGTAAATCGTTTTGGCGCTACCATCGTGCAAATATGGCGCAGTAGCCCATACTCCGCGCAATGTCGGCGTATCAAACAATTCCTTGCTCCGCGGATTGGTGTAGTTGGCGCGCGGATCGCCTGGTGTACCTTTATCAAGCTGGCTTGCTGTACCAACATCATGAAGGAATTGCGTATTAGCTGTCGTCAGCTTGCCTGTCGCATCCACCGCTTTTACGCTATCGGTCATCGTCTCTCCGGCATGGCACGTAATGCAGCCCGCTTTGCCTTCAAACAACACCTTACCCTGTTGCGCTTTCACAGTTAGTGTACCGTCAGGGTTACGGTACGGACTTTTCGGCACCGGAAACGAATCCGAGTACTCCAGATATGCTTTCAAAGCGGTAAACATTTCTTCAACTTTCGGGGGTAATGGTTTGCCCGGATCATACGCTGTCAAACCGCCCATCTCCCCCTGTACGGTCAACAGATAATCCGTAAAATCATCCCGGCTGCCGTCCCACATAAACAATCCGGTACGCATCGCCAGCACATTGCTCGGTACGTTACGCGGACCTTTCGGGGTCATTAGTGTTAATCCGTTAATGTCCCCGTCCGCATGGCAAGACGCGCAACTCATCCAGTTATTCCCCGTAATCGGTGCCGCAAATTTATCGCTATTCGCGCTAAAAAATATGGTTTTCCCTTTCCGGACAAGCGGCGGCAATGAATCTTTGGCAATCAACCGCAACGTTTCAGGCTTTGCTTTCGCTTCCGCATATGCCTCATTCCCGCCCGTTTCAATGCGAGCTAAACTGTGGCTCATTGCATTGTGCACATACAGTTCGTTTCCATCGTTCGACAGCACCATCCCCCGCGGGTTATCGCCCGGAATGCGCCGCACGATTTGAGTCGCCTTACCGCCCCGGACCAAGTCAAATACAACCAAATCTTCGCTGCCCGACATAAGCACGAACGCTTTGCTTGCATCCGGCATAAATGCTACATCGGCCGGATTAGACACGATTATCGTTTCATTTTTTACATCTCGCACATCCATTTTCTCAAATAATTGTTTACGTTCCTGCTTGATTTCTTCATCTTTTTCAAGATCGATAACCGAAATCGCCGGAAAAACAGTTTCCTCAAAATGAATCGGCGTATCTGTATTTGTTACAAGATGCGGTACCCAAGCGGTCTTACCGTCAGGCGCAATCACGAATTGCTCAACCGTATTTGGAAGCCCCTGGCTCTTTTTGCGATCCTCTTTATCCGGAGAAGGAGCTAAAGCGATTATTTTTCCCACTTTTTCTTTGGAAGTATCAACCACGCTAATATGCCCGGACAAATAGTGAACCGTATACAGTTTTTTTCCGTCCGTGGTTAACGCCAGCCCGCGCGGTCGTTCCTCAACTTTTATCGTTTTTGTTACTTCTCGTTTCTCAGGGTCAATGATAGACAATGTGGAAGAACGGTAATTACTAACATATATTTTTCCTCCGTCCGGACTCGTCACGATGCCAAACGGTTCGATACCGACCGGAATCGACGCCGTCACTTTTTTGACGGCGATATCAATAACATCAACTTTGTTGTCAAACATACACGTAACGTACAACGTTTTTTCATCCGGGCTTAACGCCAATTGACGCGGTTCACGGCCTACCGCAATCTCTGCGGTAACTTTGTTCTGCTTCACATCGATCACCGATACGGTGTTAACATCAATATTAGCCGTGTACAATACATCCCCGGCCCGATTTTTGACAATGCTATTGCTTGAAACCGGGGCATTGCGCGTCACCGTTTCTTGCGTTACAGTCTCTTTCTCGCTGCATCCGCTCAGCATCATTAACAGAACGAACACGGCGGCAATCCAAATTCTCCATTTCCTCATTTTTTCTGCTCCCGCATTTTCTTTTTCTATAATAATAAACAGCAAAAATAGGAGGATAGCCTCCTATTTGCTTTTCACCTCAACCGGAACAAGTACCGGCGCGATACCATATTTACCGTGACCAGCTTGAATCTGTGGCACGTTATCACCATCTGTATTACCGGACTTGTCGCCTTCTTTATAAAAGTCTCCAGTATCCCAGAATTCGCTCGTCTGCATGCCCTGGTCAAGCGCCGGGCCATCAATTACGCGATCGTAAAAATCGACGTAGCGCGAAATAATGGTCTTGCGATCAAGTGCCGGAATCTTTTCTTTATCGGTTTCTATGTTATGCAGGGAAGCAATACCCATACGTAATGCTCCAGAAACACCGCCTGCGACAACGGCATCATACTCGTATTGATCCCCTGACGTTTTATATGCTTTCACTTTATCGTCCCACATGTATTTATCCATAGCCGCGTAAATTTTCCGTGCTGCCTCACGATATTTTGGATCTTTAGTCGCTAGAAACGCAGCCGTCAAGCCACGGATGGCGCCGGTTTGTGCCTTCAGTGTCGGCGCATCTGCGTCTTTGCCTTTGCCCACTGTCCAACCGTTAGCCACCAATCCTTTTTCATCAATCATCTTGGAAATGATAAAGTCAGCCTGCTTGCGGATCATGTCAAGCGCGGCTTTTCCTTCTTTTGTCTCCAATCCTTTGGCATCGTCCCCGCTGGCGTAGCCAACCGGTAAGCCATCAAACGCACGTTGGAAAATGCGTAACGCTTCCATAGCATATGCGGCATCAAATGTATCCATATGCATGCCCTGCTGCTTACCATCATGTTCAGCAATAAACACGCCTTCCTTATCATTCCAGTGCATCATCTGAATATTTTTGAAGATTTGCAACAACAGGTCACGGTTAATGGAATACGGATCATCCGAGCGAATATCGTTATCTGCGCGGTTATCAATATTTTGCTTCGGCGCAGCCGGGAACGGCTTTCCGTCATATACGGCACGGAATGCCGGATTCGTGTTTGCATTAGCTTCCCGCTGATCTGTCATACCAAAGTATTCAGACAAAGCCCATAACATCAGCCACTGATCCTGTAGCAAGCTGCGCGGATCTTTCACTTCAAGCGACGTAGCTGCCGTATATTCCTTATCTCCGTTTTCCGTAACGGCAATGGCATGCGGCAGGTACACAAGCTGCTTCTTCGGATCATAAGAAGCGCCTTCCGCTTTGCCTAGTTTTCCGGTTTGTGGATTATAAAACAGGGAATCCCGGATATATGCAGCCTTGTTCCACATCTGCTCGGACATGATTAAACCTTGAAGACCATCAGTAGAGTCTCCGCCAAAGGCAATGTTCGGGTTTTCGTCATCTTTATCCGTTTTTGGTTCCACTTCCTCTTCCGTGTCTATCGTGTGCATTGCTCCTAAAAAGTCGCTCGCCCATAGCGCTTGTTTCAAAAAGACGGAGCCATACGCAGCCGGAACCAGCGTTTTATCCATCTTATCGCGATCCCACCGCAGCGTTTTAAAGTCGACCTGATATTTCGGAATGTATGTACCGTTCTCACCGTCGGCAAATTTCGATGTGTCCACAGGCTGAATATAGTGCGGATCGCCTTTGCTGTACTCAATAAACGTCGGATACATGTTGCGCGGAATTTCATCCGGCTTATGTCCTGCAGCATTCGCCAACTCAATAAAGCGCTGCGCCAACATTTCATTCTCTTTCTTGCCCGCCTTCTGCGCCAATTGTTTGATCATTGGCGCGTGAATCATATGAAGACCAAGGCCTGATTTTTCCACAACTTCGTACATCGCCTCTTCCGAATACTCATACGATTCAATTCCGGCCGTGTAATCAAAGACAGTCGGCTGATCAACTTTCGCCGCATCCAGCACATCCAGATCTAAGCCAAGCGCTTCTACCATCGGCTCGCCCGACAGTTCAAATTCCGTATAGGCAAACATATTGCCGGCCGTATCAAAAGTATAATCTTTAACCGGTACGGAAACGTTTTGTTTCGCTTCCTGTTTCTTCGCCTTAGTGTCTTCCCCTGTCATGGCTGCCTTTTCATTCGTACCGCAGCCGCTCATAAATGCAAGCACGGAAGCTAAGCTTATCGACATGACCGTGCGAAACGGGTATTTTTTCTTTCTCTCTTGCAAACCCCTTCACTCCTCTATCCTCTATTATGAAAATGATTCTCATTATCTAATTTTAAGTATAATTGTCTTCCTAAAAAAAGACAAGAAAAAATCATCCCCGCTAAAAAACAGGAATGATTTCCTTTTGCTTGCATTGTATTACTTCACAATCAACACCGGGCAGGTCGCTAGCTGCGACACTTTGTGGCTAACGCTGCCGAGCATCATTTCCTTAAAGCCACTCAGCCCGCGGCTGCCGATCACGATAAGCTGATATTTATTTTTATCCGCGTAATCCACGATTTGCCGTGCCGCATCTCCCTTTAGATAGACAGGCGTTGCCGCCACCCCTTTCGCCTCGGCTTTTGCTTTCGCCTTATTTAGCAATTCTTCGGCTTCTTTTCTCATCGCTTCATTAAAATCAATATCATAATGTTTAGAAATATAAGCCATTTCTCCGACCATATACGGCGAAACGACAACTTCTTTTCCCACATGAAGCAAGCTGAGTTCAACTTGCTCTTCTTTTGCGATGGCAAGCGCCACATCTAGCGCTTTTTCTCCCATTTCAGAGCCATCAATTGCTACTAAAATTTTTTGAAACATACATTACTTCCCCCATTCTGCAAAATCCCTTCCCTATTATTTTAAAACAATGTTACACTGTTTTCCAACAAACAAAAAGGGGAACTATAACAATTTTGTTACGAAACGGAATGCTGCCTGTTCTCTCATCTATCGTTCCATTGCTCCTCCCCTGGCGATAGACAAGATTTGCGATTCTTCCATTTTATAGTCGAATTCTTTCGCTTTATCTGGCTTTGCATTATCATAATGTACCGGAATTTCATGGCGGTAAGACTTCTCCACCTTAGTAACAAAGTCAAGCCGGGAAATTCTCTCAATCGTTTCTTCTAACGTATCTGCGGCGATATACATGGATACATAATTCAACCTACGGGATATGTAATGAATATTGCCAAACTTGCGCAAGTTACGAGCCACTTTGATATTCTTGACATACACCGCAAGCCCGACACGTCGCTCTCTCATTCTCCGACTCTCCTTTTTCGTATAGTATCCATCAGCGATGATTGTTATCAAACACTGAGGCTCTAAAAAATGACAACTTTATAAGTTCCCTTAGTTCTAACTTATACGCTATAAAACCTCACTTGCTTGTATCAAGAATATAATATCATCCACTCTGACATTCCTATCTCTGCCCGCAAAAGCGCGGACATATTAAATCAAATGTACATCAGGCCGCCTGATCTCTCAAGCGGCCCTTGCAAGACAGAAGGAGCAGCCTCCCATCTTTATATCCCCTTTTTAACAGTGCAGCCACAACTACCGCCCGTCCCGCACCCGCCGCTACCACAGCCACCACCCGCCAATTCATACAGCGGATTGTTACTCGGCACTTTAATGCTCGCAGAAACCGCGTCAGCGATGGTGCGGCTGATACGGTACAACAACTCATCCAGGTCATTTTCCGCTTTTTTGAAAGCGGCGACAGTTGCTACTTTTTCCATCTCTCTTTTTTTCTGCCGAATCTCGCGAGTGACTCTATCATAATCTGGATGGTATTTTCCGAATCGCTGCACTTCCTCATACGCTTCCTTCATGCGGTTGAAGGAAGCAATCTTCGCTTCCGCCTCCGGGTCCTGTTCCATCCGCCTGCGGAATTCCAGGTACCGTTTCATTTCCTCAGAGGCCACGAGCTGCTCTCCGATGCGATGCGCTCGTTCCATCACTTCATAAAAATCAAGCGGTGATACAGTCGCTGTCTGACCTGACATATTCTCACCTCGGTATCATTGTACCATGTTGCATATTCTCTGCCTAGTCCTCGTTCCAAAGGGCGGGCAGCTCTAATTTTATTCTCCCTACATTCTCCATATTTATGTTCTCCATCCGCCCTTCCGCATCAAGCGTCAGCCGATACGCTCCGCCTTCTGCGCGTATATCAAGCACGCGGGCGTTTTCTATAGGCCGGTTATTAATTTCCAGCTTTAGTCGGATGCCAAGCGAACGCGCAGTCATAAGCAACGTGCGAAGCGTTGAATGATGATATCGTTGGAAATTTTTGTGCCATATCGTCGGTACATCTTTTAATTCAGGCAAAACATCTTCAAAAGCAGGGAATACAGATTCAATCTTATATCCGTTCTCCGCAAGCCCAATAGAATGCGAGGCGTGCGATGGAAACCGTCCCGCTTCACTCGGCTCTTTTGCCGTGCTTTTTTGGTTTATATTTATCTCGCGGAGCGTGAAAGCCTCTCGCAACGCTGCTTCCTGCGACGCATCTACAATAAAATCTTTTTCGCCGATTCTCGCACGCCAATACGGAGCAAATTCCGGCAAAGCGGCTAGCTGTTGCGCCGTTTCTGCATCCGGACAGCGCACGAGCACTACTTGTTCGAGCATGACGCTTGGTTCGCTCCGCATCCATTGCTCTAGTTGCACGCGTACATTATCCGGAACCTCAAGCTGAATTTGCTCAAGCAAACGGATAAGCGCTTCGTTCTCTTCTTCCCCCTTCACCGCCCGCACTGATTGCCGTGTCAGGCGAAACACCCATACTTCCTGCTGCTCTACCAGTTCTGCATACCTGCCAAGACGCCAGCGCACCTCATATGATGCATGCGGCAGCAGAAGCACTTCAAACGTAGGTTGGACATACCCGATACCATAATTCGCTACGGCATTTTCCTCATTGGCTGTCAAATTCATATTCCAGCGCATAGACGCGTCCATTCCTTCTCCCGTCCTAGAAATAAATCCAAAAGCGGTAAGCAAAGCGCATATATTTTCGGCAAACACCTGCCAGTGTTTGGACTGATTGGCCTGGCTTTTCTCCCGCAAAAGCCTATTTTCCGCTGCCTGCAATTCATTCAGGGAAAACGTGTTCACACCTTTCGCTTCCATCCAATCCAAAATGACAGGATTACAAGGCCCCAGCCTGCCTAGCTTTTCTTTCACTTGCTGATAAACACGGCGCTGCACATCCGCTTCCGCGCCATGAAACAGCCGGGCCGCCGCCGTTTCATGGACAATATACTCCAGCCCGGTTTCTGACTCCCGCTCACGCAATAAATCCATCTCAGCAAGCAATTCCAGAAAAAATCGTTCCCGTGCCGCACCGTCTCCACACGCTTCTGGATACAGCGGGGCGAACCATTCTTCCGCATACGGGATAACTGCCTGCCAAACGCGACGCATTTTCATTGTCATCGTTTTCTTTTTAGTAAGCGCGATCGGTTTGTGGCGATGCGTTTGCAGCAGGCGGAAAAGCACATGAACAAGCGGCGTAACAGATTGGAACTCTGCATCTACGGATATTGCTTGCGTTTCTGACAGCACCCGCGGCAAAAGCCAAGCGCGCCATGCTCTCTGCACATCATACGGCGCCAAATATACTACTTCCCCCCACAGACGCCGCAGCGTATAAATAAGTCCGCGCCGTCGTAATCCGGTAAGACCCGCGTATGCAACAATCGGCGACACTGCTTTCGCATATTCCTCCATTTGCCTGTACGTCACAATATCTTCTCCAACGCGAAACAAAAAATGCAACCATACTTCTTTTTCCTCTCTGGATAGTACCTGCCAAGTCTTCTCAATGGTGCGCGCGTCCTTTATGTAAGCTGCTATTTCATCAAGCGGCGCCTCCGCCTCCCCGAATGTGAACGGCCATGCATTCTCTTCCGCGAGTCTCCACAACAGCCGCGTATTAAGCTGCTCAAAAACATCCCTTATCTTCATCGTTCCACCTTCGCTATTTATCATTTTTCCCTCTTGCGGGAAACAAATTGATTTGTTATAATTTCAACAACTTTTCCAAATTATTTATACTCTAATATTCAGAATAACCTGTGATGAGGACACGTGATTTCCTTTCCCGTTCCCCAGAGAGCTGACGGTAGCTGCGAGTCAGTGAACGGCAGGAACATCATATCCCCTCTGAGGTGTCATCCGAACATTGCAGTAGGAGCGACCGGCTTTCCTCCGTTATCGGGAACGGCGTATGATGGTACGCTGAATAAGGTGCCGCTGTATGTAAGTATACACATTTCTGGTATGGAGTTAAAACACAGCGGAATCAGGGTGGTAACGCGAGCAATCTCGTCCCTGTATGGGACGGGATTTTTTTATTATTATTGGAGGTGGTTTCCTTGGGAATTACGAAGTTCAACTTGCACAAGTACAGAAAGCTGGCGAACGTCTGAAAGGAGTGATCCATAAGACACCGCTTCACCTTTCGCAAACATTCAGCCGGATGTGCGGCTGCGAAGTATACTTAAAACTAGAAAACTTGCAGAAAACAGGGGCCTTTAAAATCCGCGGCGCCTATAATAAGCTCGTCAGTCTATCTTTAGAAGAAAGGAAACGCGGTCTGATTACCGCTTCTGCGGGTAACCATGCACAAGGTGTGGCGCTTGCCGCCCAAAAATACGGTATCCCTGCAACCGTCGTTATGCCAGCGCATGCTCCAAAGACAAAAATACAGGCAACAGAAGGATACGGTGCGCGCGTCGTGCTGCATGGCGCCACATATGACGATGCCTGCGCCAAAGCTAGGCAAATTGCAGCGGAAGAAGGGAGTACGTTCGTGCACGCGTTTGATGACCCGGATGTCATCGCCGGGCAGGGAACCATTGCGCTCGAAATATTTGAAGCGAATCCTGATTTGGATGTCATTGTCGTCCCGATCGGAGGCGGCGGTCTTATCAGCGGTATCGCCGCAGCGGCCAAGGCGCTCAAACCTTCCGTCAAGATCATCGGCGTTCAACCTGCAGAGGCAAATTCCGGCTACTTATCCTGGAAGGCAGGAAAACAGGTGCTGATTTCACATCCCGTTTCCATCGCAGACGGACTGTCTGTAAAAATGCCGGGAAAACTCCCGCTCGCCATGATGTGCAAATTCGTAGATGATATTATTCTTGTGACCGAAGAAGACATCAAGCAAACCATGCGCTTGCTGCTTGAGCGAAGCAAAGTGTTAGCCGAGGGCGCGGGCGCTGCTGCCCTGTCTGCACTTATTTCAGGCAAGCTTTCCCTGCCAAAGCAAAAAGTCGCTTTCGTAGTAAGCGGCGGCAACGTGGATCTCACCCGTCTATCTATGCTCGCCTCCCAGGCGCTCGTAGGATAGAGACTATCTCAAAAGGTCATTTGATCGCAAACGGAATGCAATATTTTCTATGCGTATATATGGTAACGCAAAAGGGTGCCCCATCATTTTTGGGACACCCTTCTTATTTTTTAGTTATAATAAAAAAAACATTCCACTATTAAGGAGATGATGCAAAATGCAGAAAGATCAGGAATCATTGCTAGAATTTATCAGAGATACATTGAAAAACGGTACGGAAGACGAACAGCAAATTCTCTACCTCGCGCGCCAAGCTATCGAATATATGCGTGATCGCAAACGCAAAACTGCTTATTTGTCCGGTTTTCTCGGATTGCAGGGAGAATATCTGGAAGATGGAACATATCGTTTTGAAGTGCCGATCACCCCGTTTATGCTCAACGGTTTAAACATTGTGCACGGCGGTATTACGGCTACATTGGCTGATGCAGTCATGGGCTCAGTTGCAAGCCGATCGACCGGATATAAAGTAGTAACAACCGAGATGAATGTTCACTATTTATCGCCAGGAACAGGGGATAAACTGATCGCTACCGCGTCCGTTCTCAGAAGGGGCAAAACATTGTGCGTGTGTGAATGCAAAATACATAATGACCAAAGCCGACTCGTTCTGGCAGGTACCGGGACGTTTTATCTCATCGAGCCAAGATAGCATTCTTTGCACTCATCCATTGCTGAGCCGTCCATGTAGGTACATGCGGTGTAGCACCGTAGAACAGATGAGGTGATGACACGCCCCTAAACTTGGGTGTTGTCCAAAACGGAAACGGCTCGCGGACGCTAATACCCCAGGTATCTGACCGCTTCAGCCGTGTGGAGTGTCTGTCAAACCGGAAAGTACAGATAGTCCCTGTCCAAATCCAGCGTAAAGGAATAAAATACTACAATTTATTGAGTTTGATAAATCAAGTTTCTAATCTCGTGATCGTTTTCTAATGTTATCGTGTGCTGTCCTTTACTTGTAACATAAAAAGCAATCTCTCTGGTATTACCAACTACTTGATTTTTTGTAATTTTCACCCCGGAACTATGACCTTTAACAACAAATGATTTGTCTTGAGAAATCGTATACGATTGGTTTACTACTATGTTTTTGAAATAGAAATTAAATACTGGCTTGTTTACTGTTACGCCGTTTACTAAAGTCGGCACTGATGATTCAACTCTTACTTCGTATGCATCGCTTAATGATAAAGGAATTACATCCTTTTGAGAAGACACAACTTGGGCAGAATCCTCTACTTTGACATCTGATTTTTCTATGGTCACTTTGTATGCATCACTTAACGACAAAGGAATAGGTGCCTTTTGATTTACAGCATTTGCATCTGGGGATGATGAAGGTGTAGCGATTTCATTAGCACTAACTGATTGACCGCCAAACATCAAAAAAACTGTAAATAATGAAGAAAACATTATCGTTTTTCTCATAAAACCTCCCCTTTTCAAAAATTGTATTTTTTTCAATTTTTATACAAAATATTATAATGTACAATTATATGTTTGTAAATAACTAAAAATGACCTTCCCCTCACTATACAAGTAAAGGAAAGGTCATGGAATCATTTGTATAAGCAAAAAGGCTTTCGGAAGACCGAACAGCCTTTTTGCTTTATTTTACGCGCTGTGCCGCCGACTCGGGCAGCATCTCTTTTTCCTGCTTTGGAAATTCCACGCCTTCTACTTTCACATTGACCTCGACTACGCGCAAACCTGTCATTGATTCAACCGCATCTTTTACATTTTGCTGTAGATTCCGGCATACTTCATCTATTTTCGAACCGTATGAAACAATAACGCGCAGGTCAATGGCCGCTTCAAATTCCCCGACTTCCACAGATACTCCCTTTTGCACATTCTTACCGCTGACCCTACGCGCCAGTCCCTCGGTAATTCCGCCTGACATCCCTGCGATACCCTCGGTTTCGCTTGCTGCGATTCCAGCGATTACGGCCACTACATCGTCCGCAATGCGTACAACTCCGTTTCCTTTTACATCATCAGTCATGGGAATTCCTCCTTTGTGTACCTAGTTAGTTTTCATTTTATTCTTTCAAATGGGCAATGACAACTTGTTTGCCGAAAGCGTCGTAAAATTTTCTAAAATGCGAGCAAGAATTTTGAAAGTTCCTCCATCTTCTCCCGCCGTACGCGGTAACACACAAACGTTCCGCGCTCCTCTGTTTCCACAAGTCCGCTATCTTTCAAGATTTTCAAATGGTGTGAAACGGTGGACTGGGCCATGCCAACAAGAGAAACGATATCACCGCAATAATATTCCTCCTGCTTTGCCAGCAAATCCAAAATGTTCAGGCGTATCGGATGACCGAGCGCCTTGCACACTTTTGCCATTTCCTCAAACTGATTATCCATAGTTCCCTTAACTCCAATCATTGCCTTTTTGTTCTCTTTTCATTATACACATGTTTTTCTTTCTTATCGTTCAAAATATGGATAACTACGCTCAAACTTTGTAAATGGAGGTTCCTATGAACAGAAAAAAGGGTGCATGGCTTGTCTGCCTTTGCGTGGCGTTCGTTTTGTTATACGCAAGTTTTCCCTGGATTCCACACCAGATTACACACGCTTTTAGCAAACAAACGGTGTATGTCGGCTCGTCTGGGCCAGACGTAAAGGAAATGCAAGGTCGGCTAAAGTTTCTTGGTTTCTATACAGGAAAAGTAGACGGCGTATTTTCATGGCGCACATATAACGCGCTGCGTAACTTCCAATACGAATTCGGTTTAAAAATTGACGGTATTCTCGGACCAAAAACGAAATTGAAGCTGTGGCAAGCGACGAAAAATTGGCGTCCTGGCCCGGGTGAAACCGCTGCTTCATCTCCGTCGCCGAAACCAAGCGAAAAGCTGCCAAAAACCAATATGGCCCTATCAAAAAACGAATTAAAAATTATGGCGAATGCCGTATACGGCGAAGCGCGCGGGGAACCGTACATAGGACAAGTCGCTGTAGCTGCGGTTATTTTGAACCGTACAAAGAGCCCATCATTCCCTGATTCCCCAAGCGCCGTCATTTTTGAACCTGGAGCTTTTACGGCAGTGGCGGACGGCCAAATCTGGCTGACGCCAAACAAAACGGCGGAAAAAGCGGTTCAGGATGCTCTTAACGGCTGGGATCCTACCGGTGGCGCTCTTTATTACTTCAACCCGGATACAGCCACATCACCATGGATTTGGACACGCCCGCAGATTAAAAAGATTGGAAAACACATTTTCTGCAAATAAAAAGCAAAGACAGACGTACCTCGCGAGTTTTTTGCTACTTACATGATAAGAAAAAACGTAGCGGGTGGGAACTTAGTTGCTCACCCGCCTGCTTTATTTTTATTCCTGCATTCTTGAATCAAAGCGGCCGGAATGCTTTTTCATGTCCGTCCGCCGCCATTCCCGCCAGATGGCCGGGAAGACATTGATCAAGTAACCCCAAAATGTAATAAACGATTCGCCCGTTTCTCTCACTTTGTATGGGATGTCTACTTCAGCGAGACGATAACCCTGGCGCACAATATTCATTGTCATTACCTGGGCGTAGTTATAATCATGAATAATGTCCATATCTCGCAACACCGGACGCGAAAAAGCGCGAAAGCCGGTTTGTCCGTCCGTAATCCATTTGCGCAGAAGCAACATCTGCAGCGCGGTAAAAAAGTAATTACCAAGCCGGCGATACAATTTCATGCCGCGCACGCGTCGACGAAAACGGGAAGCGAGCACATAATCTGCCTCGCCTTTCAAAATCGGCGCTACCACACGCGGGATATGATCAGCCGGGTATTCGTCGTCCGCGTCGATCATCACCGCAAGATCGGCACCCAGCCGATATGCTTCTTTCAACCCTTCGCGCACTGCAGCGCCTAATCCTCTGTTTTTGGAAAATGTCATAATATGTTCCGCGCCAGCGCGCTCCGCTGCTTCCACCGTACGGTCAGTCGAACCGTCATTGACAACCAGTATTTCCACTTTTACATCCGGATCAAATGCATGCGGCACTTTGGCAATAACCGTACCTACGGATGCTTCTTCATTGAATGCGGGAATAACGATGATAAGCTTCTTCATCTTCTATCGACTCCTCCGCTTTGAATGCTTCTTTTAGGATCGGTCCGCGCGCGTGATCGGGCAGCGGTACGCCTAGCAAAGCGCTAATGGTCGGGGCAAGCGATACAATGCTGCGAAATTCTTCCACCCGCTTCCCACGCTGAATCATTGGACCATGCATGAGAAACGGTACGAACCGCTCGCCAACATCCAGATGACCGTGTCCGCCAATCCCGTTTCCTTGGCCATGATCCGCCATAACAATAAACGCCGTTTCATCCATTTCGCCGCGCTTCGTCAGCCAGGCGTGAAAATCAGCGATAAGTTCATCCGCTTCTTTTATTTTCTCTAGATATTCCGGGTATAGCACACCCCGGCTATGTCCGGTCTGGTCTACAGCAATCATCTGTACAACAAACAAATCAGGATTTTCCCGCTCGTAAATGACTTTGGCCTGCTCCATAATCTTTCTATCAACAATATCGTTGTGCGAAACCGCAGTGAAACTTTCAACATAATCACCGAATGCATCGATCAGATGCGCGCACCCGAACAGCACTCCCTTTTTTCCCTGCTTTTTCAGTACGTCGAATATGCTTTCCACTTTCACTAATAAACTCCATACCATATTGGATTTAATGCCATGTTCGCTCGGATACGTTCCCGTAAACATAGAAGAAAAGCAGGTAACGGTGCGAGCTGGATAAATCGTTTCCATCGTTTCATACACGGTTCCTTCCTGCATCAAACGATGCAAAAACGGCGCATCCGCTTCATAAAGACGCTCTTTGCGGCAACCATCAATAACAACCACAACCACCTTTTTTGCCAGCGGCTTTTTCGGCAAATCAGCCGGATCGGTATATGTTGGGTATTCTACCGGCTTCCAATTAAATAAATATTTGTGAATCATGTATGAAGCTACAAGCAGCGCCGCTGAAAACACCACTAGCTTTCCCAGAAGTGCCGCTGGCTCTGGCGCATTATAAATCGCTGAAAAAACAAGAAGCTGAAGAAAAAACTTCGGCGCTTGCTCAAAGACATTACCACTGGTGGAGTCCGTATTTTTCAAGAATAGTTTCCAGATACGCAAGAAATTCCACCAGGTTGTACCGATCCGCAAATGATAATACAATGTTCCCCAGAAAAACACGGTGAAAAAAATATACATACCAAGACTAAACAGCAACAGCCCTATATCGAGCACACCAAACAGCCAGGTCGCGGCAAGCAGAGGCAGCCATAAAAACCATCGTAAATACAATGGAAAATCATACGCATAATAAATTACAAACAACGGCAATAAGCAGAGTAGAGCCACAAAAAATTTATCTGTCTGCCAGTCGGTTGCCACATAGTAAAGAAATGCAATGCCCGTTACATATACAGGAGTAAATGTCTTCCCTTCGTTCAACACATTCCAGCAGCGGGCCGCAATAATTTCAAACGCTGACGCTTTTTTCATTGTCGTTCTCCTCTCCCGCAAAGATAAAAGCCGGCTGCGCCGGCTCTCATGCTTCTTTAATCTTTGCCTGACTCTCCTTCGCATACTCCATCCCTTCCGCCGCGTCTTTCCGTTCATTTCTGCCGCGTAAAAGCAGATACAGCCCTAGGAAGTATCCCCAGTAAACCAGGCATTCTTCCAGCGAAGGGGAGGATGCATATCCAAACAACGCTTTAAGGAAAACACCTACATCTCCGGAAATAACAGGCGTATGTCCCGTATCGCGAATATAGTGCTGCTCATCAATCGGATGCTCTGGCATAAACCACGTTAAGTCATATACATGAGGCACGAGCGATCCGAGAATGTTCATATCCTGCAAAATTGAAATCGCCTGCACGATTAATCCAGCGGCAATCAACACAATAAATGCTCCGGTTACTTTGAAGAAAGTTTTAAGCGGAATGCGCATTGTTCCGCGGAAGAACAGAAAGGAGACAACCGCTGCAAGCACGATGCCGCCAAACGAGCCCCACGTTTGCATCGCTTTTCCAATATCGCCACCCGTAATCGCCGCGAAAAAAAATACCGTCTCAACCCCTTCGCGTAAGACGACGAGAAATGCGTGAACTACCATGCCAATCACGTTGCCCGTCGTAATAAACCTATCATATTTGCCCTTCATTTCGCTTGAAATATCCTTCGCTTGCGCCGCCATCCAAAACACCATTTGCGTGAGCAAAAGACCGGAAATGATCATAATCCCCACTTTCATGTAGGTCTGTGCGCCCATCGTAGCGAAGCCATCCAACACTACCTGGAAGACCAAGGCGAGACCAAGCGAAGCAATGATCGCAAGCGCTGCACCTAACCATACGTATTTGGTGAATTCAGGACGGTTGACCCTCTTTAAATAGGAGGTAATAATTCCGACAATGAGCAACGCTTCCAGAGCTTCGCGGAACGTAATTAAAAAAGCCTGCAACTCCATGCTCGCCACTCCCTCAAAATCACTAATCAATAATTATTTTCATTCTCATTATAAGTGGAAGAACGGGTGAAATCAATTATCCATTTCGGATACAATTGCGCCATTCCACTTTCCGATCTGGACGAATCTCATACAAAATAATGCGATGATACGTCGGGTACAGCCAAGGGTTTCCCGTAAAACGTGCGCGTTCCCTGACATATTGCCGCAAGATCGGTTTATGAAAGCCTTCCAAGACCGCATCGGTCATAAACACGGATTCAGGCTGCGCTCTCAGGCTAAGAACCGATGTTTGAAACACAGGCCAGCCGCGCAAACGAACCACCTGTAGCGACGGATGACGATAACGCATCACTCGTTCTTCTTCGTATGTGTACACCACACCTGAAGCCGGCAAATGTAGCGCGGCATAATCCGCAAGCTGCACCATCGGTGACGCCTGCGTCCGCTGATCATGAATCTGTGTCCAGCTCACCGCCGCCATACATGCGGCAAATGCCAGCAAAAAGACTCTCCCTGCTCTCCGCCAGCTTAGGAAACCAAACGCAAGTCCCTGAAGCAAAGGAACAAGCAACGGCAAAATATGGCGCGGTTTCTCTACATTCTGAGCAAAAAACGCCCACCAAAAATACGGAACAATCCACATAAAAAAAAGTCCGGCTTCACGCCAACGTGTACGCGCTGTCCGACGCACTTTCTTTTGCACCATCCACCATCCGACCAGAGCTACCGGCAAAAGAACAAGCACGCCCAGACTTATCCAGTGCTGTCCCGGCCATGGCGCGCCCAGCCCCGCCGCCAGCCACTGGCGTAACATCCAATAGCCAAAACGCTCCATGATATTTCCCCCGGTGTACGCGCCACCCCAATCGGAGAAATGACCGCCAGTAAAAGCGCGCGCAAGCTCCCACAGCCCTTGCATGCTTCCTACGTTCACCGCCATTGCATACACCCATAACAACGACACAAGAGCGGCTCCAAACGCAGCATTCGCCACGTCCATCCACCGCTTTGTATCCCGCCCATATACATATCCGGCCCAAAGCGGTACAGCTCCCAGCATGATATATGACACCCGTACACCGTACAAAAGTCCAAGCAAAATCCCGCTCACCAAAAGAGCCAGTGCTCGTCGCCGTTCGCCAAGCGTTCCATCCAGCGCACGAAGACTGCTTGCGACAAGCAATGTGGCCAGCAATGTACCAAAGCTGTCTGATAACGGCTGCGTCCCGAGCACAACCGAAAGCGGCGCTACAGCCCACAACAAGCAAGCGGCATCAGCCACCCGCTTTCCGCCGCAACGTAAAGAGATGCTATATAACGGGAAAACGGTAAGCGATGCCGCCACGGCGGATAGCGCGGACAGCGCAAGAAAGGGATTGTCAGTCAAACTGCCGAATAAAAACGCAACCAGCATATATATCGGGTAACCGGGAAAATGAGGCTGCATCGCTGCCAAATCATACTCTTGCAGCCCTAGCGCAAAATCCACATCATCCCATCCACCCGGTCCTTGCGCCAAAAACGGCAGACGGACAAGCAACGCCAAGAAGGTTATCAATGCTGCGCGCTTCATCGTTTATCCGCGCCGTTTGCGCATCGTCCGAAAAATAATGAATCCAAGTACGATCACGATCACCGCGAGCGGAACCCAGTTTTTCAAGTCACTGATACCAGTGGATGTTTTTTTCGCGTTTGCCGTATTGCCCGGTCCTTCGCCCGGTTTAAAGTGGCCAACTTCTATGTCTTTCAATTGAAACTTGTCCTGTAGCGTTTTATAAATCTCTTCTTTCTTTTCCTTGTATTTGGCCTGATCCGGCTCTTTTATCCCAACGCCGAACAAGCCCGGGTTGCCAAGCGAAGCAAGCGCTTCATCGAACGCAGCGCGCACTTTTTGGTCAAGCGCTTGGTTTTTTTCTTTCACGATCGGGGAAAGTGCTTCGTATGTAGCCCTTGCTTTTGCAAGCAAAAGTTTATTTTGTTCATAATTTTTAAAGTCTTTTTCTACACTCTCCATGCGACGTGCGATGTTCAGCACGAGCACTTGATGATACGCTTTCAGGGCCGCTTCTTTATCTTTATCCTCAAGCGCCTGAATCATCACTTTCGCCGGCTCAGGCCCCATGTGCATGTCCAGTTCTCCCTTAATAGACTGGAATACTTGAATCGCTCCGCTGTAATCCGGAGGATCCTGATTCAATTTTGCCGCCACTTGTTTGTAGTTTTCCGCTACGGCCTCTTCGTTTGGATTGCCGTATGAATACGCCCACGCCGGCACCGGCGCAAGCGTAAACATAAGCAAGCAAACAAAGAGGGCGGAAATGAACGCTGATTGTTTCATAACCATGCCCCCTGCTCTTTATGATATAATTTTTCAATTATTTACCGTAGGATGTAAGCTTGTCAAGCGCTGGTGTCATTTCTTTATAAATTGCTTCCGCTTTTTGCTTATCGCCTGCTTTCACGGCATTCAAATGTTGTTGCGCCTGTTCAAGCAGCTTATCCGCCTTCGCCTTATCTCCCAGCACTTTCGGTAAATCCAATTTTATCATATCGAGAAAAAGCGCACCTTCTAAAGAAGTAATCACCGCTTTGTCTTGTCCCCAATTTTTGAATGATTCGTCATATTCACTCTTGGCTGTAGCTGTAATTGCACGAATATACGCTGCATTTATTTTGCCACCTTTGATCGTTTTCGGATCGTTGGACAGATCAAACTGTTGGTTAATATAATCCGCAGATTCCTTATCATGCTTTGACAGGTATCCCTGAAGCGATTGGAAGAACGCCCACCCCTCAGCCTGCATCTCTTTCAACTTCTCCTGCTTCTCACCTTCTTGGACGCCTTTTTCAATTTTGTAAGCGTAGCCTTTTTCACCGCCAGAAGCGAGATAGAAACCTTTCATGAGCAATTTATCAACCATTTGTTTGCCGAGATTGTACGCCAGTTTATCACCTTTATCAATAGCGCTGTTCATTTCGGAAAATCCGGTATCAATGGCGCTCAACAGCTGAGTCTGATACGCGTTATCGCGCTTCTCCATCGTGCCTTTCAAAGAAGCTTCATAAACTTCTTTTGCGGTTGCTACCGCTTTTTTCGCTTCTTCTTTATTGTCAAATCTGTCGTCCGCCTGCTTAAACTCGTAACGTGCCGTCAAAAATGCCGTTTTCTGAAGCAGTTTATCGACGATTTGGCCCACTACTGACGCAGGCATCTGTCCCGCTTTACCGGCGGTAAGCGCTGCAGTCAGCTGCTCATCAACCTTTTCTTTATATTCTCCATCCAGCATCTGAACGTGCTGCTTCAGCTTTTCGTCGTATGCTTTCTGCGCCTTATCCCAATCTACCGGCGTTTTGTCTTCACCTTTCTTCACCAAGCTAACAAGTTCTTTTAACGCGGAAGTATAAGCGGTAGCATTAAATTGCCCTTCTTGCGGCTTGTTCGATTCTGTTTTCGTTTCCGTTGCCTGCGCCTGTTTACTCTCCGTCTGCGACTTAGCTGCTTCCTGTCCAGTACCGCATCCAGATAGTACAAACATCGTCGCGACTGCTATAGTGGTCAATACTTTCCATGCTTTCATTATCGAAATCCCTTCTCCCTCTAGGTGCTTATAAAGATAATACAGATAATACAGTAAAATTTATTATCATTTCATGTTCGCTATATAGTTTAGTGCGAATGATAACTATTGTCAATAAAAAGAAAGAAACTTATTCTCCGTTATAACATTTTTTATCGCCCCATCCCTCTGTACTGAAAACCAGCGCGTTCCCAGACGCTTCTGTTATACAAATTACGAAAATCAAACAACACTTTTTTCTTCATTACTCTACCCAGCTTTTCTGCATCAAGCGCAAGAAATTCGGGCCATTCAGTCAATACCAGCACCGCGCAGGCCCCCTTTGCTGTTTCATACGGATTCTTCCCGTATGCCAGCTGTTTCCTCCACCTCTTTTTCGCATTGATGAGCGCCTCCGGATCATACACCGAGACTTGTGCGCCTTCCTTAAGTAACTGTTCGATAATGGCAACAGCCGGTGATTCGCGCATATCGTCCGTTCCCGCTTTGAACGCGAGCCCAAAAACAGCAAGCCTAATGCCTCTTAAATCAGAAAATTCTTGTTTTACTTTTTCCGCCACATAAAGTTTATGCCGTTTATTGCTTTCGATTACCGCTTCTACAATCGTAAGCGGCGCTTCTGCTTCCCGCGCGGACAAGGCGAATGCTTCCGTATCTTTCGGCAGGCACGAACCTCCGTAGCCAGGTCCTGGCGACAGATACTGGTTCCCAATGCGCGGATCGGCTCCCAACGCCTTCACCACAGCTGTGACATCCGCCCCCATCGCATCGCACAGCCGCGCGATTTCATTTATAAAAGCAACTTTCATCGCCAAAAAGCTGTTGGCGCTGTATTTAATCATTTCCGCCGTTCTGAAATCCGTGATTAAAAACGGTACCCCGGCCTTTACTAGTGGAGCGTACAGCGCTCGCATCGTTTCTACCGCTCGTTCGCTTTCCGCGCCGATAACAATCCGAGCCGGATGGAAAAAGTCTCGCAGCGCTTGCCCTTCTCTTAAGAACTCTGGGTTAGCCACCACATCGCAGGACCATCGACCTTGTGCCGTTTTACGCAGCACATCCTGCACCTTTTCACATGTACCAAGCGGAACTGTACTTTTAATAACGACAACCGTATCCGTCCCGCTATGCCGCCCGATGGTTTCAGC
The DNA here is from genome assembly GCF_001439585.2 of Aneurinibacillus sp. XH2. NCBI lineage: Bacteria > Bacillati > Bacillota > Bacilli > Caryophanales > Paenibacillaceae > Aneurinibacillus > Aneurinibacillus sp. XH2. The sequence continues at coordinate 1,234,781 of NZ_CP014140.1, read as the reverse complement.
CACTTCCAACACCGCTGATACGTCAGCGGCTCCTTTTTCCATCCCTGGTGTTCCTACCGCAATAAAAACGATATCCGCCCATGTGACACCTTCCACAACGTTTGTTTCAAATGAAAGCCTTCCCTCCGCCACCTGCTGGTGCAGCTCTTCTTCCATCTCCGGTTCGTAAAACGGAAGGTCTCCTTCGGAAAGCAATGCGATTTTCTTTTCATCTATATCGAAACAGCGAATTTTGTTGCCGAAATGAGCCAGACCAGTAGCTACGGCTAGCCCCGCATATCCCGCTCCGATTACAGCTATTTTTTTCATTTTCCGTTTCTCCTATCGATATGTGAAAAATTTTTGCTTTTTTCTTCTTCTTTGTTTTACACTATTGTTTAGGTTATTCATCCGCAAACCAAAAATCAAGGAATCGGTGAAGAAAGCGAGGGAATTTTTTGAATCAGAAAATGTTTTTTGCGCTCGTCATCGCGCTGACAGCGCTAAGCGGCTGGGCACATTACTTCACCCAATCATCCGGCCTGCAATTTGTCACAACCTCGGCGGCCATCATTATGCTGGCTTCGCTTCTCGGCCGCGCAACGGAGAATGTCGCCCATTACGCTGGCGAACGCATCGGCGGCTTTCTGAACGCTACGTTTGGCAACGCGGCTGAACTTATTATCGCCATTTTCCTTATTAAAGAAGGTTTGTTCGACATGGTGAAAGCGAGCATCACTGGCTCCATCATCGGGAACTTGCTGCTCGTCCTTGGACTCAGCGTTATCGCTGGTGGCCTAAAATTCAAAGAACAGCGCTTTAACCCGATTCTGGCCGGCCATAACGCGTCGCTCATGCTGCTTTCCGTAATCGCGCTGTTTATTCCGGCCGTATTTCTTAAACAGTTGAAGCCGGAGCGTATCGACACACTGAGTTTGATTATCGCTGGCCTTCTTATTATCGCTTACATACTGTGGCTCATCTTCTCTATGATTACGCATAAAGAAGAACTGGCCGATCAGGCGGTTGAAGAAGAAATCGAGGAAGGTCAGCGCTGGGGGAAAGGATTCTCTATTATTATGCTGGTAGTGGCTACCGTCTTCGTCGCGATTACAAGCGAGTGGCTGGTGCATAGTATTGAAGAGGTGGCACACGCCCTCGGCTGGTCCGAAATCTTCGTCGGTGCCTTCGTGATTGCGATTGTCGGTAACGCTGCCGAACACAGCGCAGCTATCTTCCTCGCATTGAAAAATAAAATCGGCGCGTCCGTGGAAATCGCGGTCGGCAGCAGCCTGCAAATCGCGCTATTCGTGGCACCAACGCTCGTTTTTGTTAGCCTTATCTTCGGCAAACAGATGGATCTTATATTCACGGCGTACGAATTAGCTGCCATCGGCGTAAGCGCGTTTATCGCGTCGTCCATCTCCCGCGACGGAAACACCAACTGGTACGAAGGCGTGCTGCTCATTGTCGTGTATGTTATCCTTGGCGCCGCGTTTTACTTTCTATAAAAGGAGTGAGAAAATATGGCAGACGTTATTACCATCAGCGGCAATGTAAAATACAGCATTACCCTTGATCCAAGCGTCTGGATTTTCGATGATCGGAAATTCAAATTAGAGGATTTCTTTGCGAACATCGGCCAAGAAAAAACTGAAGGTGCTGATGATTCTCTTATGAAAATCGGGCAACGGTGGGATCGCGAATTAACGCAAGGTGTCGCCCCAACGCAACAAAGCGAGAAACTGTTCGCAGAAAAGAAAAAAATCGTGGGCGATTACGGTATGAACCTTGGCCCATTCCTGAAAAACGCGGAACCGAACGAAACCGCTTCTACCCTGGTTTGTAAACGGGAAAGCGGTGAAGAAATACGTATTCCTTTAAGCGAGGCATATGAAGCGGTTGTCTGTTTCGCGATCGACGGCAAACCGATCCGCAAAGATGGTCCCGTTTACCTGTATTATGGGGATGGCCGCAACATGGACAATCCCATTAAAGGGATTACCGGATTCGAAATTATATAATCTATACACAAAAACCTGGAAGAAGCATTCCTTTCTCCGGGTTTTTGTGTATATGGAAAACATCTGTATATATCACACCTGTTAATATTTATTTTCTGAGGCAAACAAACTTCTTGTCGACAAAAAAAGACTCCGCAAAAGCGGAGCCAAAAAACAACAACTCTCAACCATTTGAATAAGTTGTCATAAAAAGAATAATATAAAATTCAGCAAGAAACAATAGAAAATTTAGGAAATCCACCTGTTTTTACGCAAAAATCGACAAAAAATTAGCGCTTTGCCTCTAAAATTTTATGCGGCACCCGATGACGTTCCAAAAGTGCAAGAAACGTTTCTTCTTTCTGGAAAGATAATCGACAACTCAACGTGCTAGCAAAATAAAGATGAATCCTTTCCTCTTCTCCAGCCAAAAAACGAAGACGATACACTTCATCCAAATCCTGAAGGCCGAAGAAGTAAGTAAGCCGTTCAGGCGTAAGCTTTGTCGTAAAGGTCCGGCTCAACAACACGCCGTCCTTCCGGTATTCGCGCTGTTCTGCTTTCTGCGCGCCCATCAGCGTCAAGAATGCCACCGCCCTCTCCATTCCGGCAAACTTAACGATTTCCGCGTCATTATATTCGATCTCTACGTCTGTCAATTCATCCTGTAATGCTTGCAACATACAGTAAAACAGCTTGCGAATCACCAGATTGCCGGGAGAAAGCCTGTGATCATCAAAGCGGTATACGTATTGTGCTTCCTGCTGTTTGTTATTCGTAATTCTGTGCAAGTATAAATACTGCACGACGCTTCCCCTCCGCGTTTTACTGCCGTTCTTTAATGCGCTTTAATGCCGCGTGATCCAGGCGCTTTAACAGCGCCAGCAAAAGCTGTTTAGCCGCCTCATAATCATCGCGATGAATAATGGCTGCGTGGCTGTGGATATAGCGGGCCGGAATGCCGATAACAGCCGATGGAACCCCTTTTCCCGTCAAGTGTACTCGTCCCGCATCCGTTCCGCCCGGAGAAACGAAAAATTGATAACGAATGCCTAACTCTTCAGCCGTATCAATCATAAAATCACGCAACCCTGGCAACGTTACCATCGTCCGGTCCATAATACGCATCAATAGCCCTTTCCCGAGCTTGCCCATCCCTTCCTTGAGACCCGGAATATCCCCGGCCGGACTTGCATCCAACGCAAAGAACACATCCGGTTCGATCATGTTTGCCGCCGTCCCGGCGCCACGCAAGCCAACTTCCTCCTGCACCGTCGCTCCGCCATAAATTATGTTCGGGTGCTTCGCATCTTTCATTTCCTGCATCATTTCCACGGCAAGCGCGCAACCATACCGATTATCCCATGCTTTAGCCATCATCTTCTTCGGATTTCCCATTACCGTGAACGGACAAACGGGCAAAATAGGCTGTCCGGGACGGACGCCAATTTCCTCTGCGTCTTCTTTATTATCCGCTCCGATATCGATGAACATATCTTTTATATCCATCGGTTTATTCTTTCTGCTTTCCGGCAACACATGCGGTGGAATGGAACTGATAACGCCCATGATCGGGCCGTTGTTCGTGATAATCTGTACGCGTTGCGCCAGCAGAACCTGGCTCCACCATCCGCCCAGCGGCTGAAACTGGATAAACCCTTGATCCGTAATGCGTGTTACCATAAAACCAACCTCATCCATATGACCAGCTACCATAATTTTCGGGCCGTTCTCGTCGCCGCGCAGCACACCAAAAATGCTTCCCAAATTATCAAAAACGATCTCATTTGTCGTTTCACTTATGTACTCCTTTATAATGGCACGAACTTCTCCTTCAAATCCAGGAGCACCGCACGCTTCTGTTAACCGTTTAAACAGCGTCATTTGTTTATCCATACAATCTTACCCCTTTACCCTTTTTCGTATCTTTCTTGAGCATACCAGAAAAAAACAAAAAGACCAATTAATCAGCCTTCTGTAAAACAGCCGCCCGGCATTTGCGGGCAATTTCCGGTACGGCAATTCCAAGCAAAATCACAGCTACGCCAAACCATTGCCAAGCGCTTACGCTTTCTTTCAACACCATATTCGACATAAATACGGCCATGGGAAGCTCTGCAGCACCTAAAATCGTAGCAAGCCCTCCACCGATATGAGGCACGCCGAGCGTAAAAAAAAGCGTCGGAATCACACCGCCGAACAGGGCCAAAAGCAGTGAATACACAAGCAGTCCTTCCGCAAACGCTCCATTAATAAGAAAGACAGGTGGGTAAACCAGAAACGTCACAAGTACCGAACCGGTAAGAATGACAGCGGAACGTGTGTAAGGATGAAGATCTTCTGAAGCTTTTCCGCTAAAAATAACAAACATCGCATACGTAAATGCGGAAAGAAGTCCGTATACCACCCCGATCAGCTTAAGCTCTCCGAATGTCGAGGAAAATATGCCACCAGCCAGTACCGTACCGATGGCAAGCAAAACGAGTGCCCCTATTTTTTCCCAGCCGGGCCGCCTCCGTTCCATTACAGCTTCTGCCAGCACACCGATCCAGGTGAACTGGAATAGCAGGACAATCGCAATCGAAGCCGGGACATATTGCAAAGATTGATAATAAAACACACCGGTCAGTCCGCTCATCACACCGATTCCCATTAGCACAGGCCAATGCTTTTTTTTCAATCTTGGCTTAGAAAATAAAAGCGCAACCGTCCACATGAATGTCATAGCCAAAAACATCTGGCTACCGCTGACTTCCGCTGGCACAAACCCCGCTTGATATGCGAGCTTAACGAATGTTGATAATATTCCGTAACTGCACGCACCGAGAAATACAAGCAGCACGGAACGCCAGTACACCATCTCTACGCCATCTCCTTTCTGCAATGTAGGCTTCTTGTCAACTCTCCACCTATGGCTAACGCTTATAGGTAGGGGGAGTCTGTGCGATTTTAGATAAAAAAACTGCCCTTTTATTGTACTACATTTCTATACAAACAATGACAAACATATCCCGTCCCCGATCAGGGAACCATGTTATCAGGAGGTGCTGGACTGATGAGAAAAGGGATTATCCCGATCGCGCTCGGAACGGCCGTTACGTTGACCGGGCTTAGCATGATGAACCGTCGCCATACGGATATTCAGCCTAACAATTCTTATGCTTGGGGACTGGCCGGCTTTGGGCTTGCTCACATCGTGCTCGGCGCTATCGACGCGGCGCGTGATAACCAAGATGAAGGGAAAGACTTTTTCTAATTGGTAACATCCTTTCTCAATCATTATACCTGTTCAAGCAAAAAAGCCAGCAAATGACTTGCTGGCTTCGCCAATTTCGACAAAAATAGTGTTAACTAAATACCGGTTCAGCAAATTTCGCCAATTTTTCAAAAGAGCTTTTGTCCACATCCGCATGCAAACTATTGCCATGCGAATCCATCGTAACAATGGCAGCAAACCCTTCTACCTGAAGGTGCCACATTGCCTCCGGAATACCAAATTCAAGGAAATCAACACCTTCTACTTTCTTCACGCAATCTGCATAGTACTGGGCTGCGCCTCCGATAGCATTGAGGTATACGCCGCCGTGTTCCTTAAGTCCCTGAAGTGTTTTCGAGCCCATACCGCCTTTGCCGATAACAACACGAATGCCGAATTTCTTCATAATATCCGCTTGATACGGCTCCTCACGGATGCTTGTCGTCGGACCAGCCGCTTTGACGTGCCATTCACCGTTCTCATCTTTCAACATAACCGGACCACAGTGATAAATAACGCCGCCATTCAAATCAACCGGACAGTCGTGATCCATCATGTACTTATGGAAAGCGTCACGCCCTGTGTGAATCAGACCGTTAATAATCACCACATCGCCCACTTTCAGGCTGCGCACTTGTTCTTCTGTAATTGGATATTGCAGGACAACCTGACGGCGCTCTTCCGCCTGCACTGGCTGCTCTTGCACACCCTCATTCAGGTCAATTTTTCCTTCTTCTTTATATAACCAGTCCTTAATTGCACCAGTTGCCGGGTCAATCGTTACCCCCTGACGGCGGAACGCCCAACAGTTGTAGGCCACGGATACGAAAAAACTTGCAGGCAGACGATTTATGGCGCCGATTTTACAGCCCAATAACGTTGTTTCACCGCCGAAGCCCATCGTACCGATGCCAAGTGCGTTCGCCTTTTCCATAATGTAGTCTTCCAGTTTCGCAAGTTCCGGGTTCGGATTCACATCATCCACTTTGCGGAAGAGCTGCTCTTTTGCAAGCGCATAACCGGTCGTCCGGTCACCGCCAATGCCCACACCAATAAAGCCGGCGCTACAGCCCTGTCCCTGCGCCTGGTATACGCTATGCAAAATGCATTTACGGATACCATCCAGGTCACGGCCTGCTTTGCCAAGCCCTTCAAGCTCAGTCGGAAGGCTATACTGGATGTTTTTGTTCTCACAGCCGCCGCCTTTCAAAATCAGCTTCACTTCAATTTCGTCTTTCTCCCATTGTTCGAAGTGAATCACCGGCGTTCCCGGTCCAAGGTTTGTGCCGCTGTTCTCACCGGTCAATGAATCGACGGAGTTCGGACGCAACTTGCCGTTCTTTGTTGCGAGTTCAATTGCTTCCTGAATGGCTTTCTTCATTTCAATCTGATTCGATCCTACTGGTGTATGCACTTCGAACGTTGGCATACCAGTGTCCTGACAGATAGGCGATACATTTGTTTCCGCCATTTCAATATTTTGTGCAATCGTAGCTAGAGAAAGAGCCGCACGAGTGCCCGCGTTTTCTTTTTGTCTTGCTTTTGCAATCGCTCTGCGCACATCCGGAGGCAGATTGGTGGATGTTTCGACGATCAGCTTGTATATGCTATCCTTAAACTGTTTCATACACTCCTACCCCTTTTTGTGAAAAATCACTTTCAATTGTTTATTATATCGGACATTTCCCGAAGGGGAAAGGAATTTATCTATGCTGAATCTTTTAGGCTTTTGGGAAAGAAAATATGAAAATCACAGTCCGCCTCGTTTCATTCCCCACCATATCAATACGGCAAGCAAGATAAAGGCTCCCGCTTTTATAAATGGATTCCCTTTTTTTCGAGGCAACCCAACAATCGCTGAAGCAAGAAAACCGCCGATAAGCCCCCCCAAGTGGGCATAATTATCGATAATCTGCGGTGATAAAAAACCGATAGCCAGGTTAATTCCAAGCACAACAAGAATATTTGTCCCAAGCGTTTGAAAAAACAAGGATTTATTCTGTGTGCCAAAATATAACAGCGCGCCAAACAAGCCAAATATTGCGCCAGACGCCCCTGCGGAAAGATTGGGAGAAAACGCAAAGCTCCCTACGACCCCACTGATGCCAGCAAGCATGTAAATGATAAAGTACCTGACCGAACCATATAACTGCTCAGTCAACGTTCCCAGAGAATATAATGCAAACCCGTTAAATAGAATATGCATCAAACCAATATGCAAAAACATCGGAGTAATAAAGCGCCACCATTCTCCTTCAAGAATCAGCGGTGTATATTTTGCCCCGAAAAAGAGAAGAACGCGAGGATTTTGGCTTCCTCCGCTCAGTTCCATCAAAATAAACAGCGCGATAATAATGACGAGGAAAAAATACGTAAAGCGCGGCCTGCCGTAAAAAAACGTTTCTCGCAGTTCCCGCTCCCGTTCCACTTCTGTCTGTTCGATGCGCTGCATCCAATACGAAGCCGGAGGATCATTTTCCGAAATCTCTGTTTCCGCAAACAAAGCCGAAGAATACAGCATATGATTTCCCGAGCTTTCCCCCTTGCTTATCCAGCGTCTCTCTAAAAGCGCATAAGCGGCAACATCGAGCGAAACTTGGAATTCGTCTATCCCTTGCTCGGCGCGTAGCGCTTCCCGCATACTATCCGCTACCGATTCATAACATACATATACGATCCTGCCTTTCATAGCCCGCACGCCGAACCGCCTGCGCAAATCTTCTAGGCGCGCGGCACTCTCCCGCACATCATATATCAGCGTGCCTTCCCATAAAAAGTCGGCGAGCCGAAGCTGGATGTAGTGGCACTCTTTTCCTTTCTGCCGCAACAAATGAACGATCCCTTCTTCTGAGTGAAGCACCGTATAATCTTCTTCTACCACAAGCCGATATGAAATTTTCCATATGTACTGATATGCAATGGTGTTGTTCAAAAAATTCTTCCTTTCTATGTAAATATCATTGATCCATCTCTTCCAACATCTCCCCATACTTATATATACTATACATGCATACTAAATGTAATTCCTACATATAAAGGAGGTGGTGGCCTTCATGGAAAAAAGAGCCATCATTGAGCTCTCTGATGTTTCAAAATCATATGCAACATCCGGGCATATTGCCATGCCACTATGCGGTATCACGGCTTCTGTCCCGCAAGGCGCCTTCATTACAATTACAGGCCCTTCCGGAACCGGAAAAAGCACGCTGTTCCGCCTGTTAACTCGCCTTGAAGAGCCTGACAAAGGACGTATCGTCTATCAGGGAAAACCGCTTTCTGACTGGAATCCTCCCGAACTGCGCCGAAACCTGCATTATGTCTTCCAAGTACCCATTTTGTTCCCTGGCACCGTAGCGGACAATCTCGATTATCCCGCAAAAATCAGGGGCGGCAAATTAGAAAAACAAGAGATGCAAAAATTGCTAGATCGTGTCAGCCTCCCCCGTGATTACTTATCACGCAACGTTGGAGAGCTATCCGGCGGTGAAAAACAACGAGTCAATATCGCCCGGTCACTGTCGCTTGCACCGGATGTGCTGCTACTGGATGAACCAACCTCTGCACTCGATAAAAAAACAACGGAACATATCGAACAGGAAATCCGCAATTACCACGCGAAAGGACACACTATACTATGGATTACCCATTCTCCGGAACAGGCAACACGCCTCGGAAACATCCAATGGCATCTTGAAGGTGGGCGATTGAAGGAGCGTACGATCAAATGAGTATACTGGCTACCATTATGACTGTTAGTTTCGTATTTATTGCCATACTTTTATCGCTCCAGCTTAGACTAAAGCTTGAACGTGACATGTTTATCGGCACGATCCGCGCGATCATTCAATTAGTCGCTGTGGGATATGTACTGGAATTCGTGTTTTCAAGCCGGCACTGGGCGTTTATTGCTTGCATGCTGTTCATGATGGTTCTTGTTGCAGCCCATAATTCGGCCAAACGAGGCAAAGGCGTTCCGCATGTATTTGCTCGTATTTTTTTCACCATCTCGGTTGTAACTGGATTCACAATTGGTATGATGCTGGCGCTTGATCTGATTCACTGGGAGCCGAAATCCATCATTCCAATCAGCGGTATGGTGATCGGCAACTGCATGATCGTCTCTTCCCTCCTGCTTAACCAAATGCGAGAACGAGCAGAATCAATGCGGGAAGAAATTCTCGTGGCGCTTTCGCTAGGAGCTACAAGCCGCCAGGCAAGCGAACGTATGACCCGCCAGGCAATTCGCGCCGGTATGATCCCGGTTATTGATTCTATGAAAACGATCGGGCTCGTCCAGCTTCCCGGCATGATGACCGGATTAATTATCGCGGGTACAAGTCCCATTGAAGCGGTTCGCTATCAACTATTGATTATGTTTTCGTTTACGGCCGCTTCCGCCCTGACAAGCATTATTCTCGGTTTTCTCGTCTACCCCACCCTTTTCAACCGCAACCATCAATACATAGGTTGGAAATAAGAAAAACAAAGGGGACGTGTTTGTCCCTACAAAAGAGGGACAAACACGCCTCGTTTTTTTGTATGCTATATTATCTCAGTAGCTGGAAGAGCTATCGTCACGCTTATCGTAGTGAGCGGTCGGATAGCACGAAGGCGACATTGGTTGCTGTGCCGAGGCAGTCGGGTATGGCATTGCATAATAGCCTTTTTTGTAATAATGTTCATACATTTTTCTGTGGTAACAATAACGTTTATAATACTTCTTGTAGTGCTTTTTATGATGCATATGCTTATGACACTTGTACTCGTAATACTTCATCTTCTCCATGTGATAGTAACACTTAACGATTTCCACATCCGTCGTCTGAACCATGCCCATGGGATAATGAGAATACACGTGTAACTTCCTCCATTCATGTATTTTTTTAATCTGCTACACTGTATTCACCCATGAGACGGTAAGACACGACACTTGCCCAGAGGCGGCAAATTAGGTGCCTGCCTACTTTAACTTTGTGGAGGTGAACACCATTTGCAAGCGAAAAAGACAAGCGAATCCCGCACGATTATGACCGATATTGTGCTACCCCCAGACACGAACTACCATGGCACAATTTTCGGGGGCAAAGTTATGGCATATATTGATAAAGTCGCTAGCATCACGGCTATGCGACACTGCCGCAGGCAAGTAGTGACCGCATCAAGTGACAGCCTCGATTTTTTGGCGCCGATCTGCACGAGTGAAGCCATCTGCTTAGAAGCCTATGTATCATGGACACACAACACATCCATGGAGGTTTATGTAAAAGTAGAAGCGGAAAATCTGCTTACAGGAGAACGCCGTTTAACTTCACAGGCTTATTTGACGTTCGTCGCCTTAGACGAGAACGGCAAACCAACGCCCGTTCCGCCTGTGCTTCCCGAAACAGAAGAAGAACGCTGGAACTACCGCACCGCCCCTGAGCGTTTCGAAATCCGCAACCGACGTCGCACTCTGGCAAAACAACAGTACACAACCGAGTAGGAAAGAAGAGTCATCCCCGTCCTCTCACCTATGAAAAAATGCAAGTTCTTGTTTGGTCGACACCCTTGTCTTAAGCTAATGGCTACTACTGCTTTCGCCATTCGGGACTTGAACCCTGGAGATGACGCCCATGCCAGGCGCATCACCAAAAATAGCCAAAGGAAGGACTTCCTTTGGCTATTTTATGTAATCAAATGGATTATTGCTTAATGGCATAAAGGCTCAGGTACGGTTCGTCTCCGCCTCCTGTATTCGTCCTATCAAAAATGCGGAAGCCATGCGAACGCAAAACATTCTGAATCTCCTCTTCTCCATACAATTGGTGAAAGATATTGTCAATAACCACATCTCCTTCACCCAGACGGTAAGAAGAAAAAAATACACCACCCGGCTTTAATACTCGATATACTTCATCTAAAGCCTTATGTAAATCCTCTTTTGTAAGATAAATGAGTGAAGCGTTCGCCCACACACCGTCATACCGTTCGCTTCCCGTCGGAATATGGCGGAAATCCCCTTGAATAAATTCCACACCCTGGACTTTTTGTTTGGCCTGCTCAAGCATAACTTCGCTAATATCAAGCCCTTGCACCTGCAGGTCATACCGCTTGAGCCGAAGCGCATCATGCCCCGCGCCGCAACCGAGATCCAACACGCAATTACCGCCCAGAAGCATTTGAAACGCTGAAATAAATTGTATCGTCAGTTCATGATGACGCCATTTCACCCCTGTCTGATTGGCCAGTTTATCAAAAGAAGCCCGATTCCGCTCTACGTAATCCATGCTTTCACCTCCCGCCCCTTTTCCTCAATTCTAGCTAATTAAGGAATAGAATGCTACATGCTGTGAATAGAAACGAGGGATGTAGGCTCATTCACGTGCCATAAGGCACGCCTGAGTCTAGCGTAAATTCCTCTCATGACTGAAGTCACGAGCATCCTTTACGCAAAACATGAAATTTGAAACGGCTGATATACACCTGAAGCACTTCTGCTTTCTTAAAAATAATCTACTTTTTGTTTTCGGTTGAAGAAAATAAAAGCCGTTCATACATGCTAAAAAAACGCTTCAATGTGTATTGATACTTTTCTAAGGCTTGAGACCACGTATCAAGGTATTCATTTCCTACATCAGTGATAGAGTACATCCTTTTGGGAGGTCCCCCGCTGGAAACTTCCCAACGTGATTGCACAAATTTTTCACTCTCTAACTGCCGCAAGATCCGGTATACATAACCAGGATCAATAGAAGAAAATCCGAATTCTACCAAATCATGAACAATTTGATATCCATAGTTACTCATCCGGCGGAGCAAAAGCAAGACACAGGGTATCAGTAAATTTTTCGGCGCGCTCGCGCTACAGACGTAAACTTTATCTTTACTATGTTCGTTTTTGCTATTCCCCATAACATACTTCTCCCCCTTATCGTGTCCTATTCATTTCACTATACGAACAACCAAACAGAAAAATAACATATATTTTTTAATTTTTTAAAGATTTTTGTTTGTATATTTTACCTACCATACGTAATATAAAAGTGAGAGATTAAAAACAGGAGGGATTCGCGTGGCATCCAATCAAACGTTCGATCCAGTGCAAATGTGGAAGAGTTGGTACGACCTTGTGGAAAAAACTTTCGGGAAAACGATAGACGATTTCATTAAGACAACAGAATACGCGTCTATGATCGGAGAATATCAAAAATGGTTTTTTTATTCCCAGGAGCAATACAAGAAGATGGTAGACCAAATTCTCAATGAAAATAACCTGCCCAGCAAAGAAGAAATTGCCCGCGTCGCCCAACTGGTCATCCAGTTGGAAGAAAAGGTGGAAAAACTGGACGAAAGATTGGATGATGAAATATTGTCAACACTGAACGAAATCAAAGAAACACTGAAAAAGAGTAAAAACGCAAACCAAAAAGCAACAATATAAATATTCAGTAAAATTTCAGTAAGATTCTATAAATAAGGCGAGAGGTCAGGAATAGGCAACAAAAAAGACACGAGCCTTTTCTGTTACGAGCCTGACCCCTCATTTCTTCTTTCTATACTTACTGCAAAACACGCCCATTTATTTCATGCCTTAAACATCGTTGCTTCCTTCTCTTCGGTACGCCCAATGGTTGGTTGGACCGTGGCCGTGTCCGATACCGAGCGGATGACTAATAGCGGCCGTAATGAAGACCTTTGCCTGCTTTACTGCCTCCCGAACGTTTTTTCCAGAGGCGAGCCCCGCCGCGATGGCGGCCGCAAACGTGCAGCCGGTACCGTGCGTATGCTGCGTATGGAATCGTTCAGCGGACAATTCTACAAACTCGCGCCCGTCATACAACAGGTCGGTCACAATGTCGTCTGTGCCGTGTCCACCTTTAATTACTACATGTTGCGCCCCCCAATCGTGAAGCAATTTAGCCGCTTCTTTCATCTCTTCTTTCGTTTCAATCTTTTCCATGCCTGTCAACACTTTCGCCTCCGGAAGATTAGGAGTAACGACCGTCGCAAGCGGCAGCAGATGTTCCTTGACGGCAGCCACCGCTTCCGTAACTAACAAAGGGGCACCTCCTTTGGCAACCATGACCGGATCGAGCACATAATTACGCACATTATATTCCTTGAGTTTTTTTGCGACCGTTTCAATAATGATGCTATTAAATAGCATCCCCGTTTTTACTGCGTCCGTCCCGATATCCGAAAGCACCGCATCCATTTGCTGCGCGATAAACTCAGGAGGAACTGGAAACACGCCGTGTACCCCCTGCGTATTCTGTGCCGTAAGTGCGGTAAGTACGGACATGCCGTATACACCAAGCTCCTGAAATGTCTTTAAGTCCGCCTGAATACCGGCGCCGCCGCCGCTATCAGACCCTGCTACTGTTAGTGCTTTATGCACTGTCATTATACACACCTCTCTTCGCTGTCTGCTTCCTGCATTTTCCCTTCATATACAAAAAACGCCCCCCGGTGGAGTGGCGTGTGAGATGCATATATAAGCGCAGCTACGCGGCATCACCCGTCCACTTCCCTCCGCCGGCATTATCCGGATCAGGTTCTAAGGGTCGAAGCAAGCGCTTCTCTCAGCCCAAGAGCTCCCCTAGTGGCGGTTTTCGTATTGAGTTCATTCCAATGGTACTCCTTCTACGCCAAAGCGTCAAGAAGAACCAGAAAAGAATCATCCTCTCTTTTTGACTCTTTTACTCTTCCATAGTCGACAGATCACCAGTCGGCAGACCAAGCTCCCACGCTTTTAGCACACGACGCATAATTTTGCCAGAACGCGTCTTTGGAAGCTTGTCGCGAAATTCGATCTGGCGCGGTGCCGCATGTGCAGCAAGACGCTCTTTAACGAAAAGACGAATTTCTTCTTTTAGAGCGTCACTCGCCTCATATCCTGCACGAAGCGTAATAAACGCCTTAATAATCTCTCCACGCACCGGATCCGGTACCCCGATTACGCCGGCTTCTGCCACCGCCGGATGCTCTACCAGTTTGCTTTCAACCTCAAATGGACCAACACGTTCGCCGGACGTATTAATGACATCATCCACGCGCCCTTCAAACCAGAAATAGCCGTCTTCATCCATATACGCAGAATCACCAGAAATATACCAACCAGTTCTAAAGTATTCTTCATACTTAGCCGGATTGTTCCAGATTTGGCGCATCATAGCCGGCCATGGTGGCATAATCGCGAGGTTCCCCATTGTATTCGGCGGCAATTCATTGCCTTCGTCATCAACAACCGCCATCTTAATGCCGGGCAACGGCTTCCCCATCGAACCCGGACGAATCGGCATGGAACGGTAGTTTGCGCAGATGGTCGAACCCGTTTCTGTCATCCACCAGTTATCATGAATACGTAGGTTCAGCACATCCAATCCCCAGCGGATAACTTCCGGGTTAAGCGGCTCTCCCGCTGAAAGAATATGCCTCAAATGGGAAAGGTTATACCGTTTCGGCAATTCATCCCCTTCACCCATCAGCATACGAAATGCGGTCGGCGCACTGAACCACACGTTCACTTTATATTTCTCCAGCGTAGCGTACCAATCGGCTGGCTTAAAGCGTCCACCGCGCAGCACAACCGTCACACCGTTCAACCACGGCGCCCACATACCCGCTGATGTTCCGGTTACCCATCCCGGATCCGCCGTACACCAGTAAACATCACCTTCGCGCAGGTCGTATACCCATTTTCCGGACAGGTATTGATGCACCATGGCATCATGCACCTGATAAACGCCTTTCGGCTTACCGGTGGAGCCCGATGTGTAATGCAACAGCATGCCTGATTCACGCTCTACCCACTCGATTATATATTCATCGGATATGGACATTAGTTCCTGATACAACGTTTGATTTTCTGCTGTTTTTCCTTCGGCTCCGACAAGAATCACGTGTTTTAATTCCGGCAATTCCTCCACAGGAATGCGATACAGCAAGGACTGTGTCGTTACGACAGCCACGGAACCGCTGTCCAGCAAACGATCGCGCACCGCATCCTCCATAAACGCTTCAAACAGCGGACCCGCGATGGCACCGATGCGTACAATTCCAAGCAAAGCAATATACAGCTCGGGACTGCGCGGCATAAAAATAAAGACCCTGTCACCTTTTTTTACACCTTTCGCCTTCAATCCATTAGCGAATCGGCAGGACAACTGACGCAACTCCGCGTACGTGTATCGTTCTTCCCGCTCTCCATCCATATAAAGCAACGCGATCTTATCGCCATTTCCTGTATCTACATGCCTATCAATCGCCTCGTATACAATGTTTACGTTTCCTGTTTCATGCCAGGAAAAATTCTTCTCCACTTCTTTCCAATCCATGGTACGAACGGCTTCCTCGTAATTTTTTAAATTTGCCGTTTCGTCAAGCATCATAATATCCTGTAGTCCTTCTTTTGTAGCCATGATTTCTACCCCCATCCCCAAACGAATGCAATTTTCCCCAAGCCCTTATCGTTCTATCTATATGTCTTGGTGTTTGTATACATCTTGTTATATAACAATGTACTACATGTATTCGACAAAATAAAGCGTTTACCTTTTTAAAATTATGATTTTTTATATTTATTTTAGTTTTCATTGATGTTTCCTTTACGCTTAATATGCTGTTAAAAGCAGCTGTTAAAATTCACCGTTCATACGATCGAGGTGCCAGCCAAACGCTATACCTAACCGCACGCTTGCGGAAAGGAGGATAGCTATGAGAAACTTTACTCGATACGCGGTAGGCGGGCTGGCTGTCATTTTTGCGGGTGCTTGCTTTCTTCTGGCCCAGCCAGAACAAAGCGAAGCCCCTCCAAAGAAACCGGACACTTCATCTGTTTCACAACAGACAAAACCACATAAATTTTACCGCATTAACTACATCAGCGGACTGAATGAAACACGCACCAGGCTGAACAATAGTGAACACGTCATCACAATTCATCACAACAGCAATGAAACAAGCCACTACATGAAACGCGAAGTGACCGTAAAATTCAAGCGTCCGCCTTCTCCCACCGAGCTCAAACAAATGATACAGGCAATTAACGGCTGGGAAAAAGCGCGATTCGGCAGCATGTATATTTTCAAATCGCGAACCATGTCTGCCGACGAACTGATCGCATATTTCAACAAGCGGCCAAACGTGCAGTTTGCGGAGCCAAACTATCTTTTGCTTCCCAACGCAACGCCAAACGATATGCTTTATCCACGCTACCAATGGAATATGCCTGCCATTAACATGGAACAAGCTTGGGACATTAGCAAAGGGCGAGAAAACGTCATCATCGCGGTCATCGATACAGGGGTCGATCTGACGCACCCCGAATTCCAGGGCAAGCTTGTCAAAGGCCATAATGTGCTCAACGACTCCGATCGCCCTCAGGACGATAACGGCCACGGCACGCATGTCGCCGGAATTATCGCTGCCAAAACAAACAACCGTGAAGGAATTGCAGGCATTGCTTGGAACAATAAAATTATGCCTATTAAAGGTATTGGAAGCGACGGAAGCGGCTCATCGTTCGATATTGCCCGCGGTATCATTTGGGCAGCCGATCACGGAGCCAGCGTAATTAATATGAGTGTGGGCAATTATCACCCGTCTAACGTACTACATGATGCGATCAAATACGCATTTAGTAAAAACGTTGTCATGGTGGCGGCCAGCGGAAACGATCACACCTCCCAACCGAGTTTTCCCGCCGCATATCCGGAAGTTATCAGCGTCGCTGCGATTGATTGGCAAGGAAATCAGGCGAATTTTTCGAATTACGGTTCCTACATCGACGTAGCGGCGCCAGGCGTGGATATTCCAAGCACATATGTGCAGGGTGACTACGCCTCCCTTTCCGGTACTTCCATGGCGTGCCCACATGTCGCCGGGTTAGCCGGGCTTATTCGTTCGCTAAACCCGGAACTAAACAATAGCGAAGTTATGAAAATTATACGTGCAGCTACCTGGGACGCGGGTCAGCCTGGCTGGGATCATTATTACGGATACGGCATTGTAAACGTACCCCACGCCCTGCAGTTGGCCGGCACCCACACGCAAAATACCACGCCTTCAGCCACTAAACCTACACAAAAAAATACATTCTGGGAACAGCTTCAGAAATTGTTTCCATGAGAAAAGCGCGCGGGCAAACGTTTCGTAACTTTTTCTTCTCTAAACTATAAAAAAAGAAAGTATATTACTTTTTACACTTTAAAGCAAAATATACTTTTTTAAGTAATAAAAACCTCCGTCATCCCGAAAGCGGATAACGGAGGTTTTCATTTAACTGTTTAATGTGTTGCACTCATACGCTTCATAGTTACGTAATCTGTCTCATAATATTGAAGCTCGTCACGCAAATATTCGAATACCTTGGACATTCCTAACGTCAGCGCTTTCAATTCCGGCGTCACTTCTTTGTGGAAGATAATCGCATCGCGACCTGTGTACGAATTGCGTCCATCTTCCTCATACACTTCCCCTTTAGGATAGAAAAATAAGTTCACACACGTATGGTACACCAAGTAGAGGGCCTCTTCCGCAAATTCTTTGTTGAAACGGGCACGTCGCAAACAAATACCTAATTTTTCATACGCATTCTCACAATTGACGAGTAAATGGCGGAGATCTGACAGGTAATCCCGGTAATATGACTCATACTGTTCAGGGTCTGAAGACGCTTGCACAAGCTGATTTAATGTTGTGGTGTTCAAAAATTTCTCCAATTCCATACAAACCTTTTTCAGCCTGTTGTAGGACTCCTCACAGATTTCTTTCAACTGAGTCTCTGGCATAAGACACCCTCCAATCTTATAAGATTTCTCTTCCCTCTTACATTGAATTGTAACAAATTTGTTACAACTAACCTAGCATTATTTCGCTAAAAAATAATGTTTAAAAATTCTTAATTGTTTATCCCGATCACTAGAATAGCTGCCGATCTTCTTTCCGTCCGCTTCTAATAATTTGCAGAATAAACAATCAATTACGAATTCATCTTCTATACTTTATTTATAAATTAAATATGTTATGATAAATAAGTCGTTCGATAAAGAACGACAAAAAATTCTGTTATTTCTGTTATCTTTTCCAAGGAGGCACTATGAAACAAGCTTTATCATTTAAAGAATTATTTGCGATCGGATTAATGACATTCTCGCTTTTCTTGGGAGCGGGTAACATTATTTTCCCCCCAACACTCGGACATGATGCAGGCTCTAAGATGTGGGAGGCTGTTTTAGGGTTTTTGATAACAGGCGTAGGCCTGCCTCTGCTCGGGGTGGCTGCCGTCGCGCGCGCTGGCGGTAATATCCAGCACATAGGACATCGTATCCATCCGATGTTCGCTACTATTTTTTCTGTACTAACCTACCTATCGATCGGGCCACTTTTAGCAATTCCACGGACAAGTGCAGTCGCGTTTGAAATCGGAGTGGCGCCGTTTTTGCCAGAAGCAGCCAAAACGTCTGCCTGGAGTCTTTTCGTATACTCTGTTGTATTTTTCGGAATTACGTACTGGCTGTGCTTGAACCCAAGTAAATTGGTAAACCGTTTTGGAAAAGTCATCACACCGTTTATGATTGCGCTGCTGGCTATTTTGCTTATCCGTGGTGCGCTGGCGCCGCTTGGCGATTACACGCCGACTACACTGGAAAAACCGTTTTCAAAAGGTTTCCTGGAAGGATATAATACGATGGATACACTGGCAGCACTCGTATTCGGCATCGTAATTGCTAACGCGGTACGTGAACGTGGTATAAGTGAGCAAAAGGCACAGGCAAAGGTAATCATGCAATCCGGTTTCATTGCGGCTATCGGCCTCAGTCTGCTCTATATCGGCCTGACCTATCTCGGAGCTACCAGCGGCCCCGCAGTTGGAGCGTATGAAAACGGGGGACAATTGATTACGCTTCTTTCCAAGCACCTACTTGGACAAACCGGGTTAACCTTGCTCGGGTTTGCGGTTACATTTGCCTGCTTAACGACAGCGGTCGGTTTAATTATAAGCTGCGCGGCATTTTTCTCAAAAATAACAGGCAATCGTTTGTCCTATCGTGCGATCATGACAATGCTTATATTATCTAGCCTGACGATCTCCAATTTTGGTCTATCTACTATTCTAAAGATTTCTGTGCCGCTGCTTGTTACGCTCTATCCAATTGCCATTGTGCTGATTGTGCTAACACTTTGCGGCCGAGCATTCCAAGAACACCGTTCTGTTTATACGGGCGGCGTTATCGGAGCGGCTCTCATCTCGGTGCTTGATGGGCTGACTGTCACCGGCGTGAAAACGGAGCGTATAACCGAAGCGCTAAGTAAGTTACCGTTAATGAGCGACCTAATGAGTCAAGGTATGGGCTGGATCATTCCCGCTCTCCTTGGGATAATCATCGGGGGAATTGTTTCGCTTTCTTCTTTCCGCAAAACAGTCACACAATAAATAGTGTGAAGCTGATGGACATGTGCAAAAACGAGCATTTGCCAGAAGCATATGCTCGTTTTTGTATCCATCTAGAAATCAGGATTCTTAAGCGATCCATTTTCATGTAAACCTGATTTTTCCAGTTCTTCCGGAGACATCATTCCTCCCTCTGCTTTGAATTCAAACCGTTTCGTCACCTTCTCCGATCCTCTCTTTACTTTTACGTACGCAATCCAGTCTCCTCCCATCGGCAGCACAGCTTGTCCCTTATACACGCCCGATTCGGTCATTTTGCCCCGAAACCCGTTTAAACCATGGTCCATATCCGCCATTTCAAGATGCACGATGACTTCTGCATCAGCAACGGGATTTCCATTTCGCGAAACATGTACCGTATATTCCGTCTTTTTTCCTGCTTCCACTTTTTTCGGCGTTGTAAAAGTAACTTGCAATCCGCCATCATTTTGCGAAACTGATTGTTCTTTCTCGTTCGCGCTACAAGCGACGAGAACAAACAAAGAAAGCAGAACAGACCAGCCTATTTTTTTCACACCCAACATATTTCCCATCCTCTTTCGCCCTTTTATTTCCTTTTTATCATAGCCGTTTCCAAATAATAATAAAAGTTTCCGACCATTATATACGGTCGGAAACTTTCGTTCGCTTTCCTTAAAACACAGGACGGACGCCGCTACGCGCTTGGCACTCCTCAGCGCTGGCATCACGGATGTTAATTTCTATCTTATCCATTTTCAAGTGCTGGGCCACTTCATTCAAAATCTCCCGTGAACGATCCACATAACGCTTTTCGATCTCTTTGTTAAAATCAAGTCCTTCATGATACTTGGCTCCAGAGATCATAACATCAGTCACCTTCACCATGCAGTTGCTGCGTTCAATTTCCCCGGATGTAGCGCGCGTAAAAATACGCAAATACACATAATCGCCGATTTTGGATGTCATAAGTGGATAATCATATGCTGCCCAATCATAGTCAAACATGCCGCCGCGATTAAACCCAATGTCATGCAATACCGTGTCAACTAAATCAAACGAAAATTCCTGGCCGATTAAGTTCGTTTCGACAATTTTCATCCGGCATTCACCCACCATACTCTTTTTTCTGTCTTCTTACGCTTTTTATTTATTATAGTAAAAAAAACATAGGGTGACGAGGGATGATTTACTTTTCTTTTACATTTATTTCTTTTTCAACAAGCATCAACATGCTATTTACCTGATTCCGGCGATCCATAAGACCTTCGATATTGATCTTCATACCAAGCACAGCGAAAAGCCCGGCGAAATACTCTTCCACCTCGGTCACCGCTCTCGCTTGCGCCGCGGCAATCTCTTCTTTAAAGGCAGGAACATAGTGACTGCGAAGCACCTCTTCGCCTTGTGCAGTGTATGCCTGCACAGGGATCTGGTATTTTCGCTCAAGATCGGCCTTCATCTTTTCCTGCCCCCCCTGCTCAAAAAACTGCTTCGGATTTTTAAAGAAATTCAATGAGCTTCTCAATTCATCAGTGGTACCTTCCGGGAAATCGGCGCTGAAATCTGGTGTATTGTAAGTTGGATGTTCCCAGGCACGCAATGTAAAATGTTCAAGTTGCATCCGATTCATTAGCTTTTCACGGATTTTTTCGCCTGTTTGTGCCATAAACCTTTCGACGCGCAGCGCAGTCGCACGCATCTCCTGTGCCAGATCAAACGCCAGAAAACGTGACAACTCTTCCAAGCTCAGCTGCAATGTCTTTTGTATCCCGCGCCCATCATCCTTAAGTGAAGCCGGGTTAAACGAATAGCGGAACGCTTCATTGAACCGAAGCATAACACGCTGTTTGACATAATAAACAAGCTCCTGAATTTCCTTTTCCAGCGCCTGAATATCAGCCGCCGTGTCCAGCTCGTGTATTGTTTGCAGCGCTTGTTCCCTGCGCGCTTCCGCCGCTTTTAATTGCTGATCACGCAAAGAAGCGTCCTGACGGGCTGTGGCGATTAAATCGTCCATCGTCTGAAGCACGCGGCGCACCTCAGCAAATGCTTCGTTCAGAGCAATCCTCGTTAGCTCTTCCAACGTAAACGCGATAAACTCATTTTCAAAATGAGAAAGGCCAGAGAAGTGGAGCGCTTCCGCCACGGACGGCAACGGCGCTTCCGCTGCGACGCCAAGTCGCTTGCGAAGAATTCCGGCAGCCGACTCGTTCAACTTCCCATGCGCCCCCATTCGTGCAAGCAACGCTGTCTGGCTGGATACGGGATAAATGCGCGGGCGCACAATACCACAAGTGGCAAGATTTTGCACGACGTGCTCCACCACACCTTCAAGTTCTTCCTGCGAACGGGCCAGATCGGCTGCATTAACGATAAAGAACATTTTATCCATCGCAAACGTATCTTTTACACGCCCAAGCTGGATTAAAAACTCCCTGTCCGCATGGGAAAACGCGTGGTTATAATATGTCACGAACAAAACAGCATCTGCATTCTTAATGTATTCAAACGCTACCCCGGTATGGCGAGCGTTGATCGAATCGGCGCCTGGCGTATCCACGAGAATAATGCCCTGTCGGGTAAGCGGGCAATCGTAATATAATTCAATCCATTCTACAAAGCACGCCTTATGCTCCTGCGCCACGAACTCCCGAAACTCTTCTAGTCCGATTATTAAATCTTGGCCAAGCTGCGACTCGATTTCGCTGTATCCTTTTTGCACTGCGCGCAAGAAACTATAGTGCGGCTTCGCGGTTGGATGCACATCTTTCGCATCCAGCGCTGACGAGCATTCAACTGCTTGTTCGATCGTTTCAGCGCTTATACCGAATACCTCAAGCGAATGCAACACATCATTTGTAATGTCTTCACGTGTTTTCAAACGTACCCGGACACTGCCGTGTGGATTGTTTTCATCCGGCGGCAAAATTTTATTAATTGCTGCCGTCGTTGGGTTCGGCGATACCGGCAGAATCAAATCACCCATCAATGCGTTCGCAAACGACGATTTGCCCGCGCTGAACGCACCGAACAGCGCGACGGTGAAACGGTTTTTCTCGAGGCGTTCAGCCCGCTGTTCCATCGCGCACGCACTTCCCGCAAGCCCTGGAATATCCTGAATAACTTGCGCGCTCCGGCGCAGCATATCAGCCATTTTTAACATGAAAGACTTATAATCTTTTTTAATTGGGGAAGAATAAGAAGCGGATGATTCTGCTTCTTCTTTTTTCACCGCTAAATGAACTGGCCTTTTTACCGTGGCCCTATCGTCTGGAGCTTGCGGCACTTCAACCCGTTCCGCCTTCTGTTGTTCATACGCTTGAAGCGGCGGAGCCTGCTCTTCGCCCGGAATTCCATTGATAAGCACATCGGTCAGGCGCGCTTCTGCCTCGCTTTCTCTTCGATTGAGCGCAACCAGCGCGTCTTGTGCTTCCTTCAACCCGCGGATTTCCTCCAATTCGCGCTTGATATCCTGCGCCTGCTCCTCCGCTTGACGACGTAGCGCCTGCGCCGCGCCTTCGATCATGGTCAGCGCCGCACGGCGGTACAGACTTTTGACCGCGTCTGCAATATCTTTTGAATAGTTCAAAACGGCTTCACCGCCTGTAAGCGCACCCGGTTTTACGGCATGTACCAGCAAGTCTTCGTCAAACTTGACACTGAACTCCATAGCATGTTTCTGATATTCGCTATCATCATATCCATACTTTTCCGGCAGCGTACGAAGCAACTCCTTAATATGCCACTCCAAGTGCGCGGAAGTGTTCTGCGACAATTCCACGTACAAATCGTTCAGCCGTTTGGCCTTTTCTTCTTTTGTTTTGCTTGCCGAAAATAGAAAACCAACTTTAAACCCCGGCTGGCGACTCTCCAAGAACAAGCGGGCCAGTTCCCGGGTTGAAAACGGAATGAGCGGCGCGTTGTCCAAGATGCTCTGCAATTCCCGCTTTCCCTCTTTTTCAAACTTCTCTGCTGTTTCAAAAAGTGAAGCAAGACGAGTAGATAATGCGGCGTATCGCGCCTGTATATTCTCCCCATCCGCTTTTTCTTCAAGCAAGCGCTCAAAAGGCTCGCGCTTAAGCGCGTGCTTTTCATGCAAAAACTTACGATGTTCAGCAATAAGATATAACGTGGCGCGAAAAATACTCGGAATGAGTAACCTTTCCTTCCCTTTGAACATCCGACCTAGTTGCGCGAGCAGCTCCTGCCATTGGTTTTCGGAATGAAACGGATCTTTTAAAGAAGTAAAGAAAACACCATCTGGCTCAATGTCCCAGTGGCGAAAAGCGTCCATTACGCTCTCGCGGTACTGGGTAAAGCTAAGCTCAAAGTCGACATGCTTATCAATCTGGTTAATAACAAGATAAACCGGCACGCCCCGATCTTTTAGTTCCTTCGTAAATTGGAAATTAACTTCTGATTGGACGTGGTTGTAGTCCATCACATAAAACACCGCGTCAGATAAATGAAGCGACGATTCGGTCGAAACTTTGTGGGCATCATCTGTCGAATCGATGCCCGGAGTATCCATAATACTAATGACCTCGCCGAGCAAATTGGACGGATGGTACAGTTCGATCGTCTCGACTTCATCCCCGTTCACCGCGTACGTTTTTAGCTCATTGATGTCATATTCCGGGCCAAAATCGATCGTTTTACCGTGCTTAAAAAAAATGCGAGCCGCTTTTTTTCCGGTTTTGATGCTGACGACGTTGGCGCTGGTCGGAATCGGACTGGAAGGCAGTACCTGACTTCCCATAATCGCATTAATCATACTTGATTTACCAGCGGAAAAATGCCCGCAAAAAGCGACGGTAAATTCTTTCTTTAGCAACTTTTCAAGCAACTGCCCTGCCTTTTTAGCATTTTTTTCGTCTCCCGCGGCAGAAAAATCTTCCTTTACTTTCTCAATACGGTAATACAATACTTCAGCAGGAACCGAAATCTGTTCCTCCTGAACCTGTGTCAGGCGTTCAATTGTCTCAATCATTCCACTCACCGTTGTTCTTCTTATTTGTGTACATTTTATGTCACTAATCTATCATCCCCTCACGCACAACGCAACCTTTGCCCCGCTTATTTTTGCCGTTTGGGATAAGTTTTCCCCCTTTTTCCTACATCATAAAAAAAATCCCTATCCGTATACCCGGATAAGGATTGGTACATGGTTATGAAACTTCTCTTACGCAGAATATGTTAAAAATCGCAGCTACTCGACTGATCCAATTGCCATTCTAGCGACGCGCGGCGCAACGGAAAATTCAGAAAGTCAAGCACAAACAACACGAATGGCAACTTGCCATCGTGTTTATCATGCAAGCGCTTCAATGTCTGTTCATCCAGCTGTTCATCAAGAAATTTCTTCATTTTTCGATATGCATCTTCTTCGTGATCACGAAACCAGCGAAGCGTCGTCGGCCCGGATTGTGCAAGACCATATTTATCCACATATTCGCGGACATCTTCAGGCACATACGTATATGCATATTGACGCGCGGCATCATACAACTCCTGTTTTTCCTCCACTGCCGACAAGCCGTCCGTCAGATAGCTGTACTTACCGCAGTGATAGCACTTCACTTCATATCGATGATTTCCTGTAACTTGTTTTCCGCAATACGGGCATGCGATTTGTTTCATCGAGTTCTCCTTTCTTCGTACCTGACACTATATAACCATTAGATTCTCCCTATACTATAATTTGCCACGTATGAGCGAGCAGATGTTTCGTGACAATATACTTACAAGGATAAATATCCTTGACAAAACTTCTCGTAAGGAGATGAACAAACCATGGCTCAAAACCAACGCACTTCCAACACCAACACTCTTGTTGTACCCAGTGCAGCGCGTGCGCTTGACCAAATGAAGTACGAAATCGCATCCGAGTTCGGTGTACAACTTGGACCGGATACAACATCTCGTCAAAATGGCTCTGTTGGCGGCGAAATTACAAAGCGTTTGGTGCAAATGGCTGAGCAACAACTTGGCGGTCGTTTTTAATCTTCCCTCTCACATAGCATTCCAATACCTTCATGGATGAAAAACAAGCCAGATCATGCAATGGTCTGGCTTTCGTCTGGAGCTTGTCCTACATCCATCTTTCTCCCCAATGCTGGATTGCCTCAATTACTTGCTTTAAGTCCCGTCCCTTTTCTGTTAATTCATATTCAATTCGTACCGGTGTTTCCGGATAAACTTTGCGCTCCAGAATCCCTGCTTCCTCAAACTCCTTCATCCGTTCGGTCAACATCCGATCACTCATCTCAGGAATTTGGGCTTTAATATCTTTAAAGCGTCTTGGACCGCCAAGCAACACGCGAATAATTAATCCTGACCATTTCTTGCCGAGAAGCTCAATGGCCGATTCATACTTCGGACACATTTTGCTGTAATCCACGACACACACCTCCTTTATCATTTTATCATGAATAAGTAACGATACAAATAAATTGACATCAAACGATGATCCATTATTTCTCCTTATGACAACGACCATAAAGGATCATGCGAGTTCCTTCTTTGGAGTACGGCCTAAAATCATAATCGCCATACACGCCCCGTACTTCGAGTCCAGCACGGGAAAGCATTTCCTCCATTTCTTCTCGCCTATACATGCGCACCCGCTCCCAGAACCGGCGCTCGTCTCCATTCTCTGTAATAATGATTTCCTTTATGACAAATCCATCTTCGATTTTGCGTCTCTCTATAATATGCTTGCCACCTACGTTTCGCTCAGATTCAGGCACAAGATGTTCTTGAATATACAACGGATTTAAATAGTCGATAACGAAATGTCCCCTTGGCTTAAGCGCTTGCGCCATTTTTTGCAGCACTTTTTCGTTTTCACTATCTTCTGCAAAATAGCCGAAGCTTGTAAACAAATTAAATAGCACATCAAACTCACTTGTAAACGGAATTTCGCGCATATCATAACGATAATATATAATGTTTCCATCTTTCGTTTTTCGACGGGCTTCTGCAAGCAAATAATCGGATAAATCGAATCCGACAACTTCATACCCGCGCTTGGCAAGCGCCCGGGAGTGCCGCCCATCGCCACAGCAAAAATCCAGCACTTTCCCCGTTTTCGGCAGCGGTAGGTTTTCAAGCAAGCTGTTAATTTCACGCTGCGCCGATGCTTCATCGCGGTGCCGATACAAAGTGGCATAATCTTCCTGAAATGATCTTACAAACCATGCAGTATCCATCACTTCGTCCCTCCGTTCCATTATCCTAAGTATAATCATACCCCAGTTATTCTGTACATTTGTGAATGTGCTTTTTTCTAAGCGCATAATGTATAAAGACCGATAAAAAATGAAGCGAGGCTGCTTCCGTATGAAAGATGTATTTCTTATTTACGCACATCGCGGCTCTTCTATCAACTATCCGGAAAATACACTTCCCGCTTTTGCGCATGCGATAAAAGAGGGGGCAAACGGCATTGAATTGGATGTTCAGCTTACAAAAGACGGACACGTTGTCGTGTTTCATGACTGGATATTGCAGCGCATTACTGGTCAAAAGGGAAAAATCAGCGACTATACGCTAACCCAGCTGCGAAAAATGGACTTTGGCGCTTGGAAACACCCCCGGTTCGCTGGCACCCCTATTCCGACACTGGAACAAGTGCTTACACGCATTGCTGGAAAAAACATTATACTAAACATTGAATTAAAAAACTTTTTCGCGATGAAAAACGGACTCGAACAAAAGGTCATCCAGCTTGTTCACAGTCATAAAATGGCCAGGCAAGTGATCATCTCTACTTTTAACCCGTTCAGCCTCGAACTGTTGCGTAAACACGACTGCAAAACCGACATCGCGTTCCTTTATTTTGGCCAGCTCCGCGAGCCATGGCGCTATGCCTTGGAATACAAGTGTGCGTATATTCACCCACCCGTTCGCGGAGTTAACGCACAACTGTTGGAAATCTGCCGTAGCCATGGACTAAAGATTGTCCCCTACCAGGTAGATACACTCGCCGAGATTAAGCAAATGATTGAACTTGGTACCGACGGAATTATCACGCCCCGTCCTGCTCTCGCCCATCGCCTGCTATACGGGACACAAACGAAAAGAAAAAGGCGAAAGCGCTAGGTACCGAATGGTTATTGCATTTCGCTTCCCGCTTATGCGAGAATAGACACGATTATATGAGCGGCTTTGCCGCCTCTTCCATTCGGGCCGCCAATGATTGTTCAACTCTCAAACCATAAATCATATTCGTACAATAAAGCAGGTGAAAACGATGAAAAAAGCTTGGCTCGCCTTCGCCATCGTTCTTGCACTTATCGGCTATTCGCTCTATAGCATCTCTGGCTCCAAAAAAGAAGAAAAAGCGAAAGTTGGCTTCCACGCTCCCAATTTCAGCCTGATCGGACTTGATGGAAAAACATACCACCTTTCTGAAATAAACAAACCGGTGCTCATCAACTTCTGGGCTTCATGGTGTGGACCATGCCGGGCAGAAACACCAGTTCTTATCCGCCTTTACAAAAAGTATAACGGAAAGTTTGAAATCCTGGCGGTCAATGTCACAGCAAACGATAAACAAGAAAACGCGAAAAAATTCGCTGCTTTCTTCCAAATTCCTTTCCCAGTACTGTTCGACAAAAATGGCGACATCACCGAAAAATATCAGGTCGCGCACTTTCCAACCAACGTATTTATAAATGAAGACGGGGAAATTATCCACATTGCGGACGGCATACTTCCTCCGGAAACACTTGAAAACATCATCCAAAAAATGGTTGGTGAATAAACCTATCCGCCTACATTGTCATCAGCTTGTCTTTCCTTCTCATAGGCGCAAATATACATAATATGGTATAATGGAAGAGCGGAGGTGAGTAAAATGACGAAGCCTAACCCTGACCTGAACCTAGACCCAAACCAAAATGATATCGTGGATTCTTCTATTGGATTCGGTGCTTCATTCGGTATTTTCATGCTCATTTTTATCGGCATGATGATCGCAGAGTATATGATGAAATAATGATTGTTTATTCAGAACTCCGTCATACATGCAGAAAAGGAAGCGCGGGTATTTCTCCGCGCTTCCTTTTCTGTTCGCAAATAAAAAGAACACTTGCATGTTCACTATAAGTGTTCTTAGCTTTTCTTAATTAAAACCCCGCCTATGCCGTTTCATCCTCATGTTTCAAAACCCGCTCTCGCAGGTGGGTGTCCGCAAAGTCATTTCCACTGTCTCATCAATGTGAGCATAGTGTCCATGGCTTAATATAAGACTCCCTTTTTATTGTTACGGTTCGAAACAAAGAAAATGAATCGAACATCGCAGGCATATCATTCACTTTACTAATAATATAATAGCCGATTGGGAAAAGCTTTGCAAGAAGAAGTTTTCGTTTGCTTTTTTACCGCTCTCCTAAAGCGCATCACTTGCATAAATAAAAATAAGTATCATAAAACATTTCATCCACGATAATGATCGTAATTTTTTACCACATTTCAATTCCGTCTAAAACTTTATTATAATGAAAAGAAATAGACATATTGGGGGATATTATGAACGCTGACACACTTGTAACACTTATCGGGCAATACGGTTACGCTGCCTTATTTTTTTGCTTATGGCTTGGAATTATCGGCATGCCGATTCCCGATGAAGCGGTGGTCATGGCCGGAGGATTCGCAGCCTCTCTTGGTCTGCTTCACCCGGTTACCGCTTTTTGTATTACGTATCTCGGAGTCATCTCCGGCCTTTCTATCGGCTATGGTCTTGGCCGAATAATGGGCCCACCGATGCTGAATAAACTCAAGAAAAAGAAAAATATAGATAAATATCTCTCAAAATCGTACGGCTTAGTCCAACGTTACGGTTCTTACTCGCTATGCATCAGCTATGCACTCCCGATTGTCCGCCATCTTGTCCCTTACCTAGTGGGGATCGGGCGCATGCCATTCATCCGTTACGCATTTTTTTCCTATACAATCGGGTTTATCTGGACGCTTGCCTTTTTTATTATCGGCCGGTTGTTTGGCAAATACATCGACAAAATTGGAATGATTGTCCATAATTACGGTCTTTTGGCTTTAGGCGTGTTGCTGGCGGGCATCGTGCTGCTCTGGGTGGCTATCCGGATGCGCAGTAAACCCGCATCCTAAGAATGAGCATATTTTAGAAAGTCCTAAGGAGATTTTGACATGATTTCGATCGTTGTCGCTATGGATCAAAACAGAGTTATTGGAAAGGAAAACAAGCTGCCCTGGCACTTGCCGGCAGATCTCGCTCATTTTAAAAGCCTTACAATGGGGCATGTCATTGTAATGGGCAGAAAAACATACGAATCGATCGGCCGGCCGTTGCCAGGACGTACAAATGTGATTTTGACAAAAAATCCGGACTACCAGGCGGAAGGTTGCGTGGTTCTACATTCCGTAGAGGAAGTGCTGTCCCGCTTTTCCGGAGATCCGATCGATGTTATCGGAGGAACGCAAATCATCACATTATTCCTTCCACTGGCTGATACGCTTTACCTCACGCTTATTAAAGCTAGCTTTCCGGGCGACACCTATCTTCCAACAATCGATATGTCAGAATGGGAACTTATCTCTAAGCGAAAAGGTGTCAAAGATGCAAAAAATCCGTATGATTACTACTTCCTTACTTATAAAAAGAGGTTGCGTCAGTAGCCTCTTTCTTCTTTCTTTGATTTATCTCCTGTAGAATGCGAGGTGAATCAATATAAGCAAGCGTTTATCAACATGCTGAAAATAGAAACTACCCCCTAAGAAGCCGCAGACCGTTTAAAATCACAAGAATCGTGCTGCCTTCATGTCCGATAACGCCGAGCGGCAATGTAAGGGACTGCGCAAAGTTGGAAAGAATCAAAAGAATAATGATGCTCAGCGAAAACGCAATGTTTTGCTTGATCACGCGACCCGCTTTTTTACCAAGACGAATTGCCATAGGAATTTTTTTCAAATCATCGTTCATCAGCACTAAGTCAGCCGTGTCAAGCGCCACGTCACTGCCCGCGTTTCCCATTGCGATGCCGACCGAAGCGGTAGCCAGCGCTGGTGCATCATTCACTCCATCGCCAATCATCGCCACTTTACCATACCGCTCACGCAGCGCTTTAATTCTTTCTACTTTTTGTTGCGGCAACAACTCCGCATATACCTCGTCCACGCCCGCTTCAGCGGCGATGGCTTCAGCGGCCGCCCGTTTATCACCGGTTAGCATGACAACAGTAATCCCAAGGTTCTTCAGCCATGCCACCGTTTCTTTCGCCTCTGGACGAAGCGTATCCTGCACCGCAAGCAGCCCAGCGAGTCCGCTCTCATTTTGTGCAAAGATGACTGTTTTTCCTTCACCCTCAAGGCGGTTTACGATTCCTGTTAGATGTGTAATATCTTCATCGTCTTCGACAAACGCTTCCTTGCCGATTTTCCACCTTTGTCCTTCAAATTCAGCCACAACTCCGAATCCGGTCACCGCCTGCATTCGCTGCGGGCGATGCAATGGTCGTCCGGCTTCTTCCGCCTTCTCAGTCACTGCGCGACCGATCGGATGTTCCGACAAGCTTTCTATAGAACCAACGATCCAAAGAAGTTCTTCCTTACTATATTCTTGCAATGGGATAACATCGGTTACCTGAGGACGTCCTATCGTTAATGTCCCCGTCTTGTCAAACGCTACCGCACGGACACCAGCCAGATTTTCCAAATGAGCCCCGCCTTTGAAAAGTACACCTTTGCGGGCGCTATTGGAAATAGCGGACAACATCGCGGGCATAATAGAAGCTACAAGCGCACATGGGGAAGCAACAACAAGAAAGACCATCGCACGATATAATGCTTCAGACCAACTCCAGCCCAGCACATAGTACGGAATGAGCATAAGCAGCAGCGTAATTCCGACCACCACTTTTGCGTATATGCCTTCAAAGCGCTCAATGAATCGCTGGGACGGCGGCATTTCACTCTGCGCTTCCTGCACAAGCCGGATAATTTTCGAAAACAGACTTGATTCGCTCTCGCTCGTTACCTCAATCACAAGTGAGCCTTCCCCGTTCAGTGTTCCGGCGTATACCGTATCCTCCACATTTTTTTCTACCGGAAGCGACTCTCCCGTAATCGAAGACTGGTTTATAGAAGACGTTCCTTCTCTAATAACGCCGTCCGCTGGAATGCGTTCACCTGGTTTCACGATAATCTTATCGCCTACCCGTAGTTCTTCAATTTTTACCTGTTTTTCCGTTCCATCTTTATACAAACGTGCCGTTTCTGGCTTTAAATCCATAAGCGAAGCGATATCCCGGTAACTGCGCATCATCGTATAGCTTTCCAGCGCGCCACTCAGTGCAAAGATAAAGATGAGAATGGCGCCCTCGAACCAGTATCCGATGCTGGCCGCGCCTACCGCCGCAAGCAACATAAGCAAATTTACGTCAAGTTCCCGTTCATTGATTAGCGTCAAAATTCCCTCTTTCGTTTTCATATATCCGCCGACACAGTATGCCAAAATATACAAAATAAAAGACCATGTGTAAGCATTGTGCTGTATTATCCAAGCTGCAAATGTAAATACGCCACACACAACTGCAGCGATTCCTTCACCATGCCGCTTAAGCGACCGTATCCAGTCTTTTTGTTTCATATCAGATTGTACGAACATAGATGATGTACATGTCGGTTTTGCTTCATTCATCTTCGTTTCCCCCCTGATAATAAATCTCAATTTTTCTGCAGAAAGCACGAATGCTGCTGTCAGGAACGACAGCAGCATAATTCTGCGTTTAGTTAAGAATGATTTTCATTTTTGTCTTAGGCTAATTTTTTTGCTTATAGGCAATTAATTTATAATTATTATAATCTAATTTTCTCCTGCTGAAAAGCAAAAAAAAACAAAAATAGGCTATTTTTTATTGACTAAGTTCCAGCACAGCTTTATAATTGAAGATAATAATTATTTTCAATTAAGGAGTGGAGAATTTATGGACATTTATACAATTGAAGCTGCATTATTTATCGTGCTGCTTATCTCATCTCCGTTCCTTCTGTATTCATTTGCAAACGTGACAAGCGGGAAGGAAAGATAATAACATATATACATATCTTTAAAAAACGCTCTGGAACCAAAAGGTTTCCAGAGCGTTCTTCGTTTTCTACCTAGCTATCTTCATCTTTGAATCGCCAACGTATTCTTAGCCTGTCGTCCACTACCCAAGGAAAGAAGTTAGCATCCAGATATGCTTTTCAAGCGAAGAATGGATGGCAAGTAACATATCGCCTGTTACTTCATCATTTTCTTTTTCTGCCAGTTCCATACCTTCTTTCAATTCCTTGTTTATTTGCTCAAAATCGTTTACAAGCGTCTGCACCATTTCACTTGCGTCTTCCTGGTTTGTTGCTTCTTTCACGGAAGCAAGTTCAAGACATTCACGCATTGTTGCAACCGGGGCGCCTTTCAAGGCAAGCAAACGCTCCGCGAGCTCGTCAATATAACCTGCTGCTTCTGTATAAAACTCTTCAAATTTTGCATGCAAGGTGAAGAATTGGCTTCCTTTCACGTACCAATGATAATTGTGCAATTTTACGTACAATACAGTCCAGTTAGCAATTTGTCGATTCAATACCTCTGTCACATTTTTCATTGTTCTTTCCTCCTTTAATTTAATAACAATAATTATTTATTTGAAACTATTACAATTAAATATATAATCATTATACTCTTTTGTGTAAAAATGTCAACACCTTATAGCTATTATGTTCAACTTTCAATTTCGTTATTTATTTGAAGCTTCATATTCGGAGCAGGCGGCTTCCCCGATGCAGGATAGCCCTTTGTTGAGCAAAACGGAAGCCAGATCCCAAACTTCACCTAGAGCCTAACGGCGGTTCACAAAATCCTCCCCGTGCGCTTTCTCCATCTAACTCTTTTCCTTCCATGACGGCCTGATTTAAACGTTGCAACATATAGCCAATCCCTTTGCAATCGCTAAGCGGAAAACGGTATGTATACCCATCACCGAACACCGCAGTGACCACTCTGCGGTGTTTTTTGCCACCGAGCACGACAATTTCCGAAACCGTATCCAATTCTTTTGCTTTCATCTGTGCCTGTAACTGTCTTGTACTAATAATGCCCGGACGTTTCGAATCAAACGCAAGATCATAATTTTCTGGAACAATGTCATCCGGCAACAAAAAACCATATTTAGCCGATAAAATCACCCACCGATCAAAAAAGCGTGCCGCATATCGTCGGCATGCCTTGCCGAATGGACTAATATATGCTTCATCGGCCCGGGTCGGGCCAGCGTCTGGATATTTATCCCATATTTTTCTTGCCCCGCAGGGAACAATACATAATCTTTTCATTCTCCTGTCCCTTTCTGGAATGATCTATCTTTGGTATGAATATCGAAATTGCAAAGGAAGTGTATTATAACCTACACATGTTTTTCTTTTTTGCTATACTCAAAGTAAAGTGAGAAAAATAATCATTCTTCCGTCAGAGTAAAGTTAAACAAGGAGAAGGTGGCAACTATATGAATATTAAAACACAAGCATTAGAACTGCTCAAAGCAGAAGCCAATAAAATCGAACGTTTGATCGAGGTCCAGCGCAATAATCTAACAATGCCAAAATGTCCGCTTTATGAAGAAGTGCTCGATACCCAGTTGTTTGGCCTGTCGCGCGTCATCGATTTTCTGACACGGCTTGACCTGCTAAGCAAAGAAGAAGGAAGAGAAATTCTAGACGGATTGGAGAAGCGGATTTCAGAAAAAATAGGACAGAGCCAGTAATTAAACCGTTGCATGCTTTTTTCCGCTTTCCACACGGCTTCGGGCTTTACTGGAACGAAAAAAAAACAAAAGCCCAGGAAGAAGGAGAAATTTTCATCTATCACAGATGCGATGAAGCACGGATAGATAATACGCCCTTCTTCCTGTGCGCCTTTTTCTATGAAGAGCCCTAACTTGAATACTGCTTCTTTCACACCAAACGAGTACGAGCCTTTATTTATTATCGCGAAACAGACGAAAGCGAAAGAATATACGCTTCACGTAAACCTGTCATGCTGCATAACATACCGGTAAAGAACAGTGCAAACCGTTTGGTCAGAAGCGAAGCTATGATTCTGTCTGAAGAGAACGAAATATCTCTCCAGCATGTTGCAATATAAACGAAAGACACCTCGTTTCACAAAGATAAGAAGCCACTATTTCATATATATCCGAAACTACCTGCACTTTCATGCTTGTCCTTCAAAAAGATAATGATAATCAATTTCAATTATAAAACATACTTTTTCCCTTCTCAACCTAACCTGCGCATTCGGATTCGATAAAAGCTGAAAGACGACATCAACCATATTATACCATACCCAGCTTAAGTAAACATCGAAGACCTATTTTCCCCCTGTAAAAACAAGGTTTTATATTTTCACCCGGTGGTAAAAGAAACAAGGACACCTTTGTTGGCATCCTTGTTTCTTCGTGTAACGCTAGCGCTGTATGTTGCGGTTGACCGCCTCAAGAACTTCTTCCGCCGTCATTCCCTGCGCGTTGATAACGGAGGCTTTCGTTAGCATGTCTGCCATACCCATTAGATTTATATCCTGTCCGGAAACAACGCAACAATCACAGCCCGCGATGTTTGCCTCGTTCATGGCCACCACCTGATGTCCCTGGCTCTCTAGATATTGCTTCACATCTGTTAACGTATTTTCCACTGCAATTTTTGCCATGCGATTCACTCCTTTCATTGCTCCCTCCTTTATTTTGAATTGATCATTAGCAAAATATTCCCTTTTCCAGAAAAATCATCATCTCTTTCAAAAGAGTATACCAACTAGACTTGCCGCGCCAAAGCCGCAGTCCCTCAAGAAGAGTAGAACGTCCTGTAAAAATGCAGAAGACAGCAGTAAAAGAAAGCAATAACTATAAACGAACAGGAGCCGGGAAAACAGTTTTCGTTGGAAGCGCCTCCTGCTTCAACAGCAGACCATACGTTTCCGGACGACGATCACGTAAAAATTGAAGTAGATTACGCGCAAAGTCAATTTCCTTCTTGTCAATTTCCTGAATTAAAATTCCCTCTTCATCATCCAGCGACTGCATAATCTCACCCAGCGGGTTGCTGACAAAGCTTCCACCATAAAACGTCATATTCTTTTCGCGACCCACACGATTTACCGCCGCTACAAACAAACCGTTCGAAATGCCATGCGCAGAAATTGCCTTCTCCCAGGCCCGGCGGGTGCAAAGCTCCGGATGATCCGGTTCGGAACCGATCGCGGAAGGATAGAACAAAATCTCCGCACCTTGTAGCGCCAGAATTCTGGCCACTTCCGGGAACCATTCATCCCAGCAAATCCCAATACCGATTGTTCCATAACGTGTCTTATACACCGGATAACCTGTGTTTCCAGGAATGAAATAATATTTCTCATGGTACTGCGGCCCATCCGGAATATGATTTTTTCGTGTGGTACCAAGGTAAGAGCCATCCGCATCGAATACGACCGCACTGTTAAAGTATACACCGCGCCCTGCCTTCTCATAGAATGGCACAATAAGAACAACCCCTAAGCGCCCTGCCAATTCGCCCATCTTCCGCAATGTTGGGCTATCTACAGGCTCCGCAAGGTCATACCCTTTCACAGAAACCGTTTGGCCGCAATATTGCACATTGAACAATTCCTGTAAGCAAATAATTTGCGCACCTTTCATAGCTGCTTCTTCTATTTTTTCAATCGTATAGGCTACGTTTTGCTCAATATCTTCTCCGCATTTTACTTGAATCAATCCAAGGGTCACTTTTTCACTCATCTTTGTTGCCTCCTGAAATATATTGTCTATGACAAAAATGTTATACAAAAGATTATTTCAAATATTATTCCAATATTGAGAAAATATCTTCTTGCATGCAAAGATCGCTTCCCACAGTTCCTGTGTAACCGGTCGCTCTGGAACGGAATGCGGGTCACGGAAGTCTGCTTCGCAATCCATTAGCCCTTCGATTACACCTAATGTAGCAATGGGTAAGTACGGTAGGCTATATCCGCCCTCCTGAAGGATTACCAAGCGCCCATCGCATATTCTTTCAGCTAACTCCCGCACCACTTTCGCCATATAACGGAATCCCTCACGCGTGACCACCATACGGGAAAGCGGATCCATACAGTTTGGATCTTGTCCAGCGGAAATGAGCAGCAACTGCGGCTCGTATTTCTCAAGAATCGGAAGCACAAGTTGCTCAAATGCGTATTGATATCCCGCATTCCCTGTCCCGGAAGGAAGGGGAATGTTAACGTTATAACCCTCTCCCTCTCCCTCGCCAACTTCTTCAATTTTTCCTGTATTCGCCGGAAAATAGCTATCTTCATGTACAGAGATAAATAGCACGTTTTTATCATGGTAGAAAATATCCTGCGTTCCGTTTCCATGGTGTACATCCCAATCCACAATCGCCACCCGTTCCAGGCCGTATACGTCCAGCGCATACCGGGCTGCAATCGCGACATTGTTGTACAGACAAAATCCCATTGCTTGATCGCTTGTGGCATGGTGTCCCGGTGGACGAATGAGTGCATACGCCTGTTTCACTTCATTATCCATCGCAATATCAACCGCTTTCATCGCACCCCCAGCAGATAGACGGGCAATCTCTTCTGAAACAGGGCAACCATACGCTTCCGGGCCGAACACACGGAGACCTTTACGAGCTGTTTCCTTCATATTGTCGATATGACGCTGTGTATGCACACGCAGCAAATCCCTATCGGTAGCCGGTTCCGGCACAAACGTTTTCATTTTTGCCAGCAGCCCACTTTTCTCCAACATCTCCTTGATGTAGCGAACGCGAAAATGGTTTTCAAATTCCAGACCAACATTCAGCGTTTCGTTTCCTCCTACAACATACACTTGCTCACCTGTATCATGCTTTACATAATCTTCGTGGAAAACAAAACCGATTGATTTCATCCCTGTTCTCTCCTCTAGCGTAGTAACTCAGGAAACAATGGACTGATCTTCTGTTGAATCAACAGAAGATTCAACCTCTTCAAAATGGAGTTGCGGCGGCTGTTTGGTAAAAAACTTCGTTAAATACAGCAGATACACAATTCCTGCTATAATCCAGGCGCTTCCCAGCATAATCGAATGTTTGTCCAGGTTCGTCCAAAGCCAAATAGTAAACCCGGAACCAATCAGCGGCAGTAATACATACAGAAAAGCCCCTTTTATACCGCGCTGTTTATTGCGAATATAATAGTGAAAAATAACGGACAGATTGACAAATGTGAACGCTACTAGCGCACCGAAATTAATAAAAGAAGCGGCTGTCGCTAAATCAACAACAAGCGCTGATAATGAAAATAAGCTAATTAGAAAAATATTGCGGGATGGCGTTTTATATTTCGGGTGTACATAGCCAAATAGTTTCTCTGGCAGTACGCCTTCCCGCCCCATAGCAAATAGCAGTCGCGCTGCACTTGCGTGCGATGACATGCCAGATGCAATCGTCGAAGTAATCATTCCTGCCAGAAACAAAGAAGCAAATAACGCTCCCCCAATGTATTGAGCAATTTCAAAAGCAGCAGAATCTACAACTTTAAACGAAGTAAAATCCGGATACACCACTTGTGTAATGTAAGATACAAAAGTAAAAAGTGCTCCTCCAATGAATGTCACTAGGAAAATAGCTCTTGGTACTGTTTTCTTAGGTTCAATCGTCTCTTCTGAAAGCGTTGTCACCGCATCAAATCCGAGAAACGACAAGCATAGAATCGAAGCTCCGGCCAGCACAAAAGAAAACGAAACATCCTGATTATAAAAAGGTAACACAGAAAACAGCGTGCCCAGCCCCATTCCATTTGTAATTCCTTTTACGGCTAAGGCCACAAAAATTACGGTCACAAGAAATTGAAATAAAACAAGCACTCCGTTGACTTTTGCCGTCATTCGAATCCCCAAAATGTTGATCCCCGTAATCATGGCGATAAACAAAATAATCCAGATCCACGATGGAACTGAAGGAAAGGCAGCCGATAAGAAAATGCCAGATAGCAGAAAATTAATCATCGGCAAGAAAAGATAATCCATCAATACAGACCAGCCAACCAGAAATCCAAGATGAGGGCTGATCGTTTTCTGTGTATACGTATAAGCTGAACCTGCAACAGGATATGCTTTTACCATCTTTCCGTAGCTATATGCAGTAAATAGCATAGCAAGAAGGGCTACTATATAAGCAGCTGGAACCATGCCATGTGTCGTCTGCGCCGCAACTCCATACGTGGAAAACACGGTCATCGGAGCCATGTAAGCGAGACCGAGAATAACAAGCGGAAACAACGTTAATGTTCTACGAAAATGAGGTGCCTGCTTGTTAGACATACACATCCCCCCATCTTTTATTCCTTTTCATATAAACCCTCCTCTCAATTTTTACATAATTTCTTAAATACAAATTTTATGCCAATATAAAATTTATTGAAAATAATAAAAACAGGCTGTACAATGAAGAAAATCAATGAAAAAAATCATTATATATTCAAAATTAAAGAGGGAATCTCGTTAAAAAATAGTTAAAAATCACAGGATAATGAAAAAAATCATCAGATGAATTTTTTCATTATTGTGTATAGTAGGAGGATTTTCAAAAATGATAGAAAATATGAAAGTTAATTATCATTGGAGACTACATACTATAACAAAATCAAATGAACCTCTTTTCAGCTTAAATCAGCTGGAACTTTTGCGTACATTTTTTAATGAAGAAACGCTCCATCTTCTGAAAAACATCATTCAGCAACAAGTAAACACACTGCATGAAAATGAAATTGTACAATTGAAAATATCCTCCTTTGAATTTCTGATTATAAAAGAAAAAGATAAAATATTACTGGCAATATCAAAGGACAAAGAAACAGTGCAGTATGCCAGCACAGAAAACGAAATTTCAACGATAGAAACTTCTTTTATTGCCCATTCAGCAAAAATGAAACAAATAATGGAAATTATCAAAAAAGTCTCCTACGTTGATTCCACCATCCTGCTGCTTGGTAAATCCGGGGTAGGAAAAAGTATGATCGCTAAACTCATCCACAAGTACAGCAGCCGTTCAGACAAAAACTTTGTTTCTGTGAACTGTGGTGCTATCCCTGAACCACTAATGGAAGCAGAATTGTTCGGGTATACGCATGGTAGCTTTACGGGGGGACAGCGGGGAGGAAAAAAAGGAATCTTTGAATCAGCAAATGAAGGTACTGTTTTCCTTGACGAAATTGGTGAACTTCCTTTGAATCTTCAAGTGAAGTTGCTTGAAGTTCTACAAGAAAACTGTATTCGCCCTATTGGCTCAGCTAAATTAGTCCCCATCAATGTCCGTGTTATCGCTGCTACGAATCAAAATTTATTGGAACTTGTCCAACAAAAAAAATTCCGGGAAGACCTGTATTATCGGCTTAATGTCGTTCCAATTGAAATTCCTTCATTGAAAGAAAGAAAGGAAGACATTGTATATTTAGCGCGTCATTTTCTGAACAAACTGGTGAAAAAATACGGCATTTTTAAAACGTTTCATCCAGATGTTGAAGACGTTTTTACACAATATGAATGGCCAGGGAATGTAAGGGAATTAGAAAACATAATCGAAAGAATCTTTATTACAACCGAGGACAATGAAATCCAGCTTACACATTTACCTCCATTCTTTCATTCTTTAAGTACAAAATATACTGAGCCATATCAGAAAAGCGAAATTATACCTTTAAAGGAAGCAAAAAAAAGGCTGGAAAAAGATTTAATTACAAGAGCGTACGAACTTTACAAAAGCACATACAAAGCGGCACAAGCATTAGGGGTCGATCAATCAACGATCGCCAAAAAGCTAAAAGAATTTCGTAATGAAGGAAGGTAAAACAATATCATGCTAACGATTGCACTGGCACAGTTAAAAGGAATTCCATTCGATAAAAAATCCAACCTTACCCGTACCATTTCAACAATACAAATGTGCAAAGAAAAAGGCGTGGATTATGTTCTATTTCCAGAATTGTTTCTGTCAGGGTACTTCATCCAAGATCAGATTCAAAAGTTAGCGGAAACAGCAGAGGGAGAAAGCATTCAAATCATTCAAGAAAAAGCAAAAGAAGCCGGTATCGGTGTGATTATTGGTTTCCCCGAATTTTATAAAAATCAATATTACAATTCTGCCGCCTTTATCGGGAAAGATGGGAGCTTGAAAGGGGTATAT
This sequence comes from Aneurinibacillus sp. XH2, assembly GCF_001439585.2. Taxonomy (NCBI): domain Bacteria; kingdom Bacillati; phylum Bacillota; class Bacilli; order Caryophanales; family Paenibacillaceae; genus Aneurinibacillus; species Aneurinibacillus sp. XH2. The sequence continues at coordinate 1,193,908 of NZ_CP014140.1, read as the reverse complement.
CGAAAAGTTCATCTCTTCGATAAGGAAAAAGAATTTTTCACCCCTGGTGAAGAGTTCCCTGTTTTCCGCACAGAAGCCGGAAACATCGCCATCATGATGACTTTTGATGTGGAGTTTCCTGAGATGGCAAGAATTTATGCAATGAATGGAGTAGAGATGATTATGGTGCTAAACGCGCACAGCGTTCCTTATGAGCCGCACCAAGAAGTCTTTTTACGGGCCCGGGCATTAGAAAACCAAATATTTATCGCGGCAGCCAACAAAGTAGGTCTTGAAGGAATGACGCTGTATTTCGGGGAAAGCGCCGTAATCTCTCCTGAAGGCAACTTCTTGACTAGAGGCGGAAACAACGAAGAACTTCTCATCACATCCGTTAATCTGAACGATGTGTATAAAGTAAGAGATGAGCAGCCTATGAAGTATCTTGATAATCGAAAAAATGCATTATATCGAGCTCATGGTCTATTATGAAAAGCACGTTGCTTTTATCCAGAAATTCTTTATACTACACAGGGGGATATTTTTATATCTTTAAAAACTCACTGGGTAAAAAACGAGGAGAATTTCATAGAAAGAAAGGAAGAGATTTTTTTGCATAAAGTTCGTCGTAATGTTACAGGTGCTCTGTTGCTTGCCGGAGCGATAACCCTATTCGCCGGGTGCAGTGAACAAACAGCGGCTACGTCTTCTGAAACACCAAAAACGCCACCCACCTCTTCAGCGTCCAAGTCCAGCGGCTATTCTTCAGAACCTGCCGCTTCAAAAAATCCAGCAAAAAATGAAACTGTAAATGCAAACAACAAGGCTGTGCAAGTCGTCGCCAATCCAGACAATATCGCCGTGTTGGTCAACAAACAATGGATGCTTCCAGACGGCTATAAACCTTCCGATTTGGTAGAACCAAATGTTCCGTTTATTTTTAAAGAAAAACTAGAAAAGCGGCTCATGCGTAAAGAGGCGGCGCAAGCTTTAGAAAAGCTATTCGCCGGTGCGAAGAAAGACGGAATCCACCTGAGCGGCGTCTCCGGCTACCGTTCCTATAAGACGCAAACAGCACTGTTCAACCGCTATATCAAAACCCACGGAGAAGAAGCAGCGCGAAAATTCAGCGCGGCGCCGGGTCACAGTGAACATGAAACAGGGCTTGCCATTGACGTCTCTGGCAGCACCGGCAAATGTGCGGCCGAAGATTGCTTCGCTAATACTCCCGAAGCAAAATGGTTGGCCAAACATGCCCCAGAATACGGCTTTATCATTCGTTATCCAAAAGGTAAAGAAGCAATCACCGGATATAAATACGAACCCTGGCACATCCGTTATGTAGGGATAAACATTGCCAAGGAAATCGCAAGCAAAAATATAACGTTAGAAGAATACGTACAACATATGATACTCGTATCAAAATGATGGAATACAAGGCTGTTGATGAATCATGGTGTCAACACAAAAATCTTGAATAATCAACAGCCTGACTTATCCATCAAAACGATCCCGTCTTTCCCCTTCTTGTCACAAGCGCAGTCATTATCCTGCTTCCACCCTAAACGCTTCATAAAAACGCTTACTTACTGACTTTTTTGAAAAATCCGCAGAATCAATCGCCCTTCTTCGTCCGTATAAACATCAAATGTACTTCCGATAACCCCATATAATTCCGGCGGAATAATAATATAGCCATCTTTTGTTGTCTCCCCGATAAACATCTTTTCACTCATCATATCGCACCTCCCGATACTTTGATAATTAGTCATGAAGTAACGATTTACCTGCAATTTCACGAAAAATCTTACAAAAAAATTTAAAAAATAACAAGGAAAAGCGAAAATTTGCCAAACACTTATATAACAAACTGAATCAGAAAGGTTGTGAACTACCCACCACTTAAAACCTTACGGTTTTTGAAGTGGGGGCTTCTCGACTTATCGTTGCTTTTAGTAGCCAACGAAAACTGACCGAGCTATCCCTCTCGTTCCAAGAGTTCTTTTTGCTATGCTAACGCTAATAAGCGCAATCCTTCATGTTTGATGTTGATAGAAGCGTTCCAGTCTCTGTCTGCCATAAAACCACAATCACAGCGAAAGGTGCGCTCAGAAAGAGATAGAGACTCCTTTACTTGACCACAACATGAACAAGTTTTTGATGATGGAAACCCCTTATCTATTTTGATAAACTTTTTCCCTTGCTCCTCTAACTTGTATTGGAGAAGTGTCGTGAACATGCCCCATGCATTATCAGCAACGCTTTTACCGAAATTGAGGGCTTGTGACATTCCTTTCATGTTGAGGTCTTCGATAACCACACAATCATACCGTTTCGCTAATTTATGTGATTCCTTATGAAGAAAGTCCTTACATTGGTTTGCAATCCTTTCATGTAGCTTCGCTACTTTCAGACGTTGTTTGTGCCAACGATTAGAGCCTTTCTTTCTGCGTGATAGAATACGCTGTTCCTTCGCTAATTTTTCCAAGGCTTGGCGATAGAAACGAGGGTAATTGGCTGTCTTACCCTCTTCGCTATCAACAAATAAGCCATTCATAGAAAAATCTAAGCCAACAACAGCATGATATGATGTGACGGAATTTCCCGATGTTGCTTCATTTTCACAAGTTTTAGTTTCGGTAATTTGATATAGCCATCAAAAAGCATAATGTTTCCGTTCACCACATTGGTTGTGTAGGACTGTCTCGACTTACGGTTTTTGAACTTCGGAAATTCAGCACGACCAGAAAAGAAGTTTTTGTATGCCTTTTGTAAGTTGAGTTGAGCATTTGCCAATGCAAGGCTGTCTACTTCCTTTAGCCATACAAACTCCTTTTTGTACTTTGCAGGAGTAGGGAATTTTTTCTTTTTTAGCGTTTCTTTGTCATCCTTGAATTGTTCATATGTTTCCTTCCATTCAGCCAACATTTTGTTGTAGACGAAGCGGACACAACCGAAGGTTTTTGCAAGAAGTTGCTCTTGTTCTTGCGTTGGGTACAGACGAAATTTATATGCTTTGTTTGCCATATCGAATCACCTCACTTCATCCCTTGATTTTCTATATACTGCTTTATCACTTCAATGGGCGCACCACCCGTTGTAAGCAAGCAAAAGCTTCTTGACCAAAAATACTCTTTCCAAAGTTTTCTTTTTACTTGTGGAAAATGCTTTTTGATAAGTCGAGAACTTGCGCTTTTATAAGCGTTGATGAACTTTGACATTTCAGTATTTGGATGTGCTTTGAACAAAATATGCACATGGTCAATATCATGATTCCATTCAACTAAGGAAATATTATAATTTTCACCCAATCGAACAACCATATCTTTCGCATAGTCAGATATGGTATCGTCAATCACTTTTCTACGATATTTCACGACCAGAACAAGATGATAATATAATGAGAACATCGAATGATTATTATTAATTTCATTGATACAACAGCCTTTTATTTATCTAAGACTGATTATATCACAACAAAATAAGGAACCAACTTTAGGCTACGCCTAACCGAAATTCATCTCCCACTTTCACTGGTGACGAAAGCACCTTCACGTTTAGAAATGGGAGACTTCTTTCGGAGGAAAGTTAAAAATGTATAAAAATAAAAGCTATCTGCTCATACTATGAAAGGTGCTTTCACGCACAAATTTAATTATGAAAGGAGTATTCTTTATGCCTAACCAGCAACAAAATAATCAACAAGCTCAAAATGCGGCTACGAATCAGGCGGCGCAAAACGCGGTTACACAGGCCCAAAATGCAGTTACGCAAGCTCAGAGTGCATTAGCACAGGCTCAGGCCGCTGCAAACCCGCAGGCCGTTCAACAAGCACAACAGCAGCTTGAGCAGGCGCAACAACAGCTAGCCCAAGCACAGGCTACAGCTTCAGCTAGCGCAACAAACCAAACACAAGGATAAAATCCTTGTAACCTTCCCCTGCCTGGGGCCGTTTCTCAATGGCTCCAAGCAGGGTACAGGATTATTCATAGCACCTGCTCTTTGAAGATATCATAAAACAGCAGAGCCCGGACAATTTGATAAAATATGAAAATATTCTGGAGCAGGCCAAGCAATTAAATTTTGTGATGTTAAAGACAGGTGTCAGTGGTGGAATCATTACTAATAGAAAAATGATACACGATATTATTAGTGGCGCTTGGTAAGCAAAAAAGAAGGGAAGTGCACAAAGTGGCATGTGGCATGCCACTTTGTGCAAAATATTTAGAAATATATATATATTGTACTCTTCTAAGTAAATGAACGATCAGGACGAACGACAAACCATAGTCCAATAGCAAAGAGAATAGGAACAATACTGATTAATAATGTACCTTCCCACCCAATCGTTTCTGCAAGCCAGCCACAGAGAATAGGTGACAAAAATGCCCCGATGTTTCCCCATAGATTCATCCAACCGGATACAGAACCCGAATACTCATTTCCTAAATCAACTGCAGCTGCCCACGAAGTTACGACAGGGAATCCAAGAGAACCAAGTGCAAGCGTTAGCCATAGTACATTCATCCAGGGAATAGTGACATAAGCAGCTAAATACATAGTAACTGCAAAAATCACCAATCCACCAATGGCTAGAGAGCCGCGAGCAACCATCTTTGATTTCCCTTTTTTCACTAACCAATCCGAGATTGTACCACCTGTCATTACCGTTATAAAAATACATAGCCAAGGTAAACTAGCCGCAAATCCCATGTTTTGAAGGGAGAAACTCCTTGCTTCCATTAAGTACGTAGGCAACCAAACAAGGAAGAAAGTGACGATATAGAGGACGACACAATACTGTAAGCCAAGGGCCCAGAAACGACCATTTTTTAAAAATTGCCCCCACGGTGCAATTTCTTTTTTCTCCTCTTTTACTGTTCTATTCTTGACAATTAATTCAAGCTCTTCTTTACTAACCATCGGGTGCTCTTCCGGTTTATCACGGCCAATCAAGTACCAGATAAAAGCTACGAATATACCGATAAGTCCGAAAATATAAAATACTGCTTGCCATCCCCATGCTTGAAAAATAGCCACCGTGAGTATAGGAGCTATAACCGGACCAAAATACGAGCCTGCTAATAAGGCACTTGCTGCCCGCCCTTTTTCTTCTTTCTGAAACCAATACGTATTAAAAACAGCATTACCTGGATACATTGGTCCCTCTCCTACACCAAAGAGAAAGCGGACTAAAGCCAATAGACCATGAGATTTCACTATAGCTGTAAGGCCAGTGAAAACAGACCACCAAACCAATGCGAGGAATACAATCCGCCGTGCACCGAAACGTTCTGCCAATATCCCTGCCGGAACTTGAGCCAGGGCATAACCCAGGGAAAATATGGAGGCTAAAAAGCCAAATTGCACCTTATCCATATTTAAATCTTCCATCATTGGCTTTGCAATTATCGAAATATTGGAACGATCCATATACGCTATAAGACCAATCACAAAGAAAAGAAATGCTAGCCACCAGCGTATACGGGAAGCTGGTTTTACTTGTACTTGTTTCACTTCATTTACTTCAGGCACTAATCGATTCATAAAATCTTCCCCTTTATCCCTGTTATATATTTAATGTTAAGAAGGCTACAAGAACATTCTTTTAATATAAATCCAATCGTTGATCTGTCAAAACAGGAATATGTTTTCGTGTATCATCAACTTTGCTTAAGTCGATTTCTGCATAATAGATCTGCTCTGAAGAATCTCCTTGTAAAAGGATTTCACCTAACGGATCAATCACCATAGAGCTTCCGGGGAACGATGTGTTTCGACTTTCACCACATCGATTGACAGCCACAACAAAAGATTGATTCTCAATGGCTCGAGCGACCAGCAGCTTTCTCCAATGATCCACTCGTGACGTTGGCCATTGTGCTGCATTAATCAATATTTTCGCTCCTTGATTAACAAGCTTTCGGGAAAGTTGCGGAAACCGTAAATCATAACAAATCATAGTTCCGATGGTTTCGCCCTGATGTTCAAACAATCCAAAGGTATTTCCTGCCGTAAGGAACTTGTCTTCATCCATTAAACGAAATAAATGGATTTTATCGTAACGGAGAACTTGTTCTCCGTGTTCATTAAACACAAACATTGTGTTGGTGACGTTTCCACTCTGTGAATCACGGTACAATACACTTCCTCCTACAATTGCAACGTTGTTTTCTTTAGCAAAGGAGGAGAAAAGTTCTTTTGTCCTCTGACCATCAATATCTGCGATTTGCTCGGCGATTTCTAAAGCGTACCCCGTATTCCACATTTCAGGCAAAACAATAATGTCAGGCGCTTGTTCCATGGCTTGCTTCATTAATCGATGTGCTTTTTCAAAGTTTACATCCGGCTCACCAATCGTTACATCCATTTGAATAAGAGCTATTTTCATAATGCTGACACCTCTTCCACAACAATAGAATATTCATCTCGAATTACTCGGTTTAAAACAGGGTCCTCAAGTTCGTATTCAAACTTACTCCCATACACAAAACCCTCTAAAGTAGGAACAGTACCTGAAAAAATAATCGTATTGGAAAGGTTTTCATATCCGAATTCACGCAACTTATCTAGTAATTCATGTACGGGAAGTAAAGCGGTGAGGTTATTTTCCTGGTACATTCTCCTTCCTGTATTGTCCGTAATCCACGATCTTAGAATCAATTCATCCCAGTGTTGTTCAACATCTTTCAATTTCCAAAAAAGAGTAGCTAAAGGCTTGGGACACGCTTCTTTTGACTTTTGGATATCTTCTTTTTCAATCAAACGATCGGTGTGATCGCTTCCAACAGTGACGAACCACTCGTTTCCATCATTAAAAAGAACATATTCAGCTTCCCCAGAAGTTTCTCCCCCATTTACCCTGATAGAGTCATTAAATGTTAGGCTGGAAAGCTTTTGTGGATAGATTGCGGGGATAGTAGAAGGTGGCGAGACACCAATTTGTTCTAATTCATGAATATGTTCCATCACTTTTTCAATATTTCTTCCCCCATATCCAACTACGATAACATTGCTTACTTGAAAATTTTCCTGCCTTTTGTCCCCATTCCCTAAATCGATGGTCACTGAAATTTCTTTCATGGTTTCTCCCCCTTTTTTATTTTTAAGCTAGAAAGCACAGCCATTCGTGTACACTCAATGTGATCAAGGACAGCTTTCTTCGCTTTTTCAACATCTTTGTTTTTTAAACATTCAATAATTAAGGCGTGTTCCTTTAGAGTCTGTTCTGTTCTATTAGGAGAATGTAAAGCGCTAACACCAAACCATCGTATTTGATCACTTATTGTTTGCATTAATTGTACAAGTCTTCGATTACCACTTAATTCAGCGAGGTAGATGTGGAAATCCTTATCTGTAGAAATAAATGATTTATTATCCTGTTTCTCCTCTACCTGTTTACTATAAAGCTGTTCAAGTTTTTGGATATGATTTGGTGAAATGATGGGAATGAGCAATTCTATAACCAGTACTTCTATTGCTCGGCGAATCTGTATAACCTCTTCTACATCTCGCTCAGTAATGGTACTGACAAATGTTCCTTTCCTAGGTATAGAAGTTACCCATCCTTCTAACTCCAATAGTGGGATAGCTTCACGAATTGGAGTGCGACTTATACCGAGATTTTCACTCAAACTACGCTCATACAAAACTTCTCCAGGGAGAATGATATGGTTAATAATCGCATTCTTAATTCCCTCATAGGCTTGCTGTTTTAGTGATAATGGCTGTTGTACTTTAAATAAACTCATAAAATACTCCTAAATTTTAATATAATGTGTGGTATGTGGCATGCCACAAAAATATTATTAATATTTATTATATTCGTGACAAATCTCATGTCAACATCATCTTACTCTTTCTTACATAAATCTATAGTTCGTAAAAATACGCTTTAGGGAGCACTTTTCGATACAGTAAGGACGCGTGTCACATGCCCATCAAGCAAAGAAAATCGAAAAAATATCTTTTGGCTTAGCCCCTCCGTTCAGTGCAGCTCAGGCTAAGGTTGTTAATAAATCAAGAACTTGCAAAGTAGAAAAAAATCTACCTTCAAAAAAATAGCCGGAGATTTTCTCGTCTCCAGCTCCTTTCTCTTGATTACATTATTTGCGTTTGCGATACACCTTCTTCTTCCCGATTCATATTAACTTTTACTGAGTCCGGAAAGAGATACGAGAATAACACAATGGTAATGCCGCTTGTTGCCAATCCGTACAAAATGGGAACAATTGATGTTGTACCTTCTAACGCCAAACTAACCAAAATGACCACGGAGCTCGCCATAATGGAATAAAACACAGCGCGTGCGCTCACTCGCTTCCAAAAGAATCCGAGAATAATAGGGAAGAACAATGCACCGGAAAGCACCGCAAAAGCAATGTCTAATGCGACTAAAATATCTTGAATCCATAAGGCACAAATCATCGCAAAAATACCGACTGATAACGTTGTAATCCGCGAAACCACCAGGAACTTTTTTTCATTCATTTGCCGCAGAAAAAATCGTCCGATAATATCGTTTACTAGCAAAGTAGAGGATGCAATAAGCGTTCCCGAAGCGGTCGACATGAGAGCAGAAAGCACACCAGCCAACACAACCCCTAACACCCCAGCCGGAAGCGTATGAATCGCCATGCTGGCAAACGCATTTTGTGGATCCTGTAAACCCGGAAGCGCTACAAATGCGCACATCCCAATTAATGCAACCGTAATAGCATACAAAAACGAGTATCCACCTGCTGCAATCATACCGTAACGGGATGTTTTTAGGCTGCGTGCCGTAAACACTCGCTGCCACACGTCTTGTCCAACTACGATACCGAGCGCATACAATAACAAGCTTTTAAAAACATCCGTCCCGCCCATGACACTGAGATCAAAATAGGTAGATGGCAGCTTCTCCTGTAACCCAGCTAATCCACCTACTTTTGATAAACTCATTGGAAGCATAATCACGAAAATACCGATGCTCATGACGATAAATTGGACAATGTCTGTCATTGTAACTGACCACATTCCTCCCAGCACCGTGTACAACAATACAATGCCACCCGCTACTACAATCGAAAGTGTAAAATTCCAACCTAGCCATACTTTTAGAACGCTTCCGATTCCAATGATTTGTGTAACCGTAAGCATCGTCGTATACGTAGCCGCTACCAGCGAACTAATAAGCCTTGCTTCTACACTAAAACGTTTTTCTAGCATCTCGCTAATCGTCAATACCCGTAAGTTAAATATTTTTTTTGCAAGAAAAATGCTAAGTAAAATGAGACCAATCCCTTGCGAGGTGACAAACCATATGCCGGATATTCCTGACTGATACCCTAATTTGGCTGTGCCAATTGTTGCAGCTCCCCCCAATGTTAATGCGGCGATACAGCCAAAATACATCGAGAAATTTAAATTCCGACCCGCCACAATATAATCCTCTGATGTTTTCGCTCTTCTCGCTCCTAACACACCGACTAATGCGATGATAAGTAAATACAAAACGATAACTGATACATCTATACCATTCATGTAAATCTCCCCTCAAAAGCAAATTTCACGTGGCGAACACGAACTCCCCCCTGAATTTTTTATATACAACGTGTAATACATTCCATTTGTATTCCTCTTTACCACTTTCATACAGGCGTTTATTCCAGAAGTATACAGTACATACTCTCCCTTCCTGATACCGCTTTCAATTACGATAAAAACTCTGCTCCTGCTCCTGAAATAACCATGTGTATGAATCACTATATAATATCTGGAATTACTCGTAGTGATTTTTTCTACTTATCTGAATATTAACTCGTCATATTTAGACACATAAGTGTTCTTTTTTTATGATATTGTGTATTTTCTTATGCTAAAGGCTACCAATTAAGAAAAATCGGGCAGAGAACCTGCCCAGTTTCACTTTTCATTCATCCGAATTTAGTAAGCAACTCGATTTTTAACATAACTTCCCGTCAAAAACAACAATGTTTCCATTTTTTATAACTGTATTAACATGATTAATCCCAAAATGATACGGAAGATATGCAAGATTAGAAGCATTAAAAATAACCAGGTCTGCTTGTTTTCCCGCTTCAAGACTGCCAATAGTATTCGCTTTTCCAATAGCATGGGCGGCATTAATGGTGACAGCCGTTATCACTTCTTCCGGGGTCATTCCTAAATTCAGGCATCCTAATGTCATAACCAGTTGTATAGATTCAGTAGGTGAGCTACCAGGGTTATAATCTGTGGATAAGGCAACAGGTATGCCCATCTCAATCATTGTTCGTGCCCGCGCATGTTTTTTTAATCGTAAATTAAAAGAAGTGGCAGGTAAGCATACCGCAACTGTGCCCGCCCGCTGCATCGCTTCAAACCCTTCATCGCTTGCAGCAAGCAAGTGTTCTGCTGAAATGCATCCAAGTTCACCTGCAAGCTGTGCGCCTCCCATTGGCTCAATCTCATCTGCATGAATTTTAATCCCAAAACCTAATTCTTTGGCAGCAATTAAAATCTGGCGCGATTGTTCAACAGTAAATACGCCATGTTCGCAAAATACATCACAAAACTCCGCTAATCCTTGACGTTTAACCTCTGGAAGCATCTCCTGAATCACTACATCTAAATAGCCTGATGGTCGTTCTTTATATTCCAAAGGTACGGCATGGGCTCCCATAAACGTAGAAACCAGATCAACTGGATGTGATTCATTCAACTTTTTTGCCACGCGCAGTTGCTTTATTTCATCTTCTAAAGTTAAGCCATATCCACTTTTTGCTTCCACAGTGGTCGTTCCATGAAGCAGCATAATATCCAGGCTTCCCTTGGCCTTTGTAAACAGTTCTTCTTCTGTTGCCTGACGGGTAGCACGAACCGTACTTAAAATCCCGCCGCCTTGAGCCAGAATATCCAAATAAGAAACACCCTTTAATTTCAAATCTAATTCATGTTCACGTGAACCACCGTGAACCAAATGGGTATGCGGATCAATAAGACCTGGGGTAACCAACTTGCCTTTTGCATCCAGTTCTTCCTCTATTGCCAATCCTGCGATTTGGGCTCTGACCTCTTCTTCTCGGCCAACGGCAACAATCTTTCCATCTCGAACCGCTACAGCCCCCTTTTCAATTGCCCCTACATTGGACATCTCTTTACCTGTTCGAGCTTCCTGCTTTCCTTGCATCGTTACCAGCAGGCCAATATTATGAACCAATAAATCAATTGTATTTTTCTCCATTTTTACCCTCCCATGAAAATCAAGTGCCCGAAGAATTCCCCGGGCAAACTTTCGTTTACACTATGGCACTGTTTTAGATGCCGAGCATTGGTACGCGAACACCGCGCTCCTTAGCTGTTTGAATCGCAAGTTCATAACCAGCATCAGCATGGCGAATGACTCCCATCCCCGGATCTGTGTTAAGCACACGGGAAAGCCTCTCCTCTGCTTCCTTAGAGCCGTCTGCTACAACAACCATACCTGCATGAAGAGAATATCCCATTCCTACCCCACCACCATGGTGAACAGATACCCAGCTTGCGCCTGAAGCTGTATTTACAAGAGCATTTAAAATTGCCCAGTCACCTACTACATCACTTCCATCCTTCATCGCTTCCGTTTCACGATTCGGTGATGCAACAGAACCACAGTCAAGATGGTCACGGCCAATAACAATCGGAGCAGAAATTTCCCCATTACGAACCATTTCATTAATGGCCAGACCCATTTTTACACGCTCACCATATCCTAACCAGCAGATGCGTGCAGGCAATCCCTGGAACGCAACTTTTTCTTTAGCCATTGTAATCCAACGGCGCAGATGCTCATTTTCAGGGAAAAGTTTTAATACGAGTTCATCTGTTTTATAAATGTCCTCCGGATCTCCAGATAGTGCAGCCCAGCGAAACGGTCCTTTGCCTTCACAGAAGAGAGGACGAATATAGGCAGGAACGAACCCCGGAAAATCGAAAGCATCCTTTACACCTTCGTCCAGAGCTACCTGACGGATATTATTACCATAGTCAAATACTACAGACCCCATTTTTTGAAGATCAAGCATAGCCTGTACGTGAGTTGCCATTGATTTTTTCGAAAGCTTTACATACTCTTCCGGATCATTTTTACGTAATTCCGCCGCAGCTTCAAGTGAGTATCCAGCAGGAACGTACCCATTCAGCGGGTCATGTGCAGACGTTTGATCTGTCACAAAATCAGGAATAATTCTTCGTTTTACGAATTCTGGGAAAATTTCAGCTGCATTGCCAACCAATCCGATAGCAAGAGGCTGGCCTTTCGTCTGTGCGTCCTGAGCCAGCTTCAAGGCTTCATCCAAATCATAAACCATTACATCACAGTAACGTGTATCAATACGACGTTGGATACGTGTAGGATCTACATCAACGCCAATAACAACTCCTTCGTTCATCGTAACGGCTAGCGGCTGTGCCCCACCCATTCCACCGAGCCCTGCCGTTAGTGTTAATGTTCCTTTCAGTGTTCCACCTGAATGCTGGCGGGCTGCTTCTGCAAATGTTTCATATGTTCCTTGTAAAATTCCCTGTGTTCCAATGTAAATCCAGCTTCCAGCTGTCATCTGTCCATACATCATAAGTCCTTTTTTGTCCAATTCATGGAACGTATCCCAATTCGCAAAAGCCGGAACTAAAACAGAGTTCGAGATAAGTACGCGCGGTGCCTGTGTATGCGTTTTAAAAATTCCAACCGGTTTACCTGATTGCACAAGCAATGTTTCGTCAGCTTCTAAATCCATTAAGCATTCGACAATTTTATCAAAACACTCCCAATTTCGAGCGGCTTTTCCGATCCCGCCATATACTACAAGATCCTCCGGACGTTCGGCTACCTCCGGATCAAGATTGTTCATTAACATCCGAAGGACAGCTTCTTGTTGCCATCCTTTTGCATTCAGCTTTGTCCCACGAGGGGCGCGAATTGTACGTCCTGATACCTTTTTCATATTCCCTTCCCCTTTCATTATGTTTTTAGCTTCGTTTCATATATCCAGCAAGAAAACTTAATATCACATATAATGTTGTTCTAACGGTAGCTCTGCGTGGATCCTGCATAGGATCTACACAAACGATATCGAATCCTTTTACTTTTGGATTCTGACCTAGCATGAATACAGCGTCAAACAACTGCCAGGATGTCATTCCCGCCGGTACCATCGCTGGTACTCCAGGTGCATACGCTTGATCCAAAACATCCATATCTACCGTTACATAAATCGCATCCGTTCCATTTCCTGCCACTTCCATCGCTTTTTCTACTAAAGGTTCAATTCCTTCTTGAAAAACTTGACGTGCTGTAAATTGTGTAATCCCCTTTGATAAAGCGTATTCCCGATAAGGCTTAGAATTTGCGAAGCTATGAATCCCAATTTGAGCGATATGGCGACCATCCACTGTCCCTGATTCAATTAATCCTCGAATGGGTGTACCATTGGAGGGCCCGCCATCCTCCAAATTTCTTACATCCATGTGGGAATCAATTTGAACAATCCCCACTTTTCCAGAAAACCTTTTCTTAAAGGCTTTGACTGAGGGGCATGTAATCGAGTGATCACCACCTGTAATGATAGGAAACAAATCGGGCAATGCTTCGTATACATTGGTTAGTCCCTGTTCAATATTTGCGTGGCAGCGCTGTAAATCAGTCACATGCATCTGAATATCGCCCATATCACGTGCCTGTAACTCCTGTAAATCAACATCATGATCTATACTATATGTCGTTACATTTGCAAATAATTCACGCAACGCGTTTGGAGTCATCGAAGCTCCTGAAATACTTATCGATGTTTTGGACAAAGGAATTCCAATAAAGCCAATATCTATCGGTTCCTCTCCATCCCATGGAGTTAACCATTGAGAAACCTTTGTCTCAAAACGATCACGCCAGTTGGAACGACGAATAATCTCAGGCGGGTTGAGTAAATCAATTTTTTTCAATTAGATTTCCCCTCTCCTATATCCCTTATATTTAAAATCAACAGTTTTTAGGCCCCCACTCAACTTATTATATTATTTAGAATAATAATTATTTTCCGTATTTAAATGATGTCTTTATCTTACTAGAAAGCCTTTTCATTTTATCTAGCATAACTTGTGTGAATTTAGCACAATCTTGCTGAACGATATTTTGTAGGACTATGCTGGGTGTATTTTTTAAACGTTCGACTAAAGTAATTCGCATCTGGAAATCCAACTTTGTCTGCGATTTGCTGGATAGACAAATCTGTTGTTTCTAAGTAATATATTGCTTTTTCGATTCTAATTTTATTTAAAAAATCAATAACACTTACCCCTATCTCTTTCTTAAACAAATGACTCAAATGGTACTTACTCAAGCAACAATATTGTGCTATGTCTTCTAAAGAGATCTTTTTTCGAAGATTTTCTTTCATATATCGAATCGCTTGCCGAATCACCGGAGAGACCTCCAATGTTTGGGTTAATGCTACCTGCTCTGTTAACCAGCGTACATACTCACATACTTTTTTAATAAACTTGTCATACCGAATGGTTTGATATAAATCTTGGATAAAATGGGCATTTTCCGACAGAATCGTCTCAGCACTGAATCCTGCCTCCAAAACCAATCTGGAAATCATCATGACTAAGTCCACCACTTCAGACTTGAACATGTTCACATTAAACTTATTGGCCTCTGCTAATCCTTCCAATATAATTTGTAAGATGGGAACAGTCCCATCTACATCTCCAATCCGCACCCGCGCTAATAGCTCTATTCTCTCTTTCTCTATTTTCTCTTTAAGAGAAAAATAATTTTGCCCTGACTCTTCTCTATTTTTCTCCTTTTCAAATTGAAAAATCATTCGATTCCCTTGGAAAAACCGGTTAATCATCGATTTTCTGGCTTCCTTATAAGAATGCTGAAGCATATAAGGATCGTCATAATAAGTTCCAATTCCAATGGAGACAGAAACAGGCATTTCATCTGCTGATTTTTGTATTTTTTTTGCAATCTGAAGAGTTTCTTCATTCAAGTCCTTTGTTATCCGATGTTCTGATGTAAATTCCAAAAGTAATGCCAGTACACCTTCCTCAATCCAAACCCATACAAAGGGAATGGTTACCGCCTTATATATTGCTTCTACTAACCTTTGACCGATCTCTATCCTCCAGTTTAAAGGTTTCTCTATGGATAAATCTGGATAGCGATCAATAGAAATAGCCATAACTAGATGAGGGTGAATATAGATTCCATACGTTTGCTGCATCTCAGAAAAAGACGCTTCATGTACAAACGTTCCAGAAAGCAATAGATGGGAAAAAGCTGCTTCGGCAGGATTTTGTTTCATCTTCCTTTCTCCTTAAAATTATGCCGAACGAAATTGTATTCCGTTTACTACACTTATCATAATGAGGAGTAAAATAAATAAAAAGAGTGATATAACAACCAATAAACTAATGATTGCAACCAGAAATTTTTTCATAATTATCCCTCCTATTCCGAAAGTTTACGCTGTATTTGCAATATGATCCATATGTATATACATATCCGCATAAGTAGTCGTACCTGATTTGATCATTTCTGCAATGCCAAGTAATAAGCCTCAGTAAATATCTTCTACTGTCATTCGATCTTCAGCACATTTTCTTTTCCGGCCAGTCCATTAATCTAAGATCATCATAAAACGAAATCAAAATATTCCTTGTAAAAGTTGACGGCATTTCTTCCGTCATAAGTAAAATGATTGCATTTTTAATCAGAATACTCATTCCACTTCCTATCAAACATATGTTTTTATATTATGATCAAAGTTTATTTCTATATTTCCTGGATAAAGTAAAAAAAGGGAAATCATAAAAATTACATTACTAAATTATTATCCAAACAAATAGCAATGTAAAGGATTTGGCGTAAGTAAGCCGGATAATCAGCGAAAAAGATAAAACAAAAAGCATCCCTCGTTCTAGGAGATGCTTTAAAAATAAAATGAAAATTTTCGTATTTAGTACACAAACATAATAAGAATGCTGGTCACAACTCCTACCCATATACTAAGTAAAACACAATACCCCATAATATCGCGAATACTTAATCCAACAACCCCGAGTATTGGTAATGCCCAGAATGGCTGAATTAAATTAGTCCAAGCGTCTCCCCATGCAACAGCCATCGCAATCTTTCCAGGTTCTACTCCTAATTGCATTCCTGCAGGTATCTGAAGTGGTCCTTGTAGGGCCCATTGCCCACCACCCGAAGGGGCAAAAAGATTAACCAAACCAGCTGTCCAATACGTAAATATAGTAAATGTATCTTTACTTGCCACCGAACTCATCCAATTAATAATCGCTTCCCCCATTCCTGAACTAGTAAGAATGGCGATAATTCCAGCGTAGAAGGGAAACTGAAGAATGATGGAGGAAATAGAAGTCGCAGCTTCTTTAAACGCTGCTGCAAACCGCCCCAATGATCGATGAAAAAATAAACCAGCACTCAAAAAAGTAAGATTAATAATATCAAGATTCAAATCTAGCCCTTCAAAAAACTTATAAACAACATATACAAAACCACATGCTCCCATGATTGTTCCTAACCACGGATTCATCTCTAATTTTTCTGCCGGTGTTAAAGGCTGTTCTATCGTTGCAGCCGTTTCGGTTGTAGCTACCGTATTTTTTTGCAACGGTTTATAACTAATAATATTCGTTTTCGGAGCCATGAAAGCGATAACAATCGGCATCGTAATAAACAGAGCTAGAAAAATGATGATTGTTCCAGGGTGAAAAATAGTCTCCGATGTCGGAACAACTCCCATGATCTTAGCTAAAAAATGATCCGGTGTGGCAATGGTTAACCCAATCGAGCTCGACAATCCAGCAGCATATAAAGCAGTAGGGGAATAAGCAGAAGCCACCAGCAGTGGAAAATGCGCTTTTTCATTTCTTTTCGCTACCTCTTTTGCAAAAATCGCCCCTACTACTACCGCGAGTCCCCAGTTAATGTAATAAGATATAGCAGAAATAATGAATGTCATAACATATGCCTGTGTAGGCGTCTTAGGAATGCTTGCGACTTTCTGTAATGCCTTATTAATAAATGGAACGGAAGCAAGCACCATACCTGTCATCAGTACAAGAACCATTTGCATGGTAAAGGCTAGATACTTCCAAAAACCATCTCCCCAAGCTTTAAAAATAGTCATAGGATCAGACAAGTTCATAAGAATGGCAATAATAAATACAAACAATGTCATAAGTATTGCAATGACAAAAGCATCAGGAAGATAGCGTCTAACCACTTTTGAAAATATATCCGCTATTTTTACTAGCATCTCTGTCCTCCTTGGTAGTATATTTTACTAAAAGATATCAGTCTGCAATGAGAAAATCATTGTGATGTATTTATAAAAATATGTTATTAATTTATACACTATGTATAAATTACAAATAGATTCTAAACATTATCAAACGTTGCCATCTCCGCCCAACGCCTATGAGAAAACAAAAAATAAAAGAGCTGTTGAAATTCTGACATCAACAGCTCTTTGGTTTGCGCTAGGCAAAGGCCAGAAGAAGTCCTCTTACCTCGATGTTTCCGCCTCAATTTGAATAGTTTTTTATATTATCCTCATTGCTTTTCCTACCTTTTCAAAACAAGTAAGTACCTGATGAATCTCCGATTGCGTATGCGTAGCCATCAACGTTACTCGAATTCGGCTGGAGCCTTGCGGTACCGTCGGCGGGCGTATAGCAGGAGCAAACACTCCTTCTTCTTCTAGGCGTGCGGAAAAACGCACCGCCTTTTCCGCTTCGCCAATCATCACCGCAACAATTGGCGTAATACCTTCTACTAAAGTAAATCCCAGTTTCGTGAGACCATCACGTAAAAGCCGGGCATTTTTCAGCAAACGGCGTCTTCGTTCCGGTTCCTCCCGGATAATGCGGATTCCCTCCAGGGCAGAAGCGACAACACCCGGTGAAAGGGATGTCTGAAAAATAAACGACCGGGCATGATTGCGCAAATAATCCACCACTGTCCGTGAAGCGGCTACATATCCCCCTTCTGCTCCGACAGACTTGCTTAATGTGCCCATCAGAAGTTGAATGCGATCGCTTACGCCAAAATATTCGGCCGTACCGGCCCCTGTTTCTCCCAGCACGCCGGTTGCGTGCGCGTCATCCACCATAACCCATGCGCCATGCGTTTGCGCTACTTCCACAATGTCGGGCAAAGGCGCAATATCCCCATCCATACTAAATACCCCATCGGTGACGATAAGCTTCTTCGTCTCCTGTGCGGAACGAATTTTATTTCGTAAATCGTCCATATCGGCATGGCGATATACCACTATTCGCGCTTTGCTTAAGCGACAGCCGTCAATAATGCTTGCATGATTCAGCTCATCGCTAAAAATAACATCACCCGGCCCCATCAGCGCAGAAATAACGCCCAGATTGGCCAGGTATCCGCTGCTAAAAACAATGGCGCTCTCTTTTTGTTTAAATGAAGCAAGGCTAGCTTCCAGCCTTTCATGAAGCAAAAAATTTCCTGTCGTCAGCCGCGCCCCTCCGCTTCCTGTTCCGTATGTTTCAATCGCTTGTATGGCCGCCTTTTTCAATCGTTCATCGCGCGCAAGCCCCAAATAATTATTGGAAGAGAACACACTCTTCTCTTGCTTCCAATCGATCGGGTGCAATGTTCGCAGCAACCCTTTTTCTTTCTTTGCAGATAAGGAATCGAGAAGTGAACGTTCAAACCCATCCATCATGTTTCCCCCTCATCCAATCCAAACCGGCATTTTTTCCAGGTATTCAATGTAGTCTGCAATGTTTGTCTCGGCTGTAACGAAAAAAATACGGCCGCCCGATAACTCTCCCTCTTCTTTTAAATGGAAAATACGGCAATAGCCTTTCGTCGGACTGCTAACATAACCGGTACTATATTCAGGGTCATCAGACCAGCAAAGTTCAGCGACCGTCCCTGCGGCGGAAGCGACCTTGGTCGCCAGGGCTACCGCTTCCGAAACACGGACAGATTCTAACAAGGGTTGCCGTTTTTTCCAGATCGCATGGGACATTCTCTCCCAATCCATGCGGGAAACCCGTACACCTTTTGTCCCTCTCGTATCCATACGTTCTCCGCTCTGGCTATCTAACAATACCGCTCCCCGCAAATTGTAGCTGGATGTTAAGATTTCAAATCCTCTTTCAATGGCCGCATCCGATACGGAAGACTGGCGAAGTAAATCCGCAGCCTGCTTTCTCCCTGCTTGCACGCTCGTTGTGCAATATGTAGAAATGGGAAGCGGAGCAAGCACCGGTATTTCTTCTTGTGCTACCTTTTCAATAGCAATGTTGATAAAATCTGCCGTTCCGCGGCTATGATGAAGAGCTTTACGCAGCAGTGCGCTGACCGCTTCTTCCAGCTCCTCTCTCGTGCTCAACCGCTCTCCACCAGAAATATGAAGTCCCCCATCCTCATGCGCTCTTCCTTCCGCCGCACGCATGCGCAAACTATACAGAGGTTCGTTTACCATTGAACAATACACCTTCTTCCGCCTTTCGCAATATTTTCGTTATGGGCCAGACGGTAAGAGCCGTAAATATCATGCCAGGCAAGGCAGCCACAAGCAAAGGAATAGCCGGAACGTCTAGTGTCAGCGCTAACACCCAGCGAGCAGCCGCCGATCCAATCGGTCCCGCTATAAGAAGGACAGGTAAAGAGGGGCCCAGTAAAGCTACCATCCCACCCGCCACCAGTCGAAATACCATCGAAATTTCTACATTTAAAAGATTGTGCATTCCCAATAAAAACATAATGACACTTGCCAACACACCGGCAATAATGTAGCGCTGAAATCCGAACACGGCGGCAATGGCAACCGCAATCGGAGCGGAAAGCTGAAACTCAGCCCCTGGAATGCCCAAAGGAATTTTAAACGCACCCGTAATGGCGATAATGCTCGTTAACAAAGCCAGCAACGTAATTTCTTTTGTTCTTTTTTTCATCTCTCCCTCCTATTTTGTAAACCTATTTATAAAATTAGTTAACATTTAAGATGTATTTAACCACATACGTATGCTAAACGTCAATCATGGTTCACAATATTGAAGCGAAAATACAATAAACTTTATCATTATACGTAATGTTTGAGCAGTCATAAGAAGGTGTTGCAGATTACCATCTATTCTTTTTACCTTAAAAAAGCAAACGCCACTTTATTTTTGGTGTTGTCTATCCTTATATAACGAGTCATTGTAGCGTTGTATAAATAAAAAAATAAGGCCCGCTAAAGGCTCTTTGGTATGTCCAAAGTTTCTGCTAGGCCATAAAATCCCTTGGATTTTTATTTTGTTAGCCTGATGGCGATAGGAAAATCCCCATCAACACTATCTTCCACGACGTTTTTCTTTTGCTTTTTTAAGTTTAACTTCCCTCTTATATTCTTTGATTTCTTTCCGTCTGTTTCGACTAAGGATTTGTTTCTCTTTTTTTCTTTTTTCGTACTCTAACTGGAGTGCCGCTTGAGCGTAAGTCGATATCCCTTTCGTTTTAATTTCCCGAGAAATTTGTCTTGCTAAACGTTTCGGGTTAATCTTTCTAACTTCATGGTTTTCGATAGCGACTTCTTCCGACAACCCATTAATAAAGTCCAATAATCTTCTGTTCACAAATTCAAATACTTCTTGGTCTCGTGGCTCTGGACCAAATACATACCTACCTGCTCTTAATTTTCCATCATGAATCTCTTCAACAATACCTACCCAAAACTGACCGTTAAAATAAACAGTAAACTTCATCTTAATTCCCCCTCTAAACTCATAGCTGGAACGATGGACATCCCGAGGGGGGAAGATTACTGACATTGATGATATGTAAATCCAAATCACCAATGCGCCTGGACTACCAACCAGACCGTGTTTTTACGTTCCATTGTTTATTATATTACATATCCTATATGTCTTCAACCATTTTGCCCGTTCGTTCATGAATGAGAAGCTCAACACAACTCCTGCCATCATTTCACCTCCAACCTTGGGTTGACCCAAAAAACGCATAAATTATCTTATAGAATAACAAAAGTTTTAATTTTTCTTAGCACTCGTCTGGTGAAAAAAGCCACCGATCAAAGAATGGATTTTAATTACGCTCATTTCATTTTATATAATCTCGTTATGATGACGGTTAGATATGAAGAATATTGCTATTGTAGCTATAATTCCGGCGACAACGAACGTATAAAAGCTAAATAATTCATTAAATCCCATGGATATAAACAGGCCAATCAATATCGGTCCGGATATGGCACCAATTCGACCGACACCAAGCCCCCATCCTAATCCTGTACCTCTTACAGTGGCAGGAAAGTATTTCGAAAGATAAGCATGCAATAATTGCGTATTTGCTATTGTACCAATCCCTGTTATACCAATACAACAATATACCAGTATTTCAGATTTAGTTATGGTAACAAACCACATTCCTAAAGCAGCCAGGAAATAAGAGAGACCTATAACCTTCTTTGACCCCCATTTGTCAGCTATTGCACCGCCTAAAATGACCCCTATCGCCGCAGTAAGATTGAGCGTAAGCAAGAATGATAGACTTGAACCAAGCGAGTGGCCTAATTGACGCATGATTTGCGGCAACCATGTATTTAATCCATAAATTAAGTAAAAGCTCATTACATAAGTAATCCAAAATAATATCGTAGTCCTTGCAAATTTTTTGGAAAACAAAGTTGATAACCCATACATAAGGCTCTTATAATTTTGCTTTTCAGAATCATTATTTGTATACTCTTCAGAGAAATCCATCTGGTAACGCTTACAAATATCTTCGGCTTCTTGGACACGACGATGTGAAAGCAAGAAACTTACTGATTCAGGCAAGTACCGGATAATAAACGGAACGGCCAAAATAGGTATAGCCCCTATCCAAAACAAAATTCTCCAACCGAATGCTGTAAGTAATACTAGTGACAATAATACAGCGATGACAGTTCCTATAGCATATCCTGAAAACATTATTGCATAATTTAAGGATCGACGATGCTTAGAAGAATATTCGATCGTTAACGCCGATGCTGTTGGGATAATTCCGCCGAGACCAATTCCTCCAATGAAACGAAAGACACCAAACATTTCTGCGGATGTTGCTATTGCTGATAAAGCCATAGTAATCGAGAACAGAGCGATACTCCATATAAATGTCCATTTTCGTCCAATTAAATCCGTAATTGTACCTACCGCTATAGCTCCAACTAACATTCCAATAAGGGCGTAGCTACCAATCGCCCCCGCTTGTGCAGGTGTAATCCCCCATTCTTTGCTTTCCAATAACTTAGGAAGAACAGCGCCGTAAATTCCTAAATCATAGCCTTCTGCCATAATTCCGAAGAAACAGATGGCCAAGACAAGATATGTTAATTTGGCTGGTACAGTATTGTTTCGTATATCTATTGCGTTTGCATTTTTCTTTAACTCGATTTGATTCGTGCCTATGAATTGTTCACTCATATCTCCCATCCTCCTCAGATCAGGTCTATAAATTTAAAACAGTCAATAATATCATTTTTGGTATGCAAATGATACTGCCGACTTTTTCAAGATATGAAGTGAGCATCAAACCAATTTGTGTTCCAGATGATACCCCTTTGCTTTTAAAATTAAGAAGTAACTATGTGACTATTTTCCGTTACAACACTTTTTCGTTTGATGGTATCATTTTTAAACGCAGGCATCACTTCTTTAGCCACTATTTCTATAGATTTCAACACTTCTTTATGTGGCAGCCCTCCAAAGTTCATGAGCATCATAATATGGTCACAGCCAGCTTCTTGATATTTCCTGAGTCTGTTTATGACATCTTCAGGGGTGCCAATGAGTAAATGTTCGCGTTTTTCAAGATCTTCAAATGTAGCGTTTCTTCCATACTGGCGGGTATCTAAATACAGATTTACATGTTTTTTAGACACTCGTTCCGCTTCTTCGCGTGTTTCGGCTACAAACGTGTGAACTGCTAAAGGAATATTTATTTCACTTTCGTCATGTCCGGCCTGATGATATGCTTCTTTATAGTTATCAATTATCTCTTTTAACTCTGATAAAGAGTTACTGGCGACATAAGGGACTCCCATAATGTTATATCCCATTTTAGCGACAAATTCTGCCCCCCTGCGGCTTAGTGTACCGATCCAAATCGGCACTTTTTTCTGTTTTGGCAGTACCTCTAATTTAATGTTAGAAAATTGATAATAGTCTCCTGAATGGGAAAATTTTTCCCCAGTCCAAGCTTTTTCAATAACAGCTAGAGCATCATTGAATCGAAGCGCCTTATCAGCGGGATCGACGTTGAATCCGGCAAATTCGTGAGGAAGATAGCCGCTCCCAAACCCCAAATTTATTCGACCATTGCTCAATACATCTAATAAAGCGTAATCTTCGGCTACTTGAATAGGATTTTTGAATGGCAAAGTAACTATAGAAATACCAAGGCGAATATTTTTTGTTCGCTGTGCCGCTACAGCGAGTAAAATTTGCGGAGTGGTTAAAATTCCGTATTCACTAAAATGATGTTCGGCAAACCATACTGAATTGTAACCCAATTGGTCTGCATATTCTGTTTGTTCTAAGACTTCATGAAAAAATTGTTCAGGGGTACGATTGAACATTTTTTTGTAGTTGTCAAATACTGTGAATAAACCAAATTCCATAATGATTCTCCTCTCGTTTTATTGTAAAAATAAAAGCCAGTAGCAACTAAAGTCCATAAGAAACCTATCGTTTCCAGAACCTTCGTTTCTACTGGCTACCAATTTGCTTTATTGAGACTGGGTTCATGCCCCGTCCTCGGCAAATCGCCCAGTTAACAACGTAAATATAAAGATTATACTTTAAATAAATTATATAAAAATTTTCTGTAAATTGCAATCCCTTACATCTTTGTTTTAATTAATTTTTTACATTTTCTTTATCTAATTCAATATATCGGTTATACCCTGAAAGAATGGCCTGTATGACGGCTTTTTTTGGCGGAACGATAAATCTGCGTTCGACTGTATTAATAATTTCATCGATGTCTCGTGTAATAGATTTTCCACGAAGTAGCGCCGAAATAAAGTCATTAGTAATATCTCGAATAAAAGTAAAAGTACAGTCTACGATAATATCTGTTTCTGTATCAATAACAAGAATACACCCGATTGATTTTTGCACTTCAAAAATTGGAGTCCCTTTAGGGAGCTGAGCAAATCCGGCCACTAAGACAAAACTGTCCCTTATTTCCATTTTGAATATTTACACCTCACCCTTACACAATAATTTTATCTATGCCCATCATCATAGTTGAAAAATATGTAATTCTTTTATCATGGCGATTCTACTATTAATATTATTTTACCATGGCACGCGAGAAATCCCCTTCCTCCAGAATTTATACTATATTTTGTTTATTAAGGATTTGATTTCCTTTATAATTACTATTAAAGTAACTTTTGATATTATGGGCGGTGAATACACAATGTTAGTACAAAAAAGCAAGTTTGTTATACGTACCTTTAAAATCACTGAAAATGGACTATTATATGGTTATAAACGCTTTTTCTTTAAGCATGACAAACTTATTAAATTCGAAGATATTCCTGAAAATCAGGTATCTTTCTCGGTATTCCCTAAAAAATCCTTTATTGCAGCTATCATTTTTACGTTAATAAGTGCCATGATGGCATGGGACTATTTGTTTGCAAGTTCTAACACTGATAAAGCAGAAGCGCTAGACTCTTTGACTTTTTATTCACCTATCTCATGTTTTTTTTGGATAATGTTTTGGTTTAATTATAATACTTATACTTCTTTATCTGATCATAAAACAGACATTGTCTTTTTTGAAAATATTCCTTCGTCAGAAAAAGTACATGATTTCATAAAAGAATTACAGCAAGCAAAAGAGAAATATATTAATCAAAAATACTACAACCATATTCACTATCATAATTTAGAACCTTCTTCTATTTCCGCAGAAATATTTAGGCTATCACAGCTTAAAGAACAAAATATAATCTCGGAAGAAGAATTTAATGAAATAAAGAAAGAGTTAATACAATCTAAGAAAAATGAAGAAAAGACAATTGGCTTTATGCGTTAATCCATCCATTGAAACCTAAGAATCTAAAGCCCCTCCACCTAAACGGGAGAGCACCGAAAAAGTACCCGACTTTTTTCCGTAAAGCGGAAGATGGGTGCTTTTTCTTGTATTTCCTAATAAGCAATTAAATCCCCTAGCTTTATGTCACTAAGGAAACATTTATGAGTTTAACCATTCGTTATAAATGAATCCGTATGTTAACAAAGTGAATAGTTAAAGTTAACAAAAATAAAGAATGCCACTGGAAATAATCCAGCAACACTCAGTTCACAGAAAATGCAATCGTTTTTCAGTGCTCTCTCTTTTAAAGAAAAGTGATTTATAAACTAAAAGTATCTGCGTACCTGTGCAAAGTGGCTTTGGCACCATGACGAACTTAGATCGGTGATTTGTACACCTCTACCTGGAGCAGGTGCATGAATCATCTGATTGTTTCCGATATATATTCCTTCGTGATAGCCGCTACGTGATCCCGAATGGAAAAAGACAATATCACCAGGCTGCATATCGGATTTGCTTACTTGGTAGCCTTGTTTCAGTTGTCCGATAGGACCAGTTGATATCGAGATGCCGAAATGCTTGTACACATATGAAGTAAATCCTGAACAATCGAATCCGGTTTGCGGGGATCTTCCTCCATGTACATACGGTATACCGATAAACTGTTTGGCATAATTAGCGATCTGAAGTCCTGTTGCTGACCCAGTAGTTAAATTAGCACTTTGCGTTGGCCTATTGTTTGTAAATGGATCTGTCTGTTGTTTGGTGCTCACCTGGTGAGGCCATGTATATGCTTCGCCTTGCTGTGATTCAACTTGCTGTGCTTGAGCTTGTTGAGGTACCAAGTTACTCATTCCGGTAAGCAAAACCCCAGTCATTCCTGCAATAGTAATCATGCGTTTTAACAAATTATTACACTCTCCCTTTCCCATGCCTCCGAGGTTAGCTGACGGGTTCGGTTGAAAGGTGCCCGATCGTATACACGATTTCACCCCATAAAATGATTCCCCCGTTCCAATTGATGGACTAGGCATTCATTGAATCCTTTCTTACCTTACCGTATAAAGACGAGCGGTACATTAGTAAAGGGATGGGTGTGTCCCCATGTATTTCCGACAATAATGAGTCCCGGTATATGCACATTAAGTTAATATATTAGACTTGCCCAAAAATAAAAAGAACCGAAGATCTTCCTAATTTTTGATAAAATCAAGCTCTGCTCCTGCTTTCGCTTCATATATGTAGTAAAATTTTTTATCAACACAAATCAATTTTCTTGAGGGAATAAAGTGTGTATCATATACTTATAGAGGTGATATTTTCTGGATGGCAGATACACAACGTGAAAAGTTGTTAAGCATAGGAGGAGATTTGATTGAACGTACGCGAGTACCTCAAACGTATTGGTGTTGATATTGAAGACATTCACGCCGATTACCAGTCGCTTCAATTCATTCAAATGCGTCACATGCTGTCCGTCCCGTTTGAAAACTTGGACATCATAAACTCCCGTCCTATTGAAATAAACCTTGAAGCAATTTACCAAAAAATTGTTGTAAGTAAACGAGGAGGATATTGTTATGAATTGAACGGACTGTTAGGTTGGCTTCTACAAAATGTGGGTTTCTCTGTGTCACTGGTTTCTGGCCGGGTTCATCACGGTGATGGTACATATGGCCCTGAGTTCGACCACATGGCTCTTTTAGTACACCTCGAAAAAGACTATATCGTCGATGTCGGGTTTGGTGATTCCGTGCGTAGCCCTCTTCAGCTTTCGGGAGACATTGTCACCGATGTCAGTGGTTCGTACCGTATCACGAGTGAGTCAAATTCCGAGACCTTATGTTTCCAGAAATTAGTGCAGAATGAATGGATTACAGAATTTAAATTCACGAAAAAACCTCGTAAACTTGACGAGTTTTATGAAATGAATCAGTACCAGCAAACTTCTTCGGAGTCTCATTTCACGAAAAAACTTATCTGTTCTCTTGCTACACCTAATGGTCGAATCACTATTTCGGGTGATTCACTAATCGAGACAATTAACTCCATAAAAACTAAACGGATGATTTTGTCTTCCGAAGAAAGAAACGAAATCTTGAAGCAGCGATTCGGAATAATATTATAACCTGATTCCATATGCAGTGGAAAATAATTCTTCCACTACTTCTCCCTTATCTCTCACCTGTTCTCAAAGTGTATCAACATCATCTACATAGAAATTAAAGCATCCAGGGGGAGGATAATTTTCATGCTCCATGATGGCAAACATGGCTCCACTTTCATTTAGTAGCCACCAAAAATAACCCGGCGCAAGGCCAGGTTATTTTTGGTGAAAATTATGTGGCACAAGTGTGTTGTAAATCATACAAACGGGTTGTTTCTGGAAGACCTGTAGCAACGAATCCCGCCACCCATTTAGATAGCGAGATTTTTCTTTAAGACTCTATCTACCATAAACCAAGTAGTTTCCACCAAAGGGAGCCAACTCCTAGCCAAATAATAATATTAATAATTGAGATGGCTAATCCTATAGCCCACCATTTTCCCTCTGATACATAACCAGGACCAAAGAGAATGGGGGCTGGACCAAAACCGTAATGAGTTATAGAACCAAACAGATTACTGAAAAACGCGAGCATTAATGCCGTAAACATTCCCGGTGCTCCTACAGTAAGAGATACCGCAAGAAATGCAGCATACATTGCACTTACATGTGCAGTTGCACTAGCAAATAAATAGTGACTATAAAAATAAGCCATACCTAATACTAACAAGGCTACCATTGGAGACATACCTGATACTAATCCCTGAATTTCCTTACTAAACCAAGAGATTAACCCAAGATTATTTAGTTGCCCTGCCATCATAACAAGTGCGGCAAACCATACAAGTGTATCCCATGCCATCTTCTCACCTTTAACATCTGTCCAGGTTAATACTTGAGTAAGAAGAAGTAAAGACACACCGACAAGCGCAGCTGTAGTAGCATCCACGCCAATCTTTTCACCAAAAATCCACAACCCTAAGACCGTTACAAATACAAAAACCATTCTCTTTTCTGCTTTGCTCATCGGCCCCATTTCTTTTAATTTTTCTATCGCAAATTTTGCCGCGTTTGGTGTTTCTTTAATTTCTGGCGGATAAATCTTGTAGATGAACCAAGGAATAATAAGTAAGCTAATGAGACCAGGGACAATAGCTGCGAGCATCCAACCACTCCAACTGATTTGTATGCCGGCTTCTTTAGCCATTGATACAATAAGTGGATTAGCTGCCATCGCCGTCATAAACATAGCGGATGTCACTACGTTGACCTGAAATGCAGTCTTTATCAAAAACGAGCCGATTTTCCGCTCTGTCCCGTCTTCAGGTTTTGAATGAAATGAATGAGCCAAAGCGGAAATAATCGGAAATACGATACCACCTGCACGAGCAGAGTTACTGGGCATGGCTGGAGAAAGTATAAGGTCAGTGAACGCCAGCGCATATGAAAGACCTAGTGTTTTCTTTCCGAATTTATTCACAAATATATAAGCAATACGAGAACCTAATCCCGTTTTTGTAACACCGCGAGAAATAATAATTGCACATACAATGATCCAAATGGTACCATTACCAAATCCTGATAGTGCAGTTTTAAGAGGTACTATATCTGTTATAACTGTCATAGTAATAGCAATGATAGAAAGACTTCCCATCGGCATCGGTTTAATAATAAAACCAACGATGGTTGCTACAAAAATAGCAAGTAAATGCCACGCATCAGGTTTTATCCCTTCCGGCGGTGTGATAAACCAGATAATTAAACCGATGGCGATAATTATGGCCAAAGGAATAAATTTAATTTCCCCTGATGTTTTGTCTGCAATGTTCTTTCCCACAATTTTTTCCTCCTATTTTACAAATCAACATTTTCTTGGTATATGTTCATCTTCATTCATGAACATATTTACAATTCATTATCTAACCCCTTTCATATTTTATTTATTCCTAAATTAATATAACGGCGGAATGGGATACTATATTAAGTTAAAACCATTCTATATATTGACAAATCATTGAACATATTGTAGCAAATGGATGGCAGAGCAATCATCTTTCATCCCACGATTGAAGCCGCGAGTTTTCATATGGAATTTTCTTCAAAAAAAACTCCACTGACCGTTTGGATGACTGCTGAAATAATGTGCACCTTCACTCACCCCTAAAAAATTCTTCTTTGACTAATTAACATAATTTCTAATCATTAAAGTTTCATTTCTTTTTTAAATCATTAAAATATTCTATAATCCCACTTTATATAAAAAAGCTAACCAATGCAGGCTAGCTTTTCCCATTTAATATCTGCATGAGGTAAATATCAATTAAAGCACCAGTTATGATTGCTAAAAAAGTTCGTCTAAGTAAAAACAAATGTTTGTCCATATCACTTCTTAGCCTGTCTTCATATGATAGTAGGAGCAGAAGGAGTAGGATTGTACCAGATCGCCTATTCTTATTATGGTTTTCTCCTCACCTTTATTTCTGGAGGCTTTCCGACCGCTCTTGCTTTTATGACGGCAAAGAATCAAAAACAGGGAAAAGTTCTTTTAAAAGCAACCACGTTTCTTTTAATGATTATCGGGGCAGCTATCGGCAGCGCATCGTATATGCTTGCACCGGCCATCGCTGATTTTATGGGAGACAGTCATCTTACTGTGCCCATCCAATATATCGCACCGGCATTATTCATTGTCCCACTCCTTAGTTTGATGAGAGGATTTCTGCAAGGGGTGGAACATTATGGTTCTATTGCCGCTTCGGAAGTGGTGGAACAGATCACTCGTGTGGTCACCATGCTGGCGCTTACGACGCTTTGGATAGGATATGGAAATGACTTTGCTGTAGGAGGAGCGGTATTTGGTGCGTTTACGGGGGCCGCAAGCGCGTTGGTATTTTTGCTTGTCATGTTTCGATTCCGTGTTTGGCAAACATATGGAAGCGAGGAAAATTTTGGGTCGCAGAGGCTTACTATACTACCTGATATATCATGTTATTTGAAAATGGCCATGGCTATTTTGGTTACCCGCCTGATTGTACCATTATCCGAATTTCTGGATGCGCTTATTATTCCGCATCGGCTACAGGATGCTGGGCTAAGCATATCACAAGCTACCAGAATCTTTGGAGAGATTTCCGGAATGGCAACCATAATCGTGTACCTTCCAACTTTAGTTACAGACGCCTTATCTCATACGCTGGTATCCAAAATTGCAGAAGAGTGGAAAGAGAAACAAAGCGCGGCAGTTTTCAGACGTATTCGGTTAGCAATCCAACTAACATGGATGTGGGGGCTGAGCTCATCTTTATTCTTATTTTTTTATGGGTATGAACTCGGGATGCTTTTGTTTGGCAACTCTTCTGTAGGAGGAGCTATTCGTTATCTTTCCCTTATTCCTCTGATTACGGGAATAAGGGAGATAACCACAACCGTTTTATGGGCGCAAGATAAAAAAAAAGAACCGATGATAGGACTTGTTGCCGGCACCGTTTGTTCGATATTGCTCAGTTACGCTCTTGTGGGCATTCCTGGCTTTGGCTACGAAGGTGTAATAATTAGCATATTGTCATTGGAATATATTGCAATGACTTGGAACTTCAGAATGGTAAGAAAGCAGAATAAAGAAATGTCCCTATCTTTCTCCATAGCAAAAGAAACGATTAGGTTGCTTTTAATCGGAATAGGTTATTTTCAACTTCTGCATCATTTAAGTGAAATGTATCTTATACATGCACCCGGATACTTACAAGAAGCTGCGGAAATGGCAGCATTTTATATTGGGATAACGATTTACACCATTTTACGTTTTGTAAAAACAAACAAAATGAAACTGTTTTTATAATGTCCTTGATCAGAACGTGTGCTGTCATGCATTTTTTCTATTTCGTGGAATCTACATTCCTGTCTTTGTAAGCGAGTAGTTGGGAAACTGTTACAAACGTGTATCCTTCTTTTGATAATTTGTTTAAAATGATATCCAGAGCCTGCACCGTTTGCGTTCGATTTCCTCCTGCGTCATGAAATAAAACGATATTGCCTGGCTTTGCGTTTTTGCAGACTTTGTCCACGATTTTTTGAATGCCCGGGTTTTTCCAATCTTTCGTGTCTTGTGTCCATGACCACATCACCAACAGATGATTTCCCTGCTTTGCGGCTTCAACAACCTTTTCGTTATATACTCCGCCTGGTGGACGAAAAAAAGTAGGGGACACTCCGGTGATAGCATAAATAATACTGTCTGTATCTTCAATTTCCTTTTT